>NZ_PYAU01000001.1:0-2400000 GCF_003014675.1 Labedella gwakjiensis
TACCGCGGCAAGCACAGACCTACCGCGGCAAGCACAGACCTACCGCGGCAAGCACAGACCTACCGCGGCAAGCACAGACCTACCGCGGCAAGCACGCAGGTATCGGGGCATGCGCTCACGCACCGACGCGTGCACGGAGGCACAGGAGGAACGCTGCGGTGCACGCGGACGAGTCAGAGCGGAACGGTCGCGAGGATGCCGAGGCCGTCAGGACGACGAGCCGCCGGAGGTGCCGCCGGCCTCAGAACTGGACGCGAGGCGGCTCGGCGATCGCAGCGCCGTCGGCGACCTCGAAGAAGTCGCGGCCGGTGAAGCCGAGCTGACGGGCGACGAGGTTGTTCGGGAAGACCTTGATCTTCGTGTTCAACTCGCGCACCCCGCCGTTGAAGAATCGGCGCGATGCCTGGATCTTGTCCTCGGTGTCGACGAGCTCGCTCTGCAGCTGGAGGTAGTTCTGGCTGGCCTGGAGCTGCGGGTAGGCCTCGGCCACGGCGAAGACCGACCGGAGAGCCTGCTGCATGTGGTTCTCGGCGGCCGAGGCCTCGACCGGCCCGCTGGCGGAGAGCGTCTCGGCACGCGCACGGGTGACGTTCTCGAAGACGCCGCGTTCGTGGGCGGCATACCCCTTCACGGTCTCGACGATGGAGGGGATGAGATCCGCGCGACGCTTGAGCTGAACCGTGATGTCGCTCCAGGCCTCATCGACTCGCACCCCGAGCGCCACGAGCGAGTTGTAGGTCACCCAGAAGTAGATGGCGATCACCGCGACGACCGCGACGATGATCAGGACAGGAATGAGCCATTCCATGCTCGGGCTCCCTCAGTAGTTCGTGTGTCCGGAATCTGTGTGCGCTGTGCGCCACGACCACGTCAGTCTACTGCGCCTTCCGGCGCGCCCTCAGGGAGCGCCGGCCCCGCACCGACGGGTATCCCGAGTCGACGCCGTGGCTCGCGGAGGAGCACGCGTTCATGGTCCGAGCACACGATCGAGGTAGGCGTTCGCGAACACCCGACGTGGATCGACCTCGTTCCGCAGGCCGACGAAGTCGTCGAAGTGCGGGTACAGCTCTCGGAGTTCATCCGCCCCGAGGTAATGGATCTTCCCCCAATGCGGCCGGCCCGAGTGGCGACGGAAGATCTCCTCGGCCGCCCGGAAATACGGTTCGTGATCGTCGCGGTAGTACCGGTGCACGGCCACGTAGGCGGACTCCCGACCGCTCGCGGTGGAGAGCCAGAGGTCGTCGGCCGCGGCGAACCGGATCTCGAGAGGGAAGGAAATCCTCCAGCGGCGCTCCTCGATGAGCGCGGCGAGTTCCTCGAGCACGGCCGGGAGGGCTGCGACCGGGAGGGCGTACTCCATCTCGGCGAACCGGACCGTGCGCGTGGTCGTGAAGACGCGGTGCGAGTGGTCCGCGAAGCGTCTCGAACCGGTGAGGCGCGTCGCCGCGCGGTTGAGACTCGGTACCGCCACCGGCAGCAGGGTCCCCGCCGCGCACACGGCCCGGTAGACGCCGTTCGCCATCAGGTCGTCGTCCACCCACCGCTTGACGGGAGCGAGGGGCGCGCGTGCGCTCCCGGTCGGCATCCGCGTGTTCGTCTTCGTCAGGGCGACACGCGTGTGGGGGAACCAGTAGAACTCGAAGTGGTCGACGCTGCGAGCGCGTCGCTCGGCGTCGGCGATCGTCGCCTCGAGCGGTTCGGGAGCCTCGACGGCGCTCAGGACGAAGGCGTCGACGCATTCGAGGGTGACGTCGACGAGCACTCCGAGTGCTCCGAGTCCGAGGGCGAACGCCGGTAGGAGCTCGGGAGACTCGTCCACCGAGATCCGTCGGAGGGAACCGTCCCCCGTCACGACGCTGACACCTCGCACGCGCCCCGCGAGACCGGAGAATCCGATCCCCGTGCCGTGAGTCCCGGTGGAGATCGCTCCGGAGATCGTCTGGCGGTCGATGTCGCCGAGGTTCTGCAGCGCCAGCCCGTGCGGCGAGAGCAGACGGGAGAGGTCCGACAACCGCGTTCCGGCCAGGACGGTCGCGAGGCGACGCTCGCGATCCACCTCGACGAGACCGCTGAGGTCGTCGAGTTCCAGCAGAACCCCGGGCGCCACCGCGATGCCCGTGAAGCTGTGGCCGGCGCCCGCCGCCTTGATGGGCAGCCCCGAGCCGGCGGCTGCACGCACCGCACGTTGCACGGCCCCGGGACTCGACGGCCGCTCGACACGGATCGGCCGCGCCGATTCCGTGCGGGCCCAGTTCCGCCACAGCGCTCCTGTCGCCGTCATACGAAGGTCTTCCCTTCTCCGCGGTAGGTGGGCAGCTCGTCCACGACGCTGAGCCGACCGTGTCCGTCGTCGTCCAGCAGCGCGAATCGATCGAGCCGTTCCGACAGCTCGCCCGACTTGGCGTGGCGGAACCAGACCCGGTCACCGATCCGGAGGTCCCGAGCGGCCGCACCGACGAGGGGCGTCTGCACCTCACCGGCGGACTCGCGGGGGATGAAGCGAAGTCCGGACGGCGAGACGGGTGTGGGGAGACGATCGGGGGCCGGTGGTCCCGACGCGATGAAACCGCCGCCGAGCACCGTCGCGACGTCGTCCGTCGGCCGGCGGACGACCGTCAGCCCGAAGCCGGCCGCGGGTGCCGGGCTGAAACGCGTGTAGGCGTCGAAGAGGCGGCCGGCGAAGATTCCGCTCCCCGCGGCGAGCTCGGTCACCGAGTCGTCACGCGTGGTGCGTTCGAGCGAACCGGTGCCCCCTCCGTTCACGAACTCGAGGGGAGCGAGACGGCGGACCCGCTCGACCGCGAGCCCCCTCCGTTCCACGAGCTCGGCCATCGAACGCCTCTGCATGTACGCCACCGCGGCGTTGTACGCACGGTTCGCCCCGCTGTCCGCGACACCGGCGATCTGGGCCTCGTAGGACATCACCCCGACGAGCACGAACCCTGGCCGATCGACGACGGCGCGGGCGACGCGCTCCAGGTCGTCGGCCGTATGCAACGGCGAGCGGTGCACACCGACCGTGCCGAGCGGTCCGCCGGATCGCCAGGACGCGTCGAGCTCCACGCAGATGCGCACGGTTTCGCGTTCCGACGGGGCCCTGACAGCGTCGATGAGATCGAGATGATCGACGCTGTCGATCATGAGCGTGACCCGGGCAGCCGCCTCGGGCGACAGCACGAGCCTGTCGATCGCAGCACGGTCGGCCGTGGGGTAGCCGACGACGATGTCGTCGATCGTGTCCGCCAGCCACAGCGCCTCCGGCAGGGTGTAGGCGAGCACACCGGCGAAGCCGTCGAGACGCAGCAGTGACTCCACGACGGACCGGACACGCAGGGACTTCGACGCGATCCGGACGGGCTTCCCCTCCGCACGCCTGACGATGTCGTGGGCGTTGAAGCGCAGGGCGCCGGAGTGGAGGACACCGACCGGCGCATCGAGGTCGTGCGTCGCGGCACCGATGGCGCCCCAGTACGCCTGCCCGTCCCGCCAAGGCGCTCTGTCTGCGCTGGCACGTGGCCCGATCGGTTCAAGGGAAAGGGGCATCGATCCTCCGTCTCCGGCTCACCCTACAGCCGAGTACCCGGTTAACGGCACGTCACGAAACGGCGAGTGCGCTTGACCCTGCGCCTGCGGCCACGTAGACAAGGGTGAGGTGGCCGAGCAGGGAACGGCGAAGCGCGAAGCCGTGCGCATCGAGGGAGCGTCGTGGGCGGCGGGGTCCCGATCCGGTCGAGCCTCCATCCCGGCCGCGTCGAGACGTCTCCCCCCGTTCCTCTCGTCTCTCCGCATTCTCGCCGCCGTCGTCCTCATCGCCGCCGGCATCAGTGTCGTGTCGCTCGGCGGCGGAGCGGCGGTCGCCAACGCCGCGACCGATCCCGGACCGACACCGTCTCCCTCGACCATCGCGCCAGACGAACCGGAGATCGGGGCGCCGACGTTCACGGCTCCCACGGACGGTGCGGTGATCACCTCGGCATCGACGACCGTCTCGGGATCGAAGACGGCCGGATCTGGGGTCCAGATCCAGAACGGCGCTGGCGACGTCCTCTGCGTCGTCGATGCCTCACCGGCCACGAGCTTCTCCTGCTCGGTCACGCTCGGCTACGGGGCGGTCACCATCCAGGCGATCGCGACCGACGCCGACGGGTCGGGTGCGGACGCCCGCGTGACGATCTCCGTGACGAGCGTTCCGCCGCCGACGATCGCCTCGGGCGGATCCACTCCGGGGAACGGACTCGTCCGCGGCACGGGGATCCCCGGCGCCACGATCACCGTCACGGCGTCGTCCGGCGAGACGTGCACCTCCAAAGCCGACACGAGCGGAGCCTGGGCGTGCCTCCTCACCGGAGGAGCCGCGGACGGGGCGTATCGGATCACGGCGACCCAGGTGGCCTCCTTCGCGCCGTCCGCCCGGTCCGACGCATCGGCCGCCAGGCAACTCGTCCTCGACCGCACGGCCCCGTCCCCGCCCACACTGTCGAGCCCGACCGGCGGGTCGTCGCTCGCGGAGACCGACGCCCGCTTCGAGGGAACGGGTGAGAACGGTGCGACCGTCACGGTGTTCGCCGGCTCGTCCTCCGTCTGCCAGGCCATCGTGTCTGGCGGGGTCTGGTCCTGCGTCGCCGCCCGCCTTCCGGGCGGCGACCTGCGCATCGTGGCGATCCAGCGGGACATCGCCAACAACACGAGCTCGGGGAGCAGCGCCGTCGACATCGTGGTCGGAGGCACGACGCCCTCCCCCAGCGCGACGCCGACACCCTCGATCCCGAGCCCCAGCGATCAGCCAGCCGAGACTCCGGCCCCGACGGAGGTTCAACCGACCCCGGTACCGGCTCAGCCCACGCCGGACACACCGTCGTCGCCGTCGGCCCCCTCCCCCGAGGCCTCTCCCTGGGGCGGGGACGCCTGGGATGCGGCGACGCCCTTCACGACGCCTCGGGCCCCCCTCTTCTCCTCAGGCTCCGTCTCCGGGTGGGTGGGGACCTTCCTCCTGGCCGCCCTCGTCCTCGCCGGAATCGCGCTCAGCACGCAGCTGGTCACGGGGGCCGGCGCAGGGTCGGGAGCAGGCCCGACGCGGACGCCTGGAACCGGCTACCTCCTCCCGTCGAGGACACCCCGGTTCACGGGGCGCAACCGCCGGAGCGTCACGGATGACGAACGCGTCGGGCCGGTCCCCTCCTCTGTCACCACCGTCGTGGCGGCCCTCATCGCCGTCGCCGGTCTCCTGATCCTGTCGAAGCCCGTCGACGGGACCCCCGCCTACGCACGATTGCTCTTCGCCTCCGTGACGGCGACCTTCCTCGTCGCCCTCGTCTCCGTCGCCGCTCCGGCCGTCGTCGCCCGCCTGCTCGGTGCCGGTCGGATCCACACCACCGTCGATCCGCGCGGATTCGCGATCATCGCCGTCTCCGTGGCCACCTCCCGCATCCTCGGACTCGAGCCGCCGCTCCTCTTCGCCCTCGTCCTGACCGCCTCCACCGCGCTCGTCGTGCGTCGCGCGACCGAAGGCCGTGTCGCCGCCGCTCGGATCCTCGCTCTCGCCGGCTTGGGCGGAGCATCGTGGGCCCTGGGCAGCGTCCTCTCCCTCGACGGCGGCTTCGCGTCGAGCCTCGTCACCGAGACGCTCAACCTCGTGACGGCAGCGGCTCTCGGATCCGCAGCGCTCATGATGATCCCGGTGGGGGCGTCCGCCGGACAGAGCCTCTGGGCAGCATCACGACCGGCCTGGTTCGGTATCGGTTTCGTCGTCGTGACCGTCGAGCTCGTCCAGCTCGGTTCCCGGACCCCGGAGATGACGTCGAGCATCACGTCCGGCGGGACCGCCGTCGCTGTCGCCGTGATCGCCGTCAGCGCGTCCCTGTGGATCTGGCGCCGCCACGTCGCACCGATCCTCGAGGACGAGGACACGGGCGCCGCGGACGCACGGGATGAGAACGCGCGTCAGAGGGTTGGGGCGCTCTCGGCAGCGCTTTCGCCGTCGAGAGCGGCGAGCCCTCCCTCGACATCGACCGCGTCGAAGCCCAGTCCCGACAAGTAGGCGACGACGCGACTGCTCTTGAGGCCCCATTCGCACACGATGTAGAGCGTCTCCGAGGGGAGCTCGACCAATCGATCGCTGATCTCCGACATCGGAACGCGCAGGACGTTCGGGAATGGTGCGGCTCCCGGTACTCCGTGCTCCCGCACGTCGATCACGAGAGCGCTGGGAAGACCGAGGAGCCGGATCGGTGCGATCCGCTTCCTGCCGTCCGTCGGTGTCATGAGGTCAGTCTGGCAGGACGACACCGTTCCCGCGTGCACATGGTCCGGGGCTGGTGTCCCCCCAAATCGGGAGTCATCGGGCACAACCGGGAGTCGATGAGCGCGTCGGGAACCGACGGGTGCCCCCGCTGGGACTCGAACCCAGACTGAAACGATTTTAAGTCGCCTGCCTCTGCCGATTGGGCTACGGGGGCCGGCCGGACGATGACCTCTCGCGGCTCTCGACTACCTTAACGGTGCCGGAACGACAGGAAGAACGACGACGGGCCGGGCGCAGGGCCCGACCCGTCGTCGTGTGGGTGCTCGAACTACTTGTCGGCCGACACGGACTCGCTCTTCGCGTCGTCCGTGCCCTCGGCCGCTCCACCGTACGACTCAGCCGGGGCTGCACCAGCGCCCGGCGCTTCGGCCGTCTGTGCGGCGTCCGCCGGAGCCTTCTTGGCCGGAGCCTTGCGCACCGGTGCCTTGCGGGCAGGCTTCTTCTCGGCGGGTACCGCTGCCGGCGCCGGAGTCTCGGCCGCAGCCGGGGGCTTCGGGCGGGAGGCGAACTCCTCGAAGACGGCGCGAGGGTGCTCGCGCGCCTCGATGCCGACGATGTCGCGACCGAGCCACAGGTTGTTCCACCAGCCCCAGATCACGCGGAACTTTCGCTCCCATGTGGGCATCGCGAGGCCGTGGTACCCACGGTGTGCTGCCCACGCGGGCAGACCCTTGATCGCGATCTTGCCCGACTGGAACACGCCGATGCCGAGGCCGAGGCCGGCGACCGCGCCGAGGTTCTTGTGGTTGTAGTCCTTCGGCTCCTCGCCGCGGAGCGTCGCGACGAGGTTCTTCGCGAGCAGCTTGCCCTGGCGCACGGCGTGCTGGGCGTTGGGAACGCAGTAGCCACCGACGCCACCGCCGCTGAGGTCCTTGATCGCCGAGATGTCGCCGGCGCCCCAGGCGTCAGCCACGATGGTGTCCTCGTCACCGACCCGCAGGTCGGTGCGCACCTTGATGCGTCCACGCTCCTCGACAGGCAGGTCGCTGTTACGGACGATCTGCGGGTTCGCCATGACACCGGCGGTCCAGATGATGAGGTCCGACTCGAAGCTCTCGCCCGTGGACAGCTCGACCTTGCCGTCGACGGCCGACTGCAGCTGCGTGTCCAGGTGGACGAGGGCACCGCGCTCGGCGAGGTTCTTGAGCACCCAGTGGCTCGTGGGCAGCGAGACCTCCGGCATGATCCGGCCCATCGCCTCGATGAGGTGGAAGTGCACGTCGTCGAAGGAGAGCTGGGGGTAGGAGCCGAGCAGTGCCGACGCGAACGAACGCAGCTCGGCGAAGACCTCGATACCGGCGAAACCGCCGCCGACGACGACGACCGTCAGCAGACGGTCGCGCTCGGGACCGGCGGGCATCGTCGCGGCCTTGTCGAAGTTGGCGAGGATGCGGTCGCGGATCGCCACAGCCTCCTCGATCGTCTTGAGGCCGATCGCGTTGTCCGCGATTCCGGGGATCGGGAACGTTCGGGAGACCGCACCGCCTGTGACCACGACGATGTCGTAGTCGAACTCGTAGGCTTCACCGACCTTCGGCGTGATGGTCGCCTTCTTCTCGGCGTGGTTGATCGCCGTGACGCGAGCCGTGACGACCTCCGTTCGCTTGAGGTGGCGACGCAGCGCGACGACGGCGTGGCGGCCCTCGATCGAACCGGCGGCGACCTCGGGGAGGAACGGCTGGTACGTCATGTACGGGAGGGGGTCGACGATCGTGACGTCGGCTTCACCCTTGCGAAGCTGCTTCTCCAGCTTCCAAGCGGTGTAAAAACCGGCGTAGCCGCCGCCGACGATGAGGATCTTGGGCACGGTGAATGCTCTCCTACACGTGTGTGGTATTGACTCGGTCAATGGGTTTTCTGGCAGATGAGGTTCTGGCAGATGGTGATCTTGCAGGCCGCCCGCGAGCAAGGCCGGGTGGCTCCGACGGCACCGAGCGGGACGAGTCTATCAGCCGCTTTCACAGGTGATTCACTCCCTCATGACCCCCGCGCGGCGACCGCGATCAGTCGTGGTCCGGCACGGGTTCCTCGATCACGCACTGGCAGCGGGACGGGCTCCACGACGAGCGTTCGAGCGCGAGGTCGCCGATCGGGTTCACCCCGGGGCCGGCCGCGAGGGCGTGGGCCGCGAGGGCGTGGAGGCACTTCACGCGTGTCGGCATGCCTCCGGCCGAGAAGTCGGAGATCTCAGGCACCACCTCGACGGACTCGCGATCGGCGAGGTAGAGCGCGTGCGCCGCGCGGTACTGCCGACCGATCTCGGGCTCCTCGAGGAGAGCGGCGAACTCGGGCATCACCTGTGTCGCCTCGAGCGCCGACATCGCCGATGTGGCCGCGGGATGCGTCAGGTAGTAGAACGTGGGGAACGGCGTCCCGTCCGGCAGCCGCGGGGCCGTGATGACGACCGTCGGACGGCCGCACGCACACCGGGCGGCGATGCCGAGAACTCCGCGCGCCGGACGCCCGAGCTGCTGGCGCAGGACGCGGAGATCGTCGTCCGTCGCCGGGTCCGCGAAGGAACGAGGGGCAGGCGCGTCGGTCGTCATCCTTCGATTATCCCGCAGGACCGCCCCGCGTACGTCGAGCCACGGACGGCCGACCGGATCTATCCCTCTGGAGTGGTGACCTCTTCGGCGTACGCAGAACTCAGGAGGGACGCGAGCAGAGCCTCGGTCCAGTCGGTGTCCGTCGTCGTGAGCTCGTCGCTCACCGGCTCGTCCACATCGGCGAGAGCGGCGGCATCGAGGTCGTTGATGACGAGGAAGCTCACCTCCCCCGGCTTCACATAGAAGAAGCGCTCGCGCGCCTGGGTCATGATGAACGTCTTGTCGTTCCAACGCTCGCGCTCCGCGGTGAGCCGGTCGACGGTATCCCCGTCCTCCGTCAACTGGGCGTTGAGATCGGCGATCTGCTGACGCTGCTCGACGAACGCGGAGATGTTGGGGGCGAGGACGACCACTCCGAGGACGAGCAGACCCATCATCAGGAGCGAGAAGCCCGAGAACCGGATCCCTCGCAGCCACACGGCACCTGTCGACGTCGATACGGGTACTCGCGGCTCACGCGATGCGGACGACGGTCGTTTCGACGTCGTCTGCGTGCTCTTCGTGATCTTGGCCATACCTCTCGATTCTCGATTGGCGCTCCACCCGATGGAACCTCAGGTGCCCGGGAACGACGGACTCCCCCGGTCCGACAGCGCGTGAGCGCCGAGTGACCGAGGGAGTCCGGTGGAGACGTCTCCTAAGCGGTGAAGCGGGGGAACGCCGAGCGGCCCGCGTACACGGCCCCGGCACCGAGCAACTCCTCGATCCTCAGAAGCTGATTGTACTTCGCGACTCTCTCGGACCGAGCAGGCGCACCGGTCTTGATCTGACCGGCGTTCGTCGCGACGGCGAGGTCGGCGATCGTGGTGTCCTCGGTCTCGCCGGAACGGTGCGAGAGGATCGCCGTGTAGCCGGAGCGCTGCGCGAGCGCGACGGCGTCGAGCGTCTCGGTGAGCGTGCCGATCTGGTTGACCTTCACGAGCAGCGAGTTGGCCGCGCCACGGGCGATGCCGTCGGCGAGACGGGTGGGGTTGGTGACGAAGAGGTCGTCGCCGACGATCTGCACCTTCGAGCCGAGCTCGGGGGTGAGGTGGGCGTAGCCCGCCCAGTCGTCCTCGGCGAGCGGGTCCTCGATCGTGACGAGGGGGTACGAGGCGACGAGGTCCGCGTAGTACGCCGTCAGCTCCTCGGCCGAGAGCGCCTTGCCCTCGAACTGGTAGGCACCGTCGGAGTAGAACTCGCTCGACGCGACGTCGAGCCCGAGCGCGAGGTCGGTGCCCGGTGTGAAGCCTGCGGCGGTGATGGCCTCCATGATGAGGTCGAGCGCCGCACGGTTGTTCGCGAGGTCGGGGGCGAAGCCGCCCTCGTCGCCGAGACCCGTGGCGAGACCCTTCGACTTCAGCTGGCTCTTGAGCGCGTGGTACACCTCGACGCCCCAGCGGAGGCCCTCGGAGAAGGTCGGAGCGCCGACCGGGAGGACCATGAACTCCTGGATGTCGACGCCTGTGTCGGCGTGGGCGCCACCGTTGATGATGTTCATGAGCGGCACGGGCAGGACGTGCGCGTTCGGTCCACCGAGGTACTGGTAGAGCGGGAGGTCCGCGGAGTCGGCCGCGGCCTTCGCGACGGCGAGGCTCACTCCGAGGATCGCGTTGGCACCGACGCGCTTCTTGTTCTCGGTGCCGTCCACCTCGATGAGGGCCTGGTCGACGAGGCGCTGGTCGATGGCCGGGAGGCCCTCGATGGCCGGGCCGAGCTCGTCCTCGACGGCGTCGACGGCCTTCTGGACGCCCTTGCCGAGGTAGCGCGAGGAGTCTCCGTCGCGGAGCTCGTACGCCTCGAACGCTCCGGTCGACGCGCCGGACGGAACGGCCGCGCGCCCGACGGTGCCGTCCTCGAGCAGGACCTCGACCTCGACGGTCGGGTTGCCGCGCGAGTCCAGGATCTCGCGAGCTGCTACAGCCTCAATGAGTGCCACGGTGTATCTCCTCGTCAGTGTGGGGTCGTGGGTGATCCGCACCCACGTCGGTCAGTCTAGCGAGGGCACCGACGGCGCCCTTGCACGCGTTCAGCGACTGTTCATGCAAGCGGGCGGAACTCGAGTCCCGCCGCCGCGAGGTCCCCAGCCGGGTCCTTCGGGATGCTCGCGAAACGGCCGAAGCCGTCGGCAGCCACCCGGTCGAGGAGCGCCTTCAGGTTCTTCGTGCGCCGCTCGAACCGGACACGTGTCGCGCCGCCGTCGATGAGTTCCGACTTGAGGCGGAGAAGCAGGGAGGGATCCGCGTCGGCATCGTGCACGAGGACGACGGAGCCGCTCGCATCATCTCCGTCGGACGCGACGATGTCGACGATCCGTTCGAAGCCGATCGAGAACCCGGTCGCCGGGACGTCCTGCCCGAGGAAACGCCCGATCATCCCGTCGTACCGTCCACCGCCGCCGAGCGAGTAACCGAAGTCCGGGTGCTCGATCTCGAAGATGGGCCCGGTGTAGTAGCCCATTCCGCGCACGAGGAACGGGTCGAAGACGACGAGGTCGCGAGCGAATTGCGGGTCACCGGGGGGCGGGTCGTCGATGCGGGACTGCGTCGTCGCCGCGGCGCCGATGGCCACGAGCTGGGATACGACGGCGTCGTCGGCGCCGTCCGGAAGGGCACGACGCACCTGGCGTTCCCCGAAGGGCACGAACTCCTTGGTCTGCGGGCGCCGGAAGAAGGACTCGAGGGCCTCGACAGCTGCCGGCGTGACGCCACGGTCGCGCAGTTCGGCGACCACGCCGTCGTGGCCGATCTTGTCGAGCTTGTCGACCGTGATGAGAACGCCGGCGTGCTCGTCCTCCGCGAAGCCGAAGCCCTCGAGCATGCCCACGAGGAGGCGCCGGTCGTTGATGCGGATCCGGAAGCCACGGATGCCCAGCTCGCGCAGCGCAGCGGACGTCGCGGAGAGCAGCTCGATCTCGGCGAGCGGACCGGGTTCCCCGATGATGTCGATGTCGCACTGGACGAACTGGCGGTACCGCCCCTTCTGCGGGCGCTCGGCGCGCCACACCGGCGCGACCTGGAGGGACCGGAAGACCGGAGCGATCTCGGCGCGGTGACTCGCGTAGAACCGCGCGAGCGGAACGGTGAGGTCGAAACGCAGCCCGAGATCGGCGAGCGCGGATGCTCCACCCCCGTCGGCCGCTGCACGCAACGCGTCGGCATCGAGCCCCCGTTTCAGCACGGAGTAGGCGAGCTTCTCGTTGTCTCCGCCGAGGCCGGAGTGCAGCCGAGCGTGATCCTCCACGACGGGCGTCTCGATCTCGTCGAAGCCGTGAGCGCGGTAGACGCGCCGGATGATGCCCAGCGCCGCCTCCCGTCGCGCCTTCTCGGCCGGCAGGAAATCGCGCATTCCCCGCGGCGGGGAGATCGGTGAAGCCATGCTCCGATTCTGTCATGTGAGCGAACCCCGGACCGTCGAGCCCACCTGCTACGTTTCCGTGGAGGGGCGACGACCGGCGTCCCCTGACGCCCGGAGGTGCCCGTGTCGCAGACGCCCATCGTCTCATCGCCCCCGCCTGCCGAGGTTCAACAGGGGATCGTCGTGACGGGCCTCCGTCGGTCATTCGGCGACGTCCACGCGGTCCGCGACATGACGTTCGAGGCACGCCCCGGTCGCGTCACCGCACTGATCGGTCCGAACGGCGCCGGCAAGACGACGCTCCTCCTGATGCTCGCGACCCTGCTCGCACCCGACGCCGGCACCATCAGCGTGGCCGGCCACGACCCCGTGCGCTCGCCAGCCGACGTGCGCCGCGCGATCGGCTGGATGCCCGACGTCCTCGGATCCTGGAACACGCTCTCCGTGCGCCGCGCGCTCGAGACGACCGCGCGCCTGTACGGCATGTCGACCCGGCGCGCGGCGGACCGCGCACGGGAACTGATCGGGCTCGTGTCGCTCGAGACCCTCGCGGAGACCCCGACCAGGGCACTGTCTCGCGGGCAGAAGCAGCGGCTCTCGCTCGCCCGTGCGCTCGTGCACGATCCCGCGGTGCTCCTGCTCGACGAGCCGGCGTCTGGGCTCGATCCGGCGGCACGCGTGGCCCTGCGCGAGCTGGTTCGCGGACTCGCTCGCGACGGACGCACCGTCCTCGTGTCGAGCCACGTCCTCTCCGAGCTCGAGGAGCTCGCCGATGACGCCGTGTACGTCGAAGCCGGCGCGACCGTGAGCGCCGAGCGACTGGCCAGAGCGGCGACGGCCGCGAGACCGTGGCGCATTCGAGCGCTCGACCGGGCACTGCTGTCGAACGCCCTGAACGAGTTCGGCATCGATCCCACGACGACCTCCGTGATCGGCGACGCCGTGCTCGTCCCCCTCTCGTCCGACGAGGACGCGGCGTCGCTCCTCTCCGACCTCGTCAGGCGCGACGTCCGCATCACGACGTTCGCTCCAGCCGTCGGGGACTTCGAGCGCACGTTCCAGAGCCTCGGCGACGCGACCGACGTCACGACCACCGCCACGACCGACGCCACGACTCCGGGAGACGAACGATGATCCCCTTCGCCCATGGCGTCCGCGTCGTCGTCGCGCTCGAACTCGCTCAGCGCGTCCGCGGCATCGCCCTCTACGTCCTCCTCGGCCTCTTCACGCTGCTCGTCGCCGTCACCACGGCGCTCCTCTGGTTGGTGGATTCCGGCACCGACAACGGGGGCTTCCTCTTCTCGACGATCGTCTACTTCGTCCTCCTCCTCGGAACACTTCTCGCACCGGCGCTCAGCGGCGCCGCGATCAACGGCGACAGGGACGCGGGAACCCTGGCGACGACGCAAGTCACTCTCGTGTCGACGACGCAGATCGTGGTCGGCACGTTCCTCGCCTCGTGGCTCACGTCGCTCGCGTTCCTGGTGGTGTCGCTGCCCTTCCTGCTCTCGTCCTTCGCTCTCGGATCCGTGCCAGCGCACGCCGTCGTCGCGTCGATCCTGGTCCTGCTCGTGGAACTCGCCGTCGTCTCGGCGGTCGGAGTCGGACTGTCCGCGGTCATCACGAGGCCGCTGTTCTCCGTCGCGGCGACCTATCTCGTGGTCGCAGGTCTGTCGGTCGGCACCCTCATCGCGTTCGGCCTCGCGGGCACGGCCGTCCAGACGGAGGTCCGGTCGACCTACATCGGCATCGACTACGAGACCTACCCGGAGGAAGGCTCGACCGAGCCACCCGTGTGCCTTCCCCCGGAGGTGACGACATACCAGACGCCCCGTTACGACCTCGTCTGGGGCATCCTCGCGGCCAACCCCTACGTCGTACTCGCGGATGCCGCGTCGGGCGAATTCGACGCGGATGGCAACCCGAGCGATCTCTTCAGTCAGTTGGCCGTCGGCGTCCGGGGCGCGCAGCTCCCTCCCGACACGGAGACGGTCTACGACGAGTGCGAGGACTACGGCAACGGGTACCCGATCGACGACGGCTACCGCACGTCTGAGGAGATCTGGAACTCGACGACGCCGTCGTGGTTCGTCGGTCTCGCCGCGCACGTCCTGATCGGTGCAGGACTGCTGGCCTGGGGTGTGGCACGCACACGCACCCCCGCGAGACGACTGCCTCGTGGGCAGCGCATCGCCTGAAGGCACGCGGGCCCCGATCGCACCGCGTCCCTCAGCGTCGTGACGACTCGGTCGCCCTCACCTCGTCCTGCAGCTCGACCGTCGCCCTCCGCAGGGCGCGCTCCGGGTCGAGGCCCGCGCGCGACGCCGCCGCGGTGATCCCGAGGAGGAGGCGGCCGAGGGTGGCCTCGTCTGTGATCGCACCGGTCGTGCCCGTCGAGGGGGCACCGGGCACGTCGGCATCGGGCACGTCGGCATCGGGCACGTCGGTATAGAGGCCGGCGCGATCGATGCGCCCGATGGTCTTCGCGGCGAGCGCGAGGGACGGGAGCGACGAGGGGAGCCCATCCATGATGCTCTCTCGGTCCGCCTTCTCCGCAGCCTTCGCCGCGCTCCACACGCGGAGCACGTCGTCGACGGTGGGAGCCTCCACTCCGGCGAAGACATGCGGGTGGCGACGGATCATCTTGTCGGCAGCCGAGGCGGCGACGTCCTCGATGCCGAATCCCTCCCCTGGCTCCCGGGCGGCGATGGCCGAGTGGAACACGACCTGGAGCAGGACGTCGGCGAGCTCCTCTCGCACGTCGTCCGCGATGCCGGACTCGACGGCGTCGACGAGCTCGTAGCTCTCCTCGATGAGGTAGGTGAGCAACGACTCGTGTGTCATCGTCCGGCTCCAGACGCAGCGATCGAGGACGTCCTCCATCGCCACGACGAGACGGGACAGTTGCGGGAGGACCGAGGCCGTCGACGCCTCCGACCCGTCCTGGCGAGCGATCCGGTCGGTCACGAGGGTCTCTTCGCGCCGGTACGGGCGATCACGCGCCTGATGAAACCTTCGCGGCGCGCCGTGAACGGCGGATACACGAGAGCGACGGTGTCCGGGGAGAGAGGCTTCCTCAGCACGGCCTTCTCATGGGTGAACGTGTCGAAGGAACGCTTGCCGTGGTAGGCGCCGGAGCCGCTCGCGCCGACCCCGCCGAACGGGAGTCCCGGAACGAGGAGATGCGCGGAGGGCACCCCGATGCCGACGGCACCGGAGGACGTCTCCCGCAGGATCCGTCGTTCGACCTCTCGGGAGGAACTGAAGACGTAGAGCGCGAGCGGTTTCTCGCGGGAACGGATGACGCGGATGGCCTCGTCGAGGTCCTGGACGTGGACGATCGGCAGGATCGGCCCGAAGATCTCCTCCTCCATGAGGGCCGAGTCGAGGCGCGTACCGTCCACGACGGTCGGAGCGATGTAGCGCGCGGCTCGATCGACCGTGCCGCCGACCGACACGCGCTGCCCCTCGAGCAGCCCGGCGAGCCTCTCCACGTGGCGATCGGCCACGATGCGGCCGTAGTCCGCGCTCGTCGACGGGTCCACTCCGTAGAAGGACTCGACGGCTCGGGCGAGCACTCCCGTCAGCCGGGACGCGACGGCTGGAGTGGCGAGGACATAGTCCGGGGCGACGCACGTCTGGCCGGCGTTCATGAACTTCCCCCATGCGAGACGCCTCGCGGCCTGTTCGATGTCGACGGTGTCGTCGATCCACACCGGGGACTTCCCGCCGAGTTCGAGCGTCGTGGGCGTCAGGTTCTCGGCGGCTGCACGCGCGACGATGCGGGCGACGGCACCCCCTCCCGTGAAGAAGATGTGGTCGACGCGCCGGCCGAGCAACGCGGTCGTCGTCTCGGCGCCGCCCTCGACGACGGCGACCGCTCGCGGGTCCAGGTGTCGAGACACGAGGCGTGCCAGGATGGCGCTCGTCTCCGGAGCGAGCTCGCTCGGCTTGAGCACAACGGCGTTCCCCGCGGCGAGAGCACCCACGAGCGGACCGAGGATCAATTGGACGGGATAGTTCCACGGACCGATCACGAGGACGACGCCGAGGGGCTCAGGGACGACGCGGGCAGAGGCCGGCGCGAGTGTGACGGGGACCGGGACCGGGACGGAGCGCGCCCAGCGTCGGAGGTGGCGGAGGGCATGGTCGACCTCGGCGACGACGACGCCGATCTCCGAGACCTGAGCCTCCGCTGCGGACTTCCCCAGGTCGAGCGCGAGAGCCTGCTCGAGATCGTGGCCCGACTCGACGAGGAGACGACGGAGGGCACGCAACTGCGCTCTCCTCCAGGAGAGCGGTTTCGTCAGCCCCGCGTCGAACCCTGCGCGAAGGGTCGCCACCACGTCAGATGGATCCGCCGCCGTCATGATCTCTCCATCCGTCCGCCGTGCCGTCCGGCCAGGATACGCCGGGCCGGACGGTAGAATGGATGCCGGAGAGCCGGGAAGTCTGGTCGGCCCGCCGCGGATCGCGGCGGTCATTCCCGTTCGCGTACCTCGAAGGACCCCCGTGACCGACGACGCCCCTCAGGACAGCACTCCTCTCGACACCCCTCCCCTGGACCCGACTCCCCCGGTCCGTCGGCGCGTCTTCGGACGTGGCACCTACGGCGAATCCCTCCGCATCGACGAGATCCTCCGCAAGGAGAGCGTCGGGGGCACCCTCCTGCTCATCGCGGCCGTCGCCGCGCTGATCTGGGCCAATTCGCCCGCGTCCCCCGGCTACTACGCGCTCCGCGACCTCACCTTCGGCTACGAGCCGTGGCACCTCGAGTTGAGCATCGGGCACTGGGCGTCCGACGGCCTCCTCGCGATCTTCTTCTTCATCGTCGGCCTCGAGCTCAAGCGCGAGTTCATCGCCGGCGACCTCCGCGATCCCAAGACGGCCGTCGTCCCGGTGCTCGCAGCGGTCGGCGGCGTGATCGTTCCGGCTCTCATCTACGCGCTCGTGAACGCCGGAGACCCCGAGACGGTCAGGGGGTGGGCGATCCCCACCGCGACGGACATCGCCTTCGCCGTCGCCGTCCTCGCCATCATCGGCTCGAAGCTCCCCGCGGCTCTGCGGATCTTCCTCCTCACCCTCGCTGTCGTCGACGACTTCATCGCCATCGGTATCATCGCGTTCGTGTTCACGGACGACATCGACCTCGTCGCCCTCGCCCTCGCCGTCGTGCCGATCGCGCTGTTCGGATTCCTCGTCCAGCGGTACCGTCGGTTCTTCGGCGGTCGCATCTGGACGGGGTGGGTGATCCTCGTGCCGATCGCTTTCGCCGCGTGGGCGCTCGTCCACGCCTCGGGCGTGCACGCCACGATCGCGGGCGTCGCCCTCGCGTTCACCGTCCCCGTCATCCGCAGCGCGGCGGCGGGGGGACCCGAGGCCGGGCCGGGACTCGCCGAGGTGTTCGAGCACCGCATCCGTCCGATCTCGGCGGGCTTCGCCGTGCCCGTGTTCGCGTTCTTCGCCGCCGGCGTGACCGTCGTGGGCGACGGGTTCGCCGCTGCGCTCACCGACACGGTGACGATCGGCGTCGTCCTGGGGCTCGTGGTGGGCAAGGTCATCGGCATCACCGGCGTGACGTGGCTCCTCACGACGCTCACTCGCGCGAGCCTCGACAGCGCCGTCCGGTGGATCGACCTCATCGGGGTCTCCCTCCTCGCCGGGATCGGCTTCACCGTCTCGCTGCTCGTCGCCGGGCTCACGTTCGGCGAGGGCAGCCCGCACGACGACCACGCGAAGGTGGGCATCCTGCTCGCCTCGCTCATCGCCGCCCTGCTCGCGACCGTCGTCCTCGGCCTGCGCAATCGGCACTACGCGCGCGTCGCCGCCGAGGAGGCGGAGGACGCCGACGCCGACGGCATCCCGGACGTGTACCAGCGCGGAAGCTGAGGCGCGCTCGGCCGGTCCGAGCGCCATCGCGTCGCGCGCGTCACGCCGAGCGCCTCACGCGGTGCGCTCGGCCGACTCCTTCGACTTCTCGTCCTTCGGAAGCGGCACCATCGCGTCGAGGAACTGACGAACCCAGGCGATGAGGTCGTGGTCGGCGAGCGGCTCGCCATCGACTCGCGGCATGGGCACGACGAGAGCGTTCGTCTGCTTCATGAACTTGCCCTGCGGGTACATGCGGCGCATCCGTGCCTGCAGGGAGTCGGGCAGTTCCACGGGCGCGGCCCGGAGGTTGCTGCCCATCGCGACGAGTTCGCCGAGCCCGGATTTCTGGGCCCGTCGGCGCAGGCGGGCGACCTCGACGAGTGTCGCCACCGCGGCGGGCGGCTCGCCGTAGCGGTCCGTGAGCTCGTCGACGACGAGATCGATCTGGTCGTCGGCCGACGTCGGGGCGCTCGCGACCGAGAGCTTCTGGTACGCCTCGAGGCGCAGTCGCTCGCTGTCGACGTAGTCGTCCGGGATGTGGGCGTCGACGGGGAGCTCGAGGCGGAGCTCCGTCTGACCTTCCGCGACGTCGCCACGGAAGGTGGAGACGGCCTCGCCGATCATCCGCAGGTAGAGGTCGAAACCGACGCCCGCGATGTGACCGGCCTGCTCCCCGCCGAGCAGGTTGCCGGCACCGCGGATCTCGAGGTCCTTGAGGGCGACCTGCATTCCACTGCCGAGCTCGTTGTTCGCGGCGATCGTCGAGAGACGGTCGTTCGCCGTCTCCGACAGCGGCTTCGACTCGTCGTAGAGGAGATACGCGTAGGCGCGCTCGCGGCCACGACCGACCCGACCGCGCAACTGGTGCAACTGGCTGAGCCCGTACTTGTCGGCACGGTCGATGATGATCGTGTTCGCGTTCTGGATGTCGAGGCCCGTCTCGATGATGGTCGTGCAGACGAGGACGTCGAAGCGCCGCTCCCAGAAGTCGACGACGACCTGCTCGAGCACGTGCTCCGAGAGCTGGCCGTGGGCGATCGCGATGCGCGCCTCCGGCACGAGCTCGGCGATCTCCGACGCCACCCGGTTGATGCTCGAGACACGGTTGTGCACGAAGAAGATCTGACCCTCGCGCAGGAGCTCGCGACGGATCGCGGCGGCGATCTGCTTGTCGCTGCGCGGGCCGACGAAGCTCAGCACCGGGTGCCGCTCCTCCGGCGGGGTCGCGAGGGTGGACATCTCGCGGATGCCCGTGACGGCCATCTCGAGGGTGCGCGGGATCGGCGTCGCACTCATCGCGAGGAGGTCGACGTTGGTCTTGAGCTTCTTCAGGGCGTCCTTGTGCTCGACACCGAACCGCTGCTCCTCGTCGATGATGACGAGACCGAGGTCCTTGAAGCGCACCTTCTCGGTGAGGATGCGGTGCGTGCCGATGACGACGTCGACGGTCCCGCGCTCGAGTCCGTCGTGCGTCTCCTTCGCCTCCTTGTCCGTCTGGAAGCGGCTCAGGGCGCGCAAGTGCACGGGGAAACCGGCGAAGCGCTCCTGGAACGTCTCGAAGTGCTGCTTCACGAGCAGGGTCGTCGGCACGAGGATCGCGACCTGCTTCCCGTCCTGCACCGCCTTGAACGCCGCGCGCACCGCGACCTCGGTCTTGCCGAAGCCGACGTCGCCGGAGAGCAGGCGGTCCATGGGGATCGGGCTCTCCATGTCGCGCTTGACCTCGTCGATCGTGGTGAGCTGGTCGGGTGTCTCCGCGAAGGGGAAGGCCTCCTCGAGCTCGCGCTGCCACGGCGTGTCCGGCCCGAAGGCGTGCCCGCGTGACGCCATACGCGCCGAGTACAGCTTGACGAGCTCGACGGCGATGTCACGGACGGCCTTGCGGGCCTTGCCTTTGGCCTGGGCCCAGTCGCTGCCGCCCATCTTCGACAGAGCCGGCGCCTCTCCCCCGACGTATCGGGTGAGGAGATCGAGCTGATCGGTGGGCACGAGCAGGCGGTCGCCCGGGTAGCCGCGCTTCGACGGCGCGTACTCGAGGACGAGGTACTCGCGCATCGTCTTCGTGGGGTTGCGGCCGCCGGACGACACCTCACGCTGTGTGAGTTCGACGAAGCGGCCGATGCCGTGCGTCTGGTGCACGACGTGGTCGCCCGCCGTGAGCTGCAGCGGGTCGACGACGTTCTTGCGACGCGACGCGAGCTTCTTGACGGACCGCGAGTCGTACCCGGCCGACCGCCCGTAGAAGTCGGACTCGCCGATGACCGCGAGCTTCTCCTCGCGCATCTCGAAACCGTGGTCGGCGCACGCCTGCAGGAGGTACGCGACCCCTGGCTCGGTCTCCTCGGGGAGGACGTCGACGATGCGGGCGGCGAGCCCGCGCTCGGAGAGCACGTCGCGCGCGCGCTCCACGAGGCCAGCGCCCTGCGACACGACGACGACGGACCACGCGGACTGCAGGAGTTCGGCCACGTGGTCGACGGCGCCGTCGACGTTTCCGGAGAAGCTCGGGACGGGTTCACCGTCCACCCGCACGGTGAGCATCTCGTCCGCATCGATGTCGACCGGCGATCCGTCCGCGTCCACCGGCAGGTCGGACGGACCCATCTGGAACGAGCTGATCGTCCACCACGGCTCACGCTTCCCGCGCTTCTCACGCGACTCGTTGAGGGTGTTGATGCTGAGGAACTCGCCGCTCTCGAGGTCGATCGGCGCCTCGGCACCGGCCGTGGCCGCACTCCACGCCGCGGCGAGGAACTCTCGGTTCGTCTCCGACAGGCTGATGGAGCGCGAGGCGACGCGCTCGGGCGCGACGACGGCGATCGCGGAGCCGACGGGGATGTAGTGCGTCACAGGCACGAGCCGGTCGACGAGGGCCGGCGCGAGCGACTCCATGCCCTCGACCGGGATGCCGTTCGCGACCTTCTCGAGGATCGACGACAGGCTCGGGAACTCGTGGACCATCTCGGACGCCCGCTGGCGCACGCCGTCGCTCAGGAGGAGCTCGCGGCTGGGCGGCAGCTCGACGCTCTGCAGCTTCTCGGGGAGCGAGCGCTGATCGGCGACGCTGAAGGCGCGGACCGTCTCGACCTCGTCTCCGAAGAACTCGACACGAACGGGATGCGAGGCGACGGGCGGGAAGACGTCGAGGATGCCGCCGCGCACGGCGAACTCGCCGCGCCGCGACACCATGTCGACGCGCACGTAGGCGAGTTCGACGAGACGCTGGGTGATGACGCGGAGGTCCTCCCCGCGCGCTCCGGCCGTGAGGACGACGGGTTCGACGTCGGCGAGGTTGTCGGCGATCGGCTGCAACGCCGCGCGCACCGAGGCCGTGACGATGAGCGGGTCGGCTCCGTTCCAGGTGCGCATGCGCCGCAACGCGTGGATGCGCTTGCCGACGATCTCGGCACTCGGGCTCAACCGCTCGTGCGGCAGCGTCTCCCACGCGGGGAACTCGATGATCTCGGCGGCGGGGAGGAGACTCGCGAGCGATGCGCGCAGGGACTCGGCCTCGCGCCCCGTCGGCGTGATGACGAGGAGGGCGCCGGACTCGCCACGGGCACGACGCGCCTCGACGAGACCGGCGAGGAGAGGCGCACGGAGGCCGTCCGTGGCGGAGAAGTCCGCATCACGACCGGCGTAGCCGAGGGCCTTCTGGAAGCTGGAGGCGCGCGAAAGCGCAGGAATCAGGCCCTGGAGAGTCACCAGAGAAGTCTACGCGGGACCACCGACACCGGGGCTGGGGTAGCGCGGGTGGACCGGATGATCAGGCGGGCGGCGCGTGGAAGCGCTGCTGCGCCGAGAGAAGGCCCTCGTCGACGATCGCCTCGACCGCGTCCGCCGCATCGGCGATGAGCGACGGCAGACTCTGCTTCTCGGTGGAGGAGAAGTCCTTCAGCACGAAGTCGGCTGCATCCTGCCGGCCCGGAGGGCGGCCAACGCCGACGCGCACCCGGACGAAGGGGGCCGCGTCGGTGGCCTTGATGATGTCGCGGATCCCGTTGTGACCGCCGTGACCGCCGCCGCTCTTGATGCGCACGGTGTCGAACGGGATGTCGAGCTCGTCGTGGATCACGATGAGCCGATCGGCCGGGATGGAGAGATAGTCGAGGAGCGGCGAGACCGCTCGACCCGACTCGTTCATGTAGGTGGTGGGTGCGGCGAGCACGAGCTTCGGACCGCCAGGGCGGACGCGTCCCTCGGCGACGAGGTTCGGCGTCTTGTGCCGCGAGAACCGTGCGCCCATGCGGGCGGCGAGTTCCGAGAGCACCATCTGGCCGACGTTGTGACGGTTGGCCGCGTAGCCGGGCCCGGGATTCCCGAGCCCGGCTACGAGCCAGACGTCCGCCATGGGTGCGGTGCTGAAGAGGGTCGACTACTCGGAGTCGGAGGACTCGTCGGAGTCCACGCCGGCCTCGGCGCCGGCCTCGGCAGCGGCCTCGTCGGCCGCGAGGTCGTCCTCGGTCGGGGCCGGCGGCGTGGTGATGCCGACGATGAGCGTCTCCGGCTCGCTGAGCAGCGTCGCACCAGCGGGGAGCGTGACGTCGGCTGCGGTGATCTGCGCGCCCTCCTCGAGGCCCTCGACCGAGACGGTGACGCGCTCGGGGATGTGGGTGGCCTCGACCTCGAGCGAGATCGACGTGGCGTCGAGGTTCGCGATCGTGCCGGGGTAGGACTCGCCCTCGACGTGCACGGGCACGTCGACCGTGACCTTCTCGCCCTTGCGGACGACGATGAGGTCGATGTGCTCGATGATCGAGAGGACCGGGTCGCGCTGCACGTCCTTGACGAGGACGAGCTGCTCCTTCCCGGCGATGTCGAGCGTGATGACCTGGTTGGCCTTGCGCACGATGAGGAGCATCTGGTGGCCGGGCAGCGTGACGTGCTGCGGGTCCGTGCCGTGGCCGTAGATGACGGCGGGGATCTTGCCGGCGGCGCGGATCTTGCGGGCCGCTCCCTTACCGAAGGACTCGCGGACCTCGGTGATGACCTTGTTGTCGTCTGACATGGTGTTTCTCCTAGCGGACCGTTCAGGGCCCAGATCGTGTCGCACAGAACCGGCGTCGCCGGTCCCGGGCGGGACTGTTGTATCAACTCGAACGCATAGCGCGTGAGGAAAAGCCGCGAAGCCCGCTCACCGCGTCGATAACGGTTCCCGCTGCCGCCGAAGCGGTGACGGGTTCCCTCGCCGAAGTTCAGTGGGAGAGTCTACCCCACGCGGCTGGCGCGCCCCGAACCGACGAGACGCGGACGGACCGGGACGGGGCCGTCGTCAGAGCGCGCCGATCCCCTCGACCGCGGCGTCGACGATAGCGGGGACCTCGGCGTCGACGTCCACGACGACCGCGCGCTCGTCGTCCTGGAGCTCCTCGAGCGTCGCGAACTGCGAATCGAGGAGGCTCGCCGGCATGAAGTGGTCGCTGCGGCCCTCGAGCCTGTGGGCGAGCACGTCCCGCTCGCCGTGCAGATGCAGGAACACGGTCTCGGGCGCCTCCTCACGGATCGCGTCACGATACGAGCGGCGGAGCGCTGAGCAGGCGATCACGAGCCCGCCGTCGCCGGCAGACGCGAGAGCGGCCCCCACGGTGCGGAGCCACGGCCAGCGGTCGTCGTCGTCGAGGGGGTGGCCCGCCGCCATCTTCTCGACGTTCGTTAGGGGGTGCAGCGAGTCGCCGTCCACGAAGGGCACGCCGAGCGATGCGGCGACGAGAGCGCCGATGGTGCTCTTGCCGGCCCCCGAGACACCCATCACGACGACGTGCGGGTGCCGTCGGGTCGGTGAAGGTGATTCGCTCGGGGTGTCGCTCATGCGTCCGTGCTCCTGACGTCGTCGGTGGGGCGGCCATCCCCCACTCTGCCAGACCCCCCGCCCTGCCAGACCCCCCGGCCAGACCCCCGCTGCCCGAGCGGGGCGGTCCGAGCGTCGGGGTCATCCGCAGGGTATCCCGTCCGATCATCGGTATCGTTGAGGAAGGATCGACTGCGCCCGTCGACGGCGCGCGACCTCACGAGAACTGAATCGACAGGAGTACCGTCCATGGCGGAGAACGCAGCAGCAACAGCCAACATCGGAGTAGTCGGACTGGCGGTGATGGGCTCGAACCTCGCCCGGAACCTCGCGAGCCGCGAGGGCAACACGGTCGCCGTGTACAACCGCTCGTTCGAGAAGACCGAGACACTCCTCTCCGAGCACCCCGAGGCCGGCTTCGTCGGCTCGAAGACGATCGAGGAGTTCGCCGCGAGCCTCCAGACCCCGCGCACCGCGATCATCATGGTGAAGGCCGGGGCCGGCACCGATGCGGTCATCGACCAGCTCACACAGGTGTTCGAGCCCGGCGACATCATCGTCGACGGCGGCAACGCCCTCTTCACCGACACCATCCGGCGCGAGAAGGCCGTCCGCGAGACGGGCATCCACTTCGTCGGCGCCGGCATCTCCGGCGGCGAGGAGGGCGCGCTCAACGGCCCGAGCATCATGCCGGGCGGCTCGAAGGAGTCCTACGAGACCCTCGGCCCGATCCTCTCCTCCATCGCCGCCGTCGCGGAGGGCGAGCCGTGCGTGACGCACGTCGGCACCGACGGCGCCGGCCACTTCGTCAAGATGATCCACAACGGCATCGAGTACGCGGACATGCAGCTCATCGCCGAGGCCTACGACCTCATCCGCCGCGGCACGGGCAAGTCCCCCGCCGAGATCGCCGACGTCTTCGCCGAGTGGAACACCGGCGAGCTCGAGAGCTACCTCATCGAGATCACGGCGGAGGTGCTCCGCCAGGTCGACGCTGAGACGGGCAAGCCCCTCGTCGACGTGATCCTCGACCAGGCCGGAGCCAAGGGCACCGGAGCCTGGACCGTGCAGACGGCCCTCGACCTCGGCATCCCCGTCTCCGGCATCGCCGAGGCCGTGTTCGCCCGCTCGCTCTCCTCGAAGCCGGCGCAGCGTGCCGCCGCGACGGACCTGCCCGGACCGAGCGACGCGTGGACCGTCGACGACCCCGAGACCTTCATCGAGGACGTGCGCCGTGCGCTCTACGCCTCGAAGATCATCGCCTACTCGCAGGGCTTCGACGAGATCGTCGCGGGCGCCGAGCAGTACGGCTGGGACATCCGGAAGGGCGAGATCGCGAAGATCTGGCGCGGCGGCTGCATCATCCGTGCCCAGTTCCTCAACCGCATCACCGAGGCGTACGCCGAGAACAGCGGCCTCGTGGCGCTCGTCACGGCCCCGTACTTCCGCGACGCCGTCGCTGGGGCGCAGGACAGCTGGCGCCGCGTCGTCGCGACGGCCGCGCACGCCGGCATCCCGGCGCCCGCGTTCTCGTCGTCGCTCTCGTACTACGACGGACTGCGAGCCGACCGCCTCCCGGCGGCACTCGTGCAGGGCCAGCGCGACTTCTTCGGAGCGCACACCTACAAGCGCGTCGACAAGGAGGGCACCTTCCACACACTGTGGTCGGGCGACCGCTCCGAGATCAGCGCCGTCGACACGCACTGATCGCGATACGGACACGGAGACGGGCGAGAACATGACGGATACGACCCTCTCCGGATCTGCGGCCACGAACGCCGGGAACGGGACGATGAGCGACAGGCTCATCCGTCTCGTTCCCGGCGTTCTGCTGTCCCTCTCGGGGTTCCTGCTCTTCGGCGTGCACTGGCGACCGTGGGCGTACCTCGTGCTGCTCGCGGCCGTCGGCGTCGCGTTCCTCGTCGACCGGTCGCTCGGACGGGACCTCTCGCTCATCGCGTTCGGCGTCTTCGTCGTGAGCCTCGTGGAGGTGAGCACGAACATCGAGTGGGGCCACATGCTCGTGATGGGGGCAGCCCTCATCGTGGCCGTGCTCGGGCCGTACCTCGCGTCGCGCTTCTGGTTCCGCGACCACGCGGTGCGATTCCCCGTGCTGACCGGGAAGCGCTGGACGAAGCGGGAGTACGGCTACCTCGTCGGGATCGTCGTGCTCGGCTACCTCATCCTGCCCGTCTACATGGTGTCGACGGGCGTCTACCAGAACTGGCCGGCCGCGACCGACGCCGGCTCGATCTTCCGCCTGTTCCTCGGCACGAACGCCCTCGGGATCTGGGACGAGCTCTTCTTCATCTGCACGTGCTTCGCACTGCTCCGGCGCCACTACGGCATGTGGACGGCGAACATCCTCCAGGCGGTGATCTTCACGTCGTTCCTGTGGGAGCTGGGCTTCCACGCGTGGGGTCCCCTGCTCATCTTCCCGTTCGCCCTCATCCAGGGCCTCACGTTCACGCTCACGAAGTCACTGAGCTTCGTCGTCGCGGTGCACCTGCTCTTCGACTTCGTGCTGTTCCTCGTTCTCGTGCACGCCCACACGCGCGAGTGGTTCCCGATCTTCCTCTACTGACCCCCACCCTCCACGCCCCACCCCCAAAGGGCTACTCCCGAGCGAGGGCGCCAGTTGCACCTGCCGCCCTCGACACGGATCTGCAGCCCTCGGCCCGCGATCACTCGGCCCGCGATCACTCGGCGCGCGATCACTCGGCGCGCGATCACTCAGCGCGCGATCACTCAGCGCGCGATCACTCAGCGCGCACGGAACGGCGGCCTCGGCGACCGATGACAAGGGCGCGGCCGCCGATCCCGAGAGCGACGACCGCGAGGCCGCACGCGACCGGGAGTGGCGGAAGAGTGACGACGAGGACGACGCACCCGGCCAGGCCGACGAACGCCGACACCGCGAGGCCGCGGACCGACCGCGACCGTCGCACCAATCGCAGCGCGGAGAGGTTCGCGACGGCGTAGTACAGGAGAACCCCGACGGACGACAACGCGACAGCAGCCGTGACGTCGGCGACGAGCACGAGCAGTATGGCCGACGCTCCGACGACCGCCTCGGCACGTGCCGGAACGCGTGACCGCGACTCGACGTGCGCGAGCCAGCCGGGCAGGTCGCGCTCGCGAGCCATCGCGAGGGCCGTCCGCCCGATCCCGGCAAGGAGGCCGAGGAGCGCGCCGAGCGCCGCAAGGGCTGCCCCCACCCGGACGACCGGACCGAGGGCGTCCCACCCGGCGGCGTGCACGACGTCGACGAGGGGCTCCGTGCTCGTCGCGAGGCGGTCGACACCCAGCACGAGCACGCACACGAACGCGATCGCGGCGTACACGCCGAGTGCCGTGGCGAAGGCGATCGTCACGGCGCGCGGGATCGTGCGCCGTGGATCGCGCACCTCCTCGCCCAGCGTGGCGATCCGGGCATAGCCGGCGAACGCGAAGAAGAGAAGACCCGCCGCCTGCAGGACACCGTACGCAGACGACCCCTCGAGCCGGACGGCCGGTCCCCCACCGCTCGCGGAGGCCGCGACTCCCGCCGCCACCACCACGGCGAGCACGACCAGGACGAGGACGACGATGACCCGCGTGAGCGCTGCCGTCTTGCTGATCCCGAGCACGTTGACGACGACGAGCGCGACGACGACCACCACAGCGACGGGACGCTCCCACCCGTCCGGTGCGATGTATGCGGCGACCACGAGTGCCATCGCGGCGCAACTCGCGGTCTTGCCGAGAACGAAGCTCCACCCCGCCACGAAGCCCCACCACGGGCCCAGCTCGGCCCGGCCATACGCGTAGGCTCCACCCGACGTCGGGTGGACCGCCGCGAGTTGCGCCGTGGAGCGCGCGTTGCACCAGGCGATCACGGCCACGACGCCGAGCGCGGCGAAGAGACCGGATCCGGCCGCGTCCGCCGCCGGGGCGAACACGACGAACACCCCCGCGCCGATCATCGATCCGAGACCGATGAGCACGGCGTCGCCGAGACCGAGCCGGCGGTCGAGAGGTGTTGACGTCACCGGACGATTCTGCATCACCCGGGTGAACGATCGGTGCCGCGGTCGCGGCGTAAGGAGCCTCGGGTCAGGCGGCGCCGTCGAACATCGACGTCACCGAACCGTCGTCGAAGACCTCGTGGATCGCGCGCGCGATGAGCGGTGCGATCGGCAGGACCTGGAGGGTCGGGAAGCGCTTCTCCTCCGGGATCGGGAGGGTGTCGGTGACGACGACCGAGTCGATCGCGGCGGACTGCAGGAGCTCGGTCGCGGGGTCGCTGAACACGGCGTGGGTCGCTGCGACCACGACGCCGATCGCGCCGGCGGCCTTGAGAGCCTCTGCGGCCTTCACGATCGTGCGGCCGGTGTCGATGAGGTCGTCGACGAGCAGGCAGACCCGGCCCTCGACCTCTCCGACGATCTCGTGCACGGAGACCTGGTTGGGAACGAGCGGGTCGCGCCGCTTGTGGATGATCGCGAGCGGAGCGCCGAGCTTGTCGCTCCAGATGTCGGCCACGCGCACGCGCCCCATGTCGGGCGAGACGACGGTGAGGGTCTCGGGGTCGAGCTTCTCGCGGAAGTGCTCGAGGAGGACGGGCATGGCGAAGAGGTGGTCGACGGGACCGTCGAAGAAGCCCTGGATCTGGGCGGCGTGCAGGTCGACCGACATGATGCGGTCGGCGCCTGCGGCCTTGAAGAGGTCGGCGACGAGCCGTGCAGAGATGGGTTCGCGGCCGCGGCCCTTCTTGTCCTGCCGCGCGTACGGGTAGTACGGGGCGACGACGGTGATGCGTTTGGCCGACGCCCGCTTGAGCGCGTCGACCATGATGAGCTGCTCCATGAGCCACTCGTTGATCGGCGCGCAGTGCGACTGGATGACGAACGCGTCGCTCCCGCGCACGCTCTCGTCGTAGCGCGCGTAAATCTCTCCGTTCGCGAAGGTCCTGGCGTCCGTGTGGACGAGCTCCGAATCGAGCTCCTCGGCGATCGACTCGGCGAGAGCGGGGTGCGCCCGTCCCGATACGAGCACGAGGCGCTTCTCTCCGCTGATCTTGATGCCGGACACTGGCCCTGCTTCCTGCCGTCTCCGGCTGTTGCGCTCTACTGCTCTGCTTCGTTCAGCGGCCCGTCATCGACCCGATTCGGGACTCTCGTCGGGGGCGGACGACTCGGCCGCTTCCGCGGCCGCGCTGCCGGGACGGTTGGAGACCGTCCAGCCTTCGAGGTTCCGTTGGGGCGCCACATTGATGGCGAGGGCGCCGGAGGGCACGTCCTTCCGGACGACCGTTCCCGCACCCGTGTACGCTCCGTCACCGATTCTAACGGGCGCCACGAACACGTTGTGCGACCCCGTGCGGACCTCGTCGCCCACGACCGTCGAGTGCTTGTTCACACCGTCGTAGTTGGCGAAGATCGTGCCGGCCCCGATGTTCGCGCCCTCCCCGACCGTGGCGTCTCCGACGTACGAGAGGTGCGGCACCTTGCTGCGCGGGCCGATCTCGGCGTTCTTCGTCTCGACGAAGGTTCCGATCTTGCCAGCCGCGCCGAGGATCGTGCCGGGGCGGAGGTAGGCGAACGGGCCGACAGTCGCGCCGGCGCCGATGACCGCGAGGGTTCCGTCGGTGCGGCGCACCTCCGCGTCCTCGCCGATCTCGCAGTCCACGAGCGTCGTGTCCGGCCCGATCGTGGCTCCCGTCTCCACGACGGTGGCTCCGAGCAGCTGCGTTCCGGGCTTGATCGTCACGTCCGGTGCCAGGGTGACACGAAGGTCGATCCACGTGGTCGCCGGGTCGACGACCGTGACGCCGGCCAGCTGCCACTTGCGGATGATGAGGGCGTTGAGCCGAGCGGCCTGGCGTGAGAGCTGCGCGCGGTCGTTGACGCCCTCGACCACCCACGGCTGCGAGACGGGCACAGCGTGGACCTCATGGCCTGCGGTGCGCAGCAGGCCGACGACGTCGGTCACGTACTTCTCGCCCTGGGCGTTCTCCGTCGTGAGGGACGCGAGCTGCTCGCGCAGCCGGACGGCGGAGAACACGTAGACCCCCGCGTTGATCTCCGTGATCGCGAGCTCCGCCTCTCCCGCGTCCTTCTGCTCGACGATCGCGGACACCGAGCCGTCGTCCCCGCGCACCACACGGCCGTATCCCGTGGCGTCGTCGAGGATGGCCGAGAGGATGGTGGCCGCCGCCGCCCCGGCCCGATGGCGGGCGAGGAGCTGACCGAGCGTGTCGGAGTCGAGGAGGGGAACGTCACCGTTCACCACGAGGACGTCTCCGGCGAAGTCCGCGGGGAGCGCCGACACGGCCTGCTCGACCGCGCGCCCCGTTCCGGGGATCTCGTCCTGGTCGACGACCGTCGACCCCGGGAGCTCGTCCAGGACGATCTGCGCGACCCGGTCGCGCTCGTGGCGCACCACGGTCACGACGTGATCGGCCGAGAGCGCACGCGCCGTCGCGAGGACATGGCCGAGGATCGGCACACCGGCGATGGTGTGCAGGAGCTTCGGCGTCGCGGACTTCATGCGTGTGCCCTGGCCCGCTGCGAGGACGATCACAGCGAGGGATCGCACCCCGTCCGTCGTCGTCGGCGTCGCGGACTGCTGCTGTGTCTCATCGGTCATGCTCCGCCTCCAGGATTCGAACCTGAACCTCACAGCTCCAAAGGCTGTCGTGCTGCCGTTACACCAAGGCGGATCGCGCGCGGCCTGGGCCGGCGCGCTCCGTTCCAGTCTGCCAGATGCCGACGGCTCGAACCGGTGACGGGCGCCCACCGGGCGACCGCGATAATGGTCGGATGGCGGAACAGAGCGACGAGGTGGACCGGATCGTCGAGGCCTGGGAGCGCGAACGCCCCGACCTCAACTTCTCGCCGCTTCAAGTGCTCTCCCGCGTCTCCCGCCTCACCCGTCACCTCGAGCGGGCGCGACGGCAGGCCTTCGCCCGGTCGAAGCTCGAGTCGTGGGAGTTCGACGTGCTCGCCGCCCTCCGTCGTGCGGGCAGCCCGTACATGCTGAGCCCGAAGCAACTCCTGCAGCAGACCCTCGTCTCGAGCGGCACCATGACCAATCGCATCGATCGCCTCGTGTCTGCCGGACTCGTGGAGCGGAGGATGGATCCCCGAGACGGCCGCGGGATCCTCGTGGAGATGACGCCGAGTGGGCTCACTCGCGTCGATGCGGCGATCACGAGACTCGTGGACGCCGAGGCCGAGCTGCTCGCGAGCCTGTCCCCGTCGGATCGAGCCAGGCTCGCCGGCCTGCTCAGGAAACTCAGCATCGGCTTCGACGGGGAGTCCGCCGAGGTCGACTGAGGACCGGACGACGGCAGCTCAGCGGACGGGCTGACGGGCGAACGCGATGAGCCCCATTCCCGCCGCATTCGTGATCCACGCGGTGTCGGGGATGCCGGCGCTCGCCGACGTGACGGCGCCTCGGTGACCGAGATAGCTGATCGTCGCCGTCGTCGGCACACTCCTGCTCAGCGTCAGCGTGACCGTACCGGCGCCGCAGGTGACACGCGTGACGGATGCCGTGGCTCCCTCGATGCGGAAGTCGGCCGCCGCTGCCGCATCGCAGGTGAGCGCCTGGGACGCGTCCTGGACGGTGATGACGACGCCGGTGCGGTTCGCGTTCGCCCACGAGAAGGCCGCGGGCTTCGGCGGAGAGACCGGACCGGCCGGTCTCGACCCGAGGAGATCACGTCCCATCGGCAACGCGAACCAGTCGGCGAGCCGGCGGTAGCCGCGGTCGTACCCGTAGTGGCACCCGTCATGGTTCTCCAGCCCGTTGGTCGACACGATGGTCACGTCCGACCGTGCGTCCAACTGCCGCTGGATCTCCTGCACCGCTGAGATGTCATTGCCGGCACTGCAGCTGCGCACCTGCGCCATGTACGTCTGCGTCAAGCCGGGGAAGTCCGTCTTCCAGTCGGCCAAGAGCGCCTGCATGTTGCTGCGGTGGGCCGCCGGGGCGGCGACGTCCGACTCCCCCTGATACCAGACCATCGATGTGACGCCTCGGCCCAGCCCCGCCGCTTGGATGCGCCGGAGCAGCCGACCGTAGTTCGTCCCCGCGTCGAGGGGGTTGCCGTCGTTGCGCTGGAAGAAGCTCGACGGTTTACCGCCTTCCCCTCCCATGATCACCGCGACGGGCACACCGGACTGAGCGATCATCGCGGCACCGAGTCTGAGCCCGAGCCGTCCGACCAGGCCCGGAAGACGTGGATCACGCGCATCCCCGATCGCCCGGTACCAGGTTCGGTCGGTGACGGAGACGGCCGGCGTCGACGTGGGCCCTCCGAACGTCCTGATCCACGGAGACGTGTCGGCCGCGCTGCTGAAGCCGGGCGCGTACGACCACAGCGATGAGACCGAATTGGACTGCCCCTCGACGACGTAGACGTCGCCCGCGACGACATCGCTCGCCGAGCGGATGAGAGTCGGCGCCCCGGAAGCCCTGACCGCCCAGAGCTCCACGTCGTAGCTCGCGAGCTCCGCTGTGATGACGGTCGAGAGGGTGAACGAGGTGGCCGACGTGGTCTTCGTGGAGACCGTGACGCCGTTCCGCTTCGTGACGAGCCCCACACCGGTGACGCTCGAATCCGTGATCGAGCCTTTCACCGGGACGGTCACGGTGCCGGTGTCGCTGTTGCGTGGGTACAACTGGTGATCGATCGGCCCAGAGGAGACGGTGACCCCGGCGGGTCGCACGTACACCTTGAGGGTCAGGTCGCTGAACTGGGCGCGATTGCGCGCGAATGTCCAGTCGGGGTCGCCGGTCGCCCGGTTCCCGACACCGACGTCGAGCGGAGTCGCCGCGGGGTAGGACCATCCGTTGACGGCGAGGACCGTCTGCCGGCTCGTGAGGTTGTGCACCTGGAACGACCCGTATCCGGACGGGTTGCCGAGGGCCGGGGTATCGGAGAAGTCCCAGAGGGCGCTGCTCGCACCCGCCGGCGCATTGGCCGCAGCCGTCTTGTTGTACTGGTTCGGCCACATCTCGAGCGAGCCGGTGGCGCCGTCCGCTGGGGTGGTCGCCGGAACGCCGTTGATCGTCGAGCTGCGCACCGTCAGGTTGTCGACCGTCGGCCGTGTCCGCGCCGCCTCGGTCTCGGGCACCCGGAGAGCAGCGAGATTCTGCGTCCACGTGTCCATCGATGCGTAGGTCCATTGTGGTGTGCGTGCGTTCCGCCCTTCGAGGCAGTAGGCCACGCGGGAGATCGGCGTCGTGAGCTCCGCCCGTCGATCCACGACGTAGTCGACGCCGTCGAGCCACGGTTCGGCCGTCGTGGGGACCTCGGCTTCATAGAGCAGCTGATAGTCGGCGAGTTCGCCGACTCCGCTCTCGCAATCGACGGCCGCCAGTTCGGCGTACTTGACGTAGGCCGTGAGGGTGGCCGAACGCAGGGAGCCGCCCGTCTGCGAGAAGGTCCAGTCCGGATTCCCTGTCGGCTGGTTCCCGATGCCGATGTCGAGAGGACGGTCCGTGCGGTTCCAGGCGTTCACGGCCATGACCGTCTGCTTCGCCGCCGTGTTGTGGATCTGGAAGGAGCCGTAGCCCGCGGCCGTCGTCGGGGTGTCGGAGTAGTCGTATGCATTGGTCCCGCTCCCGTTCGGCGATGCACCGGAGTAGGTGTACGGCCAGAACTCGATCGCTCCGCCCGCCGCGTTCGTCACCGACGCAACCCCGTCGCCCTGCACGGTGAGGTTCGAGACAGGCCGTGCAAGCACCCGTGCGCGCGTGGGGATCTCATAGTCTGCCGTGGTCGAGCTGAACGCGTCGAACGACGCATAGGCGCGCTTCGCGACGCCGGTGGCTGTGACGGTCTCGAGGCAGTACGCGACCCGCTCGAACGTGCGCCGGTCGTCCACGACCCGTTCGGCGTACGGAACGGGCTTGTTCGTGTTCCAGGTCGCTGCCCGCGGCAGCTCGACACGGTAGAGGGTCTCGAAGCCCGACGACAGCTCGGCGACGTCCGCGCATCGGTTCGGCACCGCGGCGGCGGCCTCATCGTTCCCCGAGACGGCTACGACGCCGGAGGTCGCGATGACCCCGACGAGGGCTGCGATCGACACGAGGCGTCGTGTCCTCTTCCTCTTCGTCGTTGTCTTCGTCGTCGCGGCGCCCCGAACGGCCCCCTCGTGCATCCCCATCCGAACGTCTCCCGCGCATCGCAGACCGTTCCGACGGCGCTCTCCCCGACGGTGTCGGCGCGGAACGGGATCACGCTATCGGCGCACCCGCGAGGGGGACATGACACCGGCTCAGTTTCGCCCTGTGCCGTACTCCCCCGCGTTCGGGCGGGGCATCCCGAGCGGGACGACGGCGGGCGGCTGTCAGCGTCGGAGGATCTTGCGAGCCAGCGCGTTGCCGAGGAACTGGACGAGCTGCACGAGCACGATCACGATCGCGAGGGCCGTCCAGGTGACGACGGGTTCGAACTGACGGAAGCCGTATTGGATGGCGAACGCTCCGAGCCCTCCCCCGTTGATGACGCCGGCGACGGCCGACATGTCGACGATCGCGACGAAGACGAACGTGTAACCGAGGATGAGCGGGCCGAGCGCCTCCGGCAGCACGATCGTGAAGATGGTGCGGATCGGGCCGGCGCCCGCGGCCCTCGCCGCCTCGATGACGCCCGGAGACACCGTGAGGAGGTTCTGCTCCACGATGCGACTGATGCCGAAGGTCGACGCGAGGGAGATGGTGAAGATCGCCGCCTCCGTCCCGATCCCCGTTCCGATCACGGTGCGGGCGAGCGGTTGGAACGCCGTCAGGAAGATGATGAACGGGATCGGCCGGAAGATGTTCACGATCACGTTGAGGATGCCGAACACCACGCGGTTGGCGAAGAGGTTGCCGGCGCGCGTGACGTACAGCGCGAGGCCCACGATGAGGCCGCCGATCCCACCGAAGAGCAGGCTCGCGAAGACGAGCCACAGCGTCTCGACGGTGGCCTGCAGGAACTGGGGTCCGAGGTCTGAGAGCACGTCCATCACACGACCTCCACGATCTCGACGCGGTCGCGCAATCGCGCGATGACCGCGTCGATCCGTTCGTCCGCCCCGGTGAGCTCGAGAGTGAGGTTCCCGAACGCGCGCCCCTGGATCTCGTTGACCCCGCCGTAGACGAGCTCGAAGCCGATGCCCTCCCGGCCGAACTCGAGGAACACGTCGGACTGGCTCGCGCCGCCGTCGCGGAACGTGACGGTGACGAAACGCCCCGAGTGGCGGGCACGCAAGGCGGCGAGCTCGACCTCGGACGGCACGCCCTTCACGACGGTGGACACGAACCGCTGCGAGGCGGGCAGCTGGGGGTTCGAGAAGACGTCGAAGACGTCGCCGGACTCGATCACGCGGCCGTGCTCCATGACGGCGACCTTCGTCGCGAGCGACTGGACCACGTCCATCTCGTGGGTGATGACGACGATCGTCACCCCGAGGTCGCGGTTCACGGTGCGGAGGAGCTCGAGGACCTCCTGCGTCGTCTCCGGGTCGAGCGCGCTCGTCGCCTCGTCGGCGAGGAGGATGCGCGGAGAGGTCGCGAGCGCGCGGGCGATGCCCACGCGCTGCTTCTGCCCCCCGGAGAGCTGATCGGGGTAGTTGCGTGCCTTGTCCGCGAGCCCCACGAAGTCGAGGAGTTCGGTGACACGTGCCCGGATCTCCGCCTTGGGACGGCCGGCCACCTGCAGCGGGTACGCGATGTTGCCGCGCACGGTGCGCGAGGAGAAGAGGTTAAACTGCTGGAAGATCATGCCGATTCCGAGCCTCAGCTTCCGCAAGTCGCGCTCGGGGAGGGTCGTGATGTCGGTGCCGTCCACAACGATGCTGCCGGAGGTCGCGGGTTCGAGCGCGTTGATGAGCCGCACGAGGGTGCTCTTGCCCGCGCCCGAGTAGCCGATGATGCCGTAGACGTCGCCCTCCTCTATGTCGAGGTCGACGCCGTCGATCGCGCGGACCGGTTCACCGCCTCTCGTGGACGGGGGGTACACCTTCGTCACGTCGCGGATCTGTACGAGCGGCACGTCTGCTCCTCCTTGTGGTGCGGGTCCTTCGTGTGGTGCGGGTCCTGCACGGTGATGCGGGTCGAACATGCGAGTGCGGCGACCGGGTCGCGGTCGCCGCACTCGACGGGATGGTGCGTGGGATCAGCCCTGCTCGGCGATGCCCGTCTGAACGGTCTCGAGCGAGGAGACGAGGTCCTCTGCGGGGATCTTCACCATGACCGCGGTGCCGCCCGAGTTGTCGACGACGCCGTCGGTGACGGCCTTCGTGTCCTGGTAGATCTCGACGAGCTTCGCGTACGTCTCGTTGTCGGCGTCGGCCGAGCGGGCCGCGAAGACGTTGACGTAGGGCAGCGCGTTCGGGTCGTTCGGGTCGTCCTGCGCGATGACGTCGTCAGCCGACAGACCGGCCTTCGTGGCGAAGTCGTTGTTGATGATCGCGGCGGCGACGTCGGGCAGCGACGTCGCCGTGAGGTCGGCCGCGAGCGGCGTCACCGTCACACGCGAGTCGTCGGCGATGATGTCGTCAGGGGTGGAGAAGCTGTCCCCGCCGCCTTCGAGCTCGATGAGCCCGGCGGACTGCAGGACGAGGAGCGCACGCGCCTGGTTGCTCTCGTCGTTCGGGATGGCGATCTCGGCGCCGTCGGGGATGTCCTCGACCGAGTCGTACTGGGTCGAGTAGAGCGGGAGCGGGTAGATGGCCGTCGAGCCGATCGGCTGGAGGTCCTCTCCGGCCTCCTCGTTGTACTGCGCGAGGTAGACGATGTGCTGGAACTGGTTGAGGTCGAGCTCCCCGGCCGTCAGCGCCGGGTTCGGCTGCGTGTACTCGGCGAAGTCGACGAGCTCGACCGTGATGCCCTCGTCGGCCGCGGCGTCGACGTAGTCGTCCCAGTACGGGTCGCTCGCGCCGACGACGCCGATCTTGACGGGGTTCGCCTCGGTTCCCTTGTCCTCGGCTGCAGGGGCGTCGCCCGCTCCTGCACCGCATCCCGCGAGCAGGCCGACGAGAGCGATTCCCGAGATCGCGGCGGCGATCCTCTTCCGTGTGATGGGCATGTGGTTCCTCCTGGTGCGATGGTGCAGTGACGCTGTGGTGCAGCGGTGCTGTGGTGCTGTGGTGCGGGCGACACGGCTGTGACGTGCGCCTCATCCAGGGTAGGCAGGCGTAGCGGGCACGCCGGACGTCGGCGTAACACGACGGAACATGCGCGAGACCGATGGCCACGGGACGAGATGTCAGCCCAGCTGTTCCTGCAGCTCGAGCCAGCGGAGCTCGAGGGTGTCGACCTCGTCGGCGATCGCCTGGAGGCGGCTCTGGAGGGAGCCGAGGTTCTCGTAGTCGCTCTGGTCGGACTCGGCGAGCTGGAGGTGCAGGGCCTCCTTCTCCTTCTCGAGCTTCACGATGCGACGCTCCGTCGCGGACAACTCCTTCTCGGCCGTACGGCGCTCCGCGCCGCTGAGACCCGAGGCCGTGGGCGCCGAGGCGGCCGATGCGTTCGAAGCCGCGAACGACGACTCGTGAAGCGACCCGGAGCGGGCGTCCTCCTCGAGCGCGCGGAGCCGCACGTACTCGTCGACGCCGTTCGGGAGGTGGCGCAGCTTCCCGCCGATGACGGCGTACTGCTGATCCGTCACGCGCTCCACGAGGTACCGGTCGTGAGAGACGACGAGGAGCGTGCCGGGCCACTCGTCCAGGAGATCCTCGATCGCCGCGAGCATGTCGGTGTCCATGTCGTTCGTCGGCTCGTCGAGGATGAGCACGTTCGGCTCGGACAGCAGCACGAGGAGGAGCTGGAGGCGACGGCGCTGACCGCCTGAGAGCTCACCGATCGCGGTCGAGAGCTGCGCACTCGAGAAGCCGAGCCGTTCGAGCAGCTGACCGGGAGAGAGCTCCTTGTCGCCGACCTGATAGGCGGTGCGCAGCCGGCCGACGACGTCGCGGACCCGCTCGTGCCCGAGGCCTTCGAGCTCCTGGAGGCGCTGGGACAGCGTCGCGACGTTGACGGTCTTGCCGCGCTTGACCTTCCCGCTCGTCGGTTCGAGGGTGCCGGCGACGAGGGAGAGGAGCGTCGACTTGCCCGCGCCGTTCGCCCCCAGGATTCCTGTGCGCTCCCCCGGCGCGATGCGCCAGGTGATGCCGTCGAGCACCTGGCGACCGTCGAAGACGACGCCGATGTCCTCGAGGTCGACGACGTCCTTGCCGAGGCGCGCCGTGGCGAGACGCGACAAGGCCACGCTGTTGCGGGGAGGCGGTTCATCCGCGATGAGCTCGGTGGCCGCGTCGATGCGGAACTTGGGCTTCGACGTGCGTGCGGGGGCACCGCGGCGCAGCCACGCGAGTTCCTTGCGCATGAGGTTCTGGCGGCGGGCCTCGGAGGCTGCCGCCATACGATCCCGCTCGACGCGCTGCAGGATGTACGCGGCGTAGCCGCCCTCGAAGGACTCGACGATCCCGTCGTGGACCTCCCACGTCGTGGTGCACACGGCGTCGAGGAACCACCGGTCGTGGGTCACGACCACGAGGCCACCGGACGACGACCCCCAGCGGGCCGCGAGGTGCTGGGCGAGCCACGCGATGCCCTCGACGTCGAGGTGGTTGGTGGGCTCGTCGAGCATGACGACGTCCCAGTCGCCCACGAGGAGCGCGGCGAGCGCCACCCGGCGCTGCTGCCCGCCCGAGAGGGTCGAGAGCGTCGTGTCCCACGCGATGTCGGACACGAGACCGGCGATGACGTCGCGGATCCGGGCATCCCCTGCCCACTCGTGGTCCGCACGGTCCCCGACGATCGCCGCCGACACCGTCAGCGACGGATCGAGGACGTCGCCCTGGTCGAGCATCCCGATCGTGACCCCGCGACGCGATGTGACGCGCCCGTCGTCGGGTTCGAGCCGTCCGGCCAGGAGGGAGAGGAGGGTCGACTTGCCGTCGCCGTTGCGCCCGACGACGCCGATCCTGTCGCCTTCAGAGACGCCGACGGTGACGCCGTCGAAGACGACGCGGGTCGGGTACTCGAGGCGGAGCCGTTCAGCCCCGAGAAGATGTGCCACCCGTCGAGACTACCCGCGCACTCACGACGCGGGCACCGCCGGTGGGCGGCGGCGCCCCGCCGAGCGTGCAGACTCTCCCCGAGGGGACATGTGAGAATCGATCATCGCGTCGGCGGATCAGCCGTCGCGGGCTTCGACCCGACGAAGGAAGCACAGCGTGCACCGAAGGACGCCGACCCCTCTTATCGCCCGATCGGCCGAACTGGCGGCCATCGCCGAGAGCGCCGAACGCGCACGGTCGAACGCCGCCTCCGTCCTGCTGACGGGGCCACCCGGCTACGGCAAGACCGCCCTCCTCGACGAGGCCGTGAGCCGACTCGACGACCGTCGTGTGATCCGGGTCCGAGCGGCCTCGTTCGAATCGGATCTCGCGTACACGACCGCCGAGGCCATCGCCCGACGCATCGGTGCGCACCTCCCGACGACCCGGGACGACGACGCGGTCGATCCCCTGAGCGTCGGCCGGGCGATCCTCGACGCCGTCGACGCCCTCGACGAGCCCCTCTGCGTCGTGGTGGACGACATCCAGTGGGTGGACGCGGCGTCCGCGCGTGCACTCCGCTTCGTGCTCCGCCGACTCGACACACAGCCCCTGCTCGTCATCCGCGCCGGACGTCCCGGATCGACGCCCCTCACGACGACGATCCCCCGCCTCTCGGAATCGGATGCCCTCGCGGACATCGAAATCGCCCTGAGGCCCTTCACCGCCGAAGACACGCAGGAGTTGGCGGCCTCCGTCCTCGGCCGCCCGGTGTCCCGCCGCTCCGCCGCTCGGCTCACCGACTCCTGCGGCGGATCGCCTCTCGTCGTGTCGTCGGCGATCCGCAACGCGCTCGCGAACGGCCCCGTCCTCGTCCACCCGGGGGCTGACGACCTCGTCGTGCCGGAGGACTCCTCGCTGAGCCGCCAGGTCGGCGATACCCTGGCGAGCGCGACGCCCGCTGCACGCGACACCACCGTGATCGCCGCCGTCCTCCGGGACCCGACCCCCCTCGTGCGGCTCCGCGCCATCGGGGCGCGCCTCGGACGCACCACCGACATCGACGCGGCTGCAGCCCTCGGCCTCGTCCGACTCCGTGACCAGGACGGCGTGACCGTGATCGAGCCGGACCACGCGCTCATCGCCGACATCGTCGTCGCGACGCTCCCCCACGCCGAGCGGATCACGCTGCACGCCGCGGCCGCCGCCGAATTCGGGGGCCACCGAGCGCTGCGTCACCGCGTCGAGGCGGCGGACACCGCCGATTCGTCGCTCGCCGACGACCTCATCGACGCGGCGCGGAGCGCGGCCGACACCGGGAACCCCGACAACGCGGTGGAACTCGCCCTCACCGCGCTGCGCATCGCAGGGACGGGCACAGCCGACGAGGAACGGCTCCTTCAGCAGGTGGGGCTGATCGCCATCCGGACCCGTCGCCACGAGCGCGTGTTCTCTCTCGTCCCCGCATTCGAGCGCCTTCCCCGCACCCTCGCTCGCGAGCTCGTCCTCCTCGAGCTATACACCCTCACCGGCCGGTCGGTCGAGGCCATGGCACGGGGAGAGGGGGTGCTCTCCGACCCGTCGGACACCCCGGATGCACGGGCGATCCGCGCGGTTGCGGCGGAGGCGATCGCGCGCGTCCAGCTGGCCATGCAGGACTTCGGGCCCGTCGTGGCCCAGACCCGGAAGGCCCTCGACCTCGTGTCGGCCGCACCGAGCGATCCGTCGGAACTCGACGACCCGACCCTCGCCTGGCTGGTCGCTCCCGTGGATATCGAGCTGCGTGCGCTCGGTTGGCGGATCGCCGGGGCGGCCCGCACGGGCGACGTCCAGACGATCCTCGCCACGATCGACGATCTCGACCGGCTCTTCGCCGCGGGACCGGACCGGCCTGCCACGATCGACGCCCTCGTCACTCGAGCGCGCGTGTTCCTCGGGATGGGCGACCTCGATCGCGCCGTCGCCGATCTCGCACGCGCCGACGTGCTCCTCCGGCGGTTCTCCACGAGCTGGACGGGTGGAATCGGGCGCGCGATCTACGCCCACATCCTCTTCCTCACGGGACAGTGGGACGCATCCGTGACGATCGCCGATACCGCGGTCGGACTCGCGCTCGACGAGACGAACCTGTCCGGCTGGCCGATAGCCCTCGCCGTCTCGGCACTCGTCCGCGCCGCGCGCGGCGAATCCGACGCCACGGCCGAACGGGTCAGCGCCGCCGCCGATGCGGCCTCGCGCTGGAGCTTCTCCGCCTACGACCGTGAGATCCCCGACACGGCGCTCGCCGAGTCGGCACGCGCCGTCGGCGACAGGGCCGGGCAGCTGGCGGCGACGGACGCCCTCGCCGCGGATCCGCCGAGCGGATCGTCGCACGCCTGGATCGCCTACCGCATCGACGCCTTCGTGGCACTCGGCCGGAGCACCGAGGCTCGACCTCTCCTGTCCCTCTGTCGCGACCCCCGCAGCGGCTGGCGTCCGAGTTCCGGCGCGCTCGACTGGCTCATCGGGCGCGTCGAGGAGGGCGCGGGGAACACGACGGTCGCGATCGACGCCTACCGGCGGGCTGTGAACGATCCCGCGAACGCCCGTTTCCCGTTCCCCCGCGCGATCGCGCGACACGATCTCGCCCGCGCCCTCGTCGCCGCGAACCGGCCGGGCGAGGCCGCGACCGAACTGACGGCGGCGATCGACGAGTTCCGGCGTCTCGGGGCGGCCCCGTATCTCGCCCGTTCCGTCACGGCGCTGGCGACCGTCCAGCGTCTCGCGACGGACGCGTCGCTGCGGTCGTCGCACGCCGACCCCCTCGACGCGCTGACGACGCGGGAGCGCCAGGTCGCCTACGCTCTCAGCACCGGGCTCACGAACCGCGAGATCGCCGAGTCCCTCTACGTCTCCGTCACCACGGTGAACTTCCACGTGCGGAACATCCTGGGCAAGCTCGGCCTCTCGTCCCGCCGTGAGCTCCGTTCTCTCATCGGCAGCCGCGCCGCCCCAACCGGCCGTCGGCCGCGCATCATCTCGTGACCCCGGCCGCTCGGATCTGAGGCCCCCTGTCAAGAGCTGACGGTTCTCGCCCACTCGCCTGGACGCCACCCGATCGGGGGGCCTATCGTCGTCACGACCCCCTGTAGAACGCCCGATCGCGTGTGGCCGAGAAGCGAGCCAACCCGACCGCGATCTCTTCCCGCGGCGTTCTCGGGTCCCCGTGATCGGCGGTCGAGGCGAAGGCCTCGGCCGCCGGACCGGCCTCCGACCGACCGGTCCGAGCGCGTCAGGCGCGGCTCAGTCCGCGACGACGCGCGCCCCGGCCACCGGTCCTGTCACGCGCGCCGCCCGAAGCCCCGAGGCGCTCAGGGCGACGTGGAGGTCGATGGCCGACTCGGCGTCGGCCGCGAGGAGCGCAACGGTCGGCCCGGAGCCCGACACGATCCCGGCGAGTGCTCCGCTCGTCTCCCCGAGCTCGAGAACCTCTGCGAGTTCCGGCCGGAGGCGGAGTGCCGGCGCCTGGAGGTCGTTCGACAGGCAATCGGCGAGCATCTCGGGGTCGCCGGCTCTGAGCGCCTGGAGGACGTTCGCCTCGACGGTCGGTGCGGTGGAGACCGGGCGGATGTCCGCGGCGTAGCGCTCCCGGTGGGCGTCGAGAGCCGTATAGACGTGCGGCGTCGACATTCCCTCGTCCGAGAACGCGAGGACCCAGTGGAACGTACCGCGGGCGAGTGCCGGAGACAGCCGGTCTCCCCGATCCGTTCCGATGGCGGTGCCGCCCATGAGGGCGAAGGGGACGTCGGCGCCCAACCGGGCAGCGAGTTTCAGCAGCTGCTCTCGCGAGAGCGCCGTGCCCCACAGGGCGTCGCAGGCCACGAGAGCGGCAGCGGCATCGGCCGAGCCGCCTCCCATTCCCCCGGCGATCGGGACGTTCTTGTCGATCTCGAGATGGACTCCCCCACGGTAGCCCGTCCGTCGAGCGAGTGCTCGGGCCGCACGCATGGCGAGGTTCGAGGAATCCGTCGGGAGGGACGACACATCGACCGAACCGGTGAACGACACGGAGAAGCCGTCGTCGTGGTGGGCGACGACATCCTCGTAGAGCGAGACCGCCTGGTAGGCGGTCGCGAGGTCGTGGTATCCGTCCTCACGCACCTCGCCGACGCGCAGGAAGACGTTGATCTTGCCCGGCGCCCTGACATGGACGGAACGGTCGGGGTCTGTCGCGTTCGTGTCGCGACGTCTCGCGTCTGCGGCTCCCAGGTCCCCGGCTCCCATGGTTCCAACCTAGACCAGGCGCCGAGACCCCCGCGTCAGTCCCGGTCCGGCGCGCTCCGGACCGCGAGGAGTGCGCGACCCATCGCGATGAAGCTCTCGACGCCGAGCTCCTCGCCCCGTGCCGTGGTGGCGACCCCCGCGGATTCCAGCGCGGCACTCGCGCGCGCCGAATCGCCGAAGAGCACCGAGAGGGACTGGCGCAGCATCTTCCGGCGCTGACCGAACGCGGCGTCGACCACGTCGAACGTGGCACGCCGCAGCTCCTCGTCGCCGGGCTCCTCATCGGCCCGTTCGAAGGATACGAGCACGGAGTCGACGTTCGGAACGGGCCAGAACACCTGCCGCCCCACGTTGCCGGCGGTACGCCACGAGCCGTACCATGCGGCCTTCACGCTCGGTGATCCGTAGACCTTCGACCCGGGTGAGGCGGCGAGACGATGTCCGACCTCCGCCTGCACCATGACCACGCCGGAGCGCAGCAGGGGGAAGTGCTCGAGGAAATGGAGCAGCACCGGGACGGACACGTTGTACGGGAGGTTCGCGACGAGCCTCACGGGGTCGCCCGGCAGCTCCGTGATGCGCATGGCGTCCTCGTGCACGACCATCAACTCGGAGTGCGGCGCGAGCAGCCCGACGGTCTCCGGCAGTTGAGCGGCGAGGCGGCGATCGATCTCCACCGCGATGACCCGGGCACCGGCGGCGAGGAGGCCGAGAGTGAGGGAGCCGAGCCCCGGACCGATCTCGACCACCGTCTCGCCTTCGCGCACGCCGGCCGTGGAGACGATCTTCCTCACCGTGTTTGCGTCGATCACGAAATTCTGGCCGAGCTTCTTCGTCGGCTGCAGGTCGAGGGCCTCGGCGAGGTCGCGGATCTCCGCGGGGCCGAGGAGTCGGACGTCCGTGCCGGTCATGCGAGCTCCTCGTCCCACGAGCCGTAGACGCGCTCGGTGTTCGCGGCGATCGACGCGGCGAGCTCGTCCTCCGCCACGTCGAGCGTCGCAGCCATGGACCGCAGCGTGTACGGGATGAGGTACGGCGCGTTCGGCCGCCCCCTGAACGGCGTGGGCGTGAGGTACGGGGCGTCCGTCTCGACGAGGACGAGCTCGCGCGGGGCGACGGCGAGCGCCTCGCGCAGACGGCCGGCGTTCGAGAAGCTCACGGTTCCGGCGAAGGAGAGGTACCAGCCGTGGTCGGCGCAGATCCGGGCGAGGGCCTCGTCTCCGGAGAAGCAGTGGAAGACCGTCCTCTCCGGGGCGCCGACGCGCAGGAGCGTCTCGACGACCTCGTCGTGGGCGTCCCTGTCGTGGATCTGCAGGGCCGTTCCCGTGCGCTTGGCGATGTCGATGTGCGCCTCGAAGGCGGCGAACTGGGCGTCGCGCCCCTCGTCACCCGTACGGAAGAAGTCGAGTCCCGTCTCGCCGACGGCCCGCACCCGGGGTCGCGCGGCGAGCTCGGCGATCGTCTCGAGGGCCGCGTCGAGCTCACCGGCCTCCGCGAGCTCGGGGGCGTCGTTCGGGTGGATCGCGACGGCGGCGAGGACCCGCGGTTCAGCCGCAGCGAGCTCGGCGCTCCAGATCGAGGTCGGCACGTCCGTGCCGACCTGCACGACGCCGCGGACGCCCGCAGCCGTGGCCCGAGCCAGCTGCGTGGCGACGTCGAGCGGGTCGTCGCCGTCGGCCACCTCGAGGTGCGTGTGGTTGTCGTACACCGCCACCGCGAGCGGCTGCGGCTCGTCCGGCCAGCGGCGATCTCGACGACCCTGCTCGGACCGAGACCTCAGATGCGATTCCTCCGCCATCGTGCAGGCGTTCAGGAGGTCGCGAGGTCGATGCGCGGGAAGAGCGGCTCGAGAGGCGACACCGTCGCACCGGCCGGCAGCTGACCCCAGCGACCCGCGTCGCGGATGGGCTGAGCCCGCAGCTCACCGATCGCGTCGTCGGCCCCGATGGCCTTCCAGAGCACGGGAGTGCTCTTCGTGAGCACGGGCGACAGCAGCACCGCGAGCGCTCGCAGTCCCTCCGTGGCCGTGTACAGCACGGTCGCGAGCCGCTCACGCTGCGCCTCGTCCTTCGCGAGCACCCACGGAGCCTGGTCGGTGATGTAGCCGTTGAGCGCATCGACGATCGTCCAGATGGAGCCGATCGCCTCGTGCACCGCGAGCCGGTCGATCGCGGCGTCAGCTGCCGTGGTCGCCTCCGCGACGACGCGGTGGATCGCCTCCTCCGCCTCGGTCGTCTCACCGGCGGCCGGGAGCACGCCGTCGACGTAGCGGCCGACCATCGCGATGACCCGCGACGCGAGGTTGCCGAACCCGTTCGCGAGCTCCGCGTGATAGCGGGCGTGCAGGTCCTCCCAGCTGAACGATCCGTCTTGGCCGAACGCGATCGCCCGCAGGAAGTAGTAGCGGAACGCGTCCGAGCCGAAGGTGTCGGTGATCTCGCGGGGCGCGATGCCGGTGAGCTTCGACTTCGACATCTTCTCGCCGCCGACGAGGAGCCAGCCGTGAGCGAAGACCTGCTTCGGCACCTCGAGCTCGGCGGCCATGAGCATGGCCGGCCAGATCACCGAGTGGAAGCGCAGGATGTCCTTGCCTACGACGTGGGTCGCCGGCCACCGGCGTGCGAACTGCTCGGGGTCGTCGAGAAGACCGACCGCCGTCGCGTAGTTGAGGAGGGCGTCGAACCAGACGTAGACGACGTGGGTCTCGTCCCACGGCACCTTGACGCCCCAGTCGAAGCTCGAACGCGAGATCGAGAGGTCGTTGAGACCCTGCTTCACGAACTGGACGATCTCGTTGCGCGCCGAGTCGGGCTGGACGAAGTCCGGGCGCTCTTCGTAGAGCGCGAGCAGCCTGTCGGCGAACGCGCTCATGCGGAAGAAGTAGTTGCGCTCGCGCAGGAGCTCGACGGGCTTCGAGTGGATGGCGCACACGAGCTGCCCCTCGTACTCGCCCGTGCCGTCGAGCAGCTCGCTCGACTGCTTGTACTCCTCGCAGCCGACGCAGTAGTAGCCCTCGTATTCGCCGGCGTAGATGTGGCCGTCGTCGTAGAGCTTCTGCAGGAAGGCCTGCACGTTGCGCTCGTGGTGCTCGTCCGTGGTGCGGATGAAGTCGTCGTTCGCGATGTCGAGCGTCTCGAGGAGAGGCTTCCACGCGTCGGCCACGAGCCGGTCAGCCCACTCCTTCGGGGTGACGCCGTTGGCGACGGCCGTTCGCATGATCTTCTCGCCGTGCTCGTCGGTTCCGGTGAGCGACCACGTGTCGTCGCCCGCCTGACGGTGCCAGCGGCTCATCACGTCGGTCGCCGCCTCCGTGTACGCGTGCCCGATGTGCGGGGCGTCGTTGACGTAGAAGATCGGCGTCGTGATGTAGAAGGAACGGCCTGAAGACATGGAGACAATCCTAGGACGCGGCGGCGACCGGGAGCGCCGTGTGTCAGGACCCCTGTCGACCTCCGGCTCTCCACACGCCGCGGCGCGACGGGTCAGGTCGCGCGACGGGCGTCGAGGACGGCCTGGTACAGCTCGCGGCGGCCGAGACCCGTCGCCTCCGCGACCTCGGCCGACGCCTCCTTGAGCCGCGCGCCCTCCGCGACGAGGGCGAGGACCTGCTCCGTCCCGGTCTCCATGGTGACGGTGCTCGGAGCGGCGCCCTCGACGACGAGACAGATCTCGCCGCGCACGCCGGAGGAAGCCCACTCGGCCAGCTCGCCGAGGCCGCCCCGCCGGACCTCCTCGAACCTCTTCGTGAGCTCGCGACAGACGGCGGCCCGACGCGTGGAGCCGAAGACCTCGGCGGCCGCGGCGAGGCTCTCGGCGAGGCGCTGCGGCGACTCGAAGAACACCATCGTCCGCCGTTCGCCGGCGAGGGCCGCGAACGTGGACCGCCGCTCGCCCGGCCGCCGGGGAAGGAATCCCTCGAAGCTGAAGCGGTCGGTGGGGAGACCGGACACGGCGAGCGCCGTGATGACGGCGCTCGGCCCCGGGATGACGGTCACGTGCACTCCCGCGACGATCGCAGCCTCCACGAGGTGGTACCCGGGATCGGAGACGGTCGGCATGCCGGCGTCGCTCAGGACGAGCACGTCCGCGTCGCGCGCGAGGTCCACGAGGTCGCCGCTGCGCTCACGTTCGTTGTGGTCGTGGAGCGCGATGAGGCGCGGCCTCTCCTCGATACCGAGCGCGGCGAGGAGCCGCATCGTGGTCCGGGTGTCCTCCGCCGCGACGACCGGAGCGGTGCGGAGGGCCTCCACGAGACGGGGGGACGCGTCTCCGAGGTTGCCGATGGGGGTGGCGGCGAGGACGATCATGTCCTCAGTCTGTCAGCAGCCTCCCCGGCACGACGCCGCCGACCGCCTACCATGGTCACCGTGACGCAGACGGACTCGGACGGCGAGCGCTCGGGCCCGACCTTCGACCAGGTCGTCGGCGACGGCAGACTCGACCCCCCTCGACGACGGGACCTCCGTCATGCGGGCGACACTCGCCCGGATCCCGCTGCCCGACTCGAGGCCTGGTGGAGCCATCTGCTCGGCACGCCTCGCCGTCGAACGCTCTGGTACTGGGGAGGGCCGCTCGCGGTCACCCTCCTGGCCGCGGTGCTGCGGCTCTGGAACCTCGGGCACCCTCACGCCCTCGTGTTCGACGAGACCTACTACGTGAAGGACGCCTGGACGCTGTGGAACACGGGTGCCGAGCGCTCCTGGCCGGAGGGGGCCGACGACGCGTTCGCCTCGGGATCGGTGAGCGGCTGGCTGGACGGCGCCAGCTACGTCGTCCACCCTCCCCTCGGCAAGTGGATCATCGGGCTCGGCATGGCGCTCGTCGGTCAGGGGACGGACAGCACGGGGTGGCGGATCGGCACGGCCGTCGTGGGTATCCTCTCCGTCCTCCTCCTCACTCTCATCGCGCGCCGACTCCTCTCATCCAGCGTCCTCGCCGTCGTCGCCGGTGGCCTCTTCGCGATCGACGGCCACGCGATCGTGATGTCGCGCGTCGCGCTCCTCGACACGATGGTGATGTTCTTCGCCCTCCTCGGTTTCGGGGCGGTGCTGCTCGACCGCGAGTGGACGAGGCGACGTCTCGACGCCTGGATCCTCGAGCGGGCGCCCGGCGCCATCCCTGCCTGGGGGCCCGTGTTCTGGAACCGACCGTGGGTGCTGGCCGCGGGCGTCGCGTTCGGATTCGCGTCGAGCGTCAAGTGGTCCGGCCTCTACTTCCTGGCGGTGTTCGGTCTCTACCTCGTCGTCGTGGACGCCCTCGCGCGCCGACGCGCCGGCATCCCGTTCTTCACGAGTGCGGCGATCCTCAAGCAGGGCCCCGCGACGTTCGTGCTCCTCGTCCCGGTCGCCGTCGCCGTCTACCTCGCCAGCTGGACCGGCTGGTTCCTGGGCGACGACGGCTACGACCGCACATGGGCCGACCAGGCCGGCAACGCGTGGACGGGTCCGTTCGCGTGGGTGCCGACGGCCGTCCAGAGCCTGTGGCACTACCACTCGTCGATGTACACGTTCCACGTCGGCCTCAGCACGCCGCATCCCTATCAGGCGTCGCCGTTCACGTGGCTGCTGATGACCCGGCCGACCTCGATGTGGTACTCGGCGACGGAAGGCGGAGCCGAGGCGATCACCGCGATCGCGAATCCGCTCATCTGGTGGGCGGCCGTCGCCGCGCTCCTCTTCCTGGCCTACCGGATGGTCGTGCGACCGGACTGGCGCATCGGCCTCATCCTCACCGGGGTCGCGGCGGGTTACGGTCCGTGGTTGCTGTACCCCGATCGCACGGTGTTCCAGTTCTACACGATCGCCTTCGAGCCCTACCTGCTGCTGGCTCTGACCGTCGTGATCGGGATGATCCTGCGTCCATCGGCTGGCGACCCGCGACGCCGCACGTCCGGCCTCATCGCGGTCGGCATGTTCCTCGCCGTCGCGGCGCTGCTGAGCGCTTTCTGGTACCCGATGTGGACAGCGACATGGGTTCCCGACTGGTTCATCCGATTGCACTACTGGCTGCCGACCTGGATCTGACGCCGCGGCCGGAGCCTCAGGATCTCGGCATCGGGCCCTCAGCGGATCCCGAGTTCGGCCGCGAGGACGGTCGCGATCGCGCCGCGGAGCACGGCGTCGTCCCCGAACGTGGCGCGGCGGACGTCGATCGTGCGCTCGCGCGTGGGGAGGGTGCGGTCCCGGATGGTCGACGCGAGCGTCGCACGGAAGTCGTCGCCGAGGAGGTCGTCCGAGCCCGCGATGACGATCTCCTCGAGGTTGAGCGCGCCGATGATGGGCGCGAGAGCGATGCCCAGGCGCTCGCCGGCGTCTCGGATCACACCGTCGTCACCGTCCGCGAGGCGACGCCGGATGGCCGGTGCCGAGACCCAGGCCTCGAGACAGCCGCGCCGCCCGCACGCGCACGCCGGACCGACGTCGTCCGTGCCGACGGTCACATGGCCGATCTCGCCTGCTGCCATGTGGCTTCCGATGACGAGTTCGCCCCTGACGAGGATGCCGGCGCCCACTCCCCTTCCGATCTTGACGAGGAGGATGTCGCCGCGTGATCCCGCGAACATGTGCTCGCCGACGGCGGCGGCGTTCGCATCGTTCGATACGTGGACGGGGACCGGCACGGTCCGTTCGAGCACGCTCCGCATGCTGAAGCCCGTCCAGCCCACGTTCGGAGCCGTCTCGACGATCCCGGACGGTGAGACGATGCCCGGCGTCGCGACGCCGAGGCCGAGCACACGACCGGAGGACGCCGCCGACAGCTGCTCCGCGAGCTGGACGATCGCAGCCTCGGCCGTCGCGCTGTCGCCCGTCGGCCACGGAACGGAGGCGCGGAACAGCTCCTCGCCGAGGAGGTTGAAGACGGCACCCACGTAGCTCTGCGGCCGCGACAGGTCGATCGCGATGACGTGCAGGGCGCTGCGATCGACATCGACGAGGAGCCCCGGCTTGCCGCGACCACTCCGCTCCTGGATCCCGTGCTCGACGACGAGACCCCTCTCGACGAGCTCCGCGACGAGGTCGGACATCGTCACGCGGGTGAGGCCGGACCGCCGCGCGAGCTCGGCTCGGCTCGATGGCCCGCCGTGGAAGAGCATCCCGAGGACGAGGGCGCGGTTCCTCGATCGCACGTCCATCGGGAGGCTCTTCCGCGGGGCGTCGGCGTCGACTCCCCTCGGGCGGAAGACCGCCGTAGTCGAGGAGTCGGCGGCGAGCTCGGGCGGGGACGTCATGACTCCAGACTAGTTCGCTCCGCTGATTTAGTGTACCTTCCTAACAAGAAACCGCTCCGCCCGTCCGAGCGGGAGCGACACCACCACTCCATCCCGGTCATCCCCCCACATTTGCGAGGTCTCGATGAAGTTCTTCCAGAAGCTCGGCCGGTCGATCATGCTGCCGGTCGCCGTCCTGCCCGTCGCCGCGATCCTCTCCGGACTCGGCTATTGGATCAAGGGAGCGACGGGGGACGACGACAACGTCGTCGCCACGTTCCTCGGCACGGCCGGCGGCGCGCTGCTCGACAACATGGCGTTGCTCTTCGCGATCGGCATCTCGATCGGCATGGCGAAGAAGAGCGACGGGACGTCCGCCCTCGCCGGGCTCGTCTCCTGGCTGACGATCACGACACTGCTGGATCCCGCGAAGGTCGCCGCCATCCAGGGCGTCGCGGTCGACGACGTCGACCCGGCGTTCTCGTTCATCAAGAACGTCTTCGTCGGCATCATCTGCGGCCTCATCGGGGCCTTCTGCTATGACCGGTTCAAGGACACGAAGCTCCCCGACGCCCTCTCGTTCTTCTCGGGCAAGCGCTCCGTCGCGATCGTCACCGCCGGCGTCTCGCTCGTGGCCGCCCTCGTGCTCTACGTCGCCTGGCCCCTCGTCTTCGGCGGCCTCGTCGCGTTCGGCGAATGGATCGTGACCCTCGGTCCGGTCGGCGCCGGCCTGTACGGCTTCTTCAACCGGCTCCTCATCCCGCTCGGTCTTCACCACGCGCTCAACTCCGTCTTCTGGTTCGACGTCGCGGGCATCAACGACCTCAACAACTTCCTCGCGGGTGAGGGAACCTACGGCGTGACCGGCCAGTACATGACGGGCTTCTTCCCCGTCATGATGTTCGGCCTGCCCGGCGCGGCCCTCGCGATGTACGTCACGGCCAAGACGACGCGCAAGAAGGTCGCGGCCGGCCTCCTCCTCTCCGGCGCGGTGTCATCGTTCTTCGTGGGGGTCACGGAGCCTCTCGAGTTCGCGTTCATGTTCCTGGCGCCCGTGCTCTACGTCATCCACGCGGTGTTCATGGGGATCTCCCTCGCGATCAGCGCGCTCCTCCCCGTCCGCATGGGCTTCGGGTTCTCGGGCGGCTTCATCGACCTCGTGCTCCAGTGGATGAACCCCATGGCGGAGAACCCCTGGATCATCCTCGTCATGGGCGTCTTCTGGTTCGTCGTGTACTTCCTCGTCTTCCGTTTCGTGATCCTGCGCTTCAAGCTCAAGACGCCTGGCCGCGAGGACGACGAGCCCGCGGAGAGCACCGCCTCTGACGGCTCGACCGACGAGCGCTACCGCGCGACAGCCGCGCGCTTCCTCGACGCGCTCGGCGGCCCCGACAACATCGTGGAACTCGAGAACTGCGCCACCCGACTGCGTATGGAGGTGGCCGACGTCTCCAAGGTCGACGACGCCGCCCTCAAGCGGGCCGGAGCAGCCGGCACCATGAAGCCGGGCGGCACGAGCGTGCAGGTCGTCTACGGTCTCAACGTGCAGTTCGTGAAGGACGCGATGGAGGGGATCATGTCCGGAGACGTGAGCGCTCCGTCCGCCAGCACTCCCCCGGCGGCGCCCTCCGGCACGACGCTCACGGCCCCGGCGACGTCGACGACCGTCCGACTGCGGCAGCCCGTCGACGGCACCATCGCTCCTCTCTCGTCCGTTCCGGACCCGACGTTCGCCGACGGGATCATGGGACCGGGACTCGCTATCGAACCCACGGGAGACACCGTGATCGCGCCGGCCGACGGGACCATCGGCCACGTCTTCGACACCGGGCACGCCGTGGCCGTCGTCCTCGACGACGGGACGGAGATCCTCGTCCATGTCGGGATCGACACGGTCCACATGAAGGGCGACGGGTTCACGACTCTCGTCGAGACCGGACAGCGGGTCGTGGCGGGGACCCCGCTCCTCCGCTTCGACCTCGACAAGATCCGTGCAGCCGGTCACGCGTCCGTCACACCCGTCATCGTGCTCAACAACGAGCACGCGACGATCGAGTTCGACTGACCGCCCGGAACACGCGCGACACAGCCCACCCACCGCATCGACCACCCGAGGAAATCCCATGGCCGAAGTCATCATCGTGCCCGACGCGCCGACGGCTGGCAGCATCGTCGCCGACGAACTCGTCCGCCTCATCCGCCGCCGCCCCGACGCCGTCCTCGGCCTCGCCACGGGTTCGTCCCCCCTGCCCGTCTACGATGCTCTGCGGGAGCGCATCGAGGGGGTGGACGTCTCGCGGGTGCGCGGCTTCGCCCTCGACGAATACGTGGGGCTCGACGCGGCCCACCCCGAGTCGTACCGGTCCGTCATCACACGAGAGGTCGTGGAGCCGCTCGGCCTCGATCCGCGCCTCATCCGGACGCCCGACGGCTCGCTCGACGGCATCGCCACCGCCGGCGAGGAGTACGAGGCGGCGATCGCCGAGGCCGGCGGCATCGACGCGCAGATCCTCGGCATCGGCACGGACGGACACATCGGATTCAACGAGCCCGGGTCGTCCTTCGCCTCGCGGACGCGCGTGAAGACACTCACGCGACAGACTCGCGAGGACAACGCACGCTTCTTCGAATCGATCGACGACGTGCCGATGCACTGCATCACGCAGGGGCTCGGCACCATCCTCCGCGCCCGAAGCCTCGTCCTGCTCGCGTTCGGCGAGGGCAAGGCCGACGCCGTCGCCGGCGCGATCGAGGGACCCGTGAGCGCGTCCCTCCCCGGCTCCGCCATCCAGCTCCACGAGCACGTGACCGTCGTCGTCGACGAGGCCGCCGCCTCCCGGCTGCGGAACGCGGACTACTACCGCTACGCGTGGGAGAACAAGCCGGACTGGCAGAGGATCTGGGACGCGACGTGACCGCGTTCGAGCTCGCGGTGCAGGACGCGGCCGGTATCGCGGTGGCCGGGCGTGTGAGGCCGGATCGCGTCGAGCTCGCCTCGGCCCTGTCGACGGGCGGGCTCACTCCATCGATCGGGCTCATCCGCGCGGCCGTCGACGCGGGGCTCGAGGTGCACGTGCTCGTGCGCCCTCGACTCGGCGGGTTCGAGTACTCGGCGACCGACCGGGCTCTGATCGTGGCCGACGCGCGCGCAGCCCTCGACGCCGGCGCGGCCGGAGTCGTCGTGGGCGGCACGCGTGACGGCCGGGTGGACATCGACGTCGTCCGGGCGGTGCAGGACATCGCCGGAGACGCCGAGATCACCTTTCACCGGGCCTTCGACACGGTGGCCGACCGTCCATCGGCGCTCTCGACACTCGCGGGCCTCGGGGTGACACGCGTGCTCACGTCGGGCGGCGCGACGAGCGCGGCCGACGCCCTCGACGACCTCCGGGCGCTCCACCGACTCGCGGCCGGCGCCGTGCAGATCATGGCAGGGGCCGGTGTCGACGCCTCGAACGCTCGCGCTGTCGCCGCGACGGGAGTGGATGCCCTGCACGCGTCGGCGAGACGAACCGTCATCGGGACGGACATTCTCGCTCTCGGATCGGATCCGGACTCGAGTGGAGGACGCCACGAGACGACCGATGAGACCGCCGCCATCGCCATCCGCGATGCGCTGAGCGGCTGATCCGAGGCGGCGAGATCGTGGGGCGGGATCTGCTCGACCACAAGCCCCGCCATGACCCGATCACCCGACATATGGTTGACCTCGATGACTGACCAGACGAGCGACGAGCACACGAACGACCAGACGCGCAGCGACCCAGACCGCAGCACCCCGAAGAACGCCGACCGAGCCGACGCTCGCCCACTCGATGAAATGGACAGCCGGACCCGCTGGCGGGCGTTCGCCGTCTGCGTCGCGGTCGCGTCGCTCACGATCCTCGACCTCTCGAAGGTGAACGTGGGGCTGCCGTCGATCGAGGAGGCGCTCGGGGCGGGACCGACCGATCTCCAGCTGATCGTCGCGGGCTACGCCCTCGCCTTCGGCCTCGTGCTCGTCCCGGCCGGTCGGTACGGCGACCTGCACTCGCGCAAGCGCATGTTCCTCATCGGCCTCTCGGTGTTCGCCGCCGCGAGCCTCGCGTGCGCCGTCGCCCCGACGATCCTCGTGCTGATCGTCTCCCGCATCCTCCAGGGCATCGCCGCCGGCCTCCTCATGCCGCAAGTGCTCGGGCTCATCCAGCAGCTCTTCGTCGGGCCGGAACGCGGTCGCGCCTTCGGCCTGTTCGGCGCCATCATCGGACTCTCGACGGCCTTCGGGCCGACCCTCGGCGGGCTGCTCATCGCGATCGGCGGGCCCGAGAACGGGTGGACGCTGCTCTTCTGGATGAACGTGCCGCTCGCGATCATCCTCCTGCCGATCGCGGCGCGACTGCTGCCGAAGACGCAACCGCACCCGTCCGGGGCGAACTCGCTCGACCCCGTGGGGATCCTGCTCCTCGCGGTCGCCGTCCTCGCGCTCATGCTGCCCTTCGTCCTCACGACGGGTGCCCCGAGCGACGACCCCGCCCGCTGGTGGATACTCGTGGTCTTCGCCGTCTTCGCCGGGCTCTTCGTGCTGTGGGAGGGCCGTTACTCGAAGCGCGGGGAGACCCCCGTCGTCGACTTCTCCCTCTTCCGCATCTCGGGCTACCGGAACGCGATCCTCATCGGAACGTGCTACTTCGCGGCGATGCCCGCGACCTTCCTGACCCTGACGCTCTTCCTGCAGCAGGGTCTTGGCCTCGCTCCGGTCTTCGCCGGCATGATCACGATCCCCTTCGCGCTCGCGTCGGCCGTGAGCTCGTGGTGGAGCGGGCGACACGTCGAGAAGTACGGTCGCGCGCTCGTCGTCGTCGGACTCGTCCTCGTCGTCGTCGGCTTCTCGCTGAACTCCGTCCTCGCCGCGGTCCTCCCGGCGTCCGTGGCACCGTTCGCGATGAGTGCCGCGATGCTCATCGCCGGCATCGGAGGCGGCGCCGTGATCTCGCCCAACCAGACGCTCATGCTCGCCGACGTGCCGGTGTCCTCCGGCGGCGTGGCGGGCTCCATCGGCCAGCTCGGGCAGCGCATCGGAACGGCCGTGGGTCTCGCGGCCGCGACGGCGACGTTCTACGCCACCGTCTACTCCGAGACGGGAACGCAGTCCGACCTCGTCGTCTACCACGACGCCTACCGCAACGCGACGATCGTCACGATCGGCTTCGTCGTCGCGGCCCTCGTGTTCGCCCTGCTCGACGCGCGCGCCCGCCGCCTCAACGGCGTCCGCTGACACACCGCGGACGGGGTCAGTGGGAGTCGGAGACGAGCTTGAGACCCACGACGCACGCCACGATGCCGAGGATGAGGACGATCTTGATGACACTCGCGGGCTCGTCGCCCGTCACCATGGCGTAGGTGACGGTGAGCGCCGCGCCGATACCCACCCAGACCGCGTAGGCCGTGCCGACGGGCAGTTCGCGAAGGGCCCATGCGAGGCCGCCCATGCTGAGCACGAGGCCCACGACGAACACGATCGAGGGGACGGGCTTCGAGAAGCCCTCCGACTTGCCGAGCGCTGTGGCCCAGACGGCCTCGAGCATTCCGGACACGATGAGGATGATCCACGACATGACGACTCTCCTGAAGCGTCAGTCTTGTCGCTGCCCGGGTACTGCGCCCTCGTCCGGAACCGCTGTCGGCGGCTGACACAGAGCCTGACATACACGCCTGATCACGCCCTGTGCAGAGTGTGACTCCGCATGACGATCCCGGCCTCCGCCGGGATGCAGTCCACTAGCGTTGAGGCATGGCAGATCGCGAATACGGCTTCCGCACGAGGGCTATCCACGCCGGCAACATCCCGGACGCCGTGACCGGCTCGCGGGCGATCCCGATCTACCAGTCCACGGCCTTCGTCTTCGACGACACCGCAGACGCAGCCGCACGCTTCGCACTGCAGAAGTACGGCAACATCTACTCCCGTCTCGCGAACCCCACCGTCGCGAGCTTCGAGGAGCGCATCGCGAGCCTCGAGGGCGGACTCGGAGCCGTCGCCACGGCCACGGGCCTCGCCGCGCAGTACATCACCTTCGCGAGCCTCGTCGGCGCCGGCGACCACATCGTGGCGTCAGCGAACCTCTACGGCGGATCGATCACCCAGCTCGACGTAACGCTGCGCCGCTTCGGCGTGGAGACGACCTTCGTGCGCAGCTCCGACCCCGCCGACTACGCCGCGGCGATCACCGACCGCACGAAGATCGTCTTCGCCGAGACCGTCGCGAACCCCTCTGGCGAGATCGCCGACATCGAGGGCCTCGCCGACGTGGCTCACGCCCACGACATCCCGCTCATCATCGACTCGACCATCGCGACGCCGTTCCTGAACCGTCCGATCGAGTGGGGTGCCGACATCGTCACGCACTCGGCCACCAAGTTCCTCGGCGGGCACGGCACGACCCTCGGCGGCGTCGTCGTGGAGAGCGGTCGCTTCGAGTGGGACTCCCCCAAGTTCCCCCTCTTCACCCAGCCCGTCCCCTCCTACGGCGGGCTGCAGTGGTCCGGCAATTTCGGCGAGTACGCCTTCCTCACCCGCCTGCGCGCCGAGCAGCTGCGCGACATCGGCCCGTCGCTCTCCGCCCAGTCGGCGTTCCAGCTCGCCCAGGGGGTCGAGACCCTGCCCTTCCGGATGAAGGCACATGTGGACAACGCCCGTCTGGTGGCGGAGTGGCTCGATCAGGACCCCCGCGTCGAGGCGGTGTTCTGGGCGGGGCTCCCCGGCCACCCGCACCACGACCGCGCCGCCAAGTACCTGCCCCTCGGCCCGGGCTCGGTGTTCAGCTTCGTGGTCAAGGGCGGCCGAGCGGTCGGCCAGAAGCTCATCGAGTCCGTGAACCTCGCGAGCCACCTCGCCAACATCGGCGACGCGAAGACGCTCATCATCCACCCGGCCTCGACAACGCACGCGCAGCTCACCGAGCAGCAGCTCGTCGACGCCGGCGTCCTCCCCGGCGTCGTCCGCCTGAGCGTCGGCATCGAAGACCCCGAGGACATCATCGACGATCTCGATCAGGCGCTCGCCGCCGCCGTGGAGGTGTGACCATGACCGATCTCGTGGAGACCCGGCTGCAGAACGGGCTCACGTGTGCGCTGCCGTCCAGCTCGCCGCTCGCCAAGCTGCTGAAGAGCGAGCGCACGTGGACGGGTCCGGACGCGAAGGAGCGCCTCCAGATCCTCCGGAAGGCCCGCTCCATCGCCGTCGTCGGGGCCTCCCCCAACCCGGCCCGCTCGAGCTACTTCGTGGGCACCTACCTCCAGCAGTCCTCCGACTACCGCGTGTACTTCGTCAACCCGAACGCCGACGAGATCCTCGGCGCGAAGGCCTACCCCGATCTCGCGTCGCTCCCCGAGGTGCCCGACATCGTCGACGTGTTCCGCAAGCCGAGCGACATCCCCTCCGTCGTGGACGACGTCCTCGCGATCGGCGCCAAGACCATCTGGGTGCAGCTCGGCATCTGGAACCAGGAGGCCGCGTACGACGCCGAGGCGCGGGGTCTCACCGTCGTGATGGACCGCTGCATCAAAGTCGAGCACGCCCGATTCCACGGCGGACTGCATCTCCTCGGCTTCGATACCGGCCAGATCTCCGCACGGAAGCAGCTTCGCTAGACTCGCGGCAGCACCCGCTCGCGTCGCGTCACGGAGGACCGATCATGGCCGAGACCTTCACCACCACGCTCGAACAGGCTCGGAAGACCGCGACGGGCATCGAGGTTCCCCCGGAGGTCGTCGACGCCCTCGGTGGCGGGAAGCGCGCAGCCGTGACGGTGACGCTCGGCGAGTACTCCTACCGCAGCACGGTCGCGTCGATGGGGGGTCGCTTCCTCATCCCGGTGGCCGCGGAGCACCGGGAGGCCGCCGGCCTGACGGCCGGCGACAGCATCGCGGTCACGCTCGAACTCGACACCGCTCCCCGCACCGTCGAGGTACCAGAAGACCTCGCCGAGGCTCTCGCCACCGCCGGCGTCCGGGACGCGTTCGATGCGCTCTCACCGAGCGCGAAGAAGGCGCATGTCACGTCCGTGACCGGAACGACGGTCGCGGAGACGCGGGCGCGACGCGTCGCCAAGGTCGTGTCGAGCCTCGGCGGGATGTAGGACCGGTCCAGCTCAGCAGAGCTCGAACACGTAGCCCGGATCTCCCTGCGAGACGAGATCCCGGTCGCGCAGGACCACCGATCGCGGGGTATCCGGGTCGGCGCAGACGTCGGCGAAGGACCCGCGGAGGTCGTCAGCGTATTCGATGTCGATGACCGACTGCCCGTACACCTCCGTGTACGCCCTGCACTCATCGAAGCGGTGGCATTCCTCGGCCACCGCGAAGTCGAAGCCGACCGACGTCCGCATCTCCTCCGACATCTCGGCTGCGTTCTTCTGCCCGATGGCGAGCCCGTCGGCGTGCGCCCGCTCGGCGAAGAGCTCGGCGAGGGCCGTGTTGTGCTCTGCAGTCAGCTGACCGGCTGATCGCGAGAAGCTGTCGAGGTTGTCGATCTCGACGGCGGCGAACCCGGCGTCGGAGCAGGCGTCGATGACGGGACCGATCACGCCCATGATCGCGAGCCGTTTCGCGGGGGTCGACGTATCGAGCACGTACTCGTCCGGCCAGTTGGGGTCGGCCAGAGGTTCGCCGTCGACGTGCACGACGAGGTCGGGCCGGTCCGTGAGCCACTCCTCCGACTCCCCCGGCTGGGTCTGGAAACCGTTCACGTAGCAGATCGACCAGATGCCGTCTGCGGGCTGCTCGGTGCTGTCGCGTGCGACGATCCCGACGCCGTCCGGCGGCGGGTAGGCACCGCCGAGCTGGTAATCCACTCCGGCCCCCACCGGGAACGCGTTCGGGGTTGCGCTCGTATCCGGTTCGTGGGTGCTGCTGAGGTCATCGACCGGGCTCTCCGGCGACCCGCAGCCGGCGAGGAGCACCGTCGTGAGGAGCACCGCCGCGGCGACGGCCGCCCCCGGATGCCCGCGCCGACGACGTCGGTCGGAGTTCGCGACCGTCATCGTCGCTTCGGGCGCTTCCCACGCGGAGTGCGGGGGCGAGGTGGTGTCCCTTTCGCCGGCTTCCGTGGTTCCGCCCGCTTCTTCGCGGGAGGCGCCTCAGGCTCGGGCTGCCGGCCACGAGAGCTGTTCGCTCGACGGCCCCGGACCACGCCGACGAAGTCCTCGAGGTCGTCGAGGAGGGCGGGATCGGCGTCGTCCGATGGCCGCGGCCAGACGAGCGCTACCCGACTCGTCGGTCCGTCGCGGAGGATCCGCCATTCGAGCCCCTTGCCTCCTGCAGCGCGGGCCACGGACTGCGGCAGGACGAGCACGCCGACCCCGGCGCGCACGACCTCCGTCGTATCGAGGAGCATGCCGTCCGTCGGATGCACCAACTCGCCGTCGAGGTCGGCCAGCGACAACTCGTCGGCCGCCGTCAGGTCGTGGTCGGCCGACATGAGGACGACCGCCAGCTCCTCGTACAACGGGATGATGTGGAAGGTGTCCGGATCGACGTCGATCGGCAGCCGCACGAGGGCGACGTCGGCCTCACCCGATGCGAGGGGATCGAGCTGCCGTTCCTGCTCCGTCTTCACGAGCTGGAGGGGTGACGAGGGGTGACGTTCGTCCCAGGTGCGCTGCCATTTGCCGGGCAGAACACCGCGCACGAACGCGAGCGTGAGCGCTCCGTCATCCCGCGCATATCCCCTCGTGGTCACGTGCCACCTCCCCGTCGAGCCTATAAGGCTCGACCGGTCGGTGGCGGCGTATCCGGGGAGCTCGACGTCAGGCGGTCGTCCGGATGATCCAGTTCACCGGGTCGGAACCCGTCCCTCCGGTGCGGAGGGTGTTCGTCCCGACGAGCGTGCTGTCCGGGTACCTCAGCGTCGCGGAGCCGCTCGTGGCGAAGTCCGTCGCGTTGATGAGCGGCAGAGCGCGGATGGCCGCGTTGTTCGCGTTCCTCCAGGCGAGGTCGACGGTGTGGGTCTCATTCGGACCGAGGACCTGCGAGGTGCTGTACGTGTAGGTCCGTCGATTCTGCCCGCCGGAGACCGAGTCGGTCGAACCCGTGAAGGTGAACGTCGCCGCAGTGGAGGTGGGGACGGGTCGCGCCGCGAGCGTCGCGTGCGTCAGGGTCACCGACACGATGTACCCCGTCTGCGCCGTCCCTCCCCTGTTGTTGACGGCGAGCCGCACGGCCATGTTCCGACCGGGGGCCGTGATCATGCGACCGGACGAATCCGGCCCGGTCCACCCGGCGGTCGGTGCCACCGTCACCTGCGTGAACCGGAGGCTCGCGGGGGTCGGCTCGACGATCGTCGCCGTATCGCTCGCGGTCAGGACATCGCTCGTCGCGACGACCGTCACGACTCCGAGAGCCACGAGAGCAGACGCCGTCAGGGTGGTCGTGAACCGTCCGTCCGAGCCCGTGACGCCCGCCGTCGCCCCCAGAGCGGCACCGATCGGCGTGACGGTGAGGGTGACCGGCTGACCCGCCCACGGTCGCCCCTGCGAATCGAGCACGGTGACGACGACGTCGCTCACGTTCGAGAGCCCGACGCCGCCGGCGACGAGCTCGGCCTTCACGATGTCTACCGTGAGCGTGGATTGGATCGAGGTCGCGTGGGCCGGCGAGGCGACGGCGACCGCGATCACCGGGACGCTCCAGACGGCGGCGGCAGCGACGCTGCGGCGGGACATCCCGTTCATTCGAGGGCGATCGTCGTCAGCATCGCCGGGCGGGGCGGAGATGTCGACGTGAGTGGCGCTGTCGTGTCGGGTCACGATGAGCTGTCCTTTCCGGGTGGTCGAGACTCGGCCTCGTGGTGCGGACCGGGCCGGGACTCTGGACGCAAACCTAGGCTGTCCGTCGACCTCTGCCGCAGGTCGCCCGGAGCGTATTCATGTCGAAACCGTTCGTGATCAGGCAGTTGCCGGTTCCGCTCCCGAGCGGTCGCGAACGCGGGCGAGGATCTTTCACGTCGGGATTCACCCTGGACCCCTGATCGATCACGCGTGGTCGAGCGAATCCCCGTCGGCGAGCGCGGCCTCGAGCCGCTGAGGATCCGTGATGGGCAGGCGGCAGACGAAGTCGCGGCAGACGTACGCGGTGGACGCTCCTCCCACGGCCTCGCGCGCCGCGAAGAGGTCGAAACCGCCTTCCGCGAGTTCGCGGGCCGTGCTCGCCGAGACCGACACGGCGACTGACAACGCAGGTCTCCCGCCGACGACGGTCGGCTGCGACATCGGGTCGGCTCGACGATCGACGCCGTCGGGACGCACGACGACGAGTTGCACAGTCTCGTCGGCGAGCCTCCCTGCCAGACGGAGCGAGCTGCCGAACGAGACGGGCGATGCCGAGGCGAGAGCGGCGACCGCAGAGGCGGCGCGCTCCGCAGCCTCGCGATAGCGCCGCTCCCCCGTGAGCAGGTGGAGGTCGAAAGCAGCCTCGGCGCAGGCGCTCCGGCCGGAGGGGTATGCCCCCTCCGACGGGTCTCCGGCGAGCGCGAGTCCTCGGGCGACGAGCACCGGGTCGCCTCCCCCGGGTTCGCGGAATTCTCCGTCCTCGACGAGGACCGCATCGAGCACGGAGCGGCCCGCCATGACGAGATCCGGTCGGTCAGCGGCGAACCCCGTGGCCAGGAGCGCGGAGGCCAGCATCCCGTGGTCTTCGAGCGCGGCGACGGCGGTGGACGCGCGCCCGTCGAGCGAGGCCCTGACGAGCGACCCGTCGGACCGGACGTGGGCGTCGAGAATGGTGTCGCTCACGTCGACGGCGGCCTCGATCCACGCGTCGACACCGAACGCCACACCGGCACGGGCGAGGGCCGCGATCGCGAGGCCGTTCCAGCCGGTCAGCACCTTGCGGTCGAGCGCCGGTGGGTTCTCCTGGGCCCGCCCGGCGGCGTCCAGCGCGTAGTAGCCCCCTTCGGAGCGTTCTCCGCGCACCGTGCTCTCCGAATCCTGGGCGCTCGCGAAGCCGCCCGGAATACGCAGGGTCTCGAGGAGGAACCGGACGATTCCGGCGGCGGTCTCCGCAGCCCAGGCACGCGACCGGTCGTGAGTCCACGCCGTCGTGTACGCATCGAGGAGGAGCGCGTTGTCGTAAAGCATCCGCTCGTAGTGGGGCACCGACCAGTCGGCGTTGGTCGCATAACGGAAGAAGCCACCCTCCACCGGATCGCGGAGGTCGGACGTGGCCATGCGACGGAGCGTGCGCGCTGCGAGGTCGTCGGCGCCGGCGTCGAGGAGGAACTGGAGGGACGGAGCGACCGGGAACTTCGGCGCCCCGCCGAAGCCCCCGTGCTCGCGGTCCTCGCCCGCTCGGAGCGTCTCGACGGCGTCGTGGATCGCGGATCGACCCGGAGGGGCGGCCGGTCCGTCGACCGCGGGAAGCGATGACCTGACGGCGCTGGCGACAGCCGCGCCGGTCGCGAGCGCCTGGTCGCGTCGATGGGTCCATGCGTCGACGACCGCGGCGACCACGCGCCGGAAGGCCGGATGCCCCTGGACGTCGACGGGTGGGAAGTAGGTGCCGGCGAAGAAGACCTCGCCGTCGGGAGTGGCGAAGACGGAGAGCGGCCAGCCGAGGTTCGGGGTGAAGGCGCTCGCGCTCGCCAGGAATGCGGCGTCGACTCCCGGGTGCTCCTCCCGGTCGACCTTGATGCTGACGACGGCGTCTCCAAGGAGCTGCGCTATCTCGGGATCGGAGAAGCTCTCGCGCGCCATGACGTGACACCAGTGGCACGTGGCGTACCCGATCGAGATGAAGACGGGTACGTCGCGCCTCCTCGCCTCCGCGAAGGCCTCCTCACCCCACGGCCACCAGTCGACGGGGTTGTCGGCATGGGCGAGAAGGTAAGGACTCACGGTGTCCGCGAGGCGCGAGGGCACGCTCAGGCGCCCGCCGCCGGTACGCCGGAATCGTCGGCCGAGCCGTCGGCCGACACGGGTACGAGCGCCGTCTCCCCCGCCCGCACCGGTGTCGCGAAGCGGTTGTTCGGCGGAGGCAGCGGGCAGACGTACTCGTCACTGAAGGCGCACGGCGGGAGGTACGCACGGTTGAAGTCGACGCGGACGACACCGTCGGCGCCAGGAGCCGGCATGCCGAGGAATCGGAACCTGTAGCTCTCCGTCCCACTCGTGCCGTCGGCGATCACGGCGCGGAGCCCGGACGGCCCACCCGTGACGGTGAGGGAGACGGGCTCGTCACCGAGAGCGAACTCGACGGTACCGGCGAGGCGTTCCTCGCCGACGTACCCGTCGATCGCCGTGACGGAGAACGTGGCGGCTGGATCCGCCGGAGTGAAGCGGCCGTCGACGACCCAGCGCTCGTCGGGGGCGAAGTACCCGATGTCGGCCGTCGACAGCCGCACGGGTGCATCCGGATCGATGACACGGAGGGCGAGCGAGCCGTCTCGATCGAAGAAGCGCAACCGGCGCTCGCCGGCCGCCACCTCGCCACCCGCCGACAATCGCACGGTGTCGCCCGTGACCACACCGACCTCATCGCCGTCACGCAACACGGGCAGTCCGTCGAGCTCGTTCCCCTGCCCGACGACACTGTCGATGTCCGCCCACCACTCGCCGGGGACACCGGGGAGCCGCTGCGGCTCCCCGGTGAGCCAGTGAGTGGCGGTGAGAGACGCGATGCCGAGTGGAGACAGAGTGGCCCGCAGGCGCGCCCGGTGCCACGCGTTCCAGGCGCGTTCGAACGCGTCGACACGGCTCTCACCGGACGTGTCGTCGTTCTCGTCCCACACCGTGGCCGTCGCCGTTCCGCTCATCGTCTGCTCCGCTCGTCGTGTCGTGGGCTCTCGGCTCAGTTGACCTCGTCCGGGTGGGCGCTGACGCGACCGCCGCGCTCGAGACCCGAGATCGCGTTGATCTCGTCAGCCGTGAGCTCGAACCCGAAGAGGTCGAGGTTCTCGCGGATCCGCTCGGCCGAGTTCGACTTCGGGAACACGATGTTGCCGATCTGCAGGTGCCACTTGAGCACGGCCTGCGCCGGCGTGACACCGTGCGCCGCCGCTGCGGCCGCAACGGGCTCCTCGTCGAAGAGGGGGTACTTGCCCTGGCCGAGCGGGCCCCATGCCTCGATGTGGATGCCATTGGCCCGGCTGAACACGGTGACGTCGCGCTGCTGGTATGCGGGGTGCAGCTCGATCTGGTTCACGGCCGGCACGGTGCCCCCCTCGGCGATGATGCGCTCGAGGTGCGGCACGAGGAAGTTCGAGACACCGATCGAGCGGGTCTTGCCATCGGCGGCGATCTGCTCGAGCGCGTGCCAGGACTCCACGTAGCGGTCCTTCTTCGGCGTGGGCCAGTGGATGAGGTAGAGGTCGACGCTGTCGAGTCCGAGCTTCTCGAGGCTGCGGTCGATCGCGGCGTGCGCGGACTCGGTGCCCTGGTCGTCGTTCCACAGCTTCGTCGTGATGAAGAGCTCGTCGCGCGGGATGCCGCTCTTGGCGATGGCGCGACCCACGCCCTCCTCGTTGCCGTAGATGGCGGCGGTGTCGATGTGGCGGTAGCCGGCCTCGAGGGCGTCGGTGACGATGCGCTCCGTCTCGGCCGGGTCGACCTTGAAGACGCCGAAGCCGAGCTGCGGGATGGAGTAGCCGGAATTGAGCTGGATGGTGGGAACAGTCATGACCTCAACGCTACTGACCGCCGCCGACAACACTGGACGGGTTGCGCTCCGTTTCGCCGAGCGCTGAAAGTTCGTGGCCGTCAGCGGAACCGACGTCCCTGGTCACGCCGCAGGAGGAGGAGCACGAGCGCGAGGAGGACGCCCGCGGAGACGATCGCACCGACGGGCGCCCACCATTCGAGAGCGCCACCCTGAACGGCCCAGATGACGAGTTCACGCGCCTGACGCGTCGGAAGGAACCGCGTCACGGTGTCGAGCCACCCCGGGAACATCACGGGTGGCAGGAACAGTCCTCCACCGAAGGCGAGGGCGAACATCGCGACCTGCACCACGGCGATCGCCGCTTTCGACGGGAAGGACAGACCGATGGCCATCCCGAGGAACATCGACGGCAGCCCCGAGACGGCGAGCATGACGAATCCCAGGACGATGTGACCGATCGATGCCTCGGCCGCCGTGAGAAGCGCTCCGATGACGACGAGCGGCACGATCGCCACCAGACCGAGGGTTCCCGTGGCGAGCACGAGCCCGGCGACCCGGACGATGCCCGGCGCCGGCAGGGTGCGGAGGTACGGATCCCAGGGCTTCTCGCGGTTCTCGGCGATGCTGATGCCGAACCCGAAGAGACCGTTCGACATGACGGCGAAGACCGCCAGGGAGATGATGGCCTGGGTCGCGAAGAGCGGGTCGTCGGCCACCGCGCGCTGCGGAACGACGAAGAAGAGGAGCGCGAGGGCGGGGAAGACGAGCGATCCGATCACGGCGATCGGTACGCGGATCGTCTCGAGGAGGTTGAAGCGCGCGTGCACGAGGGAGAGCCGTACGGTGCGCCGGAGCGACACCGGCGCCCGGAGTCCGTCGGGCTTCCGCGCCGAGTCGACGGCCCGAGGAGAGATGGTGGTCATGCGCTCATCCGTTCGTCGTCGGCCGTGAGGGTCGTGAAGGCCTCCTCGAGGCTCGCGCGGCGGACGGCCAGTCCGTCGAACGGGGCGGCTGAGGCGACCAGGGAGCGCACGAACGCGTCGGAGTCGCGCACCCATGCCGTGAGACCCCTGCCATCGACATCGATGCGCACCACGCCGTCCATGCGTTCGACGACGGCCGCATCGACACCATCGAGGGTGACGCACCGGAGCCCGACGCGTCCGAGGACCCCGGCGAGGTCGTCGTCCGCGAGTACACGTCCCCGACCGATCACGATGACCCGCTCGGCGAGCGCCTCGATCTCCTCGAGGTAATGGCTCGTCACGACGATCGTCGCCCCGCGCTCATGCTGCCGACGGAGGGCGTCCCACAGCGTGTGGCGGGCCTCGACGTCGAGACCGGTCGTCGGTTCGTCGAGGAGGACGAGTCGAGGATTGCCGATGAACGCGAGAGCCACCGCGAGTCTGCGCTTCTGACCGCCCGAGAGAGCCCCGGTCTGCATGCGGAGCAACGGGTCGAGCCCGAACTCGGCCGCGATCGTCGTGCGATCGGCCGCGTCGTCGAAATGGGCCGCGACGAAGTCGAGCACCTCCCCGACGCGCAGAGTGTCCGGGAGACCGGTCTCCTGCGGTGTGCATCCGAGTCGCTGCCGGGCGCGAGGGTCGCCGGGGGCGCGCCCGAAGAGCTCGACGGTGCCGGTCGTGGGCCGGCGCGTCCCGTCGAGCAGCGAGAGGAGCGTCGACTTGCCGGCGCCGTTCGGCCCCAGAAGACCGACGATCGACCCGGGCGCGATATCGAGCGAGACGTGGTCGAGGGCCGTGACCTCTCCGAACCTGCGAGTGACGTCCGTGAGCCGTGCGAGCGGTGGTGTGTCTGCGATGGTCACGATCCTTCTCCCAGCAGCGCGCGAAGCGCCGTCATGTAGTCCTCGAACGCTCGACGGCCGGGAGCACTGAGCGCCGCATACGTGGCGGGCGTTCGGTCGTTGTGAGTCTTGGTGACGGTCACGTATCCCGCGTCCTCGAGCTTGCGGAGGTGGGTGGAGAGATTGCCTGCGGTCATGTCGAGGAGCTGCTGGAGCCGCGGGAAGCTCACCTGGGCCTCCGCACCGAGGGCCGCGAGCGTCGACATGATGCGCAATCGGGCCTGGGCGTGGATGACGGGGTCGAGCTCAGCCACGGTTCCGCGCTCCCGCAGACCGCCGGGCGCGAGCCACGAGGAGCACGATTCCGTAGACCAGGAACGCCCCTCCCCCCGCGAGCGCCATGACGAGGTAGTTGCCCGGCGTGCCGAAATAGGGTGCGACGATCCCGATGGACAGGATCCACCCTCCGACGACGATCATCGAGCGGTCGGAGAAGAGGGCTGCGCCGAAGAGGTACAGGATGCCGACGACGATGCAGTAACCCGCCGGGAAGTAGAGCGCGGCCACCTCAGCCGACATGCCGGCACGGAACAGTGCACCGGCGAGCATCGGGACAGCCAGGCAGCCGAGCGCCCAGGTGATCCCGTAGATCCTCGCCTGCACCTGTTGCGGCCCCTTCACTCCAGCGCCGGTCCGCATACCGACGACCCCCGAGATGATGATTCCGGCGACCATCAGGATCACGAAGACCGCGCCGGCCGGTCCCGCCGGCACTGCGATCGGGCTGGCATCCGACGCCGACCAGAGGGCGAGGAAACCCACGGTCCATGCGACTCCCCAGGTGAGCACGATGATCGTCGTCGGCATCTGGAAGAAGTCCTCGACGCGGTCCTCCTGGCGACGCGAGAGGGCGAGCATCTCCGCCGGGGTCATCGGCGCGTCGTCGTCATGGTCTGGTGACGCGGCTGCTGGGTCGTGTCGATCTGTCATGTTTACTTTGTATCGCAAACCACTCTGCTCAGTCAATGAGTTTGTGGACGTCGACCGGCGGCCGTCCCTCCCGTCACTGGCCGTACGATGGAGGGCTATGCTTCCCGCGATCGTCTATCCCCCCGAGCTGCCCGTCAGCGCCATGCGCGACGACATCGCGGCGGCGATCCGGGACAACCAGGTCGTCATCGTCGCCGGCGAGACGGGCTCGGGGAAGACGACGCAGCTGCCGAAGATCTGCCTCGAACTCGGCCGGGAGAGCATCGGCCACACGCAGCCACGACGCATCGCCGCCCGCACGATCGCCGAGCGCATCTCGGACGAGCTCGGCACGGAGCTCGGCGGTCTCGTCGGGTACCAGGTGCGCTTCACCGACACCGTGTCGTCCGACACGAAGATCAAGCTCATGACGGACGGCATCCTGCTCGCCGAGATGCAGCGCGACCGGCTCCTGCGCCGCTACGACACGATCATCATCGACGAGGCGCACGAACGCAGCCTCACGATCGACTTCCTCCTCGGCTACCTCAAGCAGCTCCTCCCCCAGCGCCCCGACCTCAAGATCGTCATCACGTCGGCGACGATCGATCCGCAGAGCTTCTCGAAGCACTTCGGCGACGCCCCCATCGTGGAGGTCTCCGGCCGAACCTATCCCGTCGAGGTGCGATACCGCCCCCTCGTCGCCGAGACGGGCGCAGACACGGACGACGAGGACGACGACGCCCCGACGGACGACCGCAACTACATCGAGGGCATCTCCGACGCGCTCGACGAGCTGGCCCGCGAGAGCTCGGGCGACGTGCTCGTGTTCCTCTCCGGCGAGGCCGAGATCCGCGACGCCGCTGACGCCCTCCGCGCGAAGTACACCGGAGAACGTGGCGGCGTCACCGAGATCCTGCCCCTCTACGGACGTCTGAGTTCCGACGAGCAGCATCGCGTGTTCCGCCCGTCCACCGTCGCGGGGGTGCGGCGTCGCGTCGTGCTCGCCACGAACGTCGCGGAGACGAGCCTCACCGTTCCCGGCATCCGCTACGTCATCGATGCGGGGACTGCGCGCATCTCGCGCTACAGCACGCGGTCGAAGGTGCAGCGTCTCCCGATCGAGGCGATCTCGCAGGCGTCGGCGCGGCAGCGCTCGGGCCGCGCCGGTCGCACGAGCGCGGGAATCGCGATCCGCCTCTACTCGGAGGAGGACTTCGAGCGCCGCCCCGAGTACACCGAACCCGAGATCCTCCGGACCGGGCTCGCAGCCGTCATCCTGCAGATGGTGTCGCTCGGTCTGGGCGACATCCAGGAATTCCCCTTCCTCCAGCCGCCGGACACCCGGGGCGTCCGCGACGGTCTCGACCTCCTCGCCGAACTCGGCGCGCTGAAGGACCCGCGCTCGTCGTCGCCGGCCCTCACCCGCACGGGTCGCGACCTCGCACGGCTCCCCATCGATCCCCGATTCGCCCGGATGATCGTGGAGTCGCGCCGCTGGAACACGACACGCGAGGTCCTCGCGATCGTCGCAGCGCTCACCATCCAGGACCCGCGGGAGCGACCGCTCGAGCAGCGCGGTCGCGCCGACGAACTGCACGCCCGGTTCGCCGACCCCACGAGCGACTTCCTCACCCTCCTGAACCTCTGGAACCACCTGGAGGAGAAGCAGCACGAACTGTCGTCGAGTGCTTTCCGGCGCTTGTGCCGCTCGGAGTTCCTCAACTACATGCGGGTGCGCGAGTGGCAGGACGTCTACCGCCAGCTCAAGCGGCTCGCGAAGCCCCTCCGCCTCACGGTCGGCGAACCCGCCGTCAACCCGGACGGCATCCACCGTTCCCTCCTTTCCGGGCTCCTCTCCCACATCGGCGTCAAGGACCAGGCCGCCGCCGCGGCGACGAAGCCGTCGGGCAACCGCGACCGCAAGACGCCGGGACCGCCCAAGAAGGGCGACTACGTCGGCGCACGCGGCATGCGCTTCGTCATCTTCCCCGGCTCGACCCTCGCCAAGAAGCAGCCGAACGCCGTCATGAGCGCCGAGCTCGTCGAGACCTCTCGGCTGTTCGCCCGCAACAACGCGTCGATCGACCCGGCGTGGGCCGAGCAGATAGCCGGCGACCTCTGCAAGCGCAGCTACTCCGAGCCGCACTGGGAGAAGAAGCAGGGCGCCGTCGTCGCCTACGAGAAGGTGACCCTCTACGGAGTGCCGATCGTGCCCAAGCGACGCGTGCAGTACAAGCGGATCGACCCGGAGCTCAGCCGTGAGCTCTTCATCCGTCACGCGCTCGTCGAGGGCGAGTGGGAGTCGCCGCAGTCGTTCGACCGCGCGAACAAGGCACTCCGCCGCGAGCTCGAGCAGCTCGAGGAGCGCACCCGTCGCCGCGACATCCTCGTCGACGACGAGGCCGTCTTCGACTTCTACGACGCCCGCATCCCTGCCGACGTCGCATCGACGCGCGATTTCGAGGGCTGGTGGCGGCAGACACGGGCGAAGACTCCGGATCTGCTCACCATGACCCGGGCGGATCTCCTCCCCGAAGAGGAGGTCGCCGAGGTCGACGAGTCCCTGTTCCCGCCCACGTGGCGACAGGGCGACCAGAAGCTCCGCCTGCGGTACCGCTTCGATCCGGGGTCCGACGACGACGGCGTGACCGTGCAGGTGCCGCTCGCGCTCCTCCCGAGGCTCTCCCCCGCCGGTTTCGACTGGCAGGTCGCAGGGTTCCGGAAAGACCTCGTCACGGCGATGATCAAGTCGCTCCCGAAGGCGATCCGACGCAACGTCGTCCCCGCGGCGGACTGGGCCGAGAAGCTGCTCGCCGACCTCCCCGACCACCCGGACGCCGCGCCCACCACCAACGCCGACACCCTCGCCGCTCGTCTCGCGATGTCGATCAAGCGGTTGTCATACATGGCGATCGAGCCGAGCGACTTCGACGTGGCGCGCGTTCCCGACCACCTGAAGATGAACTTCCGGGTCGTCGACGAACGCGGCCGGGAGGTCGCGACGGGCCGTGACCTCGCCCGGCTCCAGGAGCGACTGGCGTCGCGCTCGAGCCGCTCCGTCGCCACCGTCGCGGAGTCGAGCCCGCACGCGATCGAGCGACGCGGGCTCACCACGTGGGACATCGACGAGCTGCCCCGTTTCATCGACGTGAAGCAGGGCGGCGGGGTGGTCCGCGGCTATCCCACGCTGCGCGACGACGGCGACTCCGTCTCCATCGCGATCGTGGCGACGCCCGAGGAACAGGCGCGCACCCTGCCGGCGGGGGTCCGCCGGCTGCTTCGGCTCGCCGTCCCCTCCCCGGCCTCGTACGTGCAGCAGCACCTCACGCAGAACGAGAAGCTCGCACTCGCCACGAGTCGCTACCCCTCCACGAACGCGCTCTTCGACGACTGCCTCATGGCCTGCATCGACGACGTGCTCTACCGGGTGAGCCCCGACGGGACGGTGTTCCTGCGGGGGCAGTACGAGGCGATCCGCGACCGAGTGTCGGCCGCCGTCATGAACACGATGTTCGACACCGTCTCGCTCGTTGCCCGGATCCTCCTGGCGGTCCGCGCGGCCGACAAGGCCCTCAAGGATGCGACGGGAATGGCCGTGATCGCGCAGGTGGCCGACGCCCGCGCGCAGCTCGACTCCCTCACGGGCCCTGGCTTCGTCGGGACGACGGGACTCGCGCGCCTGCAGCATCTCCCCCGTTACATCGGCGGCGTGCGCGCCCGAGCGGAGAAGCTCGCGGACAATCCGCATCGCGATCGCGCATGGATGACGGAGTACCAGACCGCGTTCGAGCGGTTCACGGCAGCGGGCGGCACGATACCGATCGATCCCCACGGGCCCGAGAAGCTCGTCCACGCCCGGTGGATGCTCGAGGAATACCGCGTGAGCCTGTTCGCGACCCAGCTCGGCACGTCGGAATCGGTCTCGCTCCAGCGGATCACCAAGGTCCTCGCCGGCTGAACGGGTGCGACGCGTCAGGCGTGCGACGCGTCAGGCGTGCGACGCGTCAGGGCATGGCGCCGATGGCGACGGGGCGGTCCGGGTGGTTCGACCAGGCGCTCCAGGAACCCGGGAAGAGGCGCGCGTCGATGCCCGCGACCGCGAGCGCTGCGACGGTGTGGGCGGCGGTGACGCCGGAGCCGCAGTAGACGCCGACGGGTGCGCCCTGTCCCGCTCCGAGGGAGGCGAAGCGCTCGCGGAGCTCCTCCGGTGTGCGGAATCTCCCGTCGGCCGCGAGGTTCCCGGCGGTCGGCGCGCTCACAGCACCCGGGATGTGACCGGCCCGCGGATCCACAGGTTCGACGTCTCCCGCGTACCGCTCCCCCGCCCGCGCATCGAGCAGGACGCCGGACGAGGCCAGAGCCGCCGCATCGTCGATGTGCAGCACGTCGTCCGTATCGCCGGTCATCAGTGCGATCGTGCCGCGAGGCGGTGCGGACGGGCCGGTCTCGAGCGGAAGTCCGGCATCTCGCCACGCCGCGAGCGCCCCGTCCAGGATGCGTACGTCCGAGACGCCGTGGTGGCGCAGGAGCCACCACGCGCGCGCCGCCGACATGCCCCCGAGGTCGTCGTAGACGACGACCGTGTCACCGTCGTCGAGGCCCCATGAGCGCGCCGACTCCTGGAGGGACGTGCGGTCGGGAAGCGGATGACGTCCGTCGGTCGGGGCGCCGTGCCCGGCGAGCTGCGTCTCGAGGTCCACGAAGACCGCTCCCGGGAGATGGCCGGACTCGAAGTCGCGGCGCCCGTCCGGTCGGTCGAGCCGCCATCTCACGTCGAGCAGGCGGACGGGGACACCCGACTCCCGCATCGCGAGCAGTTCCTGTGCCTGGATGAGAACCGTCATCACCCCAGACTAGGTGGGGGGACGTCCGTCACAGTCGGTAACCCGCTTGCTCGTGGCGGAAGAAGGGACGAGGGTGGAATGCGACGGCGCCCCCGGGCGTTGTCCCACGCAGAGCAGAGATCCGAGGAACCACGGTGACCGTCACGAACCCCGCAGCAACCCCGAGCCACGACCCGACAGCGGTCGACAGGACGGCCGTCCGGCACGCCTTCGACGGCGTCGGACCCGACGAGTTCAAGGCCATCTTCCGTCACCACGCCGCCGGGGTGTCGCTCATCACGGCCGACGCCGGCACGGGTCCCGCCGCCCTCACGGCCACGTCGGTGTTCTCCGTCAGCGCCGAGCCGCCCATCTTCGTCTTCTCGATCTCCTCGTCGTCGTCCGCGGCGCCCGTGATCACGAGCGCCGAGACTCTCGTCGTGCACATCCTGGATGCCGACCGTCTCGATCTCGCCAAACTCGGTGCGACGAGCGGCGTCGACCGCTTCGCCGACGCCTCCTCCTGGTCGCGCCTTCCCACGGGCGAGCCCGTGTTCTCCGGTGTCAGCACCTGGATCCGCGGTCGTGTCATCAACCGTATGGAGGCCGGCAACTCCACGATCATCGCGGTGCACGCGCTCGAGACGAGCCAGTCCTCCGCCGCACCGGACACTCGGGAGCACGGAGCGCCGCTCGTCTATCACAACCGCACGTGGCACTCCCTCGGCGAGCACTCCGCCCTCGACTCCTGAACACCGCTCCCGCCGGACGGAAGGGCTCCTGAGCGCGGCCGATCACTCGTCGCGCCTGCCCCGGAAAAAGTTCTACGGACCGCCGTCATGATCCGCCCCTCGATGCATCTCCTCTAGTGAGAGAGCATCCGAGGGGGATGCGGAGAAGGACGGAGCGTGTCGTGGATCGCCTACTGAATCGGGTGTGGAACAGCGTACGACGCACGGGTGGTCCCCGGGCTGTCGGCGTGGTCTACGTGCCCGATCGGATCGCGACCGCCGCGGAGCGCCGGTACTTCGACTCACTCGTCAGCAGGGAGGGGCTGCGCCACGACCCGAACGTGGTGCTCGCCGCCGGCTGACGCGCGTGGGCGGGCGTGGTGGTCGTCGTCACCTTCCGGGGGGATGGGTGCGACGACCACCACGGCCGCTGCACGCACGCCGGCGTTCACCCGTCCAGGCTCCGCCCGCCCGCCCGCTCAGACTCTGGGCTCGGTCCTGTCGCCTCGTTCCTCCGGGATCACCCGCGGGACGCGCGCGACGTACGGGGAGATGAACGCGGCGGTCGCGGCCACGGCCACGGCGATCTCGAGAACGAGCGCCCAGCCTCCTCCACCCGCTACGGCGACGAGTTGCGCGATGATGAGGGAGGCCGTGGCGGCGAGGAGCCCGAATCGGAGGACGCCCTCGATCCAGATCCACTCCGTGGCTGCAGCCGGCGCATCCTGCCATTCGAGCGCCTTCTTCACCTTCCGGCGGAGACGCTCGGCCACGAGCGTCACGACCGCCACGATCGCCGCCGCGACGGAGAGATCGCCGAGCGGGGTGAGTTGCCCGCCCGCGATGAGGATCTCTCGCGGCAGATCCGCCGTCACGGGACGACCGACGAGCCCCGCAGCCCCCGCAACGACGCCGGAGATCCAACCATCGATCGCGATGACGGCTCGCGCAGCCCCGCGCTGAGCAAGGGGGGCGAGCGCTACTGTCAGGGCGAGCACCACGCCGGCCAGCGTCATGACCCCTTTCGACTTGACCGACATGACGTGCCGCCTGTTGAGCGACGCCTGTCGCTCCGGAGGCTCCTCCCCCGGGACACCGATCAGCTCTCGTGCGATCGGGTCGACCACCTGCAGGACGTTGTCGGCGTAGCTCTGATGGTCCGTGAGCGGCTGAGCCGTCGAATGCACCGGGTGTTCAGCCGGCCCCCTCGGGCGATCCGACGTGTCTCGGGGTTCGCCGTAGGTCTGACGCCATCGAGCGAATCGCCCAGCGGCACTGTCGGCGATCGGACCGGCGGAGAACGGATCCCAGATCGCCCAATAGTTGTTCCAGGTCAAAGGGATCGGGAGGGACAACCACTCCGTGACCGGGACGAACGAGCTCGACGAGCGGCTCGACCATCGGGTGTTGCCCAGGAGCATGACGGCGGCTCCGACGGTGCTGAAGGAGGTCACGTGAGGTGCGGTCGAGTGGTCGTACTCGCCGAACAGCACCCGTGCGGTCACGGCGGCACCCTGCGAATGCGCGAGGACGGCGAGGACGGGCTCGTCCATTCCCTGCACGGCCCGTCGTGCGCCGTCGATCTCGGTGTGCACCACCTCGCGCATCGCGGCGGCACGCACGGGCTTCTCCCGCCAGACGCCGACGTCCCCGACGAACTCCACGAGGATCTCGACGACGGGCTTCAACACCCCGGATAGTGCCGGGATCAGGAGGAGCACTCCGAGGAAGGGCAGGACCAGCATCACGACGAGGCCGACGACGACGAGGGCGACGGCCATCGCGATCACGATGGCACCGGTGAGCGGCACGACGGGTACGAGAGCGAGCGCACTCGCGATGCGGAGGACGAGGGGGCGGTGGCTGCGCGTGTCCTCCGGTGGAACGTGCGCGCGAGTGTTCGACACGAGCTCCGTGACGGGCGCGAGGAAGACGGTCCGCGAGAAGTGGAGGGCCATCCGCCAGAGGGCCTTCCAGACGAATCCCGCGCCCCAGTTGAAGACGTCGGCGTTCTTCATCGCGAGGAAGGACTCCGACCACCGTGCCTCGGTGATCCTGAGCGAGCGTGTGGTCTTCGCGCCCGCCCGATCCGACGTCACCCGGGCACGGACCATCGAGTCGCCATCGCCCGTGATGCTCACGTGGGTCAGGACCACGCCGTATTCGGGGTCGTCCTCGTGTCCGCGACGAACGAGATGGTCGATTCGGAGCAGGAGCGGCTCAGCCCACTCCATGAGCGTCTCGCCGCGTCGTTGTCGACCCATCCCGTGCACGACCACGAGGGCGATGTTCGCCTTGTCCTCCGGCGGGTCGACGCCCGGACTCGACAACAGGGTCTCCGATGCTCGTCGCAGAAGGCTGACGCGCGGAGAGGCTGGTGGGACGGGTGACATCTTCATGACGGCTCGTTTCGACGGTGAAAGAGCAGTGCGCCACGGTCGTGGTGGAGGAAGAGTACTGCGTCCGGGCGTCGCGCGCGAGCAATCTGCGCCCCCGACCGGTCCGAATCAGTCGATATGAGGTGGGGGTGCCTATCGTTGCCGCCACCTCATCCGTGCGGGCGCTCCCTGCCGCGCCGCACGATGAAACGCCGCGCGGTGCGGGCCCTGGTCTCTCTTCCGGGGGGAAGGGAGACGCCGGCCCGCACCGCGCGGCGCATACGGAGGTCCTTCGTGTTCTAGAAGTCCCAGTCCTCGTCTTCCGTGTTGACGGCCTTGCCGATCACGTAGGAGGAACCCGACCCCGAGAAGAAGTCGTGGTTCTCATCCGCGTTGGGCGAGAGCGCCGACAGGATCGCCGGGTTCACGTCGGTGACGGTTTTCGGGAACATCGGCTCGTAGCCGAGGTTCATGAGGGCCTTGTTCGCGTTGTAGTGCAGGAACTTCTTGACGTCCTCGGTGAGGCCGACGCCGTCGTACAGGTCCTGCGTGTACTGGATCTCGTTGTCGTAGAGCTCGTACAGGAGGCTGAACGTGTAGTCCTTGATGTCCTGTCGCTCCGACTCCGTGAGCTTCTCGAGCCCCTTCTGGAACTTGTAGCCGATGTAGTAGCCGTGCACGGCCTCGTCACGGATGATGAGGCGGATCATGTCGGCCGTGTTGGTGAGCTTGGCGCGGCTCGACCAGTACATCGGCAGGTAGAAGCCCGAGTAGAAGAGGAACGACTCGAGCAGTGTCGAGGCGGCCTTCCGCTTGAGGGGCTCGTCGCCGCGGTAGTACTCCATGACGATCGAGGCCTTCTTCTGAAGGTTGGGATTCTCGGTCGACCAGCGGAACGCGTCGTCGATCTCGCGCGTCGACGCGAGCGTCGAGAAGATCGAGGAGTAGCTCTTCGCGTGCACCGACTCCATGAACGCGATGTTCGTGTAGACGGCCTCCTCGTGAGGCGTGATCGCATCGGGGATGAGCGACACGGCACCCACGGTGCCCTGCAGCGTGTCGAGGAGCGTGAGCCCCGTGAACACGCGCATCGTCAACTGCTGCTCGTCCGGCGTGAGCGTGTTCCACGACTGCACGTCGTTCGACAGCGGCACCTTCTCGGGCAGCCAGAAGTTGTTCACGAGGCGGTTCCACACCTCGACGTCCTTCTCGTCCTCGATGCGGTTCCAGTTGATGGCCTGGACCGAATCGATGAGCTTGAGCTTGTCAACCACGGGGGGTCTTCTTTCCGGGAGTTCGGTGGTGATGGTGGATGGACGGCGTCGGGACTACAGCATGCAGCTGACGCAGCCCTCGACCTCGGTGCCTTCGAGGGCGAGCTGGCGCAGACGGATGTAGTAGATGGTCTTGATGCCCTTGCGCCATGCGTAGATCTGCGCCTTGTTGATGTCGCGCGTCGTCGCGGTGTCCTTGAAGAACAGCGTGAGCGAGAGGCCCTGGTCCACGTGCTGCGTCGCCGCCGCGTACGTGTCGATGATCTTCTCCGCACCGATCTCGTAGGCGTCGGTGTAGTAGTCCAGGTTGTCGTTCGTCATGAACGGCGCCGGGTAGTACACGCGACCGAGCTTGCCTTCCTTGCGGATCTCGATCTTCGACGCGATCGGGTGGATCGACGACGTCGAGTTGTTGATGTACGAGATGGAGCCAGTGGGCGGCACGGCCTGCAGGTTCTGGTTGTAGATGCCGTGGGCCTGGATGGAGGCCTTGAGCTCGACCCAGTCCTGCTGCGTGGGCACGGCGACGCCGGCCGTTGCGAAGAGCTCGCGGACGCGCTCGGTCTCCGGCTCCCACGCACGGTCGATGTACTTGTCGAAGAACGCACCGGACGCATACGTGGAGTCCTCGAAGCCCTCGAACGTCGTCCCTCGCTCGATGGCGATCTCGTTCGACGCGCGCAGGGCGTGGAACAGCACCGAGTAGAAGTAGATGTTCGTGAAGTCGATGCCCTCTTCGCTGCCGTAGTGGATGCGCTCACGAGCGAGGTAGCCGTGCAGGTTCATCTGGCCGAGGCCGATGGCGTGCGACTTGTCGTTGCCGTCCTCGATCGAGCGCACGGACGTGATGTGGCTCTGGTCGGAGACCGAGGTGAGGCCGCGGATCGCGGTGTTGATGGTGCGACCGAAGTCGGGCGAGTCCATCGTGAGCGCGATGTTGAGCGAGCCGAGGTTGCAGGAGATGTCCTTGCCGACCTCCTTGTACGAGAGGTCCTCGTTGTAGGTCGTCGGCGTGTTGACCTGCAGGATCTCCGAGCAGAGGTTCGACATGTTGATACGGCCCTTGATGGGGTTCGCACCGTTCACGGTGTCCTCGTACACGATGTACGGGTAGCCGGACTCGAACTGGATCTCCGCGAGGGTCTGGAAGAAGTCGCGGGCCTTGATCTTGGTCTTCTTGATGCGGGCGTCGTCCACCATCTCCTGGTACTTCTCCGTGACGGAGATGTCACCGAAGGGCACGCCGTAGACGCGCTCGACGTCGTAGGGCGAGAAGAGGTACATGTCCTCGCCCTTCTTGGCGAGCTCGAACGTGATGTCGGGGATGACGACACCGAGCGAGAGGGTCTTGATGCGGATCTTCTCGTCGGCGTTCTCGCGCTTGGTGTCGAGGAAGCGGAGGATGTCGGGGTGGTGGGCCGAGAGGTAGACGGCGCCGGCGCCCTGACGCGCACCGAGCTGGTTCGCGTAGCTGAAGGAGTCCTCGAGGAGCTTCATGACGGGGATGATGCCGGACGACTGGTTCTCGATCTGCTTGATCGGGGCGCCGGACTCGCGGATGTTGGAGAGCGACAGGGCCACGCCGCCGCCGCGCTTCGAGAGCTGCAGCGCCGAGTTGATGCCACGGGCGATCGACTCCATGTTGTCCTCGATGCGGAGGAGGAAGCAGCTGACGAGCTCGCCGCGCTGCGCCTTGCCCGAGTTGAGGAAGGTGGGGGTGGCCGGCTGGAAACGGCCCGAGATGATCTCCTCGACGAGGTTCGTCGCGAGCTTCTGGTCGCCGTCGGCGAGGCCGAGGGCCGTCATGACCACACGGTCCTCGAAGCGCTCGAGGTAACGCTTTCCGTCGAACGTCTTGAGCGTGTACGACGTGTAGTACTTGAATGCGCCGAGGAAGGTCTGGAAGCGGAACTTCTTCGAGTACGCGAGATCGTTGAGCTGCTCGATGAACGCGAAGGGGTACTTGTCGAGCACCTCCTTCTCGTAGTACTGCTTCTCCACGAGGTAGTCGAGCCGCTCCTTGAGCGTGTGGAAGAAGACCGTGTTCTGGTTGACGTGCTGGAGGAAGTACTCCCTCGCCGCCTCGCGGTCCTTGTCGAACTGGATCTCGCCGTTCGGGCCGTAGAGATTGAGCATCGCGTTGAGGGAGTGGTAGTCCATCCCCTGGACCGCCGGGATCTCCGTCATTGTCTGTTCCAAAACTTTTCCAATCCGTCGTGGACGTTCTCGACGTCGTCAGGTGTCCCGAAGACTTCGAATCGATAGAGGTTCGGCACATGGCATTTGGCCGAGATGATGTCTCCGGCCAGACCGTAGGCCTCGCCGAAATTGGTGTTCCCCGCCGCGATGACCCCGCGGATGAGGGAACGGTTGTGTGGGTCGTTGAGGAAACGGATGACCTGCTTGGGGACGGCCCCGCCCTCGATCCCCCCGCCGTAGGTCGGGAGGATGAGGACGTATGGTTCGTTCACCGTGAGTGCCGGATCCTTCGCGAAGAGGGGGATCCGTTTCGCCGGCAGGGCCAGCTTGTCCATGAACCGCTTGGTGTTGCCGGAGATGCTCGAGAAGTAGACGAGCCGTGTGGTCGCGGCGCCCCCCGTGAGATCACGCGGCACCGCTTCGCGGATGGCGCTGCTCATACGGGACGACGCTTACGCGAGACGCTGAGCGAGCTCTTCGATCTTGTCGGGACGGAAGCCCGACCAGTGGTCCTCGTCGGCGATGACGACGGGGGCCTGCAGGTAGCCGAGCGACTTAACGGCCTCGAGGGCGTTCTCGTCGGCGGAGAGGTCCAAGACCTCGTATTCGATGCCCTTGCTGTCGAGAGCGCGGTACGTGGCCGTGCACTGGACGCAGGAGGGCTTCGTGTAAACGGTGATCGCCATGATGGGGACCTTTCTCCTCGAAAGCGGATCGTGTGAAAAGTTGGCTGCCGGTGTGGGGAATGGGCGGTTCTCCGTATGGATTCCCGCCGTGTCCCGCCCACATCATGTGGTGTTTCCTACCGGGCTTCCGATACTACATCTAGTGAGGCGGCCACGTCTGCACCCCAAGGGCTAGTAGTTACACGCGTGTAGTTTTCCACTGGGTTATCCACCGGAATCGCGAGTTATCCACGCATTTGTCCACCGATCGTCGTGTGTCCCCCGAACGGGAAAAAGAGCCGATTCCGCGCGAAAAATCGGGGGTCGGAGAGAGGCCTCTCTCCACAGGATCAAACGTATTCCGAGCCACCGACATTCCACCGTGCGCAGCCACGACATCGGCGTGTCGCGGACCCATACACTGGTGTCCTGTGTCCAGCTACCGCAGCCTCCTCTCGGCCCCCGGCGTCGCCCGGATCATCAGTGCGCAACTCGTCGCGCGCTTCCCGTTCGGCATGCTGTCGCTGGCCTTCCTCCTCCACATCGAGCAGGTGACCGGCTCGTACGGTGCCGCCGGACTCGTGCTCGCCGCCACGAGCATCGGGCAGGGCATCGCCGGACCTCTCACGAGCCGCTGGATGGGCTCGTGGGGCATGCGCAAGGTGCTCGTCACGACCCTGTGCGTGTCGGTCGTCGTCGTGACCACCATCGCCCTCGCCACGCTCCCCGTGCCCCTGTACATGGTCCTGGGCTTCCTCGCGGGGATCAGCACTCCCCCGATCCAGCCGGCCGTTCGGACGATCTATCCGAAGATGGTGACCTCGTCGCAGCTCACGCCCCTCTTCTCGCTCGACGCCTCGGCACAGGAGATCATCTGGGTGCTCGGTCCTGTCATCACGACGTTCGTCTCCACACAGGTCGGCACCGTCTGGGGCATCATGCTCGCGGTCACGATCATGGTGGGCGGCGGCATCTGGTTCATCGCCTCCCCCGAGGTCGGTCGCGTGCGCATCCCGCGCAGCAGACGGAAGCTCGGGAAGGTGCTCGCGAAGCCGCCCGTGCTCCTCGCGACCATCGTCGGCTTCCTCCTGATCGGCGCATGCTCGGCGATCGAGGCCGGCGTCGTCGCGACCTTCGGTCACGACGGCCTGGAGGCGGGAATCGTGCTCGCCGTCTTCTCCGTCGGCAGCCTCGCAGGCGGCCTCGCGCTCGGACACGTCCCGATCGGACCGTGGGCGCTCGCCCGCCGCATGTTCATCGTCTTCGCCGGGGTGGCGCTCGCCTCCCTCTTCCTCAACGAGTGGTGGCTCTCCGTCACCCTCTTCATCGCCGGGATCGGCATCGCTCCGGCTCTCGCCGTGCTGTTCGCCATCGTCTCCTCGAGCGTGAAGTTCAGCGACACGGCCGAGGCCTACGGGTGGGTCGGCACGGGGCAGCTCATCGGGGCGGCGCTCGGGTCGGCCGCCGCCGGCTTCCTCATCGACGAGAACGGCCCGAGCGGAGCCTTCTGGGCCGCCATCGCTCTCGCCTTCGTGGGCTTCCTCGTGCCGGCGGTCGGCAAGCGGTGGCATCCCGACCTTCGCGGCCGCGACGCGAGCCCCCTCGCCGACACCGAACCGGTGCCCGTACAGCCCTCCTGACGGGGTCCGACCGGCTCCGCCGTCCGTCGGCGCCGGAGTCGCCCGGTGGGAACGGCGAACGGGAGGGGCCGCCATGTCGGCGACCCCTCCCGTTCCGCTGCGATGCAGCCGATCCGATTCGGATCAGCGCATCATGACCGCGTCGCGCCGCACGAGCGCGAGCGACTGGTCGAGATCCTTCAGCTCGATGAGCATCGAATCGAGGGCGGCCGACTGGCGGTCGCTCGGCGTGAAGAAGCCGTCGTCGATCTGACGCCGGGTGAAGGGGATCTCCACCGAGGCGGACGTCGGGACGAGGCCGAGGCCGTGGAGGACCGGCAGAAGACCCGCGACACCGCGCGTTCCTCCTGCGACTCCTCCGTAGCTCACGAACCCCACGGGCTTCCGCGACCACTCGTGGTACAGGTAGTCGATGGCGTTCTTGAGGGCGGGAGAGTACGAGTGGTTGTACTCGGGCGACACGAAGACGAAGGCATCGGCCTCCTCGACGCGGCGGCTCCAGGACTGCGTGTGGCGGTAGCGGTACTGGCCGAGCTTGGGGTCGTTCGGCTCGTTCATGAAGGGCAGTTCGAGTTCCGCGAGATCCACGAAATCGATGTCGAAGCCGCCGACCTCTGAGACACGGTCGTGCACCCAGAGGGAGACGGGGAGACCGGCTCTGCCGGGGCGAACGCTCCCGACGATCACCATGAGTCTGAGGGGTTCGCCGTGGGCGCGATCAATGGAAATGGGCATGCACTAGCCTCCTGAGGGCATCTGTCGTCCGGGTTCAACAGGTGCGGAGGGTGCGACTCCACAACTGGGACAGGGCGTCACGCGTCCGGGGAACGCGTGTGACCTGTTGTGCGCTTCGCGCGGTCCGGGGGAACCGGCGAAACGGAGCCGACCTCGGGTTTCGGGGCCCTCGAATCGGTATGGCGACGATACTCCCGAACTGGGGCCAAGCGGTAGGGGACTCGCACGATCAGCGAAATCACCGGTGTCGAATCGAAGGATCGCTAATCATTCGGTTCCAGAGACCTTCGACGAAACGGACGGATGATCCACGCTCTCCATGCCCCTCCTGACCGACGATTCTTCGGAGCGGTGCGGTGAACACGATCGTGAGCAAGACGTGAGGTCCCGCGCCGCCGCCCGCTCGTAGAGTGACAGCATGATGCGATCCCGGACCCCCGCGACGATCGTCGCGGCACTCGCCCTGGCGCTGGCCCTCACCTCGTGCGCGTCCAACGAGGGGGGAGCTTCGGACGCCGGCGGCCTCGCCGGCCAACCCGCCCCGGGACAGCCTCTCCCCGGCGAACCGCTCACGCAGGAGGGATCGGGCGGCTCCGTCGATGGTGGCGACCCGGCGGACGTCGATCGATCCGTGATCGTGACCGCCTCGATCTCGCTGAGCGACGCCGATCCAATCGAGATCGCAGACGAGGTCCAGGAACTCGCGGAAGCGAGTGGTGGCCGCGTGGATCGTCGCAACGACACGCCCGCGAGCGGATCGGGCACCGCCTCCGCCGAGCTCGTGCTCCGGATCCCGAGCGACGAGCTGGACGGCGCCGTCGCCGACGTCTCCGAGCTCGCGACGGTGGTGTGGTCGAGCGTCGACCGACGGGACGTCACGGGCACCGTCACGGACATCACCGCGCGCATCGGCGCGTTGGACGCGTCGATCGACCGGCTGCTGGCGCTCCTCGGCGACGCCGCCTCGACGAGCGACCTCATCACCATCGAGTCGGAGCTGACCACCAGGCAGGCCGAGCGCGACAGCCTCGCCGCCCAGCAGGAGTCGCTCGCCGACCAGGTGGAGTACTCGACCGTCACCGTCCAGATCGGCGTACCCGGCGCGGTCGGCGAGGCCGGTCCTGGGGACTTCTGGGGCGGACTCGCGCTCGGGTTCGCCTCCCTCGGCGCCTTCGTCTCCGGCCTCCTGGTCGTCTTCGGGGTTCTCCTCCCCTGGCTCGTCCTCCTCGGCCTCATCGCGGCTGTCGTGTGGTGGCTGACGCGGCGGCGGCGCTCCACCGGCGGCCCCCGTCCACCGCGGACGGGCGCCGGCGGTCCCGGGCCCGCAGCACATCCGTCTCAGCCGCAGCCCGGAACGTCCACGCCGACCCCGCAGCCGCGCACCGACCTCGCCCCCGCTCCGTCCGTCCCGGTCGCGGCCGCGGCCGCCGTCGGTCCGGCGGCTCCGGCCGTACCCCCGCGGCCTCCCCTCCCGAGGGCCCGGACGGCGACGATCGACGCACCGACCGAGCCGGCGGCGGCGGAGCCGGAGCCGGTGCCGGTGCCAGTGACGACGCAGACACCGACGCAGACAGCGACGACGGAAGCGAAGCCCGCCGGGAAGCCGCCTGCGAAGAAGCGGGCAGCTCCTCGTTCGACCGGGTCGACCCCGCGTCCCCGTTCGACCCCCTCCACACCGTCGACCCCCTCTACCCCGACGACCCCGACGAAGGACGACGAATGACCGACCTGCTCAGCGACGATCTGCTCGCCCGCATCCACGAGCGCGCGGCCGGCTACGACCGGGAGAATGCGTTCTTCGCGGAGGATCTCGAGGAGCTCGCCGCGGCCGGCTACCTGCGCGCGTTCCTGCCGGAGGACCAGGGCGGTCGCGACGCGACTCTCCTCGACGTCGCACGAGCACAGTCACGTCTCGCAGCCGCGGCTCCGGCGACCGCTCTCGCGGTGAACATGCACCTCGTGTGGACGGGCGTCGCACGACTCCTCCGGCGGCGCGGTGACCTCGGTCTCGACGAGGTCGAGCGACGCGCGTCCGCCGGGGAGATCCTCGCGTTCGGCATCAGCGAGGCCGGCAACGACCTCGTGCTCTTCGGCTCGGACACCGTCGCGACACCGGACGGGCACGGCGGCTACACGTTCTCCGGCACCAAGATCTTCACGTCGCTCGCGCCCGCGTGGACGAGTCTCGGCGTCACCGGCCTCGACACCGTCTCACCGGACGCGCCGAAGGTCGTGTACGCGTTCGTCGGACGCGACGGCGTCACGACGAAGGACGACTGGGACACGCTCGGAATGCGCGCGAGCCAGAGCCGTACGACCGTCCTCGAGGAAGCCCACGCGCCGGTCGGCGCCGTGCTGAGACGGCTCGATGCCGGCCCGAACGCCGACCCCCTCGTGTTCGGAATCTTCGCGTGCTTCGAGACGCTCGTCGCCGCCGTCTACACGGGCGTCGGGGCGAGGGCACTCGAGCTCGCGGCCGAGGCGGCGGCCGCGAGACGATCGAAGCGCACCGGCGCTCCCCTGTCCGACGACCCCGACATCCGGTGGCGCATCGCCGATGCGGCCATCGCCCACGACGCGCTCTGGCCGCAGATCGAATCGGTCGCCCGCGACGTCGAGGACGGCGTCGATCGTGGTTCGCAGTGGTTTCGCGCGCTCGTCGGGCTCAAGACGCGCGCCACCGAGACGGCCCGGTCGGTCGTCGATCAGGCGATCCGCGTGTCCGGAGGCTCGAGCTACTTCTCGAGCAACGAGCTCAGTCGGCTCTACCGTGACGTGCTGGCGGGGATGTTCCATCCGTCCGACCCCGAGTCGGCACACTCCACGGTGGCGACGGCGATCCTCGGTGCTCCGGGTGTCACGTCGTCCTGACGTCTTCCGATGTCAGGAGCCCCGGTTGTTCGACAGCTCGAACACCTTGAGCAGTTCCTCCACCGCCGCCTCGCGCTCGTCGCCCCCCTGCTCGAACATCGACGTCACGTGAGTGCGCAGATGATTCTCGACAAGGAGTTTGTTGAGCGACCCGAGCGACTTTTGGATGGCGAGGGACTGCGTGATGATGTCCATGCAGTAGTCCTCGTTCTCGACCATCTTCTCGAGGCCGCGCATCTGCCCCTCGAGGATGCGGATGCGGTGCAGGGCGCGTTTCTTGATGTCGGCGATCACGCGCTCAGGATACCTCCCCGGGGTGTGTGATCGTCGTCGGAACGACGACGACACCGAGGCGGCCTGTCGTCCGGGGCATGGGCGCTCGTGAAGAGCGCGCGCCGTCAGCTCTTGCGCAGGATGTGTACGGGAATGAACACCGCGAGGCTGATGACGAGGATGCCGGCGACGAAGATGAGGCCCTGGAAGCTCGTCACGACGAACGCGAGCGCGAACAGGTACATTCCGGCCAGGAACAACAGGAGCGAGATCGCGAACATCATGGGTCCATCCTAGCCGGACGGACGGGAGGTCCGCTGGCTCCGCCACGGCCGACAGCGGTCAGACGATGCGAGCGCCGGACGCGTCCCAGAACGTGAGTTCGGGGCGGCGGTGCGCGAGTTCCACGAGAGCGACCGATCCTTCCGGCGTGGTCGGCGGCCACGTCCACCACGCGATCTCGGGAACCACCGCGATGCCCGCCTCGAAGAGTTCGAGTTCGACGCCCGTGCCCCGATGCCGCCCGGGGACCTCGACGCTCACGATGCGGCCGTGTCCCTGAACGATGAGGAACTGCAGGAGGGAACCCGTCTTGTCGTCGCGCACGATGAACTCGCGGCTCCCCGGGAGGTCGGCGGGGATCTCCGTGATGTCGAAGCGTGCGGAACCCTCCTTCGAGAAGCTCCGCCAGAGGCTCCGCCCGAACAGGGCGACGAGGATCGCCAGCATGAGAGCGATGAAGAGGAACCACACGGTCTGGCCGCCGGGCAGCAGGTCGTACACCGTGGGATCGCCTCCTTCGCGCGTTTCGGGTCCTGGTGCGACGTCCCTTGCACCGGGTTCCAGCCTACGTCGGCATTCGGCGCATAGCCTGTGAAGACCCGGCGCTGCGTGCCGGGAATCCTTGGCGGCCCTCCGCTGTTCCTCCTTTCGACGGCTTCGGCACGCCGGGACATCCGCGCGTCGGCTCGGCGCCCGGCCGCCGAGGGCGGCACCCACGACGGCGACCGGACGATCCGGAGGACGAGGAGAGTAGACATGGCGACAATCGACCTGACCGAGGAGACGTTCGGCGCGACCGTCGAGGAGAACGGGATCGTTCTCGTCGACTTCTGGGCGGCCTGGTGCGGCCCGTGTCGCCAGTTCGCCCCCACATTCACGGCTGCGTCGGAGAAACACCCGGAGGTCGTCTTCGGCAAGGTCGACACGGAGGCGGAGCAGCGCTTGGCCGGTGCGGCCGGGATCAGCTCGATCCCCACCCTCATGGGCTTCCGCGACGGCATCCTCGTCTTCTCACAAGCCGGGGCCCTCCCGCCGGCAGCGCTCGAGCAGCTCGTCACGGCGATCGAGGACCTCGACATGGACGACGTGCGCCGTCGCCTCGCCGAGTCCGAGCAGGAATCGGCCGAGGAGCCCGCCGCTCCGTGACCGAGCCCGCCGTGACCGAACCCGCCTCGCCCCGCTAGGCGAGAACCGGCGTCGGGGAGACACCGTCGAGGATCGTCTCGATGGACACGTCGTCGAGACCGAGAGCGGCGGCGACCCCGGAGTTGGTCACCACTCCGTCGTGGGCGTTGAGGCCCCGTCGGAGCGAGACGTCCTCGGCCAGGGCGCGCCGCCATCCCTTGTCGGCGAGCGCCAGCGCATACGGCAGCGTCGCGTTCGTGAGGGCGCGGGTCGACGTCTCCGGCACGGCCCCCGGCATGTTCGCGACGCAGTAGTAGATGGAATCGTGCACGCGGTACGTGGGCTCATCGTGGGTCGTCGGCCTCGATCCCTCGAAGCATCCGCCCTGGTCGATCGCGATGTCGACGAGCACCGAGCCCGGCTTCATGGACGCGACCATCTCGTCCGTCACGAGCTTGGGTGCCTGGGCGCCCGGAATGAGGACGGATCCGACGACGAGGTCCGCGTCCCTCACGAGCCGCGCGATCTCGTAGTGCGAGGAGACAGCCGTACGCACGGCCCCCTGGAACCGTCGTTCGAGATCACGGAGCCGCGGGATCGAGAGGTCGACAATCGTGACGTCCGCCCCCATGCCGAGAGCATTGGCGGCGGCGTGCTCACCGGCTACTCCCCCGCCGATCACGACGACCGAGGCCTTCGGGGTGCCGGGCACGCCTCCGAGGAGCGTGCCGCGGCCACCGGCCGAGCGCATGAGGTGATAAGCGCCGACGAGGGCGGACAGGCGCCCGGCGACCTCGCTCATGGGCGAGAGCAGCGGGAGGCTGCGATCCGGGAGCTGCACGGTCTCGTACGCGATCGCGGTGGTCCGTGCCGCGATGATCGCCTCGGTGCACGGCCGCGACGCCGCGAGGTGGAGATAGGTGAAGAGCACCTGGTCCGCACGCATCGACGCGTACTCGGCCTCGATCGGCTCCTTCACTTTGAGGAGGAGATCCGCCTGGCCCCAGACGTCGGAAGCGGCGGGCACGATCGTTGCGCCGGCGTCCGAGAAGTCCTGGTCCGACAGGGAGGAGCCGACGCCCGCTCCCGCCTGGACGAGGACCTCGTGCCCCCGTCGCACGAATTCGTGAACCCCGGCCGGTGTGACGGCTACGCGGTTCTCGTTGTTCTTGATCTCCGTCGGCACTCCGACCCGCATGGGTGTCTCCTCGTCTCGGCGAAGGTGTTCGCACGTTTCGTGCAATTGTGCCGACAGATTCGATCGATGGACGTAAACTCAGAACATCCGGTCATGGTCGGCCACTGCGGCCGAACTCGATGCGGCGCGAGGGAGAGGACGGGCAATGGCGACGAACAATGTTCGCGTCCGAGAGCCGTGGCCGCTCGACGAGACGGATACCGTCATCGTCCGCCAGCTGCAGCGCGATGCGCGGACGCCCAACAATCAGTTGGCGGAGCTGGCAGGAATCGCACCGTCGACGTGCCTCGCCCGCGTCCGGTCCCTCGTGGACCGCGGGGTCATCACCGGCTTCGAGGCGCGAGTCGACCCGGCCGCCCTCGGTCTCGGTCTCCAGGCCCTCATCAGTGTGAGCGTCCGATCGGGTGCACGTCACCGGATGGCGGAGTTCAGCGCGGAGATGCGCCGGATGCCCGATGTGCTCCAGTTGTTCTTCCTCGGAGGTTCCGAGGACTTCATCCTGCACATCGCCGCTCGCGACAGCGCGCACGTGCGCGACTTCGTGCTCGAGCACCTGTCGGCGCACCCGTTCGTCGCCTCCACGCGGACGAGCATGGTCTTCGAACACGTCGACAGGGCCGTCACGATTCCGTGACGGCCCTGTCGACGAGGGTGGCGATCAGTCCGCTCAGGCGGCGGATCGCGCCCGTGGCAGCATCCGCGGGATACGCCCGGCGGGCACGTCAGAGCCGTCCGGCACCTTGGAGTCGTTGGCGAGGCGCGCGAAGTCGCCGATGGTCGCTCCCGCACCGATGCGCGAGAAGCTCCCGATCTCGGCTCCGCGACCGATGACGGCCCCCTCGCCCACGTGCACGCCCGCGCCGATCATGGCGTGGTCGAGCACCACGGCGTCGCGATCGATCCAGCTTCCGCCGCTCACCACGACACTGCGTCCGACCCGGGCTCCCGACTCGACGTAGGCCGTCGGCTCGACGAGGGTCGACGGGTCCACCTTCGCCGACGTGGCGACGTTTCCCCTGCCGTTCTCGTGGCGACGGTAGCGAGTCACGACTCCGTGCTCGTCTTCGAATTCAATGATGGTTCTCCCCATGGCGCACTCCTCTCCGGGTTCAGCGATGGTGCTTCGGGCTGCGCTGCCCCGCGACGTGCCGGGCGGGCACGTTCCGGCCCGTCCTGGACGGCCGTCGCTCTGTCGGCCGTCATGATGGACAACTCTGCCCCCGTGTGTGATATTCCCGCGACGGGTTGCGCGATGGCGCGCGAGGCGCTGTGACGACTCGACCCTCAGCCCTGTCCGACCACGACAACGAGCTGGACCACGAGAGCGATCACACCGACACCCGTGAGGATCGTCCCGAGCAGCAGCAACACACGGGATGCGTGCGTGCGCTTGTCGAGATGCGCCCGGAGAGGCCGCCCCTTCCGGTAGTGCACCGTGACGCGGGACGCGGCGCCCACCGTCTCGCGTTCGTCGGGCTCGAGGAAACGCCGGTACACCTCACCGTCGTCGGCGATCCAGGTCAGCTGGAGGTCGCCGTCGATCTCGGCCGTATCGGCATCCGCCGTGAGCCAGTGGCCCTCGAGGAGTCGCACGACGAGTGCCACGAGGAGCACGAGAACACCCATGAGCAGGCCGAGCCACGTGAAGAGCTCTGCGATCTCACCGATACGATCGAGCATCCCATTCACATGGACACGTTATCGTGCGCGCGTGGGAGGCCGTGTCGACCCGACGTCGACCCCCCGTTCGGCCGAATCATAGGACGCAGCCGGTTTGGCTGATAGACAAGCATCAGAGCAGCACTCTGCGATCTCACCTCGGTATCCATGGGCGCCTCTTCTGTGAGGACGGCCATGCCGACGACCACGACCACTCGCTCGCTCCGCCTCACGGCTGCACTCGGGATCGCGGCCATCGGCCTCGCCCTCGTGCCGGCCGCATCGGCGAACGCGGCCACGACGATCGACGGCCCGATCGGACTCGGCACGGCCGCGTCCTACGGCGTCCTCGGCTCGAGCACGATCACGAACACCGGGCCGACCACTGTCGGTGGCGACGTGGGGCTGAGCCCCGGCAGTGCGGTCACCGGTTTCACCGGTCCCCCCACCGGCGGAAGCTACACGGGAGCACTCAACGTCGCCAACGAGGCAGCCGCCACGGCACGACAGGATCTCACGACGGCGTACAACACGGCCGCCGGACTCTCCCCGAACCGCATCGGGCTCGGCAACCTCGGTGGACAGTCGCTCGTCCCCGGCGTGTACTCCGGCGTCAATCTGTCCCTGACGGGAACCCTGACCCTCGAGGGCGGCGCCGACTCCGTGTGGGTCTTCCAGTCGGACGAGACGCTCATCACCTCGACTGCCAGCAACATCGTCTTCAACGGCGACGCGAGCTCGTGCAACGTCTTCTGGAAGGTCGGCAGCTCGGCGACGCTCGGCACCGACTCGGACTTCGTCGGAACGATCCTCGCCGATCAGTCGATCTCGGTCACCACCGGGGCGGACATCGACGGCCGGCTCCTCGCCCGCGTCGGCGCGGTGACGCTGCAGAGCAACGACATCGTCATCCCGGACGAGTGCGGAGAGGACGGCGAGGTCGGCACGAGCCCGAGCCCGACCGTCGGCGACGACACCCCGCCGGACGGCACGGTGGGTACCCCCTACGAGTTCACGGTCCCGGCAGACGGTGAACCGACCCCCACCGTCGTCGTCTCCGACGGGACCCTCCCGCCCGGCCTCGTCCTCGACGAAGACGGCACGATCTCCGGCACCCCCACCACCCCGGGCGACTACACCTTCGAGGTGATCGTCTCGAACGGCGAGGAGCCGGACGTCACGGTCGAGTACGAGATCTCGATCGTTCCGGTCGCCGAATCCCCGTCGCCCAGCCCGAGCCCCTCGACCCCGGGAACGCCCGGCACGCCCGGCACGCCCGGCGACGGTACCGGCGGCCCCGGTGACGGCTCGGACAACCCGGGTGACGGACTGGCCTACTCGGGGGCGCACCCCGGCATGACCGGTATGGCCATCTGGGCCGCCGCCCTGACGGCACTCGGCGCGCTCGCGCTCACCCTCCGGTTCCGGATGCGTCGCGAGCAGGGACGCGCCTGATCCTCTGACGAGAAACGGACCGTGTGGAACCTGATCCCCCGCACGGTCCTTCTCCGTCCCCGCCGTCGATCGTCCGGGTCGTCAATGGACGATCGGTGCGTTCCACTTCCGGATCGCCGGCCGGCCGTGCTCGAACCCCAGCTCGCTGAGGGTCGATGTGGACAGGGCGAAGATCGACCCGGCGTCGGGCGGGAGGGCCACCCAGGCGATCGCGATGGCGCGCAGCATGTGTCCGTGCGCGAAGAGGATCACGTCACCGTCCGGCAGCGCGGCGCGGGCCCGCCGGAGCACGGCGTCCGCCCGGCCGCGCAGGTCGTGCGCACTCTCCCCGGGGGTGGCGCCCGCCGGGACCCCGTCGCTCCAGAGGTTCCACGGCCGGCCGAGCTCCGCACTGATGTCCGCCGTGGTCCGGCCCTCGTACGCGCCGTAATCCCACTCCGTGAGGTCGGGCTCGATCACGGGATCGGCGAATCCGGCGAGTTCTGCCGTTCGTCGGGCGCGACCGAGCGGACTCGAGAGCACGAGGCCGAAGTCCGCCGGATCGAGCGCGCTCCGCAGGAGGGCGGCCTGCTGCTCCCCGATGTCCGTGAGGGGGAGGTCGGTCGTGCCCGTGTGCCGTCCGGATCGGCTCCATTCCGTCTCGCCGTGGCGGACGAGAACGATACGGCCGGTGGGTTCGGTGGAGTCAGTCACCCCTCCATCCTCCGGTACGAGAACGGACGGCGAGCACCATCTGCACGAATGCGCGGCCGCGTGCCTACCCTCTCTCGAGCCTGAGCGCCATCCCCGCGCACCGACGAGCGTCGACCGCGTGTGACCGCTAGCGTCGATCTGCACGAGCGAGACCGAGGAGTCACATGGCCGAGAAGAAGATCCTGGGTCCCCCCGACCCCGACGACGTCGGCCCCCGCGGCGAACTGGAGAACGACCGACGCGTCGGCAATCAGGAGTTGACCGACTGGCGCACACCTCTCGGGCAGTTCGTCGCCGCGTTCGTCCACCGCATCAGTCATCTCCTCGGGCCCAACAAGACCCTCATCCTCCTCCTCGTCGTAGGGGCCGTGATCGCGTCGACGCTCACCTACATCGTGTCCGAGGTGTACGAGGCCGTGACGGAGACGGACGGGGTCGCGCTGCTCGATCAACCACTCCTCGACGCTTCCCTCGGGCTGCGCTCCCCCGGGCTCGACGCCGTCGCGACCGCGTACACCGACGTCGCCGGCAAGGTCGGGATGCCCGTCGTCGCCATCGCCTTCCTCCTGTTCCTGGCCATCCGTCGGCGTTCGTGGACCCCGGTGATCCTCATCGTCGCCGCGGGTGCCGGATCCCTGCTCATGACCGTCGCGGGCAAGCAGCTGATCGGTCGGTCGCGACCCGACCGGGTGGACGCCGTGCCGCCGTACGAGTACTCGCCGTCGTTCCCCTCCGGCCACACGCTGAACGCGACGGTCGTCGCCGGGATCGTGGCGTACCTTCTGATCCTGCGTCAATCCACGGTCATCGCTCGCGTCCTCACCATCGGAGTCGCGGCCGTCTTCGTCGTGACGATCGGAATCAGTCGGGTGTTCCTCGGACACCACTGGTTCACGGACGTGCTCGCCGCCTGGATCCTCGGAGCGGCGTGGCTCGCCGTGGTCATCACCGCGCACCGGCTCTACCTCACAGCTCGCGAGCGCGACGCCCGAGGCACGGCCGACGCAACTCGTCAGTCGCGACGGGCAGCCCGGTAGGAGCGCTTCCGCAGGGCGCGGGTCCAGGCGAAGGTTCCGGCACCCGTCGGCGGGGACGAGAGCGGATCGAATCGCAGATCCGCGCGGTCGACGGCCGCACCGTCGGCGGCTGAGAGGGTCAGGGTCGCGAAGACCCGCCACGGTCCACGCGGCGTCGCCCAGAGCAGCTGCAGTATCCACGGCGTCCGACCCAGCTCCCGAGCCTGGCCGACCGTCGTCGCCGACGCCGGGGCGCCGGAGACGGTGCGGGCACTCACGAGCACCGGTCCTCGCGTGGATCGATAGGGCATGACGGAGCCGAACGACGCACCCCAGGGCGAGAGCCGCACGGCGGGGACGAAGCGTCCCAGCCCGCCCGATCCCGCGACCGTCGCGAGGAGGACGTCACCCGATGCGGGAACACCGAGACGCGCGGTGTCGAGGGCCTGACGGAAGGCGAGACCCCAGACGTCCGGAACCGGGACGGGGACGCCGATGCCTCGCGACAGCCGTGCCTCGACCCGACCGGGGGCGGTCGCGTCGATCCACGCGATGCCGCTCGGCTCCACCTCCGGATGCGCAGGTCCCGTCGACTCGATCCGTCCCTCCAGTACGATGCCGGTCCGGTGGATCGGGCGAGGAGACCGGAGGCGGCGGAGAGCGCCAGTCAGGACACCGAGCACCGCCCCGACGAGTCTCGCGGGAAGGACGGCGATCGCCTCACCGAGACGGCGACGACGGGATCCGCGGTGCGCGGGAGCCGTCACGACCCGAGAGTGCCCTCGCGCGCACCCTTCCAGAGGTCCACGCCACCATCGGTCGCGAAGCGGTCGATCTCGGTGAGTTCGTCGCTCGTGAAGTCCAGGTTGTCGAGCGCCCCGACGTTCTGCTCGAGCTGCTCGACCGACGAGGCCCCGATGACGAGAGAGGTGACGCGCTCGTCGCGGAGAGCCCACGCGAGGGCGAGCTGCGAGAGCGACTGACCCCGACGCTCGGCGATGTCGTTGAGGGCGCGCACGTTGGCGAGCACCTCATCCGTGAGCCAGGACGTGTCGAAGGACGTCCCCTTCGAGGCACGCGAGCCCTCCGGCACGCCGTCGAGGTACTTCGGCGTCAGGAGCCCCTGCGCGAGCGCGGTGAACCCGATCACACCGGCGCCCACCTCGGCTGCGGCGTCGAGGAGCCCCTCCGTCTCGATCCAGCGGTTCAGCATGGAATAGGACGGCTGGTGGATGAGCAGTGGCGTCCCGAGTTCGCGCAGCAGTCCAGCGATCGTGCGGGTGTCCTCCGCGCCGTACGAGGAGATGCCCACGTACAGTGCCTTCCCCTGCCGGACGGCGGTGTCGAGTGCGGCGGCCGTCTCCTCGAGCGGAGTCGAGGGGTCGAATCGGTGGGAGTAGAAGATGTCGACATAGTCGAGACCCAGCCGTTCGAGCGACTGGTCGAGGGACGCGAGCATGTACTTTCGTCCGCCACCGCCCTGGCCGTAGGGCCCCGGCCACATGTCCCAGCCGGCTTTCGAGGAGATGACGAGCTCGTCGCGGTAGGCGGCGAAGTCCTCGGCGAGGATGCGGCCGACGTTCCGCTCGGCCGACCCGTAGGGCGGACCATAGTTGTTCGCCAGGTCGAAGTGGGTGATGCCGAGGTCGAAGGCCCGACGCACGATGGCCCGCTGCGTTTCGAGGGGCCGGTCGTCGCCGAAGTTGTGCCAGAACCCGAGGGAGAGGAGCGGCAGATCGAGACCGGATCGTCCCGTCCGTCGGTACTGCATCGAGCCGTCGTAGCGGGCGTGGTCGGCGACGTAAGACATCGTGGTCCTTCCGGATCGAGTGGGGCGACGCGATCCGTTCCATCGGCTCCGTCGCTCTGCGCCCTCCTACTCTGACGGTCGACGAGCCCTCGCGTCCAGCCGACACGGCATCTGACGGCTTGCGCGCCGACGTCGCCCTGTAAAGGGCCAGGTACGACGAGGTCGACGAGGCTATCGTCGGGCTCACGACCTCTTCGAAGGAGAACAATGAGAACCCGTACCATCGGCAACCGCTCCGTCAGCGCCATCGGTCTCGGCGGCATGCCCATGTCGATCGAGGGACGCCCCGACCGCGAGCGCTCCATCGCCACGATCCACGCGGCGATCGACGCCGGCATCACCTTCATCGACACCGCCGACTCCTACCACCGCGACGCCGGCGAGGTGGGACACAACGAGGAGCTCATCGCCGAGGCCCTCGCGAGCTACGGCCGCGACACCTCTCACATCCTCGTCGCCACCAAGGGCGGCCACCTGCGGCCCGGCGACGGCTCGTGGACGCTGAACGGACACCCCGAGTACCTCGTCGAGGCGGCCAAGGCCTCGCTCGCGCGCCTCGGTGGCGACGCGATCGGGCTGTACCAGTTCCACCGTCCGGACCCCGAGGTGCCCTACGCCGACTCGATCGGAGCCCTCGTGCAGCTGCTCGACGACGGCATCATCGAGCAGGCCGGAATCTCGAACGCGACCGTCGAGCAGATCGACGAGGCGCACTCGATCCTCGGAGGGAAGCTCGTCTCGGTGCAGAACCAGTTCTCGCCGCGGTTCCTGTCGAGCCGTTCCGAGCTCGAACACAGCGCGGCCCTCGGCCTCGCGTTCCTGCCGTGGAGCCCGCTCGGAGGCATCTCGAACGCCGCCGAGCTGGCCGACCACCACGCAGCGTTCGCCGAGGTCGCCGACCGCCACGGCGTGAGCCCGCAGCAGGTGACGCTCGCGTGGGAGCTGTCGATCGCCTCCACCGTGGTTCCGATCCCCGGCTCGTCGCGCCCGGCATCGATCACCGACAGTGCGGCAGCCGCCGAGCTCGAGCTCTCGGCTGACGACATCGCGACGATCGAGGCGTCCCTCGTCTCCTGATCCGTCGCACCACCCGCTGCACGCCCGCCGCACCTTCGATGTGCAGCGGGCGTGCAGCGCGTCGGCGTAGCGTGACCCTCATCCAGGACGCCAGGAAAGGCAGACCATGACCGAGGACCTGTCCACCATTCCGATCACCACGATCGACGGAGCAACCACGACGCTTTCGGAGTTCGCTCCCGTCAAGCTCATCGTCAACGTGGCGTCGCGCTGCGGACTCGCTCCGCAGTACGAGAAGCTCGAAGCCCTCCAGAAGACCTACGGTGACCGCGGATTCACGGTGCTCGGATTCCCCAGCAACCAGTTCCTGCAGGAACTCTCGGACACCGAGAAGATCAAGGAGTACTGCTCCATGACGTGGGGCGTCACGTTCCCGATGTTCGACAAGGTGAAGGTGAACGGCCGCTCGGCCCACCCTCTCTACGACGCCCTCAAGAAGACGCCGGACGCGAACGGGAAGGCTGGTCGCGTGACCTGGAACTTCGAGAAGTTCCTCGTGACCGCCGATGGCACCGTGCACCGCTTCCGCCCCTCGACGGAGCCGGACGACCCTCAGATCGTGGCACTCATCGAGGCATCGCTGCCGGCGTGAGCGACGGCTGAGCCCCTTGGGGCAGGTCAGGCCGCGAGCGAGTGCTGGCGCGCGACGACGACCTCGAGTTCGTCGTCGATGGTGACCCAGTCGCACTCGTCGCTCGCGCAGCGGGTGACCTCGACGGGTGCGTCGATACCGGGCCAGGAGGCGAGACCCGCGCTCATCGTGTCCTCGCCGCATTCGGGGCAGTTCCTGATGTCCATGGCTCCACGGTAGAACCGACCACCGACATCGGCCGCAGCCGCCCCGGTGCGCCGTCGGATCGTCTTCCCCAGGGCGCCACAACCCCGAGCACGTGAGCCGACCGACGGGCACAATGGACCCATGCTCGCCGTCGACGCCCTCAATGAGATCGGGTTCTGGCTGGAGCGGTCCTCGGCCCCGTCGTTCAAGGTGGCCGCGTTCCGCAAGGCCGCCGCGATCATCGGGCCGCTCTCCGAGAAGGAGCTCGCCGACCGCGCCACCTCCGGGCGGCTGAGGAACATGAAGGGCATCGGCGGACGGACAGCCGAGGTCATCACGCAAGCCGTAGTCGGGGACGTCCCCGACTACCTCGCCGACCTCCGCGCGCGCAACACCGAGCCGCTCGCCTCGGGCGGAGCCGAGCTCCTCGCGGCCCTCCGTGGCGACCTCCACGCGCACAGCGAGTGGTCCGACGGCGGCTCCACGATCGAGCAGCTGCTCCACGGCGCGGCGATGCTGGGCCGCGAGTACATCGCCCTCACCGATCACTCGCCGAACCTGACGATCGCGAACGGCCTCAGCGTCGAGAGGCTGAGCGAGCAACTCGATGTGATCGACGGGCTCAACGCCGCCGGAGGACCCGTCCGACTCCTCGCGGGCATCGAGGTCGACATCCTCGAATCGGGCGAGCTCGACCAGACGCCCGAGATGCTCGACCGCCTCGACATCGTCGTCGCGAGCGTGCATTCGAAGCTGCGCGCCGACCGCGCGACCATGACGGAGCGCATGCTCGGAGCGATCCGCACGCCGCGGACGAACATCCTCGGCCACTGCACCGGGCGGCTCGTGCAGGGATCCCGCGGGACGCGACCGCCATCCGAGTTCGACGCCGAGGCCGTCTTCGCCGCGTGCGCGCAGAACGACGTGGCGGTCGAGATCAACTCGCGCCCCGAACGCCAGGACCCGCCTGACGACCTCATCGCCCTCGCACTCGAGGCCGGCTGCCTCTTCAGTATCGACACGGACGCCCACGCGCCGGGACAGCTCGACTACCTCGCCTACGGCGCCGAGCGGGCCGAGCGGGTGGGCGTACCCGCCGACCGCATCATCACGACGTGGCCGGCGGATCGTCTCGTGGAGTGGGCGCGGGGCTGACGAGCGTCCGTCAGGCGGGGGCGACGGGTTGTCGCAGGATCGTACGCAATCGCGCCGGTTCGACCCGCCTCGGATCGCTGAGATAGATCTCGTGATGGCGTCCGGTCGGTCGGAGCCCGTGTTCGGGCAGGAAGCGGTCGTGCAGCGCCGCGAGAGTCGGCGCCTCGTCGTCGTACGAGCCGACGTGAAGGGTCTGCACGCACTGTCCCTCGTCGAGGCACGCCAGTCGGACGTCACCGATGCGCGCTGGGGCCTTCTTCCGCGCCACGGACGCGACCGCTTCGGCGAACATCGTCGGCGACACGGTGTCCGGGACGAGGATCATCGCGGCCCAGTTCCATCGCGCCTTGTCACGGGCCGTGGTGAAGGACGCCATGTCGTCGGCCCACCAGAGGGCCTCGAGCGGCATGACCACGTGATCCTCGCCGGTGGCGCTGCGCACGCCGAACTTGAGGGCGTAGGCCACGGGGTACAGCGCGGCGAGCGCGGCAGCGTACGATTCTGACGTGTTCGGGTCGCCCGCGCCCTCCACTCTCAGGTAGGTCATCGGCGGCACGTCGAGCAGGCGGAACTCTCCGGACCTCGCCCGATATGCGTCGAGAGTCCTCTTCCGATCGATCGCCATGGCGGATCCCGTCAGTCGAGGGCGAGCCTCATGAGCACGCGGGGGAAGCCGTTCAGGACGCTCGTCGTGTCGGCTGCCTTCTCGAAGCCGGCGGCTTCGAAGAGCGCTCGCGTACCCACGTAGGCCATCGTCAGGTCCACCCTCTTCCCGCCGTTGTCCACCGGGTAGCCCTCGATCGCCGGGGCGCCGTGGGAGCGGGCGACGTCGACGGCTCCCGCCAGCAGGTGATGCGCGATCCCGCGGCCCCGGTGGCCCGGTCGCACACGGACGCACCAGAGCGACCACACGTCGAGATCGTCGACGCGCGGGATCTTCCGATTGCGGTCGAACGTGGTGTCCGCCCTCGGGTGCACGCCCGCCCAACCGACCACCTCATCGCCGTCGTAGGCGAGGACGCCGGGAGGAGGATCCTCGGCGACGAGCTTCTCGACGAGACGGCCGCGTTCCGGTCCGACGAGCGTCCGGTTGAGTGTCGATGGAATGCGATAGCTGAGGCACCAGCAGACGTTCGCGTCGGGCCGCTTCGGACCCACCATCGTCTTCACGTCGTCGAACACCGTGGCCGGCCGCACCTCGATCGCCATGACCTCACGATGCCATCGTCCACCGACACGGGCAAGGAACGGCCGGAGATTCAGCCGCCGAGCAGATCCGACAGGCGGGTCGCGAGGTCGCGGGTCGCGAGCTCGAGCTCGGCCCGTCGCGGCCGGGCCGCGTCGGTCGCCCCCGTGAGACAGGCTGCCGCCGCGACGGCACCGCTCGCGTCTCGGACGGGTGCCGACACCGAGAGCAGACCGGCGTCGTCGTCAGAATCGATCGAGATGACGCCGTCTCGCGAGACCACGCGCATCCGCTCCATGAGGAGCGAGAGGTCGTGCTCCGAGTGCCGCCTGCGGAGCAGACCGCTGAGGTCCGCCGGCTCGAACTCCATCACGAGCGTCGGTCCACCGTCTGACCCGATCACGGGGTGGGGTCGCCCGAGCCACGGCATCATCACGAGTCCTCCGTCCGGCTCACCGACCTCCTCGACCACGGTGAAGCTCCTGATGCCCTTGAGCACGGTGATGAAGCCGTAGACGCCGGCATCCGTCGCCGTCTGCGCCACCAGCCGCCGTCCCGCCGATGTGAGGATCGGCGCCGTCGCGGCGCGGTGCCAGCCGTGGACGCCCCAGCAGACGCCCACGCCATCACCCTCGAGCCGCCTCGATACGACGCCGGCCCGTTCCAGAGCGGTCACCAGGCGCTGGACGCGCTCTGTGCGAAGCCCGACCGACCGGGCGGTTCCGGAGAGCGAGTCGTGGCCGTCCGCCAGATGTCCGAGCACACGCACGGCCGCGTCGAGTGCCGACGTGGGCGACTCGACGTCGGTGCCCCCGACGGCCACGGCCACGGGATGCGGGTGAGGCTCCCCTGCGCCCTCCGCGATCATGGTCTCGATACGCCGCCGTGCGGCGTCGACGGCGCGACGGGCGCGAGGAACACCCCCCGTCGAGCGGTTGAGCGGCAGGCGGACGGCGACGACGGCGACGCACTCGCCGTCGGGACCGAGGACGGCTGAGGCGACTTCGACGACGCGCTCCGTCCGCGACTCGACGATGCGCGGGTGGGTGGCGGACGACCCCACTTCGCCGGCGTTCGCGCGAGCGATCGCGCTCCCATCGGCGACCGGCTCGCCGACGTCCGCTGCGGCGTGGAGCGTCCACTCGGAGCCGACGGAGGCCACGACGTGGAGGGTGTCGCCCGATCGTGCGGCCACGCAGGCCGTCTCCCCCGTGGTCTGTGCCGCGATCGTCAGCGCATAGCGGACGGGGAGAGCGACCCGGGCGGCCGCACGGCCCGACAATCGGATGGCCTCGCGGCCGAGACGGTAGGAACCGTAGACCTCACCAGGAGCGAGCAGGCCGACGCGAGCGAGGGCCGCGCACGAGCGGGACGCGCTGCTCGCGCTCCACCCGAGAGCGCGTCCGATCGCCCCCGTGCCCATCGGTGAGGTGGGATCGGTCCTCTCGGCGACGATGCGGAGCACGCGGAAGGCGACTTCGACCGACGACGTCATCGGATCCTCCTCGGAAATCGCGCAATTCTGTGGCAGTTGATTTGCGGGTTACGAGGACTGTAACAGGCTCGAACGACGCGCTCCCTAGAGTGACCGCACCCCACCGGCGAACCGAGACCGGTCGGAAGAGACAGCGCCACATCCCCCGTCGCACCGCCATCTCGCTCGAGGAGACCCTCCATGACCGTCCCCGCTCCAGTCACTCGTCCGCTCCGATCCCGATGCTCGTCCGCTGCGGCGGTGGGCGCCGCCGTCAGCGCCGTCCTCGTCGTCCTCACCGGGTGCAGCTCGGTGGCACCATCGGACTCCGGCGCCGCACCGGTACCCGCCGAGACGATCGGCTCCGACTTCATCGCCGGGACCTTCGACCAGGAGGCGGCGGACCTCCTCCCGGCCGACATCGCCGAGGCCGGCGTCATCCATGCGGCCGGCGGCCCCGGGTACGCGCCCCATTTCCTCCTCGCCGACGATGGCGAGACCCTCACAGGCAACGACATCGAGCTCCTTCTCGCGGTCGGAGACGTCCTCGGCGTCGACGTGGAGCACGAGGACGTCGGTTTCGACGCCATGATCCCCTCCCTGCAATCGGAACGCGTCGACATGGCGAACGGCGCGATGAGCGTCACCGACGAACGGCTCGCGGTCGTCGACTACGTGACGTACTTCTCCGGCGGGACCTCGCTCATCGTGCCGACGGGCAACCCTCTCGGGATCGATCTCGACTCGATGTGCGGACGCCGCATCGCCGTCCAACAGGGCACCGTCTACGCCGACGAGTACATGCCCGTGTTCGACGACGAGTGCACGGAGGCCGGCGAGGAGCCGATCGAGATCTCGGTCTTCCCGACCCAGCCGGATGCGACCCTCGCGCTCACCTCCGGCCGTGCCGACGCGAGCATGTCCGACTACGGACCGCTCTCCTACGTCGCCGACCGCTCCGAGGGTTCGCTCGAGGTCCTCCAGGAGACCTACGACCCGAGCACGTGGGGCTTCACGTTCCCTCAGGGTTCGGATCTCACCGCGGCCATCGCCGCAGCCGTGAACGTGCTGATCGACGACGGTACCTACGGCGAGATCCTGTCGAAGTGGGGCGTCACGAGCGGCGCGATCGAGACGTCGGAGATCCTCACGAATGACGCACGATGACGCGGAGGGAGAGGTGATCGCGTCGGCGCCCGCATCTCAGAGCTTCGCTCCCCGGGTCGTCCCGGTGCGGCGCTACGGCCAGTGGGTCGCCACGGCGCTCGTCCTGCTGGCGGCGGCACTCGTGGCGGTCTCACTCCTCACGAATCCCCGCTACCAGTGGGAGCTGGTGTTCTCGTACGTCCTGAACGCGCAGATCCTCGCCGGGCTCGTCACCACGGTGTGGCTGACCGTCATCGCGATGGTCCTCGGCGTCGCCATCGGCGTCCTCATGGCGCTCGCCCGCGAGTCCTCGAACGTCGTGGTGTCGACGGCGGCGTCGGGCTACGTCGCGTTCTTCCGTGGCACTCCCCTTCTCGTCCAGCTCATCTTCTGGTTCAATCTCGCCGCGTTGTACCCCGTCGTGTCGCTCGGCATCCCGTTCGGCCCCACGCTGTTCACCGAGAGCACGAACGTCCTCATCACCCCATTCATGGCCGCAGTGCTCGGACTCGGACTCAACGAGGGGGCGTACATGTCGGAGATCGTCCGTGCGGGACTCCAATCGGTGGACAGCGGCCAGACCGACGCGGCGCACGCACTCGGGATGAAGAGGTCGCAGACCTTCCGTCGCATCGTCCTGCCGCAGGCGATGCGGGTCATCATCCCGCCGACGGGCAACGAGACGATCTCGATGCTCAAGACCACATCGCTCGTGAGCGTCATCGCGATCCCCGAGCTGCTCTGGCAGGCGCAGGCGATCTACTCCCGCACCTACCAGGTCATCCCCCTGCTCATCACCGTGAGCCTCTGGTACCTCCTCCTCACGACCGTGCTGAGCGTTGGCCAGTACTACCTGGAACGCCACTTCTCGAGAGGCGACGCACGACGCACCGACCGCACGCTCCTCGGCGCGATATCCCGTGGTCTCGTTCCGAGACACACCGCCGCCGCGCGGCCCTCGGCGGACGAGCCGACGGAGACCCTGTCGGCGACACGAGCGGCGGCACAGCCGGCGGGAAGGAACGACTCGTGACGATCGATCAGGCGCCCGTCCTCGTGGAGGCGATCGGGGTGCACAAGTCCTACGGCGGCAACCGTGTCGTGCGCGGCATCGACATGACCGTGCGCACCGGCGAGGTGATGTGCCTCCTCGGGCCGTCGGGCTCCGGCAAGAGCACCTTCCTGCGATGCATCAACCACCTCGAGAAGATCGACGCCGGCACGATCAGCGTCGCGGGAGAGCTCGTCGGGTACCGCCGTCAGGGCGACAGGCTCCACGAGTTGCGAGACGCGGAGATCGCCACCAGGCGCGCCGACATCGGCATGGTGTTCCAGTCGTTCAACCTCTTCCCGCACATGACGGTCCTCCAGAACCTCATGGAGGCGCCTGTCGGTGTCCGCCGTGAGACTCCGCGCGTGGCGAGGGAACGGGCGCTCGATCTCCTCTCCGTCGTGGGCCTCGCCGACAAGGCCGCCGCGTATCCCCGCTCGCTCTCCGGCGGGCAGCAGCAGCGCGTCGCCATCGCCCGTGCACTCGCCATGCGGCCGAAGCTCATGCTCTTCGACGAGCCCACCTCGGCGCTCGACCCGGAGCTCGTCGGTGAGGTGCTCGATGTCATGCGCGGGCTCGCCGACGACGGGATGACGATGATCGTCGTGACCCACGAGATCGGGTTCGCGCGCGAGGTCGCCGACACGGTCACCTTCATGGACGGCGGTGTCGTCGTCGAATCGGGTCCGCCGGCGCAGGTCCTCGGGGCCCCGACCCACGAGCGCACCCGCTCCTTCCTCGCGAAGGTGCTCTGACACCTCGCTCCGCTACCGCACCATCTGAAAGGGAATAGCACCGCATGGAGACATTCGACGTCGCCGTCGTCGGCCTGGGCGCGCTCGGAAGCGCCGCCGCCTACCACCTCGCGCGGAAGGGGGCGCACGTCGTCGGTCTCGAGCAGTTCGAGCTCGGACACGTGCGCGGCGCCTCCCACGACACCTCGCGCATCGTCCGCACGTCCTACGGAGCCGCCGAGTACGTGCGGCTCGCCCAATCCGCCTACCGGGACTGGGCAGATCTTGAGGCGGCCACCGGCGAGCGCCTCCTCGACATCACGGGAGGGATCGTCTTCTTCCCCGACGACGGGCCCCATTCGATCGACGACTTCGTCGAGAGCCTCACCGAGACGGGCGTCCCGTTCGAGATGCTCTCGAACACCGAGGTGCACGAGCGGTTCCCGCAGTTCTCGATCCCCGCGAACGTCCGCGCCATCTACACCGCGGACTCGGGCATCGCCCATGCAGCACGGACGGTGGCGACGCTGCAGATGCATGCCCGCGCCCTCGGCGCCGTCCTCCGCGACCGCACCACCGTGGAGAGCCTGAGCCCGGACCACGACGGCGTGATCGTCCGCACCTCCACCGGTGACGTGCGCGCTCGGAAGGTCGTCGTCGCGGCCGACGCCTGGACCAATCGTCTGCTCGCTCCCCTGGGTGCGGAGATCCCGCTGACGGTCATGCAGGAGCAGGTCACCTACTTCGCCCCGACCGACCCTGGCGTCTTCGATCGCTCGCGGTTCCCGGTGTGGATCTGGGAGGACGTGCAGTGCTACTACGGCTTCCCCACCTATGGGGAGCCCACCATCAAGGCCGCTCGGGACGTGTCGGAGAACCTCATGTCGCCGGAGGACCGGACCTTCACCCCGTCTCGCGCACTCCTCGAACAGCTGACGGACTTCGTGTCCGCGACCATCCCGCAGGCGGGCGAGCCGCTCCGCACCGTCACCTGTCAGTACGCCCTCACGGAGAACCGACGCTTCATCATCGGCCCGCTCGACGAGCACCCCGACGTCATCGTCGCCCTCGGCGCGGGGCACGCCTTCAAGTTCACACCCACGATCGGTCGTGTGCTCGCCGAGCTCGCGATCGACGGCGAGACGTCCGAGGACATCTCGCGCTTCACAGTGACGGAGCCCACGGGCGCTGCCGCACCCTTCCCCGTGGGCTGATCCGACACGCGGTGCAGATCAGTCGTCGAGATGTTCGTCGAGCCACGCGACGATCCGCTCTCGCAGGTCGTCGTCGAGGAGCGCGAGAGCGTGTTCGTCGCTCTCGACCCGGACGTACTCCACGTCGACGGTCGCGGCGGTGAGGAGACCGACGAAGTCGTCGGCCTGCTCCACGGGGATGAAGTCGTCCGTCGCAGCGACGACGAAGAAGGGCGGGTCGGACGAGTCCACCTCGTACATCGGCGAGGCCGCTCGCGCCGCCGGACAGTCGTCGTAGGAAGCGCAGCCGAGGTAGTCGAGCTGCACCCGCTGGAAACCGGCGTCGAGGTCGCCCCGGGCGATGCCCTCCCGCGTGAGGTCGAGCGGGGCGCTCAGCTCGACGACGGCGTCGATCGGCTCGTCCGCCCCCTGCCCGCCGTCCGTTGCGAGGAGGGCCACGAGGTTGCCGCCCGCGGAATCACCGAAGGCCCCGAGGCGGGACGGATCGTGCCCGAAACGCTCCACCTGCGCGTCGCCGGAGATCCAGTCGAGCACCGTCTCGAGGTCGTCGAGCGCCGCGGGAAACGGGTGATCGGGCGCGAGACTGTAGTTCGGCTGGAAGACCACGTACCCCTCGCTCGCAAGCCACTCGCACACGTCGCGCCACTGCGGCTGGGCTTTGTCGCCGCCACGCCAACCGCCTCCGTGGACGGAGAGGATCGTCGGCGATCCGGGTTCCGCGTCCTGGGGAAGACACACGTCGAGGAGGACCCCGTCGGATCCCCCGACGCCGACATCGCGGACCAGGCGCACTCCGTCGTAGCGGGTCGACGGGATTCCGACGTCCGCGGCGGGCTCAGGGGCGCACCCCGCGAGGAGCACCAGGACGCCTGCCGCGAGTGCGGTACTGGCCGTCCGCGCGCGATCCCTCGTCATCCGGCGCCGGCGAGAACCGGGACGAGCCGCTCCTCGAGCGCCCGGGCGAGCGAACGGGAGAACGTGGCCGTCACGTGGTGTTCGTCCGAGTAGACGAGCGTCGCACCGATGATGGCTGGGCAGGTGGAGGCGTTGCAGAAGTAATCGGAGAGGTCGACGACAGCTCCCCCGCGATCGTCGGCGACGATCTGCTGCGCCTCCCGGATGGCCGGATTGAACGCCTTCGACCGCGGGATGGCGCACGCCTCGGCGTCGTCGAGGTGAGAGGAGAGACAGACAACGGGCGAGCTCTCGAACTCCGGCGTATCGGCCAGGCTGACGACGAGGCTCGAGGCGGGCAGGCGGTCGTAGAGGGAGGACAACCCGTCGACCCAGTCGTCGCGCTGGATCTGGGCGTCCCGCCCGGGAGTGGGACCGAGGTGGTTGGCGAGGAGGATCACGTCTGGCGGGTTCGCGGCGAGCTCCTCGACGGCCGCGTCCCTCCACGCGGAGCAGGATTCGTTCTTCGAACCCGACCATGCCGCGGCCGTCTCCTCGGTGCGGCAGCCCGACTTCGTGTACGTCTCGAGGCGGTAGCCGAGGGCCTCAGCGGCCTTCTCGAGGGCCGGGAACCAGCGGCCGGCGTGGGAGTCGCCGAAGAGCGCGATCGTCCGAGACGCCTCGAGGTCGCCGAACGCGCACGAGATCACCTCGGACTCGCGGAGGTTCTGCTGGCACCCGTCCGTGTACACCGCGCCCGTGTCGGCGACGGCCGAGCGGAGGTCGGGTGAGAGATTCGCGGGGACGATGTCGGTCCCCGTCGGCATCTCCGTGACCGGGGTCCGCGGCACCGTCTGAGTCGTGGCGAGCGGCATCTGGGCGGCTGCCGCGCTACCGCTTACGAGCCCGCCGACGAGCACGAGGGAGACGACTGTGGAGGCGGCCATCACGCGACGTCCGCTCGATCGTGTCGACCGCAGGGGCGTCTCGACGAGGCGATACAGGATCCACGCCGCGGGGACCGACGCCACGGCCAGACCGACGGCGAGCGGCACCGGGAGGGGCTCGTCGAGACCGATGCGCTCGTGGGCGAGCACGAGGATCGGCCAGTGCACGAGGTAGAGGGAGTACGAGATGGCACCCACGACCTGCATCGGGCGCAGCGCGAGCAGCCGTGCGGCGCTCCAGCGCGAGACGGCAGGGCCGCCGGATGCGATGACGAGAGCCGTCCCCACGACCGGCAGCAGTGCTGCCGCTCCCGGGTAGTCGAGGTCCGCCGTGTAGGTCGTCGCCGCGGCCACGATCATCCCGAGTCCCGCCCAGCCGAGCACCAGTCCGATCCACGGGGGCACCCGGCCGAGGAGGGAGGCCCCACCGGCCACGAGCGCGCCGACCCCGAACTCCCAGGCGCGCGTCCACGGCGAGAAGAAGGCGAGCGACGGCGACTCCGGGGTGGTCACGATGCTCGCGAGGAGGGAGGCAGCGGTGATCACGCCGATCACGAAAAGGAGAACACGGATCGACCGCCGACCGAGCACGAAGGCGCCGAGAAGCAGTACGGGCCAGACGAGGTAGAACTGCTCTTCAACACCGAGCGACCAGAAGTGCTGGAACGGCGACGGCTCCGTGCCGGCGAGGTAGTCCGTCTGCCGGATCGCGAACACGATGTTCGGCACGTAGAGGGCCGAGGCGATCGCGTCCTGCAGGATCTGCACGATCCGGAGGGGCGAGACGAGCACGAACGCCGCGATCGAGGTGGCGGCGATGGTCACGAGCGCCGCCGGCAGGATGCGTCGAGCGCGGGCGGCATAGAACCGGACGAACGAGATGCGCCCGGTGCGTTCGAGACTCTCCACGAGATGACCGCTGATGAGGAAGCCGGAGATGACGAAGAACACGTCGACGCCCACGTAGCCGCCGGGGACGAGCGGGGCGACGGCGTGGTTGACCACGACGAGCACGACGGCGAGCGCGCGGAGGCCCTGGATGTCGGCGCGGAACGGCCGCCGCTCAGGTGCCTGGGCGGCCCCGGCGGTGTCGCTCGATCGGTCTCGGACGCTCGTCACTCCCCCAGTCTGCTGCGAGCAGGCGAACGGGCGGTGAACGGATTCCGCGCCGACGAGGGAGGGCCGCGCGTGCGACCCTCCCTCCCGGCTAGCGAACGACCGCGCCCGTCAGCGCGTGACGGAGATCGAATCGATCTCGGCGAACCCCGTTCCTCCCGCGAAGAAGGGCGAGCCCTTCGCGAGCCGGATGGTGTTGAATCCGGCCTTCAGGGAGACCGAGGTCGTCACCGAGTTGGCGAACTGTCCCCAGGCGCCGGTCGGCGGGTAGGAGATCGTCGACCAGGCGCCGCCGTTGTAGGCGAGTCCCTGCGTGGAGGTGGCTCCCGTTCCGTTCGCGTACCGGATGGCCAGCGAGTACGTGCCGGCGCTCGGCACGTTCACCGTGAAGTCGACGAAGCTCTGCGAGCGCATGTCCGCCGAGCCGTCGATGCCGCCGACGTATCCGCCGTTCGACGCCGACGTCGAGGTACGACGTTGGGCGTTCACGACGGTCGCGTTCTCCGCCTCGTACACCTGCTGGTAGGCGGTCGTCGGACCGTTCACCGGCGTGATGAGGGCCTGATAGCTCTGGCGCGCGTCCATGTTGCTCACGGGGATCGTCACGGAGCCGTTCACCACCGGGAGCGTCTGCGTCGACAGGGTCGTCGGAGCGGAGACGTTCGTCTGACGGCCCGAGCCGGGAACCGAGGAGAGCACCACCTTGACCGTGCTCCCGAAACCGGTGAGCCGATCCACCCGGACGGTGTTGTTGCCGTAGTCGCCGCCGAAGACGACGTTGGCGATCTTCCTCGTGCCGTCGAGGGACGCAATGCCGTCCAGGTCGCCGTCGGCCGTGACCGGCAGCATGTTGCCAGCCATCTCGCCGTACCACTTGTACATCCAGTACGACGCCGTCGGCTGGCCGTTGTACAGCAGCCCGTTCATCGTGCCTGCCTCGAACCAGTACGCACGCTCGGCATCGTTGACCCCGGTGCGTTCGAACTGCGCGATGTAGTGGAGGGCGGCGCTCGGAACATCGACCTGGTCCGGCCACGCGTACTCATTGATGGAGATCGGTCGCGGAGAGATGCCGAGGCTCCGCTCGAGCGCCCGGTAGTCCGCCACATGCTCGTCGATGTTCTGCCAACCCTGCGACAGCTCGTGCCACACGATGACGTCGGGAAGCGTGTTCGTGGCCTTCGCGTTCTCGAGGAAGGATCGCATGAAGGTGGGGTTGTAGATGGTGGTTCCCGGTCCGATGATCGGGGTCACGGTGTCCTTGGCGCGGATCGCCCGGTAGGTGCGGGTCCAGCCGTCGTTGTAGGGGCCGGCCTTCTCGGTGTCCCACGTCCCGTCGGGTTCGTTCCAGATCTCCCAGCCGTTGATGTTCGTCGTCGACGTCGCCGCCAGGCGATCGTCCACCATCTTGTTCACCTTCTGGAGCCAGTCGTCCCAGCTCACCCAGCGGTACGGGAAGTCCGGGTAGATATCGGGCATCCGGATGTACTGCTGACCACCCGTCGCGATGACCGTCGACGCGACCTTGAGGGCGTCTCCCGCCGGGGTCGTGGCGCCGTTGCCGAGCTGCTGCACCCCGGGCGGCGGCTGGGTGTGCTGCCGCAGGCTGAGCGGCTGCAGGATCGACGCGGACGGCGTCGACGCGTCGGAGATGCCGTACAGGCCACCCGCCGCGACGTGCGTCACGGGACGCAGGACCGCTCCGGCATCGACGACCAGGGTGTGGTCCGCGGCATACGCCGCGGGCCCGGGGACGAGCAGCGCCGCGGTCACAGCGCCGATCATCGCGATTCCGGGCAGTGTGGTCTTCATTCTCACAAGTGCTCCCTTGCATTGTGTCTTCACCCGTCGACGGGTGCCGCGGAACTGCAGCGACCCCCGGCAGGAAGCGGTGGATCACCACCGCAGGCGCGTTGACCGCCGTCGCACCGTCCTGCCGACGTGGTTGAGAACGCTGTCCCCGACCACTGTCGAACCGGTTCGACAGTGAACCGGTTCGATGACTCTACGCGGGACGGCCGCGCGGAGCAACCATCACCGGGTTCGGCGCCGGAGAGTGTCGCTCCGGTCACCCTCAGGACGAGAGGATCTGCTCGTCGGCCGCGGCGTCGAACCGATCCTGCGCATCGAGCACGTCCTCCACGTGGGACTCCGCCCACCTCTGCAACGCGCTGAGCGGCTCGTGGAGGGTGCGACCCAGATCGGTCAGGTCGTAACGGACATGCCCGTCTCCGTGGGCGGATCGCCCGATCATGCCGTCACGCTCGAGCGCGCGGAGGGTGTCGCTCAGGACCTTCTTCGCGATTCCCTGCACCTCGCGATGGAGCTCGCCGAATCGCATGGGCCTCTCGTGCAGGAGAATGACGACCATGGCCGTCCACTTGTTCGCGATCCGCGCCAAGGACTGTCTCGAGGGACACTGCGCGGAGAAGACCGTCCATTCAGGGGTCACGTGCTCCTCCTCGATGGTGACGTTGAAGTAACCGCGGCTGCCTCGGCACTCTGGACTCTCAGGCTATCGACGAGAACCGGAGGACGAATATGTCGGCGATTGATGTGGTGGGAAAGTACGGCGCCGCTGTGGCGTCCGGAGACATGGAAGCGCTGGCGGCCACGCTGACGGCGGACGTCGTGTGGCATCAGCCCGGCGCGAATCAGCTCTCGGGCGACGTGGTCGGCCCCGAGGCTGTCCTGGCCCACCTCGGACGGTTCATGAAACTCAGCCGTGGCACCTTCTCGCTGGAGACGGAGTCGGCCACAGAGAGCGGCGTCCTCGTCGCCACGACCGTGCGCTTCACGGCCCGGCGCGAGGGAGCGGACGACCTCGATCAGCACGGCGTCGACGTGTTCCGCGTCGAGGGCGACCGGATCGCGGAGATCTGGCTCATCAGCGAGGACCAGGTGGGCGAGGATCGGTTCTGGGGAGTTGCACCGGCCTGAGCCGACGATGAATCGCTGCGCGCCGCATCGGCGCCGCATCGAGGTGGAGAGCAGAACAGCCCGGCCGATGGCCGGGCTGTTCTGCGTTGCTTCGCGCGTATCGCGACGCGGTCATCGCGAAGAATATTCGCAACTCATCACAGTGGTGGACCTAGGGGGATTCGAACCCCCGACCTCTTCATTGCGAACGAAGCGCGCTACCAACTGCGCCATAGGCCCAAGTGCCTGAACAGGCTATCACGATCGAAACGGCCGTCCGGACGGCCGTCCGCGGTCCGGCCGAACCTGCCCTGCGGTGCCCCATCCGGTGTCCCCGCGCCGTGGACAGCGCGCCGCGTTCCGGACATGTGAGGGGTGAGGGCGACCACGAGGGGGATTCACCATGGAATCACCCCGTCCACCACCCGGTCGCCTGTCGAAGGCGAAACAGCCGCTGCGAGCCGTGCTCGCGACTGAACCCGAGCCCGCCGTCTCATCCGAGGAGCGATCCGGAAGAGCGTCAGCCCGCCATCCGGCGGCGACGCACCAGATCGTTCGCGGCGATCTCCGCCTCATCGATGACGCCCATGCGGGCGAAGCGCGAGTCGACGGCGGGAGCGTCCTCGACGGCGGCCGGCGCCGCGGCGGAGGTGGCCGCAGGGGCCTCGCGTGCCGGCAACGTCGCGATCGGCGGCGCGAGCTCGGCTGCACGCTGCGCCATCGCCTCGGCGAGGGCCGCAGCACGCAGTCGTTCGTGCGCCTCGGCCTCGGCGATCGCAGACGCGGCCGCAGATCCCTGGGAGAGGTGGAGCGGACGCGGCAGCGGCACCGGTGTCCACGTGGAATCCGGCACCACATCCGCCTCGTACTCGACGAGGGCCGAGCTCTGCGGAGTGCTCGCGGAGAGAGGAGCGGAGACGGCGACTCGCGAGACTCGGCGCGTGACCCGGGCCATGCGTCCGAGGAGAGCGATACAGGAGACGGAGGATGCCGCGGCCGCGGCGAGGATTCCCCACGTACCCGCCGTGGCGAACTGCATGCCGCCGACACCGGCGACGACGAGCGAGGCGAGGAGGACGATCGTCGTTGCGAGGCGCGCGCGACGACGCGATCGAGCGAGCGCAGCAGCCGTTGCTTCGGCGGAGAGCCGGCGGGACTCGGCCTTGAGCTTCCGTGCGAGGGCCTCGGCTTCGGCCTTCGCGATCGCGGCCTGCTCGAGTCGGTGCTTCTTCAGCACACGCTGCTGCTCGGCGACCGAACGCGACGTGGCTTCCACCCGGATCTCCTGCGGCACCTCGGAGGTCTCGGCGAGGATGCGGAGCGTCTGCTGCAGCCGGACGGCGTTCCGCTCGGTCGCGATGAACTCGCTGCGGCGGCGCCACGTGGGGATGAGGTAGAGCATCCAGAGCGCAGCGGCTATCGCGAAGACGACACCACCACTCAGAACTCCACCACCGGCCATGTCCCTAAGGTAAGGGTTGAAGGTTCGCGAACCCTGGTGGTTGCATGGGTGTGTTGCGGCGTACGGCCCTCGACTGAGGGCTATAGCTCGGGGCCGAGGGCGCCCGGTGCAGGTGGCGCCGTCGCTCGGGAGTAGCCCTCTCAGTCGGTGTAGGTGGTGAGGGGGTGGGCGGCGGCCTCGAGGTCGGCCGCAGGGATCACGCAGGCGTCGGCCGGCACCCGGCCCTCCTTCCAGCGGGCGAGCACTCCCCCTGGCACCTCCTCGCGCACGAGCGCGAAGCAGAAGTGATCGGCCCACGAGCCGTTGATGTGGATGAACCGCCGGCGGAGCCCCTCGTAGCGGAAGCCGAGCTTCTCGACCACGCGGAGGCTCGGCGCGTTCTCGGGGCGGATGCAGATCTCCATGCGGTGGAGTCCCATCGAGAAGAACACGTGGTCGGTCGCGAGCGCCACGGACGTCGGGGTGATGCCGTATCCCGCGAAGCGTTCGCTCACCCAGTAGCCGAGAGTCGCGCTCGAGACCGAGCCGTAGACGATGCCCGACACGTTCAACTGACCGGCGATCTCACCCTGGTGCTCCATGACGAAAGGAAGTCCGGTGCCCTGACGCGCCTGCACCAGGAGCGAGCGGATGCTGCCCCGCATGTCCCAGGCACTGAGCGGCCCGTAGGGGTTGGTCGCCTCCCACTTCCGCAACCAGCGTCGGTTCTCCATGAGTTCGCGTTCCACGACCTTCGCGTCGCGCAGACGGATCGAGCGCAGGGAGATGTCACCGTCGCGAAGGACGGGAATGGGAGCCGCCATGGCAGTCCTTCCGCCGGGCGGAGCCCGGCCGGCCGTTCAGTCGAGGTTGGCCGCGAAGTCCTTGAGCCACGGGCCGAGGTCGGCGCCGAGGTCCTCACGGTCGAGCGCGAGCTGCACGATGGCCTTGATGTAGTCGAGGCGGTCGCCCGTGTCGTAGCGACGGCCGCGGAAGATCACACCGTACACGCCTCCGGCGATCTCGTCGTCCGCGGCGAGCACCTGCAATGCGTCGGTGAGCTGGATCTCGTTGCCCTTGCCCGGCTCGGTCTTCTCGAGGACCTCGAACACCTCGGGCTTCAGCACGTAGCGGCCGATGATCGCGAGGTTGGACGGAGCGTCCTCCTTCGCCGGCTTCTCGACGAGTCCCGTGACCTTAACGACGTCGGGATCGTCCGTCGCCTCGACGGCGGCGGCGCCGTAGAGGTGGATGGAGTCGGGGTCGACCTCGAGGAGCGCGATGATCGTGGCGTTGCGACTCTCCTGCTCGTCGAGCATGCGCGTGAGGAGCTCGTCGCGCTCATCGATGAGGTCGTCTCCGAGGAGGACGGCGAAGGGGTTGTCTCCCACGTGGCTCTTCGCCCGGAGGACGGCGTGACCGAGTCCCTTCGGGTCGCCCTGGCGCAGGAAGTGGATGTCGGCGAGGTCCGTCGACTCCATGACGCGGGCGAGCTTCTTCTCGTCGCCCTTGGCGAGGAGATTGTGCTCCAGTTCGGCCACGCGGTCGAAGTGGTTCGCGATCATGTTCTTGTTCCGGCCGATGATCATGAGCACATCGTCGAGCCCAGCCGCGACGGCCTCTTCGACCACGTACTGGATCGCCGGCTTGTCGACGACCGGCAGCATCTCCTTCGGCATGGCCTTCGTCGCCGGCAGGAAGCGCGTCCCCAGGCCCGCAGCAGGAATGACGGCTTTTTCAACTCTGTGTCCCATTCGCCCAGCGTATCCATAATCGCCTCGAATGCACGTCGCACATAGAGGGGACATGTGGATCGGATGCCCGAACTAGAATGTGCGCATGACGACCGACACGGAGCACCGCAAGCGCGCCCTCCGAGCCGAACTCCGCGAACGCCGGCGCAACCTCACCTCGTCGGAGCACGAACACGCCTCCGCGGGCCTCACCGAGAATCTGCAATCGCTCACCCTCGGGCTCAGTGCCCGGTCGATCGCCTGCTACCTCTCAGCCCCCGACGAACCCGACACCCGCCCGTACCTCGCGTGGGCACGGGCGGAGGGGCTCCGCGTGCTCTTCCCCGTGAGCCGCGAGGACGGCTTGCTCGACTGGACGGTCGGCGAGGACGGCGTCGAACTCGTAGGACTGTTCGGGATGCCGGAGCCGTCAGGGGAGCTCCTCAGCCCGCTCGCCATCAACGACGTCGACCTGATCCTGGTGCCCGCCGCCGCGATCGGTCGCGACGGCATGCGGATGGGCTGGGGCAAGGGCTACTTCGACAAGACCCTCGGGTCGATGGAGAAGTGCCCGCCCGTGTACGCGGTGGTCTACGACACCGAACTGATCGACGACGTCCCCAGCGAACGGCACGACCAGCCCGTCGACGGCGTCGTCACACCAGACCGCATCATCGAATTCTGACCCACCCCGAGAAAGACAGCATGCCCACCTACGCTTACCGCTGCGCCGATTGCGGAAACGCCTTCGACCAGTACCAGTCGTTCAGCGACGACGCCCTCACCGAGTGCCCGGCGTGCGGAGGTCGCCTCCGCAAGGTGTTCGGCTCGATCGGTGTCACCTTCAACGGCAGCGGCTTCTACCGCACGGACTCGCGCTCCGGATCCTCCTCGAGCAGCCCGGCCACCCCGGGCTCCTCGTCCGACTCCGCGTCGTCGTCGTCGGACTCGTCGTCCGGCTCATCCGGCTCGGGGTCGGGGTCGTCCGGTTCGGGATCGTCCGGTTCGGGATCGTCTGGGTCCGGGTCCTCCGGGTCGGGTTCATCGGGCGCCGCGAGCTCCGGCTCGTCGGGATCGTCGTCCGGCACGGGATCGGCCGCAGCAGCACACTGATCGCCGTCCGGCGATGAGCACCACCTCAATCAGGGAACGAGGGAGCACGCACATGATCAAGGGTTTCAAGGAGTTCATCCTCCGTGGGAACGTCATCGACCTCGCGGTCGCCGTCGTCATCGGCGCGGCCTTCACGGCGGTGGTGACCTCCATCGTCGACAACCTGTTCAACCCCATCATCAGCGCGCTCTTCAACGCGGAGAGCCTCAACAAGGCGCTCCCCCTCGCGATCCCGACGGTGAGCGGCGGATCCTCGACCATCTACTTCGGTGCGATCATCGGCGCGATCCTCAACTTCCTCATCATCGCGGCCGTCGTCTACTTCGTCTTCGTGCTGCCGATCAACACGCTCAAGAAGCGCGCTGACGCCCTCCTGGCGAAGAACAAGCCGGCAGGCGATAACGAGGCGCCCCTGGCACCGACCGAGGTCGAGCTGCTCGCCGAGATCCGCGATCTGCTCGCGAAGCGCGAGGTCTAGTTCGCCGACGCGCCTGGAGGGCCGGAATCCTCCGGCACGGTGCCTCTGACCGCCCAGGCTCGAGCCGTCATCGGGACCGAACCGTCCGGCGCGGTGGGGACGTTGCTCCGCACCGCCTCGCGGAGGGCGTCGACTGAAGCGCGCTCGAGCGTGGCGAGATATGTCGGAGCAGATCCCTGCTCCCCCAGGATCGGCTGCCAATAGTCATCGAAGTCGCGGAAGACCATGTCGATGACGATCGGTTCGACGACCACGTTCTCGAGATCGGCCTCACGGAATCGTCGAGCCAGTTCGTCCGGCATCCAGGTGGCGAAGCGGCGGCCTTCGTGCAGACGTCGAGCGACGGGGTCCAGGAGGATCGCCGTGTCCCAGAAGTATCGGATCGCCGCCATCTCGCCGGAGTAGTCCCAGATGTAGCCGGCGACGGTCCCACCCGGCCGTGTGACCCTCCGGGCTTCGAGCAGTGCTGCAGCCGCGTCCGGCACGAAGTTGAGGACGAGGCCGGACACGGTGACGTCGACCGAGGAGTCGGGAAGATCGATGTGTTCGGCGTCACCGACCGAGAAATCGGCAGCCGGGTCGGTGACGCGCGACCGCGAGTAGGCGAGATACGCCGCCGAGGGATCGCTCGCCCACAGGGACGACGGTTGAGCGGACTGGATGATCTCGTCCGACAGCGCGCCTGTGCCGCACCCGACCTCGGCCCACCGGGAACCGGGCGGCACATCGAGCCACGGGATGAAGTCGTGCGCGATCAGACGGCTCCACCGACCGAGATACGGTTCGTAGCGGTGGGCATCCGACCAGGATTCTGGGGTCAGATTTGGACACATTCGGGCGTGCCTCTCGCGAGTGAAGCCGGATACGCCCGTTCCCTCGCCGCGCGGTGCCAGATGGCGCTTCACTGTACACCCGCTCACCAGTGCGGCGGAACGTCGCCCCAGAGTCGTTCGTCGTTCTCTCCCCGCTTGCCGGTGCGCGCGGGCGGCGCATCGTCACGCGCGGGGATGTCCGGCGACGGATCGGTCCCGGGAACGGGCTCGAGCCGCGCGCGACGTGAGCCGGCCACTCTCGTCACCCGCTGACGTGATCGGGCCTCGCCGGTACCGGGGGCTGGTCCCGTCGACGGGTCGTCAGGATTCGACGACACCCGTGCTCACAACATCGATGACCGGGGCCCCGAGGATGGACAGGATGTTGCGCGCGACGCCCTCGGGGTCGGCGAACAGATCGAAACTGTGCACACGCACGTAGTGCCACCCGAGACGACGCAGCACATCGGGCCGCAGTCGCAGCGACTCCCGCAGCGACTCGAGACCCACCTCGGGGTCCGATTCGATGGCGACGGCCTTCGCGCCGAAGGCCGCGACGAGGGCGATCGACCCGCGGTATCCGATCTCCACGTTGAGGCCGTGGCGGTAGAGCCGCTCGGCGAGGTCGATGAGCATCGGCTGCGCACCGTCGGTGTCGGGCGGACGCGGGTCGCGACGCGGCGGCTCGCGCAGGATCTGGGCGAGCGCCACGATGCCGTGCTGCATGCGCTCGGGGTCGATGTCGTCCGGACGGATGCACGACACGATCACCATCGACCGACGAGCGCGCGTCATGCCGACGGCGAGCAACCGGTCGCCACCGGGGCGACCGAGCGCTCCGAAGGTCGAGAGCACGCGACCGTGCGGCGTCACGCCGTAGCCGAGCGAGAAGATCACCCGGTCGCGACTCTCCGCTTCCGATTGCTCGAGCGTGAGGACGGTGAACGGCTCAGCCCTTTCGCGCAGGATGAAGTCGGACAGATCGCTGCGGCGCGAGAACGCGTTCAGGACCGCCTGCTGCACGCGGACAGCGTGCTTCTCGCTCGCGGTGACCACCATGAGCGACTCACGCGGACGGTTCGTCGCGTGCTCGAGCACGAGGCTCACGACGCGAGCGACCTCGGGGTCGACCGACTCCACCGTGCCGGTGAGCGGGTCGGGCATACCGTGGCCGTTCGCGACGTAGTCGAGGGTGAGCGACCCGTGGCCGAGGAAAGATCCGGCCCACGGCAGCGAGTCGATCTCGCCGCCGTAGAAGCGCTGGTTGACGAGTTCCGCGAGGTCTTCGCCGCCGGCGCGGTAGCTCCGTGTGAGCTGGAGACCCGGCAGGAGCGCTCCGAGCTGCGCGAAGGCCGAGCGGGAGGCGAGCTCGTCGACGTCGACGTCCTCGTCGACGTGCCGCTCCGCCTCGTCGGGTGAACCGACGGCGATCTCGAAGGGCGTGGGGCTCTGCGTGACCGGGTCGCCGAAGACGACGACCTGCTTCGCCCGCCTGATCGCTCCGACGTTCTCGGAGAGGAGGGTCGCTCCCCCGTCCAGGAGGAAGACGGCGTCGAAGCGCAGGGAGTCCGGGAGAGCGGGGACGTCGTACGGCGACATCGCCCAGATCGGCGACAACGAACGCGCGAGGTGCGGAGCCGCAGCCTCGACGTCGGCCGGTGAGATGACGCCGTCGCCGCGGAGGAGGGTCCGCAACGCGTGCGCCTCGTCCGGCCAGTCGACGAGGCCGATCTTCCACATATCGGCGAGCATCCCCGCGAGGATTCCTCCGGACGCCGAGGCGTGCGCCTCGTCGACGAGACGGAAGTCGGCCTCCAGGCGGTCGATGACCTGGGTGTTCGCCCCGAGGAGTGCCTTGTCGTTCCCGAGAGCGTTCTCGAGCACGGACTGCCACCAGGCGAGCTCGAGCTCGTCGGCGACGAGGCGCTCGGGGACGTGCCGGCTCGACAGGTCGACGAGGAGATCGTCGAGGCCCTTCTCGCGCAGTTCGGCGATGAGGGTCGTGCGCTCCTGCAGGTTGTCCATGACCTGGGACTCGGCGGCGAGACCGGACATCATCCGGACGAGTTCCTTGACGGGCGCGGCGACGAGCCGATCGGCGGCATCCTCGCGCCCGAGCGGCGCGTCCAACTGACCGAGGTCCGCGACGACCCGCTGATAGGCGACCTGCACGTCGGCGATGCCAAGCGGCACCTCCGGCGTCACTCCGGCATCCACGTAGCGCTGCCAGAGGATGCGCTGCTGCTGCACACGGCGGAGGGCGGCGTTCAGGTCCGAGATGTGCACCCCTGGACGCACGTACTCCTTGGCGAGCCTCTTGAGCCGTCGGCGATTCGCCGAGGACATGCCGGGCGACTCGCGACGCGAGTCGGTGGCGGCGATGAGCTCCGAGAGCGAGCGGTCGAAGACGGACGGCTGGAACTTGTCGAGCGTCTCGCGCACGTCGAGCAGCAGCCGAAGGTAGATGCCGAGCTCCTCGAGCGTCTCGAAGGGGCGCATGCGCGTCTGGCCGATGAGTTCGTAGCCGCGCTCGAGCAACCGGGGCAGCTCGCTGCGGTTGAGCTTCTTCGCGAGTTCGTGGGTCGCCTTCGCGTCCGCGGTGGTGGCGAAGTGCGCGCCGTACCACGGCGAGTCGCCCGGGCCGTACTGGAACTCTCCGAGCGCTGCTGCGTGCGCGAGGGCTCGAGCGGTCTCCTCGCGCCCCTGGGCGAGCCGTGCGATGGAGTGCATGTCGAGGCGCGCAGTCGTGGACGGCGGTTCCGCCTTGTTCGCGAGCGCGGTGAGGGCGTCGAGCGCATCGACGACGGACACGCCGAGCAGGTGGTCGATCGACACGAGCGACGAACGGTAGTCGATGAGCACCTTGCGCAGACGCACGAGGGCGTCGTCCACGTCGGAGACGCGCGGGGCCTTGGCCTTCTCGTTGCGCGAGATGGCGGTGACGAGATCCCGCCTCAGCGTGGAGGGGTGTGCCGCGAGCCCCGGCAGTCCGACGCCGGTGAAGCGGTGACGCATGCCGTCGAGGCTCGACCGGCGCGGGCTCACCACGAGCACACGCTTGTGCTTCGAGACGAGCTCGCCGAGCGCGTTCACGATCGTCTGCGTTCCGCCGGTGCCCGGGAGCGTCCGGACGACGATCGACTGACCGGCGACGATCTGAGCGATGACGTTCTCCTGCTCGGAGTCGGCGTCGAGCAGCAGGGTGTCCGTGGTGGGAGGGCGTTCGTCCTGCGGCACCGGGTCGACGGGCGAGCTCATGCCCTCGATGAGGCGACGCGATCCGGGGTTGCCCGCGAGCGCGTCGAGCACGGGGTGGTCGAGCGTGCGGGCGTCCTGGATGAGACCGGCGCTCACGTCGGCGAACGACGACACGACGAGTCGCGGCTGCACGTTGAACCAGTCGAGGTGGGACGTGAGCCCGCGCAGCCGATCGATCACAGGCTGCGGCTTGAACACGTCGCCGGCGTGAGCGAGAGCCTCGAACGCCGTCGCATCGAGCGTGATGCCGAACTGCTCGCGCAGCGCCCGAGCCAGCTCGGGGTTGAGAACCGTGGTGCCGGTGAGCTTGAGTTCGAAGTCGCTGCCGTAGCGCCGGATGGCGAGGGGACGGAGGAGGACGGGCGCGCAGTGATCGGCGCCCTCGAAGCGCCAGTGGGCGAGGCCGACCGCCAGGTGCACCGCGTCGATGCCGCGGACGCTGCGGAGCTCGATGCCCTTCGCCGTGATGAGGTCGGCGGAGACCTTCGCGCGACGGAGGGCGACCTCGTCGCGGATGAGGTTCGAGAGCAAGGTGGACTTACCCGTGATGAACTGCGGCAGTCCCCCGGGGTGCGTCGCGCTCAGTTCGATCGCGGTGTGCGCGGCGTCCACGAAGTGGAGGAGTGGAGACCGCCCGCCGACCTGCGCGAGCTCCTCGCGCCACTGGTCGCGCGTACGATCCGCGACGTTCGCGACGGTCACCGTGGGATCCCCGAGGGTGAGGTCGTGCGGCTGTGTGCTGTTCGGGCCCAGGACGTCACCTCCGGCGGCGCTCTCGGTCTCGAGCACGCCGTCATCGTTTCGTCGATCTAGCCTCCACACACCGCCACAATAGGCGCGTTCCCGGGCAAAACCCGGTATTCAGCGCCGATACGTGCCCGATCGGATGTCGATCGTGCACCGGGACCTTCCGTCAGAGGTCGACACGTCGTCCGAAAGACCGGGGGCGACGCGGCTTCGGCGAGCATTCGAGGGCGGGGCCGAGGCGCACGACCTCGTGCGGCTGGAGGCCGGCGACGGCCCCGAACTGCTCGACCGAACTGAACCCGCCGAGACGCTCCCGCTCTCGTATCGCGGCCTTCGCGCGCTGTCGTGTGAATCCGGGCAGCGACTGGAGATCCCTCTGCGTCGCGGTGTTCACATCGACGGGCGTGGCGGGCAGCGCGCCCTCCCGCGCGCCCCGCGAGGACGTGCGACGCCGCGAGGACGCGGGTCGCGAGGACGCGGGTCGTGCGGGCGCGGGCGAGGCGTCTGCGAGGTAGTCGGATCGGTCCGTGCCGGAGGCGTCGAGCAGTCCGACGGCCTCGGGAGGGAGCGACCGCGAGGACCGGCCGGCCGACACCCCGGCCGGCCGACGCCGTGGAGTTCCGCGCCCGAGGAGTCGCACTCCGCGCTCCATTCGGCTCCAGAGTGTCGTCTGCCACAACCTGTTGGCTGAGATGCCGTGCGCGATGCCGACCACCCAGAGGACACCACCGAGCACGACGCTCCAGACGCCGAGCGCATCCGTCGTCTCGATCGCGACCGTGGCGACGAAGTACGCGACGGCCGCGCCGATCCACAGGGGGCGGAGGACGGCGAAGCCGATGATCGCGAAGCCGAGCCACGTGGTGACCCCGTTCGGCATGAGGACGAACACGAGCCAGAGGCTCGTGAGGACGAGCCATCGGAAGGAGGGACCGTCCGGCCCTCCCCACCGCCCGTTCGCCGACGCGCTCGTCACGCGTCCTGGCGCACGTTGAGCACCATCGTGACCGTGGCGTCGTCGTCACGCGTCTCGGAGACGAGTTCGAAGCCGGCCGAGTCGGCCTGCGCACGGATCCGTGCGGCCACCGCCGACTGCACACGGCCGGCGTACGCCCCGTCGAGCCGGGTGAGGATGTCGCCGGCGATCCCCTCGTCGACGGCGAGGCCGTCTGTGCGTTCGAAGTGCGCCTCCCAGACGTCGTCATCGGTGAGCGTCATCGTCAGGCGATGATCGTCGACGACGGCCGAGACCTCGGCAGCGCCCACCGAGACGTCGACGGCGCCGAGGTCTTCGAGTGCGAGTCCGAGCAGTCCGCGGTCCTTCATGCGGGTGCGGACGCTCACAGCGGTGGCCGGTCCGTCGCCCGCTCCCGCGTCGTTCTTTGCGCGGAACGCGGCCGTGAGGCCGGTCCCGCCGGCGAGCGACGCCGCCGCGAGAGCGACGGGGATGAGGAGGATCGTGACACTCATCGGTTCTTCTCCTTCCGGAGCGGGCCGTCGGCACGCACTCCGAGATCGTCGAGCAGGGCGGCGAGGGCCGCGTCGTCGGCCCAGCCGTTGACGGCGACGGCTCCGGTTGGGTCGATGCGGATCTCGACCCGATCGAGCCCGCCGCCCGACTCGATGGCGGCGACGGCGTCGGCGTATGCGGGGGTCAGGGCCGTGATCCCCTGGTTGCTCGACCCGAGCCAGGGCCGACCGGGGTCGGGTCGATCGCGCAGGAACGGGCCGTCCACGAGGAGGTCGGTCGCGTCGAGGAGGCGCGCGATGTCGTCACGCCCGGACGACCACGTCCGCAGTGCGTCGAGCGTGTAGCCGGTGAAGGTCATGACCGTGAGGCCCTCGCGGCGGACGCTCTCCGCGACCTCGGCGAGCGCCTCCGCCTGGTCGAACGGTTCACCCCCGAGGAGCGTGATCCCCTCGGCTCCCGCCGCGGCGGTCTCGGTCGTGAAGCGGGCGGCGAGCTCGGACGTGGTGTCGAGCCGCGCCCCCGTCTCGGCCCACAGGTGCGGGTTGAAGCAACCGGGGCATCGGACGGAACAGCCCTGCACCCAGAGAGCCGACCGCAGGCCGGGGCCCTCCGCGCGCGTAGAGGAGAGGAACCGGGACCAGCGCAGCGTCTCCCCCGACCGGCGCTCCGGTTCCGGCCGCGCGAGCAGCTCAGCGACCGAGCGCATCGCGGTCCTCCGCCACCACGTCGGTCGACTGCTCTGCGGTGGTGCGGTAGTAGTCGTCGGTGAACGCCGACTCGGTCGTCTGCGCTTCGAGGATGTGCTCGAGCACGGCGATGTAGTCGAGGCATTCCGCCCCCTGCATGCCCACCGTCTCGGCGGTCACCGTTCCATCGCGTCGCACCTGGACGACGAGTTGCTTCTCGGTCATGTGTCCGTCTCCGTTCCGAATTGATCGTGCGCGGGGGTCGTGTCGTGCATCAGAAGTCGACCGTGCGTCCGCCGCGTCGCCTGGCGAGGTCCGCTCCCGTGGCGGGGACTCCCGCGGTCGTGTCCTCCGCGGGATCGGCGTCCTCGCTTCCCGTGGCGCGGACGGCGCGGAGCGCGGCCCAGCTGCGGATGTCGGCCACCTCCTCCGACTGCGTGACCGCGAGGGGGATCATCGAGGTGACCGCCTTCTCGAGGTCGTCGACGGTCACCGTCCGTCCGCCCGCGAAGGCCTCGTACATCGCGACGACCACCGCCTGCTCGATCTCGGCTCCCGAGTAGTCCTCGGACGCCGACGTGAGCCGTTCGATCACGGCCTCGTCGGAGGCGAGGGCCCCGAGGCCGTTGGCCGGTGTGGTCTGCGATGCCAGCTGGATGCGCCAGATGGCGTCTCTCTCCTGGGCCGTCGGGAGGTCGACGAAGAAGATCTCGTCGAAACGTCCCTTCCGCAGGAACTCGGGAGGCAGCGCGTCGATGTTGTTCGCCGTTGCGACGACGAAGACCGGCTTGCTCTTCTCCTGCATCCACGTGAGGAAGTACCCGAAGACCCGGGCAGTGGTACCGGAATCACCGGAGCCCGTGGTGTTCGAGAATCCCTTCTCGATCTCGTCGACCCAGAGGATGCAGGGCGCGACGGCCTCTGCCGTGGCGATCGCCGTGCGCAGGTTCTGCTCGCTCGAGCCCACTAGGCCCGCGAAGATCTTGCCGATGTCGAGGCGGAGGAGCGGGATGTCCCATGAGGCGGCCGTGGCCTTCGCCGTGAGCGACTTCCCACAGCCGGGCACTCCCGTGATGAGCACTCCCTTCGGCGCGGGAAGTCCGAATGCCTCTGCCTCGGCGAGCCAGGACCCGTCGCGCCGCGACAACCACCGCTTGAGGTTGTTGAGACCGCCGACCTGGTCGAGGTCGATGCCGTTGTCCACGAAGTCGAGGAGCCCGGCCTTGCGCACGGTCTGCCGCTTCTCGTCGAGGATGATGTCGATGTCGTCGGAGGAGAGCGCTCCGTCGTCGACCATCGCCCGCGCGAACGCGTTCTCCGCCTCGGCCATCGTGAGCCCGAGCGCTGCCTGGACCATCTTCTCGCGGTCGCCCGCCGAGGCCTTCACTCGGATCCGGCCGTCCCCCGACGTGTTGTTGTCGATCATGGTGTCGAGCAGCCACGAGAGGTCGGCGCGATCCGGCAGCGGGAACTCGACGAGGTTCGTGAGCTTGTCGAGCTCCGGAGGGATCGTGCGCACCGGCGCGGTCACGATGAGCGCCCGGCCGAGGTCGCCGTGCCGGAACTCGAGGACGGCCTCGCGCACCTTGCGGATGATGGCCGGGTCCCCCGGGCGCCCTTCCGAACCGAAGTAGGCGTGGAGGTCGCAGAAGACGAAGACGGCGTTCTCGGCGACGGTCTGGGCGTGCTCGAGCGCGCGGGACGGGTTCGTCGTGTTCGCGATGATCTTCGACTCCGGCGATACGAGGCCCGTCGCGGACGACCACGTCCACACCTGGCGGGGATGCCGCAGCTCGCCGGCCGCCCGCCCGATCTCTTGGATGACGCGCTCCTCCTCGCTCGTCTCGATGTAGAGGAGAGGGAGCCTCGCCTTGAACGCCTGGTCGAGGGTCTTCGTGAAGTCGGCCATCTACGGGGTCTCCTGCTCGGTGGGTGTGTCGGTGGAGGTCGGGGACGGCTCGCTCGGCGGCGTCGTCGAGGGCGTGTCATCGACCGTCGGGTCGATGTCCACGACCCAGGCTCCACGATCGGCCGACGACTCGATACTGAGAACGACGACGTCGGACGGAGTCCACGACTGCCTCTCTCGCAGGGGGTCGCTCTCGATGAAGAGGGACTCCTCGCCGGTCTCACGCGTGTAGGCGGTGACGAAGAAGATGCCCTCTCCGACGAACTCGAAGAGCGCGCTCGCGGCGGATCCGCGGTAGACGAGGAGCTTGTTGCCCTTCCCCGAGACCACATCGGTGATCTCCTCCGCGGTGAGAGGCTCGATCCGGAGCTGCCACGGGCCCTCCACCTGAACCCAGAGTTCGAGCGTCCCCTCATAGGGAAACACGACGGACGGGAGATCGGGCTGCGGATAGCCCACCCGCAATGGCCACTCGCGATCGTCGACGGCCAGATCCGGGTCGATGTCGCCGCTCTCCGTCATGGACAGCCGCACGTTCGCGTCGGAGAGCTGGGTGACCTGGAGCGGATCCGTCGTGACGTCGTCGATACGGATCACCGCGTTGCCGTCGCCGGCGTACACGTTTCCGTCGACGGGCTGCACCTCCGGGAGGTTCGCGTCCTCCCAGGGGTAGTCGCTGTAGCCGTAGCCGCCCTCCGTGTCCCGGAGCGCGCCGGTCTGCGGGTCCCACTCGAGGCGAGCGAAAGTGGAGAACGCGATCAGCGCCATCACGATCGCGCCGACGGTCCAGGCTCCGGCGGAGAAGCGCCCGATGGCGCGGCGAGCGCCGTCGGAACGGATGGGCTGACCGGAGCTCACGCGATCATCTCCCCCCGACGGTCGATCGAGCGCCCGTCGCGGCGATCACGGGCGCACGTTCACCCTATCGACACGCCGGGACGCCCCTCGATGGGGACCGCTCCCCACTCCTGGGGTGGAGTGGGGAGCGGTCGGTGCAGGCGCGCGTGCTCAGGAGGTGACGAGCGCGCCCTCCTGTGCGAGGAGTTCGCGGACGCGCGGAGCGACCTGCGTTCCGTAGAGGTCGATGCTGTGCATGAGGTTCTCGTGCGGCATCGTGCCGTTCGCGTACTTGAGGTCGAAGCGGTCGAGCTCGAGGATCGACGCGGTGCGCGCGATCTTCCGCGCCACGGTCTCGGGCGAGCCCACGTACAGCGAGCCCTCCGGCGCGGCCTCGGCCTCGAAGCGGTCGCGCGTGATGGGCGGCCATCCGCGGTCGCGGCCGATGCGGTCGAGCAGCACGCGATAGTGCGGCCACAGCTCCTCGCGCGCCTGCTCGTCGGTGTCGGACACGTGACCCGGCGAGTGCACGCCCACGGGGGGAAGCGGGTTGCCGAACTGCTCGAGCGCCTGTTTGTAGAGCTTCACGAAGGGTGCGAAGCGGTGCGGCTCCCCTCCGATGATGGCCAGCATGAGCGGAAGGCCGTAGTGCGCGGCACGCACGACGGACTCGGGGCTTCCGCCCACACCGATCCACGTCTTCAGGAGGCCGTTCTCGATAGGCGGGTAGACCGACTGGTTCGACAGCGGCGCGCGGGTGTTGCCCTGCCACGTGATGGGCTTCTGCTTGCGCACCTCGGTGAAGAGCTGCAGCTTCTCCTCGAAGAGCTCCTCGTACTGCGTGAGTTCGAAGCCGAAGAGGGGGAACGACTCGGTGAACGATCCGCGACCGAGGATGACCTCTGCGCGACCGTTGGACACGGCGTCGAGCGTGGCGAAGCGCTGGAACACGCGGATCGGGTCGTCGGAGCTGAGCACCGTCACCGCGGTGCCGAGGTGGATGTCCTCCGTCTGCGCGGCGATCGCCGCGAGGAGCACCTCGGGGGCCGAGACGGCGAAGTCCTCGCGGTGGTGCTCACCGATGCCGAAGTACGCGAGGCCCACGCGGTCGGCGAGCTTCGCCTGCTCCACGAGGTTGCGGAGCACCTGCGCGTGCGGCAGGAGTTCGCCCTGCGCATCGACGCTCACGTCCCCGAAGGTGTCGAGTCCGAGTTCGAGGGTCTTCGTCATGTCGAGCCGTCCGTCCTGTTCCGTCTGTACCGGTGCCTGCTGCGATCCATTCACCTGAATGTATCTGTCGATCGGGTCAACGGTCGATTCCCCCACCGTATTCCCGCCCGAGCGCAGGCGCTCGCGTCATGCTCTCGTCACGCCGGCTTCACCTCGCGTCTTCCTCGCGCTCACCGTCCGGTTCCCGCCGGGAGAGACCATCGAGTATGCGGATCGCGATGGTCGCCGAATCCTTCCTCCCCCACATGAACGGGGTGACACACTCGCTGTTGCGCGTGATGGAGCACCTCACCGAACGCGGCGACGAGATGATCGTCATCGCCGCCCGGAGCGGACGCCTCACTCCGGCGGAGCACGCGGGCGTGCGCGTCGATCAGGTCCCGTCGTTCACGCTCCCCCGGTATCCGAGCGTGCGCGTGGCGCCCGGCGGGTCGCGCCGCTTGATGAACACGCTCGAGCGATTCCAGCCGGACGTGGTCCACCTGGCCTCGCCGTTCGTGCTCGGGTGGCGCGGACTCCTCGCGTCGCAGGCGCTCGGGCTGCCGACCGTCGCGGTGTACCAGACCGAGATCCCGGCCTACGCCGCCCGGTACGGCATCCCCTACGCCGAGGAGCTGCTCTGGCAGCACGTCGACCGCATCCACACCGGGTCGACGCTGACTCTCGCCCCGTCGAGCTCCGCGATCCGGCAGCTCGAGGAGCGGAACATCGACCGGGTGCGACTCTGGGTGCGCGGCGTCGACTCCGAGAGGTTCGATCCGTCGAAGCGCTCGGAGTCGTGGCGACGGACGGTGGCGCCGAACGGCGAGCGCATCGTCGGCTACGTCGGCCGGCTCGCCGCCGAGAAGCAGCTCGAGGATCTCGCGGCGCTCTCGTCGGTCCCCGGCACGCGCCTCGTGATCGTCGGTGACGGCCCCCTCGGTCCGGCACTCCGGCGGCAGCTGCCGGACGCGCACTTCGCGGGCTTCCTCGGTGGGGACGAGCTCGCGATGGCCATGGCGAGCTTCGACGTTTTCGTGCACCCCGGCGAGTCCGAGACCTTCTGCCAGACGATCCAGGAGGCGATGGCGTCGGGCGTTCCGGTCGTCGCGACGGGACGCGGCGGCCCCCTCGACCTCGTCGACTCGAGCCGCACCGGGTGGCTCTACACCCCCGGGAACCTCGAGGAGATGGCGTCGCACGTCCGCGACCTCGTGGGCGACGACGGGAAGCGCGCAGCGTTCGGCCGCGCCGCTCGCGAGGCCGTGCGGACGCGCACATGGAAGAGCGTGACGGGCGCCCTCGTCGGCCACTACAGCGACGCGATCGAACTCGCCTCCGGCACAGCCCCCCTCCGCGTGCCCCGCCGTCGCCGCACCGGTCGCCCCTAACCCAGAGGGCTACTCCCGACCCACGGCTACAGGTGCACCTGTAGCCCTCGACAGGTATCTGCCGCCCTCGACGCCCGCCCGGCGCAGCCTCGGAGTCGACGAGTGATTGACTGATCCGATGGAGATCAGGTCCTTCCGCCCGTCCGACACCGAGGCCGTCGTCGCTCTGTGGCACGCGTGCGAGCTCACCCGACCGTGGAACGATCCTCACCGCGACATCGAGCGGAAGCTCACCGTGCAGCCGGACCTCTTCCTCGTCGGGACGGTGGACGACGAACCGATCGCGAGCCTCATGGCCGGCTACGACGGCCACCGCGGCTGGCTCAACTACCTCGCGGTCGCACCCGACCACCGCGGCACGGGATTCGGGCGGGCTCTCGTGCGCGAGGCTGAGGTGCGGCTCGAGGCACTCGGCTGCCCGAAGATCAACCTGCAGGTGCGGGCGGGGAACGATGCAGCTCTCGGCTTCTACGCGTCGCTCGGCTACGAGCCCGACGGCTCGATCAGCATGGGCCGACGCATCATCCCGGACTGACGCGCCAGCAGCACCCTCCGACGCAGTCGACCGGAGCGACAGGTTCGGCCGAGCGCTACGGGAACTCCTTTCGTGCTCGGCTGAACGTGTCGCGGTCGGCGGACCCAGCGCGCCGTGCGGACCTCCGTCGGTGCACCAGATACGTGACGAAGGTGTATAGTTGACCGTTGCCAACTATTACCGGGAGTCACATGTCACGCCACGAGGATGCGCGGAAGCGCAGCACGAACACACCTGATACCGCCGCCACAGCGGTCGCCGAGGGGTCGCCAGACGGCTCGATGAGCCACCGCCAGGTGCTCCAGGCTCTCTCCGGTCTGCTCCTCGGCATGTTCGTGTCGATCCTCGCGGGAACCGTCGTCTCGACGTCGCTCCCGCTCATCATCTCGGAGCTCAAGGGCGACCAGTCGGCCTACACCTGGGTGGTCACGGCGACCCTCCTCGCCACGACGGTGTCCACGCCGCTGTGGGGGAAGTTCGCCGACCTCTTCAACCGCAAGCTGCTCATCCAGCTCGCCCTCGGGCTCTTCGTGCTGGGCTCGGCCGCAGCCGGCTTCGCTCAGAACACCGACTGGCTCATCGTCTTCCGCGTCTTCCAGGGTCTCGGCGGCGGCGGTCTCGCGGCGCTCAGCCAGATCATCATGGCCGACATCATCAGCCCGCGAGAGCGCGGGCGTTACGCCGGCCTCTTCGGCGGCGTGATGGCCGTCGGCACCGTCGGCGGCCCGCTGCTCGGAGGCCTCATCACGGACGCGTTCGGGTGGCGGTGGAACTTCTTCGTCGCTCTCCCGGTGGCGATCGTGGCGATCATGCTCATCCAGTCGACGCTCCACCTGCCGAAGCGCGCCAAGCGCAAGGTCACCATCGACTACGCGGGCGCCGTCCTCATCGCCGGTGGCGTCTCCCTCTTCCTCATCTGGCTGTCGATGGCCGGCAAGCAGTTCGACTGGATGTCGCTCGAGACGCTCATCATGGTCACGGGAGCCGTCGTGCTCCTCGCCGCCGCGGTCATCGTCGAGCTCAAGGCCGCCGAGCCGATCATCCCCCTCTCGATGTTCCGCAACCGCACCTTCACCCTCGCGGTCATCGCGAGCATCTCCGTGGGCGTCTCGATGTTCGGCACCGCCGTCTTCCTCGCCCAGTACATGCAGCTCGCGCGTGGCGCGACGCCCACCCAGTCGGGCCTCCTCACCATCCCGATGATGGCCGGACTGCTCATCGCGTCCGCGTTCTTCGGCTCCCTCATCAGCAAGCGCGGACGGTGGAAGGCGATCATGGTCACCGGCGGTGTCCTCGCCGTGGTGGGCACCTCCCTCCTCAGCACCCTGCACTACGACACCCCGTTCGTCCTCGTCGCGATCTACATGTTCGTGCTCGGAGCGGGTATCGGCATGCTCATGCAGAACCTCGTCCTCGTCGTGCAGAACTCGATCGAGGTGCGGAACCTCGGCGTCGCCACGAGCGCCGTCACGTTCTTCCGCAGCCTCGGAGGCACCGTGGGTGTGTCCGCTCTCGGATCGATCCTCGGAACCGTCGTCGCCCAGAGCATCAAGGACGGCATCGCCGGCCTGGCCCCCGAGCAGCAGGCCGTCGCGGCGCAGGCCCTCGCGGGCGGCACCATCCCGCAGGTGAATCAGCTGCCCGAGGCGATCCGTGTGGTCGTCGAGAGCGCCTACGGCACCGGTGTCGGACAGGTCTTCCTCTACAGCGTGCCGCTCGCGGTCATCACCCTCATCGCTGTCGCGTTCCTCCCGAACGCGCGGCTCGGTACGATGAACGCGGTGCAGCGACACGGCGCTGCACAGGAGACCGAGCTGGAGACCGAGCTCGAAGTGGCGGAGGACCGACTCATCAGCACGTCGACCGCCGCCGTCGCCCTCCCTCCCGTGGGTCTCTCCCACCCGGACGAGCGCGGGCGGCGCGACGCCGACGGCGGGGACCGGTAGCGATGACGTCCACCGGGGTCGACGGCGGCGCGCGGCGTGGCGAGAACGAAACGCCCTCTCCCCTCCACGAGGTCGAGGAGCAGATGGGCATCCTCGCCGCGAAGATCCGCACGAGCATCCGCGACGCGGCCGCGGCCGTCGACCCCGCACTCCAGCCGTTCGGCCTCAAGCTGCTCCGCATCGTCGAGCGCCTCGGCCCGATTCACGCGGGTGCCGCGGCCGAGATGCTCGCCGTCGACCGCACAGCCATCAGCCGTCAGTCGCGGCAGCTCGAGGACCTCGGCCTCGTCTCCACACGCTCAGACCCCGAGGACCGCCGGGCGCGATTCATCGAGCTCACAGACGAGGGTCGCGCGCGCCTCGGGAACATCGGGCCGACCGGTTTCTCCTCCCTGCAGCGCGTGCTCGGCGAGTGGGACGACGCGGACCTCCACCGTTTCGCCGGCTACCTCGCCCGTTGGATCCACGACTGGGAGGCCCTCGAAGTTGAGGACGGGCGGAACACCCCGGTCTGATTGACTGTGGGCGTGGACCAGGAATTCGTCGCGCCAGAGCCGTCTGAAGAGCCGGAGGGCTTCGAGGTGCTGATGTCGAGTTCCGGGGAGATCCGTTTCCCCAGCGGTATGCCAGACAAAGACAGCGCTGCTGCTTTCCTTGCCGGCGCTGTCGCGCGCCAGCATGAGCTCCTCGATCGATTCGCGGCGTCTCTCCTCTCGCATGACGACGAGGACCGGAGAACCCAGACCGGTCATGACCTCGGGAATGCGATCACGAGCCTTCAGATCGCTGCGGCGATGTTCTCGACTCTCGTGCCGACGAAGGCCGGCTTCGAGCTGATGTCGGAAGGCGACGACCAATCCCCCTTCGCAGACGAGCATGGCGCGTATGACCTCGCTCCCGTCGGCGAGCTCCCGGCCTCCGTCCCGCTGCACATCGAACTGTCACGTGGCGACTATGACGTGCGCGTCCGCGACGCACAGGTGTACAGCACGGGTTTCCTCCTCACGGTCGATGTCCGCTTTCGACGGAGCGACGAACGCGTTGCCCGATGGCTGGACTGGGCGGATTACCGCCTCTCGGGACGGTGGGGATCGAGTCTGACGGACGATGCACGGGACGCCGTCGACTATCCGGCCGGCTGGCGGACGCTTCCGCCTCAGCCGGGGATGACGAGAGGTGAGAGGACCTTCTGGATCGACACGTCCTCCGGCCTACACGACTTCGCGTTCCGACTTCTGGATCCGATGAGCGATTCACTCACCCCGTGGCGTTTCTCGATCGACGCCGTCACTCTCGCGGCGGCCGAGCCCCTCAGCTGACGGATTCGATGAGGTCGAGGAGCGCCTCGCCGTAGGCCTCGGCGGCGTGGTCGCTCGTGAACGAGCGTTCCTCTCCGTCGATGCGCGCGGTCACGGTGTAGATCGTGCGGCCGCGGAGCCCCTCCTGCATGCGCACGAGCGACACGAACGCCCCGCGGAGGAGTTCGCGCAGCTGGTCCTCGCGCGGCAGCCAGAGCGCGTCGTCGAGGGAGACGGAGTCGAGCGCCCACTCCGTGGTGCCGTTGAAGCCGAGGATGGTGCCGCTCGGGTAGTGCTGCGGCTCGATCGTCATGTCGCTCACCGTGAAGACGTCGCCCTCGAAGTCCTCCCCCTTGATCTCGAACGCGTCGCCGGACGACGGCGCCCACGTGAGGCCTACGGTGCGGAGTCGGGCGGCGAGCGCTGTGGAGATCATGTGACCATCCTGTCGTGTCCCGCGGCGAAGGCGCTGAATGCCGACGGAACGATCCGCCCCGTTGCGGTCAGCGTGCGGCGACGACCTTCTGCAGGTCGTCGAAGACAGCCGTGTTCGCATCGAAGGCCGCGCGCGCCTCGGCGACGAGGACGTCACGGTCCGCGTCAGTGAGATCGAGGGCGTCGAGCGCGTCGCGGTAGCCGCGCTTGTAGGGCACGAGCGGCCCGAGCTCGTCGAAGCGGAAGTAGGAGAGCTGCTCATCGGTGGCGCCGTAGTGGCGCCGGAGCATCGTCGCCATCACCTGCCCACCCGAGAGGTCGCCGAGGTAGCGCGTGTAGTGGTGGGCCACGAGGCGGAGAGGCTCGGTGCGGGCGATCGCCCGCAGGTGCTCCTCGTAGACGATCGTCGCGGGCAGGGCCGGAACCGTGTCGCGCCAGTCGGGGGCGCCGAGCGCGGCGAGGTCCCCGTCGATCGCGGCTGCACGATCCAGCCGGCGGTCCTGGAGCACGGATGGGTCGGTCGGGACGGTGTCACGCGACTCGAGGGCCGCGTAGATCCGGGCGAACTGCGCCAGGTACAGCGTGTACGCGGCGAGGTCGAGCTCCCCTCCCATGAGCGCCGTCATGAACGGGCGCGACTCGGCGGTGCGGTGCTGGGCGTCTGTGGCCTCGCGCAGAAGCGCGGCGACGCCGGGGGCTGCGTGCTCAGCGGTCGGGGCGATGGTCGTGTCCATGCCGCCACTCTACGGCAAAGGATAGGTTTACCTAAGTAGTTAATGTGGTTAGGGTTGGCTTACCTTCCTTCGACGCCGCCTCGCCGCCGACATCCCCCCACCGATCGAGAGCATCGCACCGCCGTGACCATGACCAGCCGTTTCCGCATCCTCGCCCTCGTCGTCGCAACGGGCCTGCTCCTCGTGGGGTGCACGACGACAGCAGGAGACGGGGACGGTGATGCCCAGGCGACCCCGCGGCTCTCCGATGTCACTCCCCTCGCCGATCCCGGCGGATGGGACGGGCCGAGCACAGCCGTCGCGCCTTCCTCCCCCGTCGATCCGGTGACGGAGGGCCAGCAGTCGCTGCCTGCGACCGTCACCGACGCCCAGGGGACGACCGTCGAGGTCGACGACACATCGCGCATCCTCGCGCTCGACATCTACGGCTCCCTCTCGCGGACCGTGTTCGAGCTGGGATTCGGCGATCAGGTGGTGGGACGCGACATCTCGAGCGGTTTCGCGGAGATCGCCGACCGCCCCCTCGTGACGCAGAACGGCCACGACCTCAACGCCGAGGCCATCCTCGAGCTGGCCCCGACCCTCATCATCACGGATACGAGCCTCGGCCCCTGGGACACGGTGCTGCAGATGCGCGACGCAGGCGTCGACGTGGTCGTCGTCGACTCTCACCGCGCGATCGACTCGATCGGGTCGCTCATCGACGGAGTCGCGACGGCACTCGGTGTCCCCGAGAGAGGCGCGGCTCTCGCCGAGCGGGTCACGGCGTCCGTCGACGCCACCGTCTCGGACATCGCGGCGATCGCGCCGGCCGATGGCGAGCGTCTCCGCATGGTGTTCCTCTACGTGCGCGGACAGTCGGGCGTCTACTACATGTTCGGCCAGGAGTCCGGGGCCGATGCCCTCGTGACGGCGCTGGGAGGCGAGGACGTGTCCTCGGAGATCGGGTGGACCGGGATGCGGCCGATCACGGACGAGGGGCTCGTCGCCGCGAACCCGGACCTCGTGCTCGTCATGACGGGAGGCCTGGAGTCGGTGGACGGGGTCGACGGTCTGCTCGAGGCTCTGCCTGCGCTGCAGCAGACGCCCGCGGGTGAACACCGTCGTATCGTCGATATGGCCGACTCACAGATCCTGAGCTTCGGGCCCGACACGGCCCGCGTTCTCGAAGCCCTCGCCGTGGCCATCTACGCGCCGGACCAGGCCGGATGAGCGCGGCGATCGCGCCGTCGGTCGGGGCGTCACGGGATGAGCCCACGATCGGCGATCCGTCGCATCCGGCGCCGACGGTCCGCCACCCGCGACGGCGGCGCCGCATCCTGACAGGCCTGCTCCTCGGCGCGACAACTCTGCTCGCCGTCCTTTCTGCTGGTCTCGGCCAGCTCTCCATCCCGGTCCCCGAGATCCTCGGCTCGGTCGCGGCCCACACGAACGACCTGCTGTCGGCCGTGGGTCTCGGCGCGATCACACTGCCGATCGTCGCAGAGCCGGGCCACCCCAACGCCGACGCGACCCTCTGGATGATCCGCTTCCCCCGCATCGCGATGGCGCTCGTCGTCGGGGCGGCGCTCGCCGTGGGCGGGGCGCTCATGCAGGGCGTGTTCCGCAATCCCCTCGCCGAGCCGGGAGTGGTCGGGGTGTCGTCGGGTGCGGCCATGGCGGCGGCGATCGCGATCGTCTCCGGTGCGACCTCCGCCGGGCCGCTCACCTCCCCGCTCTTCGCGTTCGTCGGCGGACTGATCGCCACCTTCCTCGTGTACCTGGCGGCGCGTTCCGGCGGGCGGACGGAGGTCGTCACGCTCGTGCTCACGGGCATCGCCGTGAATGCCGTGTGCGGCGCCGGGATCGCCCTCGCGACCTTCCTGTCATCCACTCAGCAACGCGAGCAGATCGTGTTCTGGCAGCTCGGCTCGCTCAACGGCACGCGCTGGCAGGACGTCGCGATCGTCGCCCCTGTCACGGTGATCGGCCTCGTGGGCGCCCTAGCTCTCGCCCACCGGCTCGACCTCCTCGCCCTCGGCGAGCGCCAAGCGCGCCACCTCGGCGTCTCCATCGAGCGCACGCGGGTGGTCGCGATCGTGCTCGTCGCGATCCTCACGGCAGCGGCCGTCGCGCTGTGCGGCATCATCGCGTTCGTCGGTCTCGTCGTGCCACATCTCGTGCGCCTCGTCCTCGGTCCGTCCCACCGCCCCCTCATCGCCGTGAGCGCCCTCGGTGGCGCCCTGCTCCTGCTCGCCGCCGACACCGTCGCGCGCACGGCCGTGCCATACGCCGACCTCCCGATCGGCATGCTCACGGCTCTCGTGGGCGGACCGTTCTTCTTCTGGCTCCTGCGCCGCACGCGCGTCCGCTCGGGAGGATGGGCGTGACGGCGATCATCGAGGCACGCGGCCTGCACGTCCGGTTCGGAGCGCGCGAGATCCTGACCGCCATCGATCTGGCCGTCGGTCCGGGTGAACTCGTGGCCCTCGTGGGACCGAACGGGGCCGGAAAGTCCACGCTGCTGCATGCCCTCTCGGGCGATGCGGCCCCGACGGACGGCGCCGTGCACCTCGACGGACGGCCCCTCGGCGCGTATCGGCCCGTCGACCTCGCCCGGCGCCGCTCCGTCCTCACCCAGTCGAACGAGGTCTCGTTCCCGTTCAGCGCGCGCGAGGTCGTCGAGATGGGACGCGCGCCCTGGCGGGGGCGACCGGAGGAGAACGAGGACGACGCACACATCGAGCGCGCCGTGGAGGACGCCGAGATCGCGCCACTGCTCGACCGCACGATCACCGAGTTGTCAGGCGGCGAGCGCGCCCGTGTCGCGTTCGCGCGTGTGCGCGCCCAGGCATGCCCGCTCATCCTGCTCGACGAGCCCACAGCGAGTCTCGACATCCGCCACCAGGAGCGGGTGCTCGCGCGTCTCCACCGACACGCGGACGAGGGCGGGGCCGTCGTCGTCGTGCTGCACGACCTCGATCTCGCCGCGGCCTACGCCGGGCGCGTCGTGGTCCTCGAGGCCGGGCGCATCCGCGCCGACGGGCCTCCGCGCGAGGCCCTGTCGAGCGACCTGCTCTCCGAGGTGTACCGCCACCCCATCGCGGTCTCCTCCGAGGGAGACACGGTCCGCGTCGGCCCCGTCCGGTCCGGGTCCACTCCCCCCGTCCCACCCACCGATCACGACCGGAAGGAACACCCGGCCCATGCCTGACTCCCCCGCCCGCTCACGCCGCCGCACGTTCGCCGCCGGGACGGCCTTCACGGCCGTCGCCGTCCTGGCGGCAGCGCTCCTGCCCGGCACTGTGCAACCGGCCGAGGCGGCCGGACGGGTCACCGTCGAGAGCGCGACCGGCGGGGCGACGGCCGACCCGGAGTTCGCCACGACGGTCACCGTGACGGGGTCCGGCTTCCAGTCGATCACCGGCGGCTTCGGAGGGGTCTACGTGCTGTTCGGCTGGGTCGCCGACGGTTCGTCGTGGCGGCCGAGCAACGGCGGCCAGGTGGGCGAGGACTACAGGTACGTACCCGACTCGGAGTCGAAGGACAATCAGGGATTCCAGCGCTTCGTCGCCTTCCCGGGGAGTGAGACCGAGGACGCGGCGAACGCCGTGATGGCGGCCGACGGGTCCTGGAGCGTCGAGATGGTCGTTCCAGGGGCGACGTTCGAGAGCCAGGACCGCTCGGGCGCCGTCAGCTCCGTCGACTGCCTGGAGGTGACCTGCGGCATCATCACGATCGGGGCCCACGGGGTGAAGAACGCGAACAACGAGACCTTCACACCCCTCGACTTCACCACGTCCACGGGCTCGGAGCCGGCGACCGACGCGGACGACGAGAAGCCGGCAGAGGGCGGCTCGGCCGCGACCGCCGCACGGGTCGGCTACACGACCACGTCGGCCATCTCCGGTCAGGCGCTCAGCTTCACCGGGCAGGGATTCGAGCCGGGAGAGCTCATCGTCGCGACGCTCGACGACGGCGTCTCAGCCGTCGGCCCCCTCACGGCCGGGCCGTCCGGAGAGATCGCCGGTGTGCTCCCGCTCCCCGCCGATCTCCGCGACGGAACCCATCTCCTCACTCTCACGGGCGCGGCGTCCGGGCGGGTCGCGGAGTCCGACGTGACGGTGAGCGCCGACCCGGCCGCGATACCGAGTACCACCGAACCGGCGTCAGCGGCGACCTGGCCGTACGTCGTTCTGGGGGTGTCCCTCCTGATCGCGCTCGTGCTCCTCCTGCTCAGCATCGGCACGTCGATCCGTCGAGGTGTCCGGGCACGCGCTGCGCGGCGCGCGGAGGTGACGGCGTGATGCGCGGTCGCCGGCCGATGACGGTTCGTCGCACGTGGGCAGCGGCCATCGTCGCCGCCGCGCTCCTCGGAGCGGCGGCGCCCTCGGCGTCCGCCGCCGCACTCCCCCTCTCCGCTGAGACGGACGACGGCGTGCCCATCGACGTCACGGTCCCGGAGTCGACCGACCCACCCGCGCCCGAGGCCGGTGCCGTCGACGACGCGCAACTGCGGTGGGGCCTCAACCGTGAATCGAGCGGCGGCGCGTTCGCCGGCGGATGCAACTTCCTGAGCGCGGGTCGCGCCGGCGACAGCGGCGGAGCGCGGGTCTGGGGGGCGGGCGACGGACTGTACTCCGCTCAAAGCGGCGACGTCGAGATCGTCAAGGCGACGACCGACGGCGGTTGGGAGCGCGCGTCCTTCGCCACGAAGTGCCTCGACGCCGCCGGCAACCCCGTCACCGCCGCGTCGACCGCCTCCTCGACCGACTCGCAGGTCGTGTTCACGGGCGGAGCCGGCACGTTCGGCACCGACGGCGTCGACCTCCGCTGGACCGGCTCGTTCACGGTCGCGTTCTACGGCGGGATGACCTACTGGAGCGCGACGGACCCGGCGCTCGCCATCGATGCGTCGGGGAACGGCCGCCTCACCGCGACCCTCAGCGGCTACGGCACGAGTATGGAGGACATGACGAAGTGGGAGCCGATCGCCGGCCGCACCGTCGTCCTCGCCGAGCTCCGTGACGTGCCCCTCACCGACTCCGGATTCCAGATCCTGCCGGAGTACCTGGGCGTGTCGGCGGCGGGCGCCGACCAGGCACCCCGCACCGACGCGAACGCGGCCTACTGGGGAGCGTTCCCCGCGAGCTTCCTCGGTTTCCAGAAGCTCACGGGCCAGACGGGCTACTGGCTGACGTCGGGCGGCCAGCGCGATCCTGCAAAACCCGCGACGTCCCTCATCGTGAACGCCGACGCCGCCGCTCCGGCGATCGTGCCGACGACGAACGAGTCGGCGACCTCCGGCGGATCCACGCCACGCAACGAGGCGGTGTTCGCTCCGGGAAGCTCCCCGGAGGCGACGACCGGGGCGCCCGAGGCTGCGGCGCTGGGTGCCGCGCAGTCGTGGTCATCGGTCCAACGGGCCACGGCAGGGCTCGTCCCCACGGCCACGGACCTCGTGACGCCCCTCGTCCTGCCCATCGGAGGCGCGATCCTCGCCGGACTCGTGAGCGTTCTCTCGGTGTTGAACCTCACGGGTCGGCTGCGCTTCCCCTGGTCGAAGGCGGGGTGAGCGTGTGCCGTCCTGGCCGGGAGAGCGCGCGATCCCCGGTCAGCTGACGGGCTCGCGCGCTCCATCAGCGAGGTGAGCCGACAGCACGTCACGGACCGAGGTCCACGGCACGGGCCCGTAGCGATCGTTGTCGAGGTTGCGCAGCTGTGCCTGGCCGCTGAACATGCTCACGAAGTACTGCATCCCCTGCCATGCCGGGAACGCCTCACCGTCGTCGCGCGACATCCGGCGCATGACCGAACTGATCCCCGCGAGCGTGCCGGTCGTGCCCGCCCACTGGAGCCGGTGACTCGTCCCGGTGAGGCTCGTGAGAGTCTCCGCGATCTGACGCGCTGTGACACTCGACCCGGCCACTTCCACGACGCGCGGTGCCCGATCGTCGAGAGCGACAGAGGCGACCGTGCGGGCCACGTCGTCCTTGGTCGTGAAGTCGAGGACCTGATCGGCCGACGACCAGAACATCACCCGGTGCCGCGAGAACGAGATGAGCGGCGCCTGGCCCGTGAGCATGTCGGCGAAGGCCCCGTTGAGCACGGAGGTGGCGCGGATGTCGGCCGCATCCAGGGTTGCCGCGAATTCGCGACGGAGCTCGAAGTTGCGGTTGCTGCCCGGGGAGATGGACCGGTAGTCGGCCGAATAGTCGGAGGGGATGAATCGGGAGACCCCCGAGCGCACCGCGGCAGCGAGAAGGGCGCTCTGCGCGTCGACGATCACGGGACGGAGGCCGTTGACGGCGGAGATCACCACGTCGACACCCGCGGTGGCCGCCAGGAGAGCCGCAGCGTCCGTGTAGGAGGCCTCGACGATCTCGATCCCGTCAGCGTCACCGTACATCGCGTGCGCCGAGTCGCTCCCGGGACGTGTGAGAACGCGGATCCAGGCGTCGCGGCCACCGAGGGCACGGACGATACGGCGGCCGAGATCGCCGGTCGCTCCGGCGACGAGAACGGTGGTGGTCATGGATGGCGCTCGATTCGTCGGTGTCGACGTCGCGCATCGGATCGGGTCGATCCGACCCGTGGAGGCATCGCCTCACCATCGTGTCACGCGCTCCGGCGCCTCCGGCGCATCAGGAGGACGATGGCGCCGACGAGAACGGCGATCCCCGCGAGGATGAGGAGCGTCGCCACAGGCACGGCAGCCACACCGAACGGCAGGACGACGGCGTCCAGCTGCGCCGCCCCGATCCCGACGCTCGTGGGGATGACGTTCACGGCGCCTCCCAACCAGACGAGAGCGGCCACACCGGACACGGTCTGCGTCACTTCCACGGTGGAGCCCGGCAGTACCTCGGGCAGTTGCTCGGCTCCCGTCGTGAGCGACGCGACACCGGCGGGGCCGTGGATCGATGTCGCCCCCACAGCCGTGACGCGGGTGTCGCCCGTGTTGCTCAGCGTGTACACGACATCGACCTGGCCGAGGGCGAGGGGGTTCCAGGTCCCGGAGAACGAGACCACCGGATCCGATACCTCGACGGATGGAGAGAGCTCACCGGCGACGCGCACGAACAGGCGGCTCCCGAGTCGGCGGTCCACCTGGACCTGCGCGCCGTCGTCGTCCGATCGGAGCGACGTGACGATCCCGGCGGGGTGATCGCCCGGCCGGGCGTCGGCAGGAACGGCGATACTGAACGGCACGACACGTGTCTCACCCGGCTGGAGGACGATCTCGGCCGTATCGAGCTCCACCCACGTGCCCGCGTCCTCCGACTGCTCGCCGGCGGGGAGGAGATCGATGTTCCCCTCCCTCGTCGTGAAGGCGTCGGCGGCGTAGACGGCGAGGGTGAGAGCGGCCGCGCCGTCATTGCGCACGGCGAACGCATCATCGATCGTCTCCCCCGGGTCGAGGGCGTAGTCGAAGAAGGGTCGGCCGGCACCGTGTGGAGTGTCGGCTGGGGAGACGCTCCAGCTGGCGCCGTCCGTTGCAGCGCTCGAGAGCGTGTGGGCGCGGGTCGCCGCGGCGGCCGCCGTGGCGGTGCCGCCCGCGGAGACGGCGAAAGCCGTGGCGACGGCCACGGCTGAAAGGAGCATTGTTAGGGTTCGGGTCGTTCGGCTCTGGGGCATGCGGGGTCCTGGCTCGAGGAAGGTTCGGGAGGGGCGCGGAAACGACCGAGGGGCGGCGCCGGACCTTCGTCCGGCACCGCCCGATCGTCTCGCGTGTGGTCAGCCGAGCGCCGTCACCGTGAGGGTGGAGGTGTACGCGCCTGCGGCGGTGTCGCTCGGGATGACGAGCGACAGCGCGGCATCGACAGAGGCGCTCGCCGCCGCCGTGCTCGACGCGAGCGTGGCCGACGATCCGAGCCCCGCGCCGCCACTGAGGGTCGAGGTCACGGGGGTGCCGGCCGTCACGCCGGCGCCCGCGGCGGACACGCTCGGGGTCCACCCGAGGTATCCGGCCGAGAAGCTGCCGTCGCTCGAGACGAAGTCCGATGCGCTACCCGAGATGCTCCACGAGTACGCTCCGGAACCGCCTGCCCGCGTATCGGTGACCGCGATCGTGTTGAGGGCTCCGGACGCGGTGAAGGTGCTGCCGGCCTGGGTCGCGGTTCCGAGGCTCACGGCGTCAGCGGAGGTGAAGGCCCAGCCAAAGCTGCCCGACTCGGGCTCGGGGGCGGCCGGAACGGTCACGTCGATGTCCTGCTCGTCGTCGGCCGGCTCCGTTCCCGGCTCGGTGCCGGTGCCCGTGACGACGTACGAGACGTCGAGCGGGGTCGTCGGCTTCGCGGCGTCGCGTGACCCGCCCGAGCTGTACCAGTAGCTGCTCTGGCCGGTCAGCTGCTGGAAGTCCACGAAGCTCTGCGGGAAGGAGCCCCACGTCGCACCCGTGGTGGTCTGCGGGGTTCCGGAGGTCGTGACGGTCTTGCCCAGGTACTCGGGCGTCACCGTGAAGCCGTCGTCGTCCGCGGCTGCTCCGGTGATGTCGGCGAGCACGATCTCGCGGCCGGAGATCGGGACCCACTGGGTCATGTCCTCCATGCTCGTGCCGTAGCCCGACGCCGTCGCGGTGAGCTGGCCGTTGCCGGACGCGTCGAGCGTGAGCACCGGGTCGGTCGCACTCCAGTAGGTGAGGCCGCCGTAGAACGCGACCGTGAACGATCCCGTCCAGGCGATCTCCGTGGATCCGTCGGCCGCGACGGTCCCCTCTCCCCCGTCGAAGACGACGGCATTCTTGGTGAGCGATGTCGTCGACGAGGCCGACACGGCCGTGCCCTGCGGCGTCTGGCACTTCGTGGCCCACGTCGGCTGCTCGAGTTCGCCAGCCGCGTTCGGCTTCACGATGGTGACGTTGCCCGATTGGGTCGAATAGAAGCCGTCGGACTCGGTCCACAGCCGGGAGCTCCCCGTGTTGCCGGCGGTGCCGGCGCTCAGGAAGTTGCAGCCGCCGAAGAAGGCGCCGCCGCCGGCTTCGCCGCTGAGACCCCACGTGAAGGAGGCGTCCGAGATCGTGCCGGCGGATGGAGCGGCGGACGCGGCGGTGGCCGTTCCGAGGGCTGCGCCGATCGAGAGGGCGGCGACGGCGACGAGCGCTGCGGCCTTCCGGGCCGTCGCGCCGGGGCGACGAGGTACTGCTGGGTGCACAGGGTGTCCTTTCGGGAGGGAGACAACCACACGCCTCCGCAGCGGCGCAGGCACTCGCCCCGGAGAGAGTTGGTTAGGTTATCCTTAACTTACTTAGGAGAGCCTTACCTTTGCAACGGCGGCAGTCATCTTTCCTCGAGTCGTCACGAATCGCGGGTGCCCTCCCCCGCCCACCCGCACATCGCGCCCGCCCCACATCGGGCGGCACGCTGGGTCGACGCACATGCCGCGTCCGCTCCGAATCCGCTAGACATATGTGACAAGCCGACGGCGGGCGGGAGGACGCGATGAGGCACGAACGAATCGACGCAGCCCTGGTCCGCCGCCTCATCGCCGAGCAGTTCCCGGAATGGCGATCGCTCGCCGTGCGTCCCGTCGAGATCGACGGGTGGGACAACCGCACGTTCCATCTCGGAGACGAGTACACCGTCCGGCTCCCGAGCGGGCCAGGCTACGCCTCACAGGTTCACAAGGAGATCCGAATCCTCCCGATCGTGGCGGCCGCCGTCTCCCTTCCCGTTCCGGAGATCGTCGGCGTCGGCGTGCCGGGCGCAGGTTATCCGTTCTCCTGGACGGTCCGACGGTGGATCGACGGCACCCCTGCCCGCGACGTCCCGAGCCTCGACCGCGATCTATTCGCGCGCGACGTCGCTCGGTTCCTCCACGAGCTGTGGGCGATCGACACGGTCGACGGCCCCACAGCCGGAGAGCACAGCGCGGGTCGCGGAGCCCCGCTTCAGCAGTGGGACGAGCAGGTACGCTCAGCCCTCGACGCCCTCGGGCCACGTGTCGACGCGATGAGAGCCCGCGAGCTGTGGGACGACGCACTGCACGCGAAGGACTCTCACGAGCCGCGCTGGTTCCACGGCGACGTCGCCGTGGGGAACCTCCTCACGAGGGGCGGCCGGCTCTCCGCGGTGATCGACTTCGGCTGCGCCGGAGTCGGCGATCCGGCGTGCGACCTCGTCATCGCCTGGACACTCCTCGATCCCGCGGGTCGAGACGCCTTCCGACGGGCGATCGACGTCGACGACGCGATGTGGGCGCGCGCGATCGGGTGGGCCCTGTGGAAGGCCCTCATCACCGTGGACGATCCGCTCCGCGCGACCGAGTCCGCCTTCACCCTGCGGCAGCTCCTCGACTGAGACGCATCACCGACGTCCCGACTCGCCTCCCACCGCCGACGCGACGAACGCCCACGCGCGTCGGAGACGAGCATGGGCGTTCGCGTGGGGGACGGGCGTCAGAGCGGTCGGGCCTCCCCCGTGTCGCCGACGATGTCGGGCTGGCGCCTCGCCTCGGCCTCCACCTGCTGAGCGATCGGTGAACGCGGACCCATCGTCCGCTGGAGCTCATGTGCGAGCGAGTCGAGCTCCGCGCCTCCGGCCATGAGGCTCGTGAGCTCGTCGAGGGTGATCTGCTCCTTCGGGAAGTCGCCGAGACTCGTGCCGCGGTTGAGCAGGAGGAAGCGATCACCCACAGGGTAGGCGTGATGGGGATTGTGGGTGATGAAGACCACGCCGAGTCCCCGATCGCGCGCACGGGCGATGTACCGCAGCACGACGCCCGACTGCTTGACGCCGAGCGCGGCCGTCGGCTCGTCGAGGATGAGCACTCGCGCGCCGAAGTAGACGGCGCGTGCGATGGCGACGCACTGGCGTTCGCCACCCGAAAGGGTTCCGATGGGCTGGTCGACGTCCCGCAGCTCGATACCCATGTTGTCGAGCTCGGTGTACGTGATCCGTTTCATCTCCGCCACATCGAGCCGTCGGAAGGGACCGACGCCGCGCGTGATCTCCGACCCGAGGAAGAAGTTCCGCCAGACCGGCATGAGGGGAACGACCGCGAGGTCCTGGTAGACGGTCGCGATACCGGCGTCGAGCGCGGCGCGCGGAGACGAGAACGTGACCGGCCGGCCGTCGAGGAGGAGCTCACCCTCGCTCGGCGAGTGTGCCCCCGCGAGCATCTTGATGAACGTCGACTTCCCCGCACCGTTGTCTCCGAGGACGCAGGTCACCTCGCCGGCGGCCACGGTCGTGGAGACCCCCGAGAGCGCGTTCACGGGCCCGTACGACTTGCCGATCCCGCGGACCTCGACGATGGGGGTGCCCGACGGCGCTTCTCCGTCGGCGACGGCCTGACGCATCGCGCTCATCGTGTTCCTCCTGCTCTGGTGCGCACGAAGTGGTTGAGGAACACCGCGAGGAGCAGCATCACCCCGAGGACCGTGCGGAGCCAGTTCGTGTCCCACTGCGCGAACGTGATGCCCTGGAAGACCATCCCGTAGATGAGGGCTCCGAGCGCGGCGCCGATCGCCGATCCGAATCCGCCCGTGAGCAGGCATCCTCCGACGACCGCGCAGATGATGTAGATGAACTCCTGTCCGACGCCCGTGTTGGCCTGGACCGTCGACGTGCGGAAAAGCGAGATCATGCCGACGAGCCACGCCGCACCGGCCGTCGTCATGAAGAGCCCGATCTTCGTCTTGAGCACAGGGACACCCACCTGGCGGGACGAGTTCAACTGCCCGCCGACGGCGAAGATCCAGTTCCCCGCACGTGTGCGCAGGAGGACCCACGTGGCGATCGCCGTCGCCGCGAACCACCACAGGACCGAGACGTAGAAGGTCCCGCCGCCGATCTGGATCGACGACCCGAAGACCGGCTGGATGGAGTCGTAGAACGGGACGTTCGTCATCCCCTGGATCGCCACCTGGCCCGTGATCATCTTGGTGACGGCGAGGTCGACGCCGGCGAGGACGAAGAAGGTCCCGAGGGTGACGATGAAGCTCGGCAGCCCCGTCCGCATGACGAGGAATCCATTGAGCGCGCCGACGGCGAGGGCCGTGACGAGCGAGATGAGGACCGCGACCCAGATGTTGAGGCCGAAGTGGCTCGTGAGGATTCCGACGATGAGGGCGGTGAAGCCCGTCATGACACCGGCGGAGAGGTCGAACTCGCCACCGATCATCAGGAGCGCGACGGCCACGGCCATGATCCCGAACGTCGAGGCCGACTCGAGCCAGACGCCCGCGCCCGACAGGGTCATGAAGTTGGAGGTGTAGATGGAGAAGAAGATCATCACGGCGAGAGCCGCGACGAGTGCACCGATCTCCGGGCGGGCGAGCAGCTTGCGGAGCGGTCGCCTCTCGAGACGCGGCCTGTTGCCGACGGTCACGATGTCTGTGGTCGTCATCCCTTGTTCCTTTCCGCGAGACGGCGGGGCGCCGTGGCGCCCCGCCTCTCGATCACCCGGTTCAGCGGGTGCCCTTCGCGGCGAACTCCGCGACCTCTGCGGCGTTCTCCTTGGTCACGAACGCCGGACCGGAGTAGACCGGCTGGCCTCCACCGATCTGGTTGCCGTTGATCGAGTCGAGGTAGAGCGCCGTGACACCGAGGAATCCCTGGACGTAGGGCTGCTGGTCGACCGCGAACAGGATGGAGCCCTCCTCGACGTCCTTCACGACGTCCTCGGAGAGGTCGAAGGTCGCGACGGTGGCGTCGCTCCCGGACTCGGAGACCGCTCCGACCGCGTCGATCGCGTACTGCCCGCCGAGGGTGAGGACACCGTCGATCGAGGGGTCGGCCTGCAGCTTCGACTTGATGGTCGCCTTGACCTCGGCGTCGTTCGTCCCGTCGACCTGGAGGTTCTCCATGGTGCCGCCGAATGCGCCGGCCGCCGCGGAGCACCGCTCCTCGAGACCGACGTTGCCGGCCTCCTGGATGACGCAGAGCACGTTGCTGAGCCCCTCCTCTGTGAGCCTGTCCCCCACGGCTTCGCCGGCCACGGTCTCGCTCTGGCCGATGTGGGTGAGGGCCCCGAACTCGGCGGAGCGCTCGATCCCCGAGTTGATCGTGACGACCGGGATCCCGGCGGCGACGGCCTTCTCGATGCTCGACTTGAGACCGTCGGGGTTCGCCATGGAGACGACGATGCCGTCGACGCTCTGCGCCACGGCGTTGTCGATGAGCTGGGACTGCTTGGCGGGGTCGGGGTCGGCGTTGTACGTGATGTCCGCGCCGTAGTCCGCGCCGGCCTTCTCCGCGCCCGACTTGACGCGGTCCCAGAACGCGTCGCCCGGGCCGGAGTGCGTGATGACGGCGTAGGTCAGGTCGACGGAATCGGAGGTGCTCTCGGGCTCCTGACCGGTTCCCGAGCAGGCGCTCAACAGGAGGGCGGCCGAGGCGGCGAGGCCGATCCCCGCGAGGAGTTTCTTCGTCATTGAGGTTCCCTTCGGTGCGGAGCGTCTCGCTGGCGAGGCGTCCTGGTGACGTCGGTGTCGAGAAGAGTGTCCGCCGGGCCGAATCATTTGTCAATACATTCTGTCAACAAGCGTATAGTCGACCTCACTCATCGTCGAGGAAGGACAGCACATGGTCGCAGCTCGGGAGGTCGGTGTCGGCCTCGTCTCCGTCGGATGGATGGGGCGCGTGCACGCACGCGCCTACGGTGCCGTCCGGGTCCACTACCCCGACCTGGCCGTCTCCCCCCGACTCGTCGCGGCGGCCGACGTGAGCGAGGACGCGCGCACCTACGCGCGGGACGCACTCGGTTTCGAGCGGACGACGTCGGACTGGCGCGAGGTCATCGACGACCCGGCCGTCGACGTGGTGTCGATCTGCACGCCGAACTTCCTCCACCACGCGGTCGCGCTCGCGGCGGCCTCAGCGGGCAAGCCCTTCTGGATCGAGAAGCCCATGGGCCGCGGGGCCGCGGAGTCGGCGGAGATCGCGCGGGCCGCCGCCGAGGCCGGGCTCGTGACAGCCGTCGGCTTCAACTACCGGCACGCGCCGGCCGTCGCGCGGATCCGGGAACTCGTGCGGAGCGGGGCTCTCGGGCGCATCACGAACGTGCGTGTCGCCCTCCTCGCGGACTACTCGGCGGATCCCCGCGGAGCGCTCACCTGGCGGTTCCGCTCCGAGCTGGCGGGTTCCGGGGTCCTCGGCGATCTCCTCTCGCACGGAGCGGACCTCGCCCAGTACACGGTCGGACGGATCGCCGAGACGACGGCGATCACGGAGCGCTTCATCCGCGAGCGCCCGCTCCCGGGCTCCGCATCGGCCGGGCACTTCGAGCGCGGCTCCGACACGGCCCCCACGGGCGCCGTGGAGAACGAGGACTATGCAGCCCTCCTCGTGCGCTTCGAATCGGGCGCCGTCGGCGTCTTGGACTCGAGCCGCGTGGCCGTCGGCCCCCACGCCGAGTACACGCTCGAGGTGTACGGGACCCTCGGCTCGGTGCGCTGGGACTTCCAACGCCTCAACGAGCTGCAGATCGCTGACACGCGCGACGGTTACCGGACGGTCATGGCCGAGTCGGCGTTCGGCGACTTCTCCCGCTTCCAGCCCGGTCAGGGCACGAGTATGGGCTTCGACGACCTCAAGACGATCGAGGCGCAGCTCTTCCTCCGATCCGTCCTCGAGGGACGCCAGCTCGCCCCGTCGGCGAGCGACGCATGGGCAGCGGCGGAGATCGTCGCGGCGGCCGAACGGAGCGCCGAGGCGCGCTCGTGGGAACGCATCCACGAGGTCTCGGGTGAGACGACGATCGACGCCTGATCAGAGGGCGAACGCGGCCGTGAAGGCGTCGAGGGCCGCGTCGGTGTCGCCGCTCGCCCAGCCCTCGAGGCCCACGACGCCGTCGTAGCCGAGCGATCCGAGCTCGCGCGCGATCGCCTCGTAGCGGATCTCGCCGGTGCCGGGCTCGCACCGTCCGGGCACGTCGGCGACCTGGATCTCGCCCACCCACGGCAGAGCCTCGCGGACGAGTTCGACGAGGTTCCCCTCCCCGATCTGCGCGTGGTACAGGTCGAGGTTGAGGCGGAGTCCACCGTCGTCCACGGCGCGCACGAGGGCGAGCGTGTCGTGCGCCCGCGCGAAGGGCGTCCCCGGGTGGTCGACGGCGGTGTTGAGGTTCTCGAGCGTGAACACCCGGCCGGCGCGACGGCCGAGCTCCGCGAGTCGTCCGAGCGTGTCGGCCGCACGCAACCAGTCGTCGCCCTCGACCACCTCGCGAGGGACGACCGGCAGCCCGCTCCCGTCGAGGCCTGTGCCATGCAGGTTGAGGCGCGGCGAGTCGATGACGTCGGCCGCGCGCAGGGACTCCTCGGCGGTCGCGAGCAGCTCGTCGATGCCCGCCTCGGTCGTGAGGTCGCCGCGGAGATAACCGGTCATGGACGAGAACACCGCACCGGTCGTGGCGAGCTCGCGGAGGTCCTTCGTCGACCAGTCCCAGATCTCCACCTCGAAGCCGCGCTCGTGGAGGGCGCGCACGCGCTCGACGAACGGTCGGTCGGTGTAGAGCATCTCGGCGGAAGCGGCGAGGCGGAACGGGGCGGCCATCAGGCGAGGTCCACGGGCACGACGACGCGCTCGGTGGCGGACCTCTGCGCCGCGTCCGCGAGAACGAGGGCGGCCCGGCCGTCCTCGAAGGTCGGGCTCGTCGACCGCTCTCCGCGGACGAGCTTGGTGAACTCGCGGAGCTCGGCGGCGTACGCCTCGGCGTAACGCTCGAGGAAGAACTCCTGGTAGGGCGGCCGACCCTCGACGACGGTGGCCGTCGAGAGACTCACGAGGCTCGTCGGCGCGTTCGCGACCTGGAGCATGCCCCGCGAGCCGAAAGCCTCCATCCGCTGGTCGTAGCCGACGGCGCTGTGCCGGGAGTTCGTGATCGTCACGATGGCACCCGACGCGGCCCTCAGGGTGATGGACGCGGTGTCGAAGTCCCCGTGTTCGCGAGCGCCGTCGTCGAAGACGGCGGTCCCCGTCGCCACGACCTCCACGATGTCCGGGAGGAAGAATCGCGCCATGTCGAGGTCGTGGATCGACATGTCGCGGAAGATGCCGCCGGACACGCCGACGTAGGCTGCCGGCGGGGCCGACGGGTCACGGCTCACGATCGACAGCTGCTCGAGCTCCCCGATCTCGCCGGCGCCGACGCGCGCGCGAACGCTCGCGAATGCGGGATCGAAGCGGCGGTTGAAGCCGAGCGCGACGGGCACGCCGGAGTCCCTCACCACGGGGCGCAGCGCGTCGACGCGTGCGATGTCGAGGTCGATGGGCTTCTCGCAGAGGACGGGGATCCCGGCGGCGACCGCTGCCGCGATGAGGTCCACGTGGGTGGGCGTCGGCGATGCGACGAGGACCGCGTCGACCTCGCCGGAGCCGATGAGCTCGGCGGAGTCGTCGGTGACCCGGCCGCCGAATCGCTCGGCCACGGCGTGGGCGCCGTCCACGAACGGATCGGAGATCCACGCGAGCGTGGTCTCGGGGTCCGCCGCGATGCTCGCGGCGTGCACCTGGCCGATGCGTCCGGTGCCGATGAGGCCGAAGCGGAGAGGTGTCGTCACGGAGGTGTCCTGTCTGGAATGGGTGGTCGGTCAGGTGGTCAGGTCAGGTGGGGCGGGCGGCCGGTCGCGAGGCGTGGTGACCCGGCCGTCAGGTCCAGGGTCCGAGCGCACGCCGGTTGACGCGCTGGTCCTCTGCTCGTTGCGCGGCGAAGTCGGCGATGGAGACGTCGGGACCGTTGAGGACGTCCTGCTCCACGACGATCCAGCCGTCGAAGGCACGGCGGTCCACCTCGGCCATGACGGCCGCGAGGTCCACATCCCCCGCGCCGAACGCGACGAATACGCCGGACGACCACACCTCCCGCATTCCGCCTCCGGCGCCGAGAACGCGGCGGAGTCCGGCGAGGTCGACGTCTTTGAGGTGCAGGTGGTTGATGCGATCGCCCCACCGCCGCACGGCCTCGACCGGGTCCCCGCCGGCGATCGCCAGGTGCCCGGTGTCGAGCGTCAGGTCGACGTCGACAGCCCCGAGGAAACGGTCGATCTCCTCCGGCGACTCGACGAACGTTCCCGCGTGGTGGTGGAACGTTGGTTCGAAGCCGGCCGAGCGCACGATCGTCGCGGCCCGCTCGACGTTCGCGATGAGCCGGAGCCACCCCTCGTCCGCGAGAGGATCGACGTCGGCGCCGCTCCCGGGCGCCGCACGTCGGGCCGCCGAGCCGTCGTCGGCGAGTGTGGGAAGGGGCAGCCTCTCGGGACCCGATTCCGCCGCCGCGTCGAAGAGACGCAGCGCGTCGTCGAGCCCGGGAAGGCTCGCGGCGAAGGCCTCGTCGTCGGCGAACGGCAGCTGAACCCACCCGCCGGCGAGGGACAGGCCGAAACGGTCGAGCCGCCGGCGGAGGTCGGCGTCGCGTCCCAGGTAGCCGACGGGTCCGAGGTCGACTCCGACGTAGCCCGTGGTGGCGAGGATCTCGAGCATCGCGTCGGGCGCGATCGTCTCGGCTCCCTCGGGCGTCAGCTCGAACACGCCGAAGCTCACGGGCGCTCCTGCGACGGTCGCCCTCACGAGCCCGACCCCTCTCCGAGGAGCGGCCTCTGCGCCGCGCGCAGGCCCTCGTAATCCGTCCGGGCGCGCTGCGTCGACGGCAGCGTCGAGACGGCCGCGACGGGGACGTCCCACCAGCCGTCGCCGTCCGGCCCGTAGACGAGCGGATCGCTCTCCACGTGGATGACCGTCGAGCGGTCCGAGCGCTTCGCAGCCGCGACGGCTCGACCGAGCTCGTCGATCGCGTCCGGCCCCGGCGCGATCTCCACGACGTCGAGCCCGTAGCTGCGTGCGTTCATCGCGAGGTCGACGGGGAGGACGTCGCCGTCCTGGAAGTTGCGTGCGTCGGCGTCGTAGCTCCGGTACTTCGTGCCGAACCGCCCGGATCCGACCGTTTCCGACAGGTGCCCGATCGACGCGAAACCGTGGTTCTGTACGAGGACGAGGATGATCTTGATCCCCTCGGCCACCGCCGTCACGAGCTCCGAGTGCATCATGAGGTAGGAGCCGTCGCCCACCATGACGACGACGTCGCGGTCCTCGCCTGCCGCCTCGATCGCCCGCTTCACACCGAGGCCGCCGGGGATCTCGTAGCCCATGCAGGAGTAGGCGTACTCGACGTGGTACCCGAGCGGGTCGCGCACGCGCCACAGCTTGTGGAGGTCGCCGGGCAGGGAGCCGGCCGCCTGCACGACGACGTCGTGCGGGTCCGTCGCCGCCTGCACCGCCCCGATGATCTCCGGCTGCCCCGGCCGATCGCGTCCCGTCGGGGCGAGCGCCGCATCGACGAGCCCGTCCCACTCCGCCTTCTCGCGAACGATGCGCTCGGCGAAGCCCGTCGACACGTGGAACCGCGAGAGCTCGGCGGCGAGCGCCTCAAGGGCCTCGCGCGCGTCCGCGATCACGGGCGACTGCGTTCCGTGCTTGTAGGCGTCGAACGCGGCCACGTTGATGTTCACGAACGCGACGCGCGGGTCCTGGAACGCCGTGCGGGAGGCCGTCGTGAAGTCGCTGTAGCGGGTGCCGATGCCGATGACGACGTCGGCCTCGGCGGCCAGCCGGTTCGCGGCCGTCGTACCGGTGGCTCCCACGCCCCCGAGATACTGCGGGTGGTCCCACGCGAGCGAGCCTCCGCCCGCTTGGGTCGTCGCGACGGGGATCCCCGTCGCCTCGACGAACGCGCGCAGCGCGTCTTCCGCACCCGAGTAGAGCACCCCGCCACCCGCGACGATGAGGGGCCGCTCCGCCGAGCCGATCCGAGCGACCGCGCGAGCGAGCGCCGCACGCTCGGGCAGCGGACGACGGATGTGCCACTCGCGATCGGCGAGGAACTCCTCCGGCACGTCGAGCGCTTCCGCTTGGACGTCCTCGGGCAGCGCGATCGTCACCGCCCCGGTCTCGGCGGGGTCGAGCAGGACCCGCATGGCGGAGAGCGCGATCGAGTACAGCTGCTCGGGGCGCTGGACGCGGTCGAAGAAGCGCGAGAGGGGACGGAAGGCGTCGTTCACCGTGAGCCCGATGTCCCACGGCTGCTCGAGCTGCTGCAGCACGGGGTCGGCGACTCGCGTCGCGAACGTGTCGCTCGGGAGGAGGAGGGCGGGAAGGCGGTTCGTGGTCGCGAGGGCCGCACCCGTCAGCATGTTCGTCGCCCCCGGTCCCACGGACGCCGTCGAGGCGTAGGTGGCGCGGCGGCGACGCATCCGGGCGTATCCGACGGACTGGTGCACCATCGCCTGCTCGTTGCGCGCCTGCAGGTACGGCATGAGGTCGGGGTCGGCGGCGTTCGCCTGCGCGAGGGCCTGGCCGACTCCCGCGACGTTGCCGTGACCGAAGATCCCGAACATGCCGGGGATGGTGCGCTCGCGGTGTTCGCCGTCGACCGTCCATTGATGTGCGAGGAACTCGACGAGCGCCTGCCCGACCGTCATGCGTCTCGTGGTCATCGGTGTGTCCCTTCGGTCGTGTAGGGCAGTCTCGCGTCGATCGACTGCCCGTCCCACTCGCCGCGCACCCACGTGTGACGGGGGTCGTCGGTGATCCGCCAGGCGCGCTCGGGATCCGGCCCTGCCATGACGTTGAGGTAGTAGAGGTCGTAGCCCGGGGCCGCCACGGCCGGGCCGTGGTATCCGAACGGGACGAGCGCGATGTCGCCCGTGCGCACCTGCGCGTCGATCGCGATCTCGCCGGCGGGCGACGATGAGGTGCTGAAGAGCCCGAACGCGGCGTCGGCGTCGATGGAGGCAGCCGCCCCCCGGGTCGGAGTCGCCTCGAAGTAATAGATCTCCTCGAGCCTCGACTCGTGGCCGTCCACGTGCTCGTCGTGCTTGTGCGGCGGGTAGGACGACCAGTTCCCGGCCGGAGTGATCACCTCGCAGACGATGAACCGGGCGGCGTCGAGAGCGTCGGGCGTGCCGAAGTTGTGCACCTGTCGGCTCGACGTTCCGGCGCCCCGCAGTTCGACCGGTGTCTCGGCGGACGTCACGAGTCGCGTCGGGAACTGCTCGGCCGTCGGCGAGGAAGCCACCGCCACCCGTCCGGAGCCGCGGAGCTCGAGCACCGACCCCGACGTCACGTAGAGGACGTCGCTCGGACCGTCGAACACGGAATGGCGACCCGCGAGCGCGTGAACCGTCTGCTCGCCTCCCGGGTCGACGACCGTCGCCTCGACCCAGCCGGCGAGGGGAACCACGAGACGTTCGACCGCCGCTCCCGGCAGGGTCAGGGGTGCGGACGGATCGAGCCGCGCGACGTGCAGGCCAGTGTGTTCCCATCCCGGCAGGCTGTCGTCGACAACGCTCTCCCAGCCGTCGCGCGCGAGCGCTCCGGCGGAATGGAACCAGCGGATCGGTTCGTCGGCGTGAGACACGGTGTTCCCTCCAGGTCGACAGCGATGTCGGTGCGGATTGTTCGGCGGTGACCCGCGGTCAGCGGGAGTGGTCGGAGACGGGGTTCGGGTGCACGAGCCGGGCTGCGATGTCGACGGCCCCCGCGACGTCCCCGTCCGGCGGATAGAGCAGGGTGCGGCCCACCGTGAGTCCCCTGACGCCCGGAAGCGCGAGGGCGTCCTGCCAGGACGCGAAGGTGTCGTCGGGGTCGGCCCCGGAGTCGCCGCCCAGGAGGAGTGTGGGGAGCGTCGTCGCGGCCATGACGCGTTCCATGTCCTCCACGACGGGGAGCTTCATCCACGTGGAGGCGCTGCTCGCGCCGAGCCCCGCAGCGATCGCCACGGAGAGAACGACGGCGTCCGTCGAGAGGTCGTTGACGACGCGGTCCCCGTTCCAGCGGCTCATGAACGGCTCGAGCATGATGGGCAGGCCGGCCCGCGCGGCATCGGTGACGACGCGGCCCGTCGACTCGAGGGTCGGAGCCGTCCCGGGGTCGTCGAGGTTCACGCGGAGCAGCGTCTTCGCGAAGTCGATCCCCGATGCGACCATCGTGGGCACGTCGTACGCGGTGAAACGGTCGTCCATCTCGAAGCGGGAGGCGCGGAGTCCGCCGCGGTTCATCGATCCGACGACGATGCGATCGTCGAGCAGGCCGAGCAGGGCGAGGTCGTCGATGATGTCGGGCGTGCCGAGCACGCCGTCGACCCCCGGGTGCTCGAGCGCGATGGCGAGCCGGCGGAGGAGCTCGCCGCGATCGGCCATCGCCGTCGAGTCGCCGCCGACCGCGAGTGCGCCCCTGGCGGGGTGGTCGGCCGCGACGATGAAGAGCCGGCCGTCGCCCCGGAGCACGGGTCGGCGACGACGCGCGGCGAGCGCGGTTCCGATGGCCCCCGGGTCCTCCACCCGCGCGGCTCGGAGGCCCGCCAGTCGATCGGTCCACGTGTCGATCGTGATCGTCATGATTGCCCCTCCCCGAGGAGATCGTCGACCTCCGCCGTCGTCGGCATGGCCGTCGAGCACTCCCGCCGCGACGCGACGATGGCTCCGGCGGCGTTCGCGAACCGGAGGATGCGTTCGAGATCCCAGCCCGCCAGGAGCCCGTGGCAGAGGGCGCCGCCGAAGGCGTCGCCGGCTCCGAGTCCGTTCACCACGTCGACCGGATGCGGCGGCACCTCGACCCGTTCCGTCCGCGTCTTCGCGAGCACGCCCTTCGGCCCCTGCTTCACGATCGCGAGCTCGAGCCCCCGATCGAGGAGTGCATCGGCCGCGCGATCGGGATCGGTCTCCCCCACGGCGACCTCGCACTCCTCGCGGTTGCCGACGGCGACCGTCGCGTGGGCGAGAGCCGCGCCGATGTGATCGGACGCCTCCGCGCGCGTCGACCAGAACATCGGCCGATAGTCGAGGTCGAAGATCGTGAAGCTGCGGCGGCCGCGGGCGGCGAACGCGGCGGCGTGAGTGGTGCGCGACGGCTCGGCGCTCAATCCGGTCGCCGTGAACCAGAAGATGGAGGCGTCGCGGATCGCGTCCTCGTCGAGGTCGGCGGCCTCGATGGCCATATCCGGCGCCATGGGCTCGCGATAGAAGTAGAGGGGGAAGTCGTCGGGCGGGAAGATCTCGCAGAAGGTGATCGGCGTCTTGAGCGTCGGATCGGTGGGGACGAACCGGGGGTCGACGCCCAAGCGCTCGAGCTCGCGGGTGAGGTACCGCCCGAACGGGTCGTCGCCAACGCGCGAGACGAGGGCCACGCGGCGGCCGTGGCGGGCCGCGGCGACCGACACGTTGGCGGCGCTCCCGCCGAGGTACTTCCCGAACGTCGAGACGTCCTCGAGGCCCACGCCGTCCTGCAGCGGGTAGAGATCGACGCCGAGGCGTCCGACGGTGAGGACATCGAGTCCAGCGGTGTTCGCGGTCATACGACGGTGTACAACTTCCTTGACGGAGCAGCGTGGTCACGGGATTCCGTGGTCATGTCCTGACAATATCACAAGCGATTCGCGGTGGCGGGAAGTGACATCGAACCCGTCAGGTCATATTGTCGTCACAAACGAATGCGGACGGCGAGGGGCATCATGGCGGACGAACGGACCTACTGGCCGGACGAGGCCTTCGCCGATCTCGATCGCACGGGCCCCGTCCCCCTCTACTTCCAGGTCTCGAGCCGACTCGAGGCCGCCATCCACTCCGGGCTCATCCCGAGCGGTGCGCGACTGGAGAACGAGATCGCGATCGCCGCCCGCCTCGGCCTCTCCCGTCCGACCGTGCGGCGCGCCATCCAGGAGCTCGTGGACCGCGGGCTCCTCGTGCGCCGGCGCGGGATCGGAACGCAAGTGGTCCAGGGGCAGGTGACGCGTCCGGTCGAGCTCAGCAGCCTGTTCGAGGACCTCACGAGCACCGGCCACCGTCCGGGCACAGTCATCCTCCGTCACGAGGTGCGTGCCGCGGACGAGACGATCGCGAACCAGCTCGGCGTCTCCGTCGGCGAGGACATCGTGCACCTCCGACGGCAACGGACCACCGACGACGTTCCCGTCGCCGTGCTCGAGAACTTCCTCCCCGGCGAGTTCGCCGACATCACCACCGCGCAGCTCGAGACGTCCGGTCTCTACCAGGTGCTCCGCGCCCGCGGAGTGGCCATCCGGATCGCGAAGCAGAAGATCGGAGCCCGTCGCGCCCAGGGCGACGAGGCCGAGTTGCTCGGCATCGACAAAGGGCACCCCGTCCTCACCGTCGAGCGCGCGGCCTTCGACAACGCCGGGCGGGTCGTCGAGATCGGCCACCACTGTTACCGACCCGACATGTACAGCTTCGAGACCACCCTCGTGGCGAAATAGTCGGACGGAAGCTGCGGCGGAGCGCCCGTGCGTCAAGGGTCTCCGCAAGGATGGGAGCGGATGATCCAATGGACATCGATGATCGAGGATTGGACACGTGAACGCTGAGATGCCGAACGACCACGGGAACGTAGACGACCAGGGCGACACGCTCGACGAAGCGACCACACCCGCCGTCGATGCGACGGACGACGACTCGAGCGAGGCCGGCGAGATCACCTACGACGAGCAGCGGTACCCCGCGAGGCCCCGTCGCCTCCGGCCGCGCACGAACCTCCGCGGCGGCAGCCTGCGCCGGTCGTTCTCCGACCCGCGTGCGGCGAACGGCCAGAACCCGGCATATGTCGAGTGGCTCGTCCGGCACTCGATGCTGAAGGACGCCGACGTGCTCGGCCGCCAGCTCTCCGGTCAGCCGAGCATGTGGCGCCACCCGTACGCCCGTCCGGACGCGCGCCGCGCCGTCACGACGGCCGACGTCTGGTTCACGGCGTACCCGATCTCCGTGATCACCCGCGAGCACGAGACCTACCTCGGTGCCCTGGCCGACCCCGCACTCTGGAGCGCGTTCCAGGCGATCGGCATCAACGGCGTGCACACCGGACCGGTGAAACGAGCCGGTGGCATCACCGGCTGGTCGGAGACGCCGAGCGTCGACGGTCACTTCGACCGCATCAGCACCCAGATCGACCCCGTGTTCGGCAACGAGGAGACGTTCCTGCGCATGGCGGACGTCGCCGAGGAGCACGGCGGCAGCATCATCGACGACATCGTGCCGGGCCACACCGGCAAGGGCGCGGACTTCCGCCTCGCGGAGATGGCGTTCAAGGACTACCCGGGCATCTACCACATGGTCGAGATCCCGCCGGAGGAGTGGGACCTGCTCCCCGAGGTTCCGTCGAACCGCGACTCGGTGAACCTCGACCCCGCCACGGAGGCCGCCCTCTCGGAGCGCGGCTACATCATCGGCGAGCTGCAGCGCGTCATCTTCTACTCCCCCGGAGTGAAGGAGACGAACTGGAGCGTGACCGCTCCGGTCGTGGGCGTCGACGGCGTCACCCGCCGCTGGGTCTACCTCCACTACTTCAAGGAGGGGCAGCCGTCGGTGAACTGGCTCGACCCCACCTTCGCCGGCATGCGCCTCGTGATCGGCGACGCCCTGCACTCGCTCGGTGACCTCGGAGCGAGCGCGTTGCGTCTCGACGCGAACGGCTTCCTCGGCGTCGAGAAGAGCGCCGAGGGACTGCCGGCCTGGTCGGAGGGCCACCCGCTCTCGCAGGCCGCGAACCACATCATCGCCGGCATGGTGCGCAAGGTGGGTGGCTTCACCTTCCAGGAGCTCAATCTCACGGTCGACGACATCCGCGACACCGGCGCCGTGGGCGCCGACCTGTCGTACGACTTCATCAACCGCCCCGCGTACCAGCACGCCCTCGCCACGGGCGACACCGAGTTCCTCCGCCTCACTCTGCGCACGTCGCTCGAGTACGGCGTCGAGCCCGTGAGCCTCGTGCACGGCATGCAGAACCACGACGAGCTCACCTACGAGCTCGTGCACTGGTCGACGCTGCACCGCGACGACGTCATCACGTATCGCGGCGTCGAGACCACAGGGCTCGCGATCGCGGACTCCATCCGCGCCGAGCTCACGTACGTCCTCACCGAGAACGCCGACTACAACATGGTGTTCACGCAGAACGGCATCGCGTGCACCACGGCGTCGCTCATCGCCGCGTCGCAGGGTCACCAGACCCTCGACTCGATCACCGAGGGCGACATCCCCCACATCCGCGAGGCGCACCTCGTGCTCGCCGCGTTCAACGCGTGGCAGCCCGGCGTGTTCGCCCTCTCCGGGTGGGACCTCACGGGCGCCCTCACCATCCCGAAGGAGGAGGTCGCCGACCTCATCGGCGACGGCGACACCCGCTGGATCGAACGCGGCGCTCACGACCTCGTGGGCTCTTCCCCCGATGCCACGCGTTCGCTCTCGGGCATGCCGCGTGCGCGGTCGCTCTACGGCACCCTGCCCGAGCAGCTCGAGCGCTCCGACTCCTTCGCGACCGGGCTCAGGGAGATGCTGCGGATCCGCGCCGAGAACGGCATCAACACGGCCCGCCAGGTCGACATCCCCAACGTCGCCCAGCGCAGCATGCTCGTCATGGTGCACGAGATCGACGGGGAGGACGGCGAGATCACGACCCAGGTGACGGTGCTGAACTTCTCGGGCGAGCCCATCGACGGCGCCGTGCTGTCGGAGTCGCTCCCGCCGCGCGCGATCGTCACCGACGTGGCGACGGGCGAGACGATCGCGAAGGTGGACGACCTCCACAGCTTCCCGATCCACCTCGACGCGTACGGACGCGCGTTCCTCATGCTGCAGCCCGGACCGCCCGAGCCGCCCACGGCGACGACCGCGATCCCGATCATCGGAACGGCCACGTCGTCGATCCCGACGATCACGTCGGCGATGCCGATCATCCCGCCCGCGCACTGATCTCGCGCGAGCGCGTGTCGAGGAACGACCGACGGTGATCGACGTCGTGCTGAACCTGTTCATGCTGCTGCTGGACGGGCTCAGCGTGGTGTTCGGCGGTCGGCGACGGTTCGATTTCCGGGAGACGGTCGCGTCGGAGAGCGGCGGGTTCGCCCTCGGTGTCGAGCGTCGGAAGAGTCAGCCGTACCTCGAGATCCGGTTGCGGACGAGGCTCGGCACGGGTCGCGAGCACTACAGGCTCACCCTCGACGAGTACGAGCGACTCGTCGGTGATCATGCCGCCGGCACCGCCTTCGCGGCGGAGTGCCGGAACGGATCGCACGACGACCGCCGCTTCGTCACCGGGCGCCGCCGCCGCGGGTGACGGCCCGTCAGGTCCAGCCGAGCGAGCGCGCTGTCCCGATCCACCGGGCGAACCCCGCCGGCGATGATGCGAACGCCTCGGGGAGCGTCGAGCTGTGGAACCAGGGGCCGATCGTCACGCCCGGGTAGCGACGGGAGAGGTCCGTGAGCACGGCTCCGAAGACCTCGTGCGGGTCGAAGACGGAGTAGAGGGTGCGGCGGACGCCGTGGACGGTGAGCAGCAGATCGCCTGCGTCGACGCGTTCGAGGAGAACGTGGTAGCTCACGTTCTGCATGCCGCCCTGAGTCGTCATGGCCTGCAGGAGCTGGGCGCCGAACCATCGTCCACGTCCGCCACGTCGGTACAGCCAGAGGCCGGCGCCTGTCCCCTCGATCTCGACGGGTCGGACGTCGAGCACGGAGGTGAGGGCGAGATCGAGTTCGGCGAGAAGGCGATCGAGGTCTTCGGCCGTGCCTCGGAAGGCGATCGCCGGCGAGTGGTTGATCTCGGACTGCTCGAGCGCGCGACGTGCCTCGTCGAAGGAGTTCGTCGAATGTGTTCCGTCGGTCGGGGAGGTCACGCTGACACTGTACCGGCGGCGTTCGTGGGACGCCGGAGCAGATGGGTCGATCCGGGCAACTGCACCTCGGCCGCGCCGGTACGGTGGAATGGTGACCGCCGACACCCGTAACGTCTTGACCGCCCTCTCCACGATCTCGGAGCACTGGCAGCCGCATCGCCTCGTCAGCATCAACGACTACGACGTGAAGGTCGTGAAGCTGCAGGGTGAGTTCGTGTGGCACACGCACCCCGACACCGACGAGCTCTTCCTCGTACTGAGCGGTGAGCTGACGATCCAGCTGCGCGACCGCGATGTCGTCCTCGGCCCGAACGACGTCTTCGTGGTTCCCAAGGGCGTCGAGCACTGCCCGCGGGCCGACCAGGAGGTGCATGCGATGCTCATCGAACCGCAGGGAACGGTGAACACGGGCGACGCCGGAGGCGAGATGACCTCGCCGCTGCGCGAGCTCGACTGAGCTGTCGGGGGCCTCCAATCACCCGGTGAGCTGAGCGCGGAGCTCGGCATCCGGTGAGCCTGTGAACTCCGCGATGCGCCCATTCGCCACGCGGTACATCGCAAACTCCGCCACGTTCACGTGTCGCCTCGTCGGCGCGATACCGAGGTAGTCGCCGGTGTGTGTGCCGCTCCCCCGCAGGTGGGCGGCGATCCGGTCGTCCTCCGCGACGAGCTGGATCCGCTTCCAGCGCCAATCGGGGAAGGCGTGGAAGAGCTCGGCGAGATCCGCGATCCACGCCTCGGCGCCGCGAGGAAGGTGCGCTCGGCGCACGCCCGGGTCGATGAACTCGCGAATCGCGTCGAGCTCGTGGCGGTTCAGAGCATCGAGGTAGTCGCCGAACCACAGATGCATCTCCCACGACTCCACCCCTCCATTATCCCGGGGTAGGGACGGAGGGGTGCGGCCGGTGGACGTCGTCGGGGCAGGACCGTCAGTCGGTGGGACGCTTGCGCAGCTGCTTCGTCTGGCTGCGCTTCTGGTTCGCCACGACGCGACGCTTCTGGGCGCCCTTGCTCGGTTTCGTGGGTCGACGCGGAGCAGCCGGCGGCCGTAGCGCCTCGGCGACCACGTCGGCGAGCCGGGCGAGCGCCGCCTCCCGGTTGCGCAGCTGCGCGCGCTGCTCCGATGAGGCGATCGTGAGCACGCCGTCCACGAGACGCCCGTCCAACCGACCGAGCACCCGCTCCCGTTGAACGGGCGACAGCGCCCGCGACGCCGCGGCATCCCACACGAGCTCGACGCGCGAGTCGGTCGTATTCACGCCCTGCCCGCCCGGACCCGAAGACCGCGAGAACCGCCACGACAACTCCGAGTCGGGGATCGTGACCCCCGATGTCACGCGGAGGCCGGGGCGGTGTGGAGTGGCCATGGGTCCATCATCCCCTCCGGCGACTGCAAGATCTGTGGCAAGCCCGTCATGGAGATAGACCACATCGATGGCAGCTCTGCCGATCTGGGCAACCTCCAACTCCTCTGCGCGGACTACCATCACACGAAGACCGCAGAGAGTCTTGTACCTGCCAGCGCCGAGCAGAGCGCGCTCTTCATGACACGAGTCGCTCCGGACATTCCTAGACTTCTCGCGGATGACAAGGTCACATGGCAGACGTCGTGGAGCGGGCTCAAGTCTTCCCGGAAGGCACGTTTCGTCGACAGCCTAAAGACTGCAGGGATCGACCTCTCGGGGCTTGAGACCCGAGCCCAGATGATCGCGGCGCGCGAGACGCAAGTTCCAATGCCGTCGCCACGGCCCCAAGAATACGACGAGGCCGACTACGGATCGAACTTCCTCGCCGACGCGACAGAGCGGTCAGCGTGAAAGCCAGGAGCCGACCGGCACCCTAACGCGTGACGGGCGTCAGGCCACGCCTTCCTGACAGGAGCGCCACGTCCTTCGGGCTCGACTTGCGCTCCAGCTTTTCGATCACGGATTGCTGCGTCTCAGGGGTCCAGAACACCTGAAGCTTCTGGCGCGCCCTCGTCAAGGCCGTGTAGAAGATGCTGTGTGAAATGTCGTCCTCATTCGCGTCCGTCACAACTACCTTGACCGACTCATACTCGAGACCCTGGGCTCGGTGAATCGAGACCGCGTAGGCAACCTGGAACGGGATCGAAGTATTCAACGCCGCATCGTCATCGTCGCTGTTGGCCAACTCGAAGACGTCGAAGGCGACAACCGAGTCCCGCACCCACGCGAGCTCAGTCCCCCAGACCGAAAGCTCAGTAACGTCTCGCGCGAGATCGATCTCGAACCGGACTCGGCCGGGCACTCGCTCCATACCGACGATCACGCCCTTGAGGTTGTTGTAGATGAGCGGCTTGAACCGCTCGCTGTCGTTGAAGACGACAGGGTCCCCGATCTTGTAGGTGGCAGGTCCCCATTCGACCGAAGGGTTCGGGTTGCTGCTCTGCAGGAACCGGTTGATGTTGTTGATCCCGTAGAGCCCGTCGTAGTTGAGGCACAGGATGATTTCGTCCTCACGCTGAGGCTCGAACAAAGTCTCGTTCAGAATGGTCGAGTAGCCACCCCTCGTCATCGCCTCCGTGATGTCGTCTTCGACATTGCGCACCTTCTGCCAGAGCCCGAGGAGCGCGGTATTTGTCGTGCGGTACGGAGTCTCCAGCTCGAAGACCGACGCTTGTGGCACGAACGACCGCATCATCCCAAACCAGTTCCCGAACTGGATCGACTCAATTTGGTACACATCGCCGACGAGAACGAGCAACTTGAACCGAGTTCCCTGGAGAACCTTGAGCAGGGCTTCGTTGCTGACCGTGCTGCACTCGTCGATGACGACGACCTCAAACTCGGGGTCGGACTGGTTCCGCCAGTTGTGGCTCGCGATTGTCCGGAACTGTGCGTGCTGCGACTGCACACGACGACGGAGATTGTCGACCGCTGGGTGTGTGTTCGCGAGGAAGAGCGTCGGCGACTCGTTGAAGTAATTCGCGATGTAGTTCACCATCGTCGTCTTGCCAGTTCCGGCTGCACCGTAGACGAGTGCGACCCGCGACTCCTCGAAGAGTGATCTCAGGGCGCCGGCCTTAATTGGGTCGTCGATCAACTGAGGACGCTCGTCCAACCATTGGTCGATGGCGCTCCCCCAACCACCAACACCTGTGGCGGCATTGGCCTGCACCTTCTCAACGATCTCGACAATCTCGTTCTCGTAGCCCCGGATGAAAACATGCCCGCGATCTACTTCGAGCGTCCGGGCCTGGTGGCGCGCGCTCCGATATAGCGCATCGTTGTGTTGCTCGATCAAGGCAGGTACATCGCCGAAGCCCTCAAGGTCGGCGATCGGAGTGTAGAGCATCCCGTAGCGATCGACGTTGTTCTTCACTCGTCGGGCCAATAGCTCGTGCGTGCGATCGGTCGAGTCGATGGCTTCCATCAGGTCCCGAAACCGCGGGTTGTGGCCCATCGGAGACGTGCAGAACGGCATCTGATCGAACGGAATGCAGCCCCACTGAAGATTCAGCCCGGACAACCGTGCACATCCATCGGAGTTGTACTGCTGACGCACCACGGCATTCTTGAGCTGCAGCAAGAGGTACCGTAGCACCACGTAGCCGCGGCGCTTCTCCTTGATGATCGCCCGAGCTTTGTCTAGGGCCGGGAAGATCCTTGGATCTCGGGACCGCTCGGTCACCTTGGCTTTGACGCGTTCGTACCGCCGGTCTGACAGGTCCATGAGATCAACCAAGGTCGACTCGGTCGACGTCAGGTAGTCCATGAGAGCCCGATATTCGGGACCGCCGGAGTTGACGTTCGTTGACGGACCAACCAGGCGCGCGAAGTTCTCAAGCTCACACGGACGGATAGACACAGCCCACTTTCGGATGACCGTGATCGGCATTGTCTGCCCGAGCACGTCGATCGACTCAGAACGTAGCGTCAGATAGGCAGCGTACTTGTCACCGACATCCTGATCGGTGAAGGCGATCACGCGGTCGAACTTACTGTTGCGATCAACCGGATTCGTGAAGGTCACCTCGTAGTAGATCCGACCGTTCACGAAGAGGGGGCGGGTCTTGAGGACGTAGTATCGCGAAGACGAATCTCCGGCCTCGGGGAGGCTTCGCACCGCGACAATACGAGCAGCGATCTTCTCGTGGTACTCCCGGAGAGACGGATCAAGGTCCACTGGGAATGACTCGAGGTTGGCAAGCACCTCGAGGCCGAACGTGTCGCTAAGGAAAGCGCGGACTCGCAACAGGTACTCGTAGTACTTGAGCATCAAGCGTTCGGAACTGTCGCCGTCGAACGTGTAGTGCGAGGTGCTCGGCTGAAGCAGCGTATAGAAGCGATTCAAGAACGCGAACTTGCCCCGCGACTTGATGTGCGCGAGTGCGGCCGTGATCGCGGCATAGTCGTGCTCGGTGTCGCCGTCGTTGGTGTGCACCAGAACCGCGACACCCTCGACGAGGTTCCGGAGCTGCAAGAGCATGTTCTGGGACAGGAGTCCGCGGTCATCGCCGAGCGCCTCGATGTTGCTGCAGACCGCTTCGTCGATGCTGCTTACGTGCTCGTAGACGGTACTCACAACGTCCCCGACTACTTCTTCTTGAGGTTCAGGTTGTAGTTGCCGCAGTCGCAGCGGAGTGCATCTTCGGGCCAGCCGGTATAGATCCATCCGCCGCAATCGGGGTTGTCGCAGGTGAAGAGATCGAGGAACGCGCGCGTCGCATCGAGAACGGGCTCCAGATCATTCACAGAAGCGTTCGCCCAGTCGTTGTTGTGCACCATCGAGTTCACGAGCCACACTTCGGATTCCTGCTCGGGGACGATGGCGGCGCGCTCCGCCTTCTTCGTTTTCACTACTTCGACCGCTGTCTCGTCGCCCCATGAGTTCGCTGCTGCTGCTGCCTTGGCGAGCAAGTCGCCGTGACGACCCTTTACCGCAGACAGGAGCACCGACAGGTCGTAGTTGTTGTCTCCGCGGAAGGGCACCTTCCCGCCGATGGCCTCAGCGATATCTGCGGCTGCGGCTTCCAGCCGCCGACGAAGCTTGTGCGCGGCACCAGCGACGTCCTCCTTGGCGAGGTCCTCGTCAATGCGCTCCCAGATGTCGCCCTGCTCGTAGACCGGGCCACCATCGACGGTCCATCCATAGAAGCGCGCCTGGGACTTCGAGGTGATGAGACCGGCCGACTGCATCTGACGGGCCCACACGACGTCGTGGGTCGTGATGATGAACTGAACGTCCGGGAATTCGCTCTTGAGCAGTTCGCAGAACTGGCGGCGGTGGTTGACGTCAACCGACATCACCACGTCATCGAGTACGGCGTAGCGAAACCCCTCGCCAAGGAGCTGCTTCACGAGAGCGAGGTACAGGCAGACGCCCATCCCGTCCTGATGTCCCTCGCTGTGGTAGGCCGTGGGCGGGAACTTACCGATGCCGTAGAAATCCACGGTGAGGTCAAGACTCCCCGACGTGGGCTTCAGTTCGGCGGTGAAATGCCCCTCGTCGTCGGAATTGATGATCTGGTAGTAGCGGCTGAAGTCGGCCTCGACGGACTCGTAGAGTTCTTTGAGCGCCGTATCCGAGACCGCGCAGTACTGGTCATAGATGATCTGGGCATTGTCGCGAACCGCCGTGGCCTTCGTTGCTTGAGCGCGTGCAACGCGAACGCGAGCCCACCGATCCTGAGCGATGGCGAGATAGGTTCGGGCGGCGGTCGAAGCAGTCTGGTCGGGCAGTGCTTTGAGGGTCGTATCCAGGTCTCCGACGAGGCGACGGGTATCGGACTCGATCGCGAAGATGGAAGACGCAAGCGCATCGGCGGCCGCCAGGACCGATTCAGGTGTGGTCCCGACGGCCTGGTTATGAGCCGAGATAGATGCGGAGAAGTTCGAAAGGAGGTGGGGAAGCGTGTCGTCGCCGTGCGAGGTCGCGAAGGGAATTGCCTTGTCGATCGACTCCTTCAACTCGCGAAGACCAGTGCGATAGGCCGTTGCGGCTGCCAGGAGCTGCGTCCGCACGCCGACGGCGCTGCGAGAATGCTCGAGCTTCTCGGTGAGATGCGCGCGAAGGGTGTCGATGTCTTCCCAGTCGTGGTCGCAAAGAGGACAGTGTCCATCGACTAAGGCCGCAAGGCCGGCGTCAACGAGTTGCTGGTGTTTGAGGGCTTCTAGCAGCGTTGGGTCGTCAGCAAGCTCCTGCGCGATCGTCGCGAGCGCAGTCTGCTTCGCGGCGAGTTCCGTTGTGTCGTCCACTGCATCGATCAGACCGGCGACCTCGAGCAACGCGGTCGCGAGGTTGAACGTTCCCGCCTCGCCAGCGGCAGTGAGCCCCTCCTCGAAGTTGGTATCAATGGTGACGTCCGTGAGTGGATCAGCGCCAAGAACTGCTCGCCGAGCATTGATCTCACGGGCGATGCTCTCGGACAGCAGCTCGCCGATGCCCAGGTGAGCTGCGAAGTTGGTCTCCGCCGTCGACCGCTCGGTCGTGGCCGTGGTGAGCGCACCGCTCGTCTTGGTAAGCGACGACTTGAGAAGCTTGCGGAACTCATCGAGACGATCGAGCTTGAGGAGCGCCTGCACTTCCTGGGCTCGCTCGCCCGGCTTCGACAGCACGTACTTAATGATTTCGCGGCGCGACAAGGTCAGTTCAGGGTGGACCTGGGCCTCGGCGATGGAAGCGCGCATCGGCTCGGTGTCCGGATCGAGCGTGAACTCACCAGGGTCCTTGATGCTGCGTCGGAGCACCGCGGTGTCACCGGTCACGATATCCTTGACGGTCAGCTCGACGACCGCGGCGCCGGGATCGTCTCGCTTGTGAACGTGCGGGCCGTGCTTCACGAGCGTGACACCACCAGTTCCAGCGCCGAGTAGGCGGTGGATGCTGCCCGACAATGCGAAGTCGATCGCGTCAACCACGCCACTCTTGCCCGATCCGTTCGGGCCGTGGATCGCGAACGACTTCGACCTCAGGGGTAGATCCAGTACTCGGATACCGCGGAAGTCTTCCATGTGGAGATGCTCGAGTTGGATCATGCGAACTTTTGCCCGCTGTGCTGCTTGATAAATTCGGCCACAATCTCCGCAGTTGGGAGCTTTTCGCCGAGAAACGCCAAACCGATGGCCTTGATCAGATCCTCGTTCAGCCCCTTTTCCGTGAGCTTAGCAAGGTAGGACACCAGTACTGCGTCCTCGAGCGGAGTGCTCATTCTCTTGTCCTTATTCTGATCGGGGGTCATATCGCCACTTAGTATGACGATTTATCTTTTTTTCTGTAGAGGTCCTCAGGACTCCGCAGCCTCTGTTGCCGAGTCGCGCGGGCTGAAGACGGGTCTGATGCAGGAATCGGTGACAGGTTAGTCACGCGGCCAGCTCGGCCGGTGGTTTCATGATGGTCTCGTACTCGACGGGGGTCAAACAGCCCAGGCCGAGCTGTCTTCGGCGTCGGTGGTAGGTGCGTTCGATCCAGACAACGATGGTCATGCGTAGTTCGTCGCGCGTGGCCCAGGCGCGACGGTTCAGGACGTTCTTCTGGAGCAGGCTGAAGAAGCTCTCCATAGCCGCGTTGTCGCCGGCAGCGCCGACCCTCCCCATTGATCCGACCGGCCCGTGGTGGGCCAGAACGGTCAAGACTATCCGGGACCGGAACTGGCTGCCCCGGTCCGAATGAACGATGCAGCCGGCGACGTTGCCTCGGCGGGCGACCGCTTATTTGATGGCGTCGACGACAAGGCGGGACTTCATCCGATCGCTGATTGAGTAGCCCACGATCCGGTTGCTGAACACGTCTTTCACAGCGCACAAATACAACTTCCCCTGCCCGGTCCAGTGCTCGGTGATGCCGGTCAGCCAGAGCCGATTCGGCGCTTCGGCGGCGAACACACGTTGCACGTGGTCGTCGTGGACTGGTGGACCAGGCTTGGTACCTTTTCGGCGCCGGCGGCGCTGCACCGCGGACATGATCCCGGCATCCGAACACAACCGCCATGCGGTCCGGTCCGCCATCGGGAACCCGACCTCGCGAGCTTCGTCGGCGAGGAGCCGATACCCGATTTCGGGATCTTCCCGATACGCTCTCGTCAACGCGTTGACCCGGTCTTGGCGCAGCGCCTCGGTGGGGGTGATCGGGTGGGCCAGCCACCGGTAATACGGTTGGCGGGCGAGCGTGAGGACCCGGCACGTCACCGCGACGGGAACCCCGTCAGCGGCGAGCTCTTTCACGAGCGGGTAGAGCCTTTTCCCGGCAGATTCGCCTGCGACAAATACGCCGCGGCTCGCCGTAGGACCTCGTTCTCCTGCTCAAGGAGCCTGGTCCGTCGGTTCGCGGCCCGCAACTCGGCCGAGTCCGACCGCTACGTCCCAGGCTTCGCCCCGTCGTCGATGTCGCCTTGACGAATCCACTTCGACAACGTGATCAGGTGCACCCCAAAATTGGAAGCGATCCGCTCGAGCGTCACACCCGGCTCGCGACCCCGCGCGGCTCGGACAACGTCCTCCCGGAACTCCTTCGGAAACGGCTTCGACGTGATGACATACTTTCAGGCCGCCCTCCCGGACAAGCCAGATCAGTTGTCAGCAATCCCTGCATCAGACCCAAGCCCGGGAACTGCAATTCGATGCCGTGCTCGCTCGATCATCTGAGCGTCTCGAGCGCTTGGCTGGAAAAGATCCTTCGCGAACAGGATGAATTGGACGTCGAACTTGCGACGCGGAGTGTCCTCGACTCTGGCTGCGCGGCCCGATTAGGCTCGCCGCGTGACTCCCTCTGACGCCGGTGCGCTGGTACTCGATCCCACAGCTCAAGTTCTGCTCACGATCTTCGGTGCTGCACTGGTCACCGCGGCCTCCGGGTTCGTTGGCGCGTGGTTGCAATCGAGGCGCGATCACAAGCGCTGGGTGCGACAAGAAAGGCTCGGCGCCTACGTCGCTTTCATGAAGGTTGCCCAAGATCTCGCTGGGATTGCTCGCGACGTGGAGAAGACAATAGGCCGTGGGCACGCCACTCGCGCCGCGGTCGATGAGGCTAGGACTGCGTTAGCGGCCAGCGTAGATAGTTCCGAGCGCGCTCACTTAGCCGCCCAGGTGCAGCGTCACCAGGACACATTGGAAGCCCTGATCGCGGCTCTCGCCGACAATCAGGACCGACAGAAGATGCTCATGGACACCGTTGTAGACAGAGCAACCGCTTTCTACTTACTCGGTCCAGCGAAGGTCGAAGATGCCGCAACCGCTTTCGCCGGCGCGATGGGCGTCGGAGGCTCCGAGGAAATGGACCGCCAGCTCGGTCGACTCCATGCAGTGATGCGTGAAGCGCTGAGAATCAAACATTGAGCGAGTTCGGGCGGTGACCATCTGCACTGGATGCCTCAGAAAGAAGCCATTCCGAACCGCCCCGGGCCCGCCACCCGTACTGGCGGCTACCAGCCGAGACCTTCCAGTGACTCAGCCTCGCTGCGCGTAATTTTCGGGGATGCTCTCCAGACAAGAGCGACACCGCTCTCGCTCGACGGTGGAACCTTGGGCTTCGGATAAGAATTCGAACCTCAGTCCTGTGCACGAACACCTGGTGCCCCTGGAGGGACTCGAACCCCCAACCAACTCCTTAGGACGGAGGTGCTCTTCCATTGAGCTACAGAGGCCAGCGCACGTCAGTCTATCGGACGGCCTCGCTGCCCTTCCATCGTCCGCTCACTCGCCTCCGTGCCACACGAGGACGTCGGTGCGAGCGCTTTGTGCCCCGAGTACGCGACACAAAGCGCTCGAAGTGACGACATCGCGGGCTTGACGGCGACGACACGAGGCCACCGGGTCGAAATCCTCCACGTACCGCGCGTTCACCGGCGAGACACACGACGGGGCGCAGCGGGCAACGCGGGGTTCACGGGAGGACGGAAGCGTTGAGACGTTTCCAGTGGAAACAACTCCCCCTCCGTACAACCCTTCGAAGGACACTCCTGTGCATTCCTCCCCCTCCGCCCCCTCCGGCGGATCCGGTCGACGCCGAACCGCCGTCCGCACCGCTGCGGCGGCCGCGGCGAGCGCCGTCGCCCTGAGCCTCTTCGCCGCGTCGCCGGCCGCACCGGCCGTCGCCGTCCCCGAGGACCTCGCGTCGCGCTTCACGTTCGCGGTCCTCCCCGACACGCAGTTCTACTCGCGCTACTCGGCCGACCAGTTCCTCCCCCGCTACGGCACCGACCCGTACCGCGTGCAGACGGAGTTCCTCGCGGAGAACGCCGACGCCCTCAACATCCCGTTCGTCGCGCACCTCGGCGACGTCGTCGACCGCGTCGGCACCACGCGCGAGTGGGAGGCCGCCGACACGGCGATGCAGACACTCGACGATGCGCAGCTCCCCTACTCGATCCTCCCGGGCAACCACGACGTCCGGAACTCGAACGACACGGTCACCGACGTCGACTACGACCTCGCGAACGAGCCCTTCCTGCAGTGGTTCGGCCCCGACCGCGCCGCGGGCGTCTCCACCTTCCAGGGCAGCGACCCCACCGGCCTCAGCCAGTATCACGTCTTCGAGGCCGAGGGCCAGGAGTTCATGGTGCTCGCCCTCACCTGGCGGGCGTCCGAGCAGACGTTCCAGTGGGCGCGCGACGCGATGGCCGCGCACCCCGACGTCCCCGTCATCCTCACCACGCACTCACTCCTCAACATCGAGGCCGACCAGGAGACGCCGCGCGACACGGAGTACGGCGACAAGCTATGGGACGAGCTCATCGCCCCGAGCGACCAGATCTTCCTCACCCTCAACGGGCACTTCCACGGCGCCACGAAACAGACGAAGACCAACGATGCCGGCCACGCCGTGACCCAGGTCCTCATGGACTACCAGATGGCCTACGAGGGCGGAAACGGCTACCTCGGACTCATGGAGTTCGACCTCACGAACAACGCGATCAACGTGCAGACGGCGTCGCCGTGGGTCGTGTCGAAGCCGCAGGACACCCTCACGAGCTACGACCAGCCGTTCCTCGAGGCACCCGGGCAGCAGTTCACGATCGACATCGACTTCGAGGAGCGCTTCGCCGCCTTCGACCCGGACTTCACCGCGGGTGAGCCGACCCAGCCGAAGCTCACCCAGGCCGCGCGCGACATCCTGCTCGACGGCTTCGAAGGACCCGACCCGATCTCCACCGAGATCCCGGGCAACGAGCTCGACTACGTCGAGGCCGACGGCACCGTCGCGCACTGGCGCATGGGCTCGCTCGACGAGGGTGTGCTCCCCGAGGGCGGCGTCGTGCCCGACGTCGCGAACGGCAACGACCTCACACGCGTCTCGATCGCCGACTCCGGCTCCTCGACCGCCGAGGTGGGCGACGTCACCATCGTGAAGGACGACGTGCACGACTTCTCCTCCGACGGCGCCGCGATGTGCTTCGCGAACGCCGACCAGGCGGCCGGCCGCTTCAGCTACCTCGAGACGGCCGACGATGCCCCCGCCAACGACGAGACCTTCGATGACGGCTACACGCTCGAGACGTTCATCAAGCTCGACGCCAGCTGGACGGCCGAGGCGAACGGCTGGTCGAAGGCCATCGTCCGCTCCGGCAACCGCTCCGAGCTGCCCGGCATGCCGTGGTCGCAGTGGGACTACACCGCCTCCCCCGCCGCCCTCGGCATCTCGAACCTCCGCGAGTTCCAGTACACCGAGGTCCCCACGGAGACCACGAAGGGCGACCGCACCGCCTGGTCCGGCGAGATCATGGTCGACAGCTGGGCGCACGTCGCCATCGTCAACGACCCCGACACCTCGACCACCACGATGTACGTCGACGGCGCCCCCGTGCTCCGCAACGCGACCGATACCCTCGGCCAGAGCATCAACGAGGACACGACGTGGCTCTTCGGCGCCGACTTCGTGGACGAAGCCGCCCGCAACGGTTGGAACGGCTGCATCGGCGAGACCCGCGTGATCGACCACGCGACCGACCAGACCGAGTGGCTCACCCAGCGCGCCGACCTCAGCACCCTCACGGTCGACGCTCCCACGGGAACCCTGCCGTGGGACACGGAGATCACCGAGCTCACCGGCACGGGCTTCCCCGGAGCCGAGGTCACGCTCGGCGACGCCCCCGAGTCGACGGATGCAGCGGCCGTGGCGGCGCGCGCGGCCGGTGAGCTCGCCGGCACGACGACGGTCGCGGAGGACGGCACCTGGACGATGTCGCTCGACGCGGCACTGCCGCCCGGGTCCTACTCGGGCGCCGTCGTCCAGGCGCTCGGCGCCCGAGCGTCCGACGCGGTCGCGTTCGACTTCGCCATCGCGGCGGCGCCCGGCGAACCCACGACGGAGCCGACAGCGCCCGGCACCGACCCGTCCGACCCGGGCACCGGCGGCGGAGACGACGCAGGCAACGGCACCGGGAGCGCACCAGACGGAGACCTCGCCGTCACCGGTGCCGACACGGCTCCTTGGCTCCTCGGAGCCGGGATCGCCCTGGTCCTGGGAGCAGCCGCGCTCCTGATCGCGCGCGTTCGACACCGACGCCACCACACGGCCGACTGACAGCACACGACGGGAGGCCCCGTCCGCGTGCCGAGCGGGGCCTCCCGGCGCCTCCTGAGAAGCAGCGTTTGAGCGTGATTGCACCGTTATAGCGGCGTAATCACGCTCAAACGCTGCATCTGGCGACGGCGGGAGGGTGGTCCGTCAGGGGCAGCGCCGTGTCAGGCGGCCGCGACGATGTCGAGGTACTGGTCCCACACGGGGGTCGTGCGCTCCACTCCCCGGACCGCCCACGTGGGGCCGTGCGGGGTCTTCGGCGTGACACGGAGGCTCCAGCCCATCTCGGCGGGCGTGCGATCGCTCTTGAGGTTGTTGCACTTGAGGCAGCAGGCCACGAGGTTCTCCCACGAATCCTCTCCCCCGCGCGAGCGCGGGAGGATGTGGTCGATGGTCGTCGCGCTCTTGCCGCAGTATCCGCAGTGCTGACCGTCGCGCCGCAGGACTCCGCGGCGGGTCACGGGCACTCGCCGGGAGTGCGGGATGCGCACGTAGCGCGTCAGGACGATCACACTCGGCCGATCCCACGACCCGGAGGCGGCCCAGACGGGGTGCCCCGTGTCGACTTCGACGACGGTCGCCTTGTCGTTCATCACGAGCATGAGGGCCCGTTTGAACGACACCACGGCGAGTGGTTCGTATCCTGCGTTCAGCACGAGTGTGCGCATCGGTTGTTCCTCTCGAACGGCCGCTTGGGTTTCCGGTAATTCGAACTGCACCGACACGAGACGAGGATCGTAGGGTTTCAGGCAACAAAAAAGGCACCGTCACGTGGACGGCGCCCTTCTTCACTCGGTTCGAGACCGAGGCACAGTTGGCTGAAATGCTTCAGGACGTACAGGCCGCGCGCATCCGTGGGGTGGATACCCGTAACCCTGTCCATTCGGCTCCCCTTCTCCTCGAGAAGTGTCAGAGCATCAGAGTAACCCCAATCCGTCGGGAATCGTCCGCGGACCTGCGGATCGTCGACGTGTCGTCACGCAGAGTTCACACGGCGGACCGAGAACCGGGAGGTCAGCCGTTGATGCGGACGATGTAGTAGTCGCTGGTCCAGATGGCGCGCATCTGCACGACCTTGCCGGGACGCGGAGCGTCGAGGATCATGCCGTTGCCGGCGTAGAACCCGTCGTGACCGTTCATGATCACGAGGTCACCCGGCTGGGCCTCCGCCAGGGAGATGCGCGTACCGGCCGCGGCCTGCGCGCTCACCGAGTGGGCCAGGTTGATACCGAACTGTGCGTACACGTACATGACGAAACCGGAGCAGTCGAATCCGGACGGCGTGGAACCGCCGAAGACGTACGGCGTGCCGCGGTACTCGAGCGCCTTCTGGAAGACGGCCGAGAGGCTGAACGACGTCGTGGGGGCGGAGGTCGATCCTGTGGAGGCGGCGCTCGTCGTCGTGGTCGTGGCAGCCGATGCGGCGGCGGCACGAGCCGCGGCCTCCGCCTCAGCTGCGGCCTCCGCTGCCGCGAGTTCCTCAGTGGTGGTCGCCGAGTAACCGCCTGCCGATGCTCCGGCGAGCGCCGTGTCGCCGTTCACCGTGAGCGACTGCGTCTCGATCGCGGCCGCCTCATACGTCGTCGGAGTCACGGGGCCGGGCTCCGTCGCGAACGCCGGCAGGGCGGTGGTACTGAACAGGCCGGCGACGATCGCGGTTCCGATGATGCGCGCACGAGCCTGTCGCGCTCGACGTGCGGCGGCGAAGCGACGCTCGGCCTCCCGTCGGGCTGCCCGCGAGAGCGGCTGCATCGCGCCGAAGGAGGTGGCTTCGGCACGGGTGGAACGACGGGCGTCGGTGGAATTCACGAATGACTCTCCAGCGCCCGCGCGGCGCGGCGTGAGCCACTCGCCGCCTCGCTCGGTGGTTCTGGAATCGGCTCCGGGGCGAGGCGCGAGCACCCGGGTCCGAGTCCGCCCATCGGGTGGGGAGGCGGACTCGCACTACCCTAAGGCAGGATCAGAGGATGAGCGAATTGTCCACAGGCTCAGATCACGGATCGGTAACAATTACCAGCGAACTCGGAGGAAGAACGGCGGCGGTCCGATCGAGTCAGGCGACGCCGTTCGCGCGCAGCCAGGCCATCGGGTCCACGAGCGAGCCGTTGATCTTGACCTCGAGGTGGAGGTGGTTCGCCGTCGAGCGTCCCGTGCTGCCCACCTGGCCGATGATCTGGCCGGCCGAGACCGTCTGACCGACCTGCACCGTGCGGGTGCCGTACGTCATGTGGCCGTACAGCGTCGAGACGGTCTGTCCGTTGATGACGTGGTCAATGACCACGGCGACGCCGTATCCGAAGTAGCTCTCCGACGAGATGCGGACGACACCGTCGGCGATGGCGCCGATCGCAGTGCCGCCGGCGCAGAGCATGTCGACACCGTTGTGGGCTCCGCCACGCGAGCCGAAGCCGTCACCGATGGTCGCGGTGACCGCAAGCGGGTAGCGGACGGCACCGGAACCGGCGATCGCTCCGAAGATCGCGGAGCCGCCCGATGAGGTGGAGCCGCTCGAGCCGCTTGCGAGGGCGGCCTCCGCGGCCTTCTTCGCTGCCGCTGCGGCTTCGGCCTCTTCCTTCGCCTTCTTCGCCGCTGCGATCTCCTCGGGAGTCGTCGCGGCATAGACGTCGCGGTTCACCGTGAGCGCACCGGAGGCCGACGAGACCACGAGGGTCTGCGCAGAGCCTTCGGCGACCGAGTGGGCGGTCTCGGTGGTGCTGACGTCGGGTGCGACGGCGTAGGCCGGAAGAGCGACGGTCGCGAACAGACCGGGGACGACGAGGGCGACGATCGCCGTGGAACGGAACGACTTGCGCGCAGGAGCGCGCTTGATCGCCGAAGCCGGGGCGGTCTGCGCAGGCACACGTGCGGAGCGCTGGGCGCCGTCGGTGGAGCGAGAGTTCGACGTGGGGACGGCCGGTGACGACGTCCGCTTCTGCGGGCGAGCCGATGCAGCCATGGAGGCGTCTCGACGCAGCGACCGCCGTGAGGGGAGTTCCGATGTGGTCGGCTCGGTACGAGTCGGATCATTCGATCGCTCGGGTGCCGAGTCCTCAGGAGTCGAGGCGGATGACAGGACCAATAGGTGACCTCCGGCGTCCCGAACCCTTGCGGGCAGCTCTCGTCACAACCAAAGTGTTGGCCTCTCTCCGCGATGTGACGAGTCTCGGGACGACTCGCGGAGGGTCCGTCGGTCGGCTTGTCGACCTTTGGACTTCCCCGAGAATACGGGAGATTCCGCGGAAAAGCACGTCTCAACCGGGGTGAAAACCGAGATAGTAACGGTGCGGTAACGACGAATACCTATCTGATCCGGGTTTTAACCCGAATTCGACGACGAAGGAGTCGCCGGTCCGATCGGGACGACCTGCCTACGCGATCGAGACGTAGATGTGGCCGGCCACCTCTGTGGGCAGTTCGAGGCCGTCACCCTGGCCCTCGACGCGCACGAGGACGTACGAACCGGACCGGGAGAACGTGGCGGTGGCGCCGGGCGTGACACCCGCCTGCTTGAGTTGCAGAAGCAGTTCCGGCTCGAACTGGACGGGCTCGGCGAGTCGGCGGACGGTCGCGACGACGGGGGTCTCGGACCCGCGCACCACGTCGACGATGTTGATCACTCCCGTGGTGAACGCGGCCGCGGCCGAGCCACCGAGTTCCTCGAGGCCAGGAATCGGGTTGCCGTACGGGGATTCCGTGGGGTGGCCGAGCACTTCGAGCAGCTTGCGCTCGACCTGCTCGCTCATCACGTGCTCCCAGCGGCACGCCTCTTCGTGCACGAACTCCCACTCGAGTCCGATCACATCGCTGAGGAGACGCTCGGCCAGGCGGTGCTTGCGCATCACGTGGACCGCACGGCGTCGACCCTGATCCGTGAGCTCGAGGTGGCGGTCGCCCGACACGACGACGAGGCCGTCCCGCTCCATCCGTCCGACGGTCTGGGACACGGTCGGGCCGGAGTGACCGAGCCTCTCGGAGATGCGCGCGCGCAGAGGCACGATGTTCTCCTCCTCGAGATCGAGGATGGTGCGGAGATACATCTCCGTCGTGTCAATAAGGTCGGTCATCGACAACCCCTTCGAATTCGCGCACGTCGACTCTCAGCCTACTGTTTCCCGCGGCTCCTCCGGCGCACCGGCTCGTCCGCTGCAGAGAGTCGCTCGCCTCTAGAATCGAGCCATGCCTGAGCTCGTCATCCCCCGTGATCTCCTGCCCGCCGACGGACGATTCGGCTGCGGCCCGTCCAAGGTCCGCCCCGAGCAGGTGGCGGCCCTGCAGGAGGCGGGTCCCGCCCTCCTCGGAACCTCCCACCGCCAGGCGCCCGTGAAGTCTCTCGTGGCGGACGTCCGTCGCGGCCTCGCCGACCTCTTCTCGCTGCCCGACGGCTACGAGATCCTCCTCGCGAACGGCGGCTCCACGTCGTTCTGGGATGCCGCGGCGTTCTCCCTCATCGAACGTCGAAGCCAGAACCTGGCGTTCGGCGAGTTCGGTCAGAAGTTCGCGACGGCTGCCGCAGCCCCGTGGCTCGAGGCACCCGACGTGCGGAAGGCACCCGGCGGCGGCATCGTCGCACCGGAGGCCGTCGAGGGCGTCGACGTCTACGCGTGGCCCCACAACGAGACCTCCACCGGCGTCATGGCACCCGTCCGGCGCGTGCACGGCGACGAGGGCGCGCTCACCGTCGTGGACGCCACGAGCGCCGCCGGCGGACTCGACGTCGACATCGCCGAGACGGACGTCTACTACTTCGCACCGCAGAAGAACTTCGCGTCGGACGGAGGATTGTGGTTCGCGGCCGTCTCCCCCGCGGCGATCGAGCGCATCGAGCGCATCGCGGCGAGCGACCGCTACATCCCGGAGACGCTCGCCCTGTCGAACGCCGTGTCGAACTCACGGCTCGAGCAGACCCTCAACACCCCGGCCCTCGCGACCCTCGTCATGCTGCGTTCACAGCTCGAGTGGATGAACGGAAACGGCGGACTCCCCTGGGCGAGCGCACGCACCGCCACGTCCTCGGCCACCCTGTACGACTGGGCTGAGCGCACCTCCTACACGACGCCGTTCGTCACCGAGGCAGATGCACGTTCGAACGTCGTCGTCACGATCGACTTCGACGATGCGGTGGACGCCTCCGCCGTCGCCAAGGCACTCCGCGCGAACGGGATCGTCGACACGGAGCCGTACCGCAAGCTGGGCCGCAACCAGCTCCGGGTCGCCACGTTCGTGGCGATCGACCCGGCCGACGTCGAGCAGCTCGTCCGGTCGATCGAGTTCGTGGTCGACGCCCTCTGATCCGCTGGATGCACGACGAAGGGGCCGGTCGCGATTCGACCGGCCCCTTCGTCGTGCATCCGTCAGCGGATCAGCGGACGCGCTCCTCCTCGTCGGAGTCGTCGTCGTGGTCGTCGTCATCGTCATCGTCGGAATCGTCGTCGAAGTCGTCGTCGTCCGACTCGTCGTCATCTGAATCCTCGTCGTCGTCCGCAACGGCCGCCTCGTCGATGTCGAGGTCGTCGTCATCCTCGTCGAGGTCGGACTCGTCGATGTCGTCGTCGTCCTCGAGACCCTCGGCGTCGAGGGCCGCGGCCTCCGCCGCCTCCTGCGACGCGCGGTAATCGGCGAGCCGATCCGACCAGGGAACCCAGTCCGGTGCCGTCAGGGCGCCCTCGCCCGGCATCATCGAGATCTCGAGCACCGTCGGCGCCTCGTCCCCCACACGGGCGATCGTGACGGTCCAGAACCAGCCCACGTAGCCTTCGACGCGGCTCGAGAAGCGCAGCGACAGGACGTGCTCCGCCTCGACCGTGTGGCCGGCGTCCGGTCCGACGGTGCGCTCAGGGGTCACCTCGAGGAGCGCCGTCCGCGCGAGCCCCCTGGCGGCCACGAGCGTCTCGTCGGCGACGAGAGGCGTCTCGACGTCCGTCACGGAGTCGGCGGCCCCATCGACCGCCTCGACGGCTGCATCCCCAGAGACGACGGCCTCAGCGGTCGCCTCGACGGGCTCGACCTGCTCAGGCATCGAGCTCGTCGGCGACGCGGCGGAGAACAGCCGCGACCTTCCGTCCCTGGGCACCCTCGGGGTAACGACCCTTCCGGAGCCCGGTGCCGAGTCCGTCGAGGAGCTTCACGAGGTCTTCGACGATGATCGCCATGTCGTCGGCGGACTTGCGCTTCATCTTCACGAGGCTCGGCGGCGCTTCGAGCAGCCGGACCGAGAGCGCCTGCGCGCCGCGCTTGCCGTCGGCGATGCCGTACTCGAGCCGCGACCCCGTCTTCACGCTCGTCACGTCCGCTGGCAGAGCAGACGCGTGCAGGAACACTTCCTGACCATCGTCTCCGGCGATGAAGCCGAAGCCCTTGTCCTCGTCGTAGAACTTGACCTTGCCGGTGGGCATGGGGACCTCGCTGTGTTTCGAACGCCGATTCGTGTCGGCGTCTGTGGTGGTCGCTTCGGGAGCCCGGAGCGTCACGACGTTCGCGCCGCCCCGCCAGTTTAGTCGGCCCCACCCCGGACATCCCTCCCGCCCGAGCTTCCGGTCTCTCGCGAGGCGCCGCGACCGCTCGGACCCGCGTGGGCCTATCCTGACAGTGTGAGCACATCGTCGACGTCTGCACCGAGCCGCGTGGAGCGCATCCTCGCCTTCATGCTCATCGGCGTCTTCCTCGTCTCCATCGTCGCCCTCTTCGTGGTGCTCATCGCCACCTGGGCCGGCGCCACCGACTTCGGCGGCAGCTTCTGGCCCGTCGTGGCCATGACGCCATACTTCGGGCTGCCTTTCGCCTTCCTCCTGCTCCTCGCGCTCCTCATCATCGCCACGGTGCGGCGAGCGCGAGCAGCCAGACGCGACGACGGGTCCTGAGCATGGCCGACCCGCTGAGCAGGCCAGAGTGACCGACACTCTCGCGCTCGCGGGCGCGCTCCGCCAGTGGGACGAAGGTCGTCTCCGCCGCCTCGTCGCGCTCCGCCAGGTGCCGGACGACCCGGCCATCGACGACCTCTTCGACCTCTCCGAGTACCTTCTCGACCGCGCTCGCCTCGAAGCCGTCGTGCGTCGACTCGATCGCCGTGTCCTCATCCTGCTCGCCGCCGCCGCCGAGCTGAATCGCCCGTTCGCGTTCGAAGAGCTCCTCGCGCACGTCGCCCACACCGCCGGAGATTCGACGCTGTGGGACGAGGACATCCTCGCCGAGGCCCGAGCGACGGCCACGGGATCCGCCCTCCTGCTGGACGAGGACCTGGACGTGCCGATCGCGGCCGTCGGGTCCGCTCTCGCCGCCGTCGGGCCGTCCTTGAGCCTCGCGACGCTCGTCGGCGAGGACCGGCCACGGACTCTCGCCGTCGCGGACGACCCGAACGTCGTCTCCGCGGTCTCCGCCGAGCGCGCCTTCCTCGCCTCCGCCCGGACGGGCGACCTCCTCGACGCGCTCCTCCGCCACCCGGCGAGAGAACTCGGCCGCGGCGGACTCTCTCTGCCGGACGCCCGCCACCTCTCGACGATCATCGGCACGGACGTGGCGGCCGTCGGCCCCCTCATGGAGCTGGCGTCCGCGGCCGACCTCGTCTCGCTCGAGGACCGCTCGTGGCTCGTCACCACCGCCGGCATCGAGTGGATGGGGCTCCGCATCGCCGAGCGATGGCGGGTCCTCGCCGACTCGTGGCGGTCGAGCATCTCCCCCGAGATCCTGTCGATCATGAGCTCGACGCGTCACGGCCACCTCGGCGACAGGCTCGAGGCGTTCGCCCGCTGGTGGTTCCCGGCCGGCGGGGACTGGCTCGGGGGACGCATCGAACAGCTCGCGGCGCGCTCCGACATTCTCGGTCTCACCGTCGACGGCGTGTGGAGTCCCGCGGCCGTCTCCCTCCTCACCGACGGCATCGACGCGGCCTCCGCCACCCTTGCTCCGTCCCTGCCGGAGGAGGTCGACAAGGTTTACATCCAGAACGACCTCACGATCATCGCGCCCGGTCCGCTCCTCCCCGATCTCGACCGCACGCTCCGCAGCCTCGCCGATCTCGAGTCGCGCTCGCACGCCTCGACCTATCGGATCTCGCCGATGAGCGTCGGACGCGCCCTCTCGCAGGGCACCACACGGGAGACGATCCTCGGATTCCTCCGAGGCATCTCCCTGACGGGCGTCCCCCAACCCGTCGAGTACGTCGTCTCGGAAGCCGCCTCACGGCATGGCCTGATCCGTGTCGGGCCGTTCTCCGCGCTCGACGGCTCGAACGCCGCGGCATCCTCGACCGTCCGCTCGACGGACCGCGACTACCTCGACGCGATCCGGGTCGACCAGTCTCTCGGGTCCTTGTCTCTCTCCGCGTCCACGACCGCGGACGGGGGAAGCGAACTCGTCACTCGGTTCGCGCCGGACGTGGTCTTCTGGGCACTGCAGGGGGCGCGCTACCCCGTCGCCGCCGAGACATCCGACGGCGCCATCGTCCAACTGACGAGGGAGCATCTCGCCGCCCGGGTCGATTCGCCGGCGTCGACCTCCGACGCGCTCCTCCGGCGACTCGTGGCGTCGGTGGGCGACGACGGGGAGGCGACCGACGCCGCCTGGCTGTCCCGCCAGCTCGACGAGGCCGTCAAGCGCAAGAGCACCATCACGATCGTCGTCCGATTCCCGGACGGGCAGGACCGCGAGTTCGTCCTCGAGGCCACGGGACTCTCCGGCGGTCGACTCCGCGGTCGCGACGCCAACGCCGACGTGGAGCGTACGGTGCCCGTCCGGAGCATCGTCTCCGTCCGACCCGCCTGACGCGTTCGGCGTCGGATCGCACCGCCGTGCACCCGTTCCCATCGGGGACGAATAGACTTGACCCTCATGTCAGACGGCCCGCTCATCGTTCAAAGCGACCGCACGGTTCTCCTCGAAGTCGCCCATCCCCTCGCTGAGGACGTGCGGCACGAGCTCGCTGTGTTCGCCGAGCTCGAGCGCGCCCCGGAACACGTGCACACGTATCGCATCACCCGCCTGGGGCTCTGGAACGCGCGCGCCGCAGGTCACGAGGCCGCCGGCATGATCGACACGCTCGAGCGCTTCTCGAAGTTCCCTCTGCCGCAGAGCGTCGTCACGGACATCCACGACACGGTCTCGCGATACGGGCGCCTCGTCATCGAGCGCGACGAGGAGAAGCAGCTCGTCTTGCGGTCGACGGACGAGGCCGTCCTCACCGAGGTCTCGCGGGCGAAGCGGATCGCGCCCCTGCTGATCGGTCACCCGGCGCCCGACACGTTCCTCGTCGAGCCCTGGGCACGTGGCCAGTTGAAGCAGGAACTCGTGAAGCTCGGCTGGCCGGCCGAGGATCTCGCCGGCTACACGCCGGGCACCCCTCACCCCATCTCCCTCGCGGAGAGCGGCTGGGGCATGCGGGACTACCAGTCGAAGGCCGTCTCGAGCTTCTTCGACGGCGGTTCCGGAGTCGTGGTGCTGCCGTGCGGTGCAGGCAAGACGATCGTAGGAGCCGGGGCGATGGCGACGGCGGCCACCACCACGCTCATCCTCGTCACGAACACCGTCTCGGCCCGTCAGTGGCGCGACGAGCTCCTCCGCCGCACGAGTCTCACCGCCGAGGAGATCGGCGAGTACTCCGGCGAGTCCAAGGAGGTCAAGCCGGTCACGATCGCGACCTACCAGATCCTCACGGCCAAGCGGAAGGGCGAGTACGCCCACCTCGCGCTGCTCGATGCGCTCGACTGGGGCCTCGTGATCTACGACGAGGTGCACCTCCTCCCCGCGCCCGTCTTCAAGCTCACCGCCGAGCTGCAGGCACGCCGTCGTCTCGGCCTCACCGCCACCCTCGTCCGCGAGGACGGGCGCGAGGGCGACGTCTTCAGCCTCATCGGACCCAAGCGCTTCGACGCTCCGTGGAAGGAGATCGAGGCCCAGGGCTACATCTCCCCCGCCACGTGCTACGAGGTGCGGGTCGATCTGCCCTCCGGCGAGCGCATGACGTACGCGGCGTCGGCCGACGATGAGCGGTACCGGCTGGCGGCCACAGCGCCCGTGAAGCTCGGGGTCGTCCGTCGACTCATCGAGCGGCATGCAGGAGAGCGCATCCTCGTGATCGGGCAGTACCTCGATCAGATCGACGAGATCGCGACCTCCCTCGGCGCCCCGAGCATCACCGGGTCGACCCCGATCGACGAGCGCGAGCGGCTCTACCAGGCGTTCAGGGTCGGCGAGGAGAAGGTGCTCGTGGTGTCGAAGGTCGCGAACTTCTCCGTGGACCTCCCCGAGGCCACCGTCGCCATCCAGGTGTCCGGATCGTTCGGATCGCGCCAGGAGGAGGCCCAGCGTCTCGGCCGGCTCCTCCGACCGAAGGAGTCGGGTCTGCCCGCCAACTTCTACACGCTCGTGGCGCGCGACACCGTCGACCAGGACTTCGCCCAGAACCGGCAGCGGTTCCTCGCCGAGCAGGGCTACAGCTACACGATCCTCGACGCCGACTCCATCGCCGCTTAGGCCGCGGCGGGCCGCGTGTAGCGCAGCAGCAGGGTGTCGTCGGCCGCGCGCGCCACGTGGGCGAGCGCGAGACCGACGGGGGCGGACGGCGGAGGCCCCTGCGCGATACGGCCGGCGTCGCCGCTCGCGAGGAGCGGGCTCACCGTGAGACACACGTCGTCGACGGAGCCGCTCGCGATGAACGCCCCGAAGAGCGCAGGTCCCCCCTCCGAATGGATGCGCGGCAGTCCGGTGGCTGCGAGGGCGGTGCGCAGTTCCTCCCCGTCCACCGACTCGTCACCGCAGGCGATCACGTCGGCGACTCGGGACAGTGCCACGATCCGATCGCGGTCGGCCGCTCGCGTCGTGAGAACGAGCGGACGCACGGGCGCCTCCGTGAAGATCCGGTCATCGGGGTCGAGATCGAGCGACCGGGAGACGATCCCGAACCGAGGCTGCTCGGCGTACCCGGCATCGGTCCGCAGCCGGGAGTGATGCCCACCCACACGCAGCGGACCGTAGCCTTCGGTGCGCACGGTGCCGGCGGCGACCACGACAATGTCGCACGGCACGCGGAGAAGGTCGAAGACCCGGCGATCGGCGTCCGATCCGAGCCCGCCGCTCAGGCCGTCCACCGTCACGGCGCCGTCGACGCTCGCGACGAAGTTCATGCGCAACCAGGGGGAACCGTCTGACGGAGTGGACTCCTCGTACCAGTCGAGGACGTCGCGATCGCCGCTGTCCCATCCCGCGTGTCCGGAGCGCGACCACACGCGTTCGAGCGGAGCCTCAGTCATTGACGTCTCCCATGTTGTGTCGAAGCTCCACCGGCTGCCGCATCCCGAGGACGGCCTCGGTCATCCGCACGGCGGCGACGGACTCGCGCACGTTGTGCATCCGGACGATGCGGGCTCCCTGCGCGATGCAGAGGACCATGGCGGCGAGAGATCCCTCGAGCCGTTCGGGCTTCGGGGCTCCGATGCTCTCGCCGACGAAGTCCTTGTTCGACACGGCGACGAGCGTCGGCAGGCCGATGCCGGCGATCTCGCCGAGCCGCTTCGTGAGCTCGAGACTGTGGAGGGTGTTCTTGTTGAGGTCGTGGCCGGGATCGATAACCAGTCGTTCCTCCGGCACTCCCCCGTCGAGCGCCCGGGACACCCGCTCCTCGAGGAACGCGGCCACATCGCGGACGACATCGTCGTACTGCGGCCGCGGGTACGCCGTTCGCGGCGCGGCGAGGCTGTGCGTGAGCACGAGGGTCGCATCGCTGTCGCTCACGACGGGGAGCAGGTCGGGGTGGTGGAGTCCGGTGGTGTCGTTGATCACGTCGGCTCCCGCGTCGATGCAGGCGCGTGCGACGGCGGGGAGGAACGTGTCCACCGAGATGACGACGTCGGATCGCTCCCTCACGGCCCGGACGACCGGCAGGACCCGCTCGATCTCGTCCTCTGCCGAAAGGGCGGGACCCGGCGCGAACGGAACCCCTCCGATGTCGACCCAGTCGGCCCCGGCCTCGACGGCGCGCTCGCACGCGAGGACCGCCGCTTCGAGGGCGAAGGTCCTCCCCTGGTCGTAGAAGGAGTCCGGCGTCCTGTTCACCACGGCCATCACCGCAACCTGGCGAGTGAAGTCGAAGGTGCGGGCGCCGATCCGACGCTGTGGACGACGGATCTCCAGCCCCCGCGTGAGGGAATCGAGCGGGGGAAGCGAAGGGGGCATGCCGCCATTCTCTCGGACGTCCTGCACGCGCCGCTGGGAGCGACCAGGACATTCAGGAATGCTTCAGGAAACACGCAGATACTGTCCTCATGACCGGCCCCCGCATCCTGATCGTCGACGACGAGCCCAACATCCGCGACCTCCTCACCACCAGCCTGCGATTCGCGGGCTTCGCCGTCCGCGCGGTCGGAAACGGCGCCCAGACCATCTCGGCCGTCCTCGAAGAGGAGCCCGACCTCATCATCCTCGACGTCATGCTCCCCGACATGAACGGTTTCGGGGTCACCAAGCGCCTCCGCTCGGCCGGGTACACGGCTCCGATCCTGTTCCTCACCGCGAAGGACGACACCGAGGACAAGATCACGGGCCTCACCGTGGGTGGTGACGACTACGTCACGAAGCCGTTCAGCCTCGACGAGATCGTCGCGCGCATCAAGGCCATCCTCCGCCGCACGATGCAGGCAGACGAGGACGCGGTGATCCGCGCCGGCGAGCTGACGATGGACCAGGACACGCACGAGGTCCTCGTCGGCACCACACCGGTAGAACTCAGCCCGACGGAGTTCAAGCTCCTGCGCTACCTCATGCTCAACCCCAACCGCGTGCTCAGCAAGGCGCAGATCCTCGACCACGTCTGGGAGTACGACTTCAACGGCGACGCCGGCATCGTCGAGAGCTACATCTCGTACCTCCGCCGCAAGCTCGACCAGTTCTCGGGCGAGCCGCTCATCCAGACGAAGCGCGGATTCGGGTACATGCTCAAGACCGCCGCGGCGAAGCCCTGACCGTCGGCGCTCCCGTGACGGAGGCGACCCCGAAGCGGGAATCCTGGCACGCGTTCGTGGAGCGCACGGGCGAGTGGTGGAACGGAGTCTCCCTCCGGACGAAGATCACCGGGGTCACGGTCCTCGTTCTCACGTTCGGTCTGCTCATCGCGGGTACCGGCACGATGGCGATCCTGAAGCAGGCCCTCGTCTACCAGGTCGATGCTCAGGTGAGCACGATGTCCGAGAGCAAGGTGCGCGCATACCTCGAGGGCGACGCGAGCGCTTTCGCGATGCAGTCGCAGAACGACCTCTATATGGCCCTGTACGGCCGCGACGGCGCTCTCATCGACCAGTCGTGGTCGTCGGGCGACGCTCTCGCCCCCCGGGTCGCCGAGAACATCCACTTCGACATGGCGCTCGCGGCTGTGGGCGACACGGACCCGGTCATCACCCGGAGCGAGACCGGTGGAACCGAGTTCCGCGGTCGCTGGGTGTCCGTCTCCGTGGGCGGGTGCGACTCCTGCTACGTGGTCTACGTCGCCGCATCGATGCGCAACACCGACACGATCGTGGCCACGTACCTCACGATCTTCTTCGGCCTCGGCCTCGGTGTGATCGTGCTCGGCGCTCTCCTCACCCGCATCCTCGTCACGAACACGTTCCTCCCCCTCCGCGAGGTCGAGCACACCGCCGCGCGCATCGCCGACGGCGACTTCAGTCAGCGGTTGTCCGGCGCCACCCCGAACACGGAGGTGGGCCGACTCAATCGGTCGCTCAACACCATGCTCGCCCGGATCGACCGCGCGTTCCGCGATCGAGCCAGGGCGAACGAACAGATGCGGCGTTTCGTGGGCGACGCGAGCCACGAACTGCGCACCCCTCTCGTCACGGTACGCGGCTACGCCGAGCTCTACCGCATGGGTGCCCTTCAGAAGCCCGAGGACGTCGCTCAGGCCATGGAACGGATCGAGAAGGAGGCCATCCGCATGGGCGGCCTCGTCGAGGACCTCCTGGAGCTCGCGCGCCTCGATGAGACGAAGCCCATGCGCCTCGAGCGCGTGGATCTCACTCCGATCGCACGAGACGCCGTCATGGACGCCAGGGCGGCGTCACCCGGGCGCGACATCCGCGTGATCCGCGACACCCCTCCCCCGCGGCTCACCACCATCACGCGCCCGGAGGACATTCCCGTCCAGGCACCGCCCCCTCCGGCGATCGCGCGACCGCGGAACGGCTCGACGACGGCCACCGGGCCGATGGCCCTCGCCGCCGGAACCCTCGCCCGTCTGCGGTCCCGGCGCCCCCGCAAGGGATCGGAGGAGGAGCAGCAGCTCCTGACCCTGAACCCGATCGCCCACACGACGTCGCCCACTCTCACCGTTCCCGCCGTGGTGTTCGCCGAGGAGAACAAGCTGCGCCAGGTCGTGGCCAACCTCATGGGCAACGCCCTGCGTTTCACGCCGTCCGACTCGCCGCTCGAGGTGGGGGTGTCGGCCGACCCTGTCACGGGACGCGCCACGATCGCCGTCATCGACCACGGCGAGGGGATCCCTCCGCAGATCCGCGACAAGATCTTCCAGCGCTTCTGGCGCGCCGACAGCTCGCGTACGCGTGAGACCGGCGGAAGCGGCCTCGGGCTCGCGATCGTCTCCTCGATCGTCGCGGCTCACCAGGGCACGGTGACGGTCGTCGAGACGCCCGGCGGCGGAGCGACCTTCCGCGTCGAGCTGCCGCTCGCCGCACCGGCCGAGGAGACGGAGCTCGTGGACTCCGACGAGACGAACGAGTCCGGCACGGAGCCCCAGGCCGAGCGCCCGGGCGAGCTCTGACTCGAAATGCGGTCGCGGGTCCGTGTCGCACCCCTCCGCTGAGCGCGTGATCGTCCCGCAGAGCTTCCGCGAGCAGCCGCGCTGGTGGCTCGACGAGGACGGCCGCCGGTGGCTCGATGACATCCCGCGCCTCGCCGACCTCGTCGCCGCCCGATGGGGCCTCACCCTCACCGGCGAGGTCTGGCACGGTTCGAACGCGATTGTCATCGCCGCCGAGCGGGGTGGACACCGTTTGGCCCTCCGTCTCTCGCCTCCGGGCGACGACGTCGAGGCGGAGGTCGGAGCGCTCCGCCTCTGGTCTGGACGCGGGACGGTGGCCCTCGAGGACTGGAACGTCGACCTTCGCGCGCTCCTCCTCGAAAGGCTCGACGGATCCCGCACCCTGGCGGAGGAGTCCGTCGACAGTGCGGCCGACGTCATCGGAGCCATGACGCGACGGCTCGCCGTCCCCGTCCCCTCGAGCGTGCGCTCGACGTCCTCGATCGCGCACGCCCATGCGGTCTCGTTCGAGACGGAGTGGGAACGACTCGGCCGTCCCGCGCCGCGGACGATCCTCGACACGGCAGTGCGTCGAGCCGAGAGGCTCGCCGGGTCGGGCGGAGCGTTCGCGGTCAACGGAGACCTTCACGACGGGCAGTTCCTCCGGGGAGGGGTCACCGAGTGGACCGTGGTCGACCCACTGCTTCTCCGCGGGGACCCGGAGTACGACCTCGCCCGCCTCCTCTGGTCGCGATTCGACGAGTCGACGGACGTCGCGACCATCCGGGCGACAATCGATCGCCTCGTCGACGCCGCCGGCGTACCGGCTCCACGTGCCCACGATTGGATCGCGGTCCGTTCGATGTCGTACCTGTTGTGGGGGGTCGAGCATGGACTCACGATCGATCCGCCGCGCTGCCTCCACATCCTCGAGACGGTCGCCTGAGAACGTCGTCCACAGGCCGTCCACGATCCGGTTACGCACCGAACGTCGAGCGATACCGGCGACTTTCTGACGGCCCGGATTACCGTCGCTCTGGTACGCACACGGCGTGCGGAAGACGAACGGAGTGGACATGACGAGGTTCCAGGTCGACAGCGAGGCCGCGGCCGGCGTTGCGGGCAGCATGAGATCGACGGCGGAGCGCGTGCGCACCGAGTGCGCCGCGCTCCACGCTCAGCTGACGGAGCTCCAGGGCTCGTGGACGGGTTCGGCCTCCGCGGCCTTCCAGGGAGTGGTCGCCGAGTGGCGATCGACGCAGCAGCGCGTCGAGGAGTCACTCGCGAGCATCAACACGGCACTCGACCGATCGGTCCAGAGCTACGTGGACGTCGAGCAGCAGAACGCAGCGATGTTCCGCTGACGCTGACGGGGGCCGAGCTCGGCGCTCACTGAGCCTCGACCCCTGGCGCAAGCGAAACGGCGGGGCGCCTCCCGAAGGAGACGCCCCGCCGTCGCGGTGCTGCTGTACCTCTGTGGTGCTGTGCGGACTAGAAGTCCATGCCACCCGAGGGGTCGGCCGGCATCGGAGCGGACTTCTCCGGCTTGTCGGCGACGACGGCCTCCGTGGTGAGGAAGAGACCGGCGATCGACGCGGCGTTGACCAGCGCGGAGCGCGTGACCTTCACCGGGTCGTTGATGCCCGTGGCGAGCATGTCGACGTACTCGCCGGTCGCGGCGTTGAGGCCGTGTCCGACGGGCAGCTCGCGCACCTTGGCGGCGACGACGCCCGGCTCGAGACCGGCGTTGAGCGCGATCTGCTTGAGCGGAGCCTCGATGGCCACCTTGACGATGTTGGCACCGGTCGCCTCGTCGCCCGTGAGCTGGAGGCTCTCGAACGCGGTCTTTCCGGCCTGGATGAGCGCCACGCCACCACCGGCGACGATGCCCTCTTCGACGGCGGCCTTCGCGTTGCGGACGGCGTCCTCGATGCGGTGCTTGCGCTCCTTGAGCTCGACCTCGGTCGCGGCTCCGGCCTTGATGACGGCGACGCCACCGGCGAGCTTCGCGAGGCGCTCCTGGAGCTTCTCGCGGTCGTAGTCGCTGTCGGTGTTCTCGATCTCCTTGCGGATCTGAGCCACGCGGCCGTCGATCTGCTCCTTGGTGCCCGCACCGTCGACGATCGTGGTCTCGTCCTTGGTGATGACGACCTTGCGTGCACGGCCGAGGAGGTCGAGCGTGACGTTCTCGAGCTTGAGGCCGACCTCTTCCGAGATGACCTGTCCGCCGGAGAGGATGGCGATGTCCTGGAGCTGCGCCTTGCGACGGTCTCCGAAGCCGGGGGCCTTGACGGCGACCGACTTGAAGATGCCGCGGATCTTGTTGAGGACGAGGGTCGCGAGAGCCTCGCCGTCGACGTCCTCGGCGATGATGAGGAGGGGCTTGCCCGAGTCGATGACGAGCCCGGCGATCGCCTGGATGTCCTTGATGTTCGAGATCTTCGAGTTGACGATGAGGATGTATGCGTCCTCGAAGACCGTCTCCTGACGGTCCGTGTCGGTCACGAAGTACGCCGACAGGTAGCCCTTGTCGAAGCGCATGCCCTCGGTGAGCTCGAGCTCGGTGCCGAACGTGTTCGACTCCTCGACCGTGACGACGCCTTCCTTGCCGACCTTGTCGATCGCGTCGGCGATGATCTCGCCGATCTGCGTGTCGGCGGCCGAGATGGCGGCGGTGGCGGCGATCTCCTCGCGGGTCTCGATCTCCTTGGCGGAGGAGAGCAGCTCGGCGCTGACGGCGGCGACGGCCTTCTCGATACCCTTCTTCAGGCTGATCGGGTCGGCGCCGGCCGCGACGTTGCGCAGGCCTTCGCGGACGAGAGCCTGAGCGAGGACGACCGACGTGGTCGTGCCGTCACCGGCGACGTCGTCGGTCTTCTTGGCGACCTCCTTGACGAGCTCGGCGCCGATCTTCTCGAACGGGTCGTCGAGCTCGATCTCCTTGGCGATGGAGACACCGTCGTTCGTGATCGTGGGAGCGCCCCACTTCTTCTCGAGGACGACGTTGCGGCCGCGCGGGCCGAGCGTGACCTTGACGGCGTCGGCGAGCTGGTTGAGTCCGCGCTCGAGACCGCGCCGGGCCTCTTCGTCGAAAGCAATGATCTTTGCCATGTGGTTTTTCGTCCCTCCCGGACGTTGAGAACGTTTTTTTAGCACTCCGATATCGGGAGTGCTAACACGATTCTGGCACTCTCGACCGGGGAGTGCAAGCCGCGCGGAGGGGCGGGAGGCTGACCCTTAGGCGGGGCACGACGACGAACGCCGTCGACCGGAGTCGACGGCGTTCGTCTGGATGTCATTCGGTTGGTGTTTACGCGAGACGAACCGATTCCGCCTGGGGGCCCTTCGAGCCGGTCCCCACCTCGAAGACGACCTGCTGGCCCTCCTCGAGAGCCTTGTAGCCGCTCATGTCGATCGCGGAGTAGTGGACGAACACGTCCTGTCCTCCGCCGTCCACGGTGATGAAACCGTAGCCCTTCTCCGCGTTGAACCACTTCACGGTCCCGTTCGCCATGCCTACTCCCATGTTGCTGTGTCTCACGGCAGCCGGCTCTTGCCGTCGCCGGGCCGGTCGCACGCTCGAGCCAGCATGCGCGACCACTTCCAGATAGTAGCCACCGCGTGCAGGCACGTACACGTGCTGCAGGAAATGGTTACAGAGGGTGCTCACCCCGGAAACACGCGGGAAACACAGGGCGGTCGGAGGCCCGCCGATGATCAGCCGGCGGCCGGCGGGACGTAGTCGGCGCCGAGCACGACGACGAGCTGGAGGATCGGCTCCTCGCCCTCGCCCGCCTCGATCGCGAAGTCGTCGGAAAGAGTGATGGTCCCGACGCCGAGCGCCTCGGCGAGGCCTCGAGCAGCGCCCTCCTGCGACGGGTCCTGGTAGTAGACGATCGTCGTCTCGACCGTCGACTGATCGGCGTTGCTCACCGCGATGTTCTGCGACCAGCCGGCGGCGGCCAGCTGCTCGACCGCATCGCCCGCGAGGCCGGCCGTCGATGTGCCGTTCAAGACGGTCACGATGGCCGCGGTGTCGACGACGGCCTCGGCCGGTGGGGTCGTCGCAGGCGTCTCCGACGCCGCCTCGGAGGCCTCCTGCTGAGGGAACACCGCATCCAGGTCGAGACGGTCGGTGATGAGCTGCAATCCGACGATCCCGACGACGACCAGGACCACGGTGGCCGCCGCAGCCCACGCGAACGCGATCCATCCACGCCCGCGCCTCTCAGGTGCTCGGTGGGCACCGACGCGGGCCGGCTCCGACGGACCCTTCACGTCGAAGCGGTCACGGGAATGGCTGCGGGTCATTGCGCTGGCGGTGTCTTCCGGTTCAGGCGTCTCGAGCCATCAGCTCGAGGACTGGGGAGTGGATCGTGCTGCTCGTGCGGCCGATCGTGCGTCCCGCATGCGCTGGAGCCTCTTCACCAGCATGGGATCGTAGACGAGCGCTTCGCGACGATCGATGAGCGCGCCGAGTACCTGATAGTACCGGGCGGCCGACAGGGAGAACTCTGAACGGATCGCATCCTCTTTGGCGCCTGCGTGCTTCCACCACTGGCGTTCGAAGTCGAGGATGGCCCGTTCGCGATCGTCGAGCGCGCCGGCATCACGTGCGCCGTCCGATCCCCCGGTCGTCTCGCTCGCCGCCATGTCGCCCTCCTCTCGGCCACATCATAATCACGCCACGTGTCGCGGAGGTTTCGTGCGACGGCCGGTCGCCGACTCCCTTTCGCCACGTGACGAGCGGGGAACAACGTGGCTCGCGTGCGGTTGAATGGAGGAGGACACCGATGGAAGGACACCCATGGCGCACGAAGTGAAGAAGAGCGACGCCGAGTGGCGCGACGAGCTGAGCCCCGAGCAGTTCGCGGTGCTGCGTGAGGCGGCGACCGAGCGCCCGTGGACGGGCGAACTCCTCGACGAGGCCCGTTCGGGCCTCTACACGTGCGCGGCCTGCGGGGCCGAGCTCTTCAAGAGCGGTACGAAATTCGATTCCGGCTGCGGGTGGCCGAGCTTCTACGAATCGGTCCGCCCCGAGGCCGTCACCCTCATCGAGGACACCTCGCTCGGAATGAAGCGGACCGAGGTCCGTTGCGCGACGTGCGACTCGCACCTCGGCCACGTCTTCGACGACGGATTCGGCACCCCGACGGGAGACCGCTACTGCATGAACTCCCTCGCCCTGGGCTTCACGCCCGCAGCGGAGTGAGCACGTCGGAGCAGCCCCTCTCGCCCGCCGATCGGGCCGAGAGGTTCGAGACCGTCCTCGACGCCGTCGCCACGCGCCGATCCTGGTCGAGTGTCACCTCGGACGCCCCGAGCCATGACGAGCTCTCACGGATCGTGTCAGCGGCCGGACGGGTCGCCGATCACAGCTCTCTCCGCCCGTGGCGGATCGTCGCACTCCGAGGCGATGCTCGCCGTCGCCTCGGAAAGGCGATCGCGAAGGCGTCGAAGGATCGCAAGCCGTCGGACAAACCCCACAAGGCACCGCTGATCCTCGCGGTCGTCGTGACGGAGAAGAAGTCCCACAAGGTCCCCCGGTGGGAGCAGGAGGCCGTCGCATCGGGCGTCGCCCACACCGTGAGCCTCCTCCTCGACGCCGCCGGCTGGGGCGTCTTCTGGCGCACCGGCTGGTACACGCGTCACAAGGCGATGCGGAAGGCCCACGGCCTCGCCAAGAACGAGGAACTGCTCGGGTGGCTCTACGTCGGCGGCGTCCCCGAGGGTAAACGCCGCGGCTCGCGTCGTCCCGTCGACGGCGAGCGGTTCATCACCGAACTCTGACCACGACCGAGCGGCGGCGTCAGCGGCTTCGTCAGCGGCGGATGCTCGCGATCGCCACCGCGACGAGGGCGAGTCCCGCTCCGGCGACCGTCGTCCAGTGCAGCCCACCGGCTCCCGGCGCGAGCAGGTCGAGCAGGACGGCGCCGACGAGCTGGCCGGCGACCGTGCCAAGGCCGAGGACGAGCAGTCCCGTGTGAGACACGAGGAACGCCGAGACGCCGATGAAGACGCAACCGATCGCTCCGCCGATGTACAGGATCGGATCGCTCGGCAATGCGTCAGGGAGACCGACGGCGGCGAAGTGCACCGCCATCGCCACGAGAAGGACCACCGTTCCGACGGTGAAGTTGATGAAGGTCGCCGTGAGCGCACTCGACGCCACCTGTCGGACCCGACCGTTCACGGCCTGCTGCCAGCCGATGCCGATGCCGCCGAGCAGCGGCATGACGAGGAGCCACAGCGGCTTGTCTCCCCCGAACTCCGTCGAGACGGCCCACGCGACGGCGACGAGGGCGAGCACGGACCCGAGGACGCGCGAGGTCCGGAACGGAACCACCCCGTGCGGACCGAACCCGATGCGGTCGAGCACGAGAGACGAGATCGTCTGACCGGCGACGATGGCGACGGTGAAGAGCGCGACTCCGAGGGCGGCTGCGGCGATGCCCTGGGAGAGCACGAGGAAGGCACCGGCCGCGCCACCGGCGACGGTCCACCACGGGACCGTCCGGTCGCGCAGCGAACCGACGACCCGAGCGAGACCGCGGCGGCCCGGCCGCGAGAATCCCATGACGATCGTGAGGATGATGAGACCGGATCCGAATGACACAGCGGCCGCGGCGAAGCCGTCGTCGAGCGCAGCCCCGAGGGCGCCGTTGATACGGGCCTGGGCGGCCACGAACGTCCCGGTGACGACGGCGAGAACGAGCCCGAGCCATTGCGGGAACGCCCGCTTCACACCTTCAGTCACGCCGAACCGCCCGATCGTTCCGTTGCACTCAAACCTGGCGAGTCTACTCCGCCGGGTGAACGCGTCGGTGCGGTCAGTGTGCCGACGGAACGAGGTCGGCGAGGAGGCGCTCGACCCGCGACCTGATGTCGTCCCTGATGGCCCGGACCTCGTCGATCGGGCGCCCCTTCGGGTCGTCGAGCTCCCAGTCCTCGTAGCGCTTGCCTGGGAAGATCGGGCATGCGTCGCCGCAGCCCATCGTGATGACCGCGTCGGCGCCTCGGACCTGCTCGGTCGTCATGAGCTGGGGAACGGCCCGCGAGATGTCGATGCCCTCCTCGGCCATCACGGCGACCGCCGTGGGGTTGATCGACTCCCCCGGCTCGGATCCGCCAGACCGCACGTCCACGGCACCGCCGGACAGCGCCGTCATGTAGCCGGCGGCCATCTGTGATCGCCCGGCGTTGTGAACGCACACGAACAGGACGACGGGGGACTCGCCCATGGGGACATCCTCTCAGCAGCGTGCCGTCACGACGAGGCTCGCGCCTCGAAACTGGAGCCGACTGCGGGACTCGAACCCGCAACCTACGCTTTACAAGAGCGTTGCGCTACCAATTGCGCCAAGTCGGCCGACGAGCACCCATCCTAACCACTCGGCGGAGGGTGCCGACGCGTCCTATCCGTCCGCCGGCGCCGTCTCGGTGGGCGTCGGGGTCGGAGTGGAGGTGGAATACGTCTCGCTCGACGCCTGCAGGACGAAGGCGCGGAACTCGTCGGAGTCCTCGAGCGACCCGGTGTACTGCTTCCCGTTCACGAGGATCGTGGGCGTGCCCTGCACCTGCGCGACGGAGGATCCGGGGATCGGTCCTTCCTTCGCACGGTCGGTCGCCGACTGGATGAACCCGGCGAAGTCCCGATCCTCGATGCAGTCCGAGACGCCCGTGGCACCGGCGGTGCCCGCGATCTCGATGAGCTGATCGTCGGTGAGCCCCTCCGATCCCTCCGCCGGCTGGTCGGCGAAGAGGGCCGAATTGAATGCCCAGAAACTGTCAGGGGAGGAGTCGGCCACGCACGCCGCGGCATTCGCAGCGCGGAGCGAGTACTGCGTTCCGGCCGACCGCGCCGTGAGGATCGCGATCGGGTGGATCTCGACGGTCGCGGCGCCCGATTCGACGAGGGACTCCATCTGCTCGCCGTTGGCCCGCTCGAAGTCTCCGCAATACGGGCAGAGATAGTCGAGGTAGACGCGGATCTGGGCGACGGCCGGGTCGTCGGCCGTCGGGATCGGATCGGCACCCGCCGCGAGCGCCTCCGTGGGCACGGCGGTGAGGCCCTGGCCGATGACGATGCCGTCGCTCGCCATGTTGGCCGGGCCCTTCGAGGCCGGCCGGATGGAGGTGACGACGATGACCGCGACGATGGCCACGACAGCGAGCACGCCCACGATGATGCCGCCCTGAACGAGGACGCGGTTGCGCAGGTCCCTCTTGCGTTGCGCTGCGCGCAGCTCCTTGGCCTTCTCTCGGGCAGCCTCGCGGCGTTCGTTCTTGCCCACGGGCTTGTCCTGCTTGCTCACGGGCTCGTCCTGGCCGGCAGGGTCTCCGGTGCTCATGGATCCTCGCTTCGACGTCGTACAGAGATGAGGCGTCGACCCTGGGGCGGGCTCGACGCACCCACCGATAGTAGGCCCGTCGCCTGGACGTCGGCCACGCAGTAGCTGAGGGCGGTGGACATCTCGCACCCCACGTCCCCCGTTCACGGGAGTCGTGGCATAATGACAAGGCGCGACGAGGACGTCGCGTGCGTCGCCCCACCGATCGACTCCGTCCGGAGTCGGTCGACGGCCGCGCTTCCATTCACTCGGATCGTCCGGCACGTACCTGCCGGTGAAGGAGAAGACAGCACATGTCATCAGTAACGTTCGACAACGCCACCCGTCTGTACCCCGGTGGCACCCGCCCCGCGGTCGACAAGCTCAACCTCGACGTCGCGGACGGCGAATTCCTCGTCCTCGTCGGCCCCTCCGGCTGTGGCAAGTCGACCTCGCTCCGCATGCTCGCGGGCCTCGAAGAGGTCAACGACGGCCGCATCCTCATCGGCGACCGCGACGTCACGGACGTCCCGCCGAAGGACCGCGACATCGCGATGGTGTTCCAGAACTACGCGCTCTACCCGCACATGACCGTCGCGGAGAACATGGGCTTCGCCCTCAAGATCGCCGGCGTCGGCAAGGAGGAGCGCGCTACCCGCGTCCTCGAGGCCGCCAAGCTCCTCGACCTGGAGGAGTACCTCACCCGCAAGCCGAAGGCGCTGTCCGGTGGTCAGCGTCAGCGCGTCGCCATGGGTCGCGCGATCGTCCGTCAGCCGCAGGTGTTCCTCATGGACGAGCCGCTCTCGAACCTCGACGCCAAGCTCCGCGTGCAGACCCGTACGCAGATCGCGTCGCTCCAGCGTCGTCTCGGCGTCACGACCGTCTACGTCACGCACGACCAGACCGAGGCCCTCACCATGGGTGACCGGATCGCCGTGCTGAAGGACGGCCTCCTCCAGCAGGTCGGCACCCCGCGCGACCTCTACGAGGCCCCGCAGAACGTGTTCGTCGCCGGCTTCATCGGCTCCCCCGCCATGAACCTCCTCACGGCGGACCTCGCCGAGGGCGGCATCAAGTTCGGCGCGAGCGTCGTCCCGGTCGACCGCGACATCCTCAGCACCGCAAGCGGCAAGCAGGTCACCGTGGGCGTGCGCCCCGAGGACATCGTCGTCTCGACCGACCCGGGTGCGGGTCTCGAGGTCGTCGTCGACCTCGTCGAAGAGCTCGGCGCCGACGGCTACCTCTACGGCCACTCGGAGGTCGAGGGCAAGCGCACCGACATCGTCGCTCGCGTCGACGGCCGCCTCCACCCCTCCATCGGCGACACGGTCCACCTCGTGCCGGCCCCGAACCACATCCACGCGTTCGACGTGGAGTCCGGCGAGCGCCTCAACAAGGCCATCGTCAGCGCCTGACACACCCATCGATGACGCCGGTCGGCCGGGCTTCTGCCCGCCGGCCGGCGTTCTCCTTTTCTCGAGAACAGGCGGCAGCATGAGCGCTTCCCTCAGCATCACCTCAGCAACGGTCGATCCGGCCCTTCTCGACCTCCCGTGGCACCTGCCCCTCGACGAGTGGCCGAGCGAGACCATCGCTTCCCTGCCGAAGGGCATCTCGCGCCACCTGGTCCGGTTCGCCTACCTCTCCGGCTACGTGATCGCCGTCAAGGAGACCACGACGGAGATGGCGCGCGGAGAGTACGACATGCTGCGCACGCTCCAGCGTCTCGACATCCCGTGCGTCGACCCGCTCGCCGTGGTCGCCGGACGATTGAACGAGGACGGCGCCCCGCTCGCGAGCGTGCTCGTGACGCGGCACCTCAAGTTCTCCCTCCCCTACCGCGCCTTGTTCTCCCAGATGCTCCGCCCCGACACGGCCACACGCCTCGTCGACGCACTCGCGGTGCTGCTCGTCCGCCTCCATATCGTCGGGTTCTTCTGGGGCGACGTCTCGCTCTCGAACACCCTCTTCCGCCGCGACGCCGGCTCGTTCGCGGCCTACCTCGTCGACGCCGAGACGGGCAAGCTGTTCGACGGCGGCCTGTCGAACGGTCAGCGCGAGAACGATCTCGAGATCGCCCGGGTGAACATCGCCGGCGAGCTCATGGACCTCCAGGCCGGGGGCCGCGTCGAGGACGAGCTCGACCCCGTGGAGGTGTCGGCTGGAATCGTCGCGTCCTACCGGTCGCTCTGGAAGGAACTCACGGGCTCCGAGTCGTTCGCGTCGAGCGAGCGGTGGCGGATCAACCAGCGCGTCCAGCGTCTCAACGAACTGGGCTTCGACATCGAAGAGCTCGCCATCCGCACGGACGCCGGCGGAACGACGGTGCGCATCCAGCCGAAGGTCGTCGACGCGGGTCACCACCAGCGCCGCCTCATCCGGCTCACGGGCCTCGACACGGGCGAGAACCAGGCGCGGCGACTGCTCAACGACCTCGACTCGTACTCCGCCACCCGCGCGCGTGAAGGGCAGGAGGTGGACGAGGAGCAGATGGCCCACGAGTGGCTCATCCGAGTGTTCGAGCCCGTCGTGACGTCGATCCCCCGCGAACTACGCGGCAAGCTCGAGCCGGCCGAGGTCTTCCACCAGCTCCTCGAGCACCGGTGGTTCATGTCGCAGCGCGAGGAGCGGGACGTCCCCCTGGCGGAGGCGCAGACCGCCTACGTCAACGACGTGCTGCGCCACCGACGCGACGAGGCCACCGTGATCAACCCGCCGACCGAGTCGATCGCGATTCCGTCCGATCTCGACGCGGACGAGGACGACGTGGACTGGCGCGAGCGGGTCTGATCCAACGGCCGGCAGGCGGCGTCACCGACAACGAGACGGCGGGAGCACTCGAGTGCTCCCGCCGTCTGTATGTCGGGTGCTACTTCTTCTTTGCTCGAGCGCGCGCCGTCGAGATCTCGTAGAGCGTGACCGACGCCGCGATGCCCGCGTTGAGCGACTCGGTGTCTGAGCCGATCGGAATCGACACGATCGCGTCGCACGTCTCGGTGACGAGCCGTGACAGCCCCTTGCCCTCGCTGCCGACGACGACCACGAGGGGACGATCGGCCAGGTCGAGACCAGGGAGGTCGACGTCTCCGTCGCCATCGAGTCCGACGACAAACACTCCGGCCTCCTTGAAGGCCTTGAGCGTCTGCGTGAGGTTCGTGGCCATCGCCACGGGCACTCGAGCCGCCGCTCCGGCCGAGGTGCGCCACGCCGATGCCGTGACGCCGACGGACCGGCGCTGCGGGACGATGACGCCCTGGCCGCCGAACGCCGCCGTCGAACGGATGATCGCGCCCAGGTTGCGGGGGTCGGTGATCCCGTCCAGAGCCACGAACAGCGGCGTCTTGCCGGAGGCGACGACCTGCTCGAGGAGATCCACGGGGTGGGCGTACTCGTAGGCCGGGACCTTCAGCGCCACACCCTGGTGGACGCCGTCGTGCCCCGCGAGCCGGTCGAGCTCTGGACGCATGACCTCCATGATGGGGATCCCGCGTTTCGTCGCGATCTGGAGGATCTCCTTGACGCGGTCGTCGGTCTCGATGCGCGCAGCGATGTGCAGCGCCGACGCCGGGATGCGTGCACGCAGCGCCTCCACGACGGCGTTACGACCGGTGACGATCTCGGTGTCGTCCTGGTTGCGGGCCTTGCGCTGCTGGTCCTGCCGCCGGTTCTGCGTGACGCTCGCGGCACCCCGAGGAGCGGCGCCCCCGCGACCACGGGCCTGCTCGAGCCGGTCCTGAGCGAGCTTGCGCTTGCCCGCGGGGTGGTACGGGCGGTCCTCCGCCTTGGGAGTGGGCTTCTTGCCCTCGAGGGCTTGCCGCCCGTTGCCGCCCGTGCCCTTGACGGGGCCCTTCTTCGTCTTCCGCACAGCACCTGCGCGGTTCTTACCTGCTGCCATCGATGCTCCAGTGTGTGCCTGAGGGTGTGTCTTCGATCGTGATGCCGACCGCGGACAGATCGTTGCGGATCCTGTCAGAGGTGGCGAAATCCTTGTTCGCGCGCGCGATGCGACGCTCTTCGACGAGCCGGAGCACGAGCGCGTCGAGCGCCCGCGCCGTGGCGTCCCCGCCTTCCGCCGTGCGCCACTCCGCCGAGAGGGGGTCGATCCCGAGGACCTCGGTCATCGCACGGACATGCGCCTCCGCGACGGCGACCGCCTGCGGGTCGTCCGCGTCCATGGCCTGATTGCCCGATCGGATCGTGTCGTGGAGCACGGCGAGCGCCTGGGGTACAGCCAGATCGTCGTCGAGGGCCTCCCCGAACTCCACGGGAACGGTCGGGAGGACGCTCCCGGCGAAACGGGTGCCGGCGAGTCGTCGCTCGGCCCGTTCGAGGAAGCTCTCGATACGGTCGATCGCCGCCTCAGCCTCCGCGAGCGCACCGTCGTGGAAGTCGATCGTGGAGCGGTAGTGGGCCGAGCCGAGTGCGTAACGCACGGCGATCGGTCGCGCGGAGGCGAGCAGGTCGGCGGCGAAGACCGAGTTGCCGAGCGATTTCGACATCTTCTGCCCGCCCACGTTCACGAGGCCGTTGTGCACCCAGAACTCGGCGAAGCCGAAACCGGCGGCGGCGGACTGGGCGAGTTCGTTCTCGTGGTGCGGGAATCGCAGGTCCAACCCACCGCCGTGGATGTCGAAGCGGTCGCCGAGGTACCGTCGCGACATCGCGGAGCACTCGATGTGCCATCCCGGTCGACCGGGGCCCCACGGACTCTCCCAGACGGCCGACGAGGGCTCACCAGCCTTCGCCCCCTTCCAGAGCGCGAAATCGTGGGGGTCGCGCTTGCGGCGGGGATCCGCGTCCGTCGCCGCCTCCATCGCATCGACCCTCTGGCGCGTGAGCTCGCCGTAGGTCGGCCAGCTGCGCACATCGAAGTAGACGTCACCGGAGTCGTCGGAGGACGGGTAGGCGTGACCTCGGTCGACGAGGAGGGAGATGATCTCGTGCATCTGCGGGATGCTCGCCGTCGCGCGCGGCTCGTACGTGGGGGGCAGGATGCCCAGGGCGCTGTAAGCCGCCGTGAACTCGAGCTCCATCCGGTAGGCGAGCGCCCACCATTGCTCCGTGTCTGTCGCGTTCTGGAGGACCTTGTCGTCGATATCCGTGACGTTGCGGACGAGCGTGACGGTGAGGCCCGACGCGCTCATCCATCGACGGAGGATGTCGTACACGAGAGCCGAGCGCAGGTGGCCGATGTGAGGGGACGACTGCACTGTCGGACCGCACACGTACATCCCGACGCGGCCGGGGACGAGCGGGACGAAGTCGCGCAGCGTCGCCGTGCGCGAGTCGTGGAGTCGGAGTGTCACCTCCACAGCCTATTCGAGGACGGGCCCCGCCTGCGCTCGCACGAGCGCGGTCGCGATCGCGGTGACGCCCTCTCCCCTGCCGGTGAAACCCAGTCCGTCGGTCGTGGTCGCCGCGATCGTCACCGGCGCACCGACGATTCCCGACAGTCGGGACTCGGCCTCAGCACGACGGGCGGAGAATCGCGGGCGGTTGCCGACGAGCTGTACCGCTACGTTGACGGGCACGAGTCCCGCCTCGGCGAGCGCGTCGACGGCTCCGGTGAGGAACACGTCGCCGGCGGCCCCCGCATAGCGAGGATCGTCCGTGCCGAAGAGCGAACCGATGTCACCGAGGCCTCCGGCGCTGAGGAGAGCGTCCACGATCGCGTGGGCGACGGCGTCACCGTCGCTGTGACCCGAGAGAGCCTGCGTCCCCGGCCACTCGAGGCCGGCGAGACGCAATATGCCGTCCTCCGAGAAGGCGTGCACGTCGAGCCCGATCCCGGTGCGCAGATCACCCCGCGACACGAGGAGTTCGGCCCTCCGGAGGTCCCACGGGGTCGTGATCTTGAACGCCCGTTCGTCTCCGGGAACGATCCGCACGACGCCACCGACGGCTGCGACGGTCGCGGCGTCGTCCGTGTGCTCGGCGTCCGGATCCGCGTAGGCGCGCTCGAGGAGGTCCCGCGGGAAGCCCTGGGGGGTCTGGACGGCGCGGAGCCTGTCGCGATCCACGGTGGAGACGACAGCACCGGTTCCGTCGACCTGCTTGATGGTGTCCGTCACGGCGAGTCCGGGGATGACGGCCTCGCCGCTCGTGCGGACGGCAGCCGTCACCGTGTCGAGGAAGGAGGACGGAGCGAGCGCCCGAGCGGCGTCGTGGACGAGGACCGTGTCGACGGACGACGGAAGGTCGGCGAGCCCGGCCCGGACGGATCGTGAACGGCTCGAGCCTCCGGGGATCACACGAAGGTGCCCGGCAGCGACTCCGGCCGCGCGCTCCGCGATCGCCCGCGTCTCCTCGACGTCGGCTGGAGGGGCGACAACCACGACGATGGCCGGTTCGCGCATCCCGAAGACGGCGTGCAGGGCATGCTCGAGGATGGTCAGGCCGGCGAGGGGGACGAGGGCCTTCGGGCTGCCGGCCAGGAGGCGCGTGCCGTCGCCGGCCGCGACGACGATGACCGCGAGGGTGGGTGCGGGGCTCATGCCTCGACAGTACCGACTACCGACACGCGCGCCCTCCCGCCGCCCTCATCGCCCCGAAGACGGACATCGCCCGCCGGGAACCCGGCGGGCGATGGTGAATCGTGCGATCGCGAAGCGATGCGATCGCGAACCGATAGAGGCCTCGGTCAGGAGGCGAGGACCTCGTCGAGGACGGTCGACGCCTTCTCCTCATCGGTCTTCTCCGCGAGCGCGAGCTCGGACACCAGGATCTGGCGTGCCTTCGCGAGCATGCGCTTCTCTCCGGCGGAGAGTCCGCGATCCTGGTCGCGGCGCCACAGGTCGCGGACGACCTCGCTCACCTTGATGACATCGCCGGAGGCGAGTTTCTCGAGGTTCGCCTTGTAACGACGGGACCAGTTGGTGGGCTCCTCGGTGAAAGGAGCCCGCAGGACGTCGAAGACGCGCTCGAGACCTTCCTTACCGATCACGTCGCGGACGCCGACGAGGTCGACGTTCTCGGCGGGGACCTCGATCACGAGATCGCCCTGGGTGACATGGAGCTTCAAGTAGAGCTTCTCTTCACCTTTGATGATCCGAGTCTTGACTTCCGCGATCGTCGCGGCTCCGTGGTGGGGGTAAACGACAGTTTCGCCAACCTCAAAAAGCATGGAATAGTATCCCTTCAGCGTCTCCCAGGATACCACAGCGACCTCCCGGTTAGGTCCGCCTAACCGGCGCACGCGCGCGCGAACGCTAGGCTAGGAGCGAACCGAACCGGCAGCACCGAAGGCATCGCCCCGGACTGCGCACCGTCCGCTGGAGGCACCCGTGAGAACCCGCGCCCGCTTGACCGCGTCGATCGTCCTCGCGGCGGCCGTCGCCCTCGGCACCACTTCGTGCAATCTGCTCGCCCCGCAGGCGACGCTCAAGGTCTACGACCCGAGCGACGGAGTGAGCGCCACGGTCGGCGACGTCGCCCTGCGCAACGCGCTCGTGCTCGCCGACAGCGAAGACACGGGCTTCCTGCTCGTCACGGTGATCAACAACGGCTCTTCTCCCCACGCCGTCACGGTCCAGGTGGGATCGGGCGAGGATCGCCAGGAGTTCACCCTCACAGTGGCGGGCGGCTCCACGACGACCTTCAGCGCGGGCGACGAGCGACGACTCGAGCTCGACCCCCTGCAGGAGCCAGCCGGCGCCGTCATCCCGCTCTTCGTCCAGTACGGCCAGGAGGAGGGCGTCGAGATCGACGTCCCCGTCCTCGAGCAGGACACGTTCTCGGAGTACGCGACCCTCACACCCACGCCGGCTCCGTCCGAGTGATCCTCCCCCTCAGCGAGGGGACAACGGGAACGGGGATGGTGCGCGATTCGACGCGCACCATCCCCGTCCAATTTTCGAGAGATCAGGGTTCGAACCTGTAGCCCAGCCCGCGGACCGTCACGAGCATGACGGGATCGGACGGCTTCTCCTCGATGCGAGAGCGGATGCGCTTGATGTGCACGTCGAGCGTCTTGGTGTCGCCGAAGTAGTCGCTCCCCCACACGCGGTCGATGAGCTGACCGCGCGTGAGGACGCGTCCGGCGTTGCGCAGCAGCAGCTCAAGGAGCTCGAACTCCTTGAGCGGCATCGAGACCTCTGCACCCCTCACCGTGACCGTGTGGCGATCGACGTCCATCTGCACGGTTCCGGCCTCGAGAACGGATTCGGCCTCGTCGACGTCGGGGCCCCGGCGTCGGAGGACGGCCCTGACCCGTGCGAGGAGTTCGCGTGTGGAGTACGGCTTCGTCACGTAGTCGTCCGCCCCGAGCTCGAGCCCCACGACGATGTCGACCTCGGAGTCCTTGGCGGTCAGCATGATGATCGGGACCGACGAGACCGCGCGGATCTGCCGGCACACCTCGGTGCCGGGGATCCCGGGGAGCATGAGGTCGAGGAGGACGAGATCAGCTCCATGCGTCACGAACTCCTCCACAGCGGTGGGACCGTCGGCCGCGACACGCACCTCGTAGCCCTCACGACCGAGCAGGTAGGCGAGCGGTTCGCTCAGCGATTCTTCGTCTTCGACGAGCAGGATGCTGGTCATCGCGACACCTTTCTCTTGGATCGTCCACTCGGGGACGGGGACTCCTGTGCGGCCTGGGGAAGCCGGATGGTGAAGGTCGAGCCCCGGCCCAGCTGCGACCAGACCTTGACCTCGCCTCCGTGATTCTGCACGGTGTGCTTGACGATCGACAGACCGAGACCGGTGCCGCCGGTCCGCCGGGAGCGGGCGTCGTCGACGCGGAAGAACCGCTCGAAGACCCGATCCTTGTCCTCCTCGGCGATCCCGATGCCCTGATCGGTGACGGCGATCTCGATCGCGTCGTCCGTCGCGCGCGCACCGACGCCTACGCGACCTCCCGGTGACGAGTACGCGATCGCGTTGGTGACGAGGTTGTGCACGGCGACGGTGAGGAGCGCCTCGTCGCCGAAGACGGCCAGACCCTTGCCACCGGCGCCGACGAGCTCGACCCCCGACGATTCGGCGAGCACCCGGCTCTGATCGATCGCCGACGTCACGATGTGGTCCACACGGATGAGCTCTGGTCGGGCGAGCGCATCCGCGGCCTGCAGCCGCGAGAGCTCGATGATCTCGGCGGTGATCTTCGCGAGCCGCGCCGCCTCAGCCGTCATCTTCGTGGCGAAGCGCCGCACCTGCTCCGGGTCGTCCGCCGCCGTCTGCAGAGCTTCCGCGAGGAGCCCCACCGCGCCGATCGGCGTCTTGAGCTCGTGGCTGATATTGGCGATGAAGTCCCGACGGACCTCGTCGAGTCGTTTCGACTCCGTGATGTCCTCGGCGAGGACGAGGATGAATCGCGTTCCGAGCCGGGCCGCGCGGACACGCACCGTCATACTCGACTCCCCGAAGCGACCGCGACCGAGTTCGAGCTCGATGACGGCGCGCTCCCCCGTGGATCGTACGGAGACGGCCAGGCGGTCGATCTCCTCGTGGACGAGCACACCTCTCCGGACGAGGCCCATCGCGACCGCTCCAGGGGACGCCTTCACGACGTTCGCGGAGGGGTCGAGCACGATGCCGGCACTCTCGAGCGCATCGAGCACCTGGTCGACGCCGTCGGGCACCTTGGGGGATGCGACGTTCGCGACGCGTTCGCTCCGACGGAACGCCAGATAGACGAAGCTCGTGAACGCTGCGCCCATGAGAGCTCCAAGAGCCACGGCGGCCAGCACCACCCAGGGGGACTGCATGAGACTAGATTAGGGGTACCACGACGAGCCGACCTGACCGGGACCACCGGAATTGCGAGGGCCGTCGTGGACTGTTCATCGTCCCTGCACCGTCCGTTAACCTTCCGACGGCAGGGTTGATTCGACGGTCGGTCGCCCTCTGGTGGACCGTCGGCGCCCGCACCCGAACGAGAGAGTGATCCCTTTAATGCGCGAAGTCTTCCAGCAGGAGCTGCACGAAGTCCAGCACCGTCTCGTCGAGATCGCCGAGCTCGTGGCCGTGTCCATCGAGGGCGCCGTCCACGCCTTCAACGAGTCCGATGTGGCGCGGGCCGAGGAGGTCATCGAGAACGACAGCCGTATCGACGGCCTCACGGTCGAGCTCGACGAGCTCGCCATCACGATCCTCGCCCGTCAGCAGCCCGTCGCCCGCGACCTCCGCATCGTGGTGAGTGCGCTCCGGATCAGCGCGTCGCTCGAGCGGATGGGCGACATGGCCGAACACATCGCTCAGCTCGCCCGGTCGCGCTTCCCCGAGCGCGCCGTGCCGAAGGGCCTGCGTTCCACGTTCGCCGAGATGGGCCGCCTCGACGTCGAGATCGCACGCAAGCTCGCCGAGCTCCTCCGCACGGAGGACATCGAGCTCGCTGAACAGATCCGCGACGAGGACGACGTGATCGACGACCTCCACCTGAGCGTCTTCGACAAGGTCCTCGGCGAGACGTGGAAGGGCGAGACGGCCGCGACCGTCGATGCCACCCTCGCATCCCGCTACCACGAGCGTTTCGCAGACCACGCCGTCTCGATCTCGAAGAAGGTGCAGTACCTCGCGACGGGCGACTGGAGCGCCGAGAGCATCACGCCCCTCCCCGCGACGGAGACGATCGGAAACTGACCGACCCGGCCATCGCCGGCCGTTCCTCGTCATAGCGAAAGTGCGGGCTTTCGTCCTCTCCCCTGATGGGGAAGGGACGAAAGCCCGCACTTTCGCTATGACGGGGTGGCGCGTTACTTCTTGCCCTGGGCGGCCACGGCGGCCGCACCAGCGGCCGCGGCGTCGGGGTCGAGGTACTCCCCCGGTCCGAGCGGGCGGAAGTCGGCGTCGAGCTTGTAGACGAGCGGGATGCCGGTCGGGATGTTGAGCTCGGAGATCTCGTCGTCCGAGATGCCGTCGAGGTGCTTCACGAGCGCCCTGAGCGAGTTGCCGTGGGCCGTGACGAGCACGGTCTTGCCTGCGGCGAGGTCTCCCGTGATGTCGGACTCCCAGTACGGGAGCATGCGCTCGATGACGTCCTTGAGGCACTCGGTCGCGGGGATCTCGCCGTCGATGTCGGCGTAGCGGGGGTCGTTGGCCTGCGAGTACTCGTCCGTCGGGTCGATGGGGGGCGGCGGCACGTCGAAGGAACGACGCCAGGTCATGAACTGCTCCTGGCCGTACTCGGCGAGCGTCTGCGCCTTGTCCTTGCCCTGGAGCGCGCCGTAGTGACGCTCGTTGAGCCGCCACGACCGCTTGACGGGGATCCAGGCGCGGTCAGCGACCTCGAGGGCGAGGTTGGCCGTCTGGATCGCACGGGTGAGGACGGAGGTGTACAGGACGTCGGCATCGATGCCCGCGTCGACGAGCAGTTTGCCCGCCCGCTTGGCCTCGGCGACGCCCTGGTCGCTCAGGCGGACGTCGACCCATCCGGTGAAGAGGTTCTTCTGGTTCCAGTCGCTGTTTCCGTGCCGCAGAAGCACGAGGGTGTAAGGCTCAGACATGTCTCCAGCCTATCGGGAGGGCAGCACGGGCCGCTGTCGCTGGGATGATGGATCCATGCCGATCGGAGCGATCACCCGCGGGACGACCAACACGAATCGTCTCCGCCGCGTCGACCGCTTCATCGCCCGGTCCACAGCGTTCCGCCGACCGGACGCACCCCTCGTCGTCGACCTCGGATTCGGGGCGAGCGCAGTGACCGCTCTCGAGACGGCTGCCCGCCTCCGCCGGACGAAGGCGCCCGTGCACGTCCACGGGCTCGAGATCGATCCCACCCGGGTGCGGACGGCGCTCGGCCAGCTCGAGGAGGTCGCCGCCGGGCGCTCGTCCTTCCCCTCCGACCTCTCGGTGTCGGTCGGGCTCGGCGGGTTCGAGACGCCGACCCCGGACGGGCGACCAGCGGATGTCATCCGCGCCTTCAACGTCCTGCGCCAGTACGACGAATCGGCCGTGAGCGACGCGTGGGCCCGCATGGCTTCCCGGCTCTCGCCGACGGGCGCGCTCGTCGAGGGCACGTGCGACGAGGTGGGCCGCATCGCGAGCTGGGTGACGATCCCCCGGGACGCTCCCCCGACGTTCTCGCTCTCACTCCGGTTGGCCGAACTCGAACGGCCGTCGATCGTGGCGGAGCGACTCCCCAAGGCGCTCATCCATCGGAACGTCCCGGGGGAAGCCATCCACGACCTCCTCCGCGATCTCGACCGCCAGTGGACCCTGCACGCGCCACTCGCGAGCTACGGACCGGTCCAGCGATTCGTCGCGAGCGTCGAGGGTCTCCGCGCAGCCGGGCGCACGGTGCTCGGCAACCGGTCGGTCTGGAGGCTCGGCGAGGTCACCGTGCCCTGGTCGGAGGTCGCACCGGTCGGCGGCGCCGTCACCCCCTGACCGCTCCCTCCACGGTCAGGTGGGGGGCAGGAGCGCCTGCGCCTCGCCGACGGGCATGCCGGCAGCGACGAGCAGGTCGACGACGAGGGGCCTCAGCGCGATGACGAGCGCCTGCTCCGACACGCGGGCGTCGCCTCCCAGCACCTCCTCCGGCCGGAGATGACGGGCGAGCTCCTCGAGTGCCCTCCGGGCGATCGGTAGCTGCTCGATGTCATCGAGGCTCGCCGAGAGGAGCGACACGGCCGCCGAGACCCGTGCGAGCAGATCGGCGACGGCCGGTCTGCTCTGCCCGTCCCGCCCGACGAAATCGAGACGCCGCGCGATGACGCGCAGGTTGCGGGTCGCGAGATCCATCCCGTCGAGCACCACGGCCTGCCGCTCGAGCTCAGCGCGATGACGTCGGACGATCGGCGAGACACTGACGATGGCGCGCGCCGAGTCGAGCGAGCCGCGCCACGCATCGAGGAGAGGCTGGGTGCCGCGCACGCGGACGAGCGCCCGCTCCGACTCCTCATGGTCGGCATATCGCAGCGACGAGACGAGAGAGGCTGTGACCGCCTCGAACTCGGCGAAGAGGGCGCGTGCCTCACGTATCGCCGCGCGACGGGGGTCACGCGGGATGAGTGCGGTGGCGGCGAGCGCCACGACGCCGCCGACGACCCCGTCGACGACCCGGACGAACGGGCCTCCGTCGGGCGCCGGGAGAAGCGACACGAGCACCGATTGGATCGCCGCCGCGATGGCGAAGGCGGCGGCAGGCGACAGGAGACGCGCGATCACGAGGGTGGCAGACAGGACCACGGCGAGCTGAACGATGCCCTGCCCGAACGTGAGGACGACGGCCTCGGCCACGGCGATCCCGAGCGTCATACCGACAGCCGTCTCGAGCACGCGGACCGGGCGGGCGTCCCGGACGAACCCCAGACTCGACAGCGACACCGTCACCGCGAGGAGCGGCACGTCGTGACCGAGCACCTCGCGCGCGAAGAGGTAGGCGATGACGGCGGCCGCCGTGATCTGGAGGATCGCGGGAAGGGAGGTCGACACCCTCCGCAGCGAGACGCCCGATGTGCCGGGGAGCCGCCGCCGCGGACCCCGCTCACGGTCGGGACGCGCGCCCGTCGTCACCCGCTCAGCCGCGGCCGAGCCGCGGGAGCCGCGGGACGTCGGCGGTGGCGCCGGCGCCGGGAGGAACGATCGCCTGCTGCGACGCGGCGACGGCGTCGTCACCGACCCTGACGGACAGAGCCACGTCGATCGGAACGGCTCGTTTCACGACCGCGAGGGCGATGGGACCGAGGTCGTAGTGGATGGCGGAAGACGTCACGCGACCGACCTCCCGGGGCTCCCCGTCCTTCTCCGCGGTGATCTCTGCGCCGTGCGGAGGCAGGACGGCATCGCTGCCGTCGAGGTGCAGCATCACGACACGGCGCGGCGGGCGACCCAGGTTGTGGACCTTCGCCACGGTCTCCTGTCCGCGGTAGCAGCCCTTCTCGAGATGCACAGCGGTGCGGAGCCAGTCGAGTTCGTGCGGGATGGTGCGCTCGTCCGCGTCGAGGGCCTGGCGCGGTCGCCATGCGGCGATGCGCAGCGCCTCAGCCGCGAGAGAGCCGGCGACACCGATGGAACCGGAACGGACGAGCGCGGCGACCTCGTGGAGTGCGTCCCGTCGGACGATCGACTCGAGCCACGTGCGGTCGACACCCGGGTGCGCGCCCTCGGCGTACTGCCACCCGCCGGCGACGACGGCCGACCACGGGTCGCTCCACGTGAGCGGCACCCCGGTGGGTGCGGCGACGGGCAGACCGGGGACCTCGGCCGCGGAGGCGACGACGGCGAACTCGAGCGAACGGTCGGACACCTCGACGCGCAGCATAAACCGCATGCGGTCGAAGAAGACAGCGAGCGGGGCGGCCAGACCGGGGTCGACGATGAGCCAGGAGGTCTCGCCGTCGTCGACGACGCGCACCGCGTACTCGACACGTCCCTGCGGATCGAGCACGAGGGTCTCCGCCGATTCGCCGGGGGCCAGGTGGGCGAGATCCTGCGACGTCAGCGCGTGGAGGAGCTGCAGCCGATCGTCGCCGACGAGGGCGACGATGCCGAGATCCGATGCGTCCACGATCGCGCGCCCGGCCTCCAGTTCGCGCTGCTCGCGGAACGGATCGCCGTAGTGGAGCGGCACGAGGGGCAGGACGCCGGCGTCCAACTCGGGCACGACGGCGCCCGGAAGGGATGCGAAAGCCGACGCCGGAACCGTGCCGGAGCCGTCCGTCCCGGTCATCAGTCGACCTTCGTCAGGCGGGCGGACGCATGGGTCCGCAGATCCTGGCCGAGGGCCGCGATGTCCCATGCCCAGAGCAGATCGGCCTCGACGAGCCCGTAGAGGCGCGTGGCGGCGGCATACGGCTTGGAGCCCGCCGTCCGCATGACGGCGTCGGTGGCCAGGTCGACGCGTGGGCCCTTGATCTGGCCGAGGTAGAGCTCGCTCACTCCCCCGGGGTGCACGAGCGCGACCTCGAGGTCGAAGCCGCCGTCGGAGTTGCGGAGGGTCTCGACCGACTGCGCCGTCGTGAACGGACGCGGCGCCGTCGGCGGGAGCATGGCGGGCCCCGGGTCACCCTCGAGCTGCGCCCGATGCAGCCGCCAGTAGCCGCTCTCGGCGACGAGAGGGGTGCGATCCTCGTCGTCGAGCCACGTGTACGACGTGTAGTTGAGGTACGGCAGGCCGTCGTGGCTGAAGGACACGCGCTGACCGAAGGTGCGCGACACGGTCTCGTCGCCGATGGCGTACTCGACGTTGCCGCGCCCTTCCCAGACGCCGATGAGCCACGACAGCGGGACGAGCTCGGACGGGAGGTCGACCGGGATCTCGATCACGATGGTCGCGTCAGCGCTGACCGCGGTAGAGGTTCCAGACGACGACGCCCGAGACGAACGCGATCGCGAGGCTGGCGAGTCCGAGGAGTCCGAGATAGAAGAGTTCGAGCGCGAGCATGGGTCGAGTCTACCCGTCAGCCGGCGAAGAGGGCGGCGATTCCGATCACCACGGAGCAGAGGACGAGCACCACGACGGCGCCGGCGACGCTGATCGCGACGCGCGTGAGGTACCCGGCCGTGACGCCGCCGGCGAGTTGGATGGCGAACGTCAGGAGCACGCTGCCCGCGAGGGCGATGCCGAGCGACGCGAACTGGGCACCCTCGTCGACGAACACTCCGATGGCGACCGCAGCGAGGACCGCCGCGATCCAGACCGCGACGACACCCACCCAGGACCGCTCCTGCACCTCTGTCACGGGCTCGCTCATGCCTCAATGATGCCCGACGGCGTGGGGCGACGTGACCACTGGCGTAGTATTGTCGCAGTCACGACCCGGAGGACACGCTTGGCGCAGCTACTCATCCTGACATCGACGGCTGGCGCGGAGGTGCTCCCGTCGCTCGGACTGCTCAGCCACCGCGTGCGCCAGATTCCGGCGCAACCGGCGCAACTCGTGAACGCCCCGGGTAGCGACCTCATCATGGTCGATGCGCGGCGCGACCTCGCCGCGGCGAAGTCCCTGTGCAAGATCCTCACGACCACCGGGATCGCGGTTCCGCTTCTCCTCATCCTCACGGAAGGCGGCCTCACGGCCGTCAGCGCCGACTGGGGAGTCGACGACGTCGTGCTCGACACCGCAGGCCCTGCCGAGGTCGACGCGCGGATCCGCCTCGCGATCGGTCGCCAGGCCCAGGAGCAGTCGGCGAGCAAGATCCAGACCTCCGGCGTCGTCATCGACGAGGCGAGCTACTCGGCGAAGGTCCAGGGCCGCCCACTCGACCTCACGTTCAAGGAATTCGAGCTCCTGCGCTTCCTCGCCACACACCCCTCTCGCGTCTTCACGCGCGAGCAGCTCTTGAGCGAGGTCTGGGGATACGACTACTTCGGCGGCACCCGCACGGTGGACGTGCACGTGCGGCGCCTGCGCGCGAAGCTCGGCGATCTCGAGCAGCTCATCGGTACCGTCCGCAACGTCGGCTACCGATTCAACGTCTACGAGGACGACAATGCGCCGACTCCGGCTCCGAGTTCGTGATCTGAACGAGCCCGACGTCAATGAGAGCGTCGCGACGCTCGTCCGCCGTGCTCTCGCCGTCGACGGCCAGCCGCCGTTCAACGACCAGGCGAAGCTCGACGCGCGCGCCGGTTCCCGAACGCTCATCACTGCCGTGGTCCCGAGCGACGACGACGACTCGGAGACGATGATCGGCGCCGCGATCCTCGGCCAGGGCGAGCTCGAGTTCACGATCGACCCCGAATGGCGCTCCTACGGCTACGGTGACGCCGCGCTCGGCGGGCTCGTCGGCAGTGCGCCTCCCGCGCTCTCCGCCTGGGCGCACGGTGACCATCCCGCCGCCGCGTCGCTCGCCGCGCGTCACGGCTTCGACCGGGTGCGCACCCTCCTGCAGCTGCGGATGCCGCTCGCCTCGCGCACGCCCGCGTCCGCCCCGACCGGGCAGGGCGTCGCCATCTCCCCCTTCGTCCCCGGCCGTGACGAGGCCGAGTGGGTGGCCCTCAACGCCCTCGCGTTCGCCGACCACCCGGAGCAGGGCAAGATCACGGTCGATGACGTGCTCGCGCGGGAGGCGGAAGGCTGGTTCTCCGCCGACGACTTCCTCCTCGCTCGCGACGCCACCGGGCGCCTCGTCGGCTCCATCTGGTTGAAGGTGGAGGACGGCATCGGCGAGGTCTACGCGATCGGCGTGCACCCGGACAGCACGGGCGCCGGGCTGGGAAGAACGCTCATGAACGCCGGGCTCGAGCGTCTCGCCCAGACGGGGGTCGAGACGGCCGCCCTCTACGTCGAGGCCGACAACGAGCGCGCCACGGGGCTGTACCGATCTCTCGGCTTCGGCGACCACACGACCGACGTGCAATACCGCCGTCGCACCCCCGGCTCGACTCCGCGTTAACGGGAAGTTCACCGCCACTGTCGATACCGGTCCGGCGCTGGTGACAAGATGTGGGAATGGTTCCCGAGACTTTCGCGACAGACGCCGGACTCGATCGAGACGACGACGACTTCGATCCCGTCTTCGAGGAGGACGACCCGGCGCTCCCGGACCATCGCTACCTCGATCGTGAACTGAGCTGGCTCGCCTTCAACAAGCGCGTGCTCGAGCTCGCGGAGGACGAGTCGCTCCCCACGCTCGAGCGCTCGAACTTCCTCGCCATCTTCGCCTCGAACCTCGACGAGTTCTTCATGGTGCGCGTGGCCGGACTCAAGCGGCGCATCGCGACGGGGATCGCCGTCCCGACGAACAACGGACGCTCCCCGAGCGAGGCCCTCGCCGACATCCTCGTGGCGGCCCACGAGCTCCAGTCCCGCCACGCAGCCGTGTGGCACGACCTCGTCGCCCCTGCGCTCGACGAGGCCGGCGTGACCGTCGTCACATGGGACAGTCTCGACGACCAGGTGAAGAGCAACCTCGGCGACTACTTCTCCTCCCAGATCTTCCCCGTGCTCATGCCGCTCGCCGTCGACCCGGCGCACCCGTTCCCGTACATCTCGGGTCTCTCCCTCAACCTCTCGATCCGTGTCCGGAACACGAAGACGGGACGCGAGGAGTTCGCGCGCCTCAAGGTGCCCCAGATGCTCCCGCGTTTCGTCGCGGTCGACACGGCGACCGAGCCGGAGCGGGTACGGTACATCACCCTCGAGGACCTCATCGCCAACCACCTCGACTATCTCTTCCCCGGCATGGAGGTCATCGAGCATCACGTGTTCCGCGTGACCCGCAACGAGGACGTGGAGATCGAGGAGGACGAGGCCGAGAACCTCATCCAGGCCCTCGAACGCGAGCTGCTGCGCCGGCGGTTCGGCCCGCCGATCCGTCTCGAGATCACCGACGACATGGATGACGTCACGCTCGGCCTTCTCGTGCGCGAACTCGACATCACGGACCGCGAGGTCTACCGGCTTCCCGCTCCTCTCGACCTCGGAGGGCTCTTCAGCCTCGGGAGCCTCGACCGGCCAGACCTGCGCTACCCGAAGCACGTCCCGGCGACGGCGTTGCAGCTGCAGCCGAGCGAGCCCAACGGCAAGGCCGACCTCTTCGCCGCGATCTCCGCAGGCGACGTCCTCGTGCACCACCCGTACGAGTCCTTCGCCACGAGCGTGCAGGCGTTCCTCGAGCAGGCCGCGGCCGACCCGAACGTCCTCGCCATCAAGCAGACGCTCTACCGGACGTCGGGCGACTCCCCGATCATCGAGGCGCTCATCGACGCTGCCGAGGCCGGCAAACAGGTCCTCGCCCTCGTCGAGATCAAGGCGCGCTTCGACGAGCAGAACAACATCACGTGGGCGCGCAAGCTCGAGAAGGCCGGAGTGCACGTCGTCTACGGCCTCGTGGGTCTCAAGACCCACTGCAAGCTCGCTCTCGTGATCCGTCAGGAGGGCAACACCCTCCGCCACTATTCGCACATCGGAACGGGCAACTACAACCCGAAGACGAGCCGGATCTACGAGGACTTCGGCCTCTTCACCGCCGACGACCAGGTGGGCAAGGACCTGACACGCCTCTTCAACGAGCTGTCCGGCTACGCGATCGAGAAGAAGTTCAAGCGACTCCTCGTCGCCCCCCTGCACTTGCGGAAGGGGCTGCTCAAGGCTATCGACGCCGAGCGCCGCAACGCCGAGGCGGGCCGGCCGTCCGGTATCCGTATCAAGGTCAACTCCATCGTCGACGAGGCGATCATCGACGGGCTCTACCGCGCCAGCCAGGCAGGCGTCCCGATCGACATCTGGGTGCGAGGGATCTGTGCCCTCAAGCCGGGCGTGCCCGGGATGAGCGAGACCATCCGCGTGCGTTCGGTGCTCGGACGTTACCTCGAGCACTCCCGCATCTTCAGCTTCGCCGGCGACGGCGACCCGAAGACGTACATCGGGAGCGCCGACATGATGCACCGCAACCTCGATCGCCGCGTCGAGGCCCTCGTCCGGCTCACCGACCCGAAGCACCTCAGCGAGATCCAGTCGCTCTTCGATCTCGCGATGGACGAGGGCACGATGTCCTGGTACCTCGATTCCGACGGCACCTGGGTCCGGCACGCGACCGGTGGTGAGGGACAGCGACTGATCGACCTCCAGGAGAAGGTCATGCGCAGTATCGCGACACGTCGGCGATCGCGGTCGCGCCGGTGACCCACCACGACCACTCCGCGATCTACGCCGCCGGCGCCGTCTGCTGGCGGATCGTCGACGGCAAACTCAAGGTCCTTCTCGTGCACCGCACGGCGTACGGGGACGTGACGATCCCCAAGGGCAAGGTCGACCCGGGTGAGACCCTCCCGGAGACGGCCGTCCGCGAGATCAAGGAGGAGACGGGTCTCTCCGTCGCCCTCGGCGTGCCGCTCGGTGCTGCGCAGTACCGCGTGCACTCCGGGCGCGAGAAGATCGTGCACTACTGGGCTGCCGAGGTCTCGGACGAGGCCGTGCGCGCGTCGACCTTCGTGCCCAACGCGGAGATCGCCGCCCTCGAGTGGGTCACGGTCAAGCGCGCGCTCAGCTATGCGAGCTACGACCAGGACGTGGAGATTCTCCGACACTTCGAGAAGCTCGTCGATGAAGGCGTCACCTCGACGTTCCCCCTCATCGTGCTCCGTCACGCGAAGGCGACCCCGCATTCCGACTGGAACGGATCGGACGCGACGCGTCCTCTGACCTCTCGCGGGGTCTCGCAGGCGAACGCGATCGTCCCGGCGCTCCGGGCGTTCGCACCGCGACGCATCGTGACGAGCACCGCCACGCGCTGCATCACCACGGTGGCGCCCCTCGCGGCGGCCCTGGAACGGAAGTCGCGCTCCACCGACGACCTCAGCCAGAACGCCTACGAGCTCGGCGAATCGGATGTCAGAGCCGTCGTGGGTAAACGCGTCGCCTCGCGCAAGCCAGCCGTCCTGTGCAGCCACGGACCGGTCATCCCCCTCATCCTCCGGGAGATCGCCCTCGCCACGGGCACGCCGGCCGGATCGTACCTCTCGAGCGCCGCGCACCTCGAGCCCGCGGCCTTCTCGGTCGTGCACGTGTCGGCCCTCGCGCCGGCCTCCGGCATCATCTCGATCGAGACCCACCAGCCACGCGTCTGACCTCTCCGTTCGTCCTCGGCCGCTCCGCGGACCACGTCCAGCGGACAGAAGTCGTTCACCTGCTGTTTACCGAGGTGATGGAGGCTCGTAAGGCCTCGGACCTAGCGTGAGGGCGGGCCATGCACCGGCCCGCAACCTCCCGAAGAAATGGACATCACGTGAAGTTCAACACGTTCGGTCGCGCCGCGGCCGTCACAGCACTCGCAGCACTCGCCCTCTCGGGCTGTGCAGCGAACGAAGGCGGAACCGCCGGCGGCGGCAGCTCCGAATCGGCGAGCGACCTCACCGGTACCCTCGTCGGAGCCGGCGCGTCCTCGCAGCAGTCGGCTCAGGAGGCCTGGACCACGGCCTTCCAGACCGCGAACCCGGATGTCACCGTCGAGTACGACCCGGCCGGTTCCGGCGCGGGTCGCGACACGTTCATCGCCGGTGGTAGCGCGTTCGCCGGTTCCGACCGTGCGTTCAACGACGAAGAGGTCGCCGCCGGCGAGTTCGGCTCGTGCGTCGCCGACACGGGCATCGTCGAGATCCCCGCGTACATCTCCCCGATCGCCGTCATCTTCAACCTCGACGGCATCGACTCGCTGAACCTCGACGCCCCGACGATCGCCGGCATCTTCAACGGCAGCATCACGACCTGGAACGACGACGCGATCGCGTCGCAGAACCCGGACGCCGACCTGCCCGACACGGCCATCACGCCCGTCCACCGTCAGGACGACTCGGGCACGACCGAGAACTTCACCGAGTACCTCGGTGCTGCGGCACCCGACGTCTGGACCGACGAGGCCGACGGCGTGTGGCCGCTCGACGGTGGCGAGGCCGCCTCGCAGACCTCCGGCATGATCGACGCCGTCTCCGGCGGCACCGGCACCATCGGATACGCCGACGCATCGCGCGCCGGTGACCTCGGTACCGTCGCCGTCAAGGTCGGCGACGAGTACGTCCCGTACTCCGCCGAGGCCGCTGCTGCCATCGTCGACGCATCGCCGGTCGTCGAAGGCCGTGGCGAGGGCGACCTCGCCCTCGAGATCGACCGCACCACCGAAGAGGCCGGCGTCTACCCCGTCGTCCTCGTGAGCTACCTGATCGGTTGCGAGGAGTACCAGGACGCTGCGAGCGCCGAGCTCGTCAAGGCCTACTTCAGCTACATCGTGAGTGACGAGGGACAGCAGACGGCCGCAGACGCCGCCGGCTCCGCTCCGATCTCCGCCGACCTGTTCGACAAGGCCTCCGCGGCCATCGAGCTGATCAAGTAACACCCCCGAGGGTGCGTCCGCCGCTTCGCGAGAAGCGGCGGACGCACCCTCGCCCCACGCGAGACTCCGACCCGACCGAGAGAGCCCGTCATGACCGCTCCAGCCCCCACCGCGCTGATACCCGCGAAACAGCGGCCTGGCGACCGCATCTTCTCCACGAGCACACTCGTCGCCGGCTCCCTGATCCTCGCCGTGCTCGCGGCCGTCGCCGCCTTCCTCGTCATCCAGAGCATCCCGGCGGTCACCACGTCGCCTGACGACATCTCGATCCTGCGTGGCGAGAACCTCGTCGAGTACATCTGGCCCCTCGTCTTCGGAACGCTCTGGGCTGCCCTCATCGCGCTGATCCTCGCGGTCCCCGTCGCGATCGGCATCGCCCTCTTCATCAGCCACTACGCACCGCGCCGTCTCGCGCAGGGTCTCGGATACGTCATCGACCTGCTCGCCGCCGTGCCGTCCGTGGTCTTCGGCCTCTGGGGCGGCAACGTCCTCGCCCCCGCCGTGCAGCCGTTCTACACCTGGCTCGAGCAGAACTTCAGCTGGATCCCCCTCTTCGCCGGGCCCGCTTCGGGCACCGGCCGCACGATCCTCACCGCGTCGGTCGTCCTCGCGGTCATGATCCTCCCCATCATCACGGCCATCTGCCGTGAGGTCTTCCTGCAGACCCCCGTCCTCCACGAGGAGGCCGCTCTGGCCCTCGGTGCGACGCGGTGGGAGATGATCCGCATGGCCGTCCTCCCGTTCGGACGGGCCGGAATCGTCTCCGCGTCGATGCTCGGCCTGGGTCGTGCCCTCGGCGAGACGATGGCCGTGGCCATGGTGCTCTCCGCCTCCGGTGGCGTGACACTCAATCTGATCAGTTCGAGCAACCCGAGCACGATCGCCGCCAACATCGCGCTGAGCTTCCCCGAGGCGTACGGCGTGAACGTCAACGTCCTCATCGCCTCGGGTCTCATCCTCTTCGCGATCACCCTGCTCGTGAACACGATCGCCCGCGTCATCGTGAACCGGCGCAAAGACTTCTCAGGAGCGAACTGATGTCCCAGCTCACCGCACCGCCGAAGTCCGGCGCAGCACCGCAGGCCATGCCCAACTCGTACGCGACGGGCAAACTCCCCCGCTTCGTCCCCTGGGCCATCCTCGCGGCGTCGTTCGTCATCGTCTGCGCGATCTTCGCACTCTTCGCGAGCGCCGACCCCGAGGGCGGCTTCAATGTCGCCGGAGCCGTGTTCCTCTCTGTCGTGCTCTACGGAATCGTCCTCTACGGCGTCGCCCGCATGATCGAGGGACCGCGACGGGCTACGGACCGACTGGTGACGACCCTCGTCACTCTGGCGTTCGTCGTCGCCCTGCTCCCCCTCATCTCGCTCCTGTCGACGGTCCTCCTCAACGGAACCGCGCGCTTCGACCTCACGTTCTTCACCAACTCGATGCGGAACGTCGTCGGCGAGGGTGGCGGTGCTCTCCACGCCATCACGGGAACACTCCTGATGACGGGTGCCGCGGCGATCATCTCGATCCCGATCGGCCTTCTCACCTCGATCTACCTCGTGGAGTACGGTCGCGGCCGCCTCGCCCAGGCCATCACGTTCTTCGTCGACGTCATGACGGGCATCCCGTCCATCGTCGCCGGCCTGTTCGCCTACACGCTCTTCGTGATCATCTTCGGACCGGGCATCCGCCTCGGGATCGCGGGCGCCATCGCCCTCGCCGTGCTCATGATCCCCGTGGTCGTGAGGTCGAGCGAGGAGATGCTGCGGCTCGTCCCGAACGAACTGCGCGAGGCCGCCTTCGCGCTCGGTGTCCCGAAGTGGCTCGTCGTCCTCAAGGTGGTGCTTCCCACGTCTATCGCGGGCCTCACCACGGGCATCATGCTCTCCATCTCCCGCGTGATCGGCGAGACCGCTCCGCTGCTCGTCGCCGCCGGCTACACGAACAACATGAACTACGACCTCTTCGACGGTCGCATGCAGAGCCTCCCCGTGTTCGTCTACAGCTCGTACGTCAGCCAGGGAACCGAGGCGCAGGCCTACCTCGACCGGGCCTGGACCGGAGCACTCACCCTCATCCTCATCGTCATGGCGCTCAACCTGCTGGCACGTTTCATCGCCCGCGCGTTCTCGCCGAAGCTCAGCCGCTAACCCGAATCGGAAGACCACACACGTGTCCAAGCGCATCGAAGTCAACGACCTCAACGTCTACTACTCCAAGTTCCTCGCCGTCGAAGGTGTGAGCCTTACGATCGAACCCCGCAGCGTCACGGCGTTCATCGGGCCGTCCGGCTGCGGCAAGTCCACGTTCCTCCGCACGCTCAACCGCATGCACGAGGTCATCCCCGGCGCGCGCGTAGAGGGCCAGGTCCTCGTGGACGGAGACGACCTCTACGGCGCCGGCGTCGACCCCGTGCTCGTTCGTCGCCAGGTGGGCATGGTCTTCCAGCGCCCCAACCCGTTCCCGACGATGTCGATCAGGGAGAACGTCCTCGCGGGCGTCTCGCTCAACAACCGTCGCATGTCGAAGTCCGAGGCGGACGGCCTCGTGGAGAAGTCCCTGCAGGGGGCCAACCTCTGGAACGAGGTCAAGGACCGGCTCGACCGACCGGGCTCCGGCCTCTCCGGTGGCCAGCAGCAGCGTCTCTGCATCGCGCGTGCGATCGCCGTCTCCCCCGACATCCTCCTTATGGACGAGCCCTGCTCCGCCCTCGACCCGATCTCGACGCTCGCGATCGAGGACCTCATCGAGGAGCTGAAGAAGGAGTACACGATCGTGATCGTGACCCACAACATGCAGCAGGCGAGCCGCGTGAGCGACCGCACCGCGTTCTTCAACATCGCGGGCACGGGCAAGCCCGGCAAGCTCATCGAGTACGACGACACGAACACGATCTTCACGCAGCCCTCCGTGCAGGCGACGGAGGACTACGTCTCGGGCCGCTTCGGCTGATCCGCGAACTGCGCAACGAGAAAGGCGCCGCACCCCTCGGGGTGCGGCGCCTTCGTGTGTGCGGGGCGGACCGGTGTCAGGCCGGTTCGACCACGAGGACGGGGTCGGTCGTGGGAGTGCCACCCGAACCGCCGGCCTTCTCGATCGTGACAGCCACGACGTCGTCGTCGGTCATCTGACCGGCGAGGATGCCCCAGCCCGTGCCGTCGGCTCCGGTGTGGAAGATGCCGGCGGACACCGGACCCCCCTCGTTGATGTACCAGAGCTCGTAGGTCTTGTCGGACGGCAGCTGGGGCAGGCCGTTCACGACGAGCACGGACTTTCCGAGTTCACCGGACCAGACGAGCGTGGCCGTGCCGCCCTCGTCATCGAGCTCCACCGTCGTGCGCTGCACGTCGGATGCCGAGTTGACCTCGGCCAGGGCGACGGCCTGCGGCAGCTGGTTGCCGTTCTCCACCACGCCGACGAACAGGCTCGAGCCCACGATGACGACGCCGACGGCGGCCGCGGCGACGGCGTAGGACAACGGCTTGGAGTACCAACGACGATTCGCGCGCTCCTGCGCCTTCCGGATCTGACCGGGAGTGGGCTGGGCACGTCGAGGAGCGGCAGCCGGGGTGGAAGGCTCGTCGGATGCGAGCGCCGGGACGGCGACGGGACCGACCGGAGCCGGGACCGGGGTGATCCTGCTCGCGTCATCGCCCGCCGCGTGACGCGAGCGGGACTCGGGTGCGAGCTGCGGTGTCGCCGCGATGCGGGCCATCAGGCTCGCCTTCAGGTCCGCAGGAGGGTCTTCCGGTTCGATCGCGAGTCCGAGCGAGGCTGACACGCCCTCGAACGATTCGAGTTCGTCTCGCGCCTCGACCGACGATTCCAGGAATGCTTCGAACGCCGCGGATTCGTCGGCGTCGAGACCCCCAGCGGCATACACGCTCGCGTCGGACGTCGGGTCGTCGTTCCGGGTCATGATGCCACCCCCATTTCATCTCTCAGACGGATCATGCCGTCACGTATTCGTGTCTTCACCGTGCCGAGTGGCACGCCGAGCATTTCTGAGACCTCGCTGTGGCTGTATCCGCCGTAGTAGGCGAGCGTGACCGCTTGCTTCTGGAGGTCTGTGAGCTTCTCGAGCGCTCGTTTGACGCGCTGGTTCTCCAAACGGAGCTCCGCGGTCTCGGCGACGCTGTCATAGTCGATCGAGTGGTCTCTGATGCCCACTCGGAGATCGCGGTCCCGGCTCGCTTGCGACGCCCGCACCCGGTCTACTGCCCGGCGGTGTGCGATCGTCATGACCCAGGTGGTCACTCCCCCCTTATTCGGAGCGTATCGGGGGGCGGATTGCCAGAGTTCGACGAAGATCTCCTGTGTGACCTCCTCCGACTGGGAAGGGTCGACCAGGACGCGACGGACGATGGCGAAGACGCGTGGGGCGAGTCGATCGTAGAAGTCGCCGAAGGCGAGTTGGTCCCCCGACGCGATCCGCGCCACGAGCTGCTGGAGCTCGGCTGCGGCGGAGTCGACGGCGGGAATCTGCTGGGCTCGCGCCTCGGTGCTCGTCTCTTCGCTTGCCACAGCGTCAAGCATGCCAAACAAATCCGAGAAGTCCGGCATCCACTCGCCCGTTCGGGCAGGCCCGTTACGCGAACGTGAAGGGGCGATGTCCAGCGTCTGCATCGATTCGGTCCTCTCCGGTCCGCGATGTCCTCACCCGTTCCGGCCCGATCTACACGGTGGTTCAGCCGGTCGGACGGTCGAGGGTCGCTCACGAAGCCGTTCGGCGCCGCCCCCCGAACGGGTTGGTGCTCAGCGGAAGATCGGTCACGGGATCACGAGTCGAGGGAGATTTGCAGCGAATCCGTGATCGCTCATTAAGAGGAGCGGATTCCACACTCTGAAAAAAGTCGCCCCGATCGTCCAATCCTCTCCGGCACATGTTCCGAATGCCTTTTCGAGAGTCGCGGTCCAGCGGCTACTCAGCCGGCGCACCGCCGGTCCCAATCACAAGGAGTTTTCTCATGCGAGTGAAGAAGCGCAATCTCATGGCCGTCCTGTCCATCAGTGCCGTTGCGGCATTCGGCCTGGCGGCCTGTTCGACGGGCACCTCGTCGGACGACGCCAGCAGCGAGCCCTCGATGTCCGAGGAGTCGACGTCCCCCAGCGCCGAGGAGATGGACCCCGCGGCGAACCTCGTCGGACCCGGCTGCGCCGACTACGCCGCTGCCGTTCCGGACGGCGACGGATCGGTCGCCGGCATGGCTGCTGACCCGGTGGCGACTGCTGCCTCCAACAACCCGCTGCTCACGCAGCTCACGGCCGCCGTCTCCGGTGAGCTCAACCCCGACGTGAACCTCGTCGACACCCTCAACGGTGGCGAGTTCACGGTCTTCGCACCGGTTGACGACGCGTTCGCCGCTGTCGACGCCGCAACGCTCGAGGCGCTCCAGACGGACGCCGACCTGCTCACGTCGATCCTCACCTACCACGTGGTCGAGGGCCAGCTCGCTCCTGACGCTGTCGTCGGCGAGCACGCTACGGTCAACGGCGCGAACCTCGAGGTCACCGGCTCCGGCGACGAGCTCATGGTCAACGACGCCAACGTCATCTGCGGTGGCGTGACCACGGCCAACGCGACCGTGTACCTCATCGACGGCATCCTCATGCCGCCGACCGAGTAATCACCGCAACACAGCAACCACACGAGGGTGGTCGCGGCTCCTGCCGCGACCACCCTTGCGGCGTTCACGGACGGTTCCCACAGGGTCCCCCAGAATGTCACCCATTCGGGGGACATTCTGGCTAGAGTGTGCACGGCGTCGTCCCTGCATGGCGCCGCCGGGCCCGGTCCCGCACCGCTCCGGCGACACCCCCCTCCTCGCGCCTCCGAATGTCGAAGGGCAACACCCGTCTCATGAGATCCCTCCGAAGAACGCTGACCATCGTCGCCGCCGCAGCCCTCGTCGCTGCTGGCACCGTCGTCGTCTCGACGCCGGCGTCGGCGAGTACGGCCACCTGCAGTTCCATGCACCAGCCCGTGCGACAGTCGGTGAACCCGACGAGCCGGCAGTCGCTTATCACCTTCAGTAGCACCGAGATCCAGAAGGCCGACGAGGTGTGGGGCTTCACCGAACGTCGTGGGGACGTCTTCGACGCCTCGCCCAAGGAGAAGGACGGGCTCGTTCCCGTCTACCGCATGTACCAGGACGAGCGCTTCGTCTGGATCCCCCGCGTGGAGGGATCCAGTGAGTGGCAGAAGGCGCAGTCGAAGTACGGGTACCAGGCGCAGGCCATCGAGTTCTGGGCCTCCCCCACCGCGATCGACTGCGGAGTCGCCGTCCATCGGATGTACAAGAAGGGCGTCTTCCGCATGGAAGCGGATGCCGGCCGCATCTCCGATCTCGTCGCCGACGGATGGGCCGACCAGGGCCCGAAGTTCTGGGCGTCGCGAGCCGAGACCACCGCCCCGGCGCCGGCACCCGCACCTCAGCCGACTCCTCAACCGGCTCCCGCGCCCGAACCAGAGCGCCCGGGCTCCGAACCCGGCGACACCGACTCCACGTTCTCCCTCGCGATCATCCCGGACACGCAGCAAGAGGTCTTCACCTCCACCCGATTCGCGCAGCGCAACGAGTGGCTCGTCGAGAACAAGGACGAGCTCGACATCCGGTACGCGATCCACACGGGCGACGTCACCAACTGGGGCGAGACGGCTCCCGAGCAGTACCGCGTGGCGTCCGACGCCATGAAGGTACTCGACGACGGGGGCATCCCGGCCGCCATCGCCATCGGAAACCACGACTCGAGCGCCGTCTGCGTCGGTGGTGGTGGCTGCCGAGGCGCTGACGCCTCCGTGACCCTCCGCAAGACGGAGCTGTTCAACTCCACTTTCCCCGCGACGCGCTACACCGGTATCGAGGGAGTCTTCGAGCAGGCACGCGTGGACAACAACTTCCAGACGTTCTCGGCGGGGGGCGCGGACTTCCTCATCCTCACGCTCGAGCTGTGGCCGCGGCAGGATGTCGTCGAGTGGGCGAAGGACGTGGTCGCGACCCACCCGGAGCACAACGTCATCATCAACACCCACTTCTATCTCGACTACGACGGCTCCATCGCCCAGTCCTCGGGATACGGCGTCACCTCGCCGCAGTCGCTGTTCGACGAGCTGGTGTCCGTCTACCCCAACGTGAAGATGGTCTTCTCCGGCCACGTCGGGGACTCGCAGCAGCGGACCGATGTCGGGAAGAACGGCAACACCATCGCCTCATTCCTCGGCGGCTTCCACAGCACGGCGAACCCCGTCAAACTCATCGAGATCGACACCGAGACGGGCACGATCACGGCGAAGGTCCACGTCCCCCAGACCGACACGCACCTCGAGCAGTTCGACGCACGGATCGACGGTATGGACTTCATCGGCTGATCCGCACGACCGTCCGAAACGTGGAAGAACCCCCTGGGTATGCGCCCAGGGGGTTCTTCCACGAGTCGACGGTCGTCAGCGCTCGTAACGGACGACGACGTTCCGAGGACCGGACCACTCGGACGATGCCGTGAAGCCGAGGGACTCGATGAGGGCCAGGTCGTCCGCCACCATGTCAGCAGGGTAGACGTCACCGTAGATGACCCACACGACCTGCTCGTCGTCGAGACGGTCGAGGACATCGTCGAGGTCGTCTGACTCGCCGTCGAGCGTGCCCGTCTCCGCTCCGGTCTCACGCAGAGTGATGTCGTCGAGCCCCTGGAAGGGTTCGGGATAGACGTACTCGATTCGACGAGCCGTCCACTTGGCGGTTCCGTCGACCGGCTCGTAGCGAGGCATGAAGTAGACGGCGTCGCCGGGCTCAGCGGCTTCGACCACCTCGGCGACGGTCGACCAGTCGCTGCCGCTCTTGGAATAGTCCGCGCGCTGCGACGCATAGACCGCCGTGACGGCGAGGATCCCGATGACGGCGATAGACCACCGGATGACGCGTCTCGGAACGGCCAGGAGGCCCGCTGCGATGAGGAGCCCGACGGCTGGCACGGTGAAGGTGAAGTAGCGGGGCGAGTACATCGGGGACGACGCGATCGTGTACGCCGCGACGACGAGCGTCGACACGAGCATCCAGGGAAGGGCGTAGGCGAGGAGCTCGCGGACGGGCGACGGCCGCGCGGAGCGCGAGCGCAGGACGAGCCACGCCATGAGCGCGATGCCGACGACGGCGAGCACGATGCCCGATGCGCGCCATACCGAGTCGAACCAGCCGGGGAGCGCCCCGTCGTCCGGAGTCTCTCCGAGGAACCACTGGTTGAGAAGCACACGCCGGATGACACCGACGGCGCTGCGGTCGCCCTCGGAACCCACCTGACCGCGCTGTCCGAACGAGAGGAGGATCACGGGCGCGCTGAGGACGGCCGCGACGATCGCCGAGCCGACGAATGAGCCAACGACCCGGCGGTCGGTGCGGTGGAGGATGACCACCGTGATCAGGTGGCCCACCACGAGGAGAGCGAGGTAGACGTTGAGCAGCACACCCACCGCCGCGAGGATCGCGTAGAGCGCCCAGCGCGCTGCCGAGTTGCGGGTGTCGAGCGCACGGGCCAGGGCGACCGTCGCCCAGACGGCCGCGACAGCCGTGAACGCGAATGGACGCCCCTCGATGCCCGCCCAGAGGAGACGAGGCAGGAGCATCGTGACGACGGCTCCCACCACCGCGAGGCGTTCGCCGCCGAAACGGCGACCCAGGACGTACGTACCGACCACCGCTCCGCCCACGGCGAGTGCGCTCGGGAAGCGGATCGCGAACTCGGACGCGCCGAACAGCCCGATCCACACATGCATGAACGCGTAGTAGACGCCGTGGACGGCGTCGATGTTCTGGAGCATCTCCCAGAGTTCGGACCAGGAGCGGGTCGCGGCCGAGACGGTGATCGCCTCATCTGTCCACGACGAGACGTCGGCCGAACGGATCGACGACAGCACGACGGCGATGACGCCGAGGATGGCCGGCAGCAGGACCCGCCGGCGGGCCGATGGCGACGGGTCCCCCGGCGCGACGGGCTGCGTGCGGGATGCGGTGACGGCCACGTCGGCCTCCTTCGAAACGTCGACGTCGTGCCGGTCGAGGCGGCACGATCATCCGGTGAGGTGCGGTGTTGTGTTGACGCGTGACCGTGATGACGGGACGTCGGCCACCCGGAGGGGCTGAATCGATCCCACCCCTCATGAGGAGGATGCACTCGCGTTCGAGGATCCCTCACGTCTGAAGGAGTCTACCGAGACGTGGATGCCACAAGCGGGGGTGTCCACCGGATTCACCTCCCCCCAAAACGGGGCGGGCACGTGCAGGCGCAACCGAGAGCGGCCCGAGAACGTAGGGCACCGAGGGAACAGAAAAGGCCGGGCCGCAGAACGCCTCTCGGCGCGAGGCCGCACACCCACTCGACGCGGCACCACCTCGAAAAGGGAACCAAAAAGGCCGGGCCGCAGAACGCCTCTCGGCGCGAGGCCGCACACCCACTCGACGCGGCACCACCTCGAAAAGGGAACCAAAAAGGCCGGGCCGCAGAACGCCTCTCGGCGCGAGGCCGCACACCCACTCGACGCGGCACCACCTCGAAAAGGGAACCAAAAAGGCCGGGCCGCAGAACGCCTCTCGGCGCGAGGCCGCTCGGAGCGGCTAAATTTGGAGCCCGGGGTTACTGCGGCCCGGCCGTGTTCAAGTGTAGCCAACCTCCGGCGGGGTTCGTGCGCGGTCTGCGCTGAGCGAACACGTTTGACCGGAAACGGGCGATCGCGCTAGTGACGCCGGGTGTGGGCCTGGCGCTCGCGGTCAGTCGAGCGAGCCGGTACGCCACAGCCGACCGCACGACGTGAGCTCCGCGGCGAGCGTCGAGTACCGCAGGGCCCGGGTCGTGAGTTCGCTCGATCGAGAAGGCTCGGTGACGTCGAGGTCGTCGGCGACCGAGGCGCAGCCGATTCCTGCGACGCGGCAGTATGCGGCGGCACGGTCGAGGGCGATTGCGAAGTCGCCTTCGAAGATGCCGCGGAGGATCTCGTCGGCGAGCACCATGATCTCGTCCGGCCCCGTGGGGGCCTCCGCCCCGGCGACGACCGGGTCGATCGTCGTGGACAGGGTCACTCCGCGTTGGAAGTAGTAGCTCGCCGACACGGGATCCTGACGAATGAGGAGCCTCAGCAGGTAGATGCGCCAGAGGGCACCCGGCAGGCTGCGAGCGGGCGCCCGCGCCCACAGCTCGGCGATGGCGTCGATCCCGTTCTCGTCGGTGTAGGCGATGAGCCGCTCGACGACGTCGGCATCCGGGTCGGCGCGCACCCGCGCGAGGAGCGCTTGCGATGTCTCGTGCGCCACCCGACTCGTCTCGGCGGGGTCGGCACCACCCTGGAAGGCCTCGAAGACGGAGCTCGGGAACTTCGTCGGCTTGTGGAACTCCTCCGCCATGTCTCTCCCTCCGTCGCGTGCGCCTGGGATGCGCACCGTTCAACGCTACATCGCCCGTCGGAGCCCGGTACGCTCCCGCCGCGTCGTTCTCGTGAGAGCGGCGGTGACGGTAGATTGGGTGACCGCGGGCCTCTAGCTCAGTCGGTAGAGCAGCGGACTTTTAATCCGTAGGTCGTGGGTTCGAGCCCCACGGGGCCCACCGTTCACCGCTCACCTACCCCCACGAATTGGGGGGTGAGCCCCGCTCATATTTCGGTGGGTTGCGATTGCGAGGCTTCCTCACGTCCCGATAACCTGAGGGTTGTTCAGGAAACATCCCGTGCGCCCGGTCCGGCGTCACCGTCGCAACGATGATCGCCGTTGCCCTGCCTCAGGGAGACCCCCATGGATCTCACCATCATCATCCCCACGTTCAACGAAGCACCCAACGTCGCGGAGCTCGTCCGCCGCATCCAGCTCGCCGTGGCGGGAACCGACGCTGAGATCGTGTTCGTCGACGACTCGAACGACGACACGCCTCGCGTTATCGAGGAGGTGGCGGCTGCCGCCTCGATGCCCGTCCGCCTCCTGCACCGCGACGACCCGCAGGGCGGACTCAGCGGTGCGGTGCTCGAGGGCATGGCCATCGCCCAGTCCGACTGGTGCCTCGTGATGGACGGCGACCTGCAGCACCCGCCGGAGGTCATCCCCTCCCTCGTGGCCCGCGCACGCCGGGGCGGCGTGGACGTCGTCGTGGCCTCCCGCTACGTCGGCGACGGCACGGCACATGGCCTCGCGAACGGGATCCGCACCCTCGTCTCCCGCGCATCGACCCTCGTGACGAAGGCGATGTTCCCCATCCGCCTGCAGGACTGCACCGACCCGATGACCGGATTCTTCCTCGTGCACCGACCCTCGGTCGTGCCAGACGAGCTGCAGCCCCGCGGCTTCAAGATCCTTCTCGAACTGCTGGCCCGCCGCCCCTTCCGTGTCGCGGAGGTGCCGTTCGACTTCGCGCAGCGCTTCGGCGGCGAGTCGAAGGCGAGCCTCGTCCAGGGCTTCCGGTTCCTCATGCAGCTCGCCATGCTGCGCTTCGGCCGGATGTCCGGCTTCGCGCTCGTCGGCGGGCTCGGCGCGGTCGCGAACATCGCGATCGTCGCGCTCCTGTCCTCGTTCGGAATGTCCTATCTCGTCGCATCCGTCATCGCGGCCGAAGTCACGATCCTCGGCAACTTCGCCCTGCTCGAGCGCTTCGTCTTCTCGGACCTCCGCCAGGAGTCCGGTTCCATGTGGAAGCGACTCTGGAAGTCGTTCGCCTTCAACAACATCGAGTCGGCGATCCGCATCCCGATCGCCACGGCAGCGGTCTCGGCCGGCATCATGCACGGCACGGTCGCCACGACGGTCACCCTCGCTATCGCGTTCGTCGTGCGCTTCACGTTCCACTCGCTCGTGGTCTACGCACCCCAGCGCAAAGCCCGCGTGTCCGCGATCGCGAAGCCGGACACGGCCGCGACGGTCACCGTGCCCGCAACGGTGGCGGAGCCGGAGCGCCTCGCGAGCTGACCGTCCGCCGGGCCGTCAGCCGCACGCCTCACGACTCGGCGCCGCGGACGGGCGGAGCGTCAGGACGATGCTCGCGGCAGGCCGGCCGCCGGAAGGATGACGCCGTCGATGTTTCCGATGAGGAACTCCCGGTCGACGGGGCGGCCGAGCATGAGCACACGGTAGGCCGCCATCGCCGGGCCGATCATGCACAGCCGCTCGACGTCGCAGTCCGCATCGATCTCGCCGCGCTCGATGGCGCGGCGGAAGATGACCCGGTTCGCGGAAGCGCGCGGCTCCACGAGGGCGGCATGGGCCGCGGCGGCCATCTCGGGACTGCGCGCGATCATCGAGACGATCCCCGCCATGACCTTGAGCTTGCGGTCGGCGTCGCGGATCGTCGGGGCCTTGATCATGGCGATGAGGTCGCCACGCAGCGTGCCGGTGTCGGGAAGGGCGTCGAGGTCGACCTCGCTCGCCTTGAGGCACGCGACCGCATCGAGCACCAGCTCGGCCTTCGACGACCAGCGCCGGTACAGCGTGGCCTTTCCGGCCTTCGCCCGAGCGGCGACCATGTCGATGGTCATCCCGTCGTAGCCGGTCTCCGCCAGCACCTCGAGCGTCGAATCGAGGATCTCGGAATCTCTCGTGTGGTCGCGCTTCCGGCCGAGCTTCGGCTTCGTCTCGTCGAGGTCTGTCTGCGTCATCGCAGCGGCCTCCTTTCGTCGTTCTCCAGGTTACCGGTGGATTAATTCCAGAACGAGTTATATCCGGAACTCGATAGTACCGTATATAGTGATCCGCATGTCTGAAACCTCATCATCGACGGGTCGCCGTCGCTGGATCACGCTCGTCGTGGTCGGGCTCGCCCAGCTCATGGTCGTGCTCGATGCCACCGTCGTGAACATCGCCCTCCCCTCCGCCCAGCAGGACCTCGGCTTCTCGGACGGGGAACGCCAGTGGATCATCACGGCCTACTCCCTCGCGTTCGCGAGCCTCCTCCTGCTCGGCGGGCGCCTCTCCGACCTCATCGGCCGCAAGCGCACCTTCGTGATCGGGCTGGTCGGCTTCGCCATCGCCTCGGCCCTCGGCGGCGCGGCCACCTCCTTCGAACTCCTCGTCGCCGCCCGCGCCCTGCAGGGCGTGTTCGGCGCCCTGCTCGCCCCCACGGCCCTCGCCGTGCTCACCACCACCTTCGTCATCCCGAAGGAACGTGCGAGGGCGTTCGGCGTCTTCGGAGCGATCGCCGGCGCCGGCGGCGCCGTGGGGCTGCTCCTCGGAGGCTTCCTCACGGAAGCCCTCGACTGGCGCTGGAATCTCTACATCAACGTCTTCATCGCGGCCGTCGCCCTCGTCGGCGCCTTCCTCTTCGTCCCCAACATCACGCGCACGGGCCCGCGACCGAAGCTCGACGTCCCCGGCACGATCCTCGTCTCGGGAGCGCTCTTCGGACTCGTCTACGGGTTCTCGAACGCCGAGACCGACGGCTGGGACTCCCCGGCCACGTGGGGCATGCTCGCGGGAGCCGCCGTGCTCCTCGTCGCGTTCGTCGCGTGGCAGCGTCGAGCGGCGCACCCGCTCCTCCCCCTCTCGATCGTGCTCGACCGCAACCGCGGTGCCGCATACAGCTCGGTGCTGATCGCGGGAGCCGGCATGTTCGGCATCTTCCTCTTCGTGACCTACTACCTGCAGATCACGCTCGGCTACTCGCCCATCCAGACGGGGCTGTCGTTCCTTCCGATGATCGGAATGCTCGTACTCGCCGCCCAGCTCGGGACGAACATCTTCGTTCCCCGCTTCGGGCCGAAGGTCATGGTGCCCATCGGCATGACGCTCGGTGCGACCGGCATGATCCTCCTGACGTTCCTCGACGCATCGAGTTCGTACGCCGCGAACGTCCTCCCTGCCCTCATGGTGCTCGGCGCGGCGATGGGCACGATCATGCCGGCATCCATGCAGACGGCCACCCTCGGTGTCGATCGCCAGTTCGCCGGGGTCGCCTCGGCGATGGTGAACACGAGCCAGCAGGTGGGCGGATCGATCGGCACGGCGCTGCTCAACACCCTCGCCGCGACGGCGACGGCCGACTATCTCGTCGACCACCCGGTCGTGACCGAGACGATCGGCATCAACGCCGCCATCGCCGGATACCAGACCGCCTACTGGTGGGGCGCCGGCTTCTTCGCCCTCGGCGCTGTCATGTCGGCGATCGTCTTCCGTCGGCGGTCGCAGGGACTGTCGCTGTCACACGGCGCCGTCGCGACACCGGAGCGAGAGGCCACCCCGGTTCCCTCGGCCTGAGCACACGGCTGGGCGGGAGGCGAGTCCGCGGAGCGGGCTCGCCTCCCCCGTGGGGAGTCCGTCTCTCGGAGGAGGCGCGAGGACGGTTCGCTCCCTAGCCTTGAGGGCATGACCGAAGCCGAAGCCGATTCCGTCGTCCCCGTCCCTGCCCAGACGACCTCAGCACCCGCGTTGCGCATCGCCGGGCTGCGGAAGTCGTTCGGCGAGAAGATCGCCGTCGAACACCTCGACCTCACCGTCCCGTCCGGGTCCTTCTACGGCCTCGTCGGGCCGAACGGTGCAGGGAAGACGACGACCCTGTCCATGGCGACGGGGCTGCTCCGTCCGGATGCCGGCACGATCGAGATCCTCGGTACGGACGTGTGGCGCGAGAACGTCAAAGCGAAATCGCTCGTCGGTGTCCTGAGCGACGGCGTCGCCCTCTTCGATCGCCTCACCGGCGAGCAGCTCGTCACGTACCACGGCCTCCTCCACGGCATGGACAGGGAGACGGTCGCGCAGCGGACGGCCGACCTCCTCGACCTCCTGGACCTCCGAGAGGCCGGCGGAACCCTCGTGGTCGACTACTCGGCCGGCATGACGAAGAAGATCGCGCTCGCCTCCGCTCTCGTTCACGCTCCACGGCTCCTCGTCCTCGACGAGCCCTTCGAATCCGTCGACCCCGTATCCGCCGCGAACATCCGCGATCTGCTGGCCGGTTACGTGCGCGGCGGCGGCACCGTGATCGTGTCGAGCCATTCGATGGACCTCGTTCAGCGCATGTGCGACCACGTCGCCATCATCGGATCCGGACGCCTGCTCGCCGCCGGCACGACCGACGAGGTCCGCGCCGGCTCGACCCTCGAGGACCGATTCGTCGAGCTCGTGGGCGGCCGCCACACCGGGGAGGGACCGTCATGGTTGCACACCTCCTGAGCCTGCGTTATCGCCTCCTCCTCAACGGGTTCAAACGGAGCACCTGGTCCCTCGTCTCGGCGGTTATCGGCGTCGCCTACGGGCTCCTCATCCTCGTCGGCATCGTGGTCGGCATGATCGCCCTGTCGTTCACCGAGCCGGAGCTCGTGTGGGTCGTCTCCGTCCTCGCCGGGGGTGTCGCCGTCCTCGGATGGGTCGTCGCCCCCATCCTCCTGCGCGGATACGACAACTCCCTCAGCGTCGCGAAACTGCGCGTCTTCCCCATCCCGCCGCGACGTCTCCTCGTCGGACTCCTCGTCGTCGGGCTGCTCGGTGTTCCGGGGATCGTGACGGTCATCGCCGGACTGTCGACGACCCTCGGGTGGATCGGCGAGCCCGCAGCCGTCGCCGTCGCCCCCTTCGCCGCCCTCCTCGCCGTGCTCACGTGCGTCGTCGCTTCCCGGGCGTTCGAGTCGGTCGGAGCGTCCCTCGCCGCCGGTCGCCGCTATCGCGAGATCATGAGCGTCGTCGTGTTCATCCCCATCCTCCTGCTCGGTCCGATCATCGGTCTCGGAGGACCAGCCCTCGCGAACGCGTCGGCCGACCTGCCGGCGATCGCTCGCATCGTCTCCTGGACGCCCCTCGGCGCCGCCTGGTCCATCCCGGGAGACGTCGCGCTCGGTCGCCCGCTCGACGCCCTCGCCAAGGCGGCGATCGCGGTGGCGACACTCGTGGTCCTCGTGATCGCGTGGCGCCGCAGTCTCACGACCCTGCTCGCGACGCCGCCGCGGTCGGCGGCCGGTTCCGGCGGACGGAAGGGACTCGGCCCGTTCTCCTGGTACCCCGCGACACCGACAGGCGCCGTCGCCGCCCGCACCTCCGTGTACTGGCTGCGCGACCCGCGCTACGGCGGGTCACTCATCATGATCCCCGTCCTCGTCGTGATCGCCGTGTTCGTGGCGATCACCGGCTCCGACTGGTTCCTCGCCGCCCTCGGCCCGATCATCGCCGCGACCCTGGCGATCACCCTGTGCGCGGAAGTGGCCTACGACGGCACGGCGTTCGCCTCCCACCTCTCGACGGGGGTGAGCGGCGCAGCGGACCGCGCGGGTCGTGTCATCACTCTCGCCATCATCTCCGTGCCCCTCGTGCTGCTCAGCACGATCGCGCCGCTCGTGGTGCTCGGTCGTGCCGAACAGATCCCGGCGATCCTCGGTATCGGTCTCGGTCTCCTCCTCACCGGATTCGGGGTGTCGAGCGTCGCGTCTGCGCGATTCCTCATGCCGGTGCCGGCCGCCGGCGAGAGTCCGTTCAAGACCCCACCCGGGTCCACGTTCAGTGCCCAGCTCGGCATGTACGCCGCGTGGCTGATCGTCTTCGCCCTGGCCATCCCCGAGCTGGCGCTCGGGATCGCCGCGATCGTCACCGGCAGTATCGTCCTCGGTGTCGTCGCACTCGCGGTGGGCGTCTCCCTCGGTCTCGTCCTCATGATCGTCGGCATCCGGCGCGGCGGCGCGCTGCTCGAACGGCGTGGGCCGGAACTGCTCGCGAGCCTCATGCGTGCTCGCGGCGCCTGAACCGCCCCTGACGTCCTCGGACGTCGTGGATCCCCGGTGTGATCCCTCCGGTGCGGCGCGCACATGCGACTGTCGGGGGCATCTGGAAGACTCGAGTCATGTCCTCGCCGAACGACCCCTCCGACCAGAACCCGCAGACTCCTGAGAACGGCGGTTTCGTATCCCCTGGTGGGCCGACCGGTGCGTCCACCCCGCCTCCGGCGGCGTCGCCATACGGCCAGCAGCCGCCGGGGGCGCAGCAATACGGCGGCCAGCAGTACGGCGGGCAGCAGTACGGCGGCCCGCAGGGGTACCAGCCCGGCGGAACTCCGCCGACGTACGGTAGCGGGCAGCCGCCCTACGGTGCGGCGTCCGGCGGGAACGGCGAACCTCCGCGCAGCAATACGTTCGGGCTCGTCGGCCTCATCATCGGCGGCGTCTCCCTCATCCTGGCGTTCGTCCCGATCATCAATTACGTGAGCTGGATTCTCGCCCTCGTGGGCCTGGCGCTCGGCATCGTGGGGCTCGTCCTCAAGAACCGCAAACGTGGGCTCGCGATCGCCGGTGTCATCACATCGATCATCGGCCTGGTCCTGTCGATCGTGCTCGCCATCGTCTACACGGTCGGCTTCGTGGGCTCCGTCGCCACGGGCATCTCCGACAATGCGCCCGACGTCTCCAGCGCACCGTCTGACGGGGCGACGATCGACCCCGATGCACGCGATGTCGACGTCGTGTACGAGGTGTCGGGCGACGGCACCGATGTGACGATCGTCTACCTCTCCGTCACGGCGGGCGACTCGGGCACGGACATCGAGACACTCACAGCTCAGTCGCTGCCGTGGACTCAGGAGCTCGACGCGACCGTGGGCGGGGAGTATGACTACACGGCGTTCAACGTGACCGCGACGAATGGCGCAGAAGACACCGGCGAGATCTCCTGCAGCATCACCGTGGACGGGGAGATCGTGGCCGAGGACACCGCCGACGGAGCCTTCGGCATCGTGTCCTGCATGTCGAGCGACGTCGGCTGATCCCGCCGCACCGCCCCAGCCCCTCCCCTCGATCACCCTCCGCACGGAAGTAGCCACCACCACATGACCGCACCAGGCGCCGACGCCTTCACGACCCGTCCCACCCTTCGCGGCAACTTCGGGATGGTGGCATCGACGCACTGGCTCGCCACCGCCGCCGGCCAGTCCACGCTGGAGCGCGGGGGCAACGCGATCGACGCCGCCGTCGCCGCAGGATTCGTCCTCCACCTCGTGGAGCCACACCTCAACGGGCCGGGCGGCGACATGAACGCCATCGTGTCCCTGCCGACGGAATCCGCGCCGCACGTGGTCGTCGGGCAGGGCCCCGCGCCGGCCGCGGCCACGATCGATCATTACCTCTCCGAGGGCCTCAGTGAGGTGCCGGGAGCCGGAGCCCTGGCCGCGGCCGTACCCGGCTCCGTGATGGCGTGGTTCCGCCTGCTCGAGGACCACGGCACGCTGGAGCTGGCCGACGTGCTCTCCTACGCCGTACATTACGCACGGACGGGCCACGCGATCGGAGCGACGGCCGCCCGCACGATCGACCGCATGGCCGGGCACTTCTCGGAGCATTGGGCGGGATCCGCGGCGCTGTGGATGCCCGAGGGCCGCGCACCTCGCGCCGGCGACATCATCACCTACCCGGCGTGGGCCGACGTGCTCGAACGGCTCATCGCCGCGGGCGCCGCCGAGTCGACGCGGGAGGGCCGCATCCAGGCCGCTCGACACGAATGGTCACACGGCTTCGTCGCCGAGGCGATCGAACGCTTCGTCGCCACGCCCCACCGTCACTCCAGCGGAACCGACCACCGAGGCGTCCTCGCCCTCGCGGACCTCGCCGACTTCGACGCGTCGTACGAGGACGCCACGGTGTTCCGTTTCCGTGGCGTCGACATCGCGAAGACCGGGCCGTGGGCGCAAGGGCCCGTGCTCCTTCAGGCCCTCGCGATCCTCGACGGGTTCTCCGACGACCGGATCGACCCCGATACCGCCGAGGGCATCCACACCATCGCGGAGGCCCTCAAGCTCGCCCTCGCCGACCGGGACGCCTGGTACGGCGACCCAGAAGACGCGTCCGACGTGCCCCTCGACGAGCTCCTGTCGGCCGAGTACGCGGCGGCGCGGCGCGCGCTCATCGAACCGGTGGCGTCGCATGAGCTCCGGGCCGGATCACTCCCCGGACGGACCGCGTGGACGGCCCCCTCGTCCGCCACCCCGCCAGCGGGAGGACGATCGGCGGCCACCGGAGAGCCCACCGTGGGATCCGCACGTGCCGACGACGCCATCACCCCGGACGAGGACGCCTCCGGGTACACGCGCGGAGACACCTGCCACGTCGACGTCGTCGATCGGTGGGGCTCCCTCGTCTCCGCGACGCCGTCGGGCGGGTGGCTCCAGTCGTCGCCGACGATCCCCGAGCTGGGGTTCTGCCTCGGTACCCGGCTGCAGATGACCTGGCTCGACCCGGCATCACCCTCTGCGCTCACTCCCGGGCGCCGCCCGCGCTCGACGCTGTCGCCGACCATACTCGTGCGCGACGGCGTCACCGTCGAGGCGCTCGGCACACCGGGCGGTGACCAGCAGGACCAGTGGCAGCTCCTGTACCTCCTGCGAACGATCGTGTTCGGCTACACGCCGCAGCAGGCGATCGATGCCCCGGCGTTCCACACGACCTCGCACGTGAGTTCGTTCTGGCCCCGCATCTGGGAACCCGGCGGCCTCGTGGTGGAAGACCGTGTGGGAGAGGGGACGATCGCGGAACTCCGGTCCCGCGGTCACGTGGTCTCCCGGGCCGGGGACTGGTCGCTCGGCCGCCTCTCGAGTGTTCGGCGAGACCCGGCCACGGGCGAGCTCTCCGCGGCGGCCAACCCCCGCGGTCTGCAGGGATATGCCGCAGGGCGCTGACGCCGGCGGTCGCTGACGCCGACGGGGACCCCGCTGGATCGGGTCCTCCCACACCACGGGAGGCATCGCGACCCCCGGCGGTCGTCGATGTGTGCGACGTAGGATCGCGCCATGGCTACCATCGCAATCGCGGGAGGGCACGGCAAGATCGCTCTGCTCCTCTCGCGCACCCTGTCCAGCGCCGGTCACGACGTCCGCGGCATCGTCCGCAACCCGGACCAACGGGCTGATCTCGCCGCGCACGGCGCTCTGAGCATCGTCCTCGACCTCGAGTCCACGGACGTCGACACCCTCGCGACCGAGCTCGACGGCGTCGACGCCGTCGTGTTCGCCGCGGGGGCCGGCCCGGGAAGCACGGCCGACCGCAAGCTCACCGTCGACCGCGACGCCGCCGTGCTCCTCGGACGGGCCGCCGTCGCCGCGGGCGTCCGTCGTTACGTCCTCATCTCGTCCATCGGCGTCTCCTCACCTCCGCCCGAGGGCACGGATGAGGTGTTCCGCGTCTACCTCGAGGCCAAGAAGGCGGCGGAGGAGGGCGTGCGCGAGCTCCCCCTCGACTGGACGATCATCCGGCCGGGCTCCCTCACCGACGACGAGCCGACCGGAACGGTGACGCTCACGCCGGAGGACACGCGCGGGGACATCTCCCGCGGGGACGTGGCGATCGTCATCGCGGCTCTGCTCGAGCGAGACGACCTCGCCGGCGTCACCTTCACGGCGCTGTCGGGCTCGACCGAGGTCGAGGACGCGCTCGACGCCCTCGTCTCGTGATCGTGTACGCATCGATCGTGGCGCCTGCGGCCGGAACAGCGGGATGAGGAACCCCGGCCCGGTCGACGACGTCTCCATCGGTAGCGACGTCATCCGCCTCGGACAGTTCCTGAAGTTCTCGGGCCTGCTCGACTCGGGAGGCGACGCGAAGGCCGTCATCGCCGACGGCGAGGTCCGCGTCAACGGCGAGCGGGAGTTCCGACGAGGACGCCAGTTGGTCGACGGAGACCTCGTCACGTTCGGCGGACGGTCGGTTCGCGTCCGCCCCTGAAGGCGCCAGTCCGACTCATGCGTTCCGGGCGTCAGGCGGTCGCCGACACGTCTTTGGGACGCCCGCAGGAACTGTTGCGAGAAAGTTCCGCTGACGTGTCGATCCTCCTCCAGTACGTTCGACGCAGAGGTGAGGACATCACATCGGGTCCGAACCGACGAAGGAGAACATCATGAAGTACATGCTCATCATGCGGTCGAACGACGAGGCCGTCGAGGCGTACAACGAGATCCCGTTCGAGCAGGTCATCGAACAGATGGGACGCTACAACGAGTCACTCATCAACGCCGGTGTCATGGCCGCGGGCGAAGGGCTGACGGATGCCTCGGAGGGTGTCGTCGTCGACTTCTCCTCGCAGCCGCCGACGGTGACGGACGGCCCGTACGGGGAGACGAAAGAGCTGTTCAACGGGTTCTGGATCCTGCAGGTGTCGAGCCGCGAGGAAGCGATCGAATGGGCGAGCCGCTGCCCGCTCAGTCCCGGATCGAAGCTCGAGGTGCGCCGAGTCACCGAGCTCTCCGACTTCCCGCAGGACAACGAGTGGATCCAGAAGGAAGCCGAGTGGATCGCCGACGCCGAGCGTGCGAAGGCCGACGAGTAGGTCCAGCGGATGGACGACCCGGTAGCCGCGTCCGCCGAGGCGGTACGACGGAGGGTGGCGGCGGTGTGGCGGATCGAGTCCGCGCGCATCGTCGCCACCCTGGCCCGGTACGTCGGTGACGTCGGCCTCGCGGAGGATCTCGCTCAGGAAGCCGTGGTCGATGCGTTGCGCCAGTGGCCTCGCGACGGAGTCCCCGCGTCTCCCGGCGCATGGCTGACTGCCGTCGCGAAGAGGAAGGCGATCGACGGATGGAGGAGACGTGAACGACTGGACGAACGGTACGCGGCCATGGCCCACGACCTCGACACGCGCACCGACCCGAACGCCCCGCCCTGGGACCCCGACACGATCGACGACGACGTGTTGCGCCTCGTCTTCATCTCGTGCCACCCCGTGCTCGCACGGGATGCCCAGGTGGCCCTCACCCTTCGCGTGGTCGGCGGTCTCAGCACCGAGGAGATCGCCCGCGCGTTCCTCGTGCCCACGGCGACGGTGCAGCAGCGCATCGTCCGTGCGAAGAAGACGCTGAGCGCCGCGCACGTGCCGTTCGAGGTCCCCGCGCGCGAGGAGCTGCCCGATCGGCTCGCCTCGGTGTTCGGGGTGCTGTACCTGATCTTCAACGAGGGATACGCGGCGAGCGCCGGCGACGAGTGGATGCGGCCGGAGCTGTCCCTCGAAGCCCTGCGGCTCGCTCGGTCCCTCTCCCGCCTCGTCCCTCGAGAGCCGGAGGTGCACGGTCTCGTCGCGCTCTTCGAGTTCCAAGCGTCGAGGTTCGGAGCCCGGACCACGGAGGACGGCGAGCCCGTCCTCCTCCCCGATCAGGATCGGACGCGATGGGACCGCACACTCATCGCGCGCGGCACAGCGGCTCTCGCACGACAGGACGCCCTCGGTCGTGGACGCGGCTACTACGGGTTGCAGGCCGGGATCGCCGAATGCCACGCCACCGCCGCCCGTGCCGCCGACACGGACTGGGAGCGGATCGTCCTCCTGTACGAGGCGCTCGGGAGGCTCGCGCCGTCCCCGGTCATCGATCTGAACCGCGCGGTGGCCGTGTCGATGTCCGAGGGTCCGGCGACGGCGCTCCGCATCGTCGACGAGCTCGTGGCGTCCGGTCGCCTGTCGGGGTACCACCTGCTGCCGAGCGTGCGCGGCGAGCTTCTCGACCGACTCGGGCGCGCTGCCGAGGCTCGGGAAGAGCTGCAGATGGCTGCACGGCTCACGAGGAATGAGCGCGAGCGAGCCGTGCTGCTGCGGAAGGCCGATGCGCTGACCTGATCTCCCTGGTCGGGCCGATCATGGATGGCGGTCGAGGGCGACAGATCCGCGTCGAGGGCGCCACATACATCTGGCGCCCTCGCTCGGGAGTAGCCCTGTGGGTTATTGGAAGTTGCGGGAGGTGGTTTTGGCGGACATGGTGAGCCACTCCATGCGGTCGGCCACGACGTTGATGACGCCGTCGGGCGACCGCTCGAGCACGCCCCGGACGATCATCGCCGGAGCCTCGCGAGCGACCCGACGATAGCGCCCCCACACGCCGACACTGCACACGATGTTGACGAGCCCCGTCTCGTCCTCGAGGTTCATGAAGGTGATCCCACTCGCGGTCGCGGGACGCTGCCGATGCGTCACGACGCCGGCCACCTCGATCCGCCTGCCCGACTCCGCCGTACGGAGCGCTTCGACGGCGAGGACACCGCGGTCGTCGAGGGGAGGACGCAGGTGTCGCATCGGGTGGTCGTCCGGCGAGATGCCCGTCGACCACAGGTCGGCGATGAGCCGCTCGGCGTCCGACATCAAACCGAAGAGCGGGGGTTGCACCGTGATCTGGGTGCCTGCGAGCTGATCCGGACGTTCGGCCGCCGCGTGCGCCGCGCCCCACATCGACGAGCGCCGGGACTCCCCCAGACCCTCGAACGCACCGGCCGCTGCGAGCGCCTCCAGCTGCGGCGTCGTCAGCCCCACCCGGCGCGCGAGATCCGACATGTCGGCATAGGCGCCGCCGCGGTCGCGTTCGGCGACGATCTGCTCCGCCTTGCGTGTGCCGATCGAGCCCACCTCGGCGAGCCCGAGCCGGACGGCGTGGTTCCCGTCACGACGATGATCGCGCGTATCGAAGGGGGCGTCCCGATCGAAGAGGCCGACCGGAGGCTGCTCGCCGCACACGCACGAGTCGGGACCCGTGCCCCCCGTCTCCGATCCCATCGTCTCGAGGCCGGCCTCCACACCCGAGAGGAGGATGTCCGGACGGAGCACCGTCACGCCGTGGGCGCGCGCATCGGCCACGAGGCTCTGCGGCGAGTAGAAGCCCATCGGCTGCGCGCGCAGCAGGGCGGCGAGGAAGGCCGCAGGGTAGTGCAGCCGCATCCATGCGCTCGCGTACACGAGCAGCGCGAAGCTGATCGAATGGCTCTCCGCGAAGCCGAAGTTCGCGAACGCCTGGATCTTCGCGTAGATCGTGTCGGCGTCCTCTCCGACGATGCCGTTGCCCGCCATGCCCGCGTAGAGCTTCTCCCGCAGCGTCTCGATCTTCTCCTGCCCGCGTTTCGACCCCATGGCCCGGCGCAGCAGGTCGGCGTCCTCCCCCGTGCAGCCGCCGACGGTCATCGCCATCTGCATGAGCTGCTCCTGGAAGAGCGGGACCCCGAGGGTGCGCTCGAGCACCGGTTCGAGCGACGGATGCAGGTAGGAGACGTCCTCCTCCCCCGTGCGGCGCCGGATGTACGGGTGCACGGCCCCACCCTGGATCGGGCCGGGGCGCACGAGCGCCACCTCGATCACGAGGTCGTAGAAGCGTCGGGGGCGCAGCCTCGGGAGCGTGCCCATCTGCGCCCGGCTCTCCACCTGGAACACCCCGATGGAGTCGGCGTGGCACAACTGGTCGTAGACGCCCTTCTCCTCCTTCGGCATCGTCTGCAGATCCCAGCGCTCCCCGCAATGCTCGTCGGCGAGGTCGAAGGAGTACTGGAGGGCTGCGAGCATCCCGAGGCCGAGGAGGTCGAACTTCACGAGCCCCATCCATGCGCAGTCGTCCTTGTCCCACTGCAGCACCGTGCGCTTCTCCATGCGGGCGTTCTCGATGGGGCACACCTCGCCGACGGGGCGATCGGTGAGGACCATTCCGCCCGAGTGGATGCCGAGGTGTCGAGGAAACCCGAGCACCTCCTGGGCGAGGTCGATCACGGCGTCGGGGATGTCGTGATCCTCCGTGGAGGTGAGAGCGCCCCACCGCTCCACCTGCCGGGACCACGCGTCCTGCTGGCCGGGGCTGTGCCCGAGCGCCTTCGCCATGTCGCGCACGGCGCCCTTCGGTCGGTAGGTGATGACGTTCGCGACCTGGGCGGCGTTGAAGCGACCGTACTTCTCGTAGACGTACTGGATGACCTCCTCCCGCCGGTCGGAGTCGAAGTCCACGTCGATGTCGGGCTCCTCGTCGCGCATGCTCGAGAGGAAGCGCTCGAAGGGCAGCCCGTAGCGGATCGAGTCGACCGCCGTGATGTCGATGAGGTAGCAGACCGCCGAGTTCGCCGCGGAGCCCCGGCCCTGGCAGAGGATGCCGCGCTTCCGGGCGAACTGCACGATGTCGTGGACGATGAGGAAGTACCCGGGGAAGTCCTTCTCCTCGATCACCTGCAGCTCGCGCTCGATGCGGACGCGCTTCGCCTCGTCCATACCCGGGTAGAGCCGCTCGGCCCCGCGCCACGTGAGCTCGCGCAACCAGCTCATGGGGGTGTGCCCCTCGGGCACGTCCTGCTTCGGGAGGCCGGGCTTGAGGCTCCTCAACCGGAAGCCGAGTTCCTCCGCGTAGTCGACGGTGCGCTCCACGGCACCGGGGTAGCGCGCGAACCGGGCGGCCATCTCCGCGCCGCTCCGCAGATGGGCCGTCGGGGCCGCCGGCAGCCACCCGTCCAGCTCGTCGAGGCTGCGGCGTGCCCTGACGGCGGCGAGAGCCGTGGCCACCGGGAAGTCCTGCGGGGTCGCGTAGTGCACGTTCCCTGTCGCGACCACGGGGAGGTCCAACCGCGCGGCGACGAGGGCGAGGGCGTCGTTCGCCGCGCTATCGCCCGGGTTCCCGTGATCGATGAGTTCGACCGCCACGTTCTCGCGACCGAAACGATCGAGCAGCAGCCGCACCTCGCGGTCGGCCGCGTCGGGTCCCTCACGATCGAGGGCGTGGCGGACGGCGCCCTTCCGGCATCCCGTGAGGATCTGCCACGTGCCGTCGGCTGCCGACGCTAGGTCGTCGAGGTCGTAGAGGGGCCGCCCCTTCTCCGCGCCGGCCGAGAGCTGCGCCGATGTGATGGCCGCAGCGAGGCGGTGATACCCCTCCTGCCCACGCGCGAGCACGAGGAGGTGACGCCCCTCGGGATCGGGCATGCCGTTCTGCGGGCCGCTCAGCCCGAGGGAGAGCTCCGCCCCGAAGACGGTGCCGAGCTCGGGCGCATCCGCCCCCTCCGCCGGACCGTCGAGGTGTGAGCGGGCCGCGTTGTGCGCGTCGGCCGCCTCCGCGAGGCGCACCACACCGTAGAGGCCGTCGTGGTCGGTGAGGGCGATCGCGTCGAGACCCTGACGCGCCGCCTCCTCGACGAGCCTCTCCGGCGGCGATGCGCCGTCGAGGAAACTGAACGTGGAGTGTGCGTGGAGCTCGGCGTAGGGGATGCGCGGGCCGACCCTCTCGAGGGGGCGAGGCTCGTCCGGCACGTACGGCGAGCGCTTCCGCGACCACGCCGGGGCGTCGCCGCCGTCCGCGCCGACGGGAGGGGCACCCGGCCGTCTGCGGTCGGAGAGCTGCTTCTCGAACTCCGACCACGGGATCGGAGGGTTGCTGTAGCCCATCAGTCGTACACCGCCTCGGCCCACCAGCGGTGGGCGGCGAGGACGAGCAACCAGGCTCTTCCCGTCTCGTCGACGAGCTGCACCCTCTGCAGGCTGCGGGCTGCCGAGTCCCACCAGCGTTCAGAGACGGGCCACGGTCCGGCCCACGCACTCACGGGAGAGGTGCGCTCTGGCCGCTCCCCCACGCCGAAGCGGGCGGGAGGAGTCGTGAACGCGCCGCGGTCGTCGACGTCGACGGAACGTCCGTCAGGACCCATGACCTGGACGGGGCGCGGTTCCGGGAAGACGATGCTCGGCGCGGGACCGGGGATCGCTCCAGGCCATGGCAGGGTAGCCGACTCCTCGACGGCCTTGTCCCCTCCCGGTGGTCGGTCTCCCCACGGCACGAGTACCTGCCGCTGCCCCGGCATCCGACCACCCGTGACCCGCGCGGTGAGGACCCCCTCGTGCCCCACCATGCTCTGCACGCGCGACAAGCCGTGGTGCACCCGTTCGTCGGTGCCGCTGCCCCAGAGGCCCTGCTCGTGACGCGACATCGCGTCGACGCTCTCGGGCTCCACCCGGATGCGCTCGACGGCCGCCTCGAGCCCCTCCGTACGACCGTTGCCCTGGATCTGCCAGCGGACGCGATCGACGATGTCGGACGCTGTGAACCAGCGCGGGTGCAGCCACGACCGCTCCCGGACACCGACGTCCTCGATGCCGATCTCGACGCGGATGGCCGTGGCGACGAGCGACGCTGAACGCAGCCGGCCGACGATGTCGTCGGCCATCTGCCGGAAGGCGAAGGCGATCTGGTCGACGCGGTCGAGCGCGGTCTCGAAGACGACCTCGCCTCCGAGATCGGGTGGCGGCGTGCGGGCATCCACGTCGCGCGGATCGAGGCCTCTCGCGAGGAGGTGCAGCCGCTCGCCCTCCTCCCCGAACCGGTCGCGCACGTCGACGGCGTCGAGGGCCGCGAAGTGCTCGAGCGTCACGACACCGAGCCGGCGGAGCACCGTGGTGAGCTCCGGGCGGTCGAAGATGGACAGCGGCAGAGGCGCGAGGAACGCGCGAGCACCGCCGGGCTGGACCACGCGGATCGCGTCCTCCGGCCCCCGCATCCGGGCCTTCGCGAGCTGCTCGGCGGCGAAGAGGGTGTCGGCGATGCCCACCCGGGCGATGACACCGGGGGGCGCTGGCTCCTCTCCGGCCGTCGGGTGCGCGTCCGCGACCACGGCCAGCACGGCCGTAGCGGCTTCGGCCTCGCCCCCGTAATAGCGGCTCGGCCCGCGCGCCTTCACCGCGAGGGTGCCGGGGCGGATGAGCTGGGCCCCTGGCACGATCGCCTCGACGGCCGCGATCACCGGTTCGAACGCGCGGTGGTCGAGATCGGCGTCGTACGGCATCACTGTGAGGGCCGGGCAGCGCGCTTGCGCCTCGCGCACCCGCAGGCCGCGCGCGACGCCCTCACGGCGGGCAGCGGCCGAACACGCGAAGACCAGACCCTTCACGACGAGAGCGAGAGGGGCGGACGGCGGCAGCCCCGCGGCGACGGCCGCGGCGATCACCGGCCAGTCGGGGCACCACAGCAAAAGGACACGCGGTGGCGCTGTGGCCGGGACGACCCCCGCAGATCCGCGGCGCGCCATCAGGCCACCTCCACGGGGTGAAGGTGACGCACGGGAGGTCTCGTGGTCTGGTCGCGCTCGTGCTCGTGCTCGTCGAGGTGGTGAAGCGAGCCGGGACGGCCGGACTCCGCGACGGGGTCGACCGCGCTCACCGCCGCTCGTGCGTCGGGCAGCCACAGCGTGGTGCTGACCGGACGGCCAGCCCCACGGATCTCGGAGGTGACGGTGACCTGTCGCGCGGCGAGGTGCCCGTGGCCCTGTCCGAGGCCCTCCCACGACGCGCTCGAGACGCGCAGCGTCGCCTCGCTCTGCGGCCAGTCGCCGAGCACCACGAGAGCGGCGCCGCGCTGACGGAGGCGGGCCGAGAGCCGAGCGAGGTCACCGGGGTTCACCCGGCCGGGCGATCGGGTGAGCACGACCGTGACGACGTCGGCCATCGCGGCGGTGACGCCGAGCCACTGCTCCCCCGGCTCCGGCACGAGGACGAGACGCTCGAGGTCGATGCCGAGCTTCGCCGCTGCCTCGGCCCCGAAGGACGGTACTCCGACGACGGCGCACCACGACCCCGCAGCGCTCGGTCCGGCGAGCATCGCCATCGCGAGGAACGACGAGCGATGCACCGAGTAGCTCGAGCCCGCCCGCAACGCGCCCCCGGGCAGGAGCGGGGTGAGCGCCGGCACGGTGGGGAGCGCCCGGCTGTCGAGCGTCGTCTCCTGCATCCCCCGGATGCGCGCCTGGAGCTCGAGGATGCGGTCGAGCGACGCCCGCGCGTCGGCGACGGCACCGCTCTCCCCGCCGAAGGCAGCGCCTCCTCCCCCGCCGACGGCGACGCCCTCGCCCCCGCCGAAGGCAGAGTCAGGGGTGGACTCCATACTGGAGTCGAGAGAGATCACCGCCTGCGCCATGGGTTAAACATTCGAACACATGTTCGAATAAGTCAATCCGGTTGCGGCGCGTCGCGAACTCGAATCCCTCGCCGCCGAGGCGGCCTCCGGCGCGCCCCGATCAGTCGGCGAGCAGCGTCAACGCGTCCTCCGCCTGGCCGAAGTAGAGCGACTGGTCGACGAGCGCCGCCGGGTCCTCCGTCGATGACTGGATAGTGATCACGAAGGCCTCATCTCCCTTCTCGACGTACCAGCTGCCCGCCAGCACACCCACGGAACTCCCACCCTTGAAGGCCACGTAGTCCCAGCCCTCCACCGTCGACGGCGAGAACCCGGGGTTCGCCGAGAGGATGTCGCGCACCGGCTCGCCGGCCGTCGTCGTCGCGAGCTCCTGGAGGGCGAGGTGCGCCGCGACGAGGTCGTCCGGAGTGGCGAACCAGTCGATCCCGTCCACCCAGACCGCGTCCACCAGGTCAGACGCCTTCACATCGACGAGGCCGCCGGGCAGACCATCGAGCAGCGCGCGACGCTCCTCGGTGTCGCCGTCCCTCCACTGGTCACGCAGCGCGTCGTCGCCCCAGCCGATCTGGAACAAGGCACGAGTGGAGGGGAACGGGGTGTTGAGCGAGGGATCGGAATGCCCCATGTCGGCGAGAGCGGCCTCCACGGCCTCCCGACCGACGGCGTTCATGAGCATGTCCGTCGCGGTGTTGTCGCTGATCGCGATCATCTTCTCGGCCGCCTCCTGGACCGTGACGGTCGTGCCGCTCTCCTCGTCCTGCAGCTCACCAGACGGCAGGCTCTTGAGGTCGTCGGTGATCTCGAGCGGATCGTCCCAGGCGAGGCGACCGTCCTCGACCGCCGTCACGACGGCACCGAGGACGTAGAGCTTGAAGATCGAGCCGAGCGGCTGCGGACCGTCGTCGCCCGCGGTGAACACGGTCTCACCGACCTCGCCTCCGGACACCTCGGTGACCTGCAGGCTCGTCGGCGCATCGAGGGCCCCGACGTTCTCCTCGAGCTCGTCCCAGCCCGCCGCGGGCGTGCGTTCGGCCGGTGTCGGCGTGAAGAGGAGTCCGGAGAGCAGCCCGTCGCCGTCGACGGAGGCCTGGACGTCGAGCGACCCTTGGCTCTCGCTCACGATCGTCGCGGAGGCCTGTGTGTCGGTGCCCTCGTAGGCGGTCGGCGTCCACGGTTTCCCGGCACCCAGCTGCCCGATGATGTCGACGATCTGATCGCCCGACACGGCCGCGAGCATGTCGGCGTCGAGCCGCTCCTCGACATCCGCGGCCGTGGGCTCGATCTTCCCGTTGAGCGCGTCGAGCGTCCAGGTGATGTGCTCACCGACGACGGTGTCGGGAATCGAGACCATCGTCGGCGTCGATGTGGCCTCGGCGTCGCCCGGAACTCCGCACGCGGAGAGGAGGAGGGCGGTCGCCGCGGCGAGCGCCCCGGCGACGGTACGGGCCCTCCGGGGTCGGCGATCGGTCGGACGAGAGGGTGCGATGCTCATACCCCCATCGCATCACTCGAGACCCAGCCGGCGCGTCCCTCGACCGACGGAGATCCCCCTCCGCCGAGGTGCGGACGAGGGAGGGGTCAGAAGCCTTCGGGGTCGCGCGGGACGTACATCGCCTCGAGCGCCGTGGTCTCGGCCTCCGTGAGGGTGATGTCGACCGAGGCCACGGCGTCCTCGAGGTGCTCGATCTTCGTGGCCCCGACGATCGGCGACGTCACGGCTCGCTGCTGGCGGACCCACGCGAGGGCGACCTGGGCGCGCGGGATCCCGCGCTCCTCAGCCACCCACGCGACGGCCTCCGAGACCGCTCGATCGCTCTCCTCCCGCTGCCCGTAGAGGGTCTGCCCGAAGACGTCCGTCTCGCTGCGGACGGTCCGGTCGTCCCACTCCCGCGTGAGGCGGCCCCGCGCGAGCGGCGACCATGGAAGCACCCCGACGCCCTGGTCGAGGCACAGCGGGTGCATCTCCCGCTCCTCCTCGCGGTTGATGAGGTTGTACTGGTCCTGCATCGAGACGAAACGCGTGAAGCCGCCGAGGTCCGCGATGTGCTGCGCCTTCGCGAACTGCCACGCCCACATCGAGGACGCCCCGATGTAGCGCGCCTTCCCTGAGCGCACCACGTCGTGGAGAGCCTCCATCGTCTCCTCGATGGGCGTCTCGGGGTCCCAGCGGTGGATCTGGTAGAGGTCCACGTGGTCGACGCCCAGGCGTTCGAGGCTCGCATCGATCGCGGAGAGGATGTGTGCACGCGAGAGCCCTCCGCCGTTGGGGCTCTGCCGCATCCGGCCGTGCACCTTGGTGGCGATGACGACGTCGTCGCGATGAGCGAAATCGCGAAGCGCGCGCCCGACGATCTCCTCGCTCGAACCGTCGCTGTAGACGTCGGCGGTGTCGAAGGTCGTGATGCCGAGTTCGAGCGCCCGACGGATGAACGGGCGGCTCTCGTCCTCCGGCAGGCTCCACTCGTGCGAGCCGCGGCCGGGTTCGCCGTAGCTCATGCAGCCGAGCGTGACCGCCGAGACCTTCAGACCGCTCCGACCCAACCGGACGTATTCCATGGCCGCTCCTCACCGTCGCCGTGCCTCCGGACCCCCGTGGTCCGGCTTCCCCAGTATCGCGCGAACGCTCGGGTCAGCGGATGGGGAACTCCGGGGACGCGGACGCCGGGCGAGCAGCCTCGTACCAGGCGGAGGCACGCAGGACGCCGAGGTCGTCGTGGCGGCGACCGGAGATCTGCAGGCCGATCGTGCGCCCGTCGCTCGTGAAACCGCTGTTGATGCTCGAGGCCGGCTGACCCGACATGTTGTAGGGCACGCAGTACGCGATGTGCGCCATCCCCTCGTCGCCGTCGCCGAAGGGCATCGGCCACTCGGCGGGGAACGCGGCCACCGGGGACACCGGCGACAGCACGACGTCGAACGGCTGCGTGGAGGCGACGGTCGCGGCCCGCATCGCCTGGATCGTGTCGTACGCCTCGAGCACCCGTCGGCCGGCCACGTCGGCACCGCCGGAGCACCACTGCACGATGAACGGGAGCACCCGCTGCCGGTCCGCGACGGAGAGCTTCGAGTAGGTGTTCCAGAACCGCACCCGCCAGAACAGGTCGACGGCGTCGAGCATCTCGGGCGTCAGCGCGGGCGCGACCTCGACGACCTCCGCCCCGGCGGAGGCGAAGAGCTCGGCGGCCGCGCTGACCGACGCCGTCACCTCGGGATCGACAGGCATCCCGGCTCCGGGGTCGAGCTGCAGGCCCACGCGCAATCCGCGGACGTCGCCCTCGAGTGCCGTCCACGGCAGGTCGGCGGCGGGGAGCGACGTGTGGTCGCGCCAGTCCGGGCGCGCGACGGCGGTCATCGCGAGCGCGACGTCGGCGACGCTGCGCGCGATGGGCCCGAGCGAGCGCCCGAAGTACGGGGTGTCGTGCGGGATGCGTCCGTCGCTCGGCTTGAGCGCCACAAGTCCGGCCCACGTCGCCGGGAGTCTCACCGATCCGCCGATGTCGCTCCCCATGTGGATCGGCCCGAAGCCCGCTGCGGCCGCGGCACCAGCGCCCCCGCTCGAGCCGCCGACGGTCCAGTCGGGGTTCCACGGGCTCCGGGTGATGCCATGAAGGCTCGACACCCCCGACGAGAGCATGCCCCAGTCGGGCATGGTCGTGGATCCGACGATCACGGCACCGGCCTCGAGCAGCCGCTCGACCGCCGGGTTGTCGGACTCGGGGAACTCCGGGCTGCCCGCGGCCGTCCCCGACTGATAGGCGACGCCCCGGCGGTGCATGTTCTCCTTGACCGTCACGGGTATGCCGTCGAGGGCGCCGAGCTGTTCGCCGGCAGCCCACCGGCGAGCGCTCGCCTCCGCGTCGGCGATGACCTCTGCCGGGACGTGGGACGCGAAGACGTTGAGCTCGTCGTTGCGCGCGGCGACGGCGTCGAGCACGTCGCGGGCGACGTCCACCGGGGTGAAGGCTCCGCTGCGGTAACCCGCGGCGATGTCGGCGGCGTCGAGCGCACTGATTCTGACGGTCGTGGTCGAGGCTTTCACGCGTGCTCCAATGTGTGCTGAAGGGTCGGCGTCGCGAGGACGAGTTGACGGGTGTAGTCGTGGGCAGGGGCGTCGTAGAGCTGCTCGGTCGGGCCCGTCTCGACGATCTCGCCCTCGCGCATCACCGCGACGGTGTCGCACAGGTGGCGCACGACGCCGAGATCGTGCGAGACGAAGATGAGCGTCAGCCCGTACTCGTCGACGAGGTCGGCGAGCAGGTTGAGGACCTGTGCGCGCACCGAGACGTCGAGAGCGCTCACGGGTTCGTCCGCGACGAGCACGCGGGGACGGCAGACGAGGGCTCGCGCGATGGAGATGCGCTGCCGCTGACCCCCCGAGAACTCGTGCGGGAAGCGTTCGACCGACGAAGCGGGGAGGCCGACGTGGTCGAGCATCTCCGCGACGAGGCGGCGGCGTTCGGTCTTCGACGCGGCGATGCCCGAGCGCAGATTCGCCGGGTTGAGGAGAGGTTCGGCCACGATGTCGCCGACCGTCATCCGCGGGTCGAGGGATCCCATCGGGTCCTGGAAGACGATCTGCAGCGTGCGCCGCAGCTCGCCGAGGTCCTTCTCCTTCGCACCGCGAAGCGACGTCCCGACGACCTCGACCTCTCCGGAGGTCGGCTGGTCGAGTCCCGAGAGGATGCGCAGCAGAGTCGACTTCCCCGAGCCGGACTCCCCCACGATGCCGAAGCGTTCGCCCTCGTGGATGTCGAAGTCGAGACCGCGGAGCGCCTCGACCCGGGTGGCGCGGCCGAAGATGCCGCTCCGGGAGCGCACGTAGGTCTTCGTCAGTCCGCGCACGCTCACGATGGGGGCCGGTGCCTGCGAAGCCTCCGGTTCCGTGTCGTCCGGTTCCGGCTCCGCGATCGAGGCGGCAGCGAGGGCGGCCGTCACCTCGTTCTCGGCTGTCACCTCGTTCTCGGCTGTCACCTCGTTCTCGGCTGTCACATCGTTCTCGGCTGTCCTTTCGTTCTCGGCCGGCGTCTCGTCCGCCGCACGCAACCGCGTGGGGTCGTATCCCGCTGCCGTGGCGATCGTGAACAGCCGGCCGTCCGCGTCGGTCGCGGTGAGGTCGGACGCCGCGAGGAGGCCCCGCGTGTACGGGTGCTGCGGGCGGGTGAAGACCGTCTCGATCGGCCCCTCCTCCACCACGACACCCGCGTTCATGACGAGGACGCGTTCGCACACGCTCGCGACGACGGCGAGGTCGTGCGTGATGAAGAGGAGTCCGGTGCCGCGTTCTGTCACCGAGCGGAGCACGAGGTCGAGGACCTGCTTCTGCACCGTCACGTCGAGCGCCGTCGTCGGTTCGTCGCAGACGAGAAGAGCCGGGTCGTTGGCGAGGGCCATCGCGAGCATGACGCGCTGCCGCTGGCCTCCCGACAGCTGGTGAGGGTAGGCCTTCGCCGACTCGGCCGGGCTCGGCAGGCCCACGTCGGCGAGCAGCTCGACCGCACGCTTCTCGGACTCGGCTGCCGAGGCTGTGCGGTGGATGGTCATGATCTCGGCGACCTGGCGACCGACTCGCATGAGCGGGTTCAGTGCCGTCATGGGCTCCTGGAAGACCATCGACATCGCCGAGCCGCGGAGTTTCGCCAGGCGAGCGTCGCTCCGGCCGAGGAGGTTGTCCTCTGCGCCGGCGACGGTCACGCTCCCGCTCGTCCGCAGCGTGTCGGGCAGAAGCCCCATGATGGCCGTCGAGGTCACCGACTTGCCCGAACCGGACTCGCCGATCAGGCCCACCCGCTCGCCCGGAGCGATGCGGAACGAGATGTCGTCGACGAGGGTCGTGCGTCCGGCGGTCACCGTGAGGCCACGGACGTCGACCGCGAAGTCTGTCGAGGTCATCGGTTGCTCCTCATCTTGGGGTCGAAGCGGTCGCGCAGACCGTCTCCGAGGAGGTTGAACCCGAGCACCGCGACAGCGATCGCGAGACCGGGGGCGATGGCGAGGTAGTCGTGGGAGCCGAGGAACTGCTGCGACTCCTGCAGCATGCGACCCCACGACGGGGTGGGGGGCATGGTGCCGAGGCCGAGGAACGACAGGCCAGCCTCGGCGAGGACGGCGATGCCGAAGTTCACCGAGCACTGCACGACGATCATGCCGCTGATGTTCGGGAGGACGTGCCGGAGGGCGATGCGGAGCTCCGAGCGGTTCGCGGCACGGGCGGCGAAGACGTAGTCGGTCTTCATCACCTGAAGGGTGCCGCTGCGGGCGACGCGGGCGAACGCCGGGATCGAGCCGATTCCGAGGGCGACCATCGCCGTGACCGTTCCGGCTCCGAACACGGCGCCGAAGATGATCGCGAGGAGGAGCCCGGGGAACGCGAGGAGGATGTCGTTGCCGCGCATGATGAGGTCGCCCAGGCGCCCCTGCCGCATGCCGGCGAGGATGCCGAGCGGCACACCGACGACGACCGCGATGCCGACGGCGATGAAGCCGACGAGGAGCGTGATCTGCGATCCCACCATCACGGCCGAGAACACGTCACGTCCGAAGCGGTCGGTGCCGAACCAGTGCTCGGCGCTCGGGAACTGGAGGCGGTCGGAGGCGACGGTCGCCACGGGATCGTAGGGCGTCCACACGAGGGACACGAGCGCGACGATCGCGACGAGCCCGATGAGCGACGCTCCGATCACGAGCTGGGTCCCGGGACGGGCTCGGCGACGTCGCGCCTCCGTCGCGGGAGGCGGCACCGAGACGCCGAGTGCGTCGGGGGTGGGAAGCTGCGTGGTCATCCTCACGCCGCCTTTCTCAGTCGGGGGTCGAGCACGGTGTAGGCGAGGTCGACGAGGAGGTTGATGACGATGACGAGGAGCACGAGCACCGCGACGATCGCCTGCACCGCGAGGAGGTCGCGGTTGCCGACGGAATCGACGAGGAGGCTCCCGAGGCCCGGGATCACGAAGACGCGTTCGATCACGACGGAGCCGATGAGCATGGCCGCGAGCTGCACGCCGACGATCGTCACCACGGGGACTCCGGCGTTCCGGAGCCCGTGACGCACGAGCGCGGCACCCTTCGTGAGCCCCTTGGCGCGGGCCGTGCGCAGGAAGTCCTCCCGCATGATCTCGAGCACGGCCGAGCGCACGTAGCGCGTGATGATCGCGGCCTGCACCGAACCGAGCGCGATCACGGGCAGGACGAGGCGGCGGAGGAACTCGACGGGATCGTCGGCCGGGGCGACCCAGCCGCCCGATGGGAACCACCCGAGGTGCACAGCGAACACGGCCACGAGGAGCACGCCGACGAGGAAGTTGGGGACTGCGACACCCACTTGCGAGATGCCGGAGAGGACCACCCCTGAGGGGTGCTGGTGGCGGACCGCCGCCAGCACCCCGAGCGGGACGGCCACGAGGAGGGCCACGACCATCGAGAGACCCACGAGGATGAGGGTCACCTGCACCCGGTCGGCGATGAGCGGCGACAGGTCCTGCGACGTCACGTAGGACGTACCGAAGTCACCGCGGACGAGGCCGCCCATCCACTGCAGGTACTGCAGACCGAGCGACTGGTCCGTCCCGTACTCCGCCCGCCACTGGGCGAGCGCCTCCGGGGTCGCGTTGATGCCCAGGGCGACCACGGCGGGGTCGCCCGGCATCACGCGCAGCATCACGAAGATGAGCGCCGTCGCGACGAGCAGCGTGGCCAGGAACTGTCCGAGGCTGCTGAGCAGTCGTCGCACCATACCCGCTCTCCTTATCTCTCGAGGTGGTGGTGTTCTCGGATCACTCCGACCAGGTGAGACCCGACAGGATGAGGGACTCGGTCACCGCGTTCGCCGCGATCCCGCCGAGACCGGCCTTCGCCACGACGAGGTTCGGGAACAGGAACAGCACGTCGGAGGCGGCGTCCTCCGTGATGGTGCGGACGACCTCCTTCATGCCGCTCTCGTACTCCTCCGGCGTGCCCGAGTCGGCCGCGATGACCTCGTCTGCGATCTTCGAGTTGTCGTAGCCGATGTAGTAGTCGGGGTTGTTGAAGGTCGCGAGCACGTCGCGGGCCTCGACGGCGAGGATCACGGACATCTGGTAGTCGGCCTGGGTGAAGACCTTGTCGAGCCACACCGCGGGGAACTCGGACGACTGGATCGACGCGTCGATCCCCACCTCGGCGAGCTGCGAGACGACGATCTCGGAGACGGCCGTGGCGTATGGACGGGTCGGCACGTCGAACGTGATGGAGAGGTTCTCCGCCCCCGCCTCGGCGAGGAGCTCGCGGGCCTTCTCGGGGTCGTACGGGTACATGTCCGTGAGGTCCTCGTAGTACGGGTCCGTCGGGGGCACCATGGCGCCGATCTCGGTTCCGTAGCCGGCCCACGCGGCGTCGATGACGGCCTGACGGTCGATCGCGTACATGACGGCCTGGCGCACGCGCACGTCGTCGAAGGGGGCGATCCTGTTGTTCATCGAGAGGAGGATCTCGCCGTTCGACGTTCCCTCGATCACCTGGAAGGCGTCGTCGGACTCGAACTGGCCCATGAGATCGGGCGCCTGCATGTTGTAGACCATGTCGATGTCCCCGGACCGGAGCGCATTCGTGCTCGCGACGGCGTCCGCGAAGTAGCGCAGCGTCACGTCGGTGATGTCGGGCTCCTCGCCCCAGTAGTCGTCGCGGCCGGCGAGCGTGATGCGGTCGCCGCTCACGAAGCTCTCGACGGTGTACGGGCCCGTTCCGATCGGCGAGGTGGCGAGATCGTCGACGCCCGTCTCGGAGAACATCGCGCCCACGTACGTGCCCATGTCGAAGAGCCACGCGTTGCTCGGCCGGCTGAGCGTGACGCGCACCTCGGTGTCGGAGACGGCCTCGACCGAGTCGACGACGTCCATCTTGGTCTTCGTCCCGTTGAGCCAGGCGTCGCTCTGCACCCGTTCGATGCTGAAGACGACGTCGGCGGCCGTGAAGTCCTCGCCGTCGGAGAAGGTCACGCCGTCGTGCAGGGCGAAGTCGTAGACGGTCCCGTCCTCGCTCACCTCCCAGCTCTCGGCGAGCTGCGGCTGGAGGTTCCCGTCCTGGTCGATCGTGACGAGGCCCTCGTACACGTTGTTCATGACGACCTGCGGGATCGCGGCGCCCGACGTGGTCGTGAAGTCGAGGTTGACGGGTTCACCGGTGAGACCGATGACGACCGCGTCGGACTCGGTGCTTCCACCGCCGGACGAGCTCCCGGCCGAACAGGCGGACAGGGTGAGCGCGGCGGCCGCGACGGCGGCCGTCGTCGCCAGGAAACGGCGGGGAGTGCGGGCGTTCATGGAGCTCCTTGGAAGTCGGGGAGGGAGTCGAGGAGACCGGCGTGGAACGAGGAGCCGGGTTACTGGTCAGACCAGTAACGGACACGCTAGGCTGACGCCGAAGAGAGCGTCAAGCGGGGAAACATAGATGTAACGTCCGTCCCCATTTCTCGAAACACACCGGTCCGTCACGTCCACGAACCGGCCGTCGATCGGCACCGAGAGGAAGAGCGATGAGCTTCACACCCGTGCGGAAGGTCAACGCGCACGAGATCATCGTCGGGCGGATCGACCACTGGACACCGCCCATCAGCGGTCGGCGCCGAGGAGGAGGACGATGAGTTTCACACCCGTGCAGAAGGTCAACGCGTACGAGATCATCGTCGGTCAGATCGAACAGGCCATCAGTGACGGCACGTACGGCGCGGGAGACCGGTTGCCGAGCGAACGCCAGCTCATGGCCGATTTCGGCGTGAGTCGCGCGACCGTCCGCGAGGCGATGCGCGTCCTCCAGGCGACCGGTGTCGTCGAGTCGCGACCGGGCGACCCGCGCGGCCCCGTCGTCACGGCGTTCTCGCCCCGCGTGCTCGAGAAGTCGATGGCGAAGCTCGCCCAGCTCGACTCGGTGTCGCGCGTGGAGCTCCTGCAGTTCCGCCTGCTGCTCGAGGGCCACGCGAGCCTCCTCGCCGCGACGGAACGCACCGACGACGAGCTCGCCGACATCACCGCACGAGGAGAGGACATCGCCGACCTCGCCGACCAGCCGGACGGACGCTTCGGCGAGCGCGTCAATCGGTTCCACCAGGCGATCCGGCGCGCCTCGCACAACCAGATGCTCGAGATCTGCGGCAACGTCGTCGGCGGCGTCATGGCGGAGATGATCGACCGTCGCCTCACGAGCGACACGGATCGGAGCGCCCGTGTGCGGACGAGTGCGCGGGATGCGCGCGCCCTCGTGTCCGCGATCCGTGACGGTCGGGCTCACGAGGCCGCCGCCATCTCGACGGGCAACATCTATCGCTACTACGCCGATGATCTCTCCCCAGAGGAGACGGACCGTCTCGCGACGATGATGGAGGCGTACAGCACCCTGCCGTGATCGAACACCGCCGACCGGCGCCGTCAGTCGGCGACGACCGGTGTCGGCGTGCCGCGCGTGACGCGGACGAGCTCGTCGAAGGTCGTCGGGAACACCGTGTGGGCGTGACCCGCCGCTGCCCAGATCTCGGGGTACTCGGCGAGAGTCGTGTCCACCCAGGTGCGGATCGGCGACGGGTGACCCACGGGCGCGACGCCGCCGATCACCTGACCCGTCGCGGCCTTGACCACGTCGGCGTCTGCGCGCTTGAGCCGGCCACCGATCAGCGCGCCGAGGAAGGCCGTGTCGACCCGGTGGGAGCCACTCGTCATCACGAGGACGGGCTCCCCGTCGAGCGTGAACACGAGGGAGTTCGCGATCGCGCCCACGTCGCAGCCGATCGCCGCGGCGGCCTCCGCCGCGGTCTTCGCGCTGTCGTCGAACCACACGACCTCGGCGGGGACGCCCGAGGCGGCGAGCGCAGAACGGACGCGCTCGACAGCCGGATGGGTTCTCTGCTCGGTCACGGGCGCGATCAGGCCCGTTCCGCCGACTGCACGACGTTCGAGACGAGGAGGGCTCGGGTCATGGGACCGACTCCCCCGGGGTTCGGCGACAGCCATCCCGCCACGTCCGCCACAGCCGGGTCGACGTCGCCGGAGAGCTTCGCCTTCCCGCTCTCGGTGGTGCCGACGCGCGTCACCCCGACGTCCACCACAGCGGCGCCCGGCTTGATCCACTCGGGTTTCACGAGGTGGGGCACCCCGACGGCCGCGACCACGATGTCGGCGCGGCGGACCTCGGCGGCGATATCGGGCGTGCGCGAGTGCGTGAGGGTGACGGTCGCGTCGATGCCCTTGCGGGTGAGGAGAAGCCCGAGCGGGCGACCCACCGTGAGGCCGCGACCGATCACGGTCACATGCTGTCCGGCGAGGGGGACGTCGTTCCGACGCAGGAGTTCCACGATGCCGGCGGGGGTGCAGGGAAGCGGCGACGTGAGCTCGCCCGCGACACCGAGCACGAGTCTCCCGAGGTTCGTGGGATGGAGGCCGTCGGCGTCCTTGTCCGGGTCGATCGCCTCGAGGATCTCGTTCTCGTCGATGCCTGCCGGCAGCGGCAGCTGCACGATGTAGCCCGTGACCTCGGGAGCGGCGTTGAGGTCGCGGACGGCGGCGAGCACGTCCTCTCGCGAAGCGGTCGCGGGAAGGTCGACGCGGATCGACTCGATGCCCACCTCCGCGCAGTCGCGGTGCTTGCCCGCGACGTAGCTACGGGAGGCGGGGTCGTCGCCTACGAGGAGCGTGCCGAGCCCTGGGACGATTCCGCGTTCGCGCAGGACATCGACGCGCGCTCGGAGTTCGGACTTGATGGCGGCCGCGGCCGCGAGGCCGTCGAGCTTCAGAGCCGTCATTCCGGCGCCTACTGCTGAAGGCCGGGGTAGAGCGGGAAAGCGTCGGCGAGCGCCGCGACCCGGTCACGCAGCCCATCGACGTCGGCACCCGGACGCAGCGCGAGCGCGATGACGTCGGCGACCTCGGTGAACTCGGTCTCGCCGAAACCACGCGTGGCGAGAGCCGGCGTGCCGATGCGGAGGCCCGACGTGACCATCGGCGGTCGCGGGTCGAACGGAACCGAGTTGCGGTTCACCGTGATGCGCACATCGTGCAGCACGTCCTCCGCCTGCTTGCCGTCGAGCTCCGAGTTGCGGAGGTCGGCGAGAACGAGGTGCACGTCGGTGCCCCCCGTGAGCACGTCGAGGCCCGTGGCCTTCGAGTCGTCGGCCGTGAGGCGCTCCGCGAGGATCTGCGCGCCGCGGATGGTGCGCGCCTGGCGGTCCTTGAAGTCCTCGGATGCGGCGAGCTTGAACGCCGTGGCCTTCGCCGCGATGACGTGCATGAGCGGCCCGCCCTGCTGGCCGGGGAAGACGTTCGAGTTGAGCTTCTTCGCGAGGTCCTGCTCGTTGGTGAGGATGAAGCCGGAGCGCGGTCCGCCGATCGTCTTGTGCACGGTGGAGCTGACGACGTGCGCGTGGGGCACGGGAGACGGGTGGAGGCCAGCGGCGACGAGACCGGCGAAATGCGCCATGTCGACCCAGAGCGTGGCGCCGACCTCGTCGGCGATCTCGCGGAAGAGGGCGAAGTCGAGCTGGCGCGGGTAGGCGGACCACCCGGCGATGATGACGCGGGGCTTGTGCTCGCGAGCCTTCGCGCGCACATCCTCCATGTCGACGAGCATCGACTCGGGGTCGACGCCGTAGGCGACGGCGTTGTAGAGCTTGCCGGAGAAGTTGAGCTTCATGCCGTGCGTGAGGTGGCCGCCGTGGGACAGCTCGAGGCCGAGGATCGTGTCGCCGGGCTGCGCGATGGCGGAGAGGACGGCGGCGTTGGCGCTCGCGCCGGAGTGCGGCTGGACGTTCGCGTATGCCGCGCCGAAGAGGCTCTTGGCCCGCTCGATCGCGAGCGACTCCGCGATGTCCACGTACTCGCATCCGCCGTAGTAGCGGCGGCCGGGGTAGCCCTCTGCGTACTTGTTGGTGAGCACGGAGCCCTGCGACTGCAGGACCGAGACGGGAACGAAGTTCTCGCTCGCGATCATCTCGAGGTAGTCGCGCTGGCGACCGAGCTCCTGCTCGAGGACGGCGGCGATCTCCGGGTCGACCTCGCTGAGCGGGGCGTTGAAGAGGTTCTGGCCCGTGGATACGGGTGTCGACGATTCTGTGGTCATTGAGGCTGACTCCTTCTGACAGCGGCGGACGTGGGGGTGCTCCGTATCGGCCCAGGCGTACGGCCGAATCCGTGTCAGTCGCTCCCCGATGGTGACCATCTCCGGCAGATGCGAGGCATCAGCCAAACGCCAGTTGCGACGGGATCAGCATAACAGGACGGCACTCGGCTCCTCCGTCGGATTCACTCGAGGGGCGGTCGGATTCACTCGACGCGGACCCCCAGCGCTGCCGCGAACAGGGGCGCGAACTCGGCCAGCTGGGTCTCCGAGATGATGGCGCCTCGCAGGGTCTCGACACCGGTGATGGACGAGAACTCGGCCTCCCGCAGATCGAGGTCGACGAGCCGCGCACGAGACACGTCGAGCACCCCGATGCGGCAGCCCGGAAGGGCGAGTCGCGTGACCTCCGCCCCGCCGAGATCGAGTTCCTCGAACGCCGTGTCCTCGATGAGGACGTCGGTGATCCGCGCTCCACGGAGGTTGAGGTAGCCGAACTTGGACTGCCTGATCGCGACGGACCGCAGCTCGGCGTCGTACAGATCGCTCGAGCCGGAGCGCGAGGCGGTGATCGAGACGTCACGCCAGAACGAGGACGGCGCGTCGACGACGGGCGCCTCGAGGCGATCGATCGTGCAGTCGCTGAGTCGCGCACCCCTCAGCTTCGCCGCGTCGGAGCGGACGGTGTCGAACGCGCACTCGCTGAAGCGCACGTCGGCGAGGTCGAGACCGGAGAGGTCGAGATCGCTGTAGCGACGTGCGTCGTGCGACGAGCCCTCGGCGAGTTCGACCCGATCGCCGTCGTCGAGAGACGGAAGACGGACGGGTGAGATGCGGGGTTCCGGTGAGGTGCGGGATGGAGGGGTGCGACGGGCCATGGGACGAGTCTGACGGACACCTCCGACATCGCACGGGTCGGCTGACCCCGGATCGGCCCGACGTCGGGTGTCGACCGCCCGGTGTCGGGGGCTCGCGATACCGTGTGGGCATGACGAGCTCGACGGGCGCACTTCCGGAGGACACCCGACCGGAGCCTCCCGAGCGGGGCGGAGAACGCGAGACGATCGAGGGGTTCCTCGACTTCCTCCGCGCCAGTGTCGTCTACAAGGCCACGGGGCTGTCGGACGCCGATGCCGCACGCCGCGTGCTCCCGAGCCTCACCACCGTCTCCGGGCTCATCCGCCACCTCGCCGATGTCGAGCGGTCCTGGTTCCGCGAGGCGATGGCGGGGGAAGCTGATGTCCCGTCCCGGTGGTCGGAGGAGGACCGCGATGGCGAGTTCCGGGTCACGGAGCACGACACCCTCGCCGAGGTCGTCGCCGACTACGAGGCGGCGTGCGCCGAGTCTCGCACGGTCGCGGCGCGATTCGATCTCGACGATCCCTCGGCCGGTCGCGACGGGCGGTACCACCTGCGGTGGATCCTCGTGCACATGATCGAGGAGACGGGCCGCCACTGCGGACACATCGACATCCTGCGCGAACTGCTCGACGGGGCGGTCGGCGAATGACGCATCCGACCGAGAACGCGGCCCTTCCCCTCCACGACCTCCTCATCCCCACGCCGCGATCGCTCACGGCCGGGGACGGTGGGCCGCTCGTCGTCGGCGATCGACTCCGGCTCTCGTCCCCGCACGCCGGGCTCGCGACCGTCACGCCCCTCGTCGTCGACCTCCTGCGCGCGGAGGGCGTCACGCTCGTCGATGCAGAGCCGGACGACGCGATCGGGCCGGCGACCCTCGGCCTCGAGCTCCGCCCCGATGCCGACGGCGGCGCGAATCGGACCCAGGACTCCGAGGCGTACGCCCTCAGCGTGAGCGACCGCGGCATCAGCATCACGGCGGCCTCCCCCGCCGGCATCTTCTACGGAGCGCAGACCCTCGCGCAGTTCCTGTCGAGCGGCCGCGGAGGGGCTCGGAGCATCCCAGCCCTCCACATCCACGACGCTCCGCGCTTCCGGTACCGCGGGGCGATGCTCGACGTCGCCCGCCACTTCTTCGACGTCGACACCGTGAAGTCCTACATCGACCGCATCGCACTCGCCAAGCTCAACCACCTGCACCTGCACCTGAGCGACGACCAGGGGTGGCGGCTGCACATCGACTCGTGGCCCCGCCTGACCGAACGCGGCTCCTCCGGTGCCGTCGGAGGGGGCGCCGGCGGCTTCTACACGCACGACGACTACCGCGAGATCGTTGCCTACGCCGCCGAACGCTTCGTCACGGTGGTGCCCGAGATCGACCTCCCCGGCCACACCCACGCCGCGATCGTCGCCTACCCCGAGCTCGCTCCCCCCCTCTACGCCGGTGCTCCCGATTCGGCCGAACGTCCGGAGGACGACACGCCTGCTCCCGAGTTCGCACCCTACGGCGGTGTCGAGGTGGGCTTCTCCACCGTCGACACCCGGTCGGACGTCGTCCATCGGTTCGTCGCTGACGTCACCCGCGAGATCGCGGCGCTCACACCCGGGCCGTACCTGCACCTCGGCGGCGACGAATCCCTCTCCACGTCGGAGGAGGACTACCTCGACTTCCTCGCCCGCGCGAGCGCCGCAGCGTCCACGACGGGCAAGACCCTCGTGTTCTGGCACGAGGCGGGCGCGAGTGCCGAGCTGCCGCCCGGCACGATCGGGCAGTACTGGGACTACCTCATCCCCCGCGGCCGGTCGGCGGATCAGACACGGCGCTTCGTCGAGAACGCCGGAGCCGTGATCCTCTCCCCCGCCGACGCCATCTACGTCGACATGAAGCACGCGGACGACGACCCCCTCGGCCTGGTCTGGGCCGACGGCCCGACGAACGTCGAGACGTCCTATTCCTGGGAGCCCGACGAGGTGATCGCCGGGTTGTCCCCCGACGCGATCCTCGGGATCGAGGCCCCTCTCTGGTCGGAGACGATCGAGTCGCTCGCGGACATCGACGCTCTCGCGTTCCCCCGACTGCTGGCCGCGGCGGAGATCGCGTGGTCCCCGCGCCCCTCCGAGTCGCCCGAACGCACGTGGTCGTCGTTCCGTCGACGCCTGGTCGGATGGCAACCGCGGCTCGACGCCCTCGGTATCGGCTACACACGCGCAGAGGGGGTCGACTGGTCATGAGCTCTCGGACGATCATCCATTCCGCCCGGCTCGTGAGCGACGGCCTCGAGACGGACGACGCCTGGGTCCTCCTCGGCGGCGGAGACGACGGCAGCGTCGAGGGACGGGGAACAGGCGACGGGTGGCTGACTCATGCCGAAGACGGCCGATCGGACGTCGTCGACGCCGCGGGTCGGTTCCTCGTGCCCGGTTTCATCGATCTGCACGTGCACGGAGGCGGCGGCGCCTCCGTCGACGACGGAGCCGACGCGATGCGGCGCGTCCTGGCGACGCATCGCCTGCACGGCACCACGCGCAGCGCGATCTCCCTCGTCTCGGCCCCCCTCGACGAACTCGCGTCGCGACTCTCCGCCGTCGCCGACCTCGCATCGACCGACCCCACCATCCTCGGCGCCCACCTCGAGGGACCGTTCCTGTCGCAGGACAACCGGGGAGCGCACGATCCCGCAGCGCTCATCCCTCCGACGCCCGAAGCGGTGGCGCTCCTCCTCGAAGCCGCACGCGGTCACCTCCTGCAGATCACGATCGCGCCGGAGCTCCCCGGCGTCCTCGAGGCGATCAGGACGCTGCGGGCCGCCGGCGTGATCGTAGCCGTCGGTCACACGACGGGCGATGCCGACGTCGCCCGCGCGGCATTCTCCGCAGGGGCGACCCTCCTCACACACGCGTTCAACGCGATGCCCGGGATCCACCACCGTCACCCTGGCCCCATCCCGGTCGCGATCGGGAACGACGACGTGGTGCTCGAACTCATCGCCGACGGCGTGCACGTCTCCCCACCCGTCCTCGCACTGGCCTTCGCCGCGGCACCTGGACACATCGCCCTCGTCACGGACGCCATGGCGGCCGCCGATGCGCCGGACGGCGACTACGAGCTCGGGGGGCTCTCCGTGACCGTGCACGAGGGGGTCGCGCGCCTCACCGGGACCGACGTCATAGCGGGATCCACGCTCACCCAGGACGGAGCACTGCGCACCGTCCTGGCGGCCGGCGTGCCGATGGTCGAAGCCGTCCGCGCCCTCACGGAGACCCCGGCCCGAGTCGTCGGCCGTTCACCCGAGCTGGGTTCGCTCGCCGTCGGCAGTGCGGGCGACGCCGTCCTCCTCGCCGACGACCTCACGGTCGACGCCGTCTGGGTCGCCGGCGAACGCGAGTCCTAGCGTCCGGCCCCGGCCGTCCCACAGCTCGGCCGTCCCGCATACGATGGCCGCTCGGGACGGAAAACGTCAGTTGTCGGACGATTCGTCGGCAGCGGTATCGTCCGACCGCCGACTCTCCGTCCGTGCATCCGCTCGACGCACGGCGTCAGCGAGTTCGTCGGTCACGAGCAGGTCGCGGCGAAGGTGATCGCCGCGGTAGGCGGCCCGCCCCACCATGTGGGCGGAGATCGGCGCGGTGAGCCCCTGGAAGAAGAGGATCGCGATGGCGAACGCCACGGTTCCGAGACTGACGTTGGACACCGCGACGTCGACGACGATGAGTCCGAGACCGAGGATCTGGGGTTTCGTCGCGGCGTGCAGTCGCGACAGGACGTCGGGGAACCGCAGCAGTCCGATACCGGCGGCAGCACACAGGAACGCCGACACCACGATGAACGACGCGGTGATGGCCTCACTCCACTCGGCGCTCATGTCGTGTCCTGCTTCGCCATGAAGCGGGCGACGCTCACGGAACCGACGATGCCGAACATCGCGAGGGCCAACATCACCGGCAGCGTGTCCGTGTGATGGTTGACCGCCATCTCTGCTCCGAGCACGCACATGATGGTGACGACGAGCACGTCCGACGCGATGACCCGGTCGAGCAGGCTCGGGCCGACCACGATCCGGTAGATCGATGCCAGGGCTCCGATACCGAACATGACTCCGGCCACGACGAGAGCGATCTCCATCAGCGCTTCCCTTCCGTTTCGGCGGGAGCGAATCCGCTGCCCGGCGCGGGCGGCGACGTCCGGCCGCACACGAGTTCGACGTCGTGCGCGGATCCGAAGCCGCGCACGATCCGCTTCTCCGTCGCGAGCACCCGCTGCCGAGCGACCTCGACGTCGTGGTCGTCATCCGTGTCGAGCACGTGGAGGTACAGGATCGACTCCCCCCTGTCGAGGTCGACGACGATCGAGCCCGGAACGAGGGAGAGCGCCTCGGCCACCCACATCGTGATCAGATCGGAGCGCGTCCGCAGCTGCACGGCCACGATCGAGTTCTGCGGCGGGCTCCCCGGCTTCAGGACGATCCACGCCACCTGGAAGGAGGCGATGAGGATGTCGACCATGAGTCGGACGAAGAAGTAGGCCGCGCGCAGGGGGTTCAAGCGCCGCGAGAACTGGATCGCCGGAAGGTAGAAGAGGATCGTCACGATCGCGGCGACCCCGATACCGGTGAGCAGCGACAGCACCGTGAACTGACCCCACAGCATCGCCCACAGCAGGACGAGGCCGGCGAAGAGCAGGACCCGGCTCCCGAAGCTCGCGTGTTCCCGCTGCTGCATCAGGGCACCTCCTCCGTGAACACCGCTCCGACGTAGACGGACGGATCCTCGACGTTCTCCGCAGCCCGTTCGGCGAGGCCGAAGAGCGGACCGGCGAAGACCGTGAGGGCGACGGTGAGGGCCACGAGGCCGGCGGTCGCCGAGACCATGAGCGGGGAGACCGTCTTGAGCGCGACGCGGCCGTCGTCCTCCGGGTTCTCGTTGAGGGACGCCATGAGCGAGGACGAGTAGCCCTCGACTTCGCGACGACGACGCCAGAACGCCATGTTCCACACACGGGCGAGCGCGTAGAGGGTCACGAGGCTCGTCGCGGCGCCGGCGGCGATGACGACGTAGTCGAGGGGCGTGCCGGACTCGGCGCCCGCCCGGAAGAGGCCGACCTTCCCGAGGAATCCGGAGAACGGCGGGATCCCCCCGAGGTTGAGCGCGCCGATGAAGTACAGCACGGCGACGACGGGAGCGGCCGTCAACAGACCCCCGAGCCGGCTGAGCGATGTCGACCCTCCCACCCGTTCGATGAGCCCCGCGACGAGGAAGAGCGCTGTCTGCACGACGATGTGGTGCACGACGTAGTAGATCGTCGAGGTCGTCGCCGCCTCACTGCCGATCGCGATGCCGAACACCATGTATCCGATGTGGCTCACGAGCGTGAACGACAGCAATCGCTTGATGTCGGCCTGTGCGACCGCCCCGAGGATGCCGACGACCATCGTGACGGCCGCCACGATGAGGAGCGGGGTCTGGAGCGGCACATCGACGAAGAGGACGGTGTCGACCCGGATGATCGCGTAGATGCCCACCTTCGTCAGCAGTCCGGCGAACACCGCCGTGACGGGGGCCGGCGCCGTCGGGTACGAGTCGGGCAACCAGAACGACAGGGGGAACAGGGCGGCCTTCACGCTGAAGCCCACGAGCAGCGCGAGACAGAGCACGAGCTGGATGTTGGGCGGGAGGTCGCGCACACGCTCCGAGATGAGCGCGATCGTGACCGTTCCCGTTGCTCCGTAGATGAGCGCGATCGACGCCACGAAGATGATCGACGACATCAGGCTCACGACGATGTAGGTGACGCCTGCGCGGATCCGCGCACCGGTGCCGCCGAGCGTGAGGAGGACATAGCTCGCCGCGAGCAGCATCTCGAAGGCGACGTAGAGGTTGAAGAGGTCGCCTGCGACGAAGGCGTCGAAGACTCCAGCGGCGAGGACGAGATACGTCGGGTGGAAGATCGAGACGGGCGGCGGGTTGCTGTCGCGGTCGGCGATGCCCTGCCCGACGGCGAAGATGAGCACGCCGAGCAGCATGAGCGACGAGACCACGAGCATGATCGCGGCGAGACGGTCGGCGACGAGGACGATCCCGAACGGCGCCTCCCATCCGCCCACGTGGACGACGGCCGGACCGGTGCTGTCGACGTACACGAGCAGCATGATGGAGAGCGCCGACACCGCGGTGAGCACGATCGTGCTCACCGCGATCTGGATCTTCGGGTGCTTGCCGAGGGTCAGGGCGACCGCCGCTCCGAGGAGCGGCAGCATCACCACGAGGGGGACGATGGCGTTCATCGGCGCTCCTCCCTCGTGTCGTCATGAGGCGTGGTCGATGGTGCGTCGTCTTCGCCCGGACGCTCGTCGCTCGCTCGGAGGACGTCGTGCACCGCTGCGTCGTCGAGGTCGAGGGGGTCGAAGCTCGACTCGGTCTGCGCCCTCGTCTCGCCCTCGTGCTCGTCGGGCAACGTGTCGCCCTCCTCGCCGAGCTGTGCGAGCCACCAGGAGCGGTAGATGAGCGCGAGGAGGAACGCCGTGATGCCGAAGTTGATCACGATCGCGGTGAGCATGAGCACTTGCGGAACGGGATCGACCATGTCGGCGTCGGATTCGGTGCCCGTCACGAGGGGAGGGCTGCCGCTCCCCCCGCTCATGATGAAGATCAGGATGTTCGTGGCGTTCCCCACGAGCAGGAAACCGATGAGCACGCGCGTCAGGCTGCGCTCGAGCATGACGTAGATCCCGACGGCGTACATGACGCCCATGAGGATCACGAGGGTGAGGGATGCGCTCATCGACTCGCCTCCGTCGTCGAGAAGTCGTCCTCGGCCTCGGGGTCCAATTCCGCGTCCTCCTGCTGACGGTCGATCTCCCCGCCGAGGCTCCGGAGGATGTCGACGGTGAGGCCGACGACCACGAGGTACACGCCGATGTCGAAGATCGTGGAGGTGCCGATCGACAGGTGTCCGAGAATGGGGACGTCCGTCTCGAGGTAGGCGGAGGTGAGCGCGTCGGCCCCGAAGAACAGCGACGCGGCGGCCGTGCCGACCGCCAGCAGGATTCCGGCGCCGAGGAGCTTGCCCGCGTCGATCGGGACAGCCTCGGCGAGCTCGTACCGACCGCCCGCGAGGTACCGGGCGACGAGGGCGAGGCCGGCGAGGAGCCCACCGGCGAAGCCGCCTCCCGGCGTGTTGTGCCCGGTGAAGAGCAGGAAGATCGAGACGACGATCGCGGGGTGGAAGAGCAGGCGGACGAGGATCTCGAGCAGGACGGATCGGTTCTCGTCCCGGATCGTGCGTCCGGCCAGGAGCCACGACTGCCGCTCGCCCGAGGCGAGCCGCTCGGCCGGGGTCGTGGTCGTCGCGACCTTCGGCTCGTTCTCGGCGGGCTCTGAATGTGCGTGGCGCGTCTCGTCGTCCGAGCGGTCGACGTGTTCGCCGCCGTCGTGTCCTGCGGCGATGGCCGCCGGCGACTCGCTCGCCCCGGAGAGTCCCGTCGATCCCGCGAGATCGGTCGGCACGGACCGCCGGTTCGCGCGCTGCCGGCGTGCTCCCGGGATGCGCTGGGGGGTGCCCGAACGCCCGGAGACGAAGAGGAGGCTCGCGATTCCGGTGGCCACCACGACGAGCACGGCGATCTCGTTCATCGTGTCCCAGGCCCGGATGTCGACGAGCATCACATTGACGATGTTGCGACCGTGGCCCTCCTCGAGCGACAGGCGCGGCAACTCGCCCGCGATGCTCTCCGCCTGCCGGGAGGAGAGGGCGACGGCGGCGATCACGGACATCGTCGCGCCGAAGAGGATGCCGATGACGGCACGACGACGCTTCCTCACCGGCTTGTTGTGCTGCGAGATCTTGTGGGGAAGGCGGCGCAGCACCAGGATGAACGTCACGATCGTCGCGAGCTCGACGAGCGCCTGAGTGAGCGCGAGATCCGGTGCACCGTGGAGGCCGAAGAGGGCGACGAGCCCGAAGCCCGTGACTCCGGCCAGCAGGACGGCGGTCATGCGCTGTCGTGCGCGTGCGGCCATGATCGTCGCGACGATCATGCAGGCAGCGATCACGGCCTGCAGCGGATAGTCGTAGAGACGGATGGCCGTCGGCCACGTGCTCGTGGCGATGAGCGCACCGCCTACCACGAGGATGAAGACCACGACGATCGTGGTGAGGTACTGCGGGAGACCTCCGCGCTGCGCGAACAGGGTGATGCGCGCCGCCGTGCGGTCGAGGGCGTTCACCGTCGTCCAGTAGCCGCGCGAGGCATCGACCGTATCCGGCACCGTGGCCTGGAGACGAGCGACGGTGCGACGGGCGGCGAACAGGCCGAGACCGAGGGCGATGACCGCGGCGGAGAGGAAGAGAGCCGGCTCGAGACCGTGCCAGAGGGCGAGGTGATAGTCGCCGTCGCCGAGCGTGTCGGCGTAGGCGGCGAGGAGCGGATCGAGGAGCGAGACCGTGACGCCGAGCGCGATACCGGCGACGGCGAGGACGAGCGGCGCGGCGACGATCATGCCGCTGTCGCGATGGATCTCGACGGGCTCGTTCGTCTTCCGGTTGGCGAAGGCGCCCCACAGGAACCGCGCGCTGTACGCGACGGTGAGCACGGACCCGACGGCGGTTCCGACGAGGGCGACCCACGCCCAGACGTCGCCGCCCAGGCCCGCCTCGATGAACGCGGTGAACACCGCCTCCTTTCCGACGAAGCCGATGAGCGGGATGATGCCGGCCATCGACGCCGTGGAGATCGCCGCGGACACGGCCAGCACGGGCATCGACCGGGCGAGCCCCGAGAGTTTCCTCCAGTCTCGCGTGCCCGTGCGGTGGTCGATGATGCCGACGGTGAGGAAGAGCCCTGCCTTGTAGACGGCGTGGGCGAGGAGCATCGTCGCGCCGGCGAGCGCCGCGTCGCGCGTCCCGAATCCCACGATGACGAACAGGAAACCGAGCTGGCTCACCGTCCCGTAGGCGAGCACGAGCTTGAGGTCGTACTGACGTAACGACCGCCAGGCTCCGACGAGCATCGTGAACACGCCGAAGCCGACGACGACGGGGATCCACCCGGGCGACTCCGCGTATCCGGGGGCGAAGCGCGCCACGAGGTAGATGCCGGCCTTGACCATCGCTGCGGCATGCAGGTAGGCGCTCACAGGCGTCGGGGCTGCCATGGCGGCGGGGAGCCAGAAGTGGAACGGGACGATCGCCGACTTGGACATCGCGCCGACGAGGACGAGGACGATCGCGATCGACGGCGCGACCCCCTCCGGCGGGCTCGCGACGAGCTCGGAGATGCGGGTCGTCCCGGCCTCGATGCTGAGGATGACGACGCCGACCAGCATGACGAGCCCGCCGAGCGTGGTGACGAGCAGCGCCTGGAGTGCCGCTCCCCTGCTCTCCTTACGACCCGTGTAGTGGCCGATGAGGAGGTAGGAGAGCACGCTCGTGATCTCCCAGTACATGAACATGACGATCACGTCGTCCGACGTGACGAGACCGTACATCGTGCCGGCGAACCCGAGCAGGAGTGCGGCGAAACGCCCGAGCGACGGTTCGTTGTCGGAGAAGTAGGACGCGCAGTAGATGAGGACGAGGGCTCCGACACCCGTCACGACGAGCGCGAGCAACCACGCGAGCGCATCCATCCGGAAGCTCAGCTCGATGCCGAGCTGAGGTATCCACGACCACGATTCCGTGACGGTGCCTTCGGGCGCCGAGACGATGGGCGTGGCCGCGAGGGTATGGACGAATGCCGCTATGGGTACGAGCGCGAGGACGAGGAAGGAGCGTCGACCGAGGAGGCGGACGATGAGAGGGGCCGCGAACGACAGAGCCGCGAAGAGCACTGTCATGATCGCCATGGGGGTCCCTAGGGGTGGTCGGCCTGGTGTCCCTATTAATCTATCAGCCGTTTGCAGGAGACGGTCCGCGAGGACGGGATCGGAACGGACGCATTCCGCTCATGGTATGAACGGTCGTTCCGCCGATGGAGAGGGGCGGAGGCGGTGGGCTCCCCCGAGCTCCACCGCCTCCGCCGGAGATCCGGAGCCTCCGCTTCACGCGTCCCCTGATGCTCCGGGTCCTGCGTCCCGAAGGACTAGGCAGGTCTGTGCCGGCGTGGCCGAATGATGGTGCCGGCTTCCGTCGCCGCGAATGCAAAACTCGGCGACGGCGAGCGAGCCGTGTTCCCGGCGGACCGGTCGTCGCGAACTCGCTGTCACCCTGAGAGAGGGGCATGGCGATGAATCATGACGCGTGTTCTGAGATTTTTTTCCGAGACGGTCATCCACAGGTGGAACATTCCTCTCCACTGAGGTCCGGAGTGGAGGAGAATCGGAAACCGGCGTCATGATCGGAACCCGGGCGCATCTCTCAGGGTGAAGCCATATGCGCCCATCCTCGGGCTCACGAGTCAGAGCCTCGGAATCCACAGCCCCGAGCTCACGATCCATAGACGGAGAAGTCGTGCACGACGACCACACCCCCTCGCCGGAAGAATCGCCGGACGCCGCAGCCGCCGCCGCCTCAGGCGACGCTTCGGCGTACTCCCCGTGGCAGGACACGTCGGACGGCGACCTCATCCTGTACACGCGTGCGGGCGACGGCAGCGCATACGGGGAGCTGTGGCGACGACACGCCCGCGCCGGTCGAACGGTCGCGCGTTCGTTCACGTCGTCCCTCGACCCCGACGACCTCGTCCAGGAGTCCTTCGCGAAGATCTACCAGGCGCTCCAGAAGGGCGGCGGACCCACCGGCGCGTTCCGCCCGTACCTCTTCACGACCATCCGCAACACGGCGTCCGCGTGGGGTCGGGCGCGACGCGAGGCGTCGATCGACACTCTCGAGTCCTTCGAGGACCCGGCGTCGCGGGATGAGGAGACCATGGCGGCGCTCGACCGCAGCCTCACCGCCACAGCCTTCCGCAGCCTGCCCACGCGCTGGCAGGAGGTGCTCTGGTACTGCGAGGTCGAGCAGATGACACCTCAGCAGGTCGCACCCCTTCTCGCCATGAAGCCGAACGCCGTCGCAGCCCTCGCCTATCGCGCGCGGGAGGGACTGCGACAAGCGTGGATCCAGGCGCACATCGCGGCGGTTCCGGAGGACTCCGAGCATCGGTGGACGATCGAGCGCATCGGCTCGTACACGCGGGGGTCGCTCGGTAAGCGCGACACCTCGAAGATCGAGGCCCACCTCGACGCATGTGCGCGCTGCACGATCGTCGCGGCCGAGGCCAAGGAGGTCGGGTCCCGGATCGCGCTCGTCCTCCTCCCCCTGGCGGCCGGCACCGTCGGCGCCTCCGGCTACCTCGCGTGGCTGCAGACGGGCGCTCACACCGCGCTCACCACGGTGGCGATGCCCGCTGCCGTCATCGGCGGACACGGGATGTCGCTCGGCGTCCCCCTCGACCCGACGGCCCTCGCCTCGATCGGCGGGTCCGCCGGTGCCGCTGCCGGCTCAGGTGCTGCCGGCTCAGGTGCTGCCGGCTCAGGTGCCGGTACCGGTGCCGGTGCAGCAGGCTCGGGGGCGGCCGCCTCGAGTGCGGCCGTCGTGTCGACGGGCGCCGTCTCAGCCGGAGCCATCTCGACGGGAATCGTGTCGGGCGCGATCGCCCTCGTCGCGGCCGGCGCCGTTGCCGCGGCGTTCGCGTTCAGCCCCTCCGCCGCCACGTCATCGGCCGAGCCCGTCGCCGACGGGACGACGACCGGGAACAGCGAATACTCCGAGCCTCCTTCCGACGACGGCGGGGGCTCGATCCCCTCTTCCGGTGGTGGCTCACCGATGACGTTCACTCCCGGACCGGAGGAGACTCAGGCACCGGTCGCGAGCGATCCACCGGCGTCCAGCCCTGACCCGAAACCGACGCAGGACGAGTCAGGTCAGGAGCCGACGCCTGACCCGACGCCCGCACCCACACCTGCCCCCACCCCGGCACCCACACCGGAGCCCACGCCTGCCCCCACGCCGGAGCCCACACCCACGGAACCCGCGCTCCCGGCCGCACCGCTGATCGCCTCAGCCGACTCTGGACCACACGGCGAGTTCTTCCCGATCCTGTCCGGAACGTCCGAGCCCGAGGCACTCATCACCGTCGTGGACGGAGAGGGCGACGTCCTCTCCCAGTTCACGAGCGACGCCTCGGGCGCATGGACGTCACCGCAGCTCAGCGATCTGGAGGCGGGGACGAACACCGTGTCGGTGCGACAGACCACCGAAAAGGGCACATCACCCGCGAGCTCCATCGAGACGCGTGTCTCGGACGCACCCACCTTCGTGAGTCCCACAGACGGCGATGTCATCTCGCCGTTCGATCTCACTCTGCGACTCAGCGACGGCGCACCCGGTTCCACCGTCGCGGGCTGGGTCGACGGCACGCCCTATTTCAGCTGCACGATGGATGCGGCGGGCACCAACTCGGCCTGCGACTGGAACGACGGGGTCAACTGGATGCAGCTCGGCCTCGGCCCGCACACGATCTCCATCGCCCACTCGGACAGCCACGGCAGGCTCGGCCCGCAGCGATCCATCGACGTCGTCGCGAGCCTCTTCGCCGCGAACGCGGCGGCGACGGACCCGGCCGGCGTCAACGGCGACTGACGGACGCCTGACGGCCGACGAGGACGACGAGGACGAGCCCCACGAGCGTGAGGACGATCTGCGTCGGAGGAAGGGCTCCGAGCCCGCCCGCCTCGAGCAGCCACGCCCCCACGAGCGCGCCTCCTCCGATCCCGATGTTGAACGCCGTCGTGTAGAACGCCGTCGCGGTGTCGCGGATGCGGGTGCTCGCCACCTGGAGGATGCGCGTCTGCATCAGCGGCGGGATCATGCCGAACGCCACACCCCACAGCATGACGGCGACGAGGGCCACCACGACGTTGCCGACGGAGAGCGACGCGATCGTCACGAACACCGCTGAACCCGCGAGTGCCGCGACGAGGCCGACGCTCGGGCGACGCGCGAAGACCGTGCCCGAAAGGGCCAGCCCCACGGCTCCTGCGATCCCGTAGCCGAAGAGGACGACGCTGAAGAGGCCCTCCTCGACGCCGACGCGCTCCACGAGGAACGGGGCGATGTACGTGTAGATCGCATAGTGGCCCACCATGACGATTCCGACGGTGAGGCACACGAGAGCCACGGGCAGCGTCGTCGGGTCGAGCGCACGACGTCCGTCCGCCGCACGGTGAGGCGTCCGTCGTTCCGCCGGTCCGACCCCTGGCAGGAGAATCGCGACGGCGACGACGCCGAGCGCGAAGGCCGCGGCCACCGCGACGAAGCCCCACCGCCACCCGATCGCCTGGCCGAGCGCCGTGCCGAGCGGGACCCCGAGCACGAACGCGAGCGTCCCGCCGGCGATCGTCACGGAGACGGCGCGCGCGATCAGCTCCTTCGGGACCAGACGGGCTGCATAGGCTGGCACGGTCGACCAGAAGAGTCCATGGGCGATCCCGCCGAGGATCCGGCTCGCCACGACGAGCGTGTAATCGGGGGCGAGGGCGGTCAGGAGGTTCGACAACCCGAGCACCGCGATGACGCCGAGGAGGAACGGCTTCCGCGGGATGCGGAGGGTGAGAGCCGTGAGGGGGGCGCTCGACACGACGACGGTGAACGCGAACACGGTCACGAGGAGCCCGACGGCCGCTGGGGTCACGTCGAGATCGGCGCTCATCTGCGGGAGGAGGCCCGTCGGCATCATCTCGCTGGTCACGGAGAGGAAGGTCGCGACGGACAGGGCGACCATGCCCCACCAGGGGAAGCGGGTACCGGCGGGTACGGATCCGGTCGGAGTGAGAAGGGAGGGAGTGGATGAAGAACTCATGGCGCGGCACAGACAATCATCGGAAGGGGCAGGAGACGTTTGGCGTTCACTCGGCTGGTGGCGATGCGACCGCTCGAGTTCGTCTGCGCGCCGATGTGCGCGCCCAGGGCCGGGGGGAATCACCGACCACTGGCAGTCTACCGCCCGGCGTGGCAATACCCTAGGACGGTGACCGACGCCATTCCGACCCTCAACCACTGGGTCCTCACCATCGTCTGCCCCGATCGACCCGGCATCGTGCACGCGGTGAGCGGCGCTGTTGTCGAGGCCAGCGGCAACATCACGGAGAGCCAGCAGTTCTCGAGCGCCGACACGGGTCGCTTCTTCATGCGACTCCAGGTGGAGTCCGCCGCCGACCGCGAGACGTTCCGCACGGCCCTCGAGCCGATCGCCGAGCGCTACACGATGGAGTGGCGGCTCGACGTCGTGGGTCGTCCCCTCAAGACGCTCGTCCTCGCGTCCACCGCCGCGCACTGCCTCAACGACCTGCTGTTCCGTCAGCGTGCCGGCCAACTCGCCGTCGACATCCCCCTCGTGCTCGCGAACCACGGGAGCCTGCGCGACCTCGCCCAGTTCTATGGCGTACCGTTCGAGTCCGCCCCCGTCACGAACGCCGAGCAGAAGGCGGCCTTCGAGCGGCGCATCATCGAGGCGGTCGAGGAGCACGACATCGAGCTCGTCGTCCTCGCCCGCTACATGCAGATCCTCTCCCCCAAGCTGTGCGAGCGACTCGCCGGCCGGGCCATCAACATCCACCACTCCTTCCTGCCCGGATTCAAGGGCGCCAACCCCTACCGCCAGGCGCACGCGCGCGGCGTGAAGCTCATCGGCGCCACCGCCCACTTCGTCACGAGCGACCTCGACGAAGGCCCGATCATCGAGCAGAACGTCGTGCGCGTGGACCACTCGCGATCGGCCTCCGAACTCGTCGCGATCGGTCAGGACGAGGAGAGCCGAACGCTCACTCAGGCGGTCAAGTGGTTCTCCGAGGACCGCGTCCTGCTCGACGGAGCACGCACCATCATCTTCCGCTGAGCCACGGGCGGCACGCCGACGGTCACTCGCGCGCCTAAAATCGAGGCGTGACCGCAACGACCTCCCCCCAGCGCATCGGCGTCAACGACGTCCTCCGTCTCGTCCTCGAGCTGTTCGCCTTCGTGACGCTCGGTATCTGGGGCTTCGTCGCCTTCGGTTTCCCCCTCAACATCGTGGTCGGGCTCGGAGCCCCTGCCGTCGCCATCCTGCTCTGGGCGCTCTTCCGCTCGCCGAAGGCCGTGTTCTCGATCGACGTGTTCGGCAAGTCGCTCGTGGAGCTCCTCGTCGTCGCCGCCGCGACGCTCGCCTGGCTCGACCTCGGGCAACCCGTCGTCGGGATCGTCTACGCCGCTGTCGCCGTCGTCAGCGGCGTGGTCGCCGGCCGCAAGGAACTGTCGCGATGACCGGATCGGCGGCCGTGCTCGACGCGTTGCGGTCCGCCCTCGGCGACGCCGTCGTCACCGATCCCGCCCGGCTCGACGCCGCCCGAGGTGACAAGTCGGGCCATCGTTCAGCCGCACCGCCTCTCGCGATCGTCGATGCACGGTCGATCGAGGACGTGCAGGCGACGATGCGGGTCGCCACCGCCACCAGGACCCCCGTGGTCACACGCGGCGCGGGCACCGGCCTCGCCGGAGCAGCCCTCGCGACGACCGGGGAGATCGTGCTCTCGACTCTCGCGATGGACAGGGTGCTGGAGATCGACGAGGACGACCTCGTGGCGGTCGTGCAACCGGGCATCCTCAACGGGCGGTTCAACGACATCCTCGGAGAGCGTGGACTCTGGTTCGCCCCGGACCCGGCATCCCGCGCCATCTCGACGATCGGCGGCAACATCGCGACGGGTGCCGGCGGTCTTCTCTGCGCCAAGTATGGGGTGACGAGGGACGCGGTGCTCGGCCTCACCGTCGTGCTCGCGGACGGCCGGATCATCCGGACGGGACACCGGAGCGTCAAGGGCGTCACCGGTCTCGATCTGACAGCGCTCATGGTCGGGTCGGAGGGACTCCTCGGCGTCGTCGTCGAGGCCGTCGTGCGCATCCGACGTCGCGTCGAGGGCGCCGTCGCCACGATCGCGGCCTTCTTCCCCGACGCGGCGAGCGCCGCACGGGCCGCGTCCGCCGTCTCGTCCGCCGGTGTGCAGCCCGCGGTCATGGAACTCATGGACGCGAGGTCCCTCGCCGCCGTCGACGCGCTCCTCGGTACGACCATGGGAGCAGCCGGTGCCGCACACCTCGCGGTGCAGACGGATGGACCGGCCGCGTCGACCGAAGCGGCGGAGGCCCTGGCCATCATCGAGTCCCTCGGCGGATCAGCCGAACTCACGACCGAGCCGGAGGAGGGCGAACGCCTCCTCGCCGTGCGCCGTGCGATGCACCCCGCGATGGAGAGGCTCGGCACGACCCTCATCGAAGACGTCTCGGTCCCGCGGAGCGCACTGCCCGCGATGTTCGCGGCCATCGCCGACGTGGAGGAGCGCTTCGGGGTGACGATCCCCACCGTCGCGCACGCCGGTGACGGGAACCTGCACCCCAACTTCGTGTTCGAGGGCGATGTCGTTCCCGACCACATCTGGGAGGCCGCAGACGCCCTCTTCAGCGCCGCCCTCGCACTCGGCGGAACACTCACCGGTGAGCACGGCATCGGCGTCCTCAAGCGCCGCTGGCTGGAGGACGAACTCGGCGCCGATCAGGTCGAGCTCCAACGCGGGATCAAGGCGGTCTTCGATCCGCTCGGCATCCTCAACCCCGGCAAGGTCTTCACGCCCCTCGTCGCCGGCTGAGAGCGGATCTCACGGCGTCGCGTCAGTGGACGTCGGCGCCTTCCCGATCCGCGACGATCGCCGCCCCGAACGCGGCGGCGGGCAGGGCACGGGGAAGGAGGTCGATCCCCGAGGCCAGATCGAGAGACGCGAGGAAGTCCGATCCCGCGGCCGATGTCCGGAGCTCGAGCCTGACGGCCTCGACGAGCCGCTCGCCCAAGGCGGTCACGCCTCCCCCCACGACCAGGCGATCCGGATCTACCGACAGCGTCAACACGGTCAGGGCGCACGCGACTCCGCGCGCGATCCCGTCACGGATGCGGAGGGCCAGCTCGTCGCCGCGGTCCGCTGCGTCGAAGACGGCGAGCACGGGGTAATCGCTCACCTGACCCCAGCGCTCGGCGACGTACGCGCCGCCTGCGAGCGTCTCGATGCAGCCGCGTTGCCCGCAACGGCATGCGTGCCCCTCGGGGTCGACGGCGATGTGCCCGACCTCCCCGGCTGTCCCCCGCCTGCCCCGGTGGAGCCGCCCGTCGAGAACGTGACCGGCCGCGACGCCCGTCCCGAGATTCAGGTAGACGAACGACCCGGTGGCGCCGAGGATGCGTGCGGCTCCGAGGGCCGCCGCCTTCACATCGTTCTCGACGACGACGGGATGGCCCGTCCGTTCGCGGAGGATGGTCGCGAGGTCGAGGTCCTCGACCCCGAGGTTGACGGCGTGCCGCACGGCGCCGCCCTCCCCCACCTGACCTGGTACCCCGACGCCGACGGAGACGATGTCGGCGGCCCCGGCCCCGGAGAGCTCCGTCAGCTCCTCGACCGCGCGGACGGCGGTGTCGATGACGCCGGCAGGGCCCCAGCTCGTCGCGCTCCTCACGCGGTGGCGGATCGCGTCCTCGTCGTCGATGAGGACGGCGTCGGTCTTCGTGCCTCCGATGTCGAGCCCGATGCGGAGGTGCCCGCCGCTCATCCCTTCACCGCGCCGCTGACGAGTCCGCCCGTCATCCGCCCCTGCACGATGAGGAAGAAGATGACCACGGGCACGGCGAGGAGCGTCGATCCCGCCATGATGGCCGCCCAGTTCGTCGCCTGCGTCGACTGCTGGAAGGCACGCAGCCAGATCGGAAGCGTGTACGAGCCGGGGCTCTGCATGATGATGAGCGCCATGAGGAACTCGTTCCACGCCTGGATGAACGCGAAGACACCCGTCGCGACGAGCCCGGGGGCGAGGAGGGGAAAGGTGATGCGCCAGAACGCCTGGCCGCGGCTGCAGCCGTCGATCATCGCCGCCTCCTCGAGGTCGGCCGGCACCCCGGCGACGAAGCCCCTCAGCGTCCAGAGCGTGAACGGGAGGACGCCCGCGAGGTAGACGATCGTGAGACCGATGATCGTGTTGAGCAATCGCCAGCCGTCGATCATCCCGAAGAGCGTGAACATCATCGCCTCCCCCGGGATCATCTGGACCACGAGAAGCGCGATCACGAACTGCCGGCGCCCCCGGAATCGGAACCGGGAGAGCGCGAGCGCCCCGAGGAACGCGAAGACGAGGCAGATGACGAGGGTCAGTCCCGTCACGCCGAGCGACATCACGAAGGACGACGGGAAGTTCGCACGGTCGGGGCGAGCCGGCTCGAAGAGCACGGTCACGTAGTTGCGCAGCGTGAAGTTCTCCGGCCACCACTGCGGCGTCGGAGCGATGACGTCGGCGTTCGGCTTGAACGACGTGTTGAGCATCCAGTACACCGGGAACACCGAGCAGACGAAGACGACGACGGCCGCGATGCCGAGGGCCACGCGGGCACCGGCGGATCGGACGCGGCCGGCGCGCGGACGTCGGGCGGGAGGGCGGGGCGCGCCGACGAGCGCCGTCGCCGCCGCGACGGGCGCGACCGTTGACGATGCCGCGGCAGTGGAGAGGGAGGTGCTCATTGCTCTTCGTCCTTCACGGTCTTGCGCACGTAGTAGAGGGAGATCACGAGGAGCATCGCGACCATCACGAACGAGACGGCACCTGCGGCCCCGAGGTTGGAGGTTCCGAGGTGGTAGATGTACGTCCCGAAGACATCGGTCTGGCTGGAGATGCCGCCCATGCCCTGGAGGGTGAAGACCTGCGTGAAGACGCGCAGGTCCCAGATCATCTGGAGGACGACGGTCACGAGCAGGATGCTCCTGATGTACGGCACCACGATGAGGAAGAAGCGCTTCGGCCCGCCGGCCCCGTCGAGCTGCGCGGCCTCGAGGATCTCGTCCGGCACCTGCGTCAGTCCCGCGTAGACGACGAAGGCGACGAAGGGAACCGACTGCCACGTGATGATCACGACGAGCACCGCGAAGAACGACACGGGATCGATGAGCCAGGAGTGCCCGGTGAAGGTGTCGCTCGCCGTCACCGCGTTGAGCACCCAGTTGAGGAGTCCGTATTTCGTATCCACGATCCAGCCCCACACCACGACGGCAGAGAGGGGTGGCATCGCCCAGGCGAGCAGCAGCCCGATCTGCACGAGCAGGCGCAGGACGCGTCCGAGCCGGGTCATCAGGAGCGCGATGAGGATGCCGAGCACCATCGTCACGACGACGAGAACCGCCATCAGAGCGAAGCTCCGCAGCGCGACGGCCCAGAACTCCGGGTCCGTCAGGATCGCGACGTAGTTGTCGACGCCGACCCACTCGGGCGGTGCGCCGAAGATCTGCGCCTTGCCGTACTCCTGGAGCGAGTTGAGCATCATCCGCACGAGCGGGTACCCCGTCATGACCAGGAGGATCACGGCGGACGGCAGCAGCAGCATCCACGGTGCGAGGCGGACACGGAGCGGTCGTCTCCGTCCGCCCGGCCACGGGGCCGGTATCGCTGTGCGCTCGCCCCTCCGGGGATCTGTGGGCGGCGGTGCTGTCGTGGTCATCGTGTCCTCTCGCGGTCCGTCCGTCGTCTCGGCAGATCGTGGTCGTGTCGCGAGGGGACGACCGGTCGCCGGTCGGCCCCTCGCGGCATCCTCAACTGTTGAGGATGTCCTCGATCTGCTCGTCGAGGGAGGCGGCGATCTCGGCGGCGTCTGCACCCTGCGCGAGCTGGACGAATGCGTCCTGCAGGATCTGCGCGGCCTCGACGTCGGCCCACTTCGGCGCGGCCGGCGTCAGTCGGGCGTTCTTCGCGGCCTCGGCCGCGGCGGCGGTGACCGCGTCGTCGGGGAGCGCGGCCTCCGCACCGGCGATCGCGGGGATGAGTCCGTTCTCGGCGAGGAGCTTCTGGTAGTCCTCGGAGAGGATGATCTTGAGCGCCGAGTAGGCGAGGTCCTGGTGCGCCGACTTCGCGGGGATGGCGATGTTCGAGCCTCCGGCGAACGCCGCAGCCGCGCCGCCGTCCTTGCCCGGGAGGGCCATGGCGGTGATGTCCTTGCCGTAGGTGTCGGGGCAGCCGGGCGTCTCCGCGTCGGCCGCGGCCTTGATGGACCACTGGAACCAGCTGGGGGCGGACAGGAAGCCGACCGATCCCTCGCAGAACGGGACCTGCGCGTTCGTCTCGTCACCGTCCTTCGGGGCACCGGACGCCGACGAATACACCTCCTGCATCTGCTCGAGGCCCGCGATGCCGCCCTCGGTGGAGAACCCGGCCTCCCAGGTGCCGTCGTCCGCCTGCTCGGCGACGAAGCCGCCGTTCTCCCAGACGAACGGGAGCACGTTGTACCAGTCCTTGCCCGGCGCGTAGATGCCGGAGGCGAGGCCGCCCTCCTTGAGCGCGACGCCCTGCTCCACGTACTCGTCGAGGGTCGTCGGCACCGAATCGCCCACGATGGACGGGCTGTAGAACACCACACGGGCGCCCGAATAGTACGGCGCGGCGTAGAAGGAGCCGTCGTAGCTGCCCGCCTCCACGAATCCCTGCAGGAGGTCGTCGCCGCCGAGCTCCTCGTACTTCTCGGTCAGGTCGGTGAAGGCCCCGGCGCTCGTGAAGGCCGCGGCCTGGGTGTTGCCGATCTCGACCACGTCGGGCGAATCGGAACCGGACAGTGCCGTCGTGTACTTGTCGACGAGACCGTTCCACTGCTGCTCCTCGATCACGAGGGTCGAGCCGGGGTTCTCCGCCTCGAACGTCTCCTTGAGATACTCGCGGGCGGTGTCAGGGGTGTCGGTCCCGACGAGCCAGACGCGGATCTCGGCCGACGCGTCGCCGCCGCCTCCCGTCGTCGAGCCGCCGCTGCAACCGGCGAGGGCGAGCGCTGCGACGGTGCCGAGCGCGAGGGTACCGAGCTTCCTCATGTGTCGTGTCCTTTTCTGGTGGGATGACGACCGGCGGTCGCCGGTCGGATGAGGTGGTGCCGTGGTGCGAGGTGCGTGGTGCGGTTGGGATCGTGGTCGGGCTAGGAGACGCCGAGACTGCCGGAGAGCACGAGGACTGCGGCCCCGAGGAGCACGATGTCGTCGCCGAGGGAGGTCATGCGCAGCGAGAGTCCGCCGCTCATGCGTGTGATCGTCCGAGCCGTGATGGTGTCGGCCACGGCGTCGGCGAGCACGCCGTCGAGGAGGGCTGCGGGACCGGCGAGAACGATGTCCTCCAGTCCGAGCGTGCCGACCACGGGGGCGAGAGCGATCCCGAGCCGCTCCCCCGCCTCGCGGAGCACGGCGTCATGACCCTCGAGATCCAGGTCGTCCGGCCGGGCTGCGAGCTGCGCTTCGAGCCGGGGGACGGCCAACCAGGTCTCGAGGCACGCACGCTTGCCGCATGCGCACTCGAGTCCACCATCCGTTCCCACGGTCACGTGCCCGATCTCGCCGGACGCCCCGTTCCGTCCGAGGACGAGGGATCCCCCGAGGAGGACCCCTGCACCGACACCGTGGCCGACCTTCACGACCATGACGTCTCCGTCGATGTCGCCGAAGCTGTATTCGGCGAGCACAGCGGCGTTCGCGTCGTTCACGACGGTCACGGGGTGTCCGAGAGCGTGCTCGAGGTCGGCGCGCAGCGCCACGTCCGTCCACCCGAGGTTGGGAGCGCTGAGCACCCGTCCTTCGGGATCCACGATGCCGGGGGACCCGACCCCGACGCCGAGGATGGGCTTCGTCGCGTCGGCGAGCAGCAGGCGAGCGAGGTCGATGACCGCGGTGGCGGCAGCGGTGCCCGCGAGTCCCGCGAGCGGGATGTCGCGGCGAGCCTCGATGTCACCGTCGAGGGAGAGGAGCGCACCACGGAACCGGGTCGACTCGGAGAGGTCGAGCGCGAGGATCTGGAAACCGGTCCGGTCGATATCGATGATCGTCGCGGGCTTCCCGGGCCTCACCGACTCGCTCGGGCCGCGCTCGAGGACGATCCCGTCGAGGATGAGCTCGGCCACGAGGTCCGACACGGTGACCCGCGTGAGCCCCGTCGCCCGTGCGACGTCGGCTCGGCTCATGGCGCCGGCGCGATAGAGCGTCTGCAGGACGAGCGACCGGTTGTGCGTCCTCGCGTGCTCCGGGAGCACCTTGCCGCGGGGGCGGAGCGAGCGCGTGAAGCCCGTGTGATCCTCCCGCTCGCGGCTGAGGAGCCCGCTCGTATCGGAGGTGAGGGTCGGCGACATGTTTGTTAGTAAACCTTACGAACTAAATACGCGCAAGAGTCTTCTCGCCGTCCGACCGCCCGTTACCCGATCGTCACCGTGGCCGTCCGGCTCGCCCCCGCCACCCCTCGGCCCGTTCCGCTCGGCGCTGTTAGGGTCGGGGCGTCACATTCACCTGAACGAGGGACCCCCCACCATGACCAGCGCCACCACTCGCACGGCCCGGACCGTCGCCGGCCTCTTCGCCGTCACCGCACTCCTGCTCACCGGCTGCTCCGGCGGACAGTCGACGGCGGAGGCCTGCGCGCAGCTCAACTCCGAGCTCGAGGACGCCTCGACGGAACTCACCTCCAGCATCTCGAACATGGCATCGGACCCGGAGGGCGCCATCGCCGCTCTCGAGACGTTCCAGGCCAGCTTCTCCGAGACGGTCGACGGCATCACGAACGAGGAGATCAAGGACCTCGGCGAGAACACCGAGGACGCTCTCGCCGACTACATCGAGGCCACGTCCGACGCGGTCGACGACCCGGAGAACGCCGACAGCGAGGCGCTCACCGATGCAATCGAGAACTTCCAGACCCAGACCTCGGCGTTCAACGAGGCCTGCGGCTCCTGACCCCTCCCCCGCCTACCCCAAAAAGATGGCGATCCTGCACGGAATTCCGTGCAGGATCGCCATCTTTATGGGGTGAGGTGGATCAGATGATCACGAGCACCAAGCGCGGCGAGCTCGTCGCGGCCGTGTGGGTCGCGTCGCCCGCATAGCTCACCTTCACGGTGTGGATGCCGGAGCGCAGCTTCGGCAGCTTGACCTTCGCCGTCCCGTTCGCATCGAGTACCGCCTCGATCTTCTTCGAGCCGACGGTGATGACGACCTTGCCCGTCGCCGGGGTGTCGGACGAACTCGTCACCTTCACCGTCGCGGTGTAGGTCGACCAGCTGAACCCGACGACCGGCGAGACCGAGAGCGACACTTTCGAGGCGAACAGCACCGTCACGGCAGCGGAGGTCGCCGTCCCGGAGGGGAGCCCCTCGGCCGACGCCGTGACGACGACGGTGAGGCTCTTGCCCTGATCCGCGCGCTTGACCGTGTACGTCGCCGACGTCGCTCCCGCGATGTCGACGCCGTCGGCCTGCCACTGGTAGGCGAAGGTCAGCCCTTCGGTGTCCCACTCCCCCGGGGTCGCCGTGAGCTTCTTGCCCACGGCCGGCGTGCCGGAGATCGTCGGGGCGACCACGTTGACGGGGGCCTCCGGCTCCGGAGCCTCCCCGCTCGCGACCGAGACGACCGTCGCCTCACCCGTGTCTCCGTAGAGGACGAGTCCGACGTAGTTCGTCAGCGGCTCGAGACCGGCCCACGACGCGGTGTAGGTGGACGGTTCGCCCTGCACGCCAGCGAGCTCGGTCGGGTCGACGGCGAAGTCGCCTTCTCCCTGACCCGGGACCACTGCGGCTGTCCGGACGTCGAACGCCGTCGTGCCGCTGTAGACCTGGGCGATCACGAGGTAGTCGCCGGCCTCCGGCGCCCAGATATCGACCTGCTCATCGGCCGAACCCGTCGCCGACTGCCAGCCCGCCACGGGGTTCCCGTCGCCATCGAGCTGGTAGACGATGAGGTCGAGGTCCGCCGTCTTGTCCACCGCGATCAATGAGAACCGCGCGAGGGAGGCACCCTCCGGCACAGAGACGGGGTACTCGAACTCGTCCCCTCCCGAACCGGAACCCGTGTGGCCTTCGGCGGAGCCGTCACCGGCGACGAGGGTCTCGGGAGCGAGCCCCTGAGCCTCGAGCGGGATCGGTCCGGTTCCGCCGGGCGTCACCTCGACGGCGACGTTCCCCGTGATGCCCGTTCCGGAGACCTCGTCCGGCGCGACGATCGTCACCGGCTGGACGGCGATCGGCGAACGCACGGTCGTGCCGTCCGTGCCCTTCCACACGAGCGAGCCCGTGGAGAATTCGTCGAGAGGCGCGTCCGTCCGGGTGAAGGTCACCGTGTAGGAGACCGACTCGCCCTCGGCGATCGTGAACGACGACGGCGTGACCTCTGCGGTGATGCCGGGGATCTCGATCGGCTGGGCGGTGTAGCTCCCGGCCTTCGTCGCCGTCACCGTTCGGGTGATCGTCTCGGGAGCGGTCAGCGAACCGATCGCGATCGACGCCAGGTTGAGGCTCGACGGATCGATCGGCTCGACGTCGGGCGACAGCTCGTAGCCGACACCCTCGATGTAGGACGCCCAGTCGTCGACGTCGTTGAGGTAGAGCAGCCCGGCATCGAAGTAGCTCGTCGGTTCGACCTGGCCGGCACCCTGGACGAACGGGTCGGTCACGTCATCGCCGTCGGCGTCGACCGTGTTCGATGCCGTCGTCATGAGCGCCGACTTGATCTCGGCCGGCGTCGCCGTGGGGTGCACGCCGAGATACAGCGCGCCGAGACCCGCGACGTGCGGTGCGGCCATCGACGTTCCGGAGAGGAACTTGAAGGTGGGATCGGCACCCTCGGCGTTCGCGCCACCGGCGAGGATCGCGACGCCCGGAGCCGAGACGTCCGGCTTCAGGATGTCGCTGCCGTCGGCGAGCACGGGACCACGGCTCGAGAAGCCCGCGACCTGCGGAGACGGAGGCGACGGGTAGTCCGAGACGTTGTCCGGGAGGAAGGTCGCGGTCGCGCCCTCCGTCTGGGCGTACGTCACGATGGCGTCGTGGTAGGTGACGTCGACGTGCACCGTCGGCACGCTGTGCTCGTCGAGGTCGATGGACCCGGCGATCGGGTTCACGAGGACGAGACCGATACCGCCGGCACGTGCGACCTCTGCCGACTTGGCGACCCGGTCGTACGTCCCGCGGTCGCAGACCACGATCTGGCCCGCGACGAGATCGGCGTTCAGCGAGTCCGGTCCGCAGAGGTTCGCGTCGGCGACACCGTCGGCCGCCGCATCGCCCGCCCAGACGAGCTCGCCCGCGAGAGGCTCTGCCCCCTCGGTGCGGTCGACGGTGATGGACGCACCCGGGTAGGCGGAGCCGTCACCGAGCTCGACGGTGGCCTCGTAGCTCGGGATGGTCGACGCGGCGACCGTGGTGATCCACGGCGAGGCGTTGTCGAGCGTCGAGGAGTCGGGGCCGTCGTTACCGGCCGAGGCCGACACGAAGATGCCGGCGGCCGCCGCTCCGAAGAATGCGTAGTCGGTCGCGGAGACCGTCGTGGTCGCCGAACCACCGCCGATGGAGTAGTTGATCACGTCGACGCCGTCGGCGACGGCCTGCTCGATACCGGCCAGGAGGTCGGTGGACGCACAGCCGTCGTCCGTCGTGACGGCGGGGTCGGGACCCGACCAGCACACCTTGTACGCCGCGATCTTCGCGGCCGGCGCCACGCCGGAGATCTGTCCGTAGTCGACGCCGCTCACGCTCGCATCGACTCCGTAGTTGCCGGCAGCGGTGCTCGCGGTGTGCGAGCCGTGGCCGTCGCCGTCGCGCGGCGACACGTACTCGCCGACACTCGCGTCGCCGATGCGGTCGGCACCGAATCCGTCGAGGAAGTAGCGCGCACCGATCACCTTGGTGGAGCAGTCGGAGGCCGAGAACTGCTCGCCCTCCTCGCAGATGCCGCGGAAGGTCCCACCGTCCGCCTTGGTGTAGATGACCTCGTCGCCGTCGAGGAACGGCTCGTCGCTCGGCGTGGTGGTGAGCGGGTCACCGGCGAATGAGGGGTTCTCGGGGGCGATGCCTGTGTCGAGCACACCCACGACGACGCCGGCCCCGGCGGCGTCGACACCGCCGACGCCCTCCCAGACTCCACCCTCACCCGAGAGCCCGAGGAAGTCCGTGGACGACTGAGCCGTGGGGTGCAGGATCTCCTCGGCCTCGAGAGCGACCACGCGCTTGTCGGCGGAGAGGGCACTCGCCTGCGCGCTCGTGAGGTCAGCGGCGAAAGCGTTGACCGTGAGCGTGTACGAGTAGTCGATGGTCGCGTCGACCTCGGCCGCCACGTCCTTCTGCTCGTCGGTGAGGTAGTCCGTGTACTCGGTCACGTCTTTCGCGCCCGGGTTGAGCTTGTCCCCCGCTCCGGGCTTCGTCGCGTCGAAGCCGGATACCCCGCCGTCGTACGTGGCGGCCGCATCGTCGACGAGAGTCACGACGTACCGCCCCGCGTCGTACGTCGTCTTCCCGCTCTGCTGAGAGAACGGGGTGGTCGGAGCGGCACTCGCCGCCGTCCCCCCGATGAAGCCCATGCTGGTGATCGCCAGTGCGGCTGTAAGCCCGCCGGCGAGGAGCGTACGTGCTCCGCGCTTCTGTGCGCCGCCTCGTGGGCTACGCGAATCTGTATATCTCACGGATACCTTTCCCGTCATGTGATGCGGTCGACGCCACGCATATACGGCGTCGTATTGCGAGGGCTTCGGGTACCCAAGAGCGAAACTAGCGCAGAACTGGCCCCCGAGGGAGGGCCACGTGTAAACGTCGCGTTACGGGCGCCATGGTGGCGTGGCGACCGCCACGACGGATCGATTGTCGACTGTCGACGCGCTCCTCCGTGACGGCGCGCCCCATCCCCGGATCCCCGCGCTCGACGCACCGATCGCGCACAGCGAACGGAGATACTGGCACTCGCAGAGGTAGAGTGCTAATCTGAATTCCAGGTTGAGTCACATCGACTCAACTTCATGAACCAGCCGATCCGGCCGCCCCATGCGGCCCCGACGAAGGAGAAAACGATGGCCATGAACTTCGATCCGTTCCGCGAGCTCGACCGCGTCGCCGGTGCATTCCTCGACACCCGCCGGGGACCGCGCCTGATGCCGATGGACCTCTACCGCGACGGCGACCACTACGTCCTCGCAGCCGACCTCCCGGGTATCGACCCCGGCTCGGTGGACATCGACGTCGACGGTCAGCTGCTGACCATCCGTGCCGAGCGCACCCTCACCACGGGCGAGGGCGTGTCCTGGCTCGCGAAGGAACGCGAGTCGGGTTCCTTCCTGCGCCAGCTCAACCTCGGCCAGGGCATCGACACCGAGAACATCACGGCGCACTACGACAACGGCGTGCTCTCCGTGACCATCCCGGTGAGCGAGAAGGCGAAGCCGCGCAAGATCGCCGTCGGCTCTGCGTCAGAGCGGCGCGACGAGGCGACGCTCCAGGTGAACGAAGCATCCTGACGCTCCACCCGAATCGCGCAACGACGAAGCCCCTCCCCGGCAACCGGGGAGGGGCTTCGTCGTGCTGCGGCATGACCGACTAGGCGGCCATGCGCTCCTGCAGGTTGGTGTCGAGGGTCGCGAGGAACTCCTCGGTCGTCTGGTACGGCTGGTCCGGGCCGACGAGGAGCGCGAGGTCCTTCGTCATCTTGCCCGACTCGACCGTCTTGATGACGACGTCCTCGAGCGTCGACGCGAAGTCGATGAGCTCCTGGTTGCCGTCGAGCTTGCCGCGGTGCTGCAGCCCGCGGGTCCAGGCGAAGATCGAGGCGATCGGGTTCGTCGACGTGGGCTTGCCCTGCTGGTGCTGGCGGTAGTGACGCGTCACGGTGCCGTGGGCGGCCTCCGCCTCGACGACCTTTCCGTCCGGCGTCGCGAGGACGCTCGTCATGAGGCCGAGCGAGCCGAAGCCCTGCGCGACGGTGTCGGACTGGACGTCGCCGTCGTAGTTCTTGCAGGCCCAGACGTATCCGCCCTCCCACTTCATGGCCGACGCGACCATGTCGTCGATGAGACGGTGCTCGTATGTGAGCCCGGCGGCGTCGAACCGCTCCTTGAACTCGGCCTGGAAGATCTCCTCGAAGATGTCCTTGAAGCGGCCGTCGTACGCCTTGAGGATCGTGTTCTTGGTGGAGAGGTAGACCGGGTAGTTGCGGGTGAGGCCATAGTTGAGGCTCGCGCGAGCGAAGTCGCGGATCGACGCGTCGAGGTTGTACTGCACCTGGGCGATGCCGTCGCCGGGCGACTGGAAGACCTCGAACTTCTGCGGCTCCGAGCCGTCGTCCGGGGTGAACTCGACCGTGAGCTTGCCCTGGCCGGCGAACCGGAAGTCGGTGGCGCGGTACTGGTCGCCGAACGCGTGGCGGCCGATGATGATCGGCTTGTTCCACCCGGGGACGAGGCGCGGGATGTTCGAGATGATGATCGGCTCACGGAAGATCACGCCGCCGAGGATGTTGCGGATGGTGCCGTTGGGCGAGCGCCACATCTTCTTGAGGCCGAATTCCTCGACACGCGCCTCGTCTGGCGTGATGGTGGCGCACTTGACGCCGACGCCGTGCTTCTTGATGGCCTCGGCTGCATCGATGGTGATCTGGTCGTCGGTCTCGTCGCGCTTCTCGATACCGAGGTCGTAGTACTCGAGGTTCACGTCGAGGTACGGGTGGATGAGGGTGTCCTTGATGGCCTGCCAGATGATGCGGGTCATCTCGTCGCCGTCGAGTTCGACGACGGTGCCTTCAACCTTGATTTTCGACAAAGCAACTCCTGAGGGATTACGGGCGGATCTCGCCGCACCAGCTTACCGCGCGGCCGAGATATCTCGATGTCGAGACATCTCCAGTGCACGGCGTCGTCGCGTTACGGTCTCGTCCTTCCGCGGCGACGGCCCTCCACGCTAGCCTGGGGACATGGCTGAGCTGAGACTCGAGGAACTGTCGGCGTCCACGATCGTCGCGGTCAACGCGCTCTCGCTCAAACCCGGCCAGGAGCAGTTCGTCGCCCCCGTCTCGTACGCCGTCGCCGCCGCGGTCGTCGATCCGACCACGAGCTGGCAGCGGGTGATCCTCGACGGCGACGAGGTCGTGGGATTCATTCAAGGCAATTTCGATCCGAACGCCCCGCAGGACGAGTTCCGCAGCATCCTCTGGCGCATCAACGTCGACGCGGACGACCAGGGCCGCGGTATCGGTACGTTCGCGGTCGAGGCGCTCCGCTCCGAGGCCACGGCTCGCGGCTTCAACCACCTCGACGTCATCTACGAGCCGGGCGAGAGCGGACCGGAGGCGTTCTTCCTCCGGGTCGGCTTCGCCCCGGTCGGAGAGACCTCCTACGGCGAGACGATCGCGGAACTCACGCTCTGAACGGGCCCTCGGCCTTCGTGGCCCCCGAGGACGACGGGCCGCCGAGCGGTGACGAGTTCGTCGAGGAGGTCCTCGCCGTCGTCGCGGCCATCCCGTCCGGTCACGTCATGAGCTACGGCGTCGTCGCCGCCGCCATCGGGTCCCGATCCGCCCGCGGCGTCGGACGGGTCATGGCTCACGCCGGATCGACAGTGCCCTGGTGGCGCGTCGTGAGATCCGGCGGCTTCCCGCCGCGGGGCCTCGAGCAGGAGGCGCTCCCCCACTACCTCGCCGAGCGCACCCCGATCGTCGAGACGCCATCGGGCTATCGGATCGCCCGGTCCGCCTGGATCTGATCGTCGATGCCGCGTCGACGCAATCGTGGACATGCGACCGTGAATCGGCCTGGAGGATGAGGCCCTTCAGCCCACCGAGGGACGACCAGTGCGGGGTCGGCGGGCGAGGCTTGAGACCATGGCACCTCGACATCTCCGGCGCATCGCGGCGGCAGCACTCGCCCTCGCGATCGTCCCAGCCCTGTGCTCGTGCTCGAGCCTGCAGCTCGCCTTCGGCTCGACCGTCGGGGGCGCGTACGGGGCGATCGACGGCTTCCGCGACGACGACACACTGCCGGCGCCCTCCTGGGTCCCCGACGATGCATCGGCGATCCGCTACACGACGGATCTCGCCGACCACGCCTCGATCCTGACGTTCCAGTCGCCGACGCACTTCGTCGCAGGCACGTGTGAGCTGATGTCGGCGGGAGCGTCGGCATCCACGGCCGAGACGGGGGTTCCGATCGACGATTCGTGGTGGCCCGAGACGATTCCGTCATCGCTCTTCTCGTGCGACGGGGGCTGGACGGCGTTCACCGACGGCGACACGATCTACGCCTTCAGCCCGGGAACGGTGGCCGACGGGAGTCCCTCCACCTGACACGAGAAGGGGGAGGGCGCACGGCGAGACGTGCACCCTCCCCCTTCTCCGACCCCTCGGTCACACGAGGGAGTCGCGCCAGGCCGCATGCATCCGCGCGAACCGCCCGGTTCCCGCGATCAGCTCGGCCGGAGTCCCGTCCTCGACGATCTGACCGTGCTCCATGACGAGCACGCGGTCGGCGATCGCCACGGTGGACAGTCGGTGCGCGATGATCACGGCGGTCCGGTCGGACAGCAGCGTCTGGAGCGCCTCCTGGACGAGGCGCTCACTCGGGATGTCGAGCGACGCCGTCGCCTCATCCAGGATCAGGACGGACGGGTCGGCCAGGAACGCGCGCGCGAACGAGATCAGCTGACGCTGACCGGCGGAGACGCGCCCGCCGCGCTTGTTCACGTCGGTCTCGTAGCCGTTCGGGAGGGCCTCGATGAACTCGTGCGCACCGACGGCCCGTGCCGCCCGCTCGATCTCGTCCGCCGACGCGCCGGGCTTCCCCAGCGCGATGTTGTCCGCGACCGTTCCCGAGAACAGGTAGGCCTCCTGCGTCACCATGACGATCGCGCGTCGGAGGTCCTTCGGATGGAGCTTGCGCAGATCGACGTCATCGAGCAGCACCCTCCCCTCCGTGGGGTCGTAGAAGCGCGAGATCAGCTTGGCCAGCGTGGACTTGCCCGCACCCGTCGTGCCGACGAGCGCGATCGTCTGCCCCGCAGGGATGTCGAGCGTGAACTGCGGCAGCACGACGCTGTCGGCGTTGTACGCGAACCGCACGTCCTCGAACGCCACGTGACCGCGAGCAGTCCACAGATCGATCGGGCTCGTCGGGTCGGGAACACTCGGCTGCTCCTCGAGCACCCCCGAGATCTTCTCGAGCGCTGCGGCCGCCGACTGGTAGGAGTTGTAGAACATCGCCATCTCCTCCATCGGATCGAAGAATCGCCGCGTGTAGAGCACGGCGGCGAGGAGAGCACCGATCTCGATCGCTCCGTCGACGACCCGGAAACCGCCGACGAGCAGCACCGCGGCGACCGTGAGGTTGCCGATCAGCACGAGTCCGGGGTCGAAGAAGCCGAAGAGACGGATCGCCCGGGCGTTCGCGTCACGGTAGTCCTCGACGAGATCCCCGTAGGTGTCCTCGTTGCGCTTCTCCTTCCGGAACGCCTTGACCGCCCGGATACCCGTCATCGTCTCGACGAACTGCACGATGACGCGCGCCGACGTCACACGCGTCTCCCGGAACACCGACTGCGAGCGCTTCTGGAACCATCGGGTGAGGAGGAGCAACGGCACGAGCGAGACGAGCAGCACGAGACCGCTCGTCCAGTCGAGCAGGAACAACGCGATGCCTGTGAAGGTCATGTACAGCAGCCCGGAGACCAGTTGGTTGATTCCCGAGTCGAGCAGTTCCTTGATCGAGTCGAGGTCGCTCGTCTGGCGCGAGATGATCCGCCCTGAGGTGTAGCTCTCGTGGAACTCGAGGCTGAGCCGTTGGGTGTGGAGGAAGACCCTCTTGCGCAGATCGATGAGGATCGCCTGACTGATGCGCGCGCTCAGCACGGTGTACCACGCGATCAGGACAGCGCCGATGATTCCCGTGACCAGGTAGATCGCGACGATGCCGACGATCGGCATCCAGTCAGCGCGGTCGAGGACGGCCGGCAGTCCCGTGTCGATCCCGAACGCGATGAGAGCGGGCCCCGCCACCTGGGCGGCCGTCGAGACGACGACGACGACCATCGTCAAGATCACGCGGACCTTGAGCGGGGCGAGAAGCGAGCCGAGCAGCCGCAGCGACCGGCGGCGGATCTGCCGGGACTCCGCCTTCGAGAGATCGTCGCGTTCCTCGCCGCTGACGCCCAGTACTGAAGCAGAGCTCATGAGGTCACCTCCTGTCGTCCGTCGTCGTCGGCTCCCGCCGAGACGACCGGTTCGTCGTCGTCGAGGCTCGAGATCACGAACCTGTAGTGCTCGCTCGATGCAAGCAGGTCGCTGTGGGTGCCGACCGCGGTGATGCGCCCGCGCTCGAGCAGGGCGACCCTGTCGGCCAGCATGACCGTCGATGGTCGGTGCGCGACGATGAGCGCCGTCGTGCTCGCGAGCACGCGGCGGAGCGCCGCCTCGACGAGCGCCTCCGTATCCACGTCGAGGGCCGAGAGAGGATCGTCGAGGACCAGCACTTCCGGCTTCGCCGCGACGGCGCGTGCGAGCGCCAACCGCTGACGTTGGCCGCCCGACAGGCTGAGGCCCTCTTCGCCCACCGTCGTCTCCACTCCCTGGGGGAGTTGCCGCGCGAACCCGGCCTGCGCGATGTCGAGGGCCTCCTCGAGCACGGCGTCGGCCTCCGGCGAGCGCAGCTCGAGATCGTCTCGACCGAGGAGGACGTTCTCGCGGATGGTCGCCGAGAAGAGGGTCGCGTCCTCGAAGGCCATCGCGATGTGACGCCGCAGCTCGGTACGGGAGAGGTCGCGGACGTCGACGCCGTCGATCGTGACACGACCTCCGGTCACTTCGTAGAGCCGTGTCGTGAGAGCCGTGAGAGTCGATTTGCCGGACCCCGTGACGCCGATGAGCGCCATCGTCTCGCCCGGCTCCAGGTCGAGCGTGACCCCGTCGAGCAGATCCGGCTGCCCATCAGGGGTGTCCTGGAACCGGAAGTGCACGTCGTCGAAGACGAGATGCCCCTTCGGCTCGTGGACGTGCAGAGGCTCAGCCGGATCGGTGATCGTGTTGATCTCGTCCATGACCTCGAAGAAGCGGTCGCTCGCGGTACGCGTGTCGAAGGTCATCGCGAGGAGGAACCCGATCGACTCGATGGGCCAGCGCAGGATCGCGGCGGTGGCGAAGAACGCGAAGAGCTGCCCGACGGTGAGGTCGCCGGAGGCGGCGAGCCACACGCCGGCGAAGAGACAGAGCGCGAACGCGATGTCGGGCAGCAGGAGCAGCCAGTACCAGATCCCCGCGATGGCCTTGGCCTTCTCGATCTCCGTCCCGCGCAGACTCTCCGCCTGGGTCGCGAAGTTGTCGAGCGCGTACTTCCCGCGACCGAACGCCTTGAGAACACGGATTCCGTGCACCGACTCCTCGACGGCCGTCGCGAGGTCGCCGGCCTGGTCCTGACTGCGGCGGGCGATTCGTGAGTACTTCTTCTCGAAGACGAACCCGTAGATCCAGATGGGCACAGCGCACGCGATGAAGATCGCGCCGAGCAGCGGGCTCCAGGTGAACAGCACGGCTGCGCCGACGACGATGGTCACCGTGTTCACGACGAAGAGGACGAGGCCGAAGGCGAGCCACCGGCGGATGAGGTTGAGATCGCTCATCGCGCGGGACAGCAGCTGCCCGGATTGCCACCGATCGTGGAAGGCGACGGGCAGGTCCTGCAGCTTCGCGTAGAACGAGTTGCGGAGCCGAGCCTCGACGTGTGTGCCCGGGGTGAGCACGAACCAGCGGCGGAGCGCGATCATGATCGCCTCGACGATGCCGAGACCGGCGACGACGAGGACCGCTGGCCAGATGCCCGCGCCGTCACCGTTCTCGAGAGCGCTGTCCACGAGGTTCTCGAGCACGAGCGGGATCGACAGAGCGACGAGGGCGGCGATGAGTGCGGCGACCATTCCCAGAGCGATGCTCGGGATGGCGGGTTTCGCCCAGGGATAGATGCGCCAGAGCGCTGCGGCGGTGCCGAGCTTCCGGGGAGGTGATGACGACGGTGTGCGTTCAGGCATGGATGGATGTTCCTCGCGCGTGCGGAGACGGTCGACGGGTCGCGTCGAACGTCGGTGATGGTGTCGAAGTGAGGGCGCGGCCGGATCCACAGGACCACCCGAGTGGGGTCCGGATCGGCGGCGCGGTCCGCTGGCGGACCGGAGGAGTGCGGGCTGTCTCGTCCGCTATCGGCTCGCGCGGACGCGACCGGCAGGGCGGCGCGGGTCGAGAAGCGGGCGGGCGAACGGGCCGGAGGCAGCGGTCAGGCCCCGATTCGGCGCGATGACTGTATACATGTGACCCTCCCCAACTCGACGACTCGTGAGCCGCGGCTCCACCCCCTGGAAGGTGTTGCGCACAGCCTTACAGGATATTCACAGTGAGCGTGGGTGCGCAAGAGGCGCGGAGAAACCGACCGGCGTCGATGACGCCGTCCTGGTCAGGAGAGACGGACGGACAGGCAGGTGACGCACCCCTCGAGCTTCTCGAATTCGGAGATGTCCACCGTGACGACGTCATAGCCGAGCTCCCTCAGAAGCTCAGCGGTCTCCGGGGCGGCCTCCGACATGAGGAGCGTCTCCTCGTCGAGGGCGACGACGGCGACGCCCTCCTTCTCGGGCACGGGGAGGTAGCGGCCGAAGAGCCGCGGCTCGTCGACGAGTTCATCGTGGCCGATGACGGTTCCGTCCGGAAGGGCCGTGACCGTCGACTTGAGGTGGAGCGCCCGCGTGACGGGAACGGCCACGACATCGAAGCCGCGCGCGCCGAGCAGCGCGCGGAGCTGAGCGATGCCGTCGGCGTTCGTACGACTCGATCGCCCGACGTAGACGGTCGTGCCGACCACCAGGACGTCGCCGCCATCGAGCGTCCCGGGGCTCATGATGCGCTCGATCGGGTATCGCCGCGCGGCGAGGACCTCCTCGACGCCGTCGGTCTCGCCCCGGCGCTCCTCGCTGCCCGAACGGGCGATGACGGCGAGTCCTCCGATCACCACGACGGCGTCCTCCACGAAGACGGAGTCGGCGAGGCGTTCGGCGTACGGAACCTCCTGTGTCGTCCAGCCGTGCTCGGCGAAGGCCGCGACGTACGCGTCCCACTGGCGGTCCGCCAGATCGGTGTCGATCGGCGAGCGGTCGATGTGCGTCACCTGACCGTCCGTGAGGTTCTTGGCCGGGAGGCGGACGAGAGCGACGCGCGCGTCGGCCGTCGTCGAGGACTGAGCGCCCACGAGCGAGCGGTACACGAGGCGCCCCACGGTGGGGACCACCGCGATGGTCGTGACCAGGAAGCCGAAGTTGACCGTGAGGAGGGTCGAGGCGACCGAGGGGACGAACGTCTCGTCGATCGCGATGCCCTGCGTGAGCACCTGGAACGACGTTCCCGCGAGCGGTGCGACCAGACCAGCCACGATGCCGGCGACGAGCGCGCCCCACCAACGTCCGAGGAGCCCGAAGACGCCGAACGCGAAGACCACGACGAACGAGATCAACGTGCCGCTCAGGAAGTACTGGTGCGCAGCACCGATGATCGCAGCGTTCGAGGAGTCGGAGATCCAGAACGCGAGGAGCATCGTGAGGTGCACGAGCCCGGCGGAGGCGAGGGCGCTGAGGACGGAGGCGAGGAGGCGGTGGCCCCAGGAGACGGACATGTCGTCGAGCCTATCCGAGGCCGGCTATGGATCTCCGGACAACGGACCGCGACGGATCCGCCGCGGTCCTCGACGCGCGACGATCAGTGGAAGAAGTGACGCTCTCCCGTGACGTACATGGTGACCCCGGCTGCCCGAGCAGCCGCGAAGACCTCTTCGTCGCGCACGGATCCGCCCGGCTGGACGACGGCCCGGACACCGCCGTCGATGAGCACCTGGAGTCCGTCGGCGAACGGGAAGAAGGCGTCGGACGCGGCGACCGATCCCGTGGCCCGCTCCCCCGCCCGTGACACGGCCAGGTGGCAGGAGTCGACACGATTGACCTGCCCCATCCCGACGCCGACCGATGCGCGCCCGGAGGCGAGCAGAATGGCGTTCGACTTCACCGAACGGCATGCCTTCCATGCGAAGGCGAGGTCGGCGAGGGTGTCCTCGTCCGCCGGTTCGCCGGAGACGAGCTCCCACCCCTCGGTGAACGCCTGCACGTCCCCGTCCGTGAAACGGTCGGCCTCCTGCACGAGCACGCCTCCCGAGATCTGCTTCGACTCGAGCGGCTCGAGCTCGAACGACTCCGGCAGCCGCAGGATGCGCAGGTTCTTCTTCGTGCGGAGGACGTCGAGGGCCGCCTCCTCGAAGTCGGGGGCGACGATGACCTCGGTGAAGATCTCCTTGACGGTCTCCGCCATACCGAGCGTGACGGTGCGGTTGGCGGCGATGACGCCGCCGAACGCGGACACCGGGTCGCACTCGTGGGCGCGGAGATGCGCGGAGGCGATCGCGTCGGGCGCCTTGGGCGTCGCGACGGCGATACCGCAGGGGTTCGCGTGCTTGATGATGGCGACGGCGGGCTCCGCGAAGTCGAAGGCGGCACGCACGGCGGCGTCCGCGTCCACGTAGTTGTTGTAGCTCATCTCCTTGCCGTGCAACTGCGTGGCCTGGGCGATGCCCTGTCCGCCGGCGCGGAGGTAGATGGCGGCCTCCTGGTGCGAGTTCTCGCCGTAGCGGAGCACGTTGCCGAGTTCCGCCTGGATGGTGAGGGATGCGCCGAAGCCCTCGGCCGCGTCGGTGAACCAGCCGGCCACCGCCGTGTCGTACGCCGCGGTGTGAGCGAACGCGCGCGCGGCGAGCTCACGGCGCTCCGCGAGCGTCGTGCCCTTCTTCTCGCGGATCGAATCGACGAGCCCGGCGTACGCGTCGGGCGACACGACGATCGCGACGTTCGGGTGGTTCTTGGCCGCGGCGCGCACCATTGCCGGACCGCCGATGTCGATCTGCTCGACGATGTCGTCACGGGCCGCTCCGCTCGCGACGGTCTCGGCGAACGGATAGAGATTCACGACCACGAGCTCGAACGGCTCGATCGAGAGTTCGGCCAGCTGCTCCTCGTGGGACTCGAGCCGAAGGTCGGCGAGGAGACCGGCATGCACGCTCGGGTGGAGGGTCTTGACCCGCCCGTCCAGGGACTCGGGGAAGCCGGTGACGCTCGCGACGTCCGTGACATCGTGCCCGGCCGCGCGGATGGTGGCCGCCGTGGAGCCCGTCGAGACGATCTCGACACCCGCGTCGGCGAGCGCGGCCGCCAGATCGAGGAGGCCCGTCTTGTCACTGACGGAGAGGAGGGCGCGCTTGATCTCGACGAAGTCGCGGTCGCGGTAGAGGCTCGAGTCGTGGCGGGGGCCGGCCATTGAAGTGCTCCTTGGTTACAGGGTCTCGAGATCGAGGCCGTTGGCGATGTCCAGAACGGTCTGCACCAGCAGACGTCGTTCCACGGGCTTGATGCGCTCGTGGAGGGAGTGTTCCGTGTCCCCGGGGAGCACGGCCACCCGTTCACGGACGATGATGGGTCCGTCGTCCACCCCATCGGCGACCACGATGATCGAGGCGCCGCTCTGGTCGGCGCCCGCCGCGATCGCGTCACGGACGGCGTGGGCTCCCGGGAACTCCGGCAGGTAGGCCGGGTGCGTGTTGATGAGGCGAGGCGACAGCTCCGCCACCACACGGTGGGGCAGGAGGCGCATGAGACCGGACAGGACCACGAGGTCGGGGTTCCAGACGCGGATCTGCTCGAGGAGCTCGTCACCCCACTCCTCCCGGCTTGCGAACGAGCCGTACGGGACGGTGAAGGTGGGGATACCGAATTCCTCGGCGTGCGCCAGACCGTCGGCCTCGCGATCCGCGCCGACGGCGACGATCCGGGCCGGGTACGCCGCATCGGCCTGCGCTTCGAGGAGCGCGCGGAGGTTGGAACCACCTCCGGAGATGAGGACGACGAGCGACAGCACGCCGCTAGCCTACCGGGGCCCGCGGGCCGCCTCCGACCGGGACGGTCAGTCGTCGGCGGGGCCGTACCGTCCGGATGCCATGCCCACGAGCGCAGAGACCGTCGTCGTGGCGAGGGTCGCGAGCAGCACAGCGAGAGCCGACGGGCCCACCTCCTGCAGGCGCTCCGGGCCGATGGCGCCGCTCGCGGCGAGGGCGAGAGCACCCATCAGCACACTCGCGACCACGGCGATGCCGAGAGCCGTCAGAACGAGGGAGCGAACGAGACCGTGTCCGTCCGCGGCACGCACGACGGCGGGCCTGACCGCGGCAGCACCGAGGAAGCCGACGAGGACGGGCACGATGAGCCCGAGGAAGCCGAACGGCAGGTCGCCCGTCGGGATGGCGCCGAGCACGGGGATTCCCGGCACGGGACCGAGGAGAGTCGCGGCCGGCGACACGCTCGTTCCCACGCCGATCGCGAAGCCTGGTCCGAGAAGCCACGACGCGCACCAGACCACCAGATTGGGAAGGTAGGCGAGCTGGGCGATCGTGACAGCGATGCCGCCTGTGACCCCGACGCCGGAGCTCTCATAGAGTCCGACGACCGTGCCGAAGGAGGCGATGAGCATGACGGCCACGACGATCGCCGCGACCCCCACGATCCCGGCTGCGACGATCGTGCCACCACGCAGCGACGCCACGACGATGCCGATGGTCCGTGCTCCGAGGCGATCGCCGAGCTCCGCGAGCCGGTCTCCCAGTCGGCCACCGACCACGAGATCTCCCCCGCGCACGCGTGCCCCGATGAGACCGACGGCGAGTCCGGCCAGATAGACGATCGCTGGAGAGAACACCCCACCGACGAGTGATGGGCTCACGAGCCCGTTCGCGGCGGTCAGGGTGACGACGGCGGACAGGACGAGCACGGTGAGGACGGAGGAGACGACACCCGTGAGCCAGGCACCGGACTCGGCCGCGCGGCCGCCCGTCCGCGACCCGAGCAGCACGGTCACGAGTCCGATCCCGAGCGGGGCGAGCGACACCGTGAACGGGTCGCCGGCCGCGAGCACGCCCACCCGCGCCACGGTGGTCGGATCGAGGGTGACCGAGATGTCTGTGCCGTGCCCCAGGAGCCAGATGTCGACGGCCGCCCGCCAGAAGACGAGCCAGTCGACGGCGAAACCGAATTGGATCGCCCAGAGGAGCGTGAGCGGCACGAGGGCGATGGCGATGCCGATCGCGACGACGATGAACGCCTCGAGGGCGGCGAGAAGCGCGACGGTCGTTCGTTTCATTGCTCCGCGAGCCTACCCGGATGAGACGGGGTGGATCGGCCGCCGCCCCGACGTCGGAGGAACGCGCATCGCCCCCGACCGGAGAACCGGTCGGGGGCGATGCGCGCTGGCGCTGCTAGAGCCCGGCGATGACCTCGCGCATGAGGTCGGCGGTCTCGGACGGCGTCTTGCCGACCTTGACGCCGGCGGCCTCGAGGGCCTCCTTCTTGGCCTGAGCCGTGCCGGCCGAACCGGACACGATGGCGCCTGCGTGCCCCATGGTCTTGCCTTCGGGAGCGGTGAAGCCGGCGACGTAGCCCACGACGGGCTTCGTGACGTTCGCCTTGATGAAGTCGGCAGCGCGCTCCTCGGCGTCTCCGCCGATCTCACCGATCATGACGATGGCCTTGGTGTCGGGATCGGCCTCGAACGCGGCGAGCGCGTCGATGTGTGTCGTCCCGATGATCGGGTCGCCGCCGATGCCGATGGCCGTCGAGAAGCCGATCTCGCGCAGCTCGTACATCATCTGATACGTGAGCGTGCCCGACTTGGAGACGAGACCGATGGGGCCGGATCCGGCGATCGTCGCCGGGGTGATGCCGACGAGGGACTCGCCTGGCGTGATGATGCCGGGGCAGTTCGGCCCGATGATGCGGGTCGTGTTGCCCTTGCTCTGCGCGTATGCCCAGAGCTCGGCCGAGTCGCCGACGGGGATGCCCTCGGTGATGATGACGAGGAGCGGGATGCCCGCATCGATCGCCTCGATCGCCGCGTCCTTCGCGAAGGCCGGCGGCACGAACGCGATGGACACGTCTGCTCCCGTCTTCTCGATCGCCTCGGCGACCGTTCCGAAGACGGGGAGCTCGACGTCGCCGTGCGTCACGGTCGTGCCAGCCTTGCGAGCGTTCACGCCGCCGACGACCTTCGTGCCCGCCTTGAGCATGAGAGAGGTGTGCTTGGTGCCTTCGCCGCCGGTGATGCCCTGGACGATGACCTTGGAGTCCTTGTTGAGGAAGATCGACATGTTCTTCTGATTCCTTCTGTGGTGGTCGTCCGGTTACGCGTTCGCCAGTTCGGCGGCCTTGTCGGCGCCTTCGTCCATGGTGGCGGCGAGGGTCACGAGGGGGTGGTTCGCCTCCTGCAGGATGCGACGCCCCTCCTCGACGTTGTTGCCGTCGAGACGGACGACGAGCGGCTTCGTCGCCCCGTCCCCGATGATCTCGAGGGCCTTGACGATGCCGTTCGCGACGGCGTCGCACGCGGTGATGCCGCCGAAGACGTTGACGAAGACGCTCTTGACCTGCTCGTCGCCGAGGATGACGTCGAGGCCGGCCGCCATGACCTCGGCGGACGCTCCGCCGCCGATGTCGAGGAAGTTCGCGGGCTTCACGCCGCCGTGCGCCTCGCCGGCGTAGGCCACGACATCGAGCGTCGACATGACGAGTCCGGCTCCGTTGCCGATGATGCCGACCTGGCCGTCGAGCTTCACGTAGTTGAGGTCGTTCTCCTTGGCCTTGAGCTCGAGGGGGTCCTCGGCGGCCGTGTCCTTGAGCGCCTCGTGGTCGGGGTGGCGGAAGTCGGCGTTCTCGTCGAGCGAGACCTTGCCGTCGAGCGCCACGACGTCGCCGTCCTCGGTGAGGACGAGCGGGTTGACCTCGACGAGCGTCGCGTCCTCTCCGGTGTAGACGGCGTACAGCTTCACGAAGACATCGGCGACCTTGTCGACGAGCTCAGCGGGGAAGTTCGCGGCGACGGCGATCTCGCGGGCCTTCGCGGCGTCGATGCCCGTGATGGGGTCGACCTCGATGCGCGCGAGCGCCTCGGGCTTCTCGACGGCGAGCTGCTCGATCTCCATGCCGCCCTCGACGCTCGTGAGCGAGAGGTAGGAGCGGTTGGCCCTGTCGAGGAGGACCGAGAAGTAGAACTCCTGCGCGATGCGCGCGCCGGCCGCGACCATGACGGTGCGGACGACGTGGCCCTTGATGTCGAGCCCGAGGATCGCCTTCGCGGCCTCTTCAGCCTCATCGGGGGTCTTCACGACCTTGACGCCGCCGGCCTTGCCGCGGCCGCCGACCTTCACCTGCGCCTTGACGACGACGACACCACCGAGCTTCTCGGCCGCCGCCCGCACCTCCTCCGGCGTGGTCGCGACGATGCCCGGGAGCACCGGCACCTCGTACTTCTCGAAAAGATCTCGTGCCTGGTACTCGTAGAGGTCCACGTGATGTTCCTATCCGCGTCGATGCATTTTGTGGTCGTGACCGGTTCGGCTTCCCCCGCTCGACGGACGTGGAGGGCGGGTAAAAAGCCGCGTCCCACTCTACTCCGCGCCCGCGTCGCCCCCGTCCACACGGACCGGGGGTGCAGGGACCGCCCGAGAGCGATGTCCGTATGGTTGGGCGCATGGGACGGAGAACGGGGATCAGAGCGGTCGCGGCGGAATCGGTGCTCGTCGCCGCCGGGGGCCGAGCGATACTGCTCCAGCTGGCGCATCCTTCCGTCGCTCGCGGCGTGGCCGAGCACAGCGACTTCGTCGGGGCACCCCTCCGCCGCCTCACGGGAACCCTCGACTACATCTACCTGGTCGTGTACGGATCTGCCACGGAACGCGTGGCCGCCGCCCGATACGTCGAGAAGGCCCACACTCCCGTGAGGGGGACTCCGGAGAACGGATCCCCCGGGTACTCGGCCGGAGATGCCGATCTGCAACTGTGGGTGGCGGCGACGCTCTACGATTCGGCGATGGCGATGCAGGAACGCGTTCTCCCGCCGATCCCTGAGGCGGACGCCGAGCGGGTCTACCGCGAGTACGCCGTGCTCGGAACCGCGCTCGGCATGCCGGCCGAGCTCTGGCCGGCGAACCGCGCGGCGTTCGCGGCTTGGTGGAACGAACGCCTCGCCGCCCTCGAGGTGAGCGATGACGCCAGGCGCGTGGCCCGAGACCTCCTCCACCCACGCGGTCCCGGCGCTCCGATCTGGCTGCGCATCGTCATGCCGCTCGCCCGGCTCCTCACGACGGGTCTCCTGGACGACCGGATGCGTTCGGGCTTCGGTCTCCCGTGGAGCCCTCGTCGGCAGCGGCTCGTCGATGCCGTCCTCATGCTCACCCGGCTGGTGTGGCCGCTCCTGCCCGCTCGTGTCCGCCACGCGCCGGCCATCCGTTCGCTGCGTCGGTTCCGGGCGCGGGATACCCGGCACCCGGAAAACCGACACTGAGCCGGATCGGCCGGCCACGGGAGAGAGCGGCTACAGCTTGTCGATCGGCGCGATCTTGATGAGGAGCTTCTTCTGGCCGGCTGAGTCGAAGGCCACGTGGGCGACGCGCTTCGAGCCCTCCCCCGTGACCGCGAGGACCCGTCCTTCGCCGAAGTCGGTGTGCCGGATGCGGTCACCGGCGGCCAGCTCCAGATCGCCGTTGTCGCGGACTGTGCCGGTGACGGCGTTCGGCCAGACCTTCTTCTCCGCCCGCGGCAGAGCGAAGCCGCCGTCCCTGTCGTTGTTCGGCCCCTTCCAGCCGCGAGGGCCGTTGAGGGCTCCCTGCCCGTAGCCGCCGCGCGAGCGCGCCGTGCCCGGTGACTGGCGCCACTCGATGAGCTCGTCGGGGATCTCCTGGAGGAAGCGGCTCGGCATCGCCACGGCGGTCTCGCCGAACTGGGCCCGCGACATCGCGAGCGACAGGTGCAGCTTCTTCCGCGCCCTGGTGATGCCGACGTAGAACAGCCGTCGCTCTTCGGCGGGACCTCCCGGCTCGTTGGCCGACATCTTGTGCGGCAGCAGCTCCTCCTCCACGCCCGTCAGGAACACCGCGTCGTACTCGAGTCCCTTGGCCGTGTGGAGCGTCATGAGGGAGACGGTGCCGGAAGAGTCGTCGAGCTCGTCGGCCGCAGCCACGAGGGACACCTCGGTGAGGAAGTCGATGAGTGTCCCCTCCGGATTGTTCCGCTCGTACTCCTTCGTGACGGCGATGAGCTCCTCGATGTTCTCCGCGCGAGCCTCGTCCTGCGGGTCGCGACTCATCCGGAGTGCGTCGACGAGGCCGCTCTTCGTGACGAGCAGGGTGAGGACGTCGCTCACCTTGCCCTCGGCGGCGAGCGCCGACGCCTCGTCGAGCAGCTCGCTGAGCGCGCGGATGGCACCGGCGACCTTCGGCCCGAAGCCGAGGGTACCGGCCTCTCGGAGGGCCTCCCGCAGCGACGTCTCGGCGTTGTCGGCGAAGCTCTGCAGCTGGGTCTCCGTGGCCGGGCCGATGCCGCGTTTCGGGGTGTTGAGGATGCGACGGACCGCCAGGGCGTCCGCCGGGTTCACGACAGCCGTGAGGTACGCCATCGCGTCCTTGATCTCGGCACGCTCGTAGAACTTCGTGCCGCCCATCACTCGATAGGGCAGCGCCGATCGGATGAAGATCTCCTCGAGCGCTCGCGTCTGGGCGTTCGTTCGGTAGAAGACCGCCATCTCGCTGTACGGCATGCCCTCGCGGTGGAGCTTCTCGATCTCGTCGGCGACGAACTGCGCCTCGTCGTGCCCGGTGTAGCCCGTGTATCCGACGATCTTGTCGCCGTCGCCCACCGAGGTCCACAATTTCTTGTCCTTGCGGTCGAAGTTGTTGGCGATCACCGCGTTCGCCGCAGACAGGATGTTCTGCGTGGAGCGGTAGTTCTGCTCGAGGAGGATGACGGTCGCGCCGGTGAAGTCGCGCTCGAACTCGACGATGTTGCGGATGTCCGCGCCACGGAAGGCGTAGATCGACTGGTCGGAGTCGCCGACGACGGTGAGCGATGCGCCGGGGATCGTGCCGTCTCCCGAGGAGACGGGGGTGTCGAAGCCTGCCCTGGCCACGACGTCCGCCGGCACCGGGCGCGTGAGCTCCTGGATGAGCGCGTACTGCGCGTGGTTCGTGTCCTGGTACTCGTCCACCAGCACGTGGCGGAATCTGCGCTGATAGTGCGCGGCGATGTGCGGGAAGGCCCGGAAGAGGAACACGACCTGACCGATGAGGTCGTCGAAATCGAACGCGTTGGCCGATGACAGGGCTCGCGTGTACCGACGGAAGATCTCGAGGAAGGCGACCTCGTTCGGGTCGCTCACGTTCACGTTGCGCGCGAAGGAGTCCACGTCGCCGAGCTCGTTCTTGAGCTTGGAGATGCGAGCGCTCGTGTTGGCGGGGGTGAACCCGAGCACGTCGGCGTCGAGCTCCTTGATGATCCGCTTGAGGAGCACGCGGGTGTCGGACGAGTCGTAGATCGTGAACCCGGGCTTGAAGCCGAAGTTCTCGGCCTCGCGACGGAGGATCCGGACGCACGCCGAGTGGAAGGTGGAGATCCACATGCCGTCGGCCGCGCGGCCGACGAGGTGGCCGACTCGCTCGCGCATCTCGGCTGCCGCCTTGTTCGTGAACGTGATGGCGAGGATCTGGCTCGGCCACGCCTCGCGGGAGCGCAGGAGGCTCGCGATCCGTCGGGTCAGCACGCTCGTCTTGCCCGAGCCGGCGCCCGCCACGATCAGCAGCGCGGGGCCGCGATACTCGACCGCGGCTCGCTGCTGGGGATTGAGTCCGTCCAGGAGCGGGTCGGGTCCGGAGCCGGGCGTCCCTCCACCGGGGACGGCCGCCGTGGGCCAGTCGACGATCAGCGGAGTCACGGATGGAGCGGCGGCCGATGCGGCCGTTTCAGGGGTGTTTTCGGCCGTGTTCTCGGCGGAGGAAGAAGAGCTCGACATGTCCCCGACAGTCTACCGACGGCCTCAGACATCGGCTCGGCCCCAGGAGCGGGCGGAGGCCTCTCGCGGCGGGCTACCGTCGGTCGGCGAGCGCGTCGCGTGCGGACACGCCCAGGTCCGGGTGGTCGAGGAACACTCCGTCGATCCCTGTCCGGAGGATGACGTCGAACTCGGACTGCCAGTCTCCGAAGGAATCGGTCGGGCCACGACGGAACCCGGTCGTCAGGAAGCGGTTCTCCGGGCGGAGGGTCCAGGCGTAGGCGGTGAGGCCGCGCGCATGGAGCCGGTCGACGAGATCGCTCGCGCCACTCGCCACGCCGTCGTCATCGAGCGAGAGGACGAGCGCCTTGTCGGCGCTCACCCCGTCCACGAGGCCGACGAGGGTGTCGAGGCCACCGTCCGACAGCTCCTGCTCGTACGTGACTGCGGCGGAGCCGTCTCGAGCGACGAGGTCGGCGGCCGCCCCCGACCGCTCCACGAGGTACACGACCTCCGCGCCGATCCCGCGGGCACGCACCCCGGCCAGCACCGTCTTCTCGAAACTCTCGACGATGAGGGGCCGCCCGCTCCCCCACCCGGTGTCGCGCAACTCGGCGGCGACGAGCTCGTCGAGCGGCAGCCCGACCCCTTCGAAGTACGTCGCGTGCTTGATCTCGACCGTCATCCCGAGGGAACGACCCTGCTGCTCCGCGGCCGCGTCGACGATCTCGGCGAGATCGCGGAGACGCAGAATGCCCTGCTTCCCGTCGAACGAGGCCGACGACGGGCGGATCGACGGCAGCCGCTCCCGCACGGTCAGCGTCGAGAGCTCCTGCCACGTGAAGTCCTCGGTGAACCAGCCGGTGTGCTCGTCGCCGTCGATGGTCTTCGTCGTGCGCAGGTGGGCGAACTCCGCGCGGCTCGCGACATCCGTGGTGCCGGAGATCTCGTTCTCGTGTCGGATGACGAGGACGCCGTCCTTCGACGCCACGACGTCGGGCTCGACGGAGTCGGCGCCGAGGGCGAAGGCGAGCTCGTAGCCGGAACGCGAATGCTCCGGACGATACCCGGGGGCTCCGCGGTGGCCGATCACGAGAGGACGGGGTCGCGCACCGGGTTCCATGCGTCCAGCCTAACGAGCCGACAAACGGTGACGGGCCTCCGCTCCTGGATGCCTCGGAGGCGCCGAAAGCCGCGGAAATCCGCGGGAATCGGAAGCTGTCTCCCAGCGTTGTGAGATAGCGTGGACGCATCGCTCCTACACAGGGGGCGCCGCATCCCAGCCGCACTGACTGAGAGTAGGACTACAGCAATGGCATCGAACAACCCCGCCTTTAGAAACAACGCCTTCCAGGGGGGTCAGGTCGCGACCGCACAGCAGGGGCTGAGCGCTGAAGAGCTCGTCGAGATGTACAACCGCCCCGCCGCCGCTCCGTCGCAGACGGACCGCATGACGGTGGAGGACACGGTCATGAAGACCGGCATCTCCTTCGGCGTGCTGCTCGTCGCAGCGGTCGTCGGTTGGGCCGTCCCCGCCCTGGCTATCCCCGCTGCGATCGTCGGGTTCGTGCTCGCGCTCGTCAACATCTTCAAGAAGGAGCCGTCCCCGGCCCTCATCCTCACCTATGCGGGTGCGCAGGGACTCTTCGTCGGCGGAATCTCGAGCTTCTTCGAGATGCGCTGGCCGGGCATCGTCAGCCAGGCGACGATCGCGACGCTCGCCGTCGTCGGCGTCACCCTCGCGCTCTTCGCGAGCGGCAAGGTGCGCGCCTCGAAGCGGGCCACGAAGATCTTCCTCATCGCCATGGTCGGCTACGCGCTGTACTCGCTCGTCAACGTCGGCCTCATGATGTTCGGCGTCACGGACAGCGCCTTCGGCCTCAACAGCCAGGTCGAGATCGCCGGCATCCCGCTCGGCCTCGTCCTCGGCGTGTTCGTCGTCCTGCTCGCCGCGTACTCGCTCGTGCTCGACTTCGACATGATCCAACAGGGCGTGCGCAACCGCGCTCCGCGCAAGTACGGCTGGACGGGCGCGTTCGGCATCATGGTCACGGTCATCTGGCTCTACACGGAGCTCCTGCGGATGTTCGCGATCGCTCGCAACTGATGATCGACTGATCGACAACGACGAAGGGCCGGGAGCATCGCTCCCGGCCCTTCGTCGTTCCCGTCATCTCGACGGGACGGGGATCACTCCCACTCGATGGTCCCCGGCGGCTTCGACGTCACGTCGAGCACGACGCGGTTCACGCCGTCGACCTCGTTCGTGATGCGGTTGGAGATGCGGGCGAGCACGTCGTAGGGCAGGCGTGTCCAGTCGGCGGTCATCGCGTCCTCGGACGAGACGGGACGCAGCACGATGGGGTGACCGTAGGTGCGGCCATCGCCCTGCACCCCCACCGAGCGGACGTCGGCGAGCAGCACGACGGGGCACTGCCAGATCTCCGCGTCGAGGCCGGCCGCCGTGAGCTCTGCCCGCACGATCGCGTCGGCCTCGCGCAGGAGGTCGAGACGCTCCTGCGTGACCTCGCCGACGATGCGGATGCCGAGTCCGGGACCGGGGAACGGCTGGCGACCCACGATGACCTCGGGAAGCCCGAGCTCGCGGCCGATCGCGCGCACCTCGTCCTTGAAGAGGGTGCGGAGCGGCTCGACGAGCTCGAACTGCAGGTCCTCCGGCAGACCACCGACGTTGTGGTGGCTCTTGATGTTGGCCGTCCCCGTGCCGCCGCCCGACTCCACGACGTCCGGGTACAGCGTGCCCTGGACGAGGAAGCGGATGGGGTCGCCGTCCTGCTCGAACGACTCCGCGACGAGGTCTGCCTGTGCCTGCTCGAACGTGCGGATGAACTCGCGGCCGATGATCTTCCGCTTCTGCTCGGGGTCGCTCACACCGGCGAGAGCCTCGAGGAAGCGCTCCCGCGCGTCGATCGTGACGAGGCGCACACCCGTGGCCGCGACGTAGTCCTCCTCGACCTGGCGGCGCTCGCCCTGGCGCAGGAGGCCGTGGTCGACGAAGACGCACACGAGCTGGTCTCCGACGGCCTCGTGGACGAGAGCCGCCGCGACAGCGGAGTCCACGCCGCCGGAGAGGGCGCACAGGACCTTGCCCGTGCCCACCTGGGCACGGATGCGGTCGACCTGGTCGGCGATGACGTTGCCCGCGTTCCAGTCGGCGGCGATACCCGCCCCCCGGTGCAGGAAGTTCTCGATGACGCGCTGGCCGAACGCCGAGTGCTTGACCTCGGGGTGCCACTGCACGCCGTAGAGCCGACGCTCGTCGTTGGCGAACGCGGCCACGGGCGTCGACGCGGTGGAGGCGAGCACGTCGAAGCCCTCGGGGGCCGTGGCGACCGAGTCGCCGTGGCTCATCCACACGGTCTGGTCCGTCGGCTGGTCGTGCAGCAGCGTGCCGCCCTCGATGGCGACGTTCGCGGCCGTCGACCCGTACTCACGCGCACCCGTGCGGGCGACCGTGCCGCCGAGGGCCGTCGCCATCACCTGGAATCCGTAGCAGATGCCGAGCGTCGGCACCCCGAGGTCGAAGACCTTCGGGTCGAGCGAGGGCGCACCCTCCTCGTAGACGCTCGACGGTCCGCCCGACAGCACGATCCCGACGGGGTTCTTCGCCGCGATCTCGTCGGCGGAGATCGAATGCGGGACGATCTCGGAGTAGACGCCGGCCTCGCGGACGCGCCGCGCGATCAGCTGCGCGTACTGCGCTCCGAAGTCGACGACGAGGACGGGCCGCGGGCCATCGGGCAGTTCGCTCATGCGGTCGGGGCCTCCACTTTCTGGGTCGACGCCGCGGTTCGGCGTTCGAGGTACGAGGTGACCTCTCGGCCCACACGGGCCTCGAGGAAGAACGAGAGCAGCGGCACGATTCCACCGCTGGCGATGAGGAGGAACTTCCAGAACGGCCAGCGCATGAGGGACCAGAGCCGGAAGTCGCTGAAGAGGTAGACGACGTAGAACCACCCGTGCGCGATCAGGATGCCCGTCGACAGGTTGACGGCCACTGCCGTCTCCCGCGGGACGAACGCCAGGAAGCCGTAGGGACCGGCGAGTTCGAGCTCGTAGCCGAGTCCGTACTTGACGATCATCTCCAGGCAGAGCAGCAGGAGCATGACGCCCGTGATGATGGACGCGATCTTGTAGAAGCGCAGCGCGCCGCGGATGCGAGGCAGGTCGCTCTCGCGGGGTTCGAGGGGCATGCGTCCAGTTTAGACGCCCGTGCCCCTGCGGATCGTCACGGCCCGGATACCTCCACGAGGGCCTTCTCTTCGGCCTCGCGCTCCCAGGCGTCCCGCCCGAGTCGGTACCAGAAGTACACGGCGAAGCCCGCGAACACCACCCACTCGACGGCGTAGAAGATGTTGAGCCAGTTGACGGTCGTCGCGGACTCCGGGCGCGGCGAGTAGATCTTCTCGAGCCCGCTCGGCGCCTCGGCGGAGATCAGGTTGACGCTGTAGATGTCGGGAGAGGCCGTCGGCTGCCAGATGTTGATGAGCGCCGCCTCGGACAGCGTGGTCATCTCGTGCGGGTCGCCCTGCTCGTCGGGGACGATCGGTGCCTCCGAGTCGACGATGCGACCCGTGAGCTCCACCGTTCCGTCAGGGGCTCCACCGGCGTTCCAGGCCGCGGCCGTCTGCCTCGCGACGTCCTCGTCGTCCGTCCATCCCATCGCGACGGCGAGGGACGGACCGGTACCGTCGGCCCCCGTTGCGAGGTGCCCGGCGACCCACCACCCCGTCGGACCGTCGTTGACACGTTCCGAGATGACGAGGAAGTCGCCCTCCACCCAGACGCCCTCGACCTCGACGAGACGCCCGACGTCGTCGGTGCGGATGACGTCGGTCGGCGCCTCCAACACGTCGGCGAGCGGAGTCGGCGTCTCGGCGACGCCCGCGACGGTTCCGGTGTCGCTCGACTCGACCGCTCGCGAGAGCTGCCAGTGTCCGAGCGCCGCGAAGGCGCCGGCGACGACGAGCGCGAGCGCGAGTAGAGCGATCCACCGCGGCCGCACGAGAGTGCGCCACAGCGGCGTATCCGGCACGATCCGGGCCTCGGTGTCCGTGTCGTCAGTCATCGCGGCCTCCCCGGCGTCGGTCGTCGGTGTCGTCGCTCGAACCGGCGTCGCCCGCCATCGCCGCCTCGACGAGGGCGATCTCCTCGTCCGTCATCGCGCCGCGACGCGACTCCCCCGGCACGACCCCGCCTGTCGCGGCTGCGAGCGCCTGAGCGCGCCGTCGCCGTCGCTTCGACGGCAGGATGACCGCTCCGATCCGCTCAGACTGGGCAGCGATCATCGGTCCGCCGATGGAGAGGATGAGCACGTAGAGGCCGGCGAACGGCTGGATGCGCTCGTCGAGACCGGCCGAGAGCGACAGCGTCGCGAGGATCAGAGCGAACTCCCCGCGGTTCTGGAGGATGACCGTGGTGTTGATCCCCTCCTGCGCCCCGAGTCCGTTGAGGCGGGACACGACTTGTCCGGCGACGACGTTCAGGAGAACGGTCATGAGCACGGCGCCGAGCACCGGGAGGAGGACGCCGCCGAACTTGGAGGCATCGAGAGCCAGACCGAAGTTGAGGAAGAAGAAGGCGCCGAAGACGTCGCGGAGCGGAACGGCGATCGTCTCGATCCGGTTCCGGAAGCGCGTGGCGCCGAGCACGAGCCCGATGAGGAATGCGCCGATGGCATCGGTCACGCCCAGCAGTTCGCCGATCCCGCCGAACAGGACGGCGAGGCCGAAGAAGAGGATCGTGAAGAGCTCGTCGTCCTTCGTGCGCAACAGCCGCGAGACGACCCGACCGCCGAAGCGGGCGACGCTGAACATCACGACGATGAACGTGAAGGAGAGAGCGAGTTGGCCGACGACGGGCCAGAGCTCCGTCTGCCCCGACAGGACGACGCCGACGATCGCGAGGTAGATCGCGATGAAGACGTCCTCGACGACCGTGATGCCGAGGATCATCGGCGTCTCGCGATTGGTCAGGCGGCCGAGCTCGATGAGGAGCTTGGTCACGATCGCGCTCGAGGAGGTGGCCGTGATCCCCGCGATGATGAGGGCTTCCGGCGTCCCCCACCCCACGAGGAAGCCGAAGCCGAGCCCGGCGGCCATGTTGACGAGGATGTACGTCCCGCCCGACACGAGGAGCTTCCCCGCGTTGCCGAAGAACTCGTCCTGATCGAACTCGAGACCGAGGTTGAAGAGCAGGAGGACGAGTCCCATGACCGCGATGAGGCCGATGTAGTCGCCCTCGAGCGTCAGCGGGAACCATCCCGTGTACGGCGACGCGAGGAGCCCGACGATCATGTACACGGGGATCGCGGGGAGGCCGATGAGCTTTCCGAGACGGCCGAGCCCGTAGGCGATCAGGAAGAGCAGGCCGACGACGACCATGTCGGCGCCGAAGTGCGATCCCTCGACGGCGGCAGCGGCAAGCGGCATCCGTCAGTTCCCGGAGGACGAGTCGACGGGGGCCTTCTTCGTCTCTCCCGTGCGGAAGAACGAGAAGGCCTTCGCCACCTTCTCCGGGCTTCCGGCGACGACCAGGATGTCGCCGGGGAAGACGCGGAAGTCGGCCGCCGGGGCCGGGTTGGTGGATTCACCGCGCACCACGGCGACGACGGTGAGGCCGATGATGCCGTGCTCGGCCGGGTCGCCGAGGGATTGTCCGGCGATGTGGTCCTCATAGTCGACGGTGAACCAGTCGATGGAGAGGCCGGGGAGCTGATCGAGCGCCGTGAGCGACTCGGTGATGCGGGTTCCGCCGAGGAGCTCTGCGAGGGTGTGCGCCTCGTCCTCCGAGAGCCTGAGCGACACCTTGGTGGCGTTGGATCCGTCTTCGTCGTCCGAGAACGTGACGAGGTCGCTGTGCCCGGACCGGTGGGCGATCACGCCGACCTTTCCGCCGTCGTCCGTGATGAAGGAGTGCAGGACACCGACACCCGGGAGCTTGACCCGCCGCACGTCGACCATCGCTCAATCCCTTCGTCCGACTACCCCTCCAGCCTACCCGCCCCCCGAACACACCCTCCCCGGACGGCGCCACTCCTCCACGCCCTCAGCGAAAGGGCTACTCCCGAGCGAGGGCCCTAGTTTCAGCTGACGCCCTCGGCACAGATGTGTAGCCGTCGACGCCTCCCTCGTCGTCCACAGCGGCAACCCGGCGCTCGTCTCCCCCGAGGCGGCCATTCCCGGCCCGCGAGCACGAGCGAAGGAGGAACGTCGACGCATGCCATCCGTTTTCGACGCACCCGACTACCCGTTCGACTTCACCGCGACCCGACGCAGTGGAGGACGCACACCGCCGTCGCCAGCAGCCGAGGGCCTGCACCGGGTTCGGCGCGGGGTGTACGTGCCGACCGAGAAGTGGTCGGCGATGGATCCGGACGACAGGTATCGCGCGTTCATCCATGCCACGCTGGCCTGCTCGCCGACCGCGCCTGTTCTCAGCCACTTCTCCGCCGCAGCGATCCATCACCTACCGATCGTCGGGTCGTGGCCGGAGACCGTGCACACGATCATCGATGAGGCGTCCGGGGTCGCTCCTCTGGGCTCTACAGCCGGCACCGGACGTCCCGACCACCTGCGATCGTGGTCGTGGGCGGCGTCAACTGCACGGCTCTCGAGCGGACCATCGTCGACGTCGCCCGCTCGGGAGCGCGCGCCTCGGCGCTCGCGATGGCGGATCACGCAATGTCGCGGGGCATGACGAGCGCCAGGGCCCTGTTGGATGAAGACTCGGCCCTCGGTCCCGGCCGTGGATCTCAGCAGAGCCGGCACTGCTCTCGATGGCGTCGTCCCTCTCCGCGAACGGCGGAGAGTCCTTCGTGCGTCTCCTTCTCCACGACGCCGGCTTCGTGCCTCCGCGGCTGCAACATCGCTATGACGACGACGCGGGCCTCGTGGGATACGTCGACTTCGCGTGGCCCGACCTCGGAATCGTCCTCGAGTTCGATGGTCGACGGAAGTACTCCGCCGCAGAATTCGCGGCAGGACGAACTCCGGAGGAGGTCGTCTGGGCGGAGAAGCGCTGCGAGGATCGACTCCGCGCGCTGGGCCTCCAGGTTCTCCGTGTCACCTGGGAGGACCTCGGCGGGCAGAACCCCGCCGTCGTGGCGATGGTCGCTTCCGCAGGAGTCACTCGACGGCCGCAGATCGGCATCGAGGGCGCCAGGTATACCTGGCGCCCTCGATCGTGAGTAGCTCCTTCGTCAGTCGGTGACGGCCGCGATATCGGGGGCCTCGAGACGCACACGATCGGCGGATTCGTCGTCCGGCTGCTCCTGCGACGCCCGCTCGGCCGCGACACGCTTGAGGTAGTTCTGCACTTCGCGTTCCGTGCGCTCCTCGTCCCAGCCGAGGACGTCGGCCATGAGTGCCGCGGCGATCGGCGCGGCCGACACTCCGCGATCCCATGCCTCGATCGAGATGCGGGTGCGTCGCGCCAGCACGTCCTCGAGGTGAAGGGCCCCCTCGTGCGATGCCGCGTAGACGACTTCCGCCTGCAGGTAGTCGTCGGCTCCCGGAAGGGGCTCGGCGAGCTCCGGTCGGTTCCGGATCAGGTCGAGGAGTTCGTCGGTGAGAACCCCGTACCGGTTCAGGAGATGCTCGATACGCACCTTGTGGACGCCGAACGCCCGGGCGATCTTGCCCCGCTTGTTCCACGCCGCCTGGTATCCCTCAGCACCGAGCAAGGCGATGTCCTGGGTGGTCGAGGGTGGGATCCGTCCGTCGAGGGCGTCGGCGGCCGCGTCGATCGCGTCCTTCGCCATGATCCGATAGGTGGTCCACTTGCCGCCCGCGACCACGACGAGTCCGGGGACGGAGTGGGTGACGATGTGCTCCCGGGAGAGCTTCGACGTCTGGTCGCTCTCGCCCGCCAGCAGGGGGCGGAGACCGGCGTAGACGCCTTCGACGTCCTCGCGAGTGAGCGGTACGGCGAGCACCTGGTTGACATGCTCGAGGATGTAGTCGATGTCCGCCGCCGTCGCCGCCGGGTGCGCCTTGTCGAGATTCCAGTCCGTGTCCGTCGTGCCGATGATCCAGTGCCGACCCCACGGGATCACGAACAGCACGCTCTTCTCGGTGCGGAGGATCATGCCCATCGTCGACTGGAAGCGGTCGCGCGGCACGAGGAGGTGGACACCCTTGGACGCACGCACCTTGAACTGACCGCGCTCCCCCACCAGGGCCTGGGTGTCGTCCGTCCAGACACCCGTCGCGTTCACGACCTGCTTCGCGCGGATCTCGAACGTCTCGCCGGTCTGCAAGTCGTGCGCGGTGACGCCGACGACCCTCTGACCGACCTTGATGAAGCCCTCGACGCGCACGCGGCTCGCGACGTGGGCGCCGTAGAACGATGCGGTGCGGGCGAGTGACGAGACGTAGCGCGCATCGTCGACCTGCGCGTCGTAGTAGGTGAGCCCACCCGTGAAGGCGTTCGCCGCGAGGGAGGGGATCGAGCGCTGGATCTGACGCTTGCTGAGGTGACGGTGGTGCGGGACGCCGGGAGGGCGTCCTCCCGAGTAGCTGAAGATGTCGTACAGGAACATGCCCGCACCGATGTAGAACCGTTCCCATACGGGCTTGGTGAGCGGGTACAGGAACCGCACCGGCTTCACGAGGTGGGGGGCGATCCTCTGCAGGAGGAGCCCGCGCTCGATGAGCGCCTCGCGGACGAGTCCGAAGTCGAGCTGCTCGAGGTAGCGGATGCCGCCGTGCACGAGCTTCGACGACCGGCTCGACGTTCCGCTCGCCCAGTCGCGGGCCTCGAGGAGACCCGTGGAGAGTCCGCGGGTCACGGCGTCGAGCGCCGCGCCCGTGCCGACGATGCCGCCTCCGACGACGAGGACGTCGAGCTCCTTCGACTTCAAGGCCTCGATCGCTGCGAGTCGCTCCTCCGGCCCGATCTTGTTGGACCGTGAAACAGAATTCTGGGCCATCATCGCCTCCAAAAGGACGTCAGCAGAGGGACCCGACGGCCCCGTTTTCGACGCTACTGCACGGGGTAGGGGGCGACAACCACCTCTACCCGCTGGAACTCTTTGAGATCGCTGTACCCGGTGGTGGCCATCGACCTCCGGAGCGCTCCCACGAGGTTCGCCGTGCCGTCGACCGTGGTCGCCGGCCCGTAGAGGACCTCCTCGAGCGACCCGACCTGGCCGACCTCGACACGGCGTCCGCGCGGAAGCTGCGAGTGGTAGGCCTCGGTCCCCCAGTGGAACCCGCCACCGGGCGCATCGGAGGCGCGCGCCAGCGTCGTTCCGAGCATGACCGCGTCGGCTCCGCACGCGATCGCCTTCACGATGTCACCGGATGATCCGAGACCGCCGTCGGCGATCACGTGCACGTACCGGCCGCCGGACTCGTCGAGGTAGTCGCGTCGGGCACCCGCGACGTCGGCGACGGCCGTCGCCATCGGCGCGTGGATCCCGAGGGACGCGCGCGTCGTCGACGCCGCTCCCCCGCCGAAGCCCACGAGGACGCCGGCCGCGCCCGTGCGCATGAGGTGGAGCGCCGCCGTGTAGGTGGCCGCGCCGCCCACGATGACCGGGACGTCGAGCTCGTAGATGAACTCCTTGAGGTTGAGCGGCTCCTGGTTCTTGGAGACGTGCTCGGCCGAGACCGTGGTCCCGCGGATGACGAAGATGTCGACACCCGCCTCGACGACGGTGTTGTACAGCTCCTGCGTGCGCTGAGGCGACAGGGCGCCGGCCACGGTGACACCGGCCTCGCGGATCTCGGCGAGGCGCTGTGTGACGAGCTCCGGACGGATCGGCGCGGAGTAGAGCTCCTGCATGCGAGCTGTCGCCTGGGCGGCAGGGAGCGACCGGATCTCGGCGAGCACGGGCTCCGGGTCGTCATAACGCGTCCAGACGCCCTCGAGGTCGAGGACACCGAGTCCGCCGAGCTGTCCGATCATGATCGCCGTCCTCGGCGACACCACGGAATCCATCGGGGCGGCGAGGATCGGGGTCGCGAACTGGAACGCGTCGATGCTCCACGTCACCGAGACGTCCTCGGGGTCGCGCGTGCGGCGGGACGGCACGATGGCGACATCGTCGAACGAATAGGCCCGGCGGGCGCGCTTGGCGCGGCCGATCTCAACTTCCATGCTCACGGGGTAAGCCTACCGGCGTGCACCGACGGACGCCGATCGGGCCCCGAACGCATACGCGTTCGGGGCCCGATCAGGGTGATGGTGCGGATGGATCAGCGACGGTAGTTCGGCGCCTCGACGACGATCTGGACGTCGTGCGGGTGGCTCTCCTTCAGACCGGCAGGAGTGATGCGCACGAACTTGCCGCGCTGCTTGAGCTCGTCGATCGTGCGCGCCCCCACGTAGAACATCGACTGGCGAAGTCCTCCGATGAGCTGGTAGGCGACGGCGGACAACGGACCGCGGTAGGGAACCTGGCCCTCGATCCCCTCGGGGATCAGCTTGTCGTCGCTCGGCACGTCGGCCTGGAAGTACCGGTCCTTCGAGTAGGACGTGCGCTCTCCGCGGGTCTGCATGGCCCCGAGCGATCCCATGCCGCGGTAGTTCTTGAACTGCTTGCCGTTGACGAAGACGAGGTCGCCGGGGCTCTCGTCGCAACCGGCGAGAAGCGAGCCGAGCATGACCGTCTCGGCGCCCGCGACCATGGCCTTCGCGATGTCGCCCGAGTACTGGAGGCCGCCGTCGGCGATGACCGGGATGTCGAACTCGCGCGCGGCGAGTGAGGCCTCGTAGACGGCCGTCACCTGGGGAACGCCGACCCCGGCGACCACGCGGGTGGTGCAGATCGAGCCCGGCCCGACCCCCACCTTGATGGCGTCGGCTCCGGCCTCGGCGATCGCGCGGGCGCCCTCGCGCGTGGCGACGTTGCCCCCGATCACGTCGACGCCCGCGAAGGCGGGGTCGGACTTCAATCGACGGATGAGGTCGATGACACCGGCGGAATCGCCGTTGGCCGTGTCCACGACCAACACATCGACGCCCGCCTCGAGCAGGGCCTGAGCCCGCTGCCAGGCATCACCGAAGAAACCGATGGCCGCGCCGACGCGGAGGCGTCCGCTCTCGTCCTTCGTGGCGAGTGGATACTTCTCGCTCTTGTCGAAGTCCTTGACGGTGATGAGTCCCTTGAGCTTGCCGGCCGCGTCGACGAGGGGGAGCTTCTCGATACGGTGCTGAGCGAGCAGAGCGATCGCGTCCTCCGGGCTGATCCCGACAGCACCCGTGATGAGGCCGTCGCTCGTCATCACCTCGGAGACCTTCGTCGTCGACTTCTCGAAGCCGGCGACGAATCGCATGTCGCGGTTGGTGACGATACCGACGAGCGTGCCGTCCGGGTTCACGACGGGGAGACCGGACACCCGGAACTGCCCGCAGAGCGCATCGACCTCGGCGACGGAGGCGTCCGGAGTGGTCGTGACGGGGTTCGTGATCATGCCCGACTCGCTCCGCTTGACCCGGTCGACCATCTCGGCCTGATCCGCGATCGAGAGGTTGCGGTGGATGATTCCGATGCCGCCCTCGCGCGCCATGGCGATCGCCATGCGCGCCTCGGTGACCGTGTCCATGGCGCTCGAGAGGATCGGAGTGGCCACTCTGATGCGCTTCGTCAGCCGAGAGGAGGTGTCAGCCTCGCTCGGGATCACGTCGGTATGCGCCGGAAGCAGCATGACGTCGTCGTAGGTGAGTCCGATAAAGCCGAAGGGGTCGGTGTCCATTGGCGCCTCTCAGTGTGCGATGTTCCCGCGGGCGAGCGGGCGCACTCGTCGGGCCCGGCCTGTTTGTACCATCTTAAAGCGCAATGCACGGAGTGCTATTCCCACAGTGCATAATTGCCCAACGCCACTCGTCAGGGGCGCGAAACATGACCGTCATGTTGAGGCCGTAGCCTCAAGCACCGTCACATGGCACTGGACGAGGCTACGGCGACATCGCCGTCGCCTCCTGGGAGGTAATTCCTTGCACGCAGGTAAGACATCGGGACGCGTTCCGCGACCCGTCGCACTCGTTCTGGCGACGCTCTTCGCGGCCCTCGCCCTCCTCGGCGTGGGGTCGTCGGTCGCATCCGCGTCCACGGACCCGAGCGAGGAGCCCTCCGGCCCCGTCCTCTCGATCGGGGGCATCCTCCGCGACGGCGACGATCCTGTCGAAGGGGTCGAGATCACCGTAGAGGGCGGCGGCTTCGAGCAGACGGCGATCTCGGACGAGAACGGACGCTGGAGCGTCGAGGTCCCCGAGGAAGGCGACTACACCGTCACCCTCGACCCCGACACCCTGCCGGACGGACTCGACCTCCGCGACCCCGAGAGGACGACCGCGAACGTCTCGGCCGACGAATGGCAGACGAACTCCATCTCGCGACTGTTCCCGCTCGGTGAGGACACCCGGCAGACGTCCGGGTTCGCCGACCTGTTCCTCCAGCGCCTCGTCTCGGGCCTCAACTTCGGCCTCCTCGTCGCGCTCGCAGCGATCGGTATCACGCTGATCTTCGGAACGACCGGGCTCAACAACTTCGCCCACGGCGAGATGGTGACCTTCGGCGGGATCCTCTCGTGGGTCTTCGCGGTCCTCCTCGGCCTCAACATCTTCATCGCCATCCCCATCGTGGTGATCCTCGGAGCCGCATTCGGCTATCTGCAGGACACGGTCCTCTGGCGACCACTGAGGCGGAAGGGGGTGAAGCTCGTTCAAGCGATGATCGTGAGCATCGGTCTCGCGATCTTCCTGCGCTACTTCTACCTCTTCATGGTCGGCGGTGACACCAAGACGATGAACGTCGGCCTGTCGGACGCCATCGTGATCGGGCCCGTGCGCATCACCACCGGTTCGCTCCTCAGCATGGGGCTCTCGGTGGTCGTCCTCGTCGCCGTCGGTCTGTTCCTCACCCGCACCCGGACCGGCAAGGCGACGCGAGCAGTGTCGGACAACCCGTCGCTCGCGGCCGCATCGGGCATCGACGTCGATCGCATCATCCGCACCGTCTGGATCATCGCCGGTGGTCTCGCCGGACTGGCCGGTGTGATGCTCGCCCTGTACCGGCAGGTCTCGTGGGACATGGGACAGCAGGTGCTGCTCCTGATGTTCGCCGCCGTGACCCTCGGCGGCCTCGGATCGGCGTACGGTGCTCTCGTGGGATCCATCGTCGTCGGGCTCTTCGTCGAACTCTCGACCCTCTTCATCCCCGCCGACCTCAAGTACGCGGCGGCTCTCATCGTTTTGATCGTCGTGCTGTTGGTCCGCCCCCAGGGGATTCTCGGACGCCGCGAGCGGATCGGCTAGGAAGGAAATCATGGACTGGGGAAACATCTTCAGCAATGCCGTCGGCGAGCTCATCAGCCCGACCACCGCGGCATACGCCCTCGCGGCGATCGGTCTCGGTGTGCACTTCGGCTACACCGGTCTGCTCAACTTCGGCCAGGCGGCCTTCATGCTCATCGGCGCCTACGGCTTCGCCATCCCGACGATCGAGTTCGGGGCTCCTCTCCCGGTCGCCGTCCTCTGCGCACTCATCGCGTCGGTTCTCTTCGCGCTGTTCCTCGGCATCCCGACGTTGAGGCTCCGAGCCGACTATCTCGCGATCGTCACGATCGCGGCCGCAGAAGTGGTCCGGTACATCGTCACGACGACGGGTCTGACCGACGTCACCGGCGCCGCCAACGGGCTCTCGGGGTTCAAGGGCACGTTCGCGGCCAGCAATCCGATCCCTGACGGCACCTACGGCTTCGGTCCGTTCACGTACAACGCCTACGATTGGTGGGTCCGCATCGTCGGTTGGGGCCTCGTCATCCTCGCGAGCGTGCTCGTGTTCCTCCTGATGCGCAGCCCGTGGGGCCGCATCGTCAAGGGCATCCGTGAGGATGAGGACGCCGTGCGCAGCCTCGGCAAGAACGTCTTCTCCTACAAGATGCAGGCGCTCGTCATGGGTGGCGTGATGGGGTCGGTCGCCGGCATCATCTTCATCCTCCCCCGCGCGGTGCAGCCGGCCAACTACACGACCGGTCTCACCTTCTTCATCTGGACGATCATGCTCCTCGGAGGAGCCGCGACGATCTTCGGACCGATCATCGGCGCCATGATCTTCTGGGTCGTGCTCTCGCTCACGCAGGGCGTGCTCTACGGGGCGATCGAGTCGGGCTTCCTCGGCTTCCTCTCCACCACGCAGGCCGGTCAGATCCGCTTCATGCTCGTGGGTGTGGCTCTCATGCTGCTTGTCATATTCCGTCCACAGGGCATCTTCGGCAACAAGAAGGAGCTGAGCTTCAGTGTCTGATCCCACCACCGGAGGCACGACGCCCCCCGATGCCATCCCCACGACCCATCCCTTCGTGAAGGGGCAGGTCGGCCCCGGATGCGAGAAGGTCGATCCGATCGTCGTCGCCGACGCCGTCTCCCGCAGCTTCGGCGGACTCACGGCGGTCGACGTCGCGCACCTCGAGATCCCCCGCGGCAAGATCACCGCTCTGATCGGACCGAACGGCGCGGGCAAGACGACCATGTTCAATCTCCTGACGGGGTTCGACAAGCCGAACACCGGCACGTGGACGTTCAACGGTCGTTCGCTCGCGAACGTCCCTGCCTTCAAGGTGGCTCGTGCGGGAATGGTCCGGACGTTCCAGCTCACGAAGTCCCTCGGTCGCCTCACCGTGCTCCAGAACATGCTCCTGGGCGCGACGAAGCAGCCGGGCGAGAACGTCTTCACGGCGCTCGTCCGTCCGCTGTGGAAGGCGCGCGAGGCCGAGATCACCGTGAAGGCCGACGAGCTGCTCGAGCGCTTCAAGCTCGATGCGAAGCGCGAGGACTACGCCGCCTCCCTGTCGGGCGGTCAGCGCAAGCTCCTCGAGATGGCCCGGGCGCTCATGAGCGACCCGGAGCTCATCATGCTCGACGAGCCGATGGCCGGTGTGAACCCTGCCCTCACGCAGTCGCTGCTCGGCCACATCAAGAACCTGAAGTCCGACGGCACCTCCGTGCTGTTCGTCGAGCACGACATGCACATGGTGATGCACATCTCCGACTGGGTCATCGTCATGGCCGAGGGCAAGGTCGTGGCGGAGGGGCCGCCTGAGACGGTGATGAAGGACCCCGCTGTGATCGACGCCTACCTGGGCGCCCACCACGACACGGACCTCGGCGACCTCACCGGTGGCCACAGCATCGTGGAGGACGCCCTGGCTGCGGCCCACGAGGTGCACGAGAAGTCCAAGGAGGACAAGGCATGAGTGACACGAGCAGCAGCGCGTCCGGCGCGGCGACCGCCGAGCGCACGGACGCGGTCCTCCGCACCGAGAACCTCGTGGGCGGCTACCTGCCCGGCGTGAACATCCTCAACGGATGTTCGATCGACGCCTACCCGGGCGAACTCATCGGGATCATCGGCCCGAACGGCGCCGGCAAGTCGACCCTCCTGAAGGCGATCTTCGGGCAGGTCAACATCCGCGGCGGCAAGGTGACGCTCAAGGGCGAGGACATCACAGGACTCAAGGCGAACAAGCTCGTCGCCAAGGGCGTCGGGATGGTGCCGCAGAACAACAACGTCTTCCCGACGCTGACGATCGAGGAGAACCTCGAGATGGGGCTCTTCCAGAAGCCGTCGCTGTTCGCGGAGCGCTTCGAGTTCGTCGCCACGCTGTTCCCGGAGCTCGGTTCGCGGCGGAAGCAGCGCGCCGGGTCGCTCTCGGGCGGTGAGCGTCAGATGGTCGCCATGGGTCGTGCACTCATGATCGACCCGTCGGTCCTCCTCCTCGACGAGCCGTCGGCCGGCCTCTCTCCCGTGCGTCAGGACGAGACCTTCCTGCGCGTCCACCAGATCAATCGCGCGGGCGTCTCCGTCATCATGGTGGAGCAGAACGCCCGTCGTTGCCTGCAGATCTGCGATCGGGCGTACGTGCTCGATCAGGGCCGCGACGCCTACACGGGCACCGGCAAGGAGCTCTCCCAGGATCCGAAGGTCATCGAGCTCTACCTCGGTACCCTCGCGGCCGATCAGGGCCACTGACGGCCTGACGCACCGCGCCGTCGACTACTGACGACGAAGGCCCTCCGGACACCGTCCGGAGGGCCTTCGTCGTCTCAGCTGCACGACCGGCGCTCGCCATCCGGCACCATCGCGATCCCGACGCCCCCTGGACGGACGCTACGGCACGTTCCGGACGACGTCGGTCACGGGGCCGCCTACCGGTCGGCGCACGGTCACAACAGGTCCCCCGGACGACGAGGGCCCGATGGTCCTGACCCATTCGGCCGGCTCCGCGGGTCCGGTCGAGTGCCTGCACACGGCGGGCCGGCCACCCGCTGCGCCGATCGGTCACGAGGGAAGGCGGCCGCGCCGGCCCGGGGTGTCGCCCGCACGACGAACGGGGCGCCGGATCCGAAGATCCGACGCCCCGTCACGGGTGGTGCGTGGTCTAGCCGAGCGAACCGAACTGCGAGTCGAGCGGTGCGTAGGTGTTGCCCTCGCCGTACTGGTATACGCCGATGTACGCCTCGGTCGGGTCGCCGTTCTCGTCGAACGTGATGGGACCCGAGATGCCGTCGTAGTCGATGTCCTCACCGTCGGCCAGCAGTGCTGAGCACTCTTCGAAGGTCTCGCACTTGGTGCCACCCTCCGAGACGGCCTGCATCTGGCTCTGGATGCCGGGGCCCGATGCGTCGTCAGCGGCGATGGCGGCGAGCGCCATCAGGATGACGGCGTCGTACGACTCGGCCGCGTAGCTGTAGTCGGTCAGGTCGGGGTTGATGCCGAGCAGACGCGAACGGAAGTCGTCCGTCGCGAGCACACCCGGGAGGGTGCCCTTCGCGCAGTTGAGGGTTCCCTCGTCGAAGTCGGCCGAGTAGTCGGCGAGGTTGCCGTCCACGAAGTAGACGTCCTCACCCGGGTAGCCCTGGGTTCCGACGAGCTCGGGCACGATGACCTTCGTCTGGTCGAACGCGATGAGAGCGATGGCGTCGGGGTCCTCGGCCATGATCGCGTCGATCTGCGAGCTGAACTGGCTGTCACCCTCGTTGAAGGCCTCCTCGGCGACGATCGTTCCACCGGCCGACTCGACAGCCGTCTTCACGTTCTCGGCGAGGCCGGTTCCATAGGCGTCGTTGAGGTAGAGGAGGCCGATGTTGGTGGCACCGTCCTCGACCATGAGGTTTCCGAGCACGCGGCCCTGGAGGACGTCGGACGGAGCGGTCCGCCAGAAGTAGCCGCCGTCGTCGTAGTCCGAGAAGTCGGGCGACGTGTTTGCCGGCGAGATCTGGACGACCTGCGCACCCGTCACCTGGTCGATGAAGGTGAACGAGACGCCGGAGGACGCGGCTCCGACGATGCCCGAGACGCCCTGGCTGAGCAGGTCGGACGCGGACTGCGTCGCGATGTCGGTGGTGGTGTCACCGGAGTCACGGTGGATCACAGCGGCGTTGCCGCCGAGCACGCCGGACTCGGAGGCGTTGATGTCTGCGATGGCGAGGTCGACACCCGCGATCTCGGGCGGGCCGAGGAACGCCAGCGTTCCCGTGGTCGGCAGGATCGATCCGATGGTCAGGGACGTGTCACGGTCCTGAGCTGCCGTGATCTCCGCGGGCTCGACCGCCGTGGTCTCGACGGCCTCGGGTCCGCACGCCTCGGCGCTCGGGTCGGCCGACTCCTCGGTACCGCCTCCGGACGCCGAACAGCCGGCCAGCAGCAGGGTGCCGATTCCGACCGTGGCGATACCGACGCCGACGCGTCGGCGGAGTGAACGCGAGGGGCTCGCGAATACGCTCATGGTGCTCCTTCAATTGCCTCTGATAGAGAAGTTTCGCGTCGGCAGGGTCTATCGACGCGTGCAGCCAAAGCTAACGGCGGGTGGAACCAGACACAATACGGTCGCGTTACGGCCGTGTAACGCGACCCAATCGTTACATTCCGCGAATCGAGGCGGTCCGGACGACGAAATCCGTCGTTCAGGGCAGGACGGGAGGCGTACGCCGTGCGGCACCGGCTGCCGCCGCGAGGTCGATCATGAGCACGACGAGCGCGACCCAGACGAGGCCGAATCCGATCCACCGCTCGAGCGGCATGGCCTCGTGGAGGAAGACGACGCCCACGATGAACTGCAGGAGCGGCGCGACGAACTGCACGAGGCCCATCGTCACGAGGGGAAGACGTCGCGACGCGGCCGCGAAGAAGAGGAGCGGGACGGCCGTGATGACACCGGACAGGACCGTGAGGGCGAGATGCCACGGGCCGGGTGCCCCGATCAGCAGACCCGAGGTGGTCGACACGATCACGAGGGCGACTCCGGCGACGGGCAGCAGGTAGAGGCTCTCGATGGTGAGTCCCGAGAGGGCGTCCACGGTACCGCCGACTCGCTTCTTGATGTAGCCGTAGAGCCCGAACGACGTGGCCAGCACGAGGGCGATCCACGGCACACTCCCGTACCCCACAGCGAGGACGACCACGGCGACCGCCGCGATCCCGACGGCGATCCACTGTGCCACCCGGAGGCTCTCCCTCAGGAGGACGACGCCGATGAGGACGGTGAAGATCGGGTTGATGAAGTAGCCGAGTGCCGCGTCGACGACGTGGCCGCTCAGGGTGCCGAACACGTACGTCTGCCAGTTGCAGAAGATGAGGACGGAGGCGACCGCCATGATCGCCATCGTCCTGCCGTGCCGGGCGATCACACGGAAGGCGCCCCACCGGCGCGTGACCGTGAGGAGGAGCGCGCAGAAGACGAGCGAGAAGACGATGCGCCACGCGACCAGCTCGACCGGGCCCATCGGCTTGAGAGCCAGGAAGAAGACGGGCAGCAGACCCCAGAGACCGTACGCTGACGCTGCGTAGGCGAGCCCACGCCCCGGCCCGGCCGGGGTCGTGGGCGCATCGGAGCCGAGCGGTCCGGCCTCGCTCCGGTTCACGTCAGAGCGATTGGCCACAGATCGATCCTACTGAGCGAGAGGCCGACCGCGCCGCCCGCCGACCGCCGACACCCGTGGATATCCTGCCGCGCATCGATGGCCGCAAGGCCCGACGACGGGAGAAGGTCCGCTCGATCGGAATCGAGCGGACCTTCTCATCACTGCGGTGAGCAGGAGTGTCAGCGGACGACGACCGCCAGGACGTCGCGAGCGGACAGGACGAGGTACTCGTCCACGCCGAACTTGACCTCGGTTCCGCCGTACTTGGAGTACAGGACGCGGTCGCCGACGGAGATGTCGAGGGGCACGCGGTTGCCGTTGTCATCGATGCGGCCGGGGCCGACGGCGATGACCTCGCCCTCCTGCGGCTTCTCCTTGGCGGTGTCCGGGATGACCAGGCCGGAAGCAGTCACCTGCTCCGCCTCGACCTGCTGGATGACGATGCGATCCTCGAGCGGCTTGATGGAGACCGACACGGTTGACCTCTTTCTTATTGCGAAGAATGGGTTAGCACCCTCACCCTGAGAGTGCTAATGCCAGTCTACGGATGCCCTGGCACTCGTGCAACGTGAGTGCCAACGTTCGGCCGACCCGCTGATAGCGTTGCCGGATGGACAGGGCCGAACTCGTCGAACTGCTGACCCCGTCGGGCCTCGCCCTCCTCGACTCCGTCGCCGCCGGCACGCCGTCCGAGCTCGTCTCGACCGTGACCCGCCTCCGCGCGGAGGGGCACCCGGCCGCGCTCGTGTCCGCCGTCCTCGGCCAGGCACGACTCCGCGCACGTGCGTCGCGCAAATTCGGACCGTTCGCCGAACGCATGCTCTTCACCCAGGCAGGCCTCGAGCAGGCGACCCGCCTTCGCGTCGCCGCCCTGCACGCCGGCCGATTCGCCTCGGCCGGGCTCACCCGCGTCGTGGATCTGGGGTGCGGCATCGGCGGCGATGCACTCGCCCTCGCGAGCCTCGACATCGCCGTGACCGCCGTGGAGATCGATGAGGTCACCGCCGCTATCGCGAGCTACAACCTCGCCCCATTCCCGTCGTCGAGCGTCGTCCACGCCGATGCCCGCGACGTCGACATCGACGGGTTCGACGCCGTGTACGCAGACCCGGCACGACGGTCCGCCGGACACTCCGAGACGACGCGCGTGACCGACCCGGACGAGTACACGCCGTCGCTCGACCTCCTCTGGGAGATCGCCGGTCGGAAGCCCGTCGGCATCAAGCTCGGCCCGGGCTTCGACCGCTCGCGCATCCCCGACGATGTCGAGGCGCAGTGGGTCAGCGTCGACGGCGACGTCGTCGAACTCGGCCTGTGGACAGGTGTCCTCGCACGAGAGGGAGTCAGGCGATCGGCGCTCGTCGTCTCCGACGCGGGGGCCGCGGAGATGGTGTCGGACGGAGACAGCGAGGACGAGCACGTGCGCCCCATCGGCTCCTACCTCTACGAGCCGAACGGCGCCGTCATCAGAGCGCGACTGATCGGCGATCTCGCGCGCCGGACCGGTGCAGGGATCCTGAGCGAGCGGATCGCCTACCTCACGTCGGACGAGCTCGTCGCGACACCGTTCGCCCAGGCGTTCCGAGTGATCGCCGACCTGCCGCTCGATGAGAAGACCATCAAGAAGGAGCTGCGGACGCGTCGCGTCGGCGTCCTCGAGGTGAAGAAGCGGGGAGCCGACATCGATCCGGCCGTGTTCCGGCGAAAGATGTCCCTTTCAGGCCCGGAGTCCGCGACGATCGTGCTGACGCGCGTCGCCGGCCGACACCGCGCCCTGCTCGTCGAGCGGGTCCCGTCCGACGAGACGAGCGTCAGGGACTCGTAGGGATGGAGTCCAGAGCCGGGAGGAACGCCGCCAGGAAGAGGAACGGCGCCACGATCGAGATCAGGAGGATGAGGACGACGATCCCCGAGTAGACGTAGGAGATGATCAGGCCGGCCTTCGCGAGCCCCTCCCCCTGCTCTCCCGAGGTCTTGAGCTGGTTGAGGGCGATGTGCCCCGTCACGATCCCGACGAGCGGCACCACGAACGCTGCGATGATCGTGACGATCGCGAGAGTGTTGGTCGGACGCGCCGGAGGGTAGGGCGAGCCGTACGCGGCGTACGGCTGCTGAGCACCGCCGTACGGTTGCTGAGCACCGCCGTACGCCTGCTGACCGCCGGGGGCCGACGGATATCCCCCGGGCTGCTGTGGGTAGCCTCCCTGCTGCGGGATCGAGCCGTTCGGAGCGCCACCCTCGGAATTCGTCATGGACTCATGGTCGCACCACGTCGCCCTCCTCCACAACGACGGTGCGCGACGCCGCCCTACCCGAGCAGGTAGACGGCGCTGTAGACGAGCCAGGCGATCGATCCGAGAGCGCTGACCGCCACGAGCACGATCGACCAGGTCGCCAGCGTCCGGGATGCCGCTCGAGACTTCAGGGCGAGCACGAGAGCGATCACGGAGAGGGGGAAGCCCCACCCGATCGCGAGACCCACGACAGCGCCGACGATCGCGAGGACCAGCGCCGCGATGGCGGACCCGGTGGGCGCGCCGACCGAGGGGGTGAAGGCGACGGACCCGGCCGACGGCCAGGACGACGGGGGTGCTCCCTGCGCGGACGGGCGCGGAGCACCGAAAGCGGGGTTCGACGGCGGCACGAAGGGATCGGGACTCGAGGGACCCGCCGGCGGCGTCTCCGGCCCACGTCCCCATTCGCCTGTGCCGCTCACGCTGTCCTCCTCGTCGACGGTCCCAGCGTAGTCGACGCCGAGGCGTGCCGATCGGGCGTCACGGCACCTGGATGAGGGTCACGGGAAGCGTCGAGTCGGCCGCGGCGCCGAGCGACGACGGCGGCTTGCCCGCACGCAACCGCTCAGCCCCGAGCACGGCGATCATCGCACCGTTGTCGGTGCAGAGGTCCAGCGGCGGGATGCGGAGCGCGACGCCGGCGGCGGCCGCACGCTCGCCAGCCACCTCCCGCAAGCGACGATTGGCGACGACCCCTCCCCCGAGGAGGAGGCGGGGCACGTCGTGGTCCCGGCAGGCCGCGATCGCCTTCGTGATGAGGACGTCGACGACCGCTTCGCGGAACGAAGCCGCGACGTCGGCGACGGGGACCGGCTCGCCATCCGCCTCGCGCTTCTCGACCCACCGGGCGACGGCGGTCTTCAGACCGGAGAAGGAGAAGTCGTAGCGATGCCGCTCCAGGTCCTTCGGCAACGTCAGCCCCCGCGGGAAACGTATCGCTGCCGGGTCGCCCGCCGCAGCCGCACGATCGATCTGCGGACCGCCGGGGTAGGGCAGCCCGAGGACGCGGGCCACCTTGTCGAACGCCTCGCCGGCTGCGTCGTCGATGGTCTCGCCCAGGAGCGCGACGTCGTCGACCAGATCCCTCACCAGCAGGAGGGAGGTGTGCCCGCCCGACACGAGCAGCGCCACCGTCGGGTACTCGATGTCGTCGGCGTCGGGGGCGAGGAGGTCGGCACCGACATGCCCCACGAGATGATTGACGGCGTACAAGGGCTTTCCGAGCGAGACGGCGAGCGCCTTCGCCGCGCCCACTCCCACCATGAGGGCTCCCGCGAGTCCCGGACCGATGGTCACGGCGACGGCGTCGAGGTCGTCGAGATCGATCCCCGCCTCGGCGACCGCCGACTCGATGGTCGGCACGAGCGCCTCGAGGTGTGCCCGCGCCGCGACCTCGGGCACCACACCGCCGTAGCGGGCGTGCTCGTCCATGGACGAGGCGATGCGGTTGGACAGGAGCCGGCGTCCGCGGACGATCCCGATGCCGGTCTCATCGCAACTCGTCTCGATGCCGAGGACGAGCGGTTCGTCGGCACTCACGAGGCGCTCCCGACCGGCCCGACCCCGGCCGGCGGCTCGAACTCGAGTCGCATCACGATGGCGTCGACGTCGTCGGGCTGGTAGTAGCGGGCTCGTACCCCGACGTCGACGAATCCGAGGTCGATGTAGAGCGTGTGCGCCGCCGGGTTGTCGGCACGCACCTCGAGGAAGACGCGTTCAGCCCCGGCGAGACGCGCGGCACCGATCAGCTCGGCCATGACGGCCCGGCCGAGGCCCGCCCGTCGGAACGACGGTGCGATGGCGATCGTCTGGATGTCGGCGTCGGAGGACGCCGTGGGAGCGAGGACTCCCCCGTACCCCACGATGCCCTCCTGGTCGTCCACGACGACGACGTACGACGTGTGCTCGCTGCGGAGCTCGGCGGCCATCTGCTCGTGTGACCAGGCATCGGAGACGAAAGTCTCGTCCTCGAGACGTGTGATGTCCTCGAGATCCGCGTCGGTGGCCGGCCGGATCGAGATGCTCACTGGGACACCTTCTTCCGGGTCGAGAGAGTCACGTCGGGGGCTCGGAGGTAGACGGGCTCATCGGCATCGCTCGCGCGTTCGCCGCTGAGGGTCATCGCTGCGAGGAGAGCGATGTGGGCGGCCGACACCTCGACGGCGTCGACGCGATCCGCGTCCTCGACGGTGAAGGACTCCCGCGCCGCGAGCAGTGGCCCAACCGCACGCACGGGGGCACGCGAACCGCTCGCCGCGGCGTATCGCGACCACGCCACCTCCCGTCTACGGGCGTCGGTCACGACGACGAGGTCCCGCGAGACGCCGGACTCGAGGAATTCTGCGGCGACGGCGTCGTGGCTGACCACGGGGATCACGGGGAGCCCGCGTGCGACGGCGAACGCGCGGGCTGCCGCGATGCCGATGCGAAGCCCCGTGAACGGACCGGGGCCCATCCCGCTCGCGACCGCCGAGACGTCGGCCGGTGCGGCATCCGCCTCGTCGAGGACGCGGCGGATGAGGGTGCCGATGACCTCGGCGTGGGAGAGGTGGTCGGTCTCGCCGGCGGTGGCGAGCAGACGGCCGTCGCCGTCGGCGAGTGCCACGGAGGTCCCGATGGACGAATCGATGGCGAGAATCACGCCTGCCAGCCTACCCGCGGGGCTGGTCGACCCGGACGGTTCGGACGGTGACGACGCGGGGCTCGTCGACGGGGTCGATCTCGTCCGCTCCGTCGACCCGGTCGGTCGCTCCCGTCGGTCGTTCGATCTCGATGTCGAGCCACTCGTCAGCGACCACCGCCGCCACCTCGCGCCCCCACTCGACGACGACGACGGAGTGGGCGAGGTCCAGGTCGAGGTCGTCGAATTCGAGCGGGTCGCCCAGCCTGTATGCGTCGACGTGGATGAGCGGAGGGCCTCCGACGAGGCTCGGATGGGTGCGAGCGATCACGAAGGTCGGCGATTGCACGGGCCCACGGACACCCAGCCCCTCTCCGATCCCGCGCGTGAGCGTCGTCTTCCCCGCACCGAGCGGGCCCGTGAGGACGAGGAGGTCGCCGGCGGCGAGGGACGACCCGAGGCGGACGCCGAGGGCGTGCATGGCGTCGGAGGTCGCGACGTCGTGGCGCTCGCCTGCCATCAGGCGCCTCCCGTGTAGCGCCTGGGCACCCGCGGACCGATCCGCGTCACGATGTCGTAGTCGATCGTGCCAGCGTGCTCGGCCCACTCGGCGGCCGATGGCACGCCCGTCGCCGGGTCGCCGAAGAGGATGACCTCGTCTCCCACCTCGACGGCCTCGTCGCCGACGTCGACGACGAACTGGTCCATCGCGATCCGCCCGGCAACGCGGTGCCGACGCCCGCGGATCGCGACCTCGCCCAGCGAGGACGCCTGCCGGGGGATCCCGTCGGCATACCCAACGGGAATGAGGGCGAGGGTCGACCGATCGGTGGTCCGGTACCGGTATCCGTACGACACTCCCGTGCCGGGAGCGACCGTCTTGACGGACGCCACGCGCGAGACGAGGCTCATCGCCGGAACCAGTCCGAGGGACGCTCCCGTGACACCGGGAACGGGCGAGAAGCCGTACATCCCGATGCCGAGCCGGACCGTGTCGAAGCGCGATTCCGGCACGGCGATCGCCGCAGCCGTCGCCGCAGCGTGAATCATGCCGGGGTTCAGTCCGCGCGACCCGACGAGCTCGATCGCCTCCTCGAAGACGCGCACGGCCGCGCGGTCGTCGTCGTCGGACGTGTTCGAGAGATGGGTGAAGATTCCGTCGAGGTCGACGCGGCCGGTACCGACGAGGGACGCCGTCGCGTCGACGACACGCGTCCATTCGGACCGCGGCACACCGTTCCGGCTGAGTCCCGTGTCGAACTTCACATGGATGTGCGCCGGCGCTCCGTCCGTCGAGGCATCGGCGGCCCTGAGAAGCTCGCGCTCGCTCGACACCCCGAGCGCGACACCGGCGGCGACGGCGGGCGCGAAGTCCTGGTCGGGCGCATGGAGCCAGCTGAGGAGCGGCGCGTCGATCCCCGAGGCCCGGAGGGCTAGCGCCTCGTCGACGTCCGCCGTCCCGAGGATCTCCGCTCCCCCACGGAGGGCCGCTCGCGCTACCTGCTGCGCCCCGTGTCCGTACCCGTCTGCCTTGACCACGGCGATGATCCGGCCACCCGTGAGCGACTGCATCCGACGGACGTTCGAACTGACCGCGTCGAGGTCGACCACGGCCTCCCGCAGGCCGGTCACGCGCCACCTCGCGATTCGGCGACGACGTACGCGATGGCGACACCGGCGTCGTGGCTCATGGAGAGGTGCAACACGTCGATTCCGCGCGCCTCGACAGCCCGCGCGGTCGAGCCCGAGAGGGCGAACGCCGGCGCGCCTCCATGAGCCGAGACGACCGCGATATCGACCCAGACGAGACCCTCAGCCGTGCCCAGAGCCTTCATGAGCGCCTCCTTCGCGGCGAACCGGCCGGCGAGCGAACGCAGAGGGAGGCTGCGTTCGCTCTCAGCGAACAGGCGGTCGCGCAGACCCGGCGTCCGCCCGACGGCGCGTTCGAAGCGCGCCAGATCCACGACATCGACCCCGATACCGACGATCATCGTGATCCCCGCCCCACGACGGCCCTATTCCACCGTGACGGACTTCGCGAGGTTCCGCGGCTGATCGACGTCGAGACCCTTCGCGCTCGCGAGAGCCATCGCGAACACCTGCAACGGCACGACGCTCAGGAGCGGCTCGAAGAGCGGCCCGGCGAGCGGGATCCGGATGACCTCATCGGCCGAGGGGAGGACGGCGACGTCGCCCTCCTCGACGATGGCGATGATGCGCGCGCCCCGTGCACGGATCTCCTCGATGTTCGAGACGACCTTCGAGTGGATCGTCTGCGAGCCACGCGGGCTCGGGACGATCACGAACACCGGCTGTCCGGGTTCGATGAGGGCGATCGGGCCGTGCTTGAGCTCGCCGGCGGCGAAGCCCTCCGCGTGGATGTAGGCGAGCTCCTTGAGCTTCAGCGCACCTTCGAGCGCGATCGGGAATCCGACGTGGCGGCCCAGGAAGAGCACGGCGCGGGTGTCGGCCATCCAGCGAGCCAGCTCCTCGATCCTCTCGTTGTTCTCGAGGACCGCCGCGATCTTGTCGGGAACCGCTTGCAGCTCCCGTGCGAGAGGGGCGATCTCCTCGGCGGACAGCGCGCCGCGGACGCGCGCGACGTGCAGCGCGAGGAGGTAGAGCGCGGTGATCTGTGCGACGAAGGCCTTCGTGGACGCGACCGCCACCTCGGGTCCCGCATGGGTGTAGACGACGGCGTCCGACTCGCGCGGGATCGTCGCTCCCTGCGTGTTGCAGATCGAGACCGTGCGTGCGCCGGACTCGCGGGCGAACTTCACCGCCATGAGCGTGTCCATCGTCTCGCCGGACTGGCTGATCGACACGACGAGCGTGCGGGGGGTGATGACCGGCTCGCGGTAGCGGAACTCGTGGCTGAGCTCGACGTCGACGGGGACGCGAGCCCACTTCTCGATGGCGTACTTGCCCACCTGGCCGGCGTACGACGCCGTGCCGCAGGCGATCACGACGATCCGATCGATGTCGAGGAAGAGGCCGTCGAGTCCGTCCAGTTCGGGGATCGAGACCGCGCCCCGATCGTCGACGCGACCGAGGATCGTCTTGGCGACGGCCTCCGGCTCCTCGCTGATCTCCTTGGCCATGAAGCTCGACCAACCGCCCTTCTCGGCGGCCGACGCATCCCAGCTCACCTCGAACGGCTCGGCCTCGACGGAGTTGCCGTCGAAGTCGGTGATCTCGACGCCCGACGTGGTGATCGCGACCATCTGATCCTGGCCGATCGCGAGCGCGCGACGGGTGTACTCCACGAACGCGGCGACATCCGAACCGAGGAAGTTCTCGCCGTCGCCGAGCCCGATCACGAGCGGCGAGTTGCGGCGCGCTCCGACCACGAGTCCCGGCTCGGACTGGTGCACGGCCAACAACGTGAACGCACCCTCGAACCGACCGACGACGCGGCGGAATGCCTCGCGGAGGTCGCCCGTCTCGCGGTAGACCCGCCCGAGGAGCACAGCGGCCACCTCGGTGTCCGTCTCGCTGAGGAACGTCTCCCCCGCCTCGATGAGCTCCGCCCTGATCGTCGCGAAGTTCTCGATGATGCCGTTGTGGATCAGCGCGAGGCGGCCATCATCCCCGAGGTGCGGGTGCGCGTTCGCGTCGGTGGGGCCGCCGTGGGTGGCCCATCGCGTGTGGCCGATCCCCGTGTGGCTCTCGGGCAGGTTCCCGGACGCGAGATCGCCGCTCAGCACGGCGAGCTTGCCGGCGCGCTTGCGGGTATGGAGGTCACCGTGACCGTCGATGACGGCGACGCCCGCCGAGTCGTAGCCCCGGTATTCCAGACGCCCGAGGCCACCCATGAGCACATCGATGCTGTCGAGCGGACCGACGTAACCCACGATTCCACACATGCGCTCCAGCCTACCCGGAACAATAGACTGGGCGATCTATGCCCGACTCTCACGCTGCATCCACACAGACGACACCGTTCGACGAGATCGACCGCGCCGATTGGTCGCGTCTCGCGCCCGGCGCGGTGTCTCCGCTCACCGATGCCGAGATCGTCCAACTCCGCGGTATCGGGGATCGTCTCGACATGCGCGAGGTCGCCGAGGTCTACCTCCCACTCAGTCGGCTCCTGAGCCTCTACGCCCGCTCCGCGAGGCGGCTCCACGACGAGCGGACGGCGTTCCTCGGAGAGGACAATGCGCGCACGCCGTTCGTAATCGGCGTCGCGGGATCGGTCGCCGTCGGGAAGTCGACGGTCTCGCGACTTCTGCGCGAGCTCATGTCGCGCTGGCCGGACACCCCGCACGTCGAACTCGTGACCACCGACGGGTTCCTGTACTCGAACGCCGAGCTCGAACGACGCGGGATCATGGATCGTAAGGGCTTCCCGGAGTCGTACGATCGCCGGGCACTCCTGCGTTTCGTCACCGAGGTGAAGAGCGGGGCCCCCGAGGTGCGGGCGCCGTTCTACTCGCACCTCGTCTACGACATCGTGCCGTCGGCGAGCGTCGTGGTGCGCCGGCCGGACGTCCTCATCGTCGAAGGCCTCAACGTCCTCCAGGCTCCAGCGGCCGGACAGATGAGCGTCTCGGATCTGTTCGACTTCTCGCTCTACGTCGACGCGCGGACACAGGACATCGCGGCCTGGTACGAGGAGCGCTTCATGGCGCTCAAGCGCGGCGCCTTCACGAATCCCAATTCGTACTTCCAGGTGTTCTCCGACCTGGACGACGACGAGGCCAGGGAACGCGCCCGCTACTTCTGGACGACCGTCAACGAGCCCAACCTGCTCGAGAACATCCGACCGACGCGAGCGCGGGCGAAGCTCGTCCTCGTCAAGGACTCGGATCACACGGTGCGCAAGGTTCTCCTCCGCAAGATCTGAGCGCGTCGAACCGCCGGTCGCGCCCCACCGGACGGGGCGGGTCCAGAGCGGACGTCAGACGGCGAGCCGCTCGCGAACGATCGCAGCGAGTGCGTGCGCGTGCTCGTCGGCCGTCGTCTGGTCGGCCGCCTCGACCATGACCCGGACGAGCGGCTCGGTGCCACTCGGGCGGAGGAGGACGCGTCCGGAGTCGCCCAGTTCGTCTTCGACGGCCCGGACGGCGGCCGCGAGGACCTCGTCGGAGTCGAGGGCCGACCGGTCGACGCCCGTCACGTTCACGAGGATCTGCGGGTACACGGTCATCACCGACGCGAGATCGGCGAGCGACCGGCCAGAACGGGCCATCTCGGCGAGGATGTGGAGTCCCGTGAGAATGCCGTCGCCCGTCGTCGCGTAGCGACTCATGACGACGTGCCCGGACTGCTCCCCTCCGAGGGAGTACCCGCCGTCGCTCATGGCCCCGAGTACGTAGCGGTCGCCGACGCGCGTCTCCACCATCGCGATGTCGTGCTCGGCCATCGCGATCTTGAGACCGAGATTGCTCATGACCGTCGCGACGAGGGTGTCGAACGCGAGCACACCCCGTCGTTTCATCGATACGGCGAGGATCGCCATGATCTGGTCACCGTCGACCACGTGACCGTCGGCATCGACGGCGAGGCAGCGGTCGGCGTCCCCGTCGTGAGCGATACCCACGTCGGCGCCGAGTTCGCGGACCGTGCAGGCGAGGGAATCGAGGTGGGTCGATCCCACACCCTCGTTGATGTTCATGCCGTCGGGTTCGTTGCCGATGACGGTGACCTGTGCACCAGCGTCTCGGAAGGTCTCGGGAGAGACCCCGGATGCTGCGCCGTTCGCACAGTCCAGCACGACGTGGATGCCGTCGAGCCGTTGCCGTTCGAGGCTCGAGAGGAGGTGGACCACGTACCGGTCCTCCGCGTCGGCGAATCGGCGGATCCGCCCGACATCTCCCCCCGTCGGCATGAGGATGTCGCGCTCGAGGTAGGACTCGATGCGTTCCTCGACCACGTCGGGGAGCTTCGTCCCGCCGCGCGCGAAGATCTTGATGCCGTTGTCGGGCGCCGGGTTGTGCGAGGCGGAGATCATGACGCCGAAGTCGGCACCGATGTCCTGGATCAGGAACGCGGCTGCAGGCGTCGGGAGCACGCCGGCGTCGAGCACATCGATGCCGGAGCTCGCGAGCCCCGCCGCGACGGCGGCCGAGAGGAAGTCTCCAGAGACGCGAGGGTCACGCGCGAGAACCGCGACGGGCCGCCTTCCGGCGGCCCGTCGGGCTTCGGCGCTGCGTCCCTTGCCCAGGACGACGGCCGTGGCCTGCGCGAGCCTGAGCGCCAGATCGGCGGTCAGGTCCTTGTTCGCGAGGCCGCGGACGCCGTCCGTTCCGAACAGACGTGCCACGAGTAGTGGTTCTCGCCCGCGACTAGCGCTTCGAGAACTGCGAGGCCTTACGGGCCTTCTTGAGACCCGCCTTCTTGCGCTCGATGACGCGAGCGTCACGCGTCAGGAAGCCGGCAGCCTTGAGCGTCGGGCGGTTGTTCTCACGGTCGATCTCGTTGAGCGCACGGGCGATCGCGAGACGCAGGGCACCGGCCTGACCCGAGGGGCCACCGCCGGAGATGCGGGCGATCACGTCGTAGCTGCCGAGGAGGTCGAGCACCTTGAACGGGTCGTTGATGAGCTGCTGGTGCAGCTTGTTGGGGAAGTACTCGGCGAGCTCGCGACCGTTGACGGTCGCGGTCCCGGCACCCGGGACGATGCGCACGCGGGCGATGGCCTGCTTGCGACGGCCGACGGCCGCGCCGGGGACGTTGAGCACGGGACGAGGCGTCGTGCTCTCGGTCGCGGGGGTCTCGGTCGAGAAGTTGTCGGAGGTCTGGTCGATGGAATCGCTGATCTGAGCCACGGTGTGGAATCCTTTGTCGTTTTCGCCGGCGCTTACTGCGCGACCTGGCCGAGGGTGTACGTCTTGGGCTGCTGGGCAGCGTGGGGGTGCTCGTTGCCGGTGTACACCTTGAGCTTGCGGAGCTGGGCGCGGCCGATCGAGTTCTTCGGGAGCATTCCGCGGATCGCCTTCTCGACGGCGCGGACGGGGTTCTTCTCGAGGAGCTCTGCGTAGGTCACGGAGCTGAGACCGCCCGGGTAGCCCGAGTGGCGGTAGGCCTTCTTCTGAAGAGCCTTCGAGCCCGTGAGGGCGACCTTGTCGGCGTTGACGATGATGACGAAGTCACCGGTGTCGACGTGCGGCGCGAAGGTCGGCTTGTGCTTGCCGCGGAGGAGGACGGCGGCGTGGCTCGCCAGACGGCCGAGGACGATGTCCTCCGCGTCGATGACGACCCAGTCGCGCTGGATCTCCGCGGGCTTGGGGGTGAATGTGCGCGTCACAGGAGTGCTGCTTTCTATCGGAGTTGGTCGATCGTGAATCCCGCTCCGTTGGGAGTTCTCGAGGAGAACGCCGCAGGTGGAGGGCTCAACTTCGGGAATGCGTCTCAGATGGACGCACACCAAGGGTCTACGTTACTCGACGTCTTCCGTCTGAGCAAACTGCGGGAAGAGGGAGCGGCGGGCGCGCGTGAGCGCCGCCCTCTCGGCGAGCTGATCGTCCGGTGGATACGCGACCTCCATGAACGTGAGCCCGCGAGCCGGCATGACGGCGTACGCGTCGTCCCTCGTCGCGCCGTCGCGGAGCCGGACGACCTCCGCGATGGACAGACGCCCCCCTCCGACGGCGACGGTCGCACCGACGAGCGAGCGGACCATGCTGTGGCAGAACGCGTCAGCGCGGACGTCGGCGCGCAGCACCCGGTCCTCGTCGCGACGCCACGAGAAGTCGAGGAGGGTGCGGATCGTCGTCGCCCCCTCGCGCGGCTTGCAGTACGCACCGAAATCGTGGAGACCGAGGAGAACGGCCGCCGCGTCGTTCATCGCATCGAGATCGAGCGCGGTCGGCACCCACGCCGTGTTGGCACGCTGGAGCGGGTTGCGCCCGGCGACGAGATCGGCGACCCGGTACTCGTAGCGCCGCCACAGCGCCCCGAAGCGAGCGTCGAAGCCCGCCGGCGCCACAGAGGCTCGCGTCACCGCGACGTCCGAGTACGTTCCGAGGACGCCGTTCGTCCGCCGGGCGAGCGCACCGGCAGGGTCCGCACGGCCCCCACGCTGACGGGCGAGCCTGTCGAGGGCGTCCGGGGAGAGGTCGAGGTGGGTCACCTGACCGACGGCGTGCACTCCGGCGTCGGTCCGCCCGGCGACGACGAGCGCCGGCCGGCCGATGAAACCTCCGAACGACGTCGCGATCGCCTCCTCCAGGACGCCCTGTACCGTTCTGAGCCCCGGCTGGCGCGACCATCCGGCGAAGTCCGAGCCCTGATACGCCACGTCGAGCCGGAACCGGGTCGATCGGTCGTGCTCCGAGATGTCTGCGTTCATTCCGTCGATGCTCAGTACTCGATCACGAGTGCGACGGATCGGGTCGTGGCGACGAAGCCCATGCCCGTGTACAACGAATGCGCTCCCGTCGGACTCTCCGTGTCGACGTCGAGGATCGCCCTCTCCAATCCCGCCGACGCGTACGAGCGGAGGAGTACGGAGATGCATGCGGGGGCGAGCCGCCGACCGCGACGGTCGCGCACGACACCGATCAGCGCGACGTAGCCGCTCGAGAACCCCTGGACACCCCAGTCGTCCTCATTGACCGTGGACAGCGCGAGGGCGATCACACGACGGGCACCGTCCGGCTGGTCCTCGACGGCGACCCACGACAGGTCCGCTCGGAACTCCTCCCCCTCTGTGAACTGCCGCCACCGTTCGGCGAGGGTCGGCTGGCTTCCCCAGTGATCGCGGAACGCGTCGTTGCGCGCGAGAAGCGTCATCTCCGCGAGGTCCTCGCTGAAAGGAACCACCGAGACGCCGTCGGGGAGTTCGATGTCCGGGATCGGCTCGGAGATCCGACGCTCCATCGACGTGAAGTAGCGCTCGAGACGCATCCCGAGACGCCCGGCGAGGGCGACGGCGGTCGTGTTCGACTCCTCCTGGTACGAGACCGTCCATCCGGGAAGCGCCTTGCCCGACGAGGCGAGCTGTTGCCGCGATCGTGCGACCTGCCAGGCCATCAGCTCCCGTCCGATCCCCCGTCCGCGCCACTCGGGGTGCACTCCCCCGAGGACGTACGACTGGACGCGTGTCTCCTGGCCCGGTCCGAGCGACGTGATCCCCCACGCGAGGACCGTCCCGTCGGCGGAGAGCGCGATGAGCGAATCCGTCGTCGGGTCGATGTGGGTGCTCTCGAAATCCTCGGCTATCTCCGAACGGGGCGTCGTCCACGAAGGGTGGTCGACGGCGTCCATGAGCCTCTGCGTCGCGAGGATCGCGTCGATGTCATCGGTTGTCGCCGCCCGCCACTCGCGCACGTCGCGGTGCGACGGGACGGGGAGGGCGGCCGGAACCGGGACCCTCTCGGACAGGGGCGTGGCGTTCGACATGATCCGAGCCTATGACAGCGGCGCTGCACCCATCGTGCGCAACCCGTCGTCCCCAGGATGCTTATCCACAGGCTTCTCCACCAAAACATGAGGCTTACTACACTTTCGTACGCCGGACGTAGCCGGTGCCGCTCGATGGCGCGCGGATACTCACTCATCATCGGTACCTGGGGGGACCACATGATTCGATGCTCTTCCGACGCGCGCGCACACGCGGCCATCACGACGAACACGGGCGGTGACAGCTCGGGGGAAGCCGACCGGCACCGTCTCCTCGAGCGCTTCGTGCGCGACCTCGGCTATCCGGCCGCGGTCTCGGACGCCGTCATCTTCCGGCTCCGGCGCGAACGCGGCGCCATGACCGCTCACGAGGCGGGTGTCCACCTCGCCGACTGGATCACTCGCGTTCGCGACGAGCACGGTCACGGGAACGGGTCCCCCGTCTCCGTCGACGAGGCCGTCTCGGCGTTCGTCATGAGCGGGGCGGGCATGTGGAACGTCGATGTCCTGTTCGCCGATCCGTCGACGATCTCCGGCGCGCACCGCACCGCGCTCTCTGCGCGCCGACCCCGCGTCGTGCCGGCGGAACGTCCGCTCGCCATGCCGCCGCAGAGCCTCGACGGTCCCCGCTGGGGCCGTCGTCGCACTCGAGTCGAGCCGACCGTCCGTCGCCTGAGCTGGGTGCCGTCACGATGAGCGGCCGTCACGGGACGACCTCTGTGGCGTTCGCGGCGTCCGACTCCGAGCGCTCCAGCGGCTCCGCCGCAGCGCCCCTCTTCATCGCGACAGGCATCACGACCGTCCTGGGCACGATCGCCGCGTGGCGTGCCGTGGCTCCAGCCGGCCTCACCCTCGCGGAGGTGGCGGGACTCGTCCTCTTCCTTCTCTGCTTCTCCTGGATCGCGTTCGCCTTCTGGACCGCCGTCGCCGGGTTCGCGCATCTCGTCGCCCGCAGACCCGTCACGGGCCTCGTGGGACCGGCCAGCGCGTCCGACGCGCAAGCGATCACGAGTCGGGTCGCTCTCGTGGTCCCCGTCCGCAACGAAGACCCGCACGCCGTCTTCGCGAACCTCCGTGCCATCGGAGAATCGATCGGCCGGAGCCGCCATCCCGAATTGATCGACTTCTTCATCCTGAGCGACACCGTCGACCCCGACATCCTCGTCGCGGAGGAACTCGCCTGGACGGAGCTCCGCGGGAACCTCGCGGGTGTCTGCGAGGTCTTCTACCGTCGTCGCACCGACAACGGCGGGAAGAAGGCGGGGAACCTCGCCGAGTTCTGTCGGCGATGGGGCGCAGCGTACGACTACTTCATCGTGCTCGACGCCGACAGCCTCATGGAAGCGGACACCATCATCACGATGACCCGAATCATGGAGCTCAATCCCGGCGTGGGGATCGTCCAGGCGCCGCCTCTGGCGATCGGCGGGCGCACGAGGTTCGCCCGCCTGCAGCAGTTCGCCGGCTTCGCCTACGGTTCGGTCGTGACGGCCGGGATGTCGGCGTGGCAGGGCGGGTCGTCGAACTACTGGGGCCACAACGCGATCATCCGGACGGAGGCGTTCGCCCGCTACTGCGGACTCCCCGTCCTCAGCGGCTCTGGGCCGTTCTCCGGAGAGATCCTCAGCCACGACTTCGTCGAGGCCGCCCTCATGCGGCGTGCCGGCTACGAGGTCTGGATGCTCCCTGCACTCAGTGGAAGCTACGAGAAGCTCCCTCCGACACTCCTCGACTACGCCCAGCGAGACCGGCGATGGGCCGCGGGCAATCTGCAGCACGTGCGGCTCCTCGGCACCGCGGGACTCCACCCCATGAGTCGGACACACCTGTTCCTGGGTGCGATGTCGTACCTCGTGTCGCCTCTGTGGCTGTTGTTCATCGGCGCCGGTCTGCTCGCGGCGGCCACGGACACCGCGACCCCCGGAGTGCCCGGAGTCGATCCCGCGACAGCTGGAGCGGTCTTCGTCCTGTCCATGATCCTCGTCTTCACGCCCCGGGTCCTCGGGGTCGCCCTCGTGCTGCGGGACCAGGACATGAGGCGTGCCCTCGGCGGCGCCGGCATCGTCGTCCTGAGCGGCATCGTCGAGATCCTCGTATCGGCCCTCATGGCGCCCGTCACGATGATGATGCAGACCATCTCGATCGTCGGCATCCTCACGGGCGCACGCATCTCATGGGGCACTCAGCGTCGCGACGGTGACGTCCCAGGGGTGTCCGAGTTGCTCCGCGTCCACTGGCCGCACCTCCTCCTCGGTCTGGCGCTCGCCGCCGCCGCCGTCATGATCCCCGGCATCGCCCCCTGGCTCGCGCTCATGATCGTCGCCCTCCTCGGTGCTCCCCTTCTCACGGCATGGACGGCAGGGATTGCCGCGGACGGCTCGCTCATGGATCGTCTCCTCCGGATCCCTGAGGAGACGGCTCCTTCTCGCGTCTTCTCCCGAGCGGAGCAGCTCCAGGATCAGCCCGCGCCGAAAACCGGTGACGGGCTCCGCCGGGTCGTTCTGGAAGGACGGGCACACGCCGTCCACCTCGCTGTGCTCGAGACGGCCGACGGCTCCCCTCCCATCGTGCCGGCTCGCGTCGCTCGCTACGTGCGCGAAGGGGCCTGGGAGCGCATCAGCCCGTCCGAACGAGCGATCGCTCTCGAGTCGGCGGAGTTCCTGCGCACCGCGCGCCGTGACCTCACCGTCTCGACGACGCCGGCGCCGAAACGCAGGGAGTCGCTCGTCGTCTCCTGAACGACGTCGACGTCGGATCGCCGGTGTGCTGCTCCCCAGAGCAGCGCACCGGCGATTCCTTTCGTGGACCGGGTGCGCCGTCCTGAGACGACGCCGCCACGACCTCGAGATGGCGCCCCCGTATGCAGAAGGTCCCCCGGAGCCTGGCTCCGGGGGACCTCGTGGTGATGCGTGTGGACTACTTGGAGTCGTCCGACTTCGCCTCAGCCGATTCCTCGACCTCGGTCGACTCGGCGGTCTCGGTCTCCTCGGAGACCGTGGGCTCCTCGACCGTCTCGGTCTCCTCGACCTCGGTGGACTCAGGCTCGCTCTTCTCCTCGACCGGAGCGGCAGACGCAGCCGCCGTGGTCTTGGAGCGCTTGACCTTCGGCGTCACGGGCTCGAGGACGAGCTCGATGACGGCCATGGGCGCGTTGTCGCCCTTGCGGAAGCCCGTCTTCGTGATGCGGGTGTAACCGCCCTCACGCTCGGCGACGAGCGGCGCGATCTCCGTGAAGAGTTCGTGCACGACGGACTTGTCGGTGATGATGCCGAGCACGCGACGACGAGCGTGCAGATCGCCGCGCTTCGCGAACGTGATGAGACGCTCGGCGACGGGACGGAGACGCTTCGCCTTCGTCTCGGTCGTGGTGATGCGCTTGTGCGTGAAGAGAGCAGCCGCGAGGTTCGCGAGCATGAGACGCTCGTGGGCGGGACCGCCTCCGAGACGGGGGCCCTTGGTTGGCGTAGGCATTGGTGTATTACTCCTGTGTCAGTGGGAAAGCTGGCGAAACCTAGTTGGTCTCTTCTTCGAAGCCCGAGTAGAAGTGGGCCCCATCGAAACCGGGGACCGAGTCCTTGAGGGAGAGGCCCATCTCGGTGAGCTTGTCGCGCACCTCGTCCACCGACTTCTGACCGAAGTTGCGGATGTTCATGAGCTGGTTCTCGGACAGCGCCACGAGCTCGGACACCGTGTTGATGCCCTCGCGCTTGAGGCAGTTGTACGAGCGGACCGACAGGTCGAGGTCCTCGATCGGGATCGAGAGCTCGCTCGAGAGGACGGCGTCGACCGGCGCCGGGCCGATCTCGATGCCCTCGGCTGCGGTGTTGAGCTCGCGGGCCAGACCGAACAGTTCGACGAGCGTCTTACCGGCCGACGCGATCGCGTCGCGCGGCGTGATCGCCGGCTTGCTCTCCACGTCGACGACGAGACGGTCGAAGTCGGTGCGCTCACCGGCACGCGTCGCCTCGACACGGTAGGTGACCTTGAGGACGGGCGAGTAGATCGAGTCGATCGGGATCTGACCGGCCTCGGAGAACTCGTTGCGGTTCTGCGTCGCCGACACGTAGCCGCGGCCGCGCTCGATCGTGAGCTCGAGCTCGAACTTCGCCTTGTCGTTGAGCGTCGCGATGACGAGGTCCGGGTTGTGGATCTCCACACCGGCCGGCGCCGAGATGTCGGCAGCCGTCACGGCGCCGTCACCCGTCTTGCGCAGGTAGGCCGTGATGGGCTCGTCGTGCTCGCTCGAGACGACGAGACCCTTGATGTTCAGGATGATCTCGGTGACGTCTTCCTTCACACCGGGGATCGTGCTGAACTCGTGGAGCACGCCGTCGATGCGAATGCTGGTGACAGCGGCGCCGGGAATCGAGGAGAGCAGGGTGCGACGGAGCGAGTTGCCGAGCGTGTAGCCGAAGCCGGGCTCGAGCGGCTCGATGATGAACCGGCTACGGAACTCGGAGATGTTCTCCTCAGAGAGCGTAGGGCGCTGTGCGATGAGCACTGTTGATTCCTTTCGGCCAAGCGTCCGCTATATGACGCTTGCGTTGGTGAGGTATTGAGTTGTCGTCGGCCGCGCAGCGGGCCCGCCGAGAGAACGGCGGGCCCGGAGCGCGGGAAGGCCGTGTGAGCGGCTCAGACGCGGCGGCGCTTGGGCGGGCGGCACCCGTTGTGCGCCTGCGGCGTGACGTCGTTGATCGAACCGACCTCGAGGCCGGCCGACTGCAGCGAGCGGATCGCCGTCTCGCGACCGGAGCCCGGTCCCTTGACGAAGACGTCGACCTTCTTCATGCCGTTCTCCTGCGCCTTGCGGGCGGCGGACTCGGCGGCGAGGCCGGCGGCGAACGGGGTCGACTTACGCGAACCCTTGAATCCGACGTCTCCACCGGACGCCCACGCGATGACCGCGCCTGACGGGTCCGTGATCGAGACGATCGTGTTGTTGAACGTCGACTTGATGTGGGCCTGGCCCACGGCGATGTTCTTCTTTTCCTTCTTGCGCGGCTTACGAGCTGCCGTCTTCGGTGCTGCCATGTCTACTCCCTGGAATCCTGGTGGCGGGCGCTGGTTAGCGCGCCTTCTTCTTGCCGGCGACGGTGCGCTTCGGGCCCTTGCGGGTGCGAGCGTTCGTCTTGGTGCGCTGTCCGTGCACCGGGAGGCCGCGACGGTGGCGGATGCCCTGGTACGAACCGATCTCGACCTTGCGGCGGATGTCGGCCTGCACCTCGCGGCGCAGGTCACCCTCGACCTTGTAGTTGCCCTCGATGTAATCGCGGAGGGAGACCAACTGCTCGTCGGTCAGGTCCTTCACGCGGATGTCACCGCTGATTCCGGTGTCGGCGAGGGTCTTGAGGGCCCTCGTGCGTCCGACTCCGTAGATGTACGTCAGTGCGACTTCCACGCGCTTGTCGCGGGGAATGTCTACGCCGGCGAGACGTGCCATTGTGGCTCTCCTAGGAGTGAGTGGAGGTGTGGAGCGATTCCGGTGCCAGGGCCTCCGACCCTGGGTGTCCCCCACCGATCGGCACGAGTGCCGCTCTTGTGGGTTTCTGGAACCGCTGTATCAGGTGTTCAGTTGTGAGTGTGCGTGGCTCTGGAGAACCGCGGGCTTTCAGCCCTGGCGCTGCTTGTGGCGCGGGTTCTCGCAGATGACCATGACGCGTCCGTTGCGGCGGATGACCTTGCACTTCTCGCAGATCCGCTTGACGCTGGGGTTGACCTTCATCGTGTTTCCTCGTTCTCGCTGTCCTCGTACCGGGAGAGATCCCGGCCGTTACTTACAGCGCAGACCTACTTGTAGCGATAGACGATTCGACCACGGGTGAGGTCGTAGGGCGTGAGCTCCACGATCACCCGGTCCTCTGGGAGGATGCGGATGTAGTGCTGCCGCATCTTTCCGGAGATGTGGGCGAGGACCTTGTGGCCGTTCGTCAGCTCAACGCGGAACATCGCGTTGGGCAGCGCTTCGACCACCGAGCCTTCGATCTCGATGACACCGTCTTTCTTGGCCATAGCCTCACTGTCGTTACTGTCGCTGGGGGTAGATCCGCACTGGTCGTGCGGGTGATGGTGGAGCCTCGGCCGACCGTCGACAGACATGCTGGACGATGGCACACGGCACCAAAGGGATATCCTATGCCATTCCGCGCCGTTCCGCCACTCGCCGGGTCTCTCGACACGACACGACCCGGCTCCTCGCGATCGAGGGCCGGGCCGTGGGTCCGAGCGTGCGTGGCGGCGCGGTCAGCGCGTCGAGACGATCTCGACGAGCGCCGGGCTCAGGGGGTGGTCGGCGGACAACCCCGTGACCCTCTCCACGAACTCCTCGGGAGTGAGATCGCGGAGGAGCTGCTGCATCTCCACGCTCTCCGGATCCTCCGGCACGTCGAAGCCGATGGCCACGCCGACCGCCTCGACGAGGTCGTCTGTGAGCATCCCCCGCTCGGCGAGTTGGGCGGCAGGGCCGATGAAGCGCTCATCGCGTGAGAGCTTGCGCAGCGGCTGCCGTCCCACCCGCACCACCGTGTCGGGGAGCGCGTCGTTCGCGAAGCGGACCAGGATCTTCTCGCGGTACGCGTCCTGCTTCGTGGGATCGAGCTCGTGCTTCGCCACCAGGAGCGCTGAGGTCTGACGCAGGACGCGCTCGACCAGGTCGCGCACCGCCGGGTCGGCGAAGGCCTCGGCGATCCTCGTGTGACCCGCGGCGAAGCCGGCGTACGCCGCCGTCGCGTGCCCCGTGTTCACGGTGAAGAGCTTTCGCTCGATGTACGGTCCGAGAGCGTCGACGAACGTCGCGCCCGGGATCACCGGAGCCGCACCCGCGAACGGCTCGGCCTCGATGACCCACTCGCAGAAGGTCTCGACGGTGACGTCGATCCCCGCCGCCGGATCCTGGCCGGGCACGATGCGGTCGACGGCCGTGTTGGCGAAGACCGCTCCGTTCTCGACCTCGGTCGCCCGCTCCCCCGCCGCCGAACGGATCTCGGCGGCGAGGGTGTCGGTCGCGGAGATCGCGTTCTCGCACGCCATGACCGCGAGGGGCGCACAGCCGGCCGATCGGGCCAGCAGCCCCCTCGCGATCACGGGCGCGACGAAGCGCAGCACGTTCGGACCGACGGCCGTCGTGACGATGTCGGCCGTGGCGATGTCCGAGACGAGTGCCTCCTCGTCGACCGCGCTGTTGATGGCGCGGAAGCCCGTCACCGTCTTCGTCCGGCCGCCCTCGCCCACCTCGTGGACGTCGTACGAGTCGGCCGACTGGATCGCATCGATGAGGTCGGCGTTCACATCGGCGAAGACCACCTCGTAGCCCGCCTCGTGGAGGAGGAGCCCGATGAAGCCGCGCCCGATGTTGCCTGCGCCGAAGTGAACGGCCTTCATTCCGCGTTGACCTCCTCGAGGAGCGCGTACAGTTCGTCCGCGTCCTTCGCCGCCACGAGCTTCGCGACCTCGTCCTCGTCCGAGAACACGACGGCGATCTTGGAGAGGATCCCGAGGTGCTCGTCTCCGACACCGGCGATGCCGACGGCGAAGCGCACCTCCTCGCCGTCCCAGTCGATCGGGTGGTCGTACCGCACGAGCGAGAGGGCGGACGTCTTGATGGCGTCCTTCGACTCATTCGTGCCGTGCGGGATCGCGAGCAGATTGCCCATGTAGGTGGACACGCTGGTCTCGCGCTCGAGCATCGCGTCGACGTAGCTCGCATCGACCGCTCCCGACGAGACGAGGAGGGCACCGGCTTCGCGGATCGCGTCGTCCTTCGTCGTCGCGGATCCCTCCGACACGACGTTGGCGCGGGTCAGGATGTCGTCGCTCACTTGGTGGTCTCCTTCTGGTTCTGGACCTGGCCGACGACCTCGTCGTACTTCGGCGAGTTCATGAAGTTGTCGACCGAGACGTGCTGCGAGTTCGGCGACTTCTGGCGTGCGCGGTCCGTAAGGTCCTTGTGCGTGATCACGAGGTCGGCATCTCCCGTGAGATTGGCGATGGCCTGGTTGGTGACGGTGACACCCTCCACGCCCGCCTTCTTCAGCTTGTTGCGGAGGACCGACGCACCCATGGCGCTCGACCCCATGCCGGCGTCGCACGCGAACACGATGTTCGAGACGAGACGCGCGGTCTGCGGGTCGCCGGCGGCGGCGACGGGCTGGCCGGCCAGGTTGCCGAGGACGCTCGACTCCTTGCCCTTGTTGGCCTGCGTCTTCGCGACGGCGGCCGACAGGTCGCCGGCGTTGCCGGACGCGAGGTCACGCTTGCGCGAGGCGCGGAGGATGATCGACGCGATGAGGAAGGAGACGGCCGCCGACAGGATCACCGAGAGGATGACACCGGGGAAGCTGTTGCGCTCCGTGGCTGCGAGAACGGCGAAGATCGAGCCGGGCGAGGCGACGCCGACGAGCCCCGAGTTGAACGCGACGTTCGTCGCGACACCTGTCGCACCACCCGCGATGACCGCGAGGAGCAGGAGGGGCTTGCTCAGGACGTACGGGAAGTAGATCTCGTGGATCCCGCCGAAGAACTGGATGATGATCGCGCCAGGAGCCGTCGCGCGGGCCGCGCCGATGCCGAAGAACGAGAACGCGAGCAGCAGTCCGAGGCCGGGGCCGGGGTTCGCCTCGAGGAGGAAGAGGATCGACTTGCCGGACTCGGCCACCTGGTCGGCCGCGAGGGGCGTGAGGACACCGTGGTTGATGGCGTTGTTGAGGAACAGGACCTTCGCGGGCTCGATGAAGATGCTCGCGAGCGGCAGCAGGCCGGCCGAGAGGAGCCATTCCACGGCGTTGCCGAGGACCTGGCTCACGAACGACAGGACCGGGGCGAGCCCGAAGAAGGCGAGCATCGAGAGGCCGAAGCCGAGGATGCCGGCCGAGAAGTTGTTCACGAGCATCTCGAAGCCGGGGCGGATCTTTCCGTCCCAGATCTTGTCGACCTGCTTGATGAGCCAGCCGCCGAGGGGGCCGCAGATCATCGCACCGAGGATCATCGTCGTGTTCGCACCGGTGATGACGCCCATGGTCATGATGGCGCCGACGACGCCTCCACGCGTGTCGTAGACCATCTTGCCGCCGGTGTAGGCGATGAGGAGCGGGAGCAGGTAGGTGAGCATCGGGCCGACGATGCCGGGATAGGCGGTACCGTCGGCGCCCTCGAACCCGCCGAGCTGCGCCACGGGGGTCCAGCCGGTCTCGATGAAGAAGGCGGTGATGATGCCCCAGGCGATGAACGCCGCGATGTTCGGCATGACCATGCCGGAGAGGAACGTGCCGAAGCGCTGAACGGCGACGCGCGCGCCGCCGCTCTGCGTCGACGTGGTGGACGTCGTTGTCATGAGTGTGTCTCCTTGAGGGATTCGACCGCGGCGGTGACCGCGGCTCGGGATTCGGCCGCACCCGAGGCGGCCAGGGCGGTTTCGGCGAGGCTCTTCGCCTCGTCGAGGGTGTAACGGAGGAGCGATGCGCGCACGTCCGCGAGAGCGGACGGCGACATCGAGAGAGTGGTGGCACCCAGGCCGACGAGCACGACGGCGAGGAGCGGGTCGGCCGCTGCCTCCCCGCAGATCCCGACGGGCTTCCCTGCACGCCCGCCGGCCGCGCCGACCTCGCCGACGAGGCGGAGCACTGCGGGGTGCCACGGGTCCTGGAAGGAGGCGACCGAGCCGAGGAGGCGATCGGCCGCGAGCGTGTACTGGGTGAGGTCGTTCGTGCCGATCGAGGCGAAGTCGGCGATCTCGAACACCTTGTCGGCCATCAGCGCGATCGACGGGACCTCGACCATGATGCCGGCCGTCTTGAGGCCGAGCTCCTTCGACAGAGCCACGATGTACGCGGTCTCCTCGACCGTCGACACCATCGGGGCCATGACCCAGAGGTCGGCGGAGGTGAGCTTGTCCGCCTCGGCGAGCGCCGTGAGCTGCTCGCGGAGGATGTCCTCGCTGACGCGCAGGGCCCGCAGACCGCGCAGGCCGAGAGCGGGGTTCTCCTCGTGCGCGTCGTTGAGGAAGGCGAGCGGCTTGTCGGCTCCGGCGTCCAGGAGGCGGACGACGACCTTCTGACCGGGGAACGCCTCGAGCAGTTCGACGTAGTGCGCCCGCTGCTCCTCGATGGTCGGGGCACTGCCACCAGCGTCGAGGAAGAGGAACTCGGTGCGGAACAATCCGACACCCTCGGCGCCGCCCTCCGCAGCAGCCTTCGCCGCCTTCGAGGAGCCGAGGTTCGCGAGGAGCGGGATGGACGTTCCGTCGGCGAGCGCCCCGGGGGTCGCCGGGGCGTCGACGAGAGCGGCGCGCTCGGCGATGCGGGCCTTCGCATCGGCGACCTCCTCGGCCGACGCCTCGGCGATGACGACTCCCGCGGCGGCGTCGACGACGACGGTCGTCCCCTCCCCGAGCGAGAGCGCGTCGGCTGCGCCCACGATCGCCACGATCGACTTCTCCCGCGCGAGGATCGCGGTGTGAGAGGTGGGGCCGCCGTCGCTCGTCACGAGCGCGAGGACCTTGTCGAGGTCGAGGAGCGCCGTGTCGGCCGGTGCGAGATCACGCGCGACGAGCACGAACGGCTCCTCGAGATCGGGGACACCGGGTGCGGGCACGTCGAGGAGGTCGGCGATGACGCGCTGCGCGACGTCGTCGAGGTCTGCCGCACGCTCACCGAGATAGCCGCCCATGGCCGCGAGCTGGTCACGGAAAGCCGCGAAGGCCTCCGAGACCGCCCTCTCGGCGGTCTTCCCCTGGGCGAGCAGCTCGTCGAGCGAGTCGGCGAGGGTCGGGTCCTCCGCCATCATCGCCTGGGCCTCCAGCACGTCTCGCGCCGTTCCGCCCGCCTTCGCGCCCCGCTCCTCGAGCGCTCGCGCGACCCGGGCGAGTGATTCGACGGTGCGGGCCTTCTCGGCCTCGGCGCCGATCGTGCTCTGGACGTCCGATGGCGTCGCGAGCGGTTCGGGCATGCGGACGACGGGACCCGTCGCCACCCCCTGGCCGATTCCGGTTCCGATTATGCGCATGAGCGGTCTCCTCGTTGTGCTGTGGCGGCGGTCGTCATGTGGGGATCAGGCCTCGTCGTGGTCGGTGACGAGGAGCTCCGTGAGCTCGTCGAGGGTCGCCTCGGCCCCGTCGCCCTCCGTCGAGAGCGTCACGTAGTCGCCGTACTCGACGCCGAGAGAGATCACGCCGAGGATGCTCGCGGCGTTGACGGCCTTGCCGTCGCCCTTCGCGATGGTGACGGCGCCCGGGGCGGCTGCGGCCGCTTGCGTGAACAGCTTCGCGGGGCGTGCGTGCAGTCCGTGCGACGATCCGATGCGAACGGTGCGTGTGACCATGGTGGGCTCCTCAGCAGCCGCCTGCTGACGTTCTCCTGCACGATCGGCGGCTCGTGCACCCGTGTCGATGCTCCGGCCGTCGCTCATGATCCCACCCCGGCGGCGTCGAGGGCGGTCTGGAGAGCGAGGTCGCCGTCGCGAGACGTGACGGCGGATTCGGGAAGGAGGGCGACGACGATCCTCTCGTCGACGGCGCGGGCCGTGGCGCGGACGTCGGCGAGGCGCGCGGCGAGATGCGGCCCGACGAGGACCAGATCCGCTCCGATGATGGCGGAGTCGAGGAGCTCGAGGGAGCCGGCGCGAGCACTCAGGTCGATGCCGCGTTCCGCGGCCGAGCGTCGCAGACGGAGGGCGACGAACGTCGAGGACGCGCCAACTCCACACACTACGAGGATCTCCATCGATCCGCCCCTGCGCTTTCCGTCGTGGTTCTGCGGATGCTGAACGCACCCGTACCGGAAGTCTCGTCCCTCCCGAGATGGAGTGCCACCAGGAAAGCTTCCGCAGGGGCGGAAAGTCTCACTCCTTGCACCGAGGGACCACGACGGCGTCCGAGATGATTGACTCGACCGTACGCGCCGAGCGTACGCACCGACAGTACGCACCGACGAACGATCGTCGAACCCCGAGGAGCCACCGTGACACGCGAGAGACAGGATCGCATCCTCGCGCATCTCGCGCGCGCCTCCGGGTGGGTCACCGCGTCAGAACTCGCGGACGCGCTCGGCGTCACGCCGCGGAGCGTGAGGACCTACCTGGCCCGTCTCCGTAGCCGTCCGGGCGCCGACGACCTCGTCGTCTCGGGCCCGAGCGGCTACCGCCTCGACGACGACGCCTATGCGCGCTTCCGCCGTCTCGAACGCACCATCGGCAGCACCGAGACGCCGCGGGAACGCAGCACGCGCATCATCAGGGCCCTCCTCGCGGAGTCTGCCGGCGTCGACGTCTTCGCTCTGGCCCAGCGGCTGCACGTCAGCGACTCCACGATCGAAGCGGATCTCGCGAAGATCCGCCCCATCGTCGCTGACGTGGATCTGCAGATCACCCGTTCGGGACCGATCGTCTCGATCGCCGGCGCCGAGCGTGACCGCCGTCGCCTCATCAGCCGTCTCTTCCGGGACGAGACCGCCCAGGCTCGCATCGACCTCGATGCCGTCGAGCGGGCGTTCGCCTCCGACAGTCTCAGCGCGTTCAAGACAGCGCTCCTCGGCGAGCTCGAGGCGCGCTCGTACTACGTGAACGACTACGGCACGGACAATGTCCTCCTGCACATCGCGATCGCGGTGGATCGGGTATCCCACGACAACCGCGTTCCGGACGACGAACGGCCGACGCGATCGGAGGACTTCCACGGGGAGGAGTTCCCCGCCCTCCTCGACGGGCTCGTCCGCGAGCACTTCGGCGTCACGCTGGGTCGAGGGGACGCCGAGTACCTCGGATACCTCTTGTCGACGAGGGCCGTCGCCCCCGGCGCGGAACCGGAGGAGCAGCCCGACGGCGGAGAGACCGGGCGGCGGCGCTACCTCGCCGACGAGGAATTGGAACGTGTGCGCCGCATCACGGCTCGTGCCGGTGCGGAGTACGCCGTCGATCTCGAGGACGACGACTTCAACACCCGACTCGCTCTCCACGTCCACAACCTCCTCGAGCGCGCGAGCGATCGATCCTTCTCCCGCAATCCCCTGACCCGATCGATCAAGACGTCCTATCCGATGATCTACGAGCTCGCCGTCTTCATCGCGCGCGAGCTGCGGAACCTCAGCGGAGTGGAGATCGACGACGACGAGATCGCGTACATCGCCATGCACGTCGGGGCGCACCTGCAGCAGGAGGCGCGTCGCGAGGATCTGGAGCCCGTCGTCCTCGTCTGCCCCAACTACTACGACCTGCAGAGCGTGCTCCGCGCACGCATCATCGCGTCGGTAGGCGACGTGGTCGCGGTCGACCGCGTCGTCACGCGCTCGGACGTCCCCTGGTCGTCCCTCGGGGCTGACCTCGTGCTCTCGACGATCGAGCCTCCCGTCCCCGACGATTCCGTCCTCGTGATCGGACCGTTCTTCGGCGAAGCGGACGGCGATCGCGTGCGTCGCGCCGTGTCACGAGTGCGTCGGAGCAGGCGCCGCTCGGAGATCGCGACCGAACTGCTCGAATACTTCTCCCCCGCCTTCTTCGTCCGCAACGAGACGGCGGCGGACGAAGAGGCGATGATCAGACGGCTCGGCGAGCTCATGATCGCGGACGGAGCGATCGACGAGGACTACCTCGACGGTGTGGTCGAGCGCGAACGCATGTCATCGACGGCCTTCACCGACACCCTCGCCGTCCCTCACGCGATGGCGATGTCGGCGAAGCGCACCGCGATCGCGATCGCGGTGAACGAGCACAGCATGCCGTGGGGCGAGGCCCGGGTGAACGTCGTCGCTCTCATCGCGTTCAGCGCGGACGGTCGCGCGCGCTTCCAACCGGTCTTCGATCAGATCGTCGAGGTCTTCTCCGGTCGCGAGGACGTGCAGCGCATCATCAAGGGGTCCGTGGACTTTCCGTCGTTCATCGACGAACTCGTCCACACGATGGACGCGTGAGCGGCCTCAGCGGGAGAGGAGCATCGCGTTCATCCCGTCCGTCAGATCGCGATCGATTGCGAGCTGCCGATCGTCGATGGCGGTGATCGGGGCCGCGAGGCGCACGCTCGAGACGAACCAGGCGGCGTCCGCCTCGGCGAGTCGCGCAGCCGGCACGGTGTCGTACTCCGCGAGCCTGCCCTCGCTCTCCAGCCAGCGGTAGATCGCGGCCTGGGTCGTCCCGGGCAGGATGCCCCCGTCGGTCGACGGCGTCACGATCGTGTCGCCGAAGCGCACGAGCAGGCTCGACGTCGGCCCCTCGAGCGCGAAGCCGTCGGAGGAGACGAAGAGAGCGTCATCCGCCTCGCGCCGCTTCGCCTCACGGATGGCCGCCATGTTGACGGCATAGGACAGCGTCTTCGCTCCCGCGAGCAGCCATGGCGCACGATCGGCCACGTCGAGCGGCCAGCCTCGGTCGAGCGTCACCACGCGGATGCCAGTGCGGCGCTCCGCGAAGTCCGATGTCGAGGCGCGAGCGACGATCCACGCCGTCGGGGTCCCGGATCCCTCGATCCCCCGCGTGAGCACGATCTTGAGCGAGCCCTGGCCCGTCGAGGGGAGGCTCGCCACGGCGCGCTCCATCGCCGCCCGCCACTGTCCGAGGTGGGGAGCCGGGAGATCGAGCATCCGCGCGGAGCGGACGAGCCGCCCGAGGTGGTCCTCGATGCCGTGAGCACGCCCGTCGATCACGCCGAGCGTCTCGAAGATGCCGTCGCCCCGGGACGCCCCGAGGTCGAGGACGCTCAGACGCGGGTCGCGGGCGTCGGACTCGGCGATGGACGCCGCGATCGCGGCGTCGTCCGGCTCGGCATCGGCCGGAAGCGGGGACAGGAAGAAGACGCGCGCAGCGGACGGATTCGACATGCTCCGACCCTACGCCGAACGCGATACCGGGATCGCTCGACGCGACGCCTCCGCACGAGGCGGTCAGGTGAGAGGGACGGGCGTCACTCCGAAGGGCGCGAGACCTGCCGCTCCCCCGTCACCGGCGGTGAGGACCCACACCCCCCTGTCGTGGACGGCGACGCTGTGCTCCCAATGGGACGCCATTCCGCCGTCGACCGTCGTCACGGTCCACTCGTCGTCCTGGACGAAGGTCTCCGGACTTCCTGTGACGACCATGGGCTCGATCGCCACAGCGAGGCCCGTCTTGACCTCCGGGCCCTTCTGCGCCACACGGTAGTTGAACACGGGCGGCGCCTCGTGCATCGAGCGACCGATTCCGTGGCCGATGTAGTCGGTGATGATGCCGTACTCGCTCCGACTCTCGATCGCCTCCTGGACGGCGATCCCGACCTCGTTGAGGTGACGAGCGGACGCCAGACGGGCGATACCGGCCCACATCGATGCCTCGGTGACGTCGGACAGCTGTCGCCGTTCGGCGACGAGCTCAGGCCGATCGTCGTCGTCGAGGACCACGGTGAACGCCGAGTCTCCGTTCCATCCGTCGACCTCCGCCCCGCAGTCGATCGACACGATGTCGCCCGGTCGGAGCGGAACGTCGTTGGGGATCCCATGGACGACATCGGCTCCGACCGACGCGCAGATCGTGTGGACGTAGCCGGGCACGAGCTGGAAGTTCGGGATGCCGCCGCACGCCCGGATGGTGCTCTCGGCGATCGCGTCGAGCTCCAGGGTCGTCACCCCTGGTCGGATCGCCGCCCGGACGGCGTCGAGGGCCGCCGCGGTGACCAGACCCGGTTCGATCATCAGCCGGAGCTGCGCCGGCGACTTGTACAGAGACTTGCGGAACACAAGAGTCAGACGGCGTCGACGCCGGCGGGCTCGATGCCGCGCTCGGCGAGAGCCTGAGTGACGCGCGAACCGACCTCGTCGACACCTCCGAGGCCATCGACCTCCGCCACGAGGCCGCGTTCCCGGTAGAGCGCGATGACGGGCTCGGTCTGCTCGTGGTAGACGTCCTGGCGGTGCCGGATGACGTCTTCGGTGTCGTCCTCTCGTCCCTGCTCCACGGCCCGCTTGAGAAGTCGTGCGACGACCTCATCCGTGTCGGCGACGAGGAGGACGACGGCGTCGAGGGATGTGCCGGTCTCGCCGAGGATCCGGTCGAGCTCGGCGACCTGCTCCGTCGTACGAGGGTAGCCGTCCAGCAGGAAGCCGTCGATGGCGTCGTCCTGGTGGAGTCGGTCGCGCACGATCTCGTTCGTCAGCGTGTCGGGGACGTAGCCGCCGCTCGACACGATCGACTGCACCTGCTGGCCGAGCTCCGTACCGTTCTTGATGTTGTCTCGGAAGATGTCGCCCGTCGAGATGGCGGGTACGGCGAACGACGACGCGATGAGCTTGGCCTGGGTGCCCTTGCCCGCACCGGGAGGTCCGACGATGAGTAGCCGTGCACCCGCCGTCTCGGCCCCGCTCACCGGAGCAGCCCCTCGTAGTGGCGCTGTTGGAGTTGCGAGTCGATCTGCTTGACCGTCTCGAGACCCACGCCCACGATGATCAGGATGGACGCGCCGCCGAACGGGAAGTTCTGATTCGCTCCGACGAGTGCGAGTGCGACGAGCGGAATGAGGGCGATCAGACCGAGGTAGATCGAGCCGGGGAGCGTGACGCGCGTGAGCACGTAGTCGAGGTACTCGGCCGTGGGTCGTCCCGCACGGATGCCGGGGATGAAGCCGCCGTACTTCTTCATGTTGTCCGCGACCTCCTCCGGGTTGAAGGTGATGGCCACGTAGAAGTAGGTGAAGCCCACGATCAGGAGGAAGTACAGCGCCATGTAGAGCGGGTGGTCGCCCTGCGTCAGGTAGTTCGTGACCCACGTGACCCACGCTGCGGGCTCTTCGCCGGCGGCGGGCTGATTGAACTGCGCGATGAGCGCAGGGAGGTACAGCAGCGACGAGGCGAAGATGACGGGCACGACGCCGGCCATGTTGACCTTGATCGGGATGTAGGTGTTGTTCCCGCCGTAGGTGCGGCGACCGACCATCCGTTTCGCGTACTGCACGGGGATGCGCCGCTGCGACTGCTCGACGAACACCACGAGGGCGACGATCACGAGTCCCACGGCGATGACGAGGAGGAAGACCTCGAAGCCTCGCGCCTGCTGGATGGCCCAGAGGGCTGACGGGAAGGTCGCCGAGATCGACGTGAAGATGAGGAGGGACATGCCGTTGCCGATGCCGCGCTCCGTGATGAGCTCGCCCATCCACATGATGAGTCCCGTACCGGCGGTCATGGTGACGACCATGAGGAGGACCGCGTACCAGGTGTCGCTCGTGAGCAGCTGCGAGCACTCGGTGCTCGCGTTCGTGCCGAAGAGGGCACCGGAACGCGCCACCGTGACGAGGGTCGTCGACTGCAGGATGCCGAGGAAGATCGTGAGGTAGCGGGTGTACTGCGTGAGCTTGCCCTGGCCGGCCTGCCCCTCCTTGTGGAGGGTCTCGAAGTGCGGGATGACCACGCGGAGCAGCTGCACGATGATCGACGCGGTGATGTACGGCATGATGCCGAGCGCGAAGATGGAGAGTTGGAGGAGCGCGCCGCCCGAGAAGAGGTTGACGAGCTCGTAGAGGCCCGACGTCCCCTGGTTCTGCTGCAGACAGGTCTGCACGTTCTGGAAGTCCACGAACGGGGCAGGGACGAACGTGCCGAGCCGGTACAGGGCGATGATGCCCAGGGTGAAGCCGATCTTCCGACGAAGGTCTGGGGTGCGGAAGATCCGCGCTACGGCGCTGAACAAAGGGGGCCTCCTGGTTTCGAGCCGGTGAGAGCTCGTCGTCCCGGTCTGAACGATGGACCACGCGGAACGGGCCCGACAATCGAATCTATCCGATCATCGGGCCCGTTGGCGTACATGGTCCACTGACGTCCCCCTTCGCGAGCATCCACCGGTGACGGTGAGGCGCTCGCGAAGGGGAGCCGGTCGGGATTACTTCGGGACTACTTTACCGAGCCGCCGGCCGCGAGGATCTTCTCCTGTGCGGAACCGGAGACCTTGTCGACCGTGACGTTGAGTTTCACGCTCAGGTCGGCGTCGCCGCCGCCCAGGACCTTGACGAGCTCGTTCTTGCGAACGGCGCCCTTCTGGACCAGGTCGGCCACCGTGACGTCTCCACCCGAGGGGTAGAGCTCGGCGAGCTTCTCCAGGTTCACGACCTGGTACTCGACGCGGAACGGGTTCTTGAAGCCGCGCAGCTTCGGCGCACGCATGTGCGACGGGAGCTGGCCACCCTCGAAACCGGCCTTGACGGAATAGCGGGCCTTCGTGCCCTTGGTTCCACGGCCCGCGGTCTTACCCTTGGATCCCTCACCACGACCCACACGGGTCTTGGCCTTCTTGGAACCGGCGGCCGGACGGAGGTGGTGGACCTTGAGGACCTGAGCGCGAGCCACGGTTTCCTCGGTCGGCTTCGCAGCCTTCTTCTCCGCCTTGGGCGCGGCCTCGGTGGTGTCGGCCGATGCCGACGTCGAAGCTGCTGCCTTCTTGGCCGGCGCCTTCTTCGGCTTGTCGGCTGCGGCCGTGTCGGCCTTCGCCTTCGCCGGAGCAGCTGCCTTCTCGGCCTTGGGAGCCTTCTCCGTCGTCGTCGACTTCGCCTTGGGCGCAGCCTTCTTCTTCGGGGTCTCCTCGGTGACGTCGTTCTTCTCGTCAGCCATTAGTCGATCTCCTCAACCTTCACGAGGTGAGCAACAGTGTTGACGTAGCCACGGTTCTGCGCGTCGTCCGGGCGGACGACGACATCGCCGATGCGCTTGAGGCCGAGGCTACGCAGCGTGTCGCGCTGGTTCTGCTTCTCACTAACTTTGGACTTGGTCTGCGTGACCTTCAGACGAGCGGCCATCAGGCACCTACCTTCGCCGCGGCCGCAGCTGCGGCGTCGGCTTCTGCACGGACGAGGCGCGCGGGGGCGACCTGGTCGTATTCGAGACCACGACGGGCTGCGACGGCACGAGGTTCCTCGAGCTGCTGCAGGGCCGTGACCGTGGCGTGGACGATGTTGATCGTGTTCGAGGAACCGAGCGACTTCGACAGGACGTCGTGGATGCCGGCGCACTCGAGCACGGCGCGGACCGGACCACCGGCGATGACACCGGTACCGGCGGCAGCCGGACGCAGCAGCACGACGCCGGCAGCGGCCTCACCCTGGACGGGGTGCGGGATCGTCGAACCGACGCGGGGGACGCGGAAGAAGTTCTTCTTCGCCTCCTCGACGCCCTTCGAGATCGCGAGGGGGACCTCGCGAGCCTTGCCGTAGCCGACGCCCACGAGACCGTTGCCGTCACCGACGACGACGAGGGCGGTGAAGCTGAACCGACGTCCACCCTTCACGACCTTCGACACGCGGTTGATGGTCACGACGCGCTCGAGGAACTGGCTCTTGTCCTGGTCGCGGCCTCCACGGTCGCGTCCGCCCTGGTTGCGGTCACGACCGCCGCCACCGCCGCCGCGACGGCCGGAGCGCTCGTCGCGCGTCTGGCTCTCGCTACCGGCAGCGGTCTCGACCGGCTTCTCAGCGGTCTCGGCCACGGGCGTTTCCACGGTCTTCGCAGGCTCAGTGGTCTCAGCCACAACCTTCTCCTTGTTGGTCTCTTCGCTCACAGGTTCAATCCACCCTCTCGAGCACCTTCGGCGATCGCCGCGACGCGTCCTGCGTAGCGGTTCCCGCCACGATCGAAAACGACACCCTCGATGCCGGCCTGCTTGGCACGCTCTGCGACGAGCTCGCCGACGCGCTTGGCCTTGGCGGTCTTGTCACCGTCGAAGGAGCGCAGGTCGGTCTCGAGCGTCGAAGCGGACACGAGCGTGTGGCCCTGGGCGTCGTCGACGACCTGGACGAAGACGTGGCGAGCCGAGCGCGTCACGACGAGACGGGGACGGACAGCCGTACCCTCGATCTTCTTCCGCAGACGCGCGTGGCGACGGCCACGGGCAGCGGACTTGGTCTTGACAGCCATGGTTACTTACCAGCCTTTCCGGCCTTGCGACGAACGTTCTCGCCGGCGTAACGCACACCCTTGCCCTTGTAGGGCTCGGGCTTGCGGATCTTACGGATGTTGGCGGCGACCTCACCGACGGCCTGCTTGTCGATACCCGACACGGTGAGCTTGTTGTTGCCCTCCACCGTGAAGGTGATGCCGGCCGGCGGCTCGACGACGACGGGGTGCGAGAAGCCCAGGGCGAACTCGATCGAGTTGCCCTTCTGCTGAACGCGGTAACCGGTGCCGACGACCTCGAGGCCCTTGGTGTAGCCCTGCGTCACGCCGACGATCTGGTTGGCGATGAGCGTACGGGTGAGGCCGTGGAGCGAGCGCGAGGTGCGCTCGTCGTCCGGACGGGTGACGAGGACCTGGTTGTCCTCGATCGCGGCCTCGATGGGGGCGGCGACGGTGAGCGCGAGCTCGCCCTTCGGGCCCTTGACGGCGACATTACGACCGTCGATCGAGACGGTCACCCCTGCGGGGATGTCGATGGGGAGTCTTCCAATACGGGACATGACGGATTACCACACGTAGGCGAGGACTTCCCCGCCGACGCCCTTCTTCTCAGCCTGGCGGTCGGTGAGCAGACCGGAGGAGGTGGACAGGATCGCGACACCGAGACCACCGAGGACGGTGGGGAGCTCGGTCGACTTCGCGTAGACGCGGAGACCGGGCTTCGAGACCCGCTTGATGCCGGCGATGGACCGCTCGCGGTTCGGGCCGAACTTGAGGCTCAGGGTGAGCGTCTGGCCGACGGCCGCATCGGCGACGGTCCACTCGGAGATGTAACCCTCCGACTTGAGGATGTCGGCGATGTGCCCCTTGAGCTTCGAGTGGGGCATGGAGACGCTGTCGTGGTACGCCGAGTTGGCGTTCCGCAGTCTGGTCAGCATGTCTGCGACCGGATCTGTCATCGTCATGATGGATTTCCTTCGTTCACCAGGTTTCGGCACCCGTTACGCGAGTGACGACCTGTGGTGGTGGGGTCCGGCGGTTGCCGGACCCCGGTGAGCCCTGCGGACGCAGAGCCTACTTCGCGGAGTCGGCCGACTTGAAGGGGAACCCGAGCGCCTTGAGCAGCGCGCGTCCCTCGTCGTCGGTCTTCGCCGTGGTCACGACCGTGATGTCCATACCGCGGACGCGGTCGATCTTGTCCTGGTTGATCTCGTGGAACACTGCCTGCTCCGTGAGACCGAACGTGTAGTTGCCGTTGCCGTCGAACTGACGGTCCGACAGTCCGCGGAAGTCGCGGATGCGGGGCAGGGCGAGCGACAGGAGGCGGTCGAGGAACTCCCACATGCGGTCGCCGCGCAGCGTGACGTGCGCACCGATCGGCTGACCCTCGCGGAGCTTGAACTGCGCGATGGACTTGCGGGCCTTGGTGACCTGCGGCTTCTGACCCGTGATGAGCGTGAGGTCAGCGATCGCGCCGTCGATGATCTTGCCATCGCGGGCCGCGTCGCCGACACCCATGTTCACGACGATCTTCGTCAGGGTCGGGATCTGGTGGACGTTCGTGAAGCCGAGGTCGCCCTTCAGCTTCGGGGCGATCTCGCCCTTGTACTTCTCCTTGAGGCGGGGCTGGATTTTGCCAGCCACAGCAGTTTCAGTCATTACTTGAGGTCCTTACCAGACTTCTTGTCGATGCGAACGCGGCGCGTCTTGGAGACGCCGTCCTTCACGACTTCCTCGGAACGGTAGCCGACCTTGACCGGCTTCTTGGTGTCGGGGTCGAGCAGCACCACGTTGGAGATGTGGATCGGAGCCTCGTGGGTCTCGATACCACCGGTCTTCGTGCCGCGCTGCGTCTGGCCCTGACGGACGTGCTTCGTGACGTAGTTGACGCCCTCGACGATGACGCGGTTTCGCTCCACGAGCACCTCGATGACGCGTCCCTGCTTGCCACGGAAGCCACCACGGTCCTGCTTGGGGCCGCTGATGACCTGGACCAGGTCGCCCTTCTTGATCTTCGCCATGATTTAGATAACCTCCGGCGCCAGCGAGACGATCTTCATGAACTTCTTGTCGCGAAGTTCACGACCGACCGGCCCGAAGATGCGGGTTCCACGGGGGTCGCCGTCGCCCTTCAGGATCACTGCCGCGTTCTCATCGAACTTGATGTACGACCCGTCGTTGCGACGCGTCTGCTTCTTGACCCGGACGACGACCGCCTTGACGACGTCGCCCTTCTTGACGTTGCCGCCGGGGATGGCGTCCTTGACGGTCGCGACGATGACGTCACCGAGGCCGGCGTAGCGACGAGCCGAGCCACCGAGGACGCGGATCGTGAGCAGCTCCTTGGCGCCGGTGTTGTCGGCGACCTTCAGGCGCGATTCCTGCTGAATCATCCTGTACTCCTTCTACGAAGTAAGCCCGGGGGGCTTACTTGGCCTTCTCGAGGATCTCGACGAGGCGCCAGCGCTTGGTGGCGCTGAGCGGGCGGGTCTCCGAGATGATCACGAGGTCGCCGATGCCGGCGGTCTCGAGCTCGTCGTGAGCCTTCACCTTGGAGGTGCGGCGGATGACCTTGCCGTAGAGCGGGTGCTTCACCCGGTCCTCGACCTCGACCACGATGGTCTTGTCCATCTTGTCGCTCGTCACGTAGCCGCGACGCGTCTTGCGGTAACCACGGCTCGCGGCGTCCTTGACGTCGTGCTCGGCCGACTCGTGACCCTGCGCAGCCTTCTCCGTTGCAGTAGCCATGTCTAGGCCTCCTTCGTCTCGTCAGGCGTCGCGGTGGTGTCCTCAGCGGACTCCTTCGCAGCCTTCTTGCTCTTCTTCGGGGCCTTGGCCTGCACCTCGATGGGAGCGGGGGTGGCCCGGATCCCGAGCTCACGCTCGCGGATGACCGTGTAGATACGGGCGATGTCGCGCTTGACGGCGCGCAGTCGACCGTGGGTCTCGAGCTGGCCGGTGGCCGCCTGGAAGCGCAGGTTGAACAGCTCTTCCTTGGCCTTGCGCAGCTCGTCGACGAGTCGCTCGTCTTCGAATGTGTCGAGCTCGGTGGGGCTGAGCTCCTTGGAACCGATCGCCATTATGCGTCGCCCTCCTCGCGCTTGATGATGCGTGCCTTGAGGGGCAGCTTGTGGATTGCACGGGTGAGCGCTTCGCGGGCGAGAGTCTCGTCGACTCCCGCGACCTCGAAGAGCACACGGCCGGGCTTGACGTTCGCGACCCACCACTCGGGCGAACCCTTACCGGAACCCATGCGGGTTTCGGCCGGCTTCTTGGTGAGCGGACGGTCGGGGTAGATGTTGATCCACACCTTTCCGCCACGCTTGATGTGACGCGTCATGGCGATACGAGCGGACTCGATCTGACGGTTGGTCACGTAAGCGGGCGTCATGGCCTGGATGCCGAACTCGCCGAAGCTGACCTTCGTGCCACCGGTCGCCTGACCGGTACGCACGGGGCGGTGCTGCTTGCGGTGCTTGACTCTGCGTGGGATCAACATGGTTATGCCTCAACTCCTGCGGCGACGGGCGCCTCGTTACGAGGGGCACGACGCGGGCGGTCGCTGCGCTCGGGACGGCTGGACTTCTGGCCGGCCTGCTCGCGAGCGAGTTCCTTGTTCGTGATGTCGCCCTTGTAGATCCACACCTTCACGCCGATGCGACCGAACGTCGTCTTGGCCTCGTAGAAGCCGTAGTCGATGTTGGCGCGGAGCGTGTGCAGGGGCACACGGCCCTCGCGGTAGAACTCCGAGCGGCTCATCTCGGCGCCGCCGAGACGACCGGACACCTGGATGCGGACACCCTTGGCGCCGGCGCGCTGAGCGCCCTGCAGTCCCTTGCGCATCGCACGACGGAACGCCACGCGAGCGGTGAGCTGCTCGGCGATGCCCTGAGCGACGAGCTGAGCGTCGGCCTCGGGGTTCTTCACCTCGAGGATGTTCAGCTGGATCTGCTTCTTGGTGAGCTTCTCCAGGTCGGCGCGGATCCGCTCCGCCTCGGCGCCGCGGCGACCGATGACGATGCCGGGGCGAGCCGTGTGGATGTCGACACGGACGCGGTCACGCGTGCGCTCGATCTCGATGCGCGAGACACCGGCGCGGTCGAGCGAGGTGCTCAGCAGGCGACGGATCTTCACGTCCTCGGCCACGTAATCGGCGTAGCGCTGTCCGGGCTTCGTGCTGTCGGCGTACCAACGCGACACATGGTCGGTGGTGATGCCGAGGCGGAAGCCGTACGGGTTGACTTTCTGACCCATTACTTCGTCCCCTCCTCGGGAGTGGCGAGCACAACCGTGATGTGGCTCGTGCGCTTGTTGATGCGGAATGCACGGCCCTGGGCACGCGGCTGGAAACGCTTGAGGGTCGCGCCCTCGTCGACGAATGCCTTGGCGATGTACAGGTCCTGCTCGTCCAGGTAGCTGTTGGTCGCGTCGGCCTTGACCCGTGCGTTCGCGATAGCGGACGCGACGAGCTTGTAGACCGGCTCGGACGCAGCCTGCGGGGCGAACTTCAGGATGGCGAGTGCCTCCTGAGCCTGCTTGCCGCGGATGAGGTTGACGACACGACGAGCCTTCATGGGGGTCACGCGGATGTGTCGCACGCGTGCGGTGGCTTCCACCATTTCTATTCCTCCTACTGCCACCGCGGTCAGCGGCGGCGGCCCTTCTTGTCGTCCTTCACGTGGCCACGGAAGGTACGGGTCGGCGCGAATTCGCCGAGCTTGTGACCGACCATGGTCTCGGTGACGAACACCGGGATGTGCTTGCGACCGTCGTGGACGGCGATCGTGTGGCCGAGCATGGCCGGCACGATCATCGAGCGGCGCGACCAGGTCTTGATGACGTTCTTGGAGCCGGCTTCGTTCTGCGCGACGACCTTGCGAAACAGGTGGTCGTCAACGAAGGGGCCCTTCTTGAGACTGCGAGGCATCTTCTACAACTCCTACTTGCGCTTCTTGAGGGCGGTGCGACGGCGGACGATGAGCTTGTCGCTCTCCTTGTTGGGGTGGCGGGTGCGGCCTTCCTTCTGGCCCCACGGGCTGACCGGGTGGCGTCCACCGGAGGTCTTGCCCTCACCACCACCGTGCGGGTGGTCGACCGGGTTCATCGCGACACCGCGGACGGTCGGGCGGACGCCCTTCCAGCGCTTGCGGCCGGCCTTTCCCCAGTTGATGTTCGACTGCTCGGCGTTGCCGACCTCGCCGACGGTCGCGCGGCAGCGCGCGTCGACGTTGCGGATCTCACCGGAGGGCAGACGGAGCTGCGCGTAGGGGCCGTCCTTGGCGACGAGACGCACCGACGCACCGGCGGACCGGGCCATCTTGGCGCCGCCACCGGGCTTGAGCTCGATCGCGTGGATGACCGTACCCGTGGGGATGTTGCGCAGGGGCAGGTTGTTGCCCGGCTTGATGTCCGCGCCGGCACCCGACTCGACGATGTCGCCCTGGGAGAGCTTGTTCGGCGCGAGGATGTAGCGCTTCGTGCCGTCCACAAAGTGGAGGAGCGCGATGCGGGCGGTGCGGTTGGGGTCGTACTCGATGTGAGCGACCTTGGCGTTCACGCCGTCCTTGTCATTGCGACGGAAGTCGATGACACGGTACTGGCGCTTGTGGCCACCACCGATGTGACGGGTCGTGATGCGGCCCTGGTTGTTGCGTCCACCGGTCTTGGAGATCGGGCGGAGCAGCGACTTCTCGGGCGTCGATCGCGTGATCTCGGCGAAGTCGGCGACGCTGGAGCCGCGGCGACCAGGCGTCGTGGGCTTGTACTTGCGAATAGCCATGTTTTCTTCCTCCCGTTTCCTAGCCGACAGCCGTGAAGATGTCGATGGAACCGGACTTGAGTGTGACGATGGCGCGCTTGGTGTCCTTGCGCTTGCCGATGCCGAACTTGGTGCGACGCGTCTTGCCCTGACGGTTCAGGGTGTTCACGGACGCGACCTCGACGGAGAAGATCTTCTCGATGGCGAGCTTGATCTCGGTCTTGTTGGCGCGGGGGTCCACGACGAACGTGTACTTGCCCTCATCGATGAGTCCGTAGCTCTTCTCAGAGACGACCGGGCTGATGATGATGTCGCGCGGGTCCTTGTTGGCGGCCATTACGCGGTCACCTCTTCCTTCTTCGACTTCGCCGCGACGAACGCGTCGAAGGCTGCCTTGGTGAAGACGATGTCGTCGGAGACGAGCACGTCGTACGCGTTGAGCTGGTCCTGGCTGAGCACGTGGACCGTGGGGAGGTTGCGCACGGCGAGCAGGCTCTGCTCGTCGTCGCGCTCGAGCACCACGAGGACGTGCTTCGAGGAGGCGATGCCGCCGAGGTAGACGGCTGCTGCCTTGGTGATGCGCTCGTCGGCGACCGAGAGCGTCTCGACCACGTGGAGACGGCTGCCCCGGGCGCGGTCCGAGAGGGCACCGAGGAGGGCTGCGGCGATCATCTTCTTGGGGGTGCGCTGCGCGTAGCTGCGGGGCACCGGTCCGTGGACGATTCCACCACCGGTCATCTGGGGGGCGCGGATCGAGCCCTGACGAGCGCGACCGGTTCCCTTCTGCTTGAACGGCTTGCGACCAGCACCGGAGACCTCGCCGCGACCCTTGGTCTTGTGCGTGCCCTGGCGAGCGGCCGCGAGCTGCGCGACGACGACCTGGTGGATCAGCGGGATGTTGGTCTGGACATCGAAGAGATCGGCGGGGAGCTCAACGGAGCCGGCCTTCTTACCTGCGGTGTCGAGAACGTCGAGTTCAGTAGCCATGGGGTCAGGCTCCCTTCACTGCGTTGCGGACGAAAACGAGGCGACCACGCGCGCCGGGGACGGCACCCTTGACGAGGATGAGTCCCTTCTCGGCGTCGACGGAGTGCACGTGGAGGTTGAGCACGGTGACGCGCTCGCCACCCATGCGACCGGCCATGCGCATGCCCTTGAAGACACGGCTGGGGGTCGAGGAGGCGCCGATGGAGCCCGGCTTGCGGTGGTTGCGGTGCGAACCGTGCGAAGCGGAGACACCCTTGAAGTTGTGGCGCTTCATGACACCGGCGAAGCCCTTACCCTTGGAGGTGCCGACGACGTCGACCTTCTGGCCGGCCTCGAACAGCCCGTCCACCGTGAGCTCCTGACCGAGTGAGTAGTCGGAGGCGTCTGCGGTGCGGATCTCGGTGAGGTGACGGCGCGGCGTGACGCCGGCCTTCTCGAAGTGACCGCCGGCGGGCTGGTTCACCTTGCGGGGGTCGATCTGCCCGTAGGCGATCTGGACGGCGTCGTAGCCGTCGACCTCGGGCGTGCGGACCTGCGTCACGACGTTCGGGGTGACCTGGATCACGGTGACGGGAACGAGCTTGTTGTTCTCGTCCCACACCTGGGTCATACCGAGCTTGGTGCCGAGCAGGCCCCTGCTGGTCTTGTTCTGCGTTGACATATTCTGTGTCCCTATCCGGCTCTGATCGATCGACTCAGAGCTTGATCTCGATGTTGACGTCGGCGGGCAGGTCGAGTCGCATGAGCGAGTCGACGGCCTTCGGCGTCGGGTCGATGATGTCGATAAGGCGCTTGTGGGTGCGCATCTCGAAGTGCTCCCGGCTGTCCTTGTACTTGTGGGGGGAACGGATGACGGCCACCACGTTCTTCTCCGTCGGGAGCGGCACGGGGCCGACGACGGTCGCACCCGCGCGGGTGACCGTGTCGACGATCTTGCGTGCCGAGGTGTCGATGACCTCGTGGTCGTACGACTTAAGTCGAATGCGGATCTTCTGTCCCGCCATTGTGTGACTCACTCTCTGTCTTGCGTCTTACGATCCCTCGCATTGGACGCGCTTCGTTCGCATCGGACGTTCGCACGTCCGTGCCGGGCACTCCTGCTGTCGCACCACTGTTCTTCTGTCAAACCGCTCCGCTCCGCCCCGTCCCGCGCTCCTCGCTGCCGATATCGAATGAAACTGACATCGGACATGCGTGTAGCCGGATCGGTGGGATTCGGTTGAGTCGTTGTTCTGCTACCCGCGGCCTAGACGTTGCGCCCGTGCACGATTCGCGAGGAATCGGAGGGCCTTGCCTATGCACTGCCTGGCAGTGATCCACGGGCCGATGAGCGCGTTACGGCGCACGACGACCTGGGAATGTTGAACTAGGAAAGTCTACGAGACGCGGAGCATTCCTGCAACCCGGGCGTGTCGCGGCCGCTCCCCCGGATTCCCGGGACTTTCGGTGACGGCCTGTCGGGGCCGAAATGGGCGGACGGGGCCGATCGCCCGTGAGGACATGACGAACGCCCGTGAGGACATGACGAACGCCCCCCGTACCGTCGAGCGGCTCGGAGGGCGTCCGTGTCTGAAGAGGGAAGGATCCAGAGGATCTCCTCCCGTCGGGCTCAGCCCCGGGTTCGGGAGGCGCGGCGACGCGCGGCGGAACCTGCGATCGTGATGGCGGCGCCGCCGACGATGAAGGCACCGGCGAGACCGGCGATCAGCGCGGCGTCGGAGCCGGTGACGGCGAGACCGTCGGCCGGATCGGCCTGCGGGTCCTCCGCCGGGAGGACGGCCGGAGAGTCGGCGGGCAGCACTGCCGGCGTCGGAGTTTCGTTGGAGAGCCCGGTGTCGGGTACGTAGTCCTCGCCAGCGGCGAAGGCGGCTCCGCCCGTGAACGCCGTCGTGAGGGCCGCGAAAGCGACGATCCCGGCGGCGGCCGACGTGCGGACGAAGGCTGATGAAGTGTTCATGTGTGAGCTGCCGCTGCGTCGGCATCTCCCCCTTTGTCGAGTGGATCGCAGTGGTCTCACGGTAACGCAAAACTGAGCGATCCTCACTGCCATATGTGAGTAACCCTCACCCCAGTACGGGGTACAGCCGGTGCGGCGAGGCGAGGGGGGAGTAATCGGGGGGACGAAATCACCCCCGTTCGGGTTACACGAGACGCCTCTCGGCCCCCACACTCGAACCGTCCACCTCCACCCAGTCCCGCGGGCGCTCCCCGCGGATTCGAAGGGATTACTGATGAAAACACTGAAGAAGCCATGGGCCGGCCGGGCCGCGGCGGCGATCCTCGTCACCGGCGTCCTCGGCGCCGGACTCGTGGGATGCAGTGACGACAACCGCACGGCGCCCGGCGTTCCGGACGGCGCTCACATCACGGGCGGCACGCTCGGGACGACCCAGACCCACGGGTGGAGCGTGTCCGGTGGCAACTGATCTCGAAGATGCCCGCTCCGCTCACTCCGTTCGCCGCGGCCGCGGGCTCCGCGCCGTCGCCATCGTCCTGTTCATCGGAATCGGGGTGTCATGCGGCGCCGCGAGTTGCACCGGCGGTGCGAACGGCTCGTACGGAACCACCCAGACCGTGAACTGGGAATGGGACAAGCCGCGCTCGTCGCGGTGATGTCCAGGGCGGCCGTACGCGACCGTCGTCGTCCGCGACGCCGTCTCGACGGCCGCCCTCTCCCCCGCCATCGCACCCATCAGAAGCGGAACCCCTCGTGAACAACCTCGCCGGCTTCAGCCTCCGCAATCGGTCGCTGATCACTCTGCTCGCCCTCGTCGCCGCCGCATTCGGCGCCATCTCCTTCGCCTCGATGCGTCAGGACCTCCTCCCCGCGGTGGCATCGGCCAACGTCTCCATCGTCACCTCGTACGACGGCGCCGCGCCCGACGTCGTGGACACGGAGGTGTCGCAGGTCGTCGAGACCATCGTCGAGTCGGTCGACGGACTCGTCTCGACGACGACGTACAGCGGCACCGATCTGTCCCTCGTGACGGCCACGTTCGAGCTCGGACTCGACACGACCGAGATCGTGAAGCAGCTGTCCACCAAGCTGGCCGAGAACAGTGCTCTCCTGCCGGACGACGTGAAACCGCAGGTGTCCGGGGCCTCGGTCGACGACTTCCCCGTCATGCAGTTCGCGGTCAGCCCGGGTGATACCCAGTTCACGACGACCCTCCAGGACTCCATCTCACAGCGCATCGAGGGCCTCGACGGTGTCAGAGAGGCCCGATTCGTCGGCGTCGCTCCCGATCAGATGAGAGTGGAGATCGATCAGGCGAAGAGCGACGAGACGGGAATCGGGGTGCAGGAGCTGAAGGCCGCCATCGTGTCGGGCGGACTCGTCGAGGCATCGGGGTCGATCACGGAAGGCGACAGGACGTTCGCCGTACAGAGCGGGAAGGCCGTTGCTTCGGCTGACGACGTCGCGGCCCTTCCCGTCGTCGCCCCCGCCACGGGGAGCACCATGACCGTCGGCGACGTCTCGAGCGTCCGACAGATGGTGGCCGGCGCTTCGGTCGCCGCTCGGGTCGACGGGGAGCCGACCGTCGTCCTCCTCGTATCGAAGGTGCCCAACGCCAACGCCGTCGAGCTGTCACGATCGGTGACGGCCGAGATGGCGTCGCTCGACGAGCAGTACGATCTCGACTCGACGGTCGTCTTCGACCAGTCGCCCTACATCGAGAAGTCGATCGAAACCCTGACGACGGAGGGCCTCATCGGCCTCGTGTGCGCCGTGATCGTGGTCCTCTTCTTCCTGGGCTCGGTTCGGACGACCCTCGTCACCGCGGTGTCCATCCCCGCCTCGCTCCTTCTCGCGGGAGTGGCGATGAACGCCGTGGGTTTCTCGATCAACATGATCACCCTCGCCGCACTCACGGTCGCGATCGGGCGCGTCGTCGACGATTCCATCGTCGTCGTCGAGAGCATCGAGCGTCAGATGCTCGTCTCGAGCGACCGGATCTCCGCGATCACCACCGGCGTCTCCTCGGTCGCCGGGGCGGTCCTGTCCTCGACGCTCACGACGGTCGCCGTCTTCCTCCCCATCGCCTACATCTCCGGCACGCTCGGGGAGCTCTTCCGACCATTCGCTCTCACCGCGGCGGCCGCGATGCTCGCGTCGCTCGTCGTGTCGCTCACGGTCGTCCCCGTCCTCGCGTACTGGTTCGTCCGTCCCCGTGGGCTCGGCACGAGTGCCGTCCGCTTCGACGAACGGGTCCGCACTCGCCTCGACGATGTCTACCGCCCCCTCCTCACGTGGTCGCTCGCCCATCGTGGTCGGGTGGTCGCGTTCAGCCTGGCCGTGCTCGCGGCGACCGCCGCGCTCATTCCCGGACTCTCCACTGGCTACCTCGCTCCTCTCGGCGACACCCAGATCCGCGTCCTGCAGAGACTCGACCCGGCCACGAGCATCGATGCGCAGAAGACCGCCGCCGATGTGGTCGAGGGGGAGCTGACGGGCATCGACGGCGTCGAACGCGTCCAGACATCGCTCCGTTCCTCCGGTTCCGTGCTGCGGGACGCCGCTCTCGGCGGTGGAGGCGGACTCGCGTCGTACCTCGTGTCCACGGACGACGGTGTGGACCAGACGGCCATGATCGACGACATCAGGGACCGCCTCGAGGACCGCGCGGATGACGGCTCCCTCGGGGAGCTCGACTATTCGATCACGAGCGATATGGACTTCTCCGCCGGCATCGAGATCTCGGTCACCGCCCTCGACGACTCGAGTCTCTCCGAGGCCGTCCAGACCGTGACGACCGAGATCGAGGGTCTCGACTCCGTGGCCGATGCCGAGTCGACGCTCGCGAGCACCGTCGAACGGCTCGATGTCGACGTCGACGGCGCCACAGCCGTCGAATACGGTCTCACCGACCAGGAGGTGCGTGAGGCCGTCGCGAACGCTCTGTCCATGACGGACGCCGGCGACATGATCGTCGACGGAGATCCCGTGCAGATCGTCATCATGCCGGGGAGGACTGTCTCGACGACGGCAGACCTGTCGAACGTCCCGATCTCGACCCCCGTACACGGTGACGTTCCCCTCTCGACGTTCGCGACCGTCGAGAAGGTCGATGGCCCCATCGTCGTCCAGAGTCAGCAGGGTCTGCGCTCGGCCGTCATCACCGTCTCACCGCGCACCGACAATCTCGGCGCAACCTCCGACGATCTCGCGACGGCGATCGACGGCATCGATCTCCCGGACGGCGCCCAGGTCCGACTCGGCGGAGCCGTCACGGCGCGCATCGACGCTTTCGCGCAGATGGGGGTCATCAGTTTGATCGCCGTCCTCATCGTGTACACGATCATGGTCGCCACGTTCCGTTCCCTCCTCCAGCCGGCGCTTCTGCTCGTCGCGGTGCCCTTCGCCGCGACCGGGGGCGCCGTCGTCCAACGCGTCACCGGAGAACCCGTCGGCGTGCCGTCCCTCATCGGCTGCCTCATGCTCGTCGGGATCGTGGTGACCAACTCCATCGTCCTGATCGATCTCGTCAATCAACGACGAGCCGCCGGCGTCGCCCTGTACGATGCCATCCTCGACGGCGCGACCAGACGCATTCGCCCGATCCTGATGACGGCAGCGGCAACCGTGTCAGCCCTCGTCCCCATGGCGCTCGGATTCACGAACAGCAGCGCCTTCATCTCCCGTCCGCTCGCCCTCGTCGTCATCGGCGGGCTCGTCTCGTCGACCCTCCTCACGCTCATCGTCCTCCCGGTGCTGTACAGCCTGTTGGAGGGTCACCGGGGGCGGCGCGATACAGCCGCAGCGGAGCGGGCGGAGCGGGCGGAGCGGGCGGACATCGATGCGGAGGATCGCCGGGTTCGCACCGCGTCCTCACTGCACTCCGGGGGCGCCCAGCGGAAGCGTCCGACCCCTCACGCCGTCCGGGTCGGGCGAACGACGCAGCGCTCGACGCCGTCCTCCGTCGGCGCACATCGGAGCGAACGGCCGAACGCCCCGGGTGACGTAGAGCACCGGTCCGCCGCGACGCGCCGAACCGTCCTCCCGGTCGACCGGCGGGGCCGTACCCGCGCGCGTCAGACGACCGGCGATCGTCCCGCGGACCGGTCGACCAGCCGGAAGGCGACGGACGAGCGATTCGACGACCTCGAGCGGACCACGCGCCTCTCACCCGCCGGTCTCGTGCCACCGAACGTCGCGCCGTCGTCGCCGGCCCCTCCCGTGCCCCTCATCAGCCTCCCCTCCGACACCGCCTGGCCGGTCTCGGCATCGATGAGCACGCGGTATGCCGACAGACCCGTGGAGACGCCACCGCAATACGTGGCCTTCTCCCAGTCCGAAGAGCGCACTCCCGCCGCCACTGTGCATACGTGGTGGACGTCGAACGTCTCCGGTCCTCTACCGGTCCTCATGCTCGATCCCTTCACACCCCACGTGACGCACGGGATGGGTATCGCCGAACCCACACGCGCCCTCGACGTGGACGGGCGCACGCTGTCGCTCGAGCAGTTCGCGATGGTGCGCGCACTCTCCTCCGTCCTCCGCGACGACCTGCACGGCTACGCCTACTTCGCGGCGCAGCTCGTGCTGTGGGAGATCGTCGGCGCCGCTGCGACCCCGGGCATCGACGTCCGCGTGCCGGCCGGCGATACCGACGCCGTGGCGAGGGAGTTCGACGCACTGTACGACGCGATCCGTCACGCGGCGCGGGACACCGACGATGCTCTCTGGGTGATCACCCCGACGAGCCCAGCCGAGCCCCGGATGCTCGTCTCAGACCTCTCCAGGCCCCGCCCGGCGACCTGAGCAGCAGGAACGACGCCAGCGCGCTCGTCGCCACGAGCACGACCGACCCTTCGATGCCGAACGCACCGCCCGTCAGCAGCACGGGCCCCGAGACCTCGACGACCGCCAGACCCGGCAGCCGGATGCCCGACACCGGGCCGCCCGTCAGGATCTGCGTGCCGTTCCAGGCCGCGTGTGCTGCGACGGCGGAGAGAAGCCTGCGGGTTCGGACGACGAGCGCGCCGAAGAGGAGACCGGGACCGAGTGCGAGGGCGACACACGCCCACGGCGACGAGGCCGGGTTGAACACGTGCACGAGCCCGAAGGCGATGGACGTCGTCGCGAGCGCGACGAGAGGACCACCGATGCGGTCGACGAGCGAGAACAGGACGCCCCGGAAGGCCACCTCCTCGATCACGGCTGTCGCGAGCGCGAACGCCGCGAGCGCGGCGATGATCGAGAGGGGCGGGCTCGGCTCGAGACCGCGCCGATACGTCGACGACGCGACGAGAAGGCCGGAGGCGACGGAGACCGCACCCGCGCCGACGACGACGCCTCCGAGGAGAGCGTTTAGACTCCGGGTCGGGGGAACCTGACGGAGAAACGGGTGCTCGGGTGCCGCGATCAGAGCACCCGTCACCAGGGCGAGGAGACTCACCAGGACACTCGATGCGATGACCGCCCCGGCTGTCGGCGCGGGGACGTACCACCGGCCGATCGCGAGGACAGCGAGAACGCCGAGGGCGGCGAGAGGACGACCGGCTGATGCGACGCGCCCACGCGCCGGTCCGCCCACCAGCCCCGACGTCGTCCCCACTCCTCCAGTGTGCCGCCGGGGCGCTCCCTCTCGCCGGGATCGTCCACACCCCCGCAGCCCCGTCAGCGGTCTCGCCCGTGCCGAGCAGGCAGGCCGCGATACGACGAAGGGCCCCGGAGCGGATGCTCCGGGGCCCTTCGTTCAGGTAGTCGGGAAGACTACTTGAGGATGTTCGTGACGGTACCGGCACCGACGGTGCGGCCACCCTCACGGATAGCGAAGCCGAGGCCCTCTTCCATGGCGATCGGCTGGATGAGCTCGACCGTCATCTCCGTGGTGTCACCAGGCATGACCATCTCGGTGCCCTCGGGCAGCGTGATGACGCCGGTGACGTCCGTGGTGCGGAAGTAGAACTGCGGACGGTAGTTCGCGTAGAACGGGTTGTGACGCCCACCCTCGTCCTTGGAGAGGATGTACGCGGTGCCCTCGAACTGGGTGTGCGGCGTGACCGAACCCGGCTTGACGACGACCTGACCGCGCTCGACGTCCTCACGCTTCGTTCCACGGAGGAGCAGACCACAGTTCTCACCGGCCCACGCCTCGTCGAGCTGCTTGTGGAACATCTCGATACCCGTGACGATCGTCTTCTGCGTCGGACGGATGCCGACGATCTCGACCTCCGAGTTGATCGCGAGCGTGCCACGCTCGGCGCGGCCCGTGACGACGGTTCCACGACCGGTGATCGTGAAGACGTCCTCGATCGGCATGAGGAAGGGCTTGTCCTTGTCGCGCACCGGGTCCGGGATGGACTCGTCGACGGCGTCCATGAGCTCGACGATGGCGTTGACCCACTGCTCGTCGCCCTCGAGAGCCTTGAGGCCCGAGACGCGGACGACCGGGGCGTTGTCGCCGTCGAAGTCCTGGCTGGAGAGGAGCTCACGGACCTCGAGCTCGACGAGCTCGAGGATCTCCTCGTCGTCGACCATGTCCGACTTGTTCAGCGCGACGAGCAGGTACGGAACGCCGACCTGCTTGGCGAGAAGAACGTGCTCACGCGTCTGAGCCATCGGGCCGTCGGTGGCGGCGACCACGAGGATCGCGCCGTCCATCTGAGCAGCACCGGTGATCATGTTCTTGATGTAGTCGGCGTGACCAGGGGCGTCGACGTGCGCGTAGTGGCGCTTCGGCGTCTCGTACTCGACGTGCGAGATGTTGATCGTGATGCCGCGCTGACGCTCCTCGGGAGCGGAGTCGATCGACGCGAAGTCGCGCTGAACGTTGGTGGCCGACGGGTACTTGTCGGCGAGAACCTTCGAGATCGCTGCGGTCAGGGTGGTCTTGCCGTGGTCGACGTGACCGATCGTACCGATGTTGACGTGCGGCTTGGTCCGCTCGAACTTGGCCTTAGCCACTGTGGGTCCTCCTCAGGACTCGTGTAGGTACCCGGACGCTGGATTGCGCCCGGTTTTCTACGGGGGTTTGTGTATTCATGTTACAAGGGTCTCCCCGCGTCATAGACACTGCCTGCATCGACAATGTGGACGCGAGGAGCCCTCCGGGCGAACTACTCGCCCTTGCCCTTCTGGACGATCTCCTCGGCGACAGCCTTGGGAACCTCAGCGTAGCTCTCGAAGGTCATCGAGAACACCGCGCGACCCGAAGTCTTCGACCGCAGATCACCGATGTACCCGAACATCTCCGAGAGGGGGACGTTGGCCCGGACGACCTTGACGCCGGAGGCGTCCTCCATGGACTGGATCTGGCCGCGACGGGAGTTCAGGTCGCCGATGACGTCGCCCATGTACTCCTCGGGCGTACGCACCTCGACGGCCATGAGCGGCTCGAGGATGACGGGGCTCGCCTTGCGAGCAGCCTCCTTGAAGCCCATGGAGCCGGCGATCTTGAACGCCATCTCCGAGGAGTCGACGTCGTGCGATGCACCGTCGAGCAGGGTGGCGCGGACGCCGACCATGGGGTAGCCCGCGAGGACACCCACGTTCAGCGCATCGCGGAAGCCCTGGTCGACGGACGGGATGTACTCACGCGGGATACGACCACCGGAGACCTTGTTGACGAACTCGTAGGTCTTGTCGGCCGTGACCTCCATGGGCTCGATCGCGAACTGGATCTTCGCGAACTGACCCGAACCACCGGTCTGCTTCTTGTGCGTGAAGTCATGACGCTCGACGCCCTTGCGGATCGTCTCGCGGTAGGCCACCTGGGGCTTACCGACGTTCGCCTCGACCTTGAACTCGCGCTTCATGCGGTCGACCAGGATGTCGAGGTGGAGCTCGCCCATTCCCTTGATGACCGTCTGGCCGGTCTCGGCGTTCTGCTCGACGCGGAACGTCGGGTCCTCTTCCGCGAGCTTCTGGATGGCGACGGAGAGCTTCTCCTGGTCGGCCTTCGTCTTCGGCTCGATGGCGACCTCGATGACGGGCTCGGGGAACGTCATCGACTCGAGGACGACCTGGCTCGTCGGGTCGCACAGCGTGTCACCCGTGGTCGTGTCCTTGAGGCCGATGACCGCGTAGATGTGACCGGCGGTGACGGCGTCGACCGGGTTCTCCTTGTTGGCGTGCATCTGGAAGATCTTCCCGATGCGCTCCTTCTTGCCCTTGGTCGAGTTGATGACCTGGGCTCCGGAGTCGACCTGGCCGGAGTAGACCCGGACGTAGGTGAGACGACCGAAGAACGGGTGGACGGCGACCTTGAACGCGAGGGCCGAGAACGGCTCCGTCGAGTCGGGGTGGCGGAGAACGATCTTCTCCTCGTCCTTCACGTCGTGACCCTCGACGGCGGGGACGTCGAGCGGCGACGGGAGGTAGTCCACGACGGCGTCGAGCATCGGCTGCACGCCGCGGTTCTTGAAGGCCGAGCCGCAGAGGACCGGGTAGATCTCGCTGTTGACGGTGAGCTTGCGGATCGCGCCCTTGATCTCGGCGACCGAGAGCTCCTCGCCGGCGAAGAACTTCTCGAGCAGTGCGTCGTCGGTCTCGGCGACCGTCTCGAGGAGTGCCTGCCGGTACTCGGCGGCCTTCTCCTTGAGGTCTTCCGGGATCTCCTCGATGTCGTACTTGGCACCGAGCTCGACGTCACCCTTCGAGTCGCCGCGCCACGTGAGCGCGCGCATCTCGACGAGGTCGACGACGCCCTCGAAGTTGCTCTCAGCACCGATGGGGAGCTGGATCACGAGGGGCTTGGCGCCGAGGCGCTTGATGATCGTGTCGACCGTGAAGTAGAAGTCGGCACCGAGCTTGTCCATCTTGTTGACGAAGCAGATGCGCGGGACGTCGTACTTGTCGGCCTGACGCCACACCGTCTCGGACTGGGGCTCGACGCCCTCCTTGCCGTCGAAGACGGCGACGGCTCCGTCGAGCACGCGGAGCGAACGCTCCACCTCGACGGTGAAGTCGACGTGACCGGGCGTGTCGATGATGTTGATCTGGTTCTTGTTCCAGAAACAGGTCGTCGCGGCGGACGTGATGGTGATGCCGCGCTCCTGCTCCTGCGCCATCCAGTCCATCGTCGCCGCACCGTCGTGCACTTCGCCGATCTTGTGGGTGATACCCGTGTAGAACAGGATGCGCTCGGTGGTGGTGGTCTTGCCGGCATCGATGTGAGCCATGATGCCGATGTTGCGGACCTTGTTCAGGTCGGTGAGCACGTCTTGTGCCACGGGTATTCCTCCGGGGAAGTTGGGGTTCGAATGCGAACGAGGTCGGGGGTCGACACGAGTGCCGACCCCCGAATCCGCGACTACCAGCGGTAGTGCGCGAACGCCTTGTTCGACTCGGCCATCTTGTGGGTGTCCTCGCGGCGCTTGACCGCGGCACCGAGGCCGTTTGATGCGTCGAGGATCTCGTTGGTGAGACGCTCGGTCATGGTCTTCTCACGACGACCCTTCGCGTAGCTCACGAGCCAGCGGAGAGCGAGCGTGTTCGCCCGGTGGGGCTTGACCTCGACGGGCACCTGGTAGGTCGAGCCGCCGACGCGGCGGCTCTTGACCTCAAGGGTCGGACGGACGTTGTCGAGCGCCTTCTTGAGCGTGACGACGGCGTCCTGGCCGTTCTTCGACGAGACACCGGCGAGCGCGTCGTACACGATGCGCTCGGCGAGGCCCTTCTTGCCGTCGAGGAGGATCTTATTGACGAGCTGGCTCACCACGGGGGCGCCGTACACCGGGTCGGCGACGACGGGGCGCTTGGGAGCGGGTCCTTTACGAGGCATTGTGCTTAACCCTTCTTCGCGCCGTAGCGGCTACGGGCCTGCTTGCGGTTCTTCACGGCCTGCGTGTCGAGCGCTCCACGGACGATCTTGTAACGGACGCCGGGGAGGTCCTTCACACGGCCGCCGCGCACGAGCACCATCGAGTGCTCCTGCAGGTTGTGGCCCTCGCCGGGGATGTAGGCCGTGACCTCTGTCCCGTTGGAGAGCTTCACACGAGCGACCTTGCGCATCGCCGAGTTCGGCTTCTTGGGCGTGGTCGTGTACACACGGGTGCACACGCCGCGCTGCTGCGGGTTGGCCTTGAGGGCGGGAGCCTTGGTCTTCGAGACCTTCGGCGACCGGCCCTTGCGGACCAACTGCTGAATGGTTGGCACTTCTTCTCCTTGATTGTGCTGCACGGTGACAGCGGATTTCGCGCATTCGCCGCCGTGACGATCACTCGCGGACGAGGACCGTCACCATCGCGACGAGTTCAATTGGACCCACCGGGACCTCAAGGAATCGAGGACCGGTTTGTGTGGTGGGTATGCCGTGGGGGCGTCTCGACTGCTCACGCAGATCAGAGTCCCTGGGAGAGTGCGATTCGTCACGGTCGGGGCGTCATGGCTTTTCAGGCACCACGCACCGGCGCACCGAAGCGCACACCCGGTCAAGTGTAGTCGCCGGTGATGCACCGGTCAAACGCTCGCAGCCCCGGCCGACCGGGGCTGCGAGCGAGTCGTCCGATGACGAGAGGATCCTACGGAGCGTAGGTCGCGCCGTCCTCGCCGAACGCCGTGATGGCACCGCCGACATCGACGCCCATCGGGCCGGCCGTCGCGGTGCCCGTCGCACCCGAACCGGGGTCGCGGACGTCGCACTCGAGACTCGCCGAACCGGAGCTGTCCGTCGAGACCGGCCATTCGCCGTCGTCGTACTCCCCGATCGTGAAGGTGGGCCGCGGGTCGAGGGTCCATACGCAGTTGGTGTACTCGTACCCCGGAGTCTCGCCCTGCGCTGTGAAGGGGCACCCCTCCGGGCGGAAGTCCGTGGAGGCCGCGCACGTGTCGATGTATGCCTCGACGGCCTCTTCGCCGGCCGTCACTGCGGCATCGGTCAAGGTGACCGTGAGGGCCGTGGACTCCTCCCCCGCCGCGTTGACGGACGTCGCGGCGTCCGCACCGAATCCCAGGACCGTGACGGTGAGAGGCTCGGCCGCGAGGTACTCGGACTCCCCCGCGAGGGCGACCGTGTACGTGCCCGGGAGGGCGGGCAGCGCGACGGCGCCGTCCGCCGCGGCCACACCCGTCGTGTCGACGCCCGAGACCGTCACGGCGGTGTCCTCCGGACCCGAGACGGAGTACGTGACGACACCGAGCTCCGGCGCCTGCAGGCTCCACGTGTCGAACACGACGAAGGCCTTGCCCGCCTTCTCGAGCGTGAACGTCGCGTCGTAGGACTCGTCGCCCTGGGTGATCTCGACCGGGACCTCTGCGGTGTCCCCGCTGATCTCGGCCTCCCCGACCTCGTAGCCGGAGATGCGGTCGTCGGTGTCGCCGTAGACGTCGTCGGTCAAGAGGACGTCGGCGTCGCCCGCCTCGGCGTTCGAGACGGCGAGCGCGTCCTCCGCGTCACCGGCGATCAGCGCATTCAGGTACTCCTCGACCTCGCGCTCCGGAGCGTTCGCCTGCGTGCCGACGACACTGCCCACGATCCCTCCGGCCACGAGCAGGAGGACGACGACGGCTGCGGCGATCCAGCCGATGACGCGACCGCGACTGCGCGGCTTCTTCGCCGGAGGCGCCGTCTGAGCGTAGGGAGACGTCGGCGTCGGCTGGCCTGTGGTCGCGTAGGTCTGCGTGGGATACGCCGACGTCGGCTGGGCGGAGGGAGCACCCTGGTAGGGACCCTGCGGATTCTGCGGATACGGCCCCTGCTGCCCGGAGCCGTACGCCGACTGCTGAGGATTCTGCGGCTGCCCCTGCGGATACGGCGGCTGCTGTCCGTTCGGGTATGGCGGGTTCCCCTGGGGGTACGGTCCGGGCGGGTTCGACATGACATTCCCCTTCGTCGATACGGCTCGCCCAGTCTATCGACGGGGCAGGCGGGAACCAGGGGCAGAAGTACCCGTCATTCGCGCGTCATGACCAGCGGGACGGCGGCGTGTCGAGGTTGATCGTCAGGTCGGCGAGGAGCGCCTCCACCTGGGGTTCGACGTATCGCCTGACGCCCTCGGCTATCCGCCCGCGATGCTCCTCGAGTGCGATGCACACGAGTCGACCGGCATGGGTGGCGCACTCGTCGGCGAGACGCAACTCGGTGCGGAGCGCCTGCTTCTCCTCGTCCGACAGCTCCCTCGGCGGAGCGGTCGGTCCCGAATCAGACTCGCCGGCCAACTCGGCGAACGTGAAGAGGTACGGCTCGTTCGGTTCCGGTTCGGGATCGAGCGGAAGGCCGTCGAACTCGGGATCGAGTCCCTGGTCGGGCCGGTACCCCGCGGCCTTCCTCCGCTCCGAATCGAGGAGCTCCTTGTGGAGGAGAGGGAGGTTGCGCTCCGTGTACTCGTCGACGACCGTGTCGACGATGGTCTTGATGCGGGTGGAGAGGCCGTGCTGGACGGCGTGAGGGACGTCCGTGTCGAGGCCGGCCGCCGCGATCACGGGCGAGCCGAAGCAGCGACGGCACAACCGGGTGCGACCACGCGTCGTGGCCGGGCGCCATCGCGGCAGCCACCGCAACCACGCGTCGACGGCCTGCGCGACGGTCGTCTCGAGGGACCGCTCCATGCGTACACCGTAGTGCGGCAGGGGGCTCAGCGGTGGGACGCGCCCGGAAACGGCGTGGGAATCATTCCGACGGGGAGTCGTCGTGGGCCTCCCACGGCCATCGCGGCCGACGACCCGTCGAGCCGGCCGTGACGGCCGCGAAGGCGATGGCGACCACGGCCGCGAGCACACCGACGATCCAGGGGAAAGCCGACATGAGGGTCGACGACGCGAAGAGGACTCCGTCGAACCACCGACGGGCCTCGACGGCGACGAGCACCACTCCCACGCCGACGAAGCCGACCGTCGCGCCGAGACCGACGAGGAGCGACCACGCGGCCCCGCGACCGGCGGCGCCGCCGGCTCGCCTGGCGTCCCGCACGAGTGCGGCGAGGACGACGATAACGGCCGTCGCGACCATCGCCGGACCGACGAGTCCCCCCGTTCCACCGCGGGACACGACGTCGACGTCCGCGAGGAGGCTCACGAAGCCGAAGGCGCACACCACGAGCGCGAGGTAGAGCACCGTCGCGAACGCGGCGACGACCGTGTCGCGATCGCGACGCTTCCGCTCCGGGTCGGACGGCCAGCCTCCCGCGAACGGACCAGCGCCGTCCTCCCCGCTTCCACCGCGGTCAGCGCTCATCACTCGTCCCCTTCCGCCCGGGTGCTCGCCGCGGTGCACGGCCGGCCGGTCTCGATCGTGCACGCCGGAGCCCGAGGGATCGGAGCGAGACGAGGGCGAGCATCCGGCCCCTCCTGTCCACGCGCTCCCCGAGCGTGCGTCGGAGCTCGTCGACGAGCCGCCACGCGCGGTCGGCGTCCTCCGGCGACGACTCCAGGTCCGAGAAGGCGACGCGGTCGGCGAGGACAGCGAGCCTGTGCGCGCCGCGCGATCCGTGGAGGGTCGCCACCTCGTGCCGGGTGGACGCCGGTGGCGGCTCGATCCCGTAGTCCACGACGGCGTCGCGGAACTCGCGCCACCCCTCGGTGATCCGGGACTCCGGGTCGCGCGCCCGGCGACGCAGCGCACGACGACGGGCCTTCGCGGCGACCACCGCGATGAACGGGGAGAGGATGACGGCGACCACGATGACGACCCAGGACAACACGCGTGCGATGCGCAGCAGGATCTCGAGGATCGGATTCACCGCCGCCTGGTCCTCCGGCTCGCTCGAGTCCGGAGCCGTCTGCTCGCTCCGATCCGGCTCGTCGTCGGCCGGCGGCTGCAGATCCGGGTACGGCCGTGCGATGAGGGACGGGTCCTCCGGCTGTTCCTCGGGCACCGGCCTCTCGGCCGGGGTCGGATCGACGGCGACCCACCCGCTCCCGGCCACCTCGATCTCGATCCATGCGGCGACGTCCGAGCCGGTGAACGCGACGGGGCCGCCGGACTCCGCGTCGCCGGCGTCGTGCGAGAAGCCCATGACCACCCGCGAGGGAAAGCCCAGCTGGCGCGCCGCGAGAGCCGCGAGCGACGCGTACTGCTCGGCGTCGCCGACCATCGGGGTGTCGGAGAGGAGACGTGAGAGACGGTCGAGCCCATGCCCTGATGGGCTCGACGGCTCGTCAGGGTCGACGCCGTGGCTGATGTAGCCGACCGAGGCGAGGCCGTCGAGGACCGATGAGAGGTTCGCTCCGGCGCCGTCGCCGGCCGTGACGTACCGGTCGAGGAAGTCGAGCAGTGCGTCCGGCGCATCCCGCGGCCGGGAAGGCGTCGACGCAGGGACCAGGCCGGCGACCTCCTCGATCGTCGCGGTCGCGGGTTCGACGCCCTCCACCGTGTAGGTGTCGCCCTCCTGGAGTCCGGCAGTGACGGCCGAAGTTCCGGAGTTCGCGTTGTAGTACAACGAATCCGACAGCACTCCGGTGCGGGCGCCGTCGAAGTCGACGGAACCGAGGTATCCGACGCCGGGCAACCAGACGCCGTCGTAGGATCCGACCGTGACCGTGACCGTCGACGATGCGCCGTCGACGGCAGGATCGAGGCGGAACGGGAGCCGCTCGAACGAGCCGGAGTCCGACGGGTCCTCGGCGTCACCGACCCCCCACACGACGCCGTCGAAGTCGTCCATGACGGCCAACCGGACCCGCGACGACGAGAGACCATCGACCGTGAACACGACGGAGTCCGCCTCCCCCGCGGCGTTGTAGGCGCGGAAGGTCGACAGAGGGCTGGGATACTCGCGCGGGCTGAAGGGCTTCTCCACGGCGTCCCTCGCGATCGCGCGGTCGGCGGACGGTGGGAGGAGCGCGGTCGCGCCAGCACCGACGCCGACGGCGACCGCGACGACCGCGACGGCCGCGAGCACCGACGCAACGGCCGAGCGGCGTCGATCACGACCGGTGAAGACGATGGATCCCGTCGCACCGGACGAGGGCGAGGCCATCGCCGTCCGCCGCTCACGCAGTGCCGTCAGCCAGAGGAGCAGGACGGCCGCGAGTGCGACGCTCGTCGCGACCGGGAGGACCGGCTCGCGAGGACCGAGCACGATTCCGGACACGAGGAGCAGCACGGGCACGATGGCGGCGGTGTCCGGCACGCGCGCCCTCAGAGCGACCGACGTCGTGATGACGGTCGCGGCGAGCACGAGCAGCAACGCCGGAACGAGGAGGGCTTGATAGTCACCGACGGGTGTCACGATCGTGAGGAGCCGCTTCCACGACAGGACGGCGCCCTCGGCGAGCGCGACGAGTCCCCCGGCCGAGGGCAGGAATCCGGCGATCGACTGGGAGGGGACGGCGAGCGGGACGCCGACGAGGGCGACGGCGATCGTCGACAGCAGCGCGAGCCACCAGGGACCGAGCCGCCTGACGGTTCCGACGACGGCGACGATCTGGCCCACGGCGACGGCACCGAGGACGACTCGGACGAGAGCAGGCGACTCGTAGATCGGCCAGAGAGCGACCGCCGCCACGAGGATCGCTGCCGAGGACGCGACGAGCGTCCCCACGACGTACCGCCTGCTCCCGTCCGGCGACCGCCGCAGGGACGCAGCCCGGCGCGCGCGACGGCCCCTCGACTCCGTGCTCATGTCCCCGCCCGGAGCAGGGTCTTGCCGAGATCGTCGAGGAAGCCGATGGTGAGGACCGTCAAGTCGCCGACGCGCCGCATGCTCGGCACGATCTCCGGGTCGCAGACCACGGCGACCACCGCGACCCCGGCGGGGAGGTTCGCGGAGGCGGCGCTCAAGGACGAGGCCGTCGCCGTCGAACCGCACACGAGGAAGACGAGGGAGACACCGGCGACGCCGTCGGATGCGAAACGCACGACGTCGCCGAGTCGCAATGCGGTGGCCGCGGGGTCGACGCGGCAGAGGTCGTCGAGCAGTCGGCTGGGCGACAGCGATGACAGCTGTTCGATCGGGCGCGGGGACGCGACACCGGCACGGGTCACCGCGCTCGCCACAACGGCGACCTCGCGGCCGTCCGCGATGGCGCGCGTGCCGAGGGAGCCGGCGACGCTGACGGCCATCTCGAACTCCTCATCCGTCGCGAACTCGGTGGGGTGGAGACCGAGCACGATCATGAGGTGGCTGCGCCTGGTCTCCTCGAACTGCCGCACCATGTACTGGCCCGTCTTGGCCGTGCTCTTCCAGTGGATCGCCCGGCGCTCGTCGCCGGGCACGTACTCCCGCAGGGAATGGAACGACAGATCGCTCGCGGTGAGCTCGCTCGTGGGGATCCCCTCCAGGTCGCGGACGAACCCCGTACTGATGCTCGGGATCGAGATCGTCCGCGGGTGGACGAAGAGGTCGACCTGTTTGTCCCATCGGCGCTCGCGTGTGACGAGACCGATGGGGTCGGCGCGGATCGTGCGCACCGGACCGATCGGCACGACGCCCCTCCGAGCACCCGTCATCACGAAGACGTCCTCGAAGCGCGCACCGACCGCGAGGCCGGGGATCGCGAAATCGGCGATGGACTCCCCCACCGGCACCTCGACGCGCACGCGCCCCAGACGGCGACGCGTCGGGTTCGTCACCGTGAGCTGGATCGCCGCCTGGTCGCCGACGACGACACGGCCGAGGGGGATGCGCATCGTGGCTTCGTGACTCGACCTCCCGATGAGGAACGCGGCGGCCAGGAGGAGGACGACGAGTCCCGTCCAGGCGATCGCGACGAACTCGGTCCAGCCGGCGAGGTACCCGACCACGAAGGCGATGCACACGACGCCTGCGATCACCCATCCGAGCGGCTCGACCACGGCGGCGACGCGTCGCCACCCCGACACGGCGGCGTCGGCGCATGCCGTCGTCACGCTCACGACACCCCGGATCGCCGCAGCGAGCACTCCGACCTGGCTCGGGCCGTCGGTCGCGCGACGGAGGAGCGTCATCGCGAGCCCTGGTCCTGGGGTGGCGGCGTGTCGATGAGGACGCGGGAGACGACGCTCGACGGCGTGACGCCGTCGAACTCGGCCTCGGGGTCGAGGACGAGACGATGGCCCAGCACGGCTTCGGCGAGCGCCTTCACGTCGTCGGGGATGACGAAGGAGCGTCCGGCGGAGGCTGCGAGGGCCCTCGTCGCCCTGACGAGGGCGAGAGCGGCCCTGACGCTCGCGCCGAGTCGCACCTCCGAGGCCGATCGCGTGCCCTCCACGATGCGGGCGATGTAGTCGTTGATCGAGGGGTCGACGTGCACGGTCGACACGAGGGAGACCATGTCCGCGACGGTCGAGGCCGGCACGACGGCCGAGATCTCGTGGGCCTCGCTCGCGTGCGGGTTCTCCAGGATGCGCATCGTGGACTGGTGGTCGGGGTAGCCGATCGACGTCTTCAGGAGGAAGCGGTCGAGCTGGGCCTCGGGGAGCCTGTAGGTGCCGGCCTGCTCGATCGGGTTCTGCGTCGCGATCACCATGAAGGGGGCATCAACGCGGTGCCGGACCCCGTCCACCGTGACCTGCCCCTCCTCCATGACCTCGAGGAGGGCGGACTGTGTCTTGGGGCTCGCCCTGTTGATCTCGTCGGCGAGCACGATGTTCGCGAAGATCGGGCCCTGGTGGAACTCGAACCTCTGGCTCTTCTGATCGAAGATGCTCACGCCCGTGATGTCGCCGGGGAGCAGGTCCGGTGTGAACTGCACGCGGCTGGCGCTGCCGTCGATGCTCTGCGCGATCGCCCGCGCGAGCGAGGTCTTGCCGGTACCCGGCACGTCCTCGAGGAGCAGGTGTCCCCCGCTGAACAGGGCGACGAACGCGAGCCGGATCACGTGACTCTTGCCGAGGAGCACCTGGTCGACGTTCGCGATCATCCGATCGCACACGCCGGCGAACCACGTGGCCTGCTCCGGGGTCATCGTCATGTCGCGTTCTCTTTCGTCGGGTTCAAGGAGTCTGGCATTGCACCGTCACGACCTGTACTGGTCCTTGTGGACGGGCTGACCGGGGAGAGAGACCTCCACCCAGATGTTGCCACGAGTGCCCGACGTGTTCGTGCACGACCCGGTGACACCCAGTGGTGTTCCAGCCGTCGCGAAGTTGTCGCAGCTGAACAGGAGGTATGGGCCGGGCTCGCCGCCGATGGGTTTACCGTCGGCGAAGCTCGTCGTGAGGTCGTTCGTCTGCGGCGACACCCGCGTGCTCACGACGGCATTCGGAGTGGAGGTCGCGCCAGACCACTCGCTGCACAGCCGAGTACTTCCGTAGGTCTCGCACACCTGGAACTGGAGCTGCAGCACGTAGCCCCACTGCTGATCCGACGGGATGATGAACCCTGAGTCGTCGAGCGTGCGCTCGGAGGAGAACCCGCCACCGGTCGACCGGTACGAGACGATTGTCGACTGGGCGCCCCCGCTCGAGGCGAAGTCCACGTCGGCGACGTACGAGTAGAGACCTTCACCGAACTTCGCGAGCCGGCCGAACGACGCCGTCGGTGTGCCGGGGCGCTGCAGCGGCGTCGCGGAGACCTGGGCGCTCTCCGTGCACCCCTGCCCGTTGTAGGCGAACACGACGGCGCGGTAGTCGGTGTTCGGGGTGAGCCCCCTGAAGACGTACGACGTGGCGGTGCCGACCTCCACGAGCTCACCGTCCGGATCGGAGAGGCGGAGCTGCGGGTTCCCGTCGGTCACACCGTCGACCCGGCACGACGGGAGGGTGCCGTCGGAGGACAACGCGACGTAGTACCGCTGGATCGCCGCCCCGTTGCCGGAGAAGACTCCGGGCCAGCTCACCGAGACCCGTGTGCCGGAGGACTGGTCGGCCTCGGCCGTCGGTGCCGCCCCGGCTGTCGGCGCGCCCGCCGGTGTGTTCGAGCCCGTGGCCGCGTTCCACTGCGGGGTGGCACCGGCGAAGTCGTTGCGGGACTGCACCGTCACCGTCACGGGCGTCCCGTTCGGGATGGACGGGGACTGGACCGACCGTACGTAACGCGTTCCCGCTGGGTCGCTCCGGCTCACCGTCTGCGTCTGCGTCACCCCTCCGACCGTCACGTCGTACGCGACGATCGGGCTGGCCGCCGACGAATCCGACGGCTTCGTCCACGACACACGCAGCCCGCCGTCGAGGGGAGTCGATGTGAGATTCTCGGGGGCCGGCGGGATGAGATCGGACCACACGGGCGTACCGAGCGTCGTCGGTTCGCTCGTCCCGACGGCGTTCGTCGCGGTCACCTGGACCCGAACGGCGTTCTCTCGACCGTTTCCCGGCGTCTGGACGGTACAGGTCGACGACGCGCACGGAGTCGACGAGATCACGGCTCCGGTCGACGCGTTCATGAGCGTCACGGTGAAGTTCTGGATCGCCGCGTTGTTGAAGCTCCCTGGCGTCCAGCCGAGGGTGAGACTCCGGTCCCCCGCCGAACGGAGGGCGAGTGCCGTCACGGGCTCTGGACGATCCTGGACGGAGATGCGCACGGTCCCCCACACGAACCGGCTCGGATCACCGGTCGCATCCGCCACCTGATACTGCAGCACGGCATCGGAGATGGCCGCGTCGGCCGTGACGCTCACGGTGAGCAGACTCCGGTCGGCCGACGGTGAGACCGAGACGCCCGCGGGCAGACCGCCCCCGGCGATTCCCCTGACGTCGATGACACGCAGCGCCGTGTCGGGGAACGGATTGGTCGCCCCGTCGTTCGCGAGCACATCGATCGTCTCGCTCGAGCCGCGCGCCAGCTGCACGGTGTCCGCTTGCGGGACGGCGAGCGGGAGCGTCGACGGCACGACCCGGAGGTCGATGGATCCGCCGGTCCCGGCGTTGGCGTCGTCCTCCACACCGATCGAGAGCGCCACGGTGGAACCGACGTCGGCTGTCGACGCGACCTCGACCGTGAGCGAGCGACCGTCGATCGAGGCCTCGACCCCCTCGGGCGCGGGCGCCTGGATCGAGTACGAGAGAGCGTCGAGGTTCTCCGGGTACGGGTAGGTCGTGAGGCGCGCGAGGTCGAGCGTGCGCGTCGAACCCGGCTCGACGTCGATCGTTCCGCCGGCGAACACGGGCGGCTGATTGTCCCGCGGGGTGACGGTGATCGGGAGGACGAGCGTCGCGATGCGTCCGGCCGGGTCGTCGGCGCCTGCTCCGTCCGTCACGGTGAACGAGATCGACGCCGGCCCGAAGTACGCGTCGGCGCTCGTGAACGCGAGCGTGTCGTCGTCGACGACGAGATCGTCCCCGTTCGCACGAGTGGCACGCACGGCGCTGCTGTCGGTGATCCGCACGTCGCGGTCACCGATGGCGACGACGTAGTCCGCGAGGTCGATGCGCAGCGTCTCACCGCTCCGCACGGTCAACGGGGCTGCGGTGCTGCGGAGCTGGGGCAGCGCGTCGTCGAGTCCCGGTACACGCACGAACGCCCAGCCCTCGACGCCCTCCTCGTCCGGGTTCCAGACGCGGAAGGGGATGACCCGACTCGCGTCGCCGATCCGGACGACGATGTCTCCGTCCTCGTCGACGGTCGCGACGTCGGCGTAACGATCGGGGACGCCGACGGACAGCTCGGACACCGGGCCGTCGACGTACCGGACGTTCGCCCGGACGTCGACCGTGACCGAGTCTCGGTCGAGCACGTCCTCGACGCGCACGATCGAGTCGCGAGCGACCGGTACCGCCGGCGCGGCATCGGCGTCCACGACGACCGTGATGAAGTTCGACGACGTGCCTCCCCGCTCGTTGGCGATCGTGTAGACGAAGCCGTACCGGCCCTCGGCGGCGGGGACGATGACGTCGATGGAGTCGCCGACGATCGAGGCGACGATGGAGGGGTCCGTCGATTCGACACTCGCGATCAGCAGCGCGCCGCCGTCCGGGTCGGAGTCGTTGTCGAGCACCGGGATGGTGACCGTGCGGGACGGCCTCGTGATCACGAGGTCCTCGACGGCGATGGGATTGCGTGCAGCGTCGGCCCGCGTCGCGACACCGACGCGCACCGTGCCCGTCGATTGTGCGCCGAGGGCGTCGACGACGGTGTACTCGAAGGTGTCCGTCCCCGCCTCGTATGCACCCGCCTGGTAGTCGAACCAGGTCGGACCGCTCGCGACGACGCTTCCGCGCTCCGGCGAGCTCGACTGGCCGACGAGTTGCACGGAATCGCCGTCCGGGTCGATGCCGGACAGGGGGATCTCCACCCGCACGGTCTCCCCCGCGAAGACGCGAGCGGTGACCGCCCGGGGAGCCGGGGCGGAGTTCGACGAACGATCGACCTCTCGCACGCTCAGGGTGATGTCGGCATCTGCCCACTGGCCGTCCGGTCCGAGCACCCGATAGGTGATGGTGGATTCGCCGGGAGTCGACGGAGCGAGGTACCGGACGACGTCTCCCGACACGAAGGCGAGTCCCCGGTCGTCCGGCAGTCCTCTCGGGAGCTCCGTCGCCAGAGTCAACCGGCTGCCGTCCGGATGCTCGTCGTTGTCGAGGACGGGGATGTCGACGACGTCGCCGACGCGGACGGACACCGTATCGGCGGTCGCGATCGGCGGTTGCGGTCTCGTCGGCTCCGGGATCTCGATGACCGTGATCGAACCGGTCGCCTCGGCGTATCCGTTGCTGAGCGTGTACGGCACCGTGACGGGCTGTGCGAGCGGACCGGTGAGGACCACGCGAACCGAGCGCTGCTCGAGAACCTCGACCCGGATGCTCGATGCGAGCTCCTCGGTGTCGACGTCCGTCACGAGGAGGATTCCCCCGGCCGGATCCCTGTCGGTCTCGAGGACGTCGATGGTGTGAGGCGTGCCCGCTCTCACGAAGACCGTGTGGGGGGCCGGGATCGGCGCGGCCCCGACCGACGGCGGCGTCGTGACCTGGACCCGCACGACACCAGCCGTCGTGCTCGTGCCGTCGGTGACCGAGAAGTCGACGTAGTAGGTGCCGGCCGCCGCCGCGGTGAACCGGAACGTGCCGGCGTCGTAGTCGGGCACGACGGCGACACCGTCCTTGTCGGACACGCCGGCGAGACGAATCGCGTCGACACCGCCCCGAGCGCGGACGAGGGGCGAGACGGTGATCTCCTCGTTCGCATTCGCGACGGCCGAGAACGGCTCGACGATGATGGGCACGTCCCCGCTCTCCCGAACGGTGACCGAGAGCCGTCCGGCGCGTTCGAGGCTGCCATCGGACGCCACGAGCGCGACGTCGGAGCGACCGATGGTGTCGCCTGACGATGTGAAGACGACGGTGCCGTCCGGCTTCGACACGGCGAGCTCCGGGTCGGCCGCGGTCGCGGAGACGAGGTAGAACGGATCACCGTCGGGGTCGTACCAGGTGGTGAGCGCATTGGTCGAGACACGCCCGCCGGCGGCGACGAGCGTCTTCGGTGCACGCACCTGGATGGGAGCCGTGTTCTCCTCTGCGTCCCTCACCTCCACCTCGACGGAGGCGGTCGCCGACCCGCCGCGGCCGTCGCTCACCGTGTAGTCGACGGTGAGGGATCCGCTCGCCTCCTCGGAGAGGGTGACCTGCAACGCCTGTCCGTCCGAGACGATGTCGATCCGGCCGGCGTCCTCCGCGATCGCGCCGACGGAGTCGATCACGAGGACGTCGCCGTTCGGATCGTAGTCGTTGAGAAGAACGGGGAGCGGCGAGGTGCGTCCAGGGCGAGCGCCGAAGGTGTCCTCGACCGCGACCGGAGGCAATGGACGGGTGTCGTACTCGCGCGGTGCGTCCTCGTCGTTCTGCTCGATGTCCTGGCGGTCCTCGTCGTCGTCGAGGAGGTCCTGCCAGTTGTCGATGAGCACGTCACCGTCCTGCACGGCCCAGGAGCGTCCGGACCGTCCGTCGTTCAGGAGGACGCGACCGCGGTTCTCGCGGAACGTCGCGGCCGACGACTCCCCGAGTCCGTCGAGGTCGGCCGATCGCGGCGCGGACGAGCCGCACCGCTCCCACAGCGAGCCGTCGCCCCACGCCGCGTAGAGGCAGCCGCCGACCATCGAGGGGACGACCGGTGACCCCTGCGCGTCCGCGACACGGTTCGGGTCCCCGCCGGCGAGGGGCACCTCGAGGAGCCCAGAGGAGAGAGCGACGGCGACGGCGTCGCCCTGATCGCTCGGGGCCTGCATCTCGGCTCCCACCGTCGACTCGTCGAGCGTGCGGCGCTCCTCGCCGACCTGGAGCACCCCGTTCTCCCTGTCGAGCAGGGCGACGGTCTCACCGATCACCGTGATCCCGATGTCGTCTCCGTCGAACGGATCGACCTCCGTCGACTCGCTCGGCCCGTCCTCGGTCGCCGCGTCGAATGTGCTCACCTCGCCGACGGACGGCGAGAAGACCGCGAGACGTCCGCCGGGGGTGATGGCGGACACGGCCCCCTCGCCGAACTGCAGCGTCGCCTCCGTGGTGGCGTCGAAGTCCCGCAGTCCGTCGAGCGGCACGATCCAGACGTCGCCGTCTGCGACGATGACCACACGGTCGCCCGCGAGGCCGACCGTCTCGGTGCCAGACGGGAGAGGAACCTCGTCGCCCGGAACGGCGTTCGCCACGTCGACGAGCGACAGGGACGACCTTCCCCTGTCCACGACGACGACCGTCTCCCCGCTCTGCAGCACGTCCAGGTCGGCGGACTCCACGGGGAAGGCGCTGTTCAACTCGCCCACTTCGAGATTCGCCCGGCCCACCGCGCCGTCCTGGCCGTTCACGACCCAGACGGCGGCATCATCGAGCTCGGTGTTCTGCGTCCGGTAGCCCGTGGACGTCACGGCCACCGTCGCGAGCACGGCGACGAGTCCCACCGCTGCCGTCCCCGAGAGCAGTCGACGGCGACGACGACGGATCCATTCGCCCAGCATCATCCGCTCCCGTCGGGGAGTTGGACGCACTTCTCCGCGCTCGGTTCCCCGAGGCGGCCGGAACGGCGCACGGCCACCGTGATGCACACGGAGTCGCCCGGAGTCCCGTCGATGCGGTACTCGGAGGTGCGCTGGGTGCTCTCGTTGCCGTCGGAACTCATGATGACGAAGTTGTCACCGTCGACGGTGTCAGCCGAGGTCCACGAGAAGACGGCGGTGCCGTCCTCCACGGTGGCGGCGATGTCGCTGACGACGGGGATGGTCCCGTCCCCGCGGTCTCCGGTGAGCACGACGGTCGCGACGGCGGCCGCGAGCACCACGACGGCAGCCGACACGGCGATCACGGCCGTGCGACGACGCGACCCTCTGCGCTGATCGTCCCGCACCCCTGTGGTCGACCGACCACGGGATCCGAGCGACTCGCGCACCACGGTCCGCGCGTCTTCGACCGGTGCGACGTCCGAGGGACTCGTCCTCGTCTTGCGGGGACGACGCCCCGGGTCCACCTGTCGGATGGCGTTCGCGCGGGTGCGATCCGCCGGATCGGAGACGGCGGCTCGCGCCCAGCCGTCGATCGCGATGTCGGGGTGCGTCTGCGCGATGCCGAGCTCCGCCTCCACCATCTGGAGTTCCCTCGCGAATTCGAGGGCGCTCGACTGCCGGGCCTCCGGACGTCGGGACATCGCCCGTCGCAGCACGTCATGGAGTCGTTCCGGCACGTCGGGGCGCCCGAGCGGGGGGAGTTTGGCTCGAGCGATCCGGGTCATGAGGTCGGCCGGAGAATTCTCACCGCCCGGCTGTTCGAACGGGCTCCGTCCCGCGAGGAGCGAGTACACCGTCGCACCGAGAGACCAGACCTCCGACGAGATGCCACCCGTCGAGACGCCGGAGACGATCTCGGGCGCCGACCACGGGACGGAGAGCCCGACGTTGCTGTCGGGCGCGACCGTCCCGATGACGGCTGCGATCCCGAAGTCGCTCAACACCGGGTTCCCGTACACCGTCTGCAGGATGTTCGACGGCTTGATGTCACGGTGGAGCACGCCGGCGCGGTGGGCGGACTCCGCGGCACCGGCGATCTTGATGCCGATCCGGAGCACGTCGGCGACGCTCAGCGGGTGGTCCCGATATCGGTCTCCGACGCTCGTCGGGCACATCTCCATCACGAGGTACGGACGACCGTCGGCCGAGACGCCGGACTGGTGGACCGTCAGGATGGCCGGGTGCGTGCTGAGCTGCGCCATGAGGTCGGCCTCCGCACGGAAGACGTCCCTGGCGGCCTTGTCGGCGTATCCGCTCAGCATCACCTTCACGGCGACCTGTCGCCTCGGAGCATCCTGCTCGTAGAGGAACACGTCGGCGAACCCGCCGGAACCGAGGATGGCCGAGAAGGTGAATCCGGGCAGAACAGGCGGCGCGGAGGGCAGCCGGGAGTTCATGCGGGGTCACCTCCGATCACGGGTTGTCGCGCCGACGACGACACCGCTGGACGGCCGCGCGAATGAGCACAATCCTAGGCGGATTCGACGCCGTTGCCCCCTCTATCGTGAGCCTTGCTCGGACAAGCTCGGTGGCAGGATCTCGAGGACGACTCCGTCACCGATGTCGACGAAGGTCCCGGGGATCACCGCGATGCCCTGTCCACCGCGCAGCCGTTGCCAATCTCGGCCGGGGAGGATGACGGACGTGCCGTTCGTCGAACGCAGATCCGTCACGACGACGGAGTCGCCCTGCTGCCGCAGCTCGAGGTGCGTCGACGACACGAGTTTGGTCGGGGAGGCGACGGAGAAGAGCCTCACCGGCTCGTTGAGGGGGATGCGGGGCTGCTTCGGATTGCGTCCCACGTAGTGCACGACGTCGAGGGGGTACGGCTGGCCGTCGCGGACGCGGAAGGCGAAAGTCGGCGGCCTCCGCGGTGCGGGAGGCGCCGAGTCGGGGGTCCCCGGGTCCACCCCGTCAGCCGACCGCACCTGACCGGTGCGGAGGGACGAACGCAGAACGGTTCGGCCGTCATGCAGGATGGAGTCCGGGATGTCGTCGGCGGCGACGGGCACCGATCCTGTCGCGATCGGCCCGACCGGCGCATCAGCCGGATCCCCTGACCCGGGTGGTGACGTCGCGGGATCCGACACGGCCGCAGACGCCGACGCCGACGCGGTCGGGAGATCGTCCCTCCGCACCGTCCTGTCGACCTCTCCCGTGAGGTCCGCCGCACGCACGAGTCGGTCGGGATCGACGCCGTGCTGCTCTGGGAGCATCCGCCGCGCACCCCAGGCGATGCGATCCGCGACGATGATCCCCCCGGCCACGGGGAACTCGACGGATGCGCCGATGCCCGCGCCGCCGCGCGTGATGCTACTGACGGCGATCACCCCGGAGAGCTCCGACCGCGCCCACGCCCTGTCGGCCGGCGGCGCGATTCGCGCGGAGCCTCCCACGACGTCGACGTCGAGCATCCCGTCGCCGTGCACCAGAGCGGACACCGTCGCCGTGTCCTGCGTGTCCGGACGCACCGCGAGAGCGACGAACGAGAGGAGTCGGCCGTCGGCGAGCGTCTCCGGGATGACGGAGATGACGTCGTCGAAGCGGGTGTCCGGTCGGGAGACGACGCGCCACACGGCGTCGACGACCGGCTGATCGACGGGCGTCAACATGCCGACGACCGTCTCGGCGCCGACGAGGTACAACCACGACGGGGCCGGAGTCTCGAGACTGTAGCGGAAACCCGGCGACGACACTTTCGAACCCTTTCGATCACGAGCCTGACTCCTCAGCCTACGTGGGGAGGCATGACCCTCGGCAGTCCACGGAAGGGGGGTCGATCGGCTCACGTGGTGAGGACCCGTCAGGGTCACCGACCGGTGCGTTGGACGACGACGCGGAGGGCACCGAGCAGGAGGCTGTGTCCGCTCGGCACCGGTGTCGGGACCTCCGGAGAGCAGGCCGTCTCGAAGCCGTCGTCGTCCACGATCGCTGTGCCGTTCGTCGAGTGCAGATCGGAGACCCACACGTGTCCCCGCTCCCACGTCACGAGGGCGTGCGTCTTCGAGACGCTCCTCGCGACATCGTGCACGCGCACGAGAACGGCTGCGGGGTGTTCGCTCTGCGTCACCGGATCACGGCCGAGCAGCACTCCCCGCCCGATCACCGCACTCGACCCGTCGGGGAAGTGGAGGACAGGACTCTCGATCGTGGTGGGAGCCGTGACCGGGACGTCGGCCGGCGGGTGGGGAGCGGAGGCGCCGCCGATCGGCGGACGCACGGTGTCGAGCGAGGGCGCATCCGGCCACGGCGGAGCGGACGACCCCACCGTCGGAGGAGTCGTGGATGCGGGAGGAATCACGGGTGCCGCAGGTGGGACGGGTGCCGCAGGTGCGACAGGTGCCGCAGGCTCAGAGGACGCGGCAGGGGCGTCCATGTCTGTGTGCGTGTCTGTGTCTGCATGGGCGGGTGGAGGGGCGGCGGGAGCGGCGGCGGATGATTCGTGGGCGCGCTGGCCCGACCCGCCCATGCCCGGGGGAAGCCCGATGAAGCCGGGACGCGGAGCAGAACCCGTCGCCGGGCCAGGAGCGGGCTGGTTGCGAGCGGATGAGTCGACGGCGGCGTTCGTCTCTGCCGCGGCTGGTCCCGCCGCGGCTGGTCCCGCCGCGAGGGGCGGGAGCGATGGGACGGGAGGAGCCGCCGGCACGCCGGGGAGGGGCGGGCGCGGCGGGATGGGAACACCGTTCCAGTGCTCAGGGGCGTCCGGTTGCGACACGGCTCGTCGCCCCCTTCCGTCGTCGTGATCGGTCGGCGTCCGCGCGATGCGAGCGGGCGGTACCCGAGCGGTGGACGCGGAGGCGACTGCGCAGCCGCCTCCACCAGCCTACGCCGCGCGTCGCCCCGAGCACCTCGCTCCGCGTCCCCGACCACAGCGCGTCGACCGCTTCTGTGGACGGATCGCCGCCGGCGAAGACGGCCTCATCCGAACGGGCCGCGAGACCACGGAGAGCGGCGGAGACGGAGGGGTCGGCCGCCGGCGCCTCGACGGCGGACGATCTCCTCTTCGCTCCGGCGCGTGCACGCTGGGCGGCGAAGCTCGAGGCCGTGGCCGCCCGCGTCTGGTTGACCGGGACGGCGAAACCGAGTTCGGCGTGGCCGTCGACGAGTTCCTCCCACGCACCCACGGCGCGTTCGTGACCCGTCGGCGCTCGACGACGACGGCGCCGTCTCGCACTCTTCACGAGCGCGATCACGAGCATCCAGAGTCCGAGGAGGAGGAACGGGGACGCGACGCCGATGGCCGTCCACACGACCCAGGCCGGCAGCACGAACGCCTCGTCCTTGTCGTCCTCGTCGCCGTCCTCGGTGTCGACGGACGTCAGCAGGTCCTCCTGCTTCTTCTCCACGCGCGGAGGCTGACGGACCTGGGGCTGCGGCTCCGTCTGGGGCTTCGGGTTCTGATCCTGCGGGATCTCGGTCTCGTCCGGCGTGGGGTAGAACGGGATCCATCCGACACCTTCGAAGGGGACCTCGACCCACGCCGTCACGTCACCGCCCAGGACCTCGGTCGGTTGGCCGTCGACGACGTTCTCCGGAGCGAAGCCCATCACGACGCGAGCCGGGTAGCCGAGCTCGCGGACCATGAGCGCCATGGCGGCGGCGAACTGCTCCTGGTCGCCGATCATCTGATTGCGTGTGAAGAGCTCTTCGATGCGGTCGGCGCCGTGTCCGGCGCGCGACGGCACGCTGTCGGAAGCGAGTCCGTGGCTCAGGAAGCCCTTCGTGTGCAGGGCGGTCTCGAGGGCGCGCATCTGCTCGATCGGCGTGGCCGCGTTGCCGATGTACTCGGCCATCTTCGACGCGACCACCTCGGGGACGTCGGTGACCGGCGGCATCGAGACGGCGGCCGGCTCGACGCTCGCGAGGGCGTCGTCCGACGGCACCACTTGCGTCTCGCTCGTGAGCGCGTACTCGTCCCCCTCCGACAATCCCGACATGAGGACGGTCGTGGAGGTCGATGCGTTGAAGCGCACGCTCTCGGCGCGCTCGGTGTCGGCACCCTCGAGCGTGATGCTCGACGGAGCACCGACCCCGGGGATCCACACACCCGAGTAGCCTCCGACGGTCACCTGGAGGGATCGCGTGTCCGCCTCCGTGAAGAGCTCGGGCTCGGGGAACGTGCCGCCGACGAGTCGGAAGGAGCCGGACCCGTTCGTGGCCACATCCGCTCCGGCGACGTCCCACAGGCGCCCCGTGTACAGGTCCATCGTGGCGAGGCGCACCTGGTCGCCCGGGACGAGGCCGTCGACGGTGAAGAGGATCGTCTCGTCGAGGTCCGCCGTGTAGTTGCGGAAGCCGGCGAGCGGGCTGGGATAGTCCACCGGGTCGAAGGGCGGTTGCACGACGTCGCGGAGCACGAACCGCGCCTCGTCGACCGTCGGCGACGTCACGGCGCCCCCGAGGGTGGAGGCGGCGACGCCGGCCGCGACCACCACGGCGGTGCCCACGAGTTTCCGACGTGCGAGGGTCCCCCGGTCCTGCAGGCTCGCGTTGCGACCGAAGGGATTGCGCCACCCGAGCCAGACGAGGGCGACGACGGCGAACGCGGTTCCGCGGACGACGGCCCAGAACGGCTCGTCCGTGCCGATGACGACCGTGGCGGCGTAGAGCACGGCCGGCGCGATGAGCAGCACGGAGACGCGTCCGAGTGAACGGGTGCCGCGCGGGAGCCAGCGGAGGGCGAGGACGGCGGTCACGAGGCCCGTGAGCCAGGCACTGACGTACGGCAGCACGAGGAGGTAGTCGGGAGCAGCGGCCGGAGCGCCGAGGGTGAGGACGTCGGCCCAGCCGAACACCGCCCCGATGGCGAGCCCGCGCAACGAGCCGAGCGTCGGGAGGACACCGAGGATCGACTGCCCGGGGATGGCCGCCGGTGTTCCGACGAGGAAGTAGAGGACGATCGCGAGGAGCGCTGTGAGGATCGCCGACAGGCCGAGGACGCGCGAGAGCCAGCCGGATGCGACGCCGACGAGGAGGCCGAGCACGCCGGCCACGACGAACCATCCGCCCGCGAGGACAGGGGCGAAACCGAGGAGGGCGATCACGAGGAGCAGGGAGACCGCGCCGAGGTCGATCAGGGAACGCCTGTCGGCGCTGCCCGCGAGCCCGGCGGTGGGTGGACGCCACCCGCCCGCGCCTCGCGCACCGCGCCCGACCGCCCGCGGTCTCCCGGCCCCCGCCCGCCGCGCCCGTCGCGTCCCGACCCCGGCGTTCGCCTGCGTCGACGTGTCCTCGATCCCGCTCACGAGGCCCTCGCCAGGACTCTCGGCAGGTCTCGGAGGGTTCCGACGGTGAAGATCTGCAGACCGCCGGCGATCTTCACCTGCGGGTTCTCGCCGGCGGCGACGCGCAAGGCGATCACACGGGTCTCCGAGGGGAAGAACTTCTCGATCGCCCGGAAGTCCGTCGCCGTCATGCGGCTGCCCGCGACGATGACGGCGACACTCGGCACGGGGAGCATCGCGGTGGCGTCACGGGCGAAGTCGCGCGGGGTCCCCGCGCCGTCCCGCAGGACCTCGATGCGACACGAGTCGTCGAGGAGGGCCCCGGCCGTGTGGGTGCGCAGTCGACGGTCCTCGGTCACGACGTCGATCGCCGTCGCCTCACGGATGACCTGGGTGGCGACCGACGCCGTCACCGAGACGGCGAGCTCGAACTCGTCGGCCGAGGCGAAGTACCGCTCGTCCGACGTGTGCAGGATCGTGAGCTGCGACCGCCGCGTCTCCTCGAACTGGCGCACCATGAGCTGGCCCGTGCGCGCCGAGCTCCTCCAGTGCACGTGCCGGACGTCGTCGCCCACGACGTACTCGCGCAAGGCGTGGAAGGCGATGTCGCTGTTGGTGATCTTCTGCGTCGTCTGGCCCTCGAGGTCGCGGACGAGTCCGGCGGCGCTCGGCTGCAGTCGCGTGGTCACGGGATGGACGAAGAGCTCGATGGGGTCCGTCCAGCGCACGGTACGACGGAAGAGGCCGACCTGGTCCCCTCGCACCGTGACGGCAGGACCGGCGTCGATCACGGCACGTCGGTGGGTGGGGACCGCGAAGAGCTCGTCGGTGGCGGCGTCGGGCGACAGCCCGGGGATCGCGAAGACGGCGAGCCCCTCGCCCACCGGCAGCTCCAGTCGGGTGGCGGAGGTCCGTCTCGTTCCGACGTTCGTGATCTCGACGCGACCGATCGCACGCTCCCCCACGACGACGCGGGTGGGACTGAGCGTGACGTCGACGCGGAAACTCGTCCGGCCGAGGACCGAAATCAGAGCCACGGCGAGAGCACCGATCGCGGCGAAGGCGATCGCGAGGAACTCCGACCAGGAGAACAGCAGTCCGACGACGAGGAACACCACGGCAGCGACGAGGACGAGCCACCCCGTCGTGGTCACGACACGGACGACGGGGGTCGCGGCGGACGCGACCGGTCGAGCGGCCGTCGCGAGGGCACGCCGGACGGACGCGAGCCGGGTGGGCTTCGCGTCCGTTCCGAACAGCTCGGTCGCCGCGTTCGTCATCGTCCGGTGCACTCCATCGCTACGCAGCCCGGGCGGCCGGCGGCGTCACCCGCGAGAGGACGCGATCGACGATCTCCTGCGCCGTCGTGCCGGCGAACTCCGCCTCGGCGTCGACGATGATGCGGTGGGCGAGCACGTGCGAGGCGAGGTCGCGGATGTCGTCGGGGGTCACGTAGACGCGCCCCTGCGACAGGGCCCAGGTCTTGGCGATCCGCGCGAGGGCGAGTCCGCCGCGCATGCTCACGCCGAGGGCGGCATGCTCGTCGTCACGCGTGCCCTGGAGCAGATCGGCGATGTACTCCATGACCGCGCGCTCGACGTGCACCTCGGATGCCAGCTGGATCATGGCCGTCACCGACTCCGGTCCGATGATGGGCGACACGCGTGAGGCCCTGGCGCGGTTGGCGGCGTCGAGCAGGAGGTCGACGCTCGTCTCCCGGTCGGGGTATCCGAGCGAGGTCTTCACGAGGAAGCGGTCGAGCTGGGCTTCGGGCAGCTTGTACGTTCCGGCCTGTTCGACCGGGTTCTGCGTCGCGATCACCATGAACGGGCTGCCGACGGGATGCGGCGCGCCGTCGACCGTGACGAGAGCCTCCTCCATGACCTCGAGGAGGGCCGACTGCGTCTTGGGCGACGCGCGGTTGATCTCGTCGGCGAGCACGATCTGGGCGAAGATCGGGCCCTTGTGGAACTCGAACGTCCGCGACTCCTGGTTGTAGACCGTGACGCCCGTCACGTCGGAGGGCAGGAGGTCCGGCGTGAACTGGATGCGCGAGTGCGTGCCGTCGAGGGTGTTCGCGAGGGCCTTGGCGAGCACGGTCTTGCCCGTGCCCGGGTAGTCCTCGAGCAGCACGTGCCCCTCGCTCAGCATCGCGGCGACGACGAGCCTGATCACGTTCTTCTTCCCCAGGATCGCCTTGTCGACGTTGTCGACGAGGCTCTCGAAGGCGTCGTGGAACCAGGTGGCCTGTTCGGTCGTGACGGTCATTGTTGTCAAGCTCCCCAATTCACTCTGTTCGATTCGGCACTGACGCTGCCGATCGTGATGATGACCCAGTGGTCGCCCTTGAATCCGTCGTAGCAACCGGTCTGTCCGGTCCACCCGCCACCGCCGTCGGTCCGGTAGACGTTGCCGTTGATGTCCCGCTGGGATGTGATCACCTTGCCGGCGCTCGCGTAGCACTCGACGACGAAGCTGCTGTTGGCCGGGAATCCCGTGACGACCAGGCGGTAGTGCTTGCCCGTTCCTCCACCGCTGTACCCGTCACCCTCGGAGAGGACGATCTTCGCGGGCGGCGGCGGCTCGTTCTCGATGGTCTGGCTCGGTCGGTTGCTCCAGTCGCTGCACCCACCCGGTCCGCAGGCGCGGACGTAGAAGGAGTGCTCGCCGGCGTCGGCCCGTGGGGAGGTCGCCGTCGTCGCCGTCGTCGACTGCACGGGCTGGCTGTCGAACTGGTACTCGTAGCGGTCGATACGGCCGCCGTTGTCGGCTGGAGCCGCCCACGAGAGGCGGAACGTGCTCGGCGCGTACTGGTTGGTCTTGTTGATCGCTGCGTTGGTGGGCGCACCGGGCTTGCCGTAGGAGACCTCGCTGTTCGCCGGCGAGGGCTCGCTCGTGCCCACCCCGTTCGTCGCCGTCACGGTGAAGCTGTAGGTCGTTCCGTTCGTGCCGGCGAAGTTGCACGGGACGCCGGGCGAGCAGTCCGTCTTGACCGTGCCGTCGTTGCGGGTCACCGTGTAGCCGGTGACCTCCGAGCCGTTGTTCGCCGGTGTCGGGCTCACCGTGACGGCGATGTTGCGGTCGCTCGCCGTGAGGGCGGGGGCCGGAGGCGCGTCCGGCACGTCCGTCACGGTGACCGTCGCGCGGCCCTGCGACGTCCGAGACGGATCCTTCGTCGCATCCTGGATCGTGTACAGGACGCTGATGTCCTGGCTCTTCGGTGCGCCCGTCGCGATGACGACGTTCCCGCCGCTGATCGAGGCCCTGGCATCGCCCGTCTCGACGGCCACGTCTGTGATGGTGAGGTCCTGGTCGGGGAACGGGTTGAAGTCGTTGGCCGTCGCCGGGATGGTCACCGTGCTGTTCTTCCGGGCGTCCGCCGCCGAATCGTCGTAGGCCTGCGGGAGCGGTCTCGACGACGCGACGACGCGGATGTTGATCTGACCCGTCACCTCGAAATCACGGTAGGTCAGCGTGACGGGGATCGTCGTGGACGTTCCGGGCTGCACGCCGAGGGGCGCGCTCGCGGTGAGCTCCGACCCGCTCAGGCTCGCCTGGATCCCTCCGGTGGGCTGGCCGAGGGACCCGAACGAGATCGAACGCAGCACCTCGGCGTTGGGGTGCGCCGCCGATTCGCGCAGGTCGATGGGGAACGGTGTCCCGTCGGCTTCGATCGAGAGGGTGGGGTTCGTGAAGGTCGGGGGTTCGTCCTTCATCTCCGGGTCGCCGACCGTGATCGGCATCGTGAGGAGCACGACACCGAGAGCTGTGCCGTCGCTCACCTCGAAGCTCAGCGAGGCGGGTCCGCGATAGTCCTTCGCCGGCGTGAAGGTCACGGTCTGGTCGTTGACGAAGTTCGGCGTTCCGTCGCTGCGCGTACTCGTGACCTTGTCGGCCTTCGTGAGCGCGATGTCCTTGCCCGTCGGCGACTCGGCGATCTCGCTGAGCTTCCACGTCTTCGTCTGGTTCTTCTCGACGATGCGCTCGTCCTCGATGAGTCGGGGTGGGAGGCCGTCGGAGAACGGGGGCACGACGATGAAGGCCGCTGAGCTGAGGTCGTCGACGTCGTTGGTCAGGCGGTACGTGATGGCCGTGCGGGTGTCGCCCAGGGTCACCCTGGCCGTGCCGTCCTCGAGGAGCTCGACGGCACCGGCGTTCGGGCCTTCGACCGTCGGGACCAGATCGGCGGCGCGTCCACCCGGGTTCGACGCGCCCTCGCGCAGGTCGATGTCGACCGTGCGCTTCGCGACGACCTCGTCGGCTTCGACGACGTGGTCCTCCACACCCGGCGGCTGGATGCGCGCCTGCTCGGTCACTCGCACCTGCACGTAGGCGTTGTCCGTGCCTCCGTGCCCGTTCGAGATCGTGTAGCGGATCGCGAAGTTGGTCTCCTCGTCCGGAGCCTCGATCTCGACAGTGCCGCCGTCGACCTCCGCCGTCACGTTCGAGGGCACGTCGCCCAGCTCGTCCGTGAGCTCGATCGTGTAGGCGTTCGGGTCCGAGTCGTTCGCGAGCACCGGCACGCTCACGACGCGACCGGGGCGGACCTCGATGCGGTCGTCGACCGCGATGGGCGACATGTCCTGCGTCGACCGCTCGATGACCGCGATCTTGATCGTGCCGATCGCGGTCGCGCCGTAGACGTCCTTCACACGGTAGGGGAACGTGTCCGTCCCGTACTGGGTCGGGTTCGCCTCGTAGACGAACGAGTCGGAGGTCTGGCTGCGCACGAGGCCGAGGCTCTGCGCCCCCGTCACACCGTCGAAGACGACGGAGTCGCCATCGCCGTCGAGGCCGTCGAGCGGCACGTTCACCTCGACGTCCGCGCCGGCGAAGACGCGGGCCGTGAGGGTGGGGGCCGTGGGCGCGAGGTTGTTGTCGGGATCCGCCGGCACCACCGTGAAGACGACGTTCGCGACCGCCTTCTGCTGGAACTCGTCGGTCACCTGGTAGGTCGCGGTGTACACACCGGGTTCCGACGGGGCCTGATAACGGACGCGGTCGCCCGTGACGAACGAGAGACCCTGCTCTGCGGCCTTCGTGAGCTCCTGGTCGACCGTCATCACGGCGTTGTCGGGGTGGAGGTCGTTGTCGAGCACGGGAACGCTCGCGATGTCTCCGGCCCTCACCTTGACGAAGTCGTCCTCGAGGATGGGCGCCTGATGCTTCGTGAGCGGAGCGACGGGGACGACGGTGACGGTCGTCGTCGCGTCGTGGAGCCCGTCGGAGAGCGTGTAGGAGAACTGCAGCTGCTGATCGATCGCCTCGTTCGCCGTCACGCGCACCACCGACTGACCGAGCAACTCGATCGAGAGCGAGGATGCGTCGTCCGAGGCCTCGACGGATCGGACGGCGAGCACCGAACCGGACGGCGACACGTCGTTGTTCAGCACCGCGAGGCTCGTGGGCTCGTTCGGACGCAGGTACAGCGTGTCGCGGACCGCGATCGGCGCACCGACCTCCTCCGGGATCTGCGACACGTCGACGCGCGCGAGGCCGACGCTCGTCTTCGATCCGGCCGAGAGCGTGTACTTGATGTAGTAGGAGTTGGGGGCTCCGGCCGAGACGGAGAGAGTTCCCGTGTCGGTGTTCGGGGTGATTCCGACCCCGGCGGTGAGAGCCTCGGCGCCGACGAGCGCGAGCGGTTCGCCCGACGGTGACACGTCGTTGTCGAGCACGTCGAGCTCGACGGCCTGGCCGACGAACGTATCGGCGAAATCGGGCGTCCCGACGGGGTTCATCGAACCGGCCGGCTTCGCATCGAGGGCGAAGCTTCCGGTCGAGTCGGTCGTGCCGTCTGAGACGACGAAGACGATGTCGCGGACTCCGAGTTGCCCGGAGGAGTGCGTCACGGTGACGAAGCCGTCGGGCGAGAACCGCACGCGATCCCCCGCCTTCGAGGCCGCGCTCTTGAGGTAGATGTCGTCGCCGTCGGGATCCCGCCAATCGGTGAGGGCGTTGTATGACACGGTCTGGCCGGACTCGACGGACGTCGCGCCTACCCGCTGTTCGGCCGGCGGCTCGTTGATCTCGTACGGCACGACACGGATCGACAGCGACGCGGTCGAGACACCGCCCGATCGCCCGTCCGACACGGTGTACCGGAGCGAGATCGTGCCGGAGGTCTTGTTCTCCGCCGGGGTGAACTGGAGGGCGCGCCCACCGTCGACGTACTCGAGGACGCCGTCCTTCTCGCCGATCCCGGTGTCGCTGATCACGGTGAGGACATCGCCGTCCGGATCGGTGTCGTTGTCGAGCACCGGGAGGACGGTCGATCGGCCCGGCCGCACGCCCATCTCGTCGTCGCGCGCGATCGGCGGGCGGTTCACCTCGGTGCGCTCCGCGATCGTGTCCTCGAAGGACTGCCGCGACGCCTTCTCGTCGCCCTCCTCGCCCTCCTCCTCCTCCGGAGGAGTCACCTCTTCCCAGTTCTGGACGAGGCGCATGTTCGCGTCGACGAGCCAGATGTCACCGGTGAAGAGGTTGTTGAGGGCGATGATCTGCCGGTTAACGCGGAACATCAGGGGCGATCCGTCCGCGGTCGGTTCGACGTCCTGACGATCCACGTCGTCGCCGCAGACGGCCATGTAGCGGCTCGACGACGACCACGCTCCGTGCCAGCAGCCCGCGAGGTTGACGGGAGCGGCCACATCGTCTGGCTCGGTCGACGCCCTGCCGACCTTCGCGGAGACGACGGAGGGATCATCACCACCCGCGAGCGGGACCGCCATGAGCGCATCGCCCGTGGCGACGAGGGCCACGTCGTCCGAGGGGCTCGACTGCTGCAGGACGAGGCCCTGCTCCGGCAGGTCGACCGTCGAGCCGTCGCCTCGGACGATCCGATTGCCGGTGCGATCGAAGACGACGGGTTCCTCCCCCGCCGCGGCGATCTCCACATCCTCGAGGGCCGGCATCTGCTGCGTCGATGACTCGGAGCCGTCCGCCGGGAGCGTGTGCAGCTCGCGTTCCTCCGTCGAGAGGGCGAAGACGGTTCCGCTCGAGGACACGGCCACCTGGGCGCCGGCGCCGAGCTCGAGCGTGGGCTCGACGTCGACGGTGCTGAGTTCGAGACCCGATCCGACGTCGGTCGTCCAGAGCTCGCCGTCGGCGGACAGCACGGCGAGGGTCGTGGCCCCGAGAGCGACGGACGAACCCGCGGGGATGTCGGTCTGCTCGACGAGCGTCGTGAACGACGGATCGATCATCTCGATCGTGGAACCGGTGAGGTCGTGGAGAACGACCGTCTCGCCGTCCTGCAGGATGTCGATCTCGTTCGAGACGGTCTGAACCGCGGCGTCGAGCTCCTCGATCTGCCGGTTGAGGCGACCGGCCAGGAGCTCTGAGCCGTTCGTGACCCAGACGTCCTTGGCATCGAGCGTGACGTCGGTGACAGGGAAGCCGTCGTGGAGGATGGCGAACGAGACCGGCACGGCCACGAGCACCGAAACGGCGACGACGGACGCGGTCACCTTGCGGCCGCGCAGCCATGTCGCTATCCCCATCCGTCACATCCCCTCGGCGGTTCTCTAATCATCCGTGTCACGGGTGACGCCCGACGGCGAAGAGCGACCCCTCGTCGACGCTAACACGCACGCCGTCCCGGCCACTGGTCGGACGGCGTCCGCCTCACCCCCAATTCAGGCGTGACGCATGCTCACGATGGCGTGATCGACCCCGTCGTCTCAGCACTCTCGTCGGGCTCGGCGCCAGCGGATGCCGCAGCCTCCACCTCCGCCGCGTTGCGCTCCAGGAGGATGAGGTCGTCGGCATCCACCAGACGCGTGGAGACGGCGTACTCGACGAGTCGTGCGCGCCTGTTCGTCGCGAGCTTGCCGCGCCCGCCCCGGAGACCCTGCACGCCGTGCCGGTCGAGCTTGTCGCACACGTTGTCGAGCTTGCGGTTGAACGCCGTCTGCGTCCAGCCCAGGCGGGCCGCCGCGTCCGCCGACGCCGGAATCTCTCCCCGACCGGGGGAGTTCTGCTTCAGAATGTCCTCGGCGAGCGCCACGACGAGCAACCGCTGGCTCGTCGTCAGGTGGATGGGGCCGACCGTCGTCTCCCCCGTCGACGCCGACGTCAGCTGCGATGTGGCGAAATACTCCGACCCGGAGTGGATGGCGAAGTCGTACGTCGTCGACCCGGCACTGAAGAGGACGTTGAGCGTCGGGAAGACGATCGGGAGACGGGCGTTCGGGGCGAGCCACGCCTGGACCTGACCGGAGTCGTCCGAGACGGTCGCAGACAGCAGCGTCCCGACGTTCGCGAGCCACCACAGGCCGTTCTCGCGCGAGACGGCGAGGAATCTCCGATGGAGGAACGGATTCTCGTCGATCACGAGGTCGGCGTCCCGGCCGATGTAGAAGGGCTCGTCGTCGGCGACGTCGTACCACTCGCCGCAGAACTCGATACGGGGATTCGTCACGATGTGCACATCTCCAGGGGTTCGGGTGACTGACGACCGGAGCGCACGATCCAGACGGACACGCACACCTCGTCGCCAGGGGTGATGCCGTCGATCGTCGCGGAGGCCTCGCTCGACGGGGTCTTGTCGCCCGCGACGCCGTCCGTCCGCTGCCAGATGTAGCGGTCGCCCTCGCGCGCGTCCGGGTTGGTCCAGGTGAAGGTGACGGACGATCCACCGCCGCCGATCGCGATGTCACCCTCCTCCGGCGCGGGGACCCCCTCGACGTCGAGAGGGTCGTCCCCGCCCGAGCTGGGGCTCGCGACGGGTTCGCGTTCATCCCCGCCGAGGAGGATTCCCGCCGTGACCGCACCCCCCACGAGGAGCACGACGACACCGATCACGAGAGCGGGGACCCACCGGCGCCGCGCACGGACCGTCGATCGGCGGACGCCCCTGACGGTCGCGTCGTCCACAGGGCGGGCCGCCTGACCCGCCGGAGCGGGAGCCACGGGAGCTGACGAACGCACGCCACGGACCACCGTCGCGCCGTCGTCGCCGCCGTCGGGCGCTGCACTGGGCGCGGGCGGGCGGGCACCGGCGGCGCCCTGGGCGTCGACGGTGCCTTGGGCCCTAGCGGCGCCCTGGGCGTCGACGGTGCGGATGTCACGCAGCCGCGTGGCATCGGGGTCTCCGGCGTCCGGACGACCGGCGGCCGGCACCGCGAGATTCGGGACGTCGATCGTCGTAGGGCTGAAGGAGAGCTCCAGCTCGACCCTCTGCAGCGCGCGGGCGAACTCGAGGACCGAGTCGTACCGCGACTCCTTGTCGACGGCCATGCCGCGAGCGAGAACGAGCAGGAGCGAACGGGGGACGTCCGGCCTGTCGTTCTCGAGCGGCGTCATCGCCCCGCGTTCGATGCGGCCGATGAGGTCGATCATCCCGTTCGGCTTCCCGCGCACCTCGAACGGGGTGTGGCCGGCGAGCAGGGTGTAGATCGTCGCGGCCAGCGAGAAGACGTCGCTCCGCACATCCGTCTGCGGGTGATCCGCGAACATCTCCGGCGGTGACCACGGGATCGACATGCCGATCGTGGGGCTCGTCCCTCCATCGGCCTCCCCGACGGGGGTGTCGCCCGCAGAGGTCAGGCCGGCGTGAGCGTGATCCGGTTCGAGCGCCGCCGAGATTCCGAAGTCGGTGAGGGCAGGCCACCCGTAAGCGTTGGTGAGCACGTTGGCCGGCTTGATGTCACGATGCAGGATGCCGGCGGAGTGGGCCGTCGCGACGGCGCTCGAGAGTCGGACGCCCGTCCGCAGGGCGTCGGCGACGGTGAAGCGATGGTCCTTGTACTGATCGGCGAGGCTCGGCCCCGCGCAGTACTCCATCATGAAATACGGTCGGCCGTCCGCTGCGACCGAGGCGCCGTAGATGGTCACGATGTACGGGTGCGCCGAGAGCTGCGCCATGAGGTTCGCCTCGCCGACGAACGCCGCCCTGGCCTGATCGTCGACCGTCTCGGCCGCGAGCACCTTGACCGCCACCTCACGACGGGGCAGCTCCTGCTGGTACAGGTAGACGTCGCTGAACCCTCCAGACCCGAGGGGTCGCAGGAACGTCAGCCCGGGGATCTCGGGGGGACTCGTGGGCGCGCGCCGCACGGTCAGCACTCCCAGACGCGGACGGTCACCCCGCCACCGAGATCGATGAGTGAGCCGCCGATCACGGGAGTGGGTTCACCGCCGCGGAGCTTCTCGGGGGCCCGACCAGGGATCACGACCAGCGTCCCGTTGGAGGAGTGGAGATCCGTCACGACGACGGTGCCTCCCTCGACGGCGACACGCACATGGTTGCGCGAGATGTCGTCGCCCGCGAGCGTGACCAGGTGGGGAAGGGCGGAGGCCGGCACACCGGCCACGCTCGGCGCGCGCCCGAGGAGGACGGGTGCGTCGAGACGCTGACGTGCGCCCGACGGCAGCTCCAGCTCGTAGCACTGCACCGCGAACGACTGTGTCGGTGCGGCGGCGGGCAGGTGACCGGACTGTCGAGCGGCGCGCAGGTCCTCCGCCAGCACCGTGAGGCCGTCGTGATCACCGAGCGTGTCGACGGGCACAGCCGCGCCGGGAACACCCGGAGCGGGCGCGACCGACGGCAGCGGGGGGGCCGGAGGGAGAGGAGGCGCCGGTGGAGCGACCGCATCGGCGATGGCCGCCTCGCGCGCCGCGCGCACGGCTCGCGAGGGACGCGCGATCGTGTGCCCCTCGATCGGATCGTCGTCGATGTCCTCGACGACCGTCGCATCAGCCGAGTCGGGCTCGGGCATGCTCGAGTCAGCGCTCGTCGTGTCGGGGCTCGCCACCACAGGGCTCGCCACCTCAGGGCTCGCCGCCGCAGGACTCGCCGCATCGGCGGCACCGTCGACGACCGAGACGCGCGATGCCCACACCGAGCCGCCGTCGATCTCGAGGTCGATGACGTCGCCACCGGCGTCGCCCAGCTCGAAGACGACACCCGTCGCCGCGTCGACGTGACGCTCGGTCCAGCTCGCGAATCCGCCGGCCTCCACCGCGACGTCTCCCCCGGTCGTCTCCACGACGGCGCGACCCTCACCGCGGGCCACCACGCCGACCCCGTCGGCGGTCAGCCGTCCGGGCAGCCAGAACGCGAGCACGAACGACGGCGTGTTCGCGAGCCCGCCGGACGTGAGGGCGTCGAGGAGACCCTGCACGGTCGAGCCGCCGCGAGTGAGCGAGACCAGCTGCTCGATGCGCGGACTCGAGAGATCGAGTCGAACGGAGAGCATGCACCCGGGCGCGGCGACGACGAGCCACTCCGGAGTGAGCGTGGGGCGGTAGCGGAAGACGGTCATGGCGTTCTCGGGTCTCATGTTCGCGGAAGGGTCTCTTCGAGCACTCCGAGCGGCCGGAGGTCGTGATATCCGGGGCGCTCCGGTCCGGTCTCCGTGCTCGTGGCGTCGACGACGACGACCGTCACGTTGTCTCGCGATCCCTGTCGGATGGCGCGTTCGACGAGCGCGCCGGCCGCTGCCGCCACGTCGGTGTCGAGTTCCGCAAGGATCTCCGCCTCCGACACGTCGCGGGTGAGACCATCGGAACAGATCACGAAGGTCTGGCGGCCCGTCACGGGGATGAGCCAGACGTCGGGATCCGCATCGTCCTCGACGCCGACGGCACGCGTGACGACGTTGCGGTCGGGGTGGGTCGCCGCCTGCAGGCGGGTGATGGAGCCGTCGTCGACGAGTTCCTGCACGGCCGAGTGGTCGACGGTCACCTGACGCAGCCCGCGCTCGTCGCGCAGGTACACGCGGGAGTCGCCGATGTTGAAGGCCATCCAGTGCAGATCGATCTGCGTCGACAGACTCACGAGGGCGACACCGGCGATCGTCGTCCCGGCGACACCTCCGCGAGCGCTCCACGAGCGGACGGCCGCGTTCGCCGCGGTGATCGCGGTGAAGATCGCGTCGGGCGTCGTCGGACGTCCCGGCCGGATGCTGAGGGCGAGCTGCTCGACCATCGCGCGGCTCGCGAGGTCGCCGCGATGGTGCCCTCCCAGTCCATCGGCGACGGCGAAGACCGGCGCGGACGTGAAGAGGCTGTCCTCGTTGACCGCACGCACCGGCCCGGTCTCGGTCCGACCGAACGCGGTGATCGAGATCTCCGATCGTTCGTCGACGATCACGATCCGATCCGTCACGCCATGCGTCCTTCCATCGGTCACCAGTGCCCTCGATTCGTCGACGCCCTGGATGCCGCGTGCGACGGCGTGCCCGGGCGGGCCGTTCCTGCAACGCTACTCGACGGCACCGGCCGGTCGCGATGGGGACGGGTCCCCCCCTCGGCGTCGGACCGCGGCGCGCGGGTGGCGAGTGCGTGTCGCGCGACCGTCAGACGCGCGCCGAGGGACCGGCCTCGAGGAGACGCTCGTACTCGTCGCGCGCCTCGGCGTTGCGCACCCGGACGGCGCGGCCGCGCTTGCCGACCCAGACGCCGAACCAGATCGGGACCTCTCGGGCGATGACGAAGGCGAGGAGGGCCGGCGCATCGAAGAGGTGATCGAGGAGGAACTGCGGCACCTGCGACGGGGCCACCTCGAAGGCGTTGGCCGCGAGGAGACCGGCGAGGTATCCGGCGTAGGTGAGCAGACCGACGAAGAACCCGCCGATCACGTATCCCCACCAGGAGGCGCGCGTGAGGATCACGACGAGGAGGGCCCAGGCGAGGAAGAAGACGATCACGGGAACGTAGAACACCGCGCTCGCGAGCGTGCTCATGAGCGCCGTGTCGGGAGCGGCGTCCGAGGCCGGCGTCATGAACGGCGTCACGACGAACACGAGGGCGAGGAGGTAGAGCCCGGCGAACACGACGGTCGCGAGGAGTCCGATCAGGATGCCGAAACCGCGGTTACCCTTCGCCTTCGGCGGCGTGGGAGCCTGCACGTACACCGGACGGCTCGAGGCGTCTGCGTCGCGGTCGGTCCGCTCCGAAGCGTTGTCGCGATCGCGATCGGTGGCGGCACCCGCCGCGGCGACGCCGGCCACGCCGGCACCGGTGGCGGCCGTCGCGGTCGCCGGTGCGGGCTCGCCGAGCGCCTGCGGAGGATACGGGTGCTGCTCGTCCGCGGGCGACGGCTTCGTGAGCGGGGGCTCGTCCGCCGGGTCCGGCTCCTGCGCCGAGCCGTAGTCGACCACGATCTCATCGCCCGACGAGGACGACGTCACGGGCGCCGGCTCGGCGTCGGTCGCTCCGATGGGGTACGGCTCACGCTCCTCGGCGCCGACGTCCGCCGCCTCCGCGGCCGCCGCATCGGTACGCACACCATCGGCCGGATCGTTCACGGCGTCGGGGTGCAATCGCTCGCCTCCGGGGGCGGCGGATGAAGGGGTCTCGTCTCCGTCGTAGACGTCCTGTGCCGAGACGGGCTGTACGGGCTCGACGGGAACGCCCGCCTCACCGTGCGGTGTGGTCTCGTTGTGGTCCGAAGCCTCGTGGTCCGGCGTGTTCGACGTCATGGTGGAGCTCCCGTTCTGCGGCGAGCAGGCGGTCTCTGCTCGATGAGACTCTACCGCCGCTCCTCCCCCGCATCCGGGTGGCACGCGGGCGTCGCCGGAGCCGGGCTCTCCGCCCTATTCCGCGGGCCAGAGGGAGGCGACGATGTCCTGGGTGTAGCCCGTGGGCGCGAAGTTGATCCAGTGGGTCGCCACCCAGACGCCCCCGCGGACGAAGTGGGATTCTCCCGCCCGGTAGGTGCCGAGCTCGTCTGTGACGGTCTCGCTCTGCACGCAGCGGGTGCCCTGGGATTCCGTAGAGCACTCGAAGCCGAGAGCGGACAGCCGATCGAGCACGACCGTCGACGATTCGGTCGAGACCTGCGTGATGTTCGTGTTGAGCCCGTACTCCCCCGCGGATCCCCAGCTGCACTTGAAGGTGCTGTTCTGGGCGATCACGTCCGCGAGCTCGGGGTCCGTCGTGCCGAGACTGTCGGCGACCGAGCCGTCGTTGAGCGGCAGGCCCGTCGCCTGGAGGGATGCGAGCATCTCCGCCGAGTAGATCTGCTGGCAATCGGTGGGCCGCGGCGCCGCGAGAGCCGCTGCGGGCGTCTCGGCCGGCACCGGACGAGAGCCGTCGGACGACGAGCCGCCGGCGTTCGGCTGGCTGGGGCTCTGCTCGCCCGCGCCGTCCATGTGCGTGAGGAGGGCGAAGACCGTACCGGCGAGGAGGGCGAGAACGGCGACGATCGCGATCGCCGAGCCGATCCAGAGGCCGCTCCGGCGCGGAGCATTGCCGTCGGACGTCGCGGAGTCGGACGGGGAGCGCGGCTCGTCGTCGACCTCGATGTGCGTCATGACTCCTCCAGGGCGGATCGGGTACGTCTCCGATGCTACCTGTCGGGCACCCGGAGAGCCGCGACCGCCGTCGCGGCCCGCCGGGTGCGGCCGATCACGTCGAGGGGACGCGCACGTCGACCTCGCCGTACAACACGTCGCTCATGGCCGCGGCGTACTCCGGGGTGTCCTCTTCGCCGATGTGGACGGCCCAGACGCCGTCCCTCACCATGTGGGTCTCGAGCTGCTCCGATCCGTCCTCCCGGACGACCCGCGGCATCACGCACATGACACCCGAGCGGACGGTGGCGCAGGACCCCGTCGCTCGGAGGAGCTCGACGAGCTCCGGCGTCTCTCCGGACGGGACGGCGACGGCGGCCGACACGATCTCCGCTCGTCCGTAGCCGTCGTCCCAGCGGCACCGGATGCCGTCGAGCTCGCCGAACCGGGCCCGGACGTCCGCATCCCCGACTCGTGAATCGACGTCGTTCACCTCGTCCGCCTCGACGAAGCCGGGCACGCTCCTGTCGAGGAGGGACGTCGGATACGCCTCGTCGCATGAGGCCGGAACCGACACGGTCTCCGCCGCCGGCGTCGGCTCCGACGTCGGGACCGTCGGGGGCGTCTCCGATGCGACAGGGGCAGCGGACGAGGCGCTCGACGGGCCAGGGACTCCCCCGGCCGTCAGGCCACCGGCGAGCGCGAAACCGGCCGCGCCCGACCCCAGGACGAGCAGGACCGCTGCGACGACCGCCACGGCGGCAACGCCTCGGCCCCGTCGGCCCTCAGCGGCGCTCATCGCTCGCTCCACAGCGAATCGACGATGTCGTCGAGGTATCCCTCGACGGAGATGTTGAGGTATCCGGTCGCGACGATCAGGCCGTCTCGGATGAACACCTCGTCGACGAGCGTCGTCGACGACTCCGCGTACTCCGTCGTCTGCAGGCAGAGCGTGCCCTCGCGGTACGACGAGCACGTGAAGTCGGACAGGGTCAGCGCCGTCGTCACGTCTTCACCGGCCGACGTCGGCAGGGGCGCCACGGTCGTTCCGATGAACACGTCGGTGGGCGGCGGATCCCAATCGCACTGGAGCCGGTCGAGGTTCCACAGGACGCCGGTGAGGTAATCGTCCGACAGCCGCGGGCCGCGATGCAGGGTCTGGAAGTCGAAGTCCGTGCGGTTGAGCTCCATGTGCCCGTCGTCGAGTGCGTCGAGCTCGTCGAAGAAGCCGGGGCTGTACAGGGTGGAACACTCGTCCGGCAGGGCGTCAGCGGTCGGTCCGGGTGTCGGCGCGGGGCTCGACGGCGAACTCGACGGCGGCGGCGCGGCCTCGGGCCCCGTGGTCGGCTCGGCCGACGCGCCGGAGGCGCCCGCCAATTCTCCGCCCCACCACGCCCCGCCGACGCCCGCGGCGACGGCGAGAACGACCGTCGTCGCCGCCAGGAGGATCATCCCCCTCCGCCGGCGGGGAGGTGGGGGATCGGTCGGTTCCGCCGCCGGCGGCTCGGGAGCGAGTGGATCGGGGGAACCCATCAGGGCACCTTTCTCGGCGCCGCCCTCATCCACGTCCCCGCACCGCGGTCGTCGAGCCCCGGTCGGCTGGCGCCTGTCCCCTCCGGAATGATCACAATCTACGGTCCCCGGCGGCACGGACGGATGAAATCCGGATAACGGTTTCGCAACCGTCTGACGGAGAGGCGCCCGCAGCCCGACGGCACCCGTTACAGCCGAGGAACCGGGTCGCCCGGGCGAGCGATCACTCGGCGGGGACGTCGACCTCGAGCCCGCCGAAGAGCGCATCGTTCATCGAGGACGCGTACTCCGACACGCCCCAGTGCCCGACGTGGACGGTCCACAGTCCGTCACGCAGCATGTGCACCTCGCCGACGAAGGTCGAGTCGTCCGGGTCGTCGGGGCCGCCTGTGCGACACACGAGGCCTGCGCGGACGAATACGCACTCCGCTCCGGACGCGCGGAGCTGGGCCCCCAGATCGGCCATCTCGGCGACGGGCACCTCGGCGACACCCGAGACCATGTCGATCTCCGATCCCTGCTCGTACGACCAGGCGCACCGGAGCCCGCCGAACGACTCGAACGCGGCGGCGATCGCCGGATCGGCCATCTCGTCGACGACCGTTCCTGCCGGGTCGGCGAAGAGGTACCCGGACCCCTCGCGCTCGACGAGTTCCACGGTGTACGCGGCCGTGCAGGACGAGGGGGCTCGGACCGTCGTCGGTACCGGCGAGGGCGTCGATCCGGTAGGCGTCGAGGGGGCACCGGTGGGCACTGCCGACGTCGTCGGAGACGCCTCTGACACGGCCTCGGCCCCACTGCCGACGAGGAATCCGACGGCGGTCGAGCCCACGATCAGGAGGAGGGCGACGAGCACCCAGGCCAGGGCGGGCATGATGCGACGGCCGCTCCGCGCTGCCGCACTCATCGCCGCGCTCCCCAGAGCGCGTCGATGACGTCGTCGAGGTAACCCTCGTACGAGACCTCGGTCATCCCCGTCGCGATGATGATCCCCTCACGCATGTAGACACTCGTGGTGAGCGTGTACGCGTTGCTCTCGACCATCTCGCAGAGCGAGCCCGAGCGGTGGGTCTCGCACGTGAAGGTGCCGTTCTGGAGCACCTCGGAGAGGCCCTCGAGTGTCACGGGCGAGATGGCCGCCACCGTCGTCCCGATCACCTGGTGGAAGTCGTCGTTCGGAAACCACGTGCACTGCAGCCGGTCGAGGTTCCACAGCGTATCGGCGACGATCCCCCGAGAGATCGTCGGCGACGTCCCCCCGCCAGGGGCGTCGGCGTTGGCGTTGAGCCGCGCCCACCCGGTGAGGTCGGCGTAGACGGCGTCGGAGTAGAGTCCGTCGCAGCTCGCGGGAATCTCGACGGTCGGCGACTCGGACGGACTCGCGGACGGTGACGGTGCGGCGCTCGTCGGCGGTACGGGTGAGATCACGGGGGTGGACGGCTGAGGTGCGGACGGCTGAGCCTCGGCGACGGACCGGCCGGCAGCTGCGCCGCCGATCGCCCCGACGACCGCGAACACGACCACAGCGCCGATCGTCACGGCCAGCCTCCACCGGGAACGGCCCGGCTCGGCGTCCGAGGATCCGTCGGTCGACGATCCTCCCTTCGGTGGTGGTGGTGCGAGCGGATCGTCCGTGCCCATGGGTGCCTCTCTCGACGCCGCCATGATCCACGTCCACGCACCCGTGGTCATCGAGCCCCGGTCGGCTGGCGCCTGTCCCCTCCGGAATGATCACAATCTACGGGTCCGATCGACGCGCACGGATCTCGTCCGGATAACGGTTTCGACCGAGGCACCCCCAGAGCTGGGGCGGAACGCCGGAGGCCAGAGCTGGGGCGGAACGCCGAAGGGCCCCGGCGGATGCCGGGGCCCTTCGGTTACTGCGACTCGTGCCTAGCTGTAGGTGCCGGGCGTGAAGTCGTCGCTCGAGAAGCTGTCGAAGTCGACGAACGAGAGGTCCGCCTCACTGAACGCGCCGTCGTCCGCGAAGATGCGGTTCGGGTAGCGCTCGGCCTTCGCCTCCTCCGTCGCCTCGACGGCGACGTTGCGGTAGCGCTGGAGACCAGTGCCCGCGGGGATGAGCTTTCCGATGATGACGTTCTCCTTGAGGCCGACGAGCGGGTCGCGCTTGCCTTCCATGGCGGCCTGCGTGAGCACACGCGTGGTCTCCTGGAACGACGCGGCGGACAGCCACGACTCGGTCGCGAGGGATGCCTTGGTGATACCCATGACCTCCTGACGCGCCGACGCGGTCTTCTTGCCCTCGGTGAGCGTCTCGCGGTTGATCCGGTTGTAGGACGACCGGTCGACGAGCTCACCCGGGAGGAGATCCGTGTCACCGTGGTCCACGACAGTCACCTTGCGGAGCATCTGACGGACGATGACCTCGATGTGCTTGTCGTGGATGGGGACACCCTGCGAGCGGTAGACGCCCTGGACACCGCCCACGAGGTGCTTCTGGACCTCGCGGACGCCCTGCACGCGCAGGACCTCCTTCGGGTCCACGGCACCGACGTGGATCTTCTGCCCGAGCTCGACGTGCTCTCCGTCCTCCACGAGGAGGGTCGCACGCTTCAGCACCGGGTAGACGACCGGCTCGTCGCCGTTGTCCGGGGTCAGGATCACCTTGCGGCTCTTGTCCGTCTCCTCGATCGTGATGCGTCCGGCCGCCTCGGCGATCGGGGTCGCACCCTTCGGGGTACGGGCTTCGAAGAGCTCCTGCACGCGGGGAAGACCCTGCGTGATGTCGTCGGCCGACGCGGAACCACCCGTGTGGAAGGTACGCATCGTGAGCTGGGTTCCCGGCTCACCGATCGACTGGGCCGCGATGATGCCGACGGCCTCACCGATGTCCACGAGCTTTCCGGTGGCGAGCGAGCGGCCGTAGCAGGCAGCACACACACCGACGGCGGACTCGCACGTGAGGACCGACCGGACCTTGATCGACTCGACACCGGCGGCGACGAGCTTGTCGATCAGAACGTCTCCGACGTCCGAACCGGCCTCGGCGATGACGGTGCCCTGCGCGTCGACGGCGTCGGCAGCGAGCGAACGGGCGAACACGGAGTTCTCCACGTTGGCGTCGCGGACGAGCGTGCCGGCGGAGTCGAACGCCGCGATCGGCAGCTCGAGACCCTTCGAGGTCCCGCAGTCGTCCTCACGGATGATGACGTCCTGCGACACGTCGACGAGTCGACGCGTGAGGTACCCGGAGTCGGCCGTACGGAGGGCCGTGTCGGCCAGACCCTTACGGGCACCGTGCGTCGCGATGAAGTACTCGGCCACCGACAGTCCCTCGCGGTACGAGGAGATGATCGGACGAGGGATGATGTCACCCTTCGGGTTGGACACGAGTCCACGCATACCGGCGATGTTCCGGATCTGCAGCCAGTTACCACGAGCGCCGGAGGACACCATGCGGTTGATGGTGTTGTCGACGGGGAAGTTGTCCCGCATCGCCTTCTGCACGTCGTCGGTCGCCTGCGTCCAGATCTTGATGAGCTCCGCACGACGCTCGAGGTCGGTCGTGAGACCCTTCTCGAACTGCGACTGCACCTTGGCTGCCTGCTTCTCGTAGCCGGCGACGATCTCACGCTTGTTGGGGGGCGTGAGGATGTCGGACAGCGCGACGGTGACACCGGAACGCGTGGCCCAGTAGAAACCGGCGTCCTTGATGCGGTCGAGCGTGGCTGCGACCTCCACCTTGGGGTAGCGCTCGGCGAGGTCGTTGACGATCGACGAGAGCTGGCCCTTGTCCGCGACGGCGTCGATGAACGGGTAGTCCACCGGCAGCGCCTCGTTGAAGAGGGCGCGGCCCAGCGTGGTGGTGTGCAGGAACGGCTTGCCCTGCTCGAAGCCCTCGGGCGCCTCTCCCTCGCGGAAGTACAGGCCCTCGAGACGGATGCGCACCTCGGCGTTCAGGTGGAGCGACGCCTGGTCCTTCGCGAGGATCGCCTCGGCGATGCTCGAGAACGCACGTCCCTCGCCCACGGCACCGGGGGTGACGGTGGTGAGGTGGTGCAGACCGATGATCATGTCCTGCGAGGGCAGGGTCACCGGACGGCCGTCCGACGGCTTCAGGATGTTGTTCGACGCGAGCATGAGGATGCGCGCCTCGGCCTGGGCCTCGACGGACAGCGGGAGGTGGACGGCCATCTGGTCACCGTCGAAGTCCGCGTTGAACGCGGCGCAGACGAGCGGGTGGAGCTGGATGGCCTTGCCCTCGACCAGCTGGGGCTCGAACGCCTGGATGCCAAGACGGTGCAGCGTGGGCGCACGGTTGAGGAGCACGGGGCGCTCGCGGATGATCTCCTCGAGCACGTCCCACACCTCGCCGCGCGAACGCTCGACCATGCGCTTGGCCGCCTTGATGTTCTGAGCGTGACTCAGGTCGATCAGGCGCTTGATGACGAACGGCTTGAACAGCTCGAGCGCCATCTGCTTGGGCAGACCGCACTGGTGGAGCTTGAGCTGCGGGCCGACGACGATGACCGAACGGCCGGAGTAGTCGACGCGCTTTCCGAGCAGGTTCTGACGGAAACGTCCCTGCTTGCCCTTGAGCATGTCGGACAGCGACTTGAGCGCACGGTTGCCGGTTCCGGTGACGGGGCGACCACGGCGGCCGTTGTCGAACAGTGCGTCGACGGCCTCCTGGAGCATGCGCTTCTCGTTGTTGACGATGATCTCGGGGGCACCGAGGTCGAGCAGACGGCGGAGACGGTTGTTCCGGTTGATCACACGACGGTAGAGGTCGTTGAGGTCGGAGGTCGCGAAGCGGCCACCGTCGAGCTGCACCATCGGGCGCAGCTCGGGCGGGATCACCGGCACGACGTCGAGCACCATCGCGGCCGGCGAGTTGCCGGTCTGCACGAAGGAGTTGACGACGCGGAGTCGCTTGATGGCGCGGATCTTCTTCTGACCCTTGCCCTCGGCGATCTGCAGGTGCAGCAGCTCGGCCTCGGCCTTCAGGTCGAAGGCCTCGAGGCGCTTCTTGATCGACTCGGCACCCATGAAGGCCTCGAAGTACAGGCCGAAACGGTCCTGCAGCTCGTGGAACACGGCGTCCTCGGGCTTGAGGTCGCCGACCTTGAGGGTGCGGAAGTCCTCCCAGACGCGCTCGAGGTGGGCGATCTGCTCGTCGAACGACTTGCGGGCCTGCCCCATCTCCTTCTCGGCGGCGTCCTTCGTCTTGCGCTTCTGGTCGGCCTTCGCGCCTTCCTCCTCGAGAGCAGCGAGGTCGTCCTCGAGCTTCTTGAGACGGTCGGCGATACGGGCGTCGCGCTGGTCGCCGAGGGTCTTGATCTCGAGCCGGAGCTCGTTCTCGAGACCGGGCATGTCCTGGTGACGTGCCTCCTCGTCGACGCTGATGACCATGTAGGCCGCGAAGTAGATGACCTTCTCGAGGTCCTTCGGCGCCATGTCGAGCAGGTAGCCGAGACGGCTGGGCACACCCTTGAAGTACCAGATGTGCGTGACCGGAGCGGCGAGCTCGATGTGGCCCATGCGCTCACGACGGACGGAGGACTTGGTGACCTCCACGCCGCAGCGCTCGCAGACGATGCCCTTGAACCGGACGCGCTTGTACTTTCCGCACGCGCACTCCCAGTCACGGGACGGCCCGAAGATCTGCTCTCCGAAGAGGCCGTCCTTCTCGGGCTTCAGCGTGCGGTAGTTGATGGTCTCCGGCTTCTTGACCTCGCCGTGCGACCAACGACGGATGTCGTCGGCGGTGGCGAGACCGATGCGGAGTTCGTCAAATGTTGTTACGTCGAGCAATTCTTATCTCCTACGGTGAATCTTCTCGAAGTTCTACAGAGCGTTTCGTGACCGGGATCAGATCTCGTCGATCGACGAGGATTCGAACCGGGAGGAAATGTTGATGCCGAGCTCTTCCGCCGCGCGGAACGCGTCGTCGTCGGTGTCGCGGAGGCTGACAGCCGTGCCGTCGGCCGAGAGGACCTCGACGTTCAGGCAGAGCGACTGCATCTCCTTCATCAGGACCTTGAAGCTCTCGGGGATGCCGGGCTCCTGGATGTTCTCGCCCTTGACGATGGCCTCGTAGACCTTCACGCGGCCGAGGATGTCGTCGGACTTGATCGTCAGGAGCTCCTGGAGCGCGTATGCGGCGCCGTAGGCCTCGAGGGCCCACACCTCCATCTCACCGAACCGCTGTCCACCGAACTGCGCCTTACCACCGAGCGGCTGCTGGGTGATCATCGAGTACGGACCGGTGGAGCGGGCGTGGATCTTGTCGTCCACGAGGTGGTGCAGCTTCAGGATGTACATGTAGCCGACCGAGACGGGAGCCGGGAACGGCTCGCCGGAGCGACCGTCGAACAGCGGCGTCTTACCGGACGAACCGATGAGGCGGTCGCCGTCACGCGTGACGAGGGTCGAGTCGAGCAGACCTGCGATCTCCTCCTCCGACGCGCCGTCGAACACCGGGGTCGCGACCTTGGTCCGCGGAGCGGCCTCGCGAGCCACCTCCGGCAGCTTCTTGGCCCAGTCGGGGTTGCCCTCGATCTTCCAGCCCTGCTGAGCGATCCAGCCGAGGTGGAGCTCGAGGACCTGACCGAAGTTCATTCGACCGGGGATACCGAGCGGGTTGAGGATGACGTCGACCGGCGTGCCGTCCTCGAGGAAGGGCATGTCCTCGACGGGCAGGATCTTCGCGATGACACCCTTGTTGCCGTGACGGCCGGCGAGCTTGTCGCCCTCGGTGATCTTGCGCTTCTGGGCGATGTAGACGACCACACGACGGTTGACGCCCGAGCCGAGCTCGTCGTCGCCGTCCTCCGCGTTGAACTCCTTCACCGCGATGATCGTGCCGGACTCGCCGTGGGGCACCTTGAGGGACGTGTCGCGCACCTCGCGGCTCTTCTCGTTGAAGATCGCGCGGAGCAGGCGCTCCTCGGCCGAGAGCTCGGTCTCGCCCTTCGGCGTGACCTTTCCGACGAGGATGTCGCCGGGGCGGACCTCAGCGCCGATGCGGATGATGCCGCGCTCGTCGAGGTCCTTGAGCAGCTCGGGGCTGACGTTCGGGAGATCACGGGTGATCTCCTCCTTGCCGAGCTTGGTGTCGCGAGCGTCGACCTCGTACTCCTCGATGTGGATCGACGAGAGAACGTCGTCCTTCACGAGGTTCTGGCTGAGGATGATCGCGTCCTCGAAGTTGTGACCCTCCCACGTCATGAACGCGACGAGGAGGTTCTTGCCGAGCGCGAGCTCGCCGTTCTCCGTGGCCGGTCCGTCGGCGATGACCTCGCCGACCTCGACGCGGTCGCCGGCGTTGACGATGACGCGGTGGTTGTAGCTCGTGCCCTGGTTGGAGCGGTCGAACTTGCGCAGGTAGTAGGTCTGCGTCCCACCCTCGTCGAGCTGGATGGTGACGACGTCGGCCGAGACCTCGGCGACGACTCCGGCCTTCTGAGCCGTGAGCACGTCACCGGCGTCGATGGCGGCGTAGCCCTCCATACCGGTTCCGACGAGCGGTGAGTCGCTGCGGAGCAGCGGAACGGCCTGACGCTGCATGTTCGCACCCATGAGGGCGCGGTTCGCGTCGTCGTGCTCGAGGAACGGGATGAGCGACGTACCGACCGACACCATCTGGCGCGGCGAGACGTCCATGTAGCCGATGTCCTCGGCCGGCACGAGGTCGACCTCTCCACCGGTCTTACGGGCGAGGACGCGGTCCTCCGTGAAGTGACCGTCCGCCTTGAGGGGCGCGTTGGCCTGGGCGACGATGAAGTCGGCCTCCTCCATGGCGGTGAGGTAGTCGATCTCGTCGGTGACCTTGCCGTTCACGACACGACGGTACGGCGTCTCGATGAAGCCGAACGCGTTGATGCGGGCGAAGGACGCGAGCGAGCCGATCAGACCGATGTTCGGGCCTTCCGGGGTCTCGATCGGGCACATGCGGCCGTAGTGCGACGGGTGGACGTCGCGGACCTCGACGCCGGCACGCTCGCGCGAGAGACCGCCGGGGCCGAGGGCCGAGAGGCGACGCTTGTGCGTGAGACCAGCGAGCGGGTTGTTCTGGTCCATGAACTGCGACAGCTGGGAGGTTCCGAAGAACTCCTTGATCGCGGCGACGACGGGACGCACGTTGATGAGCGTCTGCGGCGTGATGGCCTCGATGTCCTGCGTGGTCATGCGCTCGCGGACGACGCGCTCCATCCGGCTGAGGCCCGTGCGGACCTGGTTCTGGATGAGCTCTCCGACGGCGCGGATGCGACGGTTGCCGAAGTTGTCGATGTCGTCGGTGTCGAGACGGATCTCGGCGGGCTTGCCGCTGCGGAGGCCGTTGAACGTGGACTCCTCGGCGTGCAGGCGGACGAGGTACTTGATGGTCGCGACGATGTCGTCGACCGTGAGCACCGAGTCGCTGAGGGGCGCGTCGAGACCGAGCTTCTTGTTGATCTTGTAGCGACCGACCTTCGCGAGGTCGTAGCGCTTCGAGTTGAAGTAGAAGTTGTCGAGAAGCGCGCGGGCGGCCTCTGCGGCGACCTGCTCGCCCGGACGCAGCTTGCGGTAGATGTCGCGGAGCGCGTCCTCCTTGGTGAGGATGGCGTCCTTCTCGAGGGTGAGCTCGATGGACTCGTAGCCCTTGAACTCCTCGAGGATCTGCTCGCTCGTGAGGCCGAGGGCCTTGAGGAAGACCGTGACGGACTGCTTGCGCTTGCGGTCGATGCGGACGCCGACCTGGTCGCGCTTGTCGATCTCGAACTCGAGCCAGGCACCGCGGCTCGGGATGACGCGAGCGGAGTAGATGTCCTTGTCGGAGGTCTTCTCCTGCTGGCGTTCGAAGTAGACGCCGGGGCTGCGGACGAGCTGCGACACGACGACACGCTCGGTGCCGTTGATGATGAACGTGCCCTTCTCGGTCATGAGCGGGAAGTCGCCCATGAAGACCGTCTGGGTCTTGATCTCACCGGTCTGGTGGTTCATGAACTCGGCCTCGACGTACAGAGGGGCCGCGTAGGTCTTGCCGCGCTCCTTGCACTCCTCGATCGAGTACTTCTCCGGCTCGAGGTAGGGGTTCGCGAACGAGAGCTGCATCGTCTCGCCGAGGTCCTCGATGGGAGAGATCTCCTCGAAGATCTCGTCGAGTCCGCTCTTCGAGGGCAGGTCCTGCCGACCCTCCGCCGATGCTTCGGCGACGCGGGCCTTCCAGGCCTCGCTACCGACGAGCCAGTCGAAGCTCTCGGTCTGCAACGCGAGCAGATCGGGAACGGTCAGCGTGTCGGTGATCTTGGCGAACGACAGTCGGGAAGCCCCGCGGCCGTTCTTGAGTGTGGTGGGAGTTGCGTTGCGCGCAGCAGCCAAGGAAATAACCTCCGTGGACCCCGTCAGGTCGTGTCACTGTCAGTTGATGAGGGAAGTCTCGCCGGACGCACAGAAAGGTGCACCTCGAAACCGCAGGGAAGCGGGATCATCGTGCACACGGGCCGACCGCAATATGAAGGCAGAGTGAAACGTCAGGGAGCGCAAAGGTCAATCATATGCGGAAGTTACCCCCATGTCTACTTCTCGGCTTGACCTTTTCCCGGAGTCTCCTGTATAAACGCCCACCCCGCTCCGGCATTCCCGTCGCGGCCGACGAGGACGACGGCCGCTGGCGGTAGTTTCGGGGGATGGACAATCCCCACGTGCGGCTCCAGGGCAGCGGCTTCCAGGCCGTGATCGAACCCGACCGCTTCGTCCCCGGCAGCTTCCAGCTCGTCGTCGACGGGACCCCCCAGTCGCACGTGAACCTCGAGGATCCGAGCGATCTGACCTTCGAGTACGTTCGACGCATCGGTCACGTCGCGGACCTCGTCGCCGAGCCCGGCGCCCCCATCACCGCCGTTCACCTCGGCGCTGGAGCACTCACCCTCCCCCGCTACGTCGAGGCGACCAGGCCGGGCAGCAGGCAGCAGGTCGTGGAGATCGAACGGGATCTCGTCGACTTCGTCAGGGAGCACCTCCCGCTGCCCAAGCGCGCGTCGATCCGCGTGCGGTACGGCGACGCCCGCGAGGTCGTCGGGCGGCTGCCGTCCGCATTGCACGGCGCGTGCGACCTCGTCATCGTGGACATCTTCCAGGGCGCCCGCACGCCGGCGCACGTCACGAGCGTCGAGTTCTACCGCGAGGTCGCCCGCCTCCTCGCCCCCGACGGCCTCCTGGCCGTCAACGTGGCAGACGGCCCGGGTCTCGCGTTCGCCCGCAGCCAGGTCTCCACCCTCTCCGCGGCTCTCGACCACGTGGCCGTGATCGCCGAGGCCCAGATCCTCAAGGGGCGCCGTTTCGGCAACCTCGTGCTCGTGGGTTCGCCGTCGGAGCTGCCCTTCGACTTCCTCCCCCGACTCCTCGCCGGAGGCCCACACCCCGCCAGAGCGGTGTCCGGTCGTGAGCTGCGCGAGTTCGCCTCCGGCGCACCGATCGCGACGGACGCGACGGCGACGGGCTCTCCTCCCCCGTCGAAGTCGGTCTTCCAGGTCAAGCCGGGTCGCTGACCGCAGGTCCGCGCCCGGATTCGGCGACGAATCTCCGACAGGCGGGAGGCGGTGCGGGGAGCAGCCGGATCGCCGCCTATCGTTGTGCCGGTGACGAACAGCATCATCCTCGGTTACGACGCGGCGACCCTCCGCGAGAAGGTCGATCTCCGCGCCGTTGGAGAGCGGCTGGACGAGCTCGGCGACCTCCGCAGCCTCACGGCGCTCTGCGAGAAGGCCTGGCTCCTGAAGGTCGCCGGACAGCTCGACGAGGCGCTCGACGTCGCGAACGAGGCCGTGCGACTCGCCCGCTTCACGGGCGATCGCAAGGAACTCGTGAGGCCTCGCCTCCTCCGGGCCCAGGTGCTCCAGTTCCGCGGATCGTACGACGACGCGATCCACGAGCTGAACGCCTGCGTTGACGAGGCCCACACCCACGAGTGGACGCTGTACGAGGCCTTCAGCCTGCAGCACCGCGGCAAGGTGTACTTCGACCTGGAACGGTTCGAGGAGGCTCTCGCCGACTTCCAGGCGGCCGCCGAGCTGCGCCGCGAGCTCGGCGCTCCTGACGAGCAGATCGAGTCGTCGCTCATCGCCATCGCGGTGACGGAATCGTACCTGGCCGACCGGGTCTGACCCGCTCGGAGTATCCGACCGAGGTGCCGGACGGCACGGCTGCGCGGTGATGTCGGTGGCTCGTTATAACGTGACTCCATGGCAGATCTCGCTCGAGTGAAGGTCTGGGCGGACGCGCTCATCACCCTCCACCTCGACCCGGCCGTGTGGTCCTTCGGGTTCGACAACGCAAAGAAGCGTGCCGGGCTGTGCAACTACACGGATCACCGCATCACGGTGTCCCGCTACCTCGCCGCGCGCTACGAGGACGACGAAGTGCACCAGATCCTCCTCCACGAGGTGGCGCACGCCCTCGCCGGCGCGTCCGTCGGCCATGGAGCGGAGTGGAAGCGCATCGCCGAGGAACTCGGGTACGAGGGGGCCCGCCTGCACTCCGGGCGCACCGCCGACGAGCTCGCACCCTGGGTCGGCACGTGCCCGAGCGGGCACACGGTCTATCGGCACCGGCGACCCAACCGGCGCAGCTCGTGCGCCGTGTGCTCCCGCAGCTTCGACGCCCGCTTCGAGATCGCGTGGCGCCGCCGCGAGATCACGCCGGCCATGCGCCGCAGCGCCGCCGCGTCGGCCCCGCTGTGAGCGCGGCGGACCTCCACGTCGCCCTCCTCCGAGGCGTCAACGTCAACGGCGTGACCGTGAGGTCTGCCCCGCTCGCCGCCGTGTTCCGCGACCTCGGCTTCGAGTCGGTGCGCACCGTCCTCGCGAGCGGCAACGTCGTGTTCGACGGTGGGCAGACGCCGGAATCGGAGCTCAAGGAGCGCATCGAGGGAGCGCTCGAGGACGCCTTCGGCTACGACGCGTGGATCGTCCTCACAAGCCAGAGCCGCATCAGCCGCGTCGTGGAGGGCTTCCCGTTCGAGGAGGTCGAGGGACGGCAGCCGTACGTCCTCTTCGGTTCCGACCCCGCGATCCTGGCCGAACTCGCCGGTTTCGCGCTCGCAGACACGACCGCGGACGCCGAGCGGGTCGTGCCCGGCGACGGGGTCCTCTACTGGGACCTCCCCCGAGGGTCGAGCACCGACACCGCTTTCGCGAAGCGCACCGCGCGCACGCGCTACCGCTCCAGCACGACCACCCGCAACCTCCGGACCCTGCGCAAGCTCCTCTGAACCGGCGTCCTCGGTCAGTCCAGGCAGAACTCGTTCCCCTCGGGGTCCTGCATCGTGTAGGTGGTCGGTCCGCGATCGCTCGTGATCCAGAGGAGCGTCGCGCCCTTGTCGATGAGCCTCTTCGACTCGTCCTCGCGGCGCTCCTCCGGCACGCGGACGTCGACGTGCACGCGGTTCTTCGACGTCTTCGGCTCCGGCACCTTCTGGAAGAACAGGCGGGGCCCTTCCCCCGACGGGTCGCTCGCCGCCGCCACGTCGGCGAAAGCGGAGCGTCCGTCGCGGACGATCACCTCTTCCGGCGCGAGCTGCCCGGTCGCGAGGAGGGAGTCCACGAACTCGGCGTGGTCTTCGACCTCATAGCTCAGAAGATCGGCCCAGAACGCGGCGAGCGCATGCGGGTCACTCGCGTCGAATGTCACCTGGATCATGACCGCTCCCGTCATCGGCTCCCGGCCGGGACCGTTTCTCGTAACCGACTATATTGGTTACGTGAAAGTCTCCTCAAGAGTGGATGTTCCGACCGGGCAGTGGTTCGAATCGGCCGAGGGCGTCAAGTGGTGGTTCGACAGCGGCTCGCTCGCGCTCGACTTCGCCTACACGGGTGGGCTCGGGGCTGCCGACGGACGGATCGACCACCCGTGGGAGTTCCTCCGATCGACGGCCGACCTCGACGACTGGCTCGGTGGGCGGATGCCGGCCGGACCCGCCACGGAGCGCGACGTCGCCGATGCCCACGCCCTTCGTGGCGCTATCACGCGGCTCGCTCTGTCCCGGTCTCGCGACCTCCCGCTCGCCGGCACGGACATCGACCTCGTGAATCTGTACGGCGCGACTCCCGACATCCCGCCTCGACTCGACGGCGGATCGCGCCAGGCCGGGCGGACGGAGCCACGCGCGGCTCAGGCGCTCTCGACGATCGCTCGCGATGCCATCGCGCTCTTCGACGCCGACGCGAGCGGACGCATCCGCGAGTGCGACGGCGAGGACTGCACGCTCGTCTACCTCGACACATCCCGCGGGGGCACCCGCCGGTGGTGCTCGATGCAGCGGTGCGGGAATCGCCACAAGGTGCGGGCCCACCGCGAACGGCGGGCCCGCGTCGATCAGGACTGACGAGTCGTCCGGCTCACGCCGAGACGGTGACCCGGGGGTCGAACGCCACGTAGCCGGCGAAGTCCTTGCCGACACGCTCCGCGGCTCCCGCATAGGGCTCGGGGTACGACCAGGCGATGTCGCTCGGACCGCCGGCCACGGAATAGTACTGGCACACGCCCTTCCACGGGCAGGTGTAGGGCGTCGGGCTCTCCTCGAGGCTCGCCCAGTCGATCGACGCCGGCGGGAAGTACCAGTTGCCCTCGATGCGGATGAGGTCGTCGTCCTCCGCCGTCGCGATCACACGGTCGCCGAGCACTGCCTGCATGAGTTCTCCTCTTGACATGGCCGGGCTGAGACGCGCGACCACACTCGACGCTACGCCGACGGAGCGCGCAGCACCACGGGGTGGTCGTCCGCGTCGATGACGGCCCGCTCCCGCACCTGCTCGACGGTGAGTCGGCCGGCTGCGACGAGCTCCTGCCCCGCGACCGAGGCCGTGAGCAGATGACCGACGGCTCCGGACAGTCCTGAGAACGCCGCGCACGCGACCGCCGCCTCCGGCGAGGTGAAGTCGATGCCGAGGGCGGCGAGGGCGTCGATGACGGCACCGGCGGCGAGGACGTCGGCCGAGCCGAACGAGCCGTCGGCCGACGCCGTGACGACGGAGATCGACACGCGTCGCCCGGTGGAGACCTGGTGGTCGAGGATCCAGCGCGCCACGGCACTCCGCGTGCCGAGATCCGCGGACAGGACGGCGGCGTCCGCCGAGACGGGTGCCACATCGACGCCCGCGGCCGCCTCACCGAAGGCATCGACCCGGACGATCACGTCAGCGTCTCCGATGCGTGCGAGGCCGGAGGGGCCGACGTCGAAGCGGACCTGGTAGCGGCCCTGACCGGCCGGGGGGAAGGCTGGAGGAATCGTCACCGGATCATCGTAGAGGAGAGCGCGGGTACCGTTCCCCCGGCTGGATCCGCATCGCCTGCTCGATGACCTCGAAGTCGTGACGGCTCAGTTCGAGGAACCCGGCGCGCAGCTGGAGGCCCCAATCGGCCGTGTGCCGCGTGAACTCGAGCACGTGGAGGAGGGGCCGGACCGGTGCGTCGGCGACATCGGCGCGGAAGTCCACCCGGCGACGCCACGGTCGCCATCCCGAGTCGACGCCGCCGACGCGATAGAGGTCATCGTCCGTGACTCGCCCGACGGCGGTGAAGGCGCGCACGGGATTCCCGTCCGGAAGGTCCCTCGCCGAGTAGAACGCGAGCCCGTCGGACTCGCGCATGCGGTCGAGGCCCTCGCGGCGCCCGAAGGTCAGCTGCGCGACGCCGTGCTCCACGGCGCGCCGGACGTGATCGCGGTGCGCCACCGCCAGCCAATACCGGATCGCCACGAGGCCGACCCTATGTCGTGGCCCGCTCCTCCGAGCGGAGGACCGCCGCGAGGAACCGCACGAACACCGCGATCCACCCGAACAGGATGATGTACGCGACGAGCTCGAATGCCGTGAGGTTGAAGTAGTTGAGCACGAAGTGGAGGAGGCCGGCTCCGACGAGAGCGAGGAAGAAGCCGGCCGTCACGAGGAAGAACTGCCAGGGCATCCCGCGCAGGAGCACGGGGGCGCTCACAAGCATCACCGCGAAGACGATGCTCGCTCCGGCGGAGAACACGTTGTGGACGACGACGCTCAGATTGATGGGGATGATCCCGATGCCCGCGAGCGCGATCCCGAGCAGGACGAACAGGGTCGAGACGGCGCTCGCGGTCCGCCGAGACCGGATGACGCCCCGATCGTGGAGGAGGCGCAGGTCACGATCCACGTAGAGCGCGAAGGTCGTGACGAGCACTCCCGCCACGATGAGCGTGACGTTGAACAGGCTGCTGCCACGATCGCCGAACGTGCCGAGGTGGCTGAAGTGGTAGCGCCACCAGTGCGGGTCGGTGGAGATCGCCATGCTCGCGAAGGTGCCGAGGGTCATGAAGACGACGAGGAGCTGCGACATGGTCACCGTCGTGAGCTTCGAGACGGAGAGGTAGACCGCGTAGGTGGCGAGCCCGGTGCCGACGGCGACGGCGGCGATGGCCGCGTATCCGTCGACGAGGAGGTCGCGGAAGCCCTGCTGCAGGATCGTGAAGGCGCCGAACGTCACGATCGCGGCGATCGCCACGTGCACGACCGCGACCGCCGCGGTGTCGACGATGAACTTCCACGACGGGAGCGTGAGACGCCACCGCTGCCCCGGCTGGGTCCGAGACCGCCAGTAGCCGGTGATGCTCGCAGCCAGGCACGCGACCGCGACCGAACCCATCGCGGCGGAACCCACGGACCATCCGCCCCAGATCGGCGTCAGCTTTCCCACGAACATGATGGCGGCGAACAGGGCGGCGAGCAGACCGGCGGCGAGTCCACCGATGGCAGCCTCCGTCTCCGTGCGGACGGGGGACTCGGACCGGGCGGGAGGGAGGCTCTGCGGATCCCATACGAGCGGCGCGTCCGGCGACGGACCGACGGCGCGGTCGCCGGGCGTCGCGTCGGAGTCCGTTCGCGGTCCTGCGGTCTGCTCGGTCGTCATCCATCCAGTGTAGGAAGCACACGCGCGGACACCGCCCCGTTGCGGACCAGGATCGCTGTCAAGGGCGAACACCAGCAGGGCGTCTTCGACATCATGGGGGTATGAGGATCCAGCTCAAGACCGTTCTCGACTGCGAACCCGACGTCGCGTGGCGCGCGCTCCGCTCCCCCGCCGCATTGCGGGAGATCTACGCGCCGCTCATGATGATGGAACCGGAGACGGAGTTCCCGACGATGTGGGACGCCACCACCACGACCGTGGGGCTCTCGCTCGCCGGACTCGTCCCCTCCGGTCGACAGCGGATCGACATCTCCTTCGACGACCACCGGTCCGACGGTGTTCGAATCCTCGTCGACGACGGCGCGCCGCTCACCGGACCCCTCGCCCTGCTGGGCAGCTGGCGCCACCGCATGGCCGTCGCCCCTGCCCCGGGGGACGCCGGGAAGACGCTCTACCGCGACAGGCTCGACATCGGCGGAGCCGTCGCCCCGGCCCTCTGGCTACCGCTGTGGGTCGTCTGGCAGTGGCGGGGATCGCGACTCGCCGAGCTCGCGCCGACGTGGGCGTACGACCCCGAGATCCAGGCCGTCGACGAGGCTCCGACGGCCTGATATCCGTCCGGGACTGCGCCAGCGGCCTCTCGTCGGCTAGACTGGGGTCAACGGCGAACCCATCGACGGGTTCCCTGCGTCGTCTGAACGCTCTTCACATCTCTCACCCGCACGTCCGATGCCTCTCTTGCAGGGGCACATCTCCTCCGGAGAATCGGCGCGGGGAGCGATCCACATGGATCGCGCGGGATCTCTGTTGAACCGTGCGCCGTGGTGGTCACCCACCGCACCGCACCGTTCCAAACGGCGAACGATCGTGCCATGAGGCACCTTCGCCACCTCCCGCACCAGCTCCCTCGTCCGCGAGCGGAGCCGCGCCGTGCGGGCAAATGCCCCGAAAGGCACTTGTGTCCGACATCACCTTCAGCACGCTCGGCGTGCCGGCTCCCCTTCTCACCGTCCTCGCGGCGGATGGCAAGACGGAGCCGTTCCCCATCCAGGCCGACACCCTTCCCGACACGCTCGCCGGCCGTGACGTGCTCGGCCGCGGCAAGACGGGATCCGGCAAGACCATCGCCTTCGCGATCCCCCTCGTCGCCCGTCTCGGCGGGTCGCTCGCCGGCGGCAAGCGTCGCCCCGGCCGCCCCCTGGCTCTGATCCTCGCTCCCACCCGCGAGCTCGCGACCCAGATCGACGCCGTCGTGGCGCCTCTCGCCGCCGCGTACAACCTCACCACCACGACGATCTTCGGCGGCGTGAGCCAGGCCCGCCAGGTCTCCGCTCTCAAGAGCGGCGTCGACATCATCGTGGCGTGCCCCGGCCGCCTCGAGGACCTCATGAAGCAGGGCTTCGTGTCGCTCGACGCCATCGAGATCACCGTGATCGACGAGGCAGACCACATGGCCGACCTCGGGTTCCTCCCCGTCGTCACACGCATCCTCGAGAAGACGCCGGCGAACGGCCAGCGCCTCCTGTTCTCCGCCACGCTCGACAACGGCGTGGACAAGCTCGTCCGGCGCTTCCTGCACGACGAGGTGCTCCACTCCGTCGACGAGGCCAACTCCCCCGTCGCCGCGATGACCCACCACGTGTTCGAGGTGGAGAGCGTCGAGGCCAAGAAGGTCCTCGTCGAGAAGCTCGCCTCCGGCACCGGTCGCCGCATCCTCTTCCTCCGGACGAAGCACCACGCGAAGAAGCTCGCGAAGCAGCTCACCGCGTCGGGCATCCCCGCCGTCGACCTGCACGGGAACCTGTCGCAGCCGCAGCGCGACCGCAACCTCAAGGCGTTCGGCGAGGGCAGCGTCCGCGTGCTCGTCGCGACCGACGTCGCCGCGCGCGGCGTCCACGTCGACGACGTCGAGCTCGTCGTGCACGTCGACCCGCCCATGGAGCACAAGGCGTACCTGCACCGCTCCGGTCGCACAGCGCGAGCGGGCAGCGAGGGCGACGTCGTGACGGTGTCGCTCCCCGCGCAGCGCTCCGACCTCTCCTCGCTCCTGCGCAAGGCGAAGATCTCCGTGAAGCCGACCGTCGTGACGGCCGACTCGCGCGAAGTCACGGCACTCGTCGGAGATGTGGCCGCCTACGTGAAGCCGGCTCCCGAGGAGCGTCGCTCCCAGGGCGGCGGCGGTACCTCGCAGGGCGCCAATGCACGACGCAAGCGCGCGTCCCGCGACGGAGACGCCAGCGGTCGTCAGGGCGGTCGCGGCCAGGGCGGTCGCGACGGTCAGCGCGGTCAGGACGCACGACCGGCCAGGGCTCAGGGCGGCAACGCCGAGGGCGGTCGCGGCCAGGGCGGCGCACGTCGCGGCGGACGCGACGAGTCCGCCGGGCAGCGCCCTGCGCGCGACGCGGCTCCGCGCACGTCCGGCGGTCGTTCCGGCGGCCAGTCGTCCGGCGCAGGCGCCTCCGGTGGCCGCCGCGGCGGTTCCTCGGGTGCGAAGGCGCCGATGCGCGTCGGCAGCCTCGTGGGCGGCCGGTCCTCCGGCACGAGCCGGGGCAACGGCCCCCGCCGCGCCCAGGGCTGACCTCTCACGCACGCACGACCCCATCGCGCGGGCACTCGGAATTCCGGGTGCCCGCGCGATCTCTCTGTCCGCCCGAGCCGGATTTGGGCAGCCAGACGCGCGCGGGTATGGTCAGGCCATGGAGACACAATCCGCCATCGTGAGGCCCGTGCGCGACGTCGATGCCGAGGCCCTCGGCCGCGTCCACGCCACCTGCTGGCACGAGACGTACGACCACCTCGTGAGCTCGGCGACGCTCGCGAACCTCTCGCCGCGACGGATGGCGGAGCTCTGGACGCACTGGATGAACCAGGGCGACGACTTCGTCCAGTACGCCGCGCTCGTCGACGGTGAGATCGTCGGTTTCGCCGGTTGCGGCCCCGCGCGCGACGACGACGCCCCGCGCGAGCGCGAGCTGTACTTCATCTACCTGCTGCACGCCTACCACGGCACGGGCATCGGGCAGCAGCTGTTCGACGCGGCGGTCGGAGCCGATCCGGTGTATCTCTGGGTGGCGGAAGACAACCCCCGGGCGCACGGGTTCTACCGTCGCAACGGCTTCGTCGCCGATGGCGCGGCCCACGACGAACCGTTCCTCGGCGAGACGATCCACGAGGTCCGCCTCACCCGCTGACCCCCGTCCCACCCAGCGGAAACCCCAAAAAGATCGGGATACGGCACGAAATTCCGTGCTGTATCCCGATCTTTTTGGGGTGGGTGGGGGGTGTAGGGGGTCAGTCTCCGTCGAAGCCACCGAGCAGGCCGCCGATGATGAGGCCGCCGAGGACACCGCCCATGATGTCCCCTCCCCCGCCACCGCGTCCGCCGCCGTAGCCTCCTCCATAGCCGCCATAGCCCTGGCGATACTGCTGCTGCTGCATCTGCTCGTACTGCTGCTGCTGGTGCGCCTCGATGTCGCGCTGGCCGAGCGTGACGGCGAGCGCCGCGAGGCTCGCGGCTCGACGCACCTGCGCGAGAGCGGCGACCGCGTCCGGCGCGCTCTCGAGCGTCTCGAGTAGGCGCTCGGCCTCCGCGAGCCGCGTGCGCGCATCCGGGCCGATCGGGCCGCGGTAGCCCGACAGGAAGTCGCGCGCCACACCGATCTGGCGCTCGGCGTCCTCGATCGCGGACCCGAGAGCCGCACGAGCATGGTCGAGCTGCTCCTGCCGCCCGCGTGCATCGGCGGTGACGTCGTCGAGAGCGCTGTTCGCGTCGCGCAGCAGCTCGAGCTCGCCGAGGGGGTCGCGACGTTCGGACGGAGCGGTCACAACGGTCAGGGCATCCTGAGCCCGGGCGATCGCCGACTCGATCGCCGGCCGCGCCGACACGTCCCGGAGGGTACCTGTCAAGCGGCGGGCCTCGACGATGTCGGACTCGGTGTCGGCGATGACGGCCGCGAGGGTCGACTCCGCGCGGAGCGCGTCCACCTCGAAGCGCTCGACGGCCGCGACGAGCTGTCCGGCTCGGTGCACGGCCTCCTCGGCGGTCTGAAGGGGGACCGTCGCCTCGCCGGCGCGCTTCGCTCCGACGCGGTCCTCAGCAACCCCGAGGCTGCGCTCGGCGTAGACGACCAGCTCGCGCGCCTGCGCCGGATTCCGACCGATGGCGCGGAGGGCGTCGTCCGAGTAGCGCTCCCGCAACCGCTCGAGCAGCCTCTCGGACGATTCGATACCCGGCTCCAGTTCGGCGATGCGCGATCGGATGGAGCGCACGGCCGACGGAGCCTGCTGTTCGAGCGAGCGGAGCGAGGTGAATGCGTCGGACTGCTCGGCGAGCGCCTGCTCGGCCGCCGCCGCGAGCTCGATGATGCGCCGGTTCCACTCGCGGCGCTCCTCCACGGTGTCGGGGAACGCGTCCTCGAGCTTCTGCTTGAGTGCGAAGGCCTCACGGAGACGCTCGCGGGACCGCGACAGCGCCCGTGTGAAGTCGGCCGTCGCCGCTTCGCCGAACTCGGCCGCGGCGAAGCCGACCTCGTCCTCGCTCGCCTGGACGCGGTCGTCTGCGTGCACGAGGGCCGAGCCGGCGCGCGTCTCCAGCTCACGGAGCTCGCTCTCGGTGGCGGCGATCCGACGACGGCCGGCACGGCGGACGAGGGCGACGGTGACGCCGACCGCCGCTCCGATCCCGACGACCACGACGAGGAGCGAGATGAGGATTTCGGGAAGACCCATGAGGCGATTCTACGGACGTCGAGTCGTGAGACCGCCGAGATCCTCACCTCGGCCGCGTCCGTCCACCACGTGGAGAGATCAGCCCGCGTTCGGCGTGACGAGCCGGGCGACGGCGGCGAGAGGGATACCGAGCCAGGCCGGCCGGTTCCTGGCCTCGTAGAGCGTCTCGTACACGGCCTTGTCGAGCTCGAAGGCATCGAGGACGACCTGGTGGGAGGCGAGATCCACCCCGGAGCGCCGACCGTACCCCGTGATGAACGCGTCCCGGCCGGCCGCGGCCCATGCGGAGGCGACACTCGCGTCCGAGGAGCCGTCCTGGCCCAGGGACCCCGCCACGTAGTCGAAGGAACGCAGCATCCCGGCCACGTCACGCAGAGCGATATCGGGACGCGAGCGCTCCGACATCGGACGGAGGGGCTCGCCCTCGAAGTCGATGATCACCCAGCCGCGCGCATCGGTCCAGAGGACCTGTCCGAGGTGGAGGTCGCCGTGCACGCGCTGCTGGGCCGGCCACTCCGCGCGCGTCGCCCGCTCGTAGACGGCGTCGATCTCCTCCCGATGCTCGAGGAGAGCAGGCACCTCGTTCGCCGCCATCGCGAGACGCGAGCGCATGAGGGCGACGGCGTCCGCGATGTCGGCCGGCGTCGTCGGAACGGTCGGGAAGACGTCCGCGAGGGTCTCGTGCACCTCCGCGACGGCCTCGCCGAGCTCGGCCGCACGCCCGGTGAAGTCCTCTCCGGATGCCGCGGCTCGGAGAGCGACGCGCCAGGCGTCCTCACTGCCCGGCAGGAACTCCTGCACGGCGGCCAGATGGCCGACGGCGACCCCGTCGGCCCGACCCGGGTCGGGCCACGAGCCGGTGAGCACGCCGAACGAGCGCGGTACACGATCCGACCCGGCGGCGCTAATCCCCGTCTGGAGCGTGACGTCCGGGTTCTCGCCGTGATGGACCAGGCGGAACAGTTTGACGATGACCTGCGGCACGGGTCCGCCGTCGACCTCGACGACGATCGACGTGTTCGACTGCTCGCCTGAGAAGACGTGAGAGGACACCGCCGTTCCCGGATCCGCCGACGGGTGGCCGGTGGCGCTCGCGTCCGCGCCCTCGAGACGCCCGCCCTCCGAGATCGTGCGGAGGAGGAGGTCGACGTAGGCCGGGTCGTGCGGAGCGTCGTAGAGGTAGCGCCCGTCGACCTCGCCGATGAGCGCGGACTGCGCCTCCGGGAGGGGCTGTGCCCGGAAAGCCACGGGCACCTGGTACAGGAGGGGCTCGGCCGCCGCCTCGTCGAGGAGGAGGAAGGTCGCCACGCGCACACCGGGCGTTCCGCCGTCGAGGGTTCCGACGATTCGGAGGGCGGGTTCTGCGCCCTTCGCCTGGTACCAGCGCTGACGCGCCATCCACTGGGCGAGGACGGGGGCTACGACGCTCATGTCGCGACTGTAGCCGTACCTGGTCTCCGAGGAGGAGGGGTGGCGTTCGATGCCGCGACGTGACAGAGGGGTTTCACCGCGCGCCGAGCACCGACGGTGCTCAGCGCAAGCAGCCCACCGAAGCGAGGGCCGAGCGGACGAGGCTGCCCCTGCCGCCCTCCATCTCAGCGGACACCGCGTCGGACGCGGCCTCGTTCGGCGTCATCCAGGTGACCTCGAGGGCGTCCTGGCGCGGTTCGCACGTACCGGTGACCGGAACGACGTAGACGAGGGAGACGGCGTGCTGCCGGTCGTCCGAGAAGAGGGAGACGCCGGGCATGGGGAAGTACTCCGCCACCTGGAAGGGGACGGGAGACGTGGGCAGTTGCGGGAAGGCCATCGGACCGAGGTCCTTCTCGAGGTGCCGGAAGAGAGCCTCCCGGATGGTCTCGCCGTACATGACCCGGCCGGAGACGAGAGTGCGCGTCATCTGCCCGGTCGGGGTCGAGCGCAGAAGCACGCCGACCTCGGTGACCACCCCGAGCCCGTCGACCCGCACGGGGACGGCTTCGACGTAGAGGAGCGGCAGCCGCTGGCGGATCTCGGCGAGCTCGATGTCGCTCAACCAGCCCGGATTCACGGACGGTCGTGACGACGCGTTGGGCTCCTCGGGAACGTCGGGATCAGGATCGGGGGTGCGCACGGCCATGCGGCCATTCTGCCGTGCGCACGAGCACGAGGGTGCACCGACGCCGAGAGTCGTGGAGGAGGGCGCTTCGTCGCGAGACGTCGTCGGTCGTCGGATGCGGCGTCCTGCGACGGCGGACCGTCCCGGACCGACCCGCTGTCGGGGGCCGGACGTACGCTGGTCCTGGAGCTCCAGAGGGCTCACCGCACACCGGGAGGAGCACACGTGAGCGACGTCGTGATCGATGACGAGGCCGTCCTGTGGTCCGCGGGTCCGCGGGACCGCGCGGACAGACCCCTCCTCGTCCTGCTCCACGGCTATGGATCGACGGAGGGCGACCTCTTCCAGCTCGGCACGTCCCTGCCGCTCGAACCCGTGATCGCCTCCCTCCGTGCCCCGTTGGCCGCCCAGTGGCCGCTCATGGGGTGGGCGTGGTACCCGCTTCAGGGTGACTTCCTGCCCGTCGCCGCCGAGGTCGACGCCGCGGCGACGGCCGTCCTCGATTGGATCTCCCGACTCGAGGTGCAACCGACGTCGATCGGTCTCCTCGGCTTCTCGCAGGGAGCCTCCGTCGTGCTCCAGCTGCTCCGCTCGTCCCCCGATCGGTTCGCCTATGCCGTCTCCCTCGCCGGGTTCGTCGCCTCGCGCGACCATGACGGCGATGAGGCGCTCGCCCTCGCGGCGCCTCCGGTGTTCTGGGGCCGTGGCACCCTCGACACGGTGATTCCCGCTGAGGCCGTCCGCCAGACGGGCGAGTGGCTCCCGGCCCACACGACCCTCACCGGCCGCATCTACGAGGGCCTCGCGCACGCGGTGTCCCCCCAGGAGCTCGCCGACGTATCGGCGTTCATCCGGCGCACCGCGTGAGGTTCCCTCGATGTGCGTCCTCCCGCGCGCACCACGCCGTCTGCCCTGCATCGTGAGCGCACTCGCGTCGACCCCGTCCCCGATGTCGGTGGTGTGTGTTTCGATGACACGATGAGCGACATCCTCGACCGGTTCTCTCCCGCCACCCGGGAGTGGTTCGCCGGCGCGTTCGATGCTCCCACCCGGGCCCAGGCGGGCGCGTGGGACGCCATCTCGCGCGGGTCGAACGCCCTCGTCGTCGCTCCCACCGGTTCGGGCAAGACCCTCTCGGCGTTCCTCTGGTCGATCGACCGGTTGATCTCCGGCGGCCCGGCCCCCGCGGCGACCGATCGCCCCGTCGGCACACGCGTCCTCTACATCTCCCCGCTCAAGGCGCTCGGCGTCGACGTGGAACGCAACCTCCGCTCGCCCCTCGTCGGCGTCACGCAGACGGCGAAGCGGCTCGGTATCGATGTGCCGGACATCCGCGTGGGCGTACGCTCCGGCGACACACCGCAAGCGGAACGACGAGCGCTGCTGAAGACCCCGCCCGACATCCTCATCACCACGCCGGAGTCGCTCTTCCTCCTGCTCACTTCCGCCGCACGCGAGACGCTCCGCGATGTGTCGACGGTGATCGTCGACGAGGTCCATGCACTCGCGGGTTCGAAGCGCGGGGCGCATCTGGCCGTATCCCTCGAACGGCTCGACGATCTGCTCGAGAAGCCGGCGCAGCGCATCGGCCTGTCGGCCACCGTCAGACCGCACGAGGAGGTCGCACGATTCCTCTGCGGTCGGGCGCCCGTCGAGATCGTCGCGCCCACGGCCGACAAGAAGTTCGACCTCACCGTCGTGGTGCCCGTCGACGACATGACGGACCCCGGGGCGGGCGACCCGACCCCCACCGGGCCACGGGAGGGGGCGACCTCCGGCACCTTCACGCAGGACGGTGAACGCACCACGTCCATCTGGCCTCACGTGGAGGAGGCGATCGTCGACCGGATCCTCGACCACCGGTCCACGATCGTCTTCGCGAACTCGCGGCGCCTCGCCGAACGCCTCACCGCCCGTTTCAACGAGATCTGGGAGGAGCGCAACGCGCCTCCAGGTGAGCCGGACGACGACGGACCCGGTGCGGTCAGCCGCCCGCCGGCGGCGCTCATGGGAGGCAGCGGCCAGACGAAGGGATCGGCCAGGCCCCAGGGATCTGCGCTTCCGACGGCATCGGCTGACGCGACGAGGACGACGGCGGGCACGGCACTACTCGAACCGGGCGCGTCCACGGAGAGCACGGGCGGACCGCTCGCTCGCGCCCACCACGGCTCCGTCTCGAAGGAGCAGCGCGCCGAGATCGAGGACGCCCTCAAGACGGGTCGCCTTCGCTGCGTCGTGGCCACGTCGAGCCTCGAACTGGGCATCGACATGGGCGACGTCGACCTCGTGGTGCAGGTGGAGACGCCTCCGTCGGTCGCGAGCGGCCTGCAGCGCGTCGGCCGCGCCGGACACCAGGTGGGCGAGATCTCCCGCGGGGTGCTCTTCCCCAAGCACCGCTCCGATCTCGTGAGCACGGCCGTCGCCACCGAGCGCATGGTCACCGGGCAGATCGAACGGCTCTCGGTGCCGGCCAACCCTCTCGACGTCCTCGCACAGCAGACCGTCGCGGTGTGCGCCCTCGACCCGGTCGAGGTCGAGGCGTGGTTCGAGACGGTGAGACGGAGCGCCCCCTTCCGCTCCCTGCCTCGTTCCGCGTTCGAGGCCACCCTCGATCTGCTCGCCGGACGCTACCCGAGCGACGACTTCGCCGAGCTCCGGCCGCGCCTGGTGTGGGACCGCGACGCCGGCACCCTGACGGGCCGCCCGGGTGCCCAGCGACTCGCGGTCACGAGCGGGGGCACCATTCCCGACCGCGGCATGTTCGCGGTGCACATGGTCGGCGGAGACGCGAAGGGTGGCACGCGCGTCGGAGAACTCGACGAGGAGATGGTCTACGAGTCACGCGTCGGCGACGTGTTCGCGCTCGGCGCCACGAGCTGGACCATCCAGGAGATCACGCACGACCGCGTGCTCGTCACACCGGCCTTCGGGCAGCCCGGTCGTCTCCCGTTCTGGAAGGGCGACGGCCTCGGTCGACCGGCCGAGCTCGGTGAGGCCATCGGTGCCTTCATGCGCGAGACCGACGCCGCACCCAAAGCCACGGCGGAACAGCGACTCGCGTCGGCGGGCCTCGACGAGCGCGCGATCGGCAACCTCCTCACCTATCTGGGTGAGCAGAAACGAGCCACGGGACACCTGCCGAGCGATCGGACGCTCGTCGTGGAGCGCAGCAGGGACGAACTCGGCGACTGGCGCGTCATCCTGCATTCCCCGTACGGCATGCACGTGCACGCTCCGTGGGCCCTCGCGGTCGCCGCGCGGGTGCGTGAACGCCTCGGAGTCGACGGAGGCGCCACGGCGAGCGACGACGGGATCATCGTGCGCATCCCCGATACGGACGCCGAGCCGCCCGGGGCGGATCTGTTCGTGATCGAGCCGGACGAGCTCGAGGCGATCGTGCGAGACGAGGTGGGCGGTTCTGCACTGTTCGCCTCGCGTTTCCGGGAGTGCGCGGCCCGTGCCCTGCTCCTGCCGAACCGCCGCCCCGGCTCCCGCGCACCCCTCTGGCAGCAGCGGCAGCGGTCGGCCCAGCTGCTCGACGTGGCGAAGCGGTACCCCGACTTCCCGATCCTTCTCGAGACGGTGCGCGAATGCTTGCAGGACGTCTACGACCTGCCGGCGCTCCTCGACCTCGCGAAGCGCATCGAATCCCGAGCGGTGCGTGTCGTGGAGACCACGACAGACACCCCGTCCCCGTTCGCCGCATCCCTCCTCTTCGGGTACGTCGGCGCCTTCATGTACGAGGGCGACAGCCCCCTCGCCGAACGACGGGCAGCAGCCCTCGCACTCGATCAGGGCATGCTCTCGGAACTCCTCGGGCACGTCGAGCTGCGCGAACTGCTCGACCCCGGGGTGATCGCCCGCACGGAGCTGGAGCTCCAGCGGCTCGCCCCCGAGCGCCGCATGCGCGGCATCGAGGGGGTGGCCGACCTCGTGCGGATGCTCGGCCCCCTCACCGTCGAAGAGGTGGCCGAACGTCTCGAAGGCGACCTGGACGCCGACGTCAGGGAGACGACGACCGACGGCGCCCGGACCGGTGACGGGGCCTCAGACGCGGACGACGACGTCGCTCCTCCCCACGCGACCGTCGAGACGGCCCGTGCACACCTCGCAGAGCTCGAGAAGGCCAGGCGCGTCATCCGGGCATCGTTCGCGGGAGCGGAGTGGTGGTCCGCGATCGAGGACGCTTCCCGTCTGCGAGACGCCCTCGGCGTCCCGCTCCCCATCGGAGTCCCCGTCGCCTTCATCGAGCCCGTCGCCGATCCGCTCGGCGACCTCGTGGCCCGGTACGCGCGCACGCACTCCCCGTTCACCACGGGAGCGGTCGCCCGTCGATTCGGGCTCGGAGCGGCCGTGGCACGACACACCCTCGGCCGCCTCGCCGACGAGCGTCGCGTCCTCAGCGGCGAGTTCCTCACCGCTGCGAGGGACCGCGGCGCGGACGACGACGAATGGTGCGACGCCGAGGTGCTTCGCCGACTGCGCCTCCGCTCGCTCGCGGCACTGCGGCACGAGGTGGAGCCCGTCGATCAGCAGACCTTCGCGCGATTCCTCCCCGACTGGCAGCACGTCTCGGGCTCCCTTCGCGGGGTGGACGGCGTCCTCACGGTGATCGAGCAGCTCGCCGGCGTTCCCGTTCCCGCATCCGCGTGGGAATCCCTCGTCCTCCCCCAGCGCGTGCGCGACTACTCGCCGGGAATGCTCGACGAGCTCACCGCGACGGGAGAGGTCTCCTGGTCGGGCGCCGGATCCTTGGCCGGCAACGACGGCTGGGTCGCTCTCCACCCCGCCGACGCCGCCCCCGTGACGCTCCCGATCGCACGCGACGATCATGAGCCCGACGCGCTGCAGCGCGAGGTCCTCCTCGCGCTCGGCACGGGTGGCGCGTACTTCTTCTCCCAGCTCGCCGAGAGCACGGGATCGGACGATGACAAGGCACTCGTCGCAGCCATCTGGGAGCTCGTGTGGGCAGGGCTCATCACGAACGACACGTTCAGCCCTCTCCGGACGCTCACGGGGGGTGGCGGCTCGCACCGCAGCGCCCGGGCAACACCGCGCTCCCGCACCTACCGCGGCCGTGGGTACGCGCGCCCCACGATGACCACCCGCGTCGCGGGCGCCGGGAGCGGAGGCCAGCGACTGGGCGGGCGGTGGTCGATCCTCCCCCTCGCCGAGAGCGATCCCACGATCCGCGCTGCCGCTACGGCCGAGATCCTCCTCGACCGCTACGGCATCGTGACACGCGGCTCGGTGTCCACGGAAGGCGTGCCCGGCGGCTTCGCCCTGGCATACAAGGTGTTGAGCGGATTCGAGGAGAAGGGCAGGGCCCGCCGCGGGTACATCATCGACGGCCTCGGCGCCGCGCAGTTCTCCACCTCCGGCACCGTCGACCGGGTGCGGACGTTCGTGCGCTCGGAGCCACGCGGCGAGCGCCCCGGTGAGAAGCTGACCGCCGTGACGCTCGCGGCCACCGATCCGGCGAACCCCTACGGTTCAGCCCTCCCGTGGCCGAGTGCCGACACCACGGGCACCAAGCACCGCCCGGGGCGGAAGGCCGGAGGGCTCGTGACGATGGTGGACGGGGAGCTCGTGTTCTACCTCGAGCGAGGCGGCTCATCGCTCCTCGTGTTCACGGAGGACGAGAAACTCGTGGCCGACGCCGCGGTGTCTCTCGCCGGCGTCGTACGCGACGGCCGCATCGAGAAGCTCGCCGTCGAGAACGTCAACGGCGACTTCGTCCTCGGGAGCAGGCTCGCCCTGCCGCTACGCGAAGCCGGTTTCTCCGAGACGCCGCGTGGACTCCGGATCCGTCGTGCCTGAGGGCGACACCGTCTACCGCACGGCCGCCCAGCTGCACCGCGCGCTGGCCGAGGACACCGTCACCCGGTGGGACCTGAGGGTCCCGTCGTTCGCCACGTCCGACCTGCGCGGCGAGGAGATCCACGAGGTCGTCAGCCGTGGCAAGCACATCCTGCACCGCGTGGGTGATTTCACGTTGCACACCCACCTCAAGATGGAGGGGTCTTGGCATCTCTACCGTCCGGGCTCGCGGTGGCGTCGCCCCGACCACACGGTCCGCGCCGTCGTGGGAACCGAGTCGTGGATCGGCGTGGGATTCGATCTCGGCGTCACCGAGCTGATCCCCCGCGACCGGGAGGACGACGTAGTCGGACACCTCGGTCCCGACCTGCTCGGCCCGGATTGGAACGCCGTCGAGGCGGTCGACCGTCTCTCCTCCGATCCGGCGAAGCCTCTCGCTGTCGCTTTGCTCGACCAGCGCAACCTGGCCGGAGTGGGCAATGTGTTCGCCAACGAGATCTGCTTCCTCCGTGGCGCGCTCCCCACGCGTCCCGTCGGCGACGTCGATGTCGTGCGCACCGTGGACCTCGCACATCGGCTGCTGCAGGCCAACCGGGACCGCGCCGAACGCACCACCACGGGAGACACGAGGCCCGGCCGACAGGTGTGGGTGTACGGGCGCGACGGCACGCCATGCCGTCGCTGCGGCACCCGGATCGAACGCGGCGAACTCGGAGCGGATGAGCTCTCCCTGCGCGTCACGTACTGGTGTCCGTACTGCCAGACGTGAACTCCGTACTGCAAGCAGCGAACTCCGGCTACCGGACGTGAACCCAGGCGTCGGGGCCGAGCGGGCCGTCGCCGCCCTCAGGCGCTCGCGGCAGCCTGACCGTCAGGCACGCCGTCCGCACCCCACCCGTCCGCGTCGGTGATCCGCCGCCAGCGCTCGAGGAAGACGGCCGCCGCATCGTCGTGGACGAGATCGCCGTCCGCCACGAGCACGGGATACTGCGTCTCGGGGACACCATCGGCCGGTCGGACGTCCACATGGGCGACGGAATACCCGTTCGCGTGCAGCCAATCCGCCATCGCGTAGTCGGTCCGGGAATCCCCCATCGTGCGCCACACGGCGGGGATCTCGAGGCCGTGCTCGCGGGCGAGGAGGATCGCCCGCTGCGCCCCGAGGTCCTTGCCGAGTGCGGGGTGCTCGATGTCGGTCGAGATGATCGTGGGGTCGATCCGCACCGTGACCGTTCCGGCCCGTCCGACGTCGACGACCTCCCGCCGTTCCACACCGCCACCGCTCTCGAGGACACGTCGGAAGACGTCCTCGTCGAACAGCGCTTGAGCGGCGTGATAGTCGGCCCTGGCCGCGTCGACGATCTGCTCGACCGAGATCATCGCGAGCTTGTGGCGGTCGAAGAACATCGTGTCGGCGTAATGCTCGGCCACGCGGAGTTCGACCCATCGCTCGAGCGACGGGTCCATCGCGAGCGCCTCATCCACCTCCGCCTCGTCCTGGCTGTCCGCGTCGAAGCCGAACCACACGGCGCCCTTCTCGCAGACGGCCCAGAGGCGGTGTCCGCTCTCGAGTCCAGCGGCCCGCACGACGGGGACGACGACCTCGCTGATGAACGCGGCAGCCCGCCCCGTGTTGAAGACGACGAGGGCTCCGCTGTTCGCGAGGGCCGCGAGATCGCGCGCGATGCTCTCGAGCCGGATGGTCCGCGTGTCCGGGCTGGCGATCGGCCCGTCGACGTCGAGCAGGAGGGCGACGGGTGGACGTGTGCCCCCGCGGGTCTCGGCGGGAAGGGGAGGCATGTCGTCGCGGGTGCTCACCCGCCCATGCTACGGGCGGCGCCCGTCGTCCGCGGAAGGGGACCCCCTACCGCCGGACGAGTCCGGATGGCTACAGTGACGGAGAATCCGAACCGAAAGGCACCACATGAGCGAGCAGTACCCCCCGGCGTCCTCCCAGCCCGGCGGAGCACCGCAGTACTCCGGAGGCCCGCAGTACGGCGGCACCCCGAACGGCCCCGTCCCGGGCAGGACCCTCGGCATCGTCGGCCTGATCCTGGCCTTCCTCCTCTCTCCGGTCGGCCTCGTCCTGAGCATCGTCGCGATGGTGCAGTCGCGGAAGGCCGGCGCGAAGAACGGCTTCGCGCTCGCCGGAATCATCATCGGCATCATCGGCACGATCATCATCATCGTGTCGATCATTGCGATCGCGGCCCTCGCCGGTGCGGCCGGTGAGGCCTTCAACGAGGTCTGCGGCCAGCTCGGCTCCGGCGTGCACGAGCAGGACGGCATCACGTTCACCTGCCCGTAGCGCGGGCTACCACGCGCGTCCGCCCGCTCGGGCGGACGGACGCGCGTCGGCGGTTCTCACGACAGGCCGCGGTCCGTGCACCGAGTCCGTGTGCGTCGTCAGATCGAGGCCATGCACGGAGAACGACTCGGTCATCATCGACTCCAGCCACTCGTGGTCGAGCGCGGGGACGCGGTTCCCCGCGTAGGAGAACACGAGGTCGCTCATCGCGCTGATCCAGAGCGACTCGGAGCGGATCTCGCGGTTCGTCGACGGCAGCGTCAGAAGGAAGCTCTCCCGTCTCCGCAGCTTCTGCGTGATGACGACGCTCACGTGGACGAGCGTCCGATCGTCGACCGTGATGTCCCGCTGCCCGTATGTCAGTGTCCCCATGGCGTCCCCTCTCATCCCTTACAGCCGGTGTCCGCACGGCGGCGCCGTGTGCATCGACCACCCCAGCCTGACCGCATCGACGACGGCACGTCCCCGGGCTTGACGTATCGGCGTCCGCGCCGGAGCATGACGTCCCGCTGGATGCGGTCCCGCCGCCCATGCACGACCGATGAGCTCGCCGAACGGGGTTGACTCCCCCGCGAACGCCCGCGTTGACTGGCGGCATGCAGCGCATCTTCTACAGCAACGACTCGGTCGTCACGGGGACGGAGATCGCGAAGACCCTTCTCGAATACGCCGCGGCGCTCGCGCGGAACGTGAGCTCAGCCACGGTCACCATCCCCGTGCGTCGCGAGGACGGGGCGATCACCCGCGCCACCCTCCTCATCGGTCCCGCGAGCCAACTCATCGCGGAGGACGAGGAAGACGCCGGGGAGGAGCTGCAGGACGACATCCTCGTCGCCAAGATGAAGGCGTCGACCGCCGCGTTGGGTGCGCCTCGCGCCGTCTCGGCCCGGGCCGCCGCCACGACGGCTGACGAGATCGCGGTGAACGTCAACGACGACCTCTCGACCCTCTGAGGACCGTTTGGTCCCGATCGATCTCGGTGTCAGGAACGGCGCCCCACCGAGTGCGCCCGCTCGCGCGGGTCGTCTCCCCTGCCCTCCTCATCGGCCGATGACGAGGGTTCGGGCACCTCGTCGAGGTTGAGGCCTCTGACCGAGTGCGAGGCCTCGAGGAGCCGACTGAGCCACTCGGCGTTCAGACCAGCCGACGCCTTCGGCAGGCGGAAGTGGAGCATCGAGCCCTCGTGCACCCAGACCGACCGCCGGCCGGAACCCTGTTCCGCCGGATAGCTCCACGTCAGCAGGAACGCCTCCCCCCGACGGAGCTTCTGACCCACCACGAAGCGGAGGTGCTCGACGAGACGGTCCTCGAGGAAGAAGTCGTCCTTCCCGACGATCAGATGGGCCACGACACACCGCTCAGACGAGAGGGGCGGACCCGGGCGGGAGGGGATGGACAGGACAAGCGGACAGCGTTCGGCACGCCCTCCACGCTAGACACGAACTCCGACGGACGATCCGAGGCTTGACACGCGGCATCGCGTCTGGTCCGAGGGGCCTGGCGGACCGAGATCTTCCACCTGAACGGGCGCTTAACAGCGTCGCAACGTCGTGTCAAGTCGGGGACAGGCTCCCGTCGGGTGTACCAGGCTGGACACAGCAGAGAGAAGGGGGCCGGTATGAGCAACGTTGCGATGCCGATTCGACGGATCGACAGGGAACTGGAGACGATCGCCCTCACGGACACGTCGTGGCGTGTCTGTGACGCGTCCCTCCCGGACGACGACGGGACACGGCTCCTCGCTTACGTCGAGCAGGTCGACGATCATATCGAGACCCTGTGGATGTGGCCGCTCGTCGGCGAGTGCACCAGGTTCGACTCCCTCGACACGGCGCTGGGCGCCATCCTCGACCGTCTGACCGCTCGCCGCGTGCTCCCGGAGGCGTCGTGACCACCGCGCCGCACATGGATTCGATGCGACGGCTCGGCGACCTCGCCGCCGTGCTCGACACCATCACCTTTCCCGCAGCCCGCGAGGATCTGCTGCTGCACGCCATCGCTTCGCACGCGACCCCGACCCTGATCGGCGATCTGCGCGCTCTCGCCGAGTCGTGGTTCGAGGACGCGGCCGACGTTCGGGAAGCCCTCTCGCGGCTCTGATCCCGTGCCCGCCGCGGCCGGGGAGCGGTAGGGTGGCGGCACCCCGTCGCACCGTCGGTGCCCATTGCGTCAAGGAGCCACCCATGGGAAAACTCGTCTACGGCGATTCGGACATCGACATCGACATCGACGACCGCTCGCTCGCCCACCTGCAGATCGTGATCGGCAACAAGCTCCGTCGCGGGGAGAGCTTCTTCTTCTCGTGGAAGGATGATCCGGCCGTCGGCGATGGACGATCCGCCATCTGGCTCGATCGAGGCATCCCTTTGTACTTCAAGTTCTCCGGCGGACGGGCGCCGGCGATCAACCGGGAGTGGATCGAGGCGCTGACCGACTCGGCGAATAGCGGCACGGGTCTCGTGTTCACGGAGGAGCCCGGGCACGCCGTCGGGCAGACGTCGACCCTGCGCGGCCACGTCTGATCCTCCCGCCGGGCGAGAGCGTCGCCCGGCGATCGATCTCCTCCCGTTCGTCCGGCGCGCCACGGCGGCGACGCAGCGGTGATCGGGAATGCTCGAAGCTGCGGACGACATCCGCCGGAAGGAGTCGACGATGGCCGCATCGGCAGTGCTCATCCGTCGTCGCGACGTCTTCTGGCGTGGTCAGGCACCCTTCGTCTTCGGAACCGTCGTCCTCGTCGGCTTCGTGCTGATCGGCGTCCCCTCGGCGATCGGTGACGCGTTCTTCCTCCTCGGGCTCGGCGTCACCGCCCTGGCCACCGCCTCCATCGCGATCGTGCCGTGGAACCAGCTGCCCTCGAACGCGCTCATCGCGATCCCCCTGTCGGACATCGTCGCCGTCGCGTTCCTCAGAGAATCGCTCTATGCCGCGCTCCCGTCGACCGGTCTCCTCATCGTCTTCCCCGTGATGTGGCTCTCGTACCGTTTCCCCGTGAGCGCCATCCCCCTCTCCGCGATCGGTGCCCTCTACGTGACGGCATTGCCGATCCTCGCCGGCAGGCCGGCACCGGCGACGGGTCGCGACTGGGCCTCCCTCTTCCTCCTCCCGGCCCTCATCACGATCGTGGCCGTGACGGTGCATGCGGCAGCCCGGCTCCTCCGGGCTACCCGCGCCGAAGCCCGTCGTGTGCTGAACGAGGCTGAACAGGCGAACGCGCTCGCGCTCACCGTGGCCAACTCGGTGGACGCCGCCATCGTGCACTTCCTGCCGGACGGCTCCGTCGGCATGCGGAATCAGGCCACGTTCGCTCAGGCCGAGATCGCCGAGTACGACAAAGCGTCGAAGAGCGCGCTCGCTGCGTACGAGGCAGACCGACGCACTCCACTCCGCCGCGAGGACCAGCCGATCTACCGGGCACTCCGCGGAGAGGAGTTCCGTGGACTCCTCTACTGGATCGGACGACCCGGAAACCAGCATGCGATCGTCGCGAACTCCGTCGGAGTGCACACCGACGACGGCGCGTTCCTCGGAACGGTCCTCGTCGGCCACGACGTGACGGACCTCGCGAACGCCATCTCCGTGCGTGAGGAGTTCCTCGTCGCCGTGTCGCACGAACTGCGCACACCGCTCACCTCCATCATCGGCTACCTCGACATCCTCTCGGACGCCCACGACCTCGATGCCCTCGGGATCCGTCGCGAAGTCTCGACCATCCAACGCAACGCCGACCAGCTCCACGCGATCATCTCCGACCTGCTCACGTCCAACGCGAGCGAGATCCGTGTGAGACCCGGCCCGGTCGACCTCGCCCATGTCGTCCGCGAGTGCGCGGAGGCCGTGGCGCCCCGCGCCCACGTCCTCGGGATCGACGTCGAGGTCGACGCACCCGAGCGCTTCGACGCCGATGCCGACGCGAGCCGTATCGGCCAGGTCATCGACAACCTGCTGTCGAACGGCTTGAAGTACACCCCTCGCGGCGGCCGCGTCTCCCTCTCTCTCGTCCCGGGCGACACCGAGTTCTCCATCGTCGTCACGGACACGGGGATCGGGATCTCACAGAGCGATCAGCGGCAGCTCTTCGACCGCTTCTTCCGAGCGCAGGAGGTACGGGACCAGGCGACGCAGGGACTCGGACTCGGTCTGTCGATCGTCCGGACGATCGTCGACGCGCACCACGGACGCATCGACGTCGAGAGCCTGCCGGGGAAGGGGTCGCGCTTCACGGTGACGCTCCCTCTGCATCAGAGGCGTCGCTGATCCGCGCCCTGCGTGTTCGTCCACCCCCAGCCCGCGTCCATAGCCGCCGCCTACAGTGGCGCAATGACCACGTGGAACATTCGGGATATCCCAGCTCAGGGCGGCAGGACCGTCATCGTGACCGGCGGCAACAGTGGACTCGGACGGGCGACGGCCGCGGGACTGGCTGCGGCCGACGCGCATGTCGTTCTCGCGGTGCGCGACACGGAGCGGGGACGGGAGGCCGCGGCCTCGATCCGCGGAAAGGTCGACGTCCGCGAACTGGACCTGGCCGACCTCTCCTCCGTCCGGCGTTTCGCCGACGAGTGGGATGGACCCGTCGACGTGCTCGTCAACAACGCCGGCGTGATGCTGCAGCCGCAGTCGACGACGGTCGACGGCTTCGAGCTGCACTTCGGCACCAACCACCTCGGACACTTCGCTCTGACGAACCTCCTCCTGCCGCACATCACGGACCGTGTCGTGACGGTGTCCTCGAGCGCACATCGCATGGGGACCATCGACCTCGCCGACCTCAACTGGCGCAATCGGCCGTATAAGGGCTGGGCCGTCTACGGCCAGTCGAAGCTCGCGAACCTCCTCTTCACGCTCGAGCTCGAGCGCCGACTGGAGGCCGACGGCTCGCGGGTGCGCTCGCACGCCGCCCACCCCGGTTTCGCCTCCACGAACCTCGCCGGACGCTCGGGGCACGCGATCGCGGACCGCGCGATGGGGGTCGTGACGAAGGTCGTCGCCCAGTCCGACCGGATGGGGGCGCTCCCCACCCTGTTCGCCGCCGTCGAGGATCTCCCGGGCGCGAGCTTCGTCGGGCCGGACGGCTTCGGCGAGCAGCGCGGGTACCCGACTCTCGTCGGACGCACGGCCGCCGCGAGCGACGTCGACATGGCGAAGCGCCTGTGGGCCGCATCCGAGCAGCTCACGGGGGTCGTGTACCCGCGACCGAGCGCCTGACACCTGTGCGGATCGGGGCGGCCGAGCGGCCGCCCCGATCGGTCAGCCCCTGAGGTCCTTCCGCAGGATCTTGCCGGACGCCGACTTCGGCACGGTCTCGATGAACTCGACGGCCCGTACCTTCTTGTGGGGCGCGACGTGCTCGGCGACGAAGGCCTCGACGGTGGCGGCGTCGAGTGCTGCACCCTCCCGCTGCACGACGAAGGCCTTTGGGATCTCCTGACCGTCCGCGTCGGGCGCCCCCACCACGGCGGCGTCCACGATGTCCGGGTGGGTGAGGAGCAGGGCCTCGAGTTCCGCCGGCGCCACCTGGTAGCCCTTGTACTTGATGAGCTCCTTGAGCCGGTCGACGATGTAGAACTCGCCCTGGGCACCCACCGTGCCGATGTCGCCCGTGTGGAGCCAGCCCTCCTCGTCGACCGTCTCGCGTGTGGCGTCCTCACGACCCAGGTACCCGAGCATGACCTGCGGACCGCGCACCCACACCTCACCGGGCTCACTGATGCCCTCCGTCGGCACGTCGATGTCTGCACCGGTCTCGATGTCGACGAGCCGCACCTCGGTGTTGGCGACGGGGACGCCGATGGAGCCGAGGGAGAGATCGTCGCGATCGGGTCGGCCGGCGTGGGTGACGGGACTCGCCTCGCTCATGCCGTACCCCTGCCGGACGCGCGCGCCGACCCGTTCGGCGACGGCGCCCATGAGGCCGGCGTCGGCCGGGGCGGCCCCGGAGAAGATCGCCCGAACGGTGCCGAGGTCGTACTCCGCGACGAGGGGGTGCTTCGCGAGAGCGACGGCGATCGGCGGAGCGATGAAGAGGTACGTGCAGCCGTGGGTCTGGATGAGTTCGAGGAAGCGTGCGAGATCGAAGCGCGGCATGGTCACGAGCGTCGCGCGCCGCTTGAGGGCGATGTCGAGGAGCACCGTCATGCCGTAGATGTGGAAGAACGGCAGGACGGCGAGGACGACGTCCGTCGACTCGACGTCGAGCAGCGGGTACGTCTGCACCACGTTCGCCACGAGGTTCCGGTGACTGAGGCGAACGCCCTTCGGGTATCCCGTGGTCCCCGACGAGTACGGCATGACGGCCACGTGGGTCGCGGGATCGATGTCGACGACGGGAGCATCGTGTCCCTCGCCGAGGAGGTCCGCGAGACCAGCGTGTCCGTCCCGTCCGTCGAGCACGACCACGCGCTCGGGAGAGAGACCGACGGCGGCCGCCGCGGCGAGCGCCGGCTCGGCGAGCGCGCCGACCGTGAAGAGGAACACGGCTCCGGAGTCGCGCAGTTGCGTCTCGATCTCCTCCGCCGTGTACAGCGCGTTCACGGTCGTCGCCGTCGCGCCCGAGCGCAGGATCCCGTGGAAGACCGTCGCGAAGGCCGGGATGTTCGGACTGTGGAGCGCGACGACGTCCCCCGTGCCGATGGCGCGAGCCGCGAGCGCACCGGCGAGCGACTCGATCCCCCGCCGCAGATCGCCGAAAATCGTCTCGGCACCGCTCGTGCCGTCGACGATCGCGGTGCGACCCGCGTCGTCCTCGCTCAGGTCGGCGAACAGGAAGTCGAAGACGCTCACATCCGGAATCGTCTCGTCGGGGTATGGACTGGTGATCACGTCGATCTCCTTCGATCGGTGGCGGCATCGCTGCCCTCATCCTCGTCGTTCGCAGCGGAACGCGAAAGGGAGGGGCCGATCGACGGAGATCGTGCAGTGCGGCGCTCGCGTCAGTGCGAGGCGGCGGGCTCCCGCCGCTTCGTCAGGCGGCCGATTCCGGTCACGACGAGCACGATGACGAGCCCCACCGCGAGGCCGAACACCGCGGAGAGCGCCGTGTCGACGATCCACTCCACGACCGGACCGGCGGCCTCGATCGTGTGTGTGACGGCGTGGACGACGTCCTCCGGTCCGTGCCAGAACGTGTCGGCGAGGTTCGAGATGAGGAGGTGTCCTCCGACCCACAGCATCGCTACGGTTCCCACGACGCTGATGACGCGGAACACCGCCGGCATCGATGCGACGACGCGCACGCCCGCGCGACGCACGCCGCGCGACGGGCTCTTCATGAGGCGCAGACCGATGTCGTCGATCTTGACGAGCAGGGCGACGGCACCGTAGACGAGCGCCGTCATGCCGGCACCGATGATGAGGAGGGCGCCGAGCGTCATCCAGATGCTGAAGTCGGTGGGGAGGCCGGTGAGCGCGATGAGCATGATCTCGGTGCTGAGGATCAGGTCGGTGCGGATGGCGCCGAACACGAGCTTCTTCTCGTCCCGAGCCTCCTCCTCCTCATGGCCGTGGGAGACGCCGAACCATTCGAGGACCTTCTCGGCGCCCTCGAAGCAGAGGAACCCGCCGCCGACGATGAGGAGGTACGGCAGCACCCACGGAGCGAACGCGGTGAGTAGGAGCGCGATCGGGATGATGATGACGAACTTGTTGACGATGCTGCCGAGGGCGATCCTCCACACGACGGGCAGCTCGCGCGCCGGCGTAATGCCCTGCACGTACTGCGGGGTGACGGCCGCGTCGTCGATGACGACGCCTGCGGTCTTCGCGCTCGCCTTGAGGGCGGCGGTCAGGATGTCGTCGACGACAGCGAGCAGACCGACCGACATGGGATTCTCCTCGAGGTGGGTGATGCGGATCGCGCCATCGATGTGACGGCACGGGCTCGTCCAAATCTAGCCGCAGTGGCGAGCGGTCCGCTGCCGTCGCTGGCGCCCGTTACATTGCAGGTATGGGTTTGCGGACGAGGTGGCGACGGCTCGCTGCGCGTACCACCGGATCGACGCAACGCCTACCGCTCGGCGGGCGCTCACGTCGTCCCCACATCGCCGAACAGTCGATCCGCGAGGTGATCGAGCTGGCCGCGCGGATCGGCGAGGCGATGCTCGCCCTCGGAGAGTCGGCCGACGACGTCACCGACGCGATCGCACGCGTCTGCCGGACGTTCGGCGTCGAGAGCCACATCGACCTCACGTTCACCTCCATCCTCGTGACGCACGACGGCACCGACCGGCTCGCGGGAGTCAGCGTGCTCCGCGTCGTGGGGTCGCCGACGGCCGACTACGGCCGCCTCAGCCGTGTGCTCGCAATCGAGCGGGCCCTGAGTGCGACCCGGATCGGCACGAGTGTGTCCGACCCGGGGATCGGGTCGGAGGAGCGCGACGAGGTCCGAGAGGTCCTCGAAGCCACCCATGCCCAGCTCGACGAGGCGCTGTCGGCACCCCACCGTGTGCGTCGCTGGATGGTCACCCTTCTCCTCGCCGTGCTCGCCGGCGCCGTCGCCGTGCTTCTCGGAGGCGGCCCGGCGATCGTGGCGATCGCCGCGGCGACGACGGTCCTCATCGACTCCGCCAGCCGCATCCTGAGCGCATGGGGGCTGCCGGTCTTCTTCCGGCAGGCGGCGGGGGCCGCGATAGCGACGACCGTCGCCGTCGCTCTGAGCGCGGCGATCCCCGGTCTGCCCGTGGAGTTCACGACCCTTCCCCCTGCCCTCGTCGTGGCGTCGGGCGTCGTGGTGCTCCTCGCCGGCGGCACCGTCGTCGGCGCGGCGAACGACGCCATCAACGGCTACCCCATCACGGCGAGCGGTCGGATCCTCGAGGTCCTCCTTCTCACCGTCGGCATCGTCGCCGGCATCGGAGGCGTGCTCGACCTGGCGCGTCGGCTGGACATCACGCTGACCCTCGACGACATCCCCGCGAACCCCGCGCCCCTCTACGCGCAAGTGCTCGCCGCCGGCATCGCGTCGGCTGCGTGGGCGGCCGCGTCTCATGCCGGTCGCCTCACGGCCGTCGTGAGCGCCCTCGCAGGGGCCGGCGGATTGGCCGTCTTCGCGACCGCCGTCGCGGCGGGCGCGAGCAACCCGGCGGCGGCCGCGATCGCCGCGACGGCCGTCGGATTCGCCGCGAGCCTCGTCTCGCGCCGCACGGACATCCCTCTCGTGGCGATCACGGTGTGCGGCATCGTGCCGCTGCTCCCCGGCCTCACCATCTACCGCGGGATGCTCGCGGTCGTGACCGGCAGCTCCGAGACCGACGGCGGACAGCTGCTCCTCCAGGCAGCGATGACGGGGCTGAGTCTCGCCGCGGGCGTCACCCTCGGAGAGATCATCGCCCGCCGCATCCGTCGGCCCGCGAAGCGCCGGGCCCCGGGACCCGACCCCTCGGCTCCGTCGGAGTCCGCTCAGAGGTCCTCGACCGACTCGGATGACGATGCGCCGACCGAGTCGGTCGAGATGCACGATGCCCCGAGCGCCGCCGACGATACCGATGCCGCTATCGAGCGGCGCTCGGAGGCGAGCGGGTAGTCGACCGTCATACCGCACCGACGCCCGCCGACGACGGCACAGGCACAGGCACAGGCACAGGCACACGCACATCGTCCGACGATTGTTCCTCGGCGGACGCCTCGGCTTCGTCCTCCTCGTCGATGTCGACGAGTATCCAACGGGGGTGCGCGGATGTCCCGGTCATGACGCGTCGCTGCCGGCGAGTCTCGCTCGGAGTGTCCGCGGGCGGCGGGGTCACCGGATCCTCGATCGCCGGCGAGGGGTCGGACTCGGCGCGGGCGTCACCCGGGAGCTCCGCCCGTCGCTTCGCGTCATCCCGTCCACCACCCTCCCGTCGATCGGCGTCCTCCGCGAGGGCGTCGCGGATGATGCGCCGCGGGTCGTACTGACGCGGGTCGAGCGAACGCCACTCCGACGGGTCGAGCGTCGTGCCCATCTCGCGCTCCGCCGCGATCCGCGCCGACTGCACGAAGAGCCGGATCGCACGGATCGTGCTCGCGAGTTTCTCCGCGTACGCGGGCAGGCGATGCGGACCGATGATGAGCGCGGCGACGAGGGCCACCACGATGAGCTTCTCAGCCGTGAGTCCGAACATGTGCTGCCTCCTGAGGCGGGGATGCGCTAGAGCGCGGGAACGGGTTCGTGGGAGTCGGCCGGGTCGAGAGCCGCGCGTCGCGCGGCCAGACGGTCGTGGACGACCACGACGGCGCCGGCGGCGACGAAGAGCGCCGACATGGGCACGGCGATGAGGAACATCGACATCACGTCCGCCGCCGGCGTGACGAGCGCGCTGAAGAGGACGATCGCGATGATCCACACCCGCCAACTCCGCACGATCGTGCGGGCCGGCAGCAGGCCGATGAGGTTGAGGAGCACGATGAAGACGGGCAGGACGAAAGCGGTTCCGGTCGCGACCACGAACTTGACGACGAAGCCGACGTAGGACGATGCGTCCAGCACGCTGCTGCTCTCGTCGGAGGCGAAGCTCGTGAGGAGCAGAACCATGTGCGGGAAGACGAGCAGCCCCATGGCGCATCCCGCGAGGAACAGAGGGACGGCGCTCACGAGGAAGCCGATCGTGTATCTCTTCTCCCGTCGCGTCAGCCCCGGCGCGATGAACGCGAAGAGCTCGGCGAGCCAGACGGGACTCGAGAGGACGACTCCGGCGCCGACGGCGATCGCGATCGTCAGATCGAAGGCGCCGGTGACGCTGTCGAAGTTGAGGCTCGCGTTGCGGGAGGCCGCAAGCTCCTCGATCGGTGCGCGGACGAACTCCAGGATGGTGCCGGAGAGGAGGTAGCCGGCGACACAGCCGACGAGCAGAGCGGCGGCCGAGCGGATGAGGCGCGTTCGCGCCTCAGCGAGATGCCGGGAGAGGGGCATCCGCGCGGCCGGCGCTCCGATGGCGGTCATGGGCGGGTGTGCTCTGGAGTGCGAGCGTCCACCGACGTGGATACGGACGCGTCGTCGGCGGTGGCCGTCCGCGCACTCGTCTCACGCGAGTCCGCGCGGTCGGGCGTCGTCTCCGACGTCTCCGCCTTGAGGATGCGCACGGATTGGCCCACGCTGCGGGCGAGAGACGGGAGCTTGGCCGCTCCGAAGACGAGGAGCACGATGGCGAGGATGATGAGGGCGTGCCATCCGGTGAGGTTCTGAAGCATGAGATGTCCTGACGGTCGTTGATGGGCGGGTGGAATGGAGTGGGTGGTCGATCAGTTGCCGCCGCCACCACCACCGCCGGACGGCGCGGCTCCAGCGGTCGGGGTCGTCGAGGTGTCGACGCGGACGGTGAGCGACACGGCGTAGCCGGCTGTCGTGTCGCCGGTCACGGTGGCGATCTGGAGGGCGCCGCCGTCGTCGCCGAAGACGTTGTCGGAGTCGAGGCTCACCTGCGCGAGGTTGCTGCTCGAGCCGCTGTAGGCGGAGAGGGCGTAGACCGCGCTGCAGGGGTCCTCGGGCATCGCCACTTGGGAGGTCGCGATCGCGTTGGAGGCGTCGCTGATCGAGTCGACGTCCGGGTAGACCTCGAAGTGTATGTGCGGCCAGCGACCCGAGTAGCACGCGGGGTAGATCGACGTGAAGGAGACGACCCCGTCGGAGCCCGCCACCTGGACGCCGCGCAGGTAGGTCACGTCCTCGATGCCGGACGAGTACATCGAGTAGCGGCCCTGGGAGTCGCAGTGCCAGACGTAGACGGCGACGTTCTCGAACGGCACGTCACCGTTCGCCATGTCGAGGATCGTGAGGTCGAGCGTGATCGGAACGCCCTCGGCCGTGGCGGCGCCGTCGATGCTCGACCGGATGTCGCTGCGGACGATGCCCGACTGCTCCAGCACGTCGGCGCCGTTGGAGCCGTCTCCGGGGTAGGGCCCGGCCGTCTCGTCGGGGATCTCGGCTGCGGGGACGTCCACGGCGGCGGTCGTCGCGGTGGCCGTGGCGCTCGGTCTCGCCGTCGCCGTCGGCGTCGCCGAGGAGGTCGCTGTCGCCGCGGCCGTCGTGCTGCCCGTCGCGGTCGAGGAGCAGGCGGCGAGCGTCACGGCTCCGACTCCGGCGCCGACGAGGGTCAGGACACCGCGACGGCTGATGAGCGTCCGGATGTCGAAGGGGGCTCCCTGGTCGACGACCTCCTCGTCGGCCCGGTCGAGGAGACGGCCCTCGTAGGCGGGGCCGTCAGGGGTCTGCTCGGGTTCGGGGATGCGTGTCATGGGTCCTTCTCCTTCGGTCGTGTACCGGTCGATTCCCCGAGTGTGGATCGACCACACAGCAGTCACCCATGAGAAACCTATGAACATTCCATGCCTGGAGATCCGGGCCGGTCGCACGCGCCCGACGTGCACGCAAGGCCCTCCCCCGGCCCCGTCGATTCGCGTGAGATGGAACAGCAGCACACGTGACGCCGACGAGGAGGAGTACCGATGAACGACCAGGCCGGAATACCCGAGGCGGAGTCCCTCTCCCCGGACGCCCGCACGATCGCGATCCTCGGGGCCGGCGGCGACCTCACCGAACGCCTCCTCCTGCCCGGACTCGGCCACGTCGTCGAGAACGCGCGGGGTCTGGACCTCACACTCATCGGCGCCGCGCGCACACCCCAGAGCGACGACGAGTGGCAGGCCCTCGTCCGCCGCAGCCTCGAGGCCGCGGGCATCTCCTCGCACACCGTCGACTCGCTGACCGCCGGCGCGCGGTTCGTCGCGACCGACGCCTCCGATCCGGAGCAGCTGAAGGCGCTCCTCGACGCGTGCCCGTCCTCGCCTGTCCTCTACGTGGCGCTCCCACCGTCCATGGGGCACACCGTCGCCGAGTCGCTCGCCGCCATCGATCTGCCCGACGACCTCGTCGTCGCGATCGAGAAGCCCTTCGGTGAGGACCTCGACGACGCGCGTTCCCTCAACGAGGCGCTCGCCGACGTCATCCCCGAGGACCGCCTGTGGCGCATCGATCACTTCCTCGGCAACGCGACCGCGCTCGGAATGCTGGGGCTGCGGTTCGGGAACCGCTTCCTCGAGGCCACGTGGAACGCCGAGCACGTCGAGAAGATCGAGGTGCTCTACGACGAGGAGCTCGGCATCGAGGGCCGCGCCACGTTCTACGACCAGACCGGCGCTCTCCGCGACATGCTGCAGAGCCACCTCCTCATGGTCCTCGCGCTCACCACGATGGAACGCCCGGACGCCATCACGGCGGACGAGGTGCACGACCGCATGGCCGAGGTGCTCGGGTCCGTCCGCCTGTGGCGCGACGACCCGCGAACGGCACGGCGCGCTCGCTACACGGAGGGGCGCGTCGACGGGCGCCTCTTCCCCTCCTACGTCGACGAGCCCGACGTGGACGCCGATCGCGGCATCGAGACGCTCGCGCAGATCCTCCTGCAGATCGACAACCCCCGCTGGGAGGGCGTGCCCATCGTGCTGCGCTCCGGCAAGGCGATCGGATCCCCCCGCAGGGAGGTCGCCGTGCACTTCCGTCCATCGACCCCTCCGACGGGACTCGGCGGCGCGTCGGCCGACGGCGGGACGGTGCTCAGGATGTCGCTCAAGACCGGCGACGTCGACCTCGACCTGTTCGTCAACGGCGCGCAGGACGTCGCGGAACTCGAACGGGTGGTCCTCGAAGCGCGGCCCGGCACGGCCGACCTCGACGCCTACGGCCAGGTGCTCGCGGGAATCCTCGACGGGGACACCCTGCTCTCGGTCCGCGGCGACGTCGCCGAGCAGTGCTGGCGCATCGTCACGCCCGTCCTCACCGCCTGGAGCGAGGGCGACGCTCCGCTCGAGGAGTACGAGGCGGGCGGCGCCGGTCCTGCCGACTGGTGAGATTCGGATTCGGCGGGATAACGCAAGCCCGTCGTGCAGGTGCCACACGGGCGTAGCCTCGCCGCCATGGGCCATAAGAAGAAGTCGAAGAAGCAGCAGAACCACATCGACAAGAAGGCGTACGAGAAGGAACTGAAGCGTCTCCAGGTCGAACTCGTGAGCATGCAGCAGTGGATCGGCGCATCCGGGGCGCGCGTCCTCGTGATCTTCGAGGGCCGCGACGCCGCCGGGAAGGGCGGCGCCATCAAGCGCGTCATGCAGTACTTGAACCCGCGCACGGCCCGCGTCGTCGCGCTGCCGCAGCCGTCCGAGCGCGAGAAGGGTCAGTGGTACTTCCAGCGCTACATCGAACGTCTCCCGACGAAGGGCGAGATCGTGCTCATGGACCGCTCCTGGTACAACCGGGCCGGCGTCGAGCGCGTCATGGGCTACTGCACCGACGAGGAGTACGAGCGCTTCCTCGCGCAGGTGCCCCAGGTGGAGAAGATGCTCGTCGACGACGGCATCATCCTCCTCAAGTACTGGTACTCGGTCTCCGACACCGAGCAGGAGAAGCGGTTCCGTTCGCGGCTGCACGACCCGATGCGACGCTGGAAGCTCTCGGACACCGACCTGCTGTCCATCACGAAGTGGGAGGACTACTCGCGGGCGAAGGACGCCATGTTCGACGTGACCGACCACGAGTACGCACCCTGGTGGTCGATCGACAGCGACGACAAGAAAGCAGCTCGCATCAACACGATCAACCATCTGCTGAGCCAGATCCCGTACGACCGCCTCGACCCCGATGAGGTGCACTTCCCCGAGCGGCCGGCCGCGTCCGACACCGAACGCCCGCCGATCGAGGACCACCGGTTCGTGCCGGACCACGCGGCGACGCTCTAGCCGATCGACCGGCCCACGAGGCTGCCGCCGTCTCCGGTCAGACGGAGACGACGGCAACCTGTGGCGTGCACCGAAGGGCTAGACCGTGACGGTATCCACTGCGCCGTCGGGGCGACGACGCACCGCGGCCCCGCCCTCCCCTTCAAACCGACGACCCCAGCCCGTCAGCACGGCCACGAGCATCACCGCGGTGAGCATGAGCGGGTAGAACGACGTGGTGAAGATGGAGAATGCCGAGAGCACCGGTACATCGTCGCCGTAGCCCTGCGTCAACTGGCTCGAGATGAGGAGGAAGACGCTCGCCACCGGGACGACGGCGCCGATGCCGAGCGTGAAGCCGTCCATGACGTTTGCCCGGCGGTACGGGTGGAGCTGAGCCTTGGCTCCGAGCTTGTCGGCGACGGGTCCGAACATGAGCATCGACGGACTGTTGACGCCGGCGAACAGCGCCGCGGCAGCGGCCGCACCGATGCCCATCGTCAGCTCGGCCCGCATGGGAGTGGCCGACCGCTCCGAGCGTCCGACCAGATCGACGACGAGGTCGAACACCCCGGCACCCTGGAGGATGCCGACGATCGCGAAGATCACGATCGCGAGACCGACGAGCGGGAGCATGTCGCCGACACCGGTGACGAGAAGGCCTCCCGGGGCGCCGTCCTCTCCCACCGAGATCACGTCGGCCAGGCTCATGAGCCCCGTCGCGAGTCCGATGACGATGCCCGAGAGGAGTCCGACGGTCGCGGCGAGGAAGATGTCGCGCTTCCAGAACGCGACGGCGAGGAGGACGACCACGGGAACGACCATGACGAGGCTCATCGGGTCGCCGTCCGCGCCGGCGATCGCCCCCGAAGCGCCGCGGCCCGAGCCGACGAGTCCGAAGACGAGGAAGAGCACGGCGCTGATTCCGGCCGCCACGAGTGCGTAGGGCGCTCGCGAGCGGACGACGCCGCCGATCTCGGCGATGCCCTGGCGGCGGCGGTAGCGCTGTGTGGACGCCGAGACGATCGTGGAGTCGGAGATGGGAGCGAGATTGTCGCCGAAGATCGCTCCGGAGAGGATCGCACCGGCCAGGAGGACCGGGTCGGCGCCGAGCAGGACACCCGCAGGGTAGAAGATCGGGAAGGCCGTGAACATCGTGCCGAACGAGGTGCCCGTGGACATCGAGATGACGCACGTGAGGACGAAGGTCACCGCGGCGAACGTCCCGCCGTCGATCCCGATCTGCCCCGCGAGCCACACGAAGCCACCGGCCACGTCAGACTGCGTGATCATGGCGGCGACCATGCTGACGACGAGCAGGATGAGCAGGAGCGAGACCGAGTTCCGGGACGACACCCCGGCGATGATGTGCTCCCAGAACCGCGAATACGATCGCGCGAACAGACCGGCGACGAGGACGCCGGCGAGTCCCGAGGCCGTGAGGGCGTTCATGTCGAAGACGCCGAACACCATGAAGAAGGCGACCACCCCGGCAAGGAAGATGCCAGGGGCGATAAACGCCCCGGCGATCCCGATCCGAAAGTCGAGCCGGGGCCCGGCTCCGGTGCCCTCGGGGCCACTCGCTGCACCCCCGGTCGGGTCGGTGGATCCCGGTGCTGGCGAGGCGTGCTCCGCGGGTGTCGCGCGTCGGGTGGGCTTGAGCGTCATGGCTGATCGACTCCTGGTTCGAAGGGGTATGGGGGGGGTCAGAGCATGGATGGAGCGGCTTTCGGTGGATCGATGGAACGGTGGATCGGTGGATCGGTGGATCGGTGGATCGGTGGATCGGTGGATCGTGGAACGTGGATCGTGGTGCGGAGTGCGGTGGTGCGGATCGTGGGTCCGTGACGGGCGTCCGCGGACGGCCCGGCGCATCACCCCGGCCGAGGGGCCAGACCGAGTGCCCGGGCGAGGCCGCCGAGCATCCCGTCGCGGATGCGCGCGCTGCTCGGAGCCGCTGGGGCGAATTCGAACGAGCCGTGGAAAGTCCCGGGATGGGAGTGCAGCTCGACGCTGACGCCCGCATCCAGCAACCGGACGGCGAACTCGATGTCCTGGTTGCGCACCGGATCGATCTCCATGGCGGCGATGTACGTGGGAGGGAGCCCCGAGAGATCGGTCGCTCTCGCCGGTGCGGCATACGCCGAGACACCCGGATCCGTCCGCCCCGCATAGCTCGGTCCGAGGTAGTAGCGCCAGACGAGCTCAGCGGTACTGCCGGTGCCTGCGCGGTCGTCGACCGCCGGGCTCAGGAGCAGTTGGTACGCGATCGGCGGTCCGCCCTCATCGCGAGCCCGGAGGACGATACCCGCAGCGAGACCTCCGCCGGCGCTCGATCCCGCCACGGCGAGCAGCCCCGGATCGATGCCGAGCTCCCCGGCACTCGAGCTCACGTGGAGGAGTGCCGCGTAGCAATCGTCGAGAGGACCGGGGAACGGGGTCTCGGGCGCGAGGCGATAGTCGACGTTCGCGACAGCGATGCCGAGCTCGCGCACGACCTCGAGGCAGAAGTACTCGAACTCCTGCGCTCGACCGAGGACGAAGCCGCCGCCGTGGATCGCGAGGAGCACGGGGAGGGTGCCGCCGCGCCCCGTCGGCCGCAGGAAGCGAATCGGCACGTCCGGGTCGTCTCCGAGTCCGGGCGCCACGATGTCGGTCACGTCGACCCCTTCGTAGGAGAGCGCTTCGATCGCCCGACGAGATGCGTCGTCCGTCACGCGACGAGCGCTGGCGAGGTCCGCGATGTCGATGTCCGCTGCGCCGGCGACGGCTGCCAACTCGGGGAGGAGGTTCGGATGCACCGTCATGGATGCACCTTCGTTTCGGTTCCGTTTCGAGTCGATGGCGTTTGGATGAAACGCGTCGTGAGGCGTCGTAGCGACGGCAGAATCGACCTGTGGACGCCATCGATCGCGCAATCATCGATCAACTGCGACGGGACTGCCGCCAGTCGAATCTCGAGCTGGCGGCCGCCGTCGGGCTGACGCCGTCGCCGTGCCTGCGGCGCGTCAGACGCCTCGAGGAGGAAGGCGTGATCACCGGCTACCACGCCGACTTCGCGCCATCGGCCGTGGATCGCGGGTTCGAGGTCCTCGTGAGCATCGAGCTCGCCGACCAGTCTCCCGACACGACCACACGCTTCGAATCGGAGCTGACGTCTCACCGGGAGGTCGTCGAGGCGCGTCGGATGTTCGGCTCCCCGGATTTCGAGGTGGTCGTGGCGACGAGGGATCTCGCCGCCTACGAGACCTTCATGCGGCGGAGTCTCCTGACCCTGCCGGGCCTCGGCCGGCTCGTCTCCCGATTCCCCATGGTGGTCATCAAAGCGGATTCGCCGTCCCGAGCACGTGCGATCTGACGGTACGACCCCGGTCGACGTCGCCACCGTCAGGAGTGCTTCCGCGCGTCGGTGAGCGCCTCGTCCAGGATCGTGAGACCGGTGTCGAGGTCCGCCTCGGCGATCGTCAGGGGCGGGGCGATCCGCAGGATGCTGTTGACCCCCGGCATCTGAGCGATGTTGAGGTGCAGCCCCCGCTCGAAGCATGCGGCCGTCACGGCGGTGCCGAAATCGTCGGCGGGTTCCTTCGTCTCACGATCCATCACGAGCTCGACGCCCTGGAACAGCCCGCGGCCCCGCACATCCCCGATCCGGTCGTGCCGCGTCTGGAGCTCGAGGAGTCCTCGGCGCAGGCGGTCCCCCATCCTGCGAGCGACCGCGTCGTACTCCCCCTCGACGAGGGTGCGGACGACCGTGAGGCCCACGGCGGCGGCGAGTGGATCCGACACGTGTGTGGTCGTGAACATGAACCGGCGCTCGCTGCACACGGCCTCGATCTCCGCGGACGTCACCACCGCCGACACCGGCAGCCCGGCTCCGAGGGTCTTCGAGAGCGTGAGGATGTCCGGCACGACGCCCTGGTGCTGGAACGCGTACCAGTCGCCCGTCCGGCACATCCCGGTCTGCGCCTCGTCGATGATGAGGAGCATGCCGCGCTCGTCGCACTTCGCGCGGAGGGCGGCGAAGTACCCGTCGGGCGGCGGGATCAGACCGCCCGTGCCGAGGATCGGCTCGGCGATGAAGGCGGCGAGACTGCCGACGGACTGACGGTCCACCATCGCGAACCCGAAGTCCAGCTCCGCCCGCCAGTCGTGGGTCCCGTCGGTGTTGCGGAACACCGAACGGTACGAGTTGGGTGTCGGGATGATGAGGTTGCCGGGTGCGAGGGGTCCGTAGCCTGCCCTCGACAGACTGTAGGTGGCGGCGCCGGCCGCATGCGTCGACCCGTGATACGACTGGTCGAACGAGACGATCTCGTGCTTCTGCGTGAAGAGCTTGGCCATCTTGATGGCCGCCTCGTTGGATTCACCGCCGGTGCTGAGGATCATGGTCTTGCTGAGCTGCGCCGGAAGCGTGTCGGAGAGAGCTTCCGCCAGATCGACGACGGGCCGGCTGAGCATCCCGCTGAAGAGGTGGTCGAGCGTCGCGATGGAGCGCGACACCGTCTCGACGACCGCCGGGTGGGCGTGCCCGAGGAGTGAGCTCATCTGGCCCGACGTGAAGTCGAGGATCGCGCGACCGCTCTCGTCATAGAGGTAGGAGCCCTCGGCGCGATCGATGATCGACGGGATGAACCCGGCAGGGCCATAGCGGATGAGGTGGCGACGCGCGGTGTCCCAGAACGCGTCCGTCGACCGTGCGGTGTGTACGGTCGGTCGCTCGTCGGCGATTGTCGTCATGTCGTACCTTTCGTCGTCCAGCTGTTGTGGAGCAACGCTAGGGAAGACGCCTCGGCACGCGATTGCGAAGATGGCGGTGCACGGACACCGGGGGCAATATTCACGCCGATTCGCGGGAGATCGCGCACGATCTCACCAATCGACGTCGATCCGAGGCCCATCAGTGGGAGTGGTCAGCACCCCACGCAGGGAACGGGTCGGCGTAGGTCTTCCACGCCGACGGTCCCGCGATGAGTTCGTCGGCCGTGAGGAGGCAGTCCCCGAGTGCCTCGGTGAGACGATCCGCGTCGAGCCGGTGACCGAAGAACACGATCTCCTGACCCACGGGAGAGTCGGCGTCCCAGCTCGGCATGCCCGTGGGATCGATGCTCAGGAGGTCACCGGCACTCGACCACGATCCCACGCTGTCTGGGCGGCTCGCGAGCCGTATCAGCCCCTTGGACCGGAGGATCGTGCCGATGCGGTCGGGGCTCAGGTCGGAGGCGACGGCCTTCGCCAACCGTTCTGGATGGAAGGGACGCGGGTCCCGGAAGATGGTCGCACCGATGAGCCCGGTCGGCGGTGCCGCGTCAGGAGCGAGGGCGAGTTGCCAGCCCATGTTCGCTCCGATCCGATGGGCACGTGTCTCGGTCCGCCTGAGCGGGACACGACGCAGCGACCGCACACGGTCGACACCGATCAGGAGGGCCTGCGGATTCAGGCGCCGGACGAGTTCGACCGCGAGGGCGGCGCGAGCGTGCCCCGGGCTGTCGTCGAGATCCGTCAGCACGACGGTCGACGCGAACTCGAGTCGCTCGGCGAGCCGTCCCGCCGAGTCGTCGACGGCTGTCTCGTTCGGTCCCCCCACACGGTCGAGGAATCGGTCGAGGATCTCCCGGATGGAGGAGACGGCGATCACCTCGCGGATCACGACCGGCGTCTGGTGCGGGTCGCGTCGTGTGAGCACGAACTCGCACACGAGCGCGATCTCCATGACGTCGGCGGCCGGTTCGAGCACGATCACCGACTCCCCGCGCAGACCGGCGTCCGCTCGTTCGCACAGCCCCTCCGCGAGATGGAGAGCGAAATCGCCGCTGTCCTCGTGGTCCGTCTCGATGCGACGGCCGGGCGCGGCCGGGTGGACTCCGGCGAAGCTCGCGGCGACGAGGTTCGCCGTGTCCATGTCGGACGAGCTCACGAGGGTGACCGCGACGCCCCCTCGCGAACCGATGCGCTGCATGTCGCTCTCCGAAGCTCCCATGGGGAGTACTCTAAACGATAACTGTTCTCAATAAGAAAGGGAGGCCTCGTGAAGGTCCGCAACTCGATCTCGTCGCTCAAGAAGATGCCGGGAGCGCAGGTGGTCCGCCGTCGCGGTCGCATCTTCGTCATCAACAAGCTCAACCCTCGTTTCAAGGCGCGCCAGGGCTAGGGAAGCACCCTGGCGGCGGAGCGCGACACGGCGCCGCCGGGGTATCCCTCACTCACGACCGGACCTTCACGGACGAGCATGGCCGGGACGGTGCCGCAACGTCACCACCGACTCGACGACAGCGAGCTAATCTCGAAGAGCGCCCGTCCCCGTCAGCCCGCGAAGTCCGCCGTCACAGAGACCCGAACTCATGCCCAAACGCGTCGACCGCCTCATCTCCACCCTGCTCACCGAGCAGCCCGACACCCACGTCGTCTTCAACAACGCGATCACACCCGACAGCTACGTGCTCAACGCCCTCGGCGACACGAACGTGCTCTACGTGCACTCGTCGCACAAGCCGGCGGTCGTCGAGCACTCGACGTGGCGGCAGAGCCAATCCGACTCCGACGAGCTGCACTTCCTCGCACGGCGGGGGTGACGTCTCGGTGACTAGCCGGCAGAGGGAACGGGTGCTGCCGTCCCAGTCGTGACGCTCGCGAGATACTCCTCGCCCGCAACGTCGACCGTGAACTCGACGATCTCGATCTGCTCGTCCCGGATCGCCTCGAGGACCTCATCCGGTGTCACTCGGAAGAACTCGCGACGGAGGTTGACCTTATTGACCCGACGGTCGGCGAACCGTCGATGGAGGGCGGCTTCCACGCTGACCGCATCCTGCGCGAAGAAGAGCGCATGGACGTCGAATCGGAACGGCACCGACGCATCGCCCAACTCGGTCACACGATCCATGGGCTCGAGACGGCGGGTCATTCCGATCTTGACCATGTCTCGACCGAATGCACCCACGTTCGAGATCACGTAAACGTGCCCGGCGCGGATGTTCGCCGCTCGGTAGTCGACGTCGGCGAGCGCTCGTTCGACGTCGGCGAGTTGCGCGTTCAGGCGAGCGACCCCGGCTTCGTCTCCGTTGGCTTGTAGAACCGCGATCGTGGAAAGGTAGTGCGACTTCTCCTTGTTGAGCTTCTCCTGCTCGCGGGCGAGCTCCAGCTCGGCTTTCTTCTGTTCCCTCAGCTCCTCGCGTCGTTCGCGTTCGAGCTCCTTCTCCCGCTGCACCGTCTGCAGGTGGCGCGCAGCCAGCTCGAGTTCGTGGAGACGGAGCCCGTGGTAGTGGGGCGTGATGTGCAGATCGATCATCGTCCCCTGACGCGCGATCTGGTCGACGACCGTCGAGAGCCGCTTCTGCGCCGTGGCGAGATTGCCTGCTCGCACCGACTTGATGCAGTTCTCCGCCTCAGCGTTGTACGCGCGGAGCAGGAGCTTCGACATGTCGCTGACGAACTTCTTGCCTTTCGCGACCGAGTTGTTGAATGTGAACTGGGTCGTCGCGCTCGTGGCGCCTCCATCGCGGACCGTCTGCTTGATCTGTGCTCGTAGCGCTTCGAGTTGCGTCGCGAGCACCGTGGACGACTCGGCGGGGTGCTCGTAGTCGAAGATGCCGAGCTCTTGAAGATCGATGGTGTTGCGAGCGCCGACGATCTGCTCGGCCAGTCGCGCGAGCTCTGCGCGGGCATTGGCGATCTGGCCGGACGCGGCGGCGACCTCTCTCTGGGTGTTGTCGAGGTGCCCTCGAAGTTCGGCCTTGCGCCGCTCCGCCTCGACGGTGTCGTCGAGACCATAGCGATCGACGATCGAGCGCAGGTAGGCGTTCTCTTCCTGCAGCTGCTCCGCGAATTTCTTCGCGCCGAACGTCGGAACGCGTTGCTCCTGGCGCTGTGGTTGGGCGCGTACGGGCTGAGCGGGTTCCGGTTGCGCGGCCTGCGGAGCCACCGCCCGCGGCTGGTGTTGTTGATGCTGTGCGGGCGCGGGATGAGCGGCAAGCGTGCCGGCCGGCTGCGGCTGCGACTGCGGCTGCGGCTGCGGCTGCGGCTGCGCACCCTGTCGCGGCGCGACGTGTTGGGTCCACTGATGTCCATCCCAGTACCGGACGAATGCTGCGTTGTGCGGATCGGGATACCAATTTGCGACGGGTGACACGGGTTACCTTCCGGTGGAGCGAACCACTTACGTTAGGCACCTCCATGACGTACGCGCACTCCCCCGATGGAGGGCAGAACAACCAAAGTCCCCGGCCGCTCCGCGCGACGCGGGACTGCCGGGGACCTCCTGGTGGCGGTGACGGTGGGATTTGAACCCACGGTAGGGGTTTGCCCTACACAACTTTTCGAGAGTTGCACCTTCGGCCGCTCGGACACGTCACCGCCGTCGAGTGTAGCCGAGCACCGGCGTCGGCGCGAATCGAGGCACCGTTCGCGAGCCGCGCGTCCGCCGGTGTCGGAGGGGGTCGTTACGCTCGAACCATGCCCAAGAACTCGAGTGCCTTCCAGTGCAGCGAATGCGGTTGGCAGGCGGCCAAATGGGCTGGCCGGTGCCCCGAATGCCAGCAGTGGGGCACCGTCGTCGAGGCAGGAACGGCGTCGGGTATCGTCACGCGCATCCGCCCCTCCGTCGTCGCGGACGACCGCGTTGCGCGGCGCATCACCGACATCGGAACGGTCGACGTGGAGCGCTGGTCGTGCGGCATCAGCGAGTTCGACCGCGTGCTCGGCGGCGGCGTCGTGCCAGGCGCGGCCGTGCTGCTCTCGGGCGAGCCTGGCGTGGGCAAGTCCACTCTCCTTCTGGAGGTCGCAGCCCGAGCGGCCCGCGAGGGTCGACGCGTCCTCTATGTGAGCGCAGAGGAATCCGTCGGGCAGGTGCGTCTGCGCGCCCAGCGCACCAACGCCCTGAGCGACAACCTCTACCTCGCGGCGGAGACCGACCTCGCCACGGTCCTCGGCCAGGTGGAGGCGGTCTCTCCCGACCTCCTCATCGTCGACTCCGTCCAGACCGTCGCGAGCGCCACGATCGACGGGCTCGCCGGACAGCCCAGCCAGGTCCGCGAGGTGGCGTCTGCGCTCATGCGTCTCGCGAAGGAACGCAACCTCCCCCTCGTGCTCGTCGGCCACGTCACGAAGGACGGCTCCATCGCAGGCCCCCGAGTGCTCGAGCACCTCGTCGACGTGGTGTGCCACTTCGAGGGCGACCGCCACACGGCGCTCCGCTTCATCCGCGCCCTCAAGAACCGCTTCGGCCCCACCGACGAGGTCGGCTGCTTCGAGATGACGGGCGACGGCATCGCGCAGGTCGCCGATCCGAGCAAGCTCTTCCTCAGCCGTACGGGACCAGTGTCCGGCACATGCATCACCGTCTCGATGGAGGGCAAACGCGCCATCCCCGTCGAGATCCAGGCCCTCGTCATCAAGACGTCAGCACCCAACCCTCGTCGCGTGGTGAACGGCGTCGACGCCTCACGCGTCGCCATGCTCCTCGCGGTGCTCGAACGCCGCTGCTCCGTGAAGCTCTCCGAGCACGACGTCTACGTCTCCACCGTGGGAGGGGTGCGGCTCACGGAGCCCGCGGCCGACCTCGCCATCGCCATCGCGATCGCCTCCGCTGCCTCCACGGCCGAGTGGCCCATTCCGGAGACGCTCGCCGCCTACGGGGAGATCTCCCTCGCCGGCGAGGTGAGGCCCGTCACCGCCGCACCGCACCGCGCCTCGGAGGCACGACGCCTCGGCTATCGGACGCTCGTCGACTCCTCGGTCGGATCGCTGCGCACCGCGCTCAACCTGGCCCGGTCCTCCGCCGGCCCCGTCGTCGCGCCCGAGTTCTGATCCCCCCGATGGACAACCCCGTCGCACGGGCGCTCGCCCTCGCGCCTCCGCTCTCCCGCTTCACATCCCCGGCGGCTCGATTCACCGAACCAATAGGTAGCGGTCGTAGGCTCGAGGACGTGACCGACTCGTCCTCAACGCCGACCACGGGCCAGAACCCGACCGTGAACCCCGACCCGCGCTCCGCGGACGAGCAGGCGACGCGCGCACCGGGGTCGCTCGCCCCCCTCAGCACGAGCATCGATCCCGCCTCCATCGCGGAGGCGAAGCGGCTCCGCACCGAGTTCACGCGCTTCATGATGCAGTACCAGTTCGCGATCGACGAGGTGCTCACGAAGATCTCGATCCTGCAGGACGAGTTCACCCACCTGCATTCCTACAACCCGATCGAGCACGTGAACTCGCGCGTGAAGAGCCCCGAGAGCATCATCGACAAGGTGGCGCGCAAGGGCTGCGACCCGTCGTTCGAGGCGATCCGGTCGACCATCACCGACATCGCCGGCGTGCGCATCACGTGCAGCTTCATCGCCGACACCTACCGGGTGCTCGAGATGCTCACGGCGCAGAGCGACATCACCGTCCGTGAGATCAAGGACTACATCGCCGAGCCGAAGGCCAACGGCTACAAGAGCCTGCACGCCATCATCGAGATCCCCGTCTTCATGTCGAACGGTGTGGTGCCGGTGCTCGTCGAGCTACAGATCCGCACGATCGCGATGGACTTCTGGGCGAGCCTCGAGCACAAGATCTACTACAAGTACAGCGGAGAGGTGCCCGGCCACCTCGTCTCCACCCTCACGGGGACCGCGCAGATCGCCTCGGAGCTCGACCGTCGGATGGAGCACCTGCACGCCGAGGTGCGTGCGCTCGACTCGGAGACCGACCCGTGGGGAGACGACTCCCCCACCGCTCCGGAGCCGCCCCTGCCTGAGGCCATCGTGACGCAGCTGCAGGAACTGCGCCGCCGCGGCGGCACCCAGCAGGTCTAGCCGTTCAGGACGTCGGAGCGGTCTATTCCGCGCTCGTCGCCGGTTCCGCGCCGCCCTCGAGGGCGAGCACACGGAGCAGCTCGTCCGGCGTCGCCTGCATCGCATGCGGGCCGGCGATGTCGAAGAACACCGTCTCGATGTCGTCGCCGTAGGTGCGCAGGAACGCGGCGAGCCACTCGCCGTCGTACAGCCCGACGAACGGGGGCAGCGCCGCCGGCTTGTTCGTCGCGTTCGAGAACAGCAGGAGCGCGAGACGGGCCGTCTCGGGCTGCCGGTACATCCACACGTCAGGGGTCGCCGTGGGCTTGTCGCGGTCGATGGCGGACGCAAGAGGCACGACCACGGGGTGATGCCGCAGCGCGAACGCGACGGCCGCCATGTCCTGCTTCTCGAGCGCCTCGGCGAGGACCGGGGACGAGAAATCGGGCTTCTTCTTCTTCGCCATGCGTCCAGTCTGTCAGTCCGCGCGGCGAGCCCGCCGCCTGCACGGGCCCGAGGCGTCAGTACAGCAGGAACTGCGCCGAGTCCTCGGACTCGATCCCCGCGACCGTCGTGTTCAGGTGGTACGACGCGCCCCCGGCCGGGACGGCGGGACGTTCACCCTCGCACGTATCCGTCGCCGAGCGGGTACGATCCCAGGCGATCGCGGGGTTCGACGTGATCGTGGTCTGCGGCTCGAGCAGCGTCACGGCGTTCGTCGGCTCGGTCTGACAATCGGTCGAGGTCCAGTACGTCTCCTGGCCGCTCGTGATCGTGAAGACCTGCTGACTCGTGCCCACGTCGATCGTGCACGGCACGGACCCCGTGTTCGTGAGGGAGAGCGAGAGCTGCGGGAGCTCACCGGCCTGGTAGGTGCTCTTGTCCGTCTTCGCCTCGACGGTCACCGTGTCGGCCGTGCAGGCGGGGTCCCCGTCGGAAGCCGTGGCCGATGGAGAGGGCGTGACGGCCGCGTCGCTCGTGCCCGCCGAGGCGGATGGAGACGCGCTCGGTTCCTGTGATCGTCCCGACGACGATCCGGGCTGGATGATCAGGAGAGCGATGACGGCGATGATCGCGAGCAATCCCAGGAGGACGACGAGACGGCGACGGCGGTAGACAGCCTTCGACGGTCGTTCCGGCCTCTCGTTCGTCGACATGGGGCCAGGATAAATCGCCGACCCGCCCGCGGCCGGGCGGCACGCGGGCGGAACCGGGCAATCGTCGCACTTCCGCTCCTTCACAGCCGTGTCCCAGCTTCGGAGGAACAGCTCGGAGCCACCATCCGTTGCACCGAGTGACGCCGAACTTCCGGTGTCGCCGAGCACCGCAGCCAGCGGTGCCGAGAAGGAGGACTCGTGGCACAGGAGTACCGCAAGACGCCAGAGGCGCTCGCCCGCCTCACACCCACCCAGTACCGGGTGACGCAGGAGGAGGGCACGGAGCCCGCCTTCCGCAACCAGTACTGGGACGCGCACGATGAGGGACTGTACGTCGACGTCGTGTCCGGCCAGCCGCTCTTCAGCTCGCGCGACAAGTACGACAGCCGCTCGGGATGGCCGAGCTTCACACGCCCCATCGCGCAGGACGCCGTCACCGAGAAGGTCGACCGGCAGCTGTTCATGAAGCGGGTCGAGATCCGCTCGTCGGGAGCCGACAGCCACCTGGGCCACGTCTTCGACGACGGCCCCCGCGAGGCTGGAGGCCTGCGCTACTGCATGAACTCCGCCGCGCTGCGTTTCGTCCCCGTCGACGAGCTCGACGCACAGGGATACGGTGAGTATCGCTCGCTGTTCGAGACCACGGGGACGCCTGAGTCGTCCCAGAAGGAGGACGCATCATGACCACCGAGACCGCAATCCTCGCGGGAGGCTGCTTCTGGGGAATGCAGGAGCTCATCCGCAGCCGTCCGGGCGTCGTGTCGACGCGCGTCGGTTACGCGGGCGACGACAGCACCCCGAACGCGACCTACCGCGCACACGGCGACCACGCCGAGGCCATCGAGATCGTCTTCGACCCGTCGGTCACGTCGTTCCGTGAGCAGTTGGAGTTCTTCTTCCAGGTGCACGACCCCACCACGAAGGACCGTCAGGGCAACGACCGCGGCCGCGGTTATCGCTCGGCAATCTTCCCGCAGAGCGACGAGCAGGAGAAGACCGCGCTCGACACGATCGCCGACGTCAACGCTTCGGGGATATGGCCGGGACCGGTCGTCACCGAGGTGTACCGGATCCGCGACTTCTGGGAGGCCGAGCCGGAGCACCAGGACTACCTCCAGGTGTATCCGAACGGCTACACGTGCCACTTCGTGCGCCCCGGATGGAAGCTTCCGAAGCGCGACAGCCAGCCGGTCGGCTGATCCGACACCAGCACCACCACAGAGCGCCCCGCTCGATCCCCTTCGGATCGGGCGGGGCGCTTCGTCGTGCGGTCAGTCGGCGGACGAAGCCTCGGCGGACGGAGCCTCAGCACCCGATGCGGCGGTCGCCGGTGCCGGGTCGAGGAGCTTGAGCATGCGGGTGTTCCCGAGAGTGTTGGGCTTCACGCGCGCGAGCTCGAGGAACTCGGCGACGCCCTCGTCGCTGGAGCGGACGAGTTCCGCGTACACCTCGGGCGGCACAACGGTCTCGCCGATGGGGCGGAAACCGTGTCCCTCGAAGAAATCGACCTCGAAGGTGAGGCAGAAGAGGCGTTTGAGACCGAGCGACGTCGCGGCGTTCTGCAGCTCCTCGAGGATCGCGTGGCCGACGCCGTGGTGCAGCCAGTCGGCCGAGACCGCGAGGGTGCGCACCTCGCCGAGGTCCTCCCACAGCGTGTGGAGCGCGCCGCAACCCACGAGGATCCCGTCGGGGCCTTCGGCCACCTGGAACTCCTGGATCGACTCGTAGTACGCCACCCGCTCCTTGCCGATGAGGATGCGTCGCTGCACGTACGGCGCGACGAGCTGCTCGATCGCGGGGACGTCGGAGGCGCGGGCACGGCGGACGGTGAACGGTGAACCCATCCCCCCACCATAGATCGCCCTCCCCCATCCCCCTCCCGCCGCCCCACCTCACCCCAAAAAGATTTCGATACAGCGCGAAAACTCGTGCTGTATCGCGATCTTTTTGGGGTGAGAGGAGGGGTGGGAATGGCGGAACGCCCCTCGACCGTGTGGTCGAGGGGCGTTCCGGGTGGTGCGAGTGGGACGGGCTAGATCGCGAGGTCCGGGGTCTGCGGTCCCGTGCCGAGCGAGCGGGTCGCGTTGATTCCCGCGCCGACGGCCTCACCGCGGGACGAGGTCGTGAAGACGAACTCCGTCCCGATGAAGTCGACGTGCACGTGATCGCCGGGGTTGAGCTCGCCGTGCAGGATCTTCTCCGACAGACGGTCCTCGACCTCGTTCTGGATCGCGCGACGCAGGGGGCGGGCACCGAGGGCCGGGTCGAACCCGACCTCGATGAGGCGCTCCTTGGCGGCGAGCGTGAGCTCCACCGTCATGTCGCGGTCGAGCAGACGGTCGGACAGTCGCTTCACGAACAGGTCAACGATCTGCAGCAGCTCGGGCTTGCTGAGCTGCGGGAACACGATCGTGTCGTCGACACGGTTGAGGAACTCGGGCTTGAAGTGCTTCTTGAGCTCCTCGTTGACCTTGCCCTTCATGATGTCGTACGTCGTGGACGAGTCGCCCTCGACCTGGAAGCCCACCGGGCCACCGGCGATGCCCTTCGAACCGAGGTTCGTGGTCATGATGATGACGGTGTTCTTGAAGTCGATGACACGGCCCTGGCCGTCGGTGAGACGACCCTCCTCGAGCACCTGCAGCAGCGAGTTGAAGATGTCCGGGTGGGCCTTCTCGATCTCGTCGAACAGCACGACGCTGAACGGCTTGCGACGGACCTTCTCCGTGAGCTGGCCGCCCTCTTCGAAGCCGACGAATCCGGGAGGGGCACCGAAGAGGCGCGAGACGGTGTGCTTCTCGCCGTACTCCGACATGTCGAGCGAGATCATCGCGTTCTCGTCGTCGAAGAGGAACTCGGCGAGCGCCTTCGCGAGCTCGGTCTTACCGACACCCGTGGGGCCGGCGAAGATGAACGAGCCCGAGGGACGCTTCGGGTCCTTGAGACCGGCACGCGTGCGACGGATCGTGCGGGAGAGGGCCGCGATGGCCTCCTCCTGACCGATGACGCGCTGGTGCAGGGCCTTCTCCATGAAGACGAGTCGCGAGGACTCCTCCTCCGTGAGCTTGAACACGGGGATGCCGGTGGCCTGCGCCAGCACCTCGGCGATGAGACCCTCGTCGACGGTCGCGGTGGTCTTGACCTCTCCGCTCCTCCACTGCTTCTCGAGGCGGAGACGCTCGCCGAGGAGGTTCTTCTCCTCGTCGCGCAGGCTCGCGGCCTTCTCGAAGTCCTGGTCCTCGATCGCGGTCTCCTTCGCGGCACGCACGACGGAGATCTTCTCGTCGAACTCGCGCAGCTCGGGCGGGCTCGAGAGGATCGACAGACGCAGGCGTGCGCCGGCCTCGTCGATCAGGTCGATGGCCTTGTCCGGGAGGAAGCGGTCGGAGATGTAGCGGTCGGCGAGGTTCGCCGCCGCGACGATCGCGCCGTCCGTGATCGAGACCTTGTGGTGCGCCTCGTAGCGATCGCGCAGCCCCTTGAGGATGTTGATCGCGTGGGGCAGGCTCGGCTCGGCCACCTGGATGGGCTGGAAGCGACGCTCGAGGGCCGCGTCCTTCTCGAAGTGCTTGCGGTACTCGTCGAGCGTGGTGGCGCCGACGGTCTGCAGCTCGCCACGGGCGAGGAGCGGCTTGAGGATCGACGCGGCGTCGATCGCGCCCTCGGCGGCACCCGCACCCACGAGGGTGTGGATCTCGTCGATGAAGACGATGATGTCGCCGCGGGTGCGGATCTCCTTCGTGACCTTCTTGAGGCGCTCCTCGAAGTCACCGCGGTAGCGGCTTCCGGCGATGAGCGACCCGAGGTCGAGCGAGTAGAGCTGCTTGTCCTTGAGCGTCTCGGGCACCTCGCCCTTGACGATGGCCTGGGCCAGCCCTTCGACGACAGCGGTCTTGCCGACGCCGGGCTCACCGATGAGGACGGGGTTGTTCTTCGAGCGGCGCGACAGGATCTGCATCACGCGCTCGATCTCCTTCTCGCGCCCGATGACCGGGTCGAGCTTGTTGTCGCGCGCGGCCTGCGTGAGGTTGCGACCGAACTGGTCGAGGATCTGCGATCCCCCCTGAGCCTGCTGCTCGCTCGCGTTGCCGCCGACGGCTGCAGCCTCCTTGCCCTGGTAGCCCGAGAGCAACTGGATGACCTGCTGGCGCACCTTGTTGAGGTCGGCGCCGAGCTTGACGAGCACCTGAGCGGCGACGCCCTCGCCCTCACGGATGAGGCCGAGGAGGATGTGCTCGGTGCCGATGTAGTTGTGGCCGAGCTGAAGCGCCTCACGGAGGCTCAGCTCGAGGACCTTCTTCGCGCGCGGCGTGAAGGGGATGTGACCGGTGGGCTGCTGCTGACCGGTACCGATGATGTCGGTGACCTGCTCGCGCACGGAGTCGAGGGAGATGCCCATCGACTCGAGCGCCTTCGCAGCGACACCCTCACCCTCGTGGATCAGACCGAGGAGGATGTGCTCGGTGCCGATGTAGTTGTGGTTGAGCATCTTGGCCTCTTCTTGGGCCAGAACGACGACACGACGAGCTCGGTCGGTGAATCTCTCAAACATCAGGGCTCCTTCCGGCGCGTGGGCAAGGTTCGCGCCGATATAGAGAGAGTAACGGCGGTGCGCTGCGGATAATCCGTTGTTCGCCGTGGGCGCATCATGCGGATGGTCGGTGACCGTCGGACTTGCATTTCATATCGACCATCGATAACTTATCGATATTCGTTGTTATCGATCATCGTGAAGGATGTCGTCATGAAGCTCCGCACCACCGTCCGCACCACGATCCTCGATCGGTCCGACGTCTTCGTCCTGTGGCTCTTCGCCGTCCTGGCAGCCCTCGTCGGCGTCCTGTCTCTCATCAGCGTCGTACCCGCGATCGTCGACCTCTTCGGCGACGACATCCCGGTGACGTTGTCGGCGGCGATGACCGTGCCGACCGATGCAGCGACCGGTTCGGCGACGATCCTCTCCGGCACCTTCGACCGTGCCGACCTCGTCGTCTCGGGTATCGACGTCGGACCGCGGGTGGCCCTCGCCGGATCCATGGCCGCGACAGCCGTCATGACGGCCGTGGTCGCCGCGAGCATCGTCGCGATGTGCCGCGCGGTCCTGCTCGGGCGCCCGTTCGTGCGCAGCGCGACGTGGCTCGTCGCGACGGCGAGCATCACCCTCATCGCCGGCAGCCTCATCGGCGCGGGGCTCGACACGGTCGCGATGTTCTCGATCGTCACCGCTCTCAACCCCGACCCCATGGACGCGGTCTTCCCGTTCATGAGCGAATACGACTTCGCTCCCCTCCTCATCGGTCTCGTCCTCGCCGTCGTGGCCACCGCGTTCCAGCTCGGCCAGAAGATGCAGCGCGACACCGAGGGGCTCGTCTGATGCCGCCGGTCGACGACGGCCCCACCGGGGTCCACTGCCGGCTCGACGAGCTCCTCACCGAGCGCGGACTCTCCCTCACCGAACTCAGCAAGCGGGTGGGCGTGAGCATCGTGAACCTCTCGGTCCTGAAGAACGACAGGGCCCGCGCGATCCGCTTCTCGACCCTCGTCGCGATCTGCGAGGCCCTCGAGTGCGAGATCGGCGACCTGCTCGTCCGCTCCTGACTCGCGCTCGCCTCAAGGTGTAGCGCTCGGTGACGAGACCGGAGAAGAAAGGCGGCGGGGCGTCAGGAGACGGCGTGGATCGCGAAGCTCGCGAAGAAGCCCAGCACCGCGAGGAGACCCGTGAAGGCCTTCGTATCGCGGAACGCCTCGGGGATCATCGTGTCGCAGATCATCGCGAGGATGGCGCCGGCCGCGACCGCCGTCACGAACGACGTCGCCTCGACCGGCGCACCGTCGAGGAGGAGGTAGCCGGCGAGCGACGACAGCGCGCACGCCACGGCGATCCCGATCCACAGGCTGAAGACGAAACGAGCTGGCCGGCCGCTCTTCTTGAGCTCGGCGGTGGACGCGAGTCCCTCCGGCAGGTTCGAGATGATGACGGCCGCGAGCACCGGGATGCTGAGGCCCGAACCGGCCGCCATGCTGAGACCGAGCACCGCCGTCTCGGGCACACCGTCGAGAAGCGCCCCGACGGCGATGCCTGTACCGGTACCGGGGCTCTCCCCCGAACCTCTGCGGTTGCGGGCATCCCGCCAGTCGAGTAGGAGGTTGAGGCCGACGTACACGATCGCGCCGGAGAGGAAACCGGCCATGGTCGGCAGGAACCCGCCGGACTCCTCCGCTTCCTGGACGAGGTCGAACGCGAGTGCCGAGATGAGGACACCCGAGCCGAACGCCATCACACCGGCCACCACATGTCCGGGCACCCGCACGAACCACGCGATGACCGCGCCGACGACGAGCGCACCGCCTGCCAGCAGTCCGGCACCGGCCGCCCCGAAGATCTGTCCGTCCACGGGCCCATCTTGCCTCGTCGCCGCCACCGCCCTCCCGCCTTGCGGGACAACGCAGAGAGGGCTACTGCAGAGCGGAGGTGAGGCGCGCCAGATTGTCGAGAACGGTGGAGCGGAGCGGCTGCTGGAGCCATTCGTCGAGGGTGAGCTCTCGGCTGACCTCGCGATACTCGTCCTCGATGTTGCGCATGTCGTCGACGAACGACGTGCCGCGGACGAGCATCGACACCTCGAGGTTGAGACCGAAGGAGCGCATGTCCATGTTGCTCGAGCCGATGACGGCCACGTCGTCGTCGATCGTGAAGAACTTGGAGTGAAGGATGTACGGCGCCGGGTAGAGGAAGATCCGCACGCCCGCACGGAGGAGCTGCTCGTAGTAGCTGCGCTGGGCGTGATAGACGAGCGCCTGGTCGCCGATCTCCGAGACGAACAGATCCACGGGCACGCCCCGGAGCACGGCTGTGGTGACCGCATACAGGAGCGATTCGTCCGGCACGAAGTACGGGCTCGTGATGACGATGCGCTTCTGCGCCCCGTAGAGCAGCCCGAGGAAGAGACGCAGGTTGTTCTCACCCTCGAAGCCCGGCCCGCTCGGCACGATCTGGCAGGCGAGGTCGCCGAGGTCGGGCGTCGGATCCACCACGTCGATCTCGGTCAGGAGGTTCTCGCCGGTCTCGCTGTACCAGTCGGTGAGGAAGATGGCCTCCATCTCGCCCACGACGGGGCCCTCCACGCGCGCGACGAGCTCCTTCCATTTGAGCCCGCGGCGGGTGTTGGCCCTCGTGTTGTAGCTGCGGTCGATGATGTTCTGCGAGCCCAGGAAGCCCACACGACCGTCGACGATGAGGATCTTGCGGTGATTGCGCAGGTCGGGCCGCTGGAACTTGCCCTTGAGCGGCTGCAGCGGCAGCATGAGCTCCCAGCGCACGCCGATCGAATCGAGCTTGGCGATCGTGCGCCGGTACCCGGTGCGACGCAGGCTCGCCCAGTGGTCGAGCAGCAGATGCACGGTGAGCCCGCGGTCGACCGCTCGCTCCATCGCGTCGAAGATCGGCGCGGTCGCCGAGTCGTAAGAGATGATGTACGACTCGACGTAGACGTACGACGTGGCGGCGTCGATCTCGTCGGCCATCGCGATGAGCGTGTCGTTGTAGTCGCTCATGAGCCGGGCCTCGTTGCCGCTCAGGATGGGCATCGCACCGAGCCGCTCGTTGAGGTGAACGAGGGATTCCAGCCACGCGGGCCCGGAGAACTCGAGGTCCTGCTTCGGCAGGTTGTCCACGGCCCGTTCGATGGCGGTGTTGACGCTGTCCTGGATCTTGCGCCGCTTGCGCGGCAGCTTCGGGTTCCCGATCAGGAGGAAGAGCAGGATCCCGAGATAAGGGATGAAGAAGACGGCGAGCAACCACGCCATCCCCGCCGTCGGCTTGCGATTGCGCGGAATGATGACGATCGCTATCGCGCGGACCACGAGGTCGATCGCGATACCGATCCAGACCAGCCAGAGGGTGAGGGTCTCGTTCATGCTCTCCCCGGCCCTGAGGCGGCGGAGCCGTCAGACGGCGTCCGTTTCGTGTGCGGCGGGCGGGTGCCTCAGGCGGTGGTGGTGGGCTTGGGCGGCAGACCGCGGCGAGCGCGTTCCTCCGCTTCGAGCTCGGAGTACGCGCGGCGCTCGTTGCGGTCGACGCGGATCACGGAGCGCATCACGACGTAGAAGATGATGCCGAGCACGATGGTCGGGAAGAGCGACCACGCGGCGTTGAGCCAGAAATTCTCGATCATCATGATGCGAACAGTCTACGTCAGCGCACCCGGTCTACGCCTGGGTGTCCTTCACGAGCGGGAAGAGGATCGTCTCGCGGATGCCGAGCCCGGTGAGAGCCATGAGGAGGCGGTCCACTCCCATCCCCATGCCTCCCGTCGGCGGCATTCCGTGCTCGAGGGCGCGGAGGAATTCCTCATCGAGACGCATCGCCTCGACGTCGCCCTGAGCGGCGAGCGTCGCCTGAGCGACGAAGCGCTCGCGCTGGATCACAGGGTCGACGAGCTCCGAATAGCCGGTCGCGAGTTCGAAGCCGCGGATGTAGAGGTCCCATTTCTCCACGACGCCGGGGATGGACCGGTGCTCGCGTACGAGCGGGCTCGTGTCGAGGGGGAAGTCCATGACGAACGTGGGTCGGACGAGACCGCCCTTCACGAAGTGCTCCCACAGCTCCTCCACGTACTTGCCGTGGATCGGGTGCGGCACCTCGACGCCTTCGCGTTCGGCGAGCGCCGCGAGTTCCTCGATCGGCGTCTCGGGCGTGATCCGGACACCGGCCGCTTCGGAGAGACTCTCGAACATCGAGATGCGGTCCCACTCGCCGCCGAGGTCGTACTCGGTGCCGTCGGCCCACGTCACGACGTGACTCCCGGAGACGGCGAGCGCCGCGTCCTGGATGAGGGTCTGGGTGAGGTCGGCGATCGACGAGTAGTCTCCGTACGCCTCATAGGCCTCGAGCATCGCGAACTCGGGGCTGTGGGTGGAGTCGGCACCCTCGTTGCGGAAGTTGCGGTTGATCTCGAAGACGCGGTCGATGCCGCCGACGACGGCGCGCTTGAGGTAGAGCTCCGGCGCGATCCGCAGGAAGAGCTCGGTGTCGAAGGCGTTCGAGTGCGTGACGAAGGGCCGCGCCGACGCGCCGCCGTGCATCACCTGGAGCATCGGCGTCTCGACCTCGAGGAAGTCTCGGGCGGCGAACGTGGCGCGGAGGCTCGCGACGGCCTTGGAGCGCGTCACGACGTTCACCCGTGCCTGCTCGCGCGAGATGAGGTCGAGGTAGCGCGAGCGCACCCGCGTCTCCTCCGAGAGCTCGTTGTGCAGGTTGGGGAGCGGCTGGATCGCCTTCGACGCGATACGCCACTCCGTGACCATGATCGACAGTTCGCCGCGACGGCTGGCCGCGGCCTCTCCGGAGACGAAGACGTGGTCGCCGAGGTCGACGAGCTCCTTCCACGCGGAAAGGCTCTCCTCGCCGACGACAGCCAGGCTCACCATGGCCTGGATGCGTGTGCCGTCGCCGGACTGCAGGCTCGCGAAGCACAGCTTGCCGGTGTTGCGGAGGTGCACGACGCGGCCCGCGACGGCGACGGTGTCGCCCGAGGCCTCGTCGGGGGCGAGGTGCCCGTAGGCCTCGCGGACCTCGCGGATCGTGTGGGTGACGGGCACCGAGACGGGGTAGGCGCCGCCCGCGGCGTCCGTCGCCTCGTCGATCAGGCGCTGCCGCTTCGCGAGGCGCACGGCCTTCTGTTCGGTGATCTCCTGCTCGGTCGGCTCCGCCGGAGCGGTCGAGGGGGCGGACGAGGACCCGGGGGCCTGGGGCTGGTCGGACATTGTGCGGAGAACTCCTCTGACGGCTCCGTCCAGCTTATGGGACGTGCGCGAGTCGACTTGCGCGAGTCGTCCGACGCCGGTCGACTCAGGCGACGTAGAAGGTGCGCGATCGACTCGCGTCGATTCCGTCGACCGTCGCGGCGATGGTGACTTTGACGGACCCGCTGTGGCCGCTATCGAGCGCGCCGCCCGTCTCCCCGTCGACGGTGCTCACGCGGACGAGCTCCACGTGCGGCTCGCCCATGAGGGACGCCTGGCCGGCGGCGATGACGGCGTCGAGCCCGCCGTCAGCTGCAGAGGCCGCGGCCTCGAGAGCGTGGGTGAGGATGACGCGGTGACGCTCCGTCCGGGTGCGGGAGGCGGCTGTCGCCGCGAGGGCTGGGGTCGGGTCGGTGGTGCTCATTCCCTGATGGTAGTCGTCGCGCACCTCCCCCTCGTGCGGTGCATGGCACGATGTGGAGGTGGATCGGGACTGCACAGCGAGCAGCGCGCGGGACATCACCGCTCGTTTCGACGCAGACGCCCCCTTCGTCGTGCTGCTCCGTCACTCCGGAGATGCGCTCCGCTCAGCCGAGGAACGGCGCGCCGACGGACGGCGGCTCGTCATCGAGGCGGCGGCGGCCCTTCTCGGCATCGATCCGTCCGAGGTCACGGTCACCGCTCGCTGCGCTCACTGCGGCGGCGATCATGGGCGCCCGCTCGTCTCGATCGACGGGCGGCCGGGTGCGCTCGACGCGAGCGTCTCGCACGCCGACGGGGCGACCGTCGCCGCCGTCGCCGATCGTGTCGTGGGAATCGACCTCGAACCGATCGCCGGCGGTTCCGACCGGTTCGTGGCGATCCGCGCCGTGTCCGGACCGTGGGCGGCCGAGGTCGCAGACGGCGCTGACGCGCTCAGGGCGTGGACGACGGTCGAGGCCGTCGTCAAGGCCGACGGCCGTGGCCTCGAGATCGACCCGCGTCGCGTCCGTCTCGCGGGACGGCCGGGCGAGCTCGGAACGACGGCGTCGATCGATGGCGCCGGTCCGCTCTACGCGGTGTCCTCCGCCGTCGTCGACGGATGTGTCGTCACGCTCGCACTCGGCGATGCCGTGGGGTAGGGCGGCAGCGCCGTCGCGTCGAGCCAGGCATCGAGGAGGCGGTCGAGCGCCACGACCGCGACGCCGGGAACGGCGGAGCACGCACGGGATACGAGGTCGCGGAAGTCCGCCGTCGTCACGACGTCGTGACGGTGTTCGCCCACCCACCGGCGCACGATGTCGAAGAACAGCTCGTCCCCCACAGCGAGTCGTAGGGCGTGGAGCGTCAACGCGCCCCTCTTGTAGACACGGTCGTCGAACATGTCGCGGGCGCCCGGGTCGCTCAAGACGATGTCGGACGCCGAACCCGCCAGCCGGGCGTAGTGCTCGCGCGCGAGCACGTCGGCCGACGCGCCTCCCGAGGCCTCCGACCACACCCATTCGGCGTAGCAGGCGAAGCCCTCATTGAGCCAGATGTGCCGCCACTCGGCCACACCCACGGCGTTGCCGAACCACTGGTGGGCGAGTTCGTGGGCGACGAGTCGCTCCCACTCCCCCGTCCCCGTGAGGTGGTTCGAGCCGAAGATGGCGAGGGACTGCGCCTCGAGCGGGATCTCCAGAACGTCCTCCGTCACGACGACGGCGTATCCCGTGAAGGGGTACGGACCGAAGGCCCGCTGGAAGACCGCCATCATCCGCGGCACGTCGACGAGATCGGCCAGCACGCTGCGGCGGATCGACGCGGGGAACACGATGCGTCCGGGAACACCGTCCCAGTCGGCCTCCACCACCGAGTATCGGCCGATCTGAACGGTGGCCAGGTAGGTCGCCGTCGGTTCGTCCTGCTCGAAGAGCCACGTCGCACGGCCGGAGCGCACGGTGCGGCTCACGAGGCGACCGTTGCAGACCACCGTGTACGGCGCCTCCGTGGTCAGCTGGATGGAGTACGTCGCCTTGTCGGACGGCACGTCGTTGCAGGGGAACCACGTCGACGCGCCGCTCGGCTGCGACGCGACGATGACACCGTCGGCGAGCTCCTCCCACCCGACGGGACCCCATGTGCTCGATCGCGGGCGCGGTGCGCCGGCGTATTCGATCGTGACGCGGAAACGCGTCCCCGCCTCGATGAGGCGCTGCGGTGTCACCGTGAGCTTGTGCGCCGACTGGCTGTGGTTCGCCGCACGCGCGCCGTCGATGCGCACGGCGGACGCGGACAGCCGCGACAGGTCGAGGGTGAAGCGCGCGAGGTCCGACGTGGCGAGCACGTCGAGTCGCGCGATACCGCTCAGTCGGTTGGTGGCGAGCCTGTAGTCGAGCTCGAGCTCGTAGCGCTCGACGGTGAGCCCTGCGTTCCCGTTCTTCGGGACGTACGGGTCGGATCCTGCGGGCGTCGTCTTCCCCGTGATCATCGGGTCGCCGGCGCCGCGTGGTAGTCGCCGACCACGACGTCGCGCCACGGTCCGATCGGGTTCCCGCTCCAGCGTCCGCCGTCCGGAACCGTCTCTCCCCGCATGACGAGCGACGACGGCCCGATCGTCGAGTGATCTCCCACGATCGCGGCGGGGAGCGCCACGCTGTGGGGTCCGAGCGTGGCTCCGGCACCGAGGGTCACATGGTCCATGCTCATGATTCGATCATGGAACAGGTGCGTTTGCACGACGCATCCCCTGTTGACGGTCGATCCGTCGCCGAGTGTGACGAGGTCGGCCTCCGGCAACCAGTAGCTCTCGCACCACACTCCGCGGCCGATCCGCGCACCGAGGGAACGGAGCCAGGTGACGAGCGCCGGCGTTCCAGCCGCTCCGTTCGCGAACCAGGGGGCCGCTGCCATCTCCGTGAAGGTGTCGGCGAGCTCGCTCCGCCAGATGAACGACGACCACAGGGGGTGCTCACCCGCGCGGATCCGGCCGACGAGGGTCCACTTCGCGGCACTCGTCAGGGCGGCGGCCACGGCTCCGGCCGCGATCATGACGGCGCCGCCGAGCACGAGGGCCGGGACGAGGCCGATCATCTCGATCAGGAGAGCCAGCGTCCAGAGCACGAGCAGCCCGATGGCCACCGTCGCGATCACCGGCACGATACGCGCCAGCTCCCAGAAGGCTCGAGCCGCCCGGAGCCGCGCCGGCGGCGAGAAGGTCAGCGCGTCGTCGACGTCTGCCGGTGTGCGTCGGAGACGCACCGTCGGCGATCCGAGCCAGGACGAGCCTGCCTTCGACTTGCGGGGAGCGACGGACAGCACGGCGACGAGGCTGTCGCGGTGGATCCGCCGGCCGCCGGCCACCATGCCCGAGTTGCCGAGGAAGGATCGGCGACCGATCTCGACCCGACCGATGCTCACGTACCCGCCGCCCAGCTCGTACGAGGCCACGAGGGTGTCGTCCGCGAGGAACGCGCCGTCTCTGATCGTCGTCATGCGAGGGATGAGCAGGACGGTCGACGCTTCGACATCGCGGCCGACCTCCGCTCCGAGCAGACGCAGCCACACGGGGGTGAAGAGGCTCGAGTACAGCGGGAAGAGGATCGTGCGGGAGAGGTCGAGAAGCCGCTCCGTCGCCCAGACCTGCCAGCCCTGACGGCTCCGCACCGGATACACGCCCTCCGAGAGCCCGAGACCGAGCGCTCGGGTGACCAGGACGATGAGGGTCGCGAGGACGAGTCCGGCCACGATGGTCGCGGGAACCACGAGGAGCAGGGCGCGGAGCCCCGCCTCGGCGATCGACGATGCTCCGTCGATCGCGGGGAGGAGGACGGCTCCCCCGGCCACGAGCGCGACGGACGGGAGGAGGGCGAGGAGCGAGCTCGACGTCGCATACACCCACCACCAGCCACGGCCGCGCGGAGGGGGCGACTCGGGCCACCATCGCCGTGCGCGTCCCACGCGGACGGCGGGCGATCCCGCCCACCGCTGGCCGGCCCGAACGCGGCCGAACACGGCGGACGCCGGCTCGATCTGGGCGTCGCGACCGATCCGGGTGCCGGGGAGCAGCGCGCTCCGCGCTCCGATGACACTCCCGGCGCCGATGCGCACGGCCCCGACGCGGAGGATGTCGCCGTCGATCCAGTAGCCCGAGAGATCGACCTCGGGCTCCACCGAAGCTCCCTCCCCGATCGTCAGCATGCCCGTGAGGGGAGGCAGGGAGTGAAGGGTCACGTCTCGCGCGATGCGGGCTCCGAGGAGCCGTCCATACGCGACGACGAACGGAGCGCCCGACAGTCCGACGCCTCCGAGGGCGTGCGCGATCGCCTCGGTCGTCCAGATCCGGCGATGCACCGACCCTCCGCGCGGATAGTCTCCCGGCCGGACGCCGGCGAGGAGCGTCCGCGCGGCCAGCACCGTGAGCAGCATCCGTCCGATCGGTGTGACGAAGAGGATCACGAGGACCGCCACGACCCAGGTGTCGGCGCGCGGGAGAGGGCCGGCCAGCCCGAGGCGTCCCAGCACCCAGCCGATCGCGAGGAGGGCGGAGAGCCAGCGCGCCGCGGCGAGCGACGCGACGGGCAGGCTCACAACGGTCTGGAAGACGCCCATCGCCCGCGGCGTCGGTTCCACGCGGTGGAAGTCGGTGGGACGCCCGCGTCCGCGGTCCTCGTCGTCGCGTTCGTCGAGAGCCTCGGCCATGGCGCCGAGCCGAGGCAGGGCGTAGACGTCGGCGACGGTGAACTCCGGGTCGCGCGAGCGCACGCGCGTCACGAGCTGTGCCGCGGCGAGCGACCCGCCTCCGAGGTCGAAGAAATTGGCCTCGGCCGAGGGGACGGGCACGCCGAGCACGGCCGTCCAGTCCTGGGCGAGCAGGCGCATCCCCTCGGGAAGCGCGTCCGATGCGGCCTCCTCGACGGGGAGCGGCCAGGGCAGCGCGGCCTTGTCGACCTTGCCGGAGGTGCGGGTCGGCAGCTCATCGACGAGCGCGAGCACGGGGACGAGGGCGGCGGGGAGTTCGGCCCGAAGCGAGGCGATCGCCGCCGCGCGGTCGAAGGCAGAGCGGTCCGGAACGGCCAGATAACCGACGAGCACGGGAGAGCCTGAGGAGGAGGAACGGACGGCCGCAGCGGCCCCTGCGACTCCGGGCAGCGACTGGAGCGACGCCTCGATCTCTCCGAGCTCGATGCGTCGACCGCCGACCTTCACCTGGTCGTCGACGCGCCCCTGGAACACGAGTCCCTCGACCTCGAAGCGCACGAGGTCTCCGCTCCGGTAGGCGCGATCCCAACCGAGGGTCGGAGCCGGTGCGTACTTCTCGGCGTCCTTCGCCGCGTCGAGGTAGCGCCCGAGGCCGACTCCGCCGATCACGAGTTCGCCCACCTCGCCCTCGACGACGCGGTTGCCGTCGGCGTCCACGACGGCGAGGTCCCAGCCGTCGAGGGGCAGACCGATGCGCACCGGACCCGGGCCTCCGAGGGGCGCGGCGCACGCGACGACCGTCGCCTCCGTCGGGCCGTAGGTGTTCCAGACCTCGCGCCCGTCGACGGCGAGCCTCTCCGCGAGTTCGGGCGGGCACGCTTCGCCGCCGAAGATGAGCAGCCGCACGTTCTCGAGTGACTCTGCCGGCCACAGCGCGGCGAGCGTCGGAACGGTCGAGACGATCGTCACGCCGCGCGCGACGAGCCAGGGTCCGAGGTCCACGCCGCTGCGCACGAGCGAGCGGGGCGCGGGCACGAGGCAGGCGCCGTGCGCCCACGCGAGCCACATCTCCTCGCACGAGGCGTCGAACGCGACCGAGAGTCCCGCGAGCACGCGGTCGTCCGGTCCGATCGGCTCCTCGGAGAGGAAGATGCGGGCCTCCGCGTCGACGAAGGCCGCGGCCGAGCGGTGGCTCACCGCGACGCCCTTCGGCACTCCCGTCGATCCTGAGGTGAAGATGATCCACGCGTCGTCGGACGGACGCGGAGGCGCCACGACGGCGAGCGCCGCCGTGTCGGTGACGGGGTGGTCGTCGACCGGCAGGACCTCCGGCGTCTCCATGCCGTCGGCGCGCCCTGCTGCCCGCGGGACGAAGACTCCCTCTCCCTCGAGGATGCCGACGACGTCGGCCTCGCCGAACACGAGGGTCGCGCGCTCCTCCGGGTCGTCCGCGTCGACGGGAACGTACGCTGCCCCGGCCACGAGGACGCCGAGGATCGCGATGTACAGCTGTCGCCGGCCCGACTGCATGCGGATCCCGACTCGGTCTCCGCGGCGGACGCCGGCATCCGAGAGCACCGCGGCGACGCGGATCGCGTGCGCGAGCAGCTCGCGGTAGCTCAGGGAGACGGCGCCGTCGTCGAGTGCCGACGCGTCGGGGAACCGGGCGGCCGAGTCGCGCAGGATGTCGACGAGCGTCCGCGGGTCGGGGGCGAGGGCGGCACGTGACAGAGCGGCGAGCTGTGCGGAGGATGGATCCGTACCCGGTACCGACGGGCCGGGCGATGACGGTTCAGACGTCACGCGGGGCCTCGGGGAAGAGGTCCAGGAGTTCTTGCTTCCGCTTGCGCGACAGGGAGGTGAATCCGCGCGACCGGGCGAAGGATCGCAGGCGGGCGACCGTCCACGTCGCGTTGGGCACCGGACCGGTCGGGGCGGTCGCCTCCGCGAGGGACTCGACGGCAGCCTCCGTCACGGCGAGGCGGCGCGCCCTCTCGGCCGCTGCACGCGCGACGGCGGCGGCCTCCTCGCGTGCCGCCTTCTCGGCGCGAGCCCGCTCGGCCTTCTCGCGTGCCTTCCGCTCCGCTTTCTCGGCCTTCGCCCTCTGCTTGGCCTTCTTCTCGGCCTTCTCGGCCTTCGCGCGCTCCTTGGCCTTCTTCTCGGCCTTCTCAGCCTTCGCGCGCTCCTCGGCCTTCTTCTCGGCCTTCGCAGCCTTCGCCTTCTCCTTGGCCTTCCGCTCGGCCTTCTCAGCCTTCGCGCGCTCCTCGGCCTTCGTGGCGGCCTTCGCAGCCTTCGCCTTCTCCTTGGCCTTGCGCGCTGCCTTCTCCAAGCGGTCGTCCTCGGCGGCGGCCCGCTCGGCCTCGGCGATCACCGCTCGTGTGACGGCTTTGCGCTCCGCCTTGTCCTCGGCGGTCTTCTTCTTCGTCGATGTCTTCGCGGACGCGTCGTTCTTCGCCATCCGTCTCCCTCTCGGTCAGGGCATCGATCGGCGTCGGGATGAGGCGCGACCGTCCTGCCGGTCGGGGGCAGGTGGCCACACGATATCGAGGGAAGGTAAACGGGAGGTTCCGTCAGTCGAACGGACCGGCCCCGTCGATCTCCGGGGCGATCGATGCGGAACCGGGCGAGGCGAGCGCGTTGTCGACCGCACTCCGCACGAGGGACGACAGGTACGCGCCGGGGTTGTCCACGCCGATGGTCGCGAGGATCGCGCTCGACTGCGCGACGATCGACCGGGAGAACTCCGTCGCCGTGGCGATCGCCTCGGCGTAGGCAGGACGGTCGTCCTCGGCCACAACCACGGGCTCCGCCCCCATCTCCATGACGAGCGCCTGTGCGATCGGGAGGACGGGTGACGGAGCGGTCACGGCGAAGTAGCTCTCGCGCAGCCTCGCGAGATCGAGGGACGTGCCCGTGAATGCGATGGCGGGGTGCAGGGCGAGGGGGATTGCCCCGGCGAGCTGGGCCGGTCGCAGCACATCGGTGCCGAACCGAGCGGAGGTGTGAGCCACGAGCTGGCCGGGCTGCCAGACACCGGCCGCTGCGAGCCCGGCCACGAGCGGCGCGATCTCCTCGTCGGGGATCGCGATGATCACGAGTTCCGAGCGCTCCACGAGCTCCGGGATCGTCAGGATCGGGGCGCCGGGGAGGATCGTCTCCGCGCGTTCCCTGCTGTCCTCCGAGACCGCCGAGACTCCGACCACCGCGTGTCCGGCGCCGGCGAGCGCGGCGCCGAGAACCGGCCCGACGCGCCCGGCACCGAGCACGCCGACGCCGAGTCGTCCCGCACGCGCGTTCATCGTGTCTCCGATGCCCAGCGGTGGCTGTGGTCGTGCGCCGCCGCATCCACGGCCGCCGCCGAGGCGCGCTCGAAGAGCAACGCGGCCTCGTCCTTCGCGATGGTCGGGAGCACCGCCGACACGGGACCGATCACGGTGTGCACGCGAGCGGACGACAGGCGGAGCAGGCGCTCCACCGGTCCCTGCGAGATCTGCACGCTCTGGATGCGGGCGAGAGGAAGGATCACGAGTTTCCTCCAGAAGACACCGGTTCGGAAGACGAGGAGACTGGGGCGCAGCGCGTATCCCGTCCGGCGCCACGCGATCGGATCGAGGATGCGCGCGCGCTTCGGCGCGAGAACGAATCCGCTCTCGCCCGGTCGCATCATCGCGGACTCGACCTGCTCATACGTCGAGTCCACGTCAGCGCCGTCGAGCATGAGCTGGACCACGGCTGTGGCGTCGCGCAGGGTCCCGACGGGGAGGATCGTGGTGTTGCCCTTCCCTCCCGCCGCGGCTTCGGCGGACAGACCGGCCTTGTTGATCTTCACCTGCCACCATCCGAAGGGTCGCCACAGCAGCGGCTGCGAGATCTGCACGGCGTGGACGCGTCCGGGTGGCAGCGTGTCGTTGCTGGTGGACAGCAGCCCGAAGCCGATCCGCACACCGCTCGGCGTGCCGGCGATCGAGTAGCGCAGCGACTTCGTGATGGCGGACCAGTAGTAGCTCACGATGCCGAGCAGAGCAGGGATGAGCGTGAAGATGACCCAGGTGTTCCCGTTCGAGATCATCACGATGCCGAACACGATCAGGGCGATCACGAACACCGTGCCCTCGTTCACCACGGTCGAGGCCACCAACCGGCCCACGGGGATGCGCACGATGGATTCGGGCGGAGCCTGGTCGTCCGGCAGCTCAGGCGACAGGAAGTCGTTGGCCGTCTCGACGACGTGTCGGGTGATCATTCCGTCGCCCGCCGCCACCGTTCCGGCGGGACCGGCGCCGGCGAGCGGCGCCTCCCCCTCGGCCAGTCGCGCGCCCGAGGCGAGCGTGAGAACGTCGCGGCGAAGCTTCTCGGCCGGCGTCGTCGACAGGTACTCGAGCTTCACGTCGGCGGACTGACCGGCCACGTTCACGTCGAGGCGGGCCGCGCCGAACAGGCGAGGGAGAAACGGCTTCGAGAGCCCGACGCCCTGGACCCGGTCGAGTTTCGCCTTGCGATGCGTGCGGAAGAGGATGCCGCTGCGCACCTCGACGGCCTCGTCCGTCACGCGGAAGCTGTGCATGCGCCACGAGAGGAAGAACGCCCCGATGACGAGAAGGAGGAAGACGAGCAGCCCGAGGAGCACCCACCCGACGTAGCCGTGGTTGAGCGTGTAGGTGATCGGGTCGTAGTCCTCACCGTCGTAGCGGTAGTCCCCGGCGAACTGCGGCAGGAACATCTCCACGAGACGCTCGCGCAGGTTCGCGATGACGATGCCGAGGATCGCGATGAAGGCGATCCCGCCGCGCAGCAGCGGGGTCGCGGGATGGAGCCGGTGCCACTCGCCGTCGGCGAGGGTGCCGCCCGCGAGAACCCTCTCGCGCGCGATCCGCCCAGCCTCGGGGATCGGCTGATCGGGTGCTGGCTGCGGCGCTCCGGCGTCGCTCATAGGCCCGTCCGCCGACTCTCGGCGACCGAGACGAGGTGGTCGCGCAGACCCTCGGCCTCCTCGAGGGGAAGTCCGGGGATCGTGACGCCGGCCGCGGGTGACGCGGTGACGAACTTGAGCTCGGCGAGTCCGAAGGCGCGGGCGAGCGGTCCCCTGTTGATGTCCACGAGCTGCATCCGGCCGTACGGCACGGCGACGAAGCGCTGCCACATGATGCCGCGTCGGAACAGCAGGTCGTCCTCCCTCAGCAGGTACCCGATCGATCGGATGCGGCGAGGGACGAACGCCGCCGTGATGAGTGTGACGAGGACGATGGCGCCGCCGACGATGAGCGGCCACGGCTGCTCGATGAACGACCAGAGCACGACGGCGAGCACGGCCACGATCACCACCGCGACGCCCTCACCGATGAGGTCGATGGTGATCGCGCGGGGGGACACTCGCCGCCACTCACCCGTGATCTCGAGGCGGCCAGGCTTCTCCTCAGCGGGCTCCGGGGCCGCGACGGGAGTGGCGAGCGCCCCGGCGAGCGTATCGGGGTGATCCGGGTTCGTGACGTCAGGATCCGCAGACATATACGCCCGCGCGTCCAACGCCGCGGGGTTCGAGTGGTCAGCTGGCTGGGGCTCCCCCGCATCCAACGCCGCGGGGTTCGAGTGGGCCGCGGGGTTCGAGAGGTCAGCTGGCTTGGGCTCCCCCGCATCCAACGCCGCGGGGTTCGGGTGGTCAGCTGGCTTGGGCTCCCCCGCATCCAACGCCGCGGGGTTCGAGTGGGCCGCAGGGTCCGCGGGGTTCGAGTGGTCAGCTGGCTGGGGCTCCGGCGGGGGGTTCGTCATCGTCATCTTTCGGCAGCGTGCACAGGCGTTCGGCGACGAGCCCCGCGACAGTGAGGACCACGGCCCCCACTGTGGCCGCGACGGCCAGCCATAACGATGCTATCCCGGGCAGTGTCGAGCGGGAGAGGAGGAAGGCGAGGATGCCGAGACCGAAGCCCGAGAGGAGCGCACCGGCGAGGCTCGACGCCTTCGCGAGGGAGACGACACGCGTCGCCTGGAACGGGTCGATGGACCGATCCGACCGACCACGCACCCGTCGGTGGATGGGCACGGCGAACCCCACGACGATCGCGCCGACCACCACGAGGGTCAGCGAGAACGAGAGCGGCGGCACGATCGTGGCGGCGCCGCGCGACGCCGTCCACAGGTCGAGGAGGAAGCCGACGATGAAGCCGCCGAGGGCGAGGAAGAAAAGCGGGCCGGGAGTGGTCCGGGTCATTCGGACGCTCCCCGCAGAGTCGCGAGCAGCTCGTCGACGCGACCGCGGCCGGTGAGGACGGCCGACGGCTCCACCTCGAGCCACGGCGCGAGCACGAAGTCGCGTTCGCCCGCTCGAGGGTGCGGGAGCGTGAGCCGCTCGTCGTTCACGCGGCGACCCCCCACCTCGATGAGGTCGATGTCGATGGTCCGGTCGCCCCATCGTTCCGCCCGGGTGCGTCCCAGCTCGTCCTCGATCGCCGCCGTGGCGGCGAGGAGACGGTGCGGTTCGAGGTACGTGTGCCCCACGAGCACGCCGTTGAGGTACGGGGGCGCCGACTCGTCCGGCCCGCTCGTGCGCACGGCGACCGATTCGATGAACGTCGACACGGCGCGCACGAAGACGCCGGGGATGGCGGCGATCCGCTCGGCCGCCTCGGTCAGAATCGCACGCCTGTCGCCCAGGTTGCTGCCGAGGGCGATCACGAGGCGCTCCGGTCCGCCGCGGCGGATCGGATCGTGCACGATCGGTCCGGCGATCGGCGTCACGATCCGCTCTCCCGTGCGCGCGTGATCCGCACCACCACATCGGCGAATTCCGCGTCGATGGGCGCGTCGGGCTTGTGCACGGCCACGTCCACTCGGAGGACCGCCGCCCACTCCAGAGCGACGGACGCGACGCGCTCGGCGACCGTCTCGATGAGGTCGACGGGGTCCGTGGTCACGGCGGCGACGACGCGTTCCGCGAGCTCGCCGTAGTGCACAGTGCTCGCGAGGTCGTCTCCCGCTGCTGCGGGATGGGCGTCGAGATGCACGGTCACGTCGATGATGAACGTCTGGCCGTTCTCGCGCTCGAAGTCGAACACGCCGTGGTGGGCGTGGACGCGCAGTCCGACGAGGCTGATCGTGTCGAGGGGTGTGGTCACGTCACAACTCTGTCATGAGGGTCGGTTCGGAGCGGTGTGCGGACAGGGCTGCAGCGGTGTCGAGCGCGAGACGGCTCGCCGCCACGTCGTGGACGCGGACGGCCCAGACGTCGTCGGCGAGCAGCGCGCTCAGCACGGCCGTCGGGAGGTCGCGATCCTCCACGGAACCCGCCGCGCCCACGAGCTCGCCCAGGAACCGCTTCCGGGACGCGCCGACCATCACGGGGAAGCCGAGCCCGGCCAGGGCGTCGAGATGCGCGAGCAGCGCCCAGTTGTGCGCGCCGCGCTTGGCGAAGCCGAGCCCAGGGTCGATGACGATCCGTTCCGGAGCCACCCCGGCGGCGACCGCCGCTCTCGCCTGACCACCCAGCTCGCGGACCACCTCGAGCACGACGTCGTCATAGTGCGCACGGTCCTCCATCACCGTGCTGTGGCCCCGCCAGTGGCTGATGACGTAGGAGGCCGTGAGCTCGGCGACCGTCGCGTTCATGTCGGGGTCGGCGAGCCCACCGGACACGTCGTTGACGATCGTCGCACCGGCACCGACGGCGGCCCGAGCGGTCGCCGCATTCATGGTGTCGACGGACACGGTGACACCGTCGGCCGCGAGGGACTCGACCACGGGGAGGATGCGGCGGAGCTCCTCGTCGAGCGCGACCCGCGACGCCCCCGGTCGTGTCGACTCGCCCCCCACGTCCACGATATCGGCGCCGTCCGCCACGAGCGCCCGCCCGTGGGCGATCGCGTCGCCCGTCTCGGCGTAGAGTCCGCCGTCGCTGAACGAGTCGGGCGTCACGTTGAGCACGCCCATGATCCGGGTGCCCCGCGCCGCACCATCGCTCATGATCGGCCCTGGACACCCGCGCCGATGAGCGCGATGACGTCGGAACGGGCCGAGCCGGACCGGAGGTCGCCGCGGCTCGCGACCGTGACCGTCGACGAGGCGGTCTGGCGCGCGCCCCTGGTGGTGACGCACTGGTGACTCGCGTCGAGCACCACGAGGACCCCGCGCGGTGCGAGACCCTCGTCGATCGCTCCGGCGATCTGCTCGGTGAGCCGTTCCTGCACCTGCGGCCTCGATGCGAGCGTGTCGACGACGCGCGGAAGCCGCCCGAGGCCCACGACCGCGTCGCCGGGGATGTAGGCGATGTGGGCGACGCCGACGAACGGCAGGAGGTGGTGCTCGCACACCGAGCGGAAGGCGATGTCGCGCACGATCACCGTCTCCCCCGTGAGCTGGCCGACGGCGTCGGGCGAGCCGGTCGGGATCGTCTCTCGGAGGTGTTCGAGGGGATCGGCCCCGACGCCGCCGAAGAACTCCGCGTAGGCCTCCGCCACACGTTGGGGCGTCGACTCCAGCCCGTCGCGGCCGGGATCCTCCCCGATCGCGAGCAGCAGCTCCGTCACCGCGGACTCGATCCTGCGGCGGTCGACATCCGCCATGGGGCTACGCCGTCGCCGGTCGCGGGTTGATCTGCGGGCTGCGCGCGGGCGTCGACTCCGGCTCCGAGCTGACACCGCCGTCCGTCGCGTCCGGCGAGATGGGGGCCTTCGGACGCGGAACGGCGATCGGCGGTCGATCGCTCACGGGCCGGTCGGCACTCGACAGCCACTGCGGCCTCTCGGGGAGCTTCCGGACGTCCTTGAAGATCTCCGCGAGCTGGTTGTGATCGAGCGTCTCGTGCTCGAGGAGGTCGCCCGCGAGACGATCCAGGATGTCGCGGTTGTCGCTGATCACCTGGAACGCTTCGTTGTGCGCCTGCTCGAGGAGCTCACGGACCTGGCCGTCCACCCGCTGGGCGATCTCCTCCGAGTAGTCGCGCTGGTGACCCATGTCGCGGCCGAGGAAGACCTCGCCGGACGACTGGCCGAGCTTGACGGGCCCGACGTCGGTCGTCATGCCGTACTCGGTCACCATCTTGCGCGCGATGCCCGTCGCCTTCTCGATGTCGTTCGACGCACCCGTGGTGGGGTCGTGGAAGACGAGTTCCTCCGCCACACGGCCGCCCATCGCGTAGGTGAGCTGGTCGAGCAGCTCGTTGCGCGTCACGGAGTAGCGGTCCTCGATCGGGATGACCATCGTGTAGCCGAGGGCGCGCCCACGCGGGAGGATCGTCACCTTCGTGACCGGGTCCGTGTTGCGCATGGCCGCCGCGGCGAGCGCGTGCCCGCCCTCGTGGTAGGCCGTGATGAGCTTCTCGTGGTCGCGCATGATGCGGGTGCGTCGCTGCGGGCCGGCGATCACACGGTCGATGGCCTCGTCGAGCGCACGGTTGTCGATGAGCTGCGCGTTGGAGCGGGCGGTCAGCAGGGCGGCCTCGTTGAGCACGTTCGCAAGATCGGCACCGGTGAAGCCAGGGGTCTTGCGGGCGACCACGTCGAGGTCGACGCTCGGGGCGAGGGGCTTGCCCTTGCCGTGCACCTCGAGCACCTTCTTGCGGCCGACGAGGTCGGGGGCATCGACGCCGATCTGGCGGTCGAAACGACCGGGACGCAGGAGAGCGGGGTCGAGGATGTCCGGACGGTTGGTGGCCGCGATGAGGATGACGTTCGTCTTGGGGTCGAAGCCGTCCATCTCCACGAGGAGCTGGTTGAGCGTCTGCTCGCGCTCGTCGTGGCCGCCTCCCATTCCGGCGCCGCGGTGGCGACCGACGGCATCGATCTCGTCGACGAAGATGATGGCCGGTGAGTTCTCCTTGGCCTGCTGGAAGAGGTCGCGCACACGGCTGGCGCCGACACCCACGAACATCTCGACGAAGTCGGAGCCGGAGATGGAGTAGAAGGGAACGCCGGCCTCACCGGCGACAGCGCGGGCGAGGAGCGTCTTGCCCGTTCCGGGAGGGCCGTACAGGAGCACGCCCTTCGGGATGCGTGCACCGACGGCCTGGAACTTCGCGGGCTCCTTGAGGAAGTCCTTGATCTCCTCGAGTTCCTCGATCGCCTCGTCGCTGCCGGCCACGTCGTCGAACGTCACCTTGGGCGATTCCTTCGACACGAGCTTCGCCTTGGACTTGCCGAACTGCATGACCTTGCCGCCGCCACCCTGCATGCTCGAGAGCATGATCCAGAAGAAGACGCCGATGAGGAGCAGCGGGAGCAGGATCGTGAGCAGCGAGCCCCAGAAGCTCTGCTGCGGGACCTCGTCGTTGAAGCCATCGGACGGATTGGCCGCATCGACAGCATCGACGACGGCCTCGGATCGCGCGTCGAGGAAGTAGAACTGCACCATCGTGCCGTTCTCGCCGTCGGCCTTGTTGAGGGTGAGGTCGACCCGGTTGTCGCCCTGCGTGAGCACGGCCTCCGAGACGGTGTCGCCCTTGAGGAGCTGGAGGCCCTCCTGCGTCGAGATCTCCTTGAAGCCGCCGATGTTGAGCAGGCTCGACCCGATCCAGAACACCAATACGGCGAGCAGGATGTAAGGCAGTGGGCCTTTGAAGATGCGCTTGAAGTCCATAGTGTTGACGGGCAGCTCGGCCCGACACCTTTCTGACAGCCGGTGACACAGGCGCGCTGGCGCCCTCAGGCCTCAAGATTAGCGGCACGGCGCTGGGCGCCGCCTCCATGTTCCCCGTAGGCGGACAGAGAGCCGGCCGTGGCGTGTCAGGAGTAGACGTGCGGGGCGAGGACCGCCACATCGCGCAGGTTGCGGTACCGCTCAGCGAAGTCGAGTCCGTAGCCCACGACGAACTCGTTCGGGATGTCGAAGCCCACGTACTTGCAGTCGATCTCGACCTTGGCGGCGTCGGGCTTGCGGAGGAGCGCACAGACCTCGATGGACGCGGCCCCGCGCGAGGCGAAGTTCTCGAGCAGCCACGAGAGCGTGAGCCCTGAATCGATGATGTCCTCGACGATCAGGACATGACGACCCGTGAGGTCGGAGTCGAGGTCCTTGCGGATCTGGACGACGCCGCTCGACTTCGTGCCGGCCCCGTACGAGCTCACGGCCATCCAGTCCATCTCGACGTGGTTGCGCAGCGAACGCGCCAGGTCGGCCATCACCATGACCGCGCCCTTGAGGACGCCGACGAGAAGGACGTCCTTACCCTCGTAGTCCTCGTCGATCCGAGCGGCGAGCTCACGCAGCTTGTCCTGGATCCGCGTCTCGGTCACGAGGATGTCGGTCAGTTCGTCGCGAATGTCGCTCGATTCCATGCTCTGAGTCTAGGCCGACACCGACACCGGAAAATGCCCGCGAGGTGTCGTATCCGGTTGCGATTCCGACCGGAACAGCAACACATCACGACACCTCGCGGGTGGTGGTCGACGGAGGAGCCGGGTCAGAGACCGAACTCGAAGCCGAGGTCGTCGGGGTAGTCGCCGTGGGCCGTGACCGTCGCGGCGGTGCGCTGCAGGTTCGCGAGAGCCGCACCGAGGGCGAACGGGCCGAAGCTGACACGGCTGACGCCGAGTTCGGCGAGCCGCTTCAGGGGAACGGCTCCGGGGTGGCCGATCACCGAGATCTTGCCGTGGACCTCGGCGAGAGCGCGCTCCACCTTCGCCTCGTCGGAGAGTCCGAGGAAGAAGATGACGTCGGCTCCGGCGTCCAGGTACGCGTTGGCGCGGGCGACGGCGTCGTCCCACTCCCCTCCGCCGGCGAGGGTGTCGACGCGGGCGTTGATGACGATCGGGATGCCGGTCTCCTCGGCTGCCGCTCGGGCCGCGGCCACGCGCGCTGCGGCGGCCTCGATCGGGAACGTGGGGGCCTTCTCCGCTCCGACGCTGTCCTCGATGTTGATGCCGACCGCGCCGGTCTCGATGAGGCGGATCACGTTGGCGCGAACGCCCTCGGGGTCGTCGGCGTACCCCTTCTCGAAGTCGGCGGTGACCGGCAGGTCGACGGCCGCGACGATGCGTCGGATGGAGTCGAGGGCCTCGTCGACCGGCATGCCTTCGCCGTCCTCGTAGCCGCGGGCGTTGGAGATGGAGTGGCTCGCGCTCGCGAGGGCGCGGACGCCCGGCGCTCGCGCCACAGTGGTGGCGCTGATGGCGTCCCACACGTTCGTGAGGATGAGGGGGTCGCCGGGGACGTGGAGGGAACGAAGGAGCTCCGCCTTCTCGATCTGAGTGCTCATTCCAGCAGTGTCGCACCGCTCTCCGCGGCGGCGAAATGGAGCCTCCGCCCGTTGCGGGAGACGCGGATCCCGGGTACGTCGACGGGCCCCTGTCCGTGCCAATCCGTCACCAGAGCCGCGATCGCGAGGGTGTGGGTCCGCGAGAGGGACACGCCGAACTCCCCACGCGCGACCAGGCGGATGATGCGATGGCGGAGCGCCGCGGGGTTGGCGGAGAGCGGGCCGACATCCACAGAGAGCCCGGCCTCCGCCGGCTCGCAGATCTCCTCGATGAACTCCTCGATCATCTCGTCGAACGCCTCGGCGTCCTCTCTCGCCTGCTCCGCCGTGCGGGCGAGGGCCTCGGCGATACCCGGCCCGAGCTCGGCCTCGAGAACGGGCAGCACGCGTGTGCGCACCCGCACGCGGGCGAAGGAGTCGTCGGTGTTGTGGGGGTCCTCCCACGGTTCGACGCCCAGTTCCGCGACCGCGGCCCGCGTCTCGGATCTCCGGACGGAGAGGAAGGGGCGGATGAGTCGCCCCGTCACCTCGGCCATGCCCTTGAGGCTTCCCGAACCCGAACCGCGCGCGAGGCCGAGGAGCACGGTCTCCGCTTGGTCGTCGAGCGTGTGGCCGAGGAGGACGGCCGAGGCGTCCCACCGCTCGGCCGCGTCGTCGAGCGCCTCGTAGCGCGCGGACCGCGCGGCGGCCTCCGGTCCTCCGCCGCCGTCGACGACGACCGACACGACCTCGGCATCGAGACCGAGCGAGCGGACCGCATCCGCCGCCCGCTGCGCGACCTCCGTCGATGCGGGCTGTAGCCCATGATCGACGATCGTGGCGATCGGCCGGATCCCGATCTCGGACGCTGCGTGGGCCGTGGCTGCGGCGAGAGCGAGCGAGTCGGCTCCCCCGCTCACCGCGACGACGACCCTCGGCCTGTCCTCGCCCTCCGCCGGGTCGAGGCGCAGCGACGACAGCGCACGCACGACCTCGCGAGAGAGTCGATGGACGGTCGGAGGGGCGACCGGACGCGGGCCGCGGGACGTCGAAGACGAGGAGTCGGACACGAGGCAACGCTAGTAGACCGCGACGGATGATTTCTACACTGCGTAGAAATCAGTGCACGAGAGGCCCACAACCCCCGAAAGGCCGCTGAAGCGATCCGTTAGTGTGGAGGACGCCGGCGCACGACCGGTTCGAACAGCATCCGAACACAAGGAGAAGCGCCGCATGGCCGCATACGACGTCGTCGTGGAGATCCCCAAGGGCAGCCGCAACAAGTACGAAGTCGATCACGAGACGGGCCGGGTGTACCTCGACCGCGTCCTCTTCACCGCCTTCGTCTACCCCGTCGACTACGGCTACTTCGAGAACACACTCGGTCTCGACGGCGACCCCGTGGACGCCCTCGTGCTCCTCGAGTACCCCGTCTTCCCCGGCGTGGGCGTGAAGGTGCGCCCCGTCGGCGTCCTCAACATGAGCGACGAGGCCGGATCCGACGCGAAGGTCGTCGTGGTCCCCCACAAGGATCCGCGCTGGAACCACATCCAGGACATCACCGACGTCCCCGAGCAGACGCGCAACGAGCTCGAGCACTTCTTCGCCCGCTACAAGGACCTCGAGCCGAACAAGTGGGTCAAGATCGAGGGGTGGGGCAACGCCGCCGAGGCCGAGGAGATCGTCAAGGCCGGCTTCGCGAAGCTGGAGGCCGACGGCTCGCACTGAGTCCCTGCCACCCGTATCGACGAAGGGCGTCGCACTCGTTCGAGTGCGGCGCCCTTCGTCGATGTCAAGGTTCTAGAGCGAGACCCCTCGGTCGCGCATGAAGCTCACCGGGTTGTAGGCGACGCCGTTCACGCGCGTCTCGAAGTGCACGTGCGGCCCCGTCGAGTTGCCCGTACTGCCCATGGCGGCGATGTTCTGACCGGCGGAGACGGTCTGGCCGTAGCGGACGTAGATCCCGCCGGGGTTGATGTGCCCGTATGCCGTGCTGATTCCGCCGCTGTGCGAGATGCGGATGAAGTTGCCGTAGCCGCCGTTCACCCCCGCATAGGTCACCGTTCCAGCGGACGCCGCGTAGATCGGCGTGCCGTAGCCGTTCGCGATGTCGACACCGGGGTGGGTCGTGCTGCCGACGCCTCCCGGGCTCTTGCGCGGTCCGAAGCCGGAACTGATCCAGCCGGAGGCGGGGCGAGCCCAGCCGCCACCGCCCACGGCTCCGCCACCGCCACCGCCGCCACCGCCGCCGCTGCCGCCGCCACCACCGTTGTTGTTGTTCTTGGCGGCCTCTGCTGCGGCCTTCGCCGCAGCGGCAGCCGCGGCAGCCGCGGCAGCCGCCTTGCGCTTGCGCTCCTCTTCGACACCCTTCTTATAGGCGTCGATCGTCTTCGAGGTGGTGTCCTCGAGAGCGGCGAGCTGAGCCTCGAGCTCGACCTTCTTGTCCTGCTGCTCGGCGAGCGCGGCTGCAGCGGCGTCCGCCGCGGCCTGCGCCGCGACCATGGCTTCTTCCGCGAGGCCGCGGAGCCGCTCTCGCTCGTCCCGAGCAGATTGCGCCTGGTCACTGAGTGACTGGGCTGTGTTGCGCGCGTTCACGGCCTGGTCGTAGACCGACCGGTTGTGCTCGAGGAGCTTGCTCATCGTGCCGAGGGCGCCGAGGAGAGCGTCGGGGCTCGCCGAGGCATCGAAGAAGAGGCTGAGCGAGACATCGCTTCCTCCGCTGCGGTAGAGCTGGGCGGCGACCTGACCGGCCTTCGCGATCGATTCGTCGGCCTCGACCTTCTTGTCGTCGGCCTGTGACTGGAGAGAATCGGCGCGCACGGCGGCGTCGTCGAACGCCTGCTGAGCGGTGAAGTACTCCTCGCCCTTCTTCTCGGCCTCTGCCTGCGTCGCCGCGACCTGAGATTCGAGATCGGAGATGAGCTGCTTGATGGAGGTCACCTGGGCCGCCGCGGCCGCCTGGTTCTTCTTCGCCTTCTCGACGTCGTCCCACGACGGATACTTCGCGGCCCACGCCGGCGTGACACCGGCGACGACAGCCGCGGCGGCGAAGACGCCGACCGCCCCGATGGCGAGGACCTGCCGCCTGGACGTGTCGCCGTTCGGAGTGCGGCGAGACCGCCAGCGGAACACGCTGCCGCGCTTCGCCTTACCTTCAGACATCACTCACCTCAACCGGATTCACATCAGTCACATTGACAACATCTTCAACACTAACGATCGGCCCGGAGAAAGCCAGACCCCCGATCGCGTGCCGAATCCGCCGCGTCGGGCACGAATCTAGACCGATCAGGCCACCGACGCCCGCATATCCGCTGGCCGGTCGGAACTCCGGACGCACCCGGCGAGCGGCGTTCCGAGCCCGTTTTGGTATTCCACGCCTCCACCCGTATGCTTGTACGCCGGTAGCCCTTGAGCTTTCGAGCTCGTCGGCCCCATCGTTTAGTGGCCTAGGACACCGCCCTTTCACGGCGGCAGCACGGGTTCGAATCCCGTTGGGGTCACGTGAAAAATCACGGTGACGGTTACCACTACAATTGAAGAGAACGACAGCAAGACCAGAAACACAGCAACACAGCAACACATCATGGCCCTGTAGCGCAGTTGGTTAGCGTGCCGCCCTGTCACGGCGGAGGTCGCGGGTTCAAGTCCCGTCAGGGTCGCCATGGTGAGGGACCCTTCCGAATACGGGAGGGTTTCTTACCAGTGGGACCAGAAACATGATTCACGGAGCGAGCGATCCACGGAACGCTTTCGTTCCGGGCATACGCGTCCCAACGGCTCTGTAGCTCAGTTGGTAGAGCGCACGACTGAAAATCGTGAGGTCACGGGATCGACGCCCGTCGGAGCCACTCGGCCCCTTTCTCAGGCTTCTACTGAGATCGGGGCCGTTTTTCTTTTCCGCGGCCCGCCGAACCAGCTCGAGTGACGACGCAGCCCGCCTCGGCTTGTCCCCCTTTTATCCGACATACGCAGGCTTGCAATCCAATTGCTAGGTGAACTAGCTTTTAGGCAGATGGAACTCCCGTCGCCGTCACGCCGATGTACATCGATGTCGTGGGTGCGTGGCCACCATCATTTCGGGAGATAGAGGGTCGGTGTTCGGGTCACCGACCCTCTATCGCTTTAACGATCGACCTCACGACGGATCGCCGTCACCCCAGTGGCCGGCCTGCAGCCGCCCATCGGCGAGCGGCCTCACCAGGGATCGCGTCAGGCGTCGAAGCCGAGGTCGAAATAGGTGCTCGTGTCGTCGTAGACGACGGCCGGGTCGATCGAACGCACACGTGCCATGGCGGCGACCGGCCGGGCCCGACGCTCGAGATCCGGGGCATCCACCGAGGCGACCGGCGTCGACGGGCCGATCAGCATCGACGCCTGCCTCGTCGAACCGTCCGACTGGATGACGTCGACACTGACGAGTTCAGGATCGTGGGACTCGGCTATGGCGAGAGCATGCTCCATCAGGTCCTCGCCGACGCGATCGTCGACCACGAATGTTTCGGAGCCGTAGACGATGCGTTTCATGGGTTCCACCTTGCTCCTCCGGCCGCTGCCGGACAACCGGTTGCTTCTCGGCCGGACATGAGTGACGCGTGAGGCTCGGCGCCACCCGGTGACGCGGACCCGCGCGACTGTTACCGTCGGCGCATGAGCGAACAGAACCAGGGCGAACCGAGCCACGACGAGAAGCGACACGAACAACTCACCCGCGCAGAGAAGTCGACGGAGGCCGACGCCGCCCCACGCATCGAGGTGACGGAGAAGGACGACGGCGTCACGCGCATCGATGTTTCCGACCAGGCCGCAGTGCGCCCGGGGGAACGTGAGGAGTCCGACGGGTCATGACCGCGCTCCACATCACGGGGAACGACGAGGCCGACCGGCTCCTCACGGACGACCCCCTCGCGCTGCTCATCGGGATGCTCCTCGACCAGCAGATCGCGATGGAGACGGCTTTCGCCGGACCGGCGAAGATCCGCTCCCGCCTGGCCTCGTTCGATGCGGCGACGATCGCCGACGCCGATCCGGAGTCCTTCGTGGAGCTCTTCCGCGAGACTCCGGCGGTGCACCGCTTCCCCGGCTCGATGGCCGCCCGCGTGCAGGAGCTGTGCCGTACAGTCGTCGACGAGTGGGACGGTGATGCGTCCGCCATCTGGACGTCGGGCTCCCCGACGGGCGCGGAAGTGCTGGAGCGCCTGAAGGCGCTCCCGGGTTTCGGGGACCAGAAGGCCCGCATCTTCCTCGCCCTGCTCGGGAAGCAGCGCGGACTCGAGGCGACGGGATGGCGCGAGGCGGCCGGAGCGTACGGCGAGGACGGCTCCTACCGCTCGGTCGCCGACATCGTCGACGCCGATTCCCTCACACGCGTGCGAGAGACGAAGCGCGCCGCGAAGGCGGCTGCCCGGAAGAACTGAGGACGGACCCTCTCCGGATAGCACGACGCCGCCCGGTCTCCCGGGCGGCGTCGTCGTATTGCACGGGCGTTCAGGCCCCGTCTTCGCGGGCCCGGCTCGCCGGCGAGGACGAGACGTCTTCTCCGTACTCCTGGAGGACATCGGCCGGATCGATCACCGTCGACTCCTGCACGGGCTCGTCGTTCTCGCGCAGGTACTCGGCCTCTTCGTCCGCCGTCCCCTCAGACTCGGCCGGGGTGTCGCTCGTGGTTCCGAATGTGTCGCTCATCGCGCACGTCCTTTCTCTCGGGGATTCCCGACGATAGGCGCGAACGGTGGCGGTCGACGCGGCCTTGACGACCTGCCCGGCCGGACATAGCACCGCGGAGGCTCCCACTCGAGCCAGGCCCTGTCAACCACGTCGACGCCTCGACGGGACAGGCATACCGTCGAGGAATGAGCGATTACAGCAGCCCGTCCCCCGAGGACGAGGTACAGGGCACGGAAGACAACGGCAGCGACGACAACGTCAAGGCCGGTTCGGGCACGGACGAGGACACCGTCTCGGGTGGCGAGCCCGAGCAGCCGGAGGAGACGGGAAGCCCCCAATAGGCGAAGAACAGGAGACGGAGGGATGGCCGCTCGGCGGCCGTCCCTCCGTCTTTGCCGTATATACCCCCATCGGTGAACGCATCCCCGTAGCCTGAAAACATCTGGAGCATCAGGGCTCACTCCGCGGCTGGGAAGTCGACCGACCAGCAGGAGAACCTTTCCCCTTTATGGATAATGCGATCACCACCGCCGGCGCGATTCGGCGCACCAAGCCCCGTACGAGCGCCCCCGGCGACACGACCCGCAGCTTCGCAGCCGTGTCGCGAGTGGTCAAGGAGACGAACCTCCTCGAGCGCACTCGCCTCTTCTACATCCTTCTCTTCTCCGTCCTCATGGTCGCCCTCGGTGGAGCGATCGCCGGCTTCTTCCTGCTCGGGGACTCGTGGTTCCAGCTGCTCATCGCAGCGGCTCTCGGCCTGATCTTCACGCAGTTCGCCTTCCTCGCCCACGAGGCCTCGCACCGTCAGGTGTTCGTCTCAGGGCGCGCCAACGACCGTGCCGGACGCTTCATCGCCACGGCCATCGTCGGCATCAGCTACGCCTGGTGGATGAACAAGCACTCCCGCCACCACGCCAACCCCAACAAGGTGGGCAAGGACCCGGACATCGACGTCGACACGATCTCGTTCCAGGAGGCGGACGCGGCAAAGGCGAAGGGCGTGCTGGCGCTCATCACGCGCAAGCAGGGCTACCTCTTCTTCCCGCTCCTGACCCTCGAGGGCATCAACCTCCACATCCTCGGTCTCCGGGCGCTCATCACCCGCGAGCCCGTCAAGGGTCGCTGGATCGAGCTCTCCGCGATCGCCGTACGCTTCGCCGTCTACGTCGGTGCGATCTTCTGGTTCCTGCCCCTCGGTATGGCTTTCGCCTTCATCGGCGTGCAGCTCGCCGTGTTCGGCGTCTACATGGGAGCGTCCTTCGCCCCGAACCACAAGGGAATGCCGCTCGTCGGCCCGGAGGAGAAGCTCGACTTCTTCGCCAAGCAGGTCCGCACCTCACGCAACATCAGCGGCGGCGTCTGGGCGAGCGCCTTCATGGGTGGGCTCAACTACCAGATCGAGCACCACCTGTTCCCGAACATGCCTCGACCGCACCTCGCGAAGGCCCGTGAGATCGTCCGCGAACACTGCGCGACCCTCGGAGTCCCATATACGGAGACGACGCTCATCCAGTCGTACGGAATCGTGATCGCCTACCTGAACCGCGTGGGCCTGTCCGCACGCGACCCGTTCGATTGCCCGATGGTGAACAAGTTCCGGCGCGCCTGACGACCGATCACGCAACCGAGATCCACGCCGATCTCCTCCGCCCCGTGCACGCCTCTCCCCGAGGTTTGCACGGGGCGGTTCCGTTGTGGGCCAGGGTGCGCTAGACTTGCCCCGTTATCGTTTGCCTCGTGGGTCCGTGTTTTCGTGCATCATTCCGGATCAAACCCACTAGCAGGCCCGTTTGTACGGGACCCTCGTCTGCACAAGAGGGAATCCCAGGAGAGTTCGCGACACATCAAAACTGCAGCACCCTCCCGAATTACCTCTGTCCCGCTTCACCCCGTTGAAGCGGCGTATCCGGTCGCGACCATCTCTGGTCTGCGCGGGCGCCGCCGGGTGACAGCACCTCTATCTCTCCCCGGAGCCGATCTCCGTCGGAGCGGGCTTGGTGAAACCGCCTCGCCCTTTCGTCCCGCAAGCCGGGTCGGCAACACCACAAAGTAAGGAATGATCATGGCTACTGGAACTGTTAAGTGGTTCAACGCGGAAAAGGGCTTCGGCTTCATCTCCCCCGACGACGGCTCTGCTGACGTCTTCGCTCACTTCTCCGCCATCGAGTCGACGGGCTACCGTTCGCTCGAGGAGAACCAGCGCGTCGAGTTCGAGACCGCCCGCGGCCCCAAGGGCCTGCAGGCCGAGAAGATCCACGCGATCTGAGTCTGTTTTCCCGGGAACGCCGGGTCGGTCGAGTCGCTCATGCGACTCGCCGGCCCGGCGTTCTTCTTTTCCACCCCCTGACCCGCCTGAGCAGCCGGACGTAGACTTCGAGGACGGAATCGGCGCCGCGACGGCGCGAACGGACGACCGGAGGGAGCACCGATGCTCGAAGCGCTCACGGGGCTCGGCCTCGCGTCGGCCGCCGGTCTGAACGCCTACATCCCGATGCTCGCGATGGGGCTGCTCTCGCGGTTCACGGACCTCCTTTCGGTGCCGCCCGGCTGGGCCTGGCTCGAGAACGAATGGGTCATGGTGATCCTCGGCGTCCTGCTCGTCATCGACATGGTGGCGGACAAGATCCCGGCCGTCGACAGTGTGAACGACATCATCCAGACGGTCGTGCGACCCGCATCCGGCGGCATCGTCTTCGGGTCGGGCTCCGCGTCGGAGACGGTCGCCGTGACGGATCCCGAGTCGTTCGTGTCGAGCGGGCAATGGGTGCCGATCGTCACAGGAATCGTCATCGCCCTGCTCGTCCACCTGGCGAAGGCGGCCATCCGCCCGATCGCCAACGCCGCGACCTTCGGGCTCGCGGCGCCGGTGCTCAGCACCGTCGAAGACGGCGCGAGCATCGTGCTCGTGGTCCTCGCCATCGTCGTGCCCGTGCTCGTCGTGCTCGCACTCGCCGGCCTCATCGTGCTCGCGATCGTGTTCGTGCGGCGACGGAGGCGCGCGTCCGCGACGTCTCCGCGACCCGCCTGAGGTCCCGTATCACCGCCGATCGAGTCGATCCCGGCGCGGCCTGCCCGCCAGCGGCGAGAGTGTCGGTGGCGCTCGTTATCGTTGTCGCATGAGGATCCTCCACACCTCCGATTGGCACATCGGACGCACCTTCCACGGGCACAGCACCGTGGGCGCGCTGGAGACCGTCCTGTCCGCTGTCGTCGGGCTCGTGAGGGAGAGGTCCATCGACCTCGTGATCGTCGCAGGAGACGTCTTCGACTCCACGATGCCCGCTGCCGAGCACTACGGCGTCCTGGGGCGCACGCTCTCGTCGCTGCGCGATGCGGGAGCGGCCGTCGTCGTCACGAGCGGCAACCACGACTCGGCCGCACGCCTCGGCTATCAGGCCGAATTCGCGCAACTCGCCGGCATCCACGTCCTCACTCGTCCGGAGCGGCATGATGTGCCGGTCGAGCTCCAGGACGAGCACGGGCCCGTCAACCTCTACGGCATCCCGTACCTCGAGCCGTCCCTCGTCCGCCATCTGTACCCTGAGGCCACTCTTCGACGACATTCCGACGTGCTCGCGTTCGCGATGGATCGGATCCGGGCCGACGCCGCCGAACGAGGCGGACGGTCCGTCGTCGTCTCGCACTGCTTCGCCACCGGCGCGGCCGGGAGCGACGTGGAACGCGACATCACGGCCGGCGGCCTCGACTACGTGCCGCTCGCCACGTTCGACGGGCCGGATTACGTCGCCCTCGGACACATCCACGGTCGCGCCACGCTGTCCGAGCGGGTGCGCTACTCCGGCGCGCCTCTTCACTACTCGTTCAGCGAGGCCGACAAGCCGCGAGGCGCATGGCTCGTCGACCTCGGGGCCGAGGGCCTCGAGACCGTCGAGTGGGTCGCACTCCCCGTCCCCCGTCCGCTCGCACGGCTCACAGGCACACTCGACGAGCTCATCACCTCGCCCGAATACGCCGAGTACGCCGACCACTGGATCGCCGCGACGATCACGGACGACACGCGTCCGCTCGACGCCATGCCGAAACTGCAGCGCCGCTTCCCCTGGTGCGCTCAGCTCGAGCATCGACCGCATACGGTGCACGACGACGGACACGCGAGTTACGCGTCGCGCATCGAGGAGAAGAGCGACGTCGAGATCGTGGCAGGGTTCCTCGAGCACGTGCGCAACGGACGCGGGCCGAGCGAGGCTGAGGCCGGTCTCGTCGACGACGCGTTCTCGGCGCTGCGCGCCGCCGAGGCGACCCGATGAGGATCACGCGCCTGAGCTTCGCGGGCTTCGGTCCGTATCGCGATGAGCAGAGCATCGACTTCCGGGCCTTCGAGGACGACGGCATCTATCTCATCGGCGGTCGGACCGGCGCCGGTAAATCGACGATCCTCGACGCCATCTGCTTCGCGCTCTACGCCTCGGTGCCTCGCTTCGAGAAGGGCGAGGCTCGACTGCGCAGCGATCACAGCGCACCGTCGGATCCCACATGGGTCGAGCTCGAGTTCTCGGCGGGCGGCCGCGAGTATCGTGTGCGCCGCTCCCCCACCTTCGAGCGGGCGAAGGCCCGAGGAGAGGGCACGACGACCGCCGCGCCGACGGCCGAGCTGGCGGTCTTCGAGGACGGGCAGTGGCTGGGTCTGGCCGCTCGCCCCAAGGACGTGGGGATCGAGCTCGAGGGCATCGTGCAGCTCACGAGGGATCAGTTCCTCCAGGTGATCCTGCTCGCGCAGAACCGGTTCCAGCGTTTCCTCGCTGCCGGGCACGACGAGCGGCAGGACCTCTTGCGCTCCCTCTTCGCCACAGAGCGCTTCTCGTCGTTCGAGGGCTATCTCGTCGAGCGTCGGAAGGCTGTGGAGGGCGAGCTCGGCTCGGAGCTCGCCGCCGTGGAGCGTCTTGCAGACAGGGCGCGCGCGCTCGTGTCGACCCTCGCCGAGTCCGGCCTGACGCACGACGCGGGATCCGAGTCGTATGCGGAGTCCGAGTCGACGTCCGGGTCCGAGTCGAGGTCGGATGACGGAATCCCCGCCGCCGTCACGCCCGGCGACGCGGACTCGGACGCCGTCCCGGACGCGGATACGACGGCTGACGCCGACACCGACGACGTGTGGTTCTCGGCCGTCGCACACGCGGCGGGTCCCGCCCGACGCGAGGCGGACCGTCGTGCCGCCGAGGCCGACGATGCCCTCGCAGAGGCTGACGCCGCCGACCGGCGGGCCCAGGAGCTCGCGGCTCGCGTCCGCCGTCGCGACGCGGCGATCGCTGAACGCGACCGGCTCGCGGAGCGTGCGGAGGCGGACGCGGAGGATCGCCTCGAGCTGGCCGCCGCGCGGGCGGCTGCGCCCCTGTGGCCCCTCGTCGAGACGATGGACGCAGCCGGCTCCCGGGAGGCACGCGCGCGGACCGCGTTCGAGCGCGCCCGCACCGTGTTCTCCGAGGTGTCGATCGGTGCGGACCCCGATCCCGCCGGGACGGTGGATGCACTCACCCGGGAACTCGGGAGTCTCGCGGACGCCCTCGTCGAGGAGCGGTCCATCCCCGGGCTCGACGCGGAGGCGGATCGGGCTCGCGACCGCTTGGCGTCTGCCCGACGGGCGGCGGACGAGGCGGCCGAACGGCGCGACGCTCTTCCCGCGGAGCTCGAGAGCGCCCGCTCGGCCGTAGCCGCCGCACGGGCGATCGCCCACGGTCTCGACGCCGCCACGGCGGCCGTCGAGGGTCTGAAGCTGCAGGTGACGGCGGCTCACGACGTGCTGTCGAGAGAGAAGGAGCTCCGGTCCGCTCGAGAGAGGGAGATCGCGACGCTCGCCACGGCCGCCGACGCCACCGCCCGTCTCCAGCATCTCCTCACGCGACGTCTCGCAGGATTCGCCGGTGAACTCGCTGAGGATCTCACGGACGGGGAGCCGTGCGCGGTGTGCGGGTCGACCTCCCACCCCGCGCCCGCTCCCGCAAGCGCGGACGCCGTACGCGACGAGGATCTCGACACCGCGCGTTCAGCCCTCGAGGACGCGAACACCGCGGTGTCCCGCGCCACGCGTGCCGTGCGAGAGGCTGACGCCGCACACACGCAAGCGCTCGTCGCATCCGGAGGCGTCCCCGTCGAGGAACTCGACGCGCGACTGGCCGCGGCCGAGACGCATCGGGACGAGTGCGCGAGCGCGAGTGCGCGCCTGCCCGCTCTCGACGCCGCCGTGGCCGGTCTGATCGATCAGACGGCGAACGCCGATACGGCTCTGGCCGATCGGATCGCGGATCGCGACGCCGCCGCGGAGGCCGCGACCGCCGCGACCATCCGCCTCGACGCCGCGCGGTCCCGAGTGTCCACGGCACGGGGCGACCACTCCTCCGTCGCCGATCGTGTCGCGCGCGTCACCGGTGTCCGCGACGCGGCCGCCGCCCTTGTCGATGCGCGAGCCGCCCTCGAGGAGCGGACGCGAGAGCTCGAGGCGGCCAGGGCGGCTGTCGCGGCTGCGCTCGCCGAACACTCAGGCGGCGACGGGTCCTCCCCGCCGTTCCCCGACGCCGACGCTGTGAGGGACGCCCGTCGGAGCGACAGCGCGATCCGTTCCCTCGAGGTACGCGTCCAGACAGCGGCCGAGGAGCGCGCAGCCAACGTCGCGGCGCTCTCCGACCCCGACATCGCCGAGCTCGGTGCGGCCGTGCCCGACACGGCGGCGACCGCAGACGCCCTCCGCACAGCGCGAGCGGCGCGCGACGCCGCCATCGCACGGGCCACCGTCATCGCAGGGATCGAACGCGAGCTCGAGCAGATCCGCATCGACGCACTGTCCGCGCTCTCCGCGGTGCGCGCACGGCGCGACGAGGTCGAGGCCATCCGCGGGCTCGCCGACACGGTCGAAGGCAAGGCCCCCAACACGCGCCGGATGGACCTCGAGACCTTCGTCCTCGCGGCCCAGCTCGAGCAGATCATCGCCGCGGCGAACCGCCGTTTCGCGGTCATGACGAGCGGCCGCTTCGCCCTGGAGCACGACGACGCCATCGCCTACCGGAACACGGCCTCTGGGCTCGGGCTGTCCATCCGAGACGAGTACACGGGGCGGTCACGACCCACGGCATCCCTCTCCGGCGGAGAGACGTTCCTCGCGGCACTCGCCCTCGCGCTCGGCCTCGCAGAGGTCGTCACGGAGCGAGCGGGCGGGATCACCCTGGAGACGCTGTTCATCGATGAAGGCTTCGGCTCGCTCGACGGCGAGACGCTCGAGATCGCGATGTCGACGCTCGACGAGCTCCGCGCCGGCGGACGCACCGTCGGCCTCATCAGTCACGTCGACGCGATGAAGGAGCGGATCGCCGCCCGCCTCACCGTGGAGGTCGACGAGACGGGTGCGAGCCACGTGCGGCAACGAGTCGTCGTGCCTTCTGATGCTGCGACGGCCATCCCGTAGCGCTCCTCATGAAACGACGGGGACCCGGCGCGATCGGCGCCGGGTCCCCGTCGTTTCGAGATCACGGCATCACATCAGTGCTCCGTGGCCTTCTCCGCTCCGTGACCCGTGAGCGATCGCACGTCCATCTCGGCGGCGAGACGCGGGTCCTCCGCCTTCTTCTGCGGGATGAGCGAACCCACGAAGCCCAGCAGGAATCCGAGCGGGATCGACACGATGCCCGGGTTGTCGAGCGGGAACCACGAGAAGTCGACGCCCTTGAACACGCTCGTCTCCGCGCCGGAGAAGACGGGCGAGAACACGATGAGGACGAGGGCGCTGCCGAGACCTCCGTACATGCTGAACACGGCTCCGCGCGTCGTGAAGCGGCGCCAGAACAACGAGTACACGATCGTCGGCAGGTTCGCGCTCGCCGCGACGGCGAAGGCGAGGGCCACGAGGAACGCGACATTCTGCCCCTGCACGCCGATGCCTCCGACGATGGCGACGGCGCCGATCACGATGACCGTGCGTCGACCGACCTTCACCTCCATCGCCGGGTCCGCGTGGCCGCGCTTGACGATGTTCGCGTAAATGTCGTGGGCGAACGACGCGGCCGCGGTGATCGTGAGACCGGCCACCACAGCGAGGATCGTCGCGAACGCGACGGCCGAGATGATGCCGAGCAGGATGGGACCGCCGAGCTGGAGTGCGAGGAGCGGAGCCGCCGAGTTCACACCACCGGCCGAGGCGAGGATCGTCTCGCTGCCCACGAGCGCGACGGCGCCGTAGCCGAGGACGAGCGTGAAGAGGTAGAAGACACCGATGAGCCAGATCGCCCAGACCACCGAACGACGAGCCTCCTTCGCCGTCGGCACGGTGTAGAACCGCATGAGCACGTGAGGCAGCCCCGCGGTTCCGAGGATGAGGGCGAGGCCCAACGACACGAAGTTGAGGGGGTTCGCACCGTACTGCTTGCCCGGGGCGAGGATCTCCTCCGTTCCGGCGGCTTCGACGGCCTTGTCGAGCAGCGCCGACAGGTCGAAGCCGTTGAGGACGAGAACCCACACCGTCATGACCCCGGCGCCGGCGATGAGCAGCACGGCCTTGATGATCTGCACCCAGGTGGTGCCCTTCATGCCGCCGACGAGAACGTAGACGATCATGAGCGCTCCCACCACGGTCACGACGATCGAGGTGCCGATCGAGTCGTTGATACCGAGCAGGAGCGCGACGAGTCCGCCGGCCCCCGCCATCTGCGCCAGCAGGTAGAAGAACGTGACGGCGAGGGTCGTGATCGCCGCCGCGAGCCGCACGGGACGCTGGCTGAGCCGGAACGACAGCACGTCGGCCATCGTGAACTTGCCCGTGTTGCGCATGAGCTCGGCCACGAGGAGGAGCGCGATGATCCACGCGACGAGGAAGCCGATCGAGTAGAGGAAGCCGTCATAACCGTTGACCGCGATCGCGCCGACGATTCCGAGGAAGGAGGCGGCGGAGAGGTAGTCCCCCGCGATGGCGGCACCGTTCTGCGGCCCGGTGAAGGATCGGCCGGCCGCGTAGTAGTCGGAGGCCGTCTTGTTGTTGCGGCTGGCGCGGATGACGACGAAGAGCGTCACACCGACGAAGAGGACGAAGATCGAGATGTTGAGGACGGGGTTGTTGAGCTCCTGCACGTTCATCGTGACGCCTCCGTCTCCGCGAGCTCGACGCGGAGCTTCTCCGCGAGAGGGTCGAGACGACGGTTCGCATACGACACGTACGTCATCGTGATGGCGAACGTCGTGACGAACTGGGCGAGCCCGAGGATCAGGCCGATGTTCACCCGACCGAAGACGGGCGTCGCCATGAAGTCCGACGCGTAGGTCGCGAGCAGGACGTAGGCGAGGAACCAGAGGAACGCGAGTCCCGCGACGGGGAGTACGAAGCGGCGGTGACGCGACTTCAACTCCCGGAAATCGGGCGAGTCCTCGACGGCGAGGTAGTCGACGGGGTCGTGGCCGTCGCTCCCTCGTCCTGGGCTGTTCGGGGTCATCATCTCTCCTTTGAAACGACTTGCCCGGCCGTCCGTTGACGTCTGGCCGGTGGTATCGTTCACGCTACGAACCCGACGGGCGCACCGACTACCCCCGAAAGGCGGTAACGAACAGCATGAGAACGTCGGCACTGGAGCCGGACGCTTCGACCGTCATCGAGGTCGCCGTCGCGGACCTGGCCCGCACGAGCGGCATCCCCGTCGCATTCGGCGGCGCGACCGTCGACGGGATCGTCGCCGTCACGAGCGTCGTGGGCGCGAGGACGAACTCCCTCGACGGGCTCACCGTGTCGCCGCGCCTCGGCCTCGGCGGGCAGTCCCTCGTGGACGCCCGCCCGCATGCGACGAGCGACTACGGCGCCTCCCGCCGCATCACCCACGACTACGATCGGCACATCCTCGGCGAGGGCATCGCCGCTTTACTCGCCGTCCCCGTCGTGGTCGCCGGCCGCACTCTCGGCATGATCTACGGCGGGTCCCGATTCCCGGGAACGGTCGGTGACCGCTTCTCGGCCTCCGCCCTCGCCGTCGCCTCGCGGATCTCGCGCGACCTCGCGGCCGCCGAGGCCCGTGACACCGCGGCGCGTGCGCTCGACGCCGCGTCGGCCGAGCAAGCGCCCCCCGCATCGTGGTCCTCGTCCCTCGAGAGCGCACGCGTCGCCTATGCGGAACTCCGCAGCATCACGGGAACGATCGGCGATCCGGACCTGCGGGAACGCCTCGCATCGGTGGAACGTCGCCTCGCCGACCTCGGCGGCATTCCGACGGCGTCGGTCGACAGCCCGTCTCCGAGCGATGTCAGCCTCTCGCCTCGCGAGAGGGACGTCCTCGTCCAGACGTCCGTCGGACTGACCAACTCGGATGTCGCCGCACGCCTCGGGCTCAAGGAGTCCACGGTGAAGAGCTACCTCGCGTCCGCGATGACGAAACTCGACGCGCCTACGCGTCTCCGCGCGGTGTCCGAGGCACGCAGGCGAGGCCTCATCCTCTGAGGCGACCCGCCTCGGCCGAACGGCGGAGGCCCACCCGTCGACGGTCGTCCGCCCGGCCGACGACCGGCGACGGGCCGTCTGACAGGCTGGACGAATGGGTGAGTGGGAACGACAGGCGATCATCGGCGTGCTCGGAGGAGGCGGTGCGTTCGCCGCCGTGTTCTTCCCGATCGTCGTCGTCCAGTCGCGGCGCTACGGTCGAGTGAGCCTCGCCAGACTCGTCGGCGCCGCCGCGATCAGCGTCTATGCCGTTGCACTGCTCGCGTACACCTTCATCCCCCTACCGGACAGCCGCACGGCGTGCCTCTCCGGCGGAATCCCCCCGCAGCTGACGCCGTTCGCGTTCGTCGGCGACGTCGCGACGGACGTCCGGGACCACGGGACGGGGGCACTGCTCACGGGACGCGCCACCCTGCAGGTCGTCCTCAACGTGCTGCTCTTCGTGCCTCTCGGGGTCATCGCTCGTCGCTACTGGTCGTTCGGGATCCTGACGTCGACGGCTCTCGGTCTTCTCGCCTCTCTCGTCATCGAGGCGACGCAGCTCACCGGTATCTGGGGCCTCTATGCGTGCGCCTACCGTGTCGCGGACGTCGACGACCTCCTCGCCAACACGGCAGGCGCCCTGCTCGGTGCGCTCGTCGCGCCCGTCGTGCTCTGGTGGATGCCGCGGACCCACGACCTCCGGTCCCGCCGGCTCGAGGCGCGTCCCGTCACGGTGTGGCGGAGGTGGCTCGGGATGCTCCTCGACCTGACGGCCTTCGCCACGGTATCGACGCTCGTATCCGGCGCGATCATCGGGGTTCGTGTCCTTCTGGGCGGCATCGCCGCCCCCACTCCACTCGAGAACCTCGTCGTCGCGTGCGTCGCCGGCATCGTCGTGGTCCTCGTCCCCGCTCTCGTCGGGTCCGGAGGGTCGATCGGTCAGCGGCTCGTGTGGCTCGAACCGGCGACCCCGTCGGGCGCCCGTCCGGCCCTCCCCCGTCGTCTCTCTCGCGCAGCCACGACGGGTGGCGCGTACACGGCATCGGTCGCGCTCGGCGCCGTCGTCGTCGACGACCCCTTCCCGGCCCTCGTCGTCGGAGCGGGAGCGCTCGTCTCGTGGCTCCTCGTGATCGCCGCGGTCCTGTCCGTGCCCCTCACGCGCGGACGACGAGGGCTGTCCGGCGTCCTCTCCGGAACCGAGATGGTCGATTCCCGGACACGGGACCGTCGGGCTCCGAGCGCCCCATCGGGACCATACGTTCCGTAGGCTGGGTGGGAACCGGCCGGTTCACGGATGAAAGGGGCGCTCGATGCTGTACGCCACATCGACCCCGGCGGACAAGCGCCGACTGTTCCGCGAGCGACTCGCGAGCGGGGACCTCCTGCAGCTCCCCGGGGCCTTCACCCCGCTGTCGGCGAAGCTGATCGAGAAGAAGGGCTTCGACGGCGTCTACGTGTCGGGAGCCGTCCTCTCGGCCGAGCTCGGGCTGCCGGACATCGGCCTCACGACCCTCTCCGAGGTGGCTGGTCGCTCCGCGCAGATCGCTCGGATGACCGAGCTCCCCGTGCTCGTCGACGCCGACACCGGCTTCGGCGAGCCGATGAACGTGGCACGCACGGTGCAGACCCTCGAGGACGCCGGCGTCGCCGGGCTCCACATCGAGGACCAGGTGAACCCGAAACGCTGTGGCCACCTCGACGGCAAAGCCGTCGTCGACCGCAGCACGGCGACAAAGCGCATCCGGGCCGCCGCCGATGCGCGCCGCGACCCGGATCTCCTCATCATGGCCCGTACGGACGTGCGGGCGATCGAGGGCCTCGACGCCGCCGTCGACCGGGCGAAGGAGTTCGTGGACGCCGGCGCCGACGCGATCTTCCCCGAGGCGATGCGCGACCTGGCCGAGTTCGAAGCGATCCGCGCGGCCGTCGACGTGCCGGTGCTCGCCAACATGACGGAGTTCGGAAAGAGCGACCTCTTCACCACCGCGCAGTTGCGCGACGTGGGCGTCAACCTCGTGATCTACCCGGTCTCGCTGCTGCGCCTCGCGATGGGCGCCGCGATGCGTGCGCTCGACACGCTCAAGGACGACGGCTCGCTCAGCGCGGAGGTGCCGAACATGCAGACGCGCGCCGAGCTGTACGAGCTCCTCGACTACGAGTCCTACTCGAGCTTCGACGCCGGCGTCTTCGACTTCACCCTCGACGACAACCGCGGCTGATACCGCTCGCCTCTCGAACCGCACGACCTCCCACCGAACGACCTCCCACCGCACGACCTCGCCGACGAAGGAGACACGATGTCAGAGTCCGACCAGGAGATCCGGAAGGGCCTCGCCGGGGTCGTCGTCGACACGACGGCCGTGTCGAAGGTGAACCCCGAGACCAATTCGCTGCTGTACCGCGGATACCCCGTGCAGGAACTCGCCGCGACCCAGTCGTTCGAGGCCGTGGCGTGGCTCCTGTGGAACGGCGAGCTCCCGACGGTCGACGAGCTCGCCGCGTTCGAGCAGGCGGAGCGCTCGCAGCGTGCTCTCGCGCCGGAGATCCGCGCGGCGATCGAGCTGCTGCCCACGACGGCCCACCCGATGGACGTCGTGCGCACCGCCGTGAGCGTGCTCGGTGCCCTCGACCCGGACGCAGACGACCGCTCGCCGGACGGCACTCTCGAGAAGTCCGTGCGGCTGTTCGCCGCCATCCCCGCGATCGTCGCGTTCGACGAGCGGCGGCGGCAGGGCAAGGACATCGTGGAGCCGCGCGACGACCTCGACTACGCCCGCAACTTCCTGTGGATGACCTTCGGCGAGGTGCCTGACGACGTCGTGGTCGAGGCCTTCCGGGTCTCGCTCGTGCTGTACGCCGAGCACTCCTTCAACGCCTCGACCTTCACGGCCCGTGTGATCACGTCGACCCTCTCCGACGTCTATTCGGCGGTCACCGGCGCGATCGGTGCGCTCAAGGGACAGCTCCACGGAGGCGCCAACGAGGCCGTCCTCCACACGTTCGTGGAGATCGGCATGGACGAGGCCCCCGACGGCCGCGCTGCCGCCTGGCTCGACACCGCCCTGGCCGAGAAGCGCAAGATCATGGGGTTCGGCCACCGCGTCTACAAGAACGGCGACTCGCGCGTTCCGACGATGCGCGACTCGCTCGTGCGGTTGGTCGAGTACTACGACCGACCGGAGGTGCTCGCCCTCTACGAGGAGCTCGAGACCGCGATGGGCGAGCGGAAGAACATCAAGCCCAACCTCGACTACCCGTCCGGACCGGCCTACCACCTCATGGGCTTCTCGACGGAGGCCTTCACCCCCCTGTTCGTCGCCGCTCGCGTGGTGGGCTGGACGGCCCACATCCGCGAGCAGCTCGCGGCGAACGCTCTCATCCGACCGCTGTCCGCCTACGACGGGCCTGACGAGCGGCATGTCCCCGGCGCCTGAGCGCCGACGTCTGAGCGCCGACGTCTGAGCGCCGACGTCTGAGCGCCGACGTCTGAGCGCCGACGCCTGAGCGCCGACGTCCTCGCCGTCAGAGCGTTGCGGCCGAGAAGGTGTCGCAGGACTGCGGGCCGTTCTCGAGCCCGGTCGTGAACCACTCCTGACGCTGCTCGCTCGCCCCGTGCGTCCAGGTCTCCGGATTGACGCCACCACCGGCGGATTCCTGGATGCGATCGTCCCCGACCGCCTCGGCAGCGCTGAGGGCGTCGGCGAGCTGAGCGCTCGTCACCGGTTCGAGGAAGACGTCGCCGTCCGCGTCCGTGGTCTCCTGCGCCGCACGAACCCACGCGCCGGCGTAGCAGTCGGCCTGGAGTTCGAGGCGGACGCCGTCCGACTCCGGACCGGTCTGCGACGTGTCGAGGCCGTCCATCGTGCCGGAGACGTTCTGGATGTGGTGACCCCACTCATGGGCGACGATGTAGAGCTGGGCGAGCGAGCCCCCTGAGGAACCGAAGCGGGTGCGCAGCTCGTCGAAGAATGCCGTATCGATGTACACCGTCTGGTCGGGCGGGCAGTAGAACGGACCGACGGCGCTCGTCGCACTCCCGCACCCGGTGTCGACGGCCCCGTCGAAGAGGACCATCGACGGCTGCGGGTACCCGTCCACCTCGCTCGACCAGTACGTGTCGAGCGACGTCGCGGCCGCCTGCATCCGGCAGTCCAGCTGCTCGTTCGCATCCTCGCCCGTGAGGCACTGATCGAGCGGCGAGTCGGTCACCTGGCCCCCTCCGGTCGCCGAGCCCCCGAGGAACGCGCTCGGGTCGATCCCGATCTGCGGACCGAAGATCACGAGCAGCAGGACCAGGATTCCGCCGCCTCCTCCGACGGCCACTCCGGTCGTACGGCCGCGTCGACGGCTGACCTTTCCACCCCGGATGTCGGCACCCTCGTTGAACGTCATGGGCACACCGTAACGGACTCCCGCCGACCGTCTCACACCCTTGTGAACACGGGGCCGGAGGGTCCATCGGAGAACATGAGGACACCTCACCCCCCGCAATGGGGGTGATGTGGATACTGTTCCCGTTTCCGTAACTGAGCTAATCTCAGATTACGGAATTGAGGGCACCTCACATTCCACACACGGACGTCTCCCGCCCGCACCCGACCCGAAACGGACCGGGCGGGAGGCCATCCTTTCATCGTCGACATTGGGGGTAGACGATCTTGCGTTCGTTCATCCGACACGGGGCCACGTCGCCCCACATCACTCCAGGGAAGGTTCAGTCATGACCGAGCTGAAGCACCACCTTCCGGGTGAAGAGCTCTCGCACTTCCTCCCGACCTCCTGGACGACGCGCCGGGGCGCCCCCACCACATCGGAGCGCCAATGGGCGCAGGGGCATCGCACCCGTCTCCTCGTCAACGATCTCGCCGTCATCGGCTCGTCGCTCGGCCTGGCCTATGTCATCCGCTCGCTCGTCGAGACGGCTTCCACCGGAGCCACGTGGGTCACGACCTACGCCGTCGCCTCCGTCATCATCCTCGTCACCTGGATCGCCGCCCTCGGAGCCCACCGCACCCGCGACATCCGCGTCATCGGGATCGGGGCAGGCGAGTACAAGCGCGTCATCAACGCGAGCATGGTCGCTTTCGCGATCCTCGGCGTTCTCCTCTTCGCCGTGCAGGCCGAGGTGTCCCGCGCGTTCTTCTTCACCGCCATGGGAATCGGCACGCTCGGCCTCGTGTCGACCCGTTGGATGTGGCGCCACTGGCTCATCCGTCAGCCCGCTCGCGACCGCTTCCTCTCCCGCGCCATCGTCGTCGGCGGCACGGACGAGGCGGAGTACGTCGTCCGTCAGATCAACGAGAAGTCTCGGGCCAGCTACAACGTCGTCGCCGCCACCGTCTCTGACGCGACCACGACCCACATCGAGGTCGGAGACCGTCGTGTCCCGATCGTGGGTGAGCCGAACTCGGTCTCGACGATCGCACGCAACCTCCAGGCCGACACGGTCATCGTCGCGGGCGCTGCGAGCCGCAACCCGTCCTTCATCCGCAGCCTCAGCTGGGACCTCGAAGGCACGGGAACGGAGCTCGTGCTCGCCGCCCAGCTCACCGATGTGGCGGGCCCCCGTATCCACTTCCGCCCTGTCGACGGCCTTCCGCTCATGCACGTGGAGATCCCGCAGTTCGACGGCATGAAGCACGCTTTGAAGCGCTCGTTCGACGTCGTCGCGTCCGGCATCGGTCTCCTGATCCTCGCCCCTCTCTTCGGCATCATCGCGATCCTCGTCCACCTCGACAGCCCCGGAGGCGTCCTGTTCCGTCAGGAGCGTGTCGGCCGGGGGGAGCGCAGCTTCACGATGCTCAAGTTCCGCACGATGGTGGCGACGGCCGAACAGGACCTGGCCGCGCTCCTCGTCGAGAACGAGGGCAACGGCCTGCTCTTCAAGATGAAGAACGATCCCCGCGTGACGCGTATCGGCCGTGTGCTGCGCAAGTACTCACTCGACGAGCTGCCGCAGCTCTGGAACGTCTTCGTCGGCGACATGAGCCTCGTCGGTCCGCGCCCGCCGCTCCCGCGCGAGGTCATCGACTACGAGAGCCACGTCCGCCGCCGTCTCTACATCAAGCCCGGCCTCACCGGCATGTGGCAGGTGGGCGGCCGGAGCGACCTCAGCTGGGAGGAGAGCGTCAGGCTCGACCTCTACTACGTCGAGAACTGGTCGCTCGTCGGCGACCTCATGATCCTGTGGCAGACCGTCAAGGTCGTCACACGCCCGACCGGAGCCTACTGATGAACGCCGCCAAGACCACCGCGCCGCTCTCGATCGCGATGATCGGAACCCGTGGCGTGCCCGCAGCCTACGGAGGATTCGAGACGGCGATCGAGGAGATCGGCAGACGCCTCGTCGAGCGCGGTCACTCCGTCACGGTCTACTGCCGTTCGAAGGACGGGGAGAAGCCGGCGGAGCACCTCGGGATGTCCCTCGTCCACCTGCCGGCCCTGCACGTCAAGGTCGCGGAGACCCTGAGCCACACGGCGCTGTCGACGCTCCACGCCCTCGTCCACCGCGCCCCGGACGCCGCCTTCGTGTTCAACGCAGCGAACGCCCCCTTCGTGCCGATCCTGCGCGCCAAGGGCATCCCCACGGCCGTGCACGTCGACGGACTCGAATGGAAGCGCGACAAGTGGGGAGGCGCGGGGAAGCGCTACTACCGCGCCGCCGAGACGGCCGCTGTCCGTACCTCCGACGCGCTCATCGCCGACGCCCAGGGCATCGCCGACTACTACGACGACGAATTCGGCGTGCCGACGGAGCTCATCAGCTACGGCGCGACGATCATCGACGCTCCCACGTCGCACAAGATCGCCGAGATCGGCCTGACGCCCGGCGGTTTCCACCTCGTCGTCGCGCGCTTCGAGCCGGAGAACCACGTGCGGGAGATCGTCGAGGGTTACTCGGCGAGCGACGCGAAGCTCCCCCTCGTCGTCGTGGGTTCCGCACCATACTCGGCTGAGTACACGACAGCGATCGAGACCATCGCCGCACGCGACCCGCGCATCCAGATGCTCGGCGGCGTGTGGGACCAGGATCTGCTCGACGAGCTCTACGCGAACGCCCTCACCTACGTGCACGGGCACTCCGTCGGCGGCACGAACCCCTCGCTCCTGCGCGCCATCGGCGCCGGAACGGCCGTGCTCGCATGGGATGTCGCCTTCAACCGTGAGGTCACCGTCGAGAACGGTCGCTACTTCGGTTCCGCCGACGCCCTCGCGCCCCTGCTCGAGTCGGCGGAGGCCGACGTCACGGGCACCCTCTCGACGGGCGACCGTCTGCGCGAGCGCGCGGCATCGACGTACGACTGGGATCTCGTGACGACGGGCTACGAACAGCTCGCCATCCGTCTCGCAGCCGGCTACTCGATCCGCCCCATCGCGAAGGCTGCACGTCGCTCCGCCTCCGGCCGGACGGGCACGCCCGTCGCGTCCCCCGTCTCGTGAGCGGCATCACCGTGGGACGCCCCACCACCGACGTCGCTCGCGACGCCGGCCAGCGGACCTCCCGAGCGTCCTATCTCGTCGCGCACCCGAGCGCTGACATGTACGGGTCCGACCGCGTCCTCCTCGAATCGGTCTCCGGGTTCGTCGAGTCCGGCGCGACCGTCACGGTCACCGTGCCGGAGGACGGGCCTCTCGTCCCCCTCCTCGAGGAGCGTGGCGCGCGCGTCGTCCTCGCCCCCACCCTGGTCCTGCGGAAGAGTCTCATGACGCCGCGCGGGCTGTTCTCTCTCGTCACCCAGACGTTGTCGGGCCTCCGCGCCGGACGACGGCTCATGCGCGAGGTTCGTCCGACGCTGGTCTGGACCAACACCATCACCATCCCCCTGTGGACGCTCCTCGCCCGGCTGTTCCGGGTCACGTCGATCGTGCACGTCCACGAGGCCGAGGGGTCCGCCTCGAGGGCCGTGATGCGCACGCTCGCCTTCCCGCTGCTGTTCGCCGATCAGTTGGTCGCGAACAGCAACTACAGCGCCGGAGTCCTCCGCGACTCGTTCGCCCGTCTGGGTGACCGGTGCACCGTCGTCTACAACGGCGTCGCCGGCCCCGAGGCCGTCACGGCGCCTCGCGAATCGATCGACGACGAACTGCGCGTGCTGTATGTCGGACGCCTGTCGCCCCGCAAGGGCCCCGACCTCATCGTCGAAGCGATCGCAGAGCTCCGAGACAGGGGCATTCCGGCCAGACTCGACCTCGTCGGCGCCGTCTTCCCCGGCTACGAGTGGTTCGAGGACGAGTTGCGCACATCCATCTCGACGCTCGATCTCGGCGACCGGGTGCACCTCCGCGGATTCCAGAACGCCCCGTGGCCGTTCCTCGCCGCGAGCGATGTCATGGTGGTCCCGTCCCGCCTCGACGAGCCGTTCGGCAACACCGCCGTCGAGAGCGTCCTCGCCGCTCGTCCCGTGGTCGTGAGCGATACCTCCGGTCTCCGTGAGGCCGCGTGGGGGTATCGGTCGGCCCAGCAGGTCGAACCAGGGGATGCCCGCGACATCGCCGACGCTCTCCAGCGCGTGTGGTCAGACTGGGCCCGATTCCGTTCTGAGGCGCTTGCGGACGAGAACGTCGCGCGGGAGCGCCACTCCGTCGAGACCTACCGGCGGCGCATCTCGGAGGCTGCGACAGCCGTCGGAGTGGGCGTGGGTCGCCGATTCGGCGTCAGGTCGCATGCGTGAGCCGCTGACACATGTGTGAGCCACTGACACGGACGCGCACCGGACGACGGTCGGACCGTCACTCCTGCGACGCGCGCAGGGCGCCGATGAGGACATCGACCGCTTCCGCCACCTCGTCGAGCGTGTGCAGGTGCGGCCGGGTGCCGAGCACGTGTCCGTCCGCGATGTCGAGTGGATCGCCGACAGGCGTCCGCTTCGACCGACGGAAGAACCCCTGTTTCGCCTCTCGCGGCGGGGGCGCGGTCAGCCCGCGTCGCGCGTGGATGACGGCGGCGAAAGCCTCCAACGGACGATCGATCGTCGGGTCCGGAATGCCGACAGGTCCCGCGGCAGCCAGCGAAGCGGCCTCGCGGAGCGTGAACGTGCGCGAGCGCGCGGACGGATCGAGCCGCGCAACGGCGGCACGCTCGGCCTTGGACGCCGTCAGCACGAGGCCGGAGCGTCTCACCTCGTCGATCGTCAACATCCGGGACCGGTGGGCGGCCGCGAAGTCCGCGCCGTCGACGCCGAGCCTCTCCCCGACGCGGACGCAGATCCCGGATCCGGCTTGTGCGGTCCCCCCGGCGCTGGAAACTGAGTGTCCCTCGAATTCGGGTAGTGACTCCACGCCCTTGGCCAGGAGATACTCGGCAAGAGGCGATCGGCAGACGTTCGCGGCACACACCACCAACAGGTTCAGGCCACGATGTTCGTCCAGGACCGCTCTCCTCTCGGTTCCGCCCAATCTTAGTGGGCCGAACAGAGACACCATGCACGGGGCGACCGGCCCCACAACCGGTCGACACATCCGAGGGGGACTTTCATGAACATCCACGAATACATCGGCTCGATCAGGAAGAACTGGCTCGTCGTCGCCGTTCTCGCCCTCCTCGGCGCCGGAGCCGGCTACGGCTACGCCCAGACCATGCCGGACATGTACCGCTCGACGGCGAGCGCCTACGCGTCCACCGTCATGGGCGAGACGACGAGCGAGCTCGTGCAGGGATCGACCTACGTCCAGGGCCTCGTCCAGTCGTACGCGACGATGGCGAAGACGCCGATCGTCCTCCAGCCGGTCATCGACAAGCTCGACCTCGACATGAGCACGAAGGACCTCGAGCGGTCCATCTCGGTCGACACCCCTCTCAACACCGTCATCATCGACGTCACCGTCGTGAGCAGCGACCCGATCCGGGCGCAACAGATCACCTCCGAGGTCACCCGGAGCCTCGCGACCGCCGTCGCCGACATCTCGTCACGGGGCAACGAGGCGACGTCACCGGTCGAGCTGACCATCATCTCGCCCGCCACCGCACCGAGCGCTCCGTTCTCGCCCGACACGAGGATGATCGTCGCCATCGGAGGCGCCATCGGCCTGCTCCTCGGCCTCGCCTGGGCGGTGCTCCGTGAGCTCATCGACACGCGCATCCGGTCGCAGAAGGACATCGAGGCCGTCACGGACTCGCCGATCCTCGCCGAGATCGGGCGCGGCGCGCGGGACAAGGGGCTCGCCCAGACGATCCGCACCACTCCGAACGGGCCGACGGCTGAAGCGTTCCGCGGTCTCTGCATGAGTCTCGCCTTCGCCGACGTCGACAAGCCCGTCTCGGCCGTCGTCGTGACCTCGGCCATGCCTGCTGAGGGCAAGAGCTCGGTCTCGCTCGGTCTCGCACTCTCCCTCGCCGAGAGCATGGGCCGCGTGCTCCTCGTCGACGCCGACCTGCGCAAGCCGTCGATCGCCGACCACACGGGCCTCGACGGAAGCGTCGGACTGACGAGCGTGCTCCTCGGATCGGCGACGATCGACGAGGCCGTGCAGTCGTGGGGCACGAGCAACCTCGACATCCTCGTCGCCGGGACCATCCCGCCGAACCCCAACCAGTTGCTCGCATCGGACACCATGCGCGCCACCCTCACCGAGCTCAAGAAGCGTTACGACTTCGTGGTGATCGACACGTCCCCGCTGATCCCCGTGACCGACCCGCTGTGGCTCGTCCACGAGACCGACGGCGCAATCGTGGTCGCTCGCAACATGAAGACCCGTCGCCCGGAGCTCTCGAAGGCGATGGCGACACTCGGCTCCGTGGGCGCCCGCGTGCTCGGCGTCGTCGCGAACGACGTGAAGAAGCACGAGCGACTCACGTACTACACCGAGACGGAGAAGGACTCGGCTGTCGCGATCCCCGGCGTGCGACGCCTGGGTACCGGTGGCGCCTCGAACGAGGCGGCGCAGCACTCGTCATGAGTTCGGCGACGTCTCGCCGGACGAGCACGGGGCCGGCACCGATCGAGAAGACCCGCGAGCCGTGGATCGACACGGCTCGCGGGATCGCGATCGTGCTCGTCGTGCTCTTCCACGCCGTGATGTACCTGGGCGAGGCCGGCATCGCTGGACCGTGGACCTACGCGAGCACCCCGCTCGACACGTTCCGGATGCCGCTGTTCTTCTTCATGTCCGGACTGCTCGCGCCGTCGGCCCTGCGCCTCGGCTATCGCGACCTGTTCCGGCGCCGCATCCTCGCGCTCCTTTACCTCTACGTCCTGTGGAGCACGATCCAGACGACGTACGGCATCCTGATGCCGCCCATCAGCGACCCGGCGGACCCGGAGTCGTGGTGGTCCGTCCTCACGATCTTCATCTCGCCGCACCCCAACCTGTGGTTCATCTACGCCCTCCCGATCTACCTCACGATCGCCTGGCTCGTTCGCCGCGCGCCCGTCGCCGTGCAGCTGGGTGGGGCCGCCGCCGTGTCGGCGGTGTTCGGCACCGGCGCGCTCTCGATCCTGGGCGTTCCGTGGGACAAGACCGGCCGGTACCTCTTCTTCTTCCTCCTCGCCGTGCACATCGCCCCGCTCGTCCGGCGGCTCGCACCCCGCGCTCGAGTCGTTCATGTCGTCGCCCTGTTCGCCGTGTACGCCTGCGTGGTCGCGATCCTCGTCTTCACGCCTGTGCGTCACGTCCCCTTCGTGCTGATCGCCTCGGGGCTCGTCGCCGTGACGGCGGGCATCGCCCTCTCGGTCGTCGTCTCGCGAGTGGGATGGCTGTCCGTATTCGAGAGACTCGGCTCGCGCACCCTGCCCGTCTACCTCGTCCACACCTTCCCGATGATCGCCGTGGCCGGCGTCCTGCTCCAGTCGGGCCAGCAACTCCCCCAGCCCGTCCTCCTGGCGCTCCCCCCGGCGCTCACCGTCGCATCCCTCGCCATCGCGCTCCTCGCCAATCGACTCCTCGGTCGTTTCCCCGGGATCTTCTCCTTTCCGATCCCGGCGTGGACGCGGAAAGCTCCCTGACGACCGAGCCGCGACACGCCCAGTCGAATCCCCCTCGGATGGGGGCCAGACCATCGCCCCATCACCCCACTTCGCGGGGCTGACGGGGCGTTTCTTTCATGCCCTAATGTGCATCCATGAAAGATCCTCGACTCCGGGTGGAACGGAGATGGAGGACTTGCTAGCCTTTCCGGAACGACGTACCGCGTTTGGGGGACAACGAACCCATTTACATGAGGGCCGTTTTCCGCTATTGATCCCGTTTCCCGATGTATAGCCATCCGGCTGACACCCTCGGCAACCCGTGAGGACAGCAGTGACTCTTCGACGTACTTCTTTCATCGATCCCAACATCCCGTCAACCACCACCCGTTCCGACGCACGTCGCTTGCGCCGGACGAAGGCACGCACGTATCGCGCCGCACTCGCCATCACGGCCATGGCCGCCGTCGGCGCGCTGGCCGTCACCGACCTGGCCGCGACCACCTCGGACGCCTCAGCGGCCACGTGGGTCACGGGCGATCGCATCGCCGCCGACGACTTCTCGCGGACCGTGTCCAAGGGCCTCGGCACCGCCGACGCCGGTGGGGCGTACACCTCCGCAACCACCTCCGGACTCTCGGTGAAGGACGGCGCAGCCGCGTTCGCCCTTCCGCAAGGCGCAGCCCGCAACGCGCTCCTCACGAGCGTGTCGACACCCGATGTGGAATCGCGGGTCACCGTGGTCGTGCCGAGCCTGCCGAGCGGGGGCAACGGCGTCTACGTCGCCCTCCAGGCCCGGTCGGACGGCAAATCCTTCTACCGGACGACCCTCAGGATCACACCGTCCGGCTCAGCCGGCCTGAGCCTGTCCCGCGCAAATGGTTCGACGGCATCGCAAGTGGGCCTCGCGTCCGAGAAGATCGTCGCGACCGGCCTCAAGGCGGGCTCGCGCATCACCCTCGCTCTCCGCGTGCATGGCACGACGAGCGTCGAGGTCGCCTCTCGCGCCTGGGTCGACGGGTCGAGCACCCCGGCCTGGCAGCGCACCGCGACCGACACCTCCTCCAAGCGCATCGCGTCGGGTGGAATCGGCCTGTGGACCTACCTGTCCGGCCTTTCGAAGCCCTACACGGTCCGCCTCGACGGGCTGAGCGCCAGCCGACTGGTTCCGCAGACCGCGCCGGCGCCGACGACACAGCCGACGTCGACCCCCACGACATCCGCTTCCCCGACCCCGAGTCCGACCTCCACCCCCACCACGACTCCGACCCCCACGACCGCGCCGACCACGCCGGCGCCGACTCCCACCACACCGGCGCCGACTCCCACGTCGCCGTCCACGGGTGATCGTGGAGCGGCACCGATCGGCACCACCAACTACAGCGTTCCCTCTGGCGCGATCTTCGTGTCGTCTTCGGCGACGTCCTCCGGGAACGGATCGAAGTCGTCGCCGTATTCCTCGGTCGAGCGCGCGATCGCGGCCGCCCCGAGTGGAGCGACGATCGTGATTCGCGGAGGGTCGTACCACGAGACCGTCGAGATCCCCTCGAGCAAGCGACTCACCGTCCAGTCGTACCCGGGCGAGGCCGTGTGGTTCGACGGAAGCGAGCAGGTCTCCAAGTGGTCGAAGAGTTCGACCGGATGGACGTCGACGGGCTATGACGTCGACCTCGACTCGGGCATCCAGTCCGAGGGTGCGCCGGACAACGACGCGACGGCGATCCGCTTCCTGGATCCCGCCTATCCCCTGGCCGCTCACCCCGACCAGGTCTGGATCGGTGGAACCGAGCTCACGCAGGTCGGATCCGAGTCGGCGGTCAAGGCTGGCACGTTCTTCGTCGACAAGGGCCGCGACCGGCTCGTCATCGGCTCGGATCCGTCTGGGAAGACCGTCACGTCCAGCACGCTTCAGAAGGCGATGAAGATCACGGGCGACGGCAGCGTCGTGCGCGGCATCGGCTTCACCAAGTACGGGACCTCCGTCTGGCAGAACGGCGCCGTGACCGCACAGGCGGACAACGTGCTCCTCGAGAACGTGGTCATCACCGACAATGCGACCAACGGCATCTCGTCGTGGGGCACGGGCGTCACCTATAACAAGGTCACGCTCACGAAGAACGGAATGCTCGGCGGAGGCACCAACGCAGCCGACAACTTCTCGATGACGAACTCCTACGTCGGACAGAACAACACCGAGCGATTCAACAGGATGCCGGTGTCCGGCGGGTTCAAGGTGACGCGCTCACGCAACGTGACGTTCACCAACAACGACTTCATCGGCAACATGACGGCCGGCCTCTGGCTCGACGAGTCCGTCTACAACGGCGTCGTCACCGGAAACCGCTCGCTCGACAACGGATCGACGGGCATCATCCTGGAGATCTCGGACACGATGAAGGTCGCGAACAACCTCATCTCGGGCAACGGTCGTTACGGTCTGTGGATCGGGAACACCGGCAACGTGCAGGTGTGGAACAACACCATCACCGACAACGCCATGGCCCCGCTGCAGTTCTCGATGGACAAGCGCCGTCAGACCAACCTGAGCCAGGCCGGCCACGATCGTCGGCAGAAGCTGCCCGACATGACCGTGCCGTGGATCATCAGCAATGTGACCGTCTCGAACAACATCATCTCCGCGAACGGCGGTGGATGCATCGTGTGCGTCGACGACAACACCAAGCAGATGACGGCCGAAGCCATGGGCATCTCCCTCAACGGCAACCTGTACGAGAGGGAGTCGGAGTACTCGCCGACGACGCTCGTGCGCTGGGGCCAGGGGAAAGCCAAGGCGAAGACGTTCAGCGATCTGGCGGAGTTCACCGCGGCCACGGGCCACGACAAGGCGTCGGCTCTCAGTGAGGGTCGTGACCTCTTCAACGCGAACCTGTCGCTGACCTCGGCCGGCAAGTCCGCCGTCGCGACGGTCGTTCCGCGCGGACTCCCGTCGAGTATCGCCGCTCTCATCGGGCAGCTCCTCGGCAAGACGCCGAGCGCGGTGGGTTCGACTCTGACCCGATAGCGCTGCATCTCGGGCTCCCGCCCGTGACACCCCGATCCTCGTGTTCCCCCCTTTCCACCCGCGAAAGGGGGGAACATGAGGATTATTCACGTCGATTAGAATTGCGGAAGACCAGGGGGGCCGCGTAGCAGTTCCACGCCTCCCGGGCAGAGCCGAGATGGAGGTGATGGTGGCGGTGCGTACGGAGAAGCAGGGCGTGTCCACGAGGTCGATCGTGCTGGATTCGCTGGCCACGCAGCGAACCCTCATCGAGCGCGTCATCGCCTCAGCCGTCCCACTCCTGCTCGGCGCGGGCATCAGCCTGCCCTACGGAGTCAAGTACGGCTATGTCGCCGCCGTTCTGCTCCTGCCCGTGTGGGTATCGATCCTCCCCCGGTATCGCGGCGCGCGGTTGTATGTCATCCTCGGAGTCGCCGCCGTCGTGTCCGGCTTCGTCCTCACGGGCTTCGCCGCCGCGGATCACGCCATCTCGTCCTCGTTGCTTCTCGACAACACGATCATCATGCTCGGCCTCGTCTCGGGGACGGGGGCTCTGCTCTGGTCGCGACACATCGTGGGCGCGCCGATGAGTGCCGTCTGGTTCGGAGCCGGAATGGTCGCGGCCATCCCGCTCGGGAGCGGTATCGACAGCGACAATCCCTGGCGATTCGGGATCTCCTTGCCCATCACCGTCCTCCTCCTCGCACTCGCGTGGAAGTGGAAGAGCCGACCGCTCGAGATCGTCTTCATCCTCGTCGTCGGCGGGATCTCATCGCTGAACGACGCTCGCTCGGGTAGCGCGATGCTTCTCATGAGCGCCGCCCTCGTCGCGTGGCAGCTCCGACCGAAGGCTGCGGGCCGGCGCGGCTCCACCGTGCGCACGCTCCTCGGGTTCGTCGTGCTCGGTTCCGCGGTGTACACCATCGCTCAGGCAGTGATCCTCGGGGGCCTGCTCGGCGAGAGGACCCAGGAGCGCACGCAAGCACAGATCGACACGTCGGGGTCGCTCATCCTCGGAGGGCGTCCCGAGGCGGCCGCCACGACGTCGCTCATCTCGGAGAATCCGTTCGGCTACGGCTCCGGCACGCTCGCGACCCTGTCGGACATCCTCGTGGCGAAGACCGGGATGTCGTCCATCGGCTACCTCCCGAACAACGGGTACGTCGAGAACTACATGTTCGGGGTGGGCTTCGAGGTCCACTCCGTTCTGGGAGACCTCTGGATCCGCTTCGGGCTGATCGGTGCAGCGTTCACCGTCCTGCTCCTCGTCCTGACGTTCCGAACGATCGCCGACATGCTCGCTCGGCGTGCCGCCAGCGCCCTCGTCGTCTGGCTCGCTGTGCGAATGATCTGGAACGTGCTCTTCAGTCCGATCGGCACATCCGTCCCCCTGATCATGCTCTTCCTCGCCGTCGGACTCCTGCCTGCGAAGGAGAGTCCCCTCCCCTCGGGCCCACCGGACCTGCCGAAACGATCGAAACGGCGGATCACCTCGTGAGCCGCCCGATGCAGAGCGGCCCGACCTCGTCGAGCCCCGACGAGCCGCGACGCGCGCCCTCCTCCCGGCTCACGTGGGTCGACTCCGGGCGCGGCATCGCCATCGTCCTCGTGGCCCTCTACCATTCCGCGAGCTGGCTGCTCGGCGCCGGCTTCCCCATCGATACGTGGCGCCAGATCAACGAGGCTCTCTCGGCACTCCGGATGCCCCTCTTCTTCGTGCTCGCCGGGCTCTTCGCCGCCAAATGGCTCGTCTCGTCATGGGGCGACCTGTGGCGCTCCAAGATCCGTCTCTTCGCGTGGGTGTTCATCGTCTGGGAAGCCATCGGGTCCGTGGTCTACATGATCGGACTGCGGATGAAGGGCAACGGGATCGACGTGCTCGGCGCTGCCAGAGATCTCCTGCTCTCGCCGTTCGCGCCGCGATTCGAATTGTGGTTCATCTGGGCGCTGGCGCTCTTCTTCATCGTCGCGAAGCTCCTCCGACGCGTCGACTGGAGGATTCAGCTCGCCGTCGCGGGTCTCGCGTCCGCCATCGCCCTGAGCGGTTGGGAGACCGCCAACGTCGGGTGGAGCGGTTCGATCAAGTACTTCTTCTTCTTCCTCGCCGGGCTGTACCTGCGCCAGACGATCCTCTCCATCGGACGGATGCGGATCGGCCCCGTGGCGATCCTCGCCGTCGCGACATGGGTCGGGCTGTCCACCGTGATCGCGATCTTCTCCCTCCGCTGGGTTCCCGGCCTCTACTTCGTGGACTGCCTGCTCGGCGTGTTCACCGGCATCATGGCGAGCAGAGCGCTCGCGGGCGTCCCGCGGCTCGTGAGTATCGGTTCGAACACCATGCCGATCTATCTCGCGCACACACCCGTGATCATCCTCACGGCGTATGCGGTCTCCCTCCTGGCCACCGTTGTCCCGTTCGGCGCCACCGCCTGGCTGCTGCCCCCGATCGTGGCGGCGTTCGCGATCACCGTCTCCCTGCTCCTCAGCAACGCCGCTCAGAAGCCGCCGCTCGCGCTGCTCTACCGACCGCCGGGGCGGGGAGTCGCTCGTGTCAGCTGACCGCGCTGCCCCAGTCGGCGACCTCCCCGACGGGTTCGGCGGGGTTGCCTGCGACGATCGTGCCAGGCGGGACGTCACGGCGCACGACGGAACCGGCTCCGACAACGGATCCGCGTCCGATCGTGACCCCCTTGAGCACGAGGCTCCGGGTTCCGACGAGCACCTTCTCCTCGATCACGATCGGCGACGTGTGCGGACGAACACGACCAGAGGTCGACGACGTCCAGTGGAAGTCGGTGTCGAGCAGTTGCACCTCCCAGGAGATCCGCACATCCGCACCGATGGTGATCCCGCTCTCGACGTTGACGATCGTGCGCGCGCCGATCTTCGCCCCCTTGGAGAGCACGAGCGTCGCACCATCGCCCACCCACATCTGGGCACCCTTCGAGACGGTGCTTCCGCGACGGAGGTCGTAACGGCCGGGACCGCTCAGCTTCACGCCCGACTCGATCCGGGCCCCCGGGTGTCCTCGAAGGACTCCCCGCACATAGCTCCAGAAGTGCTTGCGTACCGCGCGCAATCGGGACATCTGGTCGGCCTCATTCCGCTCGTCGCTGTCGCTCCGATTGTAAGCGAACGACGCGTCAGCCGCCTCGGACCCCCGGAGCACAGACCGTCGTCACCAGGCGGCGGTCGGTGCTGTGCGGTCGGCTCGACGACCGGGCGGCAGGTCCGGATACCCTCAGACGGCGTCTCATTCGAATGGCGGACGGGCTCTCGTCCCGACACGATTCAGACCCCTGGAACCGACTCCCTATGGAAAGCAGAAGTGTGAACAAGCCAGAGCCGACCGTGGCTGTGCAACAGTCCTTTCCGGAGCCGCGCGAGACCACGAACCCCTACATCCACATGCTGCGGGACAACCTCGCAGCGACCCCGGGGGTCGACGTCCGGACGTTCACCTGGCGACGAGCACTCCTCGGCCGCTACGACGTCTTCCACGCCCACTGGCCGGAGATCCTCGTCTCGGGCCACTCGCCGCTCAAGAAGGCCGTTCGTCAGGCGCTGACGGTCGCACTCCTCGCGAAGCTCGCGATCACGAGGACACCGATCGTGCGCACACTGCACAACCTGCACCGCCCGAGCGGAATCAGCCGCGTCGAGAACGCCCTCCTCGCTCTCTTCGAACGCCGCACGGCCTTCGTGATCGTGCTCAACGAGTCGACCGCCCTCCCGGACGGCACCCGATCGACCGTGATCCCGCACGGACACTACCGCGAGTGGTTCGCGCCGTACCCGCAGCGCCCCGCCGTCACCGGCCGCTTCAGCTACTTCGGACTGATCCGCCGCTACAAGGGAGTCGATCGACTCCTGACCGCCTTCGCATCCGTTGCCGGCGATGTCAGCCTGCGTGTGGCCGGTAAGCCGTCGTCAGCCGACCTCGCCGATGAGCTCAGCCGCCTCGCGGCCGCCGACGAGCGCGTCGAGCTCAGCCTCGCGTTCTTGAGCGACGCCGAACTCGTGGACGTCGCACGTCAAGGCGAGCTCGTGGTGCTTCCGTATCGGGAGATGCACAACTCGGGCGGAGCCCTCGCGGCGCTCTCGGTCGACCGGCCGGTGCTCGTGCCGGCGAACGAGGTCAACGCCCGCCTCTCCGACGAGGTCGGGCCCGGGTGGGTTCACCAGTACGACGGAGAGCTGAGCGCCGAGCATCTCCTCTCCACCCTCCGCGTGCTGCACGAGGAGCCGAGGTCTGAACGTCCCGATCTGTCGCGACGAGACTGGGACGTGGCCGGGACCCTCCACCTCGCGGCCTACCGCGCGGCTCTCGCACGCCCGCGGGCGACGAGGACATCGCGATGACCGCGACGGACGATCACGACGACCTGCGGTACTCCTCGTACGAGTACCCGAAGACACCGGACACCATGCCGGCGCCCCTCGCGAGCGTCCTGGTCCCCTTCGCGCGATGGCGCACCGATCGGGTGAGCACCCCTCCCACGAGCCGCAACGCTCCGCCCGCCGCCCGGACGCCGCCCTTGGCGATGCCGGTGAGCCGCGCACGCACGCGAGCGAGCGGGCCGTCGGCGAGCGCTATCGAGGTGAGACTCCAACTGTTCCCGCTGCTGAACGCGCGCCTCACGACCCATGACCGCGTCGTGCGCTCGGCCGGCACGACGTCCCAGACGATCGCCTCGTCGCACCAGACGAGCCGCCCACCCCTCTCGTGCAGCGTCCGGGTGAACATCGTGTCCTCCCCTCCGGCGTGCCCGAACACCGGGTCGAAGACGAGACCGATGCGGCGGACCGTCCGGAGATCGAGGAGCAGGTTGTTCGTGGCGGCCACCGACACGGGGGTCCCCGTGGGCATGCGGCGGCGGCGGAAGAACTCCCCCGCTTCGATCCAGGGGTCCGGCTGCACGTCGAACCGGGAGATGACGGGACCCACGACGGCCACGGCATCGCCGCGATCGAAGGTGGCGACGAGGTCGACGAGCCACTCCGGGCTCGGCCTCTCGTCGTCGTCGATGAAGACGAGGATGTCCGAGCCCGCCCCCTCGGCCAGCGCGCGGTTGCGCGCCGCCGTGATGCCGGACACCGGCTCGGGGCAGTACCGCACCGGCACCTCTGCGGTCAGGGCGAACGACTCGACGAGCTCGCGGGCACTCTCCGCCGGATCGTTGTCGACCACGATGACCTCCACACGGTCGAATCGCGACGAGACGGACACTGCCTGGGCGGCGAGTTGCGGAAGGGCCTCGGCGATGTCCGCCGGACGCTTGTACGTGAGCACGGCTACGGCGAGCGCGCGAGCCTCTGCCGCGCGAGGGTGCACAGCTCCCGAAGTGGTCGTCATGTTCTGCCTCTCCCCCGACGCGCCGGCCCCGACGGCGCATCGGCTCACGTCCTCCCACATTATGCCGCCGACGGGGGCACGACGATGAGCACCAAGGCTCCGACGGCGTCCTCGAACGGCGACTTCGGCCGGAACGCTGCTCGCGGCGCCGCCGTGACCATGGGTGGCCAGCTCGTCCGCATCCTCATCCAGTTCGTCTCGGTCGTCGTGCTGTCGCGGTTGCTCTCACCCGACGAATACGGACTGTTCACGATGGTCATGGTGATCGTCGGGGTGTCGGAGGTCTTCCGCGACTTCGGGCTGTCGAACGCCGCCATCCAGGCACCGAGTCTCAGTTCACGTCAGCGCGACGTGCTGTTCTGGGCGAACGCGGGAATCGGCGTGGCCCTCGGCGTGATCCTCTTCGGGGTCGCCTATCTCATCGGTGCCCTCTACGGACGTCCTGAGCTCATTCCCCTTGCGCAGTTCATGGCCCTCACCTTCGTGTTGAACGGCATCGCGACCCAGCACCGAGCGAGTCTCAGCCGCGACCTCCGGTTCGGGGCTCTCGCGCTCATCGACGTGGTCGCCTCCGTCGGTGCGCTAGCGATCGCCATCGTGCTCGCCGTGTCCGGCGCCAGCTATTGGTCCCTCGCGTGGCAGATGGTCTCGCTCGCCCTCATCAGCCTCGTCCTGGTGATGGCGGCGTCGCGTTGGCTGCCCCGTCTGCCGCGTCGTGGCACCGACATGACGGGCTTCTACCGTTTCGGATGGAACATGGTGTCGACCCAGCTCATCGGCTACGCGGCGAGCAACACCGATTCGCTCGTGCTCGGTCTCCGCTTCGGCCCCGGACCACTCGGCGTGTACAGCCGAGGCTTCCAGCTGTTGATGAACCCCCTCAATCAGCTCCGCGCTCCCATCACGCGTGTCGCGATCCCGGTGCTCTCACGCATGCAGGCCGAGCACGAGCGCCTGCGCTTCAACAGCTATGTCACCCGTGGGCAGATCGCTCTCGGCTACACGCTCGTGGCCGGGCTGGCCCTCGTCGCCGGTGCCGCTCAGCCTCTCGTCGACGTCTTCCTCGGACCCAAGTGGGGCGAGGTCCCGCCGGTCCTCCGTCTGCTGGCCGTCGCGGGGGCGTTCCAGACCCTCGCGCTCGTCGGCTACTGGGTGTACGTCTCGCGCGGACTCACCGGACACCTCTTCCGATTCACCCTCATGAGCGCCGGGATGAAGATCACGTTCGTCCTCATCGGGTCGCAGTGGGGCATCGTCGGCGTCGCCGCGGGCTTCGCGCTCGAGCCGGTGCTCTCCTGGCCCCTGTCGCTGTGGTGGCTCAACCGCGCCACACCGATCCCCATCAGGACGCTCCTCGTCGGTGTCGTGAGGATCTCCGCCGCAGCGATCATCGCCGGAGCGGCGGCGTTCGGGGCGACGGTGCTGGCCGCCCCGGCCGGCGCGGTCGTACAGATCCTCGCCGCCGTGGTCGCCGAGGTGATGGCCTACGGGCTCCTCGCGCTCATCGTCCGCCCGATACGACGCGACGTCCTCGTCCTGCTCGAGATCGTGCGCACCGCGCGCCGCTCCAAGACGACGCCACCCATTGAGCCAGGGGACGCCGGTCCCGCCGACGACGGGAGCACCCTGTGAGCACGAACGACGTGAGATCCGACGCGATCTCCGGACCCGATTTCGCCGGAGCGGCCGTCGTGGTCGTGAACTACGGGTCGAGCGATCTCCTCGAGGCGAATCTGACGGAACTCACGAGGAATGCACCCGGTCTTCTCGCCGTGACCGTCGACAACTTCACGACGGCGCTCGAGCGCGAGTCGATGCGGCATCTCTCTGCCGCCGAAGGGTGGGAGCTGGTCGAGCCGGAGAGCAACATCGGCTTCGGCGCCGGCGTCAACCGCGGCATCGCCCGAGCGCGCGAACGCGGCGCTGATCGATTCCTCATCCTCAACCCCGACGCGAGCATCGACCCGGGGTCAGCCGCACGGCTGCTCTCGGCCGTCGTCGCCGACCCCGACGCGCTCGTCGCCCCGCGGATCCTGCGTCCGGACGGCAGTGTCTGGTTCGCCGGTTCGGACCTCTACCTCGACGACGGACGCATCCGATCGCTGCGCCGTCGCCTCAGCGACGTCGACGCCTCCCGCATCGAACCGTGGCTCACCGGCGCATGCCTCGCGGTGTCCTGGCAGCTCTGGTCACGCATCGACGGCTTCTCCGACGAGTACTTCCTCTACTGGGAGGACGTGGACCTCTCCCACAAGGTCGTCGCGTCGGGCGGACGCCTCGTCTCCCTCGACGACGCCGTCGCGATCCACGCCGAGGGCGGCACTCAGGCCGAGGGCCTTGCATCCTCCGGCCAGGCGAAGTCCACGACGTACTACTACTACAACATCCGCAACCGCATCCTGTTCGCCGCGCTGCACCTCTCCGACGAGGAGTACCGCGCCTGGCTGAGGCACACCCCGACCGTCTCGTGGGAGATCCTCCTCCAGGGCGGCCGACGGCAGTTCCTGAGCTCGCTCGCCCCCCTGCGCGCGGGACTGCGAGGGGTGCGCGACGGACGCCGCATCGGGAAGCGTGTGCGCCGCACCCGCGGCCACGCCTAGGACGCGCACCCCACGACGTCGACTCGACGGCACCGTGCGCTCGGCGCCGTATACGACGATCTGCGCCCTGACCACGAAAAGCCGGGCGCATCCTCGAGAGGAGGATGCGCCCGGCCAGGTCGTGACCGCTTAGATCGCGGTGACCTTGTAGTCCGTGAACCGGACGGAGACGGGGCCGGACGTGATCGAACTCGCCATGTAGGCGGAGAGACCGACCGAACCGGCCGTCTGAAGGGCCGCCGTCGAGTCGGTCACCTGCGCCTGCCACGCGGCCGGCTCGGTCTGACCGGCGACCCAGGCCTTCGCCCGGATCGTGGTCGGGGCGGTTCCGAACGCCTGGACGCGGACGGTGATCGCCGTGCCCGCCGTGTAGCCCGTGATCGGCAACGCGACCGACTGGAGGACGACGGTGTTGCGCATCAGGTGGATGCGCAGCGAGCCGTTCTCCTGCACGACGAGCCGTGCGGAGTAGCTGTCGGACCCGACCTGCCTGGCGATGACCGAGGCGTACTGGACGCCTCCCGTCGAAGCCGACGGGACCGTGATCGTGACGGTCGAGTCGGTCTCCGTCGCGGAGACGGCTCCCAGTCGAGCCGACCGCGTCTGGCCGGCGGCCACGTCGATCACGCCGGCCGATCCGTTCACCGAGAAGGAGGAGTTCCCACCCGCGACCGTCCACGGCCCGCCCGTCGTCGCGTTGCCCCAGGAGGAGGACGCCGTGCGACCGAAGGCGTCGGCGGCGAGAACCGCCGGGGTTCCGGGCTCGGGCGGCGCCGTCACCGTGACGGAACGCGTCGTCGTGTTCGTCGCACCGTCGTCATCCGTCACGGTGAGGCTCACCGTGTAGGTCCCGGCGGCTCCGTAGGCGTGCGAGGACGTCGAGCCCGTGCCCGTCGTCCCGTCGCCGTACTGCCAGGCGTACGAGGCGATCGTGCCGTCCGAGTCCGTCGACGCGGAGGCGTCGAGTGCCACCGACAGGTCGGTGGGCGTCGCCGTGAAGGACGCGGCCGGTGCGACGTTCGGCGTCGGTGTGACGGCGCCGAGGGCGACGGCTGAGAAGGCGTCGAACCGGACCGAGACCGGACCGTTCGTGACGGTGCTCGGCATGTAGCCTCCGAGGCCGATCGCTCCGGCGGCCTGGAGGCCCTCCGTCGAATCGGTCGCGCTGACCTGCCACGCGCCGGGCTCCGCTCCCGCAGCCGCCCAGACCTTCGCCTTGAGCGTCGTCGGGGACGTGCCGCTGATCTCGAGGGAGATCTGCAGATCGGTTCCGGGCGTGTACGTGAGTCCGGGGACCGTGTACGCCTGGAGCGCCGTCGAGCCGCGCAGCAGCTGGATGCGCACCGCGCCCGATGCCTGGATCCACACCCGAGCCGAGTAGCTCGTCGTCCCGACCTGTCGGCCGATGACGGAGGCGTAGACGCCGCCGCCGTTCGCGATGTCGGACGCCGCCACGCGAGTGTTGATGTTCGCGTCCGTCACGGAGACGGTGCTGAGTCGGCTGGTCCGCGTTCCGCCGGCGGGGAGCGAGATGACGCCGGCGCCGCCCGCGACCGAGAAGCTGCTGTTGCCGCCTCCCACTGTCCAGAGTCCGCCCGGCTGTGCGGAGCCCCACGCGTTCGTCGCGGTGCGCTCGAACGTGTCGGCAGCGATGGTCTCCGCGGCCGGAGGCGCCGTGACGGTGACCTCCTTCTGCGTCTGGATCGTCGCGCCGCGGTTGTCGGTCACCGCGAGCGTCACCGTGTACGTGCCGGCGGAGCCGTAGGTGTGACTCGTCGTCGCTCCCGAACCCGATTCACCGTCGCCGAAGTTCCATGCGTAGGACGCGATCGTCCCGTCCGGGTCGGTCGAGGCCGAACCGTCGAGCGCGACTCCCAGTCCCGACGGGGTCGCCGTGAAGCTCGCCGTGGGGTTCTGGTTCGCCGGCAGTGCCGCCGCGACGACCCGGGTCGCCGTTGCCGTCGCACCCCTGTCGTCCGTCACCGTGAGCGTGACGAGGTAGTTGCCCGGCGTCTCGTACGCGTGACTCGTCGTGACCCCCGTCGCCGTCGCCCCGTCACCGAAGTTCCAGGCGTAGCTCGAGATGGTCCCGTCGCTGTCGGCGGAGGCCGACGCGTCGAACGCGGCGGAGAGGTTCGTGACCTGGTCCGTGAAGGACGCCGTCGGGACGGCGTTGGGTGCCGTGACCGTGACGTTCTGCGTCGACGTCGCCGTCCCACCGCGGTTGTCGGTGACCGTGAGCTTCACGGCGTACGTGCCGGCGGCGGCGTACGTGCGGTTCGCCGTGACGCCCGTGCCGGTCTGCCCGTCACCGAAGTCCCAGGCGTAGGACACGATCGTGCCGTCGGAGTCCGCGGATGCCGTCGCGTCGAAGGATGCGGCGAGATCGGAAGAGGCCGCCGTGAACGACGCGGTCGGAGGCACGTTGGCCACCACTCCACGGCCGAGACCGTTGTGCTGCTCCACCTGGGCGGCGGTGAGGGGCGTCGAGTAGATCGCGACCTCGTCGATGGTTCCGGCGAAGTACGGAGCGGTCCCGCCCCATGTCGTGTCGCCACCGACCCGCCAGTAGCCCGTGTAGTTCTGCGCAGCGGTCTGCGGGTTGGTGCCGACGGAGTTCCCGTCGATGAACATGTTCATGCCGGCGGAGGACTGCTGCGCCACGACGTGGTGCCACTGGCCGTCGTTGTACGCGGAACCCGACGTGATCGTGTTCGTCTGTCCCGTCCACGTTCCGAAGGTGAGCCGTCCGTCGTTCTCCATGTAGACATGGCGGTCGTAGCCACCGGAACCGCCCGTTGGGCTCGCTCCGAAGCCGACGATCTTCCCGCCGCGGGTCGTCGTGGTCTTGAACCACGCCTCGACCGCGTACGTCGTGGGGTTGTTGATCGGGCTAGCGCTCGCCACGCCGGCTTCGTTCCAGCCCCACCATTCCTCGGTGGGGGCGAACGTCGCCGCCTTGTCGGGGACTCCGTTGAGTGCGCCCGTCGCGCCCTTGTTCACGAGGCCGGTGTAGGTGCCGGGGTTCCCGAACGGACCGGAGTCCGCCGCCACGGTGCCGCTCGACTCGCCGAGCCGCCAGTAGGAGGTCGGCTCGAGGGAGAAGACCGCGGCTCCGTATGCGTCGGCGGGGGCGACGGGAATGGTCGACGTGCGACCCGATGCGACGAAGTGGGCGTCGATCGACTGACGGCTCAGCACGGTCGGGTAGACCGCCACGTCGTCGATGGCGCCGGCGAAGTAGTCGCTGCTGCCGCGGTTCGGCCAACCGCCGAGGTTGTCACCGCCGATGCGCCAGTAGCCGGAGAACGCCTGGCCCGCCGTCGTGTCGGCACGGCTCGCCACCTTCTTGCTGTCGACGTAGAGCTGCATGCCGTTCGATCCGAGCGTGGCCACGACGTGGTGCCACTGGTTGTCGTTGTAGCTCGCGGCGCTCGTGATCGTCTGCGTGTTGCCGGTGTAGACGCCGAAGGTCAGGTGACCCGAGTTGTCCATGTAGACGTGCCGGTCGTACGAGCCCGAGTTGCCGGAGGCGCTGTTGCCGAATCCGATGATCTTTCCACCAGAGGTCGTCCCTGTCTTGATCCATGCCTCGGCCGTGAAGGTGTTCGAGGCGGGCTTCGACGCGGTCGACACTCCGATGTTGTCGATCGATCCAGGGAAGGTCGATGCGGTGTTCGTCGAGCTCGCCTCCTGACCGGTGGTCCCGCGGGTCACTCCGCTCGAGAGCTTCATGTCGTCGCCGGCGTTCCAGTCGTAGGCGATGGTGCCGGAGGCCTCACCGAGCGGCCAGAACGACGTGGGGTTGTCGTCGAGGACCCTCTGCGTGTACGCGCTGATCTGTCCATCGGCCGAGACCGTGACGCTCACCTGCGTGCCCATCGTCGAGTTGCCGAACGGGTCGGTCGCACGGATGCGATAGGTGTACGTCTGTCCTGGAGTGAGACCCGTGTCGAGGAACGACATGAGAGGTCGCTTGTAGAACGTCGAGCTCGCCTGCGTCGTGTAGACGGGGGTCGCCGTCTGGTTGTTGCGGATCACGTCGTAGGTCAGGAGGGAGTTGTCACGGTCGTGGTTGGCCTGCCAGGCGACACGCACAGTGCCCGTGCTGAAGGAGGCGAGGCTCGGCACGAAGTTCGTCCCGGTGAGACGCGGACCATCGTCGTTCGGGGCGATCTCCTTCTTCGCGAAGCGAACGAGACCCTGCTGTCCCTTGCCGTTCACGGTCGTGAACTCTCCGCCGTAGAGCACGTAGTCACCCGCGACCACGACATCCCACGGGCCCTGGCCCGATCCGCTGGCCTTGCCGGTGTTGAAGGAGGGGAACCAGTTGACGAGGGAGGGCGAGGGGGTGCCGTTGAAGTTGTAGTAGCCGTACGGGTCCGCCGTCAGAGTACCCGTGGTGGCCTTCGTGAAGGCGACGGCACGATAGAAGGTCCACGGCTCCGTCTGGGGGAATCCGCCGACGTTGCCGCAGTAGTGCGCGTGGCCGGCCGTGTACACGACGTCGGTTCCGGGGGCTACCGAGTAGCTGTCACCGTGGCAGTCCTCGACCCATTCGAGCTCGCCGCTGTTCCAGTTCGCCTTGAACGTTCCCTCGAGGTTTCCGCCGGCTCCGAAGACGTATCCGGTCCCGTAGACGTAGGTGCCGTCCGTGGCGAGCGAGTTGATGGAGGCGTCGGTGCCTCCGTTGCGGATGAGGGAGTTGATCGCCCACGAGTTCGACGCGCCGGCGGTCGTGTCGACCGAGGCGAGTCCGTAGCCGGGGTTGTTCGATCCGTTCACCTGTGTGAAGTTGCCGCCGAAGACGATCTTGTCCTGCGCAGCCGACATCACCATCGAGGAGACGTTGCCGTCGGGGACGTTGGGTGCCCACGCGGTGAGTGCACCGTTGGACGCGGAGAAGGCCGCGGTCCGCAGACGGGTCTCGTTGCCGGCCGATGTGAACTGACCACCGATGTAGACGGTCGTGTTCGTCGCGACGACGGTGTTGACGCGAGAGTTGATAGTCGGGGCGAAGCCCGCGATGAGGCTCCCCGTTGCGACGTCGAACGCGGCGACGCGATAGCGCGTCGAGCCGGCCGCCGTCGTGAACTGGCCGGCGACGTAGAGACGTGTCTTGTCCGGCGATGCCGTGATGGAGCGGACCTGCGCATTGAACGCTGGCGCGAACGGGAGAAGGGCACCCGTCGTGAGGTTGTATGCGAGGAAGTTGCTGCGGGTCACCGTGTTGGTGCCGGCGGCCGAACCGGCGGGACGCGCCGTCGTGAAGTCGCCTCCCACGTACACCGTGTTGCCCACGACGTACTGATCCCAGACGACACCGTCGATCTGTGGGGCGGCCAGTGGGTCGGATGACACGGTCTCCGGCTGTCCGGCCTCCGGCATGGTGTCGGCGGCCGCGGGCTGCAGGGAGAGCATGCTCAACACGATCGCGGACACGGTGACGCCGACGAGAGCGACGAGTCGCGCTCCCCTCCGCGTGCGGGGTTCGGATGTTGCGGCTTCGGGTACCGACAACGTTGTGGTCATGGGGGGTCTCGCCGTCTCTGGGGGGATGTGTATGCACCGACCTGCCGGGCGGTGTCTCAGTGAACCTGAGGGCCACTCACATCGGGTGATGCTAAATCGTAGCTTTCCTCACGTTTTCTCCGTGTCCCCCATTCGGGCCACATTCCACCCCCCTTTCGGGGTGACGACGACCCCCTTCTCGACGAGCCGAATCGTGCGAAGACGCATCGTGTCAGACCCTCGACGGGCCGGACACGGGACGGCAGGGATACGAGAGAGGCAGGAACGCGCAACGGGCGGGGACGCCGAAATGATTCGGCACCCCCGCCCGTTGCGGTGACGATCGCGGATCTACTGGGGCGCAGCGCCCTCGAACACCAGGGCGGGCTCAGCCGCCTCGTAGTCGACCGTGATCCGGACCTGATCACGCTGATCGGTCGGCACGTTGTAGACGAACGTCCCCGTGACGCTCTTGCCGGCAGCCACCTCTTGCGGGAACGGCTCTCCCCCGGGCTCGGCCAGTTCGATCGCCGGGATCTGATCCGCTCCGTAGTACACGTTCGTCACGGCACCGAGGAGGGAGTAGGCCTCGTCGCTGTCGTTCGTGAACGTGACGGTGAAACGAAGGGACGGTCCGGCGATCTCGCCAGGCATCGACGCCTCGCCCTCGACCGCCTCGAGGTCGTCGAGGGCGACGGTCACGCCGCCGTCGATGGGCGCGGGCTCGTCGAAATCGCGGATGTCGTCGACGACCTCTCCGCCGGCACCCGGCTCCGCCGATGCGGACGGATCGGCCGAGGCGGAGGAACCGTCGCTCGGCGTCGACGCGCTGGGGAGAGGCGTCGAGCTCGCCGACGTGGTGGCGGCGGGCGACGGTGCGCTGGAATTGACCGACCAGATGACGAGTGCGGCCACGACGGCCACGACGACGACGATCACGAGGATCAGCAGTCCTCGCCGTCTCGCGTGCGCCTCGGGATCCGTCGTCGTCTCCGATTCGACGGGAGTGGTCTCCTCGTCCGGCGTGTCCTCACTCATCGTGCCCCCTCACTTTCCGGCGCGTCGAGCGCCACCATGTCTCTGAACCATTTGACCGCCGCAAGCAGCAGGAACCCGGCGTTGGCCAGGAAGAGCAGTCCGTAGACCACGAAGAACACCAGCGGCGCACCCAGCAGGACGAAGACGAAGCACAGCAGGCCGTAATCGGTCGGGATCACGAGGAACGATCGCAGACGCGATCCGCCACCGGCTTCCGCCGTCCCCTTGCGACCGCGCACGTGCTTCAGCTGATCGTTCAGGATCATCGCGAAGAACGTGACGTTCGCGACGATCGAGTAGCCGATCGGGACCAGGAGCCACGCGTCGGACGGCAGGTCGAAGAATCTGTAGGCCGAGATGAGCACCGCGATGTGCAGGCTCGAGATCTTGAGCGCGTCGACGACATGATCGAGCCACTCCCCCGCGGCCGATCCCCCGCCGCGCAACCTCGCCACCTGGCCGTCGGCGGAGTCGAACGCGTAGCCCACGGCGAGGAGGAGCCAGATGAGCACTCCGGACCACCAGACCGGGGGCACCGTCGCGAGGAGGATGATCCCCGAGAACGTGAAGGCCGCGCTCACAGCCGTCACCGCATTCGGGGTGAGGCCGGCGCGGTACGCAGCGGCCGCGATGAACCGACCGAGCTTGCGGTTGACGTAGATGGAGTAGGCCGGCGCGCCCTTGGCAGCGCCCTTCTGGGCCGACGCGAGCCGCGCGACAGTGGCGCGATAACCCTCGATGGGACGCTCGGTGGTCGTCATTCTCACTCCTCGTTCGGATCCGGTCGCACTCGCGATCGATGTGCGGCCGATTCAACGTTACAGAAGGCAGAAGACGAATAACGAGGATCCCTCATTTCGTACTCCCCCCAGTTCACGGGGTTTCTTCCCCATGGACCACGGTCGTCGTTATGATCGTGAGAGATCCTCACCTGAGGATGACTCGACTTCACGACGGCGGCTCAGCCCCGTCCACCACGACCATGAGAGCTGAGGGGTGCCCCATGATCCGAATCGGATACGCCGCCGGAGCGTTCGATCTCTTCCACGTCGGACACCTCAACATCCTGAAGCACGCCAAGAGCGCGTGCGACTACCTCATCGCGGGCGTCGTCAGCGACGAGCTCCTCATCTCGCGCAAGAAGGTCACGCCGGTCATCCCACTCGCGGAGCGCATGGAGATCGTCGGCAACATCCGCTACGTCGACCAGGTCGTCGCCGAGGACCTGCCGTCCAAGATGGAGATGTGGGAGCGACTGCGCTTCACCACCTTCTTCAAGGGCGACGACTGGCGCGGCACCCCTCAGGGCCTCGCCCTCGAGCAGCAGTTCTCCGAGGTCGGCGTCGAGGTCGTCTACTTCCCGTACACGATGTCGACGTCGAGCACGGCCCTCCGCCGGGCCCTGGCCTCCCTCGAGGCCGGCGCCACCGTCTCCGAGCCCGCCGCCGCTCGCGGCTGACCCAGCCGTATCCATTCGTCCGGCAGATCGTCTCTTCGGCACCGCAACGGACAGCACCGCAACCCGAGGATTTTCCGGGCGATGCGCCTAGGCTGACGCCATGAGCCAGCCTCCCCGGACCATCACCGTCACAGGAGCCGGCGGGCAGATCGGCTACGCCCTCCTCTTCCGGATCGCCTCCGGCGCGATCTACGGGCAGGACACGCCCGTCTCCCTCCGCCTGCTCGAGATCCCCGCCGGTCTGCGCTCAGCCGAGGGCGCAGCCCTCGAACTCACCGACTGCGCGTTCCCTCTCCTCCGCTCCGTCGAGGTGTCCGATGACGCCGACACCGCGTTCGCCGGAGCGGATGCCGCGCTCCTCGTGGGTGCCCGCCCGCGGTCGGCCGGAATGGAGCGGGGCGACCTCCTCGAGGCGAATGCCGCGATCTTCGGACCGCAAGGAGCTGCGATCGCACGGTCGGCCGGGCCCGACGTGCGCGTCGTGGTCGTGGGCAACCCCGCCAACACGAACGCCCTCATCGCCGCGGCCCACGCTGACGGTGTTCCGCCCGGGCGCTTCAGCGCGATGACCCGCCTCGATCACAACCGCGCGAGCGGCATCCTCGCCGCCCACCTCGCCGTACCCGTGTCCGACATCGACGGCGTGACCATCTGGGGCAACCATTCCGCGACGCAGTATCCGGACATCACGCGAGCGACCGTCGGGGGCGCGTCGGCCATCGATCTCGTGGATGCCGAGTGGATCAGGGAGAGGTTCATCCCCCGGGTCGCCGGGCGTGGCGCCGAGATCATCTCGGTCCGCGGATCCTCCTCCGTCGGCTCCGCCGCATCGGCGGCCATCGACCACCTGCACGACTGGGTGGACGGAACCCCCGGCACGTCGTGGACGTCCGCAGCCATCGTGTCCGACGGCTCGTACGGCGTGCCGGAAGGGCTCGTCTCGTCGTTCCCGGTGCGCTCGGTCGACGGCGAGTGGCGGATCGTCGACGGGATCGAGCTCGATGAGTTCTCACGCGCGCGCATCGACGCGTCGGTCGCCGAGCTCATCGACGAGCGGGAGCAGACGCGATCCCTCGGTCTCCTCTGAGTCGGAGAGGACGCCCCGTCAGGCGGAGCCCGACCTCCGCTCCCGGTACGCGTTGACGTTCATCCGGTTGCCGCAGTTGCCCACGTCGCAATAGCGCTTCGATCGATTCCGCGACAGGTCGACGAGCACAGCCTCGCAGTCGGGGGCCTCGCACTCCCGCATCCGCTGCCACTCGTCGGAGCGCAAGACGTCGACGAATGCCATGGCGGCCTCCACCTGAAGCCGCGTGACGACAGGCGCATCCGATTCCGTCGCGTGGATATGCCAGTCGAAGCCGTCGTGCCGCTGCAGCTGCGGGAGTGCCGCTCCTTCGCGTAGCAGCGCGTTGACACCGTCCACCGCATCGTCCCGCTCGGCGAGCCAGATGGCGCGAAGGCGCGGACGCAGAGCGCGGACGGCCTCGAGCTCATCGACGGTCCCGAGGCGCGCGCCCGTGAACTCCTGGGAGTCGAGGAACGCGACGAGATCGGCCGTCGTCGCGAGCTCGTCGTCCCGCGACCGTGATGCCCCCGGCGCGGTATTGACGAGGATCGCCGCGGCGATGAGCGACACCTCGGTGTCATGGGTGAAGAGCATATTGACTCCTGACATCGCCGGTCGTAGTGTCATGATCATCCTACCCGTTGACTCATGACAGGATCCGCCCATGCGCGCCACGCCCTCCGCAGCCTCCGGCATCCTCATCGGGCTGGTCTCGGCCCTCGCCTTCGGAGCGAGCGGACCGTTCGTGAAGACCCTGCTGGAGGCGGGATGGTCGCCGGCGTCCGCGGTGTTCCTCCGTACACTCGGCGCGACGATCGTCCTTGCGCCCCTCGGCGTGTGGGCTCTTCGTGGGCGATTCGCCATCCTGCGGCGCGAGTGGCGCCTCGTCGTCGGCTTCGGCCTGGTCGCCGTCGCCGGCGCCCAGCTCTGCTACTTCGCCGCCGTATCGCGCATGCCCGTGGGCATCTCCCTGCTCATCGAATACCTCGCACCGGTACTGCTCGTGCTCGCCGCGTGGGGACGCACCCGGCGAGCACCGAGGAGCCGCACGATCGCCGGCTCGGCGCTCAGCATCGGCGGGCTCGTGCTCGTGATCGACATCGCGGGCGCGACGCCCGACCTGCTCGGCGTGCTCTTCGCCCTCGGCGCGGCGGTGTGCCTCGGGGGGTACTTCGTGCTCTCCGCGCGGCCGACGGATCTTCCTCCGGTGGCGCTCGCCGCCGGCGGCTTGCTCGTCGCGTCGCTCGCGCTCGGCTCGGCCCTCCTCGTCGGCGTCCTCCCGGCATCCGCTCCCCTCGTGGACGTCGAGCTTCTCGGCTCCGTCGTGCCCTGGTGGGTCCCACTCGGCGTCATCGTCCTCGTCGCGACGGCCTTCGCGTACGTGGCCGGGATCGTCGCGGCAGGACGCATGGGCGAGCGACTCGCCTCGTTCGTCGGGCTGTCGGAGGTGCTTTTTGCCGTGTTGATCGCGTGGCTGCTCCTCGGCGAGGTTCCGAGTGTCGTCCAGGCCATGGGTGGCGCGCTCATTGTGGCCGGCGTGATCCTCGTCCGCCTCGACGGCGCCAAGCGCCCCACTCCGACCGCCCTCGACCTCCCCGCCCCGACGGCGGTCCCCACCCCCTAGCCCCCACCCCCCCACACCAAAAAGATCGCGATACAGCATCGAGTTTGATGCTGTATCGCGATCTTTTTGGTGTGAGGGGGTGGGGGTCAGGGATCAGGAGGTGAGGGAGGGGCGGTCGGGCTTCGCGAGGGACTTCTCGTCGACAGGCGCCGACCCGGACGCGCGCAGATCGCGGTGGTAGGCGCGGGCCTCGTCCTGACGCTCCTGCTCAGCCCCCGACGTGATCGCAGCGCGCACGTGGCGCTGCTCGTAGCCGAAGGCGTGGACGAGGTCGAGCGCGTGCGGTCGAAGTCGCGCCACAAGACGGTTGATGTAGGCGTCGATTGCCTGAGCACGCTGAGGCGACAAGCGGCCGTGGATGAGGTACCACGAGAGGTGCTTCTCGATGAGGGACAGACCGAAGAGGTCACGCAGCCACGTGAGCACCTGGCGCGAACCCGCGTCCTCCGTCTTCTCGAGCGCCTCGGTGAACGCCTCCCACTCGAGCAGCTCGCCGTGGGCTCTGGCCGCCTCGATGAGCTCGTTCTGCTGCGCGTTGAACAGCGCAGCCGCCTCGGCCTTGCCGAGCTTCGTCGCGGGACGGAGGCGCTGGGCGACGTCGGCGACCATCGTCTCCACGCGGTCCGTGAGCAGCTCGCGCTGAACGGCGGTCTCTCGGAGCTGGCCGACCGAGCGGCGCACGTTCCCGAAGTCTTTGAGCGTCTGACCGAGGGAGCGCAGTCCCGAGCCGTGGTATGCCTTCCCGGCAGCCTGCTCGACGACGTAGCGCGCGAGGGCCCCGGCGTCCGCGCCACGGAACCGCTTCGAGTAGTCGGAGAGGAGGCGCTTCGCGACGAGCTGCAGGAGCACGTTGTTGTCGCCCTCGAACGTGACGTACACGTCGAGGTCGGCGCGGAGCCCCACGAGACGGTTCTCGGAGAGGAAGCCCGCACCGCCGCACGCCTCGCGCGCCTCCTGGATCGTGTCGAGCGCAGCCCACGTGGAGAGCGGCTTGAGCGCGGCTGCGAGGGTCTCGAGGTCCTGGCGATCGGTGTCGGAGTCGGCCTCGCCGCTGAAGACGCGGTCGAACGTCACGAGCAGCTTGTCGTGCGCGAACGTGTGCGCGTACGTCTGGGCGAGCCGAGGAAGCAACCGTCGCTGGTGTCGCTGGTAGTCGAGGAGCACCTCCTCGTCGGTGTCCGACGCCGCCGTGAACTGCCGGCGCTGCGATCCGTACTCGATCGCGATCTGCAGGGCGATGGCCGAGGCTGCCGTCGCCGCGCCGTCGAGCGAGACACGCCCCTGCACGAGCGTGCCGAGCATGGTGAAGAAGCGTCGACCAGGGCTCGCGATGGGTGACGAATAGGTACCGTCGGCGGCGACGTCGCCGTAGCGGTTGAGCAGATTCTCGCGCGGGACGCGCACGCCGGTGAAATGCAGACGGCCGTTGTCGATGCCGTTGAGCCCGCCCTTCAGCCCGTCGTCCTCACCGCCGATGCCCGGAAGGAACTGCCCATCCTCGCCACGGATCGGCACGTAGAGGGCGTGGACGCCGTGGTTGACGTTCTTCGTGATGAGCTGGGCGAACACGACGGCGGCGGTTCCGTGCACCGCTGCGTTCCCGAGGTAGTCCTTCCACGCACCGCGGAAGGGCGTGTCGATGACGAACTCCTCCGTGGCCTCGTCGTACGTCGCCGTGGTGCCGATCGAGGCGACGTCGGATCCGTGACCGGTCTCCGTCATCGCGAAGATCCCGGGCACCTCGAGCGACATGATCGCCGGGAGCCACGCGTCGTGGTGCTTCTCGGTGCCGAGGTGCAGGACCGCGGCACCGAAGAGCCCCCACTGCACGCCCGACTTGATCTGGTGCGACGGGTCGCCTACGACGAGCTCCTCGAAGCCCGCGATGTTGCCGCCGTGATCGTCGTCCCCGCCGAGACGTTTGGGGAAGGCCCGGTGCACCTGACCGTCCGCCACGAGGATGCGCAGCTGCTCGAGGGCTCGCTCACGGTGCTCCGGGTACGGGAGTCCCTCGATCTTCTGCATCTCGGGTCGCGCCGCGAGCTCGCGCGAGGCCAGACGCTCCTCCGGCCACGAGCCTAGGAGGAGACGTCGGACAGCGTCGATGTCGATCCGCGTCGTCGCGCTCTGCACATCGATGGGACCGGTATCGACCCGCTCGGTCACGCCGGCGACCCCGGCCACCTCGTCGTTCGTCGTGTGGGCGTTCGTGCGGTCGACTGTGTTCGACATCGATACTCCTTCGCTCCTGCATCGTGAGCGGAGGCACCCGCCGAGATCGTCGGGGCGCACCGCGGTCACCGTGTGCATGATCCACGGTACGAACGCCGCTCGGCTTGTCGAAACCGGCCGTTCACCGCCCACAAACGGCGGCGCTCCGCAGCCGGATGCTGCTGTGTGAAGCTACAAACGCATGCCGATCGCGCGTGCGAACCTCTACAACACTCTCGAATCAGGCGGAGCCGGATGTGTGGGCGGCGACCACACCCACGACAGCCTCGCCGTAGCTCGCCCTCTTCTTCTCGCCGATGCCCGTGATGCCGTCGAGATCGGCGACGGTCGACGGTTTCGCGACCGCGATCGCGCGCAGAGTGGCGTCACCGAAGACGATGTACGCCGGGACTCCAGCAGACTTCGCCTCCTCCGCCCGCCAGGCGCGCAGCGCCTCGAACAGCTCGGCGTCGGCCACATCGAGATCGGCGGCCGCCGGCCTGGCCGCCTTGACGCGCGCGACCCGCCCGGTCTCCGTGCGGAGCGACACCGTGCGCCCACCCGAGAGCACGTCGCCGCTGGCCTCGGTGATCACGAGGGTGCCGTACTCGCCGTGCGTGGCGAGGAGCCCCGTGGCGAGGAGCTGACGGATGACGCCCCTCCACTGCTGGTCGGTGAGGTCGGCCCCGATTCCCCACGTGGCGAGGGTGTCGTGGCCGTACTGCCGCACACGAGCGGTCTCGTTGCCTCGGAGGATGTCGATGAGGTGGCCGGCCCCGAACTGCTGGTTGCGTTCCCGCTTCAGCCGGACGACGGTGGAGAGGAGCTTCTGGGCCGGTACGGTGCCGTCCCAGACCTCCGGCGGCACGATGCACGTGTCGCAGTTGCCGCACGGCGTCGACTCCTCGCCGAAGTAGCGCAAGAGGTCGACGCGGCGGCATCCCACGGTCTCGCACAGCGCGAGCATGGCGTCGAGGTGAGCGGAGAGGCGTCGGCGGTGGGCCAGGTCTCCCGGCGACTCGTCGATCATGCGGCGCTGCTGCACCACGTCGTTGAGCCCGTAGGCGAGCCACGCGACGGACGGCTCGCCGTCGCGCCCGGCGCGACCCGTCTCCTGGTAGTAGCCCTCGACCGATTTCGGGAGGTCGATGTGGGCGACGAAGCGCACGTCCGGCTTGTCGATGCCCATGCCGAACGCGATCGTCGCCACGATCACGACGCCGTCCTCCCGCAGGAACCGTGATTGGACCCGCGCCCGCTCCGAAGCCTCGAGCCCCGCGTGGTAGGCGAGCGCGTCGATGCCGTTGGCGCGCAGGAACTCCGCCGTCTTCTCGACCGTGTTGCGGCTGAGCGCATAGACGATTCCCGCCGAACCCTGACCGCCGGAGCCGTGCCGACCCTCCGTGCGGATGAACTCGAGGAGCTGCTTGCGCACCTCGTTCTTCGACACGATGCGGTACTGGATGTTGGGGCGGTCGAAGCTCGACACGAAGTTGCGGGCGCCACGCAGCGACAATCGCTCCGCGATCTCCCGGTGAGTCGCCGCGGTCGCCGTGGCCGTGAGGGCGATACGCGGCACGTCCGGCCAGCGCTCGGCGAGCTCGCCGAGCGAGAGGTAGTCGGGGCGGAAGTCGTGCCCCCACTGGGAGACGCAGTGCGCCTCGTCGATCGCGAAGAGCGCGATGGTCCCGCGTTCGAGGAAACGCTTCGTCTGCTCGGACGACAGCCGCTCCGGAGCGACGTAGAGGAGGTCGAGCTCGCCGGCGAGGTACGCGCGCTCGACCGCGTCGCGCTCCTCGCGACTCTGGGTGGAATTGAGGAACTCCGCCCGGACGCCGACCGCCCGAAGAGCCTCGACCTGATCGTGCATCAGCGCGATGAGGGGCGACACCACGATGCCGGTGCCGGGCCGGAGGAGCGACGGGATCTGGTAACAGAGGCTCTTGCCCCCACCCGTCGGCATGAGGACGATCGCGTCGCCGCCCACGCTCACGTGCTGCACGATGGCCTGCTGATCGCCGCGGAACGACTCGTAGCCGAATACTCGGTGCAGGACCTCGCGGGCCGATTCAGCCTCGGCCATGATCGTCGTCTCCACGCCCTGCACCCTACCCGCCCCCACCGACACGCGCCCACCGCGGGGCGCGATCTGAGCTCTCCCCGCTCTCCACACCGCGCTGTGACGACGATCGTGACGCTCAGGCCTAGGCTCGGAACGTGATGACGGTTCTCGTCGGGCTCATCGGCGCCCTCGTGTACGGGGCCGCCGACTTCCTGGGCGGACTCGCCGCGCGCCGCCTCACCATCCTGCTCGCGACGGCACTCGCCGCCGCGTCGGGCCTCGTCGTGCTCGTCGTCTTCTCGGTCGTCGTCCCTGGCGCCTGGTCGGCGGAGGCGATCCTCTGGGGTGCGCTCTCCGGAGTCGCCGGTTCCGCCGCGGTCGCGCTGCTCTACGCGTGCCTCGCGATCGGCCCGATGAGCATCCTGTCCCCGTTGACCGCGGTCGTGTCGGCGATCGTGCCCGTCACGTGGGGACTCATCGGTGGCGAACGCCTCGGTCCGCTCGCCATCGGCGCCATCGGCCTCGCCCTCGTCGCCGTCGTACTCGTCGGTTTCGTCCCCGAGAAGGGAGCCGTGCGTCCCACCATGGCCGGGCTGTCGATGGCGATCGGATCAGGCGTCCTCATCGGCACCTTCCTCGTGCTCATCGATCACACACCCGACGCCTCCGGGCTGCTCCCCCTCGTGGCCAACCGGACGGTCAGCGCTGTCCTCATGTGGACGGCGTTCGTGGCGGCCGTCGTCGTGGCTCGATTGCGCTCCCGGCGTGGCGGGGCCTCGCGAGATGCGGGAGCCCGCACGACGATGCGTCGTGGACTCGTACTCGCGATCGCGTGCGGAGGCCTCGACGCCACGGCGAACGCCGTCATCCTCATCGGCCTGCGGATCGGCGACCTCAGCGTGATGAGCGTCCTCGTGGCGATGTACCCGGCCGGCACAATCCTCCTCGCCGCCGTGGTGCTCCGGGAGCGCATCGCCCCCGTGCAATGGGCGGGACTCGCCCTCGCCCTCGCCTCGGCGGGAATCCTCGCCGTCGCGTGAGCGTTCCGTGTGTCGAGGTCCGGTGCCAGAATCGGACCACGACGATCCGGGAGCTGACCCGGGAGACGAGGACGACGTGAGCACAGACGGCACCGACACCAAGACGGAGAACCCGGAACCGCGCGTCGTCGACGACGAGCACGCCAGACGCTACGAGCTCTGGGTCGGTGACGATCGCGTCGGTTTCTCCGCCTACCGCCGCGAGGCCGGTCGGGTCGTCTTCACGCATACCGTCGTGGATCCGGCCCACGAAGGTCACGGCTATGGCAGCATCCTCGCTCGCGGAGTGATCGACGACGCGGTGTCGCGCGGCGAGACGATCGTGCCGCGGTGCCCGTTCATCGCGGCGTGGCTCAACAAACACCCGGACGCCGCCACGGACATCGACTGGCCCGAACACCCATGACCACACCAGGCTCGAGAAGCACGCAACTCCACGACAACGCCGCCACCGACACCGATCGGCCGGAGCACCCATGACCCGCCTCGACGCCGAAGCGCACGACGCGTCGCTCCACCGCGACGGCGCACCCGGGCCGGTGCTCGAGCTGCTCGACGCGCGCGAGGTGCCGCTCGGTGGCGTGCGTGGCATCACGGTGCACCGCACGCTCCCCCAGCGCGCGCTGCCGATGGTGGGCGCGTGGTGCTTCCTCGACCGCTTCGATCATGAGAGCGCCGTGATGCGCGTGCTCCCCCACCCCCACATCGGCCTACAGACGGTGACGTGGCCCGTCGACGGCGACATCCGGCATCGAGACAGCGTGGGCAGCGATGTGATCGTCGCGCCCGGTCAGCTCAACATGATGACGGCGGGCCACGGCATCTCCCACTCGGAGCTGTCGATGCCGGAGGAGCCGGCGGAGATGCACGGACTCCAGCTGTGGACGGCGCTTCCCGCGGCCTCAGCCGGCGTCGCTCCCTTCTTCGAGCAGCACACCGCCCTTCCCGTCTACAGTGCTCCGGGCCTCGAGGCCACGGTGCTGCTCGGCACCCTCGGTGACGCGACCTCGCCGGCCACCGTCTTCTCCCCCCTCCTCGGCGCCGACGTCGTCGTGGACGCGGGCACCGATACGACGCTCCCCCTCGATCCGTCGTTCGAGCACGCCGTCCTCGTGCTGACGGGATCCGTCACGATCGCGGGCGAGACCCTCGACTCCGGTCCGCTGCTCTATCTCGGGACGGGACGGGGCGACCTCTCCGTGACGAGCGCGGACGGGGCGCGCCTCGTGCTGTTGGGCGGCGAGCCCTTCGAGGACGACCTCGTCATGTGGTGGAACTTCGTCGGTCGCGACCACGACGAGATCGTCGCGGCCCGAGCCGACTGGGAGGCACGCAGCCCCCGGTTCGGCGTCGTTCAGGGACACGGCGACGATCGCATCCCGGCCCCTCCCCTTCCGACCGTGCGGCTCACGCCGCGTCGGCGCCGCCGGGACTGAGCCGCCCGGCCGGGTCGGGCGCACCCCGCCCGAGGAGGAGGATCGCCGCGGAGAGGAGCGCGCTGCCCACCACAGCCGTCGGGAGGTCCATGTACCACTCCATGACGACGAACGGCGGCACGAATGCGAGCACCGTCGCGATCGCGACCACGGCCGGTCTCGGCGTCGCCCCGACCATGCGTGGCGCCTCCCACCGCCCGACGAGGAACGACAGCGCGAACACCGCGGCGAGGACGAGCACGAACATGATCGGCCGCGACCACCACCAGGCAGGACTCGCGGGAGCGGGGCTCAAGCCGGGGACGAGGAGGGCGGCTCCCGACACCAGCAGGATGACCGGGAGATGCCAGAGGTAGATCGTCATGAGCCTCGTGCCGACGACGAAGACGGCGGCCCGCGCAGCGTGCGTGTTCATGAGACGCGCGAGGGCGGGGCGCAACAGCCGCAGGACGCACGCCTGCCCCACGGCGAGGGCCACGAGAGGAAGGGTCGGCGGGTTGAGGTTGCCGAGCATGTCGACCCAGTAGGGACCCCACGCTGTCATCGGGACGAGTGACGCGTAGGCGACAGCGGCCAGGACGATGAGGGTCCACCACCGTCGCGCGGCGAACCAGCCGTCGGCGTACCAGAAGCCGATCTGCTGGACGAGGAGCCAGACGAAGAGGAGGTTGACGAGGCCGATCTGCTCGACACCGGTCGAGAAGCGGGCGGCGTCCACCGCGATGGCGCCCGCCAGGAGGACGACGAGCGTCGCCCGCGGCGCGCGAGCGTGCCAGCCCGCCATCGTGGGCACGAGTGCCTGGCACAGTGTGTAGGCCGCGAGGAACCAGAGGGGCGACGCGGCGCCGACGACGGCGACGTCGATGAGCTCTGGATCGACGCCGAGGAGGCGCGCACCCCCGATCACGGCCACGTAGAACACGAAGAGCGGAAGCGCCGGTTGCGCGAGCCGGAGCACGCGATTGCGGACGTAGTCGGCCGCGGTTCCGCCCCGACGCACGAGGCTGCGCCACGCTGTGAGCGACGCGAACCCTCCGACCACGAAGAACAGCGGCATGATCTGACCGATCCACGTGACGGGAGCGAACCACGGCTGCTCCTCGAGCGGTCTCGAGACCACGATGGCGCCGTCGGCGTCCGTCCCCGTGCCGACCATCAGCAGATGGATGACGACGACGAGCAGTACGCAGAACACCCGCGCCAGGTCGAGAGTGAGGTCCCGCTTCGAGAGGTCGATCGACGCTGCGCTGCTCGCGGCGCTCGACCGGGATCGGGAGGTTCCGGTTCCTGCGACGTTGCTCATGGACGTCAGCATAGGAGGAGGCCCGTACCGGGCGACGCATTCGGCTCGCGTTCTAAGGTATGCCTTACTAAACTCGGGAGGGCGTCGTGTTCCACAGCCCCCACTCCACAACGACCCAAGAAGGCGTCCCGGTATGACCTCCCTCAGCACCCGTCTGCTCCTCACCTGCGCAGCCATCGGCGTCGCCGGCGGGATGGTGTTCGGTGTCGTCGGCTACCTGCACCCGATCGTGCTCCTCACCGCGCCCGTGTTCTACGGCGCACTGATCGGGGTGTACTTCTTCCCCGGCGTGGTCGCCCAGAGTCTCCTGCGGCGAGGCGGCGTCGCACTGCTCACGGGCACCATCGCGGGTCTCGCAGCCTCGGCCATCGACCCCGTGAATCTGTGGCGGCACGTCGGAGTCGGACTGCTCATCGGCGCTCTCCAGGAGCTGCCGTTCCTCCTCACCCGCTACCGCTACTGGAAGGGCTGGGTGTTCGCGCTCGCAGCGATCGTCGCCGGCCTCGTGATGGGCGGGTCGGTTCTCCTCATCTGGGGCCCCGGCTACTTCCCACCCGCCGCCGAGATCCTCTACATCGCCCTCTTCGTGCTGACCCCGCTCCTCGTCACGTGGCTCGCGCGCCTCGTCGCGCGCGGCGTCGACTCGACGGGCGCAGCTCGCGGCGTCCAGGGAGAGATCGACCGACGGCGACCGCGCGAGCGCACCGGCCCGCTCGCGATGGCGACCGCGTGACCGGCGCCGGCGTTCTCCACCCGACGGAATGACGGTCGAGGACGGAACGGCTGTCCCTCCCGCCCTCGACGTGGATACCCTCCGCATCCGACACCAGGATCGGCAGGCGTGGACGCCCGACGGAGTGACGTTCTCCGTCGCCCGAGGCGAGGTGGTCCTCGTCCTGGGGCCGAGCGGATCGGGAAAATCGACCCTCGCCCTCGCGCTCGACGGGCTCGTCCCACATGTCGTGGCGGCCGACGTCGAGGGGTCCGTGCGAGTCGCGGGTCTCGACACCCGGCTCCACCCGGTCGCGGAGCTGAGCGAGCGTGTGGCGATGGTGTTCCAGGATCCGGACGCGCAGATCGTGACGGGCAGCGTTCTCGACGAGGTCTGCTTCGCGGCGGAGAACCGGCTCGTCCCCGTCGACGCCGTCCTCGCGGGGGCCGAGTCGGCGCTGCGCCGGGTCGGTCTCTGGGAGCGACGCGACGAGGATCCGGACGTGCTGTCCGGCGGAGGCAAGCAGCGCCTCGCCATCGCCGCGGCGCTCGCGTCGAGCTCCGACGTCCTCGTGCTCGACGAGCCGACGGCGAACCTCGACGCCGCGGGATTGGACGACGTGTACGCCGCATTGAGCGAGATCGTCGCCGACGGCTCGCGATCCGTCGTCCTCATCGAACACAATCTCGACGCGGCCGTCTCCCTCGTCGACCGCGTCGTCGTCCTCGACCATCGGGGCGCATCCGTGCTCGACGGTCCTCCCTCCGTCGTGTTCGGAGACCGTGCTGCCGACCTCGAACGCCTGGGCGTCTGGCTGCCGACGGCCACGATCGTGGCGTTGCGACTGAAGCGCGCGGGCATCTCCTTCGACCGTCTGCCCGTCACCTCCGGCGACCTCGCCGCGACCCTCGACGCCGTCCCGGGGCTCCCGTCCCCGTCCGCGCGAGCGGATCTCGCGCTCGTGTCGAGCGCACCTCCCGCCATCGTCGTCCGCTCGCTCACGATCGCGCGCGGTCGCGGACGCCGTCGCCGCACCGTCGTGGACGGCATCGACCTGACCGTCGGCTCCGGCGAATTCCTGTCGATCGTCGGGACGAACGGCGCGGGCAAGACGACCCTCGTTCACGCCATCGCCGGACTGATCCGGCCACCGAGAGGGACGATCACCGTCGGTGGATTGGACCCCGCCACAGCGTCCGCCCCCGCCATCTCGGAACGCATCGGTTTCGTCTTCCAGAACCCGGAGCACCAGTTCGTGACTCACACGGTGTTCGACGAGCTCGCGCACGGTCCGCGCTCGAACGGCGCGGACGAAGCAGCCATCCGCTCCCGGGTCGACGAACTCCTCGACCGTTTCGGTCTCTCCGATTCGCGGGACGTGAACCCGTTCCTCCTCTCGGGCGGCCAGAAGCGGCGCCTCTCGGTGGGGACGGCGCTCATCGGCGGAGCCGACATCCTCATCCTCGACGAGCCGACGTTCGGTCAGGACCGTGCACGCGCCGACGAGCTCGTGAGCATCCTCGCCGATCTGCACCGCGCGGGAACCACCATCGTGGTCGTGACGCACGACATGCAGCTCGTGGCCGAGGCGTCGACGAGCATCGCGGTGCTCGACGACGGGCGGCTCCTCGCCCACCGTCCGGCCGACGCCGTGCTTACGGACGACGACCTCCTCGCGAGGGCGGGACTGCGGACGCCGCCGCTCCGGCGAGCGCTCCGTGGTCTCGAGCGGCACCCGGATTGGCGAGGAGTCACTCGGATGTCGCAGGTACCCGGAGGGGACGGCTCGTGAGCGCCGCCAGCGGACGAGCGCGGGGGTTTCTCCACGGACTCAATCCGCTTGTGAAGGTCGCGGCGCCCCTTCCGGCGATGATCGGTGTCCTCGTCTCCCGGGATCCGGCGACGCCTCTCGCCGTCGTGGTGCTCACGCTCCTCGTGCTCGTCGTGGGCGCTCGCCCGTCTGCTCGGATGACGCTGATCCTCGTTCTGGGCCTGCCACTCGCGGTCGTCGTTGGCGCGCTCGGCTTCGGCGCCTGGTCGAATCCTGCGGCGGTCGATCGGTCGGTCATCCTCGTCGAGCTCGGTGCCTACAGGTTCTACCTCGGCTCGCTCGCCGTCGGCCTCGCGGCGTCCCTGCGGCTCGCCGCGCTACTCACCCTCGCCCTCATCGCGGGACTCACGACGGACGGCGCCGACTTCGTCCGCTCGACCGTGCAGTACCTCCGCGTGCCGTACCGGATCGGCTACACGGCGCTCGCCGCCTACCGCTTCGTACCCCGGTTCCGGCGCGACATCGACCTGATCCGCCAAGCGCACCGTGTGCGCGGAACCGGCGGGCGCCGCGGGCCCGGCGCCGCGGTCGGCCGGTTCACGGGGTCGATCGTTCCCCTCCTCGCCGGGGCGATCCGACATGCGGAACGCGTGGCTCTCGCGATGGACGCACGGGCGTTCGGTGCGCATCCCACCCGGACGGAGCGCCACATCGTCCCTCTGCGTGTTCGCGACGGCTTCTTCGTCGCTGCCTTCTGGGCGGCGACTGCTGTGGTACTCGTGGTTGTGGGACTCGCGTCCTGAGCGAGCGGACACGGTCACCGCACCGTCCGTCGAGAGGGCTTGTCGCCCTAACGCGCTCGGCCCTGTCCGGGCCGTCGACGACGGGACACGGGATCAGACGAGACCGGCGACGCGGTTGGTGAGCACGGGGACGGCACCCCGCGCCCGATCGACCGCATCGAGAGCGAGGTCGACGACAAGGAGATCGGGTTCCGCCCCCAGCCGATGGAGCACGTCACCCATCGGCGAGACCACGACGCTGCGGCCGATGCCGGTGGGAGCATCCGCGGGCGCCTCGACGCCGGCTGCCTCCGGATCGCCCTGCCCCACCGCGAGGACGAAACTCGTCGAGTCGAGGGCCCGCGCGCGGGCGAGGAGGTCCCACTGCTCGGCCTTGCCGGGGCCGGCGCCCCACGATGCCGCGACCACCTGCACGACGGCACCCGCCCGGGCCGAGGCGACGAAGAGGTCGGGGAAGCGGATGTCGTAGCAGGTCGCGAGTCCGACCGTCGTACCGGCGACCGAGGCCGTGACCACCCCATCGCCCGGCTGTACCGTGCGCGACTCGGTGAAGCCGAAGGCATCGAAGAGGTGGACCTTGTCGTAGGACGTGGTGCCGTCCGGTCCGGTCACGAGCAGCGTGTTGCGCACGCGTCCGCCCTCCCCCGGCGTGAACATCCCCACGATGATCGTGAGGCCGAGACGGCTCGCCGTCGACGCGACCTCCGACGCCCACGGTCCGTCGATCGGCTCCGCGATGTCGCTCAGGGGGTGGCCGAAGGCGCGCATCGTCGCCTCGGGGAACACGACGAGCTCGGCTCCCAGCCCGGCGGCCCGCTCGGCCGTCTCCGTGACGATCCGCAGGTTGGCAGCGACGTCGTCGGTGCTCACGATCTGGGCGAGCGCTACGCGCATGGTGTCCTCCGGTCTGTCCCCCACAACGCTAGCCGCAAAGCGCCCCGCGCGGTCCCTGAGCCTGCCGACGGTCGCTCCCCCCGTCGTTGCTCCCCGTTCTCCGGAGCGCACCCCGCTCACGGTCGCCGAGCCTGTCGAGGGGCCGGTCCGCGGTTCGTGACCTGTCGTCCACAGGGAGTATCTGCGGGAGTTTCTGACTCCTTTTACGGATACCGTCGTCAGTGTCGGTGGTGTCGTGTTCACTGGACGCATGACCACCCACGGCGCGGCTTTCCAGGACGCGGTCGCAGTAGCGACCGAAGTCCTCGCCGCGCCTGTCGCCGGCCTGGTTCCCGGCCGGTTGTCGGCGCCCGAGTGGGTGACGTTGCTGCGTGATGTGGAGCGTCTCGGCCGCCTCGTCGACGCGGCGCGCGTCGCGTTGGCCGGGGAAGCCGAGCAGCGCATCGGCGGCCCCATCGAAGCTCTTGCCGCCCTCGGGTATGCGTCCGCGGTCGATGCTGTCGCGACGCTCACGGGGTTGGCGGATCGGGACGCAAAACGGAGAATCCGGCTGGGCGGGACGCTCAACGCCGGGGTGTCGCTGACCGGCGCGGAGACCGGGTCAGCGCACCCCTGATCGCCGAGGCCGTGTCCGCCGGGAACCTTGGCATCGATGCCGCGACCATCCTCACCGACGCTCTGGATGGCGTCTCACCGCGCGTCGATCCCGTGATCGTGGCCGAGGCCGAGCAGGCTCTCGTCGACCTCGCCGAAGGCTCCCTGGACCACCCGCCCCTGCGCGCAGATCTCGTGCGCGGACAAGCGCAACTCTTCGTGGAAGCGATCGACCCCGACGGGACCCGCCCGCGGGAAGAACTGGCTCGACGGAGACGACGGTTCACGATCGGACCCGAGACACGGGATGGGCTCATTCCCGTCCACGGGTTGCTGACGTTGGAGATCGGGGCGTCGCTGACGCGCCTCATCGACGCGCACGTTCGCAGGGTCGCGTTCAGCGGCGTTCCGACCCCCGTCAGCGACCCGGACACTCGGCCGCTTGACGACTCGGACGCGCTCGTCTCGTCCGTCGATGACCGCACCCCCGCTCAGCGCCGCCACGACACCCTCGCCGACATCATCAGCGCCGCCACCCGGGTGAAGGACGCCCCCGAACTGGCCGGGGCAGCGCCCGCGATCACCGTCACCGTCACACAGACCACGCTCGACTCCGGTCACGGTGTCGGGTCGATCGACGGTCTCGACACCCCCATCTCCGTCGACGCGATCGACAAGATGATCGACTCCCGCGGCATCCAGACCGTCACAATGAACCCGCACCGACGCATCCTCGCCCTCGGATCGGTGCAACGCTGCTTCACCTCCTCGCAACGCAGGGCGATCACCGCCCGGGACGGCGGGTGCGTCATCCCCGGGTGCACCACCTCCGCCGGATGGTGCGAGGTCCACCACGTGGTCCCATGGCGTGACGGCGGGCAGACGCACACCGACAACGGAGTCCTGTTGTGCTGGGGACACCACCAGAACATCGACCGCGGACCCTGGCGACTCACCATGCCGAACGGGATCCCCCACGTCCGCGGACCCGGACACCCCGAATGGACCCACACCACGAAAACCCGCACCGGACCACCCCTCACCCGCACCGGATGAGCGGCGCCCATGCGCGCACCGCTACATTCGATCCACCACCATTCGCAGACCGGAGCCGCCATGCTTCCCGCAGCCAGCGCCGGGGCATTCGCCCTTGCCGCCTTCGCACTCATCATCATCCCCGGGCCCAGCGTGCTCTTCGTGATCGGACGATCGCTCGCGCTCGGTCGACGTGGCGGTTTCCTGAGCGTGCTCGGCAATGCCCTCGGCATGCTGCCCGCGATCATCCTCGTGGCATTCGGCGTGGGAACGATCGTGGCGGAGTCGGTCCTCCTCTTCGCCGTGATCAAGTACGTCGGAGCGGCGTACGTGATCTACCTCGGCGTCCAGGCCATCCGGCATCGTCACGACCACGGCGACGATGGGGCAGCGACGGTTCGAACCCGACCATCCTCGTTACGCCTCGTCCGCGAAGGGTTCATCGTAGGAATCACGAACCCGAAGACAGTCGTGTTCTTCGTCGCGGTGCTCCCCCAGTTCGTCCATTACGAGTCGGGCGCGATCCCCGTGCAGATGCTCACCCTCGGCCTCATCTTCTTCGCCATCGCCCTCGCAAGCGACGGCGCGTGGGCGCTCACGGCCGGCACGGCTCGCGCATGGTTCGCCGGTAGCCCCCGACGCCTCTCGCGCCTCACCGCGGGCGGAGGCGTGATGATGATCGGTCTCGGCGGAACCTTGGCGCTCTCCGGCTCCAAGGCGTAGAACGTCCCGCATATCCCCGAAAGACCAGGTGTCATTCATTCGAACATATGTTCTAATGAGTGACATGAGATGGAGCACGCAGGAGATCCGAGCGGACGAGGCCTCGACGCTGCCCGGCCTGGCGCGCATCAACACCATCGTGCGCAGCGTCACCACGCCGGAGTTCGCAGGTGTCACGTTCCACGAGATCCTCGCCAAGTCGGCGCTCAACAAGGTGCCACGAGGATCCGGCATGCCCTTCGGGTGGACCATCAACCCGTATCGCGGATGCAGTCACGCGTGCGTCTACTGCTTCGCCCGTCCCACGCACACCTACCTCGATCTCAACGCCGGCACCGACTTCGACAGTCAAGTGATCGTCAAGCTCAACGTCGCCGAGGTGCTCGAGAGGGAGCTCGCAAAGCCGACCTGGCAGCATCACGCAGTGGCCCTCGGCACCAACACGGATCCGTATCAGCGAGCCGAGGGGCGGTACGCCCTCATGCCGGGAATCATCACCGCGCTCGCCTCCTCGGGCACTCCGCTCTCCATCCTCACGAAAGGCACGCTGCTCCGACGAGACCTCCCCCTGCTGGCAGACGCGGCAGAGCAGGTACCGATCGATATCGCCATGTCGATCGCGATCTACGACGACGAGCTGCAGAAGTCGATCGAGCCGGGAACGCCGAGCGCCGACGCGCGCCTGCGCACCGTGACAGCCGCGCGAGACGCCGGCTTCGACTGCTCGGTGTTCCTCATGCCGGTCCTTCCCTGGCTCACCGACACCACCGAGCACCTCGACGCGGCCATGCGCCGAATCGCAGCCGCAGGGGCCACCTCCGTGCTGTACTCGGCCCTGTACCTCAAACCCGGCGTGAAGCCCTGGTTCATGCACTGGCTCGAGCGCACGCATCCCGAGCTCGTCCCTCGCTATCGCGAGATGTATTCGGCCGGTTCCTATGCGCCCAAGGCGTACCGGCAGTGGTTGGCCAATCGGATACGGCCCCTCATCCGCGCCCACGGACTCGATGAGGGGCGCGAAGATCCGGCGACGGGCGGAATCCGATCGAGCGCACTCGGCATGTTCCGGGGGCCCGACGGCGAGCGCCGACCACTCGGACACACGAGCGAGGACAGACGGACACCAGCGTCGCGGGAGACCGTGCCGAAGCCCGTCGTGCGCTTCGAGGTCCCGGATGGCCCGACACTGTTCTGACACGGGCTCCAGGCGACACGGGCTCCAGGCGACACGGCCCTTAGGCTGACGAGATGGATTGGGCACTCACCGGCGGAAGCTGGCTCGCGATCGTCTCCCTCAACGCGGCAGTGGCCGGCGCACTCGGCCGTTCGCGACTCAACTGGTTCATCATCTCGATCTTCCTCGCGCCCATCGCGAGCTTCCTGCTCATGTGCTTCGGTCGCTCCGAGGCGCACGAACACGCCCACCAGCGCGCCATCGCAGAGCTGGAACGAGAGCGCGCGGCCGGACTGCGCTGACACGATCGCGGAACGCGAACCGCCCCCGTCACTGTCGACGGGGGCGGTTCCGTTGCGGGTTCACCGCAGCACGGCGGACGGTCAGCGGGAGGCGAGCTCGACGACGAGGTCGTCGCTCGGATGCGTCTCCACGAAGTCCGCGTCGATCTCGGCGCGCTCCAGCAGTTCGGCCATCCGACGCTGTCGGCTGCGCGTGATGAGGGTCACGACGGTGCCCTCCTTCCCGGCGCGACCGGTGCGACCGGAACGGTGCATGTACGTCTTGTACTCGTCCGGCGCGTCGGCCTGTACGACGAGGGTGATGTCGTCGACGTGGATTCCTCGCGCCGCGACATCCGTCGCCACGAGCACGTTCACACGTCCCGACGTCAGCTTCTCGAGGTTGCGGGTGCGACGGGCCTGGTTGAGGTCACCGTGCAGCGCGACGGCGAGGATGCCCGCGTCCTCGAGCTGATCGGTGAGGCGCTCGGCGTACGCACGAGTGCGCGCGAAGATGAGCGTCTTCTCATCGCGGTTGGCGAGGCGCTCGATGAGTTCGTCCTTGTCGCGGTGCTCGATCACGAGCACGCGGTGATCGATCGTCGACGATGCCTGGTCCTCACCGGCTACCTCGTGGACGGCCGGCTTCTTCAGGAACTCGTCGACGAGCGACGCGACGCCACGGTCGAGGGTGGCCGAGAAGAGGAGCTTCTGCCCGCCGCCCGACGTCTTACGCAGGATGCGCTGAACCGGCTCGAGGAAGCCGAGGTCGCACATGTGGTCTGCCTCGTCGAGCACCGTCACGACCACCTCCGACAGGTCGAGTCGCCCCTGCTCGATGAGGTCCTCGATCCGGCCAGGAGTGCCGATCACGATGTCCACTCCGCGCTGCAGCGCTCCGACCTGACGGCCCTGCGGCACACCGCCGTAGATCTGGGTGGTGAACAGACCGACGCTCCGCGCGATCGGCTGGATCGTGCCGTCGATCTGCAACGCGAGCTCGCGCGTGGGAGCGAGGACGAGGGCGCGGGGCTTGCGGCCCATCTGGCGCTTCTTGCCTCCGCCGTTCTCCATGAGCTTCTCGACGAGCGGCGCACCGAACGCGATGGTCTTTCCGCTGCCCGTACGCCCTCGCCCGAGCACGTCGCGGCCGGCCAGAACGTCGGGGATCGTCGCCGCCTGGATCGGGAAAGGGCTCTCGGCGCCGAGCTCCGCGAGGGCACGCGTGATGTTGCCGCCGAGACCGAGGTCCCCGAAGGTCACACCCTCGACGTCCTTCGCCTGGATGGCGTCGGCCTCGAGGCGCTCGAGCACGACGTCGTCCGTGGGCGTGTACCGGCTCCCCGCGTCACGGGACGGCGGGAAGCCGCCGCTGGAACGCGGACCGCCGGAACGGTCGTCGCGGCGCGGACGGTCATCGCGCGAGAACCGGTCGCTGCGCGCCGGGCGCTCATCGCGGGAGAACCGGGCGGGTCGGTCGTCCCGGTCGTCTCGGTCGTTCCGAGAGGGACGGTCATCACGAGAAAAACGGTCACCGCGCGCCGGACGCTCATCACGCGAGAACCGGGCGGGACGGTCGTCCCGGTCACCGCGCGCAGGACGCTCATCACGCGAAAACCGATCGTCGCGGGCAGGACGGTCGTCGCGAGAGAAACGATCGGTCCGAGCCGGACGCGCGTCGCGGCCCGAGCGCTCGTCACGGGAGAATCGGTCCGAACGAGCGGGACGCTCATCACGGGAGAACCGATCGGTCCGAGCGGGACGCTCATCACGGGAGAACCGAGCGGGACGGTCGTCGCGATCGTTGCGCGCCGGACGCTCGTCGCGAGAGAAGCGGTCACTACGAGCGGGACGCTCGTCACGGGAAAAACGGTCCGAACGAGCAGGACGCTCATCGCGCGAGAAACGAGCCGAACGAGCAGGACGCTCCTCACGGCCGTTCCGAGCAGGACGCTCGTCACGCGAGAAGCGGTCTCCGCCTCGGGTGTCACGACCGCCACGCGCGTCACGGTCTCCACCGCGGGCTTCACGCTCTCCTGCGCGGGTGGCGCGCTCGTCGGCGTTCCATCTCGCCTTCTTCTCCACCGGCTCCGTCTCGCGGAATCCGCGGTGCTTCGGGCTTCGGCTTCCCGGTCGCCCGGACGAGCGCTTCGGGGCGTACGCGGGGTCGAAGTTGCGTGCCGGGCGTCCGCCGCCTGGCTTGTTGTTCTTGGGCATCAGGTGCCTTCCTGGGTGACTCGCGTTAAACAGCGTTCACGGCACGACGGTGTCGCGCTCGCATACCCACGCGCCTGATTGTCGGGAACAGGACTGTTGGAGACAGATCCGTTGAAGAACAGAACTGCTCGAAACGGTACTGTTCCAAACGGTACTGTCGGAGACAGTGGCCGGGGACCGTTCACTCGATGTGATCTCACCAACGTTTTCGCTGGGAACCGGTCCTCTAGACAAACAGTGAAGCACGCGGAAGAACGTCCCGCGCCGTCCAGAAACCGACCTGCCCACGTTACAGCATTAGCTCCGAAACCGCACGGAATCAGCAGAATCCGTGCACGCGGGTGCGTACTACCTCGGTTCTCACCCACTCCGCAAGGCCCCCCTGCTCACTCCCAGCCACCCCTAACGTTGGTGCCGCGGTCGAGGTTCGGCCGCTCGCGGTGGTGCCCCACGACGGCCCGCCGCACCTACATGGAGGTGTGACACATGGGATTCCTCGGATTTCTCCTTCTCGGACTGATCGCCGGTGCGATCGCGAAGCTCATTCTTCCCGGACGACAGGGCGGCGGATGGATCATCACGCTCGTCCTCGGTGTCGTTGGCGCGCTGCTCGGTGGTTTCATCGGCAGCCTGCTCTTCGGCCGCGGCCTCGAAGAGTTCTTCGACCTCGGTACCTGGCTCCTCGCGATCGGTGGCGCGATCATCGTGCTGCTGATCTACGGTGCCCTCACGGGACGCAAGGGCAGCCGCGCCTGACCTAGCGTCATCACGACGAAGCCCCCTCGGTGTCGACCGAGGGGGCTTCTTCGTGCACAGGACACGTCACCGAGCGGCGGCGATCGCCTCCACCTCGGCCGCATCGACGTCTCCGATGCGCGCAGGCGACCATCGCGGCGAACGGTCCTTGTCCACGACCTGGGCCCTCACGCCCTCGGCGAAGTCGGGTCGCGCGAAGAGGGCCGTCGATACGGCGAGATCACGATGGAGGACCCGCTCGAGGTCGTCGTCGAGCGCGGCGAGCTCGATGGTACGCAGGGTGACGGCGAGCGACATCGGCGACATCGTCTCGATGGCGGCCGCAGCCTCCGCTGCCTCCGATTCGGGTCGCGCCCGCAGCGCCGCGAGGATGTCCCCCACGGAACCGGAGTCGTACGCCGCGTCGATCCACGCCCGTGCGGCGAGGAGCTCGGATTCGGGCGGCGTCTGAGCCACTCGCGCGACGATCTCCGCGGCCTCGGCACCGGGCAGGATGAGTGCGTCCACGAGCTCCAGCACATCGCTCGAGGGCACGTAGGAGTCGGCGAAGCCCGCTGCGATGGCATCGGCACCGGTCATGGTGGCGGCGGTGAGGCCCACGTGGAGGCCGAGCAGACCGGGCGCACGTGCGAGGAGCAGAGCGCCTCCGACGTCGGGAGCGAGACCGATCCGGACCTCGGGCATCGCGACGCGCGACCGCTCCGTGACGACGCGAAGACGCGCGTGGCCCGAGAGGCCGACGCCACCGCCCATCGTGACGCCGTCCATGACGGCGACGACGGGCTTCGCGTAGCGGGCGATCTCCAGGATCGTCGCGTACTCGAGTTCCCAGAACCTCCGCGCCTCCTGCGGCCCGGCCTCGGTGATCATCCGTACGTCTCCACCCGCGCAGAAACCGCGGTCCCCCGCTCCGTCGATGAGGACCGTCTCGACGTCGTCGCGGTCGCGCCACGAGGCGAGCGCATTGGAGATACGGGTGAGGATCCCGGGGGTGAGTGCGTTGAGTCTCTCCGGCCGGTCGAGCGTGATGTGGCCGAGCCGGCCCTCAACCCGGATATCGACATCGTCGTCTGTCATGAACCCAGAGTATGGCCCCGCGCGCGCCGCGCCGAAACGGCACGGTTCGCCGGCCTCCCGGGCGACACTCGACACGCCGGACACGGTCCACCCGCTCGACCCGTTACCGAGCGGAAACGTCCGTGCACGATGCTGGATGCATGGCACAACCGATCACGGTCTCGATCGAGCGCGCGGTGGATCCCGCTCGCATCACCGAGGCCACCGCATGGGTCCAGGCGGGCATCCAGCTCGCGAACAAGCATCCGGGTTTTCTCGGGTCCGGATGGGTACGGGCGGGGGACGACTCCTGGACGTGGCACATGCTCTACCGGTTCACGGACGAGTCGACGCTCACCGCCTGGGAGGGCTCCCCCGAGCGGCAGTGGTGGCTGAGTACAGGCCGCGACTTCGCGACGGAGTCCCGCGTGGAGAGACGCACCGGGATCGAGGGCTGGTTCGATCAGCCGGTGGGCCGCACGGTGGAGGTGGGCGCCCCGGACACCGGGTCGACGGCGACGCCCCCGACGGGCGCCGTATCGACCGTGCCATCGGTGCCGCCGCGCTGGAAGCAGGCGGTGAGCATCTGGCTGGGATTCTTTCCCGTGAATCTCGCCTTCAGCCTGCTCGTGCTCTTCCTGCCCTGGTGGGAGGACGTCGCAGTTCTCTGGCGCGTCCTCATCACCACGCTCGTGCTCACTCCGATCATGACCTTCTGGGTGCTCCCGGCGGTGACGCGGCTCATCCGCCCCTGGTTGCAGGCGTCCAGGTAGTAAGCCTGTCGTCCTTCGGTCAGTCGGCCGCCGTCGCCTCGACAGCGCGTACGGCCTCGCCGACGCCTCCGCTCCAGGGCGCCCCGTGACCGGGCAGGACCCAGCGGGCGCCCGTCGGCAGGAGGTGCTTCAGCGACTGGAGCGCCTCGGCCGGTTCGTCCGTGAAGGGGGCCGGTCGCGGGCCGGTGCGTCCGGTGAGGACGTCCCGCGTCGTGAGGGCGTCGCCCACGAACACGGCGTCGACGGCAGGGACGCGCACGGCGACGCTGCCGGGTGAATGGCCCGGCATCCCGATGATCCGCGGCGATCCCGGCAGATCGAGGACGTCGCCGTCTCGTACATCGACGGTCTCCCGAAGCGGCGTCGAACGCAGTCCGCCGGAGCGGATCGTGGAGACGAGGAAACGGAGGACGGGTCCGAGGCGTAGGGCCTGTCGAGCGTTCTTCGGCTGAGGCCCACCCTTCGCGCGCCCGGCGTCCGCCGGGTGCACGAAGACGGGTACGCCGTGATCGCGACGGAGCCGCTCGGCGAACCCGATGTGGTCGGAGTCTCCGTGCGTGAGGATCACCCCGCGCACGTCGTCGAGCGACCTGCCCATCGTGCGCAGCTCGGCGACGAGGTCGCGGAAGTGGCCGGGGAGGCCGGCGTCGATGACGGTGACACCCTCGGCGGTATCGACGAGGTAGGCGGCGACGATGTCGTCGCCGAGACGGTGGAGGGAGGGGGCGAGTTCCATGATGGCTACGATACGTAGCCATCATGGCTATTGTCAATAGCTATACTCGGAGCATGCCCACCCCCGAACGGACCTCCCTCGACGCGATCGTCACCGCCGCCTCCGATCTGCTGGAGGAGACGGGACTCGTGGGCGTGACGATGCAGGCCGTGGCCGACCGCGTCGGAGTACGCCCACCGTCGCTGTACAAGCGCGTGGAGAACCGCGAGCGACTCATTCAGCTCGTCGCCGAGGCGACGCTCACGGAGGTCGGCCGCCTCACCGCGGACGCCGAAGGGCCGGCCGACCTCGCGAATACGATGCGCGCGTTCGGACACCGTCGACCGGCGGCGTTCCAACTCGTCATGACACCGAGCCCCGGCACCCCGGTGGCCGGCGATCCGTTCCGGGTCGCGGCGTCGGCATCGATCCTGCGCGTCTCGCGCGACCTCGTCGGCGACACCCGCGCGCTCGAGGCAGCGCGCACACTCACGGCTTGGACCGCGGGATTCATCACGATGGAACTGGGCGGCAGCTTCCGTCTCGGCGGAGACCTCGAGGACGCGTGGCGGTTCGGTCTCGAGCGCATCACCGCCGCCCTCGCGTCCGCCGACGACGGGGAATCGGCGGCACCCCGGGACTAGGATCGGGCCATGGATGCCCTGTCGCGGACGCTGGAGCGCCGCACGGTCGCGGCCTACGCCGCCGGCTCCCTCGCAACCGGAGGCTTCGCGACGCTTCCGGGCCTCGTGCTCGTCTACTTCCTCACCGACACCCTCGGCGTCGCGGCCCTCGCCGCCGGCGCGATCGTCACGGTCGTGAAGGTGTGGGACGTCCTGATCGATCCCATCATCGGCGCTCGGAGCGACCAGAGCCTCGCTCGTACCGGTTCGCGTCGCCGCTACATGGTGTGGGGCGCCATCTCCCTCCCCATCCTGTTCGCCGTGACGTTCGCCGCGCCGGCGAGTCTCGGCCCGCTCGCGAGCGGCGCATGGGTGCTCGTGGCGTTCCTGCTCACGGCGACGGCGTTCAGCCTGTTCCAGGTCGCATACGTGGCGCTGCCGGCCGAGCTCGTGAAGCGGTACGACGAACGCACGCGCCTGCTCACCTGGCGTGTCGTCGTCCTGGCCGTGGCGATCCTCCTCTTCGGCGCCGGTGGGCCGGCTCTCCGAGCCCTCCCGGACGATCAGGGCTCCGGGTATCTCCTGATGGGCGCCGTCGCCGGGGTCCTGATCGGAGTGGGAATGTTCGTGGCCTCGCGGGTGGCCCCGACGGACATCCCCCGGGCGAGCGTGCGGGCCACGGCGTCCCTCGCCCAGAACTACTCCGGCGGCATCGACGCCCTGCGGCGGAGCCGCGCCTTCCGCTCCCTGCTCGCGACGTTCATGCTGCAAGGGCTCGCGACGGGCCTCATGCTCGCAGGGGCGCAGTTCGTGGCCACGTGGGTGCTCCGCTCCGAGCTCGCCGTCACCCTGCTGTTCGTTGCGCTCATCGCGCCGGCTGTGCTCCTCGCGCCCGCCTGGGGCCGGTTGGCCCGCCGGATCGGCAAGGAACGTGCGTTCGTGCTCGCGAGCACCGGTTTCACCGTCGCGGCGCTCCTTCTGCTCGGGCTGCTCTGGGAGCCGGGACCGTGGGTGTACGCCCCGATCGCGCTCGCAGGCGCTGCGTACGCCGGGATGCAGGCGCTCCCCCTCGCGATGCTGCCCGATGTCATCTCGGACGACGCGCGTCGCCACGGTTCCGGGCATGCCGGCGTGATCGGCGGTCTCTGGACCGCCGGCGAGACGGCGGGCATGGGGTTCGGCGCGATCCTCCTGACCGTGGTGCTCGCCGCGACGGGGTACGCGGAGTCGACCGCTGACATGGTCGTCGACCAGCCGGCGACCGCGATCACGGGCATCGTCGTGGCCTTCAGCATCGTGCCGGCCGCCCTCGTGGCGCTGAGTCTCCTGACCTTGCGCAGCTACCCGTTGCGCCGAGCCGATATCGACGGCGAGCTCGAAACGGTCGAACCTCACGAGAGCGCGCGATGAACCACGAGCTCGACGAGCGATCGCGCGCCGTCCTCGAGAAGCTCACGGATCTGCGGCGCTCCGATGCGCCGACCCACGGTGGACACGTGCTGTCGTACGTGTACGACTCGGGTCTCGCGGAACTCGACGCGCTCGCCCGCGAGGCGGCGGCGGCCGTGCAGTCGCTCAATGCCCTCGATCCGACGACCTTCCCGTCCATCGCCTCGATGGAACGGGACGTCGTCGGCTTCGCGCGGACGATGCTGCACGGCGACGACGACGTCGTGGGGTCCGTCACCTCGGGCGGCACCGAGAGCTGTCTCCTGGCCGTCAAGACCGCACGGGACCTGCGGAACGCAGCGGGCAGGCACGCCGGAACGCCCACGATCGTCGCGCCGAGCACAGTGCACGCGGCGTTCGGGAAGGCGGCGCACTATTTCGGGCTCGAGCTCGTGCGGGTTCCCGTGGGTCCGGACGGGGTCGTCTCGGCCGACGCGATCGCCGACGCCATCGACGATCGCACCGCGCTCGTCGTCGTGTCCGCGCCGTCCTATCCGTTCGCCGCGATGGATCCGGTCACTGACGTGGCACGCATCGCCACCGATCACGGCCTCCCCTGTCACGTCGATGCCTGTATCGGCGGGTGGGTCCTGCCCTGGTGGGGCCACGAGGTGGCGCCGTGGGACTTCCGCGTCCCCGGTGTCACGAGCATCTCGGCCGACGCCCATAAGTACGGCTACGCCCCGAAGGGCGCGTCCATCCTCCTGCACCGCGGCAGGGACCGGCAGGCCGCACAGTTCTTCGCGACGACGGACTGGCCCGGGTACCCGGTCGTGAACCCCACGATGCTGGGCTCCCGCTCGGCCGCTCCGCTCGCGGCGACCTGGGCGATCACGCAGCGACTCGGTCCGGACGGCTTCGCCCGGCTCGCGGAACGATGCCGCCGAGCCACCGGATCACTCGTCCACCTGATCGAGGGGATCGAGGGACTCCGCGTGGTCGGCAGACCGACAGGACCGCTCCTCGCGGTGGCGACCGACGAGTCCGTCGCCGCGGATCGGCGCGTCGATCCTCACCACTGGGCGGACGAGGCGCGCGACCTCGGATGGGTCCTGCAGCCGCAGCCCTCGTACGTCCAGTCGAACGGCTCGCGCCTGCCCTCCACCACCCACCTGACGGTGACGCCCGTGACGGAGTCGGTGCTGCCGGACCTCGCGGGGACTCTCGCCGAGGCGGCTGACCTGGTGCGAGGGGTGGGGCCGGCTTCTGCCGCGGATGCGCTCGGATCACTTCCCGCCGACGTGTTCGCGGGGCCCACCCTCGACGCCGCGACGGCCGATGCGCTCCTCGCGGCCCTGGGCCTCGGCGGGGACGCGCCCCTCCCGCCACGGCTCGCGCCCGTCATGGCCCTCATCGAGGCTGCGCCTCGCACCCTCGCCGAACGTCTGCTCGTCGCGCTCTTCGCGGGGCTCTCGACGCCCTGACGCACCGCTGGAGGCGCGGTGTCAGAGGGCCGAGCCGACGGCGATGCCGAGCGACGCGGAGGCGACAGCGAGCACCACGACGCCGAGCACGTACGCGATGGCCGGCAGATACCGTCCCTTCTGCGCCAGTCGCACCGCCTCGAGGCTGGCCGTGCTGAACGTCGTGTAGCCGCCCATCAGGCCTCCGCCGCCGACGAGTAGCCATTCGGCCGGGATTCCGGCCGACGCCGCCGCGCCGACCAGGAGACCGAGCCCGAAGGAGCCCGAGACATTGATGACGGCTGTCGCCAGGGGGAAGGACCCGCCGAGCCGCGGCGTGATGGCCGCGTCGACCGAGTACCGCAGGGCTGCCCCGAGCCCGCCGGCCACGCAGATCGCCACGAACAACCAGGGTTCGATCATGCGCCTCCCCTCCCGCGTTCGATTCGACGATGCAGTGCGCCGCCCACGGCGACACCGGCGATCGAGGCGAGGAGCCCGGCGACGAGTGTCGCAGCGACGTAGAGCACGGCCACAGCCGGAACGCTCTGCAGGAGCAGGGCCGCATCGGCGGCGAAGGCGCTGTAGGTCGTGAAGCCACCGAGCACCCCCGTGCCGAGAAGCAAGCGGACGCGGCGAGCCCTGCCCTCGTCCGGCCCTCGGCGAGAGAGCGTCTCGAGAAGGACGCCGAGCACGAAGGCGCCCACGACGTTGATGAGGAGGATCGCGGTCGGGAAGCCGCCTGCCGATGTCGGGAAAGACAGCGCGAACGCCTCACGGACACCGGTGCCGACGGCTCCGCCGACGAAGACGAGAACAAGAGCGTGGACGTGCGACACGTCGCTCGAACGCTGTGCTGTCGTCACGCGGCACCTCCCCGCCCAGGCTACCCGGCGAGCGAGACGTCCTCCGCCGTCCGCACGGACGCGAGGTCCTCGACGACCATGCGATAGCCGTCGATCATCCGCTCCCGGCCGAACCGTCCGCGGGCTGCGAGAGCGGCGGCACGCAGTTCGCCGCGTCGACCGAGGACGTCGCACCACGACGACGCGATGTCCGAAGCGTCGTGGGACGTGACCACCCCGATGCCCTCGACACGGGCGGCCGCGTCACCGACGTCGGTCGTGACCGGCGTCGCCCCGCACGCCGCCCCCTCGATCAGGCACAGGGGCGAGGCCTCCCCGAACGCGCTCGTCAGGGCGACGATGTCGGCGATCCGGTAGAGCGCCGGCATGTCGTCGACGATCCCCATCGGATGCACGCGTGCGGACGGCACGACCGACGATTCCCGGGCCAGGGCGGCGAACGCCTCGTTGTCCCACGTCATCCCGGCACCGCACAGCACGTAGTGGCAGTCGGGCCGTCGCACGGCGTGAGCAGCCACGGCTCGGAGGAAGAGCCCCGGGTCCTTCATCGCGTCGAAGCGCGCGGCGTAGACCACGACGGGCGCGCCCGCCGGGATGCCGAGACGTTCACGGGTCAGACGGTCCTCCTCGATGTTCCCCGGTCGGAAGCGCGCGGTGTCGATGCCGTTCGCGATCACCGAGCGGTTGCCGGCTGCCACGCCGACGCGCGCGTAGGCGTCGCTCGTCGATGCGGCGCACGAGACCGTGGCCGTCACGAGGCCCGTCGCCGCGCCTTCCACGAGCCATCCCAGGGCCGGGCCGGAGTGCAGCGGGTCGGAGCGGTGGAGGCAGGCCGCCACGGGGACGTCCGGCATCATGTCACGGTCGCGGAGGGCGAGCAGAAGGCCGATCGGCTGTTCCTTGAGAGACAGCACGACGTCGGCGGAGCGCACGGCGTCCGCCGCGATCCGCAGCTCGGCGTCCGTGAAGGACGCCCTCTCGGGAGGGTGGACTCCGGCCATCCTCCCGAGGGTCGTCATGCCCACACCGGCGGACACCAGCCGTCGGTAGCGGGGGTCCTCGTCCATCGACTGGACCGTCGATTCACGGACCGCCGCCGAGGCGATCGACAGCACGGCGTGCTCCTGGCGCCCCGAGGCATGGAGCCCCGCGACCAGGTCGGAATGGAGGATGCGCGCTCCTCCGGCGAAGAAGCCTTCATAGAGCGAGAGAACTCGGATGGGACGGGACATCTGGACACCTCTCGGGTCGTGGGTGCGGCGTCTCCGCCGAGTCCACCCATGCTCCGACGCCGTCCTCGGTGTGTCGATGGACGGCAGATGTGCAGAACGTGAACAACCCGCCCACGACGACGAGACCGCGCGGACACCCGGAGTCCGGAGTGCCCACGCGGTCGCGAGTGGAGGTCGCCGCGGCGCGGTCAGGCGGCGCGTGCCGCCTTCGCCTCACGGCGGGCGCGCCGCCTGTCCTTCGCTCCCTCGACCAGGTTGTAGAGACTCGGCAGCACGATGAGCGTCAGGATGGTGGACGACACGAGGCCTCCGATCACGACGATCGCGAGCGGCTGCGAGATGAACCCGCCGTGCCCCGTGATACCGAGCGCCATGGGGACGAGCGCGAAGATCGTCGCGAACGCCGTCATCAGGATCGGGCGCAGTCGGCGGACGGAACCGTGTTCCACCGCATCCGGGACGCTCATGCCTCGACGCCTGTACTGGTTCACGAGGTCGACGAGCACGATCGCGTTCGTGACCACGATGCCGATGAGCATGAGCACCCCGATGAGCGACGGCACGCCGAGCGGCACTCCCGTCAGCACCTGCAGCCCGATCGCACCGGTGGCCGCGAAGGGCACCGAGACGAGGAGGAGCAGCGGCTGCCGCAGCGAGCGGAAGGTGGCCACCATGACGATGTAGACGATGAGGACGGCCGCGAGAAGCGCGAGGCCCAGCTGCTGGAACGCGCTCGACTGGTCTGACGCCACTCCACCGAGGCTCGCGGAGGCGCCACCCGTGAGATCTGCCTCGTCGACGGCCTGCTGCACGAGAGAACTCGCCGTGCCCACGTCGTCGCTCGACGGGGTGACGCTCACCGTGGACGAGCGCAGGCCGGACACCGTCGTGATCGTCGCCGGCCCATCGACCTGCTCGATGGTCGCGAGCGTGTCGAGGGCCACGATGCCGGTGGGCGTCGGGATCTCGAGCGCCGCGAGCTCGTCGCGGGTCGTGGGCGGGTCCTCGCTCGCGATGTAGATCGAGAGCGTCGTCTCATCGATGACGATGCTGCCCACGGTCTGCGGCTGCATCGCACCCGAGACGATCGCGCCGAGCGCGACCTCGGAGTACCCTGCGGCCGCTGCGGCCTCGCGGTCGACAGCGACCTCGATGTAGGGGCGCGACTCACTCAGATTGTCGGTGACCTCCGAGACCATGTCGAGGCCGCTGACGGCGTCGACGATGTCGTCGGTCGCCGTCTGGAGCGCGTCCTGATTGGGGGCGGTGATCTCCACCTCGATGTCGCTCGAACCGCCGAAACCGCTCGAGACCTGCACGCTGATCTCCCCGACGTCATCGAGGGCGGCGAGCTCGTCCCGCACGTCCGCCTGCAGCGCGTCCTGGTCGGCGTCCTCGTCCGTCGTGACGGAGTAGGTGATCGTGCCCTCTCCCCCACCGCCGAAGAGCGCCTGGACGCCGCTCCCGGACGAGCCGATCGAGACCTGGACCGTGTCGACGCCCGTGGTGTCGATGAGGGTCCTCTCGACGTCGGTCGACGCGGCGTCGAGCTCCTCGAGGCTCGTCCCGACCGGGAGCGTCTGGGTGACGCTGAACGTGTTCTGCCCCGATCCGCCGAGGAAGTTCGTCTTCATGAACGGCACGGCGAAGCCGGTGCCCACGAGGACGAGGAGAGCGAGGACGAGCGTGACGACGGAGTGCTTGAGCGTCCACCGGATGACCGGAAGGTAGGCGCGCTGCAACACGGTGGGGTGCTCCACGTCGTCGTCGACGACGGCGCGCTCTCGACGCGCGCGGCGCGAGGGGATCTCGGCCGCGGCGGCGACGAGAGCGGGCTGCGGCTCCGGTGCGGGTTCCGGCTCCGGTGCGGGTTCAGGCTCTGGTGCGGGTTCAGGCTCCGGCTCCGCTTCCTGTCCGGCAATGGTCTCATCGGGCGCGTCACTATCCGGCTCGACGGGCGAGTCAGCGTCCGGCTCAGTGCCCGACTCGGCGTCCGGTTCGACGGCCGACTCGGCGGTGGTCTCGGACGAGACACCCGCTTCGTGGCTCTCCGGGCGACGGGCATCGACGATCCATCCCGGTTCCACGATCGCGGGAGCCGCGGCGACACCCGAGGGAAGGGATGGGCGGGCATTCGGGGCGACCTGCGGTTCGGTGTCGTCCGGGTCCTCCTCGTCGGGGAAGGCGTCGACCGGCCCGGCATCGGCGAGGCTCGTGTCGGTGTCGGCGGCGGTGTCGGCGGCGGTGTCGGGCACGGGCCGGGAGCGTTCGGACTCGATCTCCGCACCTTCGGGCTCGGTCGTGTGGGACGACACGGTCTGATCCGCGGCCTCCGCGTGATCCGCTGGATCCACGTGATCCGCAGGCTCCGGTGAGACGGCGGCAGGAACGGCGACCTTCTTCGGCTTCGGTGCCCGGAGGAACCAGTAGGCGAGCACGGGGACGATCGTGAGAGCCACGAGGAGCGACGCGAGGAGCGCGATCGTGACGGTGAGGGCGAACGGCCGGAACAGCTCCCCCGAGATGTCACCGACGAACGCGAGCGGGAGGAACACCGCGACGGTCGTGATCGTCGACGCCGTGATGGCTCCGGCCACCTCTCGGACGCCGCTCAGGATCGCGGTGGTGCGACCCTCCGTGCCGCTCTCGCGCCCCACGAGAGCGAGATGCCGCTTGATGTTCTCGATGACGACGATCGAGTCGTCGACCACACGGCCGATCGCGATCGTGAGCGCGCCGAGCGTGATGATGTTGAGCGTGTATCCCGTCGCCTGCATACCGATGAAGGTGATGAGCACCGACGTCGGGATCGAGATGGCCGTCACGATCGTCGCGCGCACCGAGAGCAGGAACACGAGGATGACGATGACGGCGAAGCCCAGCCCGAGCAGACCCTCCGTCGCGAGAGCCTCGATCGACTGCTGGATGTAGGGCGCCTGATCGAAGACCACGGTCAGGGTCGCGTCGTCTCCGAGCGCATCCTCGAGGTCCGGGATGATCGCGATCACGGCCTTCGAGACGTCGACGGTGTTCGCATCGGGGAGCTTCGTGACGGCGATCGTGAGCGCGTCCTCGCCGTCGACGCGGGACAGCGACGTGACGGGGTTGTCCGTGAGGTCGACACTCGCGACGTCGCCGATCGTCAGCGGCTCACCCGCCGAGACCTGCCCGACGAGCGGGATGCCGGCGACGTCGTCGACGCTCGCGAGGCGCGACCCCGCCTGCACGGCGAACGTGCGCCCGTCCTCGGTGATCTCACCGGCCGGGATGAGGACGCCGTTCTGGTCGAGCGCGTCCGAGATCGCCTGCTGGGTGAGGCCAGCCGCGGCGAGAGCCGCCTGATCGGGCACGATCGTGACGCGCTGCCCGGTCTCGCCGGAGAGAGACGCGTCGCGGACGCCGTCGAGCTCGCGGATGTCCGCGAGCACGGAGGTGTTGATCGCTGCGGAGAGCTCATCGGTCGAACCACCGCCCGTGGCGGCGATCCGGATGACGGGGAAGTCGTCGAGTCCGCCCGTGACGGTCTGCGGGTCCACGTCGTCCGGAAGGGACGACGAGAGGCGGTTGATCGCGAGCGTCACCTTCTGCTCGGCGGTGGCGAGGTCCGTCCCGTACGCGAACGTGACGGACACGAGGCTGAGGTTGGTGCTCGACGTCGCCGTCGTCGACTCGACGCCCGCGATGCCCTGGACCGCCGTCTCGATCGGTGTCGAGACGTCCTCCTCGACGACGGCAGGTGACGCGCCGGGGTAGGACGTCACGACAGCGAGCTGCGGGAACTCCACGCTCGGCGCGAGCTCCTGCTTGAGGCTCGTGAGGGCGATCCCGCCGAACACCGCCGCGACGATGGTGACGAGCGCGATGAGCGCACGATTCTTCATGCTCAGGACGGCAAGGATGTGCACGGGGATCCCTCGATACGGCTGGGCCGTCCGGCGGTCTCGCGCCGGCGACGACAACGGTGGTGCGTGTCCGCCGACCCATGTTCGCCGGCGTGCGCGACGCTCGGGCCGCGCTTCCTGATTCTCCCACAGCGCCGCCTCCGCCCGACCGGCCGCGCGCGTACTCCTCGTCGCCCCGAGCCCTCACATCCTGCGGGTACCGGACCCGTCGCACTATCCCACTGCGACAACCCGAAAGAGGGCGTCGACCGAGTGCACGCGCCATGCGGGCGGCGGGTCGGTCACACCGTCAGGATGCGACACCCCGGCACGACGGCGAGCCGGGTTTCTCAGACCACGGAGGCGAGGTCGGGCATCGCTGGGACCGGATCACGCACGAGCGAGGCCCATGCGCGCTGCAGCGCCTCGATGCCGCGCTCCGTCTCGGGTACCGAGTACGTGATGGGGATGCGCAGGAATCGCTCGAAGGCTCCGTCGATGCCGAACCGCGGTCCGGCCGCGATCACGAGCCCCTGCGAACGGGCAGCGAGAGCCAGTTGCGAGCTCAGAGGCGCGCCGATCCCCACCCAGAGCGCCAACCCGCCGTGGACGCGGGGCACCTCCCATCGCGGGAAGTGCTCGGCCAAGAGCCTCTCGACACGGAAGCGCGTGCCCGCGAGCTGCGCACGACGCAGGTCGATGATGTCGTCGAGCCGAGGGAGCAGCTCGATGCTCACGAGCTGCTCGAGGATGGGGGTGCCGAGGTCGCCGATCGAGCGGGCGACGACGAGCTTCCGGATGGTCTGGCGGTCGGCGCGAATCCACCCGATCCGCAGACCGCCCCAGACGGTCTTGCCCAGCGAGCCGATCGTGATGATGCGCGCACCCTCCGCGTTGTCGGCGGCGAACGGCCGATGCGGCTCAGCCCGATCGATCGACAGGTCGGCGGTGGTCTCGTCGATCACGAGGATCGTCCCCGTCCGTGCTGCCGCCCGCCGGACCGCCGCCCGGGTCGTCGGCGACATCGACGCGCCCGTGGGGTTGTGGAAGTCGGGCATCAGATAGGCCAGCACCGGGTTGGTGCGCTCGAAGGCCTGCGTCACCTCGGCGTCGTCCCACCCCTGCTCGCTCGAGACCGTCACCGGCACGAGCCGCGCGCCCACGGCACGCAGGGCGTCGTGCGCGTGCGGGTAGCTCGGCATCTCGAGGAGTGCGCGGTCGCCGCGCGAGACCATCGTGCGGGCGAGGAGGCCGATCGCGTGCTGGGCGCCGAGCGTCACCATGATCTCGTCCGGCGATGTCGGCAGTCCCGCCTCGCTGTACCGATCGGCGAGGGCACGCCTCAGCTCGGGGAGGCCGACCGGGTCGTAGTCGAACTCGGTGAGATAGCGCGGAAGGCGTGCGGCCGCGGCCACCGAGGCGTCGGCGACGAGGGCCGACGCGGGCATGGAGGCCTTGCTGAAGTCGAGAGCGCCCTGCTCGCGGACCGGAACCACATCGGGTTCGGCCCCCGGAAGCCGCGCGATGCTTCCCGAACCGCGCAGGCTCTCGAGGTAGCCGCTCTCGCGGAGCTCGCGATACGCCGCCGTCACCGTGGTGCGGGAGAGGCCGAGGCGCTCGGCGAGGTCCCGTTCGGCGGGGAGCCTCGTATCGGTGGGGACGCGGCCGTCGAGGATGAGGAGCCGCACGCGATCCGCGAGGCTGCGGTAGGCGGCGTCGGATCCACGCCAGTCCCCGAGGAGCGAGGACAGCGCACGCGCCGTGATGTGGACATCGACCATGCGGCCACCATAGTGGGATTGGCATCTTGATCCAAGGCCAAAAACACAATTGGATACTCATCATGCTCCGACGGATCTCTCAACTGCTCATCGGCCTCGTCCTCTACGGGGTGGCCGACGCGCTCATGATCCGTGCCGTCCTCGGGGTCGACCCGTGGACGGTGCTCTCGCAGGGCCTGTCGATCCACACGGGACTCGGCATCGGGATCCTCACGAACATCGTCGGAGTGCTCGTCCTCCTGCTCTGGATCCCGCTCCGCCAGCGGCCCGGGGTGGGGACGATCCTGAACATCCTCATCATCGGCCCGTCGATCGAGCTCGGCCTCTGGCTCGTCCCGCCGATGACGGAATTGTGGGCGCAGATCCTGATGTTCGCGGCCGGTCTCGTGCTCCTCGCGGTCGCGAGCGGACTCTACATCGGCGCGCGCATGGGGCCGGGTCCACGTGACGGCCTCATGACCGGAATCAACAAGCGCTTCGGTGTGCCCATCTGGATCGCGCGGACCTCCGTGGAGATCACCGTTCTCGTGACGGGCTGGATCCTCGGCGGCAACGTGGGACTCGGCACGGTGGCCTTCGCCCTCCTCATCGGCCCGCTCTGCAACATCACGCTGCCGTTCTTCGCGATCCGCGCCCCCGCCGTCACGCCCGAAGCCGCCCCGGAGGCGATCGACGCGTCCGAATCCCGCCCGCCGACCACCCCGCTCCCCCTCATCCCCTGACCTCCCCACCGAAAGGGCTACACCCGAGCGAGGGCGCCAGGTACACCTGGCGCCCTCGGGACGGTTCTGCAGCCCTCGCGGGCGATCAGCGGGACAGGGTCGGCTGCTCCGCGAGCTCGGCGGCGGACGCGTCCTCCGCGGGGACCGACGGGCCGTGGTCGTCAGTGGCCATCGTCGCCTCGTCGAACGGGCGGCGACCCGACAGCACCTCGGTGATCTGCTCACGGTCGAGCTGCTTCGTCCAGGTTCCCACGAGCACGGTGGCGACCGCGTTGCCGGTGAAGTTCGTCAGAGCGCGAGCCTCCGACATGAAGCGGTCGATGCCGACGATGAGGCCGACACCGTCGACGAGGTCCGGACGGTTGGCCTGCAGACCGCCCGCGAGGGTCGCGAGGCCCGCACCCGTGACACCGGCCGCGCCCTTCGACGCGATGATCATGAAGGCGAGGAGGGCGATCTGCTCGCCGATGTTCATCTGCACGCCGAGGACGTCGGCGATGAAGATCGACGCCATGGTGAGGTAGATGGCCGTGCCGTCGAGGTTGAACGAGTAGCCGGTGGGCACTGTGATTCCGACGACAGGCTTCGAGACGCCCACGTGCTCCATCTTGGCGATGAGTCGCGGAAGCGCGGCCTCGGACGATGAGGTGCCGACGATGAGGAGGTACTCGCGGCCGAGGTACTTCATGAGGCTGAAGATGTTGACGCGGCTGACCGTGAAGAGAATCGTGCCGAGCACGACGACGATGAAGAGGATGCAGGTGATGTAGAAGGCGAGCATGAGCGAGCCGAGGCTGATGAGGGCGTCGACGCCCGCCGAGCCTGTCACGGCCGCGATCGCACCGAAGGCACCGACCGGCGCGACCCACATGATCATGTACAGGATGCGGAAGACGAGCAGCTGGAACGACTTCACGGCCTCGAGGATCGGGGCGCCCTTCGCACCCAGCTTCTGGATGCCGAAGCCCACGAGGAGTGCGACGAAGAGCACCTGCAGCACATTCTCCCCGACGAGAGGCGAGACGAGCGTCGTCGGGATGATGCCGAGGATGAACTCCGTGGTCGTCTTCGCCTCCTCCGTTCCGGCGCCGTCGTACTGCAGACCGGACACGTCGAGGCCGGTTCCCGGCTGGATGAGGTTTCCGACCACGAGACCGATGCCGAGGGCGAACGTCGACATCACCATGAAGTAGAGGAGCGCGAGCCCTCCCACCTTGCCGACGGTCGCAGCCTTCGCGATGGACCCGACCCCGATGACGATCGTGCAGAAGATGACGGGCGCGATCATCATGCGGATGAGGGAGACGAACCCCTCGCCGATCGGCTTCAGACCGACCGCGAAGGCGGGGGCGGCGAGTCCCACGATCACGCCGGCCAGAACGGCCAGGATGACGGCGATGTACAGCCAGTGCGTGCGATCGGCCTTCTTCCGCGGCGAGCGCCCGGCGGCGTCGGATGCGGAGCCGTGAGGGATGAGCTTCTGTGACATGAGCTGCGGCGCTCCTTCCGCCGCACCTCTGTGTGCGGCCTGACGATGTCGGCAATCCTCCGACCCGGCGTCGTCGAACGGGAGCTTGTGGTCGTAATGGTCGCGGGAAGGTTCGTCGACACGGCTGCGGCCCTGTCGGCGCTCGGTGCGATGATGGGGCCGTGCGGATCCTGCGGCGGACGACGATAGCGAAGCGGCTCTTCGCGCTGCAGCTCGTCGGCATCGTCGTGTTGATCGCGGCGGGCCTCACCCTGTGGTGGTTCCAGGCTCGGGCTGACGCCGAGAGGGACGCGACAGCGACGAGCCGTTCCGTCGCGCTCGGCGTCGCGGACAACCCTTTCGTGCTCGAGGCCCTGGACGATGCGTCGCCGAGTGAGCGACTGCAGCCGTACGCCGTGGAGCTCATGCGCGACACGGGCGTCGACTTCGTCACGATCATGGCAACCGACCGAACGCGGTACACGCATCGTGACCCCGACGAGATCGGTCGACCGTTCATCGGCAGTATCGAGCGCGCTCTCGACGGCGAGACCTTCAGCGAGACGTACGCCGGGACCCTCGGGCCGTCGGTCCGAACGGTCGCGCCGATCGAGGACGACGAGGGACGCGTCGTCGCCCTCGTGTCCGCCGGCGTCACGCTCACGAACATCGATCGCTCCTTCGAGCAGGTCCTCCCCGTGGCCGCCGCCGCTGCCCTCGCCATGGCAGCACTCGGAGCCGTGGGGTCGTTCGCCCTCAGCCGTTATCTGCGGAGGGTGACCGGAGGTCGGGGGCCGGAGGAACTCGCGAGCATGTTCGCGTACTACGAGTCGGTCCTGCGGTCCGTGCGTGAGGGCCTGGTCGTGACGGACGGACGCGAACGCGTCCTGCTGTACAACGATCAGGCGGCGACCCTCCTCGGCCTGCCCCGCTCGCCCGGATCGATGCGGCCCGTGCCTCTCGCGCAACTCGACCTGCCGCCGTCCGTGCGGGAGCTCCTCGAGACGGGGCGCGTCGCCGTGGACGAGACGTATCTCACCGACGAGCGGATCCTCCTCGTCAATCAGCAGCCGGCCGGTGAGGGCATCGGGGGCACGACCGACGGCGCCGGTTCCGTGACCACCATCAGGGACCGCACGGAACTCGAAGTCCTGACGGGAGAGCTCCGCTCGGCTCAGACGCTGTCGGCAGCACTGCGGTCGCAGACCCACGAGTTCTCGAACCGGCTGCACACCATCGTGTCGCTCATCGAACTCGGCAGGGCCGGCGATGCCCTCGAATTCGCCGAGGGGCAGCTGGGTGCGAGCCAGCGACTCGCCGACCGCGTCACGGGGGCCGTGAGGGAACCGGTGATCTCGGCGCTCCTCCTCGGGAAGACGACGGAGGCGACCGAACGGGGAATCGACCTTCATCTGGACACGGATCCGAGGCTCGGTCGGGTTCGCGTGGATCCTTCCGACATCGTGACCATCCTCGGCAACCTCGTCGACAACGCCCTCGATGCGGCCGGTGGCGACGAGCCGTGGGTGGAGGTCTACCTCGGCCTCGACGACGACGATCTGGATCGCGACACCGGCTCATCCGGTGACTCGATCGACACGCTCGTCCCGCTCGTCCTGCACGTGTCCGATTCGGGGAGCGGGCTCGCCGACGGCGAGATCGATCAGGCCTTCGAACGGGGGTTCTCGACGAAGGCGCAGGGCGAACTCGGTCGGGGCTACGGCCTCGCCCTCGTCCGTCAGACGGTCGCACGACTCGGCGGCAGCATCGAGGTGACACGAGAACCCCGATCGGAGTTCACGGTGGTCCTGCCTCACGCCGTCGCCGTTCGAGAGACCAACGACGCGGCCACGGACGGGGGCATGCCATGACGGGGAGCGAGCGGGTCACACGCGTGCTGGTCGTCGAGGACGAGCCGGTGGCGCAGGCCGCCCACGCCGAGTACGTCAGGCGTCTCGACGGATTCGAGACGGCGGCTGTGGCCGGAACGGGCGCCGAGGCCCTCGCGGCTCTGCGCGCCGATGCGAGCATCGACCTCGTCCTCCTCGACATGAATCTGCCGGACGTGCACGGGATCGACCTGTGTCGGCATCTCCGTTCCGCCGGCTTCGAGGTCGACGTGATCGCGATCACCGCGGCCCGCGAGCTGTCCGTGGTGCGCGCCGCGATCTCCGCGGGGATCGTGCAGTATCTCATCAAGCCGTTCTCCTTCCCGGCATTCGCCGAGAAGCTGCGCGCCTACGAGTCGTTCCGTCGGTCGTTGTCCGAGACGGGATCCGTCACGACGCAGCGCGAGGTCGACCTGACACTCGCCACGTTGCGGCCCGCGCCCGCGGGTCCGAGTCTCGCCAAAGGCCTCTCGGAGGACACACTCACCGCGGTCGCCGATCTCCTGCGGGCAGCCGACGGAGGGATGTCCGCGACGGAGATCGCTGCACTCGGCGACATGTCCCGCGTGACCGCACGACGCTACCTCGAGCACCTCGCCGACAGCGGTCGCGCCGAGCGACGCCCCCGCTACGGCAGCCCGGGACGCCCGCAACTCGAGTACCGGTGGCTCTGAGAGTCGAATCCGCGACGACCGGGCATCCCCGAGGTCCCCGGGCAGAACGAGGGTGAGCACCGAGGTCACCTCGGGATCTCGAGACGGAACCGCCCCAGCAGGTCGCGCGCCAGTGCGTCCGCCTGCGACGCCGGGGTGTCGATGCAGGCGAGCGCGAACACCACGGCCCGTCCGTGCTCGACGGACGTTCGCGCCGACACCACCACGAAGGACGCGCCGGCTGCCGACTGTTCCGCCGGGACGAGGGCGACGGTGGCGAACTCGACCGCGCTCCCTGCCTGAGCGAGCGGAAGCCAGGTCGTCGCGGGGTGCGGATCGGACCGCGTCTCGGCGCCCCCGAAAGCGGCAGCTCCGATGGAACGGGCGAGTTCCTCGGACACCTCCGCATCCGTGTAGCCGTCACGGACGGCGCCCCGGCCGAGAGCGGCCCCGATGTCGACGACCTCGGCGGTGACGCGACACCGGTCATCGACCCACACCGTTCGACCCGAGAGCCGGCTCTCCGTCCAGTCACCGCCCGGTCCACCTGCCACCCTCATGCGGGAGTCCGAGAAATCGGCGAAACCGTCGAGTCTCCACACGTCGTCATCGATCCGCGAGGGTGCCGTCGACGAGTCACGGCGGGCGCGTCCGTCGGGCGAAGGCCCCGCCTCGTTCCCGCGATCGGCAGCGCCCGGCGCGTCGCCGCCTTCGCGGGCACTCGGACCCACGACGTTCGAGGCTCCGTCGACGACCATCGTCAGCCCGGCGACGACAGCCGTCGTCGCCAACGTCACGTGAAGGAGCCAGAGGGCGACGAGAGCGACGACGATCGTGGCCCTGACCGGCAGGCCGATCGTCCCCTGCGCTGCCCCTGTCCCCGTCGATCCCGTGTGCGTCATGTCCATGTGATTCCTCCCCATCCAGACCAGAACGGTAGGTGCATCGCTCGGCACGGGATCCGAGGGCGAACCCGATCGGTGGAGAAGTCGGAGTGCCGACGGGTGTGGATGACGGGTCGGACGCGCTCGGCGCTTGACCGAGGACACATCGAGTTATATCGTGATTCCAAGACGCGATATATCGTGACGAGAGGACCATCATGGCGCTGGAGAAATGGATCATCGTCCCGGGACAGACCCGGGTGATCGACATCGAAGTCGTGCGTTCACTCAAAGTGAGCCTGCTCGGCGGGCAGATCGACATCATCGGGCACGACGAACCCGGCGCCCGCGTCGAGGTCCACTCCGTCGAGCAACGTGATCTGAAGATCTCGATCAACGGAGACCTGCTCGAGATCGATCACCCTCAGCTGCGATGGGACAACGTCGGCGACCTCCTGAACGCCTTCGGCCGGAACACGGCGAAGGCATCCCTGAGCGTCCTGGTCCCCCGATCCATCGCCCTCACACTCGGCAGCGTCTCGGCCGACGCCCTCGTCACGGGCATCACCTCGAGGACGCGCCTGTCCACGGTCAGCGGGGAGATCCAGACGGAGGGACTCGACGGAGAACTCGTCCTCCACAGCGTCTCCGGCGAACTGAGTGCCCAGAACTACACCGGCTCCCTCTCGGCCGACTCGGTGTCCGGCGACATCACGCTCTCCGGCTCGATCGACCGCGTCAAGGTCGACACCGTGTCCGGCGACGTCTTCGCCGACATCGACGGACGCTGCGACCGCATCCGCGTGAACAGCGTGTCGGGAACCCTCACGGCGCGTATCGACGACACCGTCGGAGCGGTCTACACCGTCAATACCGTGAGCGGCACCCTCCAACTCGACGGCCAGGTCGTGAAGGGCACGCGGGGCCGTGGGTACCACCAGACGGTGGCGGGATCGGATGACTTCTCGGTCGAGATCGTCGCCAACACCGTGTCGGGTGGCGTCTCGGTGATCCGCCGAGCGCCCCGCCCGACCACGCCTCCCCGACCGGACGACGGCCCGCTCCACGACGCCGACGACTTCCTGTCGGGCGACACGTTCGCCGACGACTTCGCTCCGAGCGGTGATCGCACGGGTGACGGCCTCGACGGCGACCCGGCCACCGACCAGGACGGCCCGCGATGACGCCCCCGGTCTTCTCGCACGGCAGCCTCCGGCTGTACCTTCTCAAACTGCTCGATGAGGCGCCCCGCCACGGCTATGAGCTCATCCAAGCGCTGAGCGAACGCTTCGGCGGCACCTACAGCCCCAGCGCGGGGACCATCTATCCGCGCCTCGCGAAGCTCGAGGAAGAAGGCCTCGTCACGAAGGCGAGCGACGGACGCAAGACCGTCTATCGGATCACCGACGCCGGGCGCGCGGAACTCCGCGCGCGCGGCGAGGAGCTGGGCCGTGTCGAGTCGGAGGTGACGGACTCCGTCAGGCGGCTCGCGCACGAGGTGCGTTCCGACGTGACCGCGGCGATGAGGAGCCTCAAGGCGGATCTCGCATCGGCCGCACGCGATGCCCGTCAGTCGGCCTCACGGGTGCCGCCGGTCGCACCGACGCAGCCGGACGACCGCACGTCGTCACGACTCGCGCTCCAGGAGGCCGAGCTGGCGCTCAACGCGTTCCGGCACGACACGCGAGCATCGCTCCGCACGCACATCGCGTCAGGCGGGTCGTTCACGTCCGCGCAACTCGCCGACCTGCGGGCAGAGCTCGAACGCAGCACGGAAGCCGTGCGGCGACTCCTGAATCCCTGAGCCTCCGGTCGCCCCCACGGCGCCGGCACCCGAGACCGTCGGGGGCCGGCGCCGTCGTTCGTCGCGGGGCGGGCGCCCCGGACGCCTGGGCCCTCACGGCGCCAGGTAGAGCTTCCGAATGGTGCGCGTGACCGTCCATCGCGTCCGGCTGCCCGCAGCAAGCCTCACGAGGTCTCCTGCGCCGATCACGACGCCTTCCCCCGTGTCGAGGAAATCGATCGAGCCGTCGCCCGAGAGCACGACGAAGACCTCATCGGCCTCGGTGTCGAACGCGACGCCAGGTTCCATCTCCCACACCCCCATGGAGACGACGTCGCCTCCGCCGTCGACGACCGGTCCGAGTTCGGTCCACCGGGTGGGAGGGGCCCCGTCGCCCGCGTCCAGCGGATCGAGTGCGACGTCCGCCAGATGCAGGACGGAGTTCGGCGCGGGAACGAGGTCTGGCATGGGTGCCTCCGAGTCGTCTCAGGGTGTCCCCGACACGGTATCAGTCGAGAGAAGGCCCTATCGCAAGCGTTTCCGTTGAATGCGGGCGCTTCGATTGCCGTTTCAATTGTGTAAATCTCCGAGCGGGGGTATTCCCTTTCGGCCCCGCACACAACAGAATTCCCGTACTGCGCGAAACGCTCATCCACCGCGTTCGCCGACGGAAGGGTCACCCATGCACCACGGTCGCACACCCGAAGCGATCCTCATCACCGGTGGACGGGTCTACCTGGACGGTCACGTCCAGGACGTCCCGGTCGCACTCGTCGACGGGAAGGTCGCCGCGATCGGCGACGACGCCGTCGATGCGCTCCCTGCCGCGCCCGCCGAGACGATCGACGCGGCCGGAGGCCTCGTGATGGCCGGCTTCCAGGACTCGCACATCCACCCGCACCACGCGGGCAACACTCTCATCACGTGCGACCTGTCGGAGCAGGAGACGATCGACGACTACCTCGCGACGATCGCCGCCTACGCCGCGGCCAATCCCGACCGTGAGTGGATCACGGGTGGCGGCTGGGGCATGGACCTCTTCCCCGGCGGAATCCCGACGAAGGACCTCCTCGATCGCGTCGTGCCCGATCGCCCCGTCTACCTCCCCAACCGTGACGGTCACGGAGCCTGGGTCAACTCCCGCGCCCTCGACATCGCCGGCGTCACACGCGACTCGATCGATCCGATATCCGGCCGCATCGAGCGCGACGCAGCAGGCGACCCCGTCGGCTGTCTTCAGGAGGGCGCGATGGAGCTCGTCTCCGCCCACGTGCCGCCCCTCAGCGACGACGACGTCGACGCCGGGTTCCTCCTCGCGCAGACGCAGCTCTTCGCATGGGGCGTCACGGCCTGGCAGGACGCCATGGTCGAGTCCGGCGATCGCGGCCTGGACAACCTCGCCTCCTACCGTCGCCTCGACGCCGACGGTCGCCTCGTCGCACGCGTCGTCGGCGCCCAGTGGTGGGAGCGGGAGAAGGGACTCGACCAGATCGAGGCATTCGTCGCGAACCGCGACGCCGTGGCCGGCGAGCGCTTCAGCGCCGGCAGCGTGAAGATCATGCAGGACGGCATTGCCGAGAACTTCACCGCCGCGATGCTCGAGCCCTACCTCGACGGGTGCGGGTGCTCCACCTCCAACGCGGGCAAGAGCTTCGTCGAGCCGGGCATGCTCACCGAGGCCTCAGCTGCGCTCACGGCCGCGGGCCTCCGGGTGCACTTCCACACGCTCGGCGACCGCGCCGTTCGCGAGGCGCTCGACGCGATCGAGTCGACCCCCGGCATGGTCCGCCCCCTCCTCGCCCACCTCCAGGTGATCCACCCCGACGACATCGCCCGATTCGCCGGCCTCGACGCCGTCGCGAGCATCCAGCCGCTGTGGGCACGCCACGAATCCCAGATGGACGAGCTCACGATCCCGTTCCTCGGCTCCCGCCGCTCCGCGTGGCAGTACCCGTTCGCGAGCCTCCGGCGCGCCGGAGCGACCCTCGCCCTCGGCTCGGATTGGCCCGTGAGCACCGCGAATCCTCTCGAGATCATGCACACGGCCGTGACCCGCTGTCCTCCCGGTCACGCCTCCAATCCCCTCGCCGGCGAGCAGGCGATCTCCCTCTCCGACGCGATCGTCGGATACACCGAGGGCAGCGCGTACGCCAACGCCGACGAGCACCGAACGGGCCGGATCTCCGTGGGCTACGACGCCGACATCACGATCCTCGACCGTGACCTCTTCTCCGCCCCGACAGCGGAGATCGCCGACGCTTCCGTGGCCTACACGATCGTCGGCGGACGCGTGGTGTTCGAAGCACCCTCGACGGGCGGAAACGCCTGATGGAAGGACGACGATGACGACTCATCTGGTCGACGAGGCCCGAGCCGGAGAGGTCACGCTGAGCGGCGTCTCCCGCATCTACGGCAAGAACTACGCCGTGCGCGACCTCGACCTGCACGTCAACGCCGGCGAGTTCATCTCGCTCCTCGGCCCGAGCGGGTGCGGCAAGACGACGACGCTGCGGATGATCGGAGGGTTCGAGTACCCCGACACGGGGTCGATCTCGATCGCCGCGAAGCACGTGGAGGCGCTCCCGCCCCACAAACGGCCGGTGAACACCGTGTTCCAGGCGTACGCCCTCTTCCCCCACCTCTCCGTCGCGCAGAACGTCGCGTACGGGCTGCGGTATCAGAAGACCCCGAAGAACGAGGTGCGGGAGCGCGTCGCCGAGGCACTCCAGATGGTGCGGATGGGCACGTTCGCCGAGCGGATGCCCGCGCAGCTCTCCGGCGGGCAGCAGCAGCGCATCGCTCTCGCCCGTGCCCTCGTCAACCGGCCGGCCGTGCTCCTGCTCGACGAGCCGATGTCCGCCCTCGACCGCAAGCTCCGGGAGGAGATGCAGATCGAGCTGAAGCTGCTCCAGCAGCAGCTCGGCACGACCTTCGTCTTCGTGACGCACGATCAGGAGGAGGCGATGACGATGAGCGACCGCATCGCCGTCATGAACTCCGGTCGTCTGGAGCAGATCGGCCCGCCGTCCGCTGTGTATGACGACCCGTCGAGCGCATACGTCGCCGGCTTCATCGGTCAGCAGAACTTCTTCACCGGCACCCTCTCGGGTGGACCGGGCGCCTGGACCGTCGAGGTTCCGGGCGGCACGCTCGTCTCGTCGCGCGAACCGGCCGGTTCCCCCGTAGCCGGGGCGCCGGCGGAGGTGGCGGTCCGGCCGGAGCACGTCAGGATCTCGGAGACGCCCTCGGGAGACCGGAACGAGATCCGCTCGACCCTCATGAGTGTCAGCCAGCTCGGTTCCGCCCTCCAGATCGTCACCATCACCCCCGACGGACTGAAGATCATGGCGCGCTCGCCCCGCAGCGTCGACGTGCCCACGACCCCTGGTGCCGACGTCTACTGCAGCTGGCCGGCCGACGCCGTCCACGTCTTCCCCACCCCCACAGCACCCACCGAAAGCGAGTGACCATGTCAGACAAGCCCGTTCGCGTGCTCCTTCCCGAGGCCATGGCCAAAGGACTCTCGCGCCGCATCTTCCTCGGCGGTGCGCTCGGCCTGGGCGTCTCCGCGACGCTCGCGGCCTGCTCGACCGGCGGTGGCGGCGGGAGCTCCTCCGGCGGCCTCAACATCTACACGTGGGGCGAGTACGACGACCCAGACGTGCTCAAGGCCTTCACGGCCGACAACGGTGCCGCGATCACGATCGACAGCTACGGCTCGAACCAGGAGATGATCTCGAAGCTCGTCACCGCGAGCGGTACGAGCGGGTACGACCTCTGCGTGCCGACGCACCAGTACATCCCGCAGATGGCGGCGTCGAATCTGCTCGAGGAGCTCGACCACTCGAAGCTCCCCAACATGGAGAACCTCGACCCGGCGTACATCGACCAGGAGTTCGACCCGGGCAACAAGTACTCCGTGCCGAAGGACTGGGGCTCGACGGGCTTCGTCTACGACACCACGATCATCACGCGTGAGCTCACCTCGTGGGCCGACTTCTGGGACGCCGCACAGAACGAGGCGAGCGGCAAGCTCTCCCTCCTCGAGGACCCGGGTGAGATCGCCTACGCCTACTTCCTGTGGAAGGGCATCGACCCGAACACGACGGACGAGGGACACCTCGAGGAGTACCGCGTGTTCATCACCGAGACGATCGCGCCCCACGTCCAGGCGTTCGAGTCGTACCCGAGTGGCACCATCGCTCAGAACGGGCGCACCCTGGCCCACGCGTGGAACGGCGACGCCCGACAGGGCATCCTCAACAACGCCGATCGTGAGCGCTACCGCTACGTGACGCCGTCGGAGGGCGGCAACCTGTGGCAGGACAACTGGGCGATCGTGAAGGGTGCGCCGAACGCCGACGCCGCACACGAGTTCATCAACTACGTGCTCGACCCCGAGGTCTCCCTCCAGGAGCTCGTGTACATCGGCTACAACACCGCGGTCACCGGCATCGAGGAGATGGCGGCGGATGCGGGCGTCGAGATGCCCGAGCTCATCTTCTTCACGGACGAGCAGGTCGACAAGCTCGTGTTCGCGCAGCTCACGGATGCCGAACAGACCATCGTCTCGATCTACGACGAGCTGACGGCGGCGGCGGGACAATGACGGCTGTCGCGGCGGCACCCCCGCGCGCGAAGCGGCGGTTCACCGGTTCGGTGGGGCTCCTCGCCCTCCCGATCGCCGTGTGGCTCGTGTTCTTCTTCATCGTCCCGTTCGGGCTCATCCTCTGGTACAGCTTCGGCGAGAAGCCGAGCCTCTACGTGACGCACTCGAACGACGTCCTGTCGCTCGCCCGCTACGTCGAGGCGCTCGATCCGGCGTTCCTCACGACGTTCTGGCGGACGACGCAGATCTCGATCACGGGAACCGCGCTGTGCCTGCTCATCGGTTTCCCGATCGCGTACTGGATGGCCGTCAAGCTGTCGCCGCGTGCGCGCGGCATCGTGCTGGCCCTCGTGCTCGTGCCGTACTGGACGAACTTCCTCGTGCGCACGATCGGGTGGCAGATCACGCTGAGCCCCGAGGGCTTCCTCTCGGACTTCCTCAACGCGGTCGGGGTGCTGAACGGTCCGCTGCAGGTGCTCTACACGCAGCAGGCCGTGCAGCTCGGTGTGGTCTACAACTACCTCCCGCTCATGATCCTGCCGCTCTACGTGGCGCTCGAGCGCATGGACCACCGTCTCCTGGAGGCGAGCCGCGACCTCGGCGGCAGCTGGTGGTCGAGTTTCTGGAGGGTGACCGTCCCGCTCGCCCGGCCGGGCATCATGTCGGGCATGATCCTCGTGTTCGTTCCGCTCATGGGCGACTACATCACGCCGAGTGTGCTCGGCGGCGCGTCGGGCAGCATGGTCGGGCAGATGGTGGCCGGTCAGTTCCAGAGGGCCCAGAACTGGGCGCTCGGTTCGGCGATGGCCATCGTGCTCATGCTGGCGATCCTGCTCGTCGTGATCGCCTTCGGTGTGCTCTTCAAGCTCATCGGGGTCGCGCTCGCGCGGTTCCGCCATCTGGGCGATCTGGACAGGACGGGGGCGATCTCATGACCGCGACGGTGGAGACGTCGACGACCGAGCGTGCGGCCACGGCGAGCGCCACGGAGCCACGGTCGCGCAAGCGTCCTCCGGCTGTGGGCGATGCACTCCTCGGCGTGTGGGGCATCGGAGGCCTCCTGTTCCTGTTCTTCCCCGTGCTCGTGATCGTGGCGTATTCGTTCAACACGGGTCGACAGCTGCAGTCGTGGCAGGGGTTCGGGTTCGACTCCTACGCAGCGGCTTTCAACAACCCCACGATCGTCGCGACCATTCAGGTGTCGCTCGCGGCTGCGGCCGGCTCGGCCGTCGTCTCGACGATCCTCGGTTCGTTCGCCGGGGTGGCCCTCGCTCGGCGCGGAGGCCGGTGGACCGTGTGGCTCATCGCGCTCCTCGGCCTCGCGATGGTGACGCCCGAGATCGTGAACGCCGTCTCGCTGCTGCCGTGGTTCGTCACGCTGGGTGCGGACTGGGGCCTCTCGATCTTCAACCTGGGTCAGGTGCGGCTCGTGATCGCTCACTCGCTCTTCGCGTGCGCGGTGGTCACGTTCATCGTTCGCGCGCGGATGGCAGGGCTCAACGAGTCGCTCGAGGAGGCGGCCGCCGACCTCGGCGCCCCACCGATCCAGCGGTTCTGGACGATCACGTTCCCCCTCATGCGGCCGGCGGTGATCTCGGGCGCCCTGCTCTCGTTCACGCTCAGCCTCGACAACACGGTGCTCTCGAGCTTCGTGTCGGTCGCCGGTTCCACGCCGTGGCCCGTGTACGTGTTCGCCTCGCTCCGATCGACGCTGCGGCCCGAGATCGCCGCCATGTCGACCGTGATGCTGCTGCTCACCCTCGTGGCGCTCGGCCTCGTGGCGGTCGTGCTGAGCCGAGCGAGCAAGAAGACGGGAGAGGGCTCGAGCCTCGCCCAGACCTTGGCAGGCGGCTGACGCTCCCCCCCTCCCTCCCCCGGGACCCCATTAAGATCGCGATCCACCATGAAATTTCAAGGTGGATCGCGATCTTTTTGGGGTCTGGGGGGACGAGGAAGGGGGCGCCTGTCACCCCGCAAAGGCCGTGACGGGCCGTGCCACCCGGACGAGGGGATGGGGAGAACCCGAGCCGTCGAACGTGAGGAGATGTCACACTTTCTCGGGTAGGTGCTGGGGGAACGGCGCCCGGGGGCTGTCCGAACCGAATCGTCGGGCAGAGATTGAGAGATCCATGAACACCGTCAGTGCGCCCGCGCGCGCCGTCCGAACACCGCGTCGCCGTCCTCAGCGACGGGCGTTGATCGCCATCGTCGCCGCTGCCGCGACACTCGCCGTGAGCAACGTGGTCCCTCTGTCGCCGGCTCTTGCCGACACCCGACCGGCCGACACGGCGGTGCCGCAGACCGTCTCGTCCGACGGCCTGCCGACCGCCCAGATCGGCACAGGACTTGCGCACGAGAAGGGCGACAACATCAACGGCGGCGTGGTCTGGGACCAGGTCGTCGTCGGCGATGTGGTCTACGTCGGCGGCGACTTCCAGCGTGCCAGGCAACCGGGCGACGGGGCGGACAAGGCTGTCGAGAGGAAGAACTTCCTCGCCTACGACCTGAAGACGGGCGCTCTGCTCGACGTGAACATCCCCTTCAACGCCCGGGTCCGCTCACTCGCGGCTTCTCCCGACGGAAAGCGGCTCTATGCCGCCGGCTCCTTCACCACGGTCGCCGGACTCACTCGCTACCGCATCGCCGCGATCGATCTGACGACGGGCAGTGTCGTGTCCGATTTCAAGCCCTACCTCAACTCGTCGGCGTACACGGTCGCCGCATCGGCCACACGCGTCTACGTGGGGGGCGCGTTCGCGAGCGCCGGCAAGGCCGAGGGGTTCGATCGGGTCGCCTCGTTCACGCTCGACGGCCAGGTGGACCGCGCCTGGAATCCGAAGCCCCGTGTCGACCCCAAGGGCGTTCCCAACGGAATGTACGGCGGGACCAAGAAGAAGATCACGGGCAGCGACCTCGTTCAGGCCATCGTGGTCTCGCCTGACGGGAGCAAGGTCGTCATCTCCGGCAACTTCAATTCCCTGAACGGCTCGAACCCCCTCGACACCAACCAGTCGGGCTACGGCATGGGCATGGTCCGCGCCGACAACGCGCAGATGCTGCCGTGGAAGGTCAACAAGGTCGTCCGCAACGCCACGAGCAACTCGGCCGTGACATCGCTCTCGACCGACGGCGAGTTCGTCTACGGCACGGGCATCTGGACCACCGTCCACAAGGGCGGGAACTTCGAGGGGACCTTCAAGGCCTCATGGGACGACGGTCGGCTCGACTGGGTCGAAGACTGCCACGGCGACACCTACTCGGCGTTCTCGCATCGTGACGTCGTCTACAAGGCGAGCCACGCGCACGCCTGTGACACGTTGGGCGGTTTTCCGGAGCGATCGAATACGGCGTCCCACGGCAAGTGGTACCGCGCGCTCGCGCTCACGAAGGAGCGCACCCGCACTCTGACAGCCACGCCGAGGACGACATACGTCAACTTCGCGGGGAATCCCGCGCCGTCTCTCCTCGATTGGTACCCCGACCTCCGCGTCGGCACCTACACGGGCATGACCCAGGCGGCGTGGGACGTCACCGCCTCCGGCGACTACGTCCTCATGGCCGGTGAGTTCGTGGCGGTCAACGGCGTCTCACAGGCAGGCCTCGTCCGGTTCGCCTCCCCGGACATCGCACCGAACAAGCAGGGGCCCGTCCTCTCAGGCGCCGATGTGACCCCGACCGTCACTGGAATCCAGGGCACATACGTGCGGCTCGAGTGGCGCGCGAACTACGACTTCGACAACGGCTCTCTGCAGTACGACGTATTCAGGGACGGCAACACCACCACCCCGGTGTTCACGAAGACCGTCCGGTCCAATTTCTATATGCGTCCCGTCATCAAGGCGACCGACGGGTACCTTGCTCCCGGCACCACACACACGTACAGGATCCGAACCAGCGATCCGTTCGGCAATCAGACCTGGGGCGAGACGGTCAGCTATACGGCACCGAAGACCGGCGCTCTGGCCTCGGACGGCCAGCGCTCGACCTACGACTCTGCGGTCCTCGCCGACCAGCCGTCAGCGTACTGGCCGATGAGTGAGTCGAGTGGAGCGCTCGCCGTCAACTGGGCCGGGACGAACCATGTCAACTCGCTGAGCGCTCGCGTGCCCGGCGCGGAGGTTGCCCGCAACCCGAAGGCTCGTGCCTATTCGCTCTCCGGGACCACGTGGGCGGCCACTGCGGCAGCAGAGCCGACGTCGGCGACGTTCACCACCGAGCTGTGGTTCAAGACCACGACGAAGACCGGCGGCACACTCGTCGCGCAGACGACGAAACGCGATCTGACCTCTGCATTCGATCGCGCCGTCTACATGGACACAGCCGGTCGGATCCTCTTCACGGCGACCGATGGGACGGCGAAGGCGATCAGCACCAAGGGAGCGTTCAACGACGGCCGGTGGCACCACCTCGCAGTCACGATCGGTGCATCCGGCACCACCATCTACGTCGACGGCACGGCACGCGTGAGCCGCGCAGACCTCCGAACGGGTGCGATGCTCGGCGGGCGAGCGTTCTGGGCCGTCGGGGCGCACAATCTCGCCGGGCGCCACCTCGCACCGGCGGCCAACGGCCACTTCGCGGGGTCGCTCGACAACATCGCGTCGTACAACCGACCGCTCACGGCTGCGGAGGTCTCCGCCCACTACACGGCGGGAGTGGCGAAGCCCTGACCCGGCTCCGCCCACGCAGGGACGTCCTCTGCGCACGAAGAGTCGCGCGCAGAGGACGTTCCGCACAAGATCGGGAGACGCCTAGGAGTCGAAGCCGAGGCCGAGTGCGTCGAGCGTCTTGAGGAGCACGTTGCGACGACCGTCGTTGTGGTCTGCACGATCGAGCGACCATCGCGTGGCGTTCACACCGATCGAGGCGGCCGGCTCCGGGGGGAAGGGCAGAGGTCGCTTCCGCACCATCTCGAGGCGTGTGCGCTCCGTCTCCTCGCCCGACAGGAGGTCGAGCATGACGTCGGCGGCGAAGCGTGTGGCCCCGACCCCGAGTCCGGTGAACCCGGCTGCGTAGGCGACACGACCTCCGAAAGCCGTCCCGAAGAACGCAGAGAATTGCGTGCTCGTGTCGATCACGCCGGCCCAGGTGTGCGAGAAGCGGATGCCCTCGAGCTGCGGGAACGTCGTGAGGAAATGCGACGCGAGCTTGCGGAAGGACTCCGGCCGCCGCTCGTACTCCGGACGGATCTTGCCGCCCGAGTGGTACACCGCGTCGTAACCGCCCCACAGGATCCGGTTGTCGGCGGACTGCCGGTAGTAGTGGAACTGGTTCGCGAGATCACCGATCCCCTGGCGACCCTCCCACCCGATGTCGGCCTTCTGCGCGGCGGTGAGCGGCTCCGTCATGAGCACGTAGTCGTACACCGGGACGGTCATCAGACGGTTCCGCGCAAGGAGCGAGGGGAACGCATTCGTGCCGAGCACGACCTGCTGGGCGGTGACGGTGCCACCCGAGGTGCGGACGGACACCCCTCCCCCTGCTTTCTCGATCCCGCGCACGAGAGTGTTCTCGTGGATCGTGCCGCCGAGCTCCTGGACCACGCGGGCGAGCTCGGCCGCGAGCTTCGCGGGGTGGACGAGCGCGGAGTCCCGCGGCGGGACGGAGAGCCCCGCGAGGTAGGTCGGCGAGTTCACCAGGCCGCGCATCTCGTCCTGACCGAGGAAGCGCGCGCCGCCCTCACCATCCGACTCCTCGAGCCACGGGACCTGATGCGGTTCGACCGCGACGGAGAGGTACCCGGTGCGTTCGAACTCGCAGTCGAGGGCGTACCGCGCGACCGTCTGCTCGATGCCGTCGAGGTTCTCGACGCCCAGACGCTCAAGTTCGACGAGTTCGTCAGGCCAGCGGCGAGCGCCGTTCTCCGAGCCGTGCGTGAGACTCGCCTCCACGAAGCCGCCGTTGCGACCGGACGCAGCCCATCCGATGGTCTTCGCTTCCACCACCGTGACGCGGAGCGACGGATCGCGCTCGAGGGCGCGGAGCGCCGTCCAGAGGCCGGTGTAGCCGCCCCCGACGATCAGCAGATCGGTCGTCGTGTCGCCGGCGAGCGACTCGTGGGTGTCACGCACGCCGAGGTCGTCGAGCCAGAACACCCCCTGCCGACTCCCCTCCAGCGCGCGCTCGACGGCGGAGGTTGCCGGCGGTCGTCTCTCGAAGACGGTGTCACCCATGCGGATTTCGTCCTTTCCTCACATCCGTCAGGCGGCGCCATCCGCGGCTGTTCCGGACGGAACGGCGACACAAGGAGACACCTCACAGATCGTTATTCCATGCTAATGATTTCGACCGTGCGGCGGGGAGTTTCCTACGGATTCGCTTGCTGGGAGCATCGTGAACTGACAATATGGCGACATGACCGCGAAAGATGGCCGCACCTCCCTCGACGACACATCGAAGGCCATCATCGAGCAACTGCAGGACGACGGACGACGTTCCTACGCCGACATCGGTAAGGCCGTCGGGCTCTCGGAGGCGGCCGTCCGCCAGCGTGTGCAGAAGCTCATCGACGGTGGCGTCATGCAGATCGTCGCCGTCACCGACCCGCTCCAGCTCGGCTTCCTCCGTCAGGCGATGATCGGCATCCGCGTATCGGGAGACACCCGAGCCGTCGCCGACGCCGTCGCAGACATCCCGGCCGTCGACTACGTCGTGCTCACGGCCGGCAGCTTCGACCTGCTCGTCGAGATCGTCTGCGAGGACGACGAGAAGCTCCTCGACATCCTCAACGAGCAGATCCGCAGCCTCGACGGCGTCCTCTCCACGGAGACGTTCGTCTACCTCAAACTCCGCAAACAGCTCTACAACTGGGGGACCAGATGACCCTGTTCGACTCCGACACCCGCACGCCCGCGACGGGAGACCTCGTGACGTACGACACCGACGCCCTCAACGCCAAGGCGACCGATCATCTGTGGATGCACTTCGCGCGGCAGTCGTCGCTCGCGAAGGGCTCAGTGCCGATCATCGTCAAGGGCGAGGGCCACCACATCTACGACAGTCACGGCAAGGAGTACTTCGACGCCCTCTCCGGTCTGTTCGTCGTCGCGGCCGGTCACGGTCGACGCGAGCTCGCCGAAGCCGCAGCCAAGCAGGCTGAGCAGCTCGCGTTCTTCCCGATCTGGGGCTACACGCACCCGGGGGCGATCGAGCTCGCCGACCGGCTCGCGGACTACGCACCCGGCGACCTCAACAAGGTGTTCTTCGCCACGGGCGGCGGCGAAGCCGTGGAGACCGCCTTCAAGCTCGCGAAGTACTTCTGGAAGCTCCAGGGCAAGCCGATGAAGACGAAGGTCATCTCGCGCGCGGTCGCCTACCACGGCACACCTCAGGGCGCCCTCGCCATCACGGGCATCCCCGCGATGAAGGCGATGTACGAGCCCGTCACGCCTGGAGGCTTCCGCGTGCCCAATACGAACTACTACCGCTCCGACGAGATGGGTTTCACGGGCACGGAGGAGGAGTTCGGGCTCTGGGCCGCGAACCGCATCGAGGAGATGATCGAGTTCGAGGGCGCCGACACCGTCGCAGCCGTGTTCCTCGAACCCGTCCAGAACTCCGGTGGCTGCTTCCCGCCGCCAAAGGGGTACTTCCAGCGCGTGCGCGAGATCTGCGACAAGCACGACGTCCTGCTCGTGAGCGACGAGGTCATCTGCGCGTTCGGCCGCATCGGCCACATGTTCGCGTGCGACGCCTACGACTACGTCCCCGACATGATCACCTGCGCGAAGGCCCTCACGAGCGGATACTCCCCCCTCGGCGCCACGATCGTGAGCGATCGCATCTACGAGCCGTTCGCGCACGGTCAGATGTCCTTCTCGCACGGCTACACGTTCGGCGGACACCCCGTATCCACGGCCGTCGCCATGGCGAACCTCGACATCTTCGAGCGCGAGGGACTCAACCAGAACGTGCTCGACAACTCCGCGTACTTCCGCTCGTCCCTCGAGAAGCTCCTCGACATCCCGATCGTCGGCGACGTCCGTGGCGACGGCTACTTCTTCGGCATCGAGCTCGTGAAGGACAAGAAGACCAAGGAGACGTTCGACGACGACGAGTCGGAACGGCTGCTCCGCGGCTTCCTCTCCCGCGCGCTGTTCGACGCCGGCCTCTACTGCCGCGCCGACGATCGCGGCGACCCCGTCATCCAGCTCGCGCCGCCGCTCACCACGGGGCCGCGCGAGTTCGACGAGATCGAGTCGATCCTCCGCAGCGTGCTGACCGAGGCGAGCAACCGCCTGTAGGCCGTCGGGCGACTCACGCCCGATCTCACCAGGGGCAGCGTCGCCTCGTCATACCCCGGCTCCCGGCGACAGACTCAGGGACCGGATCATTCGGCCCCTGAGCCTGTCGAACGGGAAGAGAACACTGATGACGACGCGTCCGTACCGCGAGACCTCCTTCTGGTTCGACGCCCTCGCGGCCGAGGGCGCGGACGATCTCCTCCCCCGCCCCTTCGCACCCGACGGTCTCGACGTCGACGTGTGCATCGTCGGCGCCGGCCTCACGGGATTGTGGGCCGCCTACTACCTGACGGAGAACGACCCGTCACTGTCGATCGTCGTCATCGAGAAGGAGATCGCCGGCTTCGGCGCCTCCGGCCGCAACGGAGGGTGGTGTTCTGCGCTCTTCCCACGCGAGACCTCGTCGCTCGTGGCCGAGTACGGTCACGACGCCGCCAGGCGCATGCGCCAAGCGATGATCGACACGGTCGACGAGGTCGGCCGTGTCGTCGCCGCCGAGGACATCGCGTGCGACTTCTCGAAGGGAGGGACGGTGTCGTTCGCGATGTCCGACGTGCAGCGCACGGCCGCCCTCGCGGAAGTCGAGGCGAACAACGCCTTCGGGGTCGACACGCGCGAATTCTGGGACTTCCGCGGCACCGAATCGTCGCGCTCGCATCCGGACGGCGCGATCGCGGCGACGTTCAACCCGGACTGCGCCCGGATTCAGCCGGCGAAGCTCGTCCGCTCGCTCGCCCGGATCGTGGAGGACCGGGGCGTGCGGATCTTCGAGCAGACCGCCGCCGTGTCATGGTCGGAGGGCGAGGTCGTCGCCGAGACCCCGGTCGGGCGCACGCGGATCACCGCCGGGTCGATCCTGCTGGCGACGGAGGCCTACGGTTCGCAGCTGCCCGGAATCGGACGCCGCATCATGCCGCTCTATTCGCTCATGATCGCGACGGAGCCGCTCGACGACGCCTTCTGGGAGTCGACCGGCATCGAGCACGGTCAGACGTTCACCGACTACCGGCACCTCCTCATCTACGGCCAGCGCACAGCGGACAACCGCTTCGCATTCGGCGGCCGCGGCGCCCGGTACCACTGGGGATCGACGATCTCCGACAGCTACGACCGGGTCGACCGGGTGTTCGAGCATCTCCACCACACGCTCGTCGATATGTTCCCGGCGGCATCCGACGCGCGGGTGACCCACTCGTGGGGCGGCCCCCTCGGCGTGCCCCGAGATTGGCACGCGACCGTGTCCTTCAACCGGCGCAGCCGGGTGGGGCTCGCGGGCGGCTACGTGGGTGACGGCGTCGGCACGACGAACCTCGCGGGGCGCACGCTCGCGGATCTCGTGACCGGCGCGGATACCGACATCGTCGCTCTCCCGTGGGTCGGCCACACGTCGCCGCGCTGGGAGCCGGAGCCGCTCCGCTTCGCCGGAGCGAACCTCGGCCTCGTCGGCACGACGGTCGCCGACGTCGAGGAGAGGGCGACGGGTAAGCCGTCGATCGCCGCCCGCCTCCTCGCGCCGCTCACGGGGCACTGACGCCGAGCGGCCGACGGGCCCATCCATGAAGGATGAGCCCATCGGCCCGCTGGATCACGCGATCCTGAGACGGTACGGCCATGCGCCCGCCCGAGGTGAGGAGCGGTATTTATCGTTCCATGGCGCCGGAGGCCGAGAACAAACTCGGTGACGGTGCTCCGCTCGGTCACCACACCGTTGACGAGGGACTCGACAACGAACGTGCCGTCGGGCTTCGCCACAGCCTTCACGACGATCGACTTCGAACCGACCTCAGTGGATCGTGTCGAGGAGCCCCAGGTCGCCAGCCGGTTTCACCGGGTCTTCCGACGTGCTCGGACCGAGCTTCCGGAAACGTTCGGCGGACATTACTCCCGTGGATCGTCGTCCGCCGCGTCCAGGACACCGCGCTCCAACGCGATGGCCAGGGCCTCGTCTCGCGTGGACGCACCCAACTTCCGGTAGGCGCCGGCCCGCTGCTTCCTCACGGTGTTGATGGAGACCCCCAGGAACGACGCGATCTCGGCATTCGATCGCCCGGCTGCGACCGCGATCATGACCTGCCGTTCGCGGGTGGTGAGCGACGGGCGTGACGGAACGTCCGGAACGAGGAGGGGCATGGCGGCGAGCTCGCCGACGAGCGTCGAGTCCGGCCCGAGAGTCTCGACGGCGATGCGCTCGATCCCCTCGCGATCACGAGCCGGAATCAGCGCCCACGGTGTGCGGAGCCCTGAGGATGCGAGGATATCCAGCACGATCGACACATCTCGGGCCGCGCCGATCCGGTAGCCCTGTCGATTCGCGGCCGCCGCCCGGAGCAGGCGGAAGGACGCCTCCAGTCGCGGACTCGGATCATGAGTTCTGAGGCCCTCGCCCACTGCGGCGATGGCGGCATCAGGCTCGTCGGAGGCGAGCATGAGCAGCACCGACGCCACCGAGGCGCGCTGACGTCCGCCGGTCTGGCGGAGCGCCGCGCGAGCGAGCGCCCGCTCACCGTTGGCGAGATGGGCGAGCGCGAGGGCCTCGACCACGATGTGGCGCGCGCGACCGGACACGGGCGCCGCCGAACGATCCTCGAGAGCCGCGGAGAGCACCCGGACGGCATCGCCCGCCTGTCGATCGGCGACCAGCAGATACGCGCGGACCACGACGGCGACGGGCCAGAACTCGGTCGTCGCCGTGCGTCGGCCGAGACCGTCGAGGAGCGCGACGGCCGTCGTGTTGTCGAGGGGCTCCGCCGCGATGAGCGCATCGGCCACCTCCCCGGGGACACGAAAGAACTCGGCGGGCCAGCGATCGAGAGCGTGAGCTGCCTTGGAGTGGTCACGGGCGGACACGATGTCGCCCCATACGGCCTCGATGTAGGTCGACTTGGCCCAGGCATGCTGTCGCGCCCTCTCCGGCGCACCATCGGTCGTCGCGGTGCGCACGGCGAGGGTTCGCGCTCCCGCGAGGTCGCCGCTCCAGAACAGGGCGAGCGCGGATTGTCCGAGCACCAACGATCGGAGCAAGCCGAGATTCTCCGCGTCGTGCGGTGACGCCGCATCGAGCGACTCGACGGCGCTGCGGGCTGTCGACGCGGCCCGATCGCTCCGGCCCAGGAGTCGCAGGGCGACGGAACGGACGGCGAGAAGCACTGCTCGATCGGCGGGACGCTTCGCACCTCCGCCGGCACCGGCGAGCCGGTCGGCCTTCGCGAAGAGCGCGAGCATAGCCAGACGGCCTCGCGGACGCTGGGCGTGAAGGACCGCGAGAAACAGGACGACGAGAGGGTCCTTCGACAACTCGGACATCGGAATGGCCGAGAGCTGAGCCAGGAGGGCGTCGGTATGGTCGGTGATCAGCTCGACGAGCGAGCCTGAGCCGAGCACCACGGCAGCCCGGAAGTCCCGCCCATCGATCGCCAAGGTGATCGCGTCGAATACCTCCCCTCTCGAGCCTCGGATCGTCGCTGCGAGCCGGAGCGCCGCCGAGTGGACAAGGTTTCCTCGGAGCGGAGCCGCGAGGGCGCGAGCCACGGCCGGTGAGAAGACGAAGCGCGGGCCAGGCCGAGCCGCGAGTGCGTCCGACGCGTCGGCCTCCGTCCGCCAGTGGCCCAGGCTCGCCTGCACGGCCGCGTCGAGTGCCGCCCGGACCACGTCGGCCGGCGCACCGGTGACCTCGCATGCCTCATCGACCGATGCGTGCTCGAGCAGCGCGATCCGACGCAGCATCGGCAGGTCGGAGACCAGGACGCCTCCGAGCGGAGCGACGAGGAGGCGTTCGACGTTCTCAGCGACGAGGCGCGCGATGGCGCCGGGTGGAACGGCGCCTCCGACCGACCACCGCATGAGGTCTCTCGCCACCGCCGAGACCACGGGGGGATAGCCGGACGCTTCGCGATGAATCGTTCGAGCGACGCCCTCGGGATAGGTGCGATGCGCAGCCTTGCGGAGGATCTCGACGGTCTCCTCCTCCGAGAAGACCAGATCCTCGCCACCTACGGTGGGGGTATGCGGCGGGAGCGAGACCGCCTGTCGAGAGATCACGACGATACGGATTCCGGTGGACAGATCGGACACTGCTCCGAGGTCGGCGACAGCCTGGTCCTCGAGATGGTCGATCCCATCGACGACGAGGACGAACGGACGGGTCACGGACAGCGCCCACCGGACGACCGAGCGCCGCACGTCCGACCCGTCGACCGCCGGTCCCGCGATCGGTGCGTCGGCTGTCGTGGTCGCGTCCTCGGCGAGCCCGAAGACATGGTCCCAGAACGCGGTCCTCTGACTCAGTTCCTCCCGGACGGACACCCACACGCCTTCGGATTCGACGCCGCGGGCCCACCCCGCAACGGCGGTGGTCTTCCCGAGACCCTTCTCCGCCACGATGGCGATGAGTGCGACGCCGTCGTCGAGCGCGCGGTTGACGCCTTCGCGTGTCACTTCCATGACCACCGGGCGAGGGGTCGCGTAGAGCATCGTGATCGGGCGCGGCGTCAGACGAAATCGACAGCCGGTCGGCGTTCGACGCGCCGAGGCGGGGGATGGAGTCGTATTCGTTCGAGCTGGATGGGCGAGGGCTCGACAAGCATGAGGTACCGATCGGAATTCGTCGGGGTCCGGGACAAGGATGCGGTGAGAACGATCCTATAGCCGTTCGAACCGCGGCCATCGTGTGCATCGAGAACATCACCGCTGTACAGGTGACGATATTTCGTCGTCGCGGGGTGGCCGATGGGCGAGACCCGGAGTAGAGTCGCCGCTCGTGACAACAGAAGGTCGCGCGCTCGACGCCGACAACCGCAGCCCCAAGCGCTGGATCATCGGCGACCCGCTCCCGTCCGAGAAACTCGACGGCCAGCTCCTGCCCAAGAAGCTCGCGTTGCCGATCTTCGCCTCCGACGCACTGTCCTCCGTGGCCTACGCGCCGCAGGAGCTGCTCATGATCCTGCTGCTCGGCGGGCTGGCGTTCCTGTCCTTCGCGCCCTGGATCGCGGCGGCCGTCGTGGTCCTCCTCGTCGTCGTCGTACTGAGCTATCGACAACTGATCAAGGCCTACCCGTCGGGCGGCGGCGACTACGAGGTGGCGCACAAGAATCTGGGAGAGAAGGCCGGCGTCGTCGTCGCGTCCGCTCTGCTCGTCGACTACGTGCTCACGGTCGCCGTGTCCGTCGCATCGGGTGTCGACAACATCATCTCGGCGCTCCCCGTCCTCAACCCGCTCCGCGTCGAGCTCGCCGTGTTCTTCGTGCTCCTGCTCATGGCCGTGAACCTCCGGGGCGTCCGAGAGTCGTCGCGCGCCTTCGCCATTCCCACCTACCTCTTCATCGGCAGCGTTCTCGTGATGATCGTGACAGGGCTCGGCCGCGCCCTGCTCGGGGATGCTCCTGTGGCCTCGAGCGCCGGCTACATCGTCGAGGGCGACGACCTCAGCCGAGCCGCATTCATCCTGCTGCTGCTCCGCGCGTTCTCGAGCGGCTGCAGCGCACTCACCGGAGTCGAGGCTGTAGCGAACGGTGTGCCGGCGTTCCGCCAGCCGAAGGTCCAGAACGCTCAGAAGACGCTCGTCATGATGGGAGCCGCGGCCATCACGATGTTCGCCGGTCTCACCGCACTCGCTCTCATCGCGGGTGTGCACTACGCGGAGAACGCGTGCGACCTCGTCGGGTTCGCCAATTGCGAGACCGCGCCGCAGCCGAGCCTCATGGCGCAGGTCGCCGCGGCGACCTTCGGCATGGGGAGCATCCCGTTCTTCATCATCCAGGCCGCGACCGCCTGCGTCCTGCTGCTCGCCGCCAACACCGCGTTCAACGGTTTCCCGCTGCTCGGATCGGTGCTTGCACGAGACAGCTACGCACCGAAATCCCTCAACACGCGCGGCGACCGTCTGGTCTACTCGAACGGGATGATCGTGCTCGGGCTCGCGGCGAGCGTGATCCTCGTGATCTACCAGGCGAGCCTCACGCAGCTCATCCAGCTCTACATCATCGGCGTGTTCGTGTCGTTCACACTGGGACAGCTCGGCATGGTGAAGCACTGGCGTCGACTGCTCCGCGAGGGGACTCCGAACGCGAGCGCCGTCCGTGTGAGCCTCGCTATCAACACGGCAGGCGCCGCGCTCACGGCGAGCGTGCTCATCGTCGTGACCATCACGAAGTTCACGCACGGCGCCTGGCTCGTCTTCGTGCTCATGCCGATCCTCTTCACCCTCATGATCGGTGTGAACCGCTACTACCGCGACGTCGAGCACGAGATCCGGGTCGATGATTGCCCGCGATTCGGGGCCGAGGGCGACCACGCGATCATCCTCGTCGGCAAGCTCCAGAAGCCCGTCCTCAAGGCGATCGATTACGCCATCGCCGCGAAGCACGCCTCGATCGCCGCGCTCCATGTCTCGGTCGACGAGGAGTCGACGAACAAGCTCGTCGAGCAGTGGGCCGAGTTCAAGATCGACGTGCCCCTGGTGATCGTGGAGTCGCCGTACCGTGCGTACGCGCACCCCGTGATCGCGTACATCGAGAAGCACCGGGAGAAGCACGGGCCCGAGGTCGTCACCGTGTACCTCCCGCAGTACATCGTCGGGCACTGGTGGGAGTCGTTCCTGCACAACCGGCGCGCCAAGCGCATCAGCCAGCAGCTCATGCTCGTGCACGGGGTCACGATCGCCCTCGTGCCCTGGTTGCTGGACTCCTCCGAGCTCATCTACGGACGACGGTCGCGGCCGCTCCCGGGAGACGAACGCCGCGGCGAGTACCGCGCGGCCGAGCAATCGGATCGTCTCCGGAAGCCGTCGGCCTGACAGCAGGCGGCCGCTCGATGCGGGGCGGAGGTTTGGGCCCCCGCCCCGCATCGGGCGCGTGCCCGACCCGGCGTCGGAAGACGAGGACGGGTCGAGCGATGACCGACCGCCGGAGGAGTTCAGGGTTCCTCCGGCGGACCGGTCCAGCCTCACGACCCCGCTGACGCGGGAGTGTGGGCCGATCCCCCAGCGCCGTCGGGATCGCGACCTCGGACGCTGGGAGAAGATGAGGGTGACGACGCGGCCTCTCAGCGGCGTCCTTTCAAGCTTGGGTCAGTGGAGCACGGTAGCCGCACTCGGCGGCTGGATCTGGTCCGCGACGTGGTCCCCCTCCTTCGGAGGACACGTCCCGTGCCGCCCCCGTCTGCGACGAAGCTGCGCGGGAGATCGAGTCGGACTAACGGAGGGCGACGACACGGTAGTCCTCGAAGGCCACGGTGGATGCGGCACCGATGCCCGACACGTAGAGCCTCAGTCCGACAGAACCAAGCGCCTGGAGCGCTGGCACCATGCCACCGAGCGTGACAGGTCCTCTCGTCATAGGTCGACAAGTCCACACCCCCGGAACGTGCTCACTCCGCGAGGGGGGGTGACACCCCGCTGGTCCACTCCTACGCGATCGCTCGACCCCTCACGACGGGCGGGTGTGTTCGAGAGCCCAAGCTCCCGAGCACGCCCGCCCGTATCTCATCGTGGTGCTACGGCGTGACCTTCTTGACGAGGTAGTCGTCGAACGACACCGTCGACCCGGCCGTCGCGGACGCCGAGACATACAGCCCGAGCCCCACGGATCCCGCCGCCTGCAACACAGCGGTCGTATCCGTCACCGACCGGGTCCATGCCGCCGGCTCCGCACCCGTCGTCCAGACCTTCGCCTGCACCGTCGTCGTGCCCGTACCCGTCACCTGCAGACGAACATGGACCGGCTCCCCCGCCACGTACGCAACATCCTTCAGGTTCAACACCGACAGGGACTTCCCGGACCGCTGCACCTGCAACTGCAACACCCCGTTCGACTGCACCCACACCCGAGCCGCATACGAATCCACACCGACCTGACGACCCACCACCGTGACCGCCTGACCACCACCCGTCGCCGCATTATCAAGACGGAACGTGAGGGTCGTGTCACTCGAGTCGGACGACGCCCCCGGAAGCGCGACAGCGCCCGTCTGACCCTTCACACTCGTGAGCTTCCCGACACCGTCACCGACAGACGACGTCGACCCCTTCGCCGCGGCCCACGCACCACCGGTCGTCGCCGAACCCCACCCCGACGCCGCCGAACGCTCGAACGCATCCTGCGCCACCACACCAGCCGGCTCGGGTTCCGGCTCCGGCTCCGGTTCTGGTTCCGGTTCCGGTTCCGGCGTCGCGGCGACAGTCACGGACTTCGACGCTGTCGCCTTTCCGCCCTTGTCATCCGTCACCGTCAGAGCGACCGTGTACGTGCCGGCCTTCGCGAACGTGTGCGACGCCGTCACACCCGTACCCGTCGACCCATCACCGAAGTCCCACGCATACGACGCGACCTTCCCGTCAGCATCCGACGAACCCGAACCGTCCACCGACACGGCGAGGTCCGTCGCATTCGACGTGAACGACGCCACCGGATTCGCGTTCGGCGCCGCAGCAACGCCCGCCGCGTAGTGCGCGCTCACCGTCGCCGGGTCGAGGACCCGCGCATACGTCGCCACGTTGTCGATCGCACCCTGGAAGAAGATGTTCGCCGGTGCACTCGGCCTACCATTCAACCGCTGAGCACCGATCGTCCAGTAGGCCTTCGCACCGCCGTAGGCGTGGGCCTTCACCGCGTCGGTCCGAGAACCGACGAGGACTCCGTCGATGTACAACGACAGGCCAGTCGGGCCGAGAGTGTTGACGACATGGTGCCACTGTCCGTCGTTGTATGACTTCTTCGACGAAACTGCCTTGACCTTGCCGTCGAAATTGGCCGACAGGACCCGACCAGCGGTGTCCATGTACAGGTGTCGGTCATTTCCCCCGGTGGTGATGCTCCTCGCTGTGGCCATCGACATGAGCACCCCGCCCTTCTTCGACGTGGTCTTGAACCACAACTCGGACGAGTACACCTGCGGAGGAGTGATCGCAGCCGTCGTCGCAGCCCACTGTTTCCCGCTGAGCTGGTACGCACGCCCTCGGGGATCCGTCTCGGCACCGTCACCGCGCGCCTGGATGACACGAGCATTGTTCGTGCCGACCCAGTCGTTCGCCGTCCCGCCCGACGGCTCGTTCATCGGAAGGTACATGTTCGGCTGATCCTGGAGGACGGTCTTGTCGTAGGACGTCCAGTTCGCGGCCGCGGTGCCCGTCGCCTTGAAACTCACCGGAGTACTGACGGTGGCGTTTCCGAACGGATCGACGGTGCGTATCTGATACGTATAGGTCCTGCCTGCGACGAGTGGCCCGTCGTTCCCTCGAAGAGTGGTTCGTTGCCAGAATCTCGACGTACGCGTCGTGGTGAACACCGGGTTCGTCGTGTCGCCGTCGCGGATCACCTGGTAGGTGAGGTCGGCGTTGTCCCAGTCGTAGTTCGTCCGCCACGACAACTTCACATAGTTGCCAGCGAAGTTCGTGACGGTGGGTTTCATGTCGTTGTCGGCAAGGTACGGTCCGACCTTGTTCGGTGCCTTGTCGGAGGTCGCGAAACGGGTGAGGCCTTGCTGCCCCTTGTCGTTGACGTGCGAGAACTCACCACCGTAGAGCACGTACCCCTGGGAGGCTGTGACATCCCACGGCCCCTGACCGGTGGTCTTGCCCGTGTTGAACGCCGGGAACCAGTCGAGCACGGTGGGAGCCGGCTGGCCGGCGTAATTCTTGTAGCCGCCGTCCTCCTTGCGCGTCTTCTGCGTGGTCGCTGTGGTCAGCGCGAGCGCGCGGTACCACTTCTTCGGTGCGAGGTAGTCGCCGAACGAGTTCGCATTGCCGCAATCGTGGGCATGGCTCGCCGTGTAGACGACGTCGCCCACAGCGACGGCCGAGTAGGTATCGCCGTGGCAGTCGGCCAGCCATCCCAAGGCTCCATCCGCCCAGCTGGCTTTGAAAGTGCCCTCGAAGTTTCCGGGACCCATCGTGCCGTAGACGTTCTCGCCATCGGACGACAGCGAGTAGATGGAGAAGTCCGCAGCACCCAGAGGGCGCTGTGGAACGGTGTTGTTCATCTTCCAGGGCAGCACCTTCGTGCCAAGCTCCGTGTCGACGGCACCGATGAGGGCACCCGGGTTCGACGATCCGTTCAACGAACGGAACGAACCGCCGAGGACGACCTTGTCGCCCGCAGTCGATATCACCATCGAGTTGATCCACCCATCGACCATCTTCGGTGCCCACGGCAGCACGGTTCCGTCGGATGCGGAGAACGCCGCAGCCTTCGTGCGCGCGTACTTCGTGGCAGAGGCGCCCGACCGCTGGGCGACGGTGCCGAGTGTGCCGCCGACGTACACGGCGGTGTCGGTGACCTGGACCGCAGACAGCGACGAATTCACGTAGGGCTTGAACGACGCGACGAGCCCTCCTGACGGGAGATCGAAGGCGGCGACGCGATACCGCGCCTCTCCATTTACCTTCGTGAAGTAGCCGGCCGCGTAGAGTCGCTTGCCATCCGGCGACACGGCCAGGGACCGCACCTGAGAATCGAACGTGGGCGCGTACGGCAGCAGCTCGCCGGACTTCAGGTCGTACGCGAGGAAGTTCGCCCGCGGCGACTCGTTCACACCAGCCTTCGCACCATACGGACGCGCCGACGTGAACCGCCCGGCGACATACACGGTGTCACCCACGACGACCTGATCCCACACGACGCCATCGATCTGCGGCGTCGGCAGCGCATCGGCCGACACGGTCTTCGGACTCGTCACCGCAGCAGGATCAGCGGGAGCCGTATCCGCCGACGCGGACGAAGCGCCCGGCACGAGCATGCCGAACGTGACGACAGCCGCGACAGCGGCTCCGGAAAAGGTCAACCACCGGGACCGGCGCCCCCGCGCCGATACACCCCCGGATGGCACGAGCATCGTGCGCATGGAAATCTTCATCTCTCTGCTCGCTGAAAACGGGTGCGAGCAGTTCCCCCCGGAACCGAACGTGAATCCCCCTCACGTTCGCTTCAGCGATTATGCCGGATGAGTGACGATCGTCGAAGAGTTTTCGTACCCCCTATTCGACAGGGGGGGTGACGGAGCGCGCGACCATCGCGGACGACGAGAGGGGCTGGCGCATTCGCTCACCCCTCTCGTTTCCCAGAAGTGCGCGACGCGCCTCACATCAGCCCACGGGAGACCGATCGTGTCCCGGCCAGCAGTCACATACCGCTTCCTCACGTTCAAGGTGAGGATGCCAGACGGCCCCCCCTTGTCCGCAACACACGTACTCCCCCCTGTTGGCGGGGAAGAGGGAGGGAAGGCGGCGTCGGGGACGACGGTCACACGCACCGCGACGACGGCTTGTGAGGCGCTGGCCACTCGTCCGCAATGACAGGGAGAGCTGCTACTCCAGGCGCCGGGCGATCGAGTCGATCCATTCGAAGAAGGTCCGCCCACCGGGACGGGTGGTGTCGTAGCGGCCTGCCAGTTCACGGAAATCGGCCTCTCTCGCACGCACTCGACGCACGACGTCGACGAGGGCGGGCACGCCCCGTGGGAGATTGTCGATCGACGTGACAACGAGAACGTCCCCGGGTTCGAGCGACGTGAGACATGCATTGAGCTCCGGGAAGCCGTGACGGCCGGCCTTCAGTGTGTCGGCGTAGATGTGGTCGACGCCGGCTCTCCGCAGCTCCGAGGTCTGCGCCTCGAGGCTCGACGATCGTCCGACCGCCCTCGCATAACCCAGATTGCTCACGCCCACCCCTCACAGCAGTCATCCGGCAGCTTTCCTCAGGAATTCTAGGGGCGCCGGACACCGTCCGGACCGATGCCCCGTTCGCCCTGTGGACAGCCGCGACCCGCCTCGCCGGGCTCCTCGTACGATGGCGAAATGGCGTCAGGACGTGTTCCCGAGTGGGAGATGGTGGCAGGGGCAGTGCGCGCAGAGCTCGCGCGTCGCAACATCGTGAGGAGGGATGCCGTCGCGGCTCTCATGGAGGGATCGGCGCAGCAGGACGGCGGCGGACTCGGTCGCACAGCGTCGTACGAACGCATCGCCGGCCTCGTCCCCTTCTCGTGGAGCGAGCTCGAGATCCTGTCGCTCTCCTTCGAGATCCCCCTCGAGATCCTCAGCGGGTCACGCGCGCCCGACGTCGCCGCCGTTCGGGTGTAGAACGCACGACGGAGCGGCGCATCCGAACCACGAGAACGACGAAGGGCCCCGCCATCCGGCGGGGCCCTTCGTGTGGATCAGGTGTTGCTACGCGAGGATCAGAACGCGTTGACGTCGAGCGGGATGCCCGGTCCGAAGGTCGTCGAGACGGCGCCCTTCTGGATGTAGCGTCCCTTGGAGCTCGACGGCTTGAGGCGCTGGACCTCGTCGAGAGCGGCGGCGAGGTTCTCCTCGAGCTGCTCCTTCGTGAACTGGGCCTTGCCCACGACGAAGTGCACGTTGGCGTGCTTGTCGACGCGGAACTCGATCTTTCCACCCTTGATCTCGGTGACGGCCTTCGCGACGTCGGGCGTCACGGTGCCGGTCTTCGGGTTCGGCATGAGCCCGCGCGGGCCCAGGACCTTTCCGAGACGACCGACCTTGCCCATGAGCTCGGGGGTCGAGACGGCCGAGTCGAACGACGTGTATCCGCCCGCGACCTTCTCGATGAGCTCGTCGCCACCGACCTCGTCGGCGCCTGCGGCGATCGCGGCGTCAGCGGCCGGACCCGTCGCGAACACGATGACGCGAGCCGTCTTACCCGTGCCGTGAGGCAGGATGACGGTGCCACGGACCATCTGGTCCGCCTTGCGGGGGTCGACACCGAGCTTGAGGGCGACCTCGACGGTGCTGTTGAACTTGGCCGAACCGGTCTGCTGAGCGAGCTCGACAGCCTCAGAGGTGGAGTAGAACTTGCCCTCTTCGAGCTTGTCGGCCGCGGCCCGGTAGGCCTTTGACTTCTGTGCCATTTTTTTCTCCTGTGAGAATGTGGTCATCTGCGCCTGGCCGGCGCTGCCACGAATTTTCGATGCTCGAACCAGCGGCGCGAGCGATGGGTGCTGGTGAGCGTCAGGCCTCGACCGTGATGCCCATGGAACGGGCGGTGCCGGCGATGATCTTCGCCGCAGCGTCGATGTCGTTGGCGTTGAGGTCGGGCTGCTTGGCCTCGGCGATCTCGCGGACCTGAGCCTGCGTGAGCTTCGCGACCTTGACCGTGTGAGGAGTCGAGGACCCCTTCGCCACGCCAGCGGCCTTCTTGATGAGCTCGGCGGCCGGCGGGGTCTTGAGGATGAACGTGAACGAGCGGTCCTCGTACACGGTGATCTCGACCGGGATGACGTTTCCGCGCTGGGCTTCCGTCGCAGCGTTGTACGCCTTGCAGAACTCCATGATGTTCACGCCGTGCTGACCGAGGGCCGGTCCGATAGGCGGTGCGGGGTTGGCGGCGCCGGCCTTGATCTGAAGCTTAATCAGACCTGTGACCTTCTTCTTCGGTGCCATGTTTCTTCCTTCTTTATGGGTTCGAACGCCATCGGATGATGTGCGCTCTCCCGCACGCCCGGAGGCGGCGGTGGCTAGGGGAGCTAGAGCTTCGAGACCTGGTCGAAGCTGAGCTCGACGGGGGTCTCGCGCTCGAACAGGGAGACGAGCACGGTGAGCTTGCCGCTCTCGGGCTTGATCTCGCTGATCGATCCAGGCAGACCCGCGAACGAGCCTTCCTTGATCGTGATGGTCTCGCCGATCTCGAAGTCGACCTCGGCGGGGATGGAGCGGGACGTCGTGGACGAGCCCTTCTGGCCGCCGGACTTCGTCGGGGTGGGCTCGGCGATCTCGACGAGGCTCTTCAGCATGTTGAAGGCCTCCTCGAAACGGAGCGGCGTGGGGTTGTGGGCGTTGCCCACGAAGCCCGTGACCCCAGGGGTGTGACGGACGACGGACCAGGAGTCCTCGTTGAGGTCCATGCGGACGAGCACGTAGCCGGGGATCCGGACGCGCGTGACCATCTTGCGCTGGCCGTTCTTGATCTCGACGACGTCCTCCATGGGGACCTCGACCTGGTAGATGTACTCCTCGACCTCGAGCGAACCCTTGCGCTGCTCGATGTTCGCCTTCACGCGACGCTCGAAACCGGCGTACGAGTGGATGACGTACCACTTGCCCGGAAGCATGCGGAGCTCGGCGCGGAAGGCGTCGTACGGGTCGACCTCGGCGGGCTCGGCCTCCTCGGCGTCGGTCTCCGAACCGGAGTCGTCGGAGCGCTCGACGTCGACGCCATCCTCGGCAACGGGCTCGCCCGTGTACGGGGAGTCGTCGAACTCGGACGCCTCGGCGGCCTCCTCGGCCTCCTCGACCTCTTCCTCGTCCTCGATGGCCTCGGCTGCGGCCTCGACCTCCGCGGCCTCGTCGATCTCGAGCGCGTCGTCAACGATGGCGTCGGCCTCGGGGTCCGGGGCCTCAGCGATCGAGTCCACGTCGTTCAGGTCGGAAGCGGACTCGTCGTCATCGTCGTCGTCGTCGGACTCGATGTGGATCGCCTCGTGCTCCGCAGCGTCGACGGAGTGGATCTCCTCGGAGAGCGTGCCGCCCTCCTGGGCTTCCTCGACCTCGCTCGACTGCTCGGCAGCCGTCGACAGGTCGATGTCGTCGCGGTTTCTGTCAGACACGTAAGTTCTCTTCCTTCGATTTCGTTTCGGATGGCACGCAGGTGCCGCATCCGATTCGTCGTTGCGTGGTCGTCGCGATGGTGGTCACGACGATGGAGCGATCGTGCTCCGGGCGTCGGGTCTCGGCGCTATCCGCCGGCCGGGGTTCCGAAGACGAAGATCACGACGAAGCTGAACACCTGGTCGAGTCCGTAGACCAGCGCCATCATGATCACCACGAAGACGAGCACGACACCGGTGTAGCTGAGCAGTTCCTTGCGGGTCGGCGTGACGACCTTCTTGAGCTCTGCGATGACCTGCTTGAGGAACACGATGAGCCCGGCGAAGGGTCCACGTCGTGCCGCGCGGTCCTTCTTCGCGTTCGCGACGACTTCCTCGCTCGGCTCGTCGATAACTTTTCGGGCCACCTCGTTACACCTTTCCCGTGTCGGCGCCAATGCGCCGACGCGCAGGGCGGACAGGACTTGAACCTGCAACCTGCGGTTTTGGAGACCGCTGCTCTACCAATTGAGCCACCGCCCTTCGGCCCCGATCGCTCGAGACCCGCTCCGGAGAACCGGAACCGATGCTGTGAAATCCGCCTGGCGAACCCGCGAACCCCTGAAATAAGGGCGCAGAAAAGCTTGGTGGATTTCACCACCTCGACCAGTGTAGACGACGCCCAGCACCCGGTAAAGCCGAGGGCCCACAGGGCGCACCTTCAGCGCGGAGCGGTCACCTGAGGACGACGAGCAGGACCACGCTTGCGACGAGGGTCCACGCGGGGACGACGAACACGAGCCCATGCACGATCGCGGCGATGGCCGGCGCCTCTGATGGGTGTTCGACCACCTCGAACCGATCGTCGCGACCGATGGCGACCATGGTGGCTCCTCCCGGGATTGGAATGATCGCCTCCACTCTGCGGCATGGCCGGCCTCGACGCCAGTGACGGAGTCAGGCTGACGGCGGAGTTCACACGCTGTTCGTCGCGTCGTCGGCTGGCGGGGGGCGGAGCAGGTCCGGACGGCGTCGGCCACCTAGACGAGCCCCATCGACGACGCGATCGTGAGCGCATCCGCCCGCGAATGCGCGCCGAGCTTGCCGTAGAGAGACCTCAGTTGACTCTTGACCGTATTCGTCGATACGTGGAGGCGCTCGGCGATGGCCGAGGAACGCGCCTCTTCGAGGAGGGCCTGCAGGATGACGCGTTCTCGCGAGGTCAGCCGGACAGGTGCCCGATGGACCACGGCCTCGCCGACGGTACCTCCGCTCCACTCGATGCCGACACTCGGAGGAGCGTCGAACGACGACCGGAGGCTCATCGGCATGTCGTGGAACGGCTCGACGAGCCCGTTCGCCGCGCACAGCCAGACGGCGTCGGAGAAGAACTGCGAGGCCTCCGCCTGCTTCTCGAGCGCGGCGGCGGCCGACGCAGCGACCACGAGGAGCCGGGCGCGGTCGACGACGCGAAGGGGCACCGCGCGCAGAGCGGCCACGGAGATCGCCAGCGCGTCGCCGTACTGCCCGACGAGGAGCCGGGCGCGAGCGCGGCACAGCGACGGAATACCGTCGCGCGATTCACCGGCCCGTTGGGCAGCAGGCAGTTCGCTCGCGGCGAGGATCCGGCCGTCGGCAACCAGGAGATCGAAACGATTGGCGAACCAGAGCGAATCGAGCAGAGGCGATTCGTGGCCGGCCACCGAGTCGAGGATGAGGAGCGAACGGGCCGCGCTGTTCTCGTGGCGCGCGAGTCTTGCGTCGAGCAGCGTCGCGACATCGCGGAGCTCCGGCATCAACAGGGACTGGGCGGTCGCGGGCGACCGCTCCAGGTGGGACATCGCGGCCCGTGCTGACGGGATGTCCCCCTGCTGCTCGGCCAGCCAGGCTCCGGCCAGGAGGCCCGGGAGGATCGCGGCACTCGACGCCGGCACCCCGTGATCGGCGGCCGTTCGCTCCGACCGCTCGACGAAGCGGCGGGCATCGTGCAGCCGTCCTTCGGCGGTGCGGGCGAACGCGACAAGGCCCGTGGCGAGCACATGCTCCTTCCCGGTCGATGCCGTGCAGTTGAGCCACGTCTCGTCGACCGGGACGAGTCCGGAGCCCGACCCGAAGACCACGGCCGCGATGCACTGCGACATGGCTCCGGCGACGATGTCGGGAAATCGACTGTTCACGGCCGACGACTCCGGCGACAGGATCCGAGCAGCGAGGTCGGCGGCGTGCTCCCCCGCCTGACGCGTCCGACCGAGTACTCGGAGACCGACGATCAGCGCGAGGTCGTCGACCAGTCGCTCGAGCGCCGCGACGACGGCGTCGTCGCGCTGCACGGGGAAGCGACGTTCCATCGGGTCGGGATCCGCCTCGAACATCTCGACGGATGCTGACACCAGCAGGCGACCCGCCACATCGTCGCCCGAGTTCCACCGGACGAGGCCGGCGCACAAGGCCAGGAAGGGGTCGCTGAGCGCTCCCTTCAGGGGGACGTCCTCGAGATGGTGAGCGACCGATGACTCCACTCCGTCTGCCTCGATCACGGGGACGTGACGGAGATAGGTCGCGGCGGACTTCCAGCGGCGGCCGCGCAGGGCGATCCGTGCGGCGTGCGCCGGGTCACCGGCGGCGGCGACCTTCTCAGCCAGGGTGAAGCTGGATATCCCGATCGGGACCCCTCGTGTCTCGCCCGCAGCACTCCTGACGAGGGCCGTGCGGAACGGAGGAGTCATCTCGAACTCGTCGCCCTCGGCCGTGCGCTCCCACCGACCCAGGCCATCGAGTTCGACGCGTCGGATGATGTCCACCAGGGCCTCGGAGTCGCCGATCATCTCCCTCATCCCGGCCGAGATGCTGTCGACGAGGGCGAACGCGACGAGTTCACCGAAGCCGGGGTGCGGACGATAGGTCTTGATGAAGCCGACCATGGCGCGATCGATCGCCTCGTCCACGTCGGCCCGCCGGGGACCGGACGGCGTCGATTGGGCGGCACGGAGCTCGTGCAGCACGTGCTGGACGACGACCGGCCACCCCAGCAGCGCACGGCTCACGTGATCGGCCGCCCGCGGGGTCATGGAGATGCGCTGACGCTGGGCGAGCGTGAGGATCTCGGCCCCCGTCATCCGGAGATCGTCCTCGGTGAAGGTGACGATCGGCATGCCGCGCTCCACGGCTCGCCGGATCACCGTGGGATCCTCGCGGGAGGCGACGATGAGCTGCATCGACGGGTTGTGTGCGACGGCGTCGAGGAGGGCGTCGGCCATCTCCTCGGACGTCTCCGCCCCATCGATGATCATGCGCACCGGTCGGTCGCTCGCGTCGATCGCCCCCGTCACGGCGACGAGATCGCCCGTGCCGCCCCGCCCCTCGAGATCCGCTCGGACGGCGGGGTCCGCCTCGTTCCCGATCCCACCGTCCCGAGGCTCCCGCCACAGCACGACATCACCATGGGATGCGCGATGGGCCGCCCAGCTCCGCAGCGCGATGGACTTGCCCCATCTGCTCGCCGCATGGATGTGGATCAGGGGGACGTCGTCGTACGCGGACAAGGCATGCACGATGGGGCGGTCCGCGATGATCGTGCGGGGGACCCTCAAGAGCGCCGACGCGGGCACGAGCGTGATGTCGCTCTGCCGGAGCGTCGTGCCGACCCACGCGAGCCGCTCGCCATCGGTGCGGAACGGCCCACGGGCGTCCGTGAGCCGCTGGGCGGCATCCCCCGGATGTGCCATCGCGACGCCTCCTCCCCCGTTTGTCACGCTGCTCTCAGGTTCGCCTGACCCATCGACCCGGACAACGAGTGGGAAGCCATTTCACCCGGGCCTTACCCTCCCCCGAAGGAGGGGAGGATGACGCGGCGGAACACGTCCTCCGACGGACCAGGGTCCGCCGCCACGGCGAGCGCTAGGACCGCGCGCGCTGGCGGGCCGCACGGTTGCTCAGATCCGGGACACCCTGACGGAACACGTCCCGGAGGGCGAGAGCGGCCGCGCCGAAGCCGGCCATGCCGTGCACTCCGGTCCCGGGGGCCGTGGAGGCCGAGCAGAGGTACGTGCCGCGGATGGACGTGCGCCACGGCGCGTGCCCGAGAACCGGACGGCGCACCAACTGCGTGAGGGTCAGCGCTCCCGCGTTGATGTCGCCCCCGACATCGTTGGGGTTCGACTGCGCCCGTTCCGCCGCGGTCACGGTGCGGATCGCTCGGATACGGTCCCTCATGCCCGGGGCGAAGCGCTCGATCTGCGCGAGGATCGCCTCGGTCATGTCGACGGTGGATCCGCCCGGGACGTGGCAGTACGCCGAGACGGGGTGGAGACCGAGCGGCCCCCGCCGAGACGCATCGAGGGAGCCGGGCTGGTTGACGAGCGTGTAGGGCTGTTCGGGGTGACGACCACGCGCGACCTCCCGCTCGGCGAAGGCGATCCGTTCCGCCCGGCCCCCGAGGTGGACCGTCGGCGCGGCGAGGAGCCGCGCATCGGCCCACGGGACCGGACCGTCGAGCACGAGGTCGACGGTGCACACGCCGGCTCCATACCGGAAGCTCCGGTATCGACCGGCGAGGTGCGCGGAGAGGTCGTCCCCCATGATCGCGGCGAGGGCCCTCGGGGCGGTGTCGAAGAGCAGCACGTCGGCTGGGGGGAGGTCCGACCTGCTGCGCACCGTCGTGTTCGTGACCATGGCGCCCCCGTGGGCCGTGAGATCGTCGATCAATGCCGAGGTGATGGCGCCGGTCCCTCCGAGCGGGAACCCCCACCCGCGCCCGTGGGCGAGCGTTCCGAGCGCCAGCCCGATGGCGGCTGTGGCCGGACGTCCGAGCGGCGCGTTGCCGTGCGCGGCGACGCCGGAGAACAGCGATGCGGCTCGCGTGGGAAACGCTGCGGAGCCGGTGACCGCCCCGAGCCTCGCCCCGAACGACAGGGCGAGGGGGTCGATCCGGGGCGGCATCGGCCTGGTCACGAGCGCGGCGACCTCGTCCGCGCGGCGGGCGAGGGTGGAGAAGACCCGATTCCAGACGCGGCCGGATTCCGGCCCGAGACCGCTGACCGTCCGCTCGAGACTGCGGTATGCGATGAGCGCCTCTCCGGTACCGAGGGGGTGCGCGTAGGAGATCTCCGGCACGTGGAATTCCAGCCGGTCGCTCAGACCGAACGCACGGAAGAACGGCGAAGCGAGAGCCATCGGATGGATCGACGAACACGGGTCGTGGACGGTGCCGAGGCCGAAGAGGTCCTCACTCCGCGCGCCTCCTCCCGCCTTCTCGTTCCGCTCGAGGACGGTGACGTCGTGGCCGGCGCGCGCCATGACGACGGCCGCCGCGAGCCCGTTCGGTCCGGACCCGACCACGACCACGCTTCCCATGTCGGGCTACGCGCCGGCGTTCTGGAGCGTCCCGGTGACCGGCCCGTCCGGATCGGTGACCGCGCACGAGACCCCCCGGTCGCCGTCCCCGTCCCACATGGTCACCGTCGGGGTGATGGCGAAGTACTCGAGTCCGAGCTCGGCCGACGGCGCCCCGAGGAACACGGGCAGCTGCTTGGCGCAGATGAGCTCGGCCGATTCGCGCACCTTCGTCGTTCCCGGAAATTCCCCGTCCGGGAGCTCTTCGGCGTAGTAGATCTCGTAGTCGTGCGGCTCCTCGCAATCCACGAGCCCGTTGATCTCGACCTCCCCGGTGGGGTCGTCGACGTAGCACTCCCCCGTCGCGGCGACGAAGCGCGACTGGCGCTCCGGAGACAGCGAGACCGCAGCCTCGGTCGGTTCGTCGGGGGTCGGTGGGCTGGACGCACAACCGGCGAGGAGAGCCGCGGACAGGATCACGAGCGCCGACGCCATCGGGGCCGTCGCCCTCAGGCGGCTCACGTCGTGGCCCACGGCGCCACTCTCGATGTGTCGCGAGCGGACACCGGCTCGGGAGCCTGCTCGAGGTCTGAGGCCCTCTCCGGGTCGGGATCCGACGTCGCCGCGGCCTCCTCATCGCGCCGTCGCGTTCCGGACGGCCTGACGATCTCGCGGGTCCAGCGCCCCAGCCGGCCGTAGGTCAGGTCGCGGATGAGTACTGCATCCGCCGCGAACATCCACATCGAGAACCACGGCAGTCCCATGAGGACGCCGATCGCGAGGTGGAAGGAGAACATCACGAGAAGAGCTGCGATTCGGGTCCACCGGTTGAGCAGCAGGAAGGGGAACGCCACCTGGGCGAGCACGGTCATCACGGACGCGACCGCGATGAGGATCGGCGAAGCCGTTGCGATTCCGGACAGCACGGGGAACGGATTGAACACGTCCACATTGAGTGGGCCCCAGATGGCGGTGCCGTGCTGCCATGATTCGCCGGCCGCTTTGAAAAGACCTCCGGCCATGTAGGTGCAGATCGTCTGGAAGACGATGAGGACGAGCGCGAGATTGTGCACGGTGTTGGAGAACCAGGACGGCATCACCGGCTGGCCGCGCCACAGACGAACGATCGCGCCTCCACCCGGGCGGGTCTGCCGCCGCCGCCGACGCCGCGCATCGAGCGACCACCGGCTGGACGCATCAGTGAAGAAAATCAGGAGGAGCAGGATGCGCGACAGGTTGTCGCTCTGGTCGCCGACAGCCGGAGCGAGCTCGATGAGTCCGACCCACAGCACCCAGAACACCGGGAGCACCAGTCGCGTGCGGTAGCCGAGGATGAGAAGGATCGACAGCACGATCATGGCCACGTAGACGGCGGTGAAGAGCAGGTCGTCGTATGCGATCATCCGCATGATCGAGAACACGGGCATCGTGGAGAAGCGACTCGTCGGCTGGATGTTCTCGACGTTCCACGCCGAGCCGGAACCGAACGTGTAGAGACGCGTCGAATAGTTGGACACGAGCAGCCCGAGAGCGGCGACCCCTCCGAGGATGCGGAAGACCGACAGGCCGTAGAGCGCCTTCTTCGATGAGGTGAGCCAGGATTCGCCCGCGAGGAGAGCCCGGCCGAGGCCCTGCCAGGCGGCGATCCACGCGCCACGGAGGGCCGCCTTCAGCCGACCGGTGATCGGGCGGAGTCCTTGCCCCCGCGCCGAAACGGGTCGCTTCGTCGTGCGCTTACTCATCGTCGTTTCCTGTCTGGTCGGCCACGAGGGATCGGAAGACATCGGCGAACGCACTGTCGCTCTGGTTCTTCCGGTCGACGAGTCCACGCCAACCGCTGTCGATGTACGTCGGGGCGGGTACAGCGTCGGGGTCGTCCCGGTTCTCGAGCGCCACCACGTTCGAGCGCGAGATGCGGTACTGGACCTGCTCCACGTCGTCTCCCCAGGTGGCGCGTGCGACCTGTGTCGCGTACGCCGTGGCCTTCCACTCCTGGCGGAGGTACGTCCAGACGGTCTCGCTCTCACCCTCGACCTCGATCACGGCGGAACGGAGCCGCTCCACCCACTCGCCCTCGAAGTATCCGTCGGCGATCACGCCACGCTGCTCCTCCGAGAGGTCGAAATAAGCCGTGTAGTACTTCATCGCCTGCTTGTGCCCGACGATGCCGGCGCGCGCCTGCAGGAGCGTACCGGCGAGCATCGACTGCTCGGCCTCGGTCGCGTCCACCCACTCCGTCACCTCGCGCCCGCCGTCACCGATCACGGTGGCCCGGACCTCGAGCGCGTAGTTGCCGTCGATGGGGTCTGGCGCGAACACCGACCAGTTCTGGTCGAACAACGGGTTCATGTACGACGACAGCATGCCGTCGGGTAGAGCCTCACGGATGGCGGTTCCTGGCGCGATCCAGAGATAGGTGGCTGCACAGTGCCAGCCGGCGATCGCGACGAGCACGACGACGACGATCCGCTGCAGGAGGCGCGGTCTCCGGATGGTCGGCGTCGGTTTCGCCGTCGCCGGTCGAGAGGCGGACGGTGAATCCGAGGTGCCGTCGCGCTGCGGCGGCCGTTCCAACAACGTCATGTGCATGGTGCCTTTCCCTGAAACCTGTTGTCACAGTAGGAGCGCCCACGAGCCGTTCCGTGGTCGAGGACGGTGGAGCGGGCGGGTTTCATATCGCGCTTCACCCTGCGAATTCACACTTCCCCGTGTGTGTCACCTGGTCGGGGGACGACCGCCCCGCCCGTGAAACGCCGGGAGGGGCACCCCGCCCGTGAAACGCCGGGAGGGGCGCCCCGGCCGAAGCCGGGACACCCCTCTGATCAGCGGATGTGCGCTCTAGGAGTGCGACTCCGATCCCTTGCGGTGACGCATGCGCCACCGGGTGACACCGGCGACGGCCGCTCCGAGGACCACCAGCACACCGGCGATGAGCAACGGAAGACCGAAGCCGTTCGCACCGGTGACCGCGAGGTCACCGTCGGTCGAGGAGTCGGAGCTGCTCGACGCCGAACCGTTCGTCGCACCATCGGGGCCATCGCCACCGAGACTCGACGAGTCGGAACCACCGTTGGACGACGGGTCCGTGGAACCGTTGGACGACGGGTCCGTGGAACCGTTGGACGACGGGTCCGTGGTGGCGTCGGACGACGGGTCCGTGGTCGCGTCGGACGACGGGTCCGTGGTCGCGTCGCTCGTTGCATCCAGAGATGCATCGGTCGACGTGTCGGTGCTCGGATCGGGATCCGAATCGGCCGAGGCGTCCGGAGTCGCCGGGTCGGCGTCGGGGCTCGCAGACGCGTCGGGCGACGAATCGGTGGAAGCGTCAGGCGACGAGTCGGTGGAAGCGTCAGGCGACGAATCGGTGGACGCATCAGGCGACGAATCCGTCGACGCATCAGGCGACGAGTCCGTCGACGCATCCGGCGACGCATCCGGAGACGAGTCGGTGGAAGCGTCAGGAGACGAGTCCGTCGACGCATCCGGCGACGCATCCGGAGACGAGTCGGTGGAAGCGTCAGGAGACGAGTCCGTCGACGCATCCGGAGACGTATCCGTGGAAGCGTCAGGCGACGAATCGGTCGACGCATCCGGGGACGCGTCAGGAGACGAGTCGGTCGACGCATCCGGCGACGCGTCAGGAGACGAGTCCGTCGAAGCATCCGGCGACGCGTCAGGAGACGAGTCCGTCGAAGCATCCGGCGACGAGTCAGTCGACGCATCCGGCGACGCATCAGGCGACGAGTCAGTCGACGCATCCGGCGACGCGTCAGGAGACGAGTCCGTCGAAGCATCCGGCGACGCGTCAGGCGACGCATCCGTGGAAGCGTCAGGCGACGAGTCCGTCGACGCATCCGGCGACGAGTCCGTCGACGCATCCGGCGACGCATCAGGCGACGCATCCGTAGAGGCGTCAGGCGACGCATCCGGCGACGCATCCGTGGAAGCGTCAGGCGACGAGTCGGTCGACGCATCCGGCGACGCGTCAGGCGACGTGTCCGTGGAAGCGTCAGGAGACGTGTCCGTAGAAGCATCCGGCGACGCGTCAGGAGACGTGTCCGTGGAAGCGTCAGGAGACGTGTCCGTAGAAGCATCCGGCGACGCGTCAGGAGACGTGTCCGTGGAAGCATCAGGAGACGAGTCGGTCGAAGCATCCGGCGACGCGTCAGGCGACGTGTCCGTGGAAGCATCCGGCGACGCGTCAGGAGACGAGTCCGTCGACGCATCCGGCGACGCGTCAGGAGACGTGTCCGTGGAAGCGTCAGGCGACGAGTCCGTCGACGCATCAGGAGACGTATCCGTGGAAGCGTCAGGAGACGAATCGGTGGAGGGATCCGTCGACGCGTCAGGAGACGTGTCCGTCGACGCATCCGGAGTCGTGTCGGCATCCGGAGTCGTGTCGGCATCCGGAGTCGTGTCGGTATCGGTCGACGCGTCCGGCGTACCGCCGGGGCTCGTGTCCGCGTCCGGCGACGGGTCGGTCGACGTGGACGAGTCCGTGTCGGTGTCCGTCGACGTGTCGGCGTCCGTGCCCGGGTTCACACTCGTCTCGGGGTCCTCCTCGTTCACCTGGACGTCGACCGAGTCGTAACCGTCGTCGGGGGTCGTGTTCCGACCGCCGTCGTCGCTCGGGTTCTTCTCGGGCTCGTCCGGAACCTCTTCGCCGTCCACGACCAGCTGCGCCCTGTTGGTGACGGGCTGGTTGAGGTCGATGAATCCGTTGATGGTGCCCGTGATGACGATGCGAGCGTGGTCCTCCGGCTCGAGGTCGCCGATCGTCCAGACACTTCCGTCGTAGTCGAAGTTCGTCCGACGGTCGTTGAGGTACCCGGTGTGGCCGGCGTAGGTCACGCCGCGGGGCAGCACGTCCTTCACCTCCACGTCGTTGACCGCAACGGCATCAGCCTTCACGTCGATCACGTAGCGGACACGGTCGCCGACCTTCACGATGCGAGGCGTGGTGAGCGTGTCACTCGATGCAGGCGGGTCGTCGATCGACTCGCCGGGGAGGAGCACCTTCTTGTCGACGCCGACAGGCAGCGTCAGGAAGTAGCCGGCGTCGATCGAGTGATCGTTCGCCCCCGACTCGTTCGTGCGCACCGAGGCGATCGCCGTGGAGGGGTCCGGGTTGGAGTCGATGAGGACATCGCTCCCGGCCTCCTGCACGGTGAGACGCAGCATCGAGGTGTCGGTGAGACCCAGTTCCTCGAGCTCCGGCGAGATGGTCGCCGTCGTGTGGTCGAACTCGATCGTGTAGTCCGAATTGGGCTGCACGCCGTCGACGTCGGAACGGAACACGTACACGCCGTCCGCGTTCGTCGTCTTCGTCGCGACGACCTGGCCGTCGGCGTCACGCAGATTCACCGTGACACCCGCGATGGGCACCTCGGACGGGTCCTGGATCCCATCCTTGTCGGCGTCGAACCACACCCGGTTGCCGATCTCGATCGGTGCGTTGCCGGCGAGAGCCGACAGCGAACCGAGGCCGTTGGCCTTGCCCAGCTGCTGGTTCTGCTGCTGATTCAAGATGGGCCCGGTAGCATCTACGTACCGGTCGGTATCGATGTTCACGCGCCGAAGACCGGTCTGGAGCGCTCCGGCGCCGACGTGGACTCCGGACGTGAGAATACCGTCGGGGCGGCTCGGTACGGCGACAAGCGAACCCTGGGACTGCCCGCTGATTCGCTGCCCGCCGACGTTCCACCGGTCGTCGTAGTTGTTCCAGTCGGGGATGGTGTAGCCGAGGCCTCCGCCCGGCTCAGCCCCGACGAGAATACCGGTGGTCGTGCGCGTCACGGTCACGTCACGACCGTTAACGGTCAGTGGAGTAGCCTGCCCGATCTGGTCGCCTGTGAGGTTGCGGAAGCCGAGTACGAGTTCGCCACGCACCAACTCGATGTCCGACGCGATGTATTGGTTCGACGTGACCCACACTGCGTTCGGGTCGGCCACGTCTCTGGACTGGAACTGGACCTGGTCCGCCGAGGTCAACCAGGGGCCGGGAGTTCGGTTGTAGGCGTCCTGGTTCTCCTGGTTGAGCGTCCCGATGTTCTCGTCGAGGATCTTCGTCAGGGCTGACGGGTTCTGCTCAGAGAACGTGAAGATCTGAACACCAGTCTGCGACGCATCGCGCGATACCTCCGCCGTCTTGGTGACGGTGAGCAGGATCTCGTTGGTCGTCGGGTTCGTCGTGAGCCCGAAAGGTCGAACGTCAGAACCGTCGGGGAAGTACTGGTCCCACTCCGTCTCGACGATGTCCGCAGCCGTAATCGTGTCGTCGCTGATATCAATGGAAATCAGCGAGCGGTTCTTGAGGTTGACCGTGTACAGGGTGTTGCCGTCGTTCGACAGCGTGAGCCCGCCAAGGCCGTTGCGACCGACGTACGGGAAACGATCTGTCGCCTCATTGAGGTACTGGCTGTCCGTCCATCCGGACTCGTCGCCGCGCCCTGTGGTCCCCAGATCGATGCCGAAATCAGTGAGGTCGACGAGGATCTTGGCACTCGCCGTCGGCGACGTCTTGGTTCCGTTGTCGGGAGTCACCTCGTAGATCGCGCCGATACCACCAGGGCCCATCGCTACAAGCGACTTCAAGTACGAGGAGACAAAGAGTCGGCCGACGCCGTTCTGAGTGTCAGCACGCTTCCATGCCGAACCAAGAGTGGAGCCGATCTGGCTGTGGGGCACCTGCCACACCGACGCGTCGTACTCCTTCTCGTTCTTCTGCGGGGTGTCCGCAGCGGCCTGAGGAGTCGTCGTCGCGTCCCACGGAGTCACAACACCGGCGTTCTTCGTCGCGTTGCCGCCCGTCAGCGCACCGAAGCGGGCGATCGGCGTGTACACGAGCGGGTTGTACTCGACGAAGTCGCGCGGCACCTGGAACGAGAAGTTCACATTCGTGGCGCCGGGGTCGGCGAACTGCACCGTGCTCCCGTTGTCCGGGCCGATGTAGCCCTCACGCCATTGCTCCCACTGCGGCTCGTCCGGGATCGTGGCGACGACGCGCCACTTCTCGGAGTCGTTGGGCAGCGTCAGCGAGTACGCACCGTTGTCACCCGTGGTGACCTCGGCGGTCGAGTTGCCGGCGTCGTCAACGGCCTTCACCTTGATGCCGGCGAGGACGGGGTCGGTCGTCTCCTTCTTGCCATCACCGCTGTAGTCCTGCCACGCGATACCGGAAATGGTGTCGCCCGTCGCGCCGAAGGCAGCCGGCGCCGTCATGCCCGCGAACGCGGACGCTCCGAACACTGCTGTCAACGCGCAGATGGCGGCCGCTCGACGCGGCGCACCTCTCCTCTTACCCGATTCACCTCCGCTCGAGGTCACCTGGGGGCGTAGTGATTGTTCACGCATGTGGAACTCCGTTTTCCTTGAATGTGACTCAGGTATGTCTCGACGGGTGTCCGGCGGGCGGGGGGAAGCCACCCGCCGGACACCCGAGTCGTGGTCGCTACAGGTTTTCCGTCTGGCGGACGCGTGCACGCGACCTGCTGTAGGCGATCGTGGTGACGATCAGTCCGCCGCCGATCGCGATTCCGGCGAGCCAGAACAGCGAGTAGTCGAGGTCGGCACCCGTGACAGCGAGGTCATCGCCGGGTTCGTCGCTGTTGTCCACGGGCTTCGTGGGCGTCGGCGAGGGCACGGGCTCGGCCTCGAGGAAGCCGAACCAGGAGTCCGTCGCCTGGACGCGGTCGCCGCTGCGCATGCCGGTCGCGACCACCGTGGCCTCGTCCTGGTGAGAACCGTCGGTGCTCGGAGCCTCGAGGAGGCCCTGGCACTCGAAGTACTCGCCGGGGAGGATGACGACGCCGTCGAGATCGCAGGAGAGCGTGACCTCGTCGCCCGAGACGGTCTTGTCCGTCAGGGTGATACCCGAGAGCGTGTCGTTTCCGGTGTTGGTGATGCGGAACACGATGGTCTCGTCGACCTCTCGCGTGAGGGTCTTACCGGGGGCCTCGTCGAAGTCGCCCTCCTCGATGCCCTCCTCGAGCGAGTACTTGGTGAGCTCGACAGCGGGAACACGGATGATTCCGTTGCCCTCGCCGAGGCCGAGGTCGCGAGCGACGAAGTTGAGCCAGCTGGTCTCGCCGTTGGCGATGGTGCCCTCGAAGTACGCGGTGCTGTCGGTGTCGACGACGTCAGCGAGAACGCGGACCTGGTACACCTGCGAGTCGACAGTGGCCTGCGAGAAGTGCGTGACCAGTTCGGTGGGAGTGCAGCTCACGACGGACGCGCCGATCTCGGCACCGTCCCCGTGCGACTGCCACGTGCTCTCGTGCACGCCACCGTGGTAGATGGCGCCGTTGGGCGCGTAGCCCTCCCAGAACTCGACGGAGTCGCAGTTGAAGAGCGTCGTGTTGTCGACGGGACGCATCGTCACCGTCTGCTCGTCCCACGGACCCTCGTTGAGGCTGCCTCGCCAGATGACGGCGTCCTCCGGGTTCTCCTTGCCGCGGTCGTCCTCATCGGTCCAGTAGCCCTTGATGTAGACGCTCGTGAGCGGCGGGAGGACGGCGGGCTTCGTGATCATCCGGTCCGTGAACGGCTCACCGCTGTTCGTGAAGACGAACTCCTTCTCGGTGTTGTTCGCCGCCGGGTCGTCGACCAGCAGGCCGTAGTGGCCCGTCACGACGACGTCGAGGTTGTTGTCGACGTAGTCGGTGAAGGTGAAGGTGATCTCCTTCTCGCCGGTCGCGACGCCCGTCGCGACGAGGAGGCCGTCGGGATCGCGGACCTCGACGGTCTGGCCGGACGGGTAGTCGAGAAGTTCCGGGAACCCGAGGATTGTCGTGTCACCCTCGGTCGCCTCGTCCGGGACCTCCATCGTGTAGGCCACCTGGACGGCTCCACGATCGAACTGCTCGGTCTCGACGATGTGAATGTCGGTGAACACCCCCGCGAGCTCGGCGGCCGAAGCCGGCTGAGCGAAGAACAGTCCACCGAACGCGAGCGCAGCGGTGGTGACGAGCGCAGCCACACGCTTCGCCGAGCGACGGGACGAACCGCCGGGTTGTTCCACCGAACGTCCGGGTGAACTGGTGAAAGTCCCCCGTGACGCGGTGGAGGAGTCGGATGAGAGGAATCTCATGTATGCACTTCTCCCTAGGTCTCGAATGCAAGCCGTCCTATTCGGGCATGGGAGCGACGCGACCTGAGCGGTGAGGGAGAAGGAAGAGACCTTTTTCATCCCGCATCTCACACCGGATTCTCAGGCGGTCCCCCGTTCGTGGGGCAGGTGTGCGCGCCGGGGGAATGCGCCGTCACGGCTGCGGTCGGCGACGATCGCGCCCGACGCGGTCCTGCTACGTTTCCTGCGATCGAGCGACACCGATCCGTGCCGATCCGACGAAAGAAGCCAGCATGACCACCTCCCCCTCACGGCCCGCGACCGGGCTGCGACGCGTTCTCGCCGCGCTGGTGTGCGTGGTCTTCGTCATCTCGACCGCGGCCTGCACGACCTCGTCGGAGGAGGACGCCCGCCGGCTCACGACGTCGGAGTCGGAGCTGCTCTCAGCTGCGCGGTTCCGCAACTACGACGCGGGTACCCGCCGCATCGACGTCACGATCGCCGGCCCCGAGACCAGCACGGAGCTGACCGGCTACTACGACTTCCTCGACCATGCCGGGCTCGTGCAGGTCGTTCCGACGGACGACGGATCGACCGTGGGGGCCGAGGAGTACACGAACTACGTGTGGTGGACGACGAGCGTCGTCGGGGAGGCCGTCGTCGAGGGCGCGGCGCCGGACTGGGAGGCAGGGATACCCGCCGTCGACCCCGCATGGGAGTGGGAGTTCTTCGAGATGGACTCGTCCGCGTCCACGCTCCTCGCCACGCTCGCCCTCGTGTCCGCGACGGGCGTCGATCGACCCGACAACCCTCAGTTGCTCGCCCAATCCGATGCGCTGTGGCTCGATTCGACAGAGGACGGCGTCTGGTTCCAGCTGCCGAGCTCCGACGAGATCGCACCGGCGACGGGCCAGCCGGTGGAACGCGCGACGATCCCGCGGTTCCTCGTCTCCGACGACGGCGTGATCCAACGGGCCGAGGTGACTCTCGCCGATTCGAGCACCGCCACGATCGTGTTCGGTGCTTCGGACGACGGCGACGTGCCGCTCCCCGACGTCGCGACCTCGGGTGAGTGAGGCGAGAGCGAATCACGGGGTGAAAGCCGGGGTGAAGTCAGAATGCCAGAGGGCGCGCTGGCGGCCTTCACCCCCCGCGTGCGCACGTGCCGCCGCTTAGCCTCATCCCGTGGGAATCCGGAGCGCACGCGCAGTCCTGGCCATCGTCCTCGCATCGATGACGTTGGCCGGGTGCGCCCCCACGGAACCCCCGGCCGTGGCGGACACGATCCGGGTGCCCGACGACGCACCCACGATCACCGACGCGGTCGCCGAAGCCACCCCGGGAGACCTGATCCTCGTCGCGCCCGGCGTCTACCGCGAGAGCGTGATCGTCGACGTCGCCGACGTGACGATCCGGGGTGAGGACCGCAACGAGACCGTCATCGACGGCGAGGGTGTCCGCCCCTACGGCGTCGTCGGGATCGCCGACGGCGTGCGCGTCGAGAACCTCACGTCGCATTCGCACCTCTACTACGGCGTGCTCATCACCGGCGTGCACACGGAGGACGGGCCGGAGGCGCGCGGCGCGTCCGGCTACGCGCCCTTCGATCCCGACGACTTCCCCCCGCTGCAGCGCTTCGGCGTGGATCATGTGACCGCTTACAACAACGGCCTCTACGGGATCTACGCGTTCAACGCGCAACACGGTTCCATCACGGACTCGTATGCGTCGGGCTCAGCGGACAGCGGGATCTACGTGGGCCAGTGCCGTGAGTGCGACACCCTCGTGCAGGGCAACGTGGCGGAGCGCAACGCCATCGGCTTCGAGAACGCCAACGCCTCGGACTCGGTGGTGATCACGGGAAACCGTTTCTCCGACAACCGCGTGGGGATGACGCTGATCTCGAACTACCAGGAGGCATTCACCCCCCAGCACGCCAATGTGGTGGCGGGGAACGTCGTCGCCGACAACAACTCCTCGGAGTCGCCGGCCCACGCTGAGGGTGCTTTCGGGGTGGGTATCGGGGTGCAGGGCGGCCAGCAGAACCTGTTCGACGCGAACGTCGTCACCGGTCACGAGGTGGCCGGAGTGGTCTTCTCCAGCACGGAGGACCTCGCGGCCACGGACAACCGCATCGAGCGTTCGACCCTCGAGGGGAACGGCGTCGACGTCGCCAACACGTCCGCCGACCGGGCGCCGGCCTCGGGGAACTGCGCCGAGTCGGACGGGCCACTCAGCACCCTGCCGCAGGGGCTCGACCTCGCCTGCGCGGATTCATCGACCTCGCAGGCCTCCGGAGCACTCCCCACCGTGGAGGTGCCCCCCGGGGTCAGCTTCCTCCGTGTAGACGCTCCGCCGGCGCAACCCTCTCTCGACGATGTGTCGTCGCTCCCCGACCCGCTTCCCGACGCCACGGACATGCCGTCACTCGACGACGTCGACGTCCCCCCGTCCGACCTCCTCTCCGACCTCACGAGGGCACAGTGACCGCTCCTCCTCTATCCGGCCCCGAGCAGAGCCGGACGGTGAGCCGCCGAGGGCTCCTCCTCGGCGGCGGAGCGTTCGCCGGCGGCGCGATCGCGAGCGGCGCGATCGTGTCAGCCCTCCAGGGTGCGACGAGCGTCACCGCATCGGCACAGCCGACGACGGCCTCGCAGAGCCGCTCGCCGTCGCCGTACGGCGCGCATCAGGCCGGCATCGCGCGGCCCGGCACGCCCCAGCCGCACGGGCTCGTCCGCGTCTTCGATCTCGCCGTCGTCGATCGCGACACGATCTCCGCAGCCCTCCGGTCCGTTCAGAACGTCATCGAGCGCGCGACCGACACCCCGCTCCACGATCCGGAACTGTTCGCGGACGGACCGGGTGACCTCACGGTCACCGTGGGGATCGGGCCCCGACTCGTCAGGTCTCTCCACCCGAGCACGCCCGGCGCGGACGACATGCCGACCTTCCAGGGCGACGACGGCATCGAACCGACGATGATCGGCGGCGACCTCTTCGTGGCCGCGTACGGTTCCGATCCCGGTCAGCTCGATGCGGTGTTCGCGGCGATCGACAACGCCGTCGGCGACGGCGGACCGATCGGCTCCGTCCGCTACACGCAGCGCGTCTACCGAGGCCCGGGATCGGGCACGATCGTCCGCAATCCGCTCGGCTTCCACGACGGGATCGTCGTGCCGGAGGGAGCCGACGAGCTCGACGAGAACGTGTGGATCTCCGACGGACCGGCGCAGGGCGGCACCATCTGCGTCGTCCGGCGTCTCCGTCTCGCGCGCGCGGAATTCGGGTCGCTCGACGTCTCCGAACGCGAGGCCATCGTCGGTCGGAAGCAGGCGAGCGGAGCTCCGATGTCCGGAGGGAGGCTTCATGACGAGGCGGATCTCGGTGCGAAGACCCCGGAGGGCGAGTTCCTCATCCCCCTCCGCTCGCACGTGCGGGCGGCGCACCCCACTTTCACGGGCAGCGCGCTCATGCTGCGCCGCGGCTATGCCTTCGACAACGGCGTCGCAGCGGGTGGAACCGACGGCGTGGCCGACGCCGGGCTCATGTTCATCTGCTTCCAGAACGAACTCGACGTCTTCACCCGTACGCAGCGCCGCCTCGACGAGGTCGATGCACTCATGGCCTTCGCGACGCCGACGGCGAGCGGTACCTTCCTCATCCTGCCGGGCTTCGATTCCGACCGAGCTCTCGGGGCGTCGCTCCTCGGCTGACGGGGCGAGGCGGTGTTCCAGGCCGTTCCCGAGCAGCTACCGCCTCACATCTCCGGCTCAGCGGGTGGTGAGGATTGCGCTGACAGACACGACGGCGAGGCCCGCCATCCCGCCGGCAGCCGCGAACCACCACCGTCGATGTCGTGCGCGAAGCGCCCATCGTCGATCCTGCCGCGCTTCTCGCCGCGGCGGGATGAAGGTCGACCGGTGTGGGGTCGGTGGGTGGTGGATCGAATGCGTGCTCGCCATGTGGGGCTCCGCTGACGGGGTGGAGTGTCTGTGTTTCTTGCACTGTGACGGCCGGACCTCGTCCCTGCCAGCAAAGACCACCATCGTGGTCCCCTCACATGGTCCCGATCCGGCGGATACGACGCCCCTCACGACGGGCGGGTGTGTTCGAGAGCCCAAGCTCCCGAGCACGCCCGCCCGTCTCTCATCGTGGTGCTACGGCGTGACCTTCTTCACGAGGTAGTCGTCGAACGACACCGTCGACCCGGCCGTCGCGGACGCCGAGACATACAGCCCGAGCCCCACGGATCCCGCCGCCTGCAACACAGCAGTCGTATCCGTCACCGATCGGGTCCAGTCCGCCGGCTCCGCACCCGTCGTCCAGACCTTCGCCTGCACCGTCGTCGTGACCGTACCCGTGACCTGGAACCGGATGTGCACCGGCTCCCCCGCCACGTACGCGACATCCTTCAGGTTCAACACCGACAGGGACTTCCCGGACCGCTGCAACTGCAACTGCAACACCCCATTCGACTGCACCCACACCCGAGCCGTGTACGAATCCGCACCGATCTGACGACCCACGACCGTGACCGCCTGACCACCACCCGTCGCCGCATTATCAAGACGGAACGTGAGCGTCGTGTCACTCGAGTCGGACGACGCCCCCGGAAGCGCGACAGTGCTCGTCTGACCCTTCACACCCGTCAACTTTCCGACACCGTCGCCGACAGACGACGTCGACCCCTTCGCCGCGGCCCACGCACCACCGGTCGTCGCCGAACCCCACCCCGACGCCGCCGAACGCTCGAACGCATCCTGCGCCACCACACCAGCCGGGGCCGGAGGTGTCGGCGTCGCCGACACCGTCACCTGCTTCGACACCGTCGACTTCCCACCCCGGTCATCCGTCACCGTCAGAGCGACCGTGTACGTGCCGGCCTTCCCGAACGCATGCGACGTCTTCGCGCCCGAGCCGGTCGACCCGTCACCGAAGTCCCACGCATACGACGCGACCTTCCCATCCGCATCCGACGAACCGGAACCATCCACCGACACGGCAAGCTCCGTCGAACTCGACGTGAACGACGCCACCGGCAGAACATTCGCCTTCGGAGCGGCAGCCGCATAGTGCGACGCCACCTGAGCCGAGCTCAACACGCGGTTGTACACCGCGACGTTATCGATCGATCCGGCGAAGAAGTTCGACGTGGTAGGGGATCCCGCCCACGACTGTGCACCCGTATGTCCACCGATGTGCCAGTAGCCCGAGTAGGCGTAGCCAGCGGTCGGAGTCGCCCGGCTCGCGACAGACGCGCCATCGACGTAGAGCTGCAACCCTCCGGTCCCGAGCGTCGCCACGACATGGTGCCACCGCCCGTCGTTGTACGACGCGGCCGAACTGACCGAGTCGACGACGCCTGCCACCGGCGTGACGCCGAAGACGAGCTTGCCCGCATTGTTCATGACGACGAATCTTTCTGCGGCGTCGGGGCCGCTCGAACGTGAGCTCGCGAAGTTCATGATGACCCCGCCTGCCTTCGTCGTCGTCTTGATCCACATCTCGTTCGAGTAGACGTTCGGAGCGGTCACGGCGTTGACCGCGGACGCGTAGGAGTTGACGCCGTTCATGACGGCGGCGGAACCACCCGCGACCCCCTCGACGCCCGATCCTCGCGTGGAGACCGTCTGCGCATGGTTGTTCGAGCGGGCCCAGTCGTAGGCCGTCGCCCCCGGCTCATTCATCCCCCAGTAGATCGACGGCTGATCCTGCAGGATCTTCTTGTCGTACGACGTGAGGAAGTCAGGAGACGTCCACATCGGGTTCGCCGGCACCGTGTACGAGACGGCGTTGCCCAATTTCACATTCCCGAAGGGATCGATCGTACGGATCCGGTACGAGTACGTCTTCCCGGGCGTGAGATACCCATCGACCGCCTGCACGGTGGGACGTTGCCAGAACCGTGACTGCACGGTGGTCTGGAACACGGGCTTCGACGTGTTCCCGTCGCGGATCACCTGATACGTCAGCGACGCGTTGTCCCGGTCATAGTTGGCCGCCCAGGAGATCTTCGCGTAGGAGCCACCCCAACTCGTCACCGTCGGAGCCATGGCGGCCTTCTCGAGTTGCGGGCCGTCCGTGTTCGGTGCGATCGTCTTCGGCGCAAACCGCGCAAGCCCCTGCTGATTCACTCCGTTCACCGTCGGGAACTCACCCCCGAGCAGCACGTAGCCTTGCGCTGTCGTCACATCCCACGCGGCCTGGGTGGTCCCTGTGACCTTCCCGGCACGAACGTCCGGGTACCAGTCGAGCAGGGACGGGGCCGGTTGTCCGCCGAAGTTGCCGTACGGCCAGACCGTCCACGGCCGGAGTGTTCCGGTCCGTTCCGTGGAGAACGCCAGGGCGCGGTGGTAGACGTCGGACGAGACGCTCTTGGTCCCTTCAGCGAAGCCGCCGACACCCTCGCATGCATGCGCGTGACTGGTCGTGTAGACGGCGGTGTCCGACACGGCGACGGAATAGGTGTCACCGTGGCAATCAGCGACCCACTCGAGAGTTCCATCGGTCCACGATGCGCGGAACGTGCCCTCGAAGTTTCCTTCGTGACCGTTCGCGAGATACGCGGTTCCGTAGACGCTCCCGCCCTTGCTGGTGAGGGCAGTGATGCCCGAGCTCGGGCCGCCGTTCCGAAGAAGCGCGTTGACCTTCCACGGCAGCGACGCACCCGTGTCGGCGCGGACCGCGCCCATCGAGCGACCTGGATTGTCGCTGCCGTTGAGCGTGGTGAAACGTCCTCCGACGATCAGCTTGCTCTCGTCAGGCGAGACGACGAGAGCCATCACCGTGCCGGGTGCGGCGACGGGGGCCCACGGGGTGATCGCTGCGTTCGACGCGGAGAAAGCTGCGAGGCCCGACCGGGCGGTCTTCTGGGCCGAGGTGAACACGCCGCCCGCGTAGACCGTGGTCTTCGACACGGCGAGAGCCCGCACCGTCGAGTTGAGCGTCGGTGCGAACGAGGTCAGAGCGCCGGAGGCCACGTCGATGGCGGCCAGTCTGTAGCGCACTGCGCCGGCGACCGAGGTGAACGATCCCCCCACGTAGAGCGTCTTCTGGTCGGCGGAGACCGCCATGGTGCGAATCTGACCATTGAAGGCGGGAGCGTAGTCGAGCAGCGCACCGGTCTTGAGGTTGTACGCCAAGAAGTTCGACCGTGACACGACGTGCTCCCCCGGACCAGCTCCCGCCGGCCGTGCGAGCTGGAACGATCCTCCGACGTACACGGTGTCGCCGATGACGATCTGGTCCCAGACGACGCCTGACCCCTTGGTGTCGTTCAGACCAGTCGACAACCCGTCACCGATCTGCGGGGCCGGCAACACGTCCGTCGACACGGTCTCGGGTGTTCGAGGATCTGTCGGCGCCACGGGCGCCGTGTCCGCGACGGCAGGGGCGGTGAAATCTGCGGCGAGAAGACCCGCGGCGAGCGCCGCGACAGCCGCTGCAACAACGATGGATGACAGCCGGCGGCGTGGACGCGGCTGCGTCCCTGACCCCACCAGCGGCGCGGTGAACGCACCCATAAATGACTCTCTTGTCTCTGTTCGAGAAATCGGGCTCGAACAGTCCCCCCGGCGATCGAGAGCGCGCTACCGCACCCCCGGGGCGATTATGACGAATCCTCAGGTTTTGGGGAATACTCCCTCCACACCCCTGCCCCCCCCGTCTCAGGGGTGAGCGCGAAGCCGTGCGCTGTTCAGCGGACGGCGTCCCCTCTGAGCGCTCGAACGCGCCATTCGAACGGCAGCGGCGGAGCCTCCGGGCAGAGAGAGGCCCGTGTCCTAGCTCGAGAGAAGCGCGGCGATGCCGAAGCCGGCGCCGACCCAGATGGGGACCACGATCGCAAGGCCGAAGAGGATGCCGCGGATGGGCGCGGAATCGCGGCGGGCCAGCGCACGCTCAGTCCCCTCGAGCACGGTCGGCTGGCCGAACGGCTGCGTTCCGACGTCGTACGTGGTCATTCCTCGACCCCCAGGTCGTGTTCCGTCCCCCCGTGTGCGTCGGAGGGTGTGCACCCCGTGTGCATCGGGGCGTGTGCCCAGTCTCCCGGCGAAACAGGAGAACGTCGATACCCGTTTCCGGGCGCTCCCCATTCGGGGGTCATGTCGCGCACCGCCGCTCTCTCGAATGAAAAGTTCCTCCACTCGTGAAGATTCGAGCGCCGTCGACGTTTTCGGAGGCGGGTGGAGGGATACGGTGGACGGGTGACCTCGCGACTCTCCTCCAAGATCTCCGCCATCGCCGAATCCGCGACCCTCAAGGTCGACGCCAAGGCGAAGGCCCTCCAAGCGGCCGGCAGACCCGTGATCAGCTACGCGGCCGGGGAACCCGACTTCCCCACCCCCGAGCACATCGTCGAGGCGGCCCTCGTCGCCGTGCGTGACCCCAAGGCCCACCGGTACACCCCGGCGGCCGGCCTGCCCGATCTCCGCGAAGCCGTTGCGGCGAAGACCCTCCGAGACTCCGGCATCGCCGTCGAGCCCTCGCAGGTGGTCGTGACCAACGGCGGCAAGCAGTCGGTGTACGAGTCGTTCCAGGTGCTCCTCGACCCGGGCGACGAGGTCATCGTCCCCACGCCGTACTGGACCACCTACCCCGAGGCGATCGCCCTCGCCGACGGCGTCACCGTGCCCGTCTTCGCCGACGCCGACGCCGGCTACCTCGTCACCGTGGAGCAGCTCGAGGCCGCGCGAACAGACCGCACGAAGGTGCTCCTCTTCGTCTCGCCGTCCAACCCGACGGGGGCCGTGTACTCCGCCGAGCAGACGCGCGCCATCGGCGAGTGGGCACTCGAGCACGGCATCTGGATCATCAGTGACGAGATCTACCAGAACCTGACGTACGGGGAGCGTGCCATCTCGATCCTCGAGGCCGTGCCCGAGCTCGCGAAGCAGACCCTGCTCGTCAACGGCGTCGCCAAGACGTACGCGATGACCGGCTGGCGGGTGGGGTGGACGGTCGGTCCCGCCGATGCGGTGAAGGCGCTCGCGAACCTCCAGTCGCACCTGTCCGGCAACGTCAACAACATCGCGCAGCGCGCAGCGATCGCGGCCCTCACCGGTCCGCAGGACGCCGCCGAGGAGATGCGGCAGGCGTTCGACCGCCGGCGCCATCTCATCATCGAGGAGTTCGCGAAGATCGACGGATTCCGCACCCCCACGCCGGACGGCGCGTTCTACGTGTACCCCGATGTCTCCGCCCTCCTCGGGCGCGAATGGGGCGGCCGCACGATCGAGACCTCCCTCGAGCTCGCCGACTACATCCTCGACGAGGCCGAGGTCGCAGCCGTCCCGGGCGAAGCGTTCGGTCCGTCCGGTTACCTGCGGTTCAGCTATGCGCTCGGCGATGAGCAGCTCGTGGAGGGGGCACGTCGCCTCGCCCGTCTCTTCGGCTGAGGCGCGCCCTCGCTGCACCGACGAAAGTGCGGGCTGTCATCGTCGATCCGATCGATGACAGCCCGCACTTTCGTCGTCGGGAGAGGGATCAGCCGGTCGTGACGGTGACCGCCTCCACGACGTCGTCGAACAAGGACGGGTCCTCCGAGGTCTCGCACGAGAGCGCGAACGAGAGGTACGTTCCGGAATCGGCGAACACGCGGGTACCGATGAGGAAGTAGGCGTCGGCTCCGTCCTCGGTGACGTAGTCGACCTCGCTCGTCATGAACTCGATCTCCGTGCCGTCCTCGGTGAGAAGTGTCACCGTGCCGCCGGTCTCGATGACCTCGGCGACGTCGTAGCCGTCGGCGAGCCCCTCGGCGTCGCTCTCCACCGTCTCGAGGGTCACGGTCTCGTCGCCGCCCTCCTCGTCCGTGTCGCCAGGAGTCCCCGAGTCGACGATCGTGTCGAACGAGCACGCGCGGGAGTTCGACACCCAGACGTCCTGACCATCGTCGTCCGTGACGGTCTGCTCCCAGCTGCTGGGAAGCTCGACCGACAGGTCGGGATCGGCCTCGAAGACGCCGTACTCGTCGAGCGAGATGACACCGTCGCTCGCAGCATCGGTCGGCGTGGGGGTGGGCGTCTCCGATTCGATCGGCGCCTCGGACTCCGTGCCTCCCGATCCCTCGTCGGTCGAGCCCACGGGCGCCAGAGCGCTCGTCACGATCAGGACGACGACCACGACGAGGGCGATGAGCGCCAGCACACCGACACCGATGATCGCCCACACCCACCCGGGGAGCCCCTTCTTCTTCGGGGGCTGCGGCGGCTGGCCGCCGCCGTAGCCGTAGCCGCCGTACGGCGGCTGGGCCGGCGGGGTCCCGTATCCGGGCTGTTGTGCGGGCGGGTAGGCGCCGGAGTTTCCGTACCCACCCGGCTGCGGCGGCGGCTGGTTGTAGGCCGGAGGCGGGACGGGTGCGCCCCCGTTCGCCGAGTCGTACGACCCAGACTGGCCGTAGGGCGCCTGCTGACCATACGAGGGCTGCTGGCCGTACGGGTTCTGCTGGCCATACGGGTTGTGCTGGCCATAGGGGTTCTGCTGGCCGTGCGAGGGCTGCTGACCATAGGGGTCCTGCGGGCCCACCTGATCCTGCGGCGGGTACTGGCCCGGGCCGAAACTCGTGGCTTGCGACGGCTGCTCCGGCGCCGATGGATACGCCTCGGTCGGATACGCCTGAGTCGGTGTTCCGTGAGCGGGGTACGCGGACGTCGGCGGAGCGGCCTCGTACGACGGCGGCTCGGGTGTGGTCGGAGGCGCGGGTGCCGCAGGGTACTCGGGGGTGGCCGGCCGCTCTGGAGCCGCCGGCGGTTCCGGCGCACTCGGAGCGCCGGGCAGGCCGGGCGACTCGGGGCGGGAGGGCTCCGGCGCCGGGGTCGACCACGGCGCGGGCTCCGGTTCCGGGGTCGGCACGGGCTCCGGTTCTGGCGTCGGCTCGGGTTCTGGAACAGGGGACGGTGCGGGCTCCGGAGCCGGCTCCGGGTCCGGGGTCGCCGTGTGTTCCGGGCTCTGGTCAGCTGGGGCCGTGTCACGCCCGGGAGGCGGAGGAATAGGCGGCACGCTCGGGCCCTGAGGAGGCTGGGGCGGTTCGTTCCCCGGTGAGGACGGCGGCTGCGGAGGCCAGGGCGGTGGCTGCGACATCGGAATTCTCCTCCTCGATCAGGACGAGGTCGAGCCTATCGAAGCGGACGGAGTACGGAAGGGGGTCGACGACCCCCTTCCACGACCCGTCCTCCTTGTGGGAATCGGATCGAGCAGCTACTCGATGTCGGCTCCTCGAGGTGATGCTCCGCCTGCTCCTCGAGCTCGGATTCAGATGTCGAGGTCCACGACGACGGGCTCCGGACGGAGCAGCACCCCGAACTCCGATTGGACACGGGCCTGGACGTACCGGGCGAGAGCGGCGACGTCCTCGCCGGTCGCACCCCCACGATTGGTGAGGGCGAGCGTGTGCTTCGTGGAGATCCCTGCACGAGATCCCGGCAGGGTGAAACCCTTGTGCACTCCGGAGTTCTCGATGAGCCAGGCGGCGCTGAGCTTCACGAGCCGCTCCTGCTCGTCGGTAGGGGCCGGCGGGAGGTCGAAGCCCTTCGAACCGTCGAGCGGGAGTACGGTCACCGGCTCCTCCACGTCGCCCACGGGCCAGCGGGGGGCGTCGGCGGGCAGAGAGGCGGCGAAACGCTCCGACACGATCGGGTTCGTGAAGAAGGACCCGGCGCTCCACGTGTCGGGGTCGCCATCGTCGAGGACCATGCCCTTCGACGCTCGGAGCGCGAGAACCGCGTCACGCACGGCCCTCACCGGTACACGGTCCCCGAGGCTCACCCCGAGGGCCCCCGCGAGCTGAGCGTAGGCCACGGGGCCGCCGAGGCCGTCCGTGGTGCGGACCAGATCGAGGTCGATCGACACCACGACGGCCTCACGCTCGGCGGGAGCGCCGCCGTGCCGCTTCAGGACCGACGTGCGGTAGCCGAGTTCGAGGTCGGAGGACGGCACGTGCGATAGGAGGCCGGTCGAGCGGTCCATCAGTTCCACGGAGGCGAGGACGGAACCGATCTCGGCTCCGTAGGCTCCGATGTTCTGGATGGGCGCAGCGCCGGCAGAACCGGGGATTCCGGAGAGGGCCTCGATCCCGCCCAGTCCGGCGTCGACGGCGAAGGCGACGACACCGTCCCACGACTCGCCTGCCTGAACGCGTAGGCGCACGACGCCGTCGGGGAGCCCGTCGGCCTCGACGACGTCGATGCCCGTCGTGCGCAGAGCGATCGCGATGCCCGGGAATCCATCGGGTCCGACGAGGAGGTTCGACCCGCCGCCGACGACCATCCAGTCGTCATAGCGGCGCCAGCCGTCTTCGAGAGCCGCGAAGAGCTCCTCGCGCGTCGTCGCCTCCACGAACTCGGCCGCCTCGCCGCCCACGCGGAACGTGGTGAGGGAGGAGAAAGGCGTCACGGCGGTCATCCGAGGTGGACGCGCACCTGCGCCTTGCCGAGCACGGTGGTGCCGTCGACGGAGACCGTGAGGTCGAGGCGTGCCGACGACTCCTCGGGGAAGAGGGCCCCGACCTTCGCCGAGACCGTCACCGAGACACCGTCCTGCGGGTCGACGACGACGGGCCGGGTGAACCGGACCTGGTAGTCGGTGACGCGACCGGGGTCGCCCACCACGTCGACGACCGGCTGCACGGCGAGGCCCATCGTGAGCATCCCGTGCGCCAGCACGCCGGGCAGGCCGACGCTCGCGGCGACGTCGTCGCGGTAATGGATGGGGTTGAAGTCACCGGACGCACCCGCATAGCGGACGAGAGTGTCGCGGGTGAGCGTGTATTCGCGCTCGGCGACGACATCGCCGACGGCGAGCGTGTCGATACCGAGGCCTGCCGGCTGCGTAGTCATTCGTCCCCCCTGACGACGAGAGTGGAGATGGCCGTGACGACGTGGACGCCGTCCGGGTCCGTCACGGTCGTCTCGGCCGTGACCATCGAGTGCGCACCGAGCGACTTGACGCTCGCGACGCGCAGGGTCGCGGTGAGCTCGTCGCCCGCGACGATCGGCCGACCGAAGGTGAAGCGCTGGTCGCCGTGGACGACACGCGTGAAGTCGATCCCGGCGTCCGGTTCGGCCAGCAGCTGCGCGAGCGTCGCCTCCTGGATGACGACGGCGAAGGTCGGGGGCGCGACGACGTCGGCATAGCCGGCGGCGCGAGCGGCCTCGGGGTCGACGTGGAGCGGAGAGGTCGCGAGGACGGCACGAGCGAACTCGCGCACCTTCTCCCGACCGACGAGGTATGGGGCGACGGGAGGGAACTCCCTGCCCTGGATCGCGGGGTTCACAGACACCCCCTCAGCCTACAGCGAGCGACGTCCGGACCCCGAAGCCGAGGCGTTCCGCGGGGTCAGGCCTCCGACGCCTCCCGGCGGGCGCGGCGCCGCGCCCGCACCATGTCCGAGATCATGCGCGCCGCGATGAGGACGAGGAAGACGGCGAAGAGGACGTTCGCCACCTCGGGCGCGAGGGCACCGGCCACGAGAGCACCGACGGTGGTCGTCGTGCAGGCCGCAACGCCCACGACAGAGGCCGCCAGGAGGTCGACGTTCTTGCGACGAGCGTTCCCGATCGTGCCAGAGAGCGCCGTCGGGATCATCATGAGCAGCGACGAGCCCTTGGCGATGAGGTCGCTCGATCCGAAGAGCAGGATGAGCATCGGCACGACGACGACGCCTCCGCCGATCCCGAGCAGACCGGAGAGCACACCCGTGATGAGACCGAGAGCGACGAGCCCCACGATCAGGCCGACGGAGAGCTCGATGCCCTGGTCACGCGACGGCACGACGAGGAACAGCTGAACCACGACCACCAGCAGGAAGGCGATGAAGCCCCACTGGAGAACGGCCTTCGGAAGGCGGCTGAGGAGCCACGACCCGATCTGGGCGCCCACCACCGCACCCGCGGCGAGGATGAGGGCCACCACCACATCGACGTGGCCCTGGATCGCGTAGGTCACCACGCCGACGATGGCGGTCGGAAGGATCGCGGCGAGCGAGGTGCCGGCAGCCAGACGCTGCTCGAAGCCTGCGAGGATCACGAGGGCCGGCACGATGATGATGCCACCGCCCACGCCGAAGAGTCCGGACATGAAGCCGGCGACGAGACCGATGAGGATCAGGAAGGTGATGGTCCGGGGGGAATGACGGGTCGGCACCCGCCCTATTGTCCTCCATCGTTCGCGGTCTGCGGACTCTCGGACGACCACCCGCGCCGGTTCACATCGCTCGGCGGAACGGGAGAGGTCAGCGAGCGGCCGGCGACGGGTGACCGATGCGCGTGGCCGCTTCGACGCCCTCGACGGTGAGCTCCGCGTCCACGAGGATCCACTCGTCGTCGACGTGGTCGAGCTCCACGATGGCCGTATTGGGCAGAGGACCGACGACTGTGCCGGTCACGAAGCCGACGGTCAACCGGATGAGTGTGCCGTGGCTGACGGCCAGGACGTTGCGACCAGGGAAACGATCCTCGATCGCTGCAAGGGCCGCCGCACCGCGGGCCTGAACCTCGGTCTCTAGCTCCATGCCCGGGTACTGGCGATCAGGCCAGTTCTCGCGCACCTTCTCGGCTGTGGCCCCTTCGGCCTCGCCGTAGCCGCGCTCGACGAGCTCGGGGATCGACGGTCCGAGTTCGAGCCCGAGTCCGGCGGCGAGGATCTCGGCCGTCTCGCGCGCGCGCGACAGAGGCGAGCTCACGACGATGTCCCACTGCGAGGCGTCGAGACGGTCGATGATGCTGCCGGCCTGCGCTCGACCGGTGTCGTTGAGCGGCACGTCCGTCGATCCCTGGATGCGGAGTGCGGCGTTCCAGTCGGTCTGGCCATGTCGGATGAGGGCGATCGGCATGCTCCGAGCCTACGCGACCGGCAGGACGAGTCCTCGCTCGGCGAGGCGTCGCTCGGCCTCTCGCCGCTCGCGGCGGGAGCCCAGCACGGGCGCCGCAGCGATCCGCGCCGTCGCCGCCTGACGGACGCGCGGTGCATCCTGGCGGGGATCACCCTCCTCCGACGCGACCCACGGCGCCCGAACGAGGGGTGCCGGTTCACGGACGAGCGGGACCGGATGAATGGTCTCGGTGTTGCGGACCACCGCGATGCTTCGCGCGCGTTCCGCACGCGGAGGCGGCACGATGTGCGGGCCGGTCGCGACGGGAGTCAGCGCTCGCTCAGACGGGCGCCGCCTCCGGGTCGACCGCCAGGTGCGCAGGGCGGGTCGATAGCGAATGGACTCGACGGGTCGATTGCTTTCCATGAGATCCTCCCCCAAGGCTCGCCTCGACGCTCGGGACACGTCCCGACATACGTCATGTGCAACGGCTACCGCGGTCCCCCGACCTCGGACGATCTCCTCGTCGACCCGTCGGGGTCGGCGTGCACATCGGCTCTCATGTCCGATTATGTCGGAAAGGCGACAGCGTGCGTCGACCCAGAACGCGGGGGCGTACACGGCGGGGGTGATCGACGCCGCGTTCGGGGGTCGGAGCGGCGCTACTCTGGGCGGATGCGACCGTTCCTCCTCCTCACCACGCGCGTGGAGGACGAGACGGCTGCCAACGAGTACGAGTTGTTCGTCGAGCTCACAGGGTTGCTGCCGAGCCAGCTCGCCCACCACCGTCTCGACGTCGCGCCGCTTCCTCCCACGTTCGACCTCGCGGACTACTCGGGGGTCTTCCTCGCCGGGAGCCCGTTCACGTCGACGGATCCCGTGGAATCGAAGCCGGCCGTGCAGTTGCGGGTGGAGAGGGAGCTCGACGAGCTGCTCGGTCTCGTCGCCGCCCACGACATCCCGTTCTTCGGCGCCTGTTACGGCATCGGCACCCTCGGCCGGCACGCCGGCGCCGTCATCGACCGCACGTACGGCGAGCGCTCGTCGGCCGCGGCCATCCGCCTGACGGATGAGGGCGCAGCTGACCCGGTGTTCGGGGTCCTGCCCACGGAGTTCGACGCGTTCGTCGGCCACAAGGAGGCGATCGCCGTCCTTCCTCCCGACGCCGTACTGCTCGCGACGGGCGACGCGTGCCCCGTGCAGGCGTTCCGGATCGGCGCGAATCGCTACGCCACCCAGTTCCACCCCGAACTCACCGTGGAGGCGATGGTCGAGCGGGTGCTGACGTACTCGACCCACGGCTACTTCGACCCGGCCGAGACGGCCGCCGTCGCCGAACGCGTGGCCGCGGCCGATGTGGCCGCCTCGCACCGTGTGCTGCGGGCGTTCGCGGAACGCTACGCGCGCTGACGGCCCTCGACTACGCGTCGCTGCTCTCGATCACCGAGAGGATGTTGCCGGCCGGATCGGTGAACCACGCGATGAGCGGACCACCGGCCCGCATGATCCCGAGATCGTCGACGCCGCCGTATCGCTCGAACTCCACCCCGCGATCGGCGAGTTCGCGGACGGCGGCCTCCACGTTGTCCACGGGGAAGTTCAGGATCGTGAAGGACGCCGGTCGGTGCGCATCACCCTTCGGGTAGACGAGGATGGGCTGTCCCTGGTGGATCTGCAGGAACAGCATGCCGTTCTCCTCGCGGACGTCGAGGCCGAGGACGTCGGCGTAGAACGCGCGCGCCGCGGGGATGTCGTCCACCGAGAAGCCGCTGAAGGCTGGGGTCGTCTTGAACATCGTCGTCCTCCGATCGATAAGGTGACGGCTTCGACCTCACCGTCACGAGGAGGGTACATCCGGCGCGCGCGGCCGACCAGAGGCGATCAGGCGCGAGTGACCGAGAGGTCGAGCGCGGCGAACTCCTCGAGCGCTCCGGCGGGGGCCGACGCACTCGTGATGAGCACATCGACCTCCGAGAGCCGCGCGATGCGACCGAGGTGCACGTTGCCGAGCTTCGAGCCGTCCGCGATCACCGCCGTCCGTCCGGCGCGTTCCACCATCGCGCGCTTCACCTCGGCCTCCGGCAGATTCACGTTCGTGACGCCGGCCTCGGGGTGCACGCCGTTGCATCCGATGATCGCGAGGTCGGCGTGGAGGTCGTCGAAGAGCCGGAGCGCCATCGGGTTCACGAGGGAGTGCTGGAGAGGACGGAGCGCTCCGCCGGTGACGAGCACGGTGAATCGCGGGATGGCCGGCTCGAGCGCGAGGGCGATGTTGAGTCCGTTGGTCATGACGACGACGTCGGTGAGGTCCTCGCGTTCGGCGAGGGCGACCGCGACAGCGTTCGCCGTTGTGCCGACGTCGAGGAAGACACTCTGACCGGATGAGACGAGCGCAGCCGCCGCCCGGCCGATGGCCCGCTTCTCCCTCGCGAACGCGTCGGAGGCCTGCTCGAACGAGGGTTCGGCGACGGGCCCGAGGGCTGCGACCGCTCCCCCGTGCACGCGGCGCACCGACCCGATGGCGGCGAGGGCGTCGAGATCGCCGCGCACGGTGACGTCGGACACGCCGAACGACGAGCCGAGGTCGGAGACGCGGACGAAGCCGCGATCGCGCACGATGTCGAGGATGCGCTCGCGGCGGACGTCGGCGGGAAGGGGTGCTCCGACAGATTCCGACATTCTTCAACCTTGCTTTGCTTGCGTTTGCTTGTCAATATGAAAGCATGCCGATCCTTCCCCACGTCGTCCTCACCGATGGCGTCGTCCGTCGCGACGACACCCTGGCCGATGGCCGCGACCTGTTCTACTACGACGACCCGGGCTCGACCCTCCCCATCGAGCGTGCGAGCGACGCCCGCACGCTCGACCCCCGTCCCGCCACCGCCTCGATGCGCCGTGACCCGCTCACGGGAGAGTGGATCTCGATCGCCTCCGCTCGGCAGAACCGCGTGTTCCTGCCGCCGGCCGACCTCGACCCGCTCGCACCGGCCAGCCCCACGAACCCGTCCGAGGTGCCTGACCGATACGACGTGGCCGTCTTCGAGAACCGCTCCCCCTCTTTCGGACCCGCAACCGCCGATGACGTCGACGCTCCCGGCGAGGTCGCCGCGGGCATTGGTGCGAGTCGCCCGTCGGTCGGGCGCTGCGAGGTCGTCTGCTTCAGCCCGGAACACGAGGGTTCCCTCGGCAGCCAGCGTCCGGAGCGGCTGCGCACCGTCGTCGAAGCCTGGGCCGACCGCACGGCGGCCCTCTCGGCCGTCCCCGGGGTCGAGCAGGTGTTCGCGTTCGAGAACCGCGGTGAGGCGATCGGCGTCACGCTGCGCCACCCGCACGGTCAGATCTACGCCTACCCGTACGTGACCCCGCGCACCCAGCGACTCGTCGCGTCCGTCGAGGCGCACGGACCGAGCCTCTTCGAGGACATCCTCGCGTTCGAGCTCGCCTCGGAGCGCGTCATCATCCGCGGCGAGCACTGGAGCGCGTACGTGCCGTTCGCCGCGCGCTGGCCGCTCGAGCTGCACGTGATGCCGCACCGCCACGTCGCCGACCTGTCCGAGACCGACTCGGCCGAGCGCGCGGAGCTCGCGGACCTCCTGCCGCGCGTCCTCCAGGGCATCGACGCGATCTACGGAGACCCAACCCCGTACATCGCCGCGTGGCACCAGGCGCCCGTGCACCACCACCGCGACATCCGGCTGACACTGCAGATCACCTCGCCCCGGCGAGCGCCGGAGCGACTCAAGTACCTCGCGGGGTCCGAGAGCGCCATGGGTGCGTTCATCGGCGATGTCCTGCCCGAGACGCAGGCGGCAGCCTGGAAGGAGGCCGTCCGATGACGAGCACCACGATCGACAACGAGGCGACCCGCCTCTTCGCCGCGCAGTTCGGCGGTGAGCCCGACGGCGTCTGGTCGTCACCCGGCCGCGTCAACCTCATCGGCGAACACACCGACTACAACGACGGCTTCGCCCTTCCCTTCGCGATCGACCACCGTGCCGTCGTGGCCGTGCGGCTGCGGTCCGACGACCGCGTCGCGATCGTGTCGACCTTCGACGGCGAACCCGTCGAGGCGGACCTGGCATCCCTCGACGGTTCACAGATCTCCTCATGGGCCGCCTATGTGTTCGGCATCGTCTGGGCTCTCGGCGAGGACCACGGCCGCGACCGCCTCACCGGATTCGAGCTCGCGCTCCACTCCGACGTCCCCGTCGGCGCCGGCCTGTCCTCCTCCGCCTCCATCGAGTGCGCCACGGCCCTCGCTCTCGACGAGCTCTGGTCCCTCGGGGCCTCGCGCGCCTCGCTCGTGCTCGCGGGGCAACGAGCTGAGAACACCGTCGTCGGCGCGCCCACGGGCATCATGGACCAGACGGCGTCGCTCTTCGGGGAGACGGACTCGGCGGTCTTCCTCGACTGCCGCACGCAGGACGCCGTGCCCGTTCCCCTCGGTTTCGCCGAGGCCGGCCTCCAGGTGCTCGTCGTGGACACGCGTGTGTCCCACGACCACGCGACCGGCGGTTACGCGAGCCGGCGGGAGGCATGCGAGCGCGCGGCTGCGGCTCTCGGCGTACCGGCCCTCCGCGATGCGACCCTCGACGACCTCCAGTCCGCCCTCGCCGACGGCCGGTTGGACGACGAGACGTTCCGTCGCGCCCGCCATGTGGTGACGGAGGACGACCGCGTGCTCGCGACCGTCCGGACGCTGCGCGAGTCGGGGGCGCGGGCCATCGGCGAACTGCTCGACGCCTCGCACCGTTCGATGCGCGACGACTTCGAGATCTCCGTCCCCGAGATCGACGCGGCCGTCGACGCCATGCGCGGAGCGGGCGCCGTCGGCGCCCGACTCACGGGCGGAGGCTTCGGCGGGTCGGCGATCGGCCTCCTGCCGGTCGAGCGCGTCGCCGACGCCACGGACGCGGTCCGCCGCGCCTTCGCGGACGCCGGTTACACCGAGCCGCGGATCTTCACGGTCTCCCCCTCCGCGGGCGCCCGCCGGGACGGCTAGCGTGGCCACCGGACGACCATCCTCTTCGAACCGCACGAGACGAACGGAAGCATCATGACGTGGTTGATCACCGGCGGAGCCGGATACATCGGGGCGCACGTCGTCCGCGCCTTCGCGGCGGCCGGTATCCCGACGGTCGTCCTCGACGACCTCTCGAGTGGGCACCGCTCGTTCATCGCGGACGACCAGGACTTCGTCGAGGGCACCCTCCTCGACGTCCCTCTCCTCGACCGGGTCTTCTCCGAATACAGGTTCACAGGCGTCGTCCACATCGCGGGCTACAAGTACGCCGGCGAGTCGGTGAAGAAGCCCATCCACACGTACGAACAGAACGTGACGGCCACGACGAACCTCCTCGCCGCGGCCGAGCGCGCGGGCGTCTCGCGCATCGTGTTCTCCTCGAGCGCCGCCGTCTACGGCACCCCTGACGTCGACCTCGTCACCGAGACCACCGAGACCCGCCCGGAATCGCCGTACGGCGAGACCAAGCTCATCGGGGAGTGGCTCCTCCGCGATCAGGGCACGGCCACCGGCCTGCGCCACACGAGCCTGCGGTACTTCAACGTCGTGGGGTCCGCGTCGCCCGACCTGCGCGACACGAGCCCGCACAACCTCTTCCCCCTCGTGTTCGCCGCTCTCGCCGATGGCCGTGTCCCGCGGATCAACGGCACGGACTACCCAACTCCCGACGGCACGTGCGTTCGCGACTACGTGCACGTCGCCGACATCGCGGAGGCCCACGTGCGCGCGGCCGAGCGGCTCACGGGTGACGCGTCGATCGAACCCGTCTACAACCTCGGGAGCGGCGACGGCGTCTCGGTCCGGCAGATCATGGACGGCGTGGCCCGCGTGACCGGCGTCGATTTCGAGCCGGAGATCACCGACCGGCGCCCCGGTGATCCTGCGCGGATCGTGGCGAGCGGGGAGCTCGCCGCCCGCGACCTCGACTGGCGCATGCGCCACTCCCTCGACGAGATGATCCGCAGCGCCTGGGAGGCATCCACCACCGCCCCCTGACCCCACCAACACCCCAAAAAGATCGCGATACACCACGGAATTCCGTGCGGTATCGCGATCTTTTTGGGGTATTGGTGGGGGGTCAGGGGAGGACGCGGACCGTGGTGCCCGGGGGAACCTGGGTGAGGCGATTGATCGCGTCGGTCCCCACCCGGATGCAGCCGTTCGAGATCTGCCCCGTGTGGGTGTCGTGGTAGTGGAACGCCGTGATGGCCACGTCGATGCCGCCGAAGCCGTCGAGGGTCGACGACTGCACCGCGAGGTACACGATGGGATGCCCCCGCGTGTAGGCGAGGGACGACGCCGTGCGCACCATCATCACGAAGGTGCGACCGATCGGCGTCGGGGTCGCCTCCGTGCCCCACGCGAACTCGCCCGGCACACGCTCGCGACCGGAAGCCGTCACGATGTCGATCGTGCCGGCCGAGATGCTCACCTCGATCGTGGTGTCGAGCGGCGAGATCTGGACGTCGGCCGCGCGGAGCCACCCCGTGAGCTGCCCTGACGTCCCCTCGGACGGGAGCCCGGAGCGCCCGACGAGAAGCACCCGCACCCAGTGCCGCTCGCGCTCGATGATCGGCACGATGCTGCCCTCATAGGGAAGCGAGTACGGGAGCGCGGCGACAGGCTCCTCCCCCGGCTCGGCGAACACGGGGGCACCGGCCGGGACCGGTCGCGCGACCTCCCCCGTCGTGCCGCCCTCGGGATCGTCATCGACGGGGAGTGCGGGGATCACGGCGAACACGTCGACCGTCGGGAGCCCCGCGAGGTCGTAACCGCGATCGTCGAGCGCGTGCCCCGTGGGGGTGGGCGTCGGTGTCTGCATCGGCGTCGGCGTCGCCGAGCGGGCCACGGGTCGGGGTTCCGCATCAGAACCGAGGAACCGGACCACGACGACCACGGCCACGATCGCGACGACGGCGACCATCGAGACGACGAGGATCCACAACCGACGGCGCGGAGCGGGTGTGCCGGACTCGTCCGGCGTCGTCCCCCCGTCCGCTCTCGTCTCGTCCCCCGTCACGGTTCCATGCTGCGGGTCGCCGAGGGCGAGCGCAAGGCGGGCACCGACCTCTCACCCGGAAGTCCACCCACGAAGAACAGACCCCGAGGAACGGGTACCGTTGAGATCGGAGGACCCCGACCCATGCATTCGCGCACCGATCGGCTGGCCCGCGGCACGGTCGCGGCCGGTATCGCGACGTTCGTCGCTGCGCTCTCGCATGCCGCCGGGGGCGGGACGTTCCCAGCGCCTGTCCTCCTCGCCGTGGCTTTCGTCGTGAGCGTCGGATGGTGCACGGCCGTGCTCGGCCGCCGATTCTCCTGGGCACGCGTCTCGGTGTCCGTGATCGCGTCTCAGGCGCTCTTCCACGGCACCTTCGGTCTCGCCGGCTCGACGGATGCGCACATCGTCGCGCAGTCGAGTGCCCACTCCGCCCACACGGGAGGCACGACGCTGACCATCGTGCAGGACGCCGCGGAGCACGCGCATGCCGGAACACCGATGGTGTTCGCGCACGCTGTCGCCGCCCTCGTCACGATCATCGCGCTCCGTCTCGGCGACAGCTCCTCGCTCGGGATCGCGGCGCTCGCGCGTCTCGTGGCCTCCGTGGTCGCCGTCGCGGCGGTCGTACCCGTGCTCCTGCCGTCCGGCCCGACGCGCGTCCGGCCGGAGGGCAGCGGGTTCCGCCCTGCTCGCGTCGCGGACCTCCTCGGGGGACTGCGTCACCGCGGTCCTCCGCCCGTCGTCACCGCCGCGTAGATCGACCGACGCCCGCTCGTCCGAGCGAGGCCGACGTCTCCGCATGCGTTCCGTGGTGCGCAGACGCGCGCCACGCTCCCTCGACGAGCCGTCGGGCAGGCGCCTTCTGCGCGCCCGACACATCCTGAAAGACGACAGCAATGACCTCACGTTCCACCCTGCCCACCCGTCCCTCCGCCCGCGTCCTCGCCGTCGGAGGCGTCGCCGGTCTCGCCCTGGTCTTCGCGGCGCCGCTCGCCGCGAGCGCGCACGTGGGCGTGACGCCCGACACCACGGCCGCCGGTTCGTACGCGAACCTGACCTTCGCGGTGCCGCACGGCTGCGACGGATCGCCGACCACCGAGATCCGCATCACGATCCCGGAGTCGGTCATCACGGTGACGCCCACGGTGAACCCCAACTGGGACGTCGCCGAGGTGCCGTCCGAGAGCGACCCCGACTACACGTCCGCCGTCGTGTACACCGCGAAGACGCCGCTCGCGGACGGACTACGCGACACCTTCACCCTCTCGGTCCCCCTGCCCTCGGGCGAGGCCGGGGACGTCCTCGAGTTCCCCGTACTCCAGACCTGCGAGGTCGGTTCGACCGAGTGGGATCAGGAGACCGTCGCGGGTGAGGAGGAGCCGGAGCACCCGGCGCCGGCCATCGTGCTCACCGCTGCAGAGGCGGATGGCGGCCACGGACACGGCGCCATGGAATCGACCGACGCGGATGACGGCACCACGAGCGCCGATTCCGCGGACCCCGCCGTCGGAACGGCGATCGGACTCGGCGCGGCCGGACTCGTCGTTGGCATCGCGGGAGTGGCGCTCGCACTCTGGGCGCTGCGCCGTCGCTCCGCCTGACACGTGTGATCCCCGGGACCCTCCGCGCCTCGGCGCGGAGGGTCCCTTCGTGTTCGCTGAGAGCGACCCGCTCTCCGAAGAAAACAACTTGCACTACATCGCCATCAGCGCAAACATGCACTTATGAGCGAAAGTGCAATGGGAGTGCGTGAGCGCCGCAAGTCCGAGACGACGAGGAGCCTCGTCGTCGAAGCCCGGCGTCTCTTCTCCCAGCACGGGCTCTCCGGCTTCACCGTCGAGGAGCTGTGCGACGCCGTCGGCGTCTCCCGTCGCACCTTCTTCAACTACTTCGCCTCCAAGGACGACGCCGTGATCGGCGTCGCCATCCGCGATACCGAGGACGAGCTCGACGACGCCTTCGTGGCCGGCGGGAACCCGGAACAGGATGCTCTCTCCCCCACCCTGTTCGACGACTTCGTGCAGCTCCTCGTGGACCGCTGGAATCGCTCGGACGTGGACACGGGCGGGATGCGCGGTGTCGCCGAGTCGATCAAGCACGAGCCCCGCCTGCTCGCGCGCATGATGGAGCTCGCGATGCGCGACGAGGCGATGGACATCGCCCTCGTGGAACGCCGCGAGGGACTGCAGCCGGGCGACCTCCGCGCAGCCAGCACCGTTCATCTGGTGATCGCGTTCGCCCGGCCCAGCGCGATGGAGTTCCTGAGCGCGGACAACACCGACCCCCTCGACGAGATCTTCCGACGCCGCATCGCCGCGGCTCGAGTCGTCCTGAACTGACCCGGCATCGACGCCACATCGCCTCAGCGGCACCGCTGAGGCGAGGCGACGCCATTGCCATCCCCCGACGAACCGAACACCACCGAGAACGGACAACGACATGACCACGACAGCCGGCGCTCCCGCGCCGTTCCTCCTCACGCAGAGGCGGATCTGGATCATCTTCAGCGCGCTCATCGCGGGCATGCTGCTGTCGAGCCTCGACCAGACCATCGTCTCCACGGCGATGCCGACGATCGTCGGCGAGCTCGGCGGTGTGGACCACCAGGTGTGGATCACGACCGCGTACCTCCTCGCGACCACGATCGCGATGCCGATCTACGGCAAGTTCGGCGACGTGCTCGGCCGGCGGAACCTCTTCCTCATCGCCATTGCGATCTTCACCGTCGCGTCCATCGGCGCGGCGTTCGCCGGCGACTTCTGGTCGTTCGTGGTGTTCCGGGCGATCCAGGGCCTCGGCGGCGGCGGACTCATGATCCTCGCCCAGGCGATCATCGCGGACATCGTTCCCGCGAACCAGCGCGGAAAGTACCTCGGCCCGCTCGGTGCGGTCTTCGGCCTGTCCGCGATCGCCGGCCCGCTGCTCGGCGGCTACTTCGTCGACCACCTCACGTGGCAGTGGGCGTTCTACATCAACATCCCCGTGGGCATCGCGGCGTTCATCATCGGATTCGTCGCTCTCAAGCTGCCCACGAAGAAGGCGACCAAGAAGATCGACATCCTGGGCATCGTGTTCCTGTCGATCGCCACGACGACCCTCATCTTCTTCACCGACTTCGGTGGCGACGCCGCCTACGGCTGGAACTCGATGGCCACGTGGGCATGGGGCATCGGCTTCGTGATCGCCGTCGCGGCGTTCATCCTCACCGAGGCACGCGCCGAGGACCCGGTGATCCCGCTCGGGCTGTTCCGCAACCCGATCTTCGTGAACGCCACGGCGATCGGCCTCACGCTCGGCATCGGCATGTTCGCGGCGATCAGCTTCATCCCGACGTTCCTGCAGATGGCGTCCGGCACGTCGGCCGCCGAGTCCGGGCTGCTCATGCTCCCGATGATGGGCGGGCTCATGCTCACCTCCATCGGCTCCGGCATCCTCATCTCGAAGACCGGCCGGTACAAGATGTTCCCGATCGTCGGCACGCTGCTCACCGCTGCGACCCTCGTCGCGATGACGACCCTCACGGGTGACACCCCGATCTGGCTCATCTGCGTGTACCTCGCCTTCTTCGGCGCGGGGCTCGGCCTCATCATGCAGGTCGTCGTCCTCGTGGTGCAGAACGCGGTGCCCGCCGCCCAGATCGGTACCGCGACGAGCACGAACAACTACTTCCGCGAGGTGGGAGCGAGCCTCGGCGTCGCCGTGTTCGGGACGCTGTTCACGACACGGCTCACGGAGAACCTGACGACCGTGTTCGCGAACGCCGGAGCGGACGCGGAGGCGGCGGCGAACGCCACGTCGACGCTCGACCCGCAGACGGTCGCGACCCTTCCGCAGGCGGTGCAGGACGGCATCGTGACGGCCTACGCCAATGCTCTCGCCCCCGTGTTCTGGTACCTCGTGCCGTTCATCGGTCTGGCGTTCATCCTGTCGCTCTTCCTCAAGCAGATCCCGCTGTCGAGCGAGTCGGGGCTCGTGGCCCGCGGCGAGGCCATCGGCGGTGCGGAGGCCGAGGAGCTGGAGGCGGCCCAGCGCGGCGGCCGCACAGCCGTTCCCGTGACGGCGGGCGTCCCGACCGCGGGAGCGGACGACGATCGCCCGGAGCGCGACGGGCGGTAGGACCCGAGCATGACGGAGGGCCCGGTGGAGCAGTCGCTCCACCGGGCCCTCCGTCATTGCGTCAGCTGCAGAGCGTCGCGAGCTCTTGAGCCGACGTCTGCACGTCCGTCACGGCGCTCGTGAGGCCGGATGCCGCCGCCATGTCGCCGTCGACGAGCACCGACGAGACGACGTCGCGCAGCGCGATGAGGTCCTCGTAGACAGTGGAGACGGCCGTCTTCACCTCGTTGTTGCTCACCGAGTCGGCGGCTGCGCCGATCGCCTCGGCGGTCTCCGTGAACGTCTGGACGGTGCCCTGCGGGTCGTTGGCCGCATTGGACATGTCGATGTCGGAGACGGCCGTGGTGGCGTCCTCGATCTTCGACTGCACGGACGAGCACGCGTCGGCGACCGACTGGTCCGACGCGGGGGCCTCCGCGGGAGCGCTCGACGGGGCCGAGCTCGCGGAGGCGGAGGCGGACCCGGCGTCCGAGCTCGGCGCACTCGTGCACGCAGCGAGACCTAGGACGGCGGCTCCGGCGATCGTCCAGGCGGCGATGGTCTTCTTCATTGGTTGTCCTCCCTCGGGCGCGACGGCCGCACCCCCCCCGGCCCGAGCGTCGTCGGCACCGCCCTCCACGCTAGCGGCATCGCGTGACGCGTCCCTGATCATGCGAGCGTCAGGATCAGGACCACCCACGCTGCGCTCACAGCCGCGAGAAGACAGACGAGGCCACTCACGGCGACGGTCCACGCCTGCCGAGGTGGAATGGTCACCGCAGGTTTCCTCATGAGTATCACCCCGCCCCGGGGATGTCGGCGATGGGGGGACGCGTCCCGCGGTCGGGCAACCGCGGGACGCGAGGCGATGCGCTCGCGCGACAGACGCGCAAGCGAACACCACCAGTCCTGAAGGCCGAGGAACCCGGACGGCACCGAGCCTTCAGGTCGAGCGCACCTCGAGGTCGCGGAGGGGTCGCGACCTCGAGGTGCTGTTCGAGGGGGACGGACATCGCGCGCCACCTCGGGGTCACCGGGGCGTGGACTCTGCTCGTCATGGATCGATCGTGGCGCGCGCGGCTATGCGTGGGGTTGGGACGTCCATTGGGTATCCCATGAGACCCCGACGTATCACCGGCGCACGACGGCGGCCGATCGACGGCCCATGCACCCTAGGGTGAGACTGTGACGAGCTCCTGGACCACGCGCGATCGGATCATCGGGATCGTGCCAGCGATCATGGCGATCGTCGGACTCGTGATGTTCGTGATCGCCATCACGACCCCCGTCTCGTTCGGGTGCTTCGCCTACGCCGAAGTCCCCGATGAGGTGCTCACGTCGAGCAGCTTCTTCCTCCTGACACCCATGGGAGCGATCGGCGCAACTCTGCTGGCGATCGGTCTCATCGGCATCGTGTTCATCCTCGGGACGATCCGGAGCGAAGCGCGCCGGTACCGGCCACGCCGACTGACGCCCGTCAGGGGCGGTGCACGGTGACGAAGTCGAGTTCCTGGAACGAGGCGACCTCGGATGCCCATGTCGACGCGACGAACTCCCGGTGACGGGGGTCCGCGTCGTAGGCCTCGTATGCGACCCGGTCGTCGAAGCGCATGGAGAACTGCCACCGGAAGTCGCTCTTCGGACTGACCTGCCGGTTGATCTCGAAGTCCTGCACACCGTCGATCGCGGTGAGCGTGACTCGGGCACGGTCGAGGAAGTCGCCCTCCTCCGCGGAGTCGGCCGGGTGGACGAGAGCGAAGGAGACCGTGTGCTGGAACGACATGAACGTGTTCCGTTCTGTGTGGAATGGGTGAGCGGTCGGAGTGCCGCGCACCGAGCGTATGACAAAGGCCCGGCGAACCGGGCCTTCATGTTGTAGCAGGAGCGGGGCTCGAACCCGCGACCTCACTATTAGCAGGACCACAGTGCCGCAGGATGCCGTACGGTGCCGTCCGACCGCTATCTCGCTGTACGTCGCCGGCGACACCCTCATGTACTTCGGCACCATCTGGGTCAACGGATCACGGGAGAGGATGTACGTCTCCGTCACCGACGGGGCACCCGAGGACGCGCTCGACATGATGCGACGTGACCCTGCAAGATCGGGTAGATCGCAACAAAGAGCGCGATGGGGACTCCGAGAAGGGCTGCCCAGTCACCGATGTCCTTCATGCGGACACCCTATCGACGTTCATGCGTGAGGCTCGGTGGAATCAGGTTGCCGCTTTGACCTTCGCTAGGAAGTTCACGAAGGCTGACGATGTCACGAGGAAGTAGCTCGCTAGGGCCTCGTCGACTTCCTCGTCACGAACGATGGCGTGGCGGATCCCCGCTGCGTTGCTCGTGTATCCGTAGAGCTTGTCCCAACCGCCGCGGAGCGCGCCGTGGACGTTGTACCCCTGACGCTCGAGCTCCTTCAGCCCTTCAGAGAGGACATTCTTGCCCGTCATCTCGCGCACAGCCGCTTCGACCGCGTTCACGCTTTCATGGACAACCTTCGCGTATTGCGGATTTCCGCGATCCGCGAGAAGGGATAGGGCGCGCTGAAGGTGAAGGCGAACCCCAGGCAGGTCCGTTCCAACTGCCTCCTCGATCGCGGTTACTTCTGTCTCGTCTGTTACGGGCACCAGCTCACGATCGACAAATCGATATCCGACCAGGTAGTGCTCAAACTCACTGTTGTAGGTACCGACGGCATCGTCGACGATGTTGGCCTCGACTTTGACGAGCCGGGTGATCAGCCCGTCAACCGCATCAAGAACGTCCAGCGAGTCGCCTTTGAGGATGGTCTCACGGACTCGACGCCACATCGTCTGATTGCTGCCCATTTCGTCCAGCGGCAACTCAAAATGCTGCGACCACATGCCCGCGGCTATCGACCGTCCTTGCTGGCGGAGCCCGGAATATGCAGCTTCCTCAAAGTGGTCGCGAATACGTAGGGTGACGTTCCAGATCGCGTTTCGGGTGGGCTCATCAAGCTCATCGATCTGGAGTACCGAACGTGGCTCACGTCGCCCGATCCGTTCGCTGAACTTCGCCATGCGTTGAGAGTAGCGGTGCCAGGCCGCAAGCTCATCGCGATGCTGGCGCACGAACGCCCGCAAGTCTCGCCGCACAAGCTTCGCCAGCCCCTCCTTGAACCCGTACCGGTACCGGAGCCGCGACTGGGCGAGCTTCCGTGCCTGCAGCCTCTCCTCGAGAGATGCCATCCGCGCGGCGGTGTGCTCCTCGTGCGACAGCCCTCGCGCCACGAGCACCCGCATGGTGGCTTCCCACGCCCTGTTCTCGGCCGTGTCGACCTCGAGGGTGTCGAGCTGGAACATGAGCGCCGAGAGGGCTCGCCAAGCGTCCTCGTCATTCTGGATGGGCCAGCGTCCGCGGAGCGAGTCAGCGAGCAGAGTGGCCGCGTCCACCGTCGAGCCTCTCCCTCTTCACGCTCCATGAGAGCGCCCGGCGTGTTCTGCCGCTGCGCCCGGCCCAACCCACGCTTCACGCGCCGGCCAAGCTCCTGCAGCATCTCGAGAGTAGCCGTCTGCCGCTCCGCATCTGACATGACTGCCGCCTCGATACGAGCCTTCTCGGTCTTGTGCCACTCGTGAACCTCGTCGAGCTCGCGCGCCTCGGCCTTCGCCCGTTCGCGCCCATCTGCTCCCGGCAACGGCGTCTCCACAACCATGTCGACCGCTGAGCTCGAAGAGATGAGAGCAGAGCGCCAGGCGGCCCGCGAGGGCCGGGCCCCAGCATCATCCAGACCGCCACCAACACCTCATCTAGGAGAACCACCTGACCGACACCACCATCACCCCCGAGCAGGAACTCGAGCAGCTCGAGCAGGATGCGATCGACGGGAAGCCCGTCACGCCCGCGCAGCTCGCCGAGGCTCGCGCGAAGATCGACCTCGTCGGATTCGTTCGGCGAGGCAAGGAGAAGCGCGAAGAGGCCGCGGCCGAGAAACGAGCCGCCGCAGCCCGCGCAGAGGTGAAGAAGATCGTCTCCGGATCCCTCGACGGAGCCGACGACAAGATGCTCGCCGCGTACGACACCGCCGTGGCCGCGCTCGAGGGTCTCTACGCCGCACACGCCGCGTACCAGGGCAAGATCACCGACGCAGCCACCACCCTCGACCGCGCTGGTATCCGCGCCCCAGGCTTCGCACACGAGCCGAAGCCGGATCACTTCGACCCGGACTTCTTCCCGTCGTTCGCCTACGGCGGCGTCGCCTCAGCGGTCCGTGTCGACGGCACCACCCACGCGGCGGGCGACGTCGACAGGTGGGTCCGGCAGGCCGTCTATGGCGTCCTGTGGAACCACTACGAGACGCAGAACCTCGCCGGTAAGATCGGCACCGACTCGGCCCCGACGCTCCTCGAGAACCGCGGCTGACGCAGAACTGCTTGCCGCTCCATCCCTGACGGCCACGGCCGGGAGCGGGGAGCACGCGATGTACTCCTGGTACGTCTGAGCCCCCTCTCTCACTTCGGTGAGGGCGGGGGCTCGTTGTCGTTGCCGAGTCGTCGGCGTCAGGGGTTCCGGTACAGCATGTCGTGATTGCAGTTGTTGCGTAGAACGATCGTGCCCTTGTCCCAATGGAACGTGATGCGATTGGCCTTATCGATATAGGCCTCCCAGACGCCGTCGACGCCTTTCATCTTGTGCGTTTGGAGACCTGGATGGCGGGGGTTCTCGACGAGCCGCAAGATGCATTCGTCGATGGCCGATCGCATCTCTTCGGTCTTCTTCTTGTACCGCCGCTTGAAGTTCGCAGGCACCCGGTATGGGTGACTCACTCGTCCTCGTGTAGCCAGTCGAGGACGGCATCTGCGGAGTCGAACTCCTCGAACTCGCCGGTCTCCAGTTCGTGGAGCGCGCGAGCCTCTTCGCTTTGCCAGTCCTCGGTCCAGTAGTAATCCTGAGGAAGTCCGATACCTGCGGACGTGCCGATCCCGGCGCTTTGGACGTTGATGGCGAGCCGCGGCGCAGCAGAAGAGGCGGATATGGATTCGGTAAGGAGGTCGTCCGATGAATATCCGCGTGCCACAAGGCGCATGGGCTCCGCCACAACCGTGGCGGCCATTGGCGGCGTGGCGACGAGGAGGAACGAGACGGTGAGACCGATACGTGGGTCAGTCTTCGGCGGCGCCATCGTTGTCCTCCCCCAGGGTCCTGTTCAGCAGACGCTGCAGCTCGCGCAGACGTCCGGCGGTGAGAAAAAAGTGCCCGACGGGCACGACGGGCAGGACCGTCGACTCCATGACATCGCGAACCTTCTCGGCATCAGGGTCAATGATGATGGGCGGCGAGACGTGTCCGAATGTGAGGAAGAACCCGTCGGGGTTGCCTGTTTCGCTGTCAGGCGCGCCCTGGATCGCCATCTGGTTCACGGGTACCGGAACCGACGACGGATCATTCGCCCACTGGATGTGCAGCTGGGCGGAGAGAAGTTCTGCCATATTTCGAGTATGTCAGACCGAATCGGGGGTAGGGACCCCCATATCCAGGGCTGCTCGCATCCCTGCTGCGGCTTTGTACGCCCCGAACGCGTCTTGACCCTGCACCACGGTGTCGGGCACGGTCACGTCGTAGAGCACAGCGGCGTTTGCCTCGTGCAGCGTCCAGTAGTAGCCGATGAGACGTCGCTCTTCCGGCACGATCGACCATGTGATGACTCGGTACTGCTCGATCGTCGGCCCGCCGTCCATAGGTGTTCGGCGAACGAGACGGATCTCAGCCTTTGGGAGTACGGGGTCGTTGCGCATGCAGACCCACATGCGTCGTTCGACGCGGATGGGCTTGGGGAGGCCGGACACTGTGCTCCTCTCTCGGGGAGCGCGCCGGCCCGCGCAGCAGCAGCCTAGAACTCAGCCACCGACATCCGACAGTCAGTCGTCGAGGTCGGATAGCTCATCGCTGAGCTCGAGCTCCCACACCGTGTCGAGACCGTCGTCAGGGTGATACGACCAGGACACCTCGATGGAACCCCAGTCGGTGTCCCATTCATCCGTCTGGCGCCCGTCCAGCGCCCGGGTGCTCTCCATCAGCGAGCGCGTAGCCGAGGACCCTCCCACCTCGTCCAGCACACAGAACACCTCATCGATTGTCGCGGCCTGGATCGATTCGAGGAACGCGAGCGACGAGTTGTCGATGGTCATCGTCTGCCCCTCGTCGGTGATGCTGACGCCGTCTTGAGCAGTGAGGCCGCATGCGTCCTTCGCGTCGCGGAACGTGTCGAGTGCTGCATCTCGCTCCGCGACGAGAGCGGCCGCTCGCTTCTCCTTCGCTTCCGCCTCTGCCTGCGCCGCAGATGAGGCAACTACAGCAGCGGTGATTCCGCCCAGGAGAACGACGCCCGCTGCGATGCTGCCGACGATGATCGCTGTTCGCCTCCGGTTCGGAGGTGCGGGCAGTGAACCGGTTGCACCTGACGTTTCGGGCGACGGCGACGGCGTTTCGGGTTCGGTCATGGACGGTTCCTCTGTTCGGGTCGCCCGAGCATAGCGAGAGGATGCCGAGCACGTAGCTCCCCAGAGCGAGGGGCGCGAGCTGCCCGCGTAGGGTGGACGGCGTCGGGCAGGGTCGGCCTAAATGAGCCGTGGCCTCCCTGCAGGACCTGTCTGGCACGGCCGAATCCACCTTCTCTGCGGGGAAAGTGCGGGGTTAGTGCGGGGTCGGGCCTGATCCACTGGCATCGAGGCACAAAAAAACCCCGGCTGACCGGGGCTTCTTGTAGCAGGAGCGGGGCTCGAACCCGCGACCTCACGATTATGAGTCGTGCGCTCTTACCAGCTGAGCTACCCTGCCGCATGTCTCCGCGTCCGCGGAACTGCGAGCCCCGAGTCGGGTTTGAACCGACGACCCCTTCCTTACCATGGAAGTGCTCTACCACTGAGCTATCGGGGCGTGACCACCGGAATGGCACCAGTCGAGGATAGCATCCGCGCGCGGCCCGATCGAACCACCTCATGCACGACCGTCGTGGACCACCACACCGCCGACGAGGGTGGTCCGGACGGGCACCGAACCGAGGGCGGTCGGGTGGACCGACGCGGGGTCGATGTCCCACACCACGAGGTCCGCGACCGCTCCCACGCGCAGCACACCGCGGTCGGGATCGCCGAGGGCGAGCGCCGCCGAGCGCGTGTACGCGACGAGGGCCTCCTCGACGGAGACGCGCTGCTCCGGCTCGAACACCACGCCGTCGCCGGAGGGACCCGGCGCCGTGCGACCGCACGCCCACGCGAGCCCCACACGGGGATCGAACGCAGCCACGGGCCAGTCCGAGCCGAACACCGTCGGCACGCCGGCCTCGAGCACGTCGCGGGCCCGGAACCCCGTCGCCGCACGTTCGGCGCCGAGCCGCGTCGCCCAGGAGTCGGTGAGGTCCTCGTGCCGCCACTGCATGTGGAGCGGCTGCATCGACGCGACGATTCCGGTCCCCCGCAGGTGCTCCACGTCGCCGTCCGCGAGGATCTCGAGGTGCTCGATGCGCCGCGGACGTTCGGGCACCGCCGGGGGCAGCTCGGCGTACGCGTCGATCACGGCCGACACGGCCCGGTCGCCCACGGCATGGGTGGCGAGCTGCAGCCCCGCCTCGTCGTAGCGGCGGACGACGTCGCGATAACGATTCCAGTCCGGCCAGAACCCGGCGCGACCCGCCCCGCACGTGTCCGGCTCGCGGAGCCAGGCCGTCCCCGTGTCGATGACGCCGTCGCTGAACAGCTTGATGCCGGCGACGCGCCAACTGCGTCCGGAGCGCTGCGCGGCGGCGACGCGGGCCTCGACGGCCGCGTCATCGTCCTCCGGGCGGTGCCAGAGGAAGACGTCGAGCCGGAAGCCGAGCTCGCCCGTCTCCTCCATGCGCTCGAGCACGTCGAGGAGTCGCTCGGAACCGTCCATGACGGCGCAGCCCGTGAGCCCCACGGCGGAGAAGCCCGCGAACGTCGCTCGGAGCATCTCGCACTCCTCGTCGAGCGTCGGCGCCGGGGCAGCGTCGACGACGAGGTCGTATGCCGTCGGCTCGCGCAGCTCACCCGTGGGCACCCCATCGGTGTCGACGACGATCGACGACGCGTCCCCGAACTCGCGCGGACCGTCGATGCCGGCAGCGGCGAGCGCAGCCGACGACGCGAGGGCCGTGTGGAGGTCGTAGAACATGAGGAGGACGGGGTGCCCGCCGGCCGCCTCGTCGAGGATCGAACGGTGCGGCTCAGCGCCCCCGAAGGCGACGTAGTCGAGGTTCCAGCCCCTCACCCACTCCCCCTCGCCGAGGCGCGCAGCCTCAGCGGCCACGGCCTCGCGGACGCCGTCGAGGGACGAGACGCCCTCGAGGTCGATGCCGGCTGCGAGACGTGCACCCCACAGCGGGTGCAGGTGCGAGTCGATGAGACCGGGCGTCACCGCGGCCCCGCCCAGGTCGACGGTCAGCGTTCCGGGCGCGGTCGCCCCGAGCACGTCGGCGGTCCGGCCGACGGCGGCGACGCGGCCGCCGACGATGGCGACGGCCTCAGCGATCGGGTTCTCGGGGTCCGAGGTGCGGACGATTCCGGAGTGGAAGGTCACATCGGTCGGAACGTTCACTGCCACCGTCCACTCAGTCGATCGGCCAGCTCCTCCGCCGCCCGGATGACGTCATCCTGCCACGGCTTCAGCGGGTGGACGGGCGAGTCGTCGAAGCTCGGACCGAACGGGTCCTCGACCCCCGTCGAGAACCCCGACATCGCCTCGAGGACGGCGAGACCGCAATAGGGCACGTGCACGGGCGAGTAGCCGCCCTCGTGCGAGAACACGATCCGGCCGCCGCACACGTCTTCGGCGAGGGCGACGAGCGCCGCGGCGACGGCCCGGAAACCGCCCGACGTGACGCTCATACCCCCGAGCGGGTCGAGCGCGCCCGGATCGAAGCCGCTCGAGACGAGGATGAGATCGGGCCGGAAGGCTCGGGCGGCTGGACCGGCGACGCGCTCGATCGCCGCAAGATAGGCGCCGTTCCCGCTGCCGGCGGGCAGCGGGATGTTGAGCGTCGTCCCCTCTGCGCCGGGACCGCCGGTCTCGTCGAGCTCGCCCCCGACGGTCGGGAAGAGCTGCTGCTGGTGGATCGAGAGGGCGAGCACGTCGGGGTCGTCCCAGAAGATCTGCTGGGCGCCGTTTCCGTGGTGCACGTCGTAGTCGACGATCATCACCCGCTCCACCCCGAAGGCCGCACGGGCCTCCTCGATGGCGATGCCCACGTTCGACAGCAGGCAGTACCCCATCCCCATCTCCCGCCGCGCATGGTGGCCGGGGGGACGGACGAGCGCGTACGCGTTGTCGACCTCGCCGCGCAGCACCGCAGCGGTCGCGGCGATCGTCCCCCCGGCGGCGAGGAGCGCGATCTCCCACGACCCGGGTCCGTATGGGGTGAAGCCGTCGCCCGCATCACCGCCGGCTCCGGCGCTCCCGGCCTTGAGGCGTTCGACGTGGTCCGGCGTGTGCACGCGGAGGACCTGCTCGTCCGTCGCCCGAGTGGCCCGGATGCGCGTCAGGTGGTCGAGCAGACCGGAGACCTCGACGAGTCCGGCCAGGCGGGACTTCGACTCGGGGCTCTCGAACGTCTGGAAGGGCTGCACCGTGGGGCCGGACGGGACGATACCCGCGTGGGTGCCGGTGTCGTGCCACGCGTACTGCTCGTGCCAGACGTAACCGGTGCGTCTCGTCGTCATCGAGCCGTCTCCTCGAGGGCGGGATCGGCCGACTGGGCGACCTGGTCGTGGTCGGGGGCCGCGAGCGTGTCGAAGAGGCGGTCGACTCGTGCCCTCTCGGCGGCGGAGGCCGGCGCGAGGAACGCGAAGCCCACGTAGACGAGCGCGTTGACGATGAGCGCGGCGACACCCGACGTCATTCCCCCGAGGGCCGGTATCGAGAGCGGGAAGAAGAACTGCAGCACGCCGGCCGTGACGAATCCGGCGATCATCGCCGCCGCCGCACCGGTCGCCGTTCCCCGTCGCCAGAAGATGCCGAAGAACAGCGTCGGAGCGAGTTGCACGATGCCCTGGTACGAGATCTGGGCGAGCTGGACGAGCCCCGCGGAGCTCGTCGCGGTGCTGAGCGCGAAGATCGCGGCGACGATCGCGAGCACGGCCACCGAGATCTGGCCGACGCGCGGGTTCTCCACGCGGGAGCCGCGGGCGACGCCCACGATGTCGTTGGCCGCCTGGGTGCCGAGGGCCTGCAGGTTGGCACCCACGTTGCCCATCGTGCCCGCGAGGACGCAGAGCCCCGCGAGCGTGAGCACGACAGGTCCGCCGATGCTCGCCACGATGAACCACACGGCGTCCGGCGCCTCCGAGACGCCCGGGTAGGTGGAGGCGGCGATCGCGAAGAGCGAGACGGCGCTGCCGAAGACGAGGATGATGGGGGCGGCCTGCACGGCCGAGCGCTTGATCGTCGCGGTCCCGTTCGAGGTGAAGAGCCGCACGAAGATGTCCGGCCAGCTCCACGCCCCGAGAGCGCCCGTCAGCACGAGCGAGAAGAAGTAGAGCCCGCCGACCGCGCTGTCCGGTCCGGGGATGGTCGTGAAGGCCGGGTCGATCCGGTCGAAGCCGTGTCCGTTCCCCAGGAGCCACACGAGCAGGCCGAACGCGATGAGCGTTCCGATCCCGTAGGCGACGATTCCCTGCACCATGTCGCTGATGACGATGCCGCGGGCTCCCAGGCGGACGGTCCAGATCTGTCGCACGACGATCACGAAGATGCCGATGAAGACGGCGACGGTCGCGGGGACGACGCCGAACGACAGGTAGCTGAACACGTAGGTGAGCGACTGCATGCCGAGGACGAGCCACGGGAACGACGCGACGATGCCGATCACGGCCGCGATCACCCGCACGGGCTTCGAGCCGTAGCGCAGCCCGAGGAGATCGGCCTGGGTGCGCAGGTCGAAGCGCTTGCCCCAACGGTGCACGGGCTTCGCGAGGAAGAACATCAGCACGACCGCGAGCAGCGAATACGGCACGAAGTAGAACCCGGCGACACCGGCCGAGGCGGCATAGCCCGCGAACGCGATGAAGATCGTGCCGGGGAGCCACGTGTTGATGAAGGCCATCGTGGAGTAGAACGGGCCGAACGAGCGCCCGGCCGTGGCGTAGTCGCTGAACCCCGTCGCGGAGCGCTTGCTGCGCTCGAGAACGAGGACGATGACCGCGAAGAAGACGACGACGCCGCCGTAACCGATCCAGATCTCCACGATCACTCCCCCTTCTCGGGGTCGATCGCGGTGAACAGGACGAGCGTCGCGGTGACGAAGACGCCGGATCCGATGAAGTAGCCGATCGAGCCGGCCGCGTCGCCGGGCTGGAGCGCCCAATGGATGGGCGGCAGGAGGAGCAGGACGAAGTCGACGGCCGCGACGACCGCGATCACCGCCGACCGTCTCCGGGCTGCCACGGAGGTGGCGGCCGAGCGGGGGGCTGGGCTGGTCATGTCGGGAGCCTTTCGAGCGGGGAGGTGCGCTGACAGAGGTGGAACCGAACCTGCCGGAACGTTCCGGCTTGGAGTAGAGCATCGACCTCCCCGCACCCCCTGTCAAGACCTGATCGCCATATACGTGTCCCGCAACGAGAAGATCGAGCGAGTGGAGCCCGGCCGTGAGCGCACCGCGCGGGCGGTCGCATGACTAGCATGAGCACATGGGCAAGCCGCAGCCGACGATCATCGATCTGGCGCGTGATCTGGGGATCTCCAAGACCACCGTGTCCGACGCCCTCTCGGGCCGCGGGCGCGTGTCGGAGGAGACCCGAACTCTCGTCACCGAGGCCGCTGAACGCATCGGCTACGTCGGCAATCGCGCAGCGCGCAGCCTCCGGTCGAGCACCCACGGTGCGATCGGCCTCCACATCCCGCCGATCGTCCGCAACTTCTCCTTCTACATGGACTTCGCGTTCGGTGCGGCGCATGCGGCCGCCGAACTCGACGTCGACCTCACCCTCTTCGCACGCGACCCCGTCGTCTCCGCCCGACGGGGCTTCCCCGTCGACGGCGCCCTCGTCGTGGATCCGCTGCGCGACGACCCCACGATGGAGCGCCTGCTCGACGCGGGTGTCCCTGTCGTGACGATCGGCTACGACCTCGGCGAGTCGGCGTCCCGGGTGAGCGGCGTCATCGAGGCGACGCACGGCGATACGACCAGGGCCGTCCTCGATGCGCTGTGGGACTCCGGCTCACGCCGGCCGGCCTTCCTCGGTTCCGACGCCCTCTTCTTCTCGTCGTGGGCGAAAGACGTGTCCGACGCGGTCGACGGATGGTATTCCTCACGCGGCATAGAACCGGCCGTCGGCCTCGTCCCTGTCACCGCGGGTCCCGACGAGGTGCACGACACGGTCGTCGACCTCGTCGGACGCACGGGTGTCGACGCTCTCGTGTGCGGTCCCCAGGGTTTCGCCGCCCGAGCCCTCCCGACCCTCGAGTCCCTCGGCATCCGCATCGGCCGCGACTTCCCCCTCGCGTCTTTCGTGAGCGACCCCGTGACCGAATCGAACAATCCCGACATCACCTGCGTCGAGATCGATCCGTGGGGTCTCGGCGTGGAATCGGCGCGACTCCTCGCCGACATCCTGCTCACGAGGGGCGACGGCCCAGCCCCGTACCGCTCGCACGTGTCCCGCGTGCGCTTCGCCCGCTACCTCGACGCAGCGCAGGCGGACGGCGGCCGGTCGAGCACCGTGGCACCCGCGGAGTAGCGTGGACCGGTGACCGCCGAGCCCCCCACGCCGAACCGCACCGATTCCCCGACGACGGATGCTCCCGTCGCACCGCCGCACTCGCTCCTCGAGGACGTGTTCGCCCTCGTGATCGGCACCCTCATGGTGTCGTTCGGCCTCGCGCTGCTCACGGCCTCCGGCGCGGTGACGGGCGGTGTCGCGGGCATCGCGATCCTCTTGAGCTACGTGTCCGACTGGCCGTTCGGCGTGTGGTTCGTGCTGATCAACGCACCGTTCTTCCTGCTGGCCCTCCTGCGCATGGGGTGGCAGTTCACGCTCAAGACGATCGTCACCGTCGTGCTCGTGTCGCTCTTCTCGAGCCTCCACCCCGCCATGCTCGACCTCGGCTCGATCGAGCCCGTCTACGGCGTGCTGTTCGGCAGCGCTGTCACGGGCGTCGGCTTCATCGTGCTGTTCCGCCACCGCGCGAGCGTCGGCGGCATCTCGATCCTGTGCCTCTTCCTGCAGGACCGCTTCGGCTGGCGCGCCGGATACGTGCAGATGGGCTTCGACGCCGTGATCGTGCTGTCGTCCGTCTTCGTCGTGCCCCTGCCGATGCTCGCGCTCTCGGTGGCGGGCGCCGTCGTGATGAACCTCGTGATCGCGCTCAACCACCGCCCCCACCGCTACCTGGCCTGACGACCGCTCCCGTGAGCGTCAGGCGGTTCGGGGACGGGCCGCCGTCGAGGCGCGCTCCACCAGCCGCGCGGGCTCCAGGTCGACGTGCACCTCGGCACCCGTCGCGAGGTGTTCGAGGATCGCCGTCGCGGTGGCACGGCCGTAACCGGGCAGATCGTACGTGAGGGCGGAGAGCGGCGGCGAGGCGAGCTGGCAGTGCACCGAATCGTCCCACGCCAGGATCGAGACGTCGTCGGGGACCTGCAGTCCCGCCGCCCGGATCGTCTCGAGTCCGGCGAGCGCCATCACGTCGTTGTCGTAGACGATGGCCGTCGGACCGTCCGGTCCGTCGGCCAGGAGATCGCGCGTCGCCGCCGCGCCGCCCTCCGCCGTGAAGTCGGACTCGACGATCACCACGGAGGCGCGCGCCTCGGCCCCGGCCGTCTCGAGCGCACCGTTGCGTGAGCGCACGTGGTCGAGGTCCGGTGGCCCCGCCACGTGCGCGATCCGTTGGTGACCCGACGAGACGAGGAAGCGGACGACGTCCGTCATGACACTCGCGTTCGCCGCGTGGACGGAAGAGAATCCGGGGAGCGCCGCGCGTCGTCCCATCAGGACGGCCGGGAGGCCCTCCGCCGCGAGCGCTCCGATGCGCGGATCGTCCTCGACGAGGTTGGCGACGACCACGGCGGACACGCTGCCGTCGCCTGCCCACCGCGTGTAGGTCGCGAGCTCTTCCTCGCGATCGGCGACCACGCGCACGAGGAGGGACGCGCCCGCGTCGTCGAGCGCGTCCTCCATGCCCGCGATGACGCGCATCCAGAACGGCTCCATGGGCACCCGACGCCGCGGCTGGTTCAGGCACAGACCGATCGTGATGGGCTGGGCGTCACCCGGCGACGAGATCATTGACCGACGATAGCAGCGGGAATCCGGCCCACGAGGACGTGTCGCCCGCGCCCGTCACCGTGAAGGTGTGGCTGCCGCCGGCCTCGATCGTGACGAGCCCGTCGTCCACGCGCGCGGAGCGATCGACCCGATCGACCTGCAGCACGAGGTCCTTCACGAGGGAATGCACGGTGACCGTCACCCGAACCCCACCCTCGACCGCCTCCGTCGAGACGGAGAGCGCGTCCGCCGGCACCGCGAGGGCGAGCGAGGTGTCCTCCACGAAGTAATGGAAGGCCGACGACCCGTCGGAACCGTGCGCCACGAGGTACTCGCCGCGTTCGTCGCCCGACCGGAGGACCTCAGCCGGGAGCGCGGTCGTCGCGATCCCCCGGGCCGCGATGTCGAGCGGTACCGCGTGCTCGGAGAGCACGGTGCCGTCGAGGCGGCGCCGCGACACGGTGATCGTCTCCATCCATCCCTCCGCATGGTCGTTGTGCGCCACGAGAGCGAGAGAGCCCGCGCGCGGCTGGAAGGTCAGGAGCCGGTCGGCGTACACCTTCCGGAGCGCGAACCACAGCGGCTTCCGGTGCCCGTGCACGTCGACGGCCGCCCAGGAGATCACGGGCCACTCGTCGTTCAGCTGCCAGACGATCGAGCCAGTATTGAGCGGATAGAGGGACCGGAAGTGCTCGATGCCGAGAGCGACGGCGCGTGCCTGGTTGAGCTGCGTCGACCAGTGCCATTCGTCGATCGACCTCCACCGCGGCAGGTGGGCGCCGAGCCCGCGCTCGAGCTTCGCGTTGCCCTCGAAGGCCTTCTGGTGGACGAGCATCTCGTGACCGTACGGATCGATCGGGTCGTCGTGCACGACGTCCGTGAGGGTCGTCCACGCCGGCGGGCCCTGGAAGCCGAACTCCGAGGCGAACCGCGGCCGGTAGGACCGGTATGCCTCGTAGTCGAGGTCGTTCCACACGGTCCAGATGTGCATGGTCCCGTGACGCTCGTCGTTCGGGTGCGCCCATCGCGTGAACGAGAACGGGCTGCCCGGGGAGTACGGGCGCGTGGGGTCGAGCTCGGCGACGATCGCCGGGAGCAGCTCGGTGTAGTACCCCTCCCCCCACGTGCGGTCGCCGATCCTCCGGCGCCAGTCCCATTCGAGGTAGCCCCAGATGTTCTCGTTGCAGCCGTTCCACATCACGAGGCTCGCGTGCCGTGACAGTCGCACGACGTTCTCCCGCGCCTCCGCCTCGACCTCACTGCGGAGCGGATCCTCCTCGGAGTACGCGGCACACGCGAACAGGAAGTCCTGCCAGACGAGCACTCCGAGCTCGTCGCAGACGTCGTAGAACGCATCGCTCTCGTAGATGCCGCCGCCCCAGATGCGCAGGATGTTCATGCCAGCCTCCACCGCGTCCACGACAGAGGCGCGGTAGCGCTCGGGCGTCATCCGCGTGAGGAACGGATCGCCCGGGATCCAGTTCGCTCCCTTCGCGTACACCGCGACACCGTTGATCGAGATCGTGAACGGGGTGCCGTGCTCGTCCGGGGTCGTGTCGAGACCGACGGTGCGGAAGCCCACCCGGCCCTCCCAACGGGCGTCACCGGCGGTGACCGTCACATCGTGGAGCGGCTGCGACCCGTAGCCGCGCGGATACCAGAGCGGCACCTCGCCGGCGTCGACGCGGAGCTCGACGGACGACTGCGTCGGCGAGGCCGCGATCCGGCTCGCCACGCCCGCGACCACGACCTCCACATCGGCGGATCCGGGCGCGCCGGCCCACTCCAGGTCGACGTGGGCCGTCAGGACCCCTGTGCCGGTCGAGGATCCCGCGACCGACCCGGCCACGTCCACGAGCGGGCGCACCGCCGCGATCCGCACGCCTGACCACGACTCGAGGCCGATCCGCCGGAGGATCCCGCTCGAGGCCACGTCGATTCCCCAGTCCCAGCCGAAGTTGCTCGCCGTCTTGCGCACGGCGTTGAACGGATGGTGCATGACGGTGGGAAGAGCCCCGAGGATCGCCTCCTGCTCACGGGCGAACTCCACGGGGGCGCGGAAGTCGACGAGGATCTCGTTCTCCCCCTCGACGAGGAGGGACGTGACGTCGAAGCGGTACGACCGGTGCTGGTTGGCCGTCGTCGCGACGACAGTCCCGTTGAGCGTGATCGTGGCGGCCGTGTCGAGGCCGTCGGCCACGAGATCCTCGCGGTCGTGTCCCGTCGGCGCCCAGGAGAACGTCGTGCGGTACCGCCAGTCGGTGCAGCCGATCCATTCCTGTGCCTTCTCGTTGTCACCGTCGAAGGGGTCGCCGATGAGGTCGGCCGCCATGAGGTCGAGCTGCACCTCCCCGGGGACCGTCGCGGGCACGGTCCGGCCGGACAGTTCCGTCGGGATCGGACCGTTCGTGGCGGCGAGCGTCCACGCGAGGCCGCCGTCGGTGGTGAGGGGTCGGAATGTCACGCGTGGATTCTCTTCTCTGGATCGGGTGCCGCCTCTGCGAGGAGGCGCGTGTACTCGTGCTGCGGGTTCAGGATGACCTCGTCCGCCGGTCCCCTCTCGACGATCTCCCCGCGGTACATCACCAGGATGTCATCGGAGAAGTGCCGCGCGGTCGCGAGGTCGTGGGTGATGTAGAGGACGCCGAGGTCCTCCTCGTTCTGGAGGTCGGCGAGGAGGTTGAGGACGCCGAGGCGGATGGACACGTCGAGCATCGACACGGGCTCGTCCGCGACGAGGATCTTCGGTTCGGGGGCGAGCGCCCGGGCGATCGCGATGCGCTGCCGCTGTCCGCCCGAGAGTTCGTGCGGACGCCTGTCGGCCATCTCGGGGTCGAGGCGTACACGCTCGAGCAGCGACGTCACCCGCGTGTCGAGATCGTCCCGCGTGGTGGCCTTGCCGTGCAGGCGCAGCGGTCGCTCGAGGTGATGACGGACGGAGTGGTAGGGGTTGAGGGAGGCGAACGGATCCTGGAACACCATCTGCACGTCGCTCCGATAGGAGCGGAGGGCAGCGCCGTGTCGACCGACGGGCGTGCCGTCGAAGAGGACCTGCCCGGACGTCGGTCGCTCCAACTGCATGAGGAGCTTCGCGATGGTCGACTTCCCGCTGCCGGACTGCCCGACGAGGGCCGTCGTGCGACCGCTCTCGATCGTGAAGTCGACGTGTGACACCGCCGTGAGCGTGCGCCCACGGAATCCTCCCCTCAACCGGTATTCCTTGGTCACGTCGCGCAGTTCGAGCGTGCTCATTCGGCGCCCCTTCCGTCGTTCGATGCGTGGGCCTCGTGCGATCCCGCGGTCCGGTCGTGCGATCCCCTGGCGAAGTCGCCGCGTTCACCCGTGAGTCGGGGGAAGGACGCCAGCAGCCGCTTCGTGTACTCGTGCTGAGGATTCGTGTAGACGTCGACGGCTCCTCCGAGCTCCACGATCTCGCCCTCGCGCATCACCGCGATCCGGTCACTGATCTCGAGCAGCAGCGGCAGGTCGTGTGTGATGAAGATGACCGCGAAGCCGAGCTCGGCGCGCAGCCGCGTGATCTCCCGCAGGATCTCCCGCTGCACCACCACGTCGAGGGCGGTCGTCGGCTCGTCCATGATCATGACCTGCGGGTCGAGAGCCATCGCCATCGCGATCATCACGCGCTGCCGCATCCCGCCCGAGAGCTCGTGGGGGAACGACCGCAGCCGGGACCGGTCGACGCCGACGCGCTCGAGGAGTTCTCCGCACCGCTCGCGTCGTTCCTTCTTCGACATCTCGGGCCGGTGGGTCGTGAACACGTCCTCGAGCTGCGCGCGGATGGAGATCACCGGATTGAGGGAGTTCATCGCGCCCTGGAACACCATCGAGATGCGGTCCCACCGGAACGCCCGCAGATCGTCGCCGTGGAGCGAGCCGAGGTCGATCGTGTAGCCCTCGCGGGAGTGGAACGAGATCGTCCCGGAGGACACGACGGCCGGAGGCTTCAGCAGACGGTTGATCGCATAGGCGAGGGTCGACTTCCCGCACCCGCTCTCTCCCGCGAGCCCGAGGATCTCACCGCGACCGAGGGTCAGCGACACATCCTTCACCGCATGCACCGTCCGCTGCGCGAGGTAGTCGACGCTCACGTGGTCGATCGTCAGGACGGGGTTGGCCTCGTGACTCGCTCGAGCGGCCGCGCGAGCCTCCCGGCTCTCCGTGGCGCTCACAGCTCGTCCTCCGTCGTGATGGCTTTGAGCTGACGCCGCGAGAGGCCCCAGCCCTTCCGAGCGGCGCGCGTCTGCGTGCGCAGCTTCGGGTTGATGATCTCGTCGATCGAGAAGTTGATGAGCGAGAGCGCCGCTCCGAAGAGCGCGATCAGCAGCCCGGGCGGCACGAACCACCACCACGCCTCGAGGCGCAGGGCGAGCCCGTTCTGCGCGTAGTAGAGCATGGTGCCCCACGTGAACGAGCCGGAGGCTCCGAGACCGAGGAACGACAGGCCGGCCTCTCCGAGGATCGCGAAGATCACCGCGAACACGGCCTGCGAGGCGAGCAGAGGGATGAGGTTCGGGAGGATCTCGACACACAGGATGCGCCAGGACTTCTCTCCCGAGACACGCGCGGCCGCGACATAGTCGCGACTCCGCACGCTGAGCGTGAAACCACGGAGCACGCGAGCCGACCCCGCCCAGCTCGTGATGGCGAGCACCACGGCCACGAGCAGCAGACTCTTGTCCTGCACGTAGCTCGAGATGATGATCACGAGCGGGAGCCCGGGGATCACGAGCATGACGTTGCTGAAGAGCGAGAACGACTCGTCGAGCCACCCGCCCGCGTACGCGCCGACCACGCCGAAGAACGCGGAGAGCGCGACGGAGATGATGCCGACGACGGCTCCGATGATGAGCGAGCCGCGCGTGGCGTACGCCAGCTGGGCGAGGACGTCCTGGCCCGTCTGGGTCGTGCCCAGAAGGAACTCGGGACTCGGCCCGCTCAAGCCGATGTTGTCGACCTTCGACGGACTGCCGACCACGAACGGACCGACGACGCCGAACAGGATGATGGCACCGGCGATGACGAGTCCGGCGAGGAGCTTGGGGGTGAGCGGCGGGAGCGAACTGGCACGTCCCGTACGCGTCGCGGCGGCGGCCGCGACGGCGGGATCAGAGGTGACGGTCGTCACGGTGTCCTCCTTGTTAGGCGCGCGCTCGCGTGCGCGGGTCGATGAGCGAGTAGAGGAGGTCGACGATGAGGTTCGCGCCGAGCACCGAGAGGGTGATCACGAGGAAGATCCCCTGCATGAGGGCGTAGTCGTTGCTGCCGACTGCCTGGAGGAGCGCCGAGCCGATGCCCGGGTAGGAGAACACGGCCTCGGTCACGATCGACCCGGCCACGACGAAGCCGAGGGAGATGGCGAAGCCCGCGACCGACGGCAGCACGGCGTTCCGTGCCGCGTACGTCGTCATGATGCGACGCGGTGAGAGCCCCTTCGCCTCGGCCGTGACGATGTAGTCCTCGGACAGGGTCGAGACCATCATGTTGCGCATCCCGAGCATCCAGCCGCCGATCGAGGACAGCACGATCGTCAGGGCGGGGAGCGTTCCGTGGTAGATCACGCTGCCGATGAACGCGGCGTTCCACCCGGGGGTCGTCTCCCACACGTCGTACCCGCCGTTGATGGGGAAGAACTGCCACACGCTCCCGAACAGGAACACGAGGATGAGCGCCAACCAGAAGTACGGGACGGACTGGAACATCGTCGTGACGGGGATGATGTTGTCGAGCCACGACCCGCGCTTCCACCCGGCCAGCTGGCCCAGCCCGACGCCGAGGAGGAAGGACAGGATGGTCGAGATCCCGATGAGCCCGATCGTCCACGGGAGAGTCTGACCGATCACCTGAGAGACGGGCGCCGGGAAGAACGTCACGGAGACGCCGAGGTTCCCTGTGAGGACCTGCCCGAGGTACTGCACGTACTGGTCCCACAGGGGCAGCTGCGAGTTCGTCCCCAGGAGGAGTTCGATCGCCTCGCGGGTCTCCGGCGTCACCGGGCCGCGCTGGGCGAGCTTCGACAGCATGATGTCGACGGGGTTTCCCGGCATCCACCGGGGAAGAAGGAAGTTGAGCGTGAGCGCCGCCCAGAAGGCGACGACGTAGAACACGACTTTCTGCAGCGCATAGCGCATGGGGAGCCTCTCTCGGGCGGACGGGACGAGGGGCCCCGCCCGCCCGACGTGCGGTCGGGCGGGCGGGGCGGACCGCGGTTACTTCGCCGGAGTGATGTTCTTGAGGATCACGCCGTTGTCCCACGACTTCCACGACGCGGCGAGCGCATAGGGGTCGTCGTTCGACGGCCAACCGACGGCGTTCGACGTGTTGAACTCGGTGAGCATCGAGTTCACGTAGATCGGGATGTAGGGCATGTCCCGGGCGATCTCCGCCTGGATGATCCCGTACTGCTCGGCCTGGACGGCCTCGTCCGAGGTCGCTCCGGCCGTGCGGACGGCATCGTCGACCGTCGGGTTGCTGTAGCGGGCGGCGTTGCCGGCACTGGCGGACTCACCCACCGGAGCGGTCTGCGAGCTGTTGTACCACTTGTCGTACGTGAAGTACGGGTTGTTGGACGGCTGCAGGCCGATCGAGTCGAGTGACAGCTGGTACTGGCCGAGGGTCTGATTGTTGTTCCACTCGTTCCACGACAGCTGCGTCGGCTTCAGCTCGATGCCCACCTCGGCGAGCTGCTGCGTCATGGCGTCGTTGAGGGAGATGTAGTCGCTCCATCCGGAGACCGTCTGGATCGAGAGGCTCAGCCGCTCGCCGTCCTTCTCACGGATGCCGTCGGAGCCCTCGGTCCAGCCCGCCTCGTCGAGGATGCGCTTCGCCTCGTCGACCTCGGCACCGGACGGCGTCTCCGTCAGCTCGGTGTCGGAGATCCAGCGCGCGTCGCGTTCCGGCAGGACGAGCGTCGGGGACGCTGTTCCGGCGAAGCCTCCGCCGGCGAGAGCGTTGAGCTGCTCGCGGTCGATGCCGTAGTAGAGCGCCTGACGCACCGCCGGGTCGGTCTGCGGACCCGAGCATCCGAGGTCGGCGTTGGAGCACGTGAAGATCGATGTCGTCAGCGCGGGGGTGTTCACGTAGCTCAGGTCGGGATTGTCCGCGATGAGCTTCTCGAGGCTGGGAAGGAACGAGCTCATCCAGTCGACGTCGCCCGCGAGCAGAGCCGCGCTTGCGGAGTCGGCGTTCTCGAGGGAGATGTAACGCACCTTGTCGATGGCGGGCTTGCCCTCCTCCCAGTAGTTCTCGTTCTTCGCGAGGAGGTAGCTCTGGGCACTGAACGACTCGACCGTGTACGGGCCCGTCCCGACCGGGTTCGAGTTGATCTCGGTGATCGGGTCGGCCACGTCCTTCCAGATGTGCTCAGGCACGATCCCGCGGTTGCCGAGCACGCTCGGCTCCTGCATGAACGACTGCTCGTCGAAGGTCAGGACGACGGTGTTCTCGTCGGTGGCCTCTGCCGTCGCGCTGAGCCCCGAGGTGTTGAGTTCGGGCGTCTCGGCGACGAGGTTGAAGGTGAAGGCCACGTCCTCGGCGCTGAAGTCCTCGCCGTCGGACCATTTCACGCCCTCACGCGTCGTGATGGTGAGCTCGGTGCCCTCGTCGTTCCACTCGTACCCCGTTGCGAGCACGGGCACGGGGTCCTCGTCCTGCGCGGCGTTGTACCAGTAGAGCGATTCGAAGATCACGCCGAGCGTCGGCTGGAGGGCCGTGGTCGAGAACGGATTGAAGTTCTCGGTGATCGTGCCGGTCGCTCCGTTGAAGACGGTGACGGTGGATTCACCGCCCGAGCCCGAGTCGGGGCTGGTGGAGCATCCGGAGAGCAGGAGCGCTGCGGCGGCGAGCGAGCCGACGATGCCGGCTGCCGTTCTCCGTCGCGATGATTTCAGGGACATCGTCGGACCTTTCATCGGTGGTGTGCAAGACGCTGCGACGCCGACGACACGAGGCATCATCGCCGGTAGGTACTTTCTTAGGTGACTTTATTATGTGTGTCAAGTTAAACGATCGAACGGGCACCTGCGGACAGTAGGATGTGGCCGTGGTGGAGAAACTGGGACGGCGGAGCTCGTCGAAGGGCACAGCCCTCGATCTCATCCGATCGTCCGGCCCCATCAGTCGCGTCGAGCTCGCCGAGATGACGGGGCTCACGCAAGCGACCATCTCCACTGTCGTCCGCGGGCTCATCACCGACGGCCTCATCTCCGAGACCGGGCGAGCGGAATCGACCGGCGGAAAACCGCGCATGCACCTGCAGATCAACCCCGGCTCGCGCTTGAGCATCGGCGTGCACGTGGGCGCCGACCACATCACGTACGTCGTCACCGATCTCGCCGGGACGGTGGTCGGACGGCTTCGCTCCCGCGGACCCGGGATGAATTCGCCGATCGAATCCGTGGGACGGATCGCGACGGACGTCGACCGCCTCATCGCGGGGCTCGACATCGACCGATCGCGCATCGTCGGACTCGGCCTCGTCACCCCCGGCCCGATCGACAAGGGCTCGGGGTCGATCCAGAACGCCCCGACTCTGGCCCACTGGACCGATTTCCCGCTTGCCCGCGCCGTGTCGACCGCGACGGGCCTTCCCTGCGTGTTCGACAACGACGCGACGGCGGCCGCGATCGGCGAGTACTGGATGGGGGCGACGAGCGATCACCTCACGTACGCGTCCGTCTACATGGGTGTGGGCATCGGCGCGGGGATCGTCATCGACGGATCGATCTATCACGGTGAGCTCTCCAACGTCGGAGAGCTCGGCCATGTCACGGTCGATGCGCGCGGGCGGCGATGTCCGTGCGGCAACGTGGGCTGCGTCGAACTGTACGCGGCACCGCCCGCCGTGGTCGCCGCGGCCCGGACCGCCGTCGAGTCGGGCACGCTCGACATGGTCTTCACGGGCGTCCTCGCGCGTGACTTCGAGACCGTCGCGACCCTCGCGATGGCGGGAGATGCGACCGCCCTCGGCCTCATCGACGAATCTGCGGAGTACCTCGCGAGCGCGATCGTCTCGATGGTGAACCTCATCGATCTCCACCTGATCGTGCTCGCCGGCAGCGCGTTCTCCGTCGCCGGCTCGATCTACGCCTCGACCATCTCGGCGACCCTCGCCGAGCGGGTGCTCGCCCGATCAATCCGCGGCGTCGATGTGAGGATGTCGGTCAACGGCGACGACGCGGCGGCTCTCGGGGCGGCCACGATGGTGCTCCAGGAGAACCTGTCGCCACGCTCCCTCCGCGCGGTCACCCTCGCCACCGCTCCCTGACCCCGCTGGGTTCGCCTACGCGGATCCACAGGGTGCGGGCGGGACTGCACAGGTGGAGCGGACTGTCGAGGCGGAACGCGAGCGGCCCGTAAACTTCAGGTATGACGACGGCCGATCTCCCGACGACCACCGCCGACGGTACCCCCGTCGCCATCGCACCCGGCACCGAATGGTGGCGCAGCGCGGTGATCTACCAGATCTACCCGCGCTCGTTCGCCGACTCGAACGGCGACGGCATCGGCGACCTCGAGGGCATCCGCACCCGACTCCCCGCTCTCTCGCGCCTCGGCGTCGACGCCGTATGGCTCTCCCCGTTCATGACGAGCCCCCAGAAGGACGCCGGATACGACGTCGCCGACTACTGCGACGTCGACCCGCTCTTCGGCTCGCTCGACGACTTCGACCTCATGACCGCCGAGGCGCACCGCCACGGCATCCGCATCATCGTCGACCTCGTCCCGAACCACTCCTCCGATGCACACGTCTGGTTCCAGGCGGCATTGGCGGCACCCGCCGGCTCCCCCGAACGCGCGCGCTACCTCTTCCGCGACGGCAAGGGCCCGGACGGCACCGAGCCTCCGAACAACTGGCAGTCCGTGTTCGGCGGTCCGGCGTGGACCCGCATCACGGAGCCAGACGGCACGCCCGGCCAGTGGTACCTCCACATCTTCGACTCCAGCCAGCCCGACTTCGACTGGACCAACGACGAGGTGCGCGCGATGTTCCGCGACGTGCTCCGCTTCTGGCTCGACCGGGGCGTCGACGGCTTCCGCGTCGACGTCGCCCACGGCATGATCAAGGCCGACGGCCTCCCCGACTACACCCCGCCGGCCGACGGCGGCAGCATGGGCGGCGCCGGGGGTGTCGGCCTCGAGCCGGCGATCTCCGACCAGGAGACCGTCGAGGTTCCGGGAGCGCCGTACTGGGGGCAGGACGGCGTCCATGAGATCTTCCGTGACTGGCACGAGGTGCTCGCCGCCTACGACGGCGATCGCGTGCTGTGCGCTGAGGCCTGGGTGGACCCGTTGTCCAAGATGGCCCTGTGGGTGCGCCCCGACGAGATGCAGCAGGCGTTCAACTTCCCGTACCTCGAGACGCCGTGGGCCGCCGCTCCCCTGCGTGCCGTCATCGACGAGTCCATCGCGGCGTTCGGGGCGGTCGGCGCACCGAGCACGTGGGTGCTGTCGAACCACGACGTCGTGCGCCACGCTTCGCGTCTCGCCGTCACCTCCGACAACCCGCAGGGCTACGGCATCGGCCCGAACACTCCCGGCAAGCCCGACCCCGTGATCGGCTTGGCCCGCGCGCGCGCCGCCTCCATGCTCATGCTCGCGCTCCCAGGCGGGGCGTACCTCTACCAGGGTGAAGAGCTCGGCCTGCCCGAGGCCATCGATCTTCCGGACGACGCCCGCCAGGACCCCACGTGGTTCCGCACGAACGGCGAGCGGTACGGCCGCGACGGGTGCCGCGTGCCGATCCCGTGGGAGTCGGCGAGCCCCGCGTACGGGTTCAGCCCGTCGGGCGCGTCCTGGCTCCCCCAGCCGGACAGCTGGGCCGATCTGGCGCGCGACGCCCAGGACGGCGTACCCGGCACGACCCTCGAGCTCTACCGCACGGCGCTGCGGCTCCGTCGCGAACACGGCCTCGGTCTGGGTCGCATCGAGTGGGTCGAGGGGCTCCCCACGGACGTGCTCGGTCTCGTCACCGGCGACGTGGTGGTGTTCGCGAACACGGGCACGACGGACGTTCCCGTTCCCGAGGCGTTCCTCGACACCGAACTGCTGCTCGCGAGCGGACCGTTCGACGGCACGACACTGCCGGGCGACACGACTGTCTGGTTCCGCCTGGCCTGACGGGTCGTCTCACGGCGACGGAATGGTCGCCACCCTTCGACAGGCTCAGGGACCGGTGGGGACGTCGGTCAGACGCCTCACCCGGTCGCTGCGCCTGCCGAAGCGTCCCGCGGACCCGACGGTGACGTCGGTCACACGGTCGTCGATCCTGTCGAGTCGTGCCGCGGCAGACCGCGGACAGTGACCGACCTCGGATCCGAGCACGAGGCGCTCGGTTCGAGTCGGCTCGGTTCGTGCCGGGTCAGTTCGTGTTGGCGTACAGCCAGGCGAGCGGGTCCACCTGGTCCGTGCCGTTGAGCAGGATCTCGAAGTGGAGGTGCGCGCCCGTGGATCGGCCCGTGTTGCCGGTCTGCCCGATGACCTGCCCGACGGTGACGGGGTCGCCGACCTCGACCGTGCGCGAACCCGCGATCATGTGGCCGTAGAGGCTGTGGATGACCTGGCCGTCGATGACGTGCTCGATGACGATCTTCACGCCGAACGCACCGCCGGAGTCGGTGGACTCCACGACGACGCCGTCGGCGATCGACTGGATCGGAGCGCCATAGCCCGGGTTGAAGTCCTGACCCTTGTGGTTCGTGCTGCAGCCGATCGAGCAGCCGGGTCGCGCGCCGTAGCCGCTGCCGATGTGCACACCCACCGCGAACGGCCACTGGATGGTGCCGTTCGGGTCGTTCGTGAAGGTGGCCTCCGGCTGGATGCCGAGAGCCTTCGCCGCATCGATCGCCGACATCGCGCCGTACGTGTCGCGCTGAACGGTCTCGAGAGCCGTGTCGCCCGACGCCGCGACGGTCTGCGTGTCACCGGTGGACGTGGTGTCCTGCTGGGTCACGAGCACCTTCTGCTCCGCGACGTCGTCGGCGGAGAGCAGCGCGTTCGCGGGCAGGGATGTCGCGAGCGTGAGGAGCCCGGCGACGCTGAACGCGGCGAAGCTGAACGACTTCGCCGCCACACGTCCTGCGCGACGGCGGCGGGCCGGTGCCGAGACGACAGCGGCCGCGGCGACGGGTGCCGGCGACACCATCGGCGGGTCGATCTCGGTGCGGGGCACGAAGATCGCGCGCTCGTCCTGCTCCGTCACGTGGGCCACCGCGGTGACCGATGTGGTGGTGGCCACGGTGATCGGCACAGCGGAGGCTGACGCCTCCACCGGGTCGAGGACGATCGACGGCGACACCGTCGCCATGACCGGCTCTACGGGGACGTCCTCGACGAGGACCGAGACGGCTTCGCGCTCGTCGGGAATCGCGTTGTGCGACGAGACGTCGGCCGGATCGTCCTGGACGATGGTGAACGGCTGCCCGTCGGTGTCGTCCGTCGGGACGACGAGGTCGGAGGGATTCGCGGCGACAGGAGCGGCTTCGAGGGTGACGCGCGGCTCGACGGTGAGGAGCGGAACAGCCTCGTCCGCGATCGGAACGGACCGCTGGGGGCGACGTGAACGTCGCGTGCCGACCGGGAGCGCCTCGGCCGCATCGACGGGCTCGGTCGCGGAGGTCGAAGCCTCCACGACCTCGTCGCGCGACCGACGCGCGCGACGCGTGGGGGCAGAGGAGGCAGCCGCAGGTGCGCCCATCCAGTCGCTCACGACGTCCGGCGCCGACTCGACGTCGGAGATCGGCTCGACGACGGGGGCGGCACGACGCGCACGACGCCCATCGATGCGTACCGGGGCGGCCGAGGTCTGCACGGCGGACGCGACCCCGGCGATGGCGAGCTCCGAGTCCGGAGCAATCCGACGCGAGCGACGCTCCGAACGAAGGGTCGTAGGGGAATCCGTCGCACGCGCGCCAGAGGCGCGTTTCTCAGAGATGCGTTCCTCGGCTTCGTTCTCCAGCGGGGTCACCTCGGACGGGGTGGTCGCCGGGGAGCGACGCTGACGGGCGCGGCGGAGCGGCGCGTCGTCACCGGGGAGGCTGGCTGGCACGGAGAGATGGATCCTTTGGAGCGGGGCGGGCTAGGCGTCGTTCAAACGGGGTTGCACGTGGTGATGCGCGGCAACGCACGTGCGTTTCCAACGCGGGGTTTTGGGGCCGTCATACATCACCGATGTGTAACGAATTCATCAAGAATAACCCCCTTGCGCACGGAAAGCCAATGGTAGGTTTCCTCGCTTTCGGCGTACAGGAGACATCCCGAGGGCGCGATATTCCCGATCAGCGGCTATTTTTCAGACCCTAGCGGGCGCTGGCGACCCTGTCATGGAGAAAACCGAAAATCTCGGGCGCCGCGGCGATCGTGAGGTCGCGATCGGCCGGGGCACCATCCCTGCCCTCCACGCGCGCACCGGCTTCCTGGGCGATGAGGACTCCCGCCGCCTGGTCCCACGGGTTGAGTCCCGACTCGTAGTACGCGTCGATGCGGCCGCTCGCGACGGCGCACAGGTCGAGCGCGGCCGCACCGATGCGGCGGATGTCGCGCACCTCGGCGACGAGCGACTGCACGACAGCCGCCTGCCGTACACGCTTCTCCGCCGCATAGCCGAACCCGGTACCGATGAGCGCAAGCGCCGGAGACACCCCGGTGTTCACAGCGAGTCGCTCGTCCCCGCGGAAGGCTCCGTGGCCCGCGGCCGCATGGAAGAGCTCGCGCTTGGCCGGGGCGTAGACCACGCCGGCGAGCGCCGTCCACGAACGCGGATCCGGCTCGCCCTCGACCACGGCGATGCTCACGCAGTAGTCGGGGATGCCGTACAGGTAGTTGACGGTGCCGTCGATCGGATCGACCACCCACGTGAGTCCGCTCGAGCCGCCCTCCGCTCCGGACTCCTCGCCGAGGAAGGCGTCGTCGGGCCGGAGGTCGGCGAGTCGCGCACGGATGAGGTTCTCGACCTCGCGGTCGGCCTCCGTGACGACGTCCTCGAGCGACGACTTCGACGCGGCGATGGAGACGCCCTCAGCCCGCCGAGCGGCCGCGCGTTCGCCGGCCTCCCGCGCGATCGATTCCGCGATGTCCCTCAGCTCGAGCACTCCGGTCATCGTTCTCTCCTCGCGTCGCGTGGGCCGGAGCCGCTCCGGTTCCGGATACGACTCGGGCCCGGTCGCTGACCGGGCCCGAGTGATGTGGATGATCCGCCTGAGCAGATCCGTGGCGAGTGAGGGATTCGAACCCCCGAATGCTGAGCAGTCTGATTTACAGTCAGATCCCTTTGGCCGCTTGGGTAACTCGCCAGATGCGCTCCCGACCGAACTTGATCAGCCAACCGGACGCGCCGCAGGAAATACTACATCGAGCCCGCTGGCCCTGCGAAATCCGATCGTCGACCCCTTCTCACCTCTGCGGACGTGCGGGCGTTCGTCGCTCTGTCGGCGCGTGCGACCGCCGATGTCCGCACATCGCGGGATCAGAGGCTCGTGAAGCCCTCGGGCGTCTGGAGCAGCGCGCCCTCAGCACGGCAGGTCGCCGCGGCCACGACCATGGCGCGGTCGAGCACCCGGGACCAGGCGTCGGAGTCGGCTGGCCGTCCGGCACGGACGACGTCCGCGACGACCGAGGCGAGCGACGCATCGCCCGCACCCATCGTGTCGACGATCGCACCGGGGAGCGAGGCGATGCCGCTCGAGACGTCGATCCCGCCGTCGACGATGCGGGCGCCGGCGCGCCCCTCCGTCGCGAGCACCACGTGCGTGCCCCGGTCGACGAGGTCCGGCACGAGCGCACCGAGCCCGTCGGCTCCGAGGAAGGGGGCGTCGTCGTCGCCGACCTTCACGAGGAGACTCCGGCCCGCGAGGCGGAGGGCGTTGCGCTCGAAGCGCTCACGGTCCGCCATCATCGCCTCGCGGGGGTTCGGGTCGACGACGAGCTTCGACCCGTCGGCGACAGCCTCGTCGAGCGCGGCGGACTCCGCATCGTTGTCGAAGGGGAAGCAGCTCACGACCACCAGGCGGGCGTTCTCGATCGCCTCACGCTCCTCCGGACCGAAGTCGACGTGCCGGTTCTGCGCCGCGGTGTTGAAGACGTAATGGGGCTCCCCGTCGACCCGCTCGCTCACCGCGCGCGACGATCCGTGGGGCGACGCCGTCTGGATCAGTTCGACGCCGTGGGTGTCGAGGAACGCACGGATCGTGTCGCCGTCCTCGTCCTCCCCGACCATCGCGAGGAGCGTCGTGGCGACGCCGAGGCGCGCCAGTCCGACGGCGACGTTGAGCGCCGCTCCGCCCACGAACTCCCGCACTCCCGCGTCGTCCCTCAACTCGTCGATGAGGGCGTCTCCGATGACGACGACGCGGCCGTCGTCCGTGCCGTCATCCGTGCGTGCGTCGGCGCCGACGCGACCAGCTGTGTTCATGGTTCGGAATGTACACGACGGCGGTGGCCCGCTGTCGGAGGGGGCCGCTAGCGTTGAGGCATGACCGAGCCGTATCTCTCCCAACCGATCGACGAGACCGCGGCCGCGAAGCTGCGGGAGGCAGGACTCCGCCTCTCCCTCATCGACACCACCGACACCGTGTCCTTCGACGCCTGGCTGTCCGCCGATGCACGCGGATTCCACTCCAAGCAGCCGTCGGCCGCCGCCCTCGCGCAGGAGCGCGAACTGCTCGCGCACCGCCGCCTGACCGCCGTGCACGACGATGCGATCCCGGCGGCCGCCGGCATCGTCGGCACCGTGAGCTCGTGGGCCGCGCCCCTCACCGTCCCCGGCCCCCGTCAGCTCGACGCGTGGCTGATCAGCTCGGTGACCGTCTCCCCCACGCACCGCCGCCGCGGCATCGCGAGCGCCCTGCTGCCGGGTCAGCTGCGCGTGGCCAAGGACCTCGGCCTCGCCGTCGCCGCCCTGACGGTCTCCGAGTCGACGATCTACGGCCGCTGGGGCTTCGGGCCGAGCACGTTCGCCTCGTCGTGGAGCATCGCCCCCCGACGCGCGGGCTGGATCGGGCCGAAGACGACGGGCCGGCTCTCCTTCACGACCCCCGACGAGTTCCGCGAGACGAGCCGCGAGCTCCTCGTGCGCCAGAACGAGGCTCGCGCCGGCGAGATCCGGCTCTCCGACTACCTCGCGGAGCGGCAGATCGGCCCCCTCGAGGGCGCGACCGACGCCGAGCGGTACCGCCTCGTGCGCTACGACGGCCCGGACGGCGACCCGCAGGGCTTCATCACATACATCATCACCGGCGGGGAGTCGGACTTCACGGATCACACGCTCGACATCGTCGCGCTCGTCTCGACGACACCCGAGGCGAACGCGGCCCTGTGGCGCTACGTGATCGAGATGGACCTCGTAGGAACCGTGCGCGCGCACACGCGGGGCGTCGACGAGCCGCTCCCCTGGCTCGTCCGCGACCTGCGCCAGGCGAAGGTCACCGGCGTGCAGGACCACCTGTGGACGCGCATCCTCGACGTCCCGGCCGCACTCGAGGCGCGTCGCTACGAGTCGTCCGGCAGCCTCGTCCTCGATGTCGAGGACTCCCTCGACCTCGCCGGCGGCCGGTTCCGACTCGACGTCGGCACCGACGGCTCGGCCCAGGTGCGTGCGACGGATGACGCGGCGGATGTGTCGCTGCCCATCGCTTCGCTCGCATCCCTCTATCTCGGAGAATCAGCCGTGCCGGGTCTCGCGGCCTCCGGGCGCATCAGCGGAGACGTCGAGACCGCCGACCGTCTGTTCCGCACCGCCGTCGCGCCCCGCCTCAGCAGCTGGTTCTAGGGGCAGCTGCTTCTCGCGGCACAGCCGACCAGGGTGGAGGCTCCGCGCTCGCACGGGCTCGGAGCCTCCGCCTACACTGGTGGCATGGCAGATTCTTCGTTCGACGTCGTCAGCAAGGTCGAAAAGATGGAGGCGGACAACGCCGTCCACCAGGCATCCAAGGAGATCGAGCAGCGCTACGACTTCAAGGGTGTCGGCGCCTCGGTCGAGTGGAGCGGCGAGAAGATCATGATGAAGGCGAACAGCGAGGAGCGCGTGAAGGCGGTCCTCGACGTCCTCCAGTCCAAGCTCATCAAGCGCGGAATCTCGCTCAAGAGCCTCGAGGCCGGCGAGCCCTACGCGAGCGGCAAGGAGTACCGCGTCGAGGCGACCCTCAAGGACGGCATCTCCTCCGAGAACGCGAAGAAGATCGGCAAGATCATCCGTGACGAGGCGCCCAAGAGCGTCAAGAGCCAGATCCAGGGCGACGAGCTCCGTGTGCAGTCGAAGAGCCGCGACGACCTCCAGGAGACCATCGCGCTCCTCAAGGGCAAGGACCTCGACATCGACCTGCAGTTCGTCAACTTCCGCTAGACGCGACCGACGAAACGAGCCGGGCGCGTGTCGTCAAGGCTCAATCTCCGCAGGCGACTCCCCCCTATGCTCACGGCATGACTGATGCCGGGCGGGCTCCCGCGGAACAGATCGCCCTTCCGGCCGTCTCCGCGGAGCCGGATGCGAGGCGACCCGTCGCTGTCGTGATCGGGGTCGCCGGGATCGTCGCCTTCGTGGTCCTGCGCGTCGTCGTGGCGCTGGGCGGCCACCATCCGCTCCAGGTGGATCTGTGGTGGCACGATCTCATGGTCGCGACGCGGAGCGATGCGTCCGTCGTCATCGCCTGGGTTCCGGGGATCGTCGGCGGCACCCTCGGCATGATCATCATCGGCCTCGTGCTGATCGCCCTCTTCCTGTGGCGCGGAAGACGGTGGGACGCCGCCACGCTGGCTGCCGCGATGGTCGTCGTCGTGGGAATCGGCGCCCCGATGGCGGCCGTGATCGCCCGCGTCCGTCCCGCGGATTCCCTCGCCGAGAGCGTCGACACCTCCTTCCCGTCCGGGCACACGGCCGTCGCGACGACGGTTGTGATCATCCTCGGGCTCCTGCTCCGACGGTGGTGGGTCTGGGCCGTCGGTGCCGCCTGGGTCGTCCTGATGATGTGGAGTCGCACCCACCTGCTCGCGCACTGGTCGAGCGACGTGGTCGCCGGACTACTCGAGGGCATCGTCGTCGCCACCCTCACCTGGAGCGCGATCGAAGCCTGGCGCGACCGCCGCGCCGCACGATCCCCCGATACACCCGCCACTGAATCCTGATCGGAAGGTCCCACCGCACATGACCACCTCAGCCGCATCCCCCGCCGGCGCCGCACGCAAGGCGCAGAACTCGCACGCCTTCGAGGTGCTCGCACGTGTCGGGTACGTCGTTCTCGGCGTCCTCCACATCCTGATCGGCGCCATCGCCATCTCCATCGTCGGGGGCGGCGGGGGCGAGGCCGATCAGGGTGGCGCGATCGAGCAGGTGAAGCAGACGCCGGCCGGCATCTTCCTCCTCTGGGCGATCGTCGTCGGACTCTTCGCCCTCGCGATCTGGCAGATCGCCGAGACATTGCTCGAGCGCGACCCGGACGAGAAGAAGAAATGGGCTCACCGCGTCAAGTTCATCGGCACCGCCGTCGCCTACATCGCGATCGGGGTCACGGCCCTCACCTACGCCCTCGGCGGAAGCTCCGACTCCTCGGAGTCGTCGCAGTCGCTGAGCGCGACGATCCTCGCCGCCCCCGCCGGTGTCTTCCTCCTCGTGCTCGTGGGCCTCGTCGTCGCCGGGATCGGGGTCGCGTTCATCGTGCGCGGCATCCTGCAGAAGTTCACGAAGCACCTCTCGCTGCCCTCGGGGAACGCGCGGAAGGGGATCGTCGCGTTCGGTGTGGCCGGATACATCGCGAAGGGCATCGCGGTCGGTGTCGCGGGCATCCTCTTCGTCGTCGCGGCTGTGACGCACGATCCCGAGGCCGCCGGCGGCCTGGATGCCGCTCTCCGTTCGCTAGCCGAGCTCCCCTACGGCCCGATCATCCTGTGGACGGTCGGCGCGGGCCTCGTGCTGTACGGCTTGTTCTGCTTCGCCCGCGCCCGCTACGCCCACATGTGATCCCGAAGGCGCCCACCGTCGATGACCCGCCATCGCCCGGTGTCATCCGGTCATCGGCCCCGAGAGGCCGTCCCCGACACACGAACTGATGAGGGAGACGGTGAGCCGCTCGCCGTCTCCGGACGGTGTCCGCGTCACGTCGGCTTCGACGAGCGGGTACGGCGATGTCGATGACCGGACGTACGTCCAGGACTCGACGTCACCGCCGCTCCGGTGGGTGAACGTGAGGCCCGCGGCCTGCCACGCCTCGACGATCCGCTCGGCGTCGCCCGCGCGTGCAATGACATCCGCGGCGAAGGTCACCCACCTCCCGCCGTCGCACGTGCCCAGCCGCGTGTTCTGCTCGGCGGCGTCCTCGGCGATCGAGCCGTCGGCGAGCTCGATGGCCGTGTCCACGAGCGGCTCGAGGAGGACGGTGTGGTCGTCGAGCTGCGCGTCGTACTCCGCCTCGACCGTCTCGGAATACGCGATCGACTGACCGATGCCCCCCTGCCACAGCTGGCCGGCCACGCCCGAAGCGTAGGGACCGCCGATGGCGAGGGCAGGGGCGGCCAGGAGGATGGACAGGAAGAGCGCAGCGTGCGTCGCGGTGTGGGAGCGAGCGAATCCACGCGAACGCACGATGTCCGCGATGGCGAGGATCAGCGCGAGGATCGCGCACACGACGGCCGCGATCACGCCGAGCGGGAACAGGACGCTCAGTGCGCGACTCGGCGACGAGCCGAAGAGGCCGGCGAGCGTCACGTAGGCGGCTATGGCTGCGACGATGGCGAGCACGCTCGACGTCAGCGACGCCCGGGTCAGCGCCGGTACCGGGCCGGGGTGGTCGTCCTCAACGTCCATCATGCGCACACGCTATCGCGAGCGTCGTGCTCGGAACCGGCGACCATCGGTCGAATCGCATCCGTTTCCCCGAACCGGCGTCACTTCGAGACGCGTTCAGCCCCCGCGATGCGCTGTGCGATGTAGATCGGGATGACCGAGACCGCGACGAGCACCACGGCGATGACGTTGACGACGGGCGCCTGATTCGGACGGAACAGGTTCTGGAAGATCCAGATCGGCAGCGTCGTCGTCCCCACCCCCGCGGTGAAGGTCGTCACGATGATCTCGTCGAAGCTCAGGGCGAAGGCCAGCAGCCCGCCCGCGAAGAGCGCCGAGCGGAGCTGCGGGAACGTCACGAGGCGGAACGTCGTCCAGATTCCGGCCCCGAGGTCCGCCGAGGCCTCCTCGAGATTGGTCCCGGTGCGTCGCAGCCTCGCCTGCACGTTGTTGAACACCGTGACGATGCAGAACGTCGCGTGCGCGACGACGATCGTGAAGAAGCCGAGCTGCAACCCGAGGATCGTGCGGAACGCGTTGTTGAGCGCGATTCCCGTGACGATGCCGGGCAACGCGATCGGGAGGATCACGAGGAGGCTCACGGACTGCCGTCCGAAGAACCTGTAGCGCTGCAGCGCGATCGCGACGAGGGTCCCGAGCACGAGGGAGATGAGGGTCGCGAGGGTCGCGACCTGCACGCTCGTCCACAACGCCGACAGCGCGCCCTGGTTCTGGAACGCCTTGCCCCACCACTCGAGCGTGAAGCCTGGCGGGGGCCAGACGAGGCTCTGACTCGTCGAGAACGAGTTGACGAGGACGACGAAGAGCGGCACGTAGATCATGACGAGCACGGCGATCGTGAGGGCGCCGAGCGTCGTGCGGAGGGGACGGCTGAGTCTCATTCGGCGCTCACAGGTTCTCGAGGGCACCCGTGCGACGCACGAGGCCGAGGTAGACGATCATGATCGCGATCGGGATGAGGGCGATCGCCGCCGCAAGGGGCAGGTTGTTGGCGGCTCCCACGTTCGTGTAGACGAGGTTTCCGAGCATCTGGCTCGCCCCTCCCACGATGTTGACCGTGATGTAGTCGCCGAGCGAGAGCGAGAAGCTGAAGATCGAGCCCGCGATGATCGCCGGCCAGAGGAGCGGGAGGACGACGGAGCGGAGGGTCCGCCACGTCTTCGCACCGAGATCGCCCGACGCCTCGAGCAGGCTGTCCGGAACCCGCTCGAGCCCCGCGTAGATCGGCATGATCACGTAGGGCAGCCACAGGTACGCGAGCGTGATGACGGTGGCGTGCAGTCCGTAGCCCGGGGTGTTCCCCCCGAAGGGCGTGACGAGCCAGTCCACGAGACCTCCCTCGCTCAGCACCGATCGCCACGCGTACGCCTTCACGAGGTAGCTCGCCCACAGCGGCATGAGCACGAGGATCACGAGCACCCGCTGCATCCGGGGCGTCGCGACCTTCGCCATGTAGAACGCGATCGGCAGCGCGATGAGGATGTCGATGACCGTCACGAGGAGCGCGACACCCACCGTCCGCAGCGTGACCGCCTGATAGACGGCTCCCGTGAGCACCGTGACGATGTTGTCGAGGTTCCACTCGATGCTCACCGTGCCCGTGAAGCTGTCGACGGTCCAGAACGCGGTCACGAGGAGCGCGGCGAGCGCCGCGATGTAGACGAGGCCGAGCCAGAAGAGGGGTGCAGTGAGGAGCAGCCCGAGCCGGAGCCGGGGAGCCCGGCTCAACAGGACGGACAGCCGGCGGGCCGGGGTCTCCGCTGGTGCGGGGACCCCGGCGCGCTTCAGGGGTGGCGCCGATGCGTCACTCGACATGCGGCATCAGCCCTTGATCTCCTGCCACGCCGTCGTCCAGGCGGCGTAGTCGGTGCACTCCACGTCCGTGCGGCCGTCGAGGCATTCGGCGATGGGCGTCGACCAGTACCAGATCTGCGACGCGTAGTCCTCGTCGCCCGCGTGGTACAGCTCGCACTGTCCTTCTGAGCGGAACTCGCACGCCGCGTCGTTGGACGGCGCCTCGCCGAAGTACTCGGTGGCCTCGGCGTTCGCTTCGGGGCTCGCGATGTAGTCGAGCCACGCGTACGCGCAGTTCGGGCTCGCGGCGTCCGAGCCGACCATCCAGTTGTCGCTCCAGCCGGTCACACCCTCCTCCGGCAGGGTGACATCGACGGGCGTGCCTTCGGGGACCGAGTTCTTGATGACCTGCCACGTGGTGCCGGCCACGATGCTGCCGGTCTCGAACGACTGGATCGACTTGAGGTAGTCGCTCCAGTACTCGCCGATGTTCGCGCGCTGCTCCTTCAGGAGCTCGACGGCCGCGGCGAGCTGGTCCTCATCGAGTGCGTAGGGGTTCTCGATTCCGAGGTCGGGTTCGTGAGCCATGAGGTACATCGCCGCATCGGCGATGTAGATCGGGCTGTCGTACGCCGTGATCTTGCCCGCGTTCGCACTCGCGTCGTCGAAGACGACGTCCCATGACGTCGGGGCCTCGGAGAAGACGTCCGTGTTGTACATGAGCAGGTTGGCGCCGTAGCCGTGGGGCACGCCGTAGACCTCGCCGTCGACGCTGTTCCACGACTGCTCCTTGAGGAAGTCGTAGATGCCGTCGTAGTTCGGGATGAGGTCCGTGTTGAGCGGGGCGACGTCGCCGCCGGCGATCATGCGCAGTGTCGCGTCGCCCGAGGCGGCGACGACGTCGTATTCGCCGGACTTCATGAGGCTGAGGGCCTCGTCCGACGTGCCGTACGTCTGACTCGTGACCTGGCAGCCGGTGTCGTCCTCGAAATCGGAGACCCAGTCGACCTCGGGATCGTTGCTGCCGTCCTCGACGTAGCCGGGCCACGCGAGGATCGAGACGGAGCCCTCGTAGTCGCCGAGCTCCTCGACGGATTCACCGCCTCCCGACGGCGCAGAGGTCGTTCCGCACCCCGCGAGGAGTGCGACGGACGCGATCGCGATGCCGGTGACGGCAGCGGGACGCCTGATCGTGGTGCTTTTCATTGCGGTTCACCCTTTCTGAGATGGTGCGGTGCTGTGGAGCGTCGCGTCGCCGTCCGGCGTCACGAGGTCGACGACGTCGGCGGCTGCCCACTCCGCGACCACACGGTCGCCTCGGCGGTCCGTCGACGTGGATTGGGAGACGTTCTGTTCGAGGACGACGAGGCGGAAGCCGCCGTCGAGGTCGACGAGGACGCGCGTGCTCGTTCCGAGGTAGATCTCCTCGGCGACCGTCCCGGCGGCCCGCACGATGTCGGGGCCTCCGGCACCGGCGGCGCCCTCCGGGCGGAGCCGGACCTTCTCCGGTCGGACGGAGTGGAAGCCCGATCGTCCGAGGACGGCGCGAGCGGTGTCGTCGGAGAAGATGTTCGACGTGCCGACGAATTCAGCGACGAACGGCGACGCCGGTCGCTCGTAGATCTCGGCCGGCGTCCCGAGCTGCTCGATCCTCCCGTCGTTGAAGACGGCGATGCGATCCGAGAGCGTGAGCGCCTCCTCCTGGTCGTGGGTCACGAAGATGAAGGTGATGCCGAGCTCGCGCTGCAGCTCCTTGAGCTCCACCTGCATCTGCTCGCGGAGTTTGAGGTCGAGCGCTCCGAGCGGCTCGTCGAGGAGCAGCGCCTTGGGCTGGACGACGGTGGCGCGAGCGAGGGCGACGCGCTGACGCTGCCCGCCCGAGAGCTGCGCGGGCTTGCGCGAGCCGTAGGAGCCGAGACGGACCGAGTCCAGCGCCGCGTGTGCCCGCTCGGTGCGTTCCGCCTTCGACACCCCGCGCACCCGCAGCCCGTACGCGACGTTCTCGAGCACGGACATGTGGGGGAAGAGCGCGTAGTCCTGGAAGACGGTGTTGACCGGGCGATCGAACGCTGCGCTCGCGGTGACGTCCTCCCCGAACAGTTCGATGGTGCCCGACGTGGGCGTCTCGAAGCCGGCGATGAGCCGGAGCACCGTCGTCTTGCCCGAACCGGAGGGCCCGAGCATGGAGAAGAACTCCCCGGCCACGATGTCGAGGTCGAGATCGTCCACTGCCCGCGTCTCGCCGAACGTCTTGGTGAGGCCGGTGAGACGGATGGCGGGTGCAGCCTGCACGAGAGTCCCTTCGTCGGGTGGTCGTCGCCGGCGGAACCGGAGAATCGATGATCGTGAGACTAATCCTATGGAACCAGATGTCAAAGGGATCACGGAGATGTTACGGTCGTGTCACGACACTCACGAGGAGGATGACGTGCCGCGATCGATCAGACCGATGAGCGACGCGCGCGCCGCCGTCTTCGCTCCCCTCGTCGATGCCGGGCGTGCCGAACTCGTGGAGCGACGTCTCACGGACGCGATCGTGCTCGGTCTCCTCGCAGAGGGCGAGCGTCTCCCGAGCGAGAGCGAGATGGCCAAGCAGTTCGGCGTCGCCACCGTGACGGCGCGCGAGGCTCTCGTCGCCCTCCGCGAGAAGGGTCTCGTCGAGACGCGACGAGGACGCGACGGCGGCAGCTTCGTGACTGAGCGGCACACGCATCCCACCTCGATCGACACGCGAGTGGGCGAGCTGTCCCGCGCGGAGCTCCGCGACATGGGCGCCTACTACTCGGCGATCGCCTCGTCGAGCGCGGAGCTCGCCGCCGACCGGGCCACCGGAGACGACGTCGAGCACCTCCGCGCGGTGGTCCTCGCCATCGACATCGACAGCGAGACCGCCACCCGTCGCGGCGAGCGCACCTTCCGCCTCGAGGTCACCGCGCTCTCACAATCGGCTCGGCTCGTCCGTGAGGAGCTACGGGTGCAGAGCGAATTCGCTCCGTTGCTCTGGCTCTGCCTGCGGGATGAGGAGTATCGTGCGCGGAGCAGGGACGCCCACCTGGCGGTCGTGGATGCGATCGCCGACCTGGATGGCGGACGCGCGAGAACCATCACGAGGGAGCACATCGAGGACGCCATCGAATGGCTCCTCGAGATGAAATCGACACTCGAAGCGACGGGATGAGCGATGCGAACCACCACTGATGCCGCACAGGACTGCGTCGCGGCGGTCGACGCCATCTTCGCCGCGGTGTTCGCCCGCGTCGACGAGTGGCGATCCCACGTCGAACGGCTCACAGAACTCGCCGACGGTGTCGTCTCGTCGACCGCGGTGGACACGTTGATCGAGTCGATGGTCGTTCCCGAGCTCGAGCGCGCCGGCGCTCTGGAGATCGGTGGAGGATTCGTGGCGGCGCCCGGGTTCCTCGCCGACGCGGAATGGCACCTCGCCTGGTGGCTCGGCGGCACCGCCGGTGGTCGGACGGGCTCGGCCCCGCGCGTGCGCCGACTCGTCGCGACGGAGGACCCGCGGGACGACGCGTTCCGCGACTACACGACGCTCGAGTGGTGGCGGGTCCCGGCCTCGACGCGGGCTCAGCACATCACGGGACCGTACGTCGACTACCTCTGCACCGACGATTACACACTCACGCTGACCGCACCCGTGGTGTTCTCCGGGGCGATGGTGGGAGTCGTCGGCGCCGACCTGTACGTCGCCGACGTCGAACGCTCGATCCTCCCGTCCCTCCGCTCGGTCGCGGAGACGACGACGCTCGTGAACGCGTGGGGCCGCGTGGTCGTGTCGACGGATCCCCACCTGGCGACGGGTTCGATCCTCCGGGCGGGCGGCGAGCGTGTCGCGTTCACGGGCGAATCGACGCTCGCCGACGGCCGCCGCGTCCTCCCGTGCGGCTCGACCAACCTCGCCGTCGTCGTCGGCTGAGGCCTACTCCGCCAACTCCACCTCGGTGTCTTCGCGGCCGTCGGACTTCCCGACCGTGATCGTCTCGCCACGGAAGAAGCCCGGGCGCACGACGCGCTGCACGATCATGATGACGAGGCCGAGGCCGATCACCGTGACGCCGAGGATGAAGACGAGGCCCACTCCCCCGATGTTGGAGCCCGAACCGTAGTCGGGGTCCATGCTGTCGATGATCGTCGTGACGAAGAGCACCGCGAGCACGACGCCGCCCACGAGCGGGAAGAGCAACTGGAAGAACACGTTGCGCACCGAGCGGAACCACTGGGTGCGGAAGTACCAGACCGCCGCGAATGCCGTGATCCCGTAGTAGAAGCAGATCATCATGCCGAGGGCCGTGATCGTGTCCCACAGCACGTTCTCGCTGACGAAACGCATGACGGCGTAGAACGCCGATGCGGCTACACTCGCCACGATCGTCGCGAAGCCCGGGGTGAAGAACCGCGGGTGCACGCGGGCGAACCGCTCCGGGAGCGCCCCGTAGTGGCCCATCGCGAGCAGAGTGCGGGCCGGTGAGACGAAGGTCGACTGCAGCGACGCCGCCGAGCTCGAGAGCACCGCGATCGAGACGAGCACCGCGAGCGGGCCGAGGATCGGACCGGCCAGGTGGAAGAAGACGTTGTCCTGGATCTCCTCGTTGCCGAGGCCGAACTGTCCCGTTCCCACGCCCGCGAAGCTCGTGAGCGACACGGCGAGCAGCAGGTAGAGCACGACGATGATGATCACCGTGATGGTCGCGGCACGGCCGGGTGTCTTCGCACCCTTCGTCTCCTCGTTCATCGTGAGGGTGACGTCCCAGCCCCAGAAGATGAAGATCGACAGGGACAGGCCGGCGGCGAACGAGCTGAACGATTCGACGGCGAACGGGTTGAACCAGGAGAGGTCGATCGGGGTCGCGTCGTACGCCGTGCCGTTCGCCACGTGCACGAGTGCCACGATCGAGAAGAGCACGAGCACGACCACCTGGAATCCGACGAGGACGTACTGGATCTTCTGCGTCGTCTGCATGTCACGGTACGAGACCCATGTGGCCGCGAACATGAACGCGAGACACGTCACGACGTTGACGAACGGGTTCGTTGCGATCCCGGCGATGTCCTCGTTCCCGACGATCTGCGAGATCAGGAGGAAGAGGAAGTCGACGGCGATACCGGCGAGGTTCGAGAGCACGAGGATCGTCGCGGCGATGAGGCCCCAGCCCGCCATCCAGCCGATGTACGGACCGAACGCGCGCGTCGCCCACGTGAACGATGTGCCGCTGTCGGACATCACGTTGTTGAGCTCGCGGTACCCGAAGGCCACGAGGAGCATCGGGATGAAGCCGACGAGGATGATCGCCGGCACCTGCAGGCCGACGACGGAGGTCGTGCCGCCGAGCGCCGCGGTCATCGTGTACGCCGGGGCGATGCACGAGATGCCGATGACGATCGCGCCGATGAGGCCGACCGTTCCGGCCCCGAGACCCTTCTTCGAGAGCCCGGACGCCTGCTGCTGAGTGGACATCGTCGTCACCCTTCGATCGTGAGGACCGAGTCGCGGGGAACCACGATCATCGGGACGGGCAGTTCGCGCAGCATCTTCGCCGCCGTGGTGCCGAGGAACAGGTGGCCGGAGGCCGCCAGGCGCGATGAGCCGACGAGGACGACCTCTTCGGGATCCCACGCGACGGACGCGACGGCGTCCTCGATGCGGGAGCCGGTCGCGATGACGACCTCGGCGTCGACGCCGTCGGGCAGGTGCTGCTTCGCGTAGTCGAGCACACGCGTGGCGTGCTCCTCGGCCGCGGCCTTCGCCTCGTCCGAGGCGTTCGCCGGGAGGTCGATCGCCACAAGCGAGAGGAGCCGGAGCGGGGCGTTCGCGCGGGACGCTGCGGCGACGGCCGCATCGAGGAGTCGATCGGCGCCCGGCCGCGTGCCGATCGCGCACGTCACGCGCGTGATGCCCGTGGTCTCGAGCTTCCGGATGCCGCGCGGCGCGAGGGCGACGGGCACGACGGCGGAGTGCAGGAGAGCCCGGGGCACCGTGCCGATCGTGTAGCGGCCGCGGAGTCCGTCACTCGCCCCGCCGACGACGATCATCGAGCCCTCGAGCCGCTTCGACGCGTCGAGGAGACCCTCGGCGAGCGATTCGGCGTACACGACGTGCGTGTCGGCCTCGACGCCTTCCGGCACGCGGGATTTCGCCTTCGCGAGCCAGCCGTCGGCGAGCTCCCGCACATACCGGTCGTACGACGGCGCCGCGGGGGTGAGTGTGGGCCGATCGCTGCTCGTGAGCACGAGCACGATCTCGAGACGGGCACCGCGGGCGCGGGCGAGGCGCACGCCGAGGGCGAGCGCGTCCTTCCCCGCCGGGGTGTCGGTGTAGCCGACGATGAACCGCATTGTTCGTCCTTCCGGCCTCCGGGCTCACCGAGCCGACGGTCTGGTCGCTGAGCCTGTTGACGCGTGTCGAGTTGTCGAGAGAATGACCGGTCGCCGAGCCCGCCGTCAGCCGACGGGCTCAGCGACCGGGCTGATGCGAGGTCACGCCAGAGTGGCGGCGATCTCCTCGGCCGTCAAGCGCCCCATCCGGATGGCGCCGTCGACGTGCTGGTAGCCCTCGGCGGCGACGTCGCTGCACGACCAGAAGATCGGGCCGACGGGCGTGCGCTGGTCGGCACCGTAACGCGAGAGTCCCCCCAGGTCGAAGCTCGCCGCGTAGGCGCCCCGCGTCCACTCCTCCGAGCCCCAGTCGCTCTCGTAGTACACGACCGGCTCGAGGGCCTGCGGACCGTAGTAGGCCGCGAGCGACTCGAGGATGCGGCGCTTCCGCTCCTCGGAGGGCAGGGCGAACATCGCGTCGGCCTTGAGGTCGGAGACGAACCCCACGAGCGTGCCGCGCGGGTCGCCGTGGTTGGTGTTGTCGTACGCCTCGTGCACGAGCTGGTACGGGCTGAAGGCCGTTCCGGAGAGCCCGGCCTCGCGCCAGAACGGCGTCTCGTACACGGCGTGCACCTTGATGACGAGCCCGAGCGAGACGTGCTGGTGCATCTGCTGCTGGCGACGCGGGAGGGGCGGCTCGAACGCGATCCGCGTGTAGAGGTTCGGGGGCACGGCGACGACGGCGCGACGCGCGGTCACGGTGACTCCGTCGGCGTACGCCGTGACACCCTCATCGCTCCACGCGAGGCGACGCACCGGGGCACCGAGGTGCACGGCGTCACCGAGCGCCTCCGCGAGTTTGATGGGCACCTGCTGCAGCCCGCCCGCGACACGCTTGTCGAGGATGTAGTCGGCGTCGACGAGGTGCGAGAAGCTGCCGGCCGAGGCCGCCATGAGGATCGCCTGGAGCGCGGAGAACGCGTGGGACGGCTTCGTGAGCATCGCCTCGGCGATGAAGAGCGCGATGTTGTCGCGGGCCTCCACGTCGTCGGTCTGCTGCTCGAGCCATTCGTTCCACGAGACGGCGTCGAGTTCCGCTGCGCGCGGGTGGGCCCACGGCTCGGTCGGGCCGATCTCCGCGGTGAGCTCGTCGAGCATCGCGATGAGGCGCTCCATCTCCTGCTGCGTCTCCGCGGCGACGGGGAAGAGCTCGCCCGTGAAACGCGTGAGGTCGCCCGCCGCGTTCACGTAGACGCTGTCACCCTCGCGGTAGCGGGAGTAGGTCTCGAGGCCGAGCTCGTCGAGCGTCTCGATGAGCGCGGTCTGGTCGGGCGACACCCACTGTCCGCCGAGCTCGAGCAGGGCGCCATCGATCGTGTCGGTCCAGAGGCGGCCGCCGACGCGCTCGCGCGCCTCGAGCACGGCCACGGAGTGTCCGTCCGCCGTCAGTCGCGTCGCGGCGGTGAGGCCGGATGCGCCGGCTCCGATGATCACGACGTCCACGTCGAGACTCTGGCTGTCCACCATGGTGGCTCCTCTGTTTCGTTCTTCGGGTTCTTCCCGTCCTGGGGCGTCGCCTCGGGTCGTTCGTCCGGGTGGAGCGGCGACCTGTGCGACACCTCTCGGAGAGGTGGGGGCGGTCAGGAGACCGGGGTGAGCGTGTACTTCGTCGAGAGGTACTCGTGGATGCCCTCGAGTCCGCCCTCGCGGCCGATGCCCGACTGCTTCACGCCGCCGAACGGGGCGGCCGCGTTCGAGATCACGCCGACGTTGAGTCCCATCATGCCCGTCTCGAGCCGCTCGATCATCCGGTGCCCGCGAGCGAGGCTCTCGGTGAACACGTAGCTGACGAGCCCGTACTCGGTATCGTTCGCGAGTCGAACGGCCTCGTCCTCGTCCTCGAACGTCGCGATCGCGAGAACGGGTCCGAAGATCTCCTCCCGGAGGATCTGCGCATCGGCCGTCACACCGGTGACGACGGTGGGCTCGAAGAAGGTGCCGTCGCGGTCGATCGGCTTGCCGCCGGTGGTCACCGTGGCTCCCTTCGACACGGCGTCGTCGACGAGCTCCCCCGCCTTGCCGACGGCCTTCTCGTCGATCATCGGTCCGATCGTCACGCCGTCCTCCGTGCCCCGACCGACGCCGAAGCCCTTCACGCGCTCGGTCACCCGGCGAGCGAACTCGTCGGCGACCGACGCGTGCACGATGAAGCGATTCGCCGCCGTGCACGCCTGGCCGATGTTGCGGAACTTCGCCGCGATGGCGCCGTCCACGGCCTTGTCGAGGTCGGCGTCGCCGAAGACCACGAAGGGTGCGTTGCCGCCGAGCTCCATGGACGTGCGGAGCACTCCCTCGGCGGCCTGGGCGATGAGCTTCTTCCCGACGGGAGTCGACCCCGTGAAGCTGAGCTTCCGCAGGCGCGGGTCCGCGATGATCGGCTCCGAGACGGCGCCGGAGCTCGTCGTCTGCACGACGTTGACGACGCCCTTCGGGAGGCCTGCCTCCTCGAGGATCTTCACGAACGCGATCGTCGTGAGCGGCGTGAGGGCCGCGGGCTTGACGACCACGGTGCAGCCGGCGGCGAGCGCCGGCGCGATCTTGCGCGTCGCCATCGCGAGCGGGAAGTTCCAGGGGGTGATGAAGTAGCAGGGACCCACCGGGAGCTGGCTGACGATCATGTGGCCGGTGCCCTCGGGGTTGAGACCGTAGCGGCCGCTGATGCGCACGGCCTCCTCGCTGAACCAGCGCAGGAACTCGCCGCCGTAGCCGACCTCGCCGCGCGACTCCGCGAGCGGCTTCCCCATCTCGAGCGTCATGAGGAGGGCGACGTCCTCCTTGCGCTCCTGCAGCAGGTCGAACGCCTTCCGCAGGATGTTCGAGCGTGTACGCGGCGCGGTCGCCGCCCATTCGGCCTGGGCCGCGACGGCCGCGTCGAGGGCGGCCATGCCGTCGGCCGCGCTCGCGTCCGCGATCGCCAGGATCGTCTTCCCCGTCGACGGGTCGGTCACGTCGAAGGTCTTGCCGCCTTCGGCGTCGCGCCACTCGCCCCCGATGTAGAGGCCCGTGGGGATGCTCGCGAGGAGGTCCTGCTCTGTCGTCATGGTGTTCCTTCCGAAAGGGTCGAACTCGTCGGTGGGGTCAGGAGGCGGCGAGCGCCTGGAGGACGACGTCGAGACCCTCGTCGAGGAGCGCGTCGGGGATGGTGAGGGGCGGGAGGAAACGGATCACGTTGCCGTACGTTCCGCAGGTGAGCACGACGACGCCCTCGGCGTGCGCGGCCTTCGCGATGCGTCCCGTGAGCGCGGCGTCCGGTTCGTTCGTCTCGGGGTCGACGAACTCGATCGCGATCATGGCGCCGCGTCCGCGGACGTCGCCGATGCGCGCGTCGGCGACGGCCGCGTCACGGAACCGCGAGACGATCGTCTCGCCGATCGACCGGGCGCGCTCGACGAGCCCGTCCTCCTCGTACGTCTCGATGGCCGCGAGGGCCGCGGCGCACGCGAGTGGATTGCCGCCGTAGGTGCCGCCGAGCCCACCGGCGTGGGGCGCGTCCATGATCTCGGCACGACCCGTGACCGCGGACAGCGGGAGTCCGCCCGCGATGCCCTTCGCCGTGACGACGAGGTCGGGGACGATGCCCTCGTGCTCCGAGGCGAACATGTGGCCGGTGCGGGCGAAGCCCGTCTGCACCTCGTCCGCGATGAAGACGACGCCGTTCGCGCGAGCCCACTCGACGAGAGCCGGCAGGAAGCCCTCGGCGGGGACGACGAATCCCCCCTCGCCCTGGATCGGCTCGATGATGATCGCTGCGAGGTTGTCCGCGCCGATCTGCTTCTCGATGAGCGAGATCGCCCGCTTCGCCGCCTCGGCACCGGAGAGGCCGTCGCGGAACGGATAGGACATCGGCGCGCGGTAGATCTCCGACGCGAACGGGCCGAAGCCGCTCTTGTACGGCATCGACTTGGCCGTGAGCGCCATCGTGAGGTTGGTGCGCCCGTGGTACGCGTGGTCGAAAGCGACCACGGCCTGCCGCTTCGTGTACGAGCGGGCGATCTTCACGGCGTTCTCGACCGCCTCGGCGCCGGAGTTGAAGAGGGCGCTGCGCTTGTCGTGGTCGCCGGGGGTCAGGCGGTTGAGCGCCTCGGCGACGCCGACGTAGGAGTCGTACGGGGTGATCATGAAGCACGTGTGCGTGAAGTCGGCGACCTGCTGCTGCACGGCCTCGACGACGCGGGGTGCACTGTTGCCCACACCCGTCACGGCGATGCCCGAGCCGAGGTCGATGAGCGAGTTGCCGTCGACGTCCACGATCACGCCGCCGCCGGCGCGGGCCGCGAAGACGGGCATCGTCGTTCCGACGGCTGAGGAGACCGCGGCGAGCTTGCGCTCCATGAGCTCCCGCGATCGCGGACCGGGGAGCTCCGTGACGATGCGGCGCTCCTGCGCCAGCTCGTCACGCTCCAGTGCGCTTCCGATGGTGCCGGTCGTGGCGGTGTCGATGGCCATGGTCGCTGCCTCCCGAGGTGTCGATGCGGTGTCGCGCGACAGGTCCTGCGCCGATGCCGCTTGGGCCCATCGTAGGAGCGCGGATAGCTGCCGTCCATGTTCAGACTGTCGAACCACACCCATCTGGATCGACAGACTGTCCTCCTCACGAATCGATCCTCGTCTCGTGCTCGAGGACGCGGATGGCGAGCTGCACGCGGTTCGTCACGCAGAGCTTCGCGAAGAGACTCGACAGGTGGGTCTTGACGGTCGTCTGACTCACGAAGAGGGCATCGGCGATCTCACTGTTCGTCAGCCCCCTCGCGACGAGACGACCGACGTCCCACTCCCGGGCCGTCACGAGCTCGGGCAGATCCGCACCGGACGGATCGCGCCGGTCCGTCGCGGAGACGACGGTCGACGGCGCCCGGTCCGGCCCGCCGGACCGCGTCGCGAGAGCGACGAGGCGGGCGAGTGCGGTGGGAGAGAACGACGACCGTCCGGCGGCCGCGTCATGCACGGCGTCCACCACCGATCGGGGCGCGGCGTCCTTCACGAGGAAGGAGACGGCCCCCTCGAGCAGCGCGTCCCGCAGCAGGTCGTCCGTGTCGAAGGCCGTGAGGATCACGACCCGTGCTCGCGAGCCGCCTCGCCGCAAGGCTGCAGTGGCCGCGATGCCGTCGACGACGGGCATCCGGATGTCCATGAGCACGACGTCGGGGTCGAGCCGAGCGACCGCGTCGGGCACCTCCGATCCGTCCGATGCCTCTCCCACGACCTCGATGCCCTCGGATCCGTCGATCATCAGACGGAGACCCGCGCGCATGAGGGACTCGTCGTCGACGATGAGCACGCGGACGGACGGCCGCTCCGCCGCCCCGCTCACGGCAGCCTCACCTCGACGTCGAACGTTCCCGAGGCCGTGGGACCGGAGGTCGCGCTCCCTCCGAGGATGGCCGCGCGCTCGGCGACTCCGACCAGACCGAGACCGGTGCCCGTCCCCGTCGTGGTCGCCATCGGGGCCGCGTCGCTCATCGGGTTGCTGGCACGGAGGATCACGCCGTCGCCGAGGCGTCCGATCCGCAGGGCGAGAGGGGCACCCGGCGCGTACTTGCGGGCGTTCAGAACCACCTCAGCGAGGATGCGCGCGACGGCCGGCGCACGGCCCGGCATCGCCTGAAGCTCGGTCGCGGTGATGTCCTCCCACTGGAGCGCGACGTCGTGTCCGGCGGCGCGCGCATCCTGCACGAGGCGTTCGATCGACAGCGAGTCCGGCAGGGGCGAACGGGCGACCTCTCCGTCGGTCGTCCGCAGCGCGACGAGCGCGTCCCTCAGCATGGTGCTGCCGGTCGCGGCCGCGTCGCGGACCGTCTCCGCGGCGGCGCGCTGCTCCTCGGGGGCGAGATCGGTCCGATAGGTGAGGGCTCCGGCGTGCATCGCGACGATCGCGAGCTGATGCGAGATGCCGTCGTGCATCTCGCGGGCGATCGCGCCACGTTCCTCCGCTCGCGCGCGGGCCACCTCGGCCTCACGGGTGCGTTCGGTCGCGCGCCGCGCCTCCTCGGCTGAGGCCGCCTGCTCGCGGAGCGCCTCCACGAGGGCGGCCCGCGTGCCCCGCGACCGGCCCCACAGCAGCAGAGCGACCGTCGCGACGGCGGTGATACCCACGACCAGGACGGGGTCCTCCGAGGGCCGGCGCAGCGCGAGGTCGTAGAGCGCGGTGAAGCCGAGTGACCCGAGGGCGATCATCCCGACGACCAGGGCGTCGAGGCGGAGCGTTCGGCGCGCCCCCAGTCGGACGACGCTCACGACGAGCGCCGGGAGGGCCCACGTGCTGACGACCGCGAGGAGCACGACGACGAGGTTCCCGCCGACCGATCGTCGGATCGGACCGACGAGCGCGCACGCCGCGAGCCCGAGGACGATGTCAGCGAGCACCAGCAGCAGAAATGCGACCGACCCGGTGTCGCCCGAGCCGTCGAGCTCGGCCCCCAGGAACACGACGAAGACCCCGGCGCCGAGGACGATGCAGGCGGTGGACGTCGCGAGGGCGCGGAGTCGCGGATGACGCGGTGCCGCTGCGCTCGATGTGGTCATCCGGCCATCCTATGGACGGGGTCCACGGTGCAGATCCTCCGAAAGGACGAGGCGGAGCGGCGAGGTACGACCGATCGGACGATCCGCCACGACGAGGACCCGACGAGGGTGGAGTCATGAGCATCGACACCCACCCGCATCACCTTCCGACGGCCGCCCCGGAGCCGCTCCCCTACCATCGGCTCGCCCACCGTCTGCCCGGCACCGCACGCTGGTGGCGACCGCTCGCGAGCATCGGTACGGCGGCGGGCCTCGCCGTCGGCGGAGCGCTCGTCGTGATCCTCGCGATCGCGATCGCCACCCTCGTCGCTCCCCCGTCGTGGCGACCGTCGGAGCTCCTCGACGACCCTCGCAATCCCGGCGACATGCTGTTCATGCTCGGCTTCCTGGCGATCGGGGTGCCGGCCGTCGTCCTCGGCTCGCGGTGGGGCGGAGGGATGCGCGGCGCCATCCACTCGGTCGCGCTCCGCATCCGTTGGGGGCTGCTGCTGCGCGCGGCGAGCGTCGTCGTGCCCCTCTACGCGCTCGTCCTCGTCGGGTCGTTCGTGATCGCGCCGCCTCCCGACTTCTCGTGGCCCGCCGCGGACGGACGCACCGTGGCCGTCTTCGCGATCGTGCTCCTCCTGGCTCCCCTCCAGTGCGCTGCCGAGGAGTACGCGTTCCGGGCGCTCCCCCAGCAGGCGCTCGGGACGTGGCTGCGTTCCCCGCTGTGGGGCATCCTCCTGCCCGTGCCGTTCTTCATGATCGGGCACGGCTACGACTGGGTCGGACAGATCGACATCGCAGTCTTCGCGGTGTCCATGGGATTCCTCGTGTGGAAGAGCGGCGGTGTCGAGCTCGCGATCGTCGTGCACACGGCGAACAACCTCGTCCTCTTCCTCCTCGCGCCCTTCAGCCCCTCGTCTCTGACCCAGGGCACCGTCGAACCCTGGGTGCTCCTCCTCAGCCTGCCGCTCACCCTCGGTGTGACGGCGGGGCTGACCCTGTGGGTGTCGAGGACGCATGGACTGCGCTTCTTCGAGCCCGTGAGGTCCGTCCCTTCTGTCGTCGCGCCGCGAGCGGATCTCCCCGCCGTCTCCGGGTCCCGCGCCTAGACTTCCGAGCATGCATCCGACGGTCCGCGCCCTCCTCGCGGAGCCGTCGCTGCGGCTCACACTGCTCGGAGCGGGCGACGATCAGGCGATCGACGCACCGGTCTCCTGGGCCCACGGCTCGGACCTCCCGGATCCCACCCCGTTCCTCGATGCCGGACAGATCCTCCTCACGACGGGTACGCAGTTCCTGAGCGGTGATGCCGACCCGGCGGGGTACGTGTCCCGTCTCGCGCGAGCCGGCGTCGCGGCCCTCGGGTTCGGGACGGAGGTGGCGACGGCCGGGACGCCGCCCGACCTCATCGCAGCGTGCGCCGCCGTCGGGCTCCCCCTCTTCGAGGTGCCGTACGAGATCCCCTTCATCGCGATCGCGCGCTCGATCGCCGACCGCGTCGCCGCCGCCGAGCATGCCAGGGACGCCTGGGCCCTCGGGGCCATGCGCGCGATCGCGTTCGCCGCTCTCAAACCCGACGGGCTCGCCGCGACCGTCGACGAACTGGAGCGCGTCCTCGATCGCACCGTCCTGCTCTTCGACGCGCGCGCGGAGGTCACACACGGTTCTCGAGCCTCCGAACGCGTCGACGAGACGGGAACGAACGATGCCGTCGACGCCGTCGTGGCCGAGGCACGCCGACTTCTCTCGCGTGGTCAGCGATCGAGTTCGACTCTGCACCCCGGTGGCCAGACGGCCGTCCTCCAGACCATCGGACGGCGAGCGGAACTCCGCGGCGTGCTCGCGGTGATCGGGCGCGCGGACCTCGATGCCTCCGACCAGACGGTCGTGACGAGCGTCGTCGCACTCGTCGGCCTCGCGCTCGAACAGGGCCGAGAGGTGTCCCGTGCGCGGGCGGGAGTGCGTGCCGCTGCCGCGAGGGTCCTGCTCGACGGCCGGGCGGATCTTGCGGACGTCGTCCTCGACGAGCTCGGGGAGAGGACACCTGCCGGCGAGCTGGTCGTCGCGCACCTGCGGGTCGTCGGTCGGCGACCGCACGGGGAGACGACGCCCTCGATCCCAACGCCCGTCGAGGGGGGTGATGCTCGGGTGCTCGTCGCGTCGCTCGGCGACGACGTCGTGGTGATCGGTCCCGTCAGCGGGGTCGAGGCGACGATCGAGCAGATCAGGTCGGCTCAGGACGACCCAGGGGCTGTCCGTGCGGGGCTCTCGACGGTGGCGACGCGCGATGATCTCGCGCGTGCGGACCGCGAGGCGCGCGCCGCGCTCGACGCCGCCTCGTCGGCCGAGCCGCGCGTCCGGGCGGCCGACCTCACCACCCGCGGCGTCGACTGGCTGCTCGACCGGCCGGGCTCGCGCGAGCTCGCTTCCGCGGTCCTCCGGCCTCTCTCCGAGGACCCGGTCCTCCTCGAGAGCCTCGAAGCCTGGCTCGTCGCGAACGGCCAGACGGACCCGGCCGCCCGCCGCCTCGGCGTGCACCGACACACACTGCGGGCGCGCATATCGACGATCGAGCGCCTCATCGGCCGCGACCTCTCCGGCGTCGAGGCACGCACCGAGGCATGGATCGCACTCCGCGCCATCCGCTCGTCCGACTGACCATGCGGCTGCTCCGCCTCGGGTCGCCCACCTCTCGGGGGAGGCGGACTGTCGCCGACACTCCTAGCGTTGGACCATGACCGCTTACGATCGCGAACCCGCTCCCGGTTATCCGTCACCCGAGGCACCCGCGGTACCGGCTCCGCCCGCCGAGGCCGCTCCCCCGGCCACCTTCACCTATGACCATGCGCTCCGCGCGGCGCCCGCATGGTGGCGCGGCGCCGTAGCCATCGTCCTTCTCGTGGTCGGCTTCCTCGTCCTCTCCGTCGTGCTCGGCGGGCTCGGTGTCCTCGTCGACCTCGCGACCGGCGCGTACACGCTCGATCAGCTCGCGCGCGGGGAGATCACGCTGACGCCGTGGTCGATGCTGGCGAACAACCTCTCGCTCGCCGCCCTGTGGCCGATCGCCATGCTCCTGCAGTGGTGGCTCTTCGGTGTGCGCCCCGGCTGGATGTCGTCCGTCGAGGGCCGCTTCCGCTGGCGCTGGGTCGGACGCCTCGCCCTCGTGATCGTGCCGGCCTGGGCCGTCTATGTCGGCGTCTCGTTCCTCTTCTCGCCGATCGATGCCGTCGTGCTCGACGGGACGGTCATCGCGATGGTTCTCGTCGTGATCCTCACGACGCCCCTGCAGTCCGCCGGCGAGGAATTCGGTGCCCGCGGTCTCATCCAGCGCTCCGTCGGCTCATGGTTCGCCCACCCCGTCGTCGCATTCGTCGCGGGCGCGATCATCTCGGGGGCGATCTTCGCCTCCGCGCACCTCGCCGGTGATCCCTGGCTCATCGCCTACTACTTCGTGTTCGGCGTCTCGCTCTCGTTCGCCGCCCGGGGCACCGGCGGGCTGGAGGCTCCCGTCCTCATCCACGCCACGAACAACGTGCTGCTCCTCGTGCCCACAGCCCTCATGTCGCAGACGGACTCGGTCTTCCAGCGCGAAGCCGGCGTCGCGGGACCGTACATGCTGCTGCCGATGGCGGTATGCGTCGCCGCCGCCCTCTTCAGCACGTGGTGGGCGCGGCGGAACCGGGTCGTCACTCGCGCGCCGCTTCCGCCGACCGGAGCGCGTTCCCGCTGAACCCCGTGATCAGGCGGAACGGCGTCCGATCCGGGCGATGAGGATCGCGGCCACGAACACGGCACCGTACTGCATGGCCGTCGTGATCGTGCCGAGGACCACGTTGCTCACGAGGTTGGTGAGGAAGCCGGGACCTGTTCCGAAGCTGAGGAGCAGCATCAGGAGGAAGTACCCGGCCGCGCCGAGACCGATCGCGATCGCCGCGCTCTTGAGGAAGGCCGGTCGCGTGACCGCCGACTCGATCGGCGAGAGGAACGCGGCACCGACGAAGGCCAGGCCGGCGAACACGAGCGGGATGAGCGAATACCCGAAACTCTGCCCGACGAAGCCGACATCCGCCCCTGTCACGGCACCATAGGAGAGGTTGCGGATCAGTCCGAAGATCGCGAGGAGGAGCACGTACGCACCCACGGCGATTCCGCCGATGAGCGGCTCCCGGAGCGATCGCTTCGGGCGCGGAGCGCCGTCGGAACCGGGAGCAGCACCGTACGGCTGCTGACCGTAGCCGTGTGGCGGCTGACCGTACGGCTGCTGACCCGGCTGGCCGTACGGCTGCTGCGGCTGCTGCGGCTGCGGCTGCGGCTGCTGACCATATGACTGCTGGCCCGTCGGCTGACCATACGGCTGCTGAGGCGGCTGACCATACGGCTGCTGCGAGGGCTGACCATACGGCTGCTGCGACGGCTGCCCGTACGGCGGCTGCGGCTGTCCCTGCCCCGGGTTCTGGTCGGCGTTTCCCTGATTCGTCATGCGGTCAGCCTATTGAGGTACTCCCGCGGCACGAAGCGGTTGCGGGGTGGAGAACTCCCCACCTCGCCGGAGCCGTCCTAGCGGTCGGCGGCCGGAGCGGCACCGCCGAGGGAGACCTCCACCATCTCCTCGCGGGGAACGACCTTCACACGCTCACGACCGCGCGCGGCTCCCAGGGCGAGCTCGTGCTCGTCGAGACGGTGCCAGCCGTCGAGCGTCGTGAACTGCACGCCGCGCTCGGCGAGGAGCGCTTCGACGCTCTCCTCGTCGGGCTGCGACGGGCTCCACCAGTTGGCCTGATCGGAGACGAGGTGGGAGATCGTCTCCATCGCGTCGGACTTCGTGTGGCCGATGAGGCCGACGGGGCCGCGCTTGATCCATCCCGTGGCATAGATGCCTGGCACGATCTCGTTGCTCTCCGCGTGCAGCACCTGACCCTCGTGGTTCGGGATCACGCCGTGCTCCTCGTCGAAGGGGATGCCGTCGAGCGGCGAACCGAAGTACCCGACCGCGCGGTAGAACGCCTGGATCGGGACCTCGCGGATCTCGCCGGTTCCGACGACCCCGCCCTCTCCGTCCGGGCGGGTGCGCTCGTACCGGAAGGCCGCGACCTTCCCGGTCCCATCGTCGACGAGCCCGAGCGGCTTCGCGTAGAAGTGGAGGTGGAGCCGGCGGCTCGCGGCCCCCGTCTCGCGCTTCCGCCACGCCTGCAGCACGCGGTCGATCACCATGACCTGCTTGTTCGAGGCGACGGCAGCCTTCGAGGCGTCGTCGTAGTCGAAGTCCTCGTCGTGGAGGATCATGTCGACGTCGCGCAGCTCTCCGAGCTCGCGCAGCTCGAGGGGTGTGAACTTCACCTGCGCGGGGCCGCGGCGACCGAACACGTGCACGTCGGTCACGGGCGAGGCGGCGAGGCCCTCGTAGACGTTGTCGGGGATCTCCGTGGGCAGCAGGTCCTCGGGGTGCTTCACGAGCATGCGCGCCACGTCGAGGGCGACGTTGCCGTTGCCGAGCACGGCGATCTCGCGCGCTTCGAGGGGCCAGGTGCGCGGCACGTCGGGGTGGCCGTCGAACCAGTTCACGAAGTCGGCGGCGCCGTAGGAGCCGTCGAGGTCGATGCCCTCCACGCCGAGGGGTGCATCGCGGACCGCGCCCGTGGAGAAGATCACGGCGTGGTAGTGGGCCTTGAGGTCCTCGAGCGTGATGTCGGTGCCGAAGTTCACGTTGCCGAAGATGCGGATGTCGCCGCGGTCGAGCACGTCGCGGAGGGCGTTGATGATGCCCTTGATGCGCGGGTGGTCGGGCGCGACGCCGTACCGCACGAGACCGTACGGAGCGGGGAGACGCTCGAAGAGATCGATCGACACGTCGAATGCGCGTTCCTGTTTGAGGAGGATGTCCGCGGCGTAGATCCCTGCCGGGCCGGCTCCGACGATCGCGAGTCTCAACTTCACGTGTGCGTTCTCCTTCGGTCGGGCGAGGCTCTGGGCCTCTGCTCGATGTGTCGCGCCGCGAACGGCGCCTGTCAGCTGTTGCGTTCGACGATCGAGTCGGCGAATCGCGTGAGCGCGGTCTTGATGGGCCCCTTGGGCAGCGGGGCGAGGGCCTCGACGGCTTCGCGCGCCCAGCGGTGCGCATCGGCAAGGGTTCGGGCGGTCGCCTCGTGCGCCCGCAGTTCCGCTATGGCGGCGTCGAAGTCGGCCGCGTCGGCACCGTCCGCCGCCTTGGCGCCGCGGTCGATTCGCTCGAGGAGCGCAGCCGACGCGGAGTCGGTCGCTGCGTGCTCGCGGAGGTAGATGAGCGGGAGCGTCACGACGCCCGCCTTGATGTCGGTGCCGGGCACCTTGCCGGTCTCATCGGGTCGGGTCGACAGGTCGATGACGTCGTCGACGAGCTGGAAGGCGACTCCCACCTTCTCGCCGTACTCCACCACCGGCTCCTCGTACTCCTTGGACGCGTTCGAGAAGATGACGCCCGCGCGGGCAGCGGCCGCGATGAGCGAGCCGGTCTTGTCGGCGAGCACCTGGAGGTAGTGGGCTCTGGCGTCTTCGCCGTTCTTCGGCCCGACGGTCTCATGGAGCTGACCGAGTACGAGGCGCTCGAACGTCTCGGCCTGAAGACGGATGGCTCCCTCACCGAGGCTCGCCATGAGGTTGGATGCGCGGGCGAAGAGCAGGTCGCCCGTGAGGATCGCGATGGAGTTGCCCCACACCGTGTGCGCGCTGGGGACCCCACGACGGCGGTCGGCGTGGTCCATGACGTCGTCGTGGTAGAGCGAGGCCAGGTGGGTGATCTCGATCGCCTTCGCCGCCGTGACCACCTCGTCGACGGCTCCGTCACCGAGCTGGGCCGTGAGGAGGAGAAGCATCGGGCGCACGCGCTTGCCGCCGGCCTCGAGGAGGTACCGGCTGGTGGCGTCGGCGAGGTCGTCTGTAAAGCTCAGTTCGGCCGCGAGGCTCGCTTCGACGGCGTCGAGACCCTCCTCGGTGGCAGAAAGCAAACGCTTCGTCTCGGGGGTCGCGAACATCCGTTCGGCGAGCCCCAACTGCTTGGACAGGCTCGACCCTCGCGTGGGGGCGCTTGGATTCACTCTCACAGCCTATCCGAGCGGTCATGCCCTGCCGACGGGGTAGCGGCGGACTGGCAGGTAGTGCCGTGATCAGCGGACGAGGAGCACCTCGGCCAGATCGGCGATGTGCTCGTCGAGCTTGCGGGTGCCGTCCCACGTGAAGCCGTGACGGGCGTAGAAGCGCCGGGCGCGCGGGTTCTGCTCCGCCACCCAGAGCTGCGCCGGACCGTCACCGAGCACCGCATCGAGGAGTGCGTCCCCGATCCCCCGGCCGTGCACCTCCGCGAGCGTGTAGATCATGCTGAGCTCGGTCGCTCGCTTCTGCACACCCGGTCTGCTCGGCCCCGCCGAGGCGAATCCCACGATCCGCCCATCGAGCTCGGCGACGCGGACGGTGGAGCGGATCTCGCCGGTGAGCGAGCGTGCGACAGCCTGGGTCCAGAACGCCCGCCGCTGCTCGAGCGCCTCGTCGCCGTACATCTCCTCGGGCACGAGCCCGGCGTACGTCTCGCGCCAGCTCGTCACGTGCACGAGGGCGAGCGCATCGGCGTCGCCGCCGCGGAGCGGACGGATCACGAGGTCGACGGAACCGCCGTCGACCATGCGTCACTCTCTTTCCGTGGGGGAACAGTGCAGCGATCCTACCGGCCGGCCAACGAACGGAGGAGCGGCTCGAGGAGTCCGCGACCACTCAGATGACGACGAATGCAGCGACCAGTGCCGAGAGGAGGGCACACAGGGAGAGGACGACAGCCCGCGCCCAACCTTCAGACGGTCGACCCACCACACCGCCGACGATCGCCGCGAGTTGGGCCACGATCGCCGTCAGGGTGGAGGGGATCGCCACGACGAGATCCCCAGGCGTGTCGACCTCTCGCCACGACGCTCCGATCGTTCCGAACACGAGGACGGTTGCGGCGACGAGGAAGACCACGCGATTGACGGTGAAGGTGAATCCGCCGAGGATGTCATCGGTCCGCCTGGCTGAGACGTCCTTCTTGGTCACAGCATCACCGTAGCGGACTACGTCAGGCCGCCGTCGATCGAGCGGCCGTAGGTCTCCGGCTCGTCCGGGACGAGCACCTCGGTGTCGCGGTTGAGCGATTCCCCGCGGAAGAAGGGCTTCGATTCGGAGAAGAGGGCCCACACGACCATCAGTACGACGCCGAAGAGCAGCGAGCCGACACCGACGACGAAGGTGCCGCCGACGCCGAAGAGCACCGTGTATCCGTAGTCGGGGTCGAGCATGTCGATCGCCGACTGCACGAACGCGTAGGCGAGCATGAGCGCACCGAGGAGCGGAAAGAGGCCCTTGAAGAAGAAGTCCCGGGCCGACCGGAAGAGGTCACGGCGGAAGAACCAGACGCACGCGAAGCCCGTGAGCCCGTAGTAGAACGCGATCGCGAGGCCGAGGGAGAGGATCGAGTCCTGCAGGATGTTGTCGCTGATGAGCGTCATGACCACGTAGTAGACGATCGCGACGACACCCATGACGAACGTCGAGAACGACGGCGTGAGGAAGCGCGGGTGGACCGAGGCGAATCGCTTCGGCAGGGCCTTGTACGCGGCCATCGCGAGCGTTCCACGAGCCGTCGGGAGGATCGTCGTCTGCGTCGACGACACGGCGGAGACGAGCACCGAGATCACGAGGACGAACGAGAGCGGACCGAGCACCGGATCCTTGAGGGCGAGGAAGACGTCGCCGGAGATGTCCTCGTTGGCGAGCCCGATGCCCGTCTCGCCGAGCCCGGCGAACGACATCGCCGCGACGGTGACGGCCACGTATGTGACGACGAGGATGAGCGTCGAGAGCACAGCTGCCCGACCGGGGATCTTCTCGGGGTCCTTCGTCTCCTCGTTGAGGGCGAGGCATGTGTCCCAGCCCCAGTAGATGAAGAGCGCGAGGAGCACGGCCTCGATGAAGCCGGAGTAGTCGGTGAAGGCGAGCGGGTTGAACCAGTCGAGCGAGACGGGCGTCGCGTTGGGGGCGTCGCCCGTCGCGACCTTCACGAAAGCGACGACGACGAAGAGCGCGAGGGCGATGTACTGGATCGCGAGGAGGACGTTCTGGATGCGCTCGCCGATCTCGACACCGCGATAGCTGATCCAGCACATCGCGGCGATGAACACGACGCCCGTGAACGTGACGAGAGGAACGTTCTTCGCGAGCGATCCGTCTCCCACGAGCAGCCAGAGGTACTGGCCGGCCACCTGGGCGAGGTTCGCGAGGACGACGATGCCCGCGATCGCGACCCCCCAGCCGCCGAGCCAACCGACCCACGGACCGAAGGCCTTCGTGGCCCACGTGAACGTGGTGCCGCAGTCGGGGACCGCACGGTTGAGCTCGCGGTAGGCGAAGGCGATGAAGAGCATCGGCACGAACGCCACGATGAAGGCGATGGGGGCTTGGGCGCCGACGGCCATGACCACGAAGCCGAGCGTCGCGACGAGCGAGTAGACGGGGGCAGTGGAGGCGAGCCCGATGACCACGGACCCCCAGAGACCGAGGGTTCCGAGCGCGAGCCCCTTCGAGCCCGTGGGCGGATTCGGATCGGTACCAGGGTTCTTCGCTCCGGTCGCCACAGTGCGTCCAGAACCGTCGGGTGCGCTCATCCTCGAAAGATATTCCCGGCACCCCCGGGTGTCAACGTGAGCGCGGCTCGGATGGTCTCGTCGCGTGGTCCGGGTCCTCAGCCGCCCGACGCGCCTCGTCTCGACGCGATGTGTCGCGCCACGATCTCCGCCAGGCGGTCGGCGCCGAACGCATCGCCATGCCCGGGGTAGACCGTGCGGACGTCGAGCGAGAGGAGCCGTTCGAGCGAACGGACGTACGCGGCCTGGTCGGCACCGTCGAGCTCGTCGAACAGCACGTCGTCGTACACGACGTCGCCGGAGAAGAGGGCTCCGTCGTGCTCGTCGAACAAGGCGACGGAACCCGGCGAGTGCCCTGGGAGATGCAGAACGGTCAGCCGGCGGTCGCCGAGATCGATCGTGTACCCGTCCTCCACCTCGACCACGCCGCGCGGTGCCCTGACGGAATAGCGCGCCACGTCGAAGCCGTGATGCGGGACGGCGGAGAGGAGCCACTCCCCCACGTCCGCCCGGATGGACGCATCCGTGATGCCGAGGAGGTCCAGTTCGGTCCCACCGTGGAGGCTCGCCTCCCGAGGGTGCGCGAGGTCCTCGGAGGCGTGGGCGTGGACCGCCGGGAACGCCGACGCTCCCCCGGCGTGATCCAGATGGGCGTGCGTGACGACGACGACCGGGTCGCGCTCGATCAACCAGGGGCCGACGCTCGGGAGCGGAACGACTCCGAGCCCGGTGTCGACCACGAGATCCCGGTCACGTCCTCGGACGATCCAGACGTTCGCGGCCACGAGCGGGTCGACGTGCGGCTCGTCGATCTGGAGGATCCGTCCGTCCCGCGACGGACGAACACGGAACCACGGGTCGGCGACGGGCAACGACGGGATGCCAGCGCCTCGCGTCATCGGCCCACCGATCGAGCGCGCGTCAGGCGGTCTCGAGCGGCTTGCGCCCGCGGTGCAGGGCGACGATGCCACCCGTGAGGTTGCGCCACGCCACGTCCCGCCAACCTGCCTCGCGCAGCCAGCGCGCGAGCTTCGGCTGCGCCGGCCAGTCCTTGATGGACTCGTCGAGGTAGTCGTAGGCGTCGGAGTTGGAGCTCACGACCTTCACGACCGTGGGCATGACGTGGTCGAGGTAGAAGTCGTACAGGCCACGGAAGGCGCGGTTCGGCGGCGTGGAGAACTCGCAGATGACGATGCGCCCGCCCGGCTTGGTGACGCGGAGCATCTCTGCGATGGCCTTCTGCGGGCCCTCGACGTTGCGGAGGCCGAACGAGATGGTGACGGCGTCGAACTCGGCGTCATCGAACGGCAAGGCGGTCGCGTCGGCCTCGACGAACTCGATGTTCCCGAGGTGGCCGAACTGGCGGCGCCCCACGTCGAGCATGCCGGGGGAGAAGTCGGCGGCCACGATGTTCGCGCCCGAGGCGGCGAACGCTGCGCTCGACGTGCCCGTGCCGGCGGCGAGGTCGAGGATGCGCTCGCCCTTCCGCGGCGCGACGGCTCGCGTCGTGGCGATGCGCCACAGGCGGTCGTTGCCGACCGACAGCACCGTGTTGGTGCGGTCGTAGTGCGTCGATACCTCGTCGAACATGGCCGAGACCTGACCGGGCTGCTTCGAGAGATCGGCTTTGTTGTTCACCCGTTCAGTCTAGGCGCGGCGATCCGGGCGAACCTGGGGGTCGCGGCGAGCGCATTCGTCCCCCATTCGTGACCGGCGCACGGTGGACAGGGCCGTGGTCACGACGGAGACTGGAGAGGAGGGTCGGAGGCGACATGCGGATCGGATCGAGGGATCGCGGACCGGTTGCGGCGAGCGCGCTCGCGGTCCTCGCGCTCACGGCCGCCGCTCTCCTCGGCTGCGCGGCCGAGTCTCCCGGTACGAGCGATCCGGCGACGATGACGCCGACCCCCACGGACGTCGCTCCGCCGGTTACGGGGGCCGCCTCCGCCGAACCGCTCGACGACGGCGAGTACCGCGCGGCCGTCTACGTTCCGACGAGCGGGACGATCGTCGGCGACGAGAACCTCGCCGCCGGTACCCTGATCGATTTGGGAAACGGCTGCCTCGGCCTCGAGGCAGAGGACGGCGAGCGCGCCCTCGTGGCCTTCCCCGCCGGCACGACACTCGAGAACGGTCTCGTCTCCGCCGTCGGGATGGACGCGTTCGGGCTGGACCAGCCTTTGCGTTACGCCGGCGCGCTGGGCTCCACCACCGACGGCGCCTTCTCGCTGAGCATGCCGGCCGGCTGCCCGTCGGACACGACGGACGTCTGGTACTTCGTCGTCCCGTCGAGCGCCGGATCAGGCTCGACCGACGACGACTGAGTGACGAGCCCCTCCCGGTCGCTCTCACGGACCGAGGCCTCGTCCGCAGGCCTAGGCTGGAATCCGTGAGTCCCGCAGCCGCCCCCTCCACCGCCCTCGTCGCGACCACAACGCGCGCCGACGGGATCGGACCGCTCCTGGCGTACGCCGACGGGGAACGTCCCCTCGCATGGTTGCACCGCGGGGACGGCATGGTGGGGATCGGCGAGGTGCTCCGGCTCGAGTTCACAGGCCCCGATCGCATGCGCCAGGCTGCGGCCGCGTGGCGAGGAATCGCCGAGGCCGCGACGGTCTCGGACTCCGTCCGCGTCCCCGGTTCGGGTCTCGTGGCGTTCGGCACCGTGGCCTTCTCCGCCGCATCAGAGGTGCCGAGCACGCTCATCGTGCCGCGCACGATCGTGGGTCGGCGCGGCAGCCACACCTTCGTGACGCGCATCCGACAGGCGGACGAACCGGATGACACGGCGCGACTCGTGCCGTCCCGGCGCTTCGGCGACGAGTTCCGCATCTCCCTCGGCGCGGGGTCCGAGACGGCGGACGGCTACGTCCATCACGTGGAGCAGGCGATCGAGCGCATCGCCGACGGCGACCTCTCCAAGGTCGTCCTCGCTCGCGAGCTCACGGGCCGCGTGCCGGCCGGGGCCGACCTGCGCCGCGTGCTCACCGACCTCGCGCTCGGTTACCCCGACTGCTGGACGTTCGCCGTCGACGGTCTCATCGGGTCGAGCCCGGAGACGCTCGTGCGCGTCGAGGACCGGACGGTCGGGGCTCGCGTCCTCGCGGGCACGGCCTCTCGGGGAACCAACGCGGACACCGATCAGAAGGCGGCGCTCGCGCTCGTCACGTCGAGCAAGGACCAGGACGAGCACCAGTTCGCCGTCCGTAGCGCGGTGGAGACACTCGCCCCGTTCACCCGTCACCTGACGACGAGTGAGGTCCCGTTCGCCCTCAAGCTCCCGAACCTGTGGCATCTCGCGACGGATCTCGAGGGCGGGCTCGCGGGTGACGCCTCCTCGATCGATCTCATCGACGCGATGCACCCGACCGCTGCCGTCGCCGGGGCACCACGCGCCGAGGCCGTCGCTCTCATCTCCGAGCTCGAGCCCTTCGACCGGGGACGGTACGCCGGCCCGGTCGGCTGGGTGGACGCCGCGGGCGACGGCGAGTGGGCGATCGCCCTACGGTGCGCGCAGGTGGCTCCGAGCGGCGCCGTCACGGCGTACGCGGGCTGCGGCATCGTCGTCGACTCCGACCCGGCGGCCGAACTCGCGGAGACGCGCATGAAGTTCCGTCCCATCGTCGAGGCGTTCGGCTGATCGACGGAGGGGCGGCGCGACGCCGTCAGCTCGCGGCCAGGCGCGCCTTCTCATGCTCGACGTCGAAGTCGGCCGCCGGCCACTGCGGGTCGATCCCCTCGAGCGCATCGATGAGGAGCTGCTGCACCGCGAGGCGCGCGTACCACTTCCGGTTCGCGGGAACGACGTGCCACGGCGCCTCCCCGGTCGACGTGCGTTCGATCGCGAGCTGATACGCGTCCTGGTACGCGTCCCACAGCAGCCGCTCGTCCACGTCACCGGGGTTGTACTTCCAGTGCTTGTCCGCCCGGCCGAGGCGCTCGGCGAGGCGTTCCTTCTGCTCGTCCTTCCCGATGTGCAGCATGACCTTCACCACCCGGATGCCCCGCTCGACGAGCCCGCGCTCGAAGTCGACGATCGCGCCGTACCGCCGCTCGATCTCGTCGGGGCCGGCGAGCGAGCGGACCCGGCCGATGAGGACGTCCTCGTAGTGGGAACGGTCGAAGACGCCGATGACACCGGGGCCCGGAACACGGCGCTCGACGCGCCAGAGGAAGTCGTGCGCGAGCTCCTCCTCGGTGGGCTTCTTGAACGCCGTGATCAGGACGCCCTGCGGGTCGACGGCGCCCACGACGTGGCGCATGATCCCGCCCTTGCCCGCCGTGTCCATCGCCTGGACGATCAGCAATACACCGTCCGTGGCGCCGCCCGTGCTCGACGCGAAGAGCCGCTCCTGCAGATCGGACAGCCGCGGGACGTTCTCCTCGAGCGCTGCCGCGCCGCGCTTCTTCGCACCGTGTCCGTTCAACTCGTCGGGGTCGAATCCCGGCGTCGCGGAGGGGTCGATGTCGGCGAGCCGGAATCCCTGGCCCACGCGGAGAGCTGAAGCATCCATGACGCCATCCTCGCGACTCCATGTCGCGAGCGACACCCCTGGACGGACCGTCGACGCGGTCAGCGTTCGAGCGGGACCTCGATGAGGGTCGGAGAAGCGGTCTGCGCCGTGAGAGCCTGATCCAGTTCCGCACGCGTCGAGACCCGGACGTGCTGCCAGCCGAAGCCGCGGGCGATCGCCTCGAGGTCCACGTCGCGCGGCGTGTAGAGCACCCGTTCGACGTCGTCCTCGCGAGCGGTCGCAGCCACCTCGAGACCGTCGAAGATCGTGCCGCCCCCGTCGTCGCCGACCACGAGCTGCAGGCGGGGCGGGGTCTCCCCCGCGGCGAGCAGCATGCCCCCGACGTCGTGGAGCGCCGTGAGGTCGCCGACGAGCACACGAGTGACTCCCGGGGTTCCCGCACGCTGACTCGCCGTGGCGATGCCCAGTCCTGTCGAGATCGTTCCGTCGATGCCGGCGAGGCCGCGGTTCGCGTGCACCCGGATCTTCTTGCCACCGACCGCCTCGTCTGCCTCCCGGATGAGGCGGGAGGCCCCGAACACGAGCCGATCGTGCGGCCAGGTGGCGCGCCAGACCGCCTCGACGAGGAGCCTGCGGTCGATCGGCTGCCGTACCGCCGAGAACTCCGCCTTCACGTAGGCCAGGCGCTCGGCACGATCGTGGGAGTGCGCCGCCTCGAGATCCGGGGCCGTGTCGCGCGACTCCGCTTCGGCGATCGCGCGCGACGCCGTGACCCAGGATCCGAGCCATGCCCGGTCGATGGGACCCTCGACCACGGCGACGGACGACACGACCCGAACCGATCGGCGACCGGGGTTGTAGACCTCCCCTCCGGTCGGCGCCACGATCGTCACGTCGATGCCGTCTCGCGAGAGCAGGGCGGGGATCTCCCGACTGAGCGTGGGATGTCCGAAGACCACGGCGCGCTCGATCCGGCCGCCGAGTTCGGCCTCCGCCAGCAGTCGGCGATACGCGACAACGAGGTTCCGCCCGTAGCGCGCGTCGCTCGAGACCTCGGCGACGAGCGGCCAGCCGCCGGCATGGGCGAGCGCTTCGGCCGCAGGCCCTGCGGCGTGGCCCGCGATGACCACGGTGCGCTTGTCGCGGTCGAGCAGGATCGACGGCCGGTAGACCGCCGTCGCGGCGGCCGACGGCGGCAGCGTGAGGGAGCCGTCGTCCGAGAGCGCGTCGACGAGCTGATGCGGCACGTGCACGAACCCCGACGACAGCGGCTCGCGGAAGGCGAGGTTGAGGTGCACGGGACCGGCCCCCGCCTCACCTCGCCCGATGGCGTAGGACACAGCGTTGTCGGCCAGTTCGTCGGCCGCGCGCGCCTCGCTCCGGAGGCCGACGGGCGCGGCCACGTCCACCGCGAATCGGGTCGCACCGCCGAAGATACCCGGCTGCACGGTGGTCTGGTTGGAACGGATTCCGCGCAGCTCCTCCGGGCGGTCGGCGGTGAGGAGGACGAGCGGGATCAGGGAGTGGTGGGCCTCGAGCACGGCGGGGTGGAGGTTCGCGACAGCGGTGCCAGAGGTGACCACGACGGCGACGGGTCGACGGGTCTCGACGGCCAGCCCCAGAGCGAAGAAGCCCGCCGAGCGCTCGTCGATGCGCACGTGGAGAGCGATCGCACCCGCCCGCTCGAAGGCCGCCGCAGCGAGTGCGAGAGCCTGCGATCGAGATCCGGGCGACACGACGACGTCACGCACTCCGCGACGCACGAGACCGTCGAGGAGTCCGGCCGCGAACGATGTCGCCGGAGCCGGCGTCTCGTCCTCCGGCGACCTCTGATGTTCGGCTGAGGAGTCGGGGCGGTCGATCATGCCGCGACTCTACCGGTCGCGCGAATCGCCGTCCTGGCGGTCTGCTCCATGGTCGGCGGGATCGTCCGGCAGGGTGTCGGGGTGGCCGGCACCCGGCCCGCCGTCGTCAGGCGACTCGGAGTCGAGTGCGGCGAGCTCCTCCTCGAGCTTGCGGATGCGTTCGTCCTGCTCGGCGTCGCGGTTGAGGCTCACGAGGAATGCCGGGTCGTCGTCCGGCGCACGCGGGCCGGAAGCGACGGTCGGGTTCTTGCGTCCGCGTCCGATGAGGAACCACAGGACGAGACCGATGACGGGGAGGAGGATGATGATCGCGATCCACGCGGCCTTCGGAAGACCCCGCACGCGGGAGCTCGCCATCATGGCGCAATCGACCACCGCGTAGATGGTGACCACCACGACGATGACGGCGATTCCGAGGAGCAGGCGGGGCATGATCCCATCGTAACCGCCCAAGCTGGACGTGGTCCGTCTGAGGCCGAGCCGTTGACAGACCGCGCAGCCCCCTCGTCGCTCGCGCCGTCGACGGGCTCCGGGCGGGCTCACCGGCGACCCGACGTAGACTGATCCGCGTGAATCGCGTGCCTCCCGTCCTCGTCTACACGGTCCTCCGGTTGCTCGCGTTCTTCGTGCCTCTCGGCATCCTCCTCGTCCTCCGCATCGAGCCGTGGATCGCCGCGGTGCTCTCCGCGCTCATCGGCCTCGCCGTGTCCTTCATCCTGCTGCGCACGCCACGGGAGAAGGTGGCCGAGGGCATCTACGACCGCCGACACGGCAGGCACACCCCCGACACGACGGACGAAGACGCGGAAGACGCACGGGACGCGACCTCCTGAGACGCGACGTGCGGGCTTTCGTCCCCCGGACGTTCGGGAGGAGACGGAAGCCCGCACGTCGGCGGGGTGGTGGCGCGGTCTGATCAGAACGCGAGTGCCCAGAACCACGCAAGGCCGTAGAGCAGCTGCGTGATACCCACGAGACGCAGGGCGATGATGAGCTCCCGCGGCTGCTGCGCGGTCACGACGATGACACATGCCGGCAGGGCTGCGAGCAGGGCGAAGAGGGAGAACCACAGCTCCGGGTAGAGGAACGCGACCCACGACGCGAGCAGGAACGGCGCGAGCAGCAGCACGACGAACAGCACACGCGACGCCGTGGAGCCGATCAGGACGCTGAGCGTCCGCTTGCCCACGAGGCGGTCCTGGTCGCGGTCGCGCAGGTTGTTGACGAGGATCGCCGAGCACGCGATGAGCCCGGCTCCCGCCGCACCGAACCAGGCCTCCTGGCTGAGCGTGCCCACCTGGACGAACATCGTGCCGAGGGTGGCGACGAGTCCGAAGAACAGGAAGACGAACACCTCGCCGAGTGCGTAGTAGCCGTACGGGCGCTTGCCCCCGGTGTAGAACCAGGCCGCCGCGATGCAGGCAGCCCCCACGATGAGGAGCCACCAGTACTGCGTGAGGACCGTGAGGACGATTCCGGCGACCGCCGCGATGCCGAAAAAGGCGAAGGCGACGATGAGCACCGAGCGTGCGCTCGCACGTCCGGAGCCCACGAGCCGCGACGGACCGACGCGCACCGCGTCCGTGCCGCGGACGCCGTCCGAGTAGTCGTTCGCGTAGTTCACCGCGATCTGAAGCGACACCGCGGTGACGAGGCAGAGCAGCGCCCTCACCCAGTGGTACTCGCCGGGGCCGCCCGCGAAGATCGCCGCGCCGGTTCCGATGAGCACAGGGGCCACGGCCATGGGGAGCGTGCGGATGCGTGCACCGCCGACCCAGTCGCCGAAACGGGCGGGCCGCACTTCCTGCAGTCTGCGCGCGGCGGGGTTGCCGCTCTTGCCCTTCGGGGCACGCGATCCACCGGCGACGCCCGCCTGGGCGATCACGCGCGCTGCGCCCGACTTCGAGTCGATCGAACGCTGCTTCGCCGCGCGCTCCTGCTGCGTGCGGCTCGGGGTGGCGGCGCCCTTCTTGCCCGAATCCCGCCCCTTCTTCGCCGCAGCGTCCGGCGTGCCCGCCGCACCCCCCGACGTCGATGAGGTGCCGCCCCCGAGCGAACCCGCCGGGTCGAGTCTCTGTTGTTTCGCAGCCACGTGCCGACCTTTCGTTTCGCAACAGATTCTAGGGTGTTCGGCCGAGAACACTCGTCATGCGCCGATGGGTCCCGTAGCGGACGGGTCAGCGCCGGCCACGATGCGAGCGACCGCGATCCTGTCGGGCTTGCCGCTCGCGAGGAGGGGAACGGTCTCGACCGGGACGATCTGCCGAGGACGCGCCGCGACCCCCAGACGCTCGCCGATCCGCGAACGGACCTCGTCGAGCGAGACCGCCCCCTCGTCCGCCGAACGAGAACGGCGATCGACGACGACGATCGGCACGGCTCCCCACCGGTCGTCGTCGACCCCGACGACCACGGCGTCGCCGAGGCCCGGGAGGTCGCGCACCGCCGCCTCGACGCGGTCGAGGGAGACGTTCACCCCGCCAGAGACGATGACGTTGTCGAGTCGCCCGAACACGTCGAGGACGCCGTCCTCGAATGCCCCGGCGTCGCCCGTGCGGAACCAACGGCGCCCGCCGTCCTCGGAGAACGCCGCTGCGGTGCGGGCGTCGTCTCCGAGGTAGCCGAGCGCGAGCGTCGCACCCCCGATCTCGATCTCGCCGTCGGCGACACGGACGTCGACGCCGTCGAGCGGACGGCCGTCGTAGACGCAGCCTCCCGCCGTCTCGCTCGACCCGTAGCTGCGGACGAGGCGCACACCTGCGGCCTCCGCACGGTCGCGGAGCAGGAGGGGAACCGCCTGGCCACCCACGATCACGGCGTCGAGGGAGGCGAGCGCCTCCGACCCGGCCGGATCCGAGAGCAGTCGCGCCAGCTGCGCGGGGACGAGGGCCGTGTAACGGCGATCCGCGCCGGTGGCTGCAGTGTCGACGGCTCGCGCGAACCGCTCCTCCGAGAACGGGCCGACCGAGACGGGTTCGGATCCGGCGACGATCGAACGCACGAGCACCTGCACCCCGGCCACATAGTGCGCGGGCATCGCGAGCACCCAGCGACCGGGCCCGCCGAGCGCCGATTCCGTTGCGCGTGCGCTGCCGAGGAGGGCGTCGGCCGACAGCGCCACGCGCTTCGGGTACCCGCTCGAGCCGGACGTCGCGATGACGACGGCGACCTCGTCCGGCACGGATTCCGACGCGGGTGCGGCGTCGGCGACGGAGAGCGGAGAAGCGCCTTCGTCGAGAGGCTGCACGGCCGCCCCTGTGCCATCGAGAGCCGCCGCGATGGAGACCAGGAGACGGGACGGTTCTCCGGCCCCGATACGGACGAGCGACCTGCTCACGAGACGGATGGACGCGCGGTCAGTACTGCCACGGGTAGGGCGCCCAGTCGGGCTCGCGCTTCTCGAGGAAGGCGTCGCGCCCTTCGACCGCCTCGTCGGTTCCGTAGGCGAGGCGCGTGGCCTCGCCGGCGAAGACCTGCTGCCCCACGAGTCCGTCGTCGACGGCGTTGAAGGCGAACTTGAGCATGCGGATGGCTGTCGGCGACTTCCCGAGGATCGTGCGCGCCCATGCGAGCGCCGTCGACTCGAGCTCGGCGTGCGGAACCGCCGCGTTGATCGCGCCGGTGGCGAGCGCACGTTCCGCCGAATACTCCTCGGCGAGGAAGAACACCTCACGCGCGAACTTCTGCCCCACCTGGCGGGCGAAGTAGGCGCTGCCGTATCCCGCGTCGAACGACCCGACGTCGGCGTCCGTCTGCTTGAACTTCCCGTGCTCGAGGCTCGCGATCGTGAGGTCGCAGACGACGTGGAGGGAGTGTCCACCGCCGGCGGCCCAACCGGGCACGACGGCGATGACGACCTTGGGCATGAAGCGGATGAGGCGCTGCACCTCGAGGATGTGGAGGCGCCCCGACCGGGCGGGCTCGACCGTCTCGGCGGTGTCGCCCTCGGCGTAGCGGTAGCCGTCGCGTCCGCGGATCCGCTGGTCCCCTCCCGAGCAGAACGCCCAGCCGCCGTCCTTCGGGCTGGGCCCGTTGCCGGTGAGCAGGACGACACCGATGCGCGGGTTCTGACGCGCGTCGTCGAGCACGCGTGCGAGCTCGTCCACCGTACGCGGCCGGAAGGCGTTGCGGACCTCAGGACGGTCGAAGGCCACGCGGGCGACACGTCCGTCGTTCGTGTGGTGGTAGGTGATGTCCTCGAGGTCGGCGAAGCCGGGGGCCTCGGTCCACTCGGATTCGTCGAACAGCTCGGAGACGCTCATCCGGCCAGTTTAAGCCCGCCGGCACGCGTCGACCGCTCGCTGCCGATCCCGGTCACGCGAACACCTCGAGCACCGTACGCAGGATGAAGACGGGCACGGGCGAACACAACGACAGGAGCAGGAGCGCATACAGCGGGCGAGCTCCCCCGACGGGGATGCGGAGCACCCTGCCGCGCACGGCGAGCACGATCGCCCAGACGAAGAACCCGGCCTGCACGAGCCCGACCGCGATCAGGCCGAGCCCGATGAAACCGGCCGATTCGTCGTCGAGGTTGAGGAAGACGAAGATCGTGACGACCACGATGCCGGCGAGCACGGCCGAGGTCGTCACGAGCCTCGAGACCTGGGCGCGGTGCCGCTCGAGGATCGACGTCGGAACGACGGGGCGCTGGGTGCCCGTCGCGAGTTGCCGCACTCGTTGCGCCGCCTGGCGCGGTGTCGCGTCCGTCGGGATACCGGCGGCGCGCGTCGCATCCGCGAACGCATTGGCCGTGCCGCCCTCGGAGGCGTAGCGCGCGATCGCCGACTGGGCCCGATCGAACGTGGCCGGGTCGTAGGCCCGCACAGCGCTCGAGACCGCATCGGGTACGCCCTCTGACAGGGTCCCTCGCTCCTCGGTCGCTGCGCGCACCTGCTCGAGGGCCGATGCTCCCCCTGGCACGGAGGCGGTCATGCCCGCGAGTTCGGGCACGGCGTCGTCGAGGGCCGAGAGGTCGACGCTCGTGCCGTGGGCGAGACCCGGGATCGTGGTCGCGGAAGCGAGTGCCGCGAGCGTCGGAACGACGGGCTCACCGGACTCCGTCGCGAGGGAGGAGCCGGGGCGCAGCGCGTGGAAGGACGAGACCGGGGGCATCCAGCTGCCGGGGGCCACGGGGGCCGTGAGACTCGATTCGCCATCGACGTGCGGCTTCCATGCACCGGCCGGCATGTACGCCGGGAGCACGTGCTGCCACCACCCGTCGGGGAGGTCAGCGCGGGGCTCGTCCGCCCCGGAGGCCGCCGCGACCCGTCCGTTCTCGTCCGGGACGGCGCCGGTCGGCTCTACCTCGTCGCTCGCCATACTGCGATTGTGTCAGGTCACCCGTCGGAACGGGCTCCGGATGCGAGACTGGGGCCATGGATCCGACCGCCGCATCGAAGCCGGGTACCGAGGACCTCCTCGCGTCGGCCCACGTCGTCTCCCTCCCTCTCGCCACGCGATTCCGTGGGATCACGACGAGGGAGGCCGTCGTGTTCGACGGGCCGCTCCGGGCCACCGAGTTCTCCCCCTTCGTCGAGTACAACGACACCGAGGCCGCTGCGTGGCTGCGGGCGGCGATCGACTTCGGCTGGGTGGAGCAGACGGCCGTCCTCCGCGACAGCATCCGTGTGAACGCCACCGTTCCGGCCGTCGCCACCGCCGACGTGGAGAGCGTCCTCGCTCGCTTCCCCGGCTGCCGCACGGCGAAGGTGAAGGTGGCTGAGGCCTCGCAGTCACGAGCGGACGATGTGGCGCGCGTCGCCGAGGTGCGGCGTGTGCTCGGCCCGGAGGGGCGCATCCGTGTGGATGCGAACGGCGGATGGAACGTGGACGAGGCGGAGCACGCCATCCGCGAGCTCGCCCCTTTCGATCTCGAGTACGTCGAGCAGCCGTGCGCGAGCGTCGACGAGCTCGTGGAGCTCCGGGCGCGCATCGGGTGGATGGGGGTCCCCATCGCCGCCGACGAGAGTGTGCGGAAGGCCGACGACCCGCTCGCCGTGGCGCGGGCGGGTGCGGCCGACGTCCTCGTCGTGAAGGCGCAGCCCCTCGGGGGCGTGGGCCGAGCGCTCGAGATCCTGGCCGCGAGCGGACTCCCCGTGGTGGTGTCGAGCGCCCTCGACACCTCGGTCGGTCTGTCGATGGGCGCACGCCTCGCGGCAGCGGTGCCCGACCTGGATTTCGACTGCGGGCTCGGCACGGCGGCCCTCCTCGCCGCCGATTTGACCGACGACCCGCTCCTCCCGGTCGACGGCGCCATCCCGGTGCGCGACGTCGTGCTCTCCCCCGCGCTGCTCGAGCGCCATGCAGCGTCCCCCGAGCGCACCGCCTGGTGGCACGAGCGCATCACGCGCACCCACGCCCTCCTCTGACCGCGCTCCCGCACTCACCCTCTCTCACACCAAAAAGATCGCGATACACCCCGTGTTTTCGGGCTGTATCGCGATCTTTTTGGTGTGAGTGTGTGAGAGAGGACGGATCAGAGGCCGGAGTAGGCGTGCAGTCCCTTGAAGAAGACGTTGACCACGCCGAAGTTGAACATGACCGCCGCGAAGCCGATGATCGACAGCCAGGCCGACCGGGTTCCGCGCCAGCCACGGGTCGCGCGTGCGTGGATGTAACCCGCGTAGATGACCCAGATGATGAAGGTCCAGACCTCCTTGGTGTCCCAGCCCCAGTAGCGGCCCCAGGCGCTCTCGGCCCAGATGGCGCCGGCGATGAGCGTGAACGTCCAGAAGATGAAACCGATGATGCTCACCCGGTAGGCCATGTTCTCGAGGCGCTCGGCGCTCGGAAGGGTGGCGAGGAAACGGAGCCGCAGCTTCGACAGTTCGAGCTTCATCGCCTCCTGCCGGCTCTGGATGAGTTGAACCACCGAAAGCGCGAAGCCGAGCGCGAGGAATGCGGTTCCGAGGCTCGCCACGAAGACGTGCACAACGAGCCACGCCGACTGCAGGGCCGGCGGCAACGGGGCGATCTCCACGTAGAAGTTCCAGGACAGCCCGAGCAGCACGACGACGAGGCCCGTGACGAACGTGCCGAGGAAACGGAGGTCCTCGCGCGTGAGAACGACGAGGAACACCGAGATGATGAGCAGCGTGCCCGTCATCGCGAACTCGTACATGTTCGCCCACGGCACGCGCTCGGCTGCGATGCCGCGCGTGATCGTCGCTGCGAGGTGGACGAGGAAACCGAGGACGGTGAGGGCGACTCCGACACGGAGGGACGGTGAGCGCGACGCGGTGACGCGTGCTCCGTTGCTCGGCGTGGCCGGTCGTTCGACCGTGAGGGTGCCGGAGCCCCGCGACCCTGCGGCACCGGCTGCGGTCGAGGCGCCGGCGTTGCGCTCGACGGCGCTCGGCACGGCCGACTCGGCGCTCAGTCGCACCTCGCTGCTGCGGCGCGCGAGATCGAAGGTGAAGGCGATGAAGGCGAGCGCATACAGCGCGAGGGCCGTCCAGAGCGCCAACACCGAGAAGTCGTTGAGATTCACCTGTTCAGACTACCTCTCGAAGCTGTGGAACAGACGGCCGATGAGGTCGACATCCGCGTCATTCCGGCCGTCACGGTCGCTCGACGCCGAGGGCCGTTCCGTGCCGGTAGGCGAGCGCGTCCACCGCGTCGGCCAGGCCGGGATCCTCACCGCGGGCGAGGCCCGCGTACTCCACCCGCACGCCGGATCCGGACTCGTCCGCGGTATCGTCCGCGGACGCGGCGGACACGGGGTGCACCGCGACCCACACGCGGCGGCGCGGGACGAAGAGCGACGTCAGCAGGCCGAGCACCACGAGGACGGCGAACACGAGCACCCACACCTGACTCGGGTCGTTGTGGATGTCGAGCGACGCGAAGCGCGGCACCGACCCCGAGTAGTCGCCGGCCGCCGCATCGGGGTTCGCATTCTCGAACTCGATCGAGCCGAGACCGTTCGGCAACTCCGCGGTGTCGCCCGGGCTCAACTGGATCGCCTCCACGTCGGAGTCGCGACCGGCGACCTGCGTCATCTCGTCGGTGTTGAGGGTGTAGACGGAGCGCGGAACACCGTCGTCGATGCCGAGGTCACCCGTGTAGACGTTGAGCGACAGGATCGGGAGCACGAGGTCGGGATAGGTGGACGTGAAGGCACCGTCGTCGAGCGGCTGGGCGGTCGGGTAGAAGAATCCGACCATCCCGACCTGCTCCGAGAGACCGTCGGGGATCTTCACGACGCCGATCGAGGTGAGATTCGCGTCCTGCGGGAGGAACGGCACCGAGTCGGTGAACACGACCTTCCCGTCGGGGTCGCGCACGGTGATCGTCGGCGCATAGCCGTTGCCGAGCAGGAACACGTCGGTGCCCTCGAAACGCAGCGGGTGGTTGACCTTGATCTCCTGATCGGAGGACTCCCCGTCCGGCGTGGTCGTCGTGACGTGCGCCGTGAAGTCGATCGGCTGGCCGTACGCGTCGAGGTTCGCCGTCTCGTACGTCACGTCGAAGGAGTCGAGATTCAGCGCGTACGGGGAGAGGCTGTCCTCGTCGAAGAACCGACCGGGATTGATCGAGTCGTAGTCGATCACGGAGTTGACGAACGACTGCCCCTCGACGACGACGCGCTGGCCGGAGTATCCGAACCCGCCGCCCACCCCCACGGCGATGAGCACGCCCACGAGGGAGGCGTGGAAGACGAGGTTGCCCGTCTCACGGAGGTACCCGCGCTCGGCCGACAGCGAGCGCACGCCGCGCTGCTCGTACTCCTCCACCCGGTAGCGGGACGAGGTGAGGATGGATCGCGCCTCGGCGAGCGCCGTCTCCACGTCGACGTCCGCATACGTCTCCTCGCGGTGATCGGCGAGGCGGGAGAGTCGGGCGGGAGTGCGCGGCGGTCGGGCGCGCATCGCGTCGAAGTGGTGCTTCGTGCGCGGGATGATGCAGCCGATGAGCGAGATGAACAGAAGGATGTAGACCGCGGAGAACCACGGCGAGCTGTAGACGTCGAAGAGCTGGATCTTGTCGAGGATCGGCGCGAGGTCGGGGTTGTCGGTGAAGTACTGGGTGACACCGTTCGGGTCGCTCGAGCGCTGCGGCACGAGCGAACCGGGGATGGCGGCGATCGCGAGCAGCAGGAGCAGCAGGATCGCCGTCTTCATGCTCGTGAGCTGCCGCCAGAAGAAACGCAGCGAGCCGATCACGCCGAGCTTCGGCGAGACGGGACCGTCGCCCTGCGCGACCGTCGACGACGCTTCCGACTCCGCGTTCTCCCCGTCCAGTTCCGGGCGGGCGTTCGGGTCGTCGATGCGGTCGGAGGGTCCGCGACCGCCCGCGGATCGGGCGGGCCGTGACGGCTTCTCGGGACGTGGGTCAGATGGGGAGCTCAAAACCGTACATCACCCCCTGCAACTGGTACATGATCATGGTCCACACGCCGGAGACCATGAGGACACCGACGATGATGAGCAGCACGCCGCCCACGATGTTGACCGCGCGGATGTGGGTCCTGAGGAACGCGACGGAACGCGTCGCCCAGCCGAGGCCCAGCGCGATGAGGATGAAGGGGATGCCGAGCCCGAGGCAGTAGCCGAACGCCAGGAGTGCGCCCTGCCAGGCCGACCCTCCCGTGAATCCCATCGAGAGCACCGCAGACAGCGTCGGCCCGATGCACGGCGTCCACCCGATCGCGAAGACGGCTCCGAGCAACGGGGCGCCGCCGAGTCCCGTCGCGGGGAGCCACGAGAGCTTCGCCGTGCGCTGGAACGCACCGAATCGGCCGATGAAGACGAGGCCCATGAGGATGACGACGACACCGAGCACGCGTGTGATGACGCTCTCCCACTGGACGAACCACGCGCCGATCGCACCGAAGGCCGCTCCGTAGAGAACGAAGACCACGGCGAATCCGAGCACGAACAGGGAGGCGCCGAGCACGAGCCGTCGGCGATCGCGAGCGCCGTCGCCCTGGAAGCCGCCGACGTAGCCGAGGTAGCCCGGCACGAGCGGCAGCACGCACGGTGACGCGAACGACACGAGTCCCGCGAGCATCGCGAGGGGCACGGCGACCAGGAGGGAGCCGCTCGTGATGACCTCGCCCGGATTCACTCCGCGGTCTCGGCGATCGTGTCGCGGATGAGGGTGTCGAGGATCGACGCGTCGCGGAGCTGCCCGACGATGCGCGCCGCGACACGACCCTCCGCGTCGAGCACGATCGTCGTCGGCACGGCGTTCGGCGGAACGTCGCCGGAGAACGCGAGCTTCACGGCGCCGTCGTTGGCGTCGATGATCGACGGGTACTCGATACCGAAGGTCTCGTCGAACGAGATCGCGGTGTCCGCCTGGTCCCGCACGTTGACGCCGAGGAAGGACGCGCCCTCACCGTCGTACTGGGCGCTGAGGTCCACGAGGTCCGGCGCCTCGGCGCGGCACGGCGCGCACGCGGCGTACCAGAAGTTCACGACGAGGACCTCACCGAGGTAGTCGTCGGACGACACGGCGTCGCCGTTCTGGTCGATGCCCTCGAACTCGATCGGCTCGGCCCGATCGTCGACCGCGATCTCCGTCCAGCTGCCGTCACCGGCGACGTACCCCTTGCCGCTGCCCTCGCGGTACTGCTCGGCGAGGGGGTCGTTGACGCACCCGGTGAGGACGAGGGCCGCTGAGGCCAGGAGGGCGGCGATGCCGGCGAGCCGACGAGTGGTTCTGGTCAAGCTCGTCACACCGCCCCGACATCGGTCGCGGCTGTCGCGAGTCCAGCGGCCGGGTCGCGGTACGCGACCTCGACGAAGGAGTCGCCGCGGCGCTCGAGCGTCGTGATGCTCGACAGGGCGCAACGGCGCTTCCGCGGGTCGTGCGGGAACGGCGTGCCCGTGACCGTGGAGTGCACCATCCAGATGGGCAGCTGGTGGCTGACGAGGACGACGTCGCCGGCGGGCGTCGACTCCCACGCATCGGTCACGGCCGCGAGCATTCGCTCGGAGATGGACCGATACGGTTCGCCCCACGACGGGAGCCGGGGATTCCGGAGCGCGAACCAGTTGATCGGGTTGCGCACGGCCTTCGCCATGACGAGCCCCTCGAAGTGGTTGCGGGGCTCGATGAGGCGCTCGTCGGTCTCGATGTCGAGACCGAAAGCGGTCGCGACGGGCGCTGCGGACTCCTGCGTGCGCTGCAGCGGCGAGGCGATGAGCCGCGCGACGGGGGCGTGCTCGTCCTGCAGAGCGAGCGCAGCGGCCCCGGCCATGCGTTCGCCGAGCGTCGATAGCCGGAAACCGGGGATGCGTCCGTAGAGCACGCGCGAGGGATTGTGGACCTCGCCGTGCCGGACGAGATGGATCCGGGAGGCAGACACCCGATCATTCTACGTTCGTGCCGCCTGAACGTTCGCCGCAGCCGCGGCCGCCCGCGTCCACCCCGAGTAGGCTTGACCCCCGTGAGCAACCGCACCCTCGTCAAGAACCTCGCCGCCCTCGAGGACGGCCCCGTCAGCGTTTCCGGATGGGTCGAGACCGTCCGCGATCAGAAGAAGGTCCAGTTCGTCGTCCTGCGCGACGAGTCGGGCGCCGTACAGCTCGTGAACCCCGCCGTCCGCGAACTCGTGGAGGGTGACGCATCGAGCGCTGAGCGCCTCGCGGTGACGGAGTCGATCTCCGCTCTCGCGCACGGGTCCTTCCTCACCGTGACCGGAACCCTCAAGCACGACGAGCGCGTCAAGCTCGGCGGGCTCGAGGTCAAGGTCGAGTCGCTCGACGTCGTGGCCGAGTCGCTGCCGGAGGCCCCGATCGCCGCCGACTCGAGCCTCGACAAGCGCCTCGACTGGCGCTTCCTCGACCTGCGCAACCCGAAGCAGAACCTCATCTTCCGCGTGCAGACCACGATCGAGCACGCGTTCCGCCAGTACTGGATCGACAACGACTTCATCGAGCTCCACACCCCGAAGCTCATGGCCTCTGCGAGCGAGTCGCGCGCCGAACTCTTCGAGGTGGGCTACTTCGACACCACCGCGTACCTGGCCCAGAGCCCGCAGTTCTTCAAGCAGATGGCGCAGCCGGCCGGCTTCGGCAAGGTGTTCGAGATCGGCCCGGCGTTCCGTGCCGACCCCTCCTTCACGAGCCGCCACGCCACCGAATTCACGAGCGTGGACGCCGAGATCAGCTGGATCGACTCGCACGAAGACGTCATGCAGCTGCACGAGGAGCTCCTCGTCGCGGCGTTCACCGCGGTGAAGGAGAAGCACGGCGAGGCGCTCAAGGAGCATTTCGACCTCGACGTCGTCGTGCCGTCACAGCCGTTCCCCCGCATCCCGCTCGCCGAGGCGAAGCGCATCGTCGCCGAGCGCGGATACGAGGTGCCCCGCGCCGACGACGACATGGACCCCGAGGGCGAGCGCCGCATCTCGGCGTACGTGAAGGAGGAGTTCGGCCACGACTTCGTGTTCCTCACGGACTACGCGTCGAGCATCCGGCCGTTCTACCACATGCGCCACGAGGGCGATTCGTCGCTCACGAACAGCTACGACCTCATCTTCAACGGCGTCGAGATCTCCACGGGAGCGCAGCGCGAGCACCGCGTCGACGTGCTCGTCGAGCAGGCGAAGGAGAAGGGTCTCGACCCGGAGGAGCTCGGGTTCTACCTCGATTTCTTCCGCTACGGCGTGCCGCCGCACGGCGGCTTCGGCATGGGCCTCGCGCGCGTGCTCATGCTGCTGCTGGGCGAGCAGTCCATCCGTGAGACGACCTACCTCTTCCGAGGCCCCACCCGCCTCCTCCCCTGACCTCCGCACCACCCCACACCAAAAAGATTCCGATACAGCATGGAATTCCGTGCCGTATCGGAATCTTTTTGGTGTGAGAGGGGGGGTCAGAGGGCGTAGTCGATGGAGGCGCGGGACGAGACGACGCTGCGCACGAAGGCCGCGGCCTCCTGGTGGGCCGGGTGCTTCTGGTAGCGGTCGAGCGCATCGAGGTCGGCGTAGTCCGCGACCAGGACCACGTCCGAGTTCTGCTCGGGGTACGCGACGTTCGTCGACACGGTGAGCGACTGGATCTCCTCCACGACTCCCACGAGGGCGCCGAGTCGAGAGGCGATCTCCGCGGCGTGCGCCGCCTTCGTGCCCTCGTCCTGCGCGGTGAGCGTCCACATCACGATGTGACGGATGGTCATCGGTCTTCCTCCATATTCGCGGCGGCCGAGATCGCGGCGGTCAGCCGGTCGGCGTCGACCCGCCAGTAGCAGTGCTGCCGACCGTTCACGAGGACGACCGGGATCATCTCCCAGTAGCGCTCCCTGAGAGCCTCGTCGTCGGCGATCGAGAGCTCCTCGACCGACACGTCCGGCGCCGTCCCGCTCCCACCCAGATCGGCGACGACACGTCCCACGACGGCGCGCGCGTCGTCGCACAGGTGGCAGTCCGGTTTCCCGATGAGGGTGAGGGCGACGGTCATCGCACCAGCCTAGCCAGCCGCCGGCGCCCGACCGCGCGGTCAGTCCTCGTCGCGCAGGACGAAGATCGCCCGAGCCGCGAGCACACCGAGCTCGGTGACCGTCTCGGATCCGTCGTCCACGCGAGCGAGGACGATCACACCGGCGACGTCGACGCGGTCGCGGACGGAGACGCGTGAATCCAGACCGAGTCCGTGTCCGGCCAGGTACCGCAAGAGAGCCGGGTCCTCGTCGGAGATGCGTGCGATGACCCCCGTCCCGCCCACGGCCAGCTCGGTGAGCGCGACGGCATCGGATGACGCGACGCGGCCGTCCCGCCGCGGGATGAGGTCGCCGTGGGGATCGCGGACGGGGAAGCCGAGATCACGGTCGATGCGATCGATGAACGTCTCGGACGCGGCGTGCTCGAGGTGCTCGGCCTCCTCGTGGACCTCGTCCCATCCATAGCCGAGCCGCTCCACGAGATACGTCTCGAGAAGCCGGTGCCGACGCACCATCTGCACGGCGGCCACCCGACCCTCTGCCGTGAGGGTGACCGCTCCGTAGCGCTCGTGCTCGATGAGCCCGTCGGCGACGAGCTTCCTCAGGTTGCCCGACACCGTGGACGTGGCGATCCCCATGCGGGCCGCGATGTCGCCTGCCGTCGCGGGGGCGTCGCTCCACTCCTCCGACTTCCAGATGGCACTGACGAAATCCTGCGCCATTCGCGTCAGTCGGTCGAGATCCACGGTGGCGATTCTACGGCGCGACCGCGATGCGGCCCGCCGCCCGCCGCCGCAGCCGGCGACGGACCGCAGCCACGAGCACGCCATGCCGTGGGCTCGCCAGGAACACGATGACGAAGACGACGCCGTGAGCGAGCACCACCATTCCGCCGGGCGCGACGTCGAGGAAGTAGCTCGCGTATATCCCCGCGACGGCCGCCGCAGCCGCGATCGACGGGGAGATCACGAGCATCGCGGAGAACCGATCGGTCAGGAGATACGCCGTGGCACCCGGGATGATGAGCATCGCGACGACGAGGATCACGCCGACCGTCTGCAGCGCCACGACCGACGTGAGCGCCAGCACCCCGAGCAGCACGGCCCCGAGCAGTCGAGGTGAGAGGCCGATCGCGTGGGCGTGCGTCGGATCGAACGCGAATAGCGTCAGGTCGCGCTGCTTCACGAGCAGCACGGCGGCGGCGACGCCGCCGAGGACGACGATCTGCACCAGATCGCCCGTGCCGATCCCCAGCACGTTCCCGAATACGATGTGGCCGAGATCGGTCTGGCTCGGCGTCACCGACACGAGCACGAGTCCGAGCGCGAACAGCGTCGTGAACACGATGCCGATCGCCGCGTCCTCCTTCACCCTGCTCGTGTCGCGCACGACCCCGATGAGGGCGACGGCGAGGAAGCCGAACACGAGGGCGCCGATCGCGAAGGGCGCACCGACGATGTAGGCGAGGACGACACCGGGGAGCACGGCATGCGACACCGCGTCCCCCATGAGCGACCAGCCGATGAGGACGAGCCAGCAGCTGAGGAGGGCGCAGACGACGGCGGCGACGACCGTCGCGGCGAGGGCTCGCACCATGAAGTCGAACTGGAGCGGCTCGAGGAGCAGCCCGAGCAATCCGTCGAGACCGGCCATGTCAGCCCTCCTCCGCGAGCACGTCGAGTCCGAATGCACGAGCGAGCTGCTCCGGACGCAGCACGTCGCGCGGATCCCCGTGCGCGAGCACCCGCCTCAGGAGCAGCACCGCTTCGTCGCACAGCGCGGGGAGCGCCCGCAGGTCGTGCGTCGAGACGACGATCGTGCGGCCGTCCTCCGCGAGCTCGCGGAGGAGACGACTGATGGTGGCCTCCGAGCGCTTGTCGACACCCGCGAACGGTTCGTCGAGCAGCAGGATGTCCGCACCCTGCGCGATTCCGCGGGCCACGAACGCACGTTTCCGCTGCCCGCCCGAGAGCCGTCCGATCTGCCGGTCGGCGAGTTCCGTGAGCTCCACCCGGTCGAGCGCCTCAGCGACGGCGGCATGGTCGGCCGCTCGCGGTCGCCTCGAGAAGCCCATCCGCCCGTAGCGCCCCATCATGACGACGTCGGCGACGCTCACGGGGAACTGGCCGTCCACATCCTCGTTCTGCGGCACGTAGCCGACGAGGCCGCGCTTTCGCGCCGCAGTCGGCGCGAGGGAGGCGACCGCGACGCTCCCGGAGTCCGGAGTCACGAGACCCATCACCGTCTTGAAGAGGGTGGACTTGCCCGAGCCGTTCATGCCCACGACACCGCAGATGCGACCGGGAGCGATCGAGAGGTGGACGCCCTCCAGCGCGACGACGTCGCCGTACCGGACGGTGACGTCGCGGAGCTCGAGAGCGGCGTCGCGGCTCGGGGCCGGCTCCAGCCGCCCGCTCACGAGTCGCCTCCCGTTCCCGACAGTCCGGCCACGATCGTGCGGACGTCGTGCCGCAGGAGATCGAGATAGGTCGGTACGGGGCCGTCGGGAAGCGACAGGGAGTCCACGTAGAGCACTCCCCCGAAGTCGGCACCGGTCGCACCGGCCACCTGCCGCATCGCGGAGTCCGAGACCGTCGACTCGCAGAAGACGGCGGCGACGTCATTCTCCTTCACGAAATCGATCACGTCGGCTATCTGGCCAGGTGTCGACTGCTGCTCGGCGTTGACCGGCCACAAGTAGGCCTCGGTGAGCCCTGCGTCCCGGGCGAGATAGGAGAACGCTCCCTCGCATGTCACGAGCGCCCGCTGACCGGGAGGAAGCGACTCGAGTCCGGCGGCCAGCTCGTCGTGCACCTCGTCGAGCTTCACGTTGTACGCGTCGCCGTTCGCACGGAAGTCGGCGGCGTGCGCCGGGTCCAGGTCGGCGAACGCCGCGACCATCGCATCGACGTAGTCCCTCGCCTCGAGCGGAGACATCCACGCGTGAGGGTTCGGCCGGCCGGCATACGCGTCCGACGCGATCGGAATGGGGTCCACGTCATCGCTCACCACGGTGTGGGGCACGTCGAGCTCGCCGACGAAGCGCTCGAACCACGATTCGAGCCCGAGTCCGTTGTCGAGGATGAGGTCGGCGTTCGCCGTGACCCGCACGTCCCCGGGGGTCGGCTCGTAGCCGTGGATCTCGGCCCCGACCTTGGTGATCGACTCGACCCGCAGATGCCCACCCGCGACGTTCTGGGCGATGTCGGCGAGCACCGTGAACGTCGTGACGACGACGGGCCGGTCGTCCGCCTCTGGCGCCGGAGCGCATCCGGCAAGCAGGACGAGCACGAGGGCCGCCCCCGGGAGCGCCGCGCGTCGCCGAACACGTCTGCCACGGAACGACGGCCGGCGTCGGAACGCTGTCGTACGTGGAACCGGGGATGGCATGAGTTCATCCTAATGTTCGGCTGATCGATTTACAATGTTCGGGTATCCAAACTTTCTACGATCAGGCCGGAGTGGACGAACGCCAAAAAGCGCCAGGCCATTCGGCCTGACGCTCGTTCGACGCGCGCGACTCTACTTCTTGTTGCGGCGCTGGTGGCGGGTCTTACGAAGCAGCTTGCGGTGCTTCTTCTTCGCCATACGCTTGCGGCGCTTCTTGATAACAGAACCCACGGGTACCTCACTGAAGATCGGAAAGGGCCGCGACAACCGCGACCGGGAAAATGCCTCGGGACAGTCTAGCCGATGCAACTGCATGCTGCGCACAGGTCCGTTCGGGCGAGATCCGGTGACTGACCGGTGCGCCGTCATCCACTATGTTGCCGTGTCCCCCAAACATCCGACTACCGACCCTCCGCTTCGCAGGCCATGATCGAAAGACCAAGGGATCGGGGGATCACCGTGGTCGATGACATCGACGATTGGTGGGTACTGGGCGCTGACCACGGGAGGTCGCGTCTTCAGGTGCAGAGCGCATGGATGGGACGGACGGGGCCCGCAGACTTCCGCCTCCCCGACGGTCGCGACGAGGACGATCTCGTCTCGGACGGCGGATTCGACTCCGCTCCGTTCGCCCTGTGGTTCGAGCCCCTCCTCGGCGGCATGCTCATGGGCGACATGATCGCGGCGAACGGCGCCGGCTACAAGATCGTGTCCCAGCGACTCATCGACGCTCTCGACGAACTGGACGTCGTCGGTTTCCTCTCGGCGCCGGCCGACCTCCGAACCCGCGCCGGCCTGCCGATCTCCGGATACCACCTGCTCCACGCCCTTCCGCACTCGCACGGACACGAGGTGCGACCCTTTCTCGGAGACCTGCCGCACGTCTGGCTTTTCGAGGTGAGCGGGCGCGTCCATCGAGAATTCGTCCGACGCGGGATCGACGATCTCCAGAGTCGACCTACGCGTGTCGCTCACGAGAGCGCACGCCGACTCGTCAGCGATCCTGCTGCACTCGACGCGCTCTGATCCCGAGCAGGCAGGGACTCAGGCGGAATGCTCGCCGAGGTCCGAGGCCGAACCGATGACAGGGTTGTTCAGGACCGCGAGCACCGCGGACTCCGGCACGCGGAACGAGCGCCCGAAGCGGATCGCCGGCAGCTCCCCCGAGTGGACGTGACGGTAGACGGTCATCTTCGAGACCCGCATCATGTCGGCGACTTCGGCGACCGTGAGGAAGCGTGCGTCGGACAGTTCGTTGCTCAAGAGGGCCTCCCCAGGACATCGGATCCGCCGGACGACGGAGAAAGCCGTTCCCAGGTGCGGGAGCGACCGATGTGAATGATGATCACCTTAGTAAGCGGCGCGCGGGAAAGCCACGCTCCCAAACGCGGGGGACCATCGAAGGGACCAGCCCTCAGGGCCGCAGTTTCTTGCCGACAGCCTGCACAGCCGACGTGACCCGGTGCGTCGTGTCGGCGAGCGAATGTCCGATCGCATCGGCCACGTGGCGCGCCTGGTCCGGGAGGCTCGCGACCATCTGCCTCGCCTGCTCCGCGGGATCGAAATCCGCGCTGAGGAACGGGATCAACCAGTCCTCCACCGACTCGAGGGGCGTGTAATCGAGGCTGTAGAAGCGGTGCTGCCCCTCCTCCCGCACGGACACGAGGCCGGCCTCCCGCAGCACCTTGAGGTGCTTCGACACCGTGGGCTGACTGAGCCCGAGCTGGGCCACGATCTCCGAGACGCTCGTGCCGGGCTGCACACCCTCGATCCCCGGCTCGAACCCGTCGAGCAGCACCTGGAGGATGTCGCGACGCGTGGGGTCAGCGATCACGGTGAAGATATCGGCCATCCCACCAGGCTAGTGAGTCGAGAGACGGAGTACCATGACATTCGTTTCGCTCGGCTCCGAGCCGAATCCACGCACCGGGAGCACCCATGGCACTCAAGGGCGACCTCCGTCGCTCCCCGATCGCGCACCGGTCTTTCTGGGCCGGCGTGCGCGACCGGGTGAACGACTTCACCGGGAGCTCCCCGTCGCGGTTCGCGATCCTCGTGTTCACGTTCCTCATCCTGGTGTTCACTCTGCTCTTCAGCATGCCGGCCGCGACGGTCGCCGGGGAGCGCACGGACCTGGCCGACGCGTTCTTCACCGCGGTCTCCGTGATCTGCGTGACGGGTCTCGCGACGGTCGACATGGCGACCCACTGGTCCCTGGTCGGCCACATCTTCATCTACGTCGGCGTGCAGATCGGCGCCGTCGGCGTGCTCACGCTCGCCTCCATCCTGGGCCTCGCGATCTCACGAAAGCTCGGCCTGCGCGCGAAGCTCATGGCAGCGAGCGACTCCAACCCGATGCGGGCGCACCACGGTCCCGTCTCCGAGAGCCAGGCGGTGCGCCTCGGCGAGGTCGGAAACCTCCTCGTGACCGTGGCGCTCAGCCTCGTGGTCATCGAAGCGGGAGTCGCGGCTCTGCTCTTCCCACGCATGCTCATCGACGGGATCCCCCTCTGGGACGCCATCTGGAACAGCTTCTACTACTCGGCCATGGCCTTCACGAACACGGGATTCACCCCGAACGCCGAAGGACTCGCCCGGTTCGAGAACGACTACTGGTTCCTCTCCATCCTCATGATCGGCGTGTTCCTCGGCGCCGTCGGCTTCCCGGTGATCTACGCACTCCAGAAGCAGCTCCTGCGCCCGCGGCTGTGGTCGCTGCACGTGAAGCTCACGGTCGTCACGACGCTCCTGCTCCTCGTACTCGGGGCCGTCGCCTTCATCGTCCTCGAGTACGACAATCCGAAGACGTTCGGGACCCTCAACGCCTCCGACACGGTCTTCCAGTCGCTGTTCCTCTCGATGATGACGAGGTCCGGCGGGTTCGCGACCATCGAGATCCCCGATCTCAACGGCTCGAGCCTCCTCGTCGCCGACATGCTCATGTTCATCGGAGGCGGGTCCGCGTCGACCGGCGGGGGCATCAAGGTGACGACGATCGCCGTCCTGTTCCTCTCCGCCGTCGCCGAGGCGAAGGGCAACCCGGACATGGAGGCGTTCGGGCGCCGCATCCCCGGCGACGTCTCGCGCGTGGCCGTGAGCGTCGTGCTCTGGGGCGCGACGATCGTCGCTCTCTCCACGGTGACCCTCCTCCACATCACGAATGCTCCGCTCGACTACGTGCTCTTCGACGTCATCTCTGCGTTCGGTACCGTGGGGCTCTCGACCGGCCTCACGGGCGACCTCCCCGAGTCGGGCAAGGTGGTGCTCGCGATGACGATGCTCCTCGGGCGCGTTGGTACAGTGACACTCGCAGCCGCCGTGGCCGCGAGTCAGAGATCGAAGCTGTTCAGACGCCCAGAGGAGAGGCCGATCGTTGGTTGATCGCATCAAGCACGACGCACCCGTCCTCGTGATCGGCCTCGGCCGTTTCGGAGCGGCATGCGCCGGCGAGCTCGACCGCCTCGACCGCGAGGTTCTCGCGATCGACGAGGACATGGGTCTCGTCCAGAAGTGGTCTGAGCGCATCACCCACACGGTGCAGGCAGACGCCCGCAACATCGAGGCCCTCAAGCAGATCGGCGCGCAGGAGTTCTCGATCGCGGTCGTCGCGGTCGGTTCGTCCATCGAGGCGAGCGTGCTCATCACCGCGAACCTCGTCGACCTCAAAGTCCCCCAGATCTGGGCGAAGGCCGTCTCGCAGTCGCACGGCAAGATCCTCGCCCGTGTGGGAGCCAACCACGTGATCTACCCCGAGGCCGAAGCCGGGGAGCGCGTCGCCCACCTCGTGAGCGGGCGCATGCTCGACTTCATCCAGTTCGACGACGACTTCGTCCTCGTGAAGATGTATCCGCCGAAGCCGATCCGCGGCCTGAACCTCACGGAGAGCGGTGTGCGGACGAAGCACCGCATCACGGTCGTCGGTGTGAAGAGCCCGGGAAAGCCGTTCACCTATGCCACGGCGGACACCGTCGTGTCGAACCACGACCTCATCATCGTCTCCGGCACCTCGGCCGACATCGAACGTTTCGCCGCGCTCGACTCCTGACCCCGTCTCTCACCCCAAAAAGATTCGGATACAGCATCGAATTTCGTGCTGCATCCGAATCTTTTTGGGGTATTGGAGGGGGGTCAGGAGGGGGTGGGGGCGGCGAGTTCGCGGGAGCGGGCGAGCGCCGCGTCCGTCGCCTCCGTGAAGGTGCGCTCCAGTCCCGCCGCCTCGAGCACTGCGATGGCCCGTTCGGTCGTCCCCTTCGGACTCGTCACCTGGATGCGCAGCTCCTCAGCCGTCTTGTCGGACGAGACGAGGAGCTCGGCCGCTCCGAGGAACGTCTGCGACACGAGGAGGTCGGCCTCTTCCGGCGTGAAGCCCTTCCCGATGGCGGTGCGCGTGAACTCCTCGATCAGGTAGAACACGTAGGCGGGGCCCGAGCCCGAGATGGTGCTGAGGGCGTCGAGCTTCGACTCGGGCACCTCGAGCACCGCTCCGACGGTCTCGAAGACGGAACGCACCACGGCGAGGTCCTCGGCGCTCGAGCGCGAACCGGCCGAGACGCCGGCGAGACCGCGCCCGACGATCGACGGGGTGTTCGGCATGGAGCGGATGACGGAGACGTGCTCCGGCAGGATCTCTTCGAACGTCGCGACGGTGACCCCGGCGGCGACGCTCACCACGATCGTTCCCGGCGCGAGGACGTCGGCGATCTCGCGGAGAAGATCGGGCACCATCGCCGGCTTGACCGCGACGAGCACGATGGCGGCCCCCGCCGCCGCTCGCCGGTTCGCGTCCGGATCGTCCGAGAGGGCGAGCGACGTGACCCCGGGAAGCTGCGCAAGGGCTTCGGCCTTCTCGCGTGAACGGTTCGTCACGGTGATGCCGCCGTCGACCTCGACCTCTGGCCGCACGAGACCCGTCAGGATGGCACCCCCCATCGAGCCGGTTCCGAGGATCGCGATGCGGGGAAGTCTCGTCGGGGTAGCCATTCCTCCATCCTAGAGACGCGGCCCCCTCCGGCCGCGTGGAGGGGCCAGGAGGCGATATCGTGACTCGGTGGCGGCGAGCGCCGCCTCATCGACGAGGAGACGACACCAACGATGGCCATCACGATCGGACACGGCACGCGCGTGCTCTTCACCGGTGACAGCATCACCGACGCCGGTCGGCGCGACGGCGTCGGCGACGGGCTCGGGGACGGCTACGTCCGACGACTCGCCGACTCTCGGGAGTTCGACGGCGTGGACGTCGTGAACACGGGTGTCGGCGGCGACAGGGTCGTGGACCTCCTCGCGCGTCTCTCCGACGATGTCCTCGCGCACCGCCCCGATGTCCTCTCGATCCTCGTCGGGATCAACGACACCTGGCGTCGCTACGACGACCACGACGAGACGAGCGTCGAGGACTTCACCTCCCGCTACCGCACGCTGCTCACGGCCGCGAGAGAGGCAGGCTTCGCCCTCGTGCTCGTCGAGCCGTTCGTCCTCCCGGTGCTGCGCGCGCAGAAGATGTGGCGAGAGGACCTGGATCCGAAGATCGAGGCCGTCCGGGCGCTCGCAGCCGAGTTCGACGCCGTGCTCGTGCCCGCCGACGTCGAGCTCGGCCGGCTCGCTGCGGAGAGGGGAGCCCCCTCACTCGCCGAGGACGGCGTCCATCCCACGCCGGAGGGGCACGACGCCCTCGCCGCGCTCTGGCTCCGCACGGTGCTCAGCACGGACGACGAGGAGGTCGGCGCATGACCGGCAACAGACTCGCCGTCGACGGTGGGCAGACCGGCACACGGCTGCGCCTGACGGACCCGAGCGGTGCCGTGCTCGAGGAACACGAGGCACCGGGAGTCCTCACGGACCGCCCGATCCTCCCGCAAGTGGCCGCGTTCGCGACCGAGCTGAGCGAGCGCTCCGGCCGTCCCGTCGGGGAACTCGCGCTCGGGCTCTCCGGCCTCACGCCGGCGGCCTCCCGGCCCGACGTGCTCCTCGCCGCTGTCGCTCCCCTCGGGGTTCGGCGGGTCGCACTCGCGCACGACTCCGTGAGCGGCTACCTCGCGGCGAACGGTACGGCGACGGGCGCGATGCTCGCCGTCGGCACCGGGGTCGTGATCCTCGCGGTCTCCGAGACCTCCGTGGCGAAGGTCGACGGATGGGGGTACCTCGTCGGAGATGTCGGGAGCGGGTTCTGGATCGGCCGGAGCGGGCTCGATGCCGCCATGCGCGCGTTCGACGGACGCGGAGAGCCGACGGTCCTCGAAGCGGCGGCGCGCGACCGATTCGGTGCCCTCGACGAGCTCTACATGGTGATCCAGGGTGACGAGCGACGGGTCTCGATCGTCGCCTCCTTCGCACGGACGGTGATCGAGTCGGCCGCGGCCGGCGACGTCGTGGCCTTGCGCGTCGTGCGCGCTGCGGCAGCCGAACTGGCGCACTCCGCCACGACGGCCCTCCGGCGCACGGGCTGGGTGCCCGGTACACCGACGCGGGTCGGCGCCGTCGGCGCACCCGTCACCCGCTCCGCCCTCATGAAGGGGGCGCTCGCCGCCGCGCTCGCCACCGAGGCGCCGGGCGCGCAGCTCGCCTCGCCTCTCGGCGAACCCATCGATGGGGTGGCTGCCCTCCTGGACGTCGCTCCTCGCTCGCCGCTCGCCGCTTCCATCCTCGTCGCCTCCGCATGATGCGGGCTCTCGCGATCCGACACTTCGATGCGGGCGGGCTGGGAAACCTCGAGCCCGTCCTCGTCGAGCGCGGCTACGACGTGACCGTCATCGACGCGACGGCCGCGTCCGTCACCGCCGCGGCGCACGAATCGTGGGACCTCGTGGTGGTGCTCGGCTCGGAGCACGCCGTGTACGAGGACCACGACTACATCGCCCCCGAGCTCGACCTCGTTCGCGACCGGCTCGAGCGGGAGGCTCCGACGCTCGGGATCTGTTTCGGGGCCCAGATCATGGCCGCAGCAGCCGGAGGATCGGTGCACCGTGGGGCCGCCGGGTCGGAGATCGGCTTCGCCGTCGTCGAGCCTTCTGATGCCGGGCTGTCCTCGCCGCTCCGCCACGTCGTCGGCGTGCCCGTCTGCGAGTGGCACGGGGACACGTTCACGCTTCCGCCGTCGATCTCGTCGCTCGCGAGCACCGGACGCTACAGCAACCAGGCCTTCTCGGTCGGCGCCACCGCCTTCGCGGTGCAGTTCCATCCGGAGCTCACCCCGTCGATGTTCGACAGATGGATCGCCGAGGGCCTCGGGAGCCTCGCGACGGAAGGCGTCGACCCCGAGTGGCTTCGGGCCGAGGGCGCAGCCCACCTCGAAGCGGCCACCGCAGCCTCTCGCCGGATGTTCGGGGAGTTCCTCGACGGCCTGCCTCCCGTGAGGGCGAACGCAGAGGGGATGCCTGGCGACCTGTCGGCGACCCGATAGGCCGCTCATAGCCGCAGCGCTCACGATGTTCTCCGACCCCATCACACGGAGGACAACATGACGACGAACACCAGCCGCATCGGCGGCGATGACGACACCCGCGCACAGTCGGATCGCCCGGCGCAGGACACCGAGGTCCATGGCTCGCCGACTCACGGTGAGCCGGTAGCGGCCCCCGACGCCCAGAGCCAGAGCGCCCAGGGCCAGAGCGCCCAGGCGAACGACCCACAGGCGCACACGGCTCAGGCGCAGACAGGCCAGGCGTACCCCGGCCAGCCGTACCCCGGCCAGGCGTACCCGGGCCAGGGATACTCCGAGCAGAGCACCCCGCCCTGGCCGACACCGGCCCCACCCTCGCCCCGGAAGCGTAGGAAGGCACTCGCGATCACGGGCATCGTCGTGGGAGCCCTCGTGCTCCTCGGCGGCGCCTTCGGAGGAGGGGTCGCCGTCGGGACGTCGCTCCGACCGGGGCCCGGCCAGTTCTCGGAGCAGATGATGCCGGGTGGTGGGCAGTTGCCGCAGCCCCCGAGCCAGGACGGAAGCGGCGAGCTCCCGGGAGACGACGGGTCGACGGACGGTTCCTCGTCCTGACGCGAGGGCCCGGGGCTCGAGGGCCCCGGGCTCGCTGGCTCCGGGCTCGGTGGCTCAGGGCTCGAGGGGCTCAGGGCTCGAGGGGCTCAGGGCTCGAGCGGCCGCTCACCGCGGAAGAACCGGGTGAGCAGCCGCGAGCACTTCTCCTCCTCGACTCCCCCGAACACCTCGACGCGGTGGTTGAGTCGGCGGTCCCTCACGAGATCGAAGGCCGACCCGGCAGCTCCGGCCTTGTCGTCCCACGCCCCGAACACGAGCCTCTCGACGCGAGCCGCGACGATGGCGCCGGCGCACATGACGCACGGCTCGAGCGTGACGACGAGGGTGGCGCCCTCCAACCGCCAGTCGCCCGTGGCGGCCGCGGCCTCCCGGATCGCGAGCAGCTCCGCGTGGGCGGTGGGATCGTGTTCCGCCTCCTTGCGATTCCGGCCGAGCCCGATCGTGCGTCCGTCGGCGTCGATCACGACGGCTCCGACGGGCACATCGCCTGTCACGAGCGCGGAGGAGGCCTCCGAGAGGGCCACACTCATCGCCGCGCGCACCTGCTCGTCGACCGTCACGATGTGCATCCTTCCGCGACGAGGTGAACCGGTAGGTTAGAGCCTATGCGAGTGCATGTTGCCGACCACCCCCTCATCACCCACAAGCTCACCGTGCTGCGGGACAAGAGGACGCCAGCTCCCGTCTTCCGGGCGCTCACCGAAGAGCTCGTCACGCTGCTCGCCTACGAGGCCACGCGGAACGTCCGGACCGAGACGGTCACGATCGAGACGCCCGTGACCGAGACGGAGGGCCTCGAGATCAGCCGGCCCCGCCCGCTCGTCGTGCCCATCCTCCGCGCCGGCCTCGGCATGCTCGACGGCATGGTGAAGCTCCTGCCCACGGCCGAGGTGGGTTTCCTCGGCATGGTGCGCAACGAGGAGACCCTCGAGCCGACGACGTACGCCGAGCGCCTCCCCGACGACCTCTCTGACCGTCAGTGCTTCGTCCTCGATCCCATGCTCGCCACGGGTGGTTCCCTCGGAGCCGCTATCGAGTTCCTCTTCGATCGTGGAGCGGTCGACGTCACCGCCATCTGTCTCCTCGCCGCCCCTGAGGGCGTCGCGGCGCTCGAGAAGGCGACGGAAGGGCGCGACGTCACCATCGTGCTCGGTTCGCTCGACGAGCGTCTCAACGAGAACGGCTACATCGTGCCCGGACTGGGCGACGCAGGCGACCGCCTGTACGGCCTCGTCTGACCCTCCGAGAGTTCTCCTCGACTCCGGATCCGCAAGCGAAGGACCTTCACGCTGAGCGCGGCCGCTTCCGGCCTATCGCAGAATCCTCGCATCGCGCCATCCTGATCGCAGAACCTGCGCTCTGACGCAATCTTTCGTCACCTTGTGCAATGAATTGACACACATCCACGCCGCTGTGTTTAATCATCCACATGACTGACAACGCGTATGTCCTGAGCTCCTTCGAGCCTCATCGGACTGCCGGCATGATGATGGCCGGCCGCGTCGCCACCTGTTGTCGAATGTGCCGCTGATCCCGCGCCACTCGCCGTCCGGCCACACGCCGGGCCTCCGTGGATCCGCTTCCGGGTCCGCCGTCGAGCCACTCGCCCTCTCGGGGCAGGTCCGACACCCTCGAGCCGCTCTGCGGCTCCCGAGCCTCACCAGCAGGTGACGACGCTCGGTTCGACAGGTCGAACACCTCATCATCAAGGACTTCTCTCATGACTCTCGCCCACATCGACGCGCACCCCTCCTTCGAGCAGCAGCTCGAACGCCAGCCGTCCCGCCGCCTGAGCGCCGTCCCCGCCGGAGCCGAGGCGCGCGGTTTCGTCCTCTACGTCGGCGTCGACGAGGCCAAGGCCGCCGCCGCGGGCACCGATCTCGGTGCGCTCGTGCAGGCTCTCAAGGCCCTCGCAGCCGACCTCGTCCCCGCGTCGGAGACCTACGCGGCCGTCGCCCTCGCACCGGAAGGCGTCGGGGGTCGTGACGTGGACGTGGTGCGTCTCGCCCTTCAGGAGCCCGCCGCCCTCGCCCGCCACCGCAACGTGGACGACGAGGAGACGACGGAGCTCGACCGTGCGCACGCCGGCGTCGTCATCGACATCTCGCGCAAGCGCGTCGTTCTCGACAACGAGGTGGCTCAGCTCACCTACAAGGAGTTCGAGCTCCTGCAGTTCCTCGTGCTGCGCGAGGGACGTACCGTGGGTCGCAGCGAGCTCATCGACTCCCTGTGGAGCGCGACCGACGAGGACGGCATCCCCAACGAGCGCACGATCGACGTGCACGTGCGTCGCCTGCGATCGAAGCTCGGCCGCTACGAGGACATCGTTCGCACGGTGCGCGGCGTCGGCTACCGCTTCGACCGTCACGCAGACGTGTCGATCCGTCACGCGTCGACCCCGTCACCCGACCTCTTCTAGAGCCGGAACAACGCAACGCGGCAGGACCCCTCGGGTCCTGCCGCGTTCTGCGTTGTTCGGCCTCGAGTATCGCGTCAGCCCCCATCGTGGGCCCTCGCGACCCCGCGTCACTCCTGAACCCTCGCGACCCGCGTCAGTCCTGAACGCTCGCGCCCCGCGTCAGTCGTGGACGCTCGCGCCCCGCGTCAGTTGTGGACGGAGACCTCGGTGCCGACCTGGGCGAAGCGGTAGACGGCCTCAGCGGCGCTGATGGGGAGGTTGACGCAACCGTGGCTCATCATCGCCCCTGCACCGAAGTTGCTGTGCCAGTACGTGCCGTGGAGGCCCTGGTCGCCGTTGAAGTAGGTGACCCACGGGACGTTCTTCGTGCAGTAGCTGTAGCCGGTGACGCATCCCATGTCCTGCTTGGTGAGCTGCGCGTACACCCGGAAGTTGCCGTTGTCCGTCGGCGTCGCCGGCTTGCCGATCGCCATCGCGTAGGTCGCCACGAGCTTCTCGTTCTCGTAGAGACGCGTCACACCGTCGCTCTTGTCGACGTCGATTCGGCGGTAGAGCTCGATCGTCTTCGAGGTCTGCACCTCCACGTCCAGCTCGTAGGCGCCGTTGCCGGACGCGAGGCTCTCGGCGAAGCCGTCGGCGACACCGTCGAGCGTCGCGAGCTGCCAGCCGTCCTGGCCCTCCTGGATCGTACGCAGGTGCTTGCCGGCGGAGTCGGTGACGATGCGCTCGTCGACCGCGTCACGGTTGACCGTCTCACGCAGGGGACGGACCACCTCGTCGAGGGCCGCGCGGTCGACCGTCACGGTGAACGCGTCACCCTCCGGGGCGACCGTGAGCCACGACGCCACAGTGGCCGGGTCGAGGCCCACGGTCTTCTCACCGTCGATGTAGAAGCCCGCTTCGGCGATCATCGTGTTGAGGGAGTCGACCTCGGCCTGGGCCGTCGCCGTGGTGATCGCCGCGTCGATGGAACTCGTGACCGGTGTGACCGTGACGGCGTCGCCGCCATCCGTCAGCGCGGCGGAGATGCTCGTGGCGAGCGCCTCCACGTCCACGCCCGTCCCGGTGACCGCATCGACGACCGTGTAGGTCTTCGACCCGTCGTCGAAGGAGACGCCGGCGTCGGTCGGCTCCACGTAGAGGTCGGGGACGGCGCTCTCGAGCGCAGCAGTGGCGGTGGCCTCGTCGATCTGCACATCCAGTGGGAGCGAACCGGCGTTCCAACTGGTCACGTTCCACAGCGGGTGCTGATCGTGCGCCATTTGCGCGACGGCCTCTGCGTCGACGGTCAGGCCGAGATCGGCGCCCGTGAGCGTGACGTCACCGCCGTCGTCCACGAGGGTGACCTCGAGGGACGCGAGGGACTCGGAGACGGAGTGCGCTGCAAGCGCGCTCGTGCGGAAGCCCATGTCTGCCCCCGCGGCGCTCACCCCCGGCGCGACGAGCACGAGCGACGCGACCGTCGCTGCGACGGCGAGCACGCCACCCGGGATCCCGAGCCACAGCCCGAGATGCCTCTTCTTGCGTGCCGGCTCAGCCGGCGCCCATTCGAGCTTTTCCACCACGTTGATTCCCCTAACACACGCCGACGAAGCGGCGGAGACCATCCATTTATGGTAAGCGGCGGGAGGGCACGACGTCACGCGAACATCTCACGAATCAGCCACGATTTCCGTGAACTTCCGAGGAACGTCGCGTCCACGTCCCCTACATGGGGCACATTCGGGGCCCATCGGATGGGGATCGTCCGGTTCCGGACGAGGAGCTCCGACGAACACCGAGCAGCTCACACGACGTCGCGATGCTCCGCATCGCCGTGGCGGGCGAGGGTCCACACGCCGTAGCCCGCCATCGCCCCCGCAAGCAGGAAGATGATGATCGCGTAGAAGGGGGCGGCGGCCGCCTCACCCAGCACGACGATGCCGAGGCCCACGGCGACGATCGGGTCGATCACCGTGAGTCCTGCGACGACGAGTGACGCCTTGCCGGAGAGGTACGCCTTCTGCACGAAGAACACGCCGAGCCCGAGAGTCGCTCCGAGCGCGATGATGCAGACGATCGAGAGCCACTCGAAGTTGCCGGTGATCACGCGGTTGATGACGACCTTCGCAAGGGTCACGACGAAGCCGTAGAGCACACCGGCCGCGACGATGTAGAACGGGGCGCGCAGCGTGGAGTGACGCTTGGCGTAGAGGAAGACGGCCACGGCGTAGACCACGACGAGGAGCCCCAGGATGATGAGCAGCTGCGGCTCGCGGATCGGTTCCTCGTGGGCGAAGATCGCGGCGGCCGTGACGAAGATCGCGATGCCGCCTACGCACAGCGCGATCGATCGGATCTCGACGCGGTCGAGACCGCGCTTCGCCTCCATGGCGCCGAGGAGCGCCGTGATGACGAGGGCGATCGCGCCGAGAGGCTGCACGACGATGAGCGGCGCGAAGCCGAGGGCCGTGAGCTGCAGCACGACGGCGGATCCGAGCAGGAGAGTGCCGATGAGCCACGACGGACGCCTGAGCAGCAACGGGAGCTGCCGGATGCCGAACCCCTCCCCGACGGTCGAGGCCTTCCCCACACCCTTCGACTGATAGTGCGTGCCGAGGGCGAGCAGCACCGCCGCGAGGAGGGCGATCGGAATACCGATGGCCTGGTACGGGGTCACCGACGGGATGAGGTCATCCTCGATCATTCACAGTCCTCACGTGGAAACGGGCACTCCGGCGATTCTACGAAGCGGCGACCGGTGGAGGTGATGTCTTCGCGTCCTGACTGGGGAAGACGACCTTCTGGATGATGATGATGGCCGAGGCCGCGATCGGGATGGCCACGAGCGCGCCGAGCACGCCGCCGAGGGCTCCACCGGCCACGGCCGCGATCACCACGACGGCGCCCGGTACCGAAACGGCCCTGTTCATGATCCGCGGGCTCAGCACGTACGCCTCGATCTGCATGTAGATCAGGTAGTAGATGCCAGCGACGAGCGCCGTCGTCGGCGAGTTGAAGAAGCACAGGGCCGTGATGACGATGGACGCCGACAGCGTTCCGACGAGCGGGATGAGCGATCCGATGAAGGCGAGCAGCGCGAGGAGGGCCGGGAGCGGACCCTGGATGATCGAGAGGAAGATGAAGCTCAGGATTCCGTTGACGAGGGCAAGGCTCACCTGGCCCATGACGTAGCGGCCGACGGCCCCCGTCACCTGGTCGGTGACGTCCGCGAACGCCTCGCGACGGTAGGCGGGGACGAAGCGGTACAGCGCGCGCTTCATGCTGCGCAGCGAGCCGAGGAAGTACAGCGTGAGGATCGTGACGATCGTGACCGCCGTGATCCCCGAGGCGACCCCCGCGCCGACGGCGACGATCCCGCCGCCGATCGAGAGGAGGTTGCTCGGGTCCTGGATGAACGACAGGGCACTGTTGACGGCATCCTGGAAGCCATCGCCGAACATGTTCTCGAGGTTCCCGTACCAGTCGCTCGCGAGGATGTCGTCGACGTATCCGGGGATCTCGTTGATGAGGTTCGCGGTCTGCTGGACGAGGATCGGGATGATCGCGAAGAGGATCCCCGCCACGGCGAGGAGCGCCCCGAGGACGACGATCGCGATGGCGGCCGGTCGCGGCAGCTTCTTCTCGATGAGCGACACGAGCGGGTCGAGGCCGAGCGCGAGGAACAGCGCGAGCCCGACGTAGACGAGCACCGTCGACAGCTGGGTGACGATGCTGCCGATCACGAGGGCGAGCAGCACACCCAGTCCGCCGAGGAGCCCCATCCTGAACGCGTTGATGCGCACGATCGGCATGGGGCCGTAGCCGTCGGCCTTCACCGTGGTGACGTCGATGCGGGCCTTGTCGTGCGAATGCCCGAACGGGTTTCTCATGGTGGCGTCCTTCCGATCGTCCCCATGATCCCCTACTCGGACTGCCACGAGGGGACCTTGCGGTCGTGGCGCGGCACGCATGCACCGGTGCTTTCTGAGAACGGTCTGAAGTTTTTCCATGGAGCACTAGCCGCCGTTACCGTTCCGTTATATATTCATGGAGCGGAAGTTGTTTTGCTGTGGCGGCTCCCGCGAATGTGATTGCAGGACACTCTTGGTGCAAGGGGTAACGGGCCGGTCGGAAGCCTCTCCGACCGGCCCCTTCTGCGTGGTCCTCGCCTCTCCGCGTAGCCTGAAGGCATGGCGGAACCACGAGACGACGAGAGCGGCATCACGATCCTGCGGGACGCCGGTGGGGCGATCGCCTTCGGAATCGGCCTGCTTCTCATCGCCGGGGGTCTCCTGCTCGCCGTGCTCGGGCTGTCCGGCGCGTCGACGATCGTCGGCCAGGGCGTCACTCCCGTTGTGCTCGGACCCCTCACCGCACTCGTCGGGATCGTCGTGGGCGCGTGGGGACTCGTCGCGCTCTACCGGCGCCTGACCAGCCGCTGACCAGCCGCCGACCCGGGACTCGCGCGATCCCGGCCTCACGCGAGCCGCGCACACGAGCGATCCTCGCAAACCCTAGGCTTATGTCGAGGGAAGGATGAGGACGAATGGCTTCGACGTCGACGGCGGTCACCGCGTGGGAATCGCTCTTCCGCGCCCAGGTGGGCGTCATGCGCACGCTCGAGGCCGAGTTCCCCACCGACCTCCTCTCCCTCAACGAGTACGACGTGCTGTTCAACCTGTCCCGCCAGGACGATCGCAGTGCGCGGCTGCGCGACATCAACGACCTCGTGCTCATCAGTCAGCCGAGCGTCTCCCGCCTCGTCGACAAGCTCATGAAGCGCGGGCTCGTCGAGAAATGTCCTGATGCGCGCGACGGTCGCGGAACGATCGTCCGACTCACCGACGAGGGGTATGCGCTGTACCGCCAGGTGGCCCTCCTGCACGTCAAAGTGATCTCGCGCGTCATGTCCACCGGACTCGACGACGAGGATCTGTCAACCCTCACGGCCCTCACGGACCGGATCAACCGGGGTCTCGACACCCCGTCATAGGCTGACGGGATGGCCACGCCTTCCCTCGTCTGGTACCGCGACGACCTCCGCGTCGCAGACAATCCCGCACTCACAGCCGCCATTGCGCACGGCGGCCCCGTCGTCGCCCTCTACGTGCTCGACGAGGAGTCCGACGAAGGGCGCGCCCTCGGCGGGGCGGCGAAGTGGTGGCTGCACAAGAGTCTCGAATCGCTCACTGCGGACCTCGCGGACCTCCAGGTGCCGCTCGTACTCCGGCGCGGACCGGCGGAGGCCGTCGTCACGGGCCTCGTCGAAGAACTCAGCGTCGACGCTGTCTTCTGGAACCGCCGCTACGGCGCGGAACGCCACATCGACGAACGCATCAAGTCCGCGCTGCGCGAGGCCGACATCGAGGCGACGAGCTTTCCCGGCTTCCTGCTCAACGAACCGTGGGACATCCAGACGGGGGCGGGCACTCCGTACTCCGTGTACACACCCTTCTGGCGAGCGACTCTCGACCGGATCTCCCACCACCCGATCCCCGAGCCGCTCTCCGTGCCGGAACGCGCTGCGGCGCGCGCCGAGGCCGTGGACGGCGACGACCTCTCGGACTGGGACCTCCTCCCGACCTCACCCGATTGGGCCGGCGAGATCGCCGAACGCTGGACACCGGGCGAGGACGCGGCGCACGAGAGGCTCGCGGAATTCGCCGACACCGAGCTGCGGGACTACCTCCACGGCCGGAACCACCTCGATGTGGACGAGACCTCGCGCCTCTCGCCACGGCTGCGCTGGGGCGAGCTCTCCCCCCGCCAGGTCTGGCACGCGGTGAGCCCGGCGACGCACCGGACGGAGGCTGCACGCTCCTTCCGCTCAGAGCTCGGGTGGCGCGACTTCGCGTGGCACTCCCTCTATGTGCGCCCCGATCTCCACGAGAACAACTGGCGTGCGGACTTCGACGCGTTCCCGTGGCCGCCGCTCGACGAGGACGCCCTCGAGGCCTGGAAGCGCGGCCGCACGGGAGTCGCCCTCGTCGACGCCGGCATGAACGAGCTGTGGCGGACGGGCACGATGCACAATCGCGTGCGCATGGTGGTCGCCTCGTTCCTCACGAAGAACCTGCTGATCGACTGGCGCATCGGCGAGAAGTGGTTCTGGGACACGCTGGTGGACGCCGACGCGGCGAGCAACCCCTTCAACTGGCAGTGGGTGGCGGGCAGCGGAGCCGACGCCGCTCCGTACTTCCGCGTGTTCAACCCGGAGCTGCAGCGCTCGAAGTTCGACGGCAACGGCGGATACGTGAACAGGTGGGCGCCCGACGCCGATGCGCCCGACGCGCCCGAGCCGATCGTGGACCTCAAGGAGTCGCGCCGCCGGGCGCTCGACGCGTACCAGTCCATCCGGGGCTGAGCGGAGCCGTCGCGCCGCACGAGTACGGAGCCTCGGCCCCTCGCAACCCCCCGACAGGGCGGACGCCGTCCCCTACGGTAGGGGTCGGTCGACGCGCGACCCGCGCGGACAGACCATCCAACGGGACCCCCCGAGAGGACACCATCATGAGTATCGGTTTCGGAATCTTCCTGTTCGTCGTCGGCGCGATCCTGACGTTCGCGCTCAACATCACCGTCGACTGGGTGAACCTCGACCTCGTCGGTTACATCCTGATGGGCGCGGGCGTCGTCATCACGATCATCGGCATCGCCCTGCTCGCTCGCCGTCGTCGCACGGTCACGACGGAGCGCAGCGGCGTCGACCCGGTTGCCGGCGAGCGCGTCACGCGCCGCTCCACGGAAGCCGACCCGCTCCCCTGAGCATCGCCTTCCATCGGTAGAGCACCCTGAGCAGTCGCCGCGGCACCACCAGAGCCGCCGTCATCGACGCGGCCCTCGCGCCCTTCCAGGCGAGCGGGCCGCGTCGTCGTCGTCTCAAGAGGCGCGCCAAGAAGATCAACGACAGCCCGGCCGTCTGGGCGGCGGCCCGCGTGGGGCTCGTCGCGAACGGCCTCGTGCACGTTCTCATCGGTGGGATCGCCGTGGGCGTGGCGTTCGGAGCGGGCGGGGACGCCGGCCAGTCCGGCGTGCTCAACGCGATCGCGACGACGCCCGGCGGATTCCTGGTGCTGTGGGTCGCGGCGATCGGATTGTGGGGGCTCGCGATCTTCCAGCTGACGGACGCCGCGTGGGTCGGAACGCGCGACCCTGCGAAGATCGCCTACCGTCGCACCAAGGCGCTCGGCAAGTCGCTCGGCTTCGCCGGCATCGGGCTGCTCGCGGCCTTCATCGCCCTGGGCGGTCGGTCCGACGGCGATTCCACGGCTCAGCGCTTCAGCGAATGGGCCCTCGACTCCCCCGTCGGCGGTGCGATCCTCGTGATCACCGCACTCCTCATCGGCGCCTTGGGTGTCGGCTTCGGACTCCGGGGCGTGAACCGCACGTTCCGGGAGGACCTCTCCACGCCCTCGGGGGCGCTCGGCGCGGCTGTGACCGTTGTGGGCGTCGTCGGCCACGTCGCCAAGGGCATCTCGTTCCTGCTCGTGGGCGGACTCCTCCTCTCCGCCGCGATCGTCGCAGACCCGCAGAGAGCAGGGGGCCTCGACGGCGCGTTGAGCGCAGTGCGGGACCGGCCGTACGGGCCGGCCCTCCTCCTGGTGATCGCCGTCGGGCTCATCGCCTTCGGCGTCTACCTCGGAGCTCGGGCGCGGTACTTGCGCCGCTGACCATCGCTTCGCGGGGTCCCGGATCAGTCCGTCGAGCCGCCCGCTGCCGACTCGGCACGCCTCGTCGGGAAGCCCGCAGGCGGATCGAGCGTCGCGAGGATCGCGGCGCTCGCCTCGCCGAGTGCGCGCAGCTGCTCGGGTGAGAGCGCATCGATCACTCGACGGCGCACCTCGCCCACGTGCCCGGGGGCTGTCGCGACGACCTTCTCCCACCCCTCGGCGGTGAGCCGCGCGTTGGTCGCTCGCTTGTCGGAGGGGCACGGTACCCGTTCGACGTAGCCACGCTGCTCGAGGCGCTTCACAACGTGGGACAGGCGGGGAAGGGTCGCGTTCGTCGCTCCCGCGAGTTCGGTCATCCGGAGGGTGCGGTCGGGGGCTTCGGAGAGCTGGGCGAGGAGGAAGTACTCGTAGTGGGAGATCCCCGCGTCTGCCTGGAGCTGAGCGTCGAGGGCGCCGGGGAGCAGCTCGACCACGGCGACGAAGGAGAGCCAGCTGTCGAGCTGCTCGGGCGTGAGCCAGTTCGGCTGCGTCATCGTGGACTCCTTCGCGGCACCTGTTCGAGCGCATCCCGAACGATGATTGACGCTTCAACTATACCGGTGCTAACTTACTTGTAGCTTCAACCATCTAGGAAAGGAATCGACATGACGTCGTTCAGCATCATCGGAACCGGGAACATGGCACGCGCGATCGCGGGGGTCGTCTCCTCCGGCGGGGCGGACGTCCAGGTCATCGCCCACAGCGACCCCGCGTCGGTCGCCCCGATCGACGGAGCCCGCGTCGACGCTCACGGCACCGCGCTCACGGGCGACGTCGTCGTACTCGCCACCCCCTTCGGCGCGATCGACGACATCGTCTCCACGTACGGCGAGCAGCTCGCAGGGAAGACCGTCGTCGACATCTCGAACCCCGTCGACTTCGCCACCTTCGATTCGCTCGTCGTGCCCGCCGGGTCGTCGGCCGCCGCGGAGATCGCCGCCACGCTCCCGTCCTCGTCCGTCCTGAAGGCGTTCAACACGAACTTCGCCGCGACGCTCGCCACGAAGTCCGTCGACTCCCTCGCCACGACAGTGCTCGTCGCCGGCGACGACGCCGATGCGAAAGTCGCCCTCGTCGCGGCCGTCGAGGCCGGTGGCGTGCGGGCGATCGACGCCGGCTCCCTCAAGCGCGCGGTCGAGCTCGAGGCCCTCGGGTTCCTGCAGCTCACCCTCGCGGCCGGCGAGAAGACGTCCTGGACGAGCGGCTTCGCCCTCGCCCGCTGACCCATCCCCTCCCTCCCTCACACCAAAAAGATCGCGATACACCATGGGGTTCCGTGGTGTATCGCGATCTTTTTGGGGTCTTCGGGGTTTTTTGCGGGGGCGGGGGGTCAGGAGCGGGGGGTGGCGCGGCGGATGACGAGGTAGCCGCCGACGGCGCACAGGAGAGCCGCGACCAGAACACCGCTGAAGACGCCGGTGACGGTGAACGTGGCCACCCACGCCCACACGTCGTCCCAGCCGCCCGCGAGGCCGATGACGAGGCCGACGCCGAGCAGCACCGCGGCGAGCGCGACGGCCGCCGCCAGGACACCGACCACCCGCCAGCGCATGTAGAGCGTCGTCGCCGCGGCGCCGACGAAGAACACGAACATCTGCAACGCGAAGGTGGAGAAGAAGTCCTGGTACCAGGGTCCGATCCCGTACCAGAGCGAGTCGAACATATAGGTGCCCGTCCACCAGTGGTCCGTGAGCTTCTCGAGCTGCACCAGGATGGTGAAGGCTGCCGCGTTGACGAGCGACAGCACCGCGAAGAGCACGGACGTCCCGATCCAGAAGTCGCGCCGCGTCACGCCGAAACCGAGGGCGAACGGGAACGTCATACCCACGGCCTGGACGCCCACGACCACGAGGTACCACTGCGGCGAGAGCACGGCCCAGCTGTAACGCATGCCGTCCGTGTCCTCGCCGCTCAACGTGATGAGCGCCGCGATCGCGACACTCACGGCGAACGCGATCCCCACGATGAGCCAGGGGATGCCGATGAACACCGACGGTGCGGCGAGATGAAGCCGTACGATGCGCCAGATCCGATCGGAGCGGGATGGCGCGGTCGGGGTGAGCGGGACGGTTGCGGTGGTCATGCGACGACCTCCTTCTCTGCGGAGAGATCGGTGCCCGTGAGGTGCACGATGAGTTGCTGCAGGGAGACGGGTGCGAGCTCGAGACCGAGCTCGCGCGCCTCACGGCGCTGGAGGGTGTCGAGCGCCCCCGTGAACGTGACGGACGCGAGCCCGCCGATTCCGTCCCGCCCGATGATCTCGCGCCCGGCGACGAAGGACTCGACCGCCTCCCGCTTCCCGGCGACGGTCGTGGCCGAGCCGCGGACCTCTTCGGCGTCGGCGTCGATGAGCACGCGACCCCGATCGATGAGAACGATGTGTTCGAGCAGGTTGCTGACCTCGTCGATGAGGTGCGTCGACAGCACGATCGTGCGCGGGTGCTCGGCGTAGTCGGCGAGCAGACGATCGTAGAAGGTCGCCCGCGCCACCGCATCGAGGCCGAGGTAGGGCTCGTCGAAGAATGTCAGTGGCGCCCGCGAGGCCAGTCCGACGATCACGCCGACGGCGGAGAGCTGACCGCGGGAGAGCTTCTTGATCGGTCGATTCAGGGGGAGCCGGAACTCGGCGACGAGCTCGTCTGCGAGTTCATGGCTCCACTTCGGGAAGAAGAGGGGCGCGCTCTCGAGAACGTGCTTCGGCTTGAACGAATCGGGGTACTTCTGCGATTCGCCGATGAAGCAGACGCGGCTCAGCACGTCGACGTGCTCGGCCGGCGCACGACCGAACACCTCGAGCCGGCCGCCGTCGGGGAAGATCTGACCCGTCAGGAGCTGCATGATGGTGGTCTTGCCTGCACCGTTCCGGCCGAGCAGCCCGTAGATGCGGTTCTCCTCGAGGGAGAGATCGATGCCGTCGAGCGCGGTGAATGAGCCATAGGTCTTGGTGAGACCGCTTGCGCGGACCACGGGGGGCGCCGTATCGGTCATGAGTGGTTTCCTTCCGTGCGGATCATGTCGGAGAGCTGGGTGGCGGAGATGCCGAGTTTGGCTGCCTCCGTCAGGAGTGGGCGGACGTACTCGTCCGCGAAACGGGTGCGGCGACGCTCGACGAGCATGTCTCGTGCTCCGGTGCTGACGAACATCCCGATCCCTCGCTTCTTGTAGATGACCCCGTCCTCGACGAGGCGGTTCACGCCTTTTCCGGCCGTGGCCGGGTTGATGCGGTGGAACGCGGCGAACTCGTTGGTGGAGGGGATCTGGCTTTCCTCGGGGAGCCGACCCTCGATGATGTCGTTCTCCACCTGTTCAGCGATCTGGATGAAGATGGGGCGTGATTCGTCCATCGTCACCTCCGCCTCGTTGGTTCATTACTCATGTAACTAACCAACCAGGCTTGATCGTCCGTGTCAAGAGCGAGTCGGGAAAGCGGACGGGATCGGGTCGTTCCGCGCGCTAGGGTCGCGGCATGGAGCGTCTGACGGCGGCCGAGGTGGCGGGGCTCTACCGCGCACGCCAGCACCTCGGGGAACGTCGACGCGACTCCGAGCCCGCTGCGCCAGGACAGGCTCCGGATCGCGTCGCGGCAGAGGTCCGGCATCACGTCGGACTTCAGGCTCAGGCGCCCCTCCCGCCGTACACGGCTCTCTGGACCCGGCTCGCCTCCTTCGATCCCGAGACGGCGTCTGGCCTCGTGCGCACCGGGGAGCTCGTCCGTGTCGTGTGCATGCGCTCGACCATCCACCTCGTGCACGCGGCCGACGCCTGGTCCCTGCGATCACTGACCGCCCCTGTGCTCCTCCGCGAGTACGACGCCGCGATCGCTCGACGACTCCCCGGAGTCGATGTAGACGCCGTGACCGACCGGGCGCGCGGGATTCTCGACGGGACGACACTCACGTCGCGCGAGCTGGGTCGGCTCCTCGCCGATCGTTTCGACGAGTACGCGGGGCCCGACCTCGTGAACCTCGTGCGCTGCCACGTGCCGCTCCTCCAGCGTCCCCCGCGCGGCCAGTGGGGGACAACGGGCCCGGTCGCCTATGCCCGCCTCGATCAGCATGTGCCCGTGCACGACGTCGACACCCGGGTGGAACTACGCCAGCTGGCCCTGCGCTACCTGCGGGCGTACGGACCGGCGACGCCGGCGGATTTCGCCGCATGGACGGCGCTCCGCGGGGCGCGCGAGGTGTTCGAGACGCTCGGCGACGATGCGGTCGCCGTGGACGTCGAGGGTCGGGTGCTGGTCGACGCGGGCGACGCCGATCGCACGAGCGCTCCCCCACCCCCGACGGCGCGACTGCTCGCGGAGTTCGATGCCGCGCTCCTCTCGCACCGGGATCGGTCGCGCATCCTGCCGACGGCTCACCTCGGCGTCATCGGCTCCCCCAACGGACTCATCCCGTCGACGTTCCTCGTCGACGGCGCAGTGGCCGGCCGATGGACGCTGTCGGTGGCGGACGGTGCGGCGCGAGCGGAGCTCCACCCGGTGCGCCGACTCGCGCAGGGCACCCAGAGCGCCCTCCGCCGCGAGCTGCGCGCGCTCGCCCGCGACCTCTACGGTGCGCGCCTCACAGACGTCGTCCTCTCCCCCGAGTGAGCGCCAGGACTAGGCCGGCAGGAGGACGACAGGGACCGGCGAGTGCCGGACGATCTTCGTGGCCGACGAGCCCATGAAGACGCGGGCGACCGCGCCGGCCGGCTTCGATCCGACGACGAGCACGTCTCCTGGCTCCCAATCGACGTCGTCGACGGCCGCGCGCCAATCGGCTCCGACGGCCACGAGCGTCTCGGCGGCGGAGTCGACGACCCCACGGTCGCGGAGGCCGTTCAACGAGCGCTCGGCCTGATCCCGCCACTCCGAGAACACGTCGTCCTCGGCATCGAGCCCGACCTCCGGGGGGAACATCGCCGGGCGGCGCAGGCCGAACGTGACCACCCGGACGCGTGCATCCGTGGATGCGACGAGCTCACGAAGCCTCAGGATCGATGTGATCTCGGCCTCGTCTCCCGACCAGGCGAACGTCAGCCGTTCGATACCGTCGACCGGTGCCCGATACCCGCGCGGCGCGACGGCGATCGGCACGGGCGACGAGTGCACGAGACGGTCGGCCGTGGATCCCAGCACCACCTGTCCGAGGCGGCCGTCGGCGGCGGACCCGAGCACGATGACGGTCGCGTGCTCCTCCCTCGCGGCGGCGATGAGCGCCGCGGGCACGGACCGGCCCTCGACGCGTCGGAAGGACGTCTGCCGGTGAGGAGATCGCTCGGCGAGACGCGCGCGCGCCGAGGCCAGGTCCTCGTCGGCGACCCGGCGGGACCACTCGATGAACTCGGCGTCGACCCGTGAGATCGACGGCGTGCCCCACGAGCGCCTCGCGACACTCACGACGGCGAGGCCGATTCCGAGCCCGTCGGCGAGCGCCCCGCCGAGCTCGAGGGCGTCCTGCGCTCCGCGGCCGTCCGCGAAGCCGACGAGCACCGTCACGGCGCCACCCCGTCTCCCGGTACCGCCGCATCGCGGCCCGCCGATCCCCCGGCGCCGGTCCCGCCCGTGCCGTTGAGCTTGCTGTGGCGACGACCCCACAGGAAGTAGAACGCGAGCACCACGGAGAGCCAGCCGAGGAACCACGCGTACGTCGTCCAGTGCAGTCCGGACAGGATGTACACGCACGCGATGATCGAGAGGATCGGCACGACCGGGTAGCCGGGGACCTTGAAGCCCCGCGGCAGGTCGGGACGCGTGCGGCGCAGGACGATGACGCCGAGCGACACGACGATGAACGCCACGAGCGTCCCGATGGAGACGAGGTCCCACAGGCTGTCGAGCGGGACGAAGCCCGCGAGCAGACCCACGGCGATCGCGACGACGACCGTCGTGTTCACGGGCGTGCGCAGGGTGGGGTGGACGCGCGCGAACATCGACGGGAGCAGCCCGTCCCGACCGATCGCGAAGAGGATGCGGGTCTGCCCGTACATCGTGACGAGCGTGACGGAGAAGATCGAGATGACCGCTCCGATCGCGAGGATCGTCCCGGGCCAAGCCGCACCCACGACGTTCTCGAGGATCTTCGCGAGGCCGGCCTCGGCCTGGTCCTCGCTCGAGAAGTCCTGCCACGGCTGCGTGCCGAGGGCGGAGACGGCGACGAGGAGATAGATCACGATGACGGTGATGAGGGCCGCGATGAGCGCGCGCGGGAGGGTCTTCTGAGGGTCCTTCACCTCGTCGCCGGCCGTCGAGACGGCATCGAGTCCGATGAACGTGAAGAAGATGGTGCCGGCGGCCGCCGTGATCCCCGTGACGCCGTTCGGGGCGAAGTCCGCGAAGTTGTCGGCGTTGAAGGCCGTGAAGGCGATCGCACTGAATCCCAGCAGGACCGCCAGCTTGATGATCACCATGACGGCGTTGGCCGCCGCCGACTCGCTCGTGCCGCGGATGAGCAGGACGGCGCACATCGCGACGAGCACGACGGCCGGGAGGTTGATGATGCCTCCCTCGAAGGGCCCGCCCTCGAGCGCGTCGGGGATCCCGAAACCCAGGAGGTTCGAGAGGAGGAGGTCGACGTAGTCGCTCCAGCCGACGGCGACGGCGGCCGTCGAGACCCCGTACTCGAGGAGCAGACACGCGGCCACCCCCATCGCCACGACCTCCCCGAGCGTCGCGTAGGCGTACGAGTACGTGGACCCCGACACCGGTACGGCCGATGCCATCTCGGCGTAGCAGAGCGCGGACAGCCCGGCTGCGAGACCGGCGAGGAGGAACGCGATGATGACGGCGGGGCCGGCGTCGGGCACCGCCTCGTGCATCACGAAGAACACACCCGTGCCGACGGTCGCGCCGACACCGAACATCGTCAGCTGGAAGGCGCTGATCTTCCGGGACAACCCGTCCGGACTCTCGCTCGGCGCGGTGATCGGCTTCCTGCGGAAGAGTTGCTGCGTCACGGACATGCGGCCCCCGTTCGTCGGGTGCGATCCGTCGGTCGGCGGCTCGCGAGTTCACGATCGTTGACCGATCGTAGGAGCCCGACGGGTCCGGTCACAACCCGCCGGACCCGGATCCGCCGGGCCGCAGGATGTCGGCGAAGCGCCGCCTGTCCTCGACCCGATGAAAGGGAAGGCCGCGCCGATTCGCTTCATCCTCCAACCGGCGCACCACCTCGTCGATCATCTTCGGCGCGAGGAGATCGCCGATGTCGACCGAGAGGTAGCCCGGCTCGCGCTTCCCATCCGAGTGTCCGCGCCGTCTCCGGGACACCACGGGGGAACGGCGGGGGAAGGGCCTCACGAGATGAATGAGGCGCGCATCGATGATCCGCGCCCTGGCGGCGTCGACGTCCGATACCGCGAGCCCGATCGTGACCTCGCGGGCCAGTCCCCTCCGCCGCTCCGCGACGGCGATCGCCTTCACCGCTTCCCATTCGAGGAGGGGGAGATGGGTGAGGTTGATCCCGGCCGCCGACATCCCGAGCACCACGCCACCCTCCGGGGCCGATGCCTCGAGCAGCCGACGCGTCCGACGGGCGGTGGCCGCGAGGAGCGCACAGGCGGCCGCCGTCACGACGAGGGCGACGATCGCAAGCGTCGAGCCGAGTGGACCGCCTCCACCCTCATGGGTCACGACGACGATCGTCACCACCATGATCAGGAGTGACGCCGCGAGCGCGAGCCGCCCCATCCACACCGCCAGGCGCGAGCGACGATGCACACGCGTAGCGAGAGCGGCCGATACCTCGGCATCGAGCCGCTCATCGCCCGGGTGGCGCCCGAACACGTCAGACACCAGAGACCTCCAACCGCTGTCCGCGCCACCGTATCCCGAGCAGGGCAGGAGCCCGTGTCATCGACCCCGCACCTGTGGAAACGGAGGCCATCGGTCGACCGAGGAAGGCCGGCGCTGCGGGACGGGCCCGTCAGGCAGCGGGCCAGCCGTCGGGCACCAGACGGTACCCGAGCCCCGGCTCGGTGAGCAAGTACCGAGGCGAGGAGGGCTCGGCCTCGAGCTTCTTCCGCAGCTGCCCGACGTACAGGCGCAGGTAGCCGCTGTCGCCGGTGTGGTTCGGCCCCCAGATGTTCGTCAGCAGCTCATCGCGCGTCACGAGGCGTCCGGGGTTCCGCACGAGGAGCTCGAGGATCCGCCACTCTGTCGGTGTCAACCGGACGTGCTTCGAGAGTCCCGACTCCTGTCGCGAGACCGTGTGGACGGAGAGGTCGACGGTGACGTCCCCGAACACGACGACGGGCTCGGTCGCCGGTGGCGCGGTGCGGCGCGTGAGGGCCCGGATGCGGGCGAGCAGTTCGTCGATCACGAACGGCTTGGTCACGTAGTCGTCCGCCCCTGCGTCGAGCGCGTCGACCTTGTCCGCTGCACCGCTGCGGCCCGAGACGACGAGGATCGGCACAGCCGACCACCCGCGGATCGCCTGGATGACCTCGATCCCCGAGAGCCCCGGCATGCCGAGATCGAGCAGCAGCAGATCGGGGTGCTCCTCGATCGTCGCGTTGACGGCGGCCGCGCCGTCCGGAGCGGTGACGACCTCGTAGCCCCGAGCGCCGAGGGTGACTCGGAGGGCGCGGAGGATCTGCGGGTCGTCGTCGGCGATGAGGAGCTTCACGGGTCCATCCTCCCGGACACGGCCCGGAGGGAGACCACCATCGTGAGTCCGCCTCCTGGAGTGTCGTCGGCCTCGAGAGTCCCGCCCATGCCCTCGGTGAGACCACGTGCCAGCGCGAGCCCGAGGCCGAGACCCGTGAGGTTGTCGGTGTCGCCGAGCCGCTGGAACGGGAGGAAGATCTCGTCGCGTCGTTCCTCCGCCACACCGGGGCCGTGGTCGATCACACGGATCTGGACGGTGTCCGCGAACGCGCTCGTCGCGACGCGGACGCGGCGGCGGTCGGGCGAGAACCGGACGGCGTTCGCGAGGATGTTGACGACGACGCGCTGCAGGAGAGCGGGGTCGGCGGACACGGCAGGGAGATCTGGAGCGAGATCCAGTTCCACCTCGGCCGGTCCGAGCCCGAGCTCGTCGAGGGAGGGCACGACGACCTCGTCCACGTCCACGTCGGCGAGCACGACCGCGAGCGCACCCGCCTGCAGCCGGGATACGTCGAGGAGGTCGGTCACAAGCGACGAGAGGGCCGCGAGACTCTCATCCGCCGTGGCCACGAGCTCGTTGCGTTCGTCCGCCGTGAGCTCGACGTCGTTCGAGCGGAGCCCGCCGACCGCTGTGATGGCGGAGGCGAGCGGGCGGCGCAGGTCGTGGCTCACCGCGGAGAGGAGGGCGCTGCGTGTGCGGTCCGCCTCGGCGAGAGGTCCGAGCTCGCTCGCCGTCGCGCTGAGGTCGCGGTGCTCGATCGCGGCGTCGAGCTGCGCGGCGATCACCCCGAGGAGACGGCGTTCCGAGGCGTCGAGGAGACGTCCGTGGAGCTCGAGCGTGGCGTGCTCCCCCACCCGGATCGCATCGGACGGCCCGCCGGGCCCCGGCTCGCCGTCGATCGCGAGTACGAGCCCCTCGTCCCCGTCCGCCCCCGCTCCGTCGGCTCCGACGCCGGGATCGGCGACGAGACGGACGCCCGCGAGTCCGAACGCCTCACGCGTGCGACCCACGAGAGCCTGCAGCGCGTCCTCGCCGCGCAGGACGCTCCCGGCCGTGGTCGCGAGGAGTTGCGATTCGGCCGCCGAGCGACGCGCTGCCCGCGACCGCCTGGCCGCCTGGTCCACGACATAGCTCACGAGCACGGCGTTCACGATGTAGAGACCGAGGGCCAACGCGTGCAACGGCTCGGCGATCGACACCGTGTAGAGCGGAGCGACGAAGAAGAAGTCGAGCGTGATGCCCGAGAGCACGGCGGCGAAGATCGCCGGCCGGATCCCCCCGACGAGCGCGACGACGACCACGAGGAGCTGATACGACAGCACATCGCTCGTGATCGACTCGTCGCTGCGGAACGTGACGAGCAGGGCGGTCATGAGCGGGCCGCCCAGGAGGGCGAGGGCGAAGCCCGCGAGACGACGCCGGCGCGTGAGTCCGCCGCCGCGTCGCGGGATCGCGAACCGGCCGCCCGCGGCCGCGTGCGTGACGATGTGGACGTCGATGTCGCCGGACTCGCGGATCACCGTGGCACCGATACCCGGCCCGGTGAACGCGGCCGCGAGGCGGCTGCGACGGCTCGCCCCGATGACGAGCTGGGTGGCGTCCACCGACCGCGCGAACTCCACGAGCGCGCGGGGGACGTCGTCGCCGACGACCTCGTGGAAGCTCCCGCCGAGCGACTCGACGAGAGCCCGCTGGGATGTGAGGGCGTCGGGATGGCGCCGGGCGAGCCCGTCCTGACTCACGACGTGCACGGCGAGGAGCTCTCCGCCCGCCGTCCGCGCGGCGATGCGCGCACCTCGTCGCAGGAGCGTCTCCCCCTCCGGTCCACCCGTGAGCGTCACGACGACGCGCTCCCGCGCGTCCCAGCGTCCGTCGATCCCGTGCTCCGCGCGGTACGACTTGAGCGCGCTGTCCACCTCGTCGGCGAGCCACAGGAGCGCGAGTTCACGGAGCGCGGTCAGGTTGCCGAGGCGGAAGTAGTTGGAGAGCGCTGCGTCGATCCGTTCAGCCGGATAGACGTCGCCGTCAGCGAGGCGGTCGCGCAGGGCGGCCGGGGCCAGGTCGACGAGCTCGATCTGATCGGCCGCGCGAACGACGGCGTCCGGGACCGTCTCCCTCTGCCGCACGCCGGTCACCTGATGGACGACACCCCCGAGCGACTCGATGTGCTGGATGTTGACGGTCGTGATGACGGAGATCCCGGCGTCGAGGAGCTCCTCGACGTCCTCCCACCGCTTGGCGTTCCGCGATCCGGGGGCGTTGTCGTGGGCGAGCTCGTCGACCAGGGCGATCTCCGGTCGGCGGGCGATCACCGCGTCGACGTCGAGTTCCGAGAGCTCCACGCCGCGGTGTCGCACCGTCCTCCGCGGCACCGTCTCGAGCCCCGTCGTCATCGCGCGCGTGGCGGGGCGGCCGTGCGTCTCGACGATCGCCGTGACGACGTCGGTGCCGAGGGAGCGCAGCCTCCGGCCCTCCTCGAGCATCGAGTACGTCTTCCCGACACCCGGTGCCGCCCCGAGGAGCACGCGCAACCGACCGCGTCTCATGCGTCAGCCCTCCCCGTCGGCGGGACCCGTCGTCGTGGCGGCCTCCCGGCGGTTCACCGCTGGCGCACCCGGCACGGGAGGTCCCGTCCCTGAATCATAGGTTCCGGAGACGCCCGGCACCCGAGCGTCAGGACGGCTTCGGGACCGGCGGGCCGGCGATGAGGAGCGCCGTGAAGACGAGGGAGACGAGCACGACAGCGGTGAGCGCCGCCATCACCGGGCGGCGCAGTACCCACGCCTGCGCGTGCTCGATGATCCCGCGCGGGGCCGCACCGCCCGGCGCGAGCCGCCAGCCGCCGTCGAGACGACCGCGACGATCCATGACCACGTCGAAGGGGATCGTCGCGAACGGCACGATCGCGCTCGCGAGACCGACGAGACCCGTGCCGACGCTCCACCGCCGATCGATCCAGACGAAGACGGTCGCGGCCACGTAGCAGAGGAAGACGAAGCCGTGGATGCCGCCGGCCGGGGACACGAGGGCATCGGTCGTCCGCGCCACGTACTTGAGGAACATGGCCGTGAGCAGGAACGCCCAGGTGATGGCCTCGGCGATCGCGGCGACACGGAAGAGGAGTCGGGGGGTCATCGGAACCAGCCTAGGAGCGGCGGATCACAGAACCCTGAGGGGTCGGACCCCCGAGCCGCGCGCTCAGCGCTTCTCGCAGGCCACGGATCGCACCCTCCACCCGCCGTCGCGCACTAACGTGGGAGGCGGGCGGCAGGCCCGATCACGGAGGGTGCGGCGATGGCGCAGACACACACGAACACGGACAGGTCCAACTGGGCGGGGAACTACACCTACCGCGCGGCCGAGATCCTCGAGCCGTCGAGCATCGACGAGGCCCAGCGGATCGTCGCAGCGAGCCGTCGGGTGCGTGCCCTCGGAACGCGACACTCCTTCAACGCGCTGCCCGACACCGACGTGCTCGTCCACCTCGGACGCATCCCGTCCGATCCCGTGATCGACGCCGCCGCCGGCACGGTCACCGTCGGCGCGGCGACGCGCTACGGCGACCTCGCGCAGCACCTGCACCGCAACGGCTTCGCCCTCCACAACCTCGGGTCGCTCCCCCACATCTCGGTCGGCGGAGCGACGGCTACGGGGACGCACGGCTCGGGAGACGCGAACGGTTCCCTCTCGACCGCCGTCTCCGGCCTCCAGATCGTCACGGCCGACGGCGACCTCCTCGAGGTCGACCGCTCCACCCCGGGCTTCGACGGCATGGTCGTCGGTCTCGGCGCGTTCGGCGTGGTCACCCGGGTGACCCTCGACATCCGCCCGACGTTCGACGTGCGGCAGGACGCGTTCGTGGGGCTCCCGTGGGATCGCCTCATCGAGGACTTCGACGCCATCATGGGCTCGGCCTACAGCGTGAGCGTGCTCACGATGTGGTCGGGCGACACCGTGGACCACCTCTGGCTCAAGACCCTCGTGGCCGAGGGCGGACCCGCCGACATCGACGCGACGCACCTGGGCGCCGTCGCGGCGCCCTCCGCCGAGCTCTTCGACGAGCAGCCGACCAACATGACCGTCTTCGGCGGGGTCGCGGGACCGTGGTCGGAGCGCCTCCCGCACTTCCGCCTCGACTCGACGCCGAGCGCCGGCGAGGAGATCCAGTCGGAGTACCTCGTGCCGCGGACCCGCATCCGTGAGGCGCTCACCGGCCTCCGCGAGATCGGTCGGAGCATCGACGAGGTGCTCCTCATCACCGAGCTGCGCACCGTCGCCGCCGACGGCCTCTGGCTGAGCGGGGCGTCGGAGCGCGACGTCGTGGGCGTGCACTTCACGTTCGCTCCGGACACGGACCGAGTGAACGCGGTGCTGCCCGCGATCGAGGACATCCTGCTGCCGCTCGGCGGGCGTCCGCACTGGGGCAAGCACTTCCTCGCGACCGCCGAGCGCCTCGCGCCCCTCTACCCGCGTCTGTCCGACTGGGTCGATCTCGTGGAGAAGCACGACCCGTCCGGGACGTTCCGCAACGGGTTCCTCGAGGAGCGCGTGTTCGGCTCCTGACGCCGAGCGTCGCGGCGGCGTCAGTCCTCGTCGTCCGCCGCGGGTTCCTCGATCCGGTCGCCCCTCGGGACGGACAGTCCGTCCTCGGGCGAGGCGCCGTGCGTCCCCCCGGCGATCTGGTCGACCGTGAGCAGACCGTCCGGATCGCGGGGGTCGTGCTCGCCCGTGAGCCGCTCGCCCACCGTCGCCTGGCGGTTCCCCTCGTGGTGATCTTCCTGGTCGTGCTGCGCATCCGTCATCGTCGATCCTCTCGGTTCCGGCTCTCGGTGATCCGTCCTCGAGCGAGGGTGTCACGCTTCGCACCCCGCTTGTCAATGCCCTGATGGTGATCGGCGGTCGTCTGTAGCGTTGGTCTCGGTCCGGATGCGGTACGGGTCACGAGGCAGCGACACCCAGCAACTCGGGGTGAGTCGTAGGCCTCGGACCAGCCCGCCGGCGTGGGGGTGGAGTGTGTCGGGTCATTCCACCCCCACTTCCTCGTCCCGCCGCGCACGGGCGTCATCGGCGTGCCCGGCGGCGGGCACCACGACCCGTCGACAAACGGATCCCACAGGGTCCAGACGAAGGGAACGACCTTATGAAGGCACTCACCTGGCAGGCCAAGCGCAACGTCTCGGTCGAGGACGTCCCTGACGCGCACATCGTGGAACCGACCGACGCGGTCATCCGCGTGACCTCGGCGGCCATCTGCGGCTCCGACCTGCACCTCTACGAACTGTTCGGCCCGTTCATCGGCAAGGGCGACGTCCTGGGACACGAGACGATGGGCGTCGTCGAGGAGGTCGGCACCGGTGTCTCTCGCGTGAAGGTGGGCGATCGCGTGGTCATCCCCTTCACGATCTCGTGCGGCGAGTGCTACATGTGCAAGCGCGGCCTGCAGTCGCAGTGCGAGACCACCCAGAACCACGACTTCGGCACGGGCGCATCGCTCTACGGCTACACGAAGATGTACGGACAGATCCCGGGAGGGCAGGCGGAGTACCTCCGCGTCCACCGCGCCGACGTGAACTGCATCGTCGTGGGCTCGGACCTCCCCGACGACCGCTACCTGTTCCTGAGCGATATCCTCCCGACGGCGTGGCAAGCGGTCCAGTACGCGAACGTGCCGGACGGCGGCAGCCTCGGTGTGTACGGTCTCGGTCCCGTCGGCCAGTTCTCCGCCCGCATCGGAGCGCACCTCGGCTACGAGGTGTACGCGATCGACCCCGTGCCGGAGCGGCGCGCGCTCGCGGAGAAGTACGGTATCCGCACGTTCGACAGCTCGAAGACCGTGATCGACGAGATCCGCGACGCGACCGATGGGCGCGGTCCCGACGCCGTCGTCGACGCGGTGGGGATGGAGGCGCACGGTTCCCCCGTCGCCGCAGCCGCTCACGCCGCGATCGGCCTGCTCCCCGACGCGATCGCGCGCCCCGCGATGGACAAGGCCGGCATCGACCGCCTCGCTGCCCTGCACGGGGCGCTCGATCTCGTGCGCCGCGGTGGCACGGTGTCGATCAGCGGCGTCTACGGAGGCGAGGCCGATCCGATGCCGATGAAGTCGATGTTCGACAAGCAGGTCGCCTTGCGCATGGGTCAGTGCAACGTGGCACGGTGGATCCCGACCCTGCTCCCGCTCGCGGAGCAGGACGGGGACCCTCTCGGCACCGGAGACCTCGTGACGCACCGCGTTCCCCTCGCCGAGGCACCGCACATGTACGAGGTCTTCCAGAAGAAGGAGGACGGCTGCATCAAGGTCGTCCTCGACCCCGCGGCCTAGCCCGCGAACGACACCGGCGGGAACGACTCAGCCCCGGTGGGTGTCGCGGCCTCGTCCTCGTCGACGGCGGTCGCGGCTCCCATCAGGGCTGCGTCGTGGTGCGGTTACTGCTCCGGCGGCTCGGGGACCTCGTCGAGGTCGAGACCGCGCACGGAGAACGACGCGGTCATGAGGCGCTCGAGCCAGACCTGGTTGAGGGTGGGCGGCTTGCTGCCGTTGAAACGGAAGTGGAGGTGGCTGTGCTCGTTGAGCCAGATCGAACTCCGACCGGAGCCGAGGGCCAGCGAATAGGACCACGACAACAGGAAGCTCTCCTGACGACGGAGCTTCTGGCTGACGACGAACTTGACGTGTGCGAGCTGACGGTCTTCGAACTCAAAGGTCTCAGTGCCGTAGATGAGGGAGGCCATGCGTTGACTATGACACTCGTGCGGCGAATCCGAAAATTCCACGCCACATCCGCATGAAGCGGAGGCAGAGCCACCGTTCACGACGAAGGACCCGCGGGCCGAGCCCACGGGTCCTTCGTTGTGCGGTCGATCGTCGTCGACCGATGAGGAGTCCTACTTGAAGACGTCCTTGACGTTCTCGCCGGCCTGCTTGGCGCTGGCCTTGGACTGGTCGGCACGACCCTCGGCGACCTTCTCGTCGTCGTTCGTCGCCTTGCCGAAGGCCTCCTTGGCCTGGCCCACGAGCTTCTCGGCGGTGTTCTTGATCTTGTCGTCTGCACCCATGTGGTCGTCCCTTCGAGTGGTCGTACCGCCGGAGGTCCCCGACGTGGCCACGACGATACGCCGCAGGCGGCTGGGAGATCCGCCCCTTGCGAAACCACCGAGACCGTCCTACGGGTCGAGGGATCGGGGCCTCGAAGTATATGCGCTGCTCCCACGCCGCGGAAGCGATGGGAGGGCCGTTTGTGGTTCGCCCTCCCCGCGCGGGACCATGGGGGGTACGTTCCGCAACGAACCGGTTCATCGACGAGAGGACCCACTGATGTCCAGCACCCCCACCGAGGAACGCCCCCGACTCCGTGACCGCTCGCTCGGCTCCCTCATCGGATCGCTCCCCGACCTCGTCTCCCGCCTCATCCGCGGCGAGATCCAGCACGCCAAGCAGGAGATCGCCGCCAAGCTCAAGGCGGCGGGCGTCGGCGCCGGACTGCTCGTCGGCGCGGCCATCCTCGCCATCATCTTCCTGCAGATCATGCTCGCCGCGGCGATCATCGCGCTGTCGCTCGTGCTCCCGGCGTGGGCCGCGGCCCTCATCGTGGGCGGCGTCGTGCTCATCATCGTGATCGTGCTCGCCCTCGTCGGCGTCAAGGCTCTCAAGACGGGCGTGCCGCCCGTTCCCACCGACACCGTCGAGAACGTCAAGTCGGACATCCGCGCCATCAAGGGCGAGGGCGAGTACGACAATGCCGGACGCTGACGACGTGGAGTCCGTCCGCGACGAGTTCGCCGAGACCCTCGACGCGATCGAGAAGAAGATCGACCCCCGACACCGCGCGCGCGACGTGATCGAACGGGTCCGTTCGCGGGCGATCGAGCAGCCGATCCCGGTCGCGGCGATCGCCGTCGCCGGTCTCGCGGTGCTCGCCCTCGGTGCGACGGTGGCGTACCGCATCGCCCGTCGCTGAGGTCCTGTCGGCCCCTCCTCGACCCCGAGGCTCGACCTGTCGTCCACAGTTCTGACGCGGCTAACGATGTCCCCAACGGGTGTCAAGGCCGTGCCCGCGATCCTGCCCGCGCCTAGCGTTGAGAGCACCGATCAGCGGAGGGGAAGGGACGAGACGATGTCGATCGATACACGCCACCACAGGGGGTCGACGTCCCAGCGCAACGCCGCACAGCACGCGCGTACATCGTCGAGGCCGGTCGGTCACGCGCCGTCCACGGGTGAGGCGCGCCCCCTGCACGAGGTGACGGCTCTCCCGTCGGCGGCTTCGGTCGAGATGATCCGCGCCGGAGTCGTCGAGACGGACGCCGGCGAGGAACTCGTCCTCGAGAGGGTCACGCCGAACGTCCTGCGCGTCGCGATCGACCACCGCGTCCTCGGTTTCGTGGAGCACGTCGGGCGGGTGCAGGTCGCGCTCGCCGGAGAGAACTACGACCGAGCGGTGGAGGTCGCCCAGACGCTCGACGTCGCGGAGGCCGCCCGCGCGCTCGCCTGATCCGCCCGACCCATCCGAGCCCCACGAGGGACACACGAACAGATTGGAGCGCCCCATGAGCGCACTCGTCATCACCACCAACTACGGCATCGAGCAGGACGAGCTCACGGAGCCCGTGAAGGCCCTCCGAGACGCCGGTATCGAGGTCACGATCGCCGCTGTGTCGAGCGACCCCATCGTCACCCTCGTCGGCGACAAGGACCCGGGTGAGCAGATCACCCCCGACACGACCCTTGCCGACGTGGATCCCGCCTCCTTCGACCTCCTCGTCGTGCCCGGCGGCACCATCAACGCCGACCAGCTCCGCGTCGAGAGCGACGCCCTCAACATCGCTCGCGCCTTCGCCCGCGACGGTAAGACGATCGCCGCGATCTGCCACGCTCCGTGGCTGCTCGTGGAAGCCGACCTCACCCGAGGGAAGACGCTCACGTCCTTCCAGACACTCGCGACGGACGTCCGCAACTCCGGTGCCACCTGGGTCGATGAGGAGCTCGTCACCGATTCCGAGGACGGCTGGACCCTCATCACGTCCCGCTCGCCCGACGACCTCCCCGCGTTCACGAGCGCCATCACGAGCGCTCGCTGATCGCGACCGTCGGCGGGTCGACGACCCTGGACGTCGATCCGCCGCGGTGGGAGGCTTGAGACATGGACATCACGAAGAAGATCGTCGTGTTCGACACGGCCGATCTCGAGGCGGAGAGTTCGTTCTGGGCGCGACTCCTGGGCGGCACGGTCGAGAGGGACGACGACTGGCATTCGCTGTACGTCGATGGTCGACCGGAGATGGGCTTCCAGCTCGCCCCCGACCACACGCCGCCGCAGTGGCCGGACGGCGCGCCCCAGCAGATCCATCTGGACCTGTACGTGGCGGATGTCCGTGCTGCTCACGACGAGGCCATGGGGGCGGGCGCGCGTCTGCTCCAGCGAGCGGACGACCTCGACTCCGCCGAGGGCTTCCAGGTGTACGCGGATCCGTCCGGTCACCCGTTCTGCCTCTGCTGGGGCTGATGACCCGGTCGGGACCGCCGATCGACCTCCGCCGGAGCGTGCGGACACCGTAGCGTGCCGAAGCGGTGAGCGGCAGCCCTCCGCGGCGCGCGGTGCCGCGATTACGCTGACACCATGCCCGCTCGAATCCGCTCCATCGAAACCCGGGTGCCGGACACCGTCCTTCCACAGGACGCCGTGCGCGACATGTTCCGCGCCCAGCCCGGAACGTCGCGCCTCGCGCAGCGCATCATCGGGGCGGCCTTCGACGGGTCCTCGATCGACACACGGCACACCGTCATCTCCGAGCTGGGTGGTGCCGCCGGCTCCGGCGATCCCGTCTTCTACGGCGCCGAGGACGGCCTCATCCGCAATCCGGGCACGGGGGTGCGGAACGATGTCTACGCCCGAGAGGCACCGGCTCTCCTCATCGAGAGCGCACGAGCGGCCCTCGAGGCCTCCGGATTCGCAGCCGAGGACGTGACGCACGTGATCACGGTGTCGTGCACGGGCTTCTTCGCCCCCGGCCCGGACTACGTCCTCGTGCGGGCGCTCGGGCTCGGCACCGACACGCAGCGATACAACCTCGGCTTCATGGGCTGCTACGGGGCGTTCCCCGCCCTCCGTTCCGCCGCGCAGTTCTGCGCCGCCGACCCTGGATCCGTCGTGCTCGTGGTGTGCCTCGAACTCTGCACGCTGCACATCCGCTCGTCAGACGATCCCGACTCGATCGTGGCGGCGTCGGTATTCGCCGACGGAGCGGCGGCGGCGGTCGTCTCGGCACGGGAGGACGGAGCAGCGGGACCGTCCCTCGAACTCGACGCCTTCTCCACAGCCATCACGAGCCACGGCGAGGCCGATATGGCATGGACCATCTCGGACCACGGCTTCGAGATGGTGCTCAGCAGCTACGTGCCCCACATCATCGGCGAGGCCATCACGGGAGCCCTCGCTCCCGTGCTCAGCACGGTGGCCGGCGCCGTCGACGACCCGTCGGGGACCGTCGATCACTGGGCGATTCATCCGGGTGGCCGCAGCATCCTCGATCGCGTGGAGTCGACGATGGGTCTCACGGAGGCGCAGCTCGTCCCGTCCCGCGAGGTGCTGCGGACGTTCGGCAACATGTCGAGCGGCACGGTGCTCTTCATCCTGCGGCGCATCCTGCACGGCGACGACGTCGTCGGGGATGACCGGGACGGCGACGGCAGCCGCGTGTGCGCGATGGCGTTCGGACCCGGTCTGACCGTGGAGTCGGCGATGATGACGCGCCGCGCGCTCCGGCCGTGACGCCGTCTCTGCGCCATCGGGCGACCGAGCTCACCGAGCTCATGGACGATCCGGCGTGCGACCAGCGCGCACTCGAGCGCACCTACGCGCGGTTCGGGGTGGTCAACGGGCTCGTCTCCGGCTGGCGGCGCATCTACCGCGAACGCATCAGCCCCCTCGCGGAGTCCGCCGCGCGAGACAGCGGCGCGCCGCTCACCGTGCTCGACGTGGGCTTCGGCGGCGGCGACGTGCCCGTCGCCCTCGCGCGCTGGGCGGAGCGCGACGGGGTGGACCTCCGCATCACCGCGATCGACCCGGACGAACGCGCCTTCGCCTTCGCGTCCGACCGTGACGCGCCGAGCTCCGTCCGGTTCCGTCGCGCGACGAGCAGCGAACTCGTGGACGCCGGCGAACGGTTCGACGTCGTGCTCTCCAACCATGTGCTGCATCACCTCGACTCTGCGGCGCTCGCGCGCGTGCTCGCCGACTCGGAGCGCCTCGCGCGCCGGCTCGTCGTCCACAACGACATCGAACGCGGTCGCCTCGCGTACGTCGGATACCACGTGGGGATCACCCCGCTCTCCCCCGGATCCTTCCTCCGCACCGACGGCCTCCGATCGATCCGACGCAGCTACACGCTCGTCGAGCTCGCCGACGCGGTGCCCGTGGGCTGGCGGGTGGAGCGGCAGAGCCCGTTCCGCGTCCTCGCGCTCTTCGAGCCCACATCGGAGCGGAGCGGGTCATGAGCGACGTTCTCGTCATCGGCGCCGGGGCCGTGGGGCTCTCCGCCGCCGCGGCGTTCGCCCACGCCGGATTCGAGGTGGAGCTCTGGGAGAAGCGCGAGGCACCCGGCGCGGCCGGGTCGACGCCGGCGTCACGGGCCCCGTCGTCGCGCGCGATCGGCATCCACCCGCCGGCCCTGCACGCGCTCGACTCGATCGGTGCGGCCGACACGATCGCGGCTGAGGCGGTGCACGTGCGTCGCGCGCAAGCGCGCGTGACCACCCGGGTCGGTGCGGGGACCGCGCCCTCGCTCGTCGGCACCGTGTCCTTCGACGCCGTCTCGCGGCGCTTCCCATTCGTCGCAACCCTGCCGCAGCACCGCTCGGAGGCGATCATCGAGGAGGCCGCCCGCCGCGCCGGTGACGCGGCGCATGGCTCCGTGACCATCACGAGAGGCCTCGAGGTGGTGGGGATCGCACCGGATCCGCGAGGAGCGACCGTGCGGGCGCAGGCGTCGGGCGGCCGCACCGTCCAGTCGCACGCGCGGTTCGTGGTGGTCGCCGAGGGACCGAACGGGCTCTCGCGCAGCCGTCTCGGTGTCCCCGTCGCGGGCCGCGCCTATCGCGACACCTACCTCATGGGCGACGCGGCCGACACGACCGGGGACGGCGACGAGGCGGTCGTGACCCTTTCGCCGGACGGCGTCGTGGAGTCGTTCCCCCTCCCGGGCGGGGTCAGGCGATTCGTCGCCCACACGCCCGTCCTTCTCGAGGGCGCCCGACCCGACACTCTCGCCCGCCTCGTCGAGACCCGGACGGGCCACCGGTTCGACCCCTCGACGGTGACCATGCTGAGCACGTTCGGCGTGCGGCGCCGCATCGCCCGCCGGTTCGCCGTGGGCACTCGCGTCGCCATCGTGGGTGACGCCGCCCACGAGATCAGCCCGATCGGCGGCCAGGGGATGAACCTCGGGTGGATCGACGTGGCCGAACTCGTCCCCGTGGTGAGTGCGATCCTCAGCGGCGCGACCGTCGAGGCGCCGTCGGAGGAACTCGCCGCGTGGAGCGCACGGCGCCGCCGCGCCGCGATCGCGGCCGCGCGCCAGGCGGAGGTCAACATGCTCGTGAGCGCTCCCGGCACCGCCGCCGATCTGCGCCTCCGAGCGCTCGGACTCGGGGCCACTCTGCGCGGCGGCGGCGGCGCACGACTCGCTCGCGTCTACGCGATGGGAGGCGACCCGCCGGGCGTGCGCTGACCGATCACACGCGGCCTGGCTCCCGCTCACGCCACGCGCTCACGCGACGAGCTGCGCGCCCCCGAGGGCCAGCTGCACGGCGATGAGGAGTCCCGCCGCCATGACGAGGCGGAAGAGCACACGGTCCGCCGGTCGACACACCACCCGGACGGCTCCGACCACGGCGATCACGATCGTCGCGGCGAAACCGGCCAGCGCCACGAGGAGGGCGACGTGCGAGAGGTCAGCGCCCGGCAGGATGGGTCCCACGAGCACGAGGATCGCGCCCACGGCGAGCGCCGCGAACGCGATCACACCGGCGGTCCGGCGCCCGAGTCGATGGGGAAGCCCCGAGACCCCCGTGCGGCGGTCGTCGGCGAGGTCCGGGAGCGCATTCGTGAAGTGGATCGAGACGCCGAGCACCGCTCCGGTCGCCGAGGCCCACACCGCCGCCACACCGGGGTCGGGGGCGGACAGGGTCGCGAGCGACGGGAGGGTTCCGAAGCTGACGATGAACGGGACGACCGAGAACGGCGTGCGTTTGAGCCAGGCGTTGTAGGTCCACCCGCCGGCGATCACGATCGCGTGGGCGAGCAGCATCCCCGGGCCGAGGACCAGCGAGAGGACGACCGCAGCGACGAGCGCGACGACGGATGCCCGCGCGACGGAGCGACGGGAGATGGCCCCCGCGGCGATCGGCTTGTCCGTCCGGCCCACCGCGATGTCGCGCTCAGCGTCGATCGCGTCGTTCGAGAAGCCGATGGAGAGCTGTCCGGCGAGCACGGCGAGGGTGAGGACGACGAGTCGCCACGGCTCGAGCCCGATCGCCACGCCGAGGACGAGGCAGAGCAGCGTGACAGCGGCCGTCGGCCCCGGGTGGGAGGAGAGGAGCAGTTGCCGGATCGTCCTCACGGTGCGAGCGAGGGCATCGTGGTGATGCCGAACTCGTGCCTCAGGGCGCTGCGGGCCGCGTACCATCCGGCGAGCCCGTGCACCCCGGGACCGGGCGGCGTGGATGACGACGCGAGATACACACCACGGGCCGGCGTGCGCCACGGGTCGAGTGCGAGGACGGGGCGCGCGATGAGCTGCCGCAGGCTCGCCTCGCCGCCCGCGATGTCGCCGAGGACGTAGTTCGGGTTCTCGTCCTCCATCTCAAGCGCCGTCTTGCTCGACGACGCGAGCACGAGGTCGCGGAACCCGGGCGCGAACCGCTCGATCTGCCGAGTGATGGCCTCGGTCTGGTCGATCGACGAGCCGCGCGGCACGTGGGTGTAGGCCCACAGCACGTGGCCGCCGTCCGGCGCGCGACCCGCGTCGAGGATCGACGGCTGCGCGACGAGCACATACGGGCGCTCGCTGTGACGACCCGCGGCCACCTCGGCCTCCGCCGCCGCGATCTCCTCGCGATTGCCGCCGACGTGGAGCGTCCCGGCCTTCCGCAGCTCCGTGTTCGTCCACGGGACGGGACCCGAGAGCGCGAAGTCGACCTTCGCGACGGCGTTGCCGTAGCGGAACTGCTCGACCCGGCGGACGTAGCCGTCGGGCAGGCGGTCTCCCGCGATGCGGAGGAGGGCTCGGGGGCTCGTATCCAGGAGGACGGCCTTCGCGCCGTGCACCTCCTCGAGGTCGCCGACAGGGGCGTTCGTGACGATCTCGCCGCCGTGGGCGCGGATGTCGGCGGCCATCGTGTCCATGATCGCCTGGCTGCCGCCGACGGGAATCGGCCAGCCGCGATCGTGGGCATACGAACCGAGGGCGAGGGCGACACCGGCCGTGGCGAGGCTCGGCATCCGCCGGATGGAGTGCGCGGCGACTCCCGAGAGCATCGCGGGGGCCACCCGCTCTCGGAAGCGCAGGTTCCAGGTGGGCAGACCCTGCTCGAGGGCGCGCAGGCCGAAACGCGCGACCGTCACGGGATGACGGGGGATGCGGAGGATCGGCGAACCCGTGAATCGCGCTACCTCGTCGGCGTGCTCCGAGAGCGGCGCCATGAGGGAACGCCACGCCTCGCCGTCGCGACCGAGAGACTCGACGGTGCGTTCGATGTCGAGGTAGGCGAGACCGGCGCGGCCCCCGTCGAGCGGGTGCCCGTACGAGATCTCCGGAAGGCGCAGCTCGATGCGGTCCTGCAGCCGGAACGAGCGGAAGAACCCAGAGGCGAGCGCCATCGGGTGCACGGCGGAGCAGACGTCGTGGTGAAAGCCCGGCAGGGTTAGCTCGGCGGTGCGGGCCCCTCCCCCGATCGTGGCCTCGCGCTCGAACACGCGCACGCTCAGTCCGGCGCGCGCGAGGGTGACTGCTGCAGCGAGACCGTTCGGACCCGACCCGACGACGACGGCGTCGACCTCGCTCATGCGCGCTTCGGGGCGTCGCCGTTGTCCGCCTTGCCCTCGGCGATGTAGGCGAGACGACGCAGGGTCTCGTTGTTGCGGAAGAACAGGGGGATGTCGAGGAGGACGTTCGGGATGAGAGCACCCGGCCCCTTGACCGCCCCCTCCATGATGCGGACGAGGGATCCCTTGCGGTGCGGCTGCACCTCGAGGGTGACCCGCGCCTCCCCGATGGGCCAACCGGCCGCCTGGATCACGAGGCGACGGGGCGGGTCGTACTCGAGGACCGTGGTCTTGTCGTTGATGAGCGCCGGCCACACGCCGAAGGAGTGCTGCAGTCTACTGCCCACCTGCGGCCACGCGTCGTCGACGTCGCGCATGCGGGAGGCACCCACCACCCACACCGGGAACAACCATCCATCGTTCAGAACACCGAACACGTCCTCGGGGGCGCAGGCCATCACTCGCGTATTGGTCGACATGAGTCAACGGTAGCGGGGGCCGCCGTCGCGGGCGACGGGTGGACAACGCCGGTACCGTGACAGGGTGGACGCGCTGACGAACGGGCAGGAGCGGATGCTCGAGGGCTGGCTCGGTCCGTGGGGTATCGAGGAGGACCTGTCGTGGCCCCTCCAGGACACGCGCGTACTCCGCGTGCGATCGGGGCACGGAGAGCACATCGTGAAGGCGGCGCGGAGCGGGCGGCCCGTGTCGCACCACTTCACCCGCGAGATCGACGCCCACCTCGATGTCCTGGCGCCCCTGCGGCGTGCCCACGGCGACCTGCCCGTCCCGGAGCTCGAGCACCACGACAGGGAGCTCGGACTCATCGTGACCCGGTTCCTCCCGGGGAGTCTCGTGCTCGGGTCGGCGGCGGAAGCGGATCCGTCGGTGTTCGAGGAGGCCGGGCGGATCCTTTCGCGACTCCAGGTGCCGGGAGCCGTCTCAGCGGACTACGGGCTCCGCCTCGCGGCGGCCGCAACCGAGCTGGTCGGACGGGCACGGGGGCTCGTCGCCGACGACCGGCTCGACGCCCTGCTCAGTCTGCTGTCCATCCTCTCGGCGCCGGACGCCGTAGCGCATCGGCCCGTTCCTCTGGTCTTCACCCACGGTGACTTCCAGCCGCGGAACTGGCTCGTGCACGACGGGCGTGTGAGCGTCATCGACTTCGGGCGCGCGGCGCAGCGCTCGTGGGTGAGTGACCTCGTGCGGCTCCGGAACCAGCAGTTCATCGACCGTCCCGACCTGTCCGAGGCGTTCGACGCGGGTCGTGCCCGACCTCTCACGGCCGACGATCGCGAGCTCCTCACCCTCGAGACGCTGCGGGAGAGCGTCGGAACGGTGGTCTGGGCCCACGGGATCGGCGACGCGGACTTCGAAGAACACGGCCGGAGGATGGTGGAACGGGTCCTCGCGCAGGCGTGATGGCGGCGGGGTCGCGCGACTCCTGCCACACGAGTCGCTCACTGCCGACCCCCTTGACCCGCGAGGCGTCGCCCCCGACGCTCGAAGGGCGGACGATCACGTCGTCCACCACCAGACACCCTCAGGAGCATCACCATGACGGCAGGAACTCTCATCATCCGACTCGCGGTCGGCGGCCTCTTCGTCGGGCACGGTCTGCAGAAGCTGCGCGGCTCGTTCGACGGCCCGGGACTCGAGGGCACGACCCAGATGATGGAGAGCCTGGAGATGCACCCCGCCCGTCGCAACGCGGTCGCGGCCGCCGTGACGGAGACCGCCGGAGGGGCCGCGCTCGCGCTCGGGGCCGCGACCCCGGTGGCTGCCGCGGGCATCACCGCCACGATGATCACGGCGGTTCGCAAGGTGCACTGGAACAACGGACTCTGGAACGCCGGCGGCGGCTGGGAGTTCAACGGCCTGCTCATCGCCGCCGCGACCGCTGTGGTCGCGGACGGCCCCGGCACGCTCTCCCTCGACGCCCTCGTGGGCAAGCGGAAGTGGGGACTGGGCTGGGCGATCGCGTCGGTCGTGGCGGGCGCCGTGGCGTCCACCGTCCTCATCGAGGCGGGCCGGCGCGCATCGGCGGAAGGCCAGGGAGAGGATTCCGGAGGCGACTCCGGAGACAACGCCGGCCGTCACGCCGGCCCTCCGGAGACGCCCGCGGCCGTTCCCGTCGACGACGCGACGCCCGAGCTCCCGACGGACGGCACCGACGGCGCCTCCTGAGCCGCGGGCAGCGCAGGACTGAGTCCTCCCGCCACCCCTTCCCTCCGAGCGCCTCGACCTCCTATCGTCGGATCGACGACGGCCGTCAGCGGCCGAGATCGCCCGGTGCGGCCGCCTCCCCCCGAGAATCGAGAATCCCGTGCAGCGTCGAGCGACAGCCCACCTCCGCATCACCGTCCAGACCCCGGTGCGTCTCGCGCTCATCGTGGCCGCGGCCTCGGGACAGCAGGTCAGCGAGCGCCTCGACGTGCGCCTCGACGGGTCGCCGTTCGAGCCGCGTGAGCTCGCGACGTCCCACGGGACGCGGCTGCACGTGATCGATGCGGAGCCGTCGAGGCTCGAGATCGACTACGCGGTCGACGTGACGGGGATGGCGGAGCCGGCGCCGGTCGATGACGTCGACCTCCTCACCTACGTGCGCCCGAGCCGATACTGCGAGTCCGACACTCTCGCTCCCACCGCGCGGGCCGAGTTCGCCGGGCTCTCGGGGCTCGACCTGCTCGCGGGCGTGAGCTCCTGGGTGGGGAGCGAGCTGCGCTACGTCCCCGGGTCGAGCGGCCCGACCGACGGGGCGACGCAGACACTGCTCGCCCGCCAGGGCGTGTGCCGCGACTACGCCCACCTCGTCATCGCCCTCCTGCGCGCGCTCGACGTGCCCGCTCGCCTCGCCGCCGTCTACGCACCCGGTCTCGACCCCATGGACTTCCACGCTGTCGCCGAGGCGTACGTCGACGGCGCATGGCACGTCGTCGACGCGACGACGCTCGCCCCTCGGCAGAGCCTGGTGCGGATCGCGACGGGGCGCGACGCCGCCGATACCGCGTTCCTCAGCACATATCACGGCTTCGCGAGCCTCGACGAGGTGACCGTGACCGCCACGGTCGACGAGCTCCCGCGCGACGACGTCCGCGAACTGGCCGAGTTGCGCTGAACCCGCAGACGACAGGCGCGGACGGCGGGCCGTCGAGGCCGTCCGGCTGCACCTGTCAGGAGGGCCACGGCCCGGCCCCCTAGGGTTGTCGAACCACCACCGGAGGAGACGCTTGACCGACACACCACGCACGATCATCATCACGGGGGCCAGTGACGGGATCGGAGCAGCCGCCGCCCGTCGACTGGCCAGAGACGGACACACCGTCGTGGTCGTCGGCCGGTCCCGGGAGAAGACCAACGCCGTCGCCGACGAGATCGGCGCCGACCGCTACGTGTCGGACTTCGCCGACCTCCGCCAGGTCCGCGAGCTCGCGACCGTCCTCGAGACGACGTACCCGCGCATCGACGTGCTCGCGAACAACGCCGGCGGCATCTTCGGTGACCGCACACGCACGACCGACGGCTTCGAGAAGACGCTGCAGGTGAACCACCTCGCGCCGTTCCTCCTCACGAACCTGCTCCTCGACACGCTCATCGCGAGCCGCGCGACCGTCATAGCCACGTCGAGCATCGCCGCCCGCATGTTCAGCAGACTCGACCTCGACGATCTCGACGACGACCGCGACCCCTCGGCGAATCGGGCGTACGGAAACGCCAAGCTCGAGAACGTCCTCTTCACGCGGGAGCTGCAGCGCCGCTACGGCGAGCAGGGCCTCTCGGCCGTCGCCTTCCACCCGGGAACCATCGCGACGGGCTTCGCCGCCGAGAGCACGAGCCTCATGCGGTTCGTCTACCAGACGCCGCTGCGCCACCTCCTGCTCAGCGGCCCCGAGACGGGTGCCGAACAGCTCGTCTGGCTCGCGACGACCACGCCGGGCGCCGAGTGGGAGCCCGGGGAGTACTACGAGAAGCGCCGCATCGCGAAGACGAGCATGCAGGCGTACGACGGCCTTCTCGCCGAAGAGCTGTGGGCCGAGAGCGCGCGCCGCACGGGACTGCTGCCCGGCCCCACCGCCTGACACGGCCCCGAGAGGCGGGTGGCCGGACTAGCGGCGCGTGGCCGCCCGCTGCCTCGGAGAAGGGAGGGGAGCGGTGTCCGACGGACCGTCCTCGTGCTCGTCGATCACGTCGACCGCTTCCTCCATGCTCTCGAGGAATCGCAGCACGGTCCGCATCTCGTCGGCGGTGAGCCGCTCGGTGGCCGCGAGCATGCGGGTGTGCATCTTTCCGAGGGTCGCCCGCACCTCCGCGTCGGTCGTGGCCGTCGTGGAGAGGATGAGGGCGCGTCGGTCGGTGGGGTGCGGATGCCGTTCGAGGTGTCCGCTGCGGACGAGACGGTCGATGAGCACCGTGGTCGAGGCTGAGGATATCCCGAGGTAGGACGCGAGGTCGCGGGGGCCGACGGGACCTCCTCCCCGCTTCGACTGGAGCAGGAACTGCAGGGCGAGCAGATCGGTCTCGCCCATCTTCATGGACTCGCGCGTCCGGCGTCTCATCGCCGTCTCGGCCTTCCGGTAGCGGCGCAGCCCGTTGAGCACGTCCACGGCCCGGATGCTCTGGTCGTCACTTCCGTACCAGTATCCGGAGCTCGGGTCCCTCGGCTCAGTCATCCCCACAGTGTAGAGGGAAAGCTAGACAGGCTGCCTATCTCGTCCCCAGGGCTTGTACCGGACCTCACGCACCCTGACGCTCGGCGACGAGCGGGCACGTGAAGACGTCCCGTTCGCCGAGCCCCACCCTGTTGATGTACCGGAGCACGATGCCGTACGACTCGAAGAGGCCCACCGAGGTGTAGGCCACGCCCTTCTCCCGGCAATACGCCGAGATGAGCGGTGCGGCACCTCGGAGGTGCGGGCGGGGCATCGAGGGGAAGAGGTGGTGCTCCACCTGGTAGTTGAGTCCGCCCAGGAAGACGTCGACGAACCGGCCGCCCCGCACGTTCCGGCTCATGAGCACCTGGCGCCGCAGGAAGTCGACGACGAGGTCCTTCGGCACGAGCGGCATCCCCTTGTGGTTGGGCGCGAACGAGATGCCCATGTAGAACCCGAAGAGGCCGAGCTGCACGCCGAGGAACGCGAACGCGATGCCGGGAGAGAGGACGAGGAAGACGAGGGTCGTGAACCCCACGAGACGCACGAGGATGAACGTCAGCTCGGCCCAGCGACGCTCGACGTGCTCGCGGGCGAGGAGTCGGCGGACGCTGGAGGCGTGGAGCGAGAGCCCTTCGAGGAGCAGGATCGGGAAGAAGAACGTGCCCTGGTGCGATACCATCCACCGCGCGAGCGGGTTCCGGGGCTCGGCGACCTGCTCGGGCGTGAACGCGACGACGGGCAGGTCGATGTCGGGGTCCGCGTCGATCTTGTTCGGATTCGCGTGGTGACGCGTGTGCTTGTGCTGCCACCAGCCGTAGCTCATCCCCACGAAGAGGTTCCCGACGACGAGGCTCGCCCAGTCGTTCCACCGCCCCGAGACGAAGATCTGGCGGTGGGCCGCGTCGTGACCGAGGAACGCGATCTGGGTGAAGAGCACGGCGAAGCCCGCGGCCGTGACGAGCTGCCACCACGTGTCGCCGATGAGGACGAACGCCACGAGCGAGACCGCGACGACGACGGGTACGGCGACGAGCTTCGCCCAGTAGTAGCCGTAGCGACGGCGCAGCAGCCCGGAGTCGCGGATCTGACGCGCGAGTTCCGTGAAGTCGCCGGGACCGGCCGTCCGGGCGGTGCGCGGACGGGTTGGGCGGACGACGCCGGAGGGGGAAGAGGGGGTGTGGGCGGACATCGGTCGCTCCCGTCGGACGTGGATGCGGTGCGACCGGGGTCCGGGGCCGAAGAGCCTGAATGGCCATAAGCCTACGCCTCGTTCCCCGTCCCGACAGGGGCTGTTCAATCGGGTGTCGGTCGTGCATGTTACGACTGGGGTATGGCCTCCACCCCGCACACCGCAGCGCCGCACGATCTCCCCCGCACCGGATACGACGAGCGCTTCCTCGCGGCGGCGCTCCCGCTCCCCCGGTCCGCTCCCGCAGCACCCGCAGCCGCGCGCGACACGCGCGAGCTGCCGTATGTGCACTTCACCGTGGTGCTCGATCCGTCCAGGCGGCTCGCGCTCGCGACGGCCGTGAACATCGACGGCGCGCGCATCGTCGACGTGGGGCGCGGAGACGACTGGCACCTCGACGACCGTGTGCCGGAGGATCAGCAGACCGGGCCGGCCGTCTACGCCCGCAACGACCTGGATCGCGGGCACCTCGTGCGCCGTCGCGACCCGGTGTGGGGCGACCCGCAGGAGGCGGCCGCCGCGAACGTCGACACGTTCTGCTACACGAACGCCGCTCCGCAGGCCGCGGAATTCAATCAGGGCAAGGAACTCTGGGTGGGGCTCGAGGACCACGTGCTCGCCTTCGCCGAGGCGAACGACGTCCGGCTGTCCGTCTTCACGGGACCGGTGCTCGATCCGAACGACCCGCCGTATCGGGGCACGCAGATCCCCCGCCTGTTCTGGAAGGTCGCCGCGTGGACCACCGGGGGCACCGAAGACGGCGCCGAGGCGACCCTGCGCTCGGCCGCCTTCCTCCTCGACCAGTCGCCGCAGCTCGACGACATCGACCTCGACGAGTCCACTCGGTCGGCGGTCGCCGACGCCCCGCCGCCGCTCGGGCCCTTCCGCACGTTCCAGGTGCCCGTCGCCGACGTAGCGGCCGTGGCCGGACTGGATCTCGGCCCCCTGGTGGAGGCGGATGTGCTCCAGCCCGTGCCCGCCGCCGTGCCGGGTCGCTCGCCCGACCCGGCGCTCTGGCACGAGCTGCACGACTGGAGCGAGATCAGACTGCTCTGACCCCGCTCCCCCGCCACGCCACTGTCAGGACGCCGCTGCGTCCTTCGGCACGAACATCGCGTCGACGTCCGCCATCTCCATCTCGGCCGTCTTCTGGATGAGCGCGAGGAGACCGGCGTCGAGCCCGGGCGCGAACTCCTCCGGACGCTCCACCGCGATCGTCGACGGGACGCCGACGGGGGCCTGCTCGCTCGCGTCGAGGTCGGTTCCGTCGTTCGACGGCGACGCCCCCTGGAAGATCCGCCCCGCCTCCGACTGGCCCGCGAGGTCGAACGTGTACTGCTTGCTCTGCAGCCCGAGGTCGACGAGCTTCTTCACCTCGGGGAAGCGCTCCGCGTTGGTCTTCGGGATCGGGAGCGACGTCTTCCAGTCGATGCCGAGCGTCTCGAGCGCCTTCGCGTAGGCGTTCTCGTGGGCCTGGTCGCGCACGATGAGGTACGCGATCGTCGAGCGCGCGGTCTTGTTGTCCGTCATCTCGTAGATGCGGCACTTCTGCAGCCGGCCCGTGGACTCGAGCATGAGGTTGTACAGCAGGTCGAGCACGAGGTTCCCCGAGTTGTAGACGTAGCTGCCGCTCCACGGGTTCCCCGCAGCGTCGACGGGCAGAGCGCCCTGGGCACCCACGAGGTAATGGTGGATGTTGCCGTGATCGAGAGCCACCGTGAGGGGTGTCTTCCCGGTCGCGCCCGGCTTGTCGACAGGGTCCGTCGGCTTGCCCTGGTACTCGGGGGAACCGTCGAGCAGACGCGAGATCGTCGTGCCGATGAGCTCGACGTGGCTGATCTCCTCGGTGCCGACGCCCTGGATGAGGTCGCGGTACGGCTTGGCCGCAGGCCCGCGGAAGTTCATCGCCTGGAAGAGGTATTGCATCATCGTTCGCATCTCGCCGAACTGCCCGCCGAGCCCCTCCTGCAGGGCGTTCGCGGCGGCGGGGTCGGGCTCGTCCGGGACGATCTCGTGGATGAGGGACTGGACGTGGAAGAACATGTGGACTCCTTCGGAGCGGCGATCGGACCCTCCTCGCCTGACTCTGCGCCCCTCGATCCGATGCCGCGAGAGATGGTCAACGGCCACCCGAGCGTCTACACTCGCGCGCCCGTTCCCGGCCGGGTCGGCGTCCGCCGGCCCGCCCTCAGCCGGCAGCGTGCCGACGCATCCCCAGCCACCCGGCCAGCGCGTCGAGCTCCCGCTCCACGCCCTCACGGATCGCGCGGGTGAACGGCTCGTCCTCGTGCACGGCGTCCACGCGGAGCACCCCGGCCGCCCGGTCCGCCGTGGCGTCCACCTTCCCCACGAGCCGGTCGCCGTGGAGGATCGGGAGCGCGTAGTAGCCCCAGCGCCGCTTCGCCTTCGGCGTGTACATCTCGAGGGCGTAGTCGAAGCCGAAGAGCGTGACCATGCGCTTCCGGTCGCGGATGAGGGCGTCGAACGGCGACAGGAGCGTGGTGCGCTCCGACGCCTCTCGGTGGACGTCGGAGCGGGCGAGCAGCGTGCCGTCGAGGTAGGCGGGGTCCACGCGCCACTCCCCCGGCGCCCCGTCGATCACGGCGGGTTCGCCCGCGTCGCCGACGCGCACCGACTCCCCCGGGAGTTCGGTCGTCCTGTTGCGCACGATGCCGAGCGCGCGCAGGCGCCGCTCGTTCCGGATCCGCAACGCATCCTCGAGCGGCACGGTGGGGATGTCGGCGTGATAGCGGCGCTCGGCGAGGTCCCACAGCCGGTCACGGCCGCGGCGCCCCGCCACGGCCACCTCCCCGCGGGCGGCGAGGCATTCGAGCATCATGATGACGTTGCGGTTGTTGTTCCAGCCGCTCGACGGCCACGGCACGATACTCGTGTCGGCGATCTCGGTGGCGACGACGGGGCCGTCGATCTCGAGCCGCTCCAGCACGTCGTCGCGGAACTCCGCGTTCTCCTCGAGCCAGCGCAGGGTGGACTCGTGGCGCGGCGGCCCCGCCATCTCGGCGCGGTAGAGGGCCAGGTCCTCCATGGGCCGCACGATGAGAGACAGCTCGAAGAGCACGTCTCCGCCCTCGAGCGTGTCGAGGAGCTCCCCTGGCGCGTAGGCGTCGCCCAATCGACTCCTCAGCACGAGGTCGGCCGTGGGTGCGACGGCGGCCGTCGGCTCGATCTGCAGGAACGAGAGGTGCCGGACCACGTCGAGCAGGTCGTCGGGGCGCTCGTCGCCGAGCAGCTGCGCGTGCACGGCGATGCGCCGAGCCTCGTCGAGCGTCAGCCGGTGCGGTTCCACGCGGTCACCCTACGCCGGAGCTCGACCGACCGACAGGACCCTCCGGGAGGGGCGCCGATGACGCTCGTCAGTCGCGGAGCGCGTTCGCCGCCACGATCGTCGCGACGACCCCGCCCGCGACGAGGAGGAAGCGGCGACGGCGACGCTTCGCCCACCCGCCCGTCTCCGCGTTGCGGTCGCCACCCGCCTCGAGCACGTTGCCGTACGACTGCGGTTCGTCGGTGTGACGCAGACCCGCGATGCGCATGGCCGGGCGCACGAGGAGCTTGTACGTCTCGGGTGCGAGCCCGTTGAGCGGGATGAGGAGCCCCTGCGTCGCGCCCACGACCTTCGTGACGGGTCGGCGCGAGCGGGACGCCTTCACGATCGCCTTCGCGACGCGCTTCGGCGACACGAGCGGCGGCAGCGGGTGCATCTCCATGCCCGGAGACTCGGCCGCGTTCTGGTAGATCGGGGTGTCGATCGTGGCGGGCAGGATCGCGCTCACGCGGATCTTCGTGCCGCGGAGCTCCTCCTGCAGCACCTGGCTGAGCGCGAACGTCGCGTGCTTGCTCGCGATGTACGGCGAGAGGTACGGGGACGTCACCTTCCCGAAGAGGGAGTTCGTGATGACGAGGCTGCCGCCGCCCTGCGCGCGGAAGTGCGGGAGGACCGCGCGCGCCGCGTGCACGACGCCGAAGAGGTTCGTCTCGATGACCTGCCGGAACACCTCGGGAGGCGTCTCCTCGAACGGCCCGTAGCTGAACACCGACGCGTTCTCGACCCACACGTCGATGCGGCCGAAGTGCGCGACCGCGGCGAGCGCGAGCGCGTCCACCTGGCGCTCGTCCGACACGTCGGTGGGGACGACGACCGGGTGCCCTCCGCGCTTCCGGCACTCCTCGGCGACCTCCTGCAGGGTGTCCTGCGAGCGGGCGGCGAGCACGAGGCGCGCACCCTCCTTCGCGAACCGATGGGCGGCGGCGCGGCCGATGCCGCTCGACGCCCCGGTGATGACGACGACGCGTCCGGCACGATCCGACATGGTCACTTCTTCCGTTCCTGGCGGTCGGACGAGTCGTCCTCCGGCGGGGTCTTGCCGTGGGCCGTGCGGATCCTGAGGCCCTCGAGCACATCCTTGGCGTGCTGCTCGGCCTTCTTGTCGCTCTGCTTCGTGTCGCGCGGCGGCAGCTGGATGGTCTCCTCCGCGGCGATGCCGGCCTGCAGTTCGCGGCCGCGCTCGAGCTCGGCGTCGAACTCCGCGCCGAAGAGCAGAGCGAGGTTCGTGATCCAGATCCAGAGGAGGAACACGATGACACCGGCGAGGGCGCCGTACGTGGCGTCGTAGCTGCCGAAGTTGGTGATGTAGAAGCCGAAGGCCGCCGTCGCGACGCCCCAGACGACGAGCGCCAGGAGCGAGCCGAGGCTCATCCAGCGGAACTTCGGCTGCTTCACGTTGGGAGCCCAGTAGTAGAGCACCGCGACGACGACGACCGCGATGACGATGAGAACGGGCCACTTCGCGATGTTCCACACGGTGAGGGCCACGGGACCGAGACCGATGAGGTCGCCGACGGCCTCGGCGACGGGTCCGCTCAGCACGAGGAGGAGGGCGCCGATCACGAGCAGGATCACCGTGAAGACCGTGACGCCGAACATCGTGGGACGGAGCTTCCAGACCGGTCGGCCCTCGTCCACCTGATAGATCCGGTTCATCGCGCGCCCGAAGGCCCCGACGAACGCTGACGCCGACCACAGCGCTCCGAGGAGACCGGTCACGAATGCGAGGCCGGCGGCCGGTGTGGACGTGAGCGCCGCGATCGGCTCGCGGAGCGACGAGACGGCGTCCTCGCTCGCGAGGTTCGACACGAGGGTGAGGACCGTCTCGGTCGTCTGCTCGGCTGCGCCGAAGAGACCGAGGATCGAGACGACCGCGATGAGCCCGGGGAAGAGGGCGAGGACGGCGTAGTAGGTCAGCGCAGCCGCCAGATCGGTGCACTGGTCGGCGCTGAACTCGCGCAGCGTCTTCTTGAGGACGTAGCCCCACGAGCGCCTCGTGATGTCGGAGAGCTCGTCCGCCTTCCGCGGGTCGTCCGCGCCCGGCGCCGTGCGCTCCTTCGTGCTGGCGGTGTCCTCGGCCATACCTCGCCCCTCTCGGCGGTTCGTTCGTGGCTACTGCTCGTCATGCCGGGCAGCCGGAGCGCCCGCGTGCACCCTATCTCCGAGTGCCGGCGTCGATCTATCGGCGGGCGCGGACCTCACGGATGACGCCGACCGCCGCGATCCCGACGATCACGACCCCCGCGACGAGCGCCACGGGGAAGGCCCGGTCGGCGCCACTCGCGCGGCCCCGCCAGCGGCGGTAGCGCCCGAGCACGTCCAGGCGGTCCTCGATCTCGCGCACGGTGTCCCGGAACTCCAGGCGCGTGCGTTCCATCTCCAGGTTCAGGAGCGGGATCGAGGTCCCCGGGCCGGGCCCGGACGCCGGAGCGGACGAGTCCGTCACGGCGCCGGGGTGGCCGGCGTCATCGGGCCGTGGGCGTCGCCCCCGTCCGAGGCGTCGGTGCTCGATGCGTCGGCGCTCGATGCGGTGCTCGACGTCTCACCGTCGTCGGAGTCCTTGCTCTTCTTGACCTTGCTCGCCACCGTGGATGCGGCGTCCTGCAGCTTGTGGCCGACGACGGGTGCCTGCGACGCGACGAATTCGCCGGCCGACTCGAGCCCCTTCTTGACCTTCGGATCCTCGAGAGTCTGCGTGGCCCTCGCCTTGAGCGATTCGTACGCTCCGCGACCGGCCTTCGAACCGATCACGAAACCCGTCGCTGCGCCGGCCAGGAAAATCAGCTTGCCCTTCATGCGGTGCTCCTTCTGTCGTGGATGGTTACCGTCCCATCGTTCCTGCTCTCCCCCGTGCGCGCAGACCCTTGACTCGGGCCGCCCGGGCCCTCACCCGCGCGAGGGGAACACTCACGGACGGCCGTCCGCGGCCATCGACGCGACGCGACGGACCAGTCCGGCGACGTCACGGACCGACACGAGTTGGGCGTGGTGGGCACCTCGGATGGTCACGACCCGCGCGTCGCCCATCGACGCCGCCAGTCGCTCCACCCAGTCCGACCCCGCGATCGGGTCGCCCGCCCCGCGCACGACGACGGTCGGAACGGTCACCGCACTCGCCTTCTCGAGGGTCGGGTAGGCGAGCATCGCGCGGAGCGTCGAGCCGAACCACCGCGGCCCGCAGAGTACGTAGTCCCGGAACACGATGGCGTTGGCGCCGATGCTCTCGCGGGTCGCATCGAGGGCGAGCGCCCGACCTTGCGCGACCGCGGAACGACGGGTGTCGTCGACGACGGGACCGATGAGCACGAGCCCGACGACGAGGTCGGGACGGCGGCGGGCGAGCTCGACCGAGAACTGCGCCCCCATCGACTGCCCCACCACGACGACGCGCTCGAGACCGAGGCGGTCGGCCGCCTCGCCGGCCGCGGTCGCGTAGTCCTCGACGGACAACGGCTCAGAGGGACGGGGCGTGCGGCCGTGCCCGGGGAGCGTCAGGCTCACGGCCCGGTGCGAGGCGGAGAGCGCGACGGCGACGGGCTCGAGGCTCGCCGACGTCATGCCGATGCCGTGGAGGAGGAGCACACCCGTCGACCGCGCGGTCCCCTCGCCGGTGCCGGTCGTCGTGCCTGTCGCCGGACCGGTGTCGGCCACGTCGACGACGACCCCGCTCGCGAGCGTCAGACGGCGTCGCCCGATGGGGGACGCTCCCGCCCGGTCACGTCGTCTCGCCGCCACCGACGTCACCTCTGTTCCTCGTAGTGATCACCTCCCGACCCTAAGCGGATCGACCCGGCTCGGCGTACGATGCGCGGCGGGGGCGCGCGCGAATGGCCCACAATGTGAGAACGTCGGGAGATCGTGCGTCCGGGACGCGACCGGCACGACGACGCCCGGACGGGAGGAGGTCTCATGCGCAAGGGCCACAACCTGCTCGCCGTCGGGGACTACAACCAGGCCGTCATCCTCGACCTCATCCGGCGCGCGCACCTCGGACTCAGCCGCGTGGAGATCGCCGTCGAGACGGGCCTGTCGGCCCAGACGGTCTCGAACGTCGCACGCCGCCTCCTCGATGCCGGACTCGTCCGCGAGGCGGGGAAGCTCATCGCCGGCCCGGGCAAGCCGCGGACGCTCCTGCAGCTCGAGGCGACCAGCCGCTACGCGGTCGGCGTGCACCTCGACCCCACCGTCGTGACGTTCGTGCTCCTCGACCTCGCCGGGGCGATCGTGTCTGACCACCGCATCCCCACGCCGTCCGCGGCCGACCCCGACGTGGTCATCGCCGTCATGGCCGAGGAGATCCGCGCGCTCCTCGAGCGCGAATCCGTCCCGCCCGAGCGCGTCCTCGGGGTGGGCATCGCCGCGCCCGGGCCGCTCGACTCGACCCGGGGCATCCTGCTCGATCCCCCGCTCCTCGAGGGGTGGATGGAGGTTCCGCTCCGCGACGCCCTCGCGGATGCGACCGGCTTCCCCGTGGTGCTCGAGAAGGACGTGACGGCCGCAGCCGTCGCGGAACTGTGGGTCGACTCGGGCACCCACCGCGACAATTTCGCGTTCCTCTACTACGGCACCGGTCTCGGGATCGGGCTCGTCGTGAACCACGACGTGCTGCGCGGTGCGAGCGACAACGCCGGCGACATGGGCCACCTGATGGTGCAGGCCGACGGGCCGTTGTGCTCGTGCGGACGTCGCGGCTGCGTCGGCGACCTCGTCGTGCCGCACCGCCTCGTGCAGCGGGCGACCGCCGCTGGCGTGCTCGGCCGATCGGCGCCGCTCGACGGATCGGTGGACGGACCGGTGGAGCACATCGACTTCGACGCGACGGACAGGCGATTCAGCGACTTCGCCCGTGCGGCGGCCGACGGGGACGCGGCCGCCGTCGCGATCCTCGAGGAGGCCGCGACCCACCTCGCGCGGGCGCTCGTCTCGATCGTCAACCTCCTCGACGTCGACCACGTGGTCTGCGGCGGGCCGTTCTGGCGGCGCATCGCGCCCGTCATGCGCGAGCGGGTCGAGAGGCTCGTGGCAGAGGACCCCGCCCTCATCCCGAGCCACCCGATCGTCGTGGAGAACTCGACGATCGGCGAGGACGTCGCTGCCGTCGGCGCGGGTTGTCTCGTGCTCGACCAGACGCTGTCACCGCGCCCGTCCGCCCTCCTCATCGCGGGCTGACGTACGGCGCCCGCCTGGCACGCAGCATCCGGGACGGCACCATCCGCGTCTCCCGAGCCCGTCGACGGGCTCCGACCCGAGACGGCCGCCATGCGCGTCGACACGGTGGGCGATCGCGCGCCTGTCCCCCGTCCGATAACGGTTCTGCAAATGTCTTGACATGAGTTACTCCAATCGATTTACATATACCGAGGCCGTTGGCCGTGGCGATGTCGCCACAGCGCCGGAACCGGTCGTGGAGCAAAGGAGCACCATGAAACAGCGCCATCTCGGAGTAGCCGCCATCGCCGCGGCCTCCGTCCTCCTCTTCTCCGGCTGCTCGGCCGGAGGCGACGGCGGCGACGCGAACACCATCAAGGTCGCGTACCAGAAGTTCGGTCAGTTCACCCAGATGGACGACCACATGAAGAAGGTGAAGGACGAATTCGAGGCTTCCCACGAGGGGATGACCGTCGAGCTCGTCCCGATCGAGGCTCAGGAGGCCGACTACTTCGCCAAGCTCGCCCTCATGAACCGGTCGGCCGCCACGGCACCCGACGTCATGTACGAGGACACGTTCATGGTGAAGACGGACGTCGAGGCCGGATACCTCGCGCCGCTCGACGACTACATCGCCGACTGGGAGGACTGGGACCAGTTCCCCGAGAACGCCCGCCAGGCCGGCGCCGGCGACGACGGCAAGATCTACGGCATCCCGATGGGAACCGACACGCGCGCCATCTGGTACAACAAGAACCTCCTGGCGGACGCCGGCATCGAGACCCCCTGGGTGCCCGAGACGTGGGACGACATCCTCGACGCGGCCGAGACCATCAAGGCGTCGAGCCCCGACACGATCCCCTTCAACATCTACTCCGGCAAGGGACAGTCGGAAGGCGCCTCGATGCAGGGCTTCCAGATGCTCCTGTCCGGCACGGACGACGTGCTCTTCGACTCCGACGAGCAGAAGTGGGTGCTCGGCTCGCAGGGCTTCGAGGACTCCCTCGGCTTCATCGAGGACATCTACCAGGGCGGTCTCGGCCCGACACCGCAGCAGGCCCTGGACAAGAACATCGGCACGACCATCAACAGCGAGTGGATCCCTGGCGGTGAGCTCGCAATGAGCCTCGACGGCTCGTGGGCCAGCGGAACCTGGATCGAGACCGGCTCGTCGCCGTGGCCCGAGTGGTCCGACGTGATGGAGGTCGCTCCGATGCCGACGCAGGACGGATCGGACCCCGGACGCACGAGCATGTCGGGCGGCTGGACCCTCGCCATGGGCTCGGGCTCGAAGAACCCCGACGCGGCGTGGGACTTCATCAGCACCGCGCTCAGCAAGGACAACTCGCTGAGCTACGACGTGGCCGCGAGCCAGGTGGCCGTGCGCACCGACGTGGCTGAGGACCCGGAGTACACCGACGCCAACCCCACGTTCGGCTTCTTCTCGGAGCTCGTCGCCGACACGCACTTCCGCCCGGCGAACTCCGACTACTCGAAGGTCTCCGCCGAGATCACCGTCGCGATGGAGTCCGTCATGACGGGCCAGCAGACGCCGGAGGAGGCCGCGGCCACCTATGACCAGGCGGTCATCGGCATCGTCGGTGAAGAGAACACGATGGCGGCGTCCGACTGATGTCGACCACCGCTCCCACGGCCCTGGGCGCACCCCGTGCGCCCGGGGCCGCGCGGCCGGCGCAGCGCAAGCGGCGTCCCGGGCGCACGCTCCTGCGGAGCGCGCCGCTCCTGCCGGCCGTCGTGCTCCTCGGCGTCTTCCTGCTCGGGCCGGTCATCTCGTCGCTCTACGGCTCGCTCACCGACTCGTCCCTCAGCGGGGCGTCGGCCGCGAACGCCGAGTTCGTCGGCTTCGAGAACTACGCGAGCCTGTTCGCCGACCCCGACTTCCCGAAGTCGGTCCTGCTCACCCTCGTCTTCCTCGTGGCGTCGGCCCTCATCGGCCAGAACTGCCTCGGGCTCGGGCTCGCCGTGCTCATGCAGTCGTCGCACAAACCGGTGCGCGTGATCGTCTCGACGATCGTCGTGACCGCGTGGGTGCTGCCCGAGATCGTCGCATCGTTCGCCGCGTACGCCTTCTTCAACGACGGCGGCACGCTCAACACCATGCTCACGGGACTCGGGATCCCCGGGGTCAACTGGCTCTACGTGTTCCCGATGCTGTGCGTGATCCTCGCGAACATCTGGCGAGGGACCGCGTTCTCGATGCTCGTCTACACGGCGGCGCTCAACGATGTGCCGCCGGAGATCACCGAGGCCGCGGAGGTCGACGGCGCGCGCGGATGGCAGCGGTTCATCCTCGTGACCGTCCCCATGATCCGCCGCAGCATCTCGACGAACCTCATGCTGACGACGCTCCAGACCCTGTCCGTCTTCGCCCTCATCTTCGTGATGACCGGCGGCGGACCCGGCACGGACTCGACGACGCTTCCGCTCCTCGCCTACCAGGAGGCCTTCCGCTTCGGCGAGCTCGGCTTCGGCACGGCGATCGCGACGATCCTGCTGCTCGTCGGTGCGATCTTCGGCGTCCTGTACATCCGCGCCCTCAAGCCGGAGGTGGACTGACCATGGCCCAGACAGCCGCGGACCGCTCCCTCGCGGGACCGCCCCAGACCACCCGCTCCATCACGACGGCCGACCGGAAGGCCGAGTACAGCATGGCCGCTCCGCGCGGGCGTGCCATGAAGTGGCTCGCGAGCATCGTGCTCATCGTGATCGGCGTGATCTTCCTGCTACCGCTCGTGTGGCTCGTCCTCGCCTCGATCGACTCGAGCGCGAGCCTCTCCGTGAAGTGGCCGGAGGCTCCGTCCTTCAACAACTTCATCACGGTGCTCACGCCCGAGACGTCGCTCATCCCGCTCGCGAACAGCTTCATCCTCTCGGCCGGCTGTGCGATCGTCACGGTGCTCGCGGCGATCCTCGCGGCGTACCCGCTCTCGCGGTACTCGATGCGGATCAACAAGCCGTTCCTCTACGGCGTGCTGTTCGGCACATGCCTCCCCATCACGGCGATGATGGTTCCGGTCTACGCGCTGTTCGTGGCCTTCAACCTCATCGACAACATGGGAGGGACGATCCTCTTCCTCGCCGCGACGTCGCTGCCGATGGCGATCTGGATGATGAAGAACTTCATGGACTCCGTGCCGATCTCCCTCGAGGAGGCGGCCTGGACCGACGGCGCCTCGGCGATGCGCACCCTCCGCGCCATCGTCGTGCCGCTCATGCGGCCCGGTATCGCCGTGGTCTTCATCTTCGTGTTCATCCAGACGTGGGGGAACTTCTTCATCCCCTTCGTGCTGCTCCTCAGCCCCGAGAAGCTGCCGGCCGCCGTCAGCATCTTCTCGTTCTTCGGACAGTACGGCTCCGTCGCCTACGGACAGCTCGCCGCGTTCTCCCTGCTCTACTCCGTGCCCGTGCTCGCGCTCTACGTGCTCGTGTCTCGCCTCGGCGGCGGCTCGTTCGCACTCGCCGGCGCGGTCAAGGGCTGACCAGGGCACGCCTCCCACCCGCTCACCTCCGACCGTTCCACGTCCCCCGCGGCACAGCGGCCGTCACCGTCAGGTGACCGCCGACGCGCCTCGACCAGAAGGAATCCTCTCCATGCCAGAACCCACCAGCTTCGTCGACCTCCGCATCCGCCGCTTCGTCACCGAGCGCCTCACCCCCGCGATCTACCGCGAGCGCGAGCCGCTCAGGGTGACCGCGTGGGACGTGCCCGGCGAGCCCGTCCCGTTCGCCGAGGCGGTCGGGCAGGAGTTCCGCCCGTTCACGGTGGGCGAGGAGTGGAGCCGGCCGTGGGGCACGACGTGGTTCCACCTCACCGGGACCGTGCCGGCCGATTGGAGCACCGAGGGCACGGCCGTCGAGATCCTCCTCGACCTCGGTTTCGTGAAGGGCCACCCCGGATTCCAAGCGGAGGGTCTCGTGTGGGACGCCGACGGGAACATCGTCAAGGCGGTCGAGCCGTTCAACAATGCGGTCCCACTGAAGGTCGGCCCCGGCGACACGATCGACCTCTATGTGGAGGCCGCGTCGAACCCCGACGTGCAGGGCGAGTCGGTGTACGCGCCGACCCCGCTCGGCGACCTCGCCACGTCGGGCGACGAGCCGCTCTACCGCACGCGCGTCATGGACATCGGGCTGCGCGACGTCGCCGTGTGGGAGCTCGCACAGGACGTGTGGACGCTCGACGGACTCTGGCGCGAGCTCGGCGATGAACTGCCGCGCCGCGCCGAGATCCTGCGTGGGCTCGAGCGGATGATCGACGCCGTCGACCCCGACGACGTCGCGGGAACGGCCCCGGCCGGTCGCGAGGCGCTCGCGCCGCTCCTCGCCTCCCCCGCCTACGCCTCGGCCCACCGGCTCGTCGCCGTGGGACACGCGCACATCGACTCCGCCTGGCTCTGGCCCGTGCGCGAGACGATCCGCAAGTGCGCCCGCACCTTCTCGAATGTCCTCGCCCTCATGGACGACAACGACGAGTTCCTCTTCGCGTGCTCGTCCGCGCAGCAGTTCGCGTGGATGAAGGAGTTCTACCCCGACCTGTTCGAGCGGATCCGCGAGCGCGTGCTCGAGGGGCGCTTCGTGCCCGTCGGCGGCATGTGGGTCGAATCCGACACGAACCTCCCGGGCGGCGAGGCCATGGCCCGCCAGTTCGTCACCGGCAAGGGCTTCTTCCTGCGCGAGTTCGGCATCGACACCCCCGAGGTGTGGCTGCCCGACTCCTTCGGCTACTCCGCTGCGATGCCGCAGATCGTGCGTGCGACCGGCTCGCGGTACTTCCTCACGCAGAAGCCGTCGTGGAACGAGACCAACGTCATGCCGCACCACACCTTCCACTGGGAGGGCATCGACGGCACACGCGTGTTCACGCACTTCCCGCCCGTCGACTCGTACAACGCGACCCTGTCGGCCGAGGACCTGCACCGCGCGCAGCGGCAGTACAAGGAGAAGGGCGACGCGAACACCTCGCTCGTGCCCTTCGGCTACGGCGACGGCGGCGGCGGACCGACGCGCGAGATGATCGCTGCGGCGCAGCGCACGCGGAGCCTCGAAGGGTCCCCGAGTGTCGACATGGCGAGCCCGCTGTCGTTCTTCCAGCGCGCCGAGGCCGAGCTGCCGAAGCCGCCCGTGTGGTCCGGCGAGCTCTACCTGGAGTTCCACCGCGGCACCTACACGTCGCAGGCCCGGACGAAGCGCGGCAACCGCCGCAGCGAGCACCTCCTCCGCGAGGCCGAGCTGTGGGCGACGGCCGCCACGATCCGCGCCGGCGCCGAGTACCCCACGGCCGAGCTCGAGGACGCGTGGCACACGGTGCTGCTCAACCAGTTCCACGACATCCTGCCCGGCTCGTCGATCGCCTGGGTGTACCAGGTGGCGGAGGAGCAGTACGAGCGCGTCGCGGGCGTGCTCGAGGGTGTCATCGAGCGTTCGCTCGCGGCCCTCGCGGGGGCCGGCGATCGGGCGTTGCTCGCGAACGCCGGTCCCTACACGGTGGACGGGGTGGGCGCCCTCGGCGGGTCCGCCGCCGTGTCCGCCTCCGGGGCCGGCGACGTGCGCGTCGACCGTTCTGGCGACACGATCACGCTCAAGAACGGGCTCGTCCGTGTCGTGATCGACGGCGACGGCCTCGTCTCCTCGCTCTACGACCTGCAGGCCGAGCGCGAGGTCGTGGCCCCCGGCGAGCGCGCCGGCGAGCTGTGGATCTATCGCGACACCCCCGCCCAGTGGGACGCGTGGGACATCGACGTGCACTACCAGCGACACGGCCAGGCGATCCACGGCGTCGATTCGATCGAGGTCGTGTCGGAGGACGTGTCGGGCGCGACCGTGCGGGTGACGCGCACGCGCGGGGAGAGCACGTTCGTGCAGGAGTTCACGCTCACGGCCGGGCGTCCGACGCTCGACCTCACGACGACGATCGACTGGCACGAGCGGCAGAAGCTCCTGAAGCTCGCGTTCCCGCTCGACGTGCACGCGGAGCGCGCGTCGAGCGAGATCCAGTTCGGTCACATCAACCGGCCGACGCACGTGAACACGTCATGGGACGCCGCACGCTTCGAGACGAGCGCGCACCGCTGGGTGCACGTCGGCGAGACGGGCTACGGGGTCGCGGTGGCGAACGACTCGACCTACGGTCACGACATCACGCGGTCGACGCGCGACGTCGACGGCGGGGGCGACGGCGGCACGACGACCCTCGTCCGGGAGTCCCTCCTGCGCGCGCCGACGTTCCCGGACCCGCACGCCGACCAGGGCCGCCACGTGCTGCGCACCTCGGTGCGCGTGGGCGCCGACGTGCTCGACGCCGCCGCGGAGGGCTACCGCCTCAACGTGCCGCCGCGCGCCGTGACGGGCGGGGCGGACATCGCTCCGATCCTCACCGTCGACGACCCCGCCGTGGTCGTCGAGGCCGTGAAGCTCGCGGAGGACGGCAGCGGCGACGTGGTCGTGCGCCTGTACGAGGCGCGCGGGGCGAAGGCGCGGGCCACGGTGACGGCGGGCTTCGCGTTCGCCTCGGTCACGGAGACGGACCTCCTGGAGCGCGACGTGGAGCCGGCGGCCCTCGTCGCGAGTGATGGCTCCGGGGCCCCGGTGTCCCTCGCCCTCCGCCCGTTCCACCTCGTCACGCTCCGCTTCCACGGAGTCACCGCCTCCTGACCCACCCCCACCCCAACCCCAAAAAGATTTCGATGCTGCACTAAATTTCATGCAGCATCGAAATCTTTTTGGTGTGGGGCGGGTTGGGAGTGGCGTGGAGCTCATACTGTGGCTGTTCGACGCGCAACTGCGCATCGGCGACCAGACCATCCTGTGGCGCGAGGTCGTCGGCAACGTCTTCGGACTGCTGAGCGCGCTCGGCGGAATGCGCCGGAAGGTCTGGGCGTGGCCCGTCGGGATCGTCGGCAACCTGCTGCTGCTCACCGTGTTCCTCGGCGCCGTCTTCGGCACACCCAACCCCGTGAACCTGCTCGGGCAGGCGGGCCGGCAGATCATGTTCATCGCCGTCTCGATCTACGGCTGGTACCGCTGGCGGACCGCGAGCCGTGAGGGCGGCACCGCCGTGGAACCCCGATGGGCCGGCTGGCGGAACCGCGTCCTCCTCGTGATCGCCCTCGTCGGCGGTACGGCGCTCATCACCCCCCTGTTCCGCGCCCTCGGCTCGTACGAGCCTGTCTGGGCCGACGCGTGGATCTTCGTCGGCTCGCTCCTCGCCACCTACGGCATGGCGAAGGGATGGGTGGAGTTCTGGCTCATCTGGGTGGCCGTCGACCTCGTCGGTGTTCCCCTGCTCTTCGGCGCCGGCTACTACGCGTCCGGTTTCATGTACGTCTTCTACGGCGCGTTCACGCTCTTCGGCTTCGTCGTCTGGGCGCGAGCACGCCGCCGGAAGCCGTCGGTCGAGACCCTCTTCCCGGACCCGACCCTCCAGAACTGACCACGACCCCGAACTGACCACGAGGTGGTGCGTTCGCGCCGAATCGTGGCGGTGCAGCGCCGCGATTCGGCGCGAACGCACCATCTCGCGTCGTCGACTGTCGGAGGGCGATCGGTGCGAATCGTCCTCACGGCGGGTGCCGATGGTACGCGAGACCGAGGCGACGGGCGGACCGTGTCCGTAGCGTAGGGGTATGAGCAGGCAACGCACCCGTGTGACCCCCGCGATGAAGCGGCGGAGGCGACGCGCCGTCACCCTCCTCGTGACGGCGGCCGTGCTGACAGCCGTCGGCGTCGGCTCCGTCGCGGCGATCACGGGTGCGAACGGCGGCGGCTCACCGATGGACTTGTTCGCGACGCCGCCGGAGGACTGCAACGGCGACGCGGCGATCGAGGGCTGGTCGACAGGAACGCTGCACCTCGACGTCCGCGACGTGTCGAGCGGGGAGCGTCTGCGCGAGGTCCGCGGCGACGAGCCCGCCCCCACCGGGAGCACCATGAAGGTCGTCACGGCCGCGGCGGCCGTGACCTCGCTCGGACCGGACACGACCCTCGAGACGCGGGTCGTCGCGGGGGACGATCCGGCGACGGTCGTCATCGTCGGAGGGGGCGATCCCACGCTGAGCCGTCTGCCGAGCGGACAGGACAGCGTCTACCCCGGTGCTCCGCACCTCGACGACCTGGCCAGCCAGGTGCTCGAGAGCCGCGAGGCCGACCCGGAGCTGCGCGACGTGCCGATCCGTCGTGTCGACGTGGACGCGAGTCTCTTCGGAGGGCCGGCCTGGTACGGGGGCTGGTCCGAGTCGGCGCGCACCTCCGGATCGGTATCGAACATCACGGCCCTCATGGTCGACGGGGACCGCGACGACCCCTCGAACGCGTACTCGCGGAGGGGCGAGGCGGCCGTGGATCGCGCGGCGCAGGCGTTCGCCGAGCTCCTCGGAACGGACGTCGAGGTCGGACCGCTCGTCGATGCCCCGGAGCGCGCGACCGAGCTGGGCTCCGTCCGCTCAGCGCCCGTGAGCGACCTCGTCGCGTACCTCCTCACGAACTCCGACAACACGCTCGCGGAATCGCTCGCGCGGCTCGTGGCGGTGAACGAAGGTGCCGGAAACCGTTTCGAAGACGTGCAGGAGGGGACGACGGCCGCGCTCGATCGCCTGGGCGTCCCCACCGACGGGCTCGTCCTCGCCGACGGTTCCGGCCTCAGCGCCGTCAACGCCGTGCCGGCCTCGATGCTGTCCCTCCTCCTCGTGGAGGTCGCGCAGGGCGACGGCGACCTCGCGATCGTGGAGGACGGACTCGCCGTCGCGGGACGCACCGGCACGCTTGCCGAGGACGGGCGGTTCGCCACGGAGAACACGGACGCGGCCGGCCACCTGCGCGGGAAGTCGGGGACACTGTCGAGCATGTCGGGGCTGGCCGGGATCGCGGACGCCGCGGACGGCTCCACGGTCGCTTTCACGATCTGGGCGGAGGATCTGGAGGCCGGGTCCGCGTCGACGACGGCCCGGGCCGCTGTCGACGCCCTCGCCGCGGAGATCTATCGCTGCGGCGCGTCGCTCTGACACGAGCCGGCCACGGGTCGATGAGGGTTCAGTCGCCGACGAGTCGGTGGTCGTGCGCGAAGACCACGATCTGCACGCGGTCGCGCAGCGCGAGCTTCGTGAGGATGCTGCTGACCTGCGTCTTCACGGTGGACTCGCTCACGAACTCGCGCTCCGCGATCTCCGAGTTGGACAGCCCGCGGGCCACGAGGCGGAAGACCGCCTGCTCCCGTGCGCTCAGCTCGCGGAACGACGACGGAGGCGGCGGCGGCGGGGCCGCGAGCACGTCGGTGGCGAAGAGCTCTCCGAGCTCGTCGGCCGCGAGGACCGTGCTGCCCGCGTGGACCGCGCGGATCGCGGCGGTGAGGAACGCCGGCGTCGCGTCCTTGAGGACGAAGCCGCTCGCCCCGTGACGGATGGCAGTCGCCGCCGCCCGGTCGAGCGCGAACGTCGTGAGCACGATCACGCGCGGGAGCTCGCTCGGCTGGAGCGCCGTGCGCGCGCCGTCGAACAGCGCTCGCACGGTCTCGACGCCGTCCATCACGGGCATGCGGATGTCGAGGAGGACGACGTCGGGACGGGTCGCGTCGATCACGGCGAGCGCCTCGGATCCGTCGCCGGCCTCACCGACGACCTCCATGTCGTCCTGGGCGTCGAGCGCGACGCGCACCCCTCCGCGGAAGAGCTCCTGGTCGTCGACGAGCACGATGCGGATCACGGCGCGATCACCGGCCGCTCGACGGCGGCGGTCGTCGCGGCCGGGAACGGGACGGCCGGGAGCGCCGCCGGGTCGAGGTCGGCGAACGGTACCCGGGCCCTGGCCGTGAAGACGCCGTCGACGGCCTCGGCCTCGAGGCTCCCGCCCACGGCCTCCACGCGCGCCCGCATGCCCGCGATGCCCGATCCCGCGCCCGCCGTGCGTTCCCCGCCGGGACTCTCCGGCGGAACGGCGTTCTCGACCTCGATGACCACGTCGCCGGATCGCCACACCTCCCGGAGGTGGATCGGCGCTGCCGCGTCGCCGTGGCGCAGTGCGTTCGTGAGCATCTCCTGTGCAACGCGTCGAACGACCACCGACGGCGGGCCGTCGACGGGCCGCTGAACCCCGCGCACCGAGCGCTCCACCTTGACCCCCGCCGCGCGGATCTGCTCGACGAGCGTGTCGAGGTCGGCCGGCTCCTCCTCCGCCCCCTCCGGCGTCATTCCACTCAGCACCTCGCGCACTTCGTGGAGCGAGCGGCGCGCGGTGTCGGCGATGGTCGCGGACACCGAGCGGATTCGCGCGGTGTCGTCGAGGAACTGGACGGAATCGGCCTGAGCGATGATGACGGCGAGCGAGTGGCCGACGATGTCGTGCACGTCCCGCGCCATGTCCGCCCGCAGCTTCTCCGCCTCCGCGACGCCGAGGGCACGCTCTGTACGGTCCTCGGCGAGCACCCGTCGCTCGGACTCGTGGCGTTGCGAGCGGAAGGAGCGCACGGCGAAGCCGGCGAGCCACGTCGACGCGAGCACGCCGACGGGGGCGATCGCCGCGGCGAGCGGGATGCCCGCTGCGAAGATCTGGTACCGCGTGCCCGACTGGATGAGGAAGTCCGTGGCGATGAGTCCTCCGACGAGCGCGGACGCCCCCGACACCACGACTTCGATCCGTGAACCCAGCCGGGCGTTCGCGTAGACCGCGAGCAGGATCGCGATCGCCGCGAAGCCCGGCCTCTCGTTCTCGATCATCTGCGACAGCGCCATGACCCAGACGAGGAGCAGCGCCGTTCCCGGGCTCACGCTGCGGACGACGATCGACACGAAGGCGAGCGTGGCCACGACGGGGCTCGCCGTCTCGACGTCCAGGGGCGGGAACAGACCGAGGGCGGTCACGACGAACGCCGCGGCGATGTCGGCGCCGAAGCGCCACCCCCTCAGCCGCTCGAGCAGTACAGCCGTGTCCATCGTCCCGATCCTCCCGCGCGCCCTCTCACGTCGCGGCCCGTGGCCGCGCGACATCGCACGTCCGACCAGCCTACGAGCCGAGGCCCGCACGGCGCCTCCTCCTGGAGTACCGTTCGGCCGGCTCGGGTTCAGTCGGAGGCGGGAAGCGCGAGCGGCCAGCGGCCGTGCACTCGGGCGCGCCAGCGGCGGACGGGCGACGCGGAGCGACCCCCCACCCGCAGGGTATGGAATCCGCGGCGGTTGCGGCGCCACATCGACGGGAGGCTCGAGAAGGGGCGGGACGATATCGGCATGCGCAGCTCCCGGTCGAGGAGGATGCGGTGGTCGCGGCCGAGGGCGACGCTGAGGTCCATGTCGTCGTGCACCTCGGGGTCGTCGCGGTGTACCTCGCCGCGCACGCTCCGCCAGGCGCTCGTGCGCATCGCGAAGTTGGAGCCGAAGAGGGGCCAGTGCGCGAGCGCGCTCCCCACGAGCACGAAGTACGCCTCCATGTAGAGCACACGGGCGAGGACCTGCGGCACCCCTCGCAGTTCGGGAAAGGTGCCGGGTCCGGTGACCGCGTCCACGGCCGGATCGGCCAGGTCCGCTGCGATGCGTTCGATCCAGTCGACTGGAGGATCGGAGTCCGCGTCGAGGCGCGCGATCACGTCGCCGCACGCGGCGTCGTAGCCGGTGCTCGCTGCGGCCGAGATCCCGACGACGGGTTCGGTCACGACGCGCGCCCCCGCGGCGAGCGCCACGGCCGCGCTGTCGTCGACGCTCCCGTTGTCGACCACCACGATCTCGAACGGCCGCACCGACTGGGCGGCGAGCGCCGCGAGGCACACGCGCAGGTGCGCACCGTCGTCCTTGACGGGGATGACGACGGAGACGCGGTAGGAGCTCACGAGACGAGGCCCCTGCCGCCGGGACGCGGCGGAGGCTGGTCGGTCGTCATGCGGGTTCTCCTCGTGTGCGGGTGTGTACGGGCGGTGCGGGCGCACACGTGCGTTGTGGGGTCCAGGTTACGAAGCGCGCGGCCGCCGCGCTCCCCATTGTCCCGGCCCGTGCCTGGTGATAGCCCGCCGGCGGGAGCGGCGCCGCCGCACTGCCCGAGCGGGACCAAGGTCCCTGGCGACCGCGGGAACGCGCCGAGAGACTGCTCGTGATCCCCCGCCGGCACCGCCGCGCCCGAATCACCGCTCGAAAGGACCGCCATGCCCTCCTCCCTCCTCGCCTCCCGTCGGGCCCCCGTCTCCCCGACGTCCCCCTGCATCGCGCACCGGCCGTCCCGCCGCGTCGTCCTCCTCTGCGTCTCCCCCATCGCCCCCACCGGACGAGTCGTCGCTGCGGCGGTCACGAGCGTCGCGGCCGGGAACAGGACGCTCGTCTCCTTCCCCGCCGGCGCGACCCGCCGCACGCGAACGGCCGTCCGTCTGCTCTCCGACCGGGTGGGTCGTGAGCGACTCGTCGTGGTGACGGGCGCCGACCTCGCCGCGGATCCCGATGCGGAGCTCGCCCACCTCGTCTCGGTCGACGGATCCACCGTCACCGCTGCGGGGGAGTCATCCGTTCCGCACACCGGCGGTGCCGCCGCACGGGGCGCCCTCGTCTCCCTGTTCTCCGATCCGTTCCCCGTCGAGGAGTGGACGGCGCGAGCAAGCACACGGCGGTGACTCCGCAGCGCGCCAGCGGGACGTTCGACCCTCGTGCGCCGGCCGACCCGGATCCACACTGGTCGAGGGGACGCCCGCCGTCGGAGCGACGGCACCGACAGTCTCCCTTCGAGACGGGGAGGCACGGCGTGGACGAGAACACGATCGTCGTCGGCGTCGACGGATCACAGCCGTCGCACATGGCCGTCCGGTGGGCGGCGAATCGCGCCGAGCGGCAAGGCGCCCGGCTCCTCCTCGTCCACGTCGTGGGCGACACCCCGTCGCGCGACTCCGACGACGAGCTCGTGCAGGCCGCTCGCCGCATCGCGGAGATCGCGGCCCCGTCGGTCGCCGTCTCGACGCAGCTCGTCTCCGGCGATCCCATGTGGTCGCTCGCCGACGGCTATCCGGACGCCGGCGCGATCGTCGTGGGCTCGCACAAGACGGGCTTCCTCCGTGGCTCCTCCTTCGGCTCCGGGTCCCTGCAGCTGGCGTCGGTGTCGACGGCGCCCGTCATCGTGATCCCGTCGACGGTGAGCCCGACGTCGTCAGGCATCGTCGTCGGCCTCGACGATTCGCCCGACGGCCGGGCCGCTCTCGATCTGGCCGTGCGCTTCGCCGACGTCGAGCAGCAGACGCTGACCGTGGCGCGGTGCGTTCCGCCGTCGACGGGACGGCGAGGCGGAGACGGGGAAGCCCTCGCCATCGCCGCCCTGTCGGCGGCCCGGCGTCGGGTGAGCGTGCTCGCGCCCGGCGTGCAGGTGCGTTCGCGCATCGTTCACGGCCTCCCGGCCCAAGCGCTCATCCGCGCGTCGGCGAGATCGTCGCTGCTCGTCGTGGGCCGCTCGCAGGGCACGGGCGACCCGTCGCCGATGGGCCGGGTCGCGCACGACGTGCTCCTCAACCTCGTGGCTCCGACGGCCGTCGTCGGCGCGTCGAGGGCGCGCGCGGCCGGTCGCGCACCGGACGTCGCGACCGATGGGACGTTCGACTCTGCCGTGAACGCATCGGGTCCGGTTCAGTGAGGGCATGACCAGTCACACGCATCCAGATCCGGTCGCGGCGGGAGGCCCGCTCGACGCGAGACCGATCGTCGTCGGCATCGACAGCTCCTCGACGGCGGTGGCCGCGCTTCGCGAGGCCGCAGCCCTCGGGCAGGCGCTCGGTCGTCCCGTCGACGCGCTCGTCGCGTGGGACTGGCCGTCGATCTTCGTCGGCGGGTTCTTCCCTCCCCTCGAGTGGTCGCCGGAACCGGCGGCGCACCGCGTCCTCGACTCCGCCTTCGACGCGGCGTTCGGGGCGGATCGGCCGGAGGGGGTCCACGGTCGCGTCGTCCACGGCCAGCCGGCCTACGTGCTGACAGAGGCGAGTAGGAACGCGGCGTTCATCGTCGTCGGCCGTCGCGGAGGAGGCGGCTTCTCCGGCCTCACGATGGGGTCGGTCACGTCGGCCGTCGGCGCGCACTCGCACTGCCCCGTCGTGATCGTGCCGGCGGATTGAGCCGGCCATGGCGCGCGCGCTCATCGTCGTGAGACCCGACGACGCCGACGCGTCGAGGCTCGCCGACGCCGTGGCGGACGGGCTGCGCGACGGCGGTGTCTTCACCCACCTCTGCGCCGCCTGCACCGCCCCGGATGGGCCGCCCGATTCCTGGGAGATGCTCATCGACGGGTTCCGGTCCCACCCCGACCCGCGTCCGGAGGACCGACTGGTCCGCTTCCGCGCCACGCTCCGGCGTTCCCCACACATCGCGACCCGGGCACCGGCCACAGCGGAGCCGAGCACACCGGAACCGAGCACGCCGGAGCCGAGCACGGAGGTCGAGCTGTCCGGGACGGCGGACCTCGGCACAGCGCGGGAGTGGGGGCTCGCTCTCGCCGATCTCGTCCGCTCCGAGGTCGCGAGCCGCGACATCGACCGGCTCGCCGGTGCCGCCGGGCTGTAGCCCGGTGTTGCAGGACCTTCGGCCCTGTCACGACGAACGGGTGCGGAGGAGGCTGCGATCATGAGTGACAACGACCACACATCCCCCCTCCCGGGCGTCACGACCATCGGCGTCGACACGCTCCCCATCGACGTCCGTCCGATCATCGTCGGAGTCGACGGGTCGATCACCTCAGCGCACGCGCTCCACGCCGCGCGTGAGATCGCCGAGCTCCTGGGCCGCCCCCTGAACGCAGTGCTCGCCTGGCAGTGGCCGGAGGCGGAATACCGCGGATGGGCCGCCGGCCTCGACTGGTCGCCGGAGCGCGATGCGCGTGAGCGCCTCGAGGCGATGGTCGCGCACGAGTTCGGCGACGACGGCGCTCCGCCGTGGTTCACGGCGACGATCGGCGCGGGCAGCCCAGCGTCGGTCCTCATCGACTCCTCCCGCGGCGCGCAGCTGCTCGTCGTCGGAGGCCGCGGACATGGCGGGTTCGCCGGCTTGCTGCTCGGTTCGGTGAGCGAAGCCGTCTCACGCCATGCGTCCTGTCCGGTCCTCGTGGTGCGCGAGGATCGGACAGGGATCGACGACGGGGACGACCGCCCCATCGTCGTCGGCGTCGACGGCTCCCCCGGTTCGCTCGAGGCCCTCCGTGTGGCGGCGGAGGCCGCACGGACGCTGTCCTGCCCCCTCGAGGTCCTCTTCGTCTGGCACGAACCCACGTCGTTCCTCGGCGGATACCCCCTCGGGCTCACGTGGTCCCCCGAGGAGGACGCCCGCGCGGCCCTCGTCCGCTCGCTCGAGGACGTCCTCGGCCCCGAGCCGGCCCCTGGCGTCTCCGGATCCATCCGCGAGGGTCGCGCGGCCTCGGTCCTCATCCGGGCAGCGGCCCACGCGCGGGCCCTCGTCGTCGGGGCGCGGGGACACGGGGGCTTCCAGGGCCTCCTCCTCGGCTCGGTGAGCGACGAGTGCGTGCGACACTCCAGCGCTCCCGTCCTCGTCGTGCCGGACGCGCTCCGGACGGCCGAGCGCGAGGCGATCGTCGCCGAGCAGAGGTTCGAGAGGGAGACCAATCCCTTCGTCGATGCGACCGGTCCTTCCCCCGCCGACGGCAGCGCGCCGACGCTCGAGCGGGCGACGTCGTGATCGGCCTCGACGAGCGGAGCGCATCCGCATCTGAAGCGGCCGGCTCCTTCCCCTCGCGCGATCTCGGCCCTCTGACCGATGAGTCGCTCGACCGCATCGACGCGTGGTGGCGCGCGGCGAACTACCTCTCGGTCGGCCAGATCTACCTGCTCGACGATCCGTTGCTCCGGCGGCCTCTCACGCGCGATGACATCAAGCCGCGCCTGCTCGGACACTGGGGAACGACGCCCGGACTGAACCTGATCTACGCCCACCTCAACCGCGCGATCGCCGAGCGCGGGATCTCCACCCTGTACGTGACGGGACCGGGCCACGGCGGCCCCGGCATGGTCGCGAACGCCTACCTCGACGGCACCTACACGGAGCTGCACCCGAGCATCGGGCGCGACGAGGACGGCATCCGCGCCCTCTTCCGCCAGTTCTCCTTCCCCGGCGGCATCCCGAGCCACGCATCACCGGAGACCCCTGGATCGATCCACGAGGGCGGCGAGCTCGGCTACGCCCTCTCGCACGCCTACGGGGCGGCGTTCGACAACCCGGATCTCCTGGTCGCGGCCGTCGTGGGCGACGGCGAAGCCGAGACCGGCCCGCTCGCCACGAGCTGGCACTCGAACAAGTTCATCGACCCCCTCGCCGACGGTGTCGTGCTGCCGATCCTGCACCTCAACGGCTACAAGATCGCGAACCCCACGGTGCTCGCCCGCATCCCAGAGCACGAGCTCATGGACCTGATGCGCGGGTACGGTCACACGCCATACCTCATCTCGGGCGGCTTCGACGGAGAGGATCCCGCCGACGTGCACCGCCGTTTCGCCGCGACGCTCGACGACGTCCTCGACCACATCTCGCGCATCAAGGCCGCCGCACGCGCCGGCACCCTCGACGGCCGCCCCGCGTGGCCGATGATCGTCCTGCGCACCCCGAAGGGCTGGACCTGTCCCGCGTTCATCGACGGGCTCCCCGCCGAGAACAACTGGCGATCCCACCAGGTACCGCTCGCGAGCGCACGGGACACCCCCGAGCACCTCGCCGTCCTCGAGGGGTGGCTGCGCTCGTACCGACCGGAGGAGCTCTTCGACGCGACGGGCGCTCCCGTGGATCGTGTCACGGCGCTCGCGCCCGGCGGCGATCTGCGCATGAGCGCCAACCCCGTCGCGAACGGCGGTGTGCTCCGCCGCGACCTCGTGCTCCCGGACTTCCGCGACTTCGCCGTCGACGTCCCCGCCCCCGGCGCGACAATCGCCGAGCCGACGCGAGTCCTCGGGAACTGGCTCGCCCAGGTCGCGGAGGACAATCCGCACACGTTCCGGATCTTCGGACCGGACGAGACCGCGTCGAACCGCCTCGGCGCCGTCCTCGACGTCACCGACAAGCAGTGGAACGCCGAGGTCCTGCCCACCGACGAGCACCTCGCCCGCAGCGGTCGCGTGATGGAGATGCTGAGCGAGCACCAGTGCCAGGGCTGGCTCGAGGGGTATCTCCTGACGGGACGGCACGGCCTCTTCAACACCTATGAGGCCTTCGTGCACATCGTCGACTCGATGTTCAACCAGCACGCCAAGTGGTTGTCGTCGAGCAAGCGCATCCCGTGGCGACGCCCGATCTCGTCCCTCAACTACCTGCTGTCGTCGCACGTCTGGCGCCAGGACCACAACGGCCTCTCCCACCAGGACCCGGGTTTCATCGACCACGTCGTCAACAAGAAGCCGGAGGTCGTCCGCGTCTATCTGCCGTTCGACGCCAACACCCTGCTCTCCACCTACGACCACTGCCTGCGGAGCGTCGACTACGTCAACGTCGTCGTGGCCGGCAAGCAGCCGACGTTCACCTGGCTCGACATGGAGAGCGCGATCGCGCACATGACGAGAGGTCTGGGCATCTTCGACTGGGCGGGAACCGAGGTGGAGGGCACGGAGCCCGACGTCGTGCTCGCATGCGCCGGCGACGTGCCGACGCTCGAGGTGCTCGCGGCAACGTCGATCCTGCGCCGGGAGATCCCGGAGCTGCGCACGCGCGTCGTCAACGTCGTCGATCTCATGCGTCTCATGAGCGCGGGCGAGCACCCGCACGGGCTCGGCGACACCGAGTACGACGCCCTCTTCACGACGGATCGGCCGGTGATCTTCGCCTATCACGGCTACCCGTGGCTCATCCACCGCCTCACGTACCGCCGCACGGGACACGCGAACCTGCACGTGCGCGGCTACAAGGAGGAGGGCACCACGACGACGCCGTTCGACATGGTGATGCTCAACGACCTCGACCGCTTCCAGCTCGTCATCGACGTGCTCGACCGCGTCCCGGGGCTCGCCGCGCGCTACGCGGCGCTCCGCCAGCGGATGACCGACGCGCGCGTCGAGGCGCGCGCCTACACCCGCGAGTTCGGTGAGGACATCCCGTCCGTCGCCGAGTGGACGTGGACGCACGGCGGCGGAACCACGGCGCAGACGGCGGCCACCGGCGGAACCGGCGGGGACAACGAGTGAACGAGGAGCGATCATGACACGGCGCGAACGCACGCAGGACGACGTCGAGCATCTGACGACAGCCGAGTGCTGGCGGCTCCTCGAGCAGGCCGAGCTGGGTCGCCTGGCCGTGTCGGCGACCGATGGGAAGCCGGACGTCTTCCCCCTCAACTTCGTGGCCCGGTCCGGCCATCTGTACCTCCGGACGGCTCCCGGCGCGAAGCTCGCGGACCTCACGGGAGCGGCCGACGTCGCCTTCGAAGTGGACGGGACCGATGGCACCTTCCGCTGGAGTGTCGTCGTCCGAGCCCGGGCCGACACCCTGCGGCTGCTGGACGACGCCCCCCTCGAGGACATTCCGACGGCGCATCCCTCCGGGAAGTCGATCGTCGTACGGCTCGTCCCGACGACCGTCACGGGTCGACGATTCCGCGACGCCCGCGTGACGACACGGCGCACGACGCCGCGGATCCACGAGCCCTCCGATCGCAAGCCCGTCCCCATCCCCCATTTCCCCCCACCGAAGAAAGGCACACCATGAAGACCGCCGTCGTCACCTCCTTCACCTCCCCGCTCGAGATCGTCGACCGGGACATCCCCCAGCCGAGTCCCGGCGAGGTCCTCGTCCGACTCGAGACCTGCGGGCTCTGCCACACGGACATCCACGCGGCCCACGGCGACTGGCCCGTGAAACCGACGCCGCCGTTCGTCCCGGGACACGAGGGCGTCGGCATCGTCGAGCTGCTCGGAGACGGCGTCACCGAGCGCCACGTCGGCGAGCGCGTCGCGATCCCGTGGCTCGGCTACGCGTGCGGACACTGCCGCTACTGCATCGACGGTCGGGAGACGTTGTGCGAGTCGCAGCACAACAGCGGATACTCCGTCGACGGCGGCTTCGCCGAGCACACCGTCGCGAACGCGCGCTACGTCGTGCCCGTGCCCGACGGCGTCTCGTCCATCGATGCCGCCCCGCTCACGTGCGCCGGAGTCACCACCTATAAGGCCGTCAAGGTGGCTCACATCGTTCCGGCGGAGCGCGTCGCGGTCTTCGGCATCGGCGGCCTCGGCCACCTCGCGCTGCAGTACGCGCGGATCTTCGGCGGCTCCGTCATCGCGGTCGACGTGGAGGACGGGAAGCTCGACCTCGCGAGGCAGCTCGGAGCCGAACACGTCGTGAACGCGCGTCGCGAGGACCCGGTCACCGCCATCCAGGCCCTCGGCGGTGCCGACGTGGCGATCGTGCTGGCCGCGTCGCCCCGCGTCTTCGAGCAGGCCTTCTCGTCGCTCGCCCGCGGCGGTCGGCTCGTCTGCGTGGCCCTTCCCGCGGAGGAGAAGATGTCGGTCTCGATCTTCGAGACGGTGCTCAAGGGCATCTCGATCATCGGCTCGATCGTCGGCACACGCCAGGACCTCGCCGAGGTCTTCGAGCTCCACGCATCGGGCCGCACGACGGTGATCGCCGAGACCCGCTCGCTCGACCAGGTCAACGAGGCGATCGACGAGGTGCTCGCGGGGAAGGCGCTCGCGCGACTCGTGTTCGAGTACTGAGGACGCCCGAGGAACTCGTCGCGACGGTGACCCCCCGGGGGTGGTCTCTCGCGTATACGCGGACAGGGTCCATACTGGGACGGTTCCCCGCCCGCACCGTTCGGGCGGCGCGACGGCTCGGAGGAGGCGACGTGGACGACGTTCGAGGGACCGTCACCCCCGCACACGACGATGGGGTCCCGCACCGCGAGGAGTGGAGTCGCCGCGTCCTCGAGTCCCAGGAGCGGCTCCGTGCCCTCATCACGGCCAATCGCGCGATGGTCGACGAGCTCGACCTCGAGCGCGTGCTGCGCACGATCGTCCAGGCGGCCGTCGACCTCGTGCACGCCCGCTACGGCGCACTCGGGGTGATCGGGCAGGAGGGCGGGCTCGAGCGCTTCATCCACGTGGGCGGCGACGCCGACATGCCGGAGCGGATCGGACACTATCCGCGCGGCCACGGCCTGCTCGGAGCGCTCATCGACGATCCGCGTCCGATCCGCCTCGAGCACCTCTCCTCCGACGACAGGTCGAGCGGCTTCCCCGCCGGTCACCCGCCGATGGACAGCTTCCTCGGGGTCCCCATCCGCGTCCGCGACGAGGTGTTCGGCAACCTCTATCTCACGGAGCACGGCGAGGGCGGCTTCTCGGCGGAGGACGAGGAGTTGCTCATCGCGCTCGCGGCCACGGCCGGCGTCGCGATCGACAACGCGCGGCTCTTCCAGGAGACGCGCCGGCGGCAGCAGTGGAGCGCCGCGTCTGCCCAGATCGCCGCGTCCCTGCTGTCGGGCGGTCGGGACGACGCCCTGTCGACGATCGCGGAGACCACGGCACAGCTCGCGGACGCCGACGTCGTGTGCGTCGTCCTCCCCCACGGCGCGCGCGACCTCGTCGTCGACACCGTCGGCGGCATCGACGGCGACAGGTTCCGCACGATGGTGATCCCCCGGGAGGGGAGCACGATCGCGGCAGCGCTCGACTCGGGCGCCCCCGTCCGACGAGACGATCTCGGAGCGGTCGACACCGCCGAGCCCGACGCCCCGCTCATGCTCGGACCGTCGATGATCATCCCGCTCATCGCCGACGACACGACGATCGGCGCGCTCGCGATCTCCCGCCTCGCGGGGCGCAGGCGGTTCTCCGACTCCGACCTCGAGCTCGCGTCCGACTTCGCCGACCAGTGCGCGATCGCGCTCGCCCTCGAACGTGGACGCGTCGACCGGGAGAAGCTCTCGGTGCTCCAGGACAGGGGGCGCATCGCACGCGACCTCCACGATCACGTCATCCAGCGACTCTTCGGAGCGGGGCTCACCCTCCAGGCCGTGGGCTCGGAGATCGAGGACGCCCGCCTCCGGGAGCGGGTCGAGGAGCAGGTCACCGCCCTCGACGAGGCGATCGGTTCGATCCGCACGGCGATCTTCGCGCTCACCTCCCGGCGGCCGAAGGAGTCGGTCAAGCACCGCATCATGGACGTCGTCACGGCGCACGACACGACGACGGCTCCGGCGCCGCGCCTCATCCTCAGCGGACCGATCGACTCGACGGTCACCGAGGACATGGTCGCCGACGTCCTCGCCGTCGTGTCCGAGGGCGTCGCGAACGTGGCGCGTCACGCCCAGGCGTCCTCCTCGACCGTGAGCGTCTCGGTCGAGGCCGACAGACTCGTCATCCGCGTGGAGGATGACGGTGTCGGCCCAGGCTCCGGTTCCCGCCGCAGCGGAACGGCGAACCTCGAGGAACGCGCGGCGCGGTGGGGCGGCTCGTCGCACCTCCGGCCACGGGACCCGAACGGTTCCGTCCTCGACTGGACCATCCCCCTCCACCGCACGACCGGAAGGCGAGCATGACGACCGTATTCCTCATCGACGACCACGAGGTGGTCAGGCAGGGCATCGCCGGCCTCATCGGACGCGAGCCCGACCTCGACGTGGTCGGGGAGGCGGCCACCGCACGGGAGGGGCGCCAGCGCGTCGCCGCCACGCTTCCCGACGTCGCGGTCATCGACGTCCGGCTGCCCGACGGCAACGGAATCGACCTGTGCCGCGACATCCGGTCTGCGCACCCGGAGGTGCACTGCCTCATCCTCACCGCGTACGACGACGACGACGCGATGTACGCCGCCGCGATCGCCGGTGCCGCCGGCTACGTGCTGAAGGACATCCGCGGGCAGAAGCTCGTCGAGAGCATCCGCGCGGTGGCCGCCGGCATCCGGCTCATGGATCCGCAGGTCCGTCGCAGCGTCGTCACCGAGTCGGCGCCGCCGTCCGACCGGGTCGAGGTGGCCCTGTCGCTGCGGGAGCGCCAGGTGCTCGACCACATCGCCGACGGCCTCACCAACCGGCAGATCGGCGAGAAGCTCGGGCTCGCCGAGAAGACGGTGAAGAACTACGTGTCATCCCTCCTCGACAAGCTCGGCATGGAGCGGCGCACGCAGGCCGCGGTCTACGGGGCGGAGCACCGCGCCGACTGACCCGCTTCAGCCGTGCTCGCGCCGCACCGGCTCACGGTGCGAGGAGGGCACGACGAGGACAGGGCAGCGCGCATGCCGGACGCACTGATCGCTCACGGAACCGAGGAGCAGCGTCGCGAAGCCTCCGCGGCCTCGCGACCCGACGACGAGCATCCGGGCGTCGGCCGCTCGCTCCAGAAGGACCTCGGCGGGATGGCCGAGTCTGGCGACCGTCGACACCGCGACGGCGGGGAACCGATCCCGGATGCGCGCGATGTCGGCCTCCGTGCGAGAGCGGACCGCCTCGTCCACCTCCGCCGCCGGCACGACATACCCCTCGGAGAACACCGCACCGGGCGGCGCCGTGTCGATGGTCCACGCCCGGACGACCTCCACACGGCACGCGAGGTGGGCGGCGAGGCTGCACGCCTCCTCGACGGCGGCGTCGGCGCTCGCCGAGCCGTCGTGGCCGACGACGATCCACGGTCCATCCGGACGATCCATCCGTGTCGATTCGCTGCCCATGATCGGCTCCTCCTGTCGGCGAGCGGCCCGAGTGGCGGCTGCCTCCGTCCGAGCATCCCGTGCAACCGCCCGCGGGGACAGGGCCGAACGTCCCGCCGGAACGGGACCAACGCCTCTATGACGTCCTGATGCGAGGGAGGAGTCTGGATTCGGCCCGGAGTGGCTCTGTCGACGGGTCACGACGGTCGATGAAAGGACACGATCATGACCAGCACGACCAGCACGCATCCGACTCTCCTCCCCGCCATCGAGGCCGGACCGAGACGCACCTCCGAACGAGTCGTCCTCGCGATCGACCGGAGCGCGGCATCCGACGCGGCACTCCTGTGGACCGTGGACCGGGCGCAGCGGACGCCCGTCGAGGTGGACGTCGTCACGGTCGTGAAGCCGGATCCCGTCCTCGGTGACGTCATGATCGAGGAGTTCATGCTGAACGGTGAACAACTGCTGCACCACGCGGCGGACGTCCTGCGGCCAGCGGTCGCCGCCGAATCGCTTCGAACCCTCCTCGCGTGGGGCTCACCCGCGCGGGAGATCCTCGCCGCGGCGGAGGGGGCCGATCTGCTCGTGATCGGGACGGCAAACGCCACCCGTCACCCCGTCTTCCATCACCCGTCCATCGCCGCCCGACTCGCGACGGTCGCACGCTGCGATCTGGCGATCGTCCCGGCGGGCTGGCACGCGCATCCCGACTCGGGACCCGTGGTCGCGGGCGTCGCGGGAGACGACGGCGATCGGGTGATCATCGCCATCGCGGCCTGTGAGGCCGAGCGACTCGGCGCGCGACTCGTCCTCGTCCACTCGTGGGAGAGCCCGTCGCTCACTGCGCTCCTCAGCAGTGGGCTCACGATTGACGTCGCCGTCGTCGAAGAGAAGCACCAGCACATGCTCGACGACGCGGTGTCCGGCATCGCGGAGGCCTTCCCCGAGTTGTCGGTATCCGGCGTCCTCTCCGACGTCCCAGCGAGTCGTGCCCTCCGCACGGCCGCCTCCGATGCCGCCCTGCTCGTCGTGGGTTCGCACGGCTGGAGCGCCCTCGATCGGTTCTTCGTCGGCTCGACGAGCCACGATCTCGCGACATCGCCGGTCTGTCCCACCCTCGTCATCCGGTCGCGGAGCCATCGCGCCGTACGGTCGACGACGGCGATCCCGGACACCGGAGCGATCGACGGGACCAAAGGCCCTGGGCTGGTCGAGCCTCACGGATCAGTCTGAGAGCACCGGGGCGCCCGGGAGCACACGGTTCGATCGAGGAGGATCCCATGAGCACACCGACGGCGGCCGCACGGCCGGCCCCCTTGCCCCACGACCCCGCGCGGCGCCGTCCGACGATCGGCGTCGGCGTCGACGAGTCCGTGGAGTCCTCTGTCGCCCTCGCGTGGGCCCTCGATCGGGCGAAGCGCACGGGCGACGCCGTCCGACTCGTGACGGTCGTCGAGGAGGAAGCCGGATCGATGGGCGCCGAGTACGGCCGGGAGGTCACGCGTGGAGCGGCCGAACGGATGTCCGAGGTCGCTCGGACGGTGCACGCGGCGGCTCCCGACGCGCGGCTCGACATCGAGATCGTCCACGGTCCGGTCGCGTGGGCCCTCGCCCGAGCGGTGACGGACGGCGACCTCCTCGTCGTGGGCACGCCCGTCGGCGCGGTGCGCGACGAGGCCGCGCCCCGTGTCCTCGGCTCGCGCAGTGTTCAGATCGCCGCCGCCGCACGATGCACGGTGGCCGTCGTCCCCCCTCTGCTCGGCGATGAGCGTCACGGCGTCGTCGTGGGAGTGGAGACGCCCGCAGACGTCCCGGCCCTGCTCGACCTCGGAATCCGCGAGGCCCGGCTCCTCGGCGAGCCCCTGCTGCTCGTCCACTGCGCACCCCGAGACGACACGGCGGCAGACGGTGTCCTCGCGGCCGTGGAGCACGCGCTGCGGGAACGGTCCGATGATGTCGAGATCTCGGCCCGCCGCCTGTTCCGGTCGCCGGTCGACGGGCTCGTCGAGCTCGCGCGCCACGCCTCGCTCCTCGTGATGGGGCGATCCCGCGCGCCCGAGCTCAATCCGCTCGGGACGACCTGCCACCGCGTCCTGTCGCAGGCCCCGGCCCCCGTCCTCATCGCCGATGCGGGAAGACCGGGCGCCGGCTCCCGCGACGCCGGAGGCCGATGATGAGCACCGATGATCTGGCCGAGGTCGAGTCGCTCCGCCTCCTGGGCTCCGCGCCCGTCGCACGGCTCGTCGTGAGCGTCGCGGACGTCATCGACATCTACCCCGTCACGGCGACGGTCTTCGGCGGCGACGTCCTGTTCCGCACGGCACCCGGGAGCAAGCTCGCCGGTCTCGCCGCGAACGCGAGCGTGCTCGTCGAGGCCGACGAGTTCGGCCAGCAGGTGTCGTGGAGCGTCGTCGTCCGCGGCCTCGCCCGCCGCATCGAGGACCGGGAGGAGCTCGAGGCGATCGAACCGATCCTGCGCGATCCGTTCGCCGGAGGACGCAAGGATGTCGTGGTGCGCGTCACGCCGACGAGCGTGACGGGTAGACTCGTCGAGCGGGCACCCCTCGAGACAGACGTCGTGCTCGACGCGCCGGACTGACCGACCGCTCGCCGGCGACGCCGGGAGTCAGCCGAAGAGGCGCTCAGACGCGATGCGCGCACCCTCGCCGAGGGAGGCGAGCTTCGCGACGGCGATCTGCGGGTGGATGCGGCCGCCGAGGCCGCAGTCCGTCGAGGCGATCACGTTCTCCGCACCGACGACCGACGCGAACGCCTCGATCCGGTCGGCTACGAGCTCCGGGTGCTCGACCACGTTGGTCGCGTGGGAGACGACGCCCGGGAGGATCTTCTTGCCGGCGGGCAGCTCGAGGTCCCGCCACACCTTCCACTCGTGCGCGTGCCGCACGTTGCCCGCCTCGAAGGAGTACTGCCCAGCGTCGATCGCGAGCATGAGGTCGGCGATGTGGCGGAACTCGATGTCGGTCGTGTGGGGGCCGTGCCACGATCCCCAACACAGGTGGAAGCGGATGCGGTCCTGGGGCAGGTCCCGGATGGCGTAGTTGAGGGCCTCCACCCGGATGCGCGTGAAGTCGCGGTAGTCCTCGACGCTCGGCTCCGGGTTGATCTGGTCCCAGTTCTCCGCGATGGAGGGGTCGTCGATCTGCAGGGTCAGTCCCGCGTCGAGGATCGCCGTGTACTCCTCGCGCAGCACGTCGGCCCACGCCCAGATGTGCTCCTCGTCGGTCGCGTAGTGGTCGTTCGCGATGCGGGCACCGCTGCCGGGCGAGAGCGACGTGATGAAGCCCTCTGATGCGCCGGTCTCGGCGAGCGCCGCCTACAGGTTGGCGATGTCGGACGCGATCGCCTCCTGTCCCACATACGCGAGCGGACCCGTGGTGCTCGGGAACGCCGTAGCGGTGTCTCCCGTCGAGATGCCCGAGGTGGGGTCGCGGTAGGCGTCGGCGAAGATCGTCCAGTCGCGCCGGTCGGGGAAGCTCGTGAGCTGCACGTTCCCGGGCGTCGAGCGCACGGGCTGCTGGGAGAAGATGTCGGATCCCGTGACCGAGAGGCCGGAGACGCGCTGGAACGAGTACGACCACCACGCGCCGTAGTCGACGGCGCTCGTCATGGCCTTCCCGAACTCGCCGTCGCCCACGATCGTGATCCCCAGGTCGAGCTGCCGGCGGACCAGGTCCGCGACGGCCTCGGTCAGGAGGTGCTCGAACTCGGGCGTGCGCTCGAGCGTGAGCCCGTCGTCGGCGAGCCGGCGCGCGTCGTTCGCCGCGATGAGCTCGGGGGTGCGCGGCAGGCTGCCGGCGTGGGTGGTCTCGATCCTGCGCGTCGTCATGCCCCCATCCTCCCCGACGCCCCCGGCCACCCTCCACGAGGTGTCGCACTGTGACGCCGTCCGGCACCGGCCGGCGACGGAGGGTGTCGCCCCGTGGGAGGTAAAATCGGGGGATGTCCTCCCCCAGCTCCCCCTCCGCCGACTCCCCCTCGTCCGCTCTGGCGCGCTTCGTCGACCACACCCTCCTCAAGCCGGAGTCGACCGTTGCGGACGTCTCCGCCCACGTCGCGGAGGCCGTCGAGCTCGGCGCATACTCCGCGTGCGTCTCGCCGTCGTTCCTCCCCCTCGAGATCCCTGAGGGTTCCGACCTCAAGGTCGCCGTCGTCGTCGGGTTCCCGTCGGGCAAGCACTCGACCGCCGTGAAGACGGCCGAGGCGATCGAGGCCGTGGGCCGCGGAACGGACGAGGTCGACATGGTCATCGACATCGGGGCGGCGAAGGCCGGGCGCTTCGACCTCGTCGAGGCGGACATCGCCTCCGTGCGCGGCGCGATCCCCGCTCCCGGCGTCCTCAAGGTCATCATCGAGTCCGCTGCGCTGACCGACGACGAGATCGTGGGAGCGTGCCGGGCCGCCGTGGCCGCCGGAGCCGACTTCGTGAAGACCTCGACGGGCTTCCACCCGTCGGGAGGAGCCACCGTGCACGCCGTCCGCCTCATGAAGCAGACCGTCGGCGACGCCGCCGAGGTGAAGGCGAGCGGCGGCATCCGCACCCTCGCCGACGCGCAGGCCATGATCGAGGCCGGCGCCAAGCGCCTCGGGCTCTCCGGCACCCGCGCGATCCTCGCCGAGGCCGCCGGCACCGGCGGCGCCGCGGCTCCCGCGGAACCCGGATCCTACTGACGTCGGCCCGTCGGCCGGCGCCTCGGCACCGATCGAGCGCTGGCTAGACTGACCGCATGCCCGACCTCGATGAATTCGTCGTTCCCGCGCGCCGCACCCTCGGCCCGATCAAGGAGGCTCGGGCCTCGATGGCCGCAGGCGAGCGCTGGCGGGCCACGATCGCGTCGGCTCGCTACGGCGTCTACACGATCACCGGGCGCGTCCGCAGCGTGGGCGCGGACCTCCACCTCGGCGGCTTCAACCTCGGATCGCCCACGTCGGCCCCGTCGGACCTCCACGGCCTGACCCGGATCGACGAGCAGGACGACGCCGCGACGGTCGATGCAGCCACAACGGACGCGCCGTCGGCCACCCACGGCGACATCGTGCGCATCCACCTCGCCTACAACCCCGAGGACGCGATCACCGTGGCGGGTCTCGCGCTCGAACGGAGCGGCTACGGCCACCTCATCGTCGGAGGCTGGCGCGTGGCGCACCCCGCCGTCCGGGCCGTGAGCGTGCTCGCGCGCGCCGGCGAGCACGGCCTCAGCGTGCCGGCACCGCTCCCCGCGCTCAAGACCGAATAGTCGCGAGGACCCGCACCGAAGGACATCACCAGACGGTCAGGCCGCGGGAGCGGAACTGCCCGCGCACGCGCTCGAGCAAGGCGTCGTCGGGTGCCCGCGTGTCCGCGAGGGTGTACGGAACGCCGAGCCGCCGCCACTTCGACGCCCCCATCTGGTGGAACGGGAGCACCTCGACGCGTTCGACCGTCGACCACCGCGCGACGATGTCCGCGACGGCCTCGACGTTGTCCCACGCGTCGGTGAGGCCGGGCACGAGGACGAACCGGATCCACATGCGGTTCCCGCGTGAGGCGAGGCGGTCGCCGAAGTCGATGGTCGGGGCGAGCTCGCGTGTCGTCACGTCCTCGTAGATCTCCGGGATCCCCGACTTCACGTCGAGCAGCACGAGGGCGGTGTCGTCGAGGAGCGCGTCGGATGCGCGAGCGCCCAGGTTTCCCGACGTGTCGAGCGCCGTGTGCACGCCGAGCTCGCGGCAGGCCGCGAAGATCCTCTCGACGAACGCCGGCTGCATGAGGGGTTCACCTCCGGAGAGGGTGACTCCCCCGCCCGTCGCCTCGAAGACCGCACGGTAGCGCCGGATCCGGTCGACGATCGCGTCGAGGCTCGTGTGGCTCCCGTCGTGCATGTGCCACGTGTCGGGGTTCTGGCAGTATCGGCAGCGCATCGGGCATCCCGAGAGGAAGAGGGTCATCCGCGTTCCGGGGCCGTCGACGGCCGTCACGAGCTCCCACGAGTGCACGATCCCGGCCTCCCCCGCGCGCCGAGCAGCGAGCTCGAGGGATCGCGCCGAGGTGTCGGCGGAGGAGACCGAGCCGACCGTCCCGATCGTCACGTCCACGATCTAGACCGACCCGTGGAAGGTGCGGCTGATGACGTCCTCCTGCTGCTCACGGGTGAGGCGGACGAAGTTGACGGCGTAGCCGGACACGCGGATCGTCAACTGCGGGTACTCCTCCGGGTGCTCCATCGCGTCGACGAGCGTCTCGCGCGTGAGCACGTTGACGTTCAGGTGGTACCCGCCCGCGCCGATGTAGACGTCGAGCAGTCCGGTCAGGTTGGTCGTGCGCTCTTCCCGCGTGCGGCCGAGGCCCGCCGGGACGACCGTCGTCGTGAGGGAGATCCCGTCCTGCGCCGAGTCGTAGGGCAGCTTCGCGACGCTCAGCGCCGACGCGAGCATGCCGTGCGTGTCCCGGCCGTTCATGGGATTCGCTCCCGGGGCGAAGGGTGCGCCGGCGCGGCGTCCGTCCGGGGTGTTCCCCGTCGTCTTGCCGTAGACGACGTTCGACGTGATCGTCAGGACCGACTGGGTGTGCACGGCGCCACGGTAGGCGGGGTGCGTCCGCAGCATCGTCATGAACCGTTCGACGACCTCCACGGCGATGGCGTCGGCGCGATCGTCGTCGTTCCCGTAGGTGGGGTAGTCGCCCTCGACGAGGTAGTCCACGACGAGCCCGCGATCGTCGCGCACCGGGGTGACCCGGGCGTAGCGGATGGCGGAGAGCGAGTCGACGACGACGGAGAGGCCCGCGATCCCGCACGCCATGGTCCGGAGCACCTCTCGGTCGTGCAGGGCCATCTCGAGGCGCTCGTACGCGTACTTGTCGTGCATGTAGTGGATGCAGTTGAGCGCATCGATGTACACGTCCGCGAGCCACTCGAGCAGGTCGAGGTAGGCGGTCCACACGGTGTCGTACTCGAGCACGTCGCCCCGCACGGGCTCGCGATCCGGGACGACGAGTTCCCCCGTGATCTCGTCGCGCCCGCCGTTGATGGCGTAGAGCAGAGCCTTCGCGATGTTCACGCGGGCGCCGAAGAACTGCATCTGCTTGCCCACGCGCATCGGTGACACGCAGCACGCGATCGCCGCGTCGTCGCCCCACGACCCGCGGATGAGGGCGTCGGACTCGTACTGGATCGCCGAGGTGTCGATCGACACCTGAGCGCAGAACCGCTTGAACCCCTCCGGCAGCTCCGGCGACCACAGCACCGTGAGGTTCGGCTCGGGCGCCGGCCCCAGGTCGTACAGGGTCTGGAGGAAGCGGAAGGCCGTCTTCGTGACGAGCGGGCGGCCGTCCTCCCCGATCCCGCCCAGGGTCTCCGTGACCCAGGTGGGGTCGCCGGAGAAGAGGGCGTCGTACTCGGGGGTGCGGAGGAAGCGCACGATGCGGAGCTTGATGACGAGGTCGTCGATGAGCTCCTGCGCGGCCGATTCGTCGAGGAGACCCGCGGCGATGTCCCGCTCGAGGTACACGTCGAGGAACGCCGTGTTCCGTCCGAACGACATGGCCGCGCCGTTCTGCTCCTTCACCGCGCCGAGGTAGGCGAAGTAGAGCCACTGCACCGCCTCGCCGGCGTCCGCTGCGGGCCGTGAGATGTCGAAGCCGTAGGACGCGGCCATCGTCATGAGCTCGCGCAGGGCACGGATCTGCTCGGCGTTCTCCTCCCGTTCCCTGATCACGTCCTCGGTCGACGGCAGGCCGTCGAGCTCTGCCCGCTCCTCGCGCTTCGCCGCGATCAGCCTGTCGACACCGTAGAGGGCGACGCGCCTGTAGTCGCCGATGATGCGCCCGCGCCCGTAGGCGTCGGGGAGACCCGTGATCAGGTGGCTGTGGCGCGCCCTCTTCACGGACGGAGGGTAGACGTCGAAGACGCCGTCGTTGTGGGTCTTGCGGTAGCGGGTGAACACCGTCTCGAGGTCGGCCGGCACGTCGTAGCCGTACGTCTCGAGCGCGTTCGCCACGAGTCGCCACCCGCCGAAGGGCATGATGGCGCGCTTGAGCGGGGCATCGGTCTGCAGTCCCACGATGATCTCCCGCGACCGGTCGATGTACCCGGGGGCGTGCGCCGTGATGCTCGATGGCGTCGTCGTGTCGACGTCGAGCACGCCGCGTTCCCGCTCGGCGGGGAAGAGCGAGGAGACGCTCTCCCACACCGCCTGCGTCCGCGCGGTCGGTCCGGCGAGGAATCCGGCGTCACCGGTATACGGCGAGACGTTCCGCTGGATGAAGTCGCGCACGTCGATGCGCTCCGTCCAGGTACCGGGCGCGAATCCCCGCCACGGCCGCTCGGAGTCGTCATCGCCCGGACCGGTGTCGCCGGAGTGGTGGCCGAGCAGGTCGTGAGGGGAGATGTCGCTGATCGTCATGGTTCCGACGGTAGGTCCCGGCGGAGTCGCCGACCAGGGACTTTGGGCCCGTCGCCCGGCGGTTCCCCTGCGACGGGCGAGGGACCTTCGCCTCTCGTCGCGCGGTGACGCACCGAACACGATCGACGATGACGGAAAGACGACGAAAGACGACGAAAGACGAGGAGGACGACCATGCAGAAGCACGTGGACGACGAACAGTGGACCGCGCTCAAGCGAGCGTTCCGGCAGCGCTTCGACGCGCGCACCGCGGCCTCGGCTCGACGGCGCGGGACCTTGGGCCCTACGACCGAGGACGACGGCTCGCAACACTGAAGACACCGAGAACGACACCCATCGCACGACCTCTGGAAGGAACAGCATCATGACCGCCACAGCCCACCGTTTGAGCACCACCCCCCGGACGGCTCCGCTCGAACCGCGGGCGCTCGCCGCCGAGAAGAGCATCGTGACGACCACCACCGGTCGCCGCAGCCTCGCCGTTCTCCGCCTCGCGACCGGTTTCATCTTCCTGTGGGCGTTCCTCGACAAGACGTTCGGTCTCGGCTTCTCGACCCCGGTCGAGCGGGCGTGGATCAACGGCGGGGCGCCGGCGCAGGGCTTCCTCATGAGCGAGGGCGTGACCGGACCGTTCAAGGGCTTCTTCGCGAGCCTCGCGACGCCCCTCACCGATTGGCTCTTCATGGCCGGCATGCTCGGCATCGGTGTGGCGGTCATGGCGGGCGTCGGCCTGCGGATCAGCGCCGTCGCGGGCACCGCGATGATGCTCCTCATGTACATCGCCGAGTGGCCGTTCGCGGCGTACGCCGCCTCGACGAACCCTCTCGTCGACTACCACATCATCTACGCACTCGCCCTGATCGTGGTGGCCGCGACCGCCGCCGGAGACACTTGGGGTCTCGGCGGATGGTGGAAGAGCCTCCCCCTCGTCAAGGCTCAGCGCTGGCTCGTCTGACCCCGCGCCGGGTCGGACGGGGGCGGTGCCGCCGGGATCACTCCCGGCGGCACCGTTCCGTCATCCCGGCCTGGTCGCAGAGGTGTCGCCGTCCTAGCCTGGGACGATGACGACCTCCACGGATGTGCGGACTCGCGACGGACGGGTCCTCCGCGCCCACGACGGCGGCGACGCCCTCACCGCGGACCCCGTCGTCACTGTGCTGTGGCACCACGGATCACCGCAGACGGGTGCACCCCTCGCGCCCGTCCTCGACGCGGCGGTGTCCCGAGGGATCCGGCTGCTGTCGTACGGACGGCCGAGCTACGGCGGGTCGACGCCGAACCCGGGACGCGACGTGGCGTCGGCAGCCGCCGACGTCGCCGCGATCGCCGATGCGCTCGACGTGGGACGCTTCGCCGTCGTGGGCGCATCGGGCGGAGGCCCCCACGCCCTCGCGTGCGCCGCGCTTCTCCCCTCCCGGGTCACGGCGGTCGTCGCCCTCGCGGGCATCGCCCCGTTCGACGCCGACGGCCTCGACTGGTACGCCGGCATGGCCGACACCGGCGCGGTCCGCGCCGCGGCTGAGGGGGGTCGTGGCGCCCGGGAGGCCTTCGAGGAGACCGCGGAGTTCGAGCCGTCGAGCTTCAACGACGCCGACTACGCCGCCCTCGACGCACGGTGGAGCGCACTGGGCGCGGATGTCGGGGTGGCCGCCGCGCAGGGTCCGGCGGGGCTCGGCGGGCTCGTCGACGACGACGTCGCCTTCACCACACCGTGGGGATTCGACGTGTCGGACATCCGCGTCCCCACGCTCGTCGTCCAGGGCGGCGACGACCGCGTGGTGCCGCTCGCGCACGGACGGTGGTTGGCCGACCACCTGCCGAACGGCGAGGCCTGGTGGCGCCACCACGACGGCCACATCGGCGTGCTCGACGCGATCCCCGCAGCCTTCGACTGGATTCTCGAGAACGCCGCACCTCGATAGCCGTCTCGCGGCGACGACCCCCGCTCGAGTGCTCGCGACGATGCCCGATCCCCTGATAGCGTCGGCCCGACGACAGGGGGACGGGGATGCCGGCGACATCACGCACGCGAAGGGTCCGAGCGATCGGTGTCGGACTCATCGTCCTCCTCACCGCAGCGTCGAGCGCGTGCTCGACCGGCACGACCGCGAGTGAGGTCGCCGCGTCCCCGGACGCGACGGCCGACACCGTGGACGTCGCCGCGACACCGGAGGCCCCGGCTGTCGAGATCCCCGCGGGGACCGTCGTCGGGACGGCCACGTTCGAGTCCGACGTCTACGACGTCTCGGGCACCGTCGACGTCGTGCACGCCCCGGGAACGAAGGTGGGCGCCACCGCCTTCGAGTGGACCCTGGAGATCCGGGATCTCGTGCTGCCCGAGCAGTTCTCCGATCCCACGCAGTTCCGCATGGTGGCCGAACCCAACAGCGGAACGTCTCCCTGCATGGGTTCGTGGGGCGGCGATCCGATCGCGAGCTTCGACATCGCCGACGGCGCGGGCACTCTCGCCTTCGGCAACCCGTTCCCCGATCAGAACTCGTGGTCGAGCGACCTCGACCCCAGTTGGAACGACTCCCTCATCATCCTCGACGCCGCCTCGGAGACCCCGGATGAGAACGGTTGCCGCTTCCCCGTCGCCGTGCACGCCGACTTCGAGTGGTCCATGCCGGACGTCCGACCGGACCTCCAGGTGACGGACGGCCCGGCCGCCGACGGCGCCACGGGCGAGACGAGCATCCATGACGGCGCACCCGTCGCCTACGTCGTCGCACCGAACGACACCCTCGACGCCGTCGCCGCTCGCTTCGGCATCAGCGCGCAGGATCTGCTCTTCCTCAACCCGGCGAGGCAGAACGACACCTCCACGGGCCCGGAGATCCTCATCGCCGGCGAGCGCCTCAACCTCACGAAGGACGGCCGCTAGGACTGCTGCCCGAGGAGACCCGACGGGGGCTCAGCAGGTCAGGCGCGCGATGCCCTCTCGGCCTTCACGGCCTTCTCGGCCTTCTCCGCCTTCTCTGCCTTCTTCTCGGCTGTGCGAGCCGCGTCCTCGCGGACGGCGGCGAACGTCGCACGCTCGGTCACGAGCCACTCGGGCATCTCCTCGAGGAGCGCCTTGATCTCGGCCGTCGTGAGCACGTCGGGCGCGTCGGCGCGAGCGAGACCAGAATTGGAGACCCCGAGCTTGCGCGCCACCTCGGCGCGCGGGTGGGGACCGGTGCGGCGGAGCTCCTGCAGCCACTCCGGCGGGTTCGACTGCAGCTCGAGGAGGTCGTCGCGCGTCAGCGGACCCTCCTGGAACTCGGTCGGGGCGGCGGGCAGGTAGATCCCGAGCTTCTTGGCTGCCGTCTCCGGCTTCATCGTCTGGGTCTTCTTCTGCGCACTCACGACCCCAGGCTATCCCCTCGCTCAGCCGACGACGTCGTGCAGGTGGTGCTCCGGATCGTGGACGAAGTAGAGCGCGAGCGTCTCGACCGTGAAGTGGGAGCCGTCGCTGCGCAGACCGGTGCGGCCGAGTGCCTCGTCCGGCACCTCCTCGATGGTGCGCGCGACCACCTCCGACGCCGCCACGAGCTCGTCGGCAACGGCGTGCGGGTCCTGCGACGCGTAGTCGTCGTCGATCGCCGTCGCATCCTGATCCCAGTCGGGGAAGGACGGGCCGTCCTCCGCGAGCATGAGGCGGAAGCGGCCGTCGTAGATGCGGAACACGTCGCGCACGTGGGCACCGTATTCGAGGGGCGACCACGTCGCGTCGTCCGGACGTTCGCGCGCGTCCGGTCGGCTCAGGACGGCGGGCCACGCCGCGGCGTTCGCGCGGATGCGGGCGGGGACGTCGCGGAAGGAGGCCCCCTCGGGGTCGAAACCGCACTCCGCGCACGGCCTCTCGAGCACCCAGGTCCAGTTCTTCGTGTCGGGAACGATCGGCATGGGTCAGACGCTATCGGCGGGAAGCGGCGCGTCGCGAGACCCGGAACGGCCAGGTGCGCGCGACATCCCGCCACGTGCGGGAGCGCCACTCGACTGATCACGTCTACGCAGTCGACCGACCGGCTCTGGCCGCAGCGAGCGCCGCGGCGACAGCGGCATTGACGGAGTCGGCGTCGATCGCTCCGTCGTAGCGGACGTCATCGATGTAGAACGTCGGGGCCCTGGTGATGTGCATCGCCGATGCATCGGCGACGTCCTCGTCGACACGGTGACCCCGTCCTTCTCCGGACACGTCGCTCTCGAACCGTCGGAGGTTGAGCCCTGCCGCGGCTGCCGCGCGTCGGATGTCGCGGTCGGTCCGGATCGGCGCCTCCGCGATGAGCGCGTCACGCATCTCCCAGAAGCGCCCTTGGAGGGCCGCGGCTTCTATGGCGAGCGCCGCGGTGCGACCGTAGGGTTCCTCGAGCGGAAGATGACGGACGGTGTGGCAGACGTCGTGTCCGAAGCGGGCGAGCATCTCACGACGCATCTCGGTCGCCGCCGGCGAGAACGGGGTCGCGAAATTCCCGTACTCCACCACGGCGATCACGGCGGTCGTCGGGTCCCCCAGCACCGGATCGCGCGACGGGTCGAACGGACGGAGCAGACGGTCCCGGTGCGGGAACCGGCGGCGTTCCCTCCCGCTCATCACCGCGAAGGCGAGTGCACCGAGGAGTGCCGCGATCGTGGTGGCGGCGATGACGCCGATCTGGGCACGGCTCACATCGGCGGGGTCATCGAAGGCGAGTTCGGTGACGAAGAGGGAGATCGTGAATCCCATACCGGAGAGCAGACCGACGCCGAGGACATGCGGAATGCGGAGCGACGGCCCGAGTGCGTCGGGACGGATGCGTGTCACGACCACGGTCGTGACGGTGATCGCGACGGACTTGCCGACGACGAGACCGATGATGATCCCCCATGTGAGCCTCGACGTGAACGCATCGGCGAGCGAATCCGGAGTGATCCGGACTCCCGCGTTGGCGAGAGCGAACACGGGGAGGATGAGCCACGTGACGTACGGCGAGAGAGCCGTGTAAGCACGCTCGTTGACCGAGACGGCGCGCGCGAGGGAGTTCTCGGCCGAGCGTGCGTAGCTCGCGGTCGGGGTCATCTGAAACGCTCTGACCTGGTCCTGCGCCTTCCGGAGGTCGTCGAACCGGGTGGCGAAGATCGGCAGCAGGAGAGCGATCGCGACGCCGGCGAGGGTGGCGTGGATGCCGGACAGAAGGAGGCCGACCCAGACGACAACCGATGGGAGGAGATACAGGGCGCTGCGCCATACCCGCCCGAAACGCATCACGACGATGATCCCGAGCCCGAGTGCGACCAGCAGGAGAGGAGCGGGCGTGAAGCGCTCTGTGTATGCGAAAGCGATGACGGCGAGGGCTCCCACATCGTCGGCGACGGCGAGCGTCACGAGGAAGATCCGGAGAGCCGGCGGCATGGCGCGGCCCACGAGGGCGAGCAGGCCGAGGACGAACGCCGTGTCCGTCGAGACCACGACGCCCCATCCGGCGACCGCCCCTGTCCCCCATGTGATGGCGATGTAGACGAGAGCAGGAACGATGAGTCCCGCGACGGCAGCGATGAGCGGCACACTCGCTCGACGCATGTCGCGCAGTTCGCCCAGCTCGAGCTCTCGTCGGACCTCGAGCGTGACGTGGGCGAAGAAGAGCGCCATGAGCGCGTCGTTGACCCAGTGGAGGAGGTCCAGCTCGAAGGAGAAGGAGCCGACCTCCACACCGAGCGGGACATGCCGGAACGACTCGTACGTCGAACTCGGCAGGTTGGCCCATACGAGGGCGACGACGGTGGCGGCAAGCAGGACGAGCGCCCCGCGAAGGGCATCGGGCGCGTCTCGCAGCCGACGCAGCAGCCGGCCTACATCCCGCACCGGACGGCGCTCCGGCGCGGAGGGCGGCGGGGACGTCCTGACGCTCATGCCGGCATCGTCCGCATCGGCAGGAGAAGGACCTCCGCGAGATTCGCGCCGGGCGGCAGTCCCGCCGAGAGGGCGACGACGGACGCGATGGTCTCGGGCGTGACGGGCGACGACTCCCGAGGACGAGGGCTGGACCCCGGCGACGCGGGCTCGTCGGGGCCCATCGGACCCTGGTCGACGCCGAATCCCGGTTCGACGATGTGCACGCGCATCCCGCGGGTGCCGTACTCGGACCTCAGCGTCCTGGCGAGCTGCTTGATCGCGGCCGACACGGCGTTGAAGACCGCGAAGCGAGGGGTGTGGGGGTCGGTCTCGACGGATCCGATCAGCACCATGTCCGCCGGTGCTCCCTGTCCGGCGACAGCCAGCAGGGACTCGGCGAAGGTCTGCGAGGCGTGCAGCAGCCCACGGAGATTCACGTCGATCATCTCGGCCCAATCGGCCGGAACACCGTCCTCGAAGGACGAGCTGCTGATCACACCGGAGGAGACGACCAGGAGATCGACGCGTCCGAACCGGGCGAGGACGTCGCGTCGGATGTCGTCGACGTCGAGGGGCGAGGTGACGTCGGCGACGGCCGGCATGATCCGATCGCCGCCACCGAGACGCCGGTGCATGTCGTCGAGACGGCCACGGTCACGTCCCACCATGATGACGCTCGCCCCGGAACGGACGAGCTCGGAGCAGATGGCGCTCCCGATCCAGCCCGTCGCACCGAAGACCACGGCGACGCGCCCGGTGAGAGCCCCGACGGGGGCGCCGTCGCTCATCGGGTGGATCCCGCCGTGACGAACGGAACGAGCCTGCTCGCATAGAGGCGTGTCAGCCGGTCGCGGTTCGACGGGTCCATCGTGTCGGGGCTCGGTGCCACGACCCGGTCGCCCTCGAGGTATGACCCGGAGCCGACGGCTGCCGAGGCGGCGAACAGTACTCGCGCGGCGCCTTCGGACGGCGGGCCGCCGACTCCCCCGGTCATCGCCGCACTGAGCGGGGTGTCGTTGAGCCCGGGGCAGAGGGTGACGACGGTGGTGGACGTCCCAGCCTCCTCCTGCGCGAGGAGTGACGACCACGTCACCATCGCCAGTTTCGACCGCGCGTAGGCGGCGATCGGACCGTAGTGGCGCCCGAGATCGATGTCGTCGAAGTGGAATCGCTCCACACGGTGGGCTGACGAGCCGACGTTGACGATCCTGGCGTTCTCGGCGAGGGCCGGCACGAGGAGGCGGGTGAAGAGAGCGGGCGCGAGCGCGTTGACCTGGAGCGTCCGCTCGAACCCGTCCGGCGTGATGGTGCGTTCGGGGAGGCCGGGCACACCGGCGTCGTTGACGAGCAGGTCGATCGCGGGCACCAGCGACATCACCCGATGTGCCGCGACGACGACCTCGGCGAGGCGCGTGAAGTCCACTCGCACGTAGTGGACGTCGGCGGAGCCCGCGCGGCGGATCCGCTCGAGGACGGGAGCCGCCTCCTGATCGGATTCGACCCCGAGAAGCACCAGGGTCCCGGTCATCGACGCGAGACGGACCGCCGTCTCCTCGCCGATGCCGCTGGTCGCACCCGTCAGCACGACGGTCCGGAATCCGTCGCTCACAGCCCGTAGCCCCCGGACGCCTCGATGTCCTGGCCGGTGATCCACGCGGAGTCGTCCGTGACGAGGAAGGCGATGACCTTGCCGACATCCACGGATTCGCCGATCCGTCCGAAAGCGGTCTTCGCGGCGAGGCCGTCGATGACCTCCGGGAACCGCTCGAAGGCGTTGTCTCCGAGACGGGTCCGCGTCGGCCCGGGAGCGACGGAGTTGACGCGGATGGAACGGCCGCTCAGCTCTTTCGCGAGGTAACGGGTCGCGACCACGAGGCCGCCCTTCATCGCGGCGTAACCCGAATAGCCGGGTTCGGCCTCGCCCGGCCTCGCTGCGCTACTCGACGTGTTCACGATCGCGCCGCCGTCCTCGATGAGCGGCAGGAGAGCCTGGGTGAGGAAGTAGGGTCCCCGAAGCAGTACCCGGTAGTACTCGTCGAAGGCGTCGTCCGTCATCTCCTCGAAACCCCGGCCGCCGCCGAAGCCCGCGTTGTTCACGAGTGCATGGATGCGGGTCGTTCCCCATTCGCGCTCGAGCGCCCCTTCGAGCCTCTCCCGGAACGCGGGGAAGGTGTCGCTCCGACTGATGTCGAGCGCGAGGGCGACGGCGTCACCTCCCGCCTCGTGGATCGCAGCGACGGTTCTCTCGGCTCCCTCCGGACGTGCGTTGTACGTGACGACGACCCCCATCCCGCGGTTGGCGATCTCGACGGCGGCCGCGCGACCGATACCGGAGCTCGCCCCGGTGATGACGACGACCTTCTTGTTCTTCGTGTTCTCGTTCATGCGTCCAGCCAACAGCCGACCGCGCAGACGGAGGTAGGGGAAAAGGAGCGACTCCTTGCCCGATCCTGCCGCTTCTGCGAGAAATCGGTGCGACGGTCCCGTCGATCTTGATTCACTGCTCCTATGTCGATCGATGACCTCCGCACTCTCGTCATGCGCCATGCCCCCGGCGGGATCAGCCCGACGGCCATCCCCGGCGTCCTCGTGTCGCGGATGGACGAAAGCGGTTCGCAGGACGAGTCGACCACCGGGACCGTCCTGGCCGTCGTTGCACAGGGCACGAAACGGCTCTCGGTCGGAACGACGGTCCACGACTACGGAGCCGGCCAGTATCTCGTTGCGTCCGTCGACCTCCCCGTCTCAGGACGCTTCATGGACGCGTCTCCGGATCACCCCGCACTCGGATTCGGGCTGGAGCTGCGCCCCGAGGTCATCGCGGAGCTCATGCTGAGCGCTTCCGCCGCACGGTTCACCCGACCTGCTCGAGGGGAATCCTCACCCCCGGCGATCGCCGTCGGAACCGTCTCGCCGCGACTGCTCGACGCCACGGTCCGCATGCTGCGACTTCTCGACCATCCCGACGACATCCCCGTCCTCGCACCGATGATCGAGCGAGAGATCCTCTGGCTGATCATGTCGGGCGAACAGGGCGCGACCATTCGGCAACTCGGGCTCGCGGACAGCAGTCTCAGCCGGGTTCGTCACGTCGTTCGATGGATGCGCGACCACTTCACCGAGTCTCTCCGCGTCGACGAACTCGCCGATCTCGCCCGGATGAGCCCATCAGCGTTCCACCGGGCCTTCCATGCCGTGACCTCGATGAGCCCGATCCAGTATCAGAAGAGCATCCGACTGCAGGAGGCACGACTCCGACTCCTCGCAAGCCCTGGTGACATCGGGGCGACGGCTTATGCCGTCGGCTACGAGAGCCCTTCGCAGTTCAGTCGGGAATACCGACGGCAGTTCGGTGCATCGCCGAGTGAGGACGTCGCGTCGCTACGCGACCACTCCGCGGCGGACGAGAAGCGATCAGACTCGACGCGCTCCCTCAGCACTCGATGACGTTGACGGCGAGCCCGCCGCGCGAGGTCTCCTTGTACTTCACCTTCATGTCCGCGCCCGTCTCGCGCATCGTCTTGATCGCCTTGTCGAGTGACACCTTGTGAACTCCGTCGCCGCGGAGCGCGATGCGGGCGGCGTTCACCGCGGTGTTGCTCGCGATCGCGTTCCGCTCGATGCAGGGGATCTGGACGAGACCGCCGACCGGGTCGCACGTGAGACCGAGGTTGTGCTCGATCCCGATCTCGGCCGCGTTCTCCACCTGCGCCGGCGTGCCGCCGAGCACCTCGCACAGTCCGCCGGCGGCCATGGAGCACGCGGACCCCACTTCGCCCTGGCACCCCACCTCGGCACCCGAGATCGATGCGTTCTCCTTGAAGAGGATGCCGACGGCCGCCGCGGCGAGAAGGAACCGCACGACACCGTCGTCGTCCGCACCGCGTACGAACCGCGTGTAGTAGTGCAGCACGGCCGGCACGATCCCGGCTGCCCCGTTCGTGGGTGCGGTGACGATGCGCCCACCCGACGCGTTCTCCTCGTTGACGGCGAGAGCGAACAGGTTCACCCACTCCATCGGGTTCGGTTCGCCATCCGCGGCCTCGGTCGACAGCTGGTGGAAGAGTCGGGGCGCGCGCCGCGGCACCCGAAGCCCACCGGGCAGCGTCGTCTCGGTGGTGGTGCAACCCGCCGCCACGCAGTCCTGCATCGTCTTCCAGATGGAGAGAAGACCCGCGCGCACCTCCTCCTCGCTGCGCCACGTGAGCTCGTTCGCGAGCATGACGTCGCTGATGGACAGGCCGGAACGCGCGCAGTGCTGGAGCAGATCCGCGCCTGTCGTGAACGGGTAGGGCACATCGTCGTCGCGCACGACCACACGATCGGCGCCCACGGCCGCCTCGTCGACGACGAACCCTCCGCCGACGGAGTAGAAGATGCGTTCGCGGAGAAGCGCTCCGTCCGCGTCCCACACGGCGAAGCTCATGCCGTTGGGGTGAGCCGGAAGGGATCTCCGCCGGTGCATGACCAGGTCGTCCTCGCCGAACGGGATCCGGTGACCGCCGAGGAGCGTGATCGCTCCGTCGGCACGGACCGCCGCAGCCCGCTCGTCCGCCGTGCGGGTCTCGACGGTCTCGGGCTCCTCGCCTTCGAGGCCGAGGAGCACGGCTTTCTCCGAACCGTGGCCGTGACCCGTGGCACCGAGCGAGCCGAACAGCTCGGCGCGGATACGCGCGCACTGCTCCAGCAGGCCGTCGTCTCCGAGACCGACGACGAAACGCCTGGCCGCTCGCATCGGCCCGACCGTGTGCGAGGACGACGGCCCGATCCCGACGCTGAACAGGTCGAACACACTCAACACCATGGTCGCGACTCCGAGCCGGACGGCCTCTCCGTCATCCCCTCCAGGGTAGGTGATCCCCCGCTACTGGCAGACGGCCACATCGGCGGACTGCTGCTGCATCTGCTCGGCCGACCACGGGAGCGACGGCTCCGGCACCGTGTTGTCGCCAGAGGCGGCAGCGGTGGAGGCATAGGAGGCCAACTCGAGGGCGAGCGCGCTGACGAGCTGCGTGCGCGCCGTCGACGCGTTGAGCATCACGACGACCGTGAGGCCCGTGGTCGGGTCGCTGAAGGCGGCTGTCGCGAATCCGGGGATGTCGCCGAACTGTCCGCGCATCGTGCCGTACTGGTATCCGCCGAAGCCGTAGCTCTGCCAGGTGGGGGTGTCACCACCGAGCGGCACCGTCTCCCACTGCTTCGTGGCCGTCGCATCGGAGAACGGGGCTCCCGACGCGAACGCCTGCGCGAATCGACGCAGGTCGTCTGCCGTCGTCACCACTCCGCCGGCCGCCCCGAGCATGGACGGGGAGAGCTCGCTGACGTCACGAGGCGCCGCGCAGTCGCCCCCTACGACCTGGTAGCCGTGCGGAGCGGGGGCGGGGAGCGTCGTGGTCGACGCGGACGGGAACCGCGACTCGCTCATACCGATCGGATCGAAGACGTACTGGTTGTAGAGGTTCGAGAGCGACGTACCGCCGATGCGCTCGAGCGCCATCCCGAGCAGCACGTAGCCCGTGTCGTTGCCCGCGTACGCCGAGCCCGGAGCGGCGTCGCCCGAGCGGGCGATGCCGTCGGAGACGAGCTCCTCGTCGACCCAGGGCCTCGTGGGGTTGTTCACGAAGTCGTTCTGGAAGGTGGCGCGGAAATTGCCGAGTCCCGACGTGCTCTGGCACAACTGCCCCAGAGTGATCCCCTCGATTCCCACCGTACCGACGTAGTCGCTCACCGGGTCGTCGAGGGCCACGCGGCCGTCGTCCACGAGCCCGAGGAGGACGGTGCAGGTCATGGCCTTGGTGGTCGCCGCGGCGCGGAAGTGCATGTCGGTGGTCATCGGCTCGTCGCCGCCCACCTCCGTCGTGCCGTACGCCTCGAGGTGGAAGCCGGACCAGGGAGCCCAGACCCCCACGATCGCGCCGGGAGCCGCCGCGAGGCCCATCGCACGCGTCACCGCGTCGTCGATCTGCGTTGTGACGTCGCTCGGCAGGGCCGAATCGGCCTGCGACGGGAGCTCGACCGAGGACGAGCGATCGTCCGAGCATCCGGCGAGCACGAGAAGTGCCATTGCGACGGTGGCCGCCACAAGGCGCCGTCCGACTGTGGATCCGACTCGCACGTTGCCTCTTCCCCCGCTTGACTACCCGCACGATTCTACCGGCGGCCCGGCCCTCGAACCGGTGTCGTGACCGCACTGTTAGCTCACGCTATGATCCGCGACGCGCCGACCGAGGATGCTATCCCACCGTGGTCCCGCCCGAGTAGGGGACACCGCAATGGGGAGCGGACTGCCAGGATCGACCAAACCGGCGTACGTCGGCTCACGAACATCAGTCAGCACCACGACACACCGTCGGCACGCACCACAGCACCACCCCCGCGTTCATCCGGACGCGGCCGCACCACGGAGGAAACACCATGCGCACATCAGTGAATCGACTCGTCGCCACCGTCTTCGGCGCGGTCTACCTGCTCGTCGGAATCCTCGGTTTCACCGTGAGCGGTGAAGCCGGTTTCATCGCGACCGACGGCGGGCTCCTCCTCGGCCTCTTCGAGGTGAACCCCCTGCACAACATCGCGCACCTCCTGATCGGGTCGGCTCTCCTCATCGGCGGGCTCTCCGGGGTCGCGGCGGCGAAGACGGTCAACGCGACCGTCGGCGTCATCTACCTCCTGCTCGGAATCGTCGGCTTCTTCCTCGTGGGCACGGCACTCAACATCCTCGCGCTCAACACGCCGGACCACTTCCTGCACCTCGGAAGCGCGATCATCCTCCTGGGCGCCGGGCTCGGAGCCGACAAGCGCGCCGGCAGCCCGCGTACCGCGGCCGCGTAGCTCGGGCGTCGCGCGACCAGCACCAGCACCAGCACCAGCACCAGCATCACGAGAGGAGGTGGACGGTCCGGTGCCCACGAATCTGAACACGCTCGTCGCGGTCGCGACCCTCGGGGCCGGACTCGTCCACCTCGCCGTGGGGGCGGGGTCCCCCCTCCCCCTCCTCGCCGTGTTCGTCGCCGTCGGCGTCGCAGAGATCGGCTGGGCCGTCGCGGTCCTCCGTCTCGAGCGCGTCCCGGCAGCACGTGTCTTCCTCGGCGTCCTCCTCCTCCCGCTCACCGTGTGGACCGTCGTCATCGGCGTCGGCGCCGGGTCGAGCCTGCCCCTCGGGCCTCTCGCCGCCGCATCGCTCCTCACCGTCGCCGTCGCCGTCGTCGTGGTGCTCACCACGGTCCGGTCGGCGCGCACGAACGTGGTTCCGGCGCGGGCCGCCGACGAGGAGCACCCGTGGCGGTTCATCGGGACCCTCGCGGCGTCCGCAGCGATCGTCGCGGGGATCGTGACGCCCGCCCTGTCGGGCACCTGGGCCGGCCAGTTCGCCGAGCCGCACGGGTCGCACGACGTACCCGGCCTCGACATCGAGGAGCACGCCGGGCACTGACCCCGACCTCGAGGCGGGTCAGTCCTGCGCCTGGGGCCGCGCCTTCCGCACGTCGGCCATGAACCGCCGCACGTTCTCGTCCACGATGATGTCCGACGGCCGCAACGGCCTCGACAGGTAGAGACCGTCGAGAGACGTGAGTCGAGAGAGCGCCACGTACGTCTGGCCGGGGCTGAACGCGCGCTGGCCGAGATCGACGATCGCGCTGTCGTACGTCTTGCCCTGGCTCTTGTGGATGGTGACGGCCCAGGCCAACCGCAACGGGAACTGGGTGAACTCGGCGACGATGTCGCGCTTCAGCTGTTTCGTCGTGGCGGAGTAGCTGTACCGGTAGCGCTCCCACGTGGCGGGCTCGACGTCGAACTCCTCACCGTCCACGTCCACGCGCACGTTGCCCTGGATCCGGGTGACGGTGCCGATCGTGCCGTTCACCCAGCGCATGCCGCCCTCCCCCGCCGTGTCGTTGCGGAGGAACATCACCTGGGCCCCCACCTTGAGCGCGAGCGCCTCCTCCGCGGGGAAGTTGCGCCCGCCGAAGTCGCCGCTCACCTCGGCATCGGCCGTGAGCGCGCGTCCCGGCAGCTTGTCGAGCGCGAGCTTGTTGATGCGGGTCACCGCGTCGTTCCGCGAGGCGAGGGTGATGACGCCCTCGTCCGGCGGGGTGCGGGCGCCCGTCGAGTTGAGGATGCCGGCGATCTCAGCCGTCACCTGCCCGTGGCGCACGGCGTTGAGCATGAAGCGGAAGTCCTCGTCGTGCTGGCGGTGGATCTCGCGGAGCTCGACGATGCGCAGATCGGCCTGCTGCCAGACCTTGGCGTCGAAGAACCACATCGACCGGTAGGTGTCCTCGAAGTACGCGCGCTCGTCGCCGTCGCCCGGCACCGGGGCGAGCTGATACGGGTCGCCGAACATCACCACCTGCACGCCGCCGAACGATTCGAGCGGCCGCTGGCGCGCCTGGCGGAGACTGCGGTCCATCGCGTCCATGAGGTCGGCGTTGACCATGGAGATCTCGTCGATGACGAGGGTCTCGATCGCGTTCAGCAGCTTGCGCAGCTGCGGGTTCTGATCGATCGGGTGGTCGGCAATCACGCCGATGGGGAGCCGGAACAGCGAATGGATCGTCTGTCCGCCCACGTTGAGGGCCGCCACTCCCGTCGGCGCGGCGATGACGATCTGCTTCGACGTGTTCCACGACAGGTGGTTGAGGAGCGTCGACTTGCCGGTTCCGGCCCGGCCGGTCACGAAGACATGGTCCATGGTCGTCTCGATCATGTCGAAGACGTCCTGCTGCTCCGCCGAGAGGGGCACCGTCTCCACGCTCACCCCTCCGTCCGTCGCGCGATCGGCCGCTCCACGGCCCCTCAGATCTTAACGCGCGCATCGGACCAGAGTGGCTACCGCGCCAGCGCGACCTGCCCTCGCCACCACGGGGTCTCGACGAATCCACGCTTCAGGTACAGCAACTCCATGTTGGCGCTCCAGCCTTCGACGCCGTCGAGATGGGAGAGCGACTCCGTGATGAAGCGGTACAACTCGGCGACCGACGGCGTGATGACCTCGCACAGCAACGCGTTCTCATCGAGCATCGCCGCGAGGTACCGGACGAACGGGTAACGCGCGAGCTCCCGGGCCACCGCGTCCAGTCGCGCGGGCGCCACCCGCACCGTCATGAGCGTCTCTGCCCCCATCCCGAGTGCGGCAGACGGCACGAGCGTCAGGATGTCGACGCAGCGGGCAGCGCGCATGCGCTCAAAGCGGCGACGCACGCTCGACTCGTTGAGACCGACCCGGTCGGCGACGTGCTGGAACGTCTCGCGGCCGTCCTCGCGGAGGGCCGCGAGGATCTCGAGGTCGGCCTCGTCGAAGTGCTCGGGGCTGCACGTCTCGGCCTGCTCCGGTTCGAGCTCCTCCGCCTCGCCCTCGATGCGTTCGCCGTAGAGCTGACGCCCCCAGTCGAAACTCACCTTGTACACGTGCATGATGAGGTCGCTGCGCCACTGGGCGACGCCGTCGATACCCTGCAGGTCCTCGATCAGCTGCGGGAAGTGGGTGGCTCCGCCCCGCACGACGAGCTCGGCCATGATGTCGTAGTTGCCGGTCACGACGGTGCAGAACCGCACGTCGCGTTGCGCGATGAGCTGCTCCGCCACGGCCATCTGCATACCGGGGCGGCACGTGATGCGGATGAAGAACGAGTCATAGGCGCCGTATGCGCCGAGCGCCGGAACGGCGGCGACACGAACCACACCGGAGGCGAGCAGCTGCTGGCCGCGACGTGTGACGGTCGCGACCGTTCCCCCGACGGCCTCGGCGATCGCCCGCCACGAGGCGCGCCCGTCTCGCTGCATGGCGACGACGATGCGCTTGTCGAGGTCGGTGAGACGGTCGAGGGCGTTGGGGTTCACACGCTCGCCGAGCGGGTCGCCGGGTAGACCTCGTGCAGGAAGCCGCGAACGGTCTTCGTCCATTCCTCGGCCTCCTCGATCTGCGGCGAGTGCCCCGAGTGCTCGAAGATCACGAGCCGCGACCCGGGCACCAGGTCGGCGATGGTCTGGCTACACGATACCGGCGTGATCCAATCGGTCCGCCCCACCGTGATGAGCACGGGGGCCGTGATGGACGGGAGCAGCGGCTTCAGGTCGTAGTTCGGGAGATTGGTGGAGAACGCGTAGTTGTGGGCTTCGAACCGGTAGGGAGTGGCCTCGACCTTGCGCTCCGTCGCCTCGGGATCGTAGGTGAAGTCGTAGAGCGGGAGGATCTCGCGCCAGCAGTCCTTGAGGTCCTCGTCGTCGCGCACGCGCCCCTCGTCGATGCGGTCGAACTTCTCCATGTCGATGGTGACGCGGTCGGAGGCGAGCGCGTTCTCCCGGGCGAGGTGCGCGTTGCCATTGTCCGGCGAGGTGTCGCGCAGCACGATCGCGGCGACACGGTCCGGGTAGCGGGTCGCGTACTCCATCGCCATGAAGCCGCCGTAGGACCCCCCGGCGATCGCGACGGTCTCGGCGCCCGCCCACTCGCGGAGGGCGTCGAGGTCTGCCGCCCACTGTTCGTGGCTGAAGACACCGGAGCCCTCGCTCTCGCCGCTCCCCCGCGCGTCGAACACGACGACGCGGTACTCGTCGGCGAGGCGGCCGAAGCTCGCGCGCGGCTCGGCCCGCGACCCGAGCCCCGGCGCACCGTGGTGAGTCAGGATCACGGGGGCGCCCTCCGGTCCCAGCACCTCTACGGCGAGCTCGTTGCCGTTGATGACGACGCGTTGCGCCTCGCTCGTGGCCTTCGCGAACTCGGCTGAGACGTTCTCGGTCATGGTGGGTCCTTCCGGTGGGTCGTGCGTGGAACGGTGTGCGATGGAGCGGTCAGACGGGGATCGTGCAGGAAGCGAGGTCGCGGGGGAAGACCGTGAGCGGTTCCGAACCGTCCTCGGTCACGAGCATGCTGTCGCTGATCCGGTACCCCGCGTGGCCCGGGACGTAGAGACCCGGTTCGTTCGACACGATCATGCCGGGCTCGAGGAGCGTGCGGTCGCCGTCCTCGAGCCAGGGCGGCTCGTGCATCCCGAGGCCGATCCCGTGCCCCTGCCGGTGGCGCAGGTACCGCCCGAGACCGGCGTCGCGGATCACGTCGAGGCAACGGGCGTTGCTGTCGGCGCAGCGTACGCCCGGCGCGATCGCCCGGGAGCCTTCGGCTTGGGCGAGGCGGACCGTCTCGTGGTAGCGCCGCTGCTCGTCGCTCGGCTCGCCGAGGACGAAGGTGCGTTCCCCCTCCACGAAGCGACCTCCGACGGCGCATCCGAGGGACAGCATGAACGTGTCTCCCGGTGAGAGCCTGTAGGAGGACGGCAGCCCGTGGGGGATCGCCGAATTCGCCCCTGCGTAGACGAGGCCGCCCGCGAGGAACGACACCACGACGACGTCGCGGTGCTCGGCGTACATCGTCCCGATCCCCACGGAACCGACGTGCCCGGCGAGCTCCTGCTCGCTCGGCAGTCGGCCGCCGGCTGCGACGGCGTCGGCGACGAGCGCGACCCCCGCCTCGAGCATGCGGTCGGTGATGCGGGCCGCTTCGCGGTGCAACACGATCTCCTCGGGCAGCTTGATGGCCCGTGCTCGCGTCACGAGTTCGGTCGGTGCCCATTCGACGTCGTCGAACGCGGCGCTCGCGAGATCGAGTCGGTGATGCGTGACGAGAGTCGTCACGCCGACACGGCCGCGCAGCGGTCCGACCGCCCGGGCGAGGGGCGCGAACGGCGACTCGAGCCCCGGGTACTCCGCGAACGTGACGATCTCGGCCTGCGCGTGCTGCTCCTCCGCGTGTTGGCGTTCCAGCTCGGGGACGAGCAGGAGGATGCGTCCGTCGTCGCGCAGGAGGACGGCGACGGGACGCTCGCCGGGGTGGTGGAAGAAGCCGGTCAGGTAGGCGACGTCCTCCGGGTCGTCCGTGAGGATCGCGGAGAGGCCCTCTGAGGCGAGCGCCGTCTGGACGCGTTCGCGGATGCGGTGGAAGACGGCCGGGTCGAGCCGCTGCTCGAACGGGGCCGCGCGGGTATCAGCGGGCATGATTCCTCGGATTCCGTGCGTCGTTGTACGCGATCGAGAGAAGGGTGGCGGAGAGCACGAGGGCGAGGATCGCGAGCGAGGGGAAGAGCGTGAGCCACCACGCGCTCACCATCGCGCCGGACTGCTGCGCCTCGTAGAGGATGCGTCCCCACGACCACGTCGTCGGGTCGCCCAGGCCGAGGAAAGCGAGCCCGGCGGCGGACAGCACCGCGCGGGACGCCGTGACCACGACCGACACGACGATGACCGGCGTCACCGCCGGGACGACGTGTCGACCGAGGATCCACCCGTGATTCCGTGTCATCAGCCGCGCGGCGTCGACGTACGGCAGCTTCACGACGGCGAGAGCCTGAGACCTCACGAGGCGGGTGACCTCCGGCCACGAGAACGCCGCGACGACGAGGATGATCGTCGAGGTGCTCGGCCCGACGAGTGCGGCGATGAGGATCATGAGCGGGAGCACCGGGAGCGAGAGCGTGAGATCCACGACGACGGAGATGATGGTGTCGAGCCGCGGAACGTACGCCCCGATCACGGCGACGACCGTGCCGAAGGCGATCGCGATCGCGGAGGCGGCGAGAGCGACGAGGACGGACTGCTGGGTCCCCCACACCACCTCCCCGTACACGTCGCGGCCGAGGGAGTCGGTGCCGAAGACGTTGCCGGCGCTCGGCGGACGCAGCACGTCGGAACCGTAGCCCGCCGGGTACGGGGCGAGGAGCGGGGCCAGCACGCTCACGAGTAGGAGCGCGAGGAGGATGCCGAGCGAGACCATGCCGAGCGGCATGCGGCGGAACGCCCGCCACGTGGCTCGACTCGCTCGCGTCGCGCCCGTCGCCGCCGGCTCGATCGTGGTGTCGACGAGCGCGGACTCGGGAAGGGGTGCGGTCATGAGGTCTTCACTCTCGGGTCGAGGAATCCGTAGGCGATGTCGGTGAGGGTGTTGGCCGCGACGACGGTGACGGCCAGCAGGAGGAAGGCTCCCTGGAGCACCGGGAAGTCGAGCTGCGTGACGGCCTCGTAGATCCCGCGTCCGATGCCGGGGTAGGCGAACACCGTCTCCGTCAGCACCGCACCGCCGACGAGGAAGCCGAGTTGCAGGCCGATGAGCGTCGTCGCCGGTAGGAGCGCGTTGCGGAGGGCGTGCTTCCAGAGGATACGGCGTGGAGAGAGGCCGTTCGCCTTCGCGAGCGTCACATAGTCGTCGCCGAGGGCGTCGATGAGCGTCGCGCGCATCGTGAGCACGTACGATCCGAGCTGGATGAGCGTGAGCGAGACGGCCGGGAGGACGAGGTGGGTGAGCACGGACACGTACCACTCGGTTCCGTAGACCCCGTCCGTGTAGGCGCCCCCGATCGGGAACCACCCGAGATTGAGCCCGAAGACGAGGAGGAGGACGATGCCGACGCTCGGCACGAAGAGCGACTGACCCGTGACCCCGACGACCTGGACGACGCGGTCGAGGATGCCGCCCTTGTGCGAGGCGGCGAGGACGCCGAGCGGGATGCCGACCACGACGGTCAGCACGAGCGCGGTCGCCGTGAGCAGGAGCGTCCAGGGCAGCCGCTGCAGGAGCACGTCGAGCACGGGGATCGACTGTGTGAACGACGTCCCGAGGTCTCCCTGGAGCAGGCGCCCGAGGTAGAGCATGTACTGGGTGAGCAGCGGTTGATCGAGGCCGTACTGCTCGAGGAGAGCCGCCCGCGTCTCGTCGGTCATGTTCGGACTCGCGACGGCGAGCGCCGGGTCCCCCGGCAGGAGCCGGAGGAGGAGGAAGGTCACGGTCACGGCGAACCAGATCGTGAGGATCCCCCGGCCGAATCGGCGAAGGACGAACAGGGCGATGGACACGCGGGCGACTCTCCTGTCGATCGATGGGTTAGTCGGCGACCGGGAAGGCGCTCGCCACGGACACGGGGTTCACGATCGACAACAGTTCGCTCGGCTTGGAGACGAATCCGTCCCAGTCGGAGCTGTACGCCACGGCGAGGTTCTGCGTGTACATGATGTTGTCGTAGACCTGCTCGTGCACGATCGCCGCGGCTTCGCGCATGAGCTCGATCTTGGCGTCCTCGTCCGAGGTGGCCGAGGCCTCCTCGATGAGCGCGTTGAGCTCGGGATCGTCGACGTAGGTGTAGTTGATCGCTCCACCCGGGAGGTACGACAGCGTGAAGTTGGTCACGGGGTCGTCCATGATGGCCAGGTTGCCGGCGTAGATGTCGTAGTCGCCGTCGTTCGTCATCGCGAGATAGGTGTTGCGCTCGGTTCCCTGCAATTCGATCACGATGCCGGCCTCAGCGGCGCTCTCCTTCACGAGCTGGGCCCACTGGCTCGTCACACTGTCCTGCAACGAGTAGATGAGGCGGAACGTCACGGGGAACATGCCGTCGGCTCCCGCCGTGTAGCCGGCGTCCTCCATGAGGGAGCGCGACAGGTCGGTGTCGAACTCGTACTCGGTGATCGACTCGTCGTAGTACGCCGAGAGGACCGGCATGAGCGGGCTCGAGCCTGTCGACACGGCCTGCCCCTGCAGGACGACGTCGCGGATCGCCTCGTAGTCGGCGGCGTGCGCGAGCGCCTGGCGTACCTCGACCTTGGCGAGGTCGGGGTTCTGCATGTTGTAGACCATGTGGGCGTAGCCGAGCCCTGTGACCTCGGCGATCTCGATGCCGTCGGTGTTGCGGAGCTGCTCTACCTGGGCGGGTGGGAGCGCGTTCGCGACCAGGTCGACCTCGCCGCTCTGCAGCGCGAGGATCTCCGTGTTCACGTCGGGGAAGACGCGGTAGACGACCGTCGCCGCCACGGGGGTACCGCCCTCGACGAGCGGGTAGTCGTCGACGCGCTCCATCGTGTAGCTCTGGCCCACCTGGACGTCGGTGAGCAGGTACGGACCGGCGCTCACCCAGCCGCCGTCACTCCCGTCGTTCGCGAATTCGGCGACGGAGCCAGCCGGCTCGAACACGTGCTGCGGCACGACGTTGCCCCAGAATCCGATCTCCTCGACGATCGAGGAGTCCGGCTTCGTCAACGTGATCTCGACGCGCGTGTCGGAGACGGCCTCGGCCGACTCGAAGTTCGCGAGCTGGCCGTAGAAGGTGCCGGACGGCGCGTCCCTCTTCACGGCGTTCATCGTGTACGCGACGTCGTCGGCGTCGAGCTTCTCACCGTCGCTCCAGCTCATGTCGTCGCGGATCTCGTAGTAGCCGGTCGTGTCGTCGACGTATCCCCACTCCTCGGCGAGCTGAGGCTCCTTGGTGCCGTCGTCCGCGATGCTCAGGAGGTGCGGGTACATCAGGTTGGTGATCCAGTAGTCGCTCCGGCTGTTGCCGATGAGCGGGTTGTAGTTGACGACGTCCGTCGTCGTGGCGATTGTGAGCGTCGCATCGCCGGGTTCGGCGGTGGAGCCGCCTTCCGGCGCTTGCGGCGCGCACGCGCTCAGTGTCAATGCGACCGCGGCGGCCACGCCGACGATCATCGATCTCCGATAGGGCATCAGACCCAGACCTCCTCGAGTACGCGCAGGGTGTTACCGCCGACGACCGCGCGGATCTCGTCGTCGGAGTAGTCGTGCTTCACGAGCCAACCGATGATGTTGCCGAACGCCTCCGCGGGGTTCTCCACGCCGTCGACGTATGGGACCTTCTCGTAGTCGACGTTGGCGTGCGCCTGGCCCAGGGACAGATTGGCGGCGAACGCGTCGTGCAGGCCCACGTGGTCACCGAAGAGCGTGTCGGGGCCGAAGCTCACGTGCTCGAGGCCGACGAGGTCGACGCAGTACTGGAAGTGGTCCATGACCGATTCGAGCGAGTGGAGCGGGTGCGACGGCGAGAGCGTCGTGTGCGGTGCGGCCTCGATCCCGATCACCCCGCCGCGGCGGGCGCACTCGATGATCGTCTCGTCCGTCTTCATCCGGTTGGTCGGCCAGAGGCCACGCGCACCGGCGTGGGTGATGAACACGGGCTTCGTCGACGCCCTGATGACGTCGACACACGTCCGGTCGCCGGAGTGCGAGATGTCGATCGCGATGCCCAGCTTGTTCATACGTGCGACGGCACGCTCCCCGAAGTAGGTGAGTCCGCCGTCGCCTCGCTCCTTGAGTCCGCTGCCGAGTGTGTTGGCCTCGGAGTAGGCGATGCCCATCTGGCGGACGCCGAAACCGTAGAGCACGTCGAGCCGGTCGACCTCGTTCTCGATCATGGTCGAGGCCTCGAGCGCGAAGATGTGCGCGATGCGCCCCGTCTCCTTCGCGTGCTGGATGTCCTTCAGTGTCTCGCCCTTGATGACGTAGTCCTGGTGGGCGAGGTCCGCCATGCGGACGCCGAGGTCGAACAGCACGTCCTGGTACTTCCATCCGGCGTCGCTCGAGATGCAGCAGGTGCCGTCCATGCCGTTGTCGAAGACGGCGGTGAGGCCCGAACGCGAGAGGCCCTCGTAGCCCGTCGGTTCACGGCCCTGTCGGATGTGGTCGCGCAGGTAGTCCATGTTCTCCGGGAAGACCTGGACGTGCTCGTGCAGGGAGATGACGGTCTCCTGCTCGAGCAGTCGCGCCGTCCGTTCTGCCTGCGCCGAGCTCAGATCGAGACCGGCGTACGCGGGAACTCGGCCGATCTGCTTCGCCCAGCCGAAGTCGCGGTAGTCGACGCCCGCCTCGAGGTAGTCGTAGGCCGTGTAGCCGGTGTAGCGCTCTGAGGGTTCGAGCACGGTGGTGCCTCCTTCGTGGTTCGTGTGTCGCCCTCAAGCGGACGACGCCGGGGCCTATCGGCATCCCAGGACCCAACAATCATGATTTCCGGCGTATCTGCCAATACAAATGCGGTATTTCGGTTATCAGTTCACATGTGTGAAACATTTCGGCGCAGTTTGAGGTGCACAATGAGATGCATGACGATGGCTCCTTCTTCCTCGACAGCGCCCGTGCTCCACGTTCGCGGACTACGTATCGACTTCCACGGCGACCAGGGCACCACGACGGCGGCGTCCGGCGTCGACCTCGACGTGCACCCGGGTGAGCTCGTCGCCCTGCTCGGCGAATCCGGATCGGGGAAGACCGTGACGGCCCGCGCCATCATGGGGATCGAGGACGAAGCGGCCGCCGTCACCGCCGACGCCCTGCGGCTCGGCGACGTCGACCTCCTGTCCCTCGGCGAGGATCAGCGCAGGAGACTGCGCGGCGAACGCATGAGCATGGTCCTCCAGGACGCCCTCTCCTCCCTGAACCCCGTCCTGTCGGTCGGTGACCAGCTCGGCGAGATCGTCCGCGTCCACCGCGGGGTGTCGAGACGGGCGGCACGGGCGCGCGCGATCGAGCTGCTCGACCTCGTGGGGATCGTCTCCCCCGCCTCTCGTATCGACGACTACCCTCACCAGTTCTCCGGCGGTATGCGACAGCGCATCCTCATCGCCATGGCGATCGCACTCGAACCGGAGCTGCTCATCGCCGACGAGCCGACGACGGCCCTCGACGTCACGGTCCAGGCCCAGATCCTGCGCCTGCTGCACGACCTCCGTGGTCGGCTCGACATGGGAGTCCTCCTCATCACGCACGACATCGGCGTCGTCACCGAAGTGGCCGACCGTCTCGTCGTCATGCGTCACGGTGCCGTCGTCGAGCACGGTGACGCCGACGCGATCTTCGCCGCACCGAGTCACCCGTACACGCGGGAACTGTTCGACTCGGCCCCCCACCCGTCGCCCGCTCGAGTGCTCGATTCCACCAAAGCCGCGGAGGCCCCCGTCTTGACGGTGCGCGGCCTCGACCGTACGTTCGCTGGCGGCTCCCCCTTCGCGCGCCGGATCGTCCACGCCGTCGCAGGGGTCGACCTCGCGCTGCGGCGCGGCGAGACGCTCGCGATCGTCGGCGAGTCTGGTAGCGGCAAGTCGACGCTCGCGCGCATGATCGTCGGCCTCGAGACCGTCGACTCCGGCTCGGTCGAATACCGCGGACGTGACGTCACGCGGCGCACCCGCGGCCCGCGCCCACCGGCCCAGGCCGGGGTGGGGATGGTCTTCCAGGACCCGTACACCTCGCTCGACCCCCGCATGCGTGTGCGCGACGTGATCGCCGAACCCCTCGCGGTCACTCGGACGGGGACCGCCGCAGAGCGGCGTGACCGCGTCGCCGAGCTGCTCGACCTCGTGGGGCTGACACCCGGGATGATGGATCGCTTCCCCCACCAGTTCTCCGGTGGCCAACGGCAACGGATCGGCATCGCCAGGGCCCTCATGCGCGACCCCGACGTCCTCGTGTGCGACGAGCCGGTGTCGGCACTCGACGTCACCATCCAGGCGCAGGTCGTGGACCTGCTCGTCGACCTCCAGGATCGGCTCGGCCTCAGCATCGTCTTCATCTCGCACGACCTGTCGGTCGTGCGCAACCTCGCCCACCGCGTCCTCGTGATGTATCGAGGGGTCGCCGTGGAGACCGGGGGCACCGAGCAGATCTTCGATCGACCCGAGCACGACTACACGCGGGAACTACTCCGCTCGATCCCGCCGCTGACGCGTGCAGAACGCGGCAAGCTGACCGCCGACGCCGCCTGAGCCCGCCGCCGCCGGTTCAGCCGGTGGGTGTCCGTTCGCCGCGGCCGGCGAGCGCCTCGAGGCGCGCGTTGTACTCCTTGAGCTCCGCGTCGTCGTCGCGGTCGGCCGCCCGATCGAGTCGCTTCTGCTCCTTGGTGTCGTTCCGGCCCCACTGGATCGCCACGACGATGGCGAGGGCCACCGTGGGGATCTCGCCGATACTCCAGGCGATCCCACCGCCCACCACCTGGTCCTGGAGTGGGCTCGCGCCCCACGTGCGCCCCATCGCGCCGAACCAGTCGGCGAGGAACAGGCCGCGCGACGACATGATCGTGAGCCCGAAGAACGCGTGCGACGCCATCGTGGCGAGCAGGAGGAACAGGCGGAGCGGGTACGCGATGCGGTGCGGCACCGGGTCGATGCCGATGAGCGCCTGGACGAACAGGTAACCCGTGGCGAGGAAGTGCACGATCATCCACTGGTGGCCGATGTGGTCGGTCATGGCCCAGCGGAAGACCGGCGTGAAGTAGAACACCCAGAGCGAGCCGGCGAACAGCACGGCGGCCACCACCGGGTGGGAGATGACACCCGCGTACTTCGAGTGCACGGCGAGGAGGATCCACTCCCGAGCGCCGCGTGAGGCGTCGCCGCGCTTCCGGATCGCCCGCATCGCGAGCGTCACGGGCGCGCCGGGCACCAGGAGGATCGGCACGGCCATCGCCAGGAGCATGTGGCCGAGCATGTGGATGCTGAACAGGTACTGCTGGTAGACGTTCACGACGCCGCTCGTCACCCAGAACAGCAGGAGCATCCCGGTCACCCACGACATCGTGCGGAGCGGTGACCAGTGGTCGCCGCGACGGCGCAGCCTCACGACCCCGGCGAGGTAGAAGAAGATCGCGAAGGCGCAGATGAGCGCCCACAGCAGGTCGACGTTCCACGACGTGAGGTACCCGATGGGCGTGAGTTCGGTCGGGAGCGGCTCGTCCGTGAGGGTCTCGGCCGGTGTGCGCACCGTGGGGAGGACCTCGCCGATGGGCGAGGCGGTACGGGCGAGCGCGGCGGCGACGCCCGAGGCGACCCCCATGAAGCCGAGCTCGGCCACGGCGATCCACCAGAACCGGCTGCGCTCGCGGCCCGAATCGGCCATGCGCCGCAGCATGGTCGAGCGGTAGTACGCCCCGAAGAGGCCGAGCACCACGAGCGCGGCGACCTTCACGAGGACGAGGAGCCCGTACGGGGTCGCGAGGCGGTCGAGGCTGCCGATGCGCAGTTCCGCGCTCGCGTATCCGGACACCGCCACGACGATGAAGCACACGAGAGCGAGGGTGGAGTAGCGCGAGAGAACGGCGGGCAGACGCCCCTTCCCGAGCACCGGCCGCACCACCACGATGGCGAGCAGACCGCCGAGCCAGACGGCAGCGAAGAGCAGGTGGAGTCCGAGCGCCGTGATGGCGGCGTCGTGGCCGGAGCTCCCGGCCGCGTGGCCCTGCTGCGCCATCGGGAGGAGGCTCGCGGCGGCGAGGAGACCCACGAAGAAGAGGGCCGTGAGATTGCGGACGGCGAAGCACAGCACCGTGACGGTCGCCGCGAGGAGCGTCGTGATGAGCCAGGCCTGGCCGGCCTCGACCTCGGTGAGGAAGAAGCCGAGCCGCACACCGAAGTCGTCGTCGAGGGCGAACGGCGTGTTGGTGATGACGAGGAAGCTGAAGAAAGCGGTGAGTCCCGATGCCACGGTGAGAACGGCGGCACTCGCCGAGGCGAAGTCCAGGACCTTCGGGAACTCCTCACGATCCGGGCTCAGGGCGAACAGTGCGAGCGCGATCGCTCCGATGACACCGGCTGCTCCGACGTTGACGAGCATCTTCGAGAGGGGCAGACCCCAGCGCGCGACCGGACCTGCGTCGCCGATCGAGAGGGGGTCGGCGCCGCCGCCGAAGGCCAGCGCTGCGACGAGAGCGAGGACGCCGACGAGGACGAGCACGGCAGGCCCGAGGATGCGCGTCGCACGATTCACCTCTCAAGGGTACGCGGTGCAGCCTGGACGTCGGCCCGTCACGTCTTCCTCCGCGGAGGCGGAGACGAGCGAAGGGGCGGCCGACGCAGTGCGTCGGCCGCCCCTTCGGCGGCGTGTGGGCCGTGACTACTTGACGGCAGCCTTGAGCTTCGAGCCAGCCGAGACCTTGACCGAGTGGCCGGCAGCGATCTGGATCGTCTCACCGGTCTGCGGGTTGCGGCCGGTGCGAGCGGCACGCGAGGTGCGCTCGACGGCGAGCCAGCCGGGGATGCTGACCTTGACGTCGTTGCTGACCGAGTCAGCGAGAACCGAGAACAGAGCGTCGAGAACGCCGCTCACCGCAGCCTGGCTCTGGCCCGACTCCGAAGCGATCTTTGCAACGAGCTCGGTCTTGTTAAGCGACTTATCAGCCATGAAGTGTCCTCCTCGGACCTTGTTACGAAGTACAGTCGTTTTCTCCTGTAGCGCCGCCGCGGTACGAACCCACGGCAGCCGGTCTCTCGACCGCCTCGAATGTAACAGAAAACCCCGAGATTCCGCGGAACTACGCACTTTGCGACGAGATAACACCCGGCGTGTCGGCCCGATCGACCGCGAGAGGACCCTCTATCGGGCACTCGTCGCGCGGTCGGGCGGCGGTCACTCTCCGGACGAGACCGCCCCGACGAGGTACTGACCGCCCGAATCGAGTACACGGATCTGCACCGAGAACTCCCGGTCCCCCGTCGTGAACCCGCACGCGAACTCCGCCCCGGCCGAGGCGCTCGGCTCCTCCGGGCAGCTGACATCGCGAACGTCGGGGAGGCCGTACTCGTCCTCCAGCACTCCCTGGACGTCCTCCTCGACCGCAGCCCCCGTGAAGACCGGGCGCACGAACTGCCCGCTGATGACGAGCGTGAGCAGAGTCGCGACAGCGGCACCGACGAGCCCCGCCGTGATCGCCGTGCCCCAGGCGACACGACGCTTCTTCTTCGAGACGTCGGGCGCGGGTCCGTCCGGCTGTCCATACGGAGCGAACGATCCGGCGCCCTGCTGCCCGGGAGCCTGCGGGTTCACGTGCTGCTGACCGGGCCCGGCGGCGTACTGGACGGGGTACCCCTGCCCGGGACCCGTGGGAGCGCCGTGCGGGCGCCCCTGACCCTGCGCAGCGGAACCGGGCCCCTGCGCAGCGGAACCGGGCCCCTGCGGAGCGGAACCGAGCCGCTCGGTCGGGGCCGTGGGCGCCGAGGCGCGCGGGTACTGCTGGGTCGGCTGATTCGGCTGCCCGGACGGGGGCGATGACGGCGCCGATGGCTGAGCCGTGGGGTGCCCGACGCCCTGGGGGCGGTAGGTCGATGCCGCCGGAGGCTGCTGCCCTGCCGGCGCCCGGCCTGGCTGGTTCCACTGACCCTGAGCAGGCTGACCCTGACCCGGCTGACCCTGGTTCCACTGACCCTGGTTCCACTGACCCTGCGCCGGGCGGTCCTGCTGGGGCTGCGGCCACTGAGCTTGTCCGGGCTGAGCCTGCCCGGGCTGAGCCTGCCCGGGCTGAGCCTGGGGCTGGCGCGGCTGCGGCCACTGCGGGGACGGCTGGCCGGCGACGGGAGTCGGCCACGGCTGCTGCTGCCCCTGCTGCGGCTGCTGCCCCTGCTGCGGCTGCTGCCCCTGCTGCTGCTGCGCCTGCTGATCACGCTGAGCCTGGCGCCACTTCTCCTGCTCGTCGCCGGATCCTCCGGGGGTGCGACCGTCACTCATCTCTCAACCTCTGGATCTCTTCGTAGAACGCGTCGACGTCCGAGGCGTCGATCGTCGTGACATCGAACGGGGACGGCGGTTCGGGCAGCTCGTCCTCGTCCACGGCCCCCGTCGACTCGAAACCGACGAGGAGGCGACCGCCGTCCTCGCCGAGCGAGGCCGAGAGTTCGATCGCGTTGAACGCCCCCTCCGCGTCGCTCTGAATCGTGATGGTGGCGACGCTGCCGTCCTCGATGCCGTCGGGATCGAGGAGGCCGGACGGCAGGTCGAGCGTCTCGGCCTGTGCGGCGATGTTGGCGAGCGACGTCGTGACGCTGATGCGGGAGACGCCCTCCTCGTCGGTCGAGAGGTCGTAGATGGGCGCCGTCTCGGCGTCGTCCGCCTCGAGGGCAGCGCTCGCACCGCAGAAGACGCGTTCGGCCGGCAGCAGACACGGGTCGTCGTCCGCACCGATGACGGTGGGGACCTCCGTCCACAACGTGGGGCTCAGCTCGGCGAACTTGGAGCCGAGGAGCAGGAAGTCGGAGTCGGACCCACCCTCGTGGTAGACGTCGATGGTGTCGCCTTCACGGCTCGAACTCTCGCGCACCACGACCGTCGCGGGATCGCCGAGGAGGGTGACTTCGCGTGTGAGGTCGAAGTCGTCCGCCCCGCCGACCGTCGAGACGTACTCGAGACCTGCCACGTCCGTGCCGGCCGAGAACTGCTCGGTGGCGGCCGCCATCCGCTCCTCGAAGAGCGAGCCGAGGAAGTCCTGTCGCGCCGCCGTGTCGGCGTGCGCCTCACCCTCGACATCACGGGTCGCGCAGCCGCTCAGGCTCGCAGCGAGGACGACGGAGAGGACGCCGCCGAGCAGAACTCTGCGGCGGGCGGTCACGCCCCGCCCCCCGCCTGGTTGTAGAGCGCGAGTGCGACCTCACCGAGGGCGGCGCTGAGCATCTGCCCGCCGCCACCGCGGGAGTTGGAGCCGATCAGGTAGCCGGCGCCCGTCGTGGAGTCGAACTTCGTGAGCCACGCGCCGCCCGAGCACCCACCCGTCATGTCGCAGCTGAGGACGTAGTCATTGGTGTACCGGTCGGCGACGTTGCTGGCCGAGCAGTAGCGCTCCGACATGCCGTCGAACGGCGGGGCCGCCGGGTAGCCGATGGAGAGGACACCGTTGAGCTCGCCTCCGAACGAGATGCCCTGCCCGCCGGTGACGTCCTGGATCTGTTGGCCGTCGCTGTTCGCGTCCATGGTGAGGAAGGCGAAGTCGTAGTACCAGCCGTTGCCGGCGGTGCGGCCGCTCTCGTCGGCCTCGGCCTGTTCGATGAACTCGGTCGGCGCGAAGATCTTGTTGGCATACCAGATGCCGAACGGCGTCTCTTCCATCTGGTTGCGATCGGCCGGGACGAACTGCAGCTTCTGCGCGTACCGCTTGCTGTACGCGTCGTAGACGCAGTGGGCCGCGGTCGCGACGATGTTCTTGCCGGCGGAGTTCACGACGGTGGCAGAGCACACGTACGCCGTCTGATCGTCGAACGCCCCGTAGAGGCGTCCGTGGACCTGGCCGGCGAGGCCCGGAGCCGCGAACGGGTTGCCGGCGGACGAATCCTGCAGGCTCGCCGGGTCGACCTCGTCGACCGGGCCGGTCGTGGGGTCGACGAGCACGCCTGTGGGCTTGTCCGTGAGCGTCTCCTCGCCCTCGGGCGGCGGCTCGTACTCCGGAGCGCTCGCGTTCGACGCGTTGTCGTCCCAGAAGTCGTTGGTGGCACCGGGGTCGCTGTCGATGTCGACGGACTCTCCCGCCGCCAGGATGTCGACGTTGATACCGGGTGCGCTGTCGGCGGGCACGGCCTCGCCGTCGACCGTCACGGTGCAGGCGGTGAGGCCTGCTGCCGTGAGCAGCGTGGCCGCGAGCACGGCGAGTCCCCTGAATCTCCGAGTGCTGGGCATGGTGCGATGCTAACAGCCGCCTCCGACACCGCCGAGGGGTAGAACTCCCCCGCCGGGTCTGCCGGACCGACCGCCTGATCGGCCCGATCCATCCCGATCAGGACACGGTGCGTCCTCTTCGCTCGGCACACTGACCGCATGACGATCACACACGAGCCCCATCCCTTCACGGTCCGCGTCCCCTCGGCCGAACTCGACGATCTCTTCGCTCGCGCGAGCGCGACTCGTCTCCCGGATCCCATCGGCGACGACGACTGGAGTACCGGCGTCCCCGTCTCCGTCCTCCGATCGCTCCTCGCCAGCTGGAGGGAGGACGTCGACTGGGGTGGCCTCGAGGCGCGGCTCGCCGCCATTCCCCAGTACCTCACGGAGATCGACGGCCAGCGCATCCACTACGTCCACGTCCGATCGTCGCGGCCTGACGCCACACCCCTCCTCCTCTGCCACGGTTGGCCCGGCTCGTTCCTCGAGTTCCTCGACCTCATCCCCCTGCTCACGGAGCCCGACGACGCTGGCGCGCGGGCGTTCGACGTCGTGATCCCGAGCGTGCCGGGATTCGCGTTCTCCATGCCACTGCAGGGGACCGACTGGACGACGGAGCGCGTCGCGGGAGCCTTCGTCGAGCTGATGGACGCCCTCGGCTATGAGCGGTACGTGGCGCAGGGCGGGGACTACGGCGCCGGCGTGGCGCCCGCGATGGGTCGACTCGATCCTGAACATTGCGTCGCCATCCACGTCAACGGGTCGATCGGCGCACCCACCGGTGAGCCCGACGAGGACGAGATCGCACGGTCGACGGAGATCGAGCGCGACCGCTACCGCCGCGTCGGGGAGTTCATGGCCGAGGAGTTCGGCTACATCTCGATCCAGTCCACACGACCGCAGCTCATCGGCACCGCCCTCACCGACAGTCCCGCCGGGCTCCTCGCGTGGATGCTCGACAAGTTCCGCGCATGGTCGTTCCCCTTCGACGCGGAACCGGACGGCCGGATCGGGCGGCGGAGGATCCTCGAACACGTGTCGCTCTACTGGCTCACACGGTGTGCGGGGAGCGCGGCCTTCACCGTGTACGCAGCCGACGCTGGAGCGTGGGGAGCAGCGTCCGAGCGTCCGACGCAGCCGGTCGGCGCGATCATGTTCGCCCACGACATCGGGATCCGGCGGCTCGCGGAGGCCGAGTATCGGGTCGTGCACTGGACCGAGGTCGACGACCGGGGCGGACACTTCGCGGCGATGGAGGAGCCCGAGATGCTGGCCCACGACATCCGCACCTTCCTCGACGGACTGGACTGAGGCCCTCTGTGCAGCGATCCACAGACCGCGGGAACGACGAAGGCCGGCCCCATCGGGACCGGCCTTCGTGACGTTCGCGAGGTGGTGACTACCAGCTCGACTTGGTGATGCCGGGCAGCTCGCCTCGGTGCGCCATGTCGCGGAAACGCACACGCGAGATGCCGAACTTCGAGAGGTGGCCACGGGGGCGACCGTCGATCGCGTCGCGGTTGCGGAGGCGGACCGGCGATGCGTTGCGCGGCAGCTTCTGCAGGCCGAGACGAGCGGCCTCGCGGGCCTCGTCGGTGGCGTTGGGGTCGACGAGCGTCTTCTTGAGCTCGAGACGCTTCGCGGCGTACCGCTCCACGATGACCTTGCGCTGGTTGTTCTTGGCGATCATGCTCTTCTTGGCCATGGTTTAGCGCTCCTCTCGGAAATCGACGTGCTTGCGGATGACGGGGTCGTACTTCTTGAGCACGAGACGGTCGGGGTCGTTACGACGGTTCTTCTTCGTCACGTAGGTGTATCCCGTGCCTGCCGTCGAACGGAGCTTGATGATCGGACGTACGTCCTGCTGCTTCGCCATTAGATCTTCTCCCCACGTGCGAGGACGTCCTTCACGACGGCTTCGATGCCACGGGCGTCGATGACCTTGATGCCCTTGGCGGACAACGTGAGGGTAACGTTACGACGAAGCGACGGCACGTAATACGTCTTCTTCTGAACGTTCGGGTCGAAACGACGCTTGGTGCGCCGGTGCGAGTGCGAAATGTTGTGTCCGAAGCCGGGAACGGCTCCGGTCACCTGGCACACTGCTGCCATTGGTTATCTCCTGTCGATACCGCGGAACGAGTGTTCCGCCCAAGATCTCTTGTCGGCGCGACTCAACCCCCGATGGAACTGGGTGGGAGTTGTCACGCGTGCATGGACGAAAGGAGTTCGTCCAGCCAAAGGTCAATGTTACACGACGCGGGTCCGCGGCGGAAACGGCGTCACCTCCGCCTCACCGCGACCGCCTCGAGGGTCATCGAGAGGTGAGGCGGGTCTGGAAGACGCAGCCGGGCACCCCAGGACTCTCCGATGAGCCGCCAACCGGCGGACTCGAGCCCCGCCCGACGCGGGTCGGTGGACATCATGGTCTCTGTGCGGGGTTCCATTCCCTTCAGTCTGCCCACCCCTGACGTGATGGCGCACCTCCGGTGCTCATCCAGTACGACTCCGCCTCCTCATCCGGTGCGGGTGAGGGGTGGTCCGGTGCGGGTTTTCGTCGTGTGGGTCCATTCCGGGTAACCCGGCCCGCGGACGTGCGGGACTCCATCCGGCATGGAGAGTCGCCAGGGTCCGCGGTCGATGTTCTGGTGATGCCCCCAGCACAACAGGACTCCGTTGTCGGTGTGGGTTTGGCCGCCATCACGCCACGGGACCACATGGTGCACCTCGCACCAACCGGCGGGGTCGTGCAGCCGGGGATGACGCACCCGCCATCGCGTGCGGTGATCGCCCGGCGTTGGGACGCGGTGAAGCAACGCTGCACGGATCCGAGGGACAGGATGCGCCGGTGCGGGTTCATCGTGACGGTCTGGATGCCCCGCGAGTCGATCAGCTTCTCGATCACGTCGACGGAGATCGGAGTATCGACACCGTCGATCGTGCCGACACCACGACCGGAGTCGAGTGCCGTCTGCGTGACGGTGACGGTGATCGCGGGAGCGGCCCCGGTCAGTTCAGGTGCGTCTCTCACCCGCGATGCGGCGCTGATGATGTCGGCCAACGTGTCGTGGCGACGCTGCGCCGGAGAGCGGTCATCGACGTGCTCGACAGGTGCGAACGGGTCCGTGGACGCTTCCGGATCGCCGAGGGGCCCGGAGCCGTCCGTGAACGAGACCCTCCGGACGTGGGCGTCGATCAGGCGCTTCAGGCCCGCGCCGATCTCCAGTGTGAGCAACCCATGAACGGGGATGAGGCCGTCCCTCGTCTCAGGTCCGATCGTGAAGCGTCGCTTCCGCCGCGCCAGTTCCTCCCGCGGCCGGACCCCGTCGGGATCGATCGCCTCGATGAACAGTTGCGCCTGCCCACGGACCAGGTCCGCTCGCAGCGGCGGGTGATCCGCGGATCCGACAGCGAGTTTGACGAGGGCCTCTTCCGCCTCCGCAACGACGACCGGATCGACCCGCGGCGAGACCCCATCGAGGGCGTCGGTGAGGATCGTCGCTGCATCGAGTCCGAGGTTCCCGGCGGACACGGCCCCCGAGATGGCGGGGTGCGCTGAGCCCGTCTCCGCGCCGACCAGAGACAAGCCGGCGTTGAGCTTCACGCCCAACCGGATGCGTCGCTTCGCATCCCGATCCGACAGCCCCGAGAGCGTCGCGACGGCATCGACGGCGGACGCATACCCGAGCGCGGCGAGAGCATCGATGGGGCCGCCGGTTCGCTGCTCCGCATCCCCGGCCAAGGCGACACGGGCGGCGTCCACGAGACGGCCGAGACGCTCCACGTCGCGGACCATCCCCGTCCACTCGGAGGTCGACAACCGGCCGGGAACCAGGCCGGCGACAGGCGCGGTGAGGACCTCGGTCGCTACTGCGACCGCGTCCTGGAAAGCCGCGCCGTGGGTGGTCATGCGTCCAGTGAACACGACACCACCGACACTGACGACGGTATCCGGAAAAGGAGTCAGAAACTCGCGCAGATGTTCCCTGTGGACGACAGGCTACGGACCCGAGACAGCGGCCGCCGACCGGCGCGCTAACCGCACGGGAGACTCGTCAACCAGGGGCCGGGAATGCGCCGGACGGCGATACGTTGGTCTCCTCGTGCACACCCTCGACGGAACGGCCCCATGACCTCGACAGACGCGCAGGTCGGCTTCCGCTCCGACCGCGGCCCCATCCTCATCGCGCTCATGCTCGCGACGGGGCTCATCGCCATCGAGTCGACCATCATCGCAACGGCGGTGCCGTCGATCGTCGACGACCTCGGCGGCTTCGCGCAGTTCCCGTGGCTGTTCTCCATCTACCTCCTCGCGCAGGCGGTCTCCGTGCCGGTCTACGCGAAGCTCGCCGATACGATCGGCCGCACGCCCATCATCCTCACGGGCATCGGCCTCTTCCTCCTCGGCTCGATCCTGTGCGGTTTCGCGTGGGACATGACGTCACTCATCGTGTTCCGCGCCGTCCAGGGCCTCGGCGCCGGCGCCGTCCTCCCCGTCTCCGTGACGATCGCCGGCGACATCTACTCGGTGCGGGAGCGGGCGAAGGCGCAGGGCTACCTCGCAAGCGTCTGGGCGATCTCCTCCGTGGTCGGACCGACCCTCGGCGGCCTCTTCTCGCAGTACCTCGACTGGCGCTGGATCTTCTTCGTCAACATCCCCCTCTGCCTCCTCGCCGCGTTCATGCTGAAGCGCAACCACAAGGAGGACATCGAGCGGACGAGCCACCGCGTCGACATCGCCGGCGCGACCGTGCTGACCGTGGCGCTCACTCTCCTCATCCTCGCCGTCCTCGAGGGCGGCAACGCCTGGGCGTGGAACTCGTGGCAGAGCATCGGCTCGTTCGCCGTCGGCGCGCTGCTCCTCGTGGTCTTCGGACTCATCGAGCAGCGTGCGGCCGAACCCGTGCTGCCGCTCGCCATCTTCCGCCGCCGACTCATCACGACGACGTCGCTCATCTCCCTCGGTGTGGGCGCGATCCTCGTGGGACTCACGTCGTTCGTGCCGACCTTCCTCGAGGTCTCGGCCGACGCGACGCCGCTCATCGGCGGGCTCGCCGTGGCCGCGCTCACGCTCGGCTGGCCGATCGCGGCATCGCAGTCGGGGAAGATCTACCTCCGGATCGGCTTCCGCCCCACCGCGCTCATCGGACTCGGCATCGCCGTCGTCGGCGCCCTCATGCTGTGGTCGACGGCCGGGACCCCCAACGCGTGGCTCGCCGCGGCGGCGTGCTTCGTCGTGGGTCTCGGCCTCGGTCTCGTCGCCACGCCCACGCTCATCGCCGCCCAGTCCTCCGTCGACTGGGAGGAGCGCGGCGTCGTCACCGGCACGAATCTCTTCATGCGATCCATCGGCAGCGCGGTGGGCGTCGCGATCTTCGGGGCCATCGCCAACTCGATCATCGCGCGCACGGGCGGCGAGGAGTCGGCGAGCGCGGTCCAGACCGGGTCGAGCGCGGTGTTCCTCGCCGTGGTCATCGCGGCGGTCGCGACGATCGCGGCCGGAATCGTCATGCCGAAGGTGAAGGCGCCGCAGGCCTGATCAGCCCAGCCCGCCGCGCCGATCGGCTCAGCCCGCGGTGTACTCCTCGACGGAGGGCGCGGCCGGCGTGCCGGTGACGAGGCAGGAGAAGACTCCGTCGTATGTCGTACCGTCCTCGCCCTTCACCTTCCCGATGAGGTCGACGATCCACTGCTCGCCGTTCTGACGGGCGACCTCAGGATTGTAGGCGTTCCACGTGGAGGCGTCGGGGTCGAAGCCGTCAGCGGCCGTCTTCTCGCGGTGGTAGGCGACGCACGCGGCGTATGCGGTCTCGCCCGTCCAGGACGCACCGGGGGCCGGAGCCGTCGAGGACGGCGTCGCGGTGGGCGTCGCCGTCGGTGTGGCGGACGGGGTCGGTGCGGGCGACGTGGCCGACGGGGTCGGACTGTTCGTCGACGCGGTCCCCGCCGTTCCGTTCCCGCACCCGGCGAGCGCGAGCATCGCCGCGAGCGCCGGAATCACGAGCATCGTGCGCTTGTCCATGAAGACCCCCTGAAAGTCTCGTCGCGGCGTGAACGCCGCCTCCCCAGGGTAACGAGCCGCCCGTCAGTCCGTCGGTGGACGCGCGCACCACGGCAGGTCGAAGCCGTCGACCGATGAGCGCACCTCGGTGCTCGCGCGGTCGATGATGAGTGTCGAGACCCCGCGCGGCATCGGCAGGATCGGGTAGAGGTCGCTCCCGAGCTCGGCCTGGTCCTTCGCCTCGAGCACGGCCACGAACTGTGCGTTCGGCGAGACGCACACCTGGAGCACCGACGAGCTGCCGTCGTCGACGCTGTACAGCACCCTCGACGAGCCGTTCGCCACGAGGACCACCGATTGGGTGAGCGACCCCGAGGCGATGTCATAGTCGGAGTAGATGCGCACGTATCCGGTCGCGGAGAGGGAGACCAGCTCGCCTGGCGTCCCCGCGACGTCCGTCGGAACAGGGAACGGCGATTCCTCACCCGTCAGCAGGTCGACCTGCACGATGGCGTCGACGCGTTCCACGATCGCGACCTGCTCCCCCGCGACGAAGCCCTGGATCTGGAGCGCGTTGCCGAGGATGAGCGGGTCGCCCGGTGTGACGACGTCGGTGGCCACGAGCTCGTCGTCGAACGTGCGGAGCAGGACGGACGTGGTCGACGGCACGAAGGCCCACTGCGACACGTTCGTCTCGTCGGCTCCCGTCGCCTCCACCCGTGTCGGCTCGGGCCCCGACTTGAGCTGCACGATGTAGAGCCCGCTCTCGATACTCGTCGCAGTGCCGGCGTCCTGCGAATAGAGGAAGCCGACGAGGAACTGACGCGCGGACGACTGCAGCTGGTCGACGCGTCCCTCGCCGGGGAGCGGGATCTCGGTCTCCTCCCCGCCGCCGGCCGGGATCGTGAGGAGACGGGAGTGGTCGTCGTCGGTGATCTCGGCGACGACGATCGTGTCGCCCACCACCTCGAACTGCTGGATCCGGGGCGCCGCGTACACGGAGGTGGGGTCGGAGCCCGCGATGTCGGTCCTCACGATGTGGTCGTCGCCGGCGTCGTCGCGCTGGAGGACGTAGAGCGGCGGCTCCCCCGTCGTGAAGCTGTACTCGAAGGTGGAGAGCGGCGTCGACCCCGGCGAGCGGACGTCGTCGACGGTCACCGAGTAGTCGGTGTCGTAGTCGAGCACGGCGTCGAAGCGGACGAGGATCGACGTGCCCTCCGTCTGGATCGTGACGGGCGTCGCGGGCTCGATCGTGACGTCCTCCGGCGACACGTCGCGCACCGGGCGGTCGGCGTAGAGGATGAGACGCGCGCCCGAGTCGGCGACGGTCGACGGCACGTCGACGTCGACGCGCGCGAGCTGCGGACCCTGCAGGAGCCCCACGGCTCCGGCTCCCACGACGATGAGGAGGAGGGCGGCGATCGTGGCGGCGAGCGTCCGCCGGAACACCGAGCGTCGCCGTTCGGCCGAGCGGAGAGCGCGGCTCGCGCCCGCCTCCGCGCGGCCCGGGGCCTCAGTACTCATACGGGACGTCCGGCTCGGGCGTCGAATCGACCGACTCCGGAGCCACCGACACGGGGCTCGCGGCCGATGCATCGGGGGCGATCGCGAAGGCGCCGTCGACCGTCACCCACGAGCCCACCTCGAAGCGGTCCTCCCAGCCCGGTGAGTACACCGTGACGCCCACGGGCTGGGCGTCGATCGCGCAGTGGCTCACGACGAAGCGGGTGAGCACGAAGGAGTCCTCCGACTCCTCGCTCGCCGTGACGAAACCGATGCCGCTGAAGGGCGTCGCGATGAGACCCTCCGGGTGGGTGCTCTGGCGCAGGAGTGCCGCCCATTCCCGCAGTCCGTAGGTGGAGTAGTCGGCGTCGGCGGCGAGCTGCACGGTCTGGTCGACGGGTTCGGTGAGGAGACCAGCGGAGTTGACGTCGCGGATCTCGGCGACCGACGCACTGAGCGCTCGTGGCGGCAGCACGAGGAAGGCGAGCGCGAACACGGCGCAGAACGCGGCCGTGGCGGCGCCGAGCACGCCCGAGAGCACGCGTCGCGTCGGTCGCGGGTCGCCCGTGAGGGCCGACGTCGTGCCGTCGGCCTCGTGGACGAGGTCCTCGAGGTGCGGGTGCTCGTGCCCGCCGTCGTGCCCGTGAGCGCCGCGCGGGCGGGCGAGCACCGCGATGCTCGCGATGACGGCGATCGCCGACATCGCCACGATGAACGGCGTGTTCCCCGGATTCACGTATATCGCGAGCTGCCCCGTGGCGGCGAGCCAGAGGGCGCACACGCTCATCACGAGGATGAGGCCGGCGCCGAGCAGGCGCGATCCGCGCTCGGCCGTCTCCGGCTCGTGCTCGTGCGTCTCGGTGTGCCCGTGCGTCTCGGTGCGATCAGCCGACAAGGTTCACCACCAGACCCAGTGCTCCCGTGAACAGCACGGCGATGAGGGTGATCGAGGCGAGGGTGCGCGTCGTGAACGTGGTGCGCATGAGGGCTAGGAGCTTGACGTCGACGACCGGCCCGAGCACAAGGAACGCGACGATCGCGCCCGGGAGGAACGTCGAGCCGAAGCTCAGGATGAAGAAGGCGTCGACGTTGGAGCAGATCGAGATGACGACGGCGAGCAGCATGAGGGCCGCGACGGAGAGCACGGGGTTCGTGCCGAGCGCGACGAGCGCCGAACGCGGGACGAGCACCTGGACGGCTCCGGCGATGGAGCAGCCGATGATGAGCGCGGGCATGACGGCGCGCGCCTCCGTCTGGAACTGTTCGACGCTGCGACCGAGCCGCGTGCCGTGCGTGTGCTCCTCGCGGCGGCACGCCTCCTCGAACGCCGGCGTGAGAAGGGAGGTGGGCCGGGGGTGGCGGCTGTAGATCCAGCCGATGAGGTTCGCGAGCAGGAATCCGCCGAGGATTCGCCACACCAGGATGCCGCTGTCCCACCCGAACGCCGCGTGCGTCGTGACGATGACGATGGGGTTGAGGATCGGGGCCGCGATGAGGAACGTGATCGACTCCGGCACCGTGAAGCCGCGCATGATGAGGCCGCGCGCGAGCGGCACGTTGCCGCACTCGCACACCGGGAGGAACATACCGAGCAGGGAGATGCACGCCCGTCGGAGGAACGGCTGGCTGGGCAGGAAGCGTTCGATCACGCCGGCGGGCAGCCACACCTGCACGAGGATCGAGAGCATCACCCCGAGCACGACGAAGGGCAGCGACTCGATGAGCACGCTCAGCGTGAGCGTGAAGAAGTCGTTGAACGCCTGCGGGACGTCGAGCTGCTCGGGACTCAGCGCGCGGATCGCCACGAGGACGACGAGCACGATGCCGGCCCCGATCGCGGGGGTACGCCAGGACCCCGACGGGTTGCGGATCGTCGTTCGAGCGGCATCCGACGGCGGCACCGCTGTCGTGGTCGTTCTCGAGGGATCGGCTGGCACCAGTCCAGGGTAGCCGCCGTGAAATCGATTCTCACCGAGAGCGGTGGTCGACGGTGCCAGCTTCCGCTCGCCGCGCACCTGCGGCCGGTATGCCGTCCGTCAGACTGTCTGCATGGAGTTCTCCGTCACCGATATCGCTCTCCCCGTGAAGGGGACCGCGGCTCACTCCTACCCGGGAACGCTCACCGCGGCGGGTGCCGGGCTCGTCATCGCGTCGTGGCTCGAAGGCACGCAGGCGGATCGCTTCGGCGTCCTCGATACCGCGACGGGAACGTGGCGTCGGGGGATGGGTGTCCGCGGTCTCGTCTCCGATGCACGTGTCATCGAGGAGCGGGACGTGCTCCTCCTGCTCTGCTCGTTCGGGCTCGTCGAGCTCGACCTGTCGAGCATGCGCCCCGTCCGCACGCTCAGGAAGGGCCTCGGTCCCTACAAGCGTTCGATGGAGACGATCGCTCCCGGAGTCGTGGGCATATCGAACCGATATGGCCGCGCCGTCACCCTGGTGTCCACCGAATCCCTAACCATCCTCGGCACTCTGCGGACGGCCGCCCCCAACGTTGTCGTCGACCGCGGCGGAGACACCCTTCTCCTGAGCTTCGAGTCGGGCACGGCGCGCGCCGTGTCGGACGGCGCGCTCGCGGGAAAGCGCATGACGATCCCCGTCTCGCCCTCCGCTGTCGTCGTCGGCGGGCGGGTCGCCTACGTTCCGAGTGGTGTCGAGTCGCGTCGGCCGGGAGAGGATCACCTCCAAGCGCCGATCGTTCAGAGGGCCTCGGGCCCTATCGATCCGTTCGAGTCCCGCTTGTACCCCGAGGGGCGCGTAGCGTGGCTCGACCCGGCATCGCTCCGGGTGCTCAGCGTCGGGCCGGATCTGGGCGTCCGTCGAGTGATCACCCGCACGGACGACGGCCTGCTCATCGCGACGACGGATGCCGACTGGACCGCGCCCACGTCCGTGCTGATCTTGGACCGCGACGCGGAACGCGTGCTCTACCGGTATCCGCTCTCGCACGGGATAGCGAGCTCGGCGCACGTCGCGGGAACGACGTACCTCGACTCCGGCAATGCGCGTGACCGGCCATACATCACCGCGCTCACGGGGAATGCGCCGACTCCGACGCCCCACTGACTGACAATTTGTCACTCCCACTGCACCTCGACTCGACAAATCGACATTGTCAGGACAAATCGATCTCGTTAGCGTTGTCCCTGACGCGATCAGCGCCCGACGCCTCCCACGCGAGAGAGATCATGACGACCGACACCCCCACAGACCTCCCCGTCGTCCCCCACTGGATCGACGGAACGGAATCCCCCTCGACGAGCGGGCGCACCGCTCCCGTCTACGACCCGGCGCTCGGCGTCGCGACGAAGCACGTCGCCCTCGCCGACCAGTCGGAGATCGAGAAGGCCATCGCGTCGGCGCACGCCGCGTTCCCCGCGTGGCGTGACATGTCGCTCGCGAAGCGGCAGAGCATCCTCTTCTCGTTCCGCGAGCTCCTCAACGAGCGCAAGGGCGAACTCGCCGAGATCATCACGAGCGAGCACGGCAAGGTCGTCTCCGACGCCCTCGGCGAGATCGCCCGCGGACAGGAGGTCGTGGAGTTCGCGACCGGCCTCGCCCACCACCTCAAGGGCGAGTACTCCGAGCAGGTCTCCACGGGCATCGACGTCTACTCGACGAAGCAGCCCCTCGGCGTCGTCGGCATCATCAGCCCCTTCAACTTCCCCGCCATGGTGCCGGCGTGGTTCTTCCCCATCGCGATCGCGGCCGGCAACACCGTGGTGCTGAAGCCGAGCGAGAAGGACCCGTCCGCCGCCATCTGGATCGCGAAGCTCTGGAAGGAGGCCGGCCTCCCCGACGGCGTCTTCACGGTGCTCAACGGCGACAAGGAGGCCGTCGACGGTCTCCTCACCCACCCCGACGTGCGCGCGATCTCTTTCGTCGGCTCAACGCCCATCGCGAAGTACGTCTACGAGACGGGCACGGCGCACGGCAAGCGCGTCCAGGCCCTCGGAGGCGCGAAGAACCACATGCTCGTCCTCCCGGACGCCGACCTCGACCTGGTGGCCGACAGCGCCATCAACGCGGGCTTCGGCTCCGCCGGCGAGCGCTGCATGGCGATCTCCGTCGTCGTGGCGGTCGAGCCCGTCGCCGACGACCTCATCGCGAAGATCAGCGAGAAGATGTCGACCCTCACGGTCGGCGACGGCCGCCGCTCGTGCGACATGGGCCCGCTCGTCACCGAGGTGCACCGCGACAAGGTGGCGTCCTACATCGGGATCGCGGAGGAGGACGGCGCGAGCGTCGTCGTCGACGGCCGCGGCATCGAGGTGGACGGCGACCCGAACGGCTTCTGGCTCGGACCGACGCTGCTCGACAACGTCCCCACGACGTCACGCGCCTACACGGAGGAGATCTTCGGACCGGTGCTCTCGGTCGTGCGCGTGCAGTCGTACGAGGAGGGCGTCGCGCTCATCAACGGCGGCGCGTTCGGCAACGGCACCGCGATCTTCACGAACGACGGCGGCGCGGCCCGTCGCTTCCAGAACGAGGTGCAGGTGGGCATGATCGGCATCAACGTGCCGATCCCCGTCCCCGTCGCCACGTTCTCGTTCGGCGGCTGGAAGGACTCGCTCTTCGGCGACACGAAGGCCCACGGCGCCGAGGGTGTGAAGTTCTTCACGCAGCAGAAGGCGATCACCTCTCGCTGGCTCGACCCGTCCCACGGCGGCATCAACCTGGGCTTCCCCCAGAACTGACCCCCTCCGGAAGCCCCTCCCCTCACCCCAAAAAGATCGCGATACACCACGGAACCCCATGGTGTATCGCGATCTTTATGGGGTGGGGAAGAGGAGGTGGAGGGCGGACCAGAGCTCGGTGCGGGCGGGGAACGTCCCGAGGTCGAGGTCGAGCAGGGCCTCGAGCGCGGTGATGCGGTTGCGGAGCGTCTGCCGGTGCACCCCGAGCTCCTTCGACGGCGGATCCCACGACCCGTTGTGGGCGAGCCACACGGTCGCGGTCCGGACGTACATCTCGCGCTCCGCCGCGGGCAGCGCGAGGAGCGGGGCGAGGAGCCGACGCGCGATCGTCTCCGCTCCGCTCGCCCGCAGCAGACCGAACATGCCCTCGTCGGCCAGGCGCTCGAAGCGCACCACCGGCTGATCCGACCGCGTCCGTGCCGCGGCCTGCCGGGCCTCCGTGAGGCCGCGCGGCAACTCGTCCCAGTCGATCGGAGCGGAGAACCCCACCGGCATCCCGTGCCGGGCGAGCACGCGCTCGAGCACTCCGCCGTCGTCCGCACCCACCACCGCGACGACCTCCACGTCGCGCTCCGCGACGAACACCCGACCGGCGTCCTCGCCCGCGAGGAGGTCGAGTTCGTCGAGGAGCGATTGCCCTTCGACGGCGGCCCCGAGCACGGCCACACGCACCGGTGCCTCGGGCAGCCGACCGCCGAGTCGCTGCGCCGTTCGCCCCGCCACGTCGATGACGCCCGCGAGCAGCAGTTCGAGGAGGCCCGACCGCAGCTGCCTCCTCGCGGTCTCCACCGTGCGGCTCTGCTCGAGGGCGATGCTCGCGAGCGCGATGACACTCGCGACGAGGTCGCTCCCCGCCGCGTCGAGGGGTGCGGCCGTGCCCACCGCGAGGGCACCACGGATCCGCCCGCGCTGGCCCACGGTCTGCACCGTGACGGCCTCCGTTCCCACGATCACCCGCGCGCTCGACCGATTGCCGCGCGCGAGGGCCGCGCGCACAGCGTCGTCGACGATCGCCTCAGCCTCCGTCGGCATCGCGATCCGCGTGCGCACGTCGATGCGGTTGCCGATCGAGTCGAAGAGGGCCACCCAGCAGTCGAGCCGCTGCTCGAGCTCGGTGAGGATCGCGCCGAGGCCGTCGGGGCGCAGCGCGGCCCGCGCGATCGCGCGTTGCGCGTCGAGCGACCACTCGAGCCGCTCGCGCTGCTCCGCGGCGAGCACGTCGGACACGTGGCGGATGATGCTCATGAACGGGGTGCGGTCGGCGACCTCGAGCAGCGGCATCCCCAGCCCACCGCACGCGGCTCGAAGTACCTCCGGAACCTCGTCGTGGATGATCCCCGTCGCGAAACCGAGCGCCCGGGTGCCGCTCTCGACGAGTCGGGCGACGTACGCATCGACCTCCGACGGGTCGGAGTCCGCGGAGAGATGCATACCGTCGGTGAGGAGCAGTCCCCCGGGCTGCAGCCATGGCGTCGGGTCCAGCAGATCGGAGTTGTGCGCCCAGAGCAACGGCTCGTCGAGCACGGCCGAGGAGTCGTCAGCGCCCGCGAGGAGCCTCAGGTGGAACGACGGTGCGGCGAGGAGTGCACGGAGCGTCGTGGGCACATCCACCTCCGCGTCGGTCCGGGCGATCGCGCACAGTTTGTCGATCCGCTTCCGATCGTATCGACAAATCCGCCACCGCCGAGAGGGAAGAACACGGTTGGATGGAGACATCCCCCGCCCGCCGCTCGCAAGGACCGGATCGCCATGACCACGACCTCTTCTACGACCGCCCCCACCGAGGCGGCAGCCACCAACGCCTCCGTGTCCGAGAGCGACCGCAGCTCGGTCTTCCACTCCTGGTCGGCGCAGGGGTCGCTCGCCCCGCTCCCGCTCGCCGGCGGCCTCGGCTCGACGGTGTGGGACGTCGACGGCCGCGAGTACCTCGACTTCTCGAGCCAGCTCGTCAACGTCAACATCGGCCACCAGCACCCGAAGGTAGTGGCCGCGATCCAGGAGCAGGCAGCCCGGCTCACCACGGTCGCCCCCGCGCACGCCAACGAGACCCGCGCCGAGGCGGCCCATCTCATCCTCGAGCGCGCGCCCGAGGGCTTCTCGAAGGTCTTCTTCACGAACGGCGGAGCCGACGCGAACGAGAACGCCATCCGGATGGCGCGCCTCTTCACCGGGCGCGACAAGGTGATCTCGCACTACCGCTCGTACCACGGCAACACGGGAGGGGCCATCGTGGCCACGGGCGACTGGCGCCGCATGCCCAACGAGTACGCCACGGGACACGTGCACGCCTTCGGTCCGTACCTGTACCGCAGCGAGTTCTGGGCGGAGTCGCCGGAGCAGGAGGCCGAGCGCGCATTGCACCACCTCGAGCGCGTCGTGCAGGCGGAGGGTGCACAGACGATCGCCGCGATCCTGCTCGAGACGATCCCCGGCACCGCCGGCATCCTCGTGCCGCCGCCCGGGTACCTCGCCGGTGTCCGCGAGATCGCGGACCGCTACGGCATCCTCCTCATCCTCGACGAGGTCATGGCCGGCTTCGCCCGCACGGGCGAGTGGTTCGCCTTCGACGCGTTCGGCGTGCGGCCCGACCTCATCACCTTCGCGAAGGGCGTCAACTCCGGCTACGTCCCCGTGGGCGGCGTCGTGATCTCCGACCCGGTCTCGCACCACTTCGACGAGCGGGTCTTCCCCGGCGGCCTCACCTACTCGGGCCACCCCCTCGCCGCCGCGAGCATCGTCGCCGCCCTCACCGCGATGGAGGAGGAGGGCGTCGTCTCGAACGCGAAGCGCATCGGCTCCGAGGTGCTCGCTCCGGCGCTGGCCGCACTGAGCCGCCACGACATCGTGGGCGAGGTGCGCGGAACAGGTGTGTTCTGGGCCGTCGAGCTCGTCTCCGACCGCGAGGCGCGCACCCCGCTCGACGCCGCCACGATGGGTCGCTTCAAGACGGACCTCCTGTCGCGCGGGCTCCTGCCGTTCATCTCGGAGAACCGTATCCACGTGGTGCCGCCCGCCGTCGTGACCGACGAAGAGGCGCGTCGCGGCGTCGCGATCATCGACGAGGCGCTCGCCGCCCTGTAGGTCCCGGTGTGTCAGCCGCCGAGCGGCTGACACGACGGGCACCACCAGGTGCGGCGTCGCTCCGGGTCGCCCGGCGTCTCGGCGCGAACGCGGATGGTCGTGCCGCAGCGCAGGCACGGCCGGCCGGCGCGGCCGGACACCCAGTGCCGCTCGCCCCGCCGCGTCGACCCCGTGGTGGTCTGGTACATGTTCGCGACGGTCGCCGACACGGTGAGGGCGCGCGCACCGACGGAGAGCAGCGCGGGCACGTCGACGGCGCCGACAGGGGTCAGCGGGTCGATTCCGCGGAGGAAGCACAGTTCGTTCGCCCACAGGTTGCCGAAGCCGGCGACGTTGCGCTGGTCGAGCAGGGCGGCGGCGATCGGCCGATCGGGCCGCGCCGTGAGACGCCGCTCGGCCTCCGCAGCATCCCAGTCGGCGCGCAGCGGATCCGGCCCGAGGTGACCGATGGCGAGGTGCTCGTCGCGTGTGGGCAGCAGGTCGACGACGGGGACGTCGACGCCCCACGCCGTGCGCCCCGAGTCCATCGACATCCGGACACGCACCTCGGGCTCGACCGCGCGCGGCACCCGCTTGCCGGCCGACGTCACGGACCACGACCCCTGCATCTTCAGGTGAGTGCGTAGCGTGAATCCGGAGTCGAATCGCGTGAGCAGGTGCTTGCCGTGGGTGTCGTGCGCGAGCACGATCCACCCGTCGAGGCGCGTACCCGCCGCCGCGCCCGAGCGCAGCTCACCCGACACGATGGCGCGTCCGTCGAGCGGCTCGCGCAGTCGCTTCGCGAGCCGGTAGACGCTGTCCCCTTCCGGCACGCTCACAGCCTAGGTCGGACCACCGACACCAGGCCGGGACGGACCCGGGTCGTCGACGACGGTCTCGATCGCATCACGCGGGAGTAGGATCGTCGAGTGAATCCTCTCCTGTCCTCCTCGATGCCCTCCGGGCGATCGGAGGTCGTCGGCGTCTCGTTCGCCGGCGGCAGGTAACGCTGTCCGAAGTCTCGTGGTCGCGCGCGCTCATCGCCGCGTCACGGACCACCGAGTCCTGCGCGCCGATCAGCCGCCCCTCACGGTCCGTCCACTCGATTCACCCGTCGCCGCGCTCTGCGCGCGACGCACCCTGACAGCAAAGGCACACCCATGCGTCCCCTGACCGAAAAAGACATCACCTCCTCCGTCGTCAACGCCTCGCTGCGCGAACGCAACGCGATCATCCCGCCCAACGACCTCGCCGAGATCGACTGGGACAAGAGGGATTACCTGGGCTGGCGCGACGTCAAGACACCGGCCATCGGCTATCTCGTGACCCACATCGACGACGAGCCCGTCGGCGTCCTCCTCCGTCAGAGCGGCGACAAGCCGGGCGCGCGGGCGCAGTGCTCGTGGTGCGAGGACGTCACGCTCCCGAACGACGTGGTGCTGTTCAGCGCTCGCCGCTCAGGTAAGGCCGGCCGGAACGGCGACACGATCGCGACCCTCGCGTGCGCGCACTTCGAGTGCTCGCGCAACGTGCGCGTGCTCCCGCCGTCGGCCTACCTCGGCTTCGACCGCGAGGCCGCCAGGCAGCATCGCATCGAGGTGCTCCGCTCCCGCATCGACTCGTTCGTTCGGGACATCGCCCGCGACGCCTGATGGCGTCGTCGAAGTGCGGACTCCCGTCCCCCGTGCGCACGGGGCGGCGACGAGAGTCCGCACCTCGCAGACGTTGCTAACGGAGCGCCGCGGCCTTGGCCGTGCACTCGGCGCAGAGGCCGAAGATGTCGACGACGTGCTGCGCCTCGGTGAAACCGTGCTTCGAGGCCTGCGCGACGGCCCAGCGCTCGACCTCGTTGGCCTCGATCTCCACCGTGAGCCCGCACGACCGGCAGATGAGGTGGTGGTGGTGGCCGGAGGTCTCGCACGCCCGGTAGAGACTCTCGCCCTCGGGCGACTGCAACGAGTCGGCGGCGCCGTCCACGGCGAGATCGGCGAGAGCGCGATAGACGGTGGCGAGGCCGATCGGCGAGCCAGCCCCTTTGAGCTGCGAGTGGAGCGATTGGGCGCTGATGAACCCGTTGGCGTCGTCGAGCGCCTCACGGACCGCCTCGCGCTGCCACGTGTTCCTCTTCGCCATCACCACTCCTCCGCCCGGTCGAACCCCGTCCCCTCAGGATAGTCCGCGACGAGGGGCCGACCGCCGCCCGACGGGGACTCGTGACCCTCCTTCGGGAGTTCCGCACCCCGTTGCACGAGTCCGCTCGGTCAGGTTTACTGAGATGACCATATAGCTAGTCCATCTAGCTACTTACACGATAAGGATCACGATGCTGCACCCGACCGCACCGACTCTCCACCACGATGCCGCCGGACCCACGATCTGGTCGAACGGCGACCGTGTCGTCGCCTGCGACACCGACGGCTCCGTCGTTGGAACGTTCGCCACAGTCGCCGAGGCCGAGCGCGCCCTCGCAGGAACCTCGCGGCGCTGGTTGGCCACCATCACCCGACGCCCTCGGTACGCCCGGAGCGCCGCGTGAGCAGCCCGACCGGAGAACCCGACGAACAGTCGACCAACGGACGCAGCACGACGGAGGAGCGCTCCTCCGGCTACTGGTACCCGCACCACCAGGGTGCGACGAGTGTCGACGTCCTCAACCTCCTGCGTCGATACCGGTCGGCGGAGACCGACATGCGCAGCCGCACCCGGTCGTCGATGAACATGAACGAGACGGACCTCATCGCACTCCGCTACCTCCTGAAGGCGCAGCGCGAGGATCGGGTCGTCCTGCAGCGCGACCTCGTGCGCACCCTCGGCGTGACCTCGGCCTCCGTCACCGCGCTCGTCGATCGCCTCGTCAAGAGCGGTCACGTACGTCGGGAACCTCACCCGAACGACCGTCGTGCGGTAATCGTCGTACCAACGGTCGACAGCGACAACGAGGTGCGCGAGACGCTCGGCGCGATGCACCAGCGCATGATCGCGCTCGTTGACGGCCTCGACGAGAACGAGCTCGCCGCCGTCGCCAAGTTCCTCGGCGGGATGGTGTCGGCCGTCCAGGCGTCGCAGAGCCTCGACGACGAACTGCGCGAGGTCGTGCGCGAGCACAACTCCGGCCGAGGTGACTCCTCCCCGGAACACCCGTAAGGCGTCGGGCCCGGGGAGTAGCGTGTCCCCCGTGACCGACGCGATGCCACCGATACGGCCGTTCACCACCCGCACAGCGCCCGAGGCGGTAAACGACCTGCGGTCGCGATTGCGCGCCACGCGATTCCCGGACGACGTCGACGGCGCCGGCTGGGCTCTCGGAACCGACGTGACCTTCCTGCGCGATCTCGTCGCCTACTGGGCGGACGGATTCGACTGGAGCGCGCAGGAGGCCCGCCTCTCCGAGCTCCCCCGATACGTGGTGCCGGTCGGGGGGCTCGACATCCACGTGGTCCACGCACGGTCGGACCCTGCCGGTCGACCCGCCGCGCCCCTCCTCCTGAATCATGGGTGGCCGGACTCCTTCTGGCGGTACTCGAAGGTCATCCCCCTCCTCACCGACCCCGGATCCCATGGCGGCGACCCGTCCGACGCGTTCGACGTGATCGTGCCGGACATGCCTGGGTTCGGATACTCCCAGATCCCCGCTCAGCCACTCGACTCGATCGCCGTCGCGGGGCTCTGGGCCGAGCTCATGACCCGCCTCGGCTACGACCGCTTCCTCGCCGCGGGTGGCGACATCGGCAGCCACGTGAGCAGGTACCTCGCGCTCGACCATCCGGACCGCGTCGCCGCGGTCCACCGGATGGACGGCGGCCTCCCCACCCCGACGACGGATCTCAGCGCCCTCACGCCCGAGGAACGACAGTGGCTTGCCGACGCCGCCTCCTGGGGCGCGACCGAGGGCGCCTACGCTGCGATGCACCGGACGAAACCGCAGACCGCCGCGGCCGGGCTCACGGATTCGCCGTCCGGCCTCGCCGCGTGGATCGTGGAGAAGCTTCGAGCCTGGAGCGACGGCGACGACCTCGACACGATCTACTCGAGGGACGAGATCCTCACCCTCGTCTCCATCTACTGGTTCACCGGCACCATCGGCTCGTCGATGAGGATGTACGCCGCGAACTCAGCGATCCCCGTGGAGCAGCTCGGCCGACGCGTCGAGGTGCCGTCCGGCTTCTCGCTCTTCCCCGGCGACATCGTGCGCCCGCCCCACGCCTGGCTCGAACGCTCCACGAACCTCGCACGAGTCACGTACCCCGCGCGCGGCGGACACTTCGCCCCGTTCGAGAAACCCGAGCTGTACGCCGAGGAGCTCCGCGCGTTCTTCCGCCCCTACCGCGACGCCCTGTGACGACGGCGCCGGGTCAGACCGCGGCGCGCACCCGGCGGGTGCTCGTGCGACCGACGAGTCGGCACACCACGTAGATCAGGAACGAGATCGTCGTGATGTACGGACTGATGGGCAGGGAGCCGGCGATCGCCAGCAGGATGCCGCCGACGGCCGAGACGAATCCGAACGCGCTCGCCAGCAGAGGGACCACGACGGGCGACGAGGACACGCGAAGGGCCGCAGCCGCCGGCGTCACGAGGAGGGCCATCACGAGGAGGGCGCCGATGATCTGCACCGACACGGCCACGATGAGACCGAGCAGCACCATGAAGGCGAGCGAGACGAACCGGGTCGGGACGCCGCGCGCCGCGGCGACCTCCGGGTCGAGGGAGTCGAACGTGAGCGGCCGCCAGAGCACGAGCAGTCCGACGAGCACGAGCACCGAGATCCCGATGAGCCACGCCAGCTGCGGCGAGTCGACCGCGATGATCTGACCGGTGAGGAGGCTGAACTTGTTCGCACTGCGGCCGGGATAGAGCGCGAGGAAGAGGATGCCGAGTCCGAGTCCCGCCGGCATGAGGACACCGATGATGGAGTTGCGGTCCCGCGCCCGAGCGCCGAGAACCCCGATGAGGATCGCGGCGACGAGCGAACCCGCGAGCGAGCCCGCGACCACGTTCACCCCGAACAGGAGGGCGGCGGCGGCCCCGGCGAACGAGAGCTCGCTGATGCCGTGGACGGCGAACGCCATGTCGCGCTGCATCACGAAGACACCGACGAGTCCCCCGACCAGACCGAGGACGGCCCCGGCGATGATGGAGTTCTGCACGAGTCCGAGCAGCTGGAGGTAGGTGTCGAGGTCGATCACGCGTGCGCCCCGGGGTGCTCGTCGGCGTGGTGGTCGTGATGGTCGTGCGTCTCCGCGTCGGGGATCCCGACCACGACGACGCGCCCGCGGGAGCGGAACACCTCGACGGGCGAGTCGTAGAGGTCGCTCAGCACCTCGGTGCGGAGCACCTCGTCCGGAGTGCCCTCGCGGAAGCGACCGCCCGCGAGGTACAGGATGCGGTCGACCTTGTCGAGCACGGGGTTCACGTCGTGGGTCACGAAGAGGACGGCCGTGTCGTGCTCGCGCCGACGGCGGTCGATGAGCTCGGAGACGCCTCGCTGGTGGGCGAGGTCGAGGCTCAGGAGGGGTTCGTCGCACAGGAGCAGCACGGGATCGTCCGCGAGTGCCTGCCCCACACGGAGTCGCTGCTGCTCGCCGCCCGAGAGACTGCCGACGGGCCGGTCGGCGTAGTCCGTGGCTCCCACGGAGGCGAGCAGCTCGTCGACGCGCTCCTTCTCCCCGCGCTTCGGCAGCGGGAGGCCGAAGCGGTGTCCGTTCACGCCGAGAGCCACGAGGTCCCGCGCACGCATGGGCGTGCCGGCGGGCACGAGCTTCTGCTGCGGGATGTACCCGATGCGGCGATCTCCGCGGTGCACCGGACCGCCGTCGAGGGTGATGGTCCCGGCGTCGAGCCGCTGCTGACCGAGGATGGTCTTGAGGAGACTCGTCTTGCCCGAGCCGTTCGGGCCGAGCACGGCGAGGAACTCGCCGCGACGCACGGTCAGATCGAGGCCGGTCCAGAGCGTGCGCCGGCCGAAACCGAGGGATGCGTCCTCGAGGCGCAGCACGTCGGCGCGCGCCTCTCGTCCGTCATCCACCCCCCTATCCAACACCCTCCCGGCGGAGGTACGTGCAGCGGGGCGGCCGGTCGTCACGCGAGGGCGTCGGAGATCGCCGTCAGGTTCGCGGTCATCCACTCGATGTAGGACTCGCCGTCGGGAAGGGTCTCCGTGAAGTCCACGACGGGCACGCCCGCGGCCTCAGCGGCCTCTCGGACGCGCTCGGTCTCGGAGCCCGCCGTCTGCTCGTTATAGGCGAGGAGCGAGACGCTGCCGTCGTCGAAGAGCGCGAGCGTGTCCGCGAGGACGGCGGGCGACACGTCCGTCCCCTCCTCGATCGCCTCGCTGAACGCCGCCGGCGTCTCGTTCACGAGACCGGCGGACTCGAGCAGGTAGAGCGGCACCGGCTCCGTGATCGCGACGCCCTCTCCGGCGTGGTCGGCGGCGATAGCGTCGGCAGCCGACGTCAGGTCGCCGAGATCGGCCGCGAAGGACTCGTAGTTGTCCTCGAACGTCGACGCGTTGTCGGGGTCGAGCTCGCCGAGCTCGTGCGCCAGCTCGTGGGCGAGGGCATCCATCGCCGTCACGCTGTACCAGACGTGCTCATTGAAGCCCTCGATGTGGTCGTGGTCGCCCTCGGCGTGATCCTCCTCCGCGTGCGTCTCCTCTGAGTGCTCGCCGTCGGAGTGCTCGTCCTCGGCGTGGCCCGTGCCCTCCTCGCCGGGGATGAGCCCCGACAGCTCGGAGGCATTGAGGACGACGAGGTCATCGGACCCGGCTGCGTCCACGAGCGTGTCGACGAAGGGGTCGTAGCCGCCGCCGTTCTCGATCACGACGTCAGCCGTCGAGATCGTGAGCTGGTCCTGCGCCGTCGCCTCGTAGGAGTGCGGGTCCTTCGCGGCGGAGTCGATGATGCTCGTCACGCTCACGGCGTCGCCGCCGATCGTCTGCGCGATGTCGCCGTAGACGTTCGTGGAGGCGACGATCGTGAGCCCGGATCCGTCGCTCGAACCGCCAGAGGCACCGGCGCCTCCCGAGGCGCAGCCGGACAGAACGAGGGCCGCGGCGGGAACGGCGAGAAGCAGGGCGGGGAGGCGTCGGGACATGACCACGACACTACCTGCTATTGACACTCATTATCAACACGGAGGCGCTTCCACGACATGCTGACTTCTGTCGTCGGATTCGGGTTCCGAACAGCAGAAGTCCGCACAACAGGGAGGGACCGAGAGAAACGGGGAGCGAACGAGGAGGTCAGGCTCCGGCGCGAGTGGCCGCCGCGAGCTTCGCGGGGACCTCGTCGGCCGTCATACGGACGACGTACGCCGGCTGGTCGCGCTCGAAACGCCAGCTCTCGGAAAGCGTCCCGGCATCGACGGCGTCGAACCCGAACTCGTCGAGGAGCGCGGAGACGAGGGTCTTCGCCTCCGGGTCATCTCCCGCGATCGGGAGCGCGCGACGGCCGTCCGTGCCGGCAGGAGTGCCGTTCGTCGTGAGGTCGGCGGCCATGATGTTGTTGAACGCCTTCACCACGGTCGACGACGGGAGGTGCTCCTGGAGCATCTGCGAGACGGTCGTCCGGCCTTCGTCGAGCGCGGCGATGCGGCCGTCGCGCTCGAAGTAGTAGTTGTTCGTGTCGATGACGATCTTTCCCGCGAGCGGGGCGACCGGCACGGCCGTGTACGCCTTGAGCGGCACGGTCACCACGACGATGTCGCCGGCGGCCGCGGCCTCATCCGGCGTCGCGGCGCGGGCGCCGGGACCGAGCTCGTCGACGAGCTCGGCGAGCGTCTCCGGACCACGGGAGTTGCTCATCACGACCGAGTAGCCGTGCGCGACGGCGAGCCGTGCGAGCTGTCCCCCGATGTTGCCGGAACCGATGAAACCGATGGTGGAGAGTCCTGTGCTGGTCATATGAGGAGGAACGGACAGCACTCCCCCCGCATTCCGGCGGCCGGTGTTCTCGCAGGCGCCGCCCAGGTGTCCACACCCCCTACCGGCCGACCCGGCGGTGCGCGACACTGGAGGTCCGGACCACGACCGGCCCCGCGAGCACGACGAAGACGAGACGACCATGACCCACTTCCTCACGACCGCGCGGGGCGACCGCGTCGCCTACGACCGCTATGGCGAGGGTCCTGCCCTCATTTTCATCGCGGGGGCCGGCCCGTATCGAGCCGGTGACGCCGTCACGACGGAGACCGCGGAGCGGGCGGCGGAGCGCGGCATCACCACGATCGTCTTCGACCGCCTCGGCCGCGGGGAGAGCGAGGCGGACGGCATACTCGACCTCGACCGCGAACTCGAAGCCCTCGCCGCCCTCATCGAGGAGGCCGGCGGGTTCGCCGTCCTCTGCGGTCATTCCTCCGGCTGCTCCATCGCTCTCGCCGCGGCGGTCAGCGGATTGCCCGTCGTGGGGCTCGCGCTCTGGGAAGCACCGATCGCCGGCGATCCGGCGCACGCACGGGCGTGGGCCACGGAGTTTGTCCGCCTGCTCGACGCCGGAGAGCTCGAGCCCGCGCTCGAGTGGTACATGAAGGACATGCCGCCGGAGTGGCTCGCCGGTGCGAAGCGGTCCCCCGGTTACCCCTCCATGGTCGCGGCCATCGGCAGCCAGCGCGCCGACGCCGAGTCCCTCCTCTGGGCGGCCTCGGCGCCTCACGCCGAGCTCTTCTCCGACATCGGCGTCCCCGTGCTCACGATGCACGGCGAGCAGACCTTCGACGAGATGATCGCCTCGTCAGCCGACATCGCCGCGTCCATCGACGGCGCGGTCACGAAGATCATGCCGGGCGCCCACCACTCGTGGGAGCCGCACCCCATGGCCGAGGAACTCGCGCGCTTCACCGTCGCGTCCTTCGCCGCGAACCGCTGACGTCCCTCGCAACGACGAAGCGGGCGATGCCGTGTGGCACCGCCCGCTCGTCTCGGATCCGTCGGATCAGCTCGTGAGGCCGTCCACGTAGTCCTGGTTGTCCTCGATCCACTGCTGCACGATGGGGCCGTAGTCGTCGCCGTCGTAGTCGACGAACATGGCCTGCTCGAGCGAGTAGAGGGTGTCGAGGTCCATCTGGAAGTCACCCATCCAGCCGGCGACCTCGGGGAACTCGTCCGCGAAGTCGAGCTTGCCGTAGGTGTGGAGAGACTCGGTGCCACCGAGGGCGCCCTCGGGGTCCTCGAGCTCCTTCACGGGGTAGGCCGTGTTGGCCCAGTGCGGGTCCCACAGGGTCGCGACGATGTTCTCGCCGGAGTCCGTCGCGGTCTGCAGCTCGGTGAGCATGGCGGCGGTCGACGAGGTCACGAAGTTCATGTCCTCGAGGCCGTAGCCCGGGATGACCTCGTTCTCCATCGCGAGGGTGAGGCCGGCGCCCGGCTCGATTCCCACGATGGTGTTGTCGAACAGGTCCGCGTTGTCGGCGAGCTCGTCGAGCGAGTCGATCGGGGCGTCCTCGTTCACGACGACGGTGAGCTTCGACTCGTCGTTCCACGCGCCGAGGTCGGAGATGTCGTCGCCGAACTCCTCGAGGTACGAGGCGTGGGTGCCGGGCAGCCACACGTCGGTCGTCATGTCGTAGTCGCCGGACGCGAGTCCTGCGAAGACGGGGGCCACGTCGGCGTACTCGAGCTCGACGTTGTAGCCCTGCTCCTCGAGCACGGCCTTCCAGAGTTCGCTCGTGGCGACGGCCTCGTCCCAGCCGTTGAAGACCGCGATCGTGATGTCCTTCGACTCCTCGGCCGAGCCTCCGGCCGAGTCCCCGCCGGCGCAACCGGCGAGTCCGAGAAGTCCTGCTGTGGCGATCGCCGCGATGGCGACCTTGCTGTGCTTCTTCATTGTTTCCTTTCGTCCCCGCTGGTGCGCGAGGGGTGGGGGTATGAGGGGGCGGGCTCAGCCGCCCGTGGTGGGGGCGCGGCGCGCACCGCCGACGACGGCCTCCTCGGCCTCGTCGCGTGCGTCACGTGTGTCGCCGTCGCGCGACGAGTCGCCCGCCGGCTTCTCGTCGACGGCCTTCTTCGCGGAGCGTTTGGCGCCCTTCGTGCCGAACGACGCGGTCACCCGGTCGAGGAAGATCGCGAGGATCACGACGGACAGCCCGGCCTCGAAGCCGAGCCCCACGTCGATGCGGTTGAGGCTCGCGACGATCTCGCCACCGAGTCCTCCGGCACCGACCATGCCGGCGATGACGACCATGGACAGCGCGAGCATGATCACCTGGTTGATTCCGGCCATGATCGTGGGCAGCGCGAGGGGTAGCTGGATCTGTCGCAGGATGCGTCCGGGCGATGCGCCGAACGCCTGGCCGGCCTCCACGACCTCCTTGTCCACGCCGCGGATGCCGAGTTCCGTGAGGCGCACACCGGGAGCCATCGCGAAGATGATCGTCGCGACGATGCCGGGCACGACCCCCACGCGGAAGAGGATGAGCGCTGGGATCAGGTAGACGAACGCCGGCATCGTCTGCATGAAGTCGAGTATCGGCTTCACGATCGTCGACGCCGTCTGGGATCGTGCGGCGAGGATGCCGACCGGGACGCTCACGACGACGGCGACGAGGCCGGCGACGAGGACGAGCGCGAGCGAGTCCATGGCGTTGGACCACTGGCCGACGAGCTGGATGACCAGGAAGCCGAGGATCGATCCGACAGCGAGCTTCCAGCCCTTCACGACGAACGCGAGAGCCGCGGCGACGATGATGACGACCCAGAACGGCGGGGTCGAGAGCACCCAGTCCACCCCGTCGTAGAGGCCGAGGAAGATGGTGCGGATCACGTCGAAGAGCGGCTGGAAGACGTCGGTGATGACGTCGATGACGTCCTCGGCCCAGTCGCCGATGGGCAGGCGGATGTCGTTCACGCGTTCGTCCCTTCCATCGAGGCGTCCTGTTCGCCGGCGAGGTCCGCCGTCTCGCGAAGGGTCTCCGTCATGACGTCGACGGGCACCGTCGGGGCGGGCCCGACGACCGCGAGCTCGGAGGTGATGGCGCTGCTCGTGACGTTTCCGAGGGCCGCGAGGAGCGTCACGCGCGGGATCGCGCCGAGCAGCCTCCCGGCGTCGTCGACGACGGCCACGGGGAGCGGGCTCTCCGCTGACGGCTCGAAGAGGTCGACGAGGTGCTGCTCGCCTGTGACGGTCGAGGCGTCGGTGCGCACGATCGGCATGAGGTCCTTCTGACCGCGCTTCACGAGCTTGAGCGCGTCGGTGTCGTGCACGACGCCGAGGAGCTTCCGTCCGTTGCCCACCACGAACACGGCCGAGGTCTGCAGGTCGCGCATGGTGCGGAGGGCGGCGCGCGGGCCGGCCGTCGCCGAGACGACGGAGCGAACGGGCTCCATCACACCGGCAGCCGTCAGCACGCGGGCCCTGTCGACGTCCTGCACGAACTGCGCGACGTAGTCGTTGGCCGGATCGGTGAGGATGTCGTCAGGCGTGCCCAGCTGCACGATGCGGCCATCGCGCATGACCGCGATCCGGTCGCCGAGGAACATCGCCTCGTTGAGGTCGTGCGTGATGAAGACGATCGTCTTGCCGAGCTCGCGCTGCAGCTCCACGAGCTGCTCCTGCATCTCACGGCGGATCAGGGGGTCGAGTGCGGAGAACGCCTCGTCCATGAGCAGGATGTCGGTGTCGGCGGCGAGGGCGCGGGCGAGGCCGACACGCTGCTGCATGCCGCCGGAGAGCTGACCGGGGAACTTGTCCTCCCAGCCGGCGAGACCGACGCGGTCGAGCACACGCTGCGCCCGCTCGCGGCGCTCGGCCACCGGGACGCCCTGCACCTCGAGTCCGTAGGCCGCGTTGTCCATGACCGTGCGGTGCGGCAGGAGCGCGAAGTGCTGGAAGACCATCGAGACGCGCTTCCGCCGAACGTCGCGCAGAGCAGCCTCGGAGACGCCAGCGACCTCGGTGCCGAACACCTGCACGGAGCCGGAGGTCGGCTCGAGCAGACCGTTGAGCATGCGGATGAGTGTCGACTTGCCCGAGCCGGACAGCCCCATGACGACGAAGATCTCACCGACGTTCACGTCGAAGCTCGCGTCGATGACCGCGGCGGTGCCGAGACCCGCGACCGTCGAACGGTCGGCGCCGTCGGCGAGTCGCTTGGCGGCCTCCTTCGGGCGGCGCCCGAACACCTTGTAGATACTGTCCGCCCGAATGGCGACGTCGTTGCTCACAGATTCTCCGAAACGCGCACGACGAATAACGCCCCACGGTTCTTCTGGTCTCGCCCGGGCGGAGGAACGTGTGCGGTCGCCTCGCCCATCAAGCCATGACGACGCACGTCTTCCTCAGGAGGAAGCTCCGGCGCTCAGGTCACGGCGAATCGGGACGATCGCTGGACCGATCATGGGACCGGTCCGACGCCCTCGCCATACGGAATCCGTGCCGCTGCAGGAACGGCTCGAGTTCTCGCGGACTCAGCTTTCGACCCTCGCGGGCCTCGTCAACGCTAACAACCGGATGTCCGGATAGCGAACCGGAGGCCCTCGATCCTGTGCACGTACGACCTCATTACGACGTGGTATGAACGTATCGAAAGCGCGTCTGACCAGGCTTTTTCGCGACCGTTATGAACTCGTGATGGAAACCGTGCAGCAGACGGCATTCCGGACGTCGCTACGCATCGGAACGCGGTCGCGACTGACAGGCCCGCTCACTCGAGGAGCAGCGCCGGCTCCTCCACGATGGACGCGACGTCGGCCAGGAACCGACTCGCGACGTCGCCGTCGACGACGCGGTGATCGAACGATGCTCCGAGGGTCGTGACGTACCGCGGACGGACCTCGCCGTCGACCACCCACGGCTTCTGCTTGATCGTGCCGAGTGCCACGATGCCGACCTCGCCGGGATTGAGGATCGGCGTTCCGGTGTCCATCCCGAACACGCCGATGTTCGTGATCGTGATCGTGCCGTTCTGCATGTCGGCCGGCGGCGTCTTGCCGTCGCGGGCCTCGAGCGTCTTCTGTTCGAGCGCCTTCGCGAGCTCGAGCAGACTCATCGACTGCGCGTCCTTCACGTTCGGCACGAGCAGTCCGCGCGGCGTGGCAGCCGCGAACCCGAGGTTCACGAAGTGGTGGACGATGATCTCGTCGTCCGTCCACGTCGCGTTGACCGTGGGGTTGCGGCGCACGGCCCAGATCATGGCCTTCGCCATGACGAGGAGGGGCGACACCTTTACGCCGGCGAAGTCGGGGGACGCCTTGAGCCGGCGCGTGAATTCCATGGTGCGTGTGGCGTCGACGTCGACGAACAGGCTCACGTGCGGGGCGCTGAAGGCGCTCGAGACCATCGCATTGGCGATCGCCTTGCGCACGCCGCGGACGGGGATGCGCTCCTCGCGGCTGTCGCCCCACTCGGGCGTCTCGATGTTGCGGAAGACGCTCGCCTGGCTGGCCTGGCGCACCACATCGTCACGCGTGATCTCCCCGGCGAGGCCCGTGCCCTCGACCTCCGCGAGGTCGACGCCGAGGTCCCGCGCGAGCTTGCGGATCGGAGGCTTCGCGATCACCGGACCGGCGGACGCCGCGGGGACCGACGCCGGCGGGGTGGGCTTCCGCGCCGCGAGGCCCTTGCGGCGGCGCGAGGTGGCGTGACCGCCCGTGCCGTAGCCGACGAGCACAGAGCCCTCGCCGTCGTTCGACGGGGCGATCGTGCCGGCCGTGTCGGCGGCGGCGGATGCCACCTCGTCCGAGACGGGCGTCGCACCGGGTGTCGCGGCGGCCTGCACGCCGGCGGACACGGGGGCTGGAGCCTCCGCCGGACCCGCAGACGCATTCGCATCGGTCTGCACCGTGAGGATGGCGGCGCCGACCTCGACGGTCTGCCCCTCTTCCGCGAGCACGGAGCCGATGACGCCCTCGAGCGGCGACGGCAGCTCCACGAGCGACTTGGCCGTCTCGATCTCGACGATCACCTGGTTGAGCTCCACGCGGTCGCCGGGTGCGACGTGCCACGACACGATCTCCGCCTCGGTGAGACCCTCGCCGACGTCGGGGAGGGTGATGTTCTGCTCGCTCATGCGATGACTCCTGTGGTGTGGATCAGTAGGCGAGGGCGCGATCGACGGCCTCGAGGATACGGTCGGCGTCGGGCAGGTAGACGCCCTCGAGCTTCGCGGGCGGGAACGGCACGTCGAATCCGGAGACGCGCAGCACGGGGGCCTCGAGCGAGTAGAAGGCACGCTCCGCGACGGTGGCTGCGATCTCCGAGCCGACCGACACCGAGCCCGGTGCCTCCTGCGCCACGATGAGACGGCCCGTCTTGCGCACGCTCTCGAGGATCGGGTCGTAGTCGATCGGGGAGATCGAACGGAGGTCGACGACCTCGAGGCTGATGCCTTCCTCGGCCGCGAGTTCAGCCGCCTGGAGCAGCACGCTCACCATGGCGCCGTGGGCGAGGACCGTGACGTCGCTGCCGACCCGGACGACGCGGCTCGCGTGGAGCGGCACGGACGGGGCCGAGAGGTCGACGGCGCCCTTCTGCCAGTAGCGGCTCTTCGGCTCGAAGAACATGACGGGGTCGTTCGACGCGATCGCCTCCTGGATCATCCAGTAGGCGTCGTGCGGGGTGGAGGGGCTCACCGAACGCAGGCCCGCCGTGTGCGCGAAGTACGCCTCCGGGCTCTCCTGGTGGTGCTCGACGGCGCCGATGTGCCCGCCGTACGGCACACGGATGACGACCGGGAACGACTGGTTGCCCTCGTGCCGGTTCGTGAGCTTCGCGAGCTGGGAGGTGATCTGGTCGAAGCCGGGGAAGATGAAGCCGTCGAACTGGATCTCGCACACGGGACGGTAGCCGCGCATCGCGAGACCGATCGCGGTTCCGACGATGCCCGACTCGGCGAGCGGGGTGTCGAGGACGCGATTCTCGCCGTAGGTCTTCTGGAGCCCTTCCGTGACGCGGAACACGCCACCCAGGGTGCCGATGTCCTCGCCCATGAGGAGCACGCGGTCGTCGGCCGCGAGGGCCGCATCGAGGCCGGCGTTGAGGGCCTTGGCCATCGGCATCGTCGCGAGTTCGGTGCGCGTCGGTACCTGCGTCGCCGTGGTGTCGGTCATCGTGCGTCGCCCCCTTCGAGGCTCTCCTCGTAGCGTTCGAGCCACTCGAACTGTTCGGCCGTGAGCGGGTGCTCGTCGGTGTACACGTTCTCGAACATGAGATCCGCCGGCGGCGACTCGAGGGCGAGCGTCCGCCGTCTCGTGTCGGCGGCGTAGTCCTTCGCCTGGGCGGCGACCTCGGCGAAGAACGCGTCGTCGGCCCCTCGGGAGCGCAGGTAGGTCTGGAACCGTGCGATCGGGTCGCGAGCGACCCACGAGGCGAGCTCGTCGTCCGTGCGGTACTTGGTGGGGTCGTCGCTCGTGGTGTGGGCGCCGATCCGGTACGTGAGCGCCTCCACGAGCCGTGGACCGCCGCCCGCGCGCGCCTCGTCGAGGTTCTTCGCCGTGACGGCGTAGCTCGCGAGCACGTCGTTGCCGTCGATCTGCACACTCGGGATGCCGAACCCCGTTCCGCGCTTGAACAGCGGCGTGCGGGACTGGCGTGTGACGGGGACGGAGATCGCCCAGTGGTTGTTCTGCAGGAAGAAGACCTGCGGCGTCTGGTAGCTGGCGGCGAAGACGAACGCCTCGCTCACGTCGCCCTGACTCGTCGCGCCGTCGCCGAAGTAGACGATCGCGGCCTGGTCGCTCTCGAGGTCGCCCGTGCCGCTCGCACCGTCGAGCGCGATCCCCATCGCGTAGCCGGTGGCGTGCAGCGCTTGCGAGCCGATGACGAGCGTGTAGAGGTGGAAGTTGCCGTTGCGGGGGTCCTTCGGGTCCCATCCGCCGTGCGTCACACCGCGCAGCAGACGGACGACGTTCATGAGGTCGATGCCGCGGACGAAGCCCACGGCGTGCTCGCGGTACGACGGGAAGACGTGGTCCTGCGGCCGCGTCGCGTAGGCGGAACCCACCTGCGCGGCTTCCTGGCCGTGGCTCGGGACCCAGAGCGCCAGCTGGCCCTGTCTCTGCAGGTTGCCGGCCTCCACATCGAAGGCACGCACGACGGTCATGTCGTGGAACATGCGCTGGAGCGTCGCGTCGTCGAGTCCCGCGACGATGTCGCCGTACTCCTCTGCTCCGGCATTCGGCGCGAACGTTCCGTCCGGCGCGATGAACTGCACCGGCGTCGGCACCGTGGTCGTCTCTGTCAGGTCGGTCATGCCCGGACCTCCGTCCGTCTCGCGGGATGATCGGCGGGGAGCAGATCGACGATCCGCCTGCCCGCCTCGATGACGCCGTCCACGGCGTCGGCCTCGCCGATGGAGATGCGGACCCCGTCACCGGGGAACACCCTCGTGACGACGCCCTGGTCGAGGAGGATCTCGCCGACGGCCGTGGACTCGTCGCCCGCGGCGATCCAGAGGAAGTTGCCCTGCGCCGCCGGAATGGCGAGGCCGATGTCACGGAGGCTCGCCGCGAGGTCGTCGCGTCGCGACGCGAGGGTGCCGACGCGCTCGAGCAGTTCGGTCTCGAGGCCGAGCGACGCGATGGCGGCCTGCTGCGCCGGCTCGGTGACCGAGAGCGGGATGGCCGCGGCGCGCGCGGCGTCGAGGATCGGGGCCGGACCGGTGGCCCAGCCGATGCGGAGGCCGGCGAGACCGTAGGCCTTCGAGAACGTGCGGAGCACGACGAGGTTCGGCCGGGTGCCGAGGAGGGCGAGCCCGTTCACAGCCGAGCCGTCGGTGACGAACTCGGCGTACGCCTCGTCGAGGATGACGAGCACGTCGGACGGGACGCGATCGAGGAATGCGGCGAAGCCCTCGGCCGAGACGACCGTGCCGGTGGGGTTGTTGGGCGAGCAGACGATGACGACGCGCGTGCGCTCCGTGACGGCGGCGGCGATGGCGTCGAGGTCGTGTGAGTGGTCTGCGCGGTTCGGGACCTGAACGCTCGTCGCGCCGGCGACGGTGACGAGGCCCGGGTAGGCCTCGAACGAGCGCCAGGCGTAGACCACCTCGTCGCCCGGACCGGCGGCCGCCGTGATGAGCTGGCTGAGGAGCGCGACGGAACCGGCACCGACGTGGACCTCGTCGACGCTCGCACCGACGCGCTCGGCGAGCACCTCGCGGAGCGCGAGAGCCGATGCATCGGGATAGCGGTTGACCGCAGCGGAAGCGACCACGGCCTCGAGCACGCCGGGCAGCGGAGGGAAGGGGTTCTCGTTGCTCGACAGCTTGAAGGCGTCGGGACCGGCCGGTCGTCCCTGTCGGTACGGCGGGGTGGCCAGGATCTCCGGACGGAGCTTCACCGCGGGCTGCTCGGAGTTCGTCACCTTTCGAGTGTAGACGCGGGTCCCATAACCGGGCCGGTATACCCGGGTGCGGGTCTCGTCGCGACCGGAATGAGACCGTGCGACTGGAACCTGTCGCCGGCCGCGTGGGATAGTGGAGCCATGGGCGGTCTCCTCCTTCGTATCGTGATCAACGCCGTCGCGATCTGGCTCACCACGTTGATCGTGGCCGGTGTGACCGTCACCCCGTGGACGAGCGGGGACTGGGTCGCCACCGTCGTCACGTATCTGATCGTGGCCGTCGTGTTCGCCCTCGTGAACAGCATCGTCGGAACCGTCATCCGGATCGTGGCCTTCCCGCTCTACATCCTCACGCTCGGGCTCATCTCCTTCATCGTGAACGGCCTGCTCCTCATGCTCGTGGCGGCCATCACGTCGCTCTTCGGCTTCGGCCTCCATGTGGACGGCTTCTGGTGGGGCGTGCTCGGAGCACTCGTCTTCGCGATCATCAACGGGATCTTCAACCTGATCCTGCGACCGCAGCTGCGCTCGGCGCGCGACTGACGGAGACCTCCTTCCTCGCTCACGGACGGTCCCGATCCGCGCGATACTCCTGGGCCGTGCCGTCGGCACCGTCAGGCGCGAGCCGCCCGAGTGCCTGCCGGAGATCGAGCATCCGACGGTCGTCTGAGGCGTCCATGAGCCGAGCGGTGCGCTCGTACTCCTCGATCGAGTGGGCGCTGAGGAGCGAGTCCCCCTCCTGGTGACGTGACCCGGTGTCGCGCGTGACCACCGTCCGATCGTCGTCGACCGCGTCGGTCCCGGCGAGCGCCGGCACCAGGTCGTCCGTGTGCTCGACCGCTACCGTGATGATGCCATCGACAGTGTGGACCTGGGCGGAGGGGGCTCCGAACGTCACGACGGTGTCGACGGCGTACTCCCCGGACGCGGCGACGGCCGCGGCGACGAGACCGCCTTGGGAATGGCCGGCGATGGCGACCGGATCTCCTGCATCGATGCCCGCCTCGGCCATCGCGTCGAGCACCGCCCTGTAGGCCGCTCCGTCCTCCCCCGCGACGGTGCCGACGGCCGACTCGATGTCGAACGGCTCGTCGGACGCACCCGGCGCGAGCTCGACCGTTCCTCCCACATAGACGCCCCAGCGGGTCTCGCCCGACGGCGACCCGTACTCCTCGATTCGGATCTGCGGGCGTCCCGGCGCGTTCGCGGGGATGCGGGAGGCGACGTCGGCCGCGCCCCTCGGCGGCGCGACGGACGTCGCCCCGCCGACGGACGTGACCGTGACAGGCGTGTCGGCGAGACGCGCGGCGGCGCCCACGAAGGGCGATGACGCCAACCCGGCGAGCCCCGAGCCCACGGCGCGGCGCGGGAGGCCGGTGGCCCCGGCGACGATGTCGTCGCTCGTGGAGACCACTGCTCGAAGAAGACCGACGGCTCCCGGTGTGGCCACGTGCCGCGAGTTGGTCGCGACCCAGCTGCCGAGGTCGGCTCCGAGGCTCGACACCGCACGGCGCGTGACGGGGTTCAGCCACAACACCCCGGCCACGGCGAGCGCCGGCGCCACGGCGGGGAGAGCCGCCACGGCCACCGGGGCGATGAGAGCCGGTAGTGAGCGAGCGACGACGAGACCGAATGCCTGCGCCGCGAGACCACCGAGCCCGTCGAGCAGGGTCTGGGCGACGTCCTCCGCTCCCCCGTACACCGCGGCGGCCACGGCCGCGGCACCGCCCACGCGGGTGGCCGTGTCCGCCGCTCGCACAAGCGCCGTCTCGGCCGCCGCGATGTCATCGCGCGCGAAGTCGTACGGAGCCGCGTCCGGTACAGCGGCGAGCGCGGACACGGCGGCCAGCAGATCGGCGCGCCAATCCGACACCTGCAGGGCCAATGCCTCGAGCATCGCCGCGGCCTCGTGCAATTCGTCGGTGTCGACGCCCGTGCGCCCGCCGGTGGAGACGTCGATTCCGCTCATCGCGCCACCGCGCCCGCCGCTGACGGCGCCGCCACCTGCACATCGGCGAGCATCAGGAGGGCTCGATCGATCGCATCGATCGCCTGGGCGAGAAACCGGCGCGTGGTGTTGAGCTCCTGCGCGACCTCGGCCACCCGCGCGCGATAGAGCGACGCGGCGGCGGAGTCCCAGTGCTCGGCGTCCGCCCGGGCCACGATGTCCCTCGCGGCCTCACTCGTCAGCGCGTGGAGACGGGCGATCGCCCATCGCTGCGACCTGAGCGCCTCCCGTACGCGCTCCAGGCGGTCCCTCGTCATGTCCGTCATATCCGTCCTCCCCGTCGAGCACCCCGCTCGACCACCCCACTGTCGACGATGGGCGAGGGCGCGCCCGGCCGTCCGGGCGGTGCGGTGGACGGGGTCGACCCGAGGAGGTCTGTGGACGACGAGTGGAGCGGACAGGGTCCGGAATCGCCCTGTGCAGGACGGGACGAGTGGTCCACAATGGGCGAATGGACTTCGACGCCCCGACGACGGAGTCGGCGCAACCCTTCCGGATCAACTTCGTGTGCGCCGGCAACATCTGTCGTTCCCCCATGGCCGAGGTGGTGTTCACACACCTCGTGACACGCGCCGGCCTCTCCTCCCGCGTCGGAGTCGCGTCGTCGGGCACCGGTGATTGGCACGTCGGCGAACGCGCCGACGAGCGCACCATCGCGGCCCTCGCCCGTCGCGGCTACGACGGCCGCTCCCACCGGGCGCGACAGTTCGACCCGGAATGGTTCGACGGCCTCGACCTCGTGGTCGCCCTCGACCGCAGCCACGAGCGCATCCTCCGGTCGTGGGCGACGAGTGAGGAGGACCGCGCGAAGATCGGCCTGCTGCTCGGATTCGACCCCGGACAGGCCGCGCTCGCAGACGTCCCCGACCCCTACTACTCGGACGATCGGACCTTCGACGAGGTTCTTGGGATGATAGAGCGGGCGTGCACCGCACTGTTCCGCCAACTCGAACCAGCAGTCCGTCAGGGAGCCACACTATGACCGCACTTCCCCCTCAACCGCTCAGCCCCCTGGACGGTCGCTACCGCGCCGCCGTGACGGAGCTGGGCGAGCACCTCAGCGAGGCGGGTCTGAACCGCGCGCGGGTGCACGTCGAGGTCGAGTGGCTGATCTTCCTCACGGACCGGTCGATGTTCGGGTCGAGCCCTCTCGACCCGTCTCAGCGCGACGGGCTCCGCGCCGTCGTGAGAGACTTCGGACAGGCCGAGATCGATGAGCTCGCCACCCTTGAAGCCACCACCCGTCACGATGTGAAGGCCGTGGAGTACCTCGTCCGCTCGCGCCTCACGACGCTCGGACTCGATCACATCGCCGAGCTCACCCACTTCGCGTGCACGAGCGAGGACATCAACAACCTCTCGTACGCGCTCACCGTCGCCGCCGCCGTCCGCGAGGTCTGGCTTCCGAAATACCGCGGTGTGATCGCGGTGCTGAGTGCCCGCGCCCGCGAGTTCCGCGACGACGCGATGCTCGCGCGTACCCACGGTCAGCCCGCCACGCCCACCACGATGGGCCGGGAGATCGCCGTGACCGCCCACCGGCTCACCCGCATCGCGACGCAGATCGAGGGCACCGAGTACCTCGGCAAGTTCTCGGGAGCCACCGGCACGTTCTCCGCGCACGTCGTCGCCGACCCGTCGGCCGACTGGCCAGCGCTGTCCCGCGAGTTCGTCGAGGGCCTCGGGCTCACCTGGAACCCGCTCACCACGCAGATCGAATCGCACGACTGGCAGGCCGAGCTCTACAACCGCGTCTCGCACGCCAACCGCGTGCTGCACAACCTCGCGACCGACGTGTGGACCTACATCTCGATGGGGTACTTCCGCCAGATCCCGCAGGCCGGCGCGACGGGCTCCTCGACCATGCCTCACAAGATCAATCCGATCCGCTTCGAGAACGCCGAGGCGAACCTCGAGCTCTCCTCGGCGCTCCTCGACTCGCTCGCGGCGACCCTCGTGACCTCGCGCCTCCAGCGCGACCTCACCGACTCGACCACGCAGCGCAACATCGGCGTGGGGCTCGGGCACTCGCTCCTCGCGCTCGACAACCTCACGCGTGGGCTCGGCGAGATCGACCTCGATCGTCCGGCCCTCGCCGCCGACCTCGACTCCAACTGGGAGGTGCTCGGCGAGGCCATCCAGACGGTCATCCGCGCCGAGGTGGCCGCCGGTCGCTCGACGATCTCCGACCCGTACGCGCTGCTCAAGGAGCTGACGCGCGGGAAGCGCATCGGCCACGACGACCTCACGGCGTTCGTGAGCGGACTCGACATCGGCGACGAGGCGAAGGCCCGCCTCCTGGCCCTCACGCCGGCGACGTATGTCGGTGTCGCCTCGGAGCTCGTGGACTACCTGCCCTAGCCCCTGCCCGGTAGAGCGTTTGCGCCGATACGCGGCGGCACACCACCGCCTATCGGCGCGAACGCTCTACCCGGCGACGTCGCCGATCGACGGGCCCGACAGCGGTACGCGCGGCGATCGACCGGTCAGTGCGAGGACGGGCGGTCCTGCTCCTCGATGTCGCGCTTCTCGTCGTCGGTCGGCGCGACGGACAGCGCGAACATGGCCAGCAGCACGAGGGCCACGATGAACGCGACGCCGAGTCCGATGAGGCCGATGACGAGGTCTCGTGTCGACATGAAGGCGATGAGACCGGTGAAGACACCCATCGCGCCGGCGAGGGCGAGGAGTTCGACGGGCTTCAGCACGTCGCGCATGCTCGGACGGTTCTCCTTGGTCACGATGCCGACCTCTCGTCGCGGGCCGGTTCGTCCGTCGCGGTGTCACGTACGCGCTCGCCCTTGAGGGTGAACGCGCCGATCGCGAGGTAGGCCGCGATGATCGCCGCATATGCGCCGAAGAGCCCGACGGCCATGATGGAGGTGGTCATGGTGCCCGAGACGCCCTGGGCTCCCGAGAAGTTGGTGGTGAAGTCCGGCGGCACGGCGAGGAACGCGATGCCGAGGATGACCGTGATCGCGCCGACGACCGTCCAGTCGCGGGCGAGGACGGTGCGCTCGCGTCCGATCACGCCGGCGACGAGCTCGAGGAGGCCCGTGACGACTGCCCACGCGACGACGAGGTAGACGTAGGCGGGAGGAGTCGGGGCCGCGAAGGAGAGGGCGAGGGCCGCGATCGCGGCGACGCCCGAGACGGCGGCCTGGACGAGGAAGAGGGTGCGCGACGCACGGTCGTCACCGAGGCGCGAGGCGCCGAAGACTCCACCGAGTACACCGGCCGCGAGGGCGAACACCCCGAACACGAGGAGTCCCATGATGCTCGAGTGGTCGAGCGAGAACGTGGTCACGAGCGCCGCAATGGCCGCGACGACGGCGCGGACGAGCGGGACGGGCCAGTAGGTCCGGGCGATTCCGCTCGTCGAACCGAGCGTTGCGCGGGGGTCGACTCCGGCGGGGTGAGCCACGGTCAAGGCCTCTTTCGGTGGGTGCTGTGGAACCCCTCCAGTCTACGTGCTCGCCCTGGGAGGACGGACGGGGTGGCGGACGGCGTGCGCCTCAGCCGTAGAGCTCACCCACGGGCACAGGGACGCTCAGGACGTTGCCGGGTTGTGCGAGCGGGCAGGCCCAGGCCGGGTCGTACGCGCACGACGGGTTGTAGGCGAAGTTGAGGTCGATCACGATGGTGCCGGCGTCGATGTCCGAGCCCAGATCGGCGCCCTTGATGGTGTCGAGGAGGTAGCGGCCTCCGCCGTACGTTCCGCCTGGATGCCCGGCGAGGGCGTCGCGGACCGGCACGAAGAGGCCGCCGCCGTACGTGGTGAGGCGCCACACGTCGAGCGAGCCGGCGTTCGGGATCTCGACCTTCCCGATGCGCTCGAACGGGACAATGCCGTCCGTGCCCGTCGGGAACTCGAAGCCGCCCGGCTCCGCTGCGACGATCGGGAGCTCGAAGCGCCACGCCGGGTCGTACGGCGCGATCGGCAGGCCGTTGAAGCGCTCGCGCTCGTCCGGCGACAGCGGGCTCGCGGGGTGGGTCCCCATGAGGTCGTCGCGGCCCGTGCTCCAGAGCTCGTGGGCCGTGGCGGGGTCGTCCGTCCGGCGCACCTCGTCGTACAGGGCGAACACGCTGCGTCGCCAATCGGCGACCTCCAGGGCCGTCCGGGCGCTCTTTTCGATCATCCGTTCAGGGTACGCCAGGTGGGAAGGGAGGGAGCCGGACGCGGGGCAGTCCGACCCCTCACGGTCGCCTGTCGTGCTCCGCGACGGCCACGCCCTCGACGCCCTGAGCCAGGTGACGCTTCGTTACACGACTCCCGGTGTCTTTCCGCGAAGCCGACCTATGATCTCGCTACCCGTCGCCGAAGAGGCGCCCGTCACGAGGAGCACGATGTCTACCCCCACCCGAGCAACCATCGGCGACCAGGTCGCCGAATTCAACGTCGGATTCAACGAGACGGTCGGACCGGATCTCGCAGCGGTCTTCGCTGCGGAACAGTCCGATCTGACGGTTGCGGGAGTCCCTCACGGCACCGTCTCGGTGGGTGAGGTCCTGCCCGAGGCGGATGTGGTCGGCACGACCGGGGCGACGGTCGCCCTCTCGGATCTCCTCGGCGACGGCGCCTCCGTGCTCGTCTTCTACCGTGGGGCATGGTGCCCGTACTGCAACATCACGCTGAAGCACTACAACGAGACGCTCGCACCCGAACTCGCGGAACGGGGGGTCGCATTGATCGCGATCAGCCCGCAGACGCCGGACGGATCCGCCGCGGCCGTCACCAACGGCGACCTCGGATTCACGGTCGTCTCCGACCCGTCGAACACCCTGTCGGGCGCACTCGGCATCGTCACAGCACCCAGTGCGGCTGCACAGGAAGCGCACACGGCGCTCGGATTCGCCGTCAAGGACAGCAATGCCGACGCCACTCCGGCGATCCCGTACCCCACGGTCGTCGTGGTCGACGCGGACCGGGTCGTTCGGTTCGTCGATATCCACGTCGACTACACGACGCGCACCGAGACCGAGGAGATCCTGCACGCAGTCGACGCTGTGTGACCGGCGGGCGATGTCGGGAGCGCCACGGCCCGCCTGACACGCCGAGCTCGCGGAGTGCCTAGATCGGTGCCATGTCCGTGAAGCGGGAGAAGTGGCCCTGGAAGGCGACCGTGACCGTGTCGGTGGGGCCGTTTCGGTGCTTGGCGACGATGAGGTCGGCCTCGCCCGCTCGCGGGTTCTCCTTCTCGTACGCGCTCTCGCGGTGGAGGAGGATGACCATGTCGGCGTCCTGCTCGATCGAGCCCGACTCGCGCAGGTCGGAGATGGCGGGCTTCTTGTCGGCTCGCTGCTCCGGTCCACGGTTCAGCTGCGAGAGCGCGATGACGGGCACCTGCAGCTCCTTCGCGAGGAGCTTGAGGGCGCGGGAGAACTCCGAGACCTCCTGCTGGCGGCTCTCGACGCGCTTGCCCGAGGTCATGAGCTGGAGGTAGTCGATGACGACGAGTCGGAGGCCCACCTTCTGCTTCAGGCGGCGGCACTTCGCGCGGATCTCGACGAGCGTCATGTTGGGGCTGTCGTCGATGTAGAGCGGAGCGTCGTTGATGCGGCCGCGCACCGAGGCGATCGTGGTCCAGTCGCGCTGGTCGAGTGTGCCCTTACGCATGCTCTGCAGCGGAACGGAGGCCTCGGCCGACATGAGGCGCATGGCGATCTCTGACCGCCCCATCTCCAGGGAGAAGAAGATGGCCGGCATGTTGTGCTTGATCGCCGCGGCGCGCGCGAGGTCGAGCGCGAGCGTGGACTTACCGAGAGCCGGACGCGCGGCGATGATGATCATCTGGCCGGGGTGGAGTCCGTTGGTGAGCTGGTCGAGGCCCGAGAACCCGGTGGGCACACCCGTGAACTGACCGTCGCGTCCCTTCGCCGCCTCGATGTCCTCGATCGCTGCGTCGACGGCGACGTTGAGCGGCACGTAGTCCTCGGTGTTGTCGTTGGCCGCGACCGAGTAGATCTCCGCCTGCGCGTTGTTGACGAGGTCGAGGACCTCACCCTCCCCCGCGTATCCCATCTGGACGATGCGGGTGCCGGCCTCGACGAGGCGGCGCAGGAGCGCGCGCTCGGCGACGATCGAGGCGTAGAAGCCGGCGTTCGCGGCCGTGGGGACGAGAGCCGTGAGCGTGTGGAGGTAGTCGGCTCCACCGGCGCGCTGGAGGTCTCCGGTCTTGATGAGCTCGTCCGTGACGGCGATGACGTCTGTGGGCTCACCGTGCGAGTAGAGCGAGAGCAGGGCGTCGAAGATGATCTCGTGCTTCGGGACGTAGAAGTCGCCACCGCGCACGGTCTCGACGACGTCGGCGACGGCGTCCTTCGAGAGCATCATGCCGCCGAGGGCGGACTGCTCCGCGAGCAGATCGTGGGGAGGGGTGCGTTCGCCCTGGCGCCTCTCGTCGGAGGAGAACTCGTCCGTGAGACCGAGATGAGCGATCGACATACGACCCTTCCTGAGTGGTGTGGTGCTCTTCCGATGCGTGGCGTGCCCTCGTGCCCAGACGTCCCACGGGACACCGGCCTCCCGGCCGCGCCCGCTGACGGAAACGACCGGCAGCCGTTCCGCCGACGCCTGTCGTGCCAGTCAATCGGGAACCTCTGACACTCGCGTTCCGAGCATCGTCGCCCGCCGCCTTCCGGCGTCGCCCCACCCTATGGATGGTCCTCCCGGCCCGCCAAATATGACCTGTGGATAACCCTGTGGGAAAGATGGGCGAAACGCCGCAGAGCTTGTGCAGACAGCCTGTGGACAACTTGGGCGGTGACCACCTGTCTCAATAAATAAATAAGCCTTGATCAGGTTCTTAGACTTTCCACTGGTTGTGGGTAAAAACAGCCTCAACCAGTGCTTGAGAGTTTGGATTTGACTTTCGACCTGTGCACAAGTGGGCGCCGTGATGGCCCGGATTTCAGCCGGGGAGAGAGCGCGATACCGGAGCATTTCTCACCTTCACCGATCCTCTACGCGACTCGACCAGTAGCGCGAGGGGACGCGAAAGGGCGGCGACCGGATCGGAATCCGGTCGCCGCCCTTTCACGGCGTCACAGGCGGCTGAACGCCGCCGGAGACTTACTTCGCAGCGACCACCTGGAGGGTGATCGTCGCCGAGAGGTCCTCGCGGAGACGAAGGCTCGCCTCGTGCGTGCCCACGACCTTGATCGGCGTGGGGATCTCGACCTTGCGACGGTCGATCTCACCGAGACCGGCGGCCTTGACGGCCTCCGCGATGTCGGTGGTCTTGACCGAGCCGAAGAGACGACCCTCGTTGCCGGCCTTCACGACCAGCTTGACGGTGTTCGACTCGAGGTTGGCCTTGAGCGACTGGGCCTCTTCGAGCGTCGCGAGCTCACGGGCGGCGCGGGCCGCCTTGATCTGCTCGATCTGCTTGGCACCGCCACGCGTCCAGGAGACGGCGAAGCCCTGCGGGATGAGGAAGTTACGGGCGTACCCGTTCTTGACCTCGACGATGTCTCCGGGGGCACCGAGGCCGGTGACCTCGTGCGTCAGAATCAGTTTCGACATGGGGGCGCTCCTTAGCGGCCAGAACCGGCGTAGGGAAGCAGTGCCATCTCACGCGCGTTCTTGACGGCACGGGCGATGAGGCGCTGCTCCTGGACGGAGACACCGGTGATACGGCGAGCACGGATCTTGCCGCGCTCGGAGATGAACTTGCGCAGCGTGGGGACGTCCTTGTAGTCGATGACGCCAACACGGATCGCCTTCGCGGGGGCAGCGTTCTTCGCGCCCTTCCCGCGGGCGGGCTTGCGGCTCGGGCCGCCAGACTTTCCAGCCATGTGGTTTTCCTTTACGTATGAAGAGTGTTCTCACCGGTCGGGGCGCAGAGCGCCCGACCGGTTGTGAGGATCAGAAGGGGGTGTCGTCCGAGTACGAGCCGGGGGTGTTCCACCCATCGGCCGAACCGGAGTTCGACGTGGCGGGGGCACTCGCGGCCCACGGCTCGTCGGACACGGCGGGAGCGCCGCCACGACCGCCGCCGCCACCGGCACCGCCGGAGGACTGCGCCCGCGTCACCTGAGCGGTGGCGTAGCGCAGCGAGGGGCCGATTTCGTCGATCTCGAGTTCGATCGACGTGCGCTTCTCGCCTTCCTTCGTCTCGTAGGAGCGCTGCTTGAGGCGACCGGTCGCGATGACGCGGCTGCCCTTCGTCATCGATCCCGCGACGTGCTCGGCGAACTCCCGCCACACGCTCGCCCGGAGGAACAGCGCTTCGCCGTCCTTCCACTCGCCGGAAGCCCGGTCGAAGGAGCGAGGGGTGGAAGCGATCGTGAAGTTGGCAACCGCCAGCCCGTTCTGCGTGTAGCGCAGCTCGGGGTCTGCCGTGAGGTTGCCCACGACGGTGATGATCGTCTCGCCGGCCATGGGACTAGGCGTCCTTCGCGGCAGCCTTGGCGGGGGCCTTGTTGGCGCGTTCGGCCTTCGCCTCTGCACGCTTCTTCTCAGCGGCGACGAGAGCGAAGCCCTCTTCGGCGCGGAGAACCTTCGTGCGCATGACGGCTTCCGACAGCTTCAGCTGGCGGTCGAGCTCGTCGGTCGCGGTCGAGTTCGCCGTGAAGTTGACGACGGCGTAGATGCCCTCGGTCTTCTTGTTGATCTCGTAGGCGAGGCGACGGCGGCCCCAGATGTCGATGTTGTCGATCGTTCCACCATCGTTGCGGATGACGTTGAGGAACTTGTCGAGACTCGGAGCGACGGTGCGCTCGTCGATCTCGGGGTCGAGGATGACCATGAGTTCGTACTGATGCGTCACTAACCCACCTCCTTCGGACTTGAACGGCTGCAGACGGTCTGCAACAGGAGGGTGCGTAGCATCGTTGCAACGCGGGAAACGGATCGAGTCCACGCGGGCAACCTCCCCAGCGTAACGGACTTCGGCTCGCGGCGCCATGTGCGGCCGCCGCGAAAGGCCCAGCCCTCCCTTCGCCCCCACGCGGTGGACCCCTGTCACACGCAGCATTTGAGCGCGGTTACACCGCTCTACTGGCGCAACAGCGCTCAAAAGCTGTCTGCGAGGGACGGAGAGGGAGGGGACCGGGCTCGGTGCCGTGGTCGGGATCAGAGTGGTGATTGAGATGCTCATCGTGTTCCTTTCGTGAAGACCGGACGCGGTTGGCGCCTGGCGGTTGTGATTCCGTATCGCGCGAGAAGCGCGACGAGACGCGCGCCGTCCGTGGCGTCATTCCAGAGCCAGCGGACGACCGACGCGCCGGTGGCACGGAGATCGTCCTCGCGGCGTTTCTCCGCCCAGACGATGTCGGCGACCTCTCTGTCACCACCGCCGCTCATACGGCCGTACTTCACTCGCCCGTCGAATTCGCCGATGAGCGAAGCATCACTCCACCTGAAATCGACTCGCCGCATCGCTCCAGACGGGCACTCGACCTCGGTCTGGAGGTCCGGCAGAGGGACTCCCCACGGGAACATCTGAACGCGACTCAGCGACTCCCCGACGCTCTCGGCACGTCCGTCGGCGAACGACACCGCATCTCTCGCGCGCCGGACACCGGCCGCGCCGGCGATTGCATCGAGCCGCGCGACGAGCTCGTCGCGAGCGATCCGCGACGTTCGCGCGTCCCATCGCGGTCGGGCCTCGACCGTATCGACGGCTGCATCGAGCGCGACGACGGCCGCGGCGAAGGATTCCGTCCTCGCGAGATCGAGCAGTGTGAGCGGGAGCGATGTGACAAGGAGGCCGTCGATCTCGACGACGTCGGAATCGGCCAGCTTGCGACGGTGCCATGCGATAGCGGATGCACGCCGACGGACTGCCGGATCGGTGATGGCGTGGACGAAGGCGCCAGGAGGGTCGAGCAGCGGGAGACCGTGAATCACAGCAGCCGAGGTGTGGGAGAAGACAGCATCGACGCGTCGTGTCTCTGCGACCGCCTGAATCCGAATGCGGTGCCGAGACGTCGCATCAGCCCCGTCCCAATCCTGACGCCGTATGTGAACGCCTCGACGGATCCGGACACGCGCAGCATCGTTCGACGGCCTCCGCTGCCGCCCGATGTCACGGAAGTCCCGGGATACCGCCAACTCGGGGCGGCTTGTCGCCGAATGCACGTTCTCCATGCGGCGAGCATGGCGTGTGAACCCCTCGCACCTCGGACGGGTCCGACGATCTGTGCAGACCGCGCCCCCCGCCTCGCTGTGGACGACGAACGCACCTCAGCCGTCACCCGACCACCCAGGTGCAGCTTTTGAGCGTGTTTTCACCGGTGCAACGGTGCGAACACGCTCAAAAGCTGTACTTGGTGGGGCGGGGGGGGGGGAGGGAACGGAAGGGGTCAGCCGGCCAGGGCCGTGTTGGCCGCGTCCTGGGCCTGGCGCAGGCCGTCCTCCACCGTGACGTCACCCGTGAAGATCGAACGGAGGATCGGGTCGTACTCGTCGAACGCCTTCGCGAAGTCCGGTCCGGTCGGAGCCGGGATCGTCGTGTCGCCCACGACGTCGAAGAACGGCTCGACGTCGACGCCCTCGTTCTCCCAGTAGTCGAAGAAGGTGCTCTGCGCGTCGGTCACACCGGGCACGGCGGTGCCGGACTCTCCGAGAGGGGCTGCGCCCTCTTCCGAACCGAGCCACTCGAGGACATCCGCGATCGCGTCCTGCTTCTCCGACGCGGCGTTGCCGGCGACGACGACGCCGTTCGTCACCGACACGCGACCGGCCGGGCCCGACGGGATCATGGAGACGCCCCAGTCGAAGTCGGCGCCGTCCTGGACGTTCTTGAGGTTGTAGATGCCCGACTGGAACATCGCCATCTTCCCGTCGATGAACGCGTCGCGGCTGAAGTCGCCGTCCTCGTTGGTGTCCGCGGGGTCCGGGGCGACGTGGTCCGAGCGGATCTTCGAGACGAGGTAGGAGATGGCCTCGACGGTCTTCTCGTCGTCCGCGAACGCGAAGTCCTCTCCGTCCTGGAACTGGCCGCCGTTCGAGCCGATGAACGGCAGCATGATCGCCTGCAGGTCGTAGGCGAGGTTGGTGCCGTACTGGCTGACGGCCCCGGCGTCGAAGCCCTCAGCACCCGCAGCGCGGCCCGACGAGTCGAGCGTCAGCGCCTTCGCCGCCGCCGTGTAGGTGTCGTCCTCCGGGTCGGGCGACCACGTGAGGTCCTCGAGATCCTCCGGCGTGAGCCCGGCCGCCTCGAGCAGCTCGGTGTTGTAGTACACGGCGATGCCGGCGTCGTAGAGCTGCGGCACCCCCCACAGGGTCTCGTCGCGCGTGAACTGGTCGACGACGGACGGCTCCCACGCGTCCTTCGCCGCCTCGCCGAGGGTCTCATCGATGTTGACGAGGCTCCCGGCGTCGGCGTAGGCGCCGTAGTAGGAGTTGTTGACCCAGAAGAGGTCGTCCATGGTCTGGTCCGCCACGTCGGTGCGGAGGTCGGTCCAGTAGTCCTCCCAGCCCACGACGTTCACCTGGACGTCGATGTCCGGGTGCTCCTCCTCGAAGGCGTCGAAGGACTGCTCGTACGACTCGGCCACGGTCTCGTCCCACAGGCGGAACGTGACGGTCGTGGGCTCATCGGCCGACGACCCCGCCTCGGGGGCGCAACCGGAGAGGAGGACTGCGGCGACGGCCGACAGGGCGACCGTCCGGGCAATGCGAGGTGACATGTTCGTCCTTCGTGACGTCGGTTCGACGGCACCGCCGAGGACGGCACCGATCGATCGGCCGACGCGTGCAGGATGTCGGCCGACGGGCGGAGAGTCGCGCCGTTCGCGACCTCGGGTTCCGCCCCGCGCGGCCGCGCACGACGTCCGAGGGGACGCGACGGCCATGGACAGAATACGCCCGTCGACCCGGGAAGGCCCAGTGAGGGTGGCCTCAACACACCGGAACGGGCAGCCCAGGACTCCCGGACGGCCGCCGCCGAGGGTCAGTCGGACCGGTCGGCCCACCAGGCGAGCAGGCGCCGCTCGGCTTCCTCGGCACCGAGCGGACCCTCGTCGAGACGCAGCTCGAGGAGGAATCTGTACGCCTCGCCGACCACACGACCAGGGGGGACGCCGAGAACCTCCTGGATGCGGTTGCCGTCGAGGTCGGGGCGGACGGAGTCCATCTCCTCCTGCTCGCGCAGGGCCGCGATCCGCTCCTCGAGGTCGTCGTAGGCGAATCCGAGCCTGTCGGCCTTGCGCTTGTTGCGGGTGGTCACGTCGGCACGCGTCAGCATGTGGAGCCGCTCGAGGAGCGGGCCAGCGTCGCGGACGTACCGACGAACCGCCGAGTCGCTCCAGGCCGCCTCGGTGTAGCCGAAGAAGCGCAAGTGCAGCTCGACGAGCCGCGCCACATCGCGGATCGTGTCGCCGTCGTAGCGCAGCGCTGTGAGGCGCTTCTTCGCGAGCTTCGCACCCACGATGTCGTGGTGGTAGAAGGTGACCCCGCCGGCCTCCGTGCGCTTCGTGGCGGGCTTGCCGATGTCGTGGAGGAGCGCGGCGAGGCGCAGAGTGACATCGGGCGCTTCTCCGGGGTGGCGTTCCTTCTCGTAGCCGATCGCCTGGTCGAGCACCGTGAGCGAGTGCTCGTACACGTCCTTGTGGTGGTGGTGCTCGTCGATCTCCAGGCGGAGCGCCGGGACCTCGGGCAGGAACCGCTCGGCGAGACCGGTGTCGACGAGGAGCCGGATGCCCTCGCGGGGGGCGTCGGTCGAGAGGAGCTTCGTGAGCTCCCCCTGGACCCGCTCGGCACTCACGATGTCGAGAGTCGCGGCGCGGTCACGCATCGCCGCGCGCGCGTCGGCATGCACGGAGAAGCCGAGCTGGCCGGCGAAACGGGCGGCCCGGAGCATCCGCAGGGGGTCGTCCCCGAAGCTCACGTCGGGGTCGATCGGCGTGCGGAGCACACCCGAGACGAGGTCCTCGACACCACCGGACGGATCGACGAGCTTCACCTCGGGGATCCGCAGCGCCATCGCGTTGACGGTGAAGTCGCGGCGGACGAGGTCGCCATCGAGGGTGTCGCCGAAGGCCACGACGGGTTTGCGGGTCTCCCCGTCGTACTCGTCGGCGCGGTAGGTGGTGATCTCGACGGTCTCCCCCGCGATGCGCGCGCCGATCGTGCCGAACTCGCGCCCGATGTCCCACTGCGCCGTGGAGATGGGCGTGACGATGCGCAGGATCTCGTCGGGACGGGCGTTCGTCGTGAAATCGAGGTCGTTGGTGCCGCGATCGAGCATCGCGTCACGGACGGGACCGCCGACGAGAGCGAGCTCGTGCCCGGCGTCGCGGAAGGCCTCGGCGAGTGCACTGACGGTGGGGTGGCCGGCGAGAGCCTGCAGGCGCACGAGAGCCTCCGCCATGTTCACGACCATGGCACCCATCGTATCGGCGGCCGGCGGGGCGCTCCGTCGCGCCCGGTCGACCTGTGGGTCGACGGGCGCACGCGCCGGGCGCACTCAGCCGTTCGCGGCCGTCGCGTAGCGGTCGGCGAAGTCGGCGACACTGTCGTTGTACTCGAGGTTCGGGTTGTAGGAGTGCACGGCGGCGACCCAGTCGGCGGGATCGGCGAGGTCGCGATCGGAGCGGCACAGGTAGCGCGCGGCGGTGAGCACCGCGTCGTCGATCTGCTGCGGATCGGCCGCGCCATCGGCGTTCCCGTCGGATCCGACGATGGCCCACGTGCTGGGGATGAACTGCATCGGGCCGACGGCACGATCCCACTCGGTGTCGCCGTCGAGCGCTCCCCCGTCGGTGTCGGGCACGGCGAGCACACCGTCGCCGTCGAGCGGGATCCCCACGATGGGAGGGGTCGAGACGCCGTCGCGGTCGAGCGCACTGTCGAAGATCGTCGCGTGCACCGTCTCGACGCGGCCGATCGCCGCGAGCGTCGTCCACTCGAGGCGGCAGGAGGGCTGCTCCTCCGCGAGCCGCAGGGCCGCGCCGGCGTAGGCGGACAACGGCCGGATCGGGATGCCGGTTCGGCCGGCGATCTCGGCGACCCAGTCGGGGTCGGCAAGCGAGGCGATGGATCGATCGGCGGGGATCGGGACGGCGTCGATCCGGCTCGACTCCACGATGGGATCGGCGGCGCCGGGAGCAGCTCCGGATCGGTCGTCCACCGTGGATCCGGCCCCCGTCGCGAGGGCCACGAGCGACACGATGACGCCGAGCACGAGGACAGACGCGACGACAGCGACGACGACGAGACCCGACGACGCGGACCGGCGTCGCGAGCGGCGACCGGGCGGGCGGCGTCGCGAGCGACGAGCGGTCACCGCCGCGGAATGGGACGGGCGGCGGACGCCGGCGGGAAGACGATCATGACGTCCCCGAGTGTAGACGGCGCTCCTGACCGTGCTCCGGCGACTCCGGCACCTCCCGGGTAGGCGCGGCGCGGCTACCGTGACCGCGGCGCGCCGACGGCGATCAGGCGGAGACGGCGAGCGCCATGAGCGCGACCGATGCGGCCATGCTGCCGAGCTCAGCGATCTCGAGGCGCGAGCGACGTTCCCGTGCCGCCTGCACGGCCACCCCCATGACCACGATCGTGAAGACCGCGGATGCCATGAGGACGACGGATGGGAGGAGACCGGTGAGGGAGGTCGCCGCGTGATGACCGGTCCCGACCCCGGCAGTCGAGGTGTGGCCGACCGCCCCGCCGACGGACGCAGCCATGAGAGCGGCGAGCCCTGCCATGACGAGGCTTCCCACGGCGACCAGCGCGACCATTCCGTTCGATCGCCGCCGGGCCGATCCCGACCCCTGGCCGGTTCGTTCGGGGTGGGTGTCCTCGCCCGACCGGCCACCGAGAGCGACGACGCCGAGAGCCGTCGCCACGAGCACAGCGGTCCACACGACGGGCGGGACGGAGACGACGCCGAGCGCGAGGTCCACCATCACGACGAGCATCACGATCGCCGCCCACAGCTCGGCGCCGATACGCCGGCGACCCGCGGTGCAGCAGACACCGAGGGTCGCCGGCAGGAGCGCCGCGACGTGCAGCAGATCCGTCACAGGCCGGTCAGTGCTCGTGGTGCGCGTGGCCGTGGTGCCCCTCGGCACCATGGCCAGCGTGCTCGCCGTGCACTCCGGCGCCCGGCGACATCGAGCAGTGCGCGTCCGCCGGGGCCGGCACGTTGAGCGCCGGGTTCCGATCGAAGAATCCGTACGGCTTGAGGGTGAACTTCGCGTAGTCCACCGGCATGACGGGCCAGTCCTCCGGCCGCGGGAAGTGGGTCGGGCCGAACGTGTGCCACACGACGATGTCCTCGCCGTCGACCGGGGCGTCGTCGGCGATGAACCGGCTGAGTCCGTCCCCTCCGGGGTTCTGGTGCACGAAGTCGCCGGCCGCGTACCGCTCCGCCGGGTCGTACCGGGTGACGAAGAGGTGCTTCGTGGCGAACTCGGCCCGCTTGGCGATCGACGATGAGGCGTCGGCCATGAGCGTCGGTGCGTCCTGCGGGTACAGGACGTAACCGGTGGGTCGCCCCATCGCGTTCGTCTTGTCGGCGCTCGAGACGAGCCAGCTCCGGGCGACCGACGCATCGGCGGTGCGCCCCGACTCGGCCTCGCCGCGGATCCGCGTGACGCGCTTCGTGAAGGCGTTGCCGTTCGGGTTGGTCTCGCTCACGGGCAGCCGGACGGCGTCGATCTCGTCGACCGCGTTCGCGACGCCGTCGACCATCATGTCGAGCCGGGCGGAGAAGAGGTGCTGGTGGTACGGCGCTCCGAGCCCCGGGGCTACCTCGGAGGCGAAGGGGTAGGCGGAGCCGTCCTCGGCGTCGCCGGGGTACGAGGACGTGAAGAGCACACCCGTGAGCTTCGCCTCACACTCGATCGTGCCGTCGAGGTAGAGGTACCAGTAGAAGCCGTAGTCGTAGTTGCCCACCGTGGTGAAGAAGGAGATGACGAGGCGCCGGCTGCGCCGGACCTCATTCGACCCGGTGAAGAGGTCGCTGTGCTTCCAGAGGGTCCCGAAGTCCTCCTCGTGCATGCAGATGCCGTTCGGGATGACGCGGGGGGCGCCGAGCTCGTCGGCGACCGTCACGTCGAAATACCGGATCTCTCCGACGCAGTCGCACCCGAGCTCGAGCGAGTTCGTGTAGCGGCCGAAGAGGTACTCGCCTGTATCGAAGTAGTTCTGCCAGAACCGGACAGGGCTCGGGTCGCCGTAGGGCACGAGCATCTCGTCGATCGACGCCCGGTAGATCACGGGCCGCTCGACGCCCTGGTCGTCGAAACTCAACTGGCGGAGCACGAGGCCCTCGCGCACGTCGAAGCCCACCTGGAAGCGCCAGTTCGCCCACGTGATCATGTCGCCGTCGACGTCGAAGCTCGCCCCCTCCGGCTGCGTGATGACGATCGGCTTGAGGGTGTCGAGCGGTGCGCCCTGGAGGGCAGGGTCGTCGAAGTTGCCGCTCGTCGAGGGGATGGGCATCACCTGGTCGTCGATGAGACGCGTGATGCGACGGTTGGCCGCGTCGACGTAGGCGCTCAGACCGTCGACGGGGTGCGCCCACGGGTGGTCCTCCGGGTAGTCCTGCTTGAACGCGAGGACACGGAGGATGCGGAGCCCCTTCTCCTCGGGGAAGTCGTACGAACCGGCAGAGAGCGGTACACACATGACCTGGTCGACGGTGAGCCCGCGCTTCGCGAGCGCCTCGACCCAGCGCGGGTCCTCGGCGACGATGGTCCAGATCTCTTCGAACTCCGCGTCGAGGATGGGGAGCTGTCCGCGGGAGCCGTCGAGAACCTGCGTCGTCGAGAACGTGCCGGCCGTGAGGGACACGACATTGTCGGTGGACCGACCCGTCGCCATGTCGAGGAGGAGCACGCGAGCACGGCGCTCGGGCAGCGGACCGTCGCCGTCCTGCCACGCGAGCACCTCGCGCTTGTGGGGCTCGTCGAGCCCGACGTACGCGAACCGAACGGTCTCGGTGAACTCGGCGGAGCCCGCCACGATCGAGCGGATCGTCTCGAACTCGGCGGCCGTGAGGTTGCTGAGCGGGTGGGACCCACCCGCTGCTCCCGTGCTCTCGTCTGTCGTGTGGAGGTCGGCGATGGTCATGGTGCGTCCTTCGGTTTCAGGTCGGGCGTTTCAGGAATGGGTTCGGTTCGAGAACTGGGGCGGTTGATGCACCGGCTCAGGAGGAGATCGCTTCGGTGAGTTCCGCGTAGGTGGTGGGAGAACGGCGCTGGAGGATCACGCCCTGCACCCATCCGATGAGGGGGAAGACCACGATGAGCGCCAGGAGGGACACGCTCACGGCCCCGAAGGTCGGGGTCCCCGTCGCGTCGACGTCGCCGACCATGATCGGGAAGTACGCCACGATGACGCCGGACGAGACGACGAGTCCCACGAACCCGAGCACCGGTGCGATCACCGTGTTCCAGAGCCGTGCGTCCGCCGAGCGGTTGCGGCGGAAGTAGGCGATCACGGCCACGCTCGTCGCGGCCATGAGCACGGCGATCGCGAGTGTCGCGACTCCCGCGAACCACGTGAAGACCTGCAGCACGGGGTCGAGCCCGAGCACGGCGAAGACGGCGATGAGGACGGCCGCCGTGAAGGTCTGGACGAGGGACGACGCGTGCGGGGAGAGGTGCGTCGAGTGCACGTCCCCGAGGCGTGCCGGCAGCACGCCGGCGTTCGCCATCGAGTGCTGGTACCGCGTGAGCACGTTGTGGAAGGAGAGGACGCACGCGAACATGCTCGTGATGAGGAGCACGTTGATGATGACCTCGCCGACGACGCCGAGGTACTGCGCGGTCGTCACGATGATGAGGGAGCCGGCCTCGTCGAGCGGCACGTCGAGGATGCCCTCAGGGCCGACGGCCATCACGAGGCCCCACGAGGCGAGGGTGTAGAACACGCCGATCCCGATCACGGCGGCATACGTGGCCCGCGGGATCGTTCGGTCGGGGTCCTTGGCCTCGTCGCGGAAGATCGCCGTGGCCTCGAAGCCGATGAAGGCGGCGATCGCGAACATGAGCCCGACACCCGGGCTGCCCGAGGTGAGGTTCTCCATCGTGAAGGGAGCGAGCGACAGCCCCTCCGGAGCGTTCCCACCGAACACGACGGCCGCGACGAGCGCGAGGACGATGCCGATCTCGCCGACGAGGAGGACACCGAGCACCTTGGACGACAGGTCGATGTGGCGGTATCCGAGCAGACCGACGAGGGCGATGACGGCCAATGAGTAGACGTACCAGGGGATGTCCGGACCGCCGAGGCCGCTGACCGTGACCTGGAGGATATAGCCGACATAGCCGTGCACGCTCACCTGGATGGTCGTGTACGTGAGGAGCGCGAGGTACGCCGCCGCGAGCCCCGACTTCCGGCCGAGCCCGTATCCGACGAAGGTGAAGAACGCCCCGGGCTTCGGCACGACCTTCGTCATCGCCGCGAGTCCCACCGAGAAGAGAAGGAGGATCACGGCGGAGATCGCGTAGAGGCTGGGGAACCCCGCACCGTTGCCGAGGAGGATGCCGAGAGGTGCCGCTCCGCCGATGACGGTGAGCGGAGACGCCGCGGCGACGACCATGAACACGATCGCGGTCACGCCGAGGGAGCCCTTCAGCGCGCGGTCCTTCTGTATCGTTCCGGCGGTCTGCGCCGGGTCCTTCATGACGGTCACGGGGTCTCCTGTTGTCGGGTCGGATGATCGGGGGCGGAACATGAGCTGGCGGTGCTGGCCTCCACTGTGGTGCGGCCGCGTTGCGGCGGTGTCTCCCGGGCGTAACGACTCGTCGGGCGTGAATGAGACAGCGACGGGCGGGTGTCTCATTCAGGGTTGACCCGCACGAAACACGGCCGTCGTCCAGACGCAACGACGCACTCGTATCGTGAGCGGCGACCCAGGAAAGAACTGCCATGACTGCACTCGAACGCGCGATCAGCGACCCACGACCCGTCGACGGCATCGGCGCGCGATCGCCGATGCACGGGCTGGCCCGCCGCAGCATCGGCTTCGCCGACGTTCTCGGTCAGTCGGTATCCGCCACCGCTCCATCGGCCGCGGCGACGACGGTCCCCCTCCTCCTGAGCGTGGTCGCCGGGGCCGCCCAGGTCTGGTCGCTCGCCCTCGCGGCGGTCGTCGCCCTCCTCGTGGCGCAGGGGGTGAACGAGTTCACGCGTCGCGTCGCGGCGACCGGGTCGCTGTACACGTTCGTCGCGAAGGGCCTCGGTACGCGGGCGTCGTTCGTCACCGGGATCGCCCTGCTCACCGGTTACGGCTTCGTCTCGATGTTCGCGCTCGGCGGCGCCGGAACCTATGCGGCCGCCCTGCTCGCGCGCGTCGTCCCCGGAGTGGACACGTCTCCCCTCGTCCTCGGGGTGACGATCGCCACGATCGCGGCGGGGGTCGCCCTCGTGCTGGCTCGCGGCATCCGCGTCTCGACGCGTGTGGCACTCGTCGTGGAGGCCGTCTCCGTCGCGATCATCCTCACTCTCGTCGTCGTGCTCCTGCAGGCGATCGCTCCGCGCGCCGACTGGAGCGCGCTGTCGCCCGCCGCGGTCTCGCCCTCGTCTCTCGCCGTCGGCGTGGTCCTCGGCCTCACGGCTTTCGTGGGCTTCGAGAGCGCCGCAGCCCTCGGTGTCGAGGCGCGCACTCCGTTCCGCAGCATTCCCCGCGCGATCGTCTGGACGGTCATCGTCTCCGGCGCCGTCTACGTCCTGTCGAGCACGAGCTTCGTTCTCGGCTTCGAAGTCATCGGCGAGACGATGTCCGAGAGCGTCATGCCGGTCGACCAGCTCGCCTCCGCGTTCGGGGTCGAATGGGTGGGGGTGCTGCTCGATGCGAGCATCACCGCGTCGTTCGTCGCGTGCGCGATCGCGTCGATGACGGCCCTCGTGCGCGTGCTCTTCTCCATGGGGCGGGAGGGGCTCGCGCCGGCGGTACTCGGGAACACCCACTCGCGCTTCCGGACGCCGTTCGTCGCCGTCGTGGCGTCGACGCCGCTCGTCGCCTCGATCCCCGTCGTCGCCGCCCTCGCCGGCGCGGGCGTCTGGGACACGATGCAGGTGCTCATCGTCGTGGCGGCCGGCGGATACATCACCGCATACGTCCTCGTCTGCGCGGCAGCCCCCGTGTTCCTGCGGCGCATCGGCGAGCTGACGTGGCCGCCGGTCGTGCGCTCCATCGTGACGGTCGCGCTCCTCCTCGGCGTCCTCGTCGTGTTCCTCGGCGAGGAGTCCCGGAGCGAACGCTCGCTCGGCGTGTGGGTGTTCCTCGCCGTCATGGTCGCCGGCCTCGCCTGGGCGCTTTTGCGGCACCGGAGCGTGCCGGGACTGCGACACCGCATCGGCGTGCACGACGAGCCCATCGCGAGCGACGTGCTCGGTGGAGCCCTCCGATCCGGAGGGACGGAACGGTCCGGCGGAGGGTGACGGTGAGCGACGCGGGGCGTGCACCCGACGCGACGGAACGCGGTGACGATCCCGGGAACGACCGCCCGTCCCGTCCGTTCGTCGACGACCTCCGCGCGCGTCAACCGAAGGCGATCCACAGCGCCCTCGCCGTGCTCGAAGAGGTCGCGGCTCGCGGCGCAGGGGTCACGGCGCGCGAGCTGTCCGACGCGCTGAGGATGCCGCGCGCCACGACGTACAGGCTCATCAACCTGCTCGTGCAGGAGGAGTACCTCGTGCGTATGCCCGACCTCACGGGCTTCACACTCGGTCGGAAGGTCCTCCAGCTCGCCCACCTCGTGGCGCCGTCTCCGCCGCCCCGGGCGGCGCGCGAGGTCATGACGCGGTTGCGGTCGGGCATTCGCGGCGGCGTGCACCTCGCTCGGTACGACACGGACCGGATCGCCGTCGTGGATGTGGACGAGGACTTCCCCCTCTCGGACGAGAGCCGCATCGTGAGGGAGTGGGACGCGTCGGCGATGGGGCGGCTGCTGCTCGCCGAGCGGGACGTCTCCGAGACGCCGACCCGCTCGACGCGGTCGGTCGCCGCCATCGTCGAGGACACCCGTAGAGCGGGATTCGCGCGGCAGGTCGACGAGCTCGTACCCGGCTTCGGTTGTCTCGCCGTACCCATCCGGGACGAAGGCGGCCGTCTTGTCGCGAGTGTGTGCTTCGCCGCGCCCCGTTCCCGCATCGAGCAGCCCGGCGACGTCCTCGAGATGCTCGAGAACGGAGCAGAGGAGCTCGGCCGGCTCCTCGTCTGAGGCCGGGCCCGCGACCCTACGGCTCAGGAGCCGACGATGTCCATGACGACCTCGACGACGTGGTCGAGAGCGATTCCCTCCGCCCGGCGGACGGCATCCCGGACGGGCAGGAGGTAGCTGCCGTCCTTCGGCCAGAGCGACGTCCTCCACTCCGTGCCCCCGATGCGCGCGGCGACGGGGATCATGCCCCAGCCGTACGACACGACGGGCGCGAGAGACGCGATCAGCTCGGCCTCGTCCGGCGGCACACGGACGAAGTGGAACGGCGAGGGACCTCGCCAGTGGAAGACGGCGCCCGTGAACGCGAGTCGTGCGGTCATGGCGTCGCTCAGAACGGGTTGCGCGCGTGGATGGCGCGCGAGGCGGCGACGACGAAGCCGGCGGCAAGAGCTGCGGCGATCACCGCGAGCGCCCAGAGCAGCGGGCTCGGACCGTCGACAGCGCCCGAGACCACGAGCGCGGCACCTGCGAGAGCTCCGAGCCCCGCGCCCGCGGCCGCTCCCCCGACCGGGCGTCGTCGGATGAGCGCCCGACCGGCCAGCGCTCCGAGGACGGAACCGATCCCCGCCAGCAGGCTGTAGCCGATGCCGACGATCGCGGCGGCGAAGGCGGCGGAGACCGTGGACGGCACCTGGATGGCCGGCGGCAGACCGGCAGCGAGCGGCGGGACGAGAAGCGGGAGGAGGGTCACGAGACCGCCGAGCGCACCGACGGCGACGGCCTCCACGGGGAGGAGGAGGATCGCGCGGCCCGCTACGCGCGCCTGCGTCCGCCGCGGGTCGTCCTCGTCGGCGGCTGTGAGGTCGGAGGAGATCGTCGTCATGGCTTTTTCCCGGGCTCGGCGGTGCTCGATCGTCTGCGCCCACCCTATGGCGACCGCACGAGACCGGCCACTCCCCCGTGGGGGCCTCATCACGCGAGGGCTGCAGTTCGCTACCGAGGGCGCTAGGTGTAGGTGGCGCCCTCGCTCGGGAGTAGCCCTTTCGGTGTTTCGGGGAGGTGAACGTTTCCTGAAAGTGAGGGTTTATACCAAACCGGCCCGTTCGGGGGGTACGGACACACCCACATGTCGGCGAATTCGAGTACTCCTCAAACAGGCAGCGTCCCTGCGCCCTCGACCCTCACCCGGTCGGGGATCGCGGCGATGGCGCGCGTCCTGACGCGCTGGAAGGCCACGATCGCCTCTCTCGCCACGTTCGGCGGGGTCGGTGCGATCGCGTTCATCGTCGACATCGGCGTCTACAACCTCTTGCGCGCCACGGTGCTCGAGGGGTCCCCGATCTGGTCGAAGGTCGCGTCGGTCGCCGTCGCGACCGTCGTGGCCTGGATCGGCAATCGGCTGCTGACGTTCCGTGCCACGCGGAACGGCAACGTCGTCCGCGAGGCCGCCCTGTTCGCCGTCATGAACGTCGGCGGACTGCTCATCGCCGCCGCGTGCCTCTTCATCTCCCACTACGTGCTCGGGTTCACCTCGCAGCTCGCCGACAACATCTCGGGGAACGGGATCGGCCTCGTGCTCGGAACCGCCTTCCGTTATCTCGGCTACCGCTTCGTCGTCTTCCGGCCCGCGCGCACGGGAGACGACGGCACCTCGGAGCCCGACCCGACCCATCCGGAAACCGCCGAACCCCGAACGACCCCCCGAACGGGTGGTCCTCACCGGCGCGGCGTCACCCCGTTCGAGACCGCGACCCCGACCCGGTCGCAGTCCCTCACCCTCCCTGCACCCTTCACATCCGAAACCCGAGGAATCCGATGACCCCGCCCCTCACCCTGACCGCGCTCGTCAACACCCTCCTCCCCACCGCCGGCCTCCGCACCGCGACCGACGACGAGCCGGCGCCGCTGCTCACTCCCTCAGCCCCGGCCGAGCCGGCCGTGCCCGCCCCGGCCCCGGCCACCGACACGTCGGGAGCCGCGAGCTTCGGCCTGAGCCTGCCCGACTGGAGCATCGGCCAGTGGTTCGGCTACTCCGCCCTCATCCTCGTCGCGATCGGCCTCACGGCCATCGCCGTGACGACGCTCTGGTGGATGCTGCACGCCTGGCGCGACGCGTCGAGCCTCTCGGCCACGCGCTTCCCCGCGAAGCCGTCGCGCCCCGTGCACCGCTTCACGCTCCTCGTCCCCGCGCGACACGAGGAGGAGGTGCTCGGCCAGACGCTCGACCGTCTCGCCACCCAGACGCACCCGAACTTCGAGATCATCGCGATCGTCGGTCACGACGACCCGGGCACCGAGCTCGTGGCCCGCGAGGCCGCCGCCCGTCACCCGGAGCTCATCCGCGTGATCGTGGACGACAGCGTGCCGAAGAACAAGCCGAAGGCTCTCAACCTGGCCCTCACCGTCTCCACCGGTGACGTCGTCGGCGTGTTCGACGCGGAGGACGAGGTGCACCCGCGCCTCCTCTCCCTCGTGGACACGCGCTTCAAGGAGACCGGCGCCGACGTGGTGCAGGGCGGCGTGCAGCTCATGAACTTCCAGTCCAGCTGGTGGTCGCTGCGCAACGTGCTCGAGTACTACTTCTGGTTCCGCTCCCGCCTGCACTTCCACGCGAAGTCCCGCTTCATCCCGCTCGGCGGCAACACCGTGTTCGTGAAGCGCGAATGGCTCGACTGGTCCGACGGCTGGGACGCGAACTGCCTCGCCGAGGACTGCGAGCTCGGCGTTCGGCTCTCGAGCGCCGGCGCGAAGGTCGTCGTGGCCTACTCCCCCGACGTCGTGACGCGCGAGGAGACGCCCGGAACCTTCACGAGCCTCTACAAGCAGCGCACGCGCTGGAACCAGGGCTTCCTCCAGGTGCTCGGCAAGGGCGAATGGAAGAAGCTCCCCACGCGTCGTCAGCGCGGCTTCGCCCGGTACCTCCTCTCGATGCCGTTCCTGCAGGCGATCACCGGGATCCTCGTGCCGATCTCGATCGTGCTCGTACTCGTCACCAAGGTGCCGACGCCGATTGCGCTCTTCACCTTCCTGCCTCTCGTCCCCACCGTCATCACGGTGGCGGCGGAGATCGCCGGGCTCGCCGAGTTCGGCCGCCTCTACGGCCGCAAGCCGCGCTTCATCGACTACGTGAAGCTCGTGCTCGGCACCTTCCCGTACCAGGTGTTCCTCGCGGGCGCCGCGGTTCGCGCCGTGTTCCGCCAGCTCAAGGGCGACAACTCGTGGGAGAAGACCGAGCACACCGGCGCCCACCGTGACGCCGCCGACGCGCCCACCCGCGCAGAGCGCACCGAACTCGTCGGTGCCGCAGCCCCCTCCCGTTCCACCACGACCGCCGCCCCCGGCACCGACTCGACGGAGAACGACCGATGACCAGCACCCTCGACCGCCCCGGCACCGACCGGAACCCCCGGCCGGCCGCCGGCTCCCCCTCCTCCCGACTGCCCGGGCCCGTGGACGACTCCGCAGGCGACGGCGGATCGGGCCGGGGCTGGAACCCGATCGCGTCAGCCGGCGGATTCCTGCGCCACCACGCGAGGACCCTCGCCTGGCTCCTCCCGACCGTGCTCGTCTCCGCCGTGATCCAGCTGATCAACATGGGCGGATCCCCGCAGCGCATCGACGACGAGGGCACCTACACGGCCCAGGCGTGGTCGATCGGCGCCTTCGGCGAGCTCACCCACTACACCTACTGGTACGACCACCCGCCCGTCGGCTGGATCCAGATCGCCGCGTACACGGGCCTCACCGGGGCCTTCGACCGGTACGACGTGGCCGTGCTCGCCGCCCGCGAGGCGATGGTGTTCTTCACCCTCGTCGCCGTGGTGCTGGTGTGGTTCCTGGCCCGCCGGCTCTCGTTCTCCCGGCCCGCCGCGACGGTCGCGTCGCTCATCTTCGCGCTCTCCCCGCTCGCCGTGCAGTTCCACCGCTCGGTGTACCTCGACAACATCGCGACGGTGTGGCTGCTCGCCGCGATCCTCCTCGCGATGTCGCGGCGCAACCAGCTGGCGGCGTTCGCCGGCAGCGCCCTCGCGTTCGGGATCGCGGTCCTGAGCAAGGAGACCTACCTCCTGGCCCTCCCCCTGCTCGCGTTCCTCATGTGGCGCACCGCCTCGAAGGCGACCCGCCGGTACACCCTCACGGTCGCGTCGAGCGTGCTCGTCCTCGTGGGCGGCTCCTACCTGGCGCTCGCCCTCGTGAAGGGAGAGGTCGCACCCGGATCCAACCGCGTGAGCCTCTTCGACGGCATCGCCTTCCAGCTCTCGAGCCGCGAGTCGAGCGGATCGGTCTTCGACCCCGAGAGCCTCATCAACCGCACCCTCGGCATGTGGTGGCAGCTCGACCCCGCGTTCATCATCGCCGGAGTCGCGGCAGCCGTCGCCGCCCTCTTCGTGCGGAAGCTGCGCCCGTTCGCGATCCTCGTGCTCGCGCTCACGGCGTTCATGTTCCGACCGGGCGGCTACCTCCCCGTGCCGTACATCATCATGCTCATCCCGTTCGCCGCGCTCCTCGTGGCGGGTGTCACGGATCGCGCGATCCGCACCTGGAAGCGCTCGGGACGCGGCGGCCGGATCGGACGCACCGCCTGGATCGCTATCGCCACGGCGGCGGTCGTCGCCATCGTGCCCCTGTGGACGACGCAGTTGCGCGGCTTCCTCCTCGCCGACCTCGACCAGCCCATGCGGCAGGCCGAGCAGTGGGTGGAGACGAACGTGCAGCGCGACTCGACGCTCGTCGTCGACGACGCCATGTGGGTCGACCTCGTCCGTGCCGGCTTCGACCGCGAGGACGTGATCTGGTACTACAAGGTCGACACCGACCCGGCCGTCGCCGAGACGCTCCCGAACGGCTGGCAGGACGTCGACTACGTCATCACGACGGACTCGATGCGCACATTCCCCACCGCGTTCCCGCAGGTGAGCGAGACGATCGCCAACTCGGTCGTCGTCGCGAGCTTCGGTGAGGGATCGACGCAGGTCGACGTGCGCAAGGTCGACCCGAACGGTCTCGAGCAGGCGGAGGCCGACGCGCAGGCGTCGATCGACGCCCGGGCCGCCGCGGGGTCCGCGCTCGCGCAGAACCCGAACGTCACCCTCACGGGCGAGAGCCGCTCGCTCCTCGAGGCCGGCATGGTCGACTCCCGGATCATCCTCGCGCTCGCCGAGCACGCCGTGACCTCCGAGGTCACCGTCGCCGACTTCCCGATCAGCGAGGGCGAGGGAGACGCCGTGCGGCGTCAGGTGCTCGTCTCCTCCGTCGACGGCGAGCCGACGACCACGACCGCGGGCGCCGACGAGGCGACCCGGTGGCTCTCGAACCTCTCCGGTGTGACGGCCGCCCGCTCCGTGTCCACGGTCGACGGCGGCGTCCTCGCCACCTTCTCGATCGACGAGCCGGCCGGACTGATCTCCGGAGTCACCGGATGACCCTCGACCGCTCGACCCGAACAGCCACCCCCACGACCACGAACCCGCTCACCCGGATGAAAGGAACAGCCATCATGGCCGACCGATCCACCACCACCCGCACCACCCGATCCTCACGATCCTCCCGACTGGGCAGGATCGCCGCGACCACGGCGCTCGGCGGCCTCATGGCCGGCGCCCTCAGCCTGGGAGGAGCCGTCGCCGCGAACGCCGCGGCCCCCACCGACGGCTGGGCCCGCATCACGCACCTCTCCCCCGACACGAAGTCCGTCGACGTGCGCCTCACGGCGCTCTCCGGCGGTGACGTCCTCTACGAGCTCGAGGACATCACGTACGGTCAGATCTCCGACTACCTCGCCCTCGACCCCGGGACGTACGTCGTCTCGATGGTGCCGTCGGGCGCCGCGGCCGACAGCGACCCCGTGATCTCCCAGTCCGTCACGGTCGAGGAGGGCGAGCCCATCACGGTCGCCGCCTACGGCACCAACGACGACCTCAAGACCGCCGTGTACGAGGACGACCTCGAGAACCCCGCGGACGGCGACTCGCGCATCCGCGTGATCCAGGCGTCGACGGTCGCCGAGAGCGTCGACATCTCGACGTCGACCGGCATCGCCATCGCCGAGGGCGCCGAGCAGGGCGCGGCCACCGGCTACGCCACCGTGCCCGCCGGACCGTGGACGCTCGAGCTGAGCGGCGACGCCACGGGCACCGCCGACGTCCAGCTCGGCGGCGGGACCGTGAACACCCTCCTCGTGCTCGACACGGCCGACGGCGGCACCACCGTCAAGGCCGTCGTCGATGCAGCGGCCCCCGGAACGACCCCGCAGGACGGCGTCGACACGGGTGGCGGATGGGCGGCGACCCACGGTGACGACACGGACGCCGCCGGCATCGCCGGCGGGATCGCCGCTGCCCTCGCGCTCGGAGTCGCCGTGACCCTCGTGGTCCGTCGGCGCAACGCCGCGGCCGTGCACGTGACGGAGGGAACCGAGTCCCGATGACCTCGCGCAGCCGGATCATCATCGCGATCGGAGCGGTGTTCGCCACGGCCATCGTGGCGGTCGCCGCGGTCGTGCTGCTCGCGCCCCCGTCGCCTGGCGGTCCGGCGGCGAGCGAGTCCACCCCGCTTCCCTCCGCCACCGAGACGCCCGACCCGGAGGAGACCCTCGCGGACTCCGCCGACGCCTTCCTCGCCGAATGGGTGGAGGACGGGCGGGTCGTGCGCCACGACCAGGGCGGCGACACCGTCTCGGAGGGGCAGGCCTACGGCCTCCTCATCGCGCTCGCGGCCGACGACGAGCAGGCCTTCTCGAAGATCTGGTCGTGGACGCAGGACAACCTCCAGCGTCCCGACGGGCTCCTCGCCTGGCAGTGGGCCGACGGTGCGATCGTCGACGACGAGCCGGCGTCCGACGCCGACGTGGACGCCGCTCGCGCCCTCGTCGTCGCCGGCGAGACCTGGGGAGACGCGGACTACACGGCCGCGGGCGTCGAGCTCGCGACGACCGTCGCGGACACGATGACCGTGGAGACCGAGGTGGGACGCATCCTCGTGCCCGGGCTCTGGGCCGCGGCCGCCGACCCCTACCAGTACAACCCGTCGTACGCGTCGCCCGCCGCCTTCGCGGTGCTCGCCGACGCGACGGGCGACCCCCGGTGGGACGAGGTCTCCGCGGGCAGCGCCGCCGTGACGACGACGCTGCTCGAGCAGAGCCCCCTGCCGCCCGATTGGGCGCAGGTGCACGGCGACGGTCGCGTCGAGCCCATGCCGGGCGCCGCCGGGACGGGCAAGTCCGTCCGCTACGGCTACGACGCGGCACGTCTCCCGCTCAGGTACGCGGAGTCGTGCGACCCCGCCGACCGCGCGCTCGCGGGTGATCTCGCGCAGACGCTCGGCCTCACCGATCCGCTCGCCGCCGAGCTCGACCTCGGCGGTGCGGCGCTCGGCCAGGCGCAGCACCCGCTCGGCTACGTCGCTCGGGCCGCCGCGCGCGCCTCCATGGAGGACTACGCCGGAGCCGGTTCCGACCTGTACGCCGCGACGAGCCTCGCCGCCCAGTCCCCCACGTACTACGGGGCGGCGTGGTCGGTACTCGGCCGGGCGATGCTCGAGTCGGACGTCTACGGAGGCTGCGCTCCCATGGGTGACGACAGTGCCGACGACGGCACTGACGACGGAGACGGGTCGTGATCGGCGTGCGGCGCGGGCGCTCCCCGCTCGGTCTCGTCGCGGCAGCCGCCGCGATCGCCGCGACGCTCCTGCTGAGCGCGTGCGGAACCGGCTCGCAGAGCGCCGAACCCGCCGATGCGCCGCCCGCGACGACGTCCCCCGGCGTCGGCGCGGCCGGCGGGTTCCAGGACCCCGACCTCGGCACGACCGAGTCGAACGCCGCACGCGGCCTCACCCCCACGCGCGTCGCGATCCCGTCGATCGGCGTCGACACCGACCTCGAGACCCTCGGCCTCGAGAGCGACGGACGCATCCAGCCGCCCGTGGCGTGGGAGAAGGCCGGCTGGTACTCGAAGGGCGTCGTTCCCGGCGATGTGGGTCCCGCGGTCATAGCGGGCCACGTCGACTCCCCCTACGGACCGGCCGTGTTCCTCGACCTCGCTTCCCTCACGGAGGGTGACGAGATCCAGGTGACGCTCTCCGACGGCACCGTCGACACGTACCGCGTCGACGGATCGCTCAGCGCGTCGAAGGCCGACTTCCCGACCTCCGAGGTCTACAAGTCCACCCCCACCCCGCAGCTGCGCGTCATCACGTGCGGCGGCGACTACGACGCCTCGACCGGCCACTACGTCGACAACCTCGTGGTCTTCGCGACGCTCGTCACCGACGGCGGCTGAGCACTCCGAGCAATTCCCACTGTCGACACACAGTCGGGGCCGATCCGACCCACAGCAGCATCCCGAACACTTACCCGAAAGCAGGAGGACGACATGCCCGGAACACTCGTGATCATCCCCACCTTCAACGAGGCCGAGAACCTCGACTGGATCGTCGCTCGCGTGCGCGCGGCCACCCCGGACTCCCACGTGCTCGTCGTCGACGATGCCTCCCCCGACGGCACGGGCGACCTCGCCGACGCCCTCGCGGCCCGCGACGGCCACGTGCACGTTCTGCACCGCGCCGGCAAGGAAGGTCTCGGCCGCGCGTACCTCGCCGGCTTCGCGTGGGGCATCGAGCGGGGATACGAGTTCCTCGTGGAGATGGACGCCGACGGCTCCCACCACCCCGAGGCGCTGCCCGAGATGCTCGAGCTCGCCGCGTCGAACGACCTCGTCCTCGGCTCGCGCTGGGTGCCGGGAGGGCGCGTAGAGAACTGGCCGCTCCGCCGCAAGATCCTGAGCCGAGGGGGCAACCTCTACGCACGTCTCGCTCTCGGCATCGACGTGAAGGACGCCACCGGCGGCTTCCGCGTATACCGGTCGACGGCGCTCGCGGGCCTCGACCTCGACGGCGTCGAGTCGCACGGCTACTGCTTCCAGCTCGACCTCGTGTGGCGCGCGCTCCAGGCGGGGCTCGACGTGATCGAGGCGCCCATCACCTTCACCGAGCGCGTGAACGGCGTCTCGAAGATGGGCGGCGACATCGTGACCGAGTCGCTCCTCAAGGTCACGGAATGGGGGATCAAGCGCCGCGCGCTCGCGGCCCGCGAGTTCGTGCTGCACCGCCGGCGCTTGCCCTCCGTTCGCGAGCACTCCCACATCGTCCGCCGCGCGAGCCCCCTCGGCACCTGACGCGTCGCCCGTCGCCCTCGCGGGAGCTATGGTGTGGGCGTGGGGATGTCTCGGGAGCGTCGGCAAGCGGTGGGGGTCGCGGCCGTCGGTGTCGTGCTCGTCGCCGCGTACGCGCTCGTCATGGTGCTGCAGATCCTCGTGTGGAATCCCCTCGCCGCGGCACCGTCCGGGCTGACGCTCGACGAGGTCTACGCGACCATGCAGGCGGCCGGAGAGTGGTGGCCCGGCGCTCACGTCTGGGTGATCGGTTTGTCCTCCGTCGGCGTCTCGCTCGCGATGGCCCTCCTCGTCGTGGCGCTCTGGATGCCCGCCCCTCGTCCGGTGCTCATCGCGGCCGGCGTCGCGACGATCCTCGCGTTCGGGGCACCCGCGTATTGGCTCACGTCCTTCTCGATGGGCATGTCCCTGGCCGACACATTCGCGATCAGCGGAGCGGACGCGTCGCCGTGGGCCACGCCGCTGCTCGTCGTCAGCGGCCTCGCGACGGTAGCCGCCTTCGTGCTCGCCCTTGGGGCCGGTGTGAGACGCGAACCGCGGCTCGCCCCCTCGTCGGATCTTCGCTGAGGGAAGGGTCCTCGTCCGCGACGAGCATCACGGGAAGGGGAGCTCGGCGAGCGGAGTCGTGGGGAGGGCCACCCAGCCCTCGCGCGCGGCGGTCTCCGCGAGGTGCGGCGGCGGAGAGTCTGCCCGACCGGTAGCCGCTGCCCGGGTCGCGAGCGCCGCGACGAGGGCGTCGAACGCATCGGTCGATCCGCGGAGGAGCGGGAGACATCCGCCGAGGTCGAGCCACGGTGCGGCGGTCGTTAGCGCCTCGACGGCCTCGGCCCGCCGGTCGGCGTCCGTGCGGTAGCCGTCGACTCGGATGCCCCAGAGTCGCATCGAGCCGCCCGGGTACACCTCGGCGATCCCGCCGGAGCCGCTCCGGTCCACGTCCACGCCGACATCGCGCAGACGAGCGACGAGGCCGGCGCAGCGCATCGCCGTGAGGCCGAGCCTGTCCGTCGACACACTGAGCGGCCAGCGGCCCGTGAGCTCCCGGACGCGACGATCCGCCTCCCGATAGGCGAGCGTGCGGCGCCAGTCCATCCCGCCGTCGGCCTCCGGTCCGGCGTCCTCTCCCGCGGCGTGACCGGCGACGAAGGAGACGAACGCGTCGGGCCAGCCGAGCGCGCAGTCGATCCCCGTCTTGTCCGCATGCCGGGCGGCGTCGACGATGGGTCCGTCGGTCACCCCGACGACGAGGTCTTCGACGACGGCCGCGCCGTCCGCCCAGCGCACCACCGCGAGGGCGGTTCCTCGCGGCTCAGCGGCGAGGTCGACGCCGACGGTCAGCATCGGAGTGCGGTCAGCATCGTCGCTCCCCGCTCAGCGAGACGCAACGACCTCAGCGGCCGGCCGGCACGAACGCGGACGACACGGGTGCGGCCGACTCCGGGCTCGAGGCGTTCACTCCCCGGTCGCCGTCGTCCACAGGCTCCTGGGCCGGACGGAACAGTCCGAGGACGCCGCTCGAGAGGAACAGCGCGACGAGCAGGAGGAGCGCCACGAGGATCACGACGGCTCGTCGGATGTGATGGCCGGGCAGGCGGGTGGAGCCGTCGTCGTCGACGTCCGCGTCGGCGAGCTCCGGGTGCGGCGACGGGCGGGGGGTCTGGCGCGGTGCCTGCTGGGCGGCGGCGAAGCGCCGTTCGATGTCGCTCGGCGTTTCGAAGTCGAGGTGATCGATGTCGTCTGAGCGATCGGAGGCCATGCCGGAAATGCTACGGGACTCGCGCCCCGATCGGGTGCCCGGGTTCAGCTGAGGCCGGCGAGCGCCGCGATGTCGACGACGAGCACGGGCAGGCGCACGATGAGCACGATGATCGAGGCCAGGAACCCGAAGGCCGAGAGGCCGGCGCCGCCGAGGGTGGGGTCGGCCTGCAGCCGCTTGCGCGAGCGCAGGCCGAGGAGGAAACCGGCGACCGCGAGCGCGAGCGCCACGTAGATGACCCAGAGCGGCGGGATGAGGAAGCACGCGAGCGCGAGAGCACCGGCGATCGCTGAGAGGATCGCGACCACGTCCGTGCGGGTGTGTTCGACGTCGGGACCGCGCGTGAACCGCTTCTCGGAGGGCATGCCGCAAGCCTACGGCCCGGCGCGGCCGCAGCGGATCGCGCGCGCCTCCGCCTCAGAGGCCGAAGAACACACCGATCGTGGCGGGACCGTCTGGCGCGGTCAGCGGCTCGAGCCCGGTGGAGGCGAAAGTGAGGAGGAGCGTCGCGCACACCACGGACAACGCGAGGGCTGCGGCGGCGATGAGCGCGGTGACGGCCGGAGAGAGCGGGTCGTGCAGGGTGTCGGCGGAATCCACCGGGACGGTCTCGGCGGCGTCGATCGGAGTCTCGGCGACCGGGAGGTCAGACGGTGCGGTGAGGCTCATGACGTCGCCCTTCTCTGTGGAGGCGCGGCATCCGTTTCGATGCCATACACGATCTTGGCATACAAATAGCTAGACAAGCTAGCTATTTGATTTTCGGGTTCCGGGTGGTAGCGGGATCGTCACCGCGTGAGCGCGAACGCGAGCGTCGCCGCCCCCACCGTGAGCGGCGCGACGATGAGGCCGAGCCCCGCGAACCGCCACCACGAGATCTCCACGCCCAGGCCTCGGAGTCGCTCGTGCCACAGAAGCGTGGCGAGCGACGCCCACGGCGTCACGAGCGGACCGGCGTTGACGCCGATGAGCAGCGCGACGAGTCGCTCAGGCGACGTGCCGACGGGTTCGAGAGCGAGGTACGCGGGCAGGTTGTTGAGGAGGTTCGCCCCCACGGCACCGACCCCGGCGACCCGGAGGAGGTCCGCCGGGGCGGAACCCGATCCGGCGAGAGCCTCGACGACGGCCGTCAACCCGAAGCCCCGCGCTGCGTCCACGGTGAGGAAGAGCCCCGCGGCGAAGACCACGAGCTGCCACGGGATGAGCGAGAAGCGCAGCACCTCCCGGCGGCGCACCACGAACACGATCGAGAGCACGACGGCGGCCACGAGAGCCGGGATCCAGACCTCGAGCCCGGAGACGAGCGCGGGCACGAGCAGGACGAGCACGACGGCCGACCACCGGAACAGAACCGGGTCGGCGACCGGACCGCCGACGTCGACCTCGTAGGAGCGCGCGAGTTCCTCCCGGTAGACGATCCCGAGGACCACGACGGGGACCGCGACCGCCACGAGCGCCGGCACGATGCTGAGCGCCGCGAACCCGAACGCCCCGACACCGTCGAGCTTGTGCTCCGCGAGCAGGTTCGTGAGGTTCGACACCGGGAGGAAGAGGGAACCCGTGTTGGCGAGCCACACCGTCGTGAGCGCGAACGGGATCGGGTTGACGCCGATGTGCCGGGCGAGGAGCACGACCACGGGAGTGAGCAGCACCGCCGTGGTGTCGAGGGAGAGGAAGGCGGTGCTCACCGTGGCGAACACGACGATGAACGCCCACAGCACGACCGTCCGCCCGCGGCCCAGCCGGGCGAGCTTCTCGGCGACCACACGGAACACCTCGGCCTCCGCGGCCAGCTCGGTCACGACCGTGATCGCGACGACGAACAGCAGCACCGGCCAGATGCGCTCGCCGAGCGCCAGGAGGTCGTCCACGGGCGTGCCGGTGACGAGCGCGAGCACCGCACCGACGAGCAGCAGCCCAGCCCCGACGAGCCCCGTGCGCATTCGACCTCCGACGACGTTCCGGTCCGCGCCCCGCGAGACCTCGATCACCGTACTCCCAATGGGACGGAAGCGACGGCGAGTGGCGAGGTGGCGGTCGTCCGCCGGACCGAGGCGCCCGCAGGCCCGTAGCGCTCCCATCCCTCTAAATGATCATCGTCGCATGACGCTCGTCTGCTCGGGCGGCCCTTGCGTGCCCGCGTCGGGCGCGGCGAATATGAGTGCCCGAACGGGTGGAGACCGCGAGTCCTGTCGGATGACGACCCTCGACCGACGACGACTCCGCCTCCGCCTCCGCCGCACACCGACCTGAACAGGAGAACAGCCGATGAACAGGCCCTCAGATCACCCCTTCCCCCGAGGTCGAGCGAGCATCGTCTCTCTCGTGATCGTTGCGGCGGGCCTGTCCGGCTGCGCCGGAACGTCGGAGCTACCACCTGAGGAGAAGGAAGCGATCAACCTCGGAGCGAACGCCGAGGCGGGGCCCGTGGAGGTGGGCAATCTGCTCGTGGTCACACGTGGCGAGTCCGAACCCGCGCGCCTCATCGGCGTGCTCCTCAACGAGTCCGAGTCGAGTGTCGAGGTGATGCTGTCGGATGAGGACGACGAGGTCGTCGTCGCCCTCGAGCCCGGCCAGCAGTATGCGTTTCAGGAGAACCCGACCCTGTTCGACACCGCTGACGCGAGGCCGGGCGCGCTCGCCGACATCACCGTGTCGGTCGGTTCCGATTCGGAGACCGTACAGGTACCCGTCCGGGACGGCACGCTGGGGTGGCTCGAGCCCTACCTGCCCGCGGCCGGCTGACGATCGGCCGGAGGAGGCGCGTCGGCGATGACGCGGTCGATCCAGTCGCGGCGCGGCAGGGTCGGGATCGCGTCGCGGTGGAACCAGCCCAGCTCGAGGAGCTCCTCCATGTCGGGGATCGCCTCGCTGAGCAGCTCGCAGTCGTAGGCGGTCGTGATGTAGCCGACGTTGTCGCCGTTCGGATAGGTCATCATCATGGGCTCGCCGCCGTAGACGCCGACGATGCCTCGGATGCGGATGTGCGCGCCCGTCTCCTCGAGGACCTCACGCAGGAGGGCCTCTGCCGGCTCCTCGCCGGGCTCCACTCCTCCGCCGATGAGGCTCCAGAGCCCCGAGTGGCGGTGCCGCGCGAGCAGGAATCGGTCGCCGTCCCGGATCACCGCGGTGACGCCCGGGAGCAGGAGCAGGTCGGTCCCGATGCGGGAACGGATCGATGCAACGTAGTCGGACATCGCCATGGAGGGAGTCTACGGAGCGCCTATCGACGTGCACCGTTCGTGCTGTCGGTGATCCGCGCAGACGTCAAGCCCACGGTGGCGGTCGTTTCGCGCCGTACCGTTGCGGGGTGAGACCGATGAGAGGTGGATCGCCGTGGCGCTGACGACCAGCACAGGCACGACCGACACAGTGACGACCAGCACCGTCATGACGTCGACGGCGTGGCCGACCGATGTGCTCGACGAGGCCCAGCAGCAGAGCCTGCGATCGGCGGCCGCCGACGCCGCGGGTTCCGTCGAGCGCGCGCTCAACGTCGCCGGGCTCGCACACCGCACGATCGGGTTGCTCGAGCAGGACAACGCCGGACGGTTCTTCGTTGGGCTCGGCGCGATCGCGGCAGGCGACGTGACCGTGGCCCGCGTGGTCGAACCCCACCTCGACGCCCTCGGCATCCTCGCCCAGGCGGGTATGCCGATCGCCGACGACGGCGACCGCTTCGGCGTGTTCGCGGCGGAGGCCCCTGGCGACCGACTCGTTGCGACGCCGTCCGAGGACGGATCGTGGACGCTCACGGGGCGGAAGCCGTGGTGCTCCCTCGCGTCCGCCCTCTCCCACGCCCTCCTCACCGCCCACACTCCCTCAGGAGAGCGGCGCCTCTTCCGCGTCGACCTCCGGCACCCCGGCGTGACCGCGAACGATCACCTGTGGCTCGCGCGCGGCATGCCGCTCGTCCCCTCTGGCCCGGTCGACGTCGCCAACGTGCCTGCGGAGCCGGTCGGCGACGCCGGCTGGTACGTCGATCGCCCCGGCTTCGCGTGGGGCGGCATCGGGGTGGCGGCGTGCTGGTGGGGCGGAGCGATCGGACTCGTCGATGCCCTCCAGGCCCACGCGCAGCGGAAGCCCGACTCGGAGCTCGCGCTCGCGGCGCTCGGATCGTCGGCCGTCGACATCGCTGCCGCGGAGAACGCCGTCGCCGAGGCGGCCCGCGCCGTCGAAGCGGGACTCGTGGAGGGACGACGAGGCGCGGCGATCGCCCAGCGCGTGCGCTCCACCGTGCGCGGACGAGTGGACGCAATCCGGTCCCGCACCGTCGCGACGCTCGGGCCGGCCCCGCTCACAGCCGACGCCCCCTACCTCGCGCGCGTCGCCGACCTCGAGCTGTACGTGCAGCAGGACCACGGCGAGCGCGACCTCGCCCGCCTCGGCCGCATGATCCTCGACGGAGCACTCTGATGATCGACTTCGACCACCGCGACCCCGGAACGGATCCGGCCGAGTGGGACACACGCCTCGCGCAGCTCGACGTCCCGGCGTGGGACGGATGGGCCGACGCGACGCGCATGGTGGTGGTGACGCCGCATCCGGACGACGAGAGTCTCGCCGTCGGCGGCCTCATCGCGCTGGCCCACGCTCGTGGCATCCCCGTCGAGGTGCTGCTCGTGACCATCGGCGAGAACTCGCACCCGGAGTCGCCGACACACTCGACGTCGGAGCTCGCACTCGTGCGCGCCGCGGAGTTCCGCGCGGCACTCCGCGTCCTGAATCCGGACGCAGCGCACCGCGCGCTCGGTGTGCCCGATGGCGGGTCCGGGACCCACGAGCGGGAGATCGAGGACGCGATCGCGCGCGCCGTCTCGTTCGCCGGTGCGCGTCCGCTCATCGTCGCGCCCTGGCGGGGCGACGGGCATCACGACCACCGCGTCGCCGGAGAGGCGGCCGCGCGGGTCGCCGAGCGCACCGGCGCGCATCTCGCCGAGTACCCGATCTGGCTGTGGCACTGGGCGGATCCCGCCGACGATTCCCTCCCCTGGTCGTCCGCCGCGCGGGTCGATCTCGACGGCGACGCGTCGTACGCGAAACAGCTCGCCATGGACGCGTACCGCTCGCAGACCGAGCCGCTCTCCCCCGCGGCCGGTGACGAGGCGATCGTGGACGAACGCCACCTGCGCCACTTCCTCCGATCGTCGGAGGTGCTGTTCCTCACGCCCTCGCCCGAGCGTGCGCACCACTCCAGCGACGACACGACCGAATCCCGCAGTCGCGATTCGTTCGAGGAGTTCTACGAGCGGCGTCCGGGCGGCTGGGACTTCACCTCCTGGTACGAGGCGCGGAAGCGCGACGTCCTGCTCGCGGCGCTTCCCCGCGAGCGGTTCCGCCGCACGCTCGAACTCGGCTGCGCCACGGGCGTGCTCACCGCCCGACTCGCGGAACGCAGCGACGCGACGGTGGGCGTCGACATCGCGGAGGCGCCCCTGCAGGAGGCGCGCTGGAACGCCCCGACGGCGACCTTCGAGCGCCTCACCGTCCCCGACGAATGGCCGGACGGCGCGTTCGACCTCGTCGTGCTCAGCGAGGTGGGCTACTACCTCTCCGCGGCCGACCTGGAGCGCACCGTGGACCGCGCGCTCGACTCCTTGAGCGACGACGGCGTCTTCGTCGCGTGCCACTGGCGCCACCCCGACGAGGACGCCGTGACCGACGCCGCCGACGTGCACGAGCGCATCGCCGCGCGCTGGCCCGGCCGCCGCTCGGTACATCACGCGGAGGACGACATCCTCGTGGACGTGTTCGTGCGCGACGGGCAGCCGTCGATCGCGGCCAACGCCGGGCTCGTCTGATGGGGCGTCCCACCACACGGATCGACGTCGTCGTGCCGGCGCACGACGAGCACGAACTCATCGGGGCGTGCCTCGAGGCGTTACGCCTCGCCCGGGATCGTCTGCTCGGCACGGAGCCGGGCGTGGAGGTGGGTGTCGTCGTGGTGCTCGACGCCTCGACGGACGGCACCGCGGAGGTCGTCGCGACATCGGGACTCGCCACGACGGTGGTCGAGATCGCGGAGCAGAACGTGGGTGCGGCGCGGCGTGCGGGAGCGGAGGCTGCGGTCGCCTCACCCACGTCGGTCCCGGACGCACACCGCTGGCTCGCGACCACGGACGCCGACTCGCGCGTCGATCCCTCGTGGCTCGCCGTGCACCTCGACGCGCTGACGAGCGGCGTCGACGTGCTGCTCGGAACGGTGCGTCCGGACTTCGACGACCTCGATGAGGACGGCCGTCGGCGCTGGCTCGAGACCCATCCTCCCGGTCATCTCCCGGGCAACGTGCATGGCGCGAACCTCGGCGTCCGACTCGACGCCTACCGCCGGATCGGGGGCTTCGCGGCCCTCGCCGAGCACGAGGACGTCGACCTCGTGGCGCGGGCCCGCCTCGCGGACCTGGACGTGCGGGCGACCCTCGCCGCCCCCGTCATCACCTCGGGCCGACGCATCGGGCGCACCCCCGGCGGTTATGCCGCGTTCCTCGCGTCCGCCTACGGCGCCCGCCCCGCCCGCGCCTGAGCCGGGCTGCGTCTCCGCACGAACCGGCAGGTGTCAGACCGGCGGGGCGACCATCACGTAGACGGCGAGCTGCGCGAGAGCCACAGCGCCGAGCGTCATGGCCAGGAGCCAGATCAGGGGGCGACGGGATTCCCGCTCGGCGTTCGCGGCGCTGTCGCGGCGCGCCAGCTCGTCGGCGAGGGCCGCGAGGCGGCGGTCCGCAGCTGCCTGGTCACGCGCGACGGTGCCGATACCCGCACTGTCCGCCTGACGGCTCTTCACCGGGCGGTTCGTCGCGATACCGGTCGCGGGTCGGTTGTTCGCCTGGCTCTTCTTCGCCAGGCTCTTGGTGGCCGGGCTCTTCGCGACCGGGCTCTTCGCGACCGGGCTCTTCTGTGCCGGACGGTTCTGTGCCGGACGGTTCTGTGCCGGACGGTTCTTGGCCGGGCGGGTGGTCGTCGACATGTCTCTCCTGAAAGGTCGGGCGCCTTCGGGTGGCGCGACGTTCGATCGTGGGGCGCTTCGAAAGGCCACCAGGGAGAGTCGGACGAACGCCGATCATGACGCGACTTCTGTGGAACGTCTCGGCGTCATCCCACGCAACACTCCGCCCGCACGCAGGGTGACGCGCATATCGTTGCCGCATCCACCCGTCGCGGCCCGGCCGCCCGTCAGCGAGGAAAGCCATGACCGACACCACGCCAGCCACCAGCCCGGACCGCGCGCCCGGTCACGAGCCCCTGAAGTTCGCCTACTGGGTCCCGAACGTGAGCGGCGGTCTCGTCGTGAGCACCATCGAGCAGCGCACCGACTGGGACTACGACTACAACGTGCGCCTCGCGCAGACCGCCGAGCGTGTGGGCTTCGAATACGCCCTCAGCCAGGTCCGCTACCTGTCGAGCTACGGGGCGGCGCAGCAGCACGAGTCCACGAGCATCAGCCTCGCCCTGCTGCTGGCGACGGAGAAGCTCAAGGTCATCGCGGCCGTGCACCCGGGGCTGTGGGAGCCGGCCGTGCTCGCCAAGTTCATCCTCACCGCCGACCAGTTCTCGAAAGGCCGAGCCGCCGTCAACGTCGTGAGCGGATGGTTCAAGGACGAGTACACGAAGCTCGGCCTCCCGTGGCTCGAGCACGACGAGCGCTACCGCCGCTCCGCCGAGTTCATCGAGGTGCTGCGCGCCCTGTGGACCGAGGAGAACGTTCAGTTCGCGGGCGACTTCTACCGCGTCAACGACTTCACCCTGCGCCCGGGACCCTACCCCGTGGAGGGCCGGCCCCACCCGGAGATCTTCCAGGGCGGCAACTCCACCGCCGCTCGCTTCAACGGCGGGGCGCACGCCGACTGGTACTTCTCCAACGGGAAGGACTTCGACGGGTTCACCGAGCAGTACGACGACGTCACGCGCGTGGCCGCCGAGCACGGCCGCACCGTGCGCTTCGGGCTCAACGGCTTCGCGATCGTGCGCGACAGCGAGAAGGAGGCGCGCGAGCAGCTGCGGGAGATCATCGCGAAGGCCGACACGAAATCCGTCGAGGGCTTCCGGAAGTCGGTGCAACAGGCCGGCGCGTCGACGGGCGACAAGAAGGGCATGTGGGCCGACTCGTCGTTCGAGGACCTCGTCCAGTACAACGACGGCTTCCGCACCCAGCTGATCGGCGACCCCGAGTTCGTGGCCCGACGCATCATCGAGTACAAGAAGAAGGGCGTGGACCTCTTCCTCCTCGGCTTCCTGCACTTCATCGAGGAGATCGAGGCGTTCGGCGAGCGCGTCCTCCCGATCGTCCGCGAGCTCGAGGCCGACCTCGCGCGCAGCGGCGACCCGCTCGTCCCCGCGCGCTAGGCGCCCGCTCCTTCGTCCCGCACCCCCGCGAGGTCGTGCGTTTGCGCCGAATCGAGCCGACCTGATGCCTCGATTCGGCGCAAACGCTCTAAGTGGATGGACCCCTCAGCCCTTCACGCTGCCCGTGCTGAGGCCCGACTGCCAGAACCGCTGCAGGAAGAGGAACGCGACCACGAGCGGGAGGATCGAGACGAACGATCCGGTGAGCACCGTGGAGAAGAGCACCTGCGCACCTCCGCCGCCGGTGGCAGCCTGCTGCCACTGCGCGAGACCGACCGTCGCGGGGAAGAGCGACGGGTCGTTCAGCATGATGAGCGGCAGGAAGTAGTTGTTCCACGTCGAGACGAGCGCGAAAAGCAGCACCGTGACGATGCCGGGTGCGAGCAGTCGCGACGAGATCGTCAGGAAGATGCGGAACTCTCCAGCACCATCGATGCGCGCCGCCTCAAGAAGGCTGTCGTCGACCGCCTCCGCCGCGTAGACCCGCATGAGGTAGACGCCGAACGGACTCACGAGCGACGGCAGGATGATGGCCCACGGAGTGTCGACGAGGTTCGCGGCACTGAAGAGCAGATAGGTGGGGATCGCCAGCGCGGTCAGCGGCACCATGACGGCGCCGAGGATGAGCCCGAACACGAAAGACCGTCCGCGATAGACGTACTTCGCGAGCGCGTAGCCGCACATCGTGGCGAGGATCGCGGCGCCCACGGAGCTCGCGACGGCGTAGAGCACCGTGTTCCCCATCCAGTGCAGGAAGATCCCGTCCTGGAAGGTGAACAACTGGACGAGGTTGTCCCCGAACGCGAACGTGCGACCGAAGGCGAGGCCGAAGGTACTGAAGATGTCGGCGTTCGTCTTCGTCGACTGCACCGCGAGCCACACGAGCGGTAGCAGGAAGTACGCGAGCGTGATCCACAGGATGACCGTGAGGATCGGGTTGCGACGCTTGTCGCGTTCCACCGGACGGCGGCGCGAGCGACGGTTCACGCCCCCGATTCCCCCATCCGACCCGGCGGGACGGTCGGTGTTGGTGGGCGCTGACCCCGCGGTGTCGGCGGGCGGCGGTGCGATCGTCATGACAGTCGCTCCTTGCGTGAGGTGGCGAGCTGGACGACGTAGCTGATGACCATGATGAAGAAGCCGAGGAGGAACGCGATCGCGGCAGCGTAGTTCACGTCCTGGTTCCGGAACGCGACGTTGTAGGCGTACAGGTTCGGCGTGAAGTCGGAGCCGATCGCGTTCGGCGCGATGCTGTAGAGCAGGTTCGGCTCGTTGAAGAGCTGGAACGACCCGATCACGGAGAAGATCACGGTGAGGAGGATGGCGGAACGGATCGCGGGGATCTTGATGCTCCAGGCCACGCGGAACGGACCGGCACCGTCGATCTCCGCGGCCTCGTACATGTCGGTCGGAACGCTGCGGAGGGCGGCGTAGAGAACGATCATGTTGTAGCCGATGAACTCCCAGCTCACGATGTTCATGGTGCTGCCGAGCACGTTCTGCGGGGAGAGCAGATCGGGAGGGGTGAGGCCGACGCTCGAGATCATCTGCGCGATCAGCCCCGACTCGCGGCCGTAGAGGTAGCCCCACATGAGAGTGGCGACGACGCCCGGCACCGCGTACGGCACGAAGATCGCGAGCCGCACGAACTTGCTCCCGGCGACGCGACCCGTGTCGAGCGCGAGGGCGATCACGAGGGCGATCACGAGCATGATCGGCACCTGCACGAAGAGGAAGAGGGCGACGCGGCCGAGACCTGCCCAGAAGCTCGGGTCCTCGAGTGCGCGGGCGTAGTTGGCGAGGCCGGAGAACACCTGGCCGCCGACGAGCTGCGAGGTGAAGGTGCTGAGGTACCCCGCGTAGCCGAGGGGGACGAGGAACATCGCGGCGAACACGATGAGGAACGGGATGGTCAGAGCCCAGGCGGCGAAGAGCTGTGGGCGGCCGAGGGACCGGCGCCGCCGGGAGGCCGACGGGGGACGGGCTGACGGGGCGTCGTGGGACGCGCCTCGTCGCGATGTGACGGTGGACATGCGGCTCCTTCGCCGGCTGAGGGGTGCCGTCCGCTGGTCGACGCGGACGGCACCCGGTGGTACTGCGCTGGGGCGCCTGTTCGACGGCGCCTCCTCATGAGCGACTACTCGAGGTGCCTCCTCGAGGTGCCTACTCGACGGTGAAGCCCTGCTGCTTCGCGTAGGCGGTGACGGCGTCCTGCCAGGCGGTGAGAGCCGCCGACATGTCGCCGTGGTCGGCGATCGCCTTGCCGAGGGTGTCGTTGAAGCTCGAGTAGACGTAGTCGTTGAACGGCAGCCACTGGAAGTCCGTGCTCACCGTGTCGGAGACGCCCGCGAAGAGCTCGTTGACCTTCTGTCCGCCGTAGAACTCCGACTCCGTCCCGATGAAGTCGGGGCTCGAGAGCGTGTCCGTCGTGGTCGGGAAGAGGAACTGCTCGTTCGCGAAGGCGAGCGTCGACTCGGGGTCCGTGTTGAGGAACTTGCTGAACTCCGCGGCCACGATCGGGTTCTTCGTACCCGTGATCACGGCGTTCGACGAACCGCCCCAGTTGCCCGAGACGTCCTCCCCGGCGTTCCACTGCGGGATCTTCGCGGCCGTCCACTTGCCGCTCGTGTCGGCGGCGGTCCCCTGCAGGAACACCGGTCCCCACGCTGCGGTCTGCCAGCTCGCGTACTTGCCGGAGGCGAAGCCCTGGTACCAGGCGTCGTTGAAGTCGGCGTCCGTCGAGACGAGGTCCTGGTCGATGAGGTCCTGCCAGAACGACACGACCTTCTGCGTCTCCGCCGAGTCGAGGTCGATGCCGACCGTCTTGTCGCCGTCGTAGGAGAACGGCTTGGCGCCGGCCTGCCAGAACAGCCCGACGATCTGACCGGGGTCGTTGCCCGGCAGGTTCGAGATGTACGAGTCCGTCTTCTCCTTGATGGTCTTCGCGTCCTCGGCGAAGTCGTCCCACGTGGCCGGGGCCTCCGTGATGCCGGCCTGGGCGTAGATGTCGGAGCGGTAGAGGTTCCCGAGCGGACCGGAGTCCTGCGGCACGGACCAGACGCCCGCGTCGTCGGCCACCTGGTTCCACACCCACTCGACGTACGAGTCCTCGAGCTCGGCGCCGCCGTAGGGCGTCAGGTCCACGAGGCTGTTCGTCTGGCGGAACGACGGGATGTACTGGTACTCGATCTGGGCGACGTCCGGCGCGCCCTTCCCGGCCTTGAGGGCCGTCCGCAGCTTCGGGTACTGGGCTGTTCCCGTGCCGACGTTGACGACGTCGACCGTGATCTTCGGGTACTTCGCCTCGAACAGGTCGACCTCCTTCTGGATGTCGGGGACCCACGTCCAGAAGGTGATGGTCGTCTCGGTGTCCATCGCCTCGTCGATCTCGGCCTGCGAGACGGGAGCGGTGGTCTGGCCGGCGTCCGTGCCTCCGTTGCTCGGTGCGCACGCGCTCAGTGCGACGGCCGTCACGACGGCCACAGACACGAGCGCCATTGCTGTGTTCTTCCTCTTCATTGTCTTCTCTCTTCGATGGGTGTCAGGTCGGGGTGTTCAGGATGTGGGGGTGGAGGTTTCGTGCCCGCCACCGACGTGCTCGAACACGTGGGCCGAGCGCGGGCCGAGGGTCAGGGTGTTGCCCGACTCGAGGACCTCGCCGGTCTCGAGGTCGCGGACCGCCGACGGCGGCGTGACGGCGGCCTCGTGGGCCGACCAGTTGGACACGAACGCCAGATCGGTGCGACCGGGCCGGGACCCGGTCGTGACGGTGACCGTGTCGGCCGCCGACCACTCGCGCGCCGCCGTCGCCGGGACGAGCCAGCGGGCGATGCTGCGCGAGAGCTCGGGGTTCGGCACGGTGGCCACGTAGCTCACGCGTCCAGCGCCGGCCGCGCGGGTCGTGAGCACGGCGTCCGCGCCGATCTCCGTGACGCCGGCGTAGCGCAGGACGACGTCGGCGTCGTCGACGATCAGCACGTCGGACCAGCGGGTGCCCGCCGATCCGGGCTCGAGCTCGAGTGCCGGATCGGAACTCTGCACGGCGAGGGGCTCGTCGAGGTTGGTGTACTCCTCGTACCAGACGCCGGCCGACGCCGACAGGACCGCGGGCGCGACTTCGCGCCGGGCGCGGGCCAACCGGTCACCGTAGGCGGTGCGGACGCCGAGGACGAGGTGTCCGCCCGCCTCGACGTAGGCGGAGAGGGCCGCGAGCGTCTCGTCGTCGACGACGTAGAGGCCCGGCACCACGAGCACCGGGTGCGCGGCGGCGACCGCGGCGGGACCGGCGGCGAGGAACTGCTCGACGTGCTGGATGCGGACCTGCGCCCCGGACTCGGCGAGACCACGGTAGTGCGCGTCGAAGAGGTGAAGGTAGGAGTCCGGGTCGGGGTCGCCGTTCGGGAGCGCGAGCGGCGGGTACCCCTCGAACGACCACTTCGTGTCGGTCGACCAGAGCATGAGCACGTCGGACGCCGGCTCGAACCCGTCGACGGCTCCCCCGATCGCCTTGAGCGCGGCCCCGAGGCCGGCGACCTCGCGGTGGATGCGGCCGGGGCGCTGACTGTGCGGCAGCACCCCACCCCAGTAGGTCTCGACGCCGAAGTGCAGCGTATGCCAGTGCCAATACTCGACCATGCGTGCGCCGCGGGACACCAGGGCGAGAGCCGCCTGCTTGATCTGGCCGTCGAAGGGAGGGTGGTTCTGCCAGGGTCCGCCGATGGACTGGGCGTTGGTCTCGGTGACGAGGAACGGCGCCTGCGCAGAGGAGAACGCGCGGTCGCCCCACTGGTGGAGCGCCCAGACGCCCGTGTGCCACCAGCCGGCCTCGCGGGGAATCTCGACGCCGAGCGTGAGGCCGTCCTGCATCTTGTAGTACGGGTTGCCGGCGGTCACGTCGAGGCTCTTCACGAGTCGGTCGTCGGCCACCTGGGGTCGGGAGTAGGAGATGCACGTCGTCACGAACTGGTCGTCGCGGGCGTACTCGCGCACGACGGCTGCCTGCCACGCGATGAGCTCGTCGGCGAGTTCGCCTTGGAACCGGCGCCATTCGAGGTCGTACTGCGGCTGCACGTTGCCATCGGGCCTCCAGAGCTGCGACCACTCGGTGATCCGGTGGGACCAGTAGACGAGTCCCCATTCCTCGTTGAGGCGCTCGACGGTGCCGTAGCGGCGCTGGAGCCAGGCGAGGAAGCGGGTGAAGACCTGCTCGTTGCGCGGAAGCTCGTTGCCGGGTTCGTTGTCGACCTGCCATCCGACCACGGCCGGGTGGCCGGCGTACCGCTCCGCGATGCGACGTACGATGCGCTCGGCGTAGAAGCGGTATGCCGGGTGGCTCTGGTCCATCTCCTGACGTGCGCCCCATCCGGCGCGGACCCCTGTCTGGCGCTCAGCGGCGATCTCGGGGTGCAGCACCTGCAGCCACGGCGGGACGGCGTACGTGGGCGTTCCGAGGATCACGGAGATCCCGCGAGCGTGCGCGCCGTCGAGGACCGGCTGCAGCCAATCGAGCTCGAACTCGCCTTCGCGCGGCTCCCATGTGGACCACACGGACTCGCCCACACGGATCACGGTGAACCCCGCCTCGACCATCAGGTCGAGGTCCCGGTCGAGAGTGCCGGCCTGCTGGTACTCGGCGTAGTAGGCGGCGCCGAAGAGGACTCCGGAGTGGCGGGGCGTTGACGTCATCGTCGACCTGTCTGTTCGCGCCTCAGCGAGGGCCGAGGCTCGTGGTGAAGGGGCTGTGCAAAATGTTGTCGATAAATGTTGTCGATAACATCCCGGCTGAAGTGAACATACCCGACCACCGGGGGCGGCGCAAGAGCAACATCCGGGCCCCTCGAGGGGCGCGTTCAGGAGCGGGGAGCCGCCGTGGACTGCCGGAGGACCAGGCGCGGCGTGTGCAGGTGGAGCGACGGATCGGTCTCCCGGCCCTCGATGCGCGCGATGAGGGACCGGACCACGAGGGCACCCTCGGAGTCGAAGTCGAGGGCGACCGTCGTGAGCGACGGCACCATGAAACGCGCCTCCGGCGAGTCGTCGTTGCCCATGACGCTCACGTCGCCGGGAACCGAGATGCCGGCCTCGGCGAGGGCCGCGAGCAGCCCCATCGCCATCGCATCGTTGCCCACGGCGATGGCTGTCACACCCCCGCCGCCCCCTCCTGCTGTGACGTGCCCGGCGGCCACGAGCCGACGACCGATCTCGAAGCCCGATTCGGCCGACCAGTCGCCGTCAGCGGTGACGGCAACGCGACCGCCCACGGCCTCCGTCGCGGCCGTGAACCCGTCGAGGCGCTCGCGCGAGGCGAGCCACTGCTCCGGGCCCGAGACGTAGGCGACGACGCGGTGGCCGAGCGAGACGAGGTGCTCGGCCGCCACGGCGCCGGCATGCCCGTTCAGCGACTCGTCCGAACCGTCGAGCAGCAGCCCGAAGTCACGCGCGACGGGGACCTCGATCTCGCGTCGATCGATGGCCGCGCGGGCGATCGCGGTCTGCGCCGTGAGCACGAGACCCGCGATCTGTTGACTGAGCACGAGGTCGAGGGCGTCGCGGACGCTCGCCTCGTCGCCGCCGTCCATCGACACGATGTCGGTCACGTAACCGAGCTCGCGCGCGGCCTTCGTCGCGCCGGCGATCGTACGCGCCGGGCCCGACTGGTGCATGTTGTCGGCGAGCAGGCCGATACGATTCGTGCGCCCGAGGCGGAGGAATCGGGCCGCACTGTTCGGGCGGTATTCGAGCTCCGCGAGCGCGCGCTCGACCTTCGCGCGGGTCTCTGGCCTGATGCCCTCGAAGCCGCGCAGGAACCGACTGACGGTCTGATGCGAGACCCCCGCTCGCTCAGCCACGTCGTAGATCGTGGCGTCGCTCATAGGACGAGGGTACCGGTGCAGCGACCGTCAGCGGCGGGCGTCGAGGAGCGCGATGAACTCGTCGGCCATCTCGAGCTGCGTGCGGAGCTTCTCGCGGCGTTCGCTCGCGCTCCGGACGAAGCCGTCGAGCTTCGCGTCGGCGTCGGGCTGGGCCGCTGTGACGCCGTCGATGACGTCGAGCAGCTCGGCCATCTCCTCGAGGGAGTAGCCGAGCGGCTTCATCCGCCGAATGAGGAGGAGTCGCTCGTAGTCGTCGTGCGTGTAGAGGCGGAAGCCGCCCTCGGTGCGCCCCGACGCGGTGACGAGGCCGACCTCGTCGTAGTGGCGGAGCGTGCGCAGCGACATACCGGTGCGCTCGGCCAGTTCGCCGATGTGCATGGTCCCCTGCTCGTCGCCCACGATTCACCCTTCATCTCTACCCTTACGTTAGGGTAGAGTTTAGATCACCGGCCGTCGAGCCGGACTCCCCCACCATCATCTCGCGACAGAGCGTGCGTCCTCGACGCCGCCGGCGGCGCGCGTGTCGGCGGTGGCGAGCGCAGCGTCGCGCCGGGCCCACGAACATCCCCATCGGCGCTCGCGACGAGCGCCCCGACTCCGACAGGAGACCCATGTCGACACTCGAAGACCTCGCCAGACACCGAGCCGCGAACGACTCGTCCGTCCTCGGCGCCCTGCGCTCGCCCCGCATCCTGACCCGCGAGGTCCTCGCCGGCCTCGTCGTGGCCCTCGCCCTCATCCCCGAGGCGATCTCGTTCTCGATCATCGCGGGGGTGGACCCGCGCGTCGGGCTCTTCTCCTCGTTCGTGATGGCCGTGTCGATCGCGTTCCTCGGCGGACGACCCGCCATGATCACGGCCGCCACCGGAGCGATCGCCCTCGTCATCGCCCCCGTGGCACGCGAGTACGGCATGGACTACTTCATCGCCACGGTCATCCTCGGCGGCGTCTTCCAGCTCATCCTCGGCCTGCTCGGCGTCGCGAAGCTCATGCGCTTCATCCCCCGCAGCGTCATGGTCGGCTTCGTCAACGCGCTCGCGATCCTCATCTTCACGGCGCAGCTGCCCCAGCTCATCGGCGTCCCGTGGCTCGTCTACCCGCTCGTGGCGGTGGGCATCGGCATCATGGTGCTCATGCCGCGCGTCACGAAGGTCGTGCCGGCCCCGCTCGTGGCGATCGTCCTCATCACCGTCGCGACCGTGACCATGGCGATCGCCGTCCCCACGGTCGGCGACCAGGGCGAGCTGCCCCGCAGCCTTCCCGAGCTGTTCGTCCCGAACGTGCCGCTCACGATGGAGACCTTCACGATCATCGCGCCCTACACCCTCGCGATGGCGCTCGTCGGGCTCATGGAGTCCCTCATGACGGCGAAGCTCGTCGACGACGTCACCGACAGCGGATCGAACAAGACGCGCGAGTCGCTCGGACAGGGCGCCGCGAACGTGCTGTCGGGCCTCTTCGGCGGCATGGGCGGCTGCGCCATGATCGGCCAGACGATGATCAACGTGAAGGCCTCGGGGGCGCGGACGCGGATCTCCACGTTCCTCGCCGGCGTCTTCCTCCTCATCCTCGTGGTCGTGCTCGGCGACATCGTGGCGATCATCCCCATGGCCGCGCTCGTGGCCGTGATGGTCATGGTCTCGGTCGGCACCTTCGACTGGCACAGCATCCGCCCGTCCACCCTGCGGCGCATGCCCGTCGGCGAGACACTCGTCATGGTCGCGACGGTCGCGGTCGTCGTCGTCACGCACAACCTCGCGATCGGCGTGATCGTGGGCGTGATCGCCGCGATGGTGATCTTCGCCCGCCGCGTCGCGCACTTCGCGACCGTCGAGCGCACTCTCGCCGACGATGGCGCCACGGCGCACTACACGGTGACCGGCGAGCTGTTCTTCGCCTCGAGCAACGACCTCACGACGCAGTTCGATTACGCGGGCGACCCCGAGCGCGTCGTCATCGACCTCTCCGGATCGCACGTGTGGGACGCCTCGACCGTCGCGGCCCTCGACGCCATCACCACGAAGTACGAGCACCACGACAAGACCGTCGTGATCGAGGGCATGAACGACGCGAGCGCCCGTATGCACGGACGCCTCGCCGGTCGCCTCGGCGCCGGCCACTGAGCGGCGCCGGTCCCTGAGCGGCGCCGGCCACTGAGCGGCGCCGGCCCCGCAGGGATCAGGCGGAGAGGGGCGAGGCGATGAGGGCGTCGATGGGCATGAGCGCCGAACCGAGAGCCACCGTGTCGCCCCCGAACGTGGCAGCGACGAGCTCGAGGCGGTCGCCCACGTGTGCCAGGCAGTTGGCGCGGATCGTGTCGAGGATGCGGTCGGCGTGACGTTCCATGAGGCGCAGCCCCACCCACCCGCCGATCACGACGCGCTGCGGACCCGCGAGGTTGACCATGCTCCCGAGGGCGGCCCCGAGGGCGCGGAGAGTCTCGTCGAGGACGGCCGCGGCGGCAGGGTCGGTCTCGGCGGCGTCGAGGAGGCGACCGAGCGCGTGCCACCCCGTCCCCTCGAACTCGCCGCCGGCCCGTCTCCACGCCTCGAGGATCGCGTCGGCACCCACGTAGGCCTCCACACAGCCCCGATCGCCGCATCGACACAGCTCGCCGTCGAAACGGATCTTCGTGTGCCCCCACTCCGACGCGCTGCTCGACCACCCGGTGAGCACCTGGCCGTCCGACACGACGCCGAGGCCGACGCCGCGACCGAGCAGCGCGACGAGCGCATGATCGACCCCGACGGCGGCACCCGACCACAGCTCGGCCTTCGCGAGCGTCTTCGCCCCGTTCTCAGCGAACACGGGGATGTCGCCGCCCAGCTCGGACGGGACCGCGCGCGGCTCCCAGCCCAGGCTCTGCGCGAAGAGCGTCTGCGTGCCGTCGTCGCCCGTCTCGACGACCCCGGGGAGTCCGAGTCCGATGCCGAGCACGCGCGGCCAGCGCGCGATGTTGCGCACGCGGAGCGCCTCGATGGCATCCCGGAGGTCGGCCTCGATCGCCTCGGGCCGCTCCTCCGCCCGTCCCCCGCGGAACTCCCGGTCCACCATCGTGAGGGAGAGGTCGAAGAGCTCGACGGCGACGCCGCGCTCCCCGACGTCGGCCCCGAGGGCGAAGGCGCCGTCCGCTCGCGGCGCGATCACGGCGATGGGCCGGCCACCTCCGGACGAGACCGAGCCGGCCTCTTCCACGAGCCCCTCCGCGACGAGGTCGGCGACGATGTTGGCCGCCGAGGCCGTGGACATGCCGCAGGCCCGAGCGAGGTCGGCGCGGGTGGTCCGTCCGGCGCGGAGGATGTGCCGGAGGCCGAGGGCCCGGTTCCGTTGGCGCAGGGACCCGACGGTCCCCGTCTCCGCACCCGGCTGACCGAGCGCAGGAGAGGGGTTCTGGGTCACGTTTAGACGGTACTCCCTCCGCAGGCGGCCGACCTCGACGGGCGCTCCGACCGTCGTCACGGCGACCTCACACCTCCACGCGCATGCCGGTGACCGTGACAGCCCGACGAGCCGTCGCCACGAGTCTGTCGTCGACCCACGCGACGTCGACGGCGCCGTCGTCGCTCGATCGCACGACCCACGACGACGGCTCGGATGCGAGCGGGAACTCGAGCCGCGCACCCGTCGGCAGGTGCACCGAGACGTGCTCGTCGGTCGCATAGGGCTCGCCGGCGGTGTGGTGCCACATCCCCTCGGGGATGTCCGACCACGCGGGCCCGTCTGCCCCGCCGCCCCACGCCGGGAGGTCGAGGGGCAGGCGCCCGAAGAGGGCGTCGACCACCGGCGCCCGCCACTCGCACCGCTCGACCCGGATCCGATCGAGCATGTCGAGGAGGATCGTCCAGGCCGCCTCGGGCTCGAGCGCATCGGCAGGGTCCGTGATGCGCGACCACCCCTCGGGGGCGGAGACGGACAGCGGCGACGTGCGGGTCTCGAGCTTCTTCCACGGCCAGAAGTTCCAGCCGATGCCGTGGCGTTCGTAGAGGCGCGTGGCGCTGTAGATCCACTCCGGCGTGTTCTCGCCGCCCTCCCCCATGTAGATCGGCACGCCGAGACGGTCGCGCGCGTCGAGGTACTCGACGATGCTGCTGCGGTCCGGCGGGCACCAGTAGCGGTGGAACTGGAGCACGGCGTTGCCGTCCTCCACCCGATCGAAGATCGACCAGTCGGTGGCCCACCTCGTGCCCTCGTACATGATGAGGTGGTCGGGGTCGACCGCACGGACGGCGGACGTGAGCTCGGCGTAGAGGGTCACGAGGTCGTCGGCGTACCGGTCGTGCCATTCGTTCGGCAGCGGCTCGTTCAGGAGGTCGTAGCCGAGCACGGCCGTGCGCGACCTGTAGCGTCGCGCGATCTCCGTCCACAACCGGACGGTGAGCGCGCGGTAGCGCTCGTCCATGAACAGTTCGGGCACCCCGTTCGGCGAATCGTCGATGTTCGTCCCCGTCTGGCCCCCCGGCGCTCCGTGGAGATCGAGCAGTATCCACAACCCGTGGCGTTCGCACCAGTCGATGGCGTCGTCGATGTGAGCGAAGCCGTCCTCGAGGAACACCCCGTCGTCGTCCATGACGCCCCGCGCGTTGATGGGGAGTCTGACGTGGTCGAACCCCGACTCGGCGATGAGCGCGATGTCGGCCTCTGTCACGTAGCGCGCCCGGAAGGTGCGCCAGAACTCGGCCGCTCGTTCGGCACCGACGAGCCCCTCGATCCGCGCCTCGATCTGCCGAGGGGAGGCGAGCTCGTCCCCGAAGCGCCACATGTAGCCCTCGGCGAGCAGCCAGTTGCCGAGACCCACCCCGCGCAGGAGGAGGCGGCGCCCGGCGCCGTCGACGATCTCCGTTCCGCTGGTGTGGACGAAGCCGGTGGGAGGAATGGTCACGGTGTCCTTTTTCATGTGAGCCCCGATTCTCATTTGAGCCCTGACAGGGCGAACCCCTGCACGACGAAGCGCTGGAAGACGACGAAGACGATGAGGATCGGGACGACCATCAGCGTGGCGGCCGCCATCTGCAGCGACGGGTTGGAGGCGATCTGCTGATTGAGGAGCGCGACGCCGACCGACAGCGTGTAGAGCCGTTCGTCGTTCGCGATGATGAGCGGCCAGAGGAAGCTGTTCCACCCGCCGATGAAGGTCAACACCACCTGCACCGCGAGGATCGGCTTCGACAGGGGCATGATGATGCGCCAGAAGATCCGTGCCTCGCTCGCGCCGTCGATCCGCGCCGCCTCGATCATCTCCGTGGGGATGGTCGTCATGAACTGCCGGAAGAGGAAGACGCTGAACCCGCTCACGAGGCTCGGGAGGGCGATGCCCACGAGCGTGTTCGTGAGCTTCATCCCGTTGAGGATCAGGTAGGTGGGGATCATGGTCACCTGCACCGGGATCATCATCGTGACGAGCACGAGGAAGAAGAGCGGCTCGCGCCCGCGGAAGTCGAACTTCGCGAAGCCATAGCCCGCCATCGCCATGAGGACGAGTCCGACCATGCCGATGAGCACGATCGCGATGGTGTTGAGCAGGTATCGCCCGAAGTCGAGCTCCTGGAAGAGCTGGACGAAGAACTCGAACGTGGGCTCCTCCGGAAGCACGCGCGGCGGGTAGGCGAGCGACTCGCTGCGCGGCTTGACCGACGAGGCGATCATCCAGATGAAGGGGAAGGCCGTGATGAGGGCGCCCACCGCGAGCGCCGCGCCGATCGCCACGGTGAGGCCGCGGCCGCGACTGCGGTGCCGGCGCACCGGTCTGGCGGGGTCGTCGCGACGGGGCGGACGGACGGGAGACACGGCCTCCGTCGTCCGATCGAGGCTAGTAGTCGACATCTGCTCTCCTGGCTCGGAGTTGGACGAGGGTCACGGCGGCGATGACCACGAAGAGGACGACGGAGCCGGCGCTCGCGTAGCCGAACTGGCTCGCCGAGAACCCCTCCTGGTAGAGGAAGAGCGAGATGCTCGTGGAGGCGCCGATGGGTCCGCCCTTCGTGAGGACGAACGGCTCGTCGAAGAACTGCAGCCACGCGATGATCGTCGTGATCGTCACGAAGAAGATCGCGAACCGCAGGAGCGGGATGACGATCGACACCGTCTTGCGGAACCCGGAGGCGCCGTCGAGCGACGCCGCCTCGAGGTACTCCCGCGGGACGCCCTGGAGCGCCGCGAGGAAGATGATGATGTTGAGCCCCGTCCCCCGCCAGACGGCGACGAGAGCGACGGAGAACTTGACGGCGACCGGGTCGCTCAGCCAGCTGACCGGCGGCAGACCCACGATCGACAGCAGGTAGTTGAAGAGCCCGAACTGCGTGTTGTAGAGGTAGCCCCACACGAGCGAGATGGCGACGATCGCTGTGATGGCCGGCACGAAGTAGAACGAGCGGAGCGCCCGGAAGAACGCGCTCCCGCTGCGGTTGAGCAGCAGCGCGACCGCGAGCGACAGCGCGATGACGGACGGGACGCCGATGAGGGCGAAGATCCCCGTGTTGGCCATGGCCTGCCAGAAGGCGCCGTCGGCGAAGAGTTCGACGTAGTTGTCGACACCGATGAACTCGATGCGCGACCAGTCGCCGAGTCCCCCGAGGTTCATGTCCGTCAGGCTCACGAGCCCGGCGACGAGGATCGGGAGGACGCCGAAGGCGAGGAGGAGCAGGGTGGCCGGTCCGATGAAGACGTACGGCGCGATGCGGGGTTTCATGGGGACTCCTGGGCGGTGGGGCCGAGCGGGTGCGCGCTCGACCCCACCGCGTCCTGATCAGTTGACGGAGGTGCCGGACGTCGCCGCGACGAGGTCGGCGATGGTCTGGTCACGGTCCGCGCCGTTCAGGACGATCGCGTTGAGGCTGTCGAGCAGCGTCTTGCCCGTGTCGCCGTCCCAGTTCGGCACGAGCGGCAGGATCTTCGCGTCCTGGAGCTGCTCGGCGTAGACGGCGACGAGCGGGTCCTCCGTGAGCGACGGGTCCTCGAGGGCGGCCGTCGCCGTGGGGAGCTGGCCGTCGAGGCCGTACCAGGTGAGCTGCGTCTCGGGTTCGGAGAGGTAGTCGAGCAGCCGCAGGGCGCCCTCCTCGTTGTCGGTAGAGCCCCAGACCCCCATGTTGGATCCGGCGAGCAGCGACGTGTCCGCGTCGGCTCCGGGGATGGGCGCGACGGACCACTTGCCCTCGAGCTCGGGTGCGGCCTCGGTGATGGCGGCGGCGAGGTACGGGCCGCTCACGAGCATCGGGGTCACCCCGGAGGTGAAGCCCTGCGTCTGGTCGAAGTCGCTGTTCGTCGGCACGCTCCCGTCGGCGTACAGGCCGGTGTAGACGTCGACCGCGCTCTCGAACGCCAACGTGTCGAAGTCGACGGCTCCGTCCCCGTTCACGATGTCACCGCCGTGGTCCCACGTCATCACGACGGGGAGGGCGCTGTCCCACTGGGGCACGTAGTAGCCGTACTGGCCGTCTCCGCGACCCGCGAGGGTCTTCGCGTCGGCGCGCAGCTCGTCCCACGTGGCGGGCGGTTCGTCGATCCCGCTCTCCGCGAGGATGTCGGTGCGGTAGAAGAGCACGCGGGTGTCGCTGACCCACGGGACACTCACGACCTCGCCGTCGATCGCCGTGGCGTCGCCGGACACTCCGGAGATGAAGTTCTCGGAGGCGAGGTTCGGGTAGTCGGCGAGCGTGTCGTCGTCGAGGGAGAGGAGTGCGCCCGAGTCGGCGAAGGTGCGCAGCTTGGAGATGCCGATCTGCACGACGTCCGGGCCGTTGCCCGAGGCGACGGCGGTCGTCAGCTTCTGGTCGATGCTGTCCCACGGGATGGCCACCGTGTCCACGGTGATCCCCGAGTCCTCGGCGAACGGGGCGACGAGTTCCTCGAAGTTCGCCGAGCTGTCGCCCATCACCCAGACGGTGAGCGTGTCGTCGTTCTGGGCCGCGGTGTCTCCGCCGCCGGAGCAGGCCGTGAGCGAGAGCCCGGCGACGGCCACGACGGCGGGGAGCGCGAGGAGGCGTGATCTCTTCATTGAGGTGCTGTCCTTTCGGGTGCTGCAGGTGGCTGACGGGGCATCGACCTCGATGGTCCCGTCGGGGTTCGTCGGTGAACCCGTCAAGCAGCCGGAGTTTGTCTACGACTTAGCCTAAGGCGTAGATAATGTGCGCGCAAGAGTGCATCATGGTCCCGTCGCGACATCGGCGTCGCGGCGGTCGATCAAGGAGGATCATGAAGAAACGATGGGTGGCACTCGCGATCGCGAGTGCACTGACGGCGAGCGGGATGGTCTCCGTGACCTCCCCCGCCACGGCGGCTCCGCTCGCGAGCGGCGACTTCCTCAAGGTCAGCGGAAACGTCCTCAAGAAGAACTCGGGGACCGGCGCGACCATCAACCTGCGAGGCACGAACCTCGGCGGCTGGCTCACGCACGAGGACTGGATGTCACCCCTCGGCGAGTTCGCGCTCGACCGCGCCGGGTGGACGGCGACCGCCTCCGCCGGCTCGGCCGCTGCAGCGATCGACGGGGCCGACTCGACACGATGGACCACGAGCGCCGCGCAGACCGGCGGCGAATGGCTGAGTCTCGACCTCGGCGCCACGACACGGTTCAACCGCGTCGCCTTCAACCACACCGACTTCGCCGGCGGCGACTTCCCCCGGGGATACACGATCCAGACCTCGCCGAACGGGTCGACGTGGACCACCGTGTCGACCGGGGCGGGGTCGTCGTCGAGCACCGTGACGTCTGCGACCTTCTCGCCGACGGCCGCGCGCTACCTGCGCGTCAACCAGACGGGCAGCGCCGGCGACTGGTGGTCGGTCGGCGAGATCAACGTCTTCAACGATGCCGCCTCCTTCGTCCCGTCGCAGTGGACGGCCACGAGCTCGGGGGGAACCGCCGCGTCCGCGATCCTCGACGGCAACCTCGGCACGCGCTGGACGAGCAACGCGGCGCAGGCCGCCGGGCAGTGGGTCCAGCTCGACCTCGGTGCCCGGATGACCATCAACAACGTCTGGCTCGACACGGCCAAGGACTCGACGGACGAAGGGGACTACCCGCGCGGCTACACCGTGCAGGTGTCGAACAACGGCTCGTCGTGGACGAACGTGGCGACGGGAACGGGGACGTTCAAGGCGACCAACATCAACTTCCCGCCCGTGAGCACGCGATACGTGCGCGTGAACCAGACGGGCACGGCGGCGCAGTGGTGGTCTATCGGTGAGATGGCCGTGGCCCTCAACAGCGACGACTACAACCTCCAGCTCACGATGAACCAGCGCTTCGGCGCCTCGGGCGCGCAGACCATCCGCAACGCGCACGAGGACACGTGGATCACCACGGCCGACCTCGACAACATCGCCGCGATGGGGACGAACCTCGTGCGTGTACCCATCGGGTGGACCACGTTCCTGAATCCCGACGGCACGTGGAAGTCGAACCCGTGGACGAAGCTCGACTGGATCGTGAGCGAGCTGCAGGCACGCGGCGTCTACACGCTCCTCGACCTGCACACGGTCCCCGGTGGCGGCTGCCCCTGGGGCAGCTGCGGCCGGATCGGACCGAACCCGAACGGGTTCTGGGGGTCGTCGACCTACCAGAGCTGGGTCACCGGGATCTGGCAGGCGATCGCGACGCGCTACAACGGCAATCCCGCCGTCGCCGGCTACGACCTGATCAACGAGCCGCTCCTCGACTTCCAGGAGGACGCGGCGGACGTCGCGCAGAAGAGCGCGGTCTACAACACGCTGTACAACGCCGTCCGCGCGATCGATCCGAACCACACCATCTACATCGGCGCGTTCTTCGGGTACAACAACGTGGCACCGCCGTCGACGTACGGCTGGACCAACGTCGTCTACGAGCTCCACCCGTACGACATGCCCAATGCGAAGGACTGGAACGCGCAGAACCAGCTCGTGACGGACCAGCTGAACGCGCTCCCCGGCCTGCTCGCCAACCCCGGCGTTCCCGTCCTCTTCGGCGAGTACTCGCTGTACTACTACGACGACGTCTGGGCGCGCTGGATGGCCGGACTGAACAGCTACAACCAGTCGTGGACGAACTGGACGTACAAGGTGAAGGGCGGCGACGCCGACGGGCAGGGCTACTGGGGCTTCTACTCCAACAACCCGGCGCCCGTGCCCGTCATCAACAGCGACTCGTCCGCCACGTTCATCGAGAAGCTGCAGCGCTTCGGCACCGCGAACTTCACGAAGAACGAGCGGATGACCGCGACGGTCACGAAGTACGCCGGCGGCCTGTCCACGTTCAACCCCGTGGCCATCAGTCGTGCGGGCTGGACGGCGACCGCGTCGGCGACTGGTCCCGGAAGCTCCCTCGCGGGAGGCATCGACGGCAACGGGTCCACGCGGTGGAACTCGGGAGCGGCACAGACGCCCGGCCAGTGGTACCAGATCGACCTCGGCTCGTCCCGGACCATCGCGCAGGTGACCGTCCAGACGCCGGGCGACGCGAAGGAGGACTACCCGCGGGGCTTCCAGCTGCAGTTCTCGACGAACGAAACCACGTGGACGACCGTCGGGTCGGGAATCGGCTTCGGCTGGAAGAGACCCATCACGGTGACGCCGCAGTCGGCGCGGTACATCCGCATCACGCAGACCGGCTCGACGCCCACCAACTGGTGGTCGATCGACGAGGTGACGGTGTACTCGTCGTACTGATGTGACGGCACTGAGGCGAAAGGCCCGTCGAGGACACTCCCCGGCGGGCCTTACGTCGTCCGGGTAGAGCGTTTGCGCCGATACGGTGCGGTGTGCCGCCGCGAATCGGCGCAAACGCACGACCTGACGGATGTCCGAGGCGAGCGCTACCCCGTGCGCGGCGGACGTGGCGGGGCGAGACTGAAGGTATGGCTCATAAGGCGCGAACGTCGGCACCCGTGCACGAGGACAAGACGTGCGCGTCGTGCGGTCGACGCATCGAGTGGCGCGCGAAGTGGGCGGACGACTGGGACGCGGTCCGCTACTGCTCCGACGCGTGCCGGCGCCGCGGTGTGACAGCGACTGATCGGAAGCTCGAGGAGACGATCCTCGAACTTCTCGGGAAGCGTGCGGCGACCTCCACGATCTGCCCGTCGGACGCCGCTCGCGCCGTGGGCGACGAGGACTCCTGGCGCGACCTCATGGAACCGGCCCGCCGCGCCGCCCGCCGCCTCGTCGCGGACGGCGTCGTCGACATCACCCAGGGCGGAAACGTCGTGGACCCGTCAACGGCGAAGGGCCCGATCCGCATCCGCCGCCACCGCGGCTAGGACGCGGTGCCGAGCCTTCCGTCAGAACGCGTAGCGGACGCGGCACCACGGCGCGTAGTGCTCGACGAGGTCGAGGAACTGCCGGACGTACTGCAGCTTGTCCTCCCAGCGGTAGCGCACGTTCGACTGACCGTTCTGGGAGACCTTGCCCTCCTGGAGGTCGGGCCGCCAGAGCACCTCCTCGGCCTTCGGATGCCAGCCCGTGTTCACCTCGTGGAGCGCACGATTATGGGTGAGGAAGATCACCTCGCACGCGAGCTGCGCCTTCGTGGCCGGAGAGGTGGCCGCGTCGAGCTGCCGCAGGAGCTCCGTCCACTTCTCGATCCAGCCGTCCTCGATGATGACAGGACTGAAATTCACGTGGGCCTCGTAACCCGCCTCCACCAGGTCGTCGAGCAGCGCGAGTCGCTCCGCCATGGGCGATGTGCGGACATCGACGAGCTTGGCCGTCTCGGCGGGCATGAGTGAGACCCGCACGCGCATCTTGCCCTGGGGATCCCACTCCAGCAGTTCACGATTGACGTACTTGGTGGCGAACGAGCCCTTCGCGCCGGGGAGGGAACGGAACAGCTCGACGAGGTCGCGCACGTTGTCGCTGATCATCGCGTCGACGCTGCAGTCGCTGTTCTCCCCGACGTCGTAGATCCAGAGGTCCGGGTCGCACTGATTGGGCTCGAGCTTCATCCCCTGTTTCGTGGAGTGCTTCGCGATGGCAGCCGAGATCTGCTCGATGTTCGTGAACGTCGTGACCGGGTTGCTGAAGCCCTTGCGCCGTGGCACGTAGCAGTAGACGCAGGCCATGGCGCAGCCGTTCGCGTGGGAGGGTGCGATGAAGTCGGCCGACCGGCCGTTGGGTCGGACCGTGAGGGTCTTCTTGGTGCCGAGGACGAGGGCCTCGGTCTTGATGCGCACCCACCGGCGCACGTTCCGTTCGTCGCCGTGGAGTTCCGGGATCTGCCAGTGGCTCGGCACCTCGACGACCTCGGCGTCCGGCCAGCGTGCGAGGATCTGCCGTCCCCGCTCCGACGCCGCCGCAGCCGGCTCGGCGTAGATGCGCGAGATCTCGAGCAGCGGGCGCGCAGGGCGGACCGGCGACGAGGCGGGGATCGCCGAGCCGGAGTCCGGGAGGGAGGGAGCAGTCGTCACCGTATCCATGTGCTCTGAGTCTGCCCGGAACCACTGACATTGCGGCCGAGGTCTCCGCCGCCCGGTCGCGCGCTCCCCGCCGCGTGAACGCAGAGTGCGGGTGTCGACACGCGACACCCGCACTCGGTGATGACTCGATCGGAGAATCCCCGATGGGCGAGCCCCAGCTCCCCGGCGACCTACTCGTCGACGACGATCGTCGTGACGACCGGGTTGCGGCGGTGACGGCGCGACAGCCAACGGCCGATCGTGCGCGTGATGAGGGCCTCGAGGTCCTCGCTCGACGTCTTCGAACGCGGACCGGCACCGGCGAGGGCGTCGGTGATCGCCTTGCTCGCGTTCTCCTCCCAGCCCTTCTCCTCCACGAAGCCGCGCGCGAAGAACTCGAGCGGCTCGAGCAGGCGGTTGGTGGTGGAGTCGACGATCGCGAGGATCGTGATGGTGCCCTCCTCGGAGAGGACGCGACGGTCGTTCATCGCCGTCTCGGTCGCGACACCCATCGTGGAGCCGTCGACGAAGATGTGGCCGGCGGGGATGCGGCCGCTGATGCTGGACTTGCCGTCCACGAGGTCGACGGAGACACCGTCCTCGATGACGAACACGTTCTCGTCCGGCACACCCGTCTTGCGGGCGAGCGCGGCGTTGGCCGTGAGGTGGCGCCATTCGCCGTGGTACGGCAGCACAGCGGTGGGCTTCACGATGTTGTAGCAGTAGGTGAGCTCGCCGGCGCTCGCGTGGCCGGACACGTGCACCTTGGCGTTGCCCTTGTGCACGACCTGGGCGCCCCAGCGCGTGAACGAGTTGATGATGCGGTAGATCGCGTTCTCGTTGCCGGGGATGAGCGAGCTCGCGAGGAGGATCGTGTCGCCCTCGCCGATCTCGATGATGTGCTCGCGGTTCGCCATGCGCGACAGCGCGGCCATGGGCTCGCCCTGCGAGCCGGTGCAGATGAGGACGGTGCTCGCGTCGGGCATCTTCTCGATCGCCTTCATGTCGACGAGCATGCCCTTGGGGATGGTGAGGAAGCCGAGCTCCTGCGCGATGCCCATGTTCCGAACCATCGACCGGCCGACGAAGGCGATCTTGCGACCGTGGCGGTCGGCGGCGTCGATGACCTGCTGGATGCGGTGCACATGGCTCGCGAAGCTCGACACGACGATGCGACGCGGGGCCGTGCGGAACACCTGGTCGATCGCGGGGGCGAGGTCCTCCTCCGAGGTCGTGAAACCGGGGACGTCGGCGTTCGTCGAGTCGGTGAGGAAGAGGTCGACGCCCTCGTCGGCGAGGCGCGCGAAGCCGCCGAGGTCGGTGATGCGGCGGTCGAGCGGGAACTGGTCCATCTTGAAGTCGCCCGTGGCGAGCACGGTGCCGGCGTCGGTGCGGATCGCCACGGCGAGGCCGTCGGGGATGGAGTGGTTGACGGCGAAGAACTCGGTGCCGAACGGTCCGAAGTCGACCTCGTCGCCCTCGGCGACCTGCACGGTCTTCGGCTTGATCTTGTGCTCCTCGAGCTTCGCCGTGATGAGCGCGAGCGTGAGGCGCGAGCCGACGACGGGGATGTCCTGGCGCTCCTTGAGGAGGTACGGCACGCCCCCGATGTGGTCCTCGTGGCCGTGCGTCAGCACGATCGCGACGACGTCCTTGAGTCGCGAGCGGATCGCGCTGAAGTCGGGGAGGATGACGTCGATGCCCGGCTGGTTCTCCTCGGGGAAGAGGACGCCGCAGTCGAGGATGAGCAGTTTGCCCTTGTGCTCGAAGACGGTCATGTTGCGGCCGATCTCGCCGAGTCCGCCGAGCGGCGTGACGCGGAGGCCGCCGTCGACGAGCTTGCGGGGTGCGGGCAGATCGAGCTCGTGACGGGGTGTCTTGTTGTTCAACGTGTGTACTTTCGTTTCGTGAGGTGCGTCGTTCATGCGCGACGCGCAGGGGGTGGCACCACATGGGGTGCCGGAGTCTGAGGGGTTCCCTCCGCCCGAGTCGATCGATCGGAGTCGATCGACGGGTGGCGATGTCGGCGGAACGAGATGCGTTCGTCGACGGGGATCCCCTCTACCTTCCCACACGAACCTGTGCGGCGTGCGCCCGTGTCTCGACGAGGGCGCCGGACGTCACACCGCGAGCGGCCGAATCGACGGGGGCAGGACGTCGACGACGGACCGCGCGATTCCGAGCAGGCGGGCATCGCGGCGGGGGCCGGCCGTCAGCTGGAGGCCGATGGGCAGGCCGGACGCCGAGAAGCCGTTCGGCACGGAGATCCCGGGGACGCCGAGCGGGGTGAGCGCCAGACACGGCTCCATCCACGACAGGTAGTCGGTCGTGGGCTCGCCCGCGACCGCTCTCGGGAACCGGTCCTCGACGACGAACGGAAGCACCGAGGTGGTCGCCGAGAGGAGGACGTCGACGTCGTCGAAGAAGCGTGCGGCCTCGCGCACGAGTCGCGTCTGCACCTGCTGCGCTCGCAGGACGTCGACGGCGGTGAGGCGCCTGCCCTCCTCGATGTTCGCCGCGAGGAAGTCGACGAACGACTCCGTGCCGGCGTCGAGGTCCTCCCCGAACGCGTCGAAGAACTCCGCCGCGCGAAGGGTCCGGAAGGCCTCGACCGACCCGTCCAGGTCGGGAGCGACCTCGACGATCTCCGCGCCTGCGTCCTCGAGGAGACGAGCGGCCCGTTCGACGCTCTCGACGATCTCGGGGTCGACCCGCGTGCGTCCTCCGAGGGTCGGCGCGAGGGCGATGCGGAGCCCGGAGAGCGGGACGGCCTGCACGGGCGCGTCGATCGTCGGGGCGGCGTAGGAGAGCGGATCCCTCGCGTCGGGGCCTGCCATGACCGACAGCAGCAGCGCCACATCGTCGACGGTCCTCGCGAGGGGGCCCGTGACCGTGAGCGTCGAGAGGACATCGGTCGACGTGTTGGGCACGACGCCCGGTGTCGGGCGGAAGCCGACCACGTTGCAGAACGCGGCGGGGTTGCGCAGCGAACCACCCATATCCGATCCGTCCGCTATCGGCTGGAACCCCGCCGCGAGCGCGGCCGCGGCGCCGCCGGACGATCCCCCGACGCTGCGCGTGAGGTCGTACGGATTCCGGGTGGGCCCGAACAGGGTGTTGAACGTGTTCGAGCCCGCGGCGTGCTCCGGCACGTTCGTCTTGCCGATCCGGACCGCGCCGGCGGCGCGGATGCGCGCGACGTGCAGGTCGTCGGCTGTGGCCACATCGTTCGCGTGGCGCGGCGAACCGGACGTCGTCGGGAACCCCGTCGTCGACGCGGTGTCCTTGATGCTGATCGGCAGCCCGTGCAGGGGTCCGAGCGGCGCACCGGCCTCGCGCGCCCGGTCGGCACGCTGCGCCTCACGCATCGCACCGTCGGCGTCGATGTTGACGACGGCGTTGATCGCTCCGTTCGCCTCGTCGAGTCTGGCCAGGTGGTCGGAGAGCACCTCGACGGCCGACACCTCGCCGGAACGAAGGAGTCGCGAGAGCTCCGTCGCCGTCCGCGCAGACAACCTACCGCCGTCGAGACTATGAGGACGGTCGAGACCGTCGAGACCGTCGGCGGTGCTCGTCCCGTCACGCATGCCGTCTCCTCGTCGTCGGTCGGCGGACCCTCCTCGACCCTATCGGCGCGGACGGGGACACCGACCAGATCACGGGTGCTCGGACTGCACCGGTCCGACGCTCAGGAGCGCGGCGTCGGGGTTCTCGCACGCCGTCATTCCCGACGCCTTCACGAAGACCGACGTGTAGGAGTGCGGCGGGTACACCCTGTAGCCGTCCGCCGTCACAGGGGTACAGTCGGCGGCGTCGTAGTTCTGGGCGTTCGCGACCTTGAGCGGCGCGTAGGCGGACCCGCCGGCCGCGATCGTCACGGGCTCTCCCGCACCCGTCTGGGTCGCCGGCGCACCGATCTGGGTGCCGTTCCCGTCGCCCACGAACGAGACGCCGGGAGGGCCGTCGAGCAGGCATTCGGCGTCCGTGGTGTTCGTGAACTGCAGCGCGAGGTCGACGCTACCCGCGGCCCCTCCGCCGCCGTCCACGACGGTGATGTCGAGACCGTCCGTCGGGCACGTGCCCTCGGGGGCAGGGGTCTGAGAGGCATTCGCGGACGGCTCCGCGCTCGGCGCGGAGACGGGAGCGGACGAGGCGGAGGCGGTTGGCGTCGACGACGGGGAGGCACTCACGGCGGAATCGGCGGACGAGGTGCACCCGGCGAGGGCGGCGGCGAGGACCGCCGCGGCACCGACGGACACGAGGGAGGAGAAGAGACGACGGGACATGGCTCCATCCGACTCCCGCTGTGGATCCGGTGTCCAGACCCTCTCAGACGCGCCCAGCCTGCTCACGGCGCGCATCCAGGCCGAGGCCCGCTATCCGGTGGGGAGACGGGGTGGTGCCGCGCTCAGGCGTCGCGCTCGGCGGCTTCCGCGGCGTCGGCGCGAAGGCCCGCCCGAGCGGCCACGACGATCGCGTACGGGACGATGGCGGGGATGATCACGAGGCACGCCGCAAGGAGGATTCGAGCCGAGGCGAGTGCGTCCGAATCGACGACGTACTCACCACGGACCACGTAGCCGACGGACTCCAGAGCCTGAAGGATGTGGCGTCGACTACCCGCGACATCCTGCGGCCCGTCCACGGCGGCGGACGTCGCGACGGCCGCAGCGACGCCGGCGGCGAGGCTCAGCACGAGCCACGTCCAGAGCACCACGGAGAAACCGCGCCCGAGCCCGGGCCTCTTCGGGTCGCGTCGCGGCTCGAACTCGCTCATCCGTCCAGTCTGGCAGGCACGTCACCGAGGACCGTCACGGGAGAACGCGGAACGGGCCGGGTGCGTCAGCACCCGACCCGTTCCGCGTTGCGCCCTACTCGGCGTCGAGGTCCGTCTCGAGGACCGCGGCGAGCTTCTCGAGCGCCTCCTCGGCGCCCTCGCCCTCGGCGCGCAGCGTCACGGTGTCGCCGTGCGACGCACCGAGTCCGAGGAGGGACAGGATGCTCGACGCCGGCATCGGCTGGCCGTCGCCCTTCGCGATGGTGACGGGCACGGACTGCTCCTTCACCGCGGCGATGAAGATGGAGGCGGGGCGGGCGTGAAGCCCGACGCGGCTCGCGATGACGGCGTTGCGTTCGGCCATGATGTGTCCTTTCAGGGAACGGGGACGGGGTAGAGGTCAGGCGGCGACGGGCGCGCGGACGTCGTCCGCTACGACCGCCCTGTCCGTCTCGATCGGGCGACGACGCACCCAGCGCTTGAGGGCGATGACCGCGAGCGCCGAGATCACCGTACCGACCGCGATCGAGAGGATGAAGAGCCACACGTTGCCGATCGCGAAGAAGACGAAGATTCCTCCGTGCGGGGCCTGCGATGTGACGCCGAAGCCCATGAGCATCGCGCCGGTGACGGCGCTTCCGAGGATCGACGCGGGGATGACGCGGAACAGGTCGGCTGCGGCGAAGGGGATGGCCCCCTCCGAGATGAACGCGGCGCCGAGGAGCCACGCGGCCTTGCCGTTCTCGCGCTCGGCGGCGCTGAAGAGCTTGCGGTCGAGCGTCGTCGCGAGCGCCATGGCGAGCGGCGGCACCATGCCCGCGCCCATGACTGCGGCCATGATGACCCACGGGGCCTGGTTGTCGATCGACCCGGCGCCGAGACCGGCGACGGCGAACGCGTAGGCCACCTTGTTCACGGGGCCACCGAGGTCGAACGCCATCATGGTGCCGAGGATGAGTCCGAGTCCCACGGCGGCGACGCCGGAGAGCGAGGTCAGCCAGGCGTTGAGGCCCGTGGTGATGGCGGCGATGGGGCCGCCGAGGATGATCACCATGAGGCCGCTCGCGATGATCGAGGCGACGAGCGGGATGATCACGACGGGCATGAGGCCGCGCAGCCAGCGGGGCACGGAGAGTCGGCCGATCCACATGGCCACGGCTCCGGCGAGCAGACCACCGACGATGCCGCCGAGGAATCCGGCACCCATGATGACGGCGATCGCGCCGGCCGTGAAGCCGGGGGCGATGCCGGGCCTGTCGGCCATCGCGTAGGCGATGTATCCGGCGAGGGCGGCGACGAGGAAGCCCATCGAGGCGTTACCGATCGTGAACGCGACCGCACCCAGGTACTCGCCGAGGCCACCGGCCGGGAGGTTCCAGAGCGTGTTGCCGAGGATGATCTCGACGGGACGCTCGGTGATGTCGAAGCCGCCGAGGAGGAAGCCGAGGGCGATGAGCAGACCGCCACCCGCGACGAACGGGATCATGTAGCTGACGCCGGTGAGTAGCCAGCGCTTCACGGCCGCTCCTCCACTCTCCTTCGGACCCGAGGATGCCGCGGCGGCCGAGGCGGAGGCGTCGGTGGACGAACCGGCGACGCGCGACGCGTTGGGGTCGTCCGCAGCGGCGAGCGCCTTCTGGATGAGGCCGTCGGCGTCGTCGATGCCGCGCTTGACGGGCACCTGCACGACGGGCTTGCCGGCGAAGCGGGCCTTGTCGCGCACGTCCACGTCGACCGCGAAGATGACGGCCTCCGCGCGCTCGATGAGTGCGGGGTCGAGCGGCGTCGCACCGGACGAGCCCTGGGTCTCCATGTGGAGCTCGACGCCGGCGCGCTTCGCGGCGGCGGTGAGCGAGTCGGCGGCCATGTAGGTGTGCGCGATGCCGGTGGGGCACGCGCTCACGCCGACGAGCACGCGCGGCGCGGCGGGCTCGGCAGAACCTGCGGCCGGGGCAGCGGCGGCCGGAGCAGCAGCAGCGGCCGGCTTCTCCCCCTCCGGAGTGAGCGCCTCGTCGACGAGAGCGACGAGGGCCTCGGCCGTGGGGGCGGACCGGAGCGACTCGACGAACTCGGGACGGATGAGCGAACGCGCGAGGGTCGACAGGAGCGCGAGGTGCGCCTGGTCGGCGCCGTCGGGCGCAGCGATGAGGAAGACGAGGTCGGCCGGGGCGTCCGGCTCTCCGAAGTCGACGGGACGTGAGAGGCGCGCGAGGGCGAGCGTCGGCTCTGTGACGGAGGCAGAGCGGCAGTGCGGGATGGCGAGGCCGCCGGGGATGCCCGTGTCGGTCTGGCTCTCGCGGGCCCACGCGTCGGCGTAGAGCGCCTCGACGTCGGTCGCGCGGCCCGCGTCGACGACGCGCGTCGCGAGGGCTCGGATGACGCCGGACTTGTCCGGGCCGAGGTCCGCGTCGAGGGCGACGAGGGCCGGGGTGATGAGTGTGGTCATGATGTGTCCTTACTGGTGTCCGGCGACGATGCGCGGAAGGGGGGTGACCTCGACGAGGTCGGGACGGGTCTGATCGGGACGCGGAACGGTGCTGCCCGCGAGGGAGGCGGCCGCCGCACCGTAGGCGACGGCGAGGCCGATGGCACGCTCGGGCGGCTGCCCGGCGTGCACGGCGACGAGGTAGCCGGCGAGCGACGAGTCGCCGGCGCCGACGGTGGACCGCGGGGTGATCCGCGGCGGCCGGGCCGCCCAGGATCCGTCGCGCGTCACGAGCAGCGCCCCGGCCGCGCCGAGCGTGAGCAGCATGGCCGCCACCCCGAGCTCGGGCAGGAGCGATTCGGCTACGCGTGCGGCGAGCTCCGGGTCGGCCTCGAGGGCGTCGCCGTCCGGGACGTCGGTGTAGCCGAGGGTCGCGGCGAGCTCGGCGAGCTCGTGGGCGTTGGGCTTGATGAGGTCGACGCCGCCCGACGTGCCCGCCGAGCGGATCACGGAGGCGAGGGCGGGCCCGGAGGTGTCGACGGCGACGGCGGGCGCCGGCACGCCGAGCTCCGCGGATCGCGCACGCACGGCCGCGATGAGGCGGGGGTAGAGGTCCTCGGTGGCGCCTGGGGGGACGGAACCGGCGAGGACGAGCCACTGCGCCGTCGCCGCGCGACGGGCCGTCTCCGCGATGAGCCGCTCGACGGCCGCGGCTGTGAGGGGCTCGCCCGCGGCGTTGAGCTTCGTCGTGGTGCCGTCTGGTTCGCTCACGGTCACGTTGGTGCGGACGAGAGCACCCGTCGGCACGTTCGCGACGGACGCCTCGAGCTCGGCGAGCTCCGTGAGGAAGGGGTCGCTCGCGTCGCACGGCACCACGGCGAGCACGTCGACGGCGGCTGCGTGGAGCGCCCGCGCCACGTTGACGCCCTTGCCACCGGCCTGCTCGTGCTGCTCGGCGACCACCTGCACCTCGCCGCGCTTGAGCGGCTCGGAGAGTTCGATCGTGCGATCGATCGAGGGGTTGGCCGTGACGGTGACGATCATGCGACCACCACCTCCACACCCACGGATTCGAGGGTCTTCGAGAGCCGCGCGTCGGGCTCGGCGTCGGTGATGAGCATGTCGAGGTCGCCGAGGGCGGCGAAGCGGTGGAGCGCCTCCTCACCGAGCTTGCCGGAGTCGGCGAGCAGGATGCGGCGGCGGGCGCAGCGAACCATCGCGGCCTTCACGGCCGCCTCGAGTTCGTCGGGGGTGCTGAGGCCGAAGTCGGCGCTCACGCCGTTCGTGCCGATGAAGGCGATGTCCGGTCGGAGGCGGTCGAGCTGCTCGACGGTGGGGGCGCCGACGGCCGCGCTCGTCTCGCCGCGCACCCGGCCGCCGAGGAGGTGGAGGTCGAGCGCGGGTGCGCCGTAGAGGGCGGCGGCGATGGGTACGGAGTTGGTGATGACGTCGAGGGTGTCCCCCGGCGTCTCGGGTGCCCACTCCCCGAGCCGCGCCGCGAACGCGCCCGTCGTGGTGCCCGAGTCGACGAGGACCGATCCGCGGAAACCCGCGGGCACGAGCCGGATGGCGGCCGCGGCGATGCGCCGCTTGCCGTCGCGGTTGAGGGTCTCACGGTCGGCGAGCGTGGGCTCGGCGACGCTCGCGCGGGAGGCGGAGACGGCGCCGCCGTGGACGCGGCGGACGTGGCCGACCGATTCGAGCTGGTCGAGGTCGCGGCGGATGGTCTCGCTCGTCACGTTGAAGCGGCGGGACAGCTCGGTGACGGAGACGCGGCCGTCGGCCTCGATGGAGGCGATGATCTCCTGGTGCCGCTCCGTTGCGTACATGGCGTCTTCCTCGACTGTGTGTGCTCGACCGTGAATCTGCGTCTATCCCCGATGTGGGTAGGAACAAGAAAACCACACAAACCCACATAAAACAAGACAACCACAGAATCATTCCTCCTCCGCACGCCACGACACCCCGCCACATGCAGCTTTTGAGCGTGATCACACCGCTGTACCGGCGTAAACGCGCTCAAAAGCTGCATCCGACGGGAATCGGGGGCGGGGGGGCGGGGCGGGGGCGGGGCGGGGCCGGGGGCGGGGGTGCCGGGGGGGGGTGAGGGTGCCGGGGGGCGGGCGTATCGTCGGTCGCACGATCGTCGAAGGAGTCAGCCATGAGTGCGTCCGACAGCCAGAGCACCAGCGCGCCGACCTCGACGCTCGACGGGTGGTCGCGCCGGCCGTTCACGTCGGCCGGGATCACCCATGACTGCTTCGAGAAGGGGACGGGGCCCGGCGTCGTCCTCATCCCCGAGATCCCCGGGCTCACACCGGAGGTCCTCGGGCTCGCCGACCATCTCGTCGAACAGGGCTTCACCGTGGTCGTCCCGTCGCCGTTCGGGACCCCCGGCCGCGAGGGAACGGTCGGGTACACGCTCGGCGTCGTGGCCCGCTTGTGCGTCGCCGCCGAGTTCCGCGCCTTCGCCGTGGGGGCGCGGCGCCCGATCACGGCCTACATCCGGGGCGTCGCCGCCGACCTCGCGGCACGGACGCCCGGTCGCGGCGTCGGTGTCATCGGCATGTGCTTCACGGGCGGCTTCGCGCTCGCTGCGGCCGTCGACGACTCCGTGAGCGCGTCGATCCTGAGCCAGCCGGCCGCACCCTTCCCCGTGGGCGCGCGGCGACAGGCGGACCCCTCGATGTCACCGGCGGAGTTCGGTGTGGTCGCGGGGAGGGCGTCCCGCGGCGAGGTCTGCGCGATCGGCCTGCGCTTCAGCGAGGACGCGAGCGTGCCGCCCGCACGGTTCCGCACCATCAGCGAGCGCCTCGGCGACGCCTTCGAGGTCATCGAGCTCGATTCGTCGGCCGGGAACCCGTGGGGTTTCCCCCGCCGCGCGCATTCCGTGCTCACGAGCGAGGTCCGCGAGACGCCCGGCCACCCGGCTCTCGCCGCCCGGGACCGCGTGGTCGCGTTCCTCCGCGAGCGCCTCGGCTGACGGGGCCCGTCAGGCCTTCGCGGTTCCGTCGTCGAAGCGGATGTCGATGTCGAAGAAGGGGTCGACCGGGTCTCCACCCGTGTCGTCGCCGTGCTCCCCCTCGACGACGACCTCGGCATCGCGGCGCGGGCGCACGGTGTCGAGGTGACGGCGGAGCTCGGCGGACTGCTCGGTGAAGTCGACCTCGTCGCCGTCCCATGCGTACGGGACGGACAGGACGTCGTTCCCGACTCCCACGACGAGCTCGGCCCAGTCGTGTCGCCCGGTCTTCTCGATGACGATCGGGATGTGGACAGCCTCGGCCTGGCCGCGCTTCGCGAGCGCGGCTGTCAGTTCGACGAGGGTGGAAGCAACGTCGTCGGAGGTGATCACGTTCTCCCCTGCGTATGTGATGCATCTCATACGGAAACTCTCCCCCAACGGCTGCTGCGGTTTTCCCCGTTGCGCAAAACGGACAGGGCGTCTATGGGCCGGGTGAGGCGGGTCCGCCGGGGCGTCAGGAGTGCGCAGGGCTACCCGCCGGCGGTTCCTTCTGGGTGTCGAGGTCGAGACCACGCGTGGAATGCGTCGCGGACATCATGCGCTCGAGCCACTCGCTGTTGAGCGCAGCGGACTTCGAGCCCGAGTACCGGAAGCTCACGTCGGCCGACGGGCTGATCCAGATCGACACCCGCCCCCATGCCTCCTCGTGGGCGGGAGCCGTCCAGGAGAGGAGGAAGCTCTCGCGGCGACGCATCTTCTGCGCGAGCACCACCTGCACGTGTGCGAGGAAACGGTCCTCGAAGTCGTAGAGGTGACCGTCGTAGTTCAGAGAACCCATGCGCTCCATGATGCACCCGATCGGGCCGGACCCGCGACGGCCGCCGGCGCGTGTATCCGCCTCATGCCGAGCGGGTCCCGTCCGCGAGCGCGTCGCGCAGCGCGTCGACGATGCGGGTGGCGCGCCTGTCGTCGCCCGCCTCCATGCGGTTGGTGAGGAACGCGAAGCCCACCTCGTGCTCCGGGTCGGCGAAGGCCACCTGCCCGCCGGCGCCGTCGTGTCCGAACGAGGAGGGCGTGAGGAGGCGCCGCGCCTCGGAGTCGAGCTGGAAGCCCATCCCCCACCGCGGCCACGGGCCGGGGAGGTCGAAGACGGGACGGCCGGAGGTCTGCTCGCGGGTCGCCTCGTGCACGACCACCTCGTCGAGCGAGCGCACCCCGTCGGTCTCGACGACCGTCGACGACCACATCGCGGCGAGCGCGCGCGCCGTGCCCACGCCGCCGGCGCCCGGGACCTGCGCGCCGAGCACCTCGACGTCGTTGAAGCCGACGCCGTCGGCGATGAGCTCGGGCGGGAAGGCCGCTCCGAGGGTCATCGCTCGCGCCGGCCAGTCGATCGTGTCGGGCGCGCGCTGCGCCTCCTGCGCCGCCGTGAGGGCGGCGAGCGACGGACCCACCGTCATCGGCGCGAGTCGCTCGCGCTGCTCCACCGGCAGGCCGAGCCAGAAGTCCGCGGCGAGCGGATCGGTGAGCAGCTGCCGGAGGTACTCGCCCGGCATGAGCCCCGTGACCCGTCGCACGAGCTCGCCGGCGAGCCAGCCGTGCGTCAGCGCGTGGTACGAGTAGCCGGTGCCGGGCTCCCACAGGGGCGCCTGTTCGGCGAGCGCGTCGGTCACGCGCGTCCAGTCGAGGAGGTCGTCCCTGGTGAGGTCGCGTCGCGGCGCCGAGAGTCCCGCCTGGTGGGAGAGGGCGTGCCGCACGAGCACTCTCTCCTTGCCGGCGGCGGCGAACTCGGGCCAGTAACGGGCCACGGGCGCCTCGTAGTCGAGCAGCCCGTCCTGCACGAGCCGGGCCGCGAGGAGCGACATGACGCCCTTCGTGGAGGAGAACACGACGCTCGCCGTGTCCTCCCGCCAGGGCCGACCGTCGCGCACGTCCGCGACGCCGCCCCAGAGGTCCACGACGGGTTCGCCGCGGTAGCGCACGGCGAGTGCCGCACCCATCTCGGTGTCGACACCGCCATCCGCTCCGGCGAACGCCTGCTCGAACGCCGAGCGGACGGCGTCGAACCGCGGGGCGACCGTGCCGTGGACGGGGACGGAGCGCACGGCGCTCATCCCTTCACCGCGCCCTGGAGGAGCGCGCGGATGAACTGCCGCTGGAAGACGAGGAACACGATGATCGCCGGCGTGATGATGATGAGCGCTCCGGCGTTGAGCAGCGGGATGCTCAGCGAATACTGGCCCTGGAAGAACGTCAGCGCACCGGCGACCGTGCGGTTGAGCGGGTTCGCGATGAGCACCACCGGGAGCAGGAACTGGTTCCACGTCCAGAGGAAGAGCAGGATCGCGAGGGCGGAGAGCGCCGGGCGGGCGAGCGGCAGCTGGACGCTGCGGAACTCCTGCCACACACTCGCGCCGTCCACGCGCGCGGCCTCGGACAGCTCGGGCGGCACGTTCACGAAGTGGGCGCGCATCCAGAAGACGCTGAACGGCATGTACAGGCCGATGAGGGGGAGGATCACGGCCCACTGGGTGTTGAGAGTGCCCATCGACTGCGACTGGTAGTACAGCGGGATGATGAGCGCTTCGAACGGGATCGTGAGACCGAGCACGAAGAAGAGCAGGATCGCGCGCGAGCCCGGGATCTTGAGCGCCCCGAGCGCATAGCCGGCGAGGGTGGCGACGAGGATGCTGATGGGCACGACGCCGAGCACGATGAACGCGCTCGACTGCATGAGAACCCACACATTGCCCACCTCGAAGGCCTCGACGAAGTTGCCCCACTGCGGATCGGTGGGCCAGACGAGTCCCGTCGGGTTGCGATCGGCGGGTTGGAGGGCCGCCGACAGCATGCTGACGAGCGGCAGGACGGTGAGCACGAGGATCGCGACGAGCAGGATGCGACCCGTCCACGCCTCGATGCGGCTGGCTTTCATCAGTCGTTCGCCTTCGAGAGTCTTTGGATCGGAAGGACCACCGCGAGCACGAGCACCATGAGCACGATGCCGAACGCGGACGCGAGGCCCACGTCGCTCTGGGTGAATCCGATCCGGAAGATCGAGATGCCGGGCACGAGGGTGGCCCGGCCCGGTCCGCCCTGGGTGGACGTGTAGATGATGTCGAAGCTCGACAGCGCTGCGATCACGGTGAGGGTCACGAGCACGACGATCTCCTGGCGGAGGCCCGGGACCGTGATGGTGAAGAACTCGCGCCACCACCCGGCTCCGTCGAGGCGGATGGCCTCGTACAGCGCCGTGTCGATCTTGCCGATGCCGGTGAGCAGCAGCACGGTGCAGAGGCCCGTGAGCACCCACGAGCCGATGAGGCCGACGGCCGGCAGTGCCGTCGCGTAGTCGGCGAGCCACGAGCGGGTGATGCCGCCGAGGCCGATCCAACCGAGGATCTGGTTGATCGTCCCCGTCTGCGCGTACATCCACGACCAGGCGATACCGGCCGCGGCGAGCGGGATGATCTGCGGGAGGAAGAGGATCGTCTGGGCCGCGCTCGAGAAGACGCCGGCGCGGATCGACCGGATGAGCGTCGCGAGCACGAGTCCCACCGTCACGGGGATGACGGTGAAGAAGAGGATGAGGATGAACGCGTTCACGATCGAGCCGAGGAGGGCCGGATCGGTGAAGACGGTCGCGTAGTTGTCGAGACCGACCCACTCGGCCACGCCGATGCCGTTCCAGTCGTAGAACGAGTACTGGACGCCCTGGATGAGGGGCCAGATCACGAAGCCGACGTAGGCGGCGAGGGCGGGGACGAGCAGGATCCACCCCGTGAGCGCGGCCCGTCGGGCCGCCGCGCGAGCGGCGACCCGACGGGTGGGGCGGACGGTGAGGATGGGACCGTCCGCCCCGGCATCGCTCGCCAGCGAGGGGCGAGCGTCGAGCGAGGGCGACGACATCAGCCGCCGATCTCGCTTTCATAGAAGGCCTGGACGCGCTCGACGAAGTCCTTGCCGGTGATCTTCCCGGTGACGAGCAGCTGCGACTCGGGGATGATCGAGCCGGAGTAGATGCCAGCCGTGGTGTTGGCCATGAAGTCGACCTGGCCGTTCTCCTCACCGATCTGCGCCGCCATGGCGAGGGCCTGCTCGATGAGCGACCCGGCCTCGACGGTCGGCTGCTCGAGCGACGGGTCGCCGCCCGGCGATGCGCCCGTGACGTCGACGACGATCTGGCGAGCCGTCTCGTCCGTGTGGATCCAGTTGAGGAAGTACACGATCTCGTCCATGTTGTCGGAGCCGGCGGCCACGGAGAACGAGTTCGCCGCTCCCATGGCCACGTGGTCGCCGCCCTCCTCTGCCGGGGGCACGAGGAAGTAGGAGACGTCGCTGCCGAGGGCCTTCTGGTAGTTCGCGGCCTCCCAGTTGCCGTTGAAGGTGAAGAGTCCACCGCCCTCGGAGAAGCGCGTCACGAACGTGAAGTAGTCGACGGCGTTGATGTCCTCGTCGAAGTAGCCGGCCTTGGCCCACTTCTCGATGAGCTCCGCGCCCTCGATGTTCCCGTCGGTCGCGTAGGTCGCGTCCGGCTCGTTGAACATCCACGAGAGGAACTCGTCCTTGTCGGCGTACTGGTTCATCGCGGCCTGCACGACGAAGTTCACGACGCCGTCCTTGTCGCCCGCGACGATCGGGGTGACGCCGGCGGCCTTGGCCGTGGCGAGGTCCTCCTCGAGCTCCGCGATCGTCTGCGGGGCCTCGTCGATGCCGAGCTCTCCGGCGATCTTGTCGTTCATGTAGATGCCGGTGATGCTGTAGCCGAGACCGAGCTGGTAGAGCGAGCCGGAGCCGCGCACGCCGTCCTCCGTCATGCGGAGCGGGGCGAGCTGCGAAGCGGGCCACGCGTCCCAGCCGTACGCGTCGTAGTACGGGTCGAGATTCGCGAGCAGGCCGTCCTTGACGGTGTCGCCGATCGTGGGCAGACGGATGAGGTCGGGCGGGTCGTTGCTCGCGAGGAGCTTCGGGGCGTTCGCCGTGAGGTTCGCGAACGTGTCGCGCGTGATCTCGAAGGTCACGTTGGGGTGCTGCTTCGTGAACTCCTCGGTCAGCTCGTCCGTGACCGGGAAGCCGGTCTCGTCGGCGATCGTGAGGACGACGTCCTCGCTCGTGAGCTCGGTGCTCACGTCGGTGTTCTGCGTCGCGGTCGGGGCCGAGGCTCCCGGTGCGCAGCCGGACATCGCGAAGACGCCGACGGCTGCCGTCGCCGCGATGGCGAATCGGGCCGCCCGGCGGGGCAAGCGGCGGGGGGATGGTGCCATGAGGTGGACTCCTTCGTCTACGGGCGTGGTGCTGTATCGGTGCGGGTGATCGCTGAATTCGGGGTGCTAAATGGTTTCAGCACTCATAGGATGAGGGGACGGGCGAGAAAAAGCAAGAGGTCGTGACCTCACCGATATCATCGGCCGCACGGACGGTACCCCCGCGACGACGACGAGCAGGAGACGACATGGCAGCGAAACGCGTGACGCTCGCCGACGTCGCCCGCAAGGCCGGCCTCTCGAGCGCCGCCGCGTCGATGATCCTCAACGGCCGACCCGACACGCGTCTGTCGAAGGAGGCGCATGAGCGCGTGCTCGCCGCCGCCGCGGAACTCGGCTACCGCCCCAACCTGGCGGCACGCGGCCTGCGCACCGACAAGACCCAGACGATCGGTTTCGTCTCCGACCTCGTCGCCACCACGCGCTTCGCGAGCGGACTCATCACGGGGGCTCTCGGCGCGGCGGAGAAGGCGCGCCACGTGCTCCTCGTCACGGAGACGGGGGGCGATCAGCGGCGCGAGACCGATGCGATCGCCGCCCTCGTCGACCGTCAGGTGGACGGCATCGTGTTCGCCACGATGCGGGCGCGCGACCTCTTCATCCCCGACCTGCCCGAGACGACGCGCGCCGTGCTGCTCAACGCGACCAACCCGCGGTACCCGCTCAGCGTCCTGCCCGACGAGGAGACCGGCGGCCGTGCCGCCGTCGATCTGCTCGTCGCCGCGGGACACCGCGAGGGCATCGCCCTCCTCGGTCAGAACGACGACGTGGAGCGGGAGCTCTTCCGCTCCACCACGATCTCGCGACGGGCCGCCGGCATCCGCGCGGCGATGCGCGAGCACGGGCTCGCGTTCGCCGCGGAGGAGTCGATCTGGTTGTGGGAGCCGCAGAACGGCTACGAGGCCACGCATGCGCTGTTCGACCGGGAACCCGGCATCCGGGCACTCGTCTGCATGAACGACCGGCTCGCCTTCGGCGCGTACCAGGCGCTCGGGGAGCTCGGGCTGAGCGTTCCGGACGACGTCTCCATCGTCTCGTTCGACAACGACGAGCTCGCCGCATACCTGCGCCCGGGACTCACGACGGTCGGCCTGCCGCACGAGGAGATGGGCGCGCGCGCGATCGAGCTCCTGCTCGCCGAGGGCGGGACGACCGAGGGCGAGACGCTCGTCGACATGCCCGTCGTGGAGCGGGCGTCGGTGGCCGCTCCCCGCGCCTGACTTTCGGGCTGGTCGGCCGCATTATCCGTCGAGCGCAGGGTTCTCGTCCGAGGACCTCGAACGGTGCGACGATGGAGGCGCGCGGATCCACCGCAGAACACGACCGCCGACGGGAGACATCATGGACGACTTCTCCGTCATCCCCCTCTGGGCTGCCGCGCGGACCCAGCCGACAGCCCTCGTCGAGGCCGTCAGGGGGTCCGGTCCGGCCGACGCCGCCGACGCGCCGGACGAGGCGAGCGAGGCGGACGAGCCGAGCGAGGCCGACATCCTGCGCGTGTTCGCCGCGTTCCAGGCCGGCGAGTCGACCGCGTCGGCCTCCCTCCTCACCTTCGACATCCTGAACGAGTCGCTGGAGTCCCGCGGGTCGCGAGGCGCGGCCGAAGCCATCGTCGCCCGCCTCGCACACAGCCACCTCTGCCGCGCCCTCGGCCGCCTCGAGGACGCGGCCTCCGACGTCGCGGCCGCGCGCGGGCACCTCGCGTCGATCCTCCACGCGCCCCACCGCCTCGCGCTCACGGCCGACGTCCTCGTGGAGGACGGCCTCCTCCACCTCCTGCGAGGCGACCTCGCCGCGGCACACGAGTCGCTGCTGGCCGCCACCGACCTCGGGGTCCTCTCCCACCCCACCGCGCAGTCCGCCTGGGCGGGTCTCGCCGTGACGACTTACGTGTACGGCGACCCCGTCGACGCCGACATGTGCCTTCGCCGCGTCGAGGCCGACGCGTCTCCCCTGGGAGCGGACGCCGCGGCGCTCCGCGACATCGCCGCGCTGCTGCTGTCGCCCGAGCGCGGTCCGACAGCCGAGTTCTACGCGCTCGCGCGGGCCGTCGACGCCCCGAACGCCCCCGCCGCCTGGGTGCCTCTCACCCTCGCCGCCCACGGGTACTTCATGGCGCGCGAGTCGCTCTTCGCCGAAGCGCTCGAACAGATGCAGCGCGTCGCCGCCGGCCTCGACGGCTACTGGTCCGACTGGGCCGACATGATCCGCGCGTTCGTCCACATGCGGCTCGGCGGGGTGGAGTCCGGCTGGGAGTACCTCGAGCGGGTGCGCCCCGACGATCGGCACGCCCTGTGCCCCTTCCGGGAGATCGCCGCGCTCCGCCTCCGTCTGAACGACCTCCCCGGCGCCGAGGCGGCCATCGCCGAGTGCGAGCTCGTCGGCGACCGGCACGTCCCCCGATCGCGGATGGCGATCCAATGGCTGCGCGCGGCCATCGAACTGCGGCGCGGGCGCATCGCCGAGTCCGACATCCATGCGGACGTCGCGCTCATCACGATGACGCGGAACGATACGACGGGTCCGATGTACTTCCCGCCCCTCGACGACATCCGCTCGCTCGTCGCTCGAGCACGAGCGCGCGGGACCGCCATCCCGCTGCTCGATCGTGTGGCCGCCCTCGACGACCGGAGCCGACTCGTCAAGACCTTCGTCGCGCTCACCGCGCGGGAACGCGACGTCCTGTCGCTCCTCTGCGCCGGGGCGTCGAGCGATCAGATCGCCGACGAGCTCGTGCTCTCGCGCAACACCATCAAGACCCACTTGCGCCGCGTGTACAGCAAGCTCGGGGCGTCGAGCGCCCAGGAGGCCGTGCGCATCGCCCGTTGGATGGGCCTCACCGTCTGAGACGAAAATCGCACCGGAGTCACCCCGAGATCACCCTCCCGTCGCCCTTCGCGGGGAGTTTCCACGGTGTGAGATGAAGGCGGAAGGCGAGATGGGGACGCCGGCCCCGGTTCTAGCCCGGAGGCCCCGGATGCAGGATCCGGTTCCCACCGGCCGCGGAGCACCCCCTCAGCTCCGCGGCCGGTTCTCCCGTTTTCGTGAGACCACCGCGAGGTGCGGACGTCCGGCCCGATGGACCCGAACCGCCGGCAGACGTCCGCACCTCCCGGTTTCCCCTACCCGTGTATCCGCAGGCGTGCGTTCGCCTGGCGTTCACCGGCGGTTCTCCTGCGATCGACACACTCGACGAGACCCCTGCCCCCTTTCGTCCCGAAGGTCGTCACGCATGCGCTCCCGCCCCCGTTCCCCCCACCGATCCCGAGCGCTCTCCGCCCTCGCCGCCGCCGTCCCCCTGCTCGCAACCATCGCGATCGCCCCGACGCTCGTCGTCGACTCCGCCGCGGCGGCCGAGCCCACCGACATCCGCATCAACGAGGTCGTCCAGAACGGCGGCACCGCCGGCGACTGGATCGAGTTCACCAACACCGGCTCCGAGGCCGTCGACGTCTCGGGCTGGATCGTCAAGGACGACAACGACACGCGCACCGACGCGCTGCCCGCCGGTTCGGTCATCGCTCCGGGGGGCTACCTCGTGTTCGGCGAGCCCGGCCTCACCTTCGGACTCGGCCGCGCCGACCAGGCCCGCCTCTTCCTGCCGGACGGCACCACCGAGATCGACGCGTTCGCGTGGACCGACCACTCCCCCACGAGCTATGGCCGCTGCGCCGACGGCACCGGCGAGTTCACGGTGACCGCGGCCTCCACGCCGGGAGCGGCGAACGCGTGCGGCGCCGACCCGGCCGACGTGGTCGTCATCAACGAGATCGAGTCGAGCGGCGGCACGCCCGGCGACTGGATCGAGCTCACGAACACGGGACTCGTCGCCGTCGACGCGGCCGGCCTCGTGATCCGCGACTCCGACGACACCCACACGTTCGTGGTCCCCGCCGATTCGACCATCGAGCCGGGTGGATACCTCGTGGTCGGCGAGCCGGAGATGACGTTCGGCCTCGGCGGCGCCGACAGCGTGCGCCTCTTCGACACCGACGGAACGACCCTCGTGGACGAGTACGCCTGGACGCAGCACGCGGCCACCACCTACGGCCGCTTCCCGAACGGCACCGGCGAGTTCACCGAGACGCTCGAACCCACGAAGGGTGCGGCCAACACCATTCCGACGCCCGAGGGCCTCGACGTGCGCATCAACGAGATCGAGTCGAACGGCGGGACCCCGGGCGACTGGGTGGAGCTCGTCAACCCGACGAGCGCCGCGATCGACGTGTCCGGCTGGATCGTCAAGGACAGCGACGACACCCACGTGAGCACGCTCCCCACCGGCGCGAGCGTTCCGGCCGGCGGCTACTACGTCGTGGAGGAGGCGCAGCTCGGCTACGGGCTCGGCGCGTCCGACGCCGTGCGCCTCTTCGCGCCCGACGGCGTGACGATCGTCGACCAGTACGCGTGGACGGCCCACGCCGCCACGTCCTACGGGCGCTGCCCCGACGCCACCGGCGAGTTCGCCCTCCAGACGAGCACCACGAAGGCCGCGGCGAACGACTGCGGCTCGCCCATCCGCATCAACGAGGTCGAGTCGAGCGGCGGCGACCCCGTCGACTGGATCGAACTCGTCAACAACGGCGCAGAGCCCGTCGACGTCTCGGGGATGATCCTCAAGGACGACAATGACGCGCGCACCCTCGCGATCGCGTCCGGCACGACGATCGCGGCGGGCGGCTACCTCGCGGTGGACGTCGACGTGGACGGCGGCTTCGGCCTCGGCGGCGCCGATTCCGCCCGCCTCTTCGACACCGACGGCACGACACTCATCGACGGGTACTCCTGGACCGAGCACGCCGCGACGAGCTACGGGCGCTGCCCCGACGGCACCGGCGAGTTCGCCCTCACGACCGCTCCGACGAAGGGCGCGACGAACGCGTGCGACGGCGACCTCGTGACGGAAGCCTGGCCCGGCGGCGAGACCGTCTCCACCGTGGACGAGGCCGGCTACTTCGGCACCAACATGAGCGGTCTCGCGTTCGAGGACACCGACGAGGGTTCCGGAACCGACACGCTCTGGGCGGTGAAGAACGGACCGGGCACGCTCTACCGCCTCGAGAACACCGACGGAACGTGGGCGCCGGTGACAGACGCCGGCTGGGCCGACGGCAAGACGCTGCACTACGCCGACGGCACGGGTGACGTGGACGCGGAGGGCGTCGCCCTCACCGACGCCGGAGCGGACGGCGGCATCTTCGTCTCCACCGAGCGGAACAACGCCGTGTCGGGCACGAGCCGTCCGTCCGTGATCCGCTACGACGTGGGCGGCACGGGCACCGAGATCTCGGCGACGCGCGAGTGGAACCTCGCGGCCGACCTCGCGACGGACGTTCCCACGATCGGGGCGAACGCGGGCCTCGAGGGCATCGCGTGGATCCCCGACGCCGACCTCGTGGCGAAGGGCTTCGTGGACGAGAGCACGGGCGCGCTCTACGACCCGGCCGACTACCCCGGTCACGGCGGCGGGCTCTTCGTCGTCGGACTCGAGGCGAACGGTTCCCTCTACGTCTACGCGCTCGGTCAGGAGACGGGCGACATCACGCGGATCGCGACCGTCGCGAGCGGCTTCCTGAGCATCATGGACCTCGAGTACGACCCGGCGACGGACGAGCTGTGGGCGGTGTGCGACGACACGTGCGACGGCCGCTCGGCCGTCCTCGACGTGGTCGGCACCGATTCCGCCGCTGACGCCGACACCGCTGACGCCGTGGCGGCGGCCGCTCCCGGCGCCTTCGCGGTCGAGACGGTCGTCGAGCGACCGGCCGGCATGCCCAACGTCAACAACGAGGGCTTCGCGATCGCGCCGAACGACCAGTGCAGCGACGGCGTGAAGCCCGTCGTCTGGTCGGACGACAACGGCACGGACGGCTTCTCGCTCCGCGAGGGCACGATCCTGTGCACGCTCGACGAGCCGACGGAACCGACCCCCGGTCCCACCGACCCCGGCACCGACCCGAGCGACCCCGACACGGGCGCCGGGCCCGATGCCCCGGGCACAGGCACAGACGCCGGCGCGGGCGACGGCCTCGCCGTCACTGGTGCCGCCGAGCCGATCGGCGCCCTGGCCGCCGCGCTCGTGCTGCTCCTCGCCGGAGCCGCGGTGGTCGTCGCCCGCCGCCGCAGCCACGGCGCCGCCGAGTAGCCCGACCCGCGAGACGACGGAAGCCCCGCGACCTTCCGGTCGCGGGGCTTCCGTCCATTCACGGGGTCACTCGTAGCGGAGGGACTCCACGGGGTCGGCCTTCGCCGCGCGAGCGGCGGGGAGGGTGCCGGCGAGGAACGCGATCACCATGATCACGACGATCACGACGGCGATCGAGATCGGATCGAACGCGATGAGCGTGAGTCCCGGCAGATCGGCGAGCAGCGTCGTCGAGAGTGCCGAGCTGATCACGCTGCCGGCGAGCATCGCGATCACCACTCCGATGGCGCTCCCGAGGAACCCGATGAACGTGGCCTCGAGGCTGAAGAGCCCGAACACCTTGCCGCTGCCCATGCCCATCGCCTTCATGAGCCCGATCTCACGCGTCCGTTCCTGCACCGACATGAGCAGGGTGTTGACGATGCCGAAGCTCGCGGCGAGCAGGGCGATGATGGCGAACGCGTTGAGCACGAGCACGATGCCGTCGATGACGGTCTTGATCGTGCCGAGCTGGTCGGCGACCGTCACGCCGGAGTACCCGTCGTCGGCGAGCCGGTCCTTGAGCGCCGTGATGTCGGCGTCCGTCGCATCCTCCGCGAACCAGACGCTCGCTTGCGCGTAACGCTCGGTCTGCTCGGTGGGCAGACCGGTGTTCTGCAGGGTGTACAGCTCGTCCGTGAGGGCCGTGTTGGGCACGATGCTCGCGCCCGTCGCGGAGGCGATGGACGATTCCGCGACACCGACCACGGTCGCCTCCACCGTGTGCTGCGTTCCCACGGCGTCCGTCACGGCCAGCGTGACGGTCTTCCCGACAGCGTCGGCGTCGTCGTCGTAGCCGAGCGCGTCGACGTAGGACACGGGGAGGACCACCTGGAAGTCGTCCGTCGAGCCGTCCGGCTGCTCGCCCGCCGTCAGCTGGATCGACTGCCCGGCCACGAGACTGCCGACACTCGCGACGTACTTCGTGTCGTCGGCCCCCTCGACGTAGTCCGCGGAGATCGACTTCGTCGCCTCCACCTCGAGGACACCGTCGATCCCCTCGAGCGTGTCGAGGTCGTCGGGAGTGAGGGCCACGACCGTCGAACCCGGGGCCCCGCCGGCCCCGCCGCTCGCCACGGCGTCCGGGTCGTACTCGGCCGGCCCGTCGTCGGAGTCGCCGATGGTGGTGGCCGTCTCCGACGGCTTCGTGACCGTCATGACGTCGGACGCGCCGACGGCCGTCACCGTGTCGTCGATGTACGCGTTGATGCCGGTGCCGAGGCCCTGCGTGAGGGTGAGGGTGAAGGCGCCGACGAAGATCGCCAGGATCGTGAGGATCGTGCGCGTCTTGGCCCTGAACGTGTTCGAGACGGCCGAGCCGACGAGGTCCACGGCGTTCATGCGGCCACCTCCGGCGAACCGTGGCGGCCGTGAGGCGCCGACGTGGTCGAGGCGTCCGGATCGTTCGGTCGTGAATCCTCCACGAGCACCCCGTCGCGGATGACGAGGCGACGGTCGCAGCGCGCGGCGAGATCCTCGTCGTGCGTGACGATGATGAGTGTGATGCCGTTCTCGCGGTTGAGTCCGAAGAGGATGTCCTCGACGATCGCTCCCGTGTTCGAGTCGAGGTTCCCCGTCGGCTCGTCGGCGAAGATGATGCGCGGGTTGTTCACGAGCGCCCGAGCGATGACGGCGCGCTGCTTCTGACCTCCCGAGAGGTTCACGGCCTTGTTCTTCGCCTTGTCCGCGAGGTCGAGCTGCTCGAGCGCGGCCATCCCTCGACGCTTCCGCTCGGCCCGGCCGACGCCGGCGATCTTCATCGGCAGGATGACGTTCTCGAGGACGCTCGCGTTCGCCGTGAGGAAGAACTGCTGGAACACGAAGCCGAATGTGCGGTTGCGCGTGCGATTGAGCCGGCCCCCGGTGAGCGTACGGGTGTCGACGCCTTCGAGCGCGATCGTGCCGGAGGTGGGGGCATCGAGGAGCGCGAGCGTGTGCATGAGCGTGGACTTGCCGGAACCGGACTTGCCGATGATCGCGACGCTCTCGCCCTCCGCGATGTCGAAACTCACCCCCCTGAGCGCATCGAAGCGGTTCTGGCCTCGGCCGTACGACTTCCGTACGTCGGAGACCGAGATGATCGGGCTGGGCATGCTGACTCCTCGGGTGTCGGGCCGGTCTCTCCTGGCCACCTCTCGAGCCTCCCGCGGCGCGCCGATCCGCGCGTCGCCCCACCGCGGACACTGCGACTACCGCGGTCGCGGTACGCCGGCTGCTCCGCTGGAGGGATGCGGCTTCCATCTCGTGGCACCAGACTGAAGCGATGGACGTGGGACGGGACCGATGAGCGCATCCGCTCCAGCGCCGTCGCGCCTCCCCGGCTGGCTGGGCACGTCTCAACCGGTGACCAGCCGGCTCTCGCCCGGGCGTCGGCTCCTCGCCGCGTGGGCCGGGGATCTCTTCGCCGCGCTTCTCATCATCGCCGCGGCCTTCTCCCCGTTCATGGCCGACCGGCCGGAGACCGTGGTCGAGCGGGCCATCGTCATCGCGCCGGCGTTCCTCCTCCCCCTCCGCCGCCGCTGGCCGGTCCCCGTGCTCGCGCTGTGCCTCGTCGCCTACGGCGCAGCGGCGATGACGGGGGTCCTCGCCCACGGCGTCGTGCTCGCCTCCGCGATCGCGATGTTCGGGGTCGCGAACCGTTCGGACCGCCGTCGGACGATGCTCGTCGCGGGCGTCGCGATCGCCGGCATCGTGGGGTTGAGCCTGCTCGCCGCGATCAGCAGCGCTGCCGACCCGCGCGTCGTCCAGTTCGCCGTGACGATCGCGTTCTCCGCGGCGGCCGGCGATGCGACGCGATCCCGTCGCGAATACATCGTGGCGATCACGGAGCGCGCCGAGCGCGCGGAGCAGACCCGGGAGGCCGAGGCCCGACGGCGCGTCTCCGAGGAGCGACTGCGGATCGCGCGCGATCTCCACGACGTGGTCGCGCATCAGATCTCCGTGATCAGCCTCAACGCCGGCGTCGCCTCCTCGTCCCTGCGCTCCCGGCCCGATCGCGCGGAGGAGTCGCTCGGCACCATCCGCAGCGCTGCTCGCACCGTGCTCGGCGAGATCGGGGACCTCCTCGCGATGCTCCGCGCCGACGGCGACGACGCCGTCGACCGTGCGGCACCCCCTCAGGGGCTCGACGGCCTCGACGGTCTCGTGTCCGAGTTCGCGACGGCGGGACTCGACGTGCGCGTGCGCGTGGAGGGAACGATCGACGAGCTGCCGGCGACCGTCGACGTGGTCGCCTACCGCGTCCTGCAGGAGGCGCTCACGAACGCTCTCAAGCACGGAGCCGAGCGGCGTGCCCACGTGCTGGTCTCGGCGGGGCCGGCCGCCGTGGAGATCGTCGTCACCAACCCGACGATGCCGGCGGTGCCCGACGGCGATCCGACCGCTGCCTCAGCCGGCGGGTACGGTCTGCTCGGCCTCCGGGAGCGAGTCGCCGCCGTCCGGGGCACGATCGATGCTCGGCCCGCCGCGGGGGGATTCCGCCTCGCCGCGACGCTCCCGACCACGGTCGACGACGCCGAACGCCCCGACGCCGCCGTTCGCCCCGACCCCGCCGTTCGCCCCGACCCCATCGTTCGCCCCGACCCCATCGTTCGCCCCGACCCCACTGGCCGGCCCGATCCGGAGGAGACCACATGACGCGCGTCCTCGTCGTCGACGACCAGTCGCTCATCCGCCAGGCGGTGTCCGCCATCCTCGACGGGGTCGACGGCGTCGACGTGGTCGGCGAGGCGCCGGACGGCCACGGGGCCGTCTCGCTCGCGCGAACGCTCCACCCCGACGTCGTGCTCATGGACATCCGCATGCCCGGTCTGGACGGCATCGCCGCCACGGCCGCGATCTGCGCGGATCCCGAGCTCGCCGAGACGCGCGTGCTCATCCTCACGACGTTCGAGGAGGACGAGTACCTCGTGCAGGCCCTGCGGGCGGGCGCGAGCGGATTCATCGGGAAGGGGGCCGAGCCCGACGCGATCGTGCGCGCCGTGCGCTCCGTGCACGCGGGGGACGCGCTCCTCTCCCCCGCGGCGACGCGCAGCCTCATCACCCGCTACGTGCTCCCGCGGGCCGACTCGGCGCCGCGCCCCCTGCCGCCGGAACTCCGCGAGCTCACCGATCGCGAGAGCGAGGTACTTCTGCTCGTGGCCCGCGGGCGGTCGAACCAGGAGATCGCGGACGATCTCGTGATCTCGCCCCACACCGCGAAGACCCACGTGAACCGGATCATGACGAAGGTGCACGCGCACGACCGCGCGCAGCTCGTGATCCTGGCCTACGAGAGCGGCCTCCTCGAACCCGGTGGCGGCTGAGGGGCCACGTCCCGGTCAGGACGCCGGGCTCGCGAACGTCTGCGTGCCGACGACGCCGAGGAGCGCGAGCTTCTCCGCAGCCTCCGTGTGCGGCGCCGCCGTGAGCACGAGGAGCGCTTGCGAGCGGTCCTCCGTGAAGAGCGACTGGCAGTCCACGTCGATCGCGCCGATCTCGGGGTGCACGAGCGTCTTGTGGTCCTCGAAGCGGCGGGCCACCTCGTGCCGCTCCCACAGCTCGGCGAACTCCGGCGAGTGCTCGAGCAGCGCGGACACGAGTGCCCCGGCGCGCGAGTCTGCTCCCATCGTCCCGTGGGCGGCGCGAAGGGCAGCCACCTGCGCACGACTGTGACGGTCGCGATCCGCCTCCGGGTAACGCAGTCGTTCCCGCTCGGGGTGGAGGAACCAGCGGTAGACCTCGCTGCGCTCGAGCCCCGTGTACACCGAGGCGTCGCCGAGCAGGGCGACGGCCAGGCGGTTCTGCACGAGCGTCTCGCCGAGGTTCGAGATGATGAGCGCCGGGGTGTCCTGCAGACGGTCGAAGACGCGCAGGAGCGCGGCGGCCACGTGGGAGCCGGGGTCGGTGCGATCCGGCGGGTTCTGGCCCGCGAGCCGGAAGAGGTAGTCGCGCTCGTCGTCCGTCAGCCGGAGCGCGCGGGCGATCGACGTGAGCATCGGCGCGCTCGGCTGCGGCCCCCTCTGCTGCTCGAGTCGCGTGTAGTAGTCGACGGACATCGAGGCGAGGAGCGCGACCTCCTCGCGGCGCAGCCCCGCGGTGCGCCGACGCGCGCCGTCCGGCAGCCCGGCGTCGGAGGGCTGGAGGACCTCCCGGTGGCGTCTGAGGAAGTCGGCGAGAGCTGCGCGGTCCATGCGTCCATCCATGTCCCCATTGTGCGCGCGGTCGCAGCCCGCGAACCAGGGATCGCTGATCCCCCGATGGATGCGCCCTGCCGGTGGCGTGCGAACGGGTGGAGAGTCGAACCATGCAGATCACCGGACACACCATTTTCATCCCCGGCGCCACGAGCGGCATCGGGCTGGCCCTCGCCCGCGCCTTCCACGCCGCGGGCAACGTCGTCATCGTCGGCGGGCGCCGCACCGAGCTGCTCGAGCGAATCGTCGCCGAGAACCCCGGAATGCACGCCGCGCGCATCGACACCGCCGACCCCGCGAGCATCGCGGAGGCCGCCGCGACCGTCATCGCCGAACACCCCGAGCTCGACACCCTCATCACCATGGCCGGCATCATGCGGGCCGAGGACTGGCATTCCGCCGACGGCTTCCTCGACACCGCCGAGGAGATCGTGACGACGAACGTCCTCGGCCCGATCCGCCTCATCGCGGCCTTCGTCGAGCACCTCCAGAGCCGCCCGGATGCGACCATCATGACCGTCTCCTCCGGCCTCGCGTTCGCGCCCCTCGCCGTGACACCCACCTACAACGCGAGCAAGGCGGCGATCCACATGCTGAGCGAGTCGATCCGCCTCCAGCTCGCGGACACGTCCGTGCGGATCGTCGAGCTCGAACCGCCGTCCGTGCGGACGGCGCTCATGCCCGGTCAGGAGGAGAGCGAGTTCGCGATGCCGCTCGACGACTTCGTGACCGAGGTCATGGGGATCATCGCGTCGTCGCCCGACGCGACGGAGATCCAGGTGGAGAACGTGAAGTTCCTGCGATACGGAGAGGCGCGCGGCGACTATCCCTACGTCGTCGCGACGCTCAATCGGCTCGACCCGCACGGGCACTGACGGTCGCGGGCTGGCCGGACGAGTGCCGGCCGGACGAGTGCCGGCGTCGACAGCCGCACGGCGTCCGGTAGCATCTGGAGGCCCACTATCGGTCGAGCGGCGGCGACACCACCCTCTCGACCCGATGTCGAGGGATCGGCAGACTGGGACCCCCCGCTCACCCGAAGCGCCAGGAGGTCGCCCGTGCGGATCGTCGCCGTCGCCCTGTCCACCGTGATCGGACTCGTCGTGATCACCACGACGACCGTCGGAATGCCGACCATCGGCGTCAGTGGTGGCGCGATCGTGCCGTTCGTCTCGGCGCTCGTCGCGTTCTGGGGCGTCGGCTTCCTCGCGAGCGCGATCCCCGCCGTGTCCCTCCGCGATCCGTCGTCGGCGGACGGTCGACGGGCGTCGCGGATCTTCGCCGGCGCGTCCGCCGCTGTCGCCCTCGCGGCCGCTCTGCTCGTCGCGGTGCCGACGGTCGCGGGTGACGTCCCCCTCGCCGTCGGGTCCGCCACGGTGGCGGGCGGCGCTCTCTACGTCGCGGCCAACGGGGCCCTGGGGCGGTACCTGCGACGACGGGCCGAGGGGCGACGGCTCGAACCGTTCGCCATCCCGCCGCTCGATCCGGACTACTCCCGTCGGCGGGCGCGTTCGGTCGTCGTGATCTCCGCGACCGTCCTCATCATCGGGGTCTTCTACGCCCTCGCCGCCGGCCGTCCCGCGGTCGAGTCGGCGCCGAGCACCCCGACGACGATCGCGATGGCCGTCTCACTGACGGCGATCGTCGCATCCGTCATGTGCGCCGTTCCCGTCGTCACCCTGTCCGGCCGTGTCCGCGACCTGTCCGGGACGGACGCCGCACGGCTGCGACGCATCCGCGGCGTCGTCCTCCGCGGCAAGCGCACGCCTCTCTCCGACGACGAGCTCGACATCGCCGCCCGCTACGCACCCTTCGCCGCGCAATCGCAGCGCTGGACGCTCGCGCAGACGCTCACCCTGCTCGTCGCGCTCCTCGCGATCAACGAGCCCGTCCCCGACAGGCCCCTCCAGCTCGCGATCTGGATCGCGTTCCCCATCCTCGCCGTGATCGTGACCGCTCTCGGCCTGCGTGCAGCGCACCGTGCGGAGACGTACGCGCTCGCGCACCGGAACGACGCCCCCGGGGCGGCCTCACCGGCGGATGCACTGTCGAGTGGGCGATCGTGAAGATCGCCGCGTTCGCGCTCACGACGCTCCTCTCGATGGCCCTGCTCTTCGGCTTCGTGTTCGGGATCGTCGCATCGGACGACGAGCTCTCGACCGGTGCTCTCATCGCGACGGTGACGGCGATCACGGCTTTCATCATCGCGGGATTGATGGCCGGATTCCTTCTCGTAACGTCGGGTCGAGACCCACGAACGGAGGATGGGCGACGGTTCTTCCGACGCGGTGCGATCATCCTCGGTGTCCTCGTCACCGGGGCGGTCGTGGCCCTCGTCTCGGCGGCCGTCGTCGGCCCTGTCTCGCCTGCGACGGTGGCGGTCTTCCTCGCATCGGGCCTCCTCTACGTCGCACTCAACGTGATCGGCGGCGAATACCTCAGGCGACGTGATGACCGACTCCGGCCGACCCGGCCCACGGTGGCACCATTCGACGAGCCCACGACGCGACGACGCATGCGCACGGCCTCGACGATATTCGTCGTCCTCCTCGCCGTGGGTGTTCTGACGACGATCGTCGTGTCGACGGCGTGGGGCGACGCGAGTGATGTTCCGCCCCTGCTCGGACTCTCGGTCCTCTTCGCCGCTCTTGGTGCGGCATTCGTCAGCCTCAACGCGGTCATGAGGTTGAACACGGCCGCTCGTGAGTTGATCGGGACGGACGCGGCACGGGGGAAGCGGATCGGTCGTCACATTCGTGGACACGACGCCGAGGTCTCCGACGAGGAACACGCTCTCGCCGTGCGCTACGCACCGCTCGGCCGTTCCCTCCTGGGGTGGAACATCGCCCAGTTCACGCTGTTGCACGTGGGGCTGCTCGCACAGAACCTCGGACGACTACTCGGCGAGGACAGCGATCTCGATGTGCTCTACGGGGCCGTCTCGGTTGTCCTGGTCGCCGTCGGGGCTGCGCTCATTCCGCACATGGCGCATCAATACCGCACCATCGGCCGGTTCATCGCCACTCACGTCGACACGGCCACTGCAGCCATCGGCGACGATGGCGGAGCCGGTCAGAGCACAACAGCCGATCACTCCCCGAGGTAGCGCCGCAGCTGGATCTCGACCGTGCGCAGGCGCCACCTCACGCGCACCGAGGTGAAGCCTCGGCGCTGCAGCTGCCTGGCCGACTCCTCGGAGAGACGCATCCCGGATTCGGGGTTGTCGCGCCAGCCCGACGTGGAGTCGTAGACCTCGCGGATGCGGGGCGTGGCGCGCTCGGAACGGAACTTGCGGACGCCATAGGGCGTGACGGTCAGTGACACGTGAACTCCAGTACCGGTCGGACGCGGAACGAAGGATGCGAGTCTCAGCGCCGATGCAGAGGTCGTGCGAGCCATGCCCTCACATGCTCACGGGGCCAGGGTACTCCTCCGCCGCTTCGAGGACGAGACCCATATCCGGGGTACCCGGGTGAATGTGTGGTGACGCGACCCGGGGACCGCTCGGCGGTGGTGCGAAGGTGATGACGCGCCGGTGACGGCGCGATTCCATCAGGTGCAGCGCCGCCCGTCTCGACTCGACGGCGAGGTCTCGGATGACCCGGCGATCCGCGGAGTCCTGCCGCGAGAGAGCCTCCGCGACCGGTCGAACGGGCGTCCACGGAGGGTGCCGGTCCGCCGATGGGCCGCACGGCGGGGGTCAAGACCTGGGAGACTGACGAGATGACCTATCCCACCGTGTTCCGCAACACCCGGAAGAGCGAGCGCGCATTCCTCGCAGATTATCGACCGGAGCAGGCGGGCTGGTCGGACAGCACGGGTACGACGCTCCTCATGTATGCGCTGCGGAACCCGGACATGTCGGCGCGCATCGCGATCGCCGGCCGCCTCATCGACGACGGCGCGGACACCGCCGTCGAGACGAGCGATCACGTGAACGCCCTGCACGTCATGCTCGGGTCGATGACCCACGACTTCGAGCGCGAGCCCGCGCTCCTGCAGCGACTGCTCGACGGCGGCGCCGACGTGAACCTGTGCGCCGGGCAGCGCACGGGCACCCCGATCCAGGCGCTCACCCGCAACTTCACCTTCTCGGATGCGATGCTCGCACCCTTCTACGACGTGCTCTTCGCCCGTCCGGAGCTCGACGTCACGAGCCAGAGCCGTACCGGCAGCAGCGTCATCGACGGCGCTCGCGCCATCGGCGCACGTCGCGCCGACCTGCTCGCGCGCTGCGAGGCGCACCTGGCGCGCGTCGCCGCGTAGCGACGAGGACTCGTTCGCTGCGTCGACACTCATCCTGTGCGCGGGAGCGGTATTCGCACTCGGGACATTCCGGCTGGCGTCCACTCGTTGATTCCCGGGCCCCGCACGTGCGGGACTCCGTCCGGCATGGAGAGGCGCCACGGTCCGGAATCGATGCGTTGGTGGTGCCCCCAGCACAGCAGGACCCCGTTGTCGACGTGCGTCTCACCTCCCTCTCGCCAGGGCACGACGTGATGGACCTCGCACCACCCCGCGGCGGTCGTGCAGCCGGGGATGACGCATCCTCCGTCACGCGCGATGATCGCGCGACGCTGAGACGAGGTGAAGCACCGCTGGACCGATCCGAGTGACAGGACCCGGCCGGACTCGTTCATCGTCACGATCTGCATCCCGCGCGAATCGACGAGTCGTTCGACGGCGCCGGCGGAGATCGGGGTGGTGTGGTCGTCGAGGAATCCGACGCCGCCGTCATCGAGGGCCTTCTTGGTGACCGTGACGATCACGGCCGGAGCCGAGCCGGCGATCTCCGGAGCGTCTTTCACGCGTGCCGCCGCGCCGAGGATGTCCGCGAGCGTGTCGTGGCGTCGCTGGGCGGGGGTGCGGTCGTCAGCGACGATGTACCCGGCCGCCTCGGCTCCTTCCGCCTGGGCTCCCGCCGCCTCGCCGTCGTCGCCAGGGCCTGTGGCATCGGCGCCGAAGGCGACCTTTCGCCGGTGTGCCTCGACGAGGCGCTTGAACTGCGCCCCGACCTCCGCGACGAGCATTCCCGTGACGGGGATCATGCCTTCGGGCGTCTCTCGGCCGAACGTGAGTCGGCGCCGCATGCGCGCCGTGCGCTCCGTGGGTTCCGCTCCATCGGGGTCGATCGCGAGGAGGTAGAGCGCGACCTGCTCCCTCACGAGTTCGGCCCGCAACGGCGGTCGGCTGTGACTGCCCCTCGCGAGCTCGACCAGACCAGCCTCGGCCTCGTGGATGACGCCGGAGTCCACCCGCAGCGCAACGCCACCGAGCTCTCGCGTGATGATCTCCGCCGCCTCGACCCCGAGCTCACCGTCGAGCACGGCGTCGGCGACCGCAGGGAAGCGCGGGGCGACCGGGGCACCCGAGAGGGACAGACCGGAGCTGATCCGTTCGCCGAGCCGGATACGGCGGGCCGCCTCGGCCTCGGACACGCCGGCGAGCTGCGCGACGGCGTCTCGCGCGGACGCGTATCCGGCCGCGCCGAGAGTGTCGACGGGGCCCATCATGCGCTCCGACGCATCCGCAGCATGCACGGCGCGGAGCCCGTCGATCAACCTCCCGAGCTGCTCGAGCCGGGGCACGCGAGCCAGGAATCGCGCACCGGAGAGACGGGCAGGCGACGCCTCACGCGTGACAGCCTCGAGGAGCGCGATCGCACCCTCGATCGCCTCATCGGCGGCGTCGGCTGCGGGGTTCATACGACCAGTGAACACGACACCACCGACATTCGGACGGTATCCGGAAAAGGAGTCAGTTTCTCTGAGAGATGCGGCCTGTGGACGACAGGTCGGGGTGTCGAAGAGGCACCTCTGGGTAGACTCCGGGACCGAAGGAGCCGCGTCATCCGAGTACCCGAAGGGGCACCCCTGGGCAGACCGACGGACCGTAGGAGTTGCGTCAGCCGAGTCCCGGTCGCCGGGCCCGTCGAAGGGTGACGCGGCGGCCCGCCGTCCGCGACCTTCGACGGGCTCGATGCCCGAGAGACGCCTCTCGCACCGGTTCGGGCTCGAGCGTCCGCACCCGACGAAGGACCCGACGAAGGACCCGACGGGACGCACTACGCTGAGCGGGATGAGCGACGGTGGAGGCAAGCGGCGGGTCGGCGTGCGCGACGTCGCGCGGCATGCCGGCGTGTCCACGCAGACCGTCTCCCGCGTGCTCAACGACTACCCCGGCATCCGCGACGACACCCGCGAGCGCGTCCTCGCCGCCGTCGCCGACCTCGACTACCGCATCAACAACGCGGCACGCGCGCTGGGGACGAGCCGCTCGCGAACCGTCGGCGTCGTCGCGTCCGACACCGCGCTCTACGGCCCGTCGGCCGGGATCGCCGCGCTCGAAGCCGCGGCGCGCGACCGGGGACGCTGGATCGCGACCGCCTACGCGAACGCCGAGGACGAGTCCTCCTTCGCCGCCGCAGTCCGGCACCTGCTCGCCCAGGGGGTCGACGGCATCGTCCTCGTCGCGCCTCACGTCGGCACGCGTGCGACGCTCGACGAGGCGGGGCTCGGCGTCCCCGTCGTGTCGTTCCACGAGGAGACCGGCGAACGTCAGGCCGACGGCGCAGCCCTCGCGGTGAACCACCTCGTGGAGCTCGGGCATCGCCGGCTCGCGGAGGTCGCCGGGCCGTCCGACTGGTTCGAGGCCACGGCGCGTTCAGCGGGCATCGCCGCTGCGGTCGCGGGCTCCGGTGCCGCCGTGACGGACGAGTGGAGCGGCGACTGGACCGCATCCTCGGGGTACGCCCTCGCCGACGAGGTCGCCGTCCGGATCGGCCGCGATGACGGACCGACGGGCATCGTGGTGGCGAACGACCAGATGGCCCTCGGCCTCATCGCCGGCCTGACGGCCCGGGGTGTGGCCGTGCCTGGCGCCGTGTCGATCACCGGTTTCGACGACAACCCCGATGCCCCCTTCTACACGCCGGCCCTCACGACGGTGCGCGTCGATCTCGCCGGTGAGGCCCGCCGCGCCGTCGCCGAGGTGCTCGGCGAGTCGGCGCCTCCCCCGTCTCCGCCCCTCCTCGTGGTGCGCGACTCCACCGCCCCGCCGCACACGTTCGCCGCCACTCTGTAGGAGCCGGGGCCGGTCCCTCCAGGCGAGGGCGGTCGTTCCACGCGAGGCCGAACCTCGCACGGGAGAGCGGTCGTTCCACGCGAGGCCGAACCTCGCACGGGAGAGCGGTCGTTCCACGCGAGGCCAGACGTTCCAGGCGAGGCCAGTCACTCCACGCGAGGCCAGTCCCTCCAGGCGAGGCCAGTCCCTCCACGCGAGGCCAGTCCCTCCAGGCGAGGCCAGTCACTCCACGCGAGGCCAGTCCCTCCGGGCGAGGGCTGTGGTTCCACGCGAGGCCAGTCCCTCCACGCGAGGCCGAACCGTCCACGTGAGGCCGATCGCGCTCGTCGAGGGCGCCTGTTCGGAGTCGAGGGCGCCACTCCCAGCTGTAGCCTTCGCTCGGGAGTAGCACTCTGGGGGGCGGTCAGGCGGGTGGGATGGAGGGGATCTGGCGTCGGGGGGATGTTACCGGTAACATGACGGTGGGTCGACGGAGTCGGCCCCCGACCTCGATGGAGACGCGATGAGCAGCCCCCTCCCGGCAGAGCCGCCGGAGACGACACCCCCGACCGACCGCGACGGAACGGGGACCTCGCTCCCGTTCGATCCCGAGACCGCCGCAGCCGTCGACCGCGTCCGCGCCGACGTCGCCTCCCTCCACGGGGAACTCGTGCGCTACGGACTCGTCGTCTGGACGGGCGGGAACGTCTCGGGCCGCGTGCCCGGCACCGACCTCTTCGTCATCAAGCCGTCCGGCGTCTCGTACGACGACCTGGCTCCCGAGAACATGATCGTCTGCACTCTCGACGGCGAGGTCGTGCCGGGAACGCCCGGCAGCGACCGCAGCCCCTCGAGCGACACGGCGGCGCACGCGTACGTGTACCGGAACATGCCGGACGTCGGCGGCGTCGTGCACACCCACTCCACCTACGCCGTCGCGTGGGCGGCCCGCGCGGAGGAGATCCCCTGCGTGATCACCCAGATCGCCGACGAGTTCGGCGGACCGATCCCCGTCGGCCCGTTCGCGATCATCGGCGACGACTCGATCGGCCGCGGCATCGTTGACACTCTCACGGGCCACCGTTCGCGCGCCGTGCTCATGCAGAACCACGGCCCGTTCACGATCGGCGTCAACGCCGCCGACGCCGTGAAGGCCGCCGTCATGTGCGAGGACGCCGCCCGCACCGTGCACATCGCTCGCCAGGCCGGCGAGCTCGTGCCCATCCCGCAGGACAAGATCGACAGCCTCTTCAACCGCTACCAGAACGTGTACGGCCAGTCATCGGACGACCGCCGATGAGCGCCACGACCCCCGACACGGCAGCACTCCGAGAAGCAGCAGCGCTCCGAGAGGCGGCAGCGCTCCGAGAGGCGGCAGCGCTCCGAGAGGCGATCGGGCAGGGCAGCACCTCCCTCGGGATCGAGCTCGGCTCCACGCGCATCAAGGCGTGCCTCATCGCCGACGACGACCCCTCGACGGTGATCGCGACGGGGAGCCACGACTGGGAGAACGCCTTCGTCGACCGGATGTGGACGTACTCCCTCGAGGACGTGTGGGCGGGGCTGCAGGCCGCGTTCGCCGACCTCGTCTCCGACGTCGAGTCGCGCCACGGCGTGCGGCTCGAGACGGTCGGGGCACTCGGCGTCTCGGCGATGATGCACGGCTACCTCGCGTTCGACGAGAAGGACGAGCTGCTCGTGCCCTTCCGCACATGGCGCAACACCACGACGGGCCGCGCCTCCGACGAGCTCTCCGTTCTCTTCGGCGTCAACATCCCCCTGCGGTGGTCGATCGCGCACCTGCACCAGGCCGTGCTCGACCACGAGCCGCACGTGCCCGACATCCGCTTCGTCACGACGCTCGCGGGCTACGTCCACTGGCGCCTCACGGGCGAGAAGGTGCTCGGGGTGGGCGACGCGTCCGGCATGTTCCCGATCGACCCGGCGACGCGCGACTACGACGAGGAGCTCGTGGCCCGTTACGACCGGATCGAGGCGAGCGAGGCTCCCGGCCTCCACCTCCGCGAGGTGCTTCCGCGCGTGCTGCCCGCCGGCGAGGAGGCCGGTCGTCTCTCCGAGGACGGCGCGGCCCTCCTCGACCCCACCGGTGGACTCCGTCCCGGCATTCCCCTCTGCCCGCCCGAGGGCGACGCGGGGACGGGCATGGTCGCGACGAACGCCGTCTCCCCCCGCACCGGCAACGTGAGCGCCGGCACGAGCATCTTCGCGATGGTCGTGCTCGAGCGTCCGCTCGCGCAGGCCCACGACGAGCTCGACATCGTGACGACGCCCGCCGGCGACCCCGTCGCGATGGTGCACTGCAACAACGGCGCGAGCGAGCTCGGCGCATGGGTGGGGCTGTTCCGCCGCTTCGCCGAAGCCGCCGGCACGCCCGTCGACGCCGACACCGCCTTCGAGACCCTCTTCCGGGAGGCCCTCGACGGCGACGCCGACGGCGGTGGACTGCTCGCCTACAACCAGCTCTCCGGCGAGCCGATCGCGGGGCTCGACGAGGGACGACCGGCCGTCGTCCGTACGCCGGACAGCCGGTTCACGCTCGCGAACTTCATGCGCACGCAGGTCTACGGAGTCTTCGGGACCCTCGCCCTCGGCATGCGGGTACTCGCGAACGAGGGCGTGGCCATCGACACGATGTTCGCCCACGGCGGCCTCTTCCGCACGGCCGGTGTCGCGCAGCGCTTCCTCGCCGCCGCGATCGACGCCCCCGTCGCCGTCACACGAACGGCGTCCGAGGGCGGACCGTGGGGCATGGCCGTCCTCGCGTCGTACCTGCGTGCCGCGACCGACGGCGTCTCGCTCGGCGACCACCTCCGCGACGCGGTGTTCGCCGGCGGAGAGTCCGACGTCGCCGAACCCGACGCCGCCGACGTCGCCGGCTTCGCCTCCTACCTCACCCGCTACGAGGCGGGGCTCGCGATCGAGCGCGCCGCCGTCTCCGCCATCTGACCCTCCCCACAGACAGGATCCATCGCATGCCCACCCCTCTCACGACCTCGTTCGACGGCCTGGAGATCTGGTTCCTCACCGGAAGCCAGGGACTCTACGGCGAGGACACTCTCCGCCAGGTGGCCGAGCAGTCGCAGCAGATCGCGACGACGCTCAGCGACAGCGACATCCCCGTGCGCATCGTGTGGAAGCCCGTCCTCACGGATTCCGCGTCGATCCGACGCGCCATGCTCGACGCGAACAGCGATGACAAGGTCATCGGCCTCATCGCGTGGATGCACACGTTCAGCCCCGCGAAGATGTGGATCGCCGGCCTCGACGCGCTGCGCAAGCCGCTCCTCCACCTGCACACGCAGGCGAACGTCGAGCTGCCGTACGCGGACATCGACTTCGACTTCATGAACCTCAACCAGGCAGCGCACGGCGATCGCGAGTTCGGCTACATCCAGACGCGTCTCGGCGTTGCCCGGAAGACCGTCGTGGGGCACGCCACCAACCCGCGCGTGACCGCCTCCATCGCGATCTGGAGCCGCGCGGCCGCCGGCTGGCACGCGTCGCAGAACCTCAAGCTCGCGCGCTTCGGCGACAACATGCGCTACGTCGCCGTGACCGAGGGCGACAAGACCGAGGCGGAGCACCGCTTCGGCGTGCAGGTGAACACGTGGTCCGTCAACGAGCTCGCGGAGGCCGTCGACTCGGCCACCGACGAGGCGATCGACACCCTCGTCGCCGAGTACGAGGAACTCTACGACGTCGTGCCCGAGCTGCGTCGCGGCGGCGAGCGCCACCAGTCGCTGCGCGACGGCGCGGCGATCGAGATCGGCCTGCGGAGCTTCCTCGAGGAGGGCGGATTCTCGGCCTTCACGACGAGCTTCGAGGACCTCGGCACGCTCAAGCAGCTGCCGGGTCTCGCGGTGCAGCGCCTCATGGCCGAGGGATACGGCTTCGGCGCGGAGGGCGACTGGAAGACGGCCGTGCTCGTGCGTGTCGCGAACGTCATGGGCGCCGGCCTCCCCGGTGGCGCGAGCCTCATGGAGGACTACACGTACGACCTCGTCGACGGTGCGGAGACGATCCTCGGCGCGCACATGCTCGAGGTGAGCCCGTCGCTCACGACCGCGAAGCCGACCCTCGAGTTGCACCCGCTCGGCATCGGCGGCAAGGAGGACCCGGTCCGCCTGGTCTTCACGGCCGACCCCGGCACCGCCGTGGTCGTGGCCCTGTCCGACGTGCGTGACCGCTTCCGCCTCACGGCGAACGTCGTCGACGTGGTCGAGCCGCGCGCCCCCCTGCCGAACCTGCCCGTCGGCCGCGCCGTGTGGACCCCGCGTCCCGACTTCGCGACGTCGGCGGCCGCGTGGCTCACGGCCGGTGCCGCCCACCACACCGTGATGTCGACGGCCGTCGGCATCGAGGCGTTCGAGGACTTCGCACGAATCGCCGGGGTGGAGCTCCTCATCATCGACGAGGACACGACGCTCCGTGCGTTCGAGCAGGAGGTCCGCTGGAACGCGGTGTACCACCGCCTGGCCGACGGCATCTGATCCGGCGAGCGGCGCGGGCGGCGCGACCACCCGCCCGTTCCGTCGCGCGCTGATCCACCGAGCGCTGCAGATCAGCCGACCGCTCCTCGAATTCGAGGAGCGGTCGGCGACATGGGCCGGGACGGAGGACACGTCCGGGTCAGTGGACGGCGTTGACGACGCTCGAGATGAGGACGGTCAGGAGCGTGGTCCAGGCGACGATCGCGACGCCCTGCCAGAGGAGGATGCGCGCCTTGTCGACGCCGGCGGCGGCGAGCATCGTCGCGGTGAAGTGGGTCGGGAGCAGCAGCGGACCGAGCAGGCTCACGCCGGGAACTCCGTAGCGTTCGAACGCGCGCTGGAACTTCGCCTTGCGGGGCGTCGTCTCCTCGACGGGCATGACCGCGTCGGTCGGGTCCACGGGGCTGCCCGCACCGTCGCCGCCTCCGACGACCACGGACTCCCGCGCCTTGAGCTGCGCACGGCGGCGCGAGACGACGGCATCACGCGCCCCCGCTCCGAGCAGCACGAGGAGCGCGACACACACGAAGTTGCCCACGATGCCGGCGATCGCCGCCACGACGGGGTGGATCCCGCCGATGATGCCGATCGAGGCCGCACCCTCGCCCTCGATAAAGGGGACGGCTCCGGCGAGCGCCACGATGAGCGGCTGGAGGAACTCCGGGACCTGCGCGACGAGATCCTGGAAGGTGTCGATGAGGTTCATGATGAGCTCCTGTCGAGGCGGTGATCCGGGCGGGACCTGAGCGATCCCTCGGTGATGACACCAGTCCATCGCGGACGACCGCGGCGCAGAAGTGCCGCCGCGTCACCGGTTCCCGAGCGCATCGCACGACCGATCCGTGACTTTTGTCACGTCCATAGGATGAGCGGGTGACACCTTCCCCCGCGCCCTCGCACGACGCAACGGCCGACGCCGACGCGGATGCCGACGCGAACGCCCGTGCCGCCGTCCGGCTCTCGCGGGGCGTCACGGCGACCTGGTGGTACACGCTCAGCGGGATCGTCTTCTTCGAGGTCATGCTCGTGTTCGTCTGGGCGACTGCGCTCCTCGACCGTGGCGACGGCTTCGGGCCGGCGCTCACCGTCTTCCTCGGAGGACTCGTGTGGGCGGGTGCCACGGTTCCGCTCCTCCTCGACTACCGCAACACAGCCGAGCTGACGGCCGCGGCACGGAGGCGACGCGCCATCGCGCCCCTCGCGGTGTCCGTGGTCTACGGTGTCGTCGCCTTCGTGGTCAGCGGGGTGTGGACGTTCGGTGTCGTCCCGCTCCTGGCTGCGATCGTGCTGCTGACCTGGCCGACCGGCGTGCGTCGTCGCGTCACGATCGGCGTCGTCGTCGTGGTCGCGGCCCTCTGGTTCGTCGACACCCGCTCTACCCTGCAGGCGGACAGCGTGTCGAGTCTGTGGCTCATCGGCTTCTTCTCGATCATGCTGCCACTGATGTCGGTCGTCTCCGTGTGGTGGTGGGACGTGCTCGACACGATGAACCGCGCGCGGGCATCCGAGGGACGGCTCGCCGCCACGCAGGAGCGGCTCCGCGTCGCGACGGACGTGCACGACCTGCAGGGCCACCACCTTCAGGTGATCGCGCTGCAGCTCGAGCTCGCCGAGCGACTGCTCGACGCCGACCCGGCCGCCGCCCTCGAGCAGCTGCGGGCCGCGCGGGTGAGTGTGGACGAGGCGCGACAGGGCACGCGCGACCTCGCGACCCGCTTCCGGTCGGCATCGCTGAGCGTGGAGCTCGCGAACGCCGTCGACCTCCTGCGCGCGGCCGGAACCCTCACCGAGCGGACCGCCGACCCCGACGTCGACAGTGCGCCCGGCGACGTGTTCGGTCCGGTGATCCGGGAGACCACGACGAACGCCCTCCGCCACGGCGGGGGTGCGTGGGCGCGGCTCTCGCTCACCCGCACGGGCGGGTCGTGGCGCTTCGAGATCGCGAACGACGTGGCCGCCGAGCGCTCGGTCGATGGCGAGGCGGGCGACGACGCGGGTGGCGGCTCGGGGCTCGACGGGATCGCGCGACGCGCGGCGGACGCGGGCGGCGCGCTCGAGGTGCGGCCCGAGCGGCAGTCGTTCACGGTGATCGTCACGGTGCCCGCAACGACGCCCTCCGCAACGCCCTCCGCAACGGAGGCAGTGCGATGATCCGTGTCCTGATCGCCGACGACGAGGGGATGATCCGCTCGGCCCTCGCCGCGCTCCTGCGTCTTGAGTCCGACATCGATGTGGTGGCCGAGTGCGCCGACGGCGAGCAGGCGGTGGCCGCGGCCCTCCGGCTCGAACCCGACGTATGCCTGCTCGACCTCGAGATGCCCGGCCTCGACGGCGTGGAGGTGGCCGAGCGGGTGACGCGCGCCGTCGCCACCCGCTGCATCGTCATCACCCGGCACGCGCGTCCCGGCGTGCTGCGGCGCGCCCTCGCGTCGGGCGTCTCGGGGTTCCTGCCGAAGTCGCGCGGAGCCGACGAGGTGGCCGCCGTGATCCGGCGCATCCACGCCGGCGAGCGCTACATCGACTCGGAGGTCGCCGCCGATGCACTGCGCGACGAGCGCTCTCCCCTCACCGACCGGGAGCTCGACATCCTGCGCGCCGGCCGCCGCGGCGAGACCACGGGACAGATCGCGCGCAGCCTGTCGCTCGCTCCGGGGACGGTGCGGAACCACGTGTCCGCGATCCTCGCCAAGCTCGCCGTGTCGACGCGCCAGCAGGCGGTCATCATGGCGGAGGAGGCCGGCTGGATCTGACGCGGGTGCGCCCCCATGACCCCGCCGTACGACGGGCGACTACTGCGAAAGGATGAGGCCGGTTCCTCCCACAGGGCGATGCCCTCCGTCACCGGCTCGACGAGGCTGGATGCATGAGAGAAACCTCGCGGAACACCTCGTCTACCGTCCGCTCGCGCACCACGGACCCCGCCTACAGCGTGCTGACGGTCACCGCCGGCACCCTCCTCCTGGCCGGCACCACGTCGACCGTCGCCGTCAGCACCCTGGAGCTCGCGCAGACCCTGTAGTCGGGGGTGGCGGTTCTCAGCCACCACGCGGGAACGCTAGCCATCGCCGGAGGCTTTACGGTGGGGTCATGGCCACGCCTTCCCGCAGGTCCAGACTCTGGGCCATCGTGTTCTTCGTCGCTCTCGGAGTCGCCTTCATCGCGTACAGCTCGTACCGGTGGGCCACGAGCGATGCGGCCGACCTCGAGAGCTGGTCCACCGGCCGGGGTATTTCCCTGCCGGGGTGGGGGTGGATCGTCCTGGGGTATGTGTGCGGCCTCGCGCTGCTTGTCTTTGTGGCATGGGCCACGAGGTGGCGCCGCGACCGGCCGTCCATCACGTCGGAGCGACCGAGGGAGTGAGGTGCCGTCTATGAGACTGACACCGCCACCGGATGGCGCGAGCTGGACCCACGTCGGAGCCCGAGCAGGTTTCGAGGTCGCCTTCTTCGATGATGTTCGCGACGGCCATCGACTGACCGGCCACACGACCGCGAACGAGTCGCTCGCGCGGTGGTCGGTCGGGTACGACGTGACCGTTGACCATTCGTGGACGACGGTCTCGGCGCACGCATCGACCTTGACCGCACAGGGCCGACGGGAGCTGACGCTGACGCGGAGCCCCGAGGGCCGGTGGGACGCGGACGGCGAGCCACGACCCGATCTCGACGGATGTCTCGACGTCGACTTCGAGTCGTCTGCCGTCACGAACACCCTCCCGCTCCACCGACTGGAGTTCGTCGAGGGGGTGGGCATCGACGTGCCCGCGGCCTTCGTCCGGGCCGACGACCTCCGCGTGGAACGCCTCGAGCAGCGCTACACCCTGCTCGACAACTCACCGGACTCACTGCTCTTCCACTACGAGTCGTCGACGTTCGCCTTCTCCTGCGAGCTGCGATACGACCGTGCGGGACTCGTCGTCGAGTATCCGGGCATCGCGATCCGCCAGAGCTAGCGGGCCGGTCGGTGAGCCGTCGAACGTCAGCGAGCAGACCCGTTCGACCCGTGTCGGCCCGCCCAACCCCGTGCCCGCAGCTCGTCGACGATACGAGTGGCGTTGGCGGACGGAGACTCCTGCGTCGTGTCGACGGAGACGACCTCGGTCACGGGCGGTCGGTACAGGGTCGTGTTCAGCGTGTACCCGCGATATCCCTCCGGGTCGGCTCCCTTCCGCAGCGCCACGCGATCGGGGTGTCGATCCGGCTCACCTGGATGTCGATGTCGCACGTCAGCATGACGGCCAGGAACGGCGACCCCCGTCGCGTCGCGAGCGCGCGGATGGCCTCATACCGCGCGGCACCCTGGGGGCCGTCATCCAGGACGTTCGTGAAGACGAAGCTCTCGGTCGCGGGCGCGAGGTCCTCGATCGCTCGCATGACCGTGGCCCTGATGGGGGCAACGTAGTCCCAGACCCCCGCCGGCAGCGGTTCGATCCCGTCCCACTGGAACAGCTCCAGGACGGGCCGATTGATGAGGGCGTTGTCGACCAGCACACCGCCGAGCTGGCGCGCCACCTCCGCGCCGACGGTGCGTTTGCCCATGCCGGGATAACCCAGCATCAGCACGACACAGCCGGCGTCGCCGGTCGGTGCGCTCGCTGAGTCAGGGGAGGTCTCCATCGACGAAGTCTAGGAGCGACGTGGCCGGGGCTCTATGCACCCGGCCGGCCTTCCCCGTGGTGGAGGGCTCGCACGATGTCGAGTTGACCCGTGTTCCACGCGAGCTCGCTGAGGACGTGCGTGTAGATGCTCATGATCGTGCGCCTGCCGCGTCCCGAGACGACGTCGTCGAGATCGAGACCGGCCAGGTTCTGGCGCGAGTGGGCGTGGATCTGGCGACAGTGCTCCGTGACGGAAGCGATGGTGTCGGTCTTGCGTGTCTTCCAGGAGTTCGCCGTCGCCCGGGGCAGGCCGAGATCCGAGAGCGGACGGCCGGTGATCGCCTCGCCGAACCAGACTCCCTCGACGTAGGCGGTGTGGCGCACGATGCCGAGCAACGACGGCCGACCGTCGACGACGGTGGCACGGGCCCGGTCATCGGAGAGGCCGTCGAGGCTGCGCAGGATGAGGTCGCGGTACTGCTCGATCCGCGCGTCGAGATCGCCCCGCGTGGTGACGCCCGAGTCGGCGTGCTGATGGCGCATCGAGGGCCTTTCGTTCGGTGATGTCGTCGTCGTGGCTCGATCGTCGCGCGATCCCTCCGGATGAGCAAACATCGTTGCCAGATCTGCAAAGAGGGGCTCCCGCTCACGCCCGCGCGTCGCCCTCGGTCTGCACGCCGAGGCGCATCGCCGGCCAGTCGCCGACGTCGCGAAGGAGCTGGCGGTCATGGGTGGAGAGCACCACGGCCGCTTGCGTCGCGCCGAGGGCGTCGGTGAGTTCGTCGACGAGCGCGATCGAGAGGTGGTTGGTCGGTTCGTCCAGGAGCAAGACGTGCGGTCTTGTCGCGAGGACCAGCGCCAGGTCGAGGCGGCGTTGCTGCCCCATCGACAGCTCACCGATGCGCTTGCTCGCCTCGCGGGCGCGTAAGAGACCGAGCTGTGAGAGCCCGATCGCGTCCGACGCGGGAAGCGTTCCAGCCGTGACGAGCGCATCGATGTGGGCGGCGTACACCTCACTGGCCCGGCGGTGCAGCGGAAGCTCGGTCTCCTGACGCAGGAACCCGAGGCGCGCACTCTGCATCAGTCGAACCGAGCCGCTGTCGGGGTGCAGCTCGCCCGCGATCACACCGAGCAGCGTCGATTTGCCGGCGCCGTTCGGACCTGTCACGACGAGTCGACCGCGGTGCGAGAGCGAGAACGACACGGCCCCCGTCAGTCGGCCGGCCACACTCACGCGCTCAGCGCTCAGCAGCGCAGCGCCGGTTCGCGTCGGCAGATCGGGGAACCGGAACTGCAGGGGCGGCTCCGGCACGGTCACGGCGTGCGCTTCGAGGTGTTCCTGCCGGCGATGGACACTCTGCACGAGCCCGCCCGCGCGGGTCGCGCGGCCGTGCTTGTTGGATCCTTTCTCGGGCCGCCAACCGGACACGAGGCGGTTCTGCGCCGAGCTGAGACTGTCCTGCAGGCGGGCGTGCTCTGCCCGCTGGCGTTCGTACTCCTGCTCCCACCGCTCGCGTTCGGCCCGGCGGCCCTCGCGATAACCCGCGTATCCGTTGCCGTAGACCCGCACGCGATCGTCCGGCGTGGGGTCGAGGTCGACGATCGTCTCCGCCACGTCCGTGAGAAGCGCTCGATCGTGCGTGACGACGACGACCCCGCCGACGCGGGAGCGGAGCTGTGTGCTGAGGAACTCGAGACCGGAGCGGTCGAGGTGGTTCGTCGGTTCGTCGAGCAGCAGGAAGTCGTCGTCGGCGCCGAGCAGGCACGCCAGGCGCACGCGATACCGCTGACCCACCGAGAGGTCGCCGAGCGGCCGGCCCGGGTCGGTCTCCGCGTCGAGGGCTTCGAGCGCGATCTGCACCCGCCGCTCGGCGTCCCACGCGTCGAGAAGCTCCGCGCGCTCCAATGCGGCCGCGTAGCTCTCGTCGGCGCCGGACGTTCCGGCCGAGAGAGCCTCGGCCGCCGCGTCGAGGGAGGCGAGGGCTGCGAGTGGTTCGGCGATCGCTTCCGCGACGGCCTGACCGACGGTCCGGTCGTCGCTCGCGGACATCTCCTGTTCCGCGACACCGAGCGTTCCGGTGCGCTGGACGGTGCCGGTATCGGGAATCAGCGCGCCACCGAGCACGTGGAGCAGCGTGGACTTGCCGCGCCCGTTCTCGCCGACGATCGCCACGCGCGATGCGGGCGTCACGGCGAGATCGACGTGGTTCAGGACGGGGGTGGCTCCGCGCATCACGGAAACGTCGGCGGCGATGAGCTGGGCGCGCTGGCGCGCCGGAAGAGGGGTGGTGGGGGTGTGCATTCGAATCCTTCGAGACGACGCACCGACGACCCCGCGAGAGCGGGGAAGGGCGCGCAGATGACGGCGACCCTGAGGGGTCGGGAACGAGCGGCCGCCGCAGGCTCGGATTACTCAACGAGCGCGGTGGGCCTTACTCGGCCGTCAAAGGAACAACAAGAACTGCACGCATCGATCGTACGGCGCGGTCCGCGCCGTCCGCAATCGTTCGGCTGCGGAGGCCTCCCGAGTCGTCACGCCGAGGATCGACGTGGTCGGGGCCGACGAACGGAGCCGACGGTCACACGGGATAGGCGACCGCGTCCTCGGCGGAGAAGGCGAAGCGGGCGACGGCTCCCGGCTGCAGGTCGAGGTCGGCGGCCTCCGCCGGCGTCACGTCGGCGGCGATCCGGCCCGCCCGGATGCGGACGACGTCTCCCCGTGGCTCGACGTCCGACACGGTTGCCGTGATCGTGTTGTCGTGGCGCCCAGGGATAGTCGGTGCGAGCACGCGCACCGCGGACGGGCGCACCGCGAGCGCGGCCGCGGCCCCCGGTTCGAGCCCCTGCGCGGATCGGGCGACGAGCCGCTGTCCGTCGTCGAGCTCGATCGTGCCTCCGGAGACGGCCGTCCCCATGAGCAGATTGAGACCCGCGAGGCCGGCGGCGAACGGCGTCGCGGGGCGGTCGAGCACGGCGCGCGTGGGTCCCGCGTCGACGACACGTCCCGCCTCGAGCACGACGACCCGGTCGGCGAGTGTGTACGCGTCGAGCACGTCGTGGGTCACGATGATCGCGGTCCGGTCGCGCAGCACCTCGCGCAGCATGCGCCGGATCGCGGGCGCGACCGACACATCGAGCGCGGCCATCGGCTCGTCGAGCAGCAACAGCTCCGGTTCGGTCGCGAGGGCGCGCGCCACCGCGACGCGCTGCGCCTGGCCCCCGGACAATTCGGCGGGGCGTCGCTCCGCGAGCTCGGAGGCGTCCACCCGCTCGAGCCAGGCAACGGCCCGGTTCCGCGCATCGGCTCGGGACGACCCGGTGCTCCGCGGTCCGAACGCCACGTTCTCGCGCACCGACAGATGGGGGAAGAGGAGCGCATCCTGCGCGAGCATCGAGACGCCGCGCTTCCACGCGGGCAGGGCGACGCGGCGGCGACCGGGCTCTGTGTCGAACAAGACGCGGCCGCCGAGCGTCGCGCGCCCGCGGTCCGGCGAGAGGAGGCCGGCGGTGAGGTTCAGGAGTGTCGACTTGCCCGCACCGTTCGGTCCGAGGATCGCGACGGTCTCGCCGTCCGCGACGGTGATCTCGGCCTCGAATCCGCGAGCGCCCACAGCTGCCTTGAGCCCGAAGGTCATGAGACTCCCCCGTCGAACCGTCGACCGTTCGCCTCGCCCACCCGATGCGCCACGGCGACGACGATCACGGCCACCACCACGAGCACGAGAGAGAGCGCGACGGCCGCGTCCGGGTCGGTCTCCCGCTGCAAGTAGATCTCGAGCGGGAGGGTGCGCGTGACACCCTGGAGCGAGCCGGCGAACGTGAGTGTGGCACCGAACTCGCCGAGCGCACGGGCGAACGACAGCACCGCACCCGAGACGAGCGCCGGCAGCACGAGCGGCAGCGTGACGCGGCGCAGCACGGTGGTCGGTCGGGCTCCCAGGGTCGCGCTGACCGCCTCGAAGCGTGTACCGACGGAGCGCAGCGCGCCCTCGAGACTGAGCACGAGGAACGGGAGCGCCACGAACGTCTGCGCGAGCACGACGGCGGTGGTCGAGAACGCGATCGTCACCCCGAACGCCTCGAAGCCCTGCCCGAGCAGCCCGCGGCGCCCGAACGTGTACAGCAGCGCGATGCCGCCCACAACGGGCGGCAGCACGAGCGGGAGCAGAACGAGCGAGCGCAGGATCCGCTGCCCCCGGAACTCCGTGCGAGCGAGCACGATCGCCATCGGCACCCCGAACACGACGCACAACGCCGTCGCGGCGAGCGAGGTGCGTAGGCTCAGCGCGAGCGCATCGAGCGACGAGGGCGACGTGACGAGCGGCACGAATTCGGCCCAATTCACGCGCAGCACCATCGCGAGGAGCGGCACGAGGACGAACGCGGCTCCGACCCCTGCGACGGCGACCACCCATCCGGGCACGCCCAAGGCGGCGGAGCGAGCCGCGCCGACGCGAGCGGGGCCCGCCGGGCGCCTAGGGCTGGCCGAAACCGGCGGCTTCGAGGACGTCACGACCGACCTCCCCCGTCACGAACTCGACGAACGCCTCGGCCAGGTCGGCATCGGCCGACGCCGCGAGGGGGGCGATCGGGTACACGTTGACGGCCTCGTCGGACTCCGGGAAGTCGATCCCCTCCACCGCGTCTCCCGCGGCGATCACGTCGGTGACGTAGACGAGACCGGCGTCGGCCTCCCCGCTCGTCACCTTGCCGAGCACGTCCGTGACGGACGACTCCTCGCTCACCGGCGCGATGTCCACGCCCGTCGTCTTCTCGAGGGTGGCCGTCGCCGCACCGCACGGCACCTGGGGGGCGCAGATCACCGTCTTCACACCCGGCTTCGCGAGGTCGGCGAACGTCTCCACCTCGGCGGGGTTGTCCGGCGGCGTCACGATCTCCAGGGTGTTGGTGGCGAAGTCCACGGCGTCGGCCGCATCGACGAGCCCTTCCTCTGTCAGCTTCGCCATGTTCTTCTCGTCCGCCGACGCGAAGACGTCGGCCGGTGCGCCTTCGACGATCTGCGTGACGAGGTCGGAGGACCCGGCGAACGTCAGCGACACCGTGACGTCCGGATGCGCCGACTCGAACTGCTCCTTCAGGTCCGTGAAGGTGGCTTGCAGTGAGGCCGCAGCGAACACCGTGATGGTTCCGTCGAGGGCGTCGGCCTGGGCGCTCGCGTCGGGGTCGGACGCCGGGGCGGTCGAGCCGGAGCAGCCGGCGAGAGCGACGACGGCGAGGGACGCGAGCAGCGCCACGGCGGCTCTCGAGGATCGGATCACGGTCAGGCCTTTCCGCCGGGAGTCTCGACGATGACGTTCGTGGCCTTCATGACGGCGATCGCGACGGACCCGGGTTCGAGCCCGAGCTCGCGCACCGCCTCGCTGCTCATGAGGGAGACGATGCGGTGCGGCCCGCACTGCAGCTCCACCTGCGCCATGACCGTGTCGGCGATGATCTCGGTGACGACGCCGACGAGCCGGTTCCGCGCCGAGCGACCGATCTCCGACGGGTCCGCGGGCAGCACAGCGTTCTCGCGCGCGAGCCGCGCGACCGCGAGGGCGTCCACGACGGTGCGTCCGCTGCCGTCCTTCTCGCTCGCGAGGACGCCGGTGTCGACCCAGCGCCGCACCGTGTCATCGCTCACCCCGAGGAACCGCGAAGCGTCCTTGATCCGTATCTGCGTCACGAAGACGATCCTACGTGTGCAGATGCGGAGAGGATACCCCGTCTTCAGCGACGACGCGCGCCGGTGATCTCCGTGCGGGCGAGCGCCGAGCGAATGTCGGCGACGAGGTCGTCGGCGTCCTCGAGGCCGACGGACAGGCGCAGATGACCGTAGGTGCGGAAGCCCTCCGGATAGCCGTCGCTCCCGCCGCGCGCACCCGGCCCCACGTGCACGATGAGCGACTCGTCGTGCCCGAGCGAGACCGCGGACGTGATCACGCGCAGGTTCGACACGAAGCGGTTCTGCGTCGCGGGATCGCCGTCGAGGGCGAACGCGAGCATCGCGCCGTATCCGCGCCCGCCGAACTGCCGGGTCGCGAGCGCGTGCTGGGCGTGCCCCTCGAGACCCGGGAACTCGACGAACGCGATCCGCGGGTCGTCGGCGAGTACGCGGGCGACCCGCTGGGCGGACGCGAGATGCTGCGCGAGACGGAGCGGCAGCGTGACGGAGCCGCGCATGATGAGCCAGGCGTTGAACGGGGAGATGACGCCGCCCACGTCCACGAGGGCGTCGTGTCGGATCCGGTCGACGAGGGCGGACGAGCCGATCACCGCTCCGCCCATCGCATCTCCGTGGCCGTTGATGTATTTCGTGAGCGAGTGGACGACGAGATCCGCGCCGTCCGCGAGCGCGCGGTAGAACGGCGGCGGAGTGAAGGTGGCGTCCACGGTGAGGAGCGCACCCGCGTCGTGAGCGATGGCGGCGAGCGCCCCGACGTCCGCCACCGTTGTCGTGGGGTTCGCGATCGTCTCCGCGTGCAGGATGCGGGTGTTCGGCCGGATCGCCGACCGGACCGCGTCCAGGTCGGAGACGTCGACGAACGTCGCCTCGACGCCGTAGCGCTCGGGCAGGAGTTCGGAGAACAGCCGCCAGACCGCCTCGTACGTCACGTTCGAGACGACGACGTGGTCGCCCGATCTCAGGAGCGTGAAGAACACGGCGTGCAGTGCGGCGACCCCGGTGGCGAAGGCCGCCGCCTCCTCTCCCCCCTCCAGCGCGGCGAGCTTCGCCTCGAGCGCGAGCTGGTTGACTCCCCCGTTCCGCGTGTACATGAGGACGTCCGTGCCGGACCAGTTCATCGCGGCCGGGTCATCCGGCAGCAGATAGGAGTTCGCCATGACGATCGGCGTGCGGATGGCGCCGGAGCCGGCGTCGATCATGTTGCCGGCGTGCACGGCCGCGGTGTGGTCGCCGATCGAGCTGACGTCGTCCTTGTCCGGCTGCGTGGTCATCCTCCGACCGTACCGAACCCCGCCAGCACATCTCGCGAGGTGTCGCAATCTGTCGTGCTCAGCGCCGCATCGGCAACAGAACGCGACACAACAGGGGAGGTCAGGGGCGGAGGGTGAGGATCTCGGCACCGTCCTCGGTGATCGCGATCGTGTGCTCGCTGTGCGCCGTGCGGCAGCCCGTGGCACTCCGCAGCGTCCAGCCGTCGGCGTCGGTGACGAGCACATCGGTGTCGGCCATGACCCAGGGCTCGATGGCGAGGAGGAGGCCGGGACGCAGGCGATACCCCCGGCCGGGGCGGCCCGCGTTCGCGATGTGCGGGTCCTGATGCATCGTCGACCCGACTCCGTGGCCCCCGAACTCGAGGTTGATCGGATATCCGGCGTCGGAGAGGACCGCGCCGATCGCGTGCGAGAGGTCGCCGATGCGAGCACCCGGACGCGCGACCTCGATGGCGGCGGCGAGGGCGCGCTCGGTCGCGTCGATCATCGCGAGGCTCGCCGCGGGCCGTGCTGCACCGACGAGGAAGGACACGGCGGAGTCCGCGACGATGCCGTCGAGCGACACCGCGAGGTCGAGGGTGAGCAGGTCGCCGTCCGCAAGAGCATAGTCGCGCGGTCGGCCGTGCAGGACGGCGTCGTTGACCGACGTGCAGATGTAGTGGGCGAACGGACCGTCGCCGAACGACGGCGCGTAGTCGACGTAGCACGAGACGGCTCCGGCCTCGAGGATCATCTCCCGCGCCCAGCGGTCGATGTCGAGCAGGTTCGTCCCCACCCGGACGCGGCCCCTCAGCGCCTGCAGGATACGGCCGACGAGCGCACCCGTCGCCCGGGCGCGGCTCAGCTCGATGGGGCTGACGATCTCGATCATGGTGTCCTCGTATTCATAGCACCAATAACTATACCGGGATGATCATCCCGGTATTACAATAGGAGCATGGTCCGTCTGCCCCTGTCCCCCTCCGAGGTCGAGCGCGGCCAGCGCCTCGGCGCCCTCCTGCGTAGAGCCCGCGGCGAGCGCTCGATGCTCGACGTCGCCCTCGATGCGGGCGTGTCACCCGAGACGCTGAGGAAGATCGAGTCGGGGCGCGTCGCGACGCCGTCCTTCCCCACGATCGCGGCGATCGCCGACGTGCTCGGCCTCTCGCTCGACGCCGTCTGGTCCGAGATCGACGGGTCGGCGCGCCCGGTCGCACGCAAGCGCCTCGCGTCCTGACGATGGACGCCCGTCGGCGACCATCACCCTGACGTCAGGCGCGGGAGGCCCGCGACCGAGCCGGCGCCACGGGCGCGTCCGCGTCGACCACGCGCGGGGGCGCGACGCTGCCGCGCACGATGAGTTCGGTGGGGCGCAGCGGCGGGTCCGGGGTCTCCTCGTCGCCGAGCACCGAGAGGACGAGGGTCATGGCGTCGCGACCGAGTCCGCGGAAGTCCTGCCGCACCGTCGAGAGCGGCGGCGAGAGGAACTCGGCCTCCGGCTGATCGTCGAATCCGATGACGCTCACGTCACCCGGGACGTCGAGTCCGGCCACGGCGAACGCGCGCATGACGCCGATCGCCATCTGGTCGTTGGACACGAACACCGCGGTGAAGTCGCGCTGTTCGGCGAGCACCCTCCCGATCTCGAAACCGCTCTCCGGAGACCAATCGCCCTCGAGCGGCTCCCGCGCCACGAGCCCGCGGTCGGAAAGGCCCGTGAACCACGCTCGCGCACGCTCCGACGCGTCCATCGACCCCTCGGGCCCGCGCACGTGCCGGATCTCGCGATGCCCGAGCTCCACGAGGTAGTCGACGGCAGCCCGTGCCCCGGCGAACTGGTCGAGCGTCACGCGGTGACGCACGCCGCGCTGCTCCGAGGCCACGGTGACGAGCGGCACGCCGAGCTCGACACCCTCGAGCGCATCGACGCCCGCGCGGTCGGTGGCGATGAGCACGATCGCCTCCACGTTCTGACGCACCAGGAGCTCGGCGGCGGCGCGCAGCTCGGAGACGTCGGTGCGCATCATGCTCGCCGTGATCACGGCATACCTCGCGTCGCGCGCGGCCGCGTTGAAGTGCAGCGCCGTCGAGGACGGCCCACGCTCGGCGGCCCCGGTGACCACGAGGCCGATCGTGCGCGAGCGGCGCGTGACGAGCGCGCGGGCCGCGGGCGACGGCACGTACCGGAGCTGCGCTATCGCCTTCTCGACACGTTCACGCGTGACCGGACGCACGTTCGGCAGGTCGTTGAGGACCCGCGACACCGTCTGGTGCGACACCCCGGCGAGCCGCGCGACATCGAAGATCGTCGCGGCCCGCGCTTTCTCGGGTTCACTCACCGTCGGCTCCTCGTCGGCGCCAGCGCGCGCCTCTCGTCAGGGTAGCGCCTCGTTCCTGTGTCACGGCGGACAGGGTTAGGGTCAGGGTCGCAGCGGTCAGCGCCGCCGGGATGTCAGCACCTTCTGCAGGATGATGAACACGAGCAGGAGACCGCCGATGAAGATGCGCGTCCACCAGCTCGAGAGGGTGCCCTCGAACGTGATGATCGTCTGGATGATCCCCAGCACGAGCACACCCAGCACGGAGCCGAGAACGAAGCCGAAGCCGCCCGTGAGGAGCGTGCCGCCGATGACGACGGCGGCGATCGCGTCGAGCTCGGTGCCGATGGCGCTCAGCGGGTAGCCGGAGAGCGTGTAGAAGGTGAAGAGCACGCCGGCGAGACCCGAGCAGAACCCGCTGATCACGTAGACGATGACCTTGGTGCGCGCGACGGGGAGGCCCATGAGCATGCCGGAGTGCTCGCCGCCGCCGATCGCGTACACCGTGCGGCCGAAGCGCGTGTAGTGCAGCACCCACACGGCGATCGCGATCACGACGAGCACGATCACGACGCTCGGCGTGATGCTGAGGCCGCCGCCGAGCGGGATCCGCGTCACGGCGAACGCCACGAAGGTGGGCTCGGTGATGGAGATCGAGTTCTGCGAGATCACGTAGCAGAGGCCGCGGGCGAGGAACATCGCGGCGAGCGTCGCGATGAACGGCTGCACCTCGAAGATGTGGATCATGAGCCCCACGAGGAGGCCGAGCACGCTCGTGATCACGAGGATCAAGGGGATGACGACACCCGGCGACCATCCGCTCTGCAGCAGGCTCGCGGCGATCATGCCGGACAGGGCGACGACGGCGCCGACCGAGAGGTCGATGCCGCCCGTGAGGATCACGAACGTCATGCCCACGGCGAGCACGATGAGGTACGCGTTGTCGACGAAGAGGTTGAGGAACACCTGTCCGGAGAGGAAAGCCGGGTACCGGGCTCCTCCGATCGCGAAGACCGCGACGAAGAGGATGGCCGTGACGAGCACGGGTCCGGACTTCGGGCTCGTGAAGGCGTCGCGGACGCGGTCGAGGACGGAACGGCGGGCGGCGGGGCGGGGCACGAACGGGGCGTCGGGGCGCGGGGCGCGCTCGGGGGCGATGGTGCTCATGATGTGGCCACCCCCGCTCCGACTCGCGGCGTGAGCCGTCTGCGCCATCTCCCGAACGCCGCCGTCGTGGCGGGCGACTGCAGGAGGCACACGATCGTGACGACGGCGGCCTTGAACACCATCGTGACGATGGGCGAGATGCCCACCGTGTAGACGGTGGTCACGAGGGTCTGGATTACGAGGGCGCCGACGAGCGTGCCGACGAGCGAGTAGCGGCCGCCCGCGAGCGACGTGCCGCCGATCACGACGGCGAGGATCGCGTCGAGCTCGATGAAGAGGCCCGTGTTGTTGGCATCGGCGGCCGTCTGGTTGGCCGTGAGGATGAGGCCCGCGATCGCTGCGCACAGGGCGCAGAACGTATAGACGGCGAAGAGCAGGCCGCGGGCACGGACGCCGGCCTGCCGGCTCGCCTCCGGGTTGATGCCGACGGCTTCGATGAGCATGCCGAGCGCCGTGCGTCGGGTGAGGAGGGCTGCGATCGCGAAGATCACGGCGGCGATGAGCACCGCGACGGGCACGCCGAGCGCGAAGCCCGACCCGAGCGCCTTGAACGGCGGCGAGTTCACGGTGAGGATCTGACCCTCCGTGATGAGCATCGCGATGCCGCGGCCGGCGGTCATGAGGACGAGGGTCGCGATGATCGGCTGGATCCCGATCACCGACACGAGGAAGCCGTTCCACACCCCGAGGACGAGGGCGATCACCACGGCGACGGCGACGGCCGTCGCGACGGTCGCGATGCTGCCCGGAGTGGACGAGCCGAGGATGATCGAGCACGCGACGGCACCGGAGATGGCGCACACGGCGCCGACGGAGAGGTCGATGCCACGGGTCGCGATGACGAGCGTCATGCCGATCGCGATGATGAGCGTCGGCGCACCGTTGCGCAGGATGTCGATGACGGAGCCGAAGAGGTGGCCGTCCTTCACCGTGATGGAGAGGAAGCCGGGGAAGGCGATGACGTTGACGATGACGAGCACGACGAGCATGGCGATGGGCCAGAACAGGCGGCTCGAGAAGGCGCGGGCGACGAAGGCGTTCACGCTCCGTCTCCTCTCTGTGATGGGGAAGCGTGTGATGCGGTGACCGCGACGGCATCGTCGTCGGTCCGGACGGTGGGGATGTCGGGTTCGTCGACGGCCGAGCCGTCCGCGATCAGGGCGAGGAGTTCGTCGACGGTGAGGCCGTCGTTCTCGATGTCGGCCACGAGGTGGCGGTCGCGCATCACGGCGATGCGGTGCGAGAGGCGCAGCACCTCCTCGATCTCGGCGGAGATGAAGACGACGCTCATCCCGTTCTCGGCGAGCGAGTACACGAGCTTCTGGATCTCGGCCTTCGCGCCGATGTCGATGCCGCGCGTGGGCTCGTCGAGGATGAGGAGACGGGGTGCGATCGCGAGCCAGCGGGCGAGGAGCACCTTCTGCTGGTTGCCTCCCGACAGGTTGCGCACGAGCGCGTCGGGGTTCGCCGGTCGCACGTTGAGGGTCTCGATGTAGCTGCGGGTGAGCTCCTCCTGCCGCTTCTTCGGGATCGGACGGAACCAGCCGCGGTCGGCCTGCAGCGCGAGGATGATGTTGTCGCGCACGGTGAGGTCGCCGATGATGCCCTCCTCTCGCCGGTTCTCCGACGAGTACGCGATGCGCTTCGAGATGGCCTGGCGCGGGGTGCGGAGTCGGACCGGCTTGCCGCCGATCCGCACGTCCGCCCCGGAATCAGCGCGGTCGATGCCCCCGAGGAGCCGGGCGAGCTCGGTGCGCCCCGAGCCGAGGAGGCCAGCGAGGCCGACGACCTCGCCCTCCCCGATCGTGACGTCGACGGGATCGATCGTGCCGCGCTTGCCGAGGCCCGTCGCGACGACGAACGCGGGGACCGCGGCGTCGTCCTCCTCGTTCGCCGTCTGCTTGACGCGCTTCTCGAGGTCGTCGAGGGTCGCGAGCTCCTTGCCGATCATCTTCTGCACGAGGTCGATGCGCAGGAGCTCCTCCGTGAGGTACTCCCCCACGAGCTGGCCGTTGCGCAGCACGGTGAGGCGGTCGGTGATCTCGTAGATCTGGTCGAGGAAGTGGGAGACGAAGAGGATCGCCACCCCGTCCTCCTTGAGAGTGCGGATCACGCGGAAGAGCTCGGCGACCTCGTCGGCGTCGAGGCTCGACGTGGGCTCGTCGAGCACGAGCACACGCGCGTCCACGTCGATCGCCCGGGCGATGGCGATGAGCTGCTGCACCGCGAGCGAGTGGGAGCCGAGCAGCGAACCGGGGTCGATGTCGAGGCGGAGCTGCGTGAGCAGTTCGGCGGCCCTGGCACGCATGGCCTTCCAGTGGATGGAGCCGAACCGGCGCGGCTCGCGGCCGAGCATGATGTTCTCGGCGACCGAGAGGTTGGGGAGCAGGTTCACCTCCTGGTACACCGTCGCGATCCCGGCGTCCTGCGCATGCGCCGGACCGGCGAACGACACGGGCGAGCCGTTCAGGGCGATCGTGCCCTCGTCGATCCCGTAGACGCCGGTGAGCGCCTTGATGATCGTGGACTTGCCTGCTCCGTTCTCGCCCATGAGCGAGTGGACCTCGCCGGGGAACATGCGGAAGCTGACGCGGTCGAGCGCCTTCACTCCGGGGAACGAGATGGAGACGTCCGTCATCTCGACGATCGGTTCCGGGTGGGCTGCGGGGGCCGGTGGTCTCGCCTGGGCCGTGTCGAGCATGGTCTCTCCATCGAGGTGCTGTGCGGTTCGGGTGGTGAAAAGTCGAGAGAGCGGCGGGTGGTCGGCCGGAGCCGACCACCCGCCGGGTGGATCAGTACTGGCGGTCGGGCAGGGCCTCGACGGCCTGCTCCTGCGTGAAGGTCGTCTCCTCGGTGATGATGCGCTTCTCGGGCGTCTCACCATCGTTGATCTGCTTCACGATGTCGACGAGCTGCGCACCCAGGAGCGGCGAGCATTCGACGATGAAGTTGATCTTGCCATCGGCGAGCGCCTGCATGCCGTCCTTCACCGCGTCGACCGTGACGATCTTGATGTCCTCGCCCGGGGTGAGGCCGGCGGCCTCGATCGCCTCGATCGCGCCGAGACCCATGTCGTCGTTGTGCGCGTAGATGAGGTCGATGTCCGGGTTGGACTTCAGGAGCGCCTCGGTGACCTGCTTGCCGCCGGCGCGGGTGAAGTCACCGGTCTGGCTCGCGACGATCTCGAACTTGTCGTCGGCGCCGATCACGTCGGCGAAGCCCTCGGCGCGGTCGATCGCCGGAGCGGCGCCCGTCGTGCCCTCGAGCTGCGCGATCTTCACGTCGTCGTCGCTTCCCGAGTACTCCTCGACGACCCAGTCGCCGGCCTTCTTGCCCTCTTCGACGAAGTCGGATCCGAGGAACGAGACGTACAGCGAGTCGTCGGCGGAGTCGACGGCGCGGTCCGTGAGGACCACGGGGATGCCGGCGGCCTTGGCCTCGTTGAGAACGGCGTCCCAACCGGACTCGACGACCGGGGAGAACGCGATGATGTCGACCTGCTGCTGGATGTAGGAGCGGATCGCCTTGATCTGGTTCTCCTGCTTCTGCTGCGCGTCGGAGAACTTGAGTTCGATCCCGGCGTCCTTGAAGGCCGCCTGGATGTCGGTGGTGTTGGCGGTGCGCCAGCCGCTCTCGGCGCCGACCTGCGAGAACCCGACGACGAGTTCGTCGAGGGCCTTGGGTCCGTCGCTCGTGCCGCCGGCGTTTCCGCCCGCACAACCGGTGAGGGCGAGGAGCAGGGCACCGGCCGCGGCCAGCCCGATGGAACGCTTCTTCATGTCAGTGAACCTCCTTGTTCGGGTCCGGCCGTGCTGTGTGACCGCTCCGCGAGGGGGTCTGACACTCGTGCCGGGGACATCGTCGATGATGTCGTTGTGTGGATGTTAGCGATCACAATTACCGGAGCACAAGAGGCCGTTACCAGCTCGTGACCCGCGTTATTCCGGGCGTGTGATCGGTTTTCGTCGATTGTGAGCGCTCAACACATCGATCACATCCCGTCCGCACGGCGTCGCACGAGGTAACAGGGCGGGCCCGAACGGCGGCGGGGCGGGAGGATGGGGCGATGGTGACGAGCTGGCGCGACGATCCGTCCGACGGGCACGCGTTCGACGCGCTCACCACCACCGATCTCGACGTGTCGTCGAGCCGCAAGTGGAGCCTCCATCCCGGCACGATCGGCGCGTGGGTGGCCGAGATGGACTTCGGCACGGCCCCCGCCGTCACCGCCGCGCTGCAACGCTCGATCGAGGGCGGGGTGTTCGGCTACCTCTCCCCCGCGACGGCGCGCGACATGGCGGACGCGACCGCCGAGTGGATGGGTGAGGAGTACGACTGGTCGGTCGACCCGGAGCGCGTGCACCATGTCTCGGACGTGATGGCTGCGCTCGGCGTCGCCATCACGGAGTACTCGCCGGCGGGCTCCCCCGTCATCGTGCCGACGCCCGCCTACATGCCGTTCCTGACCTACCCGCCCACGCTCGGGCGGCCGGTCGTCGAGGTTCCGGGCATCGTGGAGGACGGTCGGTGGCGGCACGACCTCGACGCGATCGACCGCGCCTTCGCGGACGGCGCCGGCACGCTCGTGCTCTGCAATCCGCAGAACCCCACGGGTACCGTGTTCGAGCGGGAAGAGCTCGAAGCGATCGCCGAGGTCGTGGAACGGCACGGCGGCCGGGTCTTCGCGGACGAGATCCACGCGCCGTTGCGCTTCGACGGACGGCGCCACATCCCGTACGCGTCGATCTCGGAGGCCGCCGCCGGCCACACCGTCACCGGCACGAGCGCGTCGAAGGCGTGGAACGTCCCCGGGCTCAAGGCGGCTCAGCTCATCGTGTCGAACGACGCCGATCAGGAGCACTACGGCCGCTTCGGTTTCGCCGTGCAGCACGGCGCCGCGACCCCCGGCGTGATCGCCGCGACGGCCGCGTACCGAGAGGGGCGCGAGTGGCTCGCCGACGTGGTCGACTACCTCGACGGCAACAGGCGCCTGCTCGCCGAGCTCGTCGCCGAGCATCTCCCCGGCGCTGTCTACAGGGCTCCGGACGCGACGTACCTCGCCTGGATCGACTGCCGCGGACTCGGGATCGACGGATCGCCCGCCGCGTTCTTCCGCGAGCACGCGGGAGTGACGCTCACCGACGGCGCGCTCTGCGGCGCGGGCGCCGAGGGCTTCGTGCGCCTGGTCTTCGCGATGCCGCGTCCCCTCCTGGTGCAGGCGATCACCGCGATGGGGGCGGCGGTCCGCGTACTCTGAGGGTCGACCCGTCCCCGCGCCACGAACCCCGTGTCGCGGCGGGATATGCCGGCGGGACGGCAGGAAGAACCCTTCCGGGCGGGCGGTCGCCCTGTTTGACTGAATCGGTCGGCGGGAGATCAGATGCAGGTGACCGTGATCGGCGTCCCGGACAGCGCGGGCGCGTACGGGGTGGGTGTCGAGCGGGCGCCGACGGCGCTGCGCGAAGCAGGGCTCCTGGAGGCGCTGCGCGAGAGCGGTCACGAGGTGGTCGATGCCGGCGATCTGACGGAGAGGACCTGGTCGCCTGACCGCGAGCGTCCCTTCGTCCAGAACCTCGACACCGAGATCGAGGCGGTCCGCGAACTCGCGGCCGCGGCGGCCTCAGGCCTCGAGAACGGTCGGATCCTCGTCCTCGGCGGCAGCTGCGGCGTGGCTCTCGGGGTCTGCGCGGCTCTCGCAGAGAAGGAGGACCGCGCGCGACTCGTCTACGTCGACCGCCACCTCGATCTCAACACGCCGCACACGACGCGCGAGGGGTCCCTCAGCTGGATGGGCATGGCGCACGCGCTCGCGCTCGACGGTACGGAGGGGTCGCTCGCGAACGCCACCGGGCAGGCGCCCCTCTTGCGCCCGACCGACCTCGTGTACCTCGGGCACGAGCCGATGCAGTCGACCGGGGGTGAGCGTTCAGCGGTCACCGAGCTGGGGCTGCGGATCGTCACGCAGGACGAACTCGTCGGACACCCGACCGAGGCGGCGCGTTCGGCTCGGACGGCACTGTCCGCCGGGCCCTTCGCGGTGCACCTCGACGTCGACGTGCTGGACTTCCTCGACGCCCCGATCGCGGAGAACGTGAACGGCCGCAACAGCGGGCCGACGATCGCGCAGCTGGGACCCGCTCTCGCCGCGCTGTGGAGCGATCCGGACTGTCGCGCGCTGTCGATCGGGCAGCTCGATCCGGCCCACGCTCGCGCGGATCCCACGGCGATCCCGCGCCTCGTCGCGATGCTCGGGGGCGTGATCGCGGCGGCCTGATGAGCCGCCACGCGGACCCCGTCCGTCCTGTGGAGAAGATCGTCAGGATGTCGGTGGTGGCGGGGATCCTCGATGCATGAGCGCACTTGTTCCCGACGATTACGCGGCCACCCTCGACGACCTGAAGCGGCAGGTGCATACTGCCCGTTTTGCTGCCCAGAGAAGGGTCAACACCGAGTTGCTTCTCCTCTGGTGGCATATCGGCAACACGATCCTGGAACGGCAGCAGCACGAGGCATGGGGCAGTGGTGTGCTCGCCCGCCTTGCTGATGATCTTCGTTCCGAGTTTCCGTCGATGAGGGGGTTCTCCCGACGCAATCTCCTCTACATGCAGGCCTTCGCACGGGCTTGGCCGAGCGCGGACGCAATTGTGCAACAGCCTGTTGCACAATTGCCGTGGGGTCATGTCACAGAGCTCCTCGACAAGCTCGACGACCAGGGTCTCCGGGACTGGTACGCCGCGAAGGACGTCGCACACGGCTGGTCCCGCGCGGTCCTCGCCCACCAGATCACCACCCGACTCCACACGCGCGAAGCAGCGGCGCCCACCAACTTCGTCGGCGCGCTCTCGCAGCCCGACTCGGAGCTCGCCCAACAGATCACCCGTGACCCGTACGCTCTCGACTTCCTCGCCGTCGACGGGGATGCGCCCGAGCGCCAGCTGGAAGAGCGGCTCGTCGACCGCATCGTCGACACGCTCCGCGAGCTCGGGCCCGGATTCGCCTTCGTCGGGCGGCAGGTCCACTTCGACGTGGAGGGTGACGACTTCTACGTAGACCTCCTCTTCTTCCACGTCCAGCAGCTCCGCTACGTGGTCGTCGAGCTCAAGACGACCGTCTTCGATCCACGCGACACCGGACAGCTCGGCTTCTACGTGGCCCTCGTCGACGACAAGTTGCGCATCCCCGGCACCCATCAGCCGACCGTCGGCATCCTCCTGGTCGCCGGGAAGAACGACGCCGTCGTCCGCTACGCTCTCGCGTCGACGGCGCAGCCGGTGGCCGTCAGCCGGTACGAACTCGCCGAGGAGGCGCAGGCCGCACTTCCGGACGAGGCGACGATCGTCGGGGCGTTCTCCCGCGAACTCGCTCGGGGCGCTGACGTCGGATGAGCCTGGAGGCCGAGCGCAAGGCTCGGCCCGCGTCGATCCGCGTGTGGCACAGTCGCTCTGTGATCACTCCTCCTGCAGACGCGCCCGGTACGACGATCATCGCGGGGTGCGGGAAGCTCGGCACGGCGCTCGGCGAGCGCCTCGTCGCCGCGGGCGGCCGCGTGGTGGCCCTCCGGCGCGACGTGAGCTCGCTGCCGAATGCCTTCACGTCGATCTCGGTCGACCTCACCGCCCCGATCGACGAGCCTCTTACCGCCGCGGACGCGCTCGTCATCACCCTCACCCCGAGCGCCGTGGACGGCGACTACAGCTCAGCCCTCGCGGGGCTCGCCGCAGCGCTACCGACTCCCCCCGGCCGGACGGTCTTCGTGTCGACCACGGGGGTCTTCGACGGCTGGAGCGGGCGCCAGCCGATCACGGAGGACGACATCCCGACGGGCGAGACGGAACGTTCGCAGATGCTGCTCGACGCGGAGACCGCCGCCGTCGAGCAGTTCGACGCGATCATCCTCCGACCGGTCGGCATCTACGGGCCGGGACGCGACTTCCTCATCCGGCAGACCCTCTCGGCGCCCACCATCGACGCCGGGCGCATCACGAACCGCATCCACGAAAGCGACCTCGCCCGAGCGCTCGAGACCCTCCTCACGATGGCGGAGCCGCCTCGCGTGCTGCACGCCGTGGACGAGGAGCCCGTGGCGCTCCGGGAGGTCGTCGACCACATCGCGTCCCTCCTCGGCGTCACGGCTCCGTCCGGCGACGGCGACGGCGGACGACTGCACGGCAACGTCTTCGACGGCGCCGCCCTGCACGCGCTCCTCGGCCACCTCGACTACCCGGACTACCGCGCCGGCTACGACGAGCTCGTCGCCGACTACCAGCGCGGGGCCTGAGCCGCGCGCTCACCCCGACGGGGCGCGCTCGGGGCGGGGCAGCTGGAGGCCGCCCTGTTCGCTCGCCCCGGACACGGTGTCAGGGGATGAGGTAGTCGCTGTCGCGTGCGTCGGTGATGAGCATGTGCCCCGGCGCGTGCCCGATGGCGAGCGGCGGGCGCGACCGCATGACGGCCGCCTGCGGAGTGACGCCGCACGCCCAGAACACGGGGATGTGGCCGTCGGGGATGCTCACGGCGTCACCGAAGTCGGGGGCGCCGAGGTCCGCGATGCCGAGCTCCTCCGGATTGCCGACGTGCACGGGAGCGCCGTGGACGGCGGGGTAGCGCGACGTGATGCGCACGGCGTCCGCCACCTGCGACGCGGGGATCGGACGCATCGACACCACGAGCGGACCCGACATCGCACCGGCCGGCGCGCACTCCCGGTTGGTGCGGTACATCGGCACGTTCACGCCCTGATCGATGTGCGCGATGCTGATGCCGCCGTCCTGCAGCGCCGACTCGAACGTGAACGAGCAGCCGATGATGAACGTCACGAGGTCGTCACGCCAATGCTCCGAGAGATCGGTCGGCTCGTCCACCTTCACACCGTCGCGGTAGACCGTGTACTTCGGGACGTCGGTGCGGATGTCGCCTCCGCCCAGCAGCGGCCCCGTCGTCTCCCCCGCCTCGAGCACGCCGAGGATCGGACACGGCTTCGGATTGCGCTGCGCGAACAGCAGGAAGTCGAACGCGTGCTCGCGTGGGATGGCCAGGATGTTCGCTTGCGCGAAACCGCGGGACCAGCCCGCCGTGGGTTCGACCAATCCGTTGCGGAACATCTCACGGGCGTGGGCCGGCGAGGTCGCGGCGCGGTCGAGGACATCGAGAAGGGCCATACGGTCAACGCTACCGGTGCCATCCGCTCATCCTGTGGGACCCGCGGGCTCACCGGGCAGCGAAGGCGGTCCGTCGTCCCGCCACCACGAGGAGGAGGGCGACGCATCCCAGCACGATCATGACGACGGGAAGGACGAGGCCGTCGAGGGATCCGATCACGGCAGCCCCGAGGACGCCGCCCGCGAAGATGGCGAGGTTGAAGGCCACCGGGAGGAACGAGTTGGCGACGTCCGAGTTCGCGCCGCCGGCGATCGTCAGGACCGACTGCAGTTGCGCTGCCGCTCCGCCGAACGCGGTGCCCCACAGCACCGTCGCGACGAGGACGGCGGGCGCGAGGGCATGCGCGACGAGGAGCACGCCCCCGGCGACGATGAACACCCCGATGCTCACGTGGAGGAGAGCTCTCGGGTGACGGTCGATGACGATCGCCGTCACGACGATCCCGAGGACCGATGCCAGCCCGTAGACGAGGAGCAGGAGCTCGGGCGCGACGCCCGCACCCGAGTCCCGGAGGTAGGGGGCGACGTAGGTGTAGACGGTGGTGTGCGCGAGCATCCACGCGACGATGACCGCGAGGACGATCGAGACGCCCGGCAGCCCGAGTACCCCGCGCAACGGCAGCCGGTCAGCCGGCGGTTGACCGGGCGCGTCGGGCACGATGAGCGCGACGAGCCCGAGGACGACGAGGGCGGCGAGAGACAGCCCGGCGAACGACCACCGCCAGTCGACGATGCTCCCGACCCATGCGCCGAGCGGGGTCCCGAGGGCGAGGCCCGCTGGGGCCCCGACCGAGACGATGGACAGGGCGAGGCCCCCGCGCGCGTCCGGGCTGATCCTCCGGCCGTAGGCCGCGAGCATTCCCCAGATCACCCCGGTGAAGGCGCCGGCGAAGAACCGCGACACGAGGGAGAGCACGACGTCGTCGGATAGGGCGGTGACGCCGTTCGTCAGGAGGAGCCCCGTGATCGCGCCGAGGAGGAGCGGCTTGCGTCTCATCCCTCTCGTGAGGCTGATCGCCGGAATCGTCACGATCACGGTCCCGAGCGCCCAGACGCTGATGAACTGCCCGACGATCCCCTCCGACGTGCCGAGGTCGCCTGCGATCACCGTCAACAGCCCCGCCGGCATGGTCTCGCCGGCGATGAGGATGAAGCCCATGGCGGCGAGGAGGCCGAGCGCAGCCCACGGCATGCGCTGGGGGTTCGCCGGTGTCGACGCCGGCAACGATGCGGTGTCCTGTGCGGTCACGGTGGTCTCCTGCTCTCGTCGCGCCACCGGGAGGTCGGCGACGTCTCGACGAGTCTGTTCCCGAGCCGCGGAGGGCGGGAGTCCCGCACGAGGGATGCACCGGGAGGGGACCCCTCGGGCGACTCACCGGTGTCAGACTCGTCAGCATCGCCGTCAGCAGCCGAAAGGAACGACATGTCACGCATCCTCGTCACGGGAGCCGCGTCCGGACTCGGAGCCGGTGCGGCCCGAGAGCTCCTCGCCGCCGGCCACGATGTGGTCGTGCACGCGCGCACGGAGGAACGGGCGGAGTCGATCCGGGATGTGCTCGAGCGCGGGGGCCGGCTCGTGACGGCAGACCTGAGCGACCTCGAGGCCACGCGCGATCTCGCAACCCAGGTGGAGCGTCTCGGGGGCGTCGACGCGATCATCCACAACGCCGGAGTGCTCGACGGCCGGCGGATCCTCCCCGTCAACGTCGTGGCCCCCTACCTCCTCACGGCCCTCGTCCCCGCCCGTCGTCTCGTCTTCCTGAGCAGCGGCATGCACAACGGGGGTCGGGCCACGGTCGCAGGGCTCGACTGGAGCGGTGGGAAGACCTCGGCGTCGTATTCCGACAGCAAGCTCCTCGTGACGACGCTGGCGTTCGCCGCGTGGCGCCGGCTCGACGTGCAGTCGAGCCACGCCGTCGACCCCGGCTGGGTGCCGACCGCGATGGGCGGCCCGGGGGCACCGGACGATCTCGAGGCCGGCCACCAGACGCAGGCGTGGCTCGCGGCCGGAGAGGAGCCGGAGACCGACGGTTCCGCGTACTGGTACCACCGGACGCAGCGCACACCCCACCCGTCGACGCGCGACGAACGGTTCCAGGACGAACTCCTCGAGGCGCTCGCGGCGCACACCGGTGTGGCGCTCCCCGCCTGAGCCGCCCCGCTCTCCCGCCCCGCTGAGCCGCCCCGCCTCCGTTCCGGCCTCCACCCCGGAAACGTCGAGCGCTACAGGAAGCGCCCAGCGCCACACGAACAGGTGTGGCGCTGGGCGCAAACTGTAGCGCTCGGCGGCGGTCAGGCCCGGCCGACGCGGTCAGGGCAGGCCGACAGCAATCCCGACGCGGGTCAGGCGGCGGGGGCCTCCTCCGTCTCCAGCGTCTTCGTGTCGATGACGAAGCGGTAGCGCACGTCGCTCTTCAGCACGCGCTCGTACGCGTCGTTGATCTCGTCGGCGGCGATCATCTCGATCTCCGGTGCGATGCCGTTCTCGGCGCAGAAGTCGAGCATCTCCTGCGTCTCCCCGATGGACCCGATGCCCGAGCCGGCGAACGAGAGACGGTTCCGGAACAGCGAGAACACCTGGAGCGGGAGCGGCTCGCCCGGCGCACCGACGTTCACGAGCGCACCATCGAGGCGCAGCAGGCCGAGGTACTTCGAGAGGTCGAGGGTCGCGCTCACCGTGTTGAGGATGAGGTCGAACTGGTTCGCGAGGGTCTCGAAGGTCTTCTCGTCGCTCGTCGCGTAGTAGTGGTCGGCACCGAACCGCTTGCCGTCCTCCTCCTTGGAGAGGGTCTGCGAGAGCACGGTGACCTCTGCACCCATGGCGTGTGCGATCTTCACGCCCAGGTGACCGAGGCCGCCCATGCCGACGACGGCGACGCGCTTGCCCGGGCCCGCGTTCCAGTGGGCGAGGGGCGAGTAGGTCGTGATGCCGGCGCACAGCAGCGGAGCGGCGGCCTCGTACGGGATCGCCTCGGGCACGCGGAGGACGAAGTCCTCGTCCACCACGACGTGCGTCGAGTAGCCGCCCTGCGTGATGGTGCCGTCGCGGTCGGTGCTCGCGTACGTTCCGGTGTTGCCCTTGAGGCAGTAGTTCTCCATGCCGGCGAGGCAGTTCTCGCACTCGCGGCACGAGTTGACCATGCAGCCGACGCCGACGCGGTCGCCCACGGCGTGCTTCGACACGTCGGAACCGACCTCGACGACCTCGCCGACGATCTCGTGACCGACGACCTGCGGGTACTCGATGGCGCCCCAGTCACCGCGCACGGTGTGGATATCGGAGTGGCAGATGCCGGCGTAGCGGATGGCGATGAGGACGTCCTTCGGGCCGACGTCGCGGCGCTCGATGGTCGTGGGGACGAGGGGCTCGGTGGCGGACGGTGCGGCGTAGGCGTTGACGGTGAGCATGTGTCTCCTTGTGGGATCGGGGGTGTCGTCGTGTGGGTCGGAAGACGTGCGGGTCAGTCCAGGATGGGGGTCAGTCGAGCGGCTTGACGTACGTGCGGAACTCGCCGCGCTCGGAGTGGATCGTCCAGAGCTTCTCGGCGAGCGCCTCGGGCTCGTGGTCGGGGTCTCCCCCGCCGATGCCGAGCGGGATGATGAGCTGCCCGACGTGGATGTTCTCCTCCTCGAGCGCGTCGTGGAGGAGCTGTGCGTAGGCGCTCTCGCCGGCGAAGGCGACGGACGTGCCGGTCACCTTGGCGCCGGGTCGCACGGCGCTCGCGCCGTTGACGAAGAGGATCGTGCCCTGCCCGATCACACGCATGCCGGGGATCACGTGGCGGGCGGCGGTGACGGGTCCGTAGATCGAGAACTCGACGGGGCCGACGAGGTCGGCGACCGACGTCTCGAGCACGGTCCGCATGTACTCCTTGGCCGGCAGCGGGCTGTACTGGAGCACCTCGATGGGACCGAGGGCGGCGGTCGCGGCCTCGAGGGCGTCGGTCAGCGACTCGGGCTCGCGGACGTTGGCGGTGAAGCCCGCAGCCGTGATGCCCTCCTCACCGAGGGTCGCGGCGAGCGCGTCGACGCGCTCCTGGTTGCGGGAGATGAGGGCGACGGAGAAGCCCTCGCGTCCGAAGCGGCGGGCGACCGAGAGTCCGAGTCCTTTGCCCGCTCCGATGATGGCGATGGTGGTCATGTGTCAGCGTCCTTCGTGTCGATGGTCGTGGCGTGTCGATGGTGATGGCGGCGCCTCCGGAACGTGCGCCATGAGCACGATCGGGGCCGATGGTCAGATGGCGGAGTCCTGGCGCGGCGACTCGGCGTCGACGTGCTGCGTCGCCGCCCAGCTCGCGAGGAGGCGCAGTCGCTCCGCCGACGGGGATCCGGGCTCCGCGGTGTAGACGAGCATGACGAGACCGGGCTCCGCGGTGATCGCGAGCTCCTCGTAGGCGAGCGTGAGGTCGCCGACGAGCGGGTGCCGGAAGCGCTTCGTGCCCGCGCCGTGCCGACGGACGTCGTGCGCTCCCCAGATGCGGCGGAAGGTGTCGCTCTGCGTCGACAGCTCTCCGACGAGATCCTGCAGCGCCTTGTCGTGCGGATCGCGTCCGGCCTCTGCGCGCATCATGCCGACGCACATCTCGGCGAACAGTTCCCAGTCGGGGTAGAAGTCGCGCGACGCGGGGTCGAGGAACTGGAATCGGGCGAGGTTCGGGGTGCGGCCTCCCTCGCCGATCACCGGCGAGTAGAAGGCGCGGCCCAAGGCGTTCGTCGCGAGGAGGTCCTGGCGGGAGTTGCGCACGAACGCCACGCCGTCGGTGATCGCCTCGAGCGCCCACTGGAGGCTGGGCCGCGCCGTGGGCGGGCTCGACGCACGGCGGCGGGGCCGGCCCGAGGCGGGGGTGCCGTCTGCTGCGCGGGCGAGGTCGTAGAGGTGCGCGGTCTCGGCGTCGTCGAGCTGCAGAGCGCGCGCGATGGCGTCGAGGACGGAGGAGGATGCGCCGGCGATCGTGCCGCGTTCGAGCCGCGAGTAGTATTCGACGCTCACGCCGGCGAGCATCGCGACCTCGGAGCGGCGGAGTCCCGGGACGCGGCGGTTCGGCCCGGCGGGCAGCCCCGCGGCCTCCGGCGTCGTCTTCGCGCGACGCGACATGAGGAACTCACGCACCTCTGCTCGATTGTCCATGTCTGAAGGCTACGTCCGCGTCCTGAACGGAGGGAGGCCCTCGCGGTACACCCCTCGACGGGGTACGGGACGAGTCGATGCCGCCCGTGGCCGCGAGAGCCGGGGCACCCGTCGACAGGCTCAGGGACCGAGGGGACGGGCGCCGCGCGCCGCACGCGCGGAGCGCTCAGCGACGGCTGCGAAAGCGGCGCGGAGGTCCGCCGGCTCGACCGCACTCAGCTCCGCCTCGAATCGCAGGAACTCGGCTGCGAGGGCGCCCCACGACCAGGCGCCGAGCCGTACACGGCTGCGATCCGGTCCGACTGCCTCCGCACTGCCGTCGCCCAGGTACGGGACCACCGCCGCCAGGGGCAGGTCGAGCGTCGCCTCCCCCCAGCAGGCCCAGGTATCCGCCCCCGTCGATCCCATGAAGCGGGCCGACAGGAACCGGGCGGGGTCGCCGCCCGGCACCGTGCGCGGCGTGAACCGCCGACCGTTGTGGCTGCGCGGGCGGATCCGGTCGGCGCGGTAGACGCGCCAGTCCTCCCTCTCCGTCGTGTAGCCGATGAGATACCAACGCCCCGAATGCAGGAGGAGGTGGTGCGGCTCCGTCCGGCGGACCGGCTCCTCGGCGCCGGAGGACGACGGCGAGGCGTAGTCGAAGCGCAGCTCCTCCCCCGCGGTGATCGCCTCGCCGATCCGGAGCAGCACGTCGGGGTCGACCTGCGCCGTCCGGCGGCCGGCGGCATCCGCGGCCTCGAGGTTCCCGACGCGGTGCACGAGCCTCGACGGCAGGAGCCGGGTCACCGTTCCGAGGGCTCGTGCCGCGGCCTCTTCGATGTCGATGCCGAGGGACCCGGCGGCGCGGAGCGTGAGGGCGATGGCGACCGCCTGCTCCTCGTCGAACACGAGCGGCGGGAGCTGCGACCCGGCCTGCAGGCGGTAGCCGCCGTCCGGTCCGCGCGTGGCCTCGATCGAGTAGTCGAGTTCGCGGAGTCGGTCGATGTCGCGGCGGATGGTGCGCTCGCTCACGTCGAGGCGGTGCGCGAGCACGGGCGCCGGCCAGTCGCGGCGCGCCTGCAGCAGGGAGAGCAGCGCGAGCAGGCGACGCGACGTCGACGGCGAATCGGACACGGGCATGATCCGATCATGCCGCACATACCGGACGATCCCTGACCGGTACCGCTGAGAGGCTTCATTCAGCCCCGGAATCGCGGGGATCACGAGAGCCGCTCGGCTCCCACCATGAGGAGACACCATGTCCGTCAGCGCCACCACCCACCTCAACTTCCACGGCGACGCCCGCGAGGCCCTCGACTTCTATGCGTCGGCCTTCGGCGGCCAGGCCACGATCAGCACCTACGGCGACTTCGGCATGCCGGCCGGCCTCCCGGACACGGACAAGGTCGTCTTCGGACTCGTCTTCGCCCCCAACGGGTTCTCCGTCATGGCCTACGACGTGCCCGGAACGGACTCCCCGCGCGCGGTCGGAACGACCCGCCGGGAGAACGGCACGACGATCACGGACGAGCCGTTCTTCATCGCCCTCCGCGGCGAGACGCTCGACGAGGTCTCCGGCCACTGGGACGCTCTCGCCGAGGGCGCGACCATCGTGGAGCCGCTCGCCGCCTCGGCGTGGTCGGCCGGCTTCGGGATGCTCACCGACCGCTTCGGCGTGACGTGGGCCGTGAGCGTCGACGCGGCGCAGGGCTGACGCCGCGGCGCCTCGTCCGTCCCCGGAGAGGTCACTCCTCCGTGAGGAACTCCAGCGCGAGCCGGCGGAAGTCGCGCGAGCCGGGCGCGTTGAAGTGGTGCCGACCGGGGATCTCGACGAACCGGCCGCGCGGTGCGGCGGCGGCGAGCGCGCGTGAACCCTCGATGATCGCGTCGAGGGAACCGGTGGCGAACAGGATCTCCTGAGCCGGAGCGTGTGCGGGGTCGGGGTCGGCCGCCCCCGATGCCCGCATCCCTCCCGCGATCGCGAGGAGCGCGCGCACGTCGTTGCCGGCGACGCGTTCCATGAGCTGGAGGTAGTTCATCGTGACCTTGTCGGTCACCGGCGTGCCGTGGTCGACGAGCGCTCTGACCTGATCGAGGTCGAGCCGCGCGAGGGGTACGCCGTCGGGCACTCCGCCGAGGACGACCTTCGTGAGCCGGTCCTGGAGATCCTGCGCGACCTCCCACCCGACGCGCGCACCGAGCGAGTAGCCGACGTAGGACGCCGAGTCGACGAGGTAGGTGTCGAGGACGTTCTCGATGTCACGAGCGAGGACGGACAGCTCGTAGTCGCGGGGCTCGAGCGGCTTGTCCGACTGGCCGTGCCCCCGCTGGTCGAGCGCCAGGACGCGGAATCCGGCGCGCTGCAGATCACGCACCCATCCGGTGTTGACCCAGTTGTCGCGGGTGCTCGATGCGAAGCCGTGGACCAGCACGACCGTCGGATCGGAGTCGTGACCCCACGAATAGGTCGCGATCCGGAAGCCGTCGGCCGACATCACGACCTGCGGGTCGGGCATCTGCGTCAGATCGGAGAGGGGTGTCGTCATTCGTTCGTCCGTCGTTTCGATGTGTGGGCGCTCGATGGGTGGCGGGACCAGCGCATGACCCATCGTGCCCGATTCAGGAGCCGAAGATGCGCACGTAGTCCACCACCATCTCGGCCGGGAAGGTGGTGGACGCGTCGGGCGAGCCTGGCCAGTCGCCGCCCGCGGCGACGTTCAACAGGACGTGCATGTCCTGCTCGAACACCCAGTCGCCCGGGTCGGGGAGGTCGTCGGGGGTCAGGGTGAGGTAGTCCTCGCCGTCGACGGACCACGTGATCGCCTCCGGCCGCTTGTCGACGGCGTATACGTGGAACTCGTCACCCGACGGCTCCCCGAGGTCGAACGCCGCGCCGATCCCGTCCTCGTTGAAATAGCTGGGCCCGTGGGCGGTGCCGTACACCGTGTCCGGCTCCCCTCCGACGACCTCGGCGACATCGATCTCGCCCTGCGCCGGCCAGGTCTCGCCGTTGTTCCCGAGCATCCAGATCGCCGGGAGCAGCCCCGTGCCGTTCGGGATGCGCGCCCTCACCTCGACCCGCCCGGTCTCGAGTGCGACGGTCCCCTCGGTCGTGAGCCGGGCGGACGTGTACGGGCAGGACGGCACGGTGACGCACGGCAGATCCGCATCCGGCTCGGCGGGCAACGCCGCGATCACGAGGTGGCCGTCGCCGTCGAGCGAGGAGTTCTCGGGGGCGTCGGTGTAGAACTGGAGCTCGTTGTTGCCCCAGCCCTCGTCGTCGAGGTTGCCCGTCTGCGTGACCCACACCGCATCGTCGGGGCGCCGACCCTCTGGGCCGTCGAACTCGTCGGCCCAGAGGAGCTCATCCGTGGGTGTCGCGCTCGACTCGGGCTCCCCCGTGTCGGCCGTCGGCGAGGGCGACTCGGACGCGCACCCGGTCACGGTCGCCGCCACCAGAAGCGCAGCCGCCGCAGCCCGCACCCATGTCACCGTCATCCCCTCACGCTACTGCGACGACCGCCCCGTCCTAGAGTGAGCGGATGACGTCGAGCGAGCAGCAGCCGAGCCCCCGGGCCGTCTCCGTCGTCCTCCGCGTGATCGCCGGCCTCATCGGCGCAGCGGCCCTCGTCGTCTTCGTCGCCGCGGTGTGGCTCGTGCTCGGAAGCCGCCTCGGGCCGCCCGAGCGGGACATGCACGGCTACGGGCTCATCGTCGGCACGGCCCTCGCGATACCGGCGGGCCTGCTCGCCGCCGTCGTCCTCCCGCTCGTCTTCCGTGGTCGACGGCGGGTCATCGCCTACAGGGTGAGTGCGATCGCGCTCCTGGCGTCGATCGTCGGTCTCGTCGTCTCGCTCGTCACCGCCTGATCGGGGCGCGGCCACGCGCGGATCCCGCTCGAGGGGAATTCGACCGGGTCGGACGCGTTGACCCGAGGATGACCTCTTCGACCGATCGCTCCCCCGCGCCCACCCCCACCACCGACTCCGCGAACGGACGCCGCGCGCTCGTCGTCGGCGCGACGGGCATCGGCGGCTCGGCCCTCGTCGACCTGCTGTCGGCGGACGGCTGGTCCGTCGCCGCCCTCTCCCGCCGCCCCATCGCCGAACGCCCGGGGGTGCGCGCGCTCTCCGCCGACCTCCGCTCCGCCGACAGCCTCGCGAACACGCTCGCGGACGAGCGGCCGACGCACGTGTTCTTCACCGCGTGGTCGCGGCAGGAGACGGAGGAGCAGAACATCGCCGTCAACGGCGGCATGGTGCGCGACCTGCTCGCCGCCCTCGCGCACGCGCCGCTCGAGCACGTCGCCCTCGTCACCGGCCTCAAGCACTACCTCGGCCCGTTCGAGGCGTACGGGCAGGGGAACATGCCCGACACCCCCTTCCACGAGGAGGAGGCCCGACTCGACGCCCCCAACTTCTACTACGCGCAGGAGGACGAACTCTTCGCGGCCGCCGAGCGTCAGGGCTTCACGTGGTCGGTGCACCGCTCCCACACCGTGATCGGCCACGCCGTGGGCAACGCCATGAACATGGGACTGACGCTCGCCGTCGCGGCGTCGATCGCGCGCGAGCAGGGCACACCGTTCGTCTTCCCCGGTTCGCTCACGCAGTGGAACGGCCTCACCGACATGACGGACGCCACGATCCTCGCCGAGCAGATGGTGTGGGCGGGCACGAGCGACGCGGGGCGCAACGAGGCCTTCAACGTCGTCAACGGCGACGTGTTCCGCTGGCGCTGGATGTGGTCGCGGATCGCCGAGTACTTCGGCGTGGAACCGGTCGGTCCCGGCGAGGTGCCGCAGCCGCTCGAGGAGCAGATGGCCGGAGCGGACGAGGTCTGGCAGCGCATCGTGACGGAGCACGGGCTCGTCGAGGCGGACCTCGAGCGACTCGCGTCGTGGTGGCACACCGACGCGGACCTGGGCCGTGAGATCGAGGTCGTGACGGACATCGGCAAGTCGCGGCTCGCCGGGTTCACGTCGTTCCACCGCACGGTCGACTCGTTCACGGCTCTCTTCGACCGCTACCGCGCGGAGCGCCTCATCCCGTAGGGCTGCAGCTGGCCCGGAGGGGTGGATCGGCGGGTCCTGGTTCCGCGTGGCCGGCGCGGGTAGGAAGGTGGGGGGGACCGCACCGCGCGGACGGACGAGGGGGCGCACATGATCGACCGCGACGGACTGGCGACGTTCCTGCGACGGCGACGGGAGTCGCTGCAACCCGAGGACGTCGGCCTCTCGCGCGGACAGCGGCGGCGGACGAGCGGGCTGCGCCGCGAGGAGGTCGCGGCGCTCTGCCACATGTCGACGGACTACTACGCGCGCCTCGAGCGTGGAACCGGCCCGCACCCGTCGGAGCAGATGATCGCGTCGATCGCCCAGGGGCTGCACCTCACGCTCGGAGAGCGCGACCATGTCTTCCGCCTCGCCGGGCACAACCCGCCCCCGCGCGGGGCCGCGAGCGACCACGTGAGCCCCGGCCTCCTCCGCATCCTCGACCGCCTCGACGACACCCCGGCGGAGATCGTTACGGAGCTCGGCGAGACCCTGCGTCAGACCCGCATGGGTGTCGCCCTCCTCGGAGACGCCTCCGAGCGCACCGGTCCGTCGCGGAGCCTCGGCTACCGCTGGTTCACGGAGCGCGCCCTCCGAGAGGCGTACCCACCGGAGGAGGAGCTCGTCCTCTCCCGGCTCTACGCGTCCGGTCTCCGCGAGATCGTCACGATGCGCGGACCGGACTCGCGCGCCGCCCGACTCGCCGCCCTGCTCGCCGAGCGCGACGAGCACTTCCGCACCCTGTGGGACGACCACGAGGCAGGGCTCCGCCCGCCGGAGATCAAGCGGTTCCTCCACCCGGAGGTGGGAGCGCTCGAGCTCGCATGCCAGACCCTCCTCGACCCGGACCAGTCCCACCGATTGCTCGTCTACACCGCGATCCCGGGGAGTGAGAGCGCCGAGAAGCTGCAACTGCTCGGGGTGATCGGAGCCCAGTCGCTCTCCTCCTGACCGCCAGCAGAACGGGCTAGCGCCGGGCGGCGGGCGTCGTCCCGATGGCCACGAGATACCGGCAGCCACCGTCGGCGGGCGCGCGGAACACGCAATCGCGTGGTTCCGCGAGCTGAAGGCAGTCCCCCTCCGTCAGCGTGTGGAGCTCGTCGCCCTCTTGGAAGGACAGGGTGCCCGACAACACCCAGATCTGCTGATCGATGAAGCGGTACGAATCGGCCGGGTAGGCGACCTCGGCACCCGCCGGGAGGTCTACCTCCACGAGTTCGATCGCCGTCGCGGCTCCGGGCGAGACGGCCGTGCGCGTGAACCCCGTGCCCGGGTCGGTCCACAGCGTCTGGTCGGCCCGGCGGGCGAGCCGGGAACCGGTCCCCTCCGCTCGAGCGATCAGCCCCGACAGGGTGAGACCGAGAGCCGTCGCGAGCCGCGCGAGCAGGGCAGCCGTCGGCTGCACCTCGTTCCGCTCGATCTTCGAGATCATCGCGCGGGACACACCGGACAGGTCGGCGAGCTGCGCCGGCGTCAGCGAACGCTCGACGCGGGCCGTTCGCACCGCTCGTGCGATGTCATCGTTGAGCTCGCCCATTCGTCGCCACTTCCTCGAGATCCGTATTGACACCATAGTAGCCCGCTGGCCTACTATGCGAGCATGACCGACCTTCGACACATCCGTCCCGCCACCGCCGAAGACGGAGCCGCCTGCGCCCGCATCTACGCGCCCTACGTCACCGACTCGGCGATCACGTTCGAGCTGGAGCCCCCGTCCGGCGACACGATGGCGGAGCGCATCGAGACCGCGACTCGGAAGCACGCCTGGCTCGTGATCGAAGACGAGCACGGCGTCTTCGGCTACGCCTACGCCGGCGCGTTCCATCCGCGTGCCGCCTACCGCTGGAGCTGCGAGGTGAGCGTCTACCTCGACCGCGATCGGCGCGGATCCGGGATCGGTCGCGCGCTCTACGAGGAACTGCTCGCCGTCCTGCGCCGACGTGGTTATCGGCAGGCGACAGCGTGCATCACCCTGCCGAACCCCGCGAGCGAGCGACTGCACGAGCGGTTCGGCTTCGCACCTGTCGGCGTTTTCCGGGACATCGGCTGGAAGGACGACCGCTGGCACGACGTCGCCTGGTCGCAGCTCGATCTCGTGGCGGATGCCGGCGGGTCGACCGCTCCCGGCGAGATCGCCTGACGACAGCTCGTCGACGGAGTCGTTCGCGAGGGGTGGATCGTCAGGCCCTGAATACGACGGACGGGAACGCCGAGCATGGGACTCACACGAACACCGGCGGCCCCGAGCCGCCCACCGACGGGAGACCCCATGCCTCGTACGACCGACATCACCGTTCCCGATCTCACCGGCACGCTCGCCGTCGTCACGGGGGCGAGCGACGGCATCGGCCGCGTCATCGCCACGCGCCTCGCGCAGGCGGGGGCCGACCTCGTCATGCCCGTCCGCTCGGCGGCGAAGGGGGAGACGGCGGCCGCGCGCATCCGCGACCTGGCCCCCGCCTCCCGGGTCGACGTCCGATCATTCGACCTCTCGTCGCTCGACTCCGTCGCCGCATTCACCGACACCCTGCGCACGGAAGGCCGGCCCGTCGACATCCTCGTCAACAACGCCGGAGTGATGAACCCTCCGAGCCGACAGACCACGGCCGACGGTTTCGAGCTGCAGTTCGGCACGAACCACCTCGGGCACGTCGCCCTCACGCTCGGGCTCCTGCCGCTCCTCCGAGAGGGCAAGGCGCGCGTGACGCACCAGACGAGCATCGCGGCACGCAGCGCCGGCATCAACTGGGACGACCTGCAGTGGGAGCGGTCGTACGACGTGATGAAGGCGTACAGCCAGTCGAAACTCGCCGTTGGCCTCTTCGCCCGCGAGCTGGACGCCCGCAGCCGGGCGGAGGGCTGGGGCATCTCGAGCACGGTGTCACACCCGGGCGTCTCCCCCACGAACCTGCTGTCCGCCCAGCCGGGACTCGGCCGGCCGCGCGACACGACCGAGGTGCGCGTGATCCGGCTGCTCTCCCGCCTCGGCGTCGTCGGCACGCCCGAGACGGCGGCCCTCCCCGCCCTCCTCGCGGCGACGGACCCCTCGGCGCGCGCCGACGAGCTCTTCGGCCCGAAGCGCCAGATCGGCGGTGCGCCCGCACGCAGCGGACTGTGGAAGCCGCTGCGCGACATGGACGCCGCCCGTCGCCTGTGGGATGTGTCGGTCGATCTCGTGGGCGCGCGCTTCGCCGTGTGACGCCGGCGCATCGCCCCCTCGGCGGCCATCCGACCGAGGGGGCGGCTGCAGAGAACGCCCCCTCCGCGAAAAAGTGCCGATTCGATCTTGCGCGATCGGATGGAGTCGACGTAGCATCGAACCGGTTCGACTCGAACCGGTTCGACTACACTCGGTCGAACGCGCACCACTTCGAGCAATGAGGCTAAATGGTCACCATCGGCGACGTCGCCAGTGCAGCGGGGGTCTCCCGCAGCACGGCGTCCTACGCACTGTCCGGCAAGCGGACCATCTCCCCCGAGGTGCGCGCGAAGGTCCTGCTCGCCGTCGAGAGCCTCGGTTACACGCCCAACGCCGGAGCCCGCGCCCTCGCCACGTCGCAGACGCGCGTCCTCGCCCTCCTCGGCCAGTTCCTCCCCGACGAGTTCGCACCAGCCATGCTGCAGTACATCCTCGGCGTCACGAACCGTGCCCGGGAGCTCGGCTACGACACCCTCCTCGTCTCGGAGGACGACGGCGCGGCCGCCCTCAAGCGCATCTCCGACTCACGCATGGTCGACGGCTTCGTGCTCCTGAACGTCGCGGAACACGACACGCGCCTCCCCCTGCTCCGCTCGGCCCCGCAGCCCGGCGCCCTCGTCGGGCTCCCGGGGTCACCGGACGGCCTTGACGTCTTCGACCTCGACTTCGACGCGACCGGGTCCTTCATGGTCGACACGCTCCACGACCTCGGCCACCGCGAGCTCATCCTCGTCTCGCAGCCGGAGCACGTGGTCGAGAGAGGCGGCGCGTACGTGTGGCGCCTCCGGGACGGCGCCAAGCGCCGCGCCGACGAGCTCGGCGTGCGCATCCACACGTTCTTCGGCTCGTCGAGCCAGCCGCAGATCGGCGCCGACCTGCACCGCTTCCTCGACGCCCACCCCGACGCGACGGGTCTGCTGCTCAACAACGAGGCCGCAGCCGCCGCGCTCCCCTCCGTGCTGGTCGCCCGGGGGATGACCTCCCCCGAGGACCTCTCGGTCATCGGCCGATACTCCGACGACTTCGCCCGCACCTTCTCGCTGCCGTTCTCGGCCGTCGACAGCGCGGCGGAGGAGCTCGGCCGGCGCGCCGTCGAGCAGCTCGTGCATCGCATCGAGGGCGGCCACGCCGCCACTCCCGCCCATCTCGAGCTGATCGCCCCTGTGCTCGACGACCGGGGAAGCATCGCCGCTCCCCGCCCCTGACCCCACCGACACCACCGACACCACCCCCACCCCACCACCCCGGTCCCTCGACGCCCTCGAGGGGACCGTCGTCCGTCGACCCGTCGGACGCACCACGAAGGAGAAACCCGCATGATTGCAAAGAAGCTGCATGTTCCGTTGGCCCTCGCGACGACCGCGCTCGCGGCCGTCGCCCTGGCCGGCTGCTCGACCGGCGGCTCCGGCGGCGGAGACGACGCCGCGTCCGGCACCTACACCTGGTGGGACCCGTACCCCCAGCACGAGGAGGGCTCCGACTGGGCCAATCGTGTGCAGGCGTGCGGCGACGAGGCCGGCGTGACCATCGAGCGCACCGCGTACGACACCACGGCCCTCACCAACCAGGCGCTCCTCGCGGCGCAGGAGAACAACTCCCCCGACGTGATCCTGCTCGACAACCCCGCCGTCTCGACGCTCGCGGAGACCGGCATGGTCTCCACGGTCGAGGAGCTCGGGCTCGACGTCTCCGACATTGACGAGAACCTCCTCGCCGCCGGCGAGCTCGACGGCGAGACCTACGGCATCCCGATCGGCGCGAACACCCTCGCCCTCTACTACAACGCCGACATCCTCTCCGCGGCCGGCGTGGACCCCGCGTCGATCACCGACTGGGACAGCCTCGACGCGGCCCTCGCGAAGGTCAACGACACCGGCAAGCGCGGCATCACGTTCTCGGCCCTCAACACCGAGGAGGGCACGTTCCAGTTCCTCCCGTGGTTCTGGGGCGCAGGAGCCGACCTCACCGAGCTCAACTCGTCGGAGGCCGTCGAGGCCCTGAACCTGTGGAAGGGCTGGCTCGACAAGGGTTACGCGCCCAACTCGGTCATCACCAACTCGCAGAACACCGTCTGGGAGGAGTTCCTCACCGGTGAGTTCGCGTTCGCCGAGAACGGCACGTGGCAGGTCAACAGCGCGGCGGACGCCGGCTTCGAGACGGGCGTCATCACGCTCCCCGCGAAGGACGGCGGCGCCGCCCCTGCTCCGACCGGCGGCGAGTTCGTGATCGCCCCCGTCCAGTCGGACACCGCACGCTACGACGTGACGCGGAAGATCATCGAGTGCATGACGACCCCAGAGGGCTTCGTGGAGACGGCGAACACGTTCGCGTACTACATCCCCCCGACAGCTGACGGCCAGGACGCCCTGCTCGAGGAGCACCCGGAGCTCGACACCTGGGTCTCCGCCGTGCAGGCCGCGAAGGGACGCACGAGCGACAACCTCGGAACCGACTACCCGAAGATCTCCGAGCAGCTGTGGACCGCCGTCCAGAGCGCACTGTCCGGAGCGGAGGACCCCCAGGCCGCGCTCGACGCCGCCCAGGACGCCGCTGCCACAGAGACCGACGGCAACTAGCCGCCGCCGATACCCCGGGGCGGGAGCCGCCGCTCCCGCCCCGGGCCCAACCGGCCCGTGTGGGCCCGCACCGGCCCACACGCGCCCCACCTCGCGACACAGAACCGAAGGCATCATGACCACCTCCCTCACCCGCCGTCCGGCGCCGGGCACCGACACCGTCTCGGTGACCGTGCCCGACCCGCGCAAGCGACGGCCCTCGCGCCTCCTCGGCTCGCGGTGGGTCGCCTTCGGCTTCGCGGCCCCTCTCATCGCGTACCTGCTCGTCTTCTACGCGTTCCCCCTCATCCGCAGCGTGGACCTCAGCATCCACGACTACACGATCCGCGCCTTCGTGCAGGGCAACGCGGAATTCGTGGGTTTCGACAACTACGCGGCCATCCTGAGCAGCCCGCTCTTCGGCCAGGCGCTCGTCAACACCACCCTCTTCGTGGTGGTGTCCCTGCTCTTCCAGTACGCGATCGGCCTCGCCCTCGCGGTGTTCTTCCGCAGCAACTTCCCTCTCTCCGGACTGCTCCGCGGACTCTTCCTCGTACCGTGGCTGCTGCCGCTCATCGTGTCGGCGTCCGTGTGGTCGTGGATGCTCAACAGTGACAGCGGCATCGTGAACTCGGTGATCGTGGCGTTCGGCGGCGAGCAGATCAACTGGCTCACGTCGCCGGAGACGGCGCTCACCTCGGTGATCATCGCGAACATCTGGCTCGGCATCCCCTTCAACCTCGTGATCCTCTACGCGGGACTGCAGAACATCTCGCTCGACGTGTACGAGGCGGCCTCTCTCGACGGAGCGGGTGCCTGGCGGCAGTTCTGGAGCATCACGTTCCCGCTCCTCAAGCCCGTGTCCGCGATCACACTCCTCCTGGGACTCGTCTACACGCTCAAGGTCGTCGACATCATCTGGATCATGACCGCTGGAGGCCCGGCGAACTCGTCGACCACGCTCGCCATCTGGTCCTACCGCGAGGCCTTCGGAACGGGACAGCCCGACCTCTCCCCCGCGGCGGCCGTCGGCAACCTGCTCATCGTGATCGCCCTGATCTTCGGATTCTTCTACCTCCGCATCCAGCGCCGGGAGGCGAACTCATGACCGCTCGTCGTTCGTGGTGGAAGCTCGCGCTCGGCGTGATCTTCACAGCCCTCATGCTCTTCCCCGTCTACTGGATGGTCAACGTGTCGCTCACGCGCACGCAGGACCTCCGGCTGAGCCCACCGCACATCTTCCCGGTGAACCCGACGCTCGAGGGCTTCGAGGCCGTCATCCGCCAGCAGCTCCCCAACCTCGGGACGAGCCTCCTCATCGGTCTCGGCTGCGTCGTCCTCACCGTCGTCATCGCCGCCCCGGCGGCGTACGCGATCGCCCTGCTCAACCTCCGCGGCGGGCGCACCCTCAACTTCATCCTGCTCGTGGCGCAGATGATCCCCGGCGTCGTCATGGCGATGGGCTTCTACGCCATCTACGTGCGCGCAGGTCTCCTCAACAGCGTGTGGGGGCTGATCCTCGCGGACTCGACGATCGCCGTCCCGTTCGGGGTGCTGCTGTTCACCGCGTTCATGAGCGGACTCCCGCGCGAGCTGCTGCAGGCCGCGAAGGTCGACGGCGCGAACGCCTGGCGCACGTTCGTCTCGATCGTGCTGCCGATGAGCCGCAACTCGGTGCTCACGGTCTCGCTCTTCGCGTTCCTCTGGGCCTGGTCGGACTTCATCTTCGCGTCGACGCTCGCGCGCAACAGCGAGCTGCGGCCCGTGACCCTCGGCATCTACGCCTACATCGGCAACAACACCACCCAGTGGAACGCGATCATGGCCACTGCCGTCGTCGCCTCCATCCCCGCGGCCATCCTCCTCGTGGTGGCCCAGCGATACGTCGCCGCCGGCGTGACCGCCGGCGCCGTGAAGGACTGACCCGTGACCTCGACCTCCTCCATCGCCTCCTCCTCGACGGCGACGCCGTCATCGGCCGCCGTCCCGGTGGCCCCCGAGAACTCCGCCAGACGAGGGACCGCCGTCGCCGACGTGCGGCTCTCGCCGAACGGCTTCTGGGGTCGCCGCCAGGAGGTGAACGGTGCGGCCACGCTCGCGCACTGCCTCGACTGGATCGAGCGGCTCGGCTGGCTCGAGAACATCGATCGCGTGGCCCGCGGCGAGGTCACGGTGGAGCGCGCCGGATGGCAGTTCTCCGACTCCGAGATCTACAAGCTGCTCGAGGCGATGGCGTGGGAGCTCGGGCGTCGCGACGACGCGGAGCTCGAGGCGACGTTCGCGTCCGTCGTGGCCCGCGTGGCGGCCGCGCAGGACGACGACGGCTACCTCGGCACCGCCTTCGGCCACCCGGGACTCCCTCCCCGCTACAGCGACCTCGCGATGGGGCACGAGCTCTACAACATGGGCCACCTGCTCCAGGCCGCCGTCGCGCGCGTGCGCACGGCGGGCGACGACCTCCTGGTGGAGGTGGCCCGCCGGGCTGCCGACCACATCTGCCGCGAGTTCGGCGGGGACGGGCGGGACGGCATCTGCGGTCACCCGGAGATCGAGGTGGGCCTCGCCGAGTTCGGCCGAGCCGTGGGCGAGCCGCGCTACCTCGCGCAGGCCCGCTTGTTCGTCGATCGCCGCGGCCACGGGAGCCTCCCCGTCCCGCCGCTGCAGTCGGCCGAGTACTTCCAGGACGACACCCCCGTGATCGACGCCGAGGCTCTCCGCGGTCACGCCGTCCGCGCCCTCTACCTGTCGGCCGGAGCCGTCGACGTGGCCGTGCACGACGGCGACGTCGCGCTCCTCGACGCGCTCCGCGGCCAGTGGGACCACACGGTGGAGCGCCGCACCTACCTCACGGGTGGCATGGGATCCCGCCACCAGGACGAAGGCTTCGGCGACGACTTCGAGCTCCCCACCGACCGCGCCTACTGCGAGACGTGCGCCGGCGTCGCCTCCGTCATGTTCTCGTGGCGGCTCTACCTGGCCACGGGCGAGGTGCGCTACGCCGACCTCATCGAGCGCACGCTCTTCAACGTGATCGCGACGTCGCCGGCCGCCGACGGCCGGTCCTTCTTCTACGCGAACCCGCTCCACCAGCGCGAGGCCGGGGCCGTTCCGACGGACGGCGTGAACGCGCGGGCCGAGGGCGGCACGCGCGCCCCGTGGTTCGAGGTGTCGTGCTGCCCCACGAACGTCGCGAGGACGTTCGCGTCGCTCCCCGCGTACGTGGCCGCTGTCGACAGCTCGGGCGACGGTTCGACCGACGGAGACGTCGCCGTGCTCATGCAGTACGCGGACGGACGCGCCGTGATCGGCGACGTCGTGCTCGACGTGCAGACGCGCTACCCGGACGACGGCCTCATCCGCATCACGGTGCTCGAGGCGCCGGACGCCGAGAGCACCCTGCGTCTGCGCGTGCCCGCTTGGGCGAGCGACGCCGTGCTGACCGAGCCGGGAGCGGAGTCGCACCCGGTCGCACCCGGCTGGGCGGACGTGCGCCGCGCCTTCGTGTCCGGAGACGTCGTCACGCTCGACCTGCGCCTCGCCCCCCGCTTCACGTTCCCCGATCCCCGCATCGACGCGGTGCGCGGCACGGTGGCCGTCGAACGCGGCCCCCTCGTGCTGTGCCTCGAATCGACAGACCTCCCCGGCGACGCCACGATCGACGACGTGAGCGTCGACACCACGTCGGCCCCCATCGCGAGCGGCGACGGCGCGTCCGTCACCGCGATCGTCGCCGACCCCGACGAGCGGACACCCGGCGCCCTGCCCTTCACCTCGGCGCCGGCGACACCCCTCCGGGCGGGCGCCACCGAGCTCGCGCTCGTCCCCTACCACCGATGGGCCGAACGCGGCCCGTCGACCATGCGTGTGTTCATCCCGACGGCGGACGGGACGGACTCCACAGCGGCCACCGACGGGCGGTAGCCGCTGCACCGCGCCGGTCCCCACCGGCATCAGAAACAGAGAGGTTTCACCACATGATGCGCGATGCACCATCGCATACACATGTCCGTCGACGCGTCGCCGCCTTCTCCACCGCCCTCGCGGTTGGAGTGGGCGTCGTCGCCGCCGGAGCAGCCAGTCCGGCATCGGCGGCTGTCCCCACCCCCGACCTGCACTACTCCATGGACGACGTCACCGGCACGACCGTGCCCGACTCCTCGGGGAACGACCGCAACGGCACGATCAGTGGCAGCACTGCCGTGATCGCGTCGGACGACGGCTCGGCCCTCGACCTCACGGGCGGACACGTCGTGCTCCCCACCGAGATCCTCGACGGCGCGACCGACCTCACCGTCGCCACACGCGTCCGCTGGGACGGCGGGGCCGCCTGGCAGTGGCTCTTCGGCCTCGGTTCCGACAACTCCCACTACCTCTTCACATCGCCGTCGAGCGGAGAGGGGAAGCTCCGCACCGCCATCACCCGCGCCGGCGGCGGCTCGAACGAGCAGACGGTGACCGGCAGCGGCCCGCTCAAGACGGGCGAGTGGGTAGACCTCACCGTCACCCTCGACACCACGGCCGACCGGCTCGTGACCTACATCGACGGCGCCGCCGTCTCGAGCGTCGCCACCGATGTGACAGCTGGAGAACTCCTCACCGACTCGGCGACGAGCGGCGGATTCATCGGCAAGTCGTTCTACCCGGACCCCGCCTTCGACGGCGCGATCGACGACTTCCAGGTCTTCCGTTCGGCGCTCACCGCCGAGCAGGTCGCCGAGCTGTCGGGCGCCGAGGCGCCGACCCTCGAGTCCCTCACCACGACGAGTTTCGAGGTGCGCACGCGCGTCGACGAGGCTCCGGTGCTTCCGGCCGTCGTCCGCGGCGTGTACTCCGACGACGTCGAGCGCGACGTGCCGATCACGTGGGAGGACGTGCCCGCGTCGTCCTACGCCCAGTCGGGCGTGTTCACCGTCGCGGGAGTCGCGGCCGACATCGACGTGACCGTCGAGGTCACGGTGACGCGCGGCGAGGTCCGCATCGACATGGCCGAGAACACGGGCGACGTCTACGGCGGAGCCTCCGGCGTGCTCTACGGGCTCTACGGCGACGACATGCCCACCTCCAACCTCGTCGAGGGCATGGACGTGCGCACCGTCGCGACGAAGGCGCAGGACGGCGGCCAGCACCCCGGCTCCGACGCGCTCGAGATCCTCCCGACGCTCACGGCGTCCGGCGGCGACGTGTACCTCCGCGTCACCGACTACTACCGCGGTTTCCCCTACCAGTGGCCGGGCGACACTCCCGAGGAGAAGCTCGCCGACTATCGGACGGTGCTCGACGAGCAGCTCGCGATGATCGCGACGATCCCGGCGGAGCAGCGCGAGCACCTCGTGATCGAACCCTTCAACGAGCCGGAGGGCAACATGTTCGGCACCGGCGAGTGGAGCCTCGACGGCACCTCCTGGCTCGACGACCCCACGGACTACTTCGCCGCATGGGACAGCACCTATGCGCGCATCAAGGAGGCCTTCCCCGACATGCGCGTCGCCGGCCCCGGACTGAGCGTGCTGTTCTCGCAGACGCAGGGCTTCCTCTCCCACACGGTGGAGGCCGGGACCGTTCCGGACATCATCACGTGGCACGAGCTGAGCGACCCGGCGACCATCCGCACATCGGTCGACCGCTTCCGCGACTGGGAGGCCACGGCCTTCGAGGGATCGTCGTACGAGGGCACGGAGCTGCCCATCAACATCAACGAGTACGCGTTCAACTACCACACCTCCGTCCCCGGTCAGATGATCCAGTGGATCTCCGCGATCGAGGAGAAGAAGGTCGACGCGATGATCGCCTTCTGGAATATCAACGGCAACCTCTCCGACTCGGCCGTGCAGCAGAACCGCGCCAACGGTCAGTGGTGGCTGTACAACTCCTACGCGCAGATGTCCGGCCACACGGTGGAACTCACTCCTCCGTCGCCCGGCGAGAGCTACACGCTGCAGGGCGTGTCGTCGCTCGACGAGGAGAAGAAGATCTCGCGCACCATCATCGGAGGCGCCGACGGCGCCGCTCCCGTCGACTTCGTCGACGTGCCGGCCGACGTGTTCGGATCGACGGCTCGCGTGCAGGTGCGGGAGATCCCGTGGACCGGTCAGATCGGTGACTCGGAGCAGCCGATCGTGCTGTCCGACCGGATCGCCGAGGTGGCGGACGGCACGCTCACGCTCGACTTCGGCGCCGGCGATCTGCCGCAGCTGACGGAGTCGTCCGCGTACGAGATCCTCATCACCCCGGGCGAGGGCGCCGAGGCCACGGCGGCATCCCCCGCCTGGAACGCCTCGTACGAGGCCGAGGACGCCGCGTTCACGGGCTCGGGCTACTCGAAGAACGGCCCGGAGGGTTCGCCCAACGACGTGAGCAAGTACTACACGTCCGGCGGATACAACGTCGGCGGGCTGCGCGAGGGCTCGAACGGGAGGCTCTCCTTCACGGTCGACGTCCCCGAGACGGGCGCGTACGACCTCAGCGTGTTCGCGAACAGCCTCAACACGTACGACCTGATCGCGGAGAACGGGCCGACGAACGTCTTCCTCACGGTCGACGGCGCAGCGGAGCAGGAGGTGTTCCTCCCGCTCGGCTACAAGTGGGTCGTGTGGGACCACGCCGACACCACCGTGCAGTTGACGGCCGGGACGCACACGATCTCGCTCGCCACGACCGATCTCGCCGGCACCGAGAGCACGAAGGGCGACGCGCTCATCGACCGCATCACCCTCGAGCGCTCGGCGTCCGCTGACGCGGTCACCGACTACGAGGCCGAGTACGCCGATCACACAGGCACACCGACCGCGACGGGCGTGCAGCTCGCGTCCGACGAGTCCGCGACGTTCTGGGTCTACGGAGAGGAGGACGCCGAGGCCACCCTCGAGGTGCTCGGCTCCGGCAGCGGTTCGGTGAGCCTCAACGGTGACGCCGTGCTCGATCTCTCCTCGGGTGAGGCCGCGGCCGAGCAGCGCCAGAGCGGAACCCCCGCCTCGGCGGTTCAGCTGCAGGGCGGCATCAACAAGATCGTGGTGACGGGTGAGGCGACGATCGACCGGATCCGGATCGCCGCATCGCAGGATCAGCTCTCCTCCACCGAATACCAGGCGGAGGACGCGGAGCTCTCGGGCGACGCGACCACGTCGGAGCTCGGGCTCGCCGAGGGCGGACTCGCCGTCGATGGGCTCGGCGGGGAGCCGGGCAACGACAATGCCGTGACCTTCACGGTGCAGGCGGACTCCGCCGGTCGCTACGCCATGGTCGTCCGGTTCTCGAACCCCGAGCAGGTGCCGGCGACGCACTACAACCCCAACCCGATGGCGCGTCACGCCGACATCAGCGTCAACGGAGGGGCATCCGAGCGGGTGCTCTTCGTCCCCACGTTCCACGAGAACAACTTCTGGGAGCGCACGATCGTGCTCGATCTGGAAGAGGGCGAGAACACCATCCGCTTCGGAGCGGAGGAGCAGCCGAACTTCGACGGGGTGACGTACGCCCAGGACAACTTCCCCGGGATCCCGCTGCGCTCGGCCGAGGCTCCGATCCTCGACCGCATCACCGTGTCGGAGCTGTCGGCCGCGGCGGAGACGCCCGTCGTCGTGACGCCGACCGACCCGGAGCCGGGCACGCCGGGCGGCGGAGGCGGTGACGGCGGCAACGGTGCGGGTGCCGGCGACCCGGACGGGAACGGGAACGCCGCTCCCGGTTCCGGCGACGGTCTCGCCTCCACGGGGTCGTCCCCGCTCGGCGCGCTCATCGCCGGGCTCGTCCTCCTCCTCGCGGGAGCGCTGGCGGCGCGCCGTCGCCGGTCCGCGATCGGCTGACCCCGGCGCACCGCACGATCCTGCGGACCACCCCCGCCACACGGTCGCTGAGCCTGTCGAAGCGGCTCTCGTTCTCGAGAAGCCGACACCCTTCGACAGGCTCAGCGCAGGCGTTCCTCAGGGACCGTTGTGCGGTCAAGCCGCGGCCGCGACCGGAGTGGGCGACTCCACGAGGTAGCGGGAGTACGCCGTGACCGTGAGGAAGGTGGGGTACTGCTCGCCCAGCGCGACCTCCCGGAAGACGTCGACCGCGTCGTCGAAGCGATCGGTGCCGCTGCGCTCCAACGACGCGAGGACGTCCGCGATGAACCCCTCGACGAGCTCCGCCGTGATCTGCGACCCCTCGGCCGTGATCGTGTCCTGGTGGATCCACTGCCAGATCTGGCTGCGGCTGATCTCCGCCGTCGCCGCGTCCTCCATGAGACCGTCGATCGCCGCGGCTCCGACACCGCGCAGCCAGCTCTCGATGTAGCGGACGGCGATGGACACGTTGTCGCGCACCCCCGACTCCGTGACAGCGCCCTGCAGGGAGCGGACGTCGAGCAGTTGCGCCGCCGTCACGTGCACGTCGTCGCGGAGGCGGTCCACCTGGTTCGCCCGGTCGCCGAGCACCGCGTCGAACTCGGCGCGCGCCGTGGGGATGAGGTCGGGGTGCGCCACCCACGAGCCGTCGAAGCCGTCGGCCGCCTCGCGCCGCTTGTCCTCCGCGACCTTCTCGAGCGCCCGCGCCGTGGCCTCCGGGTCCCGGCGGTTGGGGATGAACGCGCTCATCCCGCCGATCGCGTGCGCGCCCCGCTTGTGGCATGTCTGCACGAGCAGCTCGGTGTACGCGCGCATGAACGGGACCGTCATGGTGACCTCGATGCGGTCGGGCATCACGTACCACTTCCCGCGACCGCGGTAGTTCTTGATGATCGAGAAGATGTAGTCCCAGCGCCCCGCGTTGAGGCCCGCGCAGTGCTCCCGCAGCTCGTAGAGGATCTCCTCCATCTCGAACGCAGCGGGGAACGTCTCGATGAGGACGGTCGCCCGGATCGTGCCGTGCTCGATCCCGAGCGCCTCCTCGGAGAACGTGAAGATGTCGTTCCACAAGCGCGCCTCGAGGTGCGACTCGATCTTCGGCAGGTACAGGTACGGTCCTGCGCCGTTCTCGATGAGCCGCTGCGCGTTGTGGAAGAAGAACAGTCCGAAGTCGACGAGCGAACCGGACGCCGCCATCGCGATGCCCGACCGGTCCGTGAACCGCAGGTGCTTCTCGACGAGGTGCCAGCCGCGGGGCCGCATGACGATCGTGGGGGTCGTCTCGCCGACCGTGTACCGCCGGCCGTCGGGGCTCTCGTGGGTGAGCTGTCCGCGCACCGCGTCGAAGAGCGTCAGCTGACCGCCGACGACGTTGGCCCACATGGGCGAGGTGGCGTCCTCCTGGTCGGCGAGCCACACGTCTGCCCCGCTGTTGAGGGCGTTGATCGCCATCTTGCGGTCCGTCGGCCCGGTGATCTCCACGTGGCGCCGGTCGAGGCCCGGCCCGGGGCCTGCGACGCGCCAGCTCGCGTCGTCGCGGATCGCCTGCGTTTCCGCCAGGAAGCGCAGGTCGCGACCGTTGCCGAGGTCGAAGCGGCGCTGCATGCGGGCGGCGAGCCTGTCGTGGCGGGCTCCGGCGAACCGCAGGTGCAGCTCGTCGAGGAAGGAGAGGGCCTCGGGCGTGAGGATCTCGTCGAAGCGGCGGCCGCTCGGGCCGGTGATGTCGATGGTCATGATGTCGTCCTGTCCTTCTCAGCGTGTCAGTGGAACTGTTCGGATTCGGTGCTGCCCACGAGAGCGAGGGTCGCGCTCGTGGGGTTGAGGGCGGTGGAGACCCGGTCGAAGTACCCGGTGCCCACCTCGCGCTGGTGCCGCGTGGCGGTGTAGCCGTCGGCCTCCGAGGCGAACTCCGCCTCCTGCAGCTCCACGTAGGCGCTCATGTGGCGACGCGAGTAATCGCGGGCGAGCGTGTACATGGAGTGGTTGAGGGCGTGGAAGCCCGCGAGGGTGATGAACTGGAACGCGTACCCCATGGCGGCGAGCTCCCGCTGGAAGCGGGCGATCTGGTCGTCGTCGAGGTGGCGCTTCCAGTTGAACGACGGCGAGCAGTTGTACGCGAGCTTCTTGCCCGGGAACTCCGCGTGGATGCTCTCGGCGAAGGTCCGCGCGAGCTCGATGTCGGGCTCGGCGCTCTCGACCCACAGCAGGTCGGCGTAGGGAGCGTACGCATGGCCGCGGGCCAGGACGGTCTCGATGCCGGGACGCGTCTCGTAGAAACCCTCAGCGGTGCGCTCCCCGGTGAGGAAGGGGCGGTCGCGCTCGTCGACGTCGCTCGTGACGAGGTTCGCGGCGAGCGAGTCGGTGCGGGCCACGATCACGGTGGGCACCCCGGCCACGTCGGCGGCGAGCCGCGCGGCGTTGAGGGTGCGGATGTGCTGCGCCGTGGGCACGAGGACCTTCCCGCCCATGTGGCCGCACTTCTTCTCACTCGCGAGCTGGTCCTCCCAGTGCACGCCGGCCGCTCCCGCCTCGATCATCGACGACATCAGCTCGAAGGCGTTGAGCGGTCCGCCGAAGCCTGCCTCCGCGTCGGCGACGATCGGGGCGAGCCAATCGATTCCCGAACCGCCGCTGGTCGACCCGTCGGCCGACTCGATCTGGTCGGCGCGCAGCAGGGCGTTGTTGATGCGGCGGACGACGGCCGGGACGGAGTTCGCGGGGTAGAGACTCTGATCCGGGTACGTCTGGCCGGAGAGGTTCGCGTCGGCGGCGACCTGCCAGCCCGAGAGGTAGATGGCCTTGAGGCCGGCGCGCACCTGCTGGACGGCCTGGTTTCCGGTGAGGGCGCCGAGGGCCGGCACCCACTCCTCGGAGTGGATGAGCCGCCACAGGTTCTCGGCCCCGCGGCGGGCGAGGGTGCGCTCCTCGCGGACGGTGCCGCGCAGCGAGACGACGTCGGCGGCGGTGTAGTCGCGCTCGACGCCCATCCAGCGGGCGTCGGTCTTCCAGCGCGACTCGAGCTCCGAAGCGGTCTCCGTGACGTCGCCGGGGCGGTGGGTCTCGTTCATCGTGTCCTCCTCTGATCCGCCTCATCGGTGGGGCGTTCCCCCACTGTGCGACCGATCGGAGTGCTCTTCTTCGACTCCGGTGACAGAAATTCGGCTGTTTTTCTGCTTGCCAGAAGAACGCGGTCGGGCGATGCTGGACCATGGCCACCGACGCCCGGTTCCCGACGCAGGATGACGACATGCTCGATTCCCTGACCATCGGACGCCGCATCCGCCAGGCCCGCACCGACCGCGGGATGACCCTGGAGGCGCTCGGCGCGGCCGTCGGCCGGGCGGCGAGCCAGATCAGCGTGCTCGAGAACGGCCGCCGGTCGCCGCGACTCTCCGAGCTGCAGGCCGTGGCGCGTGCGATCGGCGTGCCCCTCGACGACCTCCTCTCCCCCGAGGCGCCGACTCCGCGCGCGGCGCTCGAGATCGCCCTCGAACGCGCGCAGCGGTCCCCGCTCTACACGTCGCTCGGGCTACCGCCGCTCCCACCCCGGAAGTCGCTGAGCGACGACGCGATCACCGCGGTACTCGGTCTCCACAGCGAACTGGAACGGCTCCACCGGGAGCGCGCTGCGACACCCGAGGAAGCGCGACGCGCGAACACGGAGCTCCGGAAGGAGCAGCGCCGCCACGCCAACCACTTCCCCGAGCTCGAGGCCACGGCCGCCCGGCTCCTGCAGGCCGTCGGCCACGCGGGAGGCCCCCTCTCGCAACGGGTCGCGTCGAGCCTCGCCACGCACCTCGGCTTCTCGCTCCACTACGTCTCCGACCTGCCGGCGTCCACGCGCAGCGTGACGGACCTCGAGAACGGGCGCCTCTACCTGCCGGTGCGGCAGCGGGCGGGCGCGGACCCCCGATCGGCTCTCCTCCAGGCGCTCGCAGCCGTGGTGCTCGAGGCCGGGGAACCGACCGACTACGAGGACTTCCTCCGGCAGCGTGTGGAGACGAACTACCTCGCGGGCGCGCTCATGATCCCCGAAGCGAGTGCCGTCGACTTCCTCACGGCCGCAAAGGCGCAGCGGGAGCTGTCGGTCGAGGACCTCCGCGACGCCTTCGCCGTGACGTACGAGACGGCGGCGCACCGCTTCACGAACCTCGCAACCGTGCACCTCGACATCCCCGTGCACTTCCTCAAGGTGCACGCGAGCGGCGCCATCTCGAAGGCGTACGAGAACGACAGCGCCGCCTTCCCCACCGACGCGCTCGGCGCCGTCGAAGGCCAGCTCGTATGCCGGTGGTGGAGCGCCCGTCAGGTCTTCGCCGTCGAGGACCGCTTCAGTCCGTACCACCAGTACACGGACAAGCCGGGCGGCACGTACTGGTGCACGTCGAGCATCCAGTCGAGCAGCCGCGGCGACTTCTCGGTGAGCGTCGGCACGCCGTTCGCGACCGCGAAGTGGTTCCGCGGGCGCGACACGACGAACCGTCAGACGTCCCGCTGCCCCGACCCGTCGTGCTGCCGACTCCCGCCGGAAGAGCTGACCGACCGTTGGTCGGGCGCGTCGTGGCCGAGCGCACGCATCGAGGCGTCGCTGCTCGCGGCCCCGCCCGTCGGCACGTTCACGGGGGTGGACCACACCGACGTCTACGAGTTCCTGGAGCGCCACGCCCCGCGCGACAGCGTGTGAGTGTCACCTTCTCGACACCTCGCCTCCCGTCGACAGACACAGGACCGTGCTGTCCCCCGACGAAACCGTCGTAGGATGTGAGCATCTGAGGTAAAAACGCCTGTTCCCCCAGGCGCGCACACGCGGATCCGAGAGGACCGCCACTTCTTCATCTGAAGGAGTGTGCTCTCAATGACCACCGAATCACCCCACACCACCACGACCGCAACCGCGGTCGCGCCGCGCCGACTGCGCGAGGCGTGGATCGCCCTCGCCGGGCTCGCGGCCGTCTTCCTCGTCGAGATGCTCGACAACTCGATCCTCACCGTGGCCCTCCCCACGATCGGGCGCGACCTGGACGCCTCGACGACGGACCTGCAGCTCGTGACGAGCGCGTACTCCATCGTCTTCGGTGGACTCATGCTCGCCCTGAGCGCCCTCGCCGACCGCGTGGGTCGGCGACGGATCATGCTCGCAGGACTCGTGCTCCTCGCCGCGGCCAGCCTCTCGACCGCCGCCGTCACGACACCGGAGCAACTCATCGCCGTCCGCGCCGCCATGGGCGTCGCCGCCGCGATGACGACACCCGGTTCGCTCGCCCTCGCGTTCCGTCTCTTCGACGACGACACCCTCCGGGTCCGGGCGATGACCGTCATCTCGACGGTCGGCCTCGTGGGCCTCGCCGTCGGCCCCACCGTCGGCGGGCTCGCTCTCACGGTCGCGCCGTGGCAGGCACTGTTGATCGCCGACGCACCGATCGCCGTCGTCGCCCTCGTGTGCATCGGCACCGGAATCCGCGCAGACGACCCGGCCGACCTGCACCGCGACCCGATCGACGTGGCCGGGGCAGCCCTCGGCACACTCACGATCGTCCTCGCACTCGTCGCCCCGACGCTCTTCGTCGAATCCGGATCGGGGTCGTGGATGCCGTGGGCGGCACTCGTCGCCGCTGTCGTCGCGGCCGCCGCGTTCGTCGCCCGCGAGCGGACGGCGACACATCCCCTCCTCGACCTCGAGCTCATCGCTCGCCCGCTCGTATCGAGCGGCCTGCTCCTCAAGTCCGCCGCCGGGCTGGCGACGGCAGGGCTCGGCTACCTCGTGACACTGCAGCTCCAGCTCGACTGGGGGTGGACGGCCGCGCAGGCCGCGATCGGGATGCTCCCCCAGGTGATCGTGCTCATCGCGGGCGGGGCGCTCGTCGGCCCGCTCATGAGACGGGTCGGCATGGACGGCGCGTCCTGGATGGGCGCCGTCGTGGTGGTCGCCGGGCTCGGTGTCTTCGCTCTGCTCGGCCGCTCCGGCTACGGGTGGGTCGCGCTCGCCCTCGTTTTCGTGGCCGCCGGGATGCGCGTGGTCGGCGTCGTCGCCGGCACGAACGTCATGCGCGGACTCCCCGCGAACCGCACCACCATCGGGGCTGCACTCGTGGACACGTCGAGCGAGGTGACGACGGCCGCCGCGATCGCGATCGCCGGGACGATCATCGCGGCGATGTTCAGCGGCAGCATCGCGACCCCGGGGTGGACGGCGGCGCAGGCCGACCAGTTCCGCACCGCTGTCGCGCTCGGCTCCACGGTCCTCACGCTCATCGCCGCCGCCCTCGTCGGCGTCGGCATCGCGCGCGGTCGCACGTCACGGAACGATCCCGTGGGTTAGTATCTGCGTATGAACGCAGATACGCAGCAATGCGGCAGAAGCCCCGAGAGCCCGTACGTCGAGCTCGCCGTCGAGGTCTTCGCGATGCTCGCCGACGCCACCCGGGTGCGCATCATCCTCGCGCTCCGCGACGGCGAGCTGTCCGTCAACCACCTGGCCGACATCGTCGACAAGTCGTCGGCCGCGGTCTCCCAGCACCTCGCGAAGCTGCGGCTCGCGCGCATCGTGTCGACGCGGCAGGACGGGACTCGCGTGTTCTATCGGCTCACCGACGAGCACGCGAGCCGACTCGTGAGCGAAGCCATCTTCCAGGCTGAACACGCGCTCACCAACGCCCCGGGACACCACGCCACGGGCACGCCCGCGCCCGCGCCGCGGTGATCGCCTCCCTGCGACACCGCGGCGTGCAGGCGGCACTCCTCGCGGCCGTGCTCTTCGGCGCCGGGACACCCGTGGCCAAGTCCCTCCTCGACGCCGACGTGAGCCCGTGGCTCCTCGCCGGACTCCTCTACTGCGGCTCAGGGATCGGGCTCGGCGTGCTGAGGATCGTCCGCCGATCGCCGCGCGTGCGACTCGCGCGCACCGACGTCCCGCCTCTCGCGGGCGCAATCCTCTTCGGCGGCATCCTGGGCCCGGTCCTCCTGCTGCTCGGGCTCTCGTCGATGCCGGCCTCCGGCGCCTCCCTGCTTCTCAACGCCGAGGGCGTCTTCACGGCCGTTCTCGCCTGGGTCGTCTTCCGTGAGAACGTCGACCGGCGCATCGCCCTCGGCATGGTCGCGATCGTGGCGGGAGCCGTCGTGCTCAGCGCGCCCTCCGGGGCGGTGATCTCGAGCCCGTGGCCGGCCCTCGCGATCCTCGGCGCCTGCCTCTGCTGGGGACTCGACAACAACCTCACGCGCAAGGTCGCACTGACGGACGCGACCTGGCTCGCGGCGATCAAGGGTGGCGTGGCCGGGCCCGTCAATCTCGCGCTCGCGTTCGCGCTCGGCGCGCAGATCCCCGGGGCCGCGAACATCGCGGCCGCCATGGTCGCCGGGTTCTTCGCCTACGGGGTGAGCCTCGTGCTCTTCATCGTCGCGATGCGCCACGTGGGCACGTCCCGCGCCGGTGCGTACTTCTCGATCGCCCCGTTCTTCGGAACGGCCCTCGCGATCGTCCTCGGCGACCCGCTCACGTGGCCGGTCGTCGTCGCGGGCGCACTCATGGCGCTCGGCGTCTGGCTGCATCTCACGGAACGCCACGAGCACGAGCACACGCACGAGGCGATCACGCACTCCCATCGACACACCCACGACGAGCACCACCAGCACGACCACGCGCCGGGCCAGGAGGTCGCCGCGGGAGCGTGGCACACCCACGAGCACACCCACGAACCGATCACCCACACGCACGAGCACTACCCGGACAGCCACCACCGGCATCGGCACTGATGAGGGCACTGACCAGGGGGCACCGACCAGGGGTGCTGACCAGGGGGTATTGCCGCGGCATCCCATCGCGGATAGTTGAAGCATGTCGAGGTTCAAGCCGCAGGACGAGTACGAGGCGCTCGTCTACGTGATCGACCTCTTGGCACGGCGTCACCCATCGGTCCCCGAGGACGACATCGTGCGGATGGTGGCCGAGGAACTGGAGCGGACGAGCGGCGCGGCCCTCCGCAGCTACATCCCGGAACTCGTGGAACGCAACACCCGACGCCGCCTGCGCGAGTATCCGTCGGCGGAATCGGCGACCGCCTGAGCGGAACGGCAGCCGTGATCCCGGTCAGACGCCGCGGTCGGGGGCGGTCATGTCGCCGGTGCGCACGTCGCCCCCCGGTCCGTACCGGAGCAGCACCGTTCCCTTCTCGGACGAAACGGGCGGTTCGAGGAGAGTGAGCCCGACGGGCGGGCCGTCGTCGGGGAAGAGTCGCTTCCCCGCGCCGATCACGATCGGGTGGATCCACAGGTTGAGCACGTCGAACAGGCCCTCGCGCACGAGGGTGCGGGAGAAGTCGATGCTCCCGATGACGTGCACGTTCGCGTGTCGCTCGCGCAGGTCGGCGATCGCTGCAGGAAGGTCGTCGCCCAGCAGCTCGGAGCCCCGCCACGGCAGGTCGATGGCGCTCCTCGAGGCCACGTACTTCGGGATCTCGGCGAACTTCCGGGCGATCGGCGAATCGGAGCCGTCGAGTTGCTGCGGCCAGTACGCGGCGAAGATGTCGTACGTCTTGCGGCCGAGCAGGAGCGCGTCCATCGCCTCGATGCCCTCCCACACCTGCGCCCCCGCGATGTCGTCGAGCAAGGGCGCCTGCCAGCCGCCGAACACGAAGCCGCCTTCGCGGTCCTCGTCAGGTGTACCAGGGGCCTGCTGCACCCCGTCGAGCGTGCTGAAGAGGTCGATACTGATGCGCCCGGTCACGAGGCGTCGTCCCACCAGTCGAGCACCCGGGTGCCGATGAGCGTGAGCCAGCGCGACGGCTGGCCCTGGGGGACGTCGACGTCGAACCAGGTGCGGCCCGCGAGGGGCACCCCCTGCAGCCAGGTGCCGTCCGGCTGCCGCGCCTGCCTGACCACCTCGATCGCCTCGGCCAACCGGGGATCGGGCGGGGTGCCGTCCCAGAGGGACGCGCTGCGGAAGTGATCGAGTGCCGCGAGAGCGCTGTACCGGAAGCGATCGGGGTAGACGAACTGCGTCACGAACGGCGAAACGACCTCGCCCGTGGACGCGCGGAACATCAGGCGGCGCTCCAGCAGGTACTCCTCACCACCGTGTCGCGCCTCCGCCACGCTGTCGTCGAGAGTGAACCGCTCGTACGCCAGGAGTCCGCGCACGGCGTTGAGGGTGGAGTGGAACGACGAGCGCGTCGACAGCGTGCCGTCGGAGCTCTGGCCCGGGTCCTCCGCCGCACAGTTCCAGCCTCCGTCGGCCAGCCGGTGCTCGCGGAACCACGCGGCCAGAGACGACACGTCCACGCCGAGCCAGGCTCCCGTCGCGATGGTGAACGCGTTGATGCACACGTCGACCTCGCCACCCCAGTACGGCAGGTCGTCGTAGTCCCACCGGCTGTTCGCCTCGATCCTCTCGGCGGTGTCGCCGAGCACGGCGGCGTCGACTCCCCACTCGCGCAGGTCTTTGAGCGCCCATGTGGTGGCGGTCCACGGCTGACCGGGCTGCTTCGCCTCCTCGCTCTCGAAGAAGCCCGCCGGCACGTACGAGCCGCCGGCCCACTGCCCGTCCGGATCCTGCTTCGAGAGCAGCTCGGCCCCGAAGCCCTCCGTGGCGACGCGCGCCCTCGTGGCCTCCCACGCCCGCGGGGGCGCGCCCACGAGATCGCGTTCGACCTGCCAGCGCGCAGCCGGATCGGAGTCGAGCAGCCAGTCGAGAACGCGCGGATCGATCGTCATGCCCGGCACGCTACTCCGGACCTCCGACACCGGGAAGGGGGTGGGATTCCGACACCGGGTCCGGGCACTTCCCCGGGGGTTTCCCGGGTATCTGTCAAAGAACTCCGACAGGATCGGGGCATGCCCGACTTCAAGCGACTCCTCGGTGCCGCCGCGAAAGCGCTCGGCGACTCGTCCTCCTCGTCTTCACCCACGAATCAGCGGAACGGCTCTTCGACGGACTGGAAGAACATCGTCCGCACGGCCGCCGACAAGCTGACGGGCGACGAGCAGAACTCGCGGAATACCCCGCGTGGCGGCGCCGACAGCCCGTCCGCCTACCGCCCGACGAACGATCGGTGGAGCGGTGGCGCCCCCGCCGGCCGCACGTCCGGTTCCCAGCCCACCGAGGCCGACCGGATCGCCCTCGGCAAGTACGACTACCTCCTCCAGACCGCCCCTCCCGGGCAGCTCGAGCAGGTCCATCACGAGGCCTTCGAACGACTCACCCCGGCCCAGCGGCAGCAGCTGCAGGACAGGTTGACCGAGGAGCTCCCGGCCCACGAGCGCCCGCTCAGCGGGTCGACGGGCGACCTGGCCCGCGCCGCGACGCGCGGCGAGACGGCCCACCCCGGACTCATGAAGCGGGTCTTCGACGCCCGACGCTCGTCGAGCGGTCGCGGCCGCTCCGGCATGGGCTCCTTCGCCACGGGCGCCGCGGCCGGGGCGGGAGTCGCCGCGATCGGTGGCATCGCGCTCACCGTCGCGGGCGCCGCGGCCGTCAGCAGCGTGGCCGGCCCGCTGCTCTCTAACGCCCTCGCGTCGGGTGTCGACTTCGGCGGCCTCGCCGACGGCTTCGGCTTCGAGGGCATCGCTGGCCTGACCGAGGGAGTCGGCGGCCTCACCGAGGGCGTCGACGGTCTCGCCCAGAGCGGCGAGGAGTACGTCGGCGGTCTCGGCGACCAGCTCGGCGAAGCCGCTCAGGGCTTCGAGATCCCGGGACTCGGTGACCTCTTCGGCCGCTGACCCCGCGCCGCGCCCCACCCCGCGGCCACTCAGGTAGTCCCTTTGCGCGCGCTTATACCCCTATACCGATATCACAGCGCGCAAACGGACTACTTCGCGACAGCAGGAGGGGCGGAGGCGGTCGTGACGTCGCGGGTCCAGGCCTGCGTGGCGACCTGTACCGCATCCCACGGCGAGCCGAGCGGCGGCGTGTACGACAGGTCGAGGTCGCTCATCCCCTCCACCGTCATGCCGTGGTGGAGCGCCGTGGCGTAGGTGTCGACCCGCTTCGCGATCTCCGCGCCACGCGTCCCGACGAGCTGCGCACCGAGGAGCCGACCGTCAGCGGTGTCGCCCGTGATGCGGATGCTGATCGGCGTCGCGCCCGGGTAGTAGCGCTTGTGGTCGTCCGCGATCGCGGTTCCGCTGTGCGGCTGCAGGCCGGCCGCGAGCGCCTCGTGATCGCGAAGCCCCGTTCGGGCGGCGACCACGTCGAACACCTTGACGACCTGCGTGCCGAGGCTGCCCGCGAACCGGGCGTCTCCGCCGATCGCGTTCTCCCCGGCCACGCGCCCCTGCTTGTGCGACGTCGTGCCGAGCGGCAGGTATGTGACGCCGAGGAGACGGTGGTGTGTCACGATGCCATCGCCCGCCGCCCAGACGTGCGGGAGCCCCGTGCGCATGTGGTCGTCGACGACCACGGCGCCACCGGCCCCGAGGCTCGCCCCCGCGTCGGCGAGCAGGCGCGTGTTCGGCCGCACACCCACCACGACGAGCACGAGGTCGGCCGATCGCGCGAACGACTCGCCGTGCCGCGAGCCCGTCACCGTGAGCGTGCCATCCGTCGACTCCACCCCGTCCACGCGGGTATCCGTCACCACGTCGACACCGTGGCGGTCGAGTTCGTCGTGCACGAGCGCTCCGAGCTCGGGATCGAGCGTCGAGAGCACTTCGGGCCCCCGCTGGAGTTGGGTCACGCGAAGCCCGCGGACGGTGAGAGCCTCCGCCATCTCGAGGCCGACGTAGCCAGCCCCGACGATGATCGCCGACTCCGGGGCGTGCTCGTCGAGATAGCGCTCGAGGGCGAAGGTGTCGCCCATCGAATGCAGGAGGTGCACGCCGTCGTCCGGACCGAGCTCGTCGAGCCCCGCGATTCCGGCGGTCGAGGGGGACGCCCCGGCGCCGACCATGAGCTCGTCGTACGCAATCGTCGACTCGTCACCGGCGGCGTCACGCACGGTCAGTCGTCGGCCGCCCACGTCGATGCCGGTCGCGAGCGTGTCGAGCCGCAACTGCATTCCCGTGGCCTCCAGGTCGGCGTGCGTCCGGTGAGCGAGCGACTGCCACGGCTGCACCTCCCGCGAGAAGTAGTAGGGGATGCCGCAGATGGAGAAGTTCGGATACGCGTCGGCGACCACGACGGTCACGTCGACGGACGGGTCGAGTTCGCGGGCGCGCAGAGCTGTGGAGATTCCGGCGTCGCTTCCGCCGATGACGAGGAGATGCATGGGGCGCCTTTCAGAGGGCGGGGTTGACGGAGGTCGGGACGACGACGTCTCCCGCACGGCGGGAGGCATCGGGGTAGAGGAGGACCACGGCGGTGAGCCCGATCGCGCCGCCGATGAGCTGCATGAGGATGAACAGCGGTGCGGAGCCGGGAGCGATGCCCGCGAAGGTGTCGCTGAACATGCGACCGATCGTCACGGCGGGATTCGCGAACGAGGTGGAGCTCGTGAACCAGTAGGCCGCGCCGATGTAGGCGCCGACGGCGGCCGCCGTCACCACTCCGCGGCCCGATCGGGCGAGGGCGACGATGAGGAAAACGAGCCCGGCGGTCGCGACGATCTCACCGATCAGTCGACCCCCGGTGGCGCGATCGGTCGTCGCGATCTGCGTGGGGACGTCGAACATGACGTTCGCGAGCACCGTGCCCGCGAACGCGCCGGTCACCTGCGTCACGAGGTACGGGAGCACGTCGCGGAGCGGCAGCCCCGTGCCCCGCCGCGCGCCGAGGACCCCGTCCACGAGCGTGACGATGGGGTTGAAATGCGCGCCGGACACCGGCCCGAACATCAGGATGAGCACAGCGAGACCGAGGGCGGTCGCGGTGCTGTTCTCGAGCAGTTGCAGCCCGACGTCGTCGGGCGACAGGGTCGACGCCGCGATCCCCGACCCGACGACGATCGTGAGCAGGAGGGCGGTGCCGAGGAACTCGGCCCCGAGGCGGCGGGCGAGGTGCGGGCGGGCGGAGGCCGGGGTGTGGGGTGCGTTCATGTCGGACTCATCTTGACCGACGGATTTACTTCAGTCAATATTGAGACAATGAACACTGAGCGAACTGACGACACGGAACGGCGCGCGGCGACGCACGCCGCCCTCGGCGATGCCGCCCGCCTCCACATCGTCGACCTCCTGACGCTCGGGGACCTCTCCCCCACCGAGATCCGGATCGCGCTCGGTATGCCGGCGAATCTCGTGACGCACCACCTCAACGTGCTCGAGTCGGTGGGGCTCGTCTCCCGCTCGCGCTCCGAGGCGGACAAGCGGCGCAGCTACGTGCACCTCACGAGCGATGCCCTCGGGGGCCTCGTGCCCGGGGCCTCCGCTCGAGCGGATCGCGTGGTCTTCGTCTGCACGGCGAACTCCGCCCGATCGCAACTCGCAGCCGCTCTCTGGCAGCAGCACTCCGACATCCCGAGCGCTTCCGGCGGCACGCACCCCGCCGACCGCATCGACCCGGGCGCCATCGCCACCGCCGGTCGCCACGACCTCGCACTCGCAGACGAGTCGCCTCACGCCCTCAGCGACGTGCGCTCACCCACCGACTTCGTCATCACCGTCTGCGACAACGCCCACGAGGAATTGGGCGCCACCGGCGACCTCCACTGGTCGATCCCGGACCCGGTTCGACTCGGCACCGTCGCCGCGTTCGACACCACCTACGCCGAGCTGCAACGACGCATCTCGGATCTGGCACAGCGGCTCGCCGCGTCCTGAAAGGATCCACCGTGAACCCCATCCTGACCCTCGACCAGCAGCACGCTCTCAAGACGGCCGCGACCCGCCTCGAGCGCGACTTCGCCGGCGTCTTCAACAGGGAGACCATCGAGCGCTTCCTCCTCTCCTCCTACGACCAGTTCGCGGGAGGGGCGCGCATCACGAACTTCCTGCCGCTCATCGCTGAGCGGTTCGCCCGCCAGCGACTGAGCGCCCTTGCACGGGTGGAGGGCAAGCACGACGACGGCAAGCCCACCGTGCTGTTCCTCTGCGTGCAGAACGCCGGACGTTCGCAGATGGCCCTCGGCTTCTTCGAGCACTATGCCGGGGACGACGCCGTCGCCTGGTCCGGTGGGTCCGAGCCAGGCGAGCGCGTGAACGGCGAGGCGATCGCCGCGATGGCGGAGCGAGGCATCGACATCTCGCACGAGTACCCGAAGCCCTGGACCGACGAGGTCGTGCGTGCCGCCGACGTCGTGATCACGATGGGCTGCGGAGACGCCTGCCCGATCTTCCCAGGGAAGCGCTACGAGGAGTGGGTGCTCGACGACCCGCACGGCCTCACGGCCACCGACATCCGCCCCATCCGCGACGAGATCGAGCGCCGCGTGCTCGCCCTCCTCGGCGAGCTGAGCGTCACACCCCATTTCACGCGCACCTCCGCCTGACCAGCCGCACCACCGAACGAAAGCGATCCATGAGCGACAAGCCCACCGTCCTGTTCATCTGCCAGCACAACGCCGGCCGCTCCCAGCTGGGCGCCGCCCTGCTCGAGTATCTCGGCGGCGATCGGTACACCGCGACGTCGGCCGGCCTCTCGCCCGCCGACGTCGTGAACCCTGCCGTGGCCACGACCGTCGCCGAGCTCGGCGTCGACATCTCGGGCAACGTGCCGCGCGCCGTCACGACGGAGGACCTCGAACAGGCAGACATCGTCGTGCTCATGAAGCCGGGACTCGCGCTGCCCGCGACCCCCACGGGTGAGGTGCTCGAGTGGTCGTTCCCCAACCCCGAGGCGTGGGACGCGGACGCCGTTCGCCCGCTCCGCGAGGCGGTCGCGACGAAGATCGAGGGGACGCTGCTCGCGCGCTGAGCCGTCGAGGATCCCTGAGAAGCCGCCGCCCCATCGACTCACGATGGGGCGGCGGCTTCTTGGTGAGCGTCAGCCGATCACGAGACGGTGGCGGGCGCCCGTCCGATCTCCACACTCTGCACGGTGGGGACAGCGCAGCACGAGGCGCCGATCCCGGCCCCCGTCGAGTCGAACAGCCCGGCCCCGCCGCACACTCCCGTGTCCGGCAGCTGCAGGTCGATCCGCCGGGCGGCCTCGTGGTCCCCGGCGAGCTCAGCGACGACCGAGCGCACCTGCTCGTAGCCGGTCATCGCGAGGAACGTCGGCGCCCGACCGTACGACTTCGCCCCCACGAGGTAGAAGTCCGACTCGGGGTGCGCGAGGTCCGCGGCGCCCGTCGCCCGCACGGATCCGCACGAATGCACGTTCGGGTCGACCTCCGTCGCGAGGCGCACGGGCGCCTGCAGGGTCGCGTCGAGCTCGAGCCGCAGCTCGGAGAGGAACGACAGGTCCGGTCGGAATCCGGTGAGCACGAGCACACGATCCGAGGGCGGCAGCTCCCGGCCGTCCTCCGCGACGAGCACCGTGGCGTCGCCGGACCGGGCGATCCGCTCGACCCGGAAGCCGGTGACGAGCGTGACGAGCCCGGCGTCGACCATCTCCTTCGCCGTGATGCCGAGCTGGCCGCGCTCGGGCAGCTCGTCCGCGGCTCCCCCTCCGAACGCGGTGCCGGCCGACCCGCGTCGCACCGCCCACGTGACGGTCGTTCCCGGGGTCCGGCGGGCGATGCGTGCGAGCGCGATCACGGCCGTGACCGCCGAGTGCCCTGAGCCGACGACGACCGTGTGGGAGCCGGCGAAGCCGTCGCGGCGGCGGAGATCGGGGATGCGGTACTCGAGCGCGTCGGCCGCGGCGCGCTCGCCGAGTGCCGGAAGCCCGTCGGCGCCCGCAGGATTCGGGGTGCTCCACGTGCCGGATGCGTCGATCACGGCGCGCGCGTCGAGGCGCTCCTCGGCGCCGTCCGGTCCGGTGACGTGCACCGTGAACGGCTGCGCGCCGCGATCGGCGTCGACGAGGCGGTCCCGCCCGCGGCGCGACACCCCCGTGACGCGTGTGCCGTAGCGGACCCGGTCACCAAGCGCATCGGCGAGCGGGGCGAGGTATGACGCGATCCACTGCGCGCCGGTGGGGTAGCCCGCCGTCGGACGCTCCCAACCGGTGGGTTCGAGCAGTCGGGCCGCAGCGGCGTCGATGAGCTCCGGCCACCCCGAGAACAGCCGGACATGTCCCCACTCGGCCACCGCCGAGGCCGGCCCGTCGCCGGCCTCGAGCGCGAGCACGGGAACGCCCCGCTCCACGAGGTGCGCGGCCGCGGCGAGCCCCTGCGGGCCTGCTCCGATCACGACGACGGGGAGGGTCGAGCCTGCGGAGTCCGCACGAGAGATGTCCATGCTCCGACTGTGGTCGTCATATCGACATCTGTCAATACGACGTGCCAGACTGGGGCGATGACCTCCGAGCTCCTCCTCGCCCCGTCCGCCGCCTGCTGCGCAACGCCGGCCGACGGCGCGATCGACCGCGATGGTGCCGAGCGAGTGGCCCGCGTGTTCAAGGCGCTCGGCGACCCGACGAGAGTGCGACTCCTCTCCCTCATTGCCGCGGCCGGCGGAGGCGAGGCGTGCATCTGCGACCTCACCGACCCTGTCGGCCTCTCGCAGCCCACCGTCTCCCACCACATGAAGCAGCTCGTCGAGGCCGGACTCGCCACCCGCGAGCAGCGCGGTCGCTGGGCGTACTTCCGCGCCGTCCCTCACGCACTCGAGCACGCCGTCGCCACCCTGGCGCGCTGACGACGGTCGCCGCTCCGTCCGGCACCTTCCTCTCCAGCCGGGGAGCGGTCACGACTCGGCATCCATTCAGCCCCGCCTCTTCCGCGACCGCGGCGCGAGTGCTGTCATGGTGCCATGACGCGCAGACCACGACCGGCGGCACGGGCCGCGGTGTTCGGCGCGCTCGCCGCCGTCGTCGTCACGGTGCTCCTGTTCCCGTTCGTCTCGGGCGGCTGGTGCGCCGACGCCACGGACCCCGACGCGTCGGTGTGCGGTACCTTCCAACGCTCGATCGTCGGCATCGACACGTCGATCTGGTTCTGGCTCGGGGGTCTCGCCGTCGTCGGCTTCTTCACCGTCCTCGCCATCAACAGGACGGCGACGGGACAGCCGCCCACGTCCTGACGACGGCAGGGCGGCAGGGAGCGCAGCGGCCCGGTCATCGCGTCACGCGCCTCGAGCCCGCCGCACGAGAGGCCCGGCACACGGTCCGACCAGCGCGTTCAATACAGGGAAACCTGTACCATCGGGGACGTGTCCAGCCTCTCAGCCTCAGCCTCCCTCACCCACACGGCCGCACTCGCGCGGCTCGGCCACGCTCTGTCGGACGCCACGCGCGCGGGCGTGCTGCTCGCGCTCCGCGAGGCCCCGGCCTACCCGTCGGACCTCGCCGATGCGCTCGGCGTCTCGCGCCAGGTGATGTCGAACCAGCTCGCGTGCCTGCGCGGGTGCGGGCTCGTCGAATCGATGCCCGATGGACGCCGCGCCTGGTATCGCCTGGCCGACCCGCACCTCGCCCCGGCGCTCGACGAGCTCCTGCGCGTCGTGCTGTACGTCGAACCCGATTGCTGCGACGGCGACGGGTGCACCTGCTCGTGAGTACGGCCAGCGCCACCACCATCGAACGCCGCCGCGTCCTGACCCGCCGCATCCGGTGGATCGTCGGAATCACCATCGCCTACAACCTCGTCGAGGCCGTGATCGCGATCGCCGCCGGCACGGTCGCATCGTCCGCCGCGCTGATCGGCTTCGGCCTCGACTCCACGATCGAGGTCCTCTCGGCCGCCGCCGTCGCGTGGCAGTTCTCGCGGCGCGACCCGGAGCGATGGGAGAGGGGCACCCTGCGTGTCATCGCGATCGCGTTCTTCGCCCTCGCGCTCTACGTCAGCGTCACGTCCGCCGCGGCACTCCTCGGCCTCGTCCACCCCGAGCACTCGGCGGTCGGCATCGCCCTCGCCGCCGTCAGCGTCGCCGTGATGCCGTTCCTGTCGTTCGCCGAACGCCGTGCCGGCCGCGAACTCGGCTCGGCGGCAGCGGTCGCGGATTCGAATCAGACGCTCATCTGCACATACCTCTCGGCCGCGGTCCTCGTGGGCCTCGTCGCGAACAGCCTCCTCGGCTGGTGGTGGGCGGACGCCGTCGCCGGCCTGGTCATCGCGGCCTTCGCCATCCGAGAGGGACTCGAGGCGTGGCGGGAAGACGCGTGCGCGACCTCGGTCGGCATGCTCCTCGAGGAGCACGCCGATGACGACGGCCACGACGACCGCCGGAATGCACACGCGACGCCCACGACCTAGCCCGATCGCGGGAGCCGTGTGACCGACGTGCTCGGCAGAGCACGGAGGGGTCAGCGCCTTCGGGTCAGAGCACCTTCGAGAGGAACTGGCGGGTGCGCTCGTGCGCCGGCCGCTCGAAGACCTGGGTCGGTTCGCCGCTCTCGATGATCCGACCGCCGTCCATCACGATCACGCGATCGGCGACCTCTCGCGTGAAGCCCATCTCGTGGCTCACGATGATCATCGTCATCCCGGCGTCGGCGAGGTCACGCATGACGGCGAGCACCTCACCCACCATCTCCGGGTCCAGGGCGCTCGTCGGCTCGTCGAAGAGCATGAGGTCCGGGCGCGTCGCGAGCGCGCGGGCGATCGCCACCCGCTGCTGCTGACCGCCGGACAGCGACCGGGTGCGGGCATCGGCCTTGTCGGCGAGCCCGACTCGGTCGAGGAGTTCGCGCGCTCGCGCGATCGCGTCGACCTTCTTCTCCTTCTTCACCTCCACGACAGCGTGCCAGATGTTCTCGAGCACGCTCATGTGGGGGAAGAGGTTGAAGTGCTGGAAGACGAAGCCGATGTTAGAGCGCTGCCGCGCGAGTTCCCTCGCCGAGAGTTCGACGCGCTTGCCCCGCGCGTTGGTCCGCTGACCGATGAGCTCGCCGTTGACGCGGATCTCGCCCTCGTCGATCGCCTCGAGCCGATTGATGGTGCGCAGGAGGGTGGTCTTGCCCGCACCGGACGGACCGACGAGGACGACGACCTCGCCGCGCGCCACCTCGACGTCGACGTCCGAGAGGATCAGGCGGTCGCCGAAGGACTTCGAGACCCCGCGGATCTCGACGATCGGTCCGGTACCGGTGGAGACGGGGGAAGTGAACAGGCTCATGAGGACCTCACGCGGCGTCGGTGGTCTGGAGGACGGGGGCTGGGGCCGTCACGGCCCGCTGCCGGCGGGAACGGAGGCCGAAGAGGCGCTTCCACACCGACTCGGCGCGCGGAAGTCCCGCGCGCGTGTTGAGGGCGTTCTCGATCCCGGTCTGGATGAAGGTCCACACGGTCGTGAGAGCCAGGTAGTAGATGGCGACCACGAGGTAGACCTCGAAGACCTTGAAGGTCGCCGAGCTCATCGTGCTACCCACCTGGAACATCTCGGCGACGCCGATGACCGACAGGATCGACGTGCTCTTCATCAGCCCGTTGAAGGAGTTCCCGAGCGGCGGCACCATGATGCGGATCGCCTGCGGCACGATGATCTTCCGCATCGAGGCCGTCGGCGTCATCCCGAGCGACAGCGCCGCCTCGTTCTGCCCGCGATCGACGGACTCGAGACCTGAACGCACGATCTCACTGATGTAGGCGCTCTCGTTGAGCATGAGCCCGACGATCGCCGCCTGGACGGCACCGCGGATGAGCGCACCCACGAGGTCGACGTCCTCGAAGCGGAAGAGCCCGGCCGCCGCGAGACCCGTATAGATGATGACGAGCTGCACGAGGAGCGGGGTCCCGCGGATGATCCACACGTAGAAGGCCGAGAGCAGCCGCAGCGGAAGGAACCGGCTGCGTCCCATGAGGGCCACGAGGAGACCGAGCACGAGGGCGAGCGCCATCGAGACCACCGAGATGATGACCGTGAGCGCGAGGCCGCTGAGGAATCGCGGGCTGGGGAGCAGCAGGCTCTCCCAGAAGTAGGTCCAGTCGAAGTTCACATCGATCTCCCTGTCGGGGGCCGAAGGCTCATCACCTCCGGCCCGGTGGTGTCACGCGTTGGCGATGTCGGCGCTCTCGAAGCCCCACTTCGCGAGGATGTCGGCGTAGGTGCCGTCGTCGACCACGCCCGCGAACGCCTCCTCGAGGGCGGCGTGCAGGGCGTCGTTCCCCTTGAGCGACGCCGCACCGATCTGGATGGAGTCGACGGGTTCACCGACCACGACGAACTGACCGTCCGACTGGGTCTCGTAGTACCCGACGAGCTCGGCGGTGTCCATGAAGGCGTCGGCCTGGCCGGCGATGACCTGCTGCAGGGCGTCTGCCGCCTTGTCCGTGAGGGTGATGTCGATGGGATCCTCGCCCTTCGTCTCGCACTCGACGGACTTCTGCTCGAGGAGAGTCGCGCCCGTGGCACCCGTGATGCCGATCGCGGAGACGCCGCACAGCGAGTCGTCGAAGCCCGTGATGCCGGCGGGGTTCTCCTCGGACACGGCCACGCCGGAGCCGGAGAGCAGGTAGGGGACGAAGTCCGCGACCTCCTCGCGCTCGGGCTTGATGTAGAGCGACGAGATGATGGTGTCGCACTGCTTCGCCTGCAGCGCGGCGATGAGGCCGGAGAACGCGATCTCCTTGAATTCGATCTCGAGGCCCATCTTCTCGACCATGGCGTCGGCGATCTCGACCTCGACACCGACGGGGGTGCCGTCGGCCTCGGTGTAGATGTTCGGCGGCGACTCGAGATTGGCGCACACCGTGAGGGTGCCGTCGGTGACGAGGCCGAGGTCGTCGCCGGAACCGGAGCCGGATCCGGATGAACCGGTGGTGCCCGACTGAGAACAGCCGGCGAGGGCGACGGCGAGGGCGACGGCTGGAAGGGCGAGGGCGATGCGGTGTCGGGACATGGGGCTCCTTGCGGGGGGAAGTGGCCTGGCGTGCCGCAACATTGACAGTTGGTAGGACCAACTGTCAATGTGTCCATTGTTTCGATCGCGTAAAAGAACCGCCGAGGACCGCCGGTCGCTGATTGGATTCCCCCAGAAGGAAGGTCCCGCATGGAATGGTCGTCGCTCCGCCGCTCGCCGTCGCTCTCGGTACCCGATCGCCTGTCCGTGGACATCGAACGGCTCATCCTCGACGGCCAGCTCAAGCCGGGTGACCGCCTGCCGACGGAACGCGAGCTCGGAGACCTCCTCGGCGTCTCCCGTGTGTCCGTCCGCCAGGCTCTGCACGAGCTCGAGGCCCGCGGACTCATCGATCGCCGCCCCGGTCGCGGCACGATCGTGCTCGCCCCCGCCGACCGGTCGGGAGAGGCCGGAGACGCCCTCTCGGCCCTGATGATCGCCGCGTCGAGCGGCACCTCCGAGATCGCCCGCATCATGGAGCTCCGCGCCGTGATCGAGCCCCCGATCGCCGGACTCGCCGCCGCGCGCGTGACCGCGCGGGACACCGAGCAGCTGCGCGCCCTCGTGGAGGAGATGGAGCAGGAGACGAACCTCAGCCGGTACGCGGAGCTCGACCGTTCGTTCCACCACGCGATCTCCGTCTACACCCACAACCCGCTGCTCGCCCAGCTCACCGAGCTCATCGCCGAGCAGATCGCACCGAGCCGTCGGAAGTCCCTGCAGACACCCGCCCGCCGGGCGACGTCGAGCGCCGCCCACCGCCGGATCTTCGAGGCGATCGCCGCCCACGATCAGGCCGCGGCTGAGCGCGAGGCGCGGCTCCACGTGGAGGGCGTGCTCCACGAGGCGCTCCGCGCATCCTCGGTCGAGACGGAGACGGCCCCGTGACCGGCGGGGCCGTCTCCACGTCGCACCACCTCGCCACGGAGGCCGGCGCACGCGCACTGCGCGACGGAGGCAACGCGATCGACGCGGCGATCGCCGCGGCCGCGGCCCTCTGCGTCGTCTACCCGAACAACGTCGCCCTCGGCGGTGACCTCGTGGCCGTCGTGCGCGATCCGCACGGCACCGTCTCGTTCGTGAACGCCACCGGGCGTGCCGCCCGCGGCGAGAGCCTCGAGGCGCTGCGCGAGCGACACGGCGACCGCCTGCCGGAACGCGGGGTCGACACGATCACGGTGCCCGGCGGCGTCCGCGGATGGACGACTCTCGCCTCGCTCGGCGCGCGGCTCGGCTGGGACGGCCTGCTCGGCACCGCCCGCGACCTCGCCCGCCACGGCCACCCGCTCGCCCGCTCCGTCGCGCGGGCCATCCGGATCGACCGCGACGCCCTCGCGGCGGACCCGGGATGCCGGGACCTCTTCCTCCCCGGCGGACGCGCACTCGACGAGGGCGACGCATTCGTCCAGCCGGCGCTCGCCCGGACCTTCGACGCCCTCGTCGCGGGCGGTCCCGACGCGTTCTACACGGGAGAACTCGCCGCCTCATGGGTCGGCGGCCTGCGCGACCGCGGCAGCCGCATCGAGCTCGACGAGGTCGCCGGGTACTGTCCCACGGTGTCCGAACCCCTCTCCGCGCACATCGCCGGGGTCGATGTCATCACGAGCCCACCGAACACCCAGGGCTTCGCCCTCCTGCGCACACTGCGCGCACTCGAGGCGGAAGCGGTCGCGGACCCACTCGGCCGCGACTCCGGGAGGCTCGCCCATCTCTTCCTCGATGCCAACCGGGTCCGTTCGGCGCTCCTCGCCGACCCGGACGTCGCTCCGGTGTCCGTCGACGATCTCCTCGACGGTCCCGCTCCGGTGCTCGGCGAGGGGCCGGAGCCGGCCGCTCACGGCGACACCGTCGGACTCGTCGCGGTGAGCGACGACGGCTGGGCCGTCTCCCTCGTGCAGTCCGTCTACTGGGCGTTCGGCGCGGCCCTCCTCGAACCGACCACAGGTGTGCTGTTCCAGAACCGCGGCACCTCGTTCTCCCTCGATCCGTCCCGCACGTCTGCGTTCGGCGGCGGACGGCGCCCGCCGCACACCCTCATGCCGGTGCTCGTCGAGCGCGACGGGGAGCTGGCCTTCGCCCTCGCGACGATGGGTGGACAGGCCCAGGCCCAGATCCACACGCATCTATTGCTTCGCCTGCTCGGCGGGGCATCCCCGATCGAGGCGACGAGTGCGCCGCGGTGGGTCGTCGGCGCACAGGACGACGGCGACGGCGAACGGACGGTGACGATCGAGTCCGACGTGCCCGCCGCGGTGCGCGCGGCCCTCAGCGCGAGCGGACTCGACCCGAAGAGGGTCGCTCCCCGCACGGAGACGATCGGCCACTCGAACGTCGTGGCCACGCTACCGGGCGGCGGTTACGCGGCTGCGAGCGACCCTCGATCGGACGGTTCGGCGGAGATCGTCGACGGAACGGATGGACGACCATGACGACCGACGACCAGCTGACCGGCACGGCGAACCGTGTCCGCACGACCACGGGCGCGCTCATCCTGCTCGGTCTCGTCGCGGGATTCCTGTCCGGACTCTTCGGGGTGGGCGGCGGCGTCATCGTCGTGCCAGCCCTCCTCCTCCTCGGGATGGATCAGCGGCTCGCCGCGGGCAGCTCCGTCGCCGCGATCCTCCCCACGTCGATCGTCGGCGCCGTCGGCTACGGCCTCTCCGGCCACATCGACTGGATCGCGGGACTCCTCCTGGCGGCGGGCATCGTGATCGGCGCGCAGCTCGGCACGTTCCTGCTGGCGCGCATCCCGAGGGACGTCCTCTTCTGGATCTTCGTGGCGTTCCTCGCGGCGGTCGTCGTGAGCCTGTGGCTCGTGGTGCCGGAGCGCGGCGCGTCCATCCCGATGAACGTGTGGCTCGGCGCCGCCCTGGTGCTCACCGGCGTCATCACCGGGATCCTCTCCGGCCTCATGGGAGTGGGCGGAGGCATCATCGTCGTACCCGTGCTCATCGTCCTGTTCGGGGCGAGCGACCTCATCGCGAAGGGCACGTCGCTGCTCATGATGGTGCCCGGGTCGATCTCCGCGACGATCGGCAACGGCCGCCGCAAGAACGTCGACCTCCGGGTCGCTGCGATCATCGGGCTGTCCGCGTGCGTCGCCTCGCCGCTCGGACTTCTCACCGCGACGTCGATCTCGCCGTTCTGGTCGAACGTCGGCTTCTCGGTCCTCATGATCGGCGTCATCACGCAGCTGCTCGTGAAGCACATCCGCGGTCGCCGCCGCGCGGCATAAGCACAACAACCGATAGACAACCTCTCGAAAATAGAGGCACGGCGCGTCGTGTGTCTACCCTCTGGTGGACAAAAATCTGACGTCATAGGTTTTCCCCGAGGAGGTCTCGCATCGGTCGCCGATGCGAGGGCAGGGGGTCGGCGTTCGGGTCGTCGGCTCCCTGCGTCGTTCCCTTAGCCGTCGAGGACGATCGACTGGATCGCCGAGGCCGCGGCCCCACGGGCCCATTCGTCGAAGCCCGACACGTCCGCGATCAGGTCCACGGGAGCCGCGAGCGGGTCGCGGTCACGGTCGAGGGCCGAGCGCACCACGTCCCCCACCACGTCGAGGAGGCCGATGCCCTCCCCCGAGACGACGATGTCGTTCACCGAGGTGAGATTGGCCACGAGGGCGAGGAGCCGCCCGAGGGCCACGCCCGAGGCACCGACGACCGCGCGGGCCTCGGGATCGCCGTCGCCGGCGAGCGAGAGAACCTCCGCATACGTCACCGGGCCGCCGAGACGCCGGGCGACCTCCTCCGTGATGCCAGAGATCGTGAGCATCGCCGTCGAACACCCGACGTGCCCCTCGGCGCACACAGGCCCCTCCGGGTCGAGCGGGATGTGGCCGGCGAGCCCGACGCCCGAGTCGCGTCGCGCGACGACGCGATCGTCGATCACGAGGCCGTAACCGACACCGGCCCCCACGGTGACGACGGCGAAGTCGCGCAGACCGCGCCCGGCCCCGAACCAGTGCTCGGCGCGCGTGAGGGCGAGGAGGTCGTTCTCGATCACGAGCCGCGGACCGTCGGGCTGCGCGAGCAGATCGCGCAGCGGAACGTCGACCCACTCGAGGTAGGGCGCGTGGCGCACCACGCCGCGGTCGTCGACGAGCCCGCCGAGCGCCACTCCCACCGCCAGGATCCGCTCTCCTTCGGCCACCTCCTCCACGAGGTCTCGGAGGAGCGCCACGACCGCGTCGGGCGCATGGTCGCCGAGCGGTCGCTCGACCTGCCGGAGGACGCGGGCGCGCAGGTCGGTGGCCACGACGGTCGCCGCGTCGCCCGTCAGCTTCACACCCACGACGACGCCGAGGTCGAGACGGACGTCGAGCGGACGGACGGGCCGGCCGAGCGAGCGGTCGCCGACCTCCTCGCCCTCCACCACGAACCCGACGTCGGTGAGCGTCTTGGTGAGCCGCGTGAGGCTCGCGGGCGACAGGTCGAGGCGGCGACCGAGTTCGGCCCGGGACACGGGACCGTGGATGAGGATCTCGCGGGCGAGTTCGCGCGCCGAGGGGATGAGCCCCTCCGTCGTGACCTGCGCCATCGTGGCCGACCTTCCCGCAGCGCGCGCCGCTCAGCCCATGATGCCCCACGCGGATCGTGGCGGCGACTCGTGACGCGCACTTGACGGTGCTTTATTTCTGTCGTAGAAATAACTCATGCAACGACGCGAACCGCTCCACCTCCACCGCGGCGGCACGAGCCTGGTCATCGACCTGGCCCCCGCCCTTCCCACCGTCCTCTGGTGGGGCGAGGACCTCGGTTCGCCGAGCGACGCGGAACTCCGCGACCTCGCGACGGCGTCGATCCCCCAGCGGGCCTCCGGTGGGCTCGACGACCCGGCGCCCCTCACGCTCCTCCCGCAGAACGCCGACGGCTGGTTCGGCGGGCCGGGACTCCGCGGCCACCGCGCCGGAGGACTCGGCTTCGCTCCCGCCCTCCGCACCACAGACGTCGAGGTCGACGAGGACACGGCGAGCGCCGTCTTCCACGCCGAGGACGCCGCGGCCGGCCTCGCCGCGGTCATCCGGATCGCCATCGGTGCGAGCGGCGTCGTGACGAGCACGATCGAGCTCCGCAACACCGGAACCGACGACTACACGCTCGACGAACTCGTCGTCACCCTCCCCGTCCCCCCGTCGGCCCGCGAGATCCTCGACACGACCGGCCGCCACCTCCACGAGCGCTCCCCACAGCGCCACGCCTTCACGATCGGGACGCACGAGCGCTCGAGCCACCGCGGCCGGCCCGGCGCCGACGCGACGCTCCTGCTCGCCGCCGGCGAGCCCGGCTTCGGCTTCGAGCGCGGCCTCGTGCACGCGCTGCACGTGGGCTGGAGCGGCAACCACGTGATCCGGGCCGAGAAGCGCCCGACAGGGGAGTCCCTCCTCGCGGGCGGCGAGCTGCTGCAGTCGGGCGAGGTCGTGCTCGCGCCGGGCGAGTCCTACGCGACGCCCACCGTCTACGGCAGCTGGGGCGACGGGCTCAACACCCTCTCCGCCCGCCTGCACGAGCACGTGCGCGCTCGTCCGAGCCACCCGTCGCGCCCGCGGCCCGTCACCCTCAACACGTGGGAGGCCGTGTACTTCGACCAGGGCTTCGACAGCCTCGCGGAGCTCGCCGACGTGGCCGCGGAGATCGGCGCCGAGCGCTTCGTGCTCGACGACGGCTGGTTCCGCGGCCGCCGCGACGACACCACGTCCCTCGGCGACTGGTTCGTCGACGAGACGGTGTGGCCCGAGGGACTCCGACCCCTCGCGGATCACGTGCGCTCGCGCGGCCTCGAGTTCGGGCTCTGGTTCGAGCCCGAGATGACGAACCTCGACAGCGACCTGGCGCGCGAGCACCCCGACTGGCTCCTCGCCGTCGCCGGACGGACGCCGCTCCCCGGTCGCCAGCAGTACGTGCTCGACGTCGCGAACCCCGCCGTCTCCGCCTACCTCCTCGAGCGGATGGACGCGCTCATCGGCGAGCTCGGCATCGCGTACATCAAGTGGGACCACAACCGCGACGTCGTCGACGGGGCGTCCTCCACGAGCCGCGGACCGGGCGTCCACCGCGCGACGACCGCACTGTACGGCCTGCTCGCCGAGCTGCGCCGCCGGCACCCCGGCCTCGAGATCGAGTCGTGCGCGTCGGGCGGCGCACGCGTCGACCTCGGCATCCTCGAGCACACCGACCGCGTGTGGACGAGCGACTGCATCGACCCGATCGAACGCCTCGACATCCAGCGCTACACGGGCCTGCTCCTCCCGCCCGAGCTCATGGGCGAGCACGTGAGCGGCCCGACGTCGCACTCCACCGGCCGCACGCTCGGCCTCGACGTCCGCGCGATCGGTGCGATCTTCGGGCACTTCGGTGTGGAGTGGGACGTCCGCGAGGCGACGGCGGACGAACGGGCCCACCTCGCCGACTGGATCACGGCGCACAAGCAGTGGCGCGACCGACTGCACACGGCCCGTACCGTCCACGTCGACGTGACCGACGCGGCCCTCGATGTCCGTGGGGCCGTGAGCCCCGACGGGTCGTGGGGGCTCTTCGCGCTCACCCAGGTGACCACGGGCATCGCCCATCCTCCCGGCCGCTTCACGTTCGCCGGCCTCGACCCGGAGCGCCGCTACACGGTGCGCGCTCCCCACCCGCTCCCCCGCGTCCTCGGACCGGGGCAGTCACCGCTCGCCTGGGCGGAGACGGGGGTGACCCTCTCGGGTCGCGCCCTCATGACGGTCGGGCTGCAACGCCCAATCCTCTTCCCGCAGCACTCCATCCTCATCGAACTCACCACGGACTGACCCCGCCGGCCTCTCGGGGCCGCGCAACGGTACGGCGCTCCACGCGTCGTACCGGCCCTCGACGCGACGTCTCACGTCGCGCTCCTCGGCGTGCCCGCGTCTCCCTCCTCGGAGGGGACCCCGGGCCCGTCTCTCCCATCCAGCGCAAGGAGGCGCACGATGCACCACTCGATCCCCCGGCCCCACGCGGGCCCCCGTCGGAGGCGACGACTGCTCACAGCCATCGTCGTCACCGCCGTCGCCTCGGCGACACTCTCCGGCTGCGCCCCGTCCGGCGACGCGGGCGTCACGACGCTCGACTTCTTCCAGTTCAAAGGAGAGGCCACCGCGGACTTCCAGCGGATCGTCGCCGACTTCGAGGCCGAGAACCCCGACATCGACGTGCAGCTCAACACCGTGCCCGATCCGGACACCGCGCTGCGCACACTGCTCGTGAAGGGCAAGACCCCCGACGTCCTCACCGTGAACGGGTCGGGCAACTACGGCCAGCTCGCCCGCGCCGGAGTCTTCCACGACTTCACCGGGGATCCGCTCGTGGAGCAGCAGAACCCCGCGGTGCTCGACATCCTCGACGCTCTCGGCTCGTTCGAGGGCGATGAGATCAACGCCCTCGGCATGGCGAACAACGCCGACGGCATCGTCTACAACAAGCAGATCTTCGAGGAGCAGGGCCTCGAGGTCCCGACCACGTGGGACGAGCTGATCGCGGTGTGCGACGCGCTCGAGGACGCCGGCATCCCGGCGTTCTACGGCACCCTCGCCGATGCGTGGACGGCGATCCCCGCATGGAACGCGCTCGGCGGACAGCTGCAGCCCGACGACTTCTACGACGACCTCCGCGCGGAGGGCGGCGACGTCGGTCCAGACAGCGCCGTGTCGTTCTCGGCGGACTACACCGAGGCCATGGAGAAGCTCCAGACCCTCTACTCGTACGCGCAGGACGGCTACCGCAGCCGCGGCTACGAAGACGGGAACGCCGCCTTCGCCAACGGCGAGAGCGCGATGTACCTGCAGGGGATCTGGACGATCAACCCGATCCTCGCGGCCAACCCCGACATCGAGCTCGGCGTGTTCCCGTACCCCGCGGGAGAGGACCCGGACGACGTGCGCCTCACCTCGGGCGTCGACGTGGCCGTCACCATCGGACGCGACACCCCGCACCTCGCCGAGGCGCAAAGGTTCGTGGAGTACCTGCTGTCTCCGGAGGTCGTAGACGGCTTCGTCGAGTCGCAAGTGATGTTCTCGACGCTCGCCGACGCCGGCCCCAACCCCAACCCGGTGCTCGCCGAGCTCGTACCCTACTTCGACGACGGCCGGATCATCGGCTTCATCGACCACCAGATCCCCGCGAGCATCCCGCTCCAGCCGATCGTGCAGCAGTACCTGCTGGACGGGAACATGGACGCGGCTCTCGCGAATCTCGACAACGAGTGGCGCAAGGTCGCGCTGCGCTCGACGAGGACAGAGGAATAGACCATGACCACCACCGCACCTCCCAGCCGCGTCCGGCCGCTGCCGGACGCCGACACGCCGCCAGGCGGTTCCGGGGGCGGGACCTCCCGCCGCCGCGTCATCGGCCGCACGCCTCGCGCCTTCTACTGGATGGTCGTCCCGGCGCTCGTGCTCTTCGCGGCGCTCCACACCGTCCCGGCCCTCATCGGCATCTTCTACAGCTTCACGAACTACGCCGGCTACGGAACCTGGGACATCATCGGGATCGGTAACTACGTCGCCCTCTTCCAGGACGACCGCGTGCTCCGCGCCTACGGGTTCACGTTCGGCGTCGCGATCGTCGCGACGATCCTCGTGAACGTGTTCTCGCTGCTCCTCGCGTTGTTCCTCAACGCGAAGATCAAGTTCCAGTCGGCGTTCCGCGGGATCTTCTTCATCCCGTACGTCCTGTCGATCCTCGTGGTCGGGTACGTGTTCCAGTACATCTTCGCGAACTCGCTGCCGCAGATCTTCAGCGGAATCCCGCTCTTCCGCGACAACATCCTCGCGAACCCCGACTGGGCGTGGCTCGCGATCGTGACCCTCACGGTGTGGCAGGGCGTCGCGTTCTCGACGATCCTCTACATCGCCGGACTGCAGACCATCCCGCAGGAGCTCTACGAGGCCTCGTCGATCGACGGCGCCTCGACCGTCCGCCAGTTCTGGGCGATCACGTTCCCGCTCATCGGCGCCTTCTTCACGATCAACATGGTGCTGAGCATGAAGAACTACCTGCAGGTGTTCGACCAGATCATCCCGCTCACCAACGGCGGCCCGGGAACCTCGACGGAGTCGATCACACTGCTGATCTTCCGCGGCGGGTTCCAGGGCGGCGAGTACGCGTACCAGACGACCAACGCCGTCGTGTACCTCGTCGTGATCATCCTCGTCTCGCTCGTGCAGTTCCGCATCCTCCAGCGCCGAGAGGTGGACTTCTGATGACCGCGACCCGCTCCCTCACCGTTCCCGCGACCCGCACCCGGCGCCGCCGCCGAGCGACGGGCGACGATACCCGGAAGGTCAACTGGTGGCTCACGGCCGTCGTGGCCGTGCTCTCGCTCACCGTGCTCATCCCGCTGTACTTCGCCGTGGTGACCGCGCTGAAGACGCCGGACCAGCTCGCGGGCACGGGCTTCGAGCTGCCGACGGCCGTGACGTTCGAGAACTTCGTGAACGCGTGGAACCTCACCGAGTTCCCCCGCACCCTCATGAACACGGCCGTCATCGCAGTCGGGGCCGTGGTGCTCACGCTCCTCACGAACTCGATGGTGTCGTACGCGATCGCGCGGAACATGCACAAGAAGTTCTTCAAGGGCGTGTACTTCTACGTGCTCACGGCGCTCTTCGTGCCGTTCCCGATCATCATGCTCCCCGTGGTGCAGGAGACGGCGTTCCTCGGGATCGACAACCAGGTGGGGCTCATCCTGCTCTACACGGTCTACGGGCTGTCGCTCAACGTGTTCATCTACACGGCGTTCATCCGCTCGATCCCGATCGAGCTGGAGGAGGCCGCCCGCACGGACGGCGCCTCCACGTGGCGCGTGTTCTGGCAGGTGATCTTCCCGCTGCTCGGGCCGATGAACGCCACGGTCGGAATCCTCACGTGCGTGTGGGCGTGGAACGACTTCCTCCTGCCGCTCGTGATCCTGTCCGACCCGAACGCGCGCACGCTGCCGCTCGCGCAGTACGTGTTCCAGGGGCAGTTCAACACCGACTACACGACGGCGTTCGCGTCGTACCTCATGGCGATGGCGCCGCTCCTGCTCGTGTACGTCTTCGCCCAGCGCTGGGTGATCTCCGGCGTCATGCGGGGCTCCATCAAGTAGCGCCGGTGCGGCTCGTCAGCTGTCGCTGAACCCCGGCGCCGTCGAGCCCGTCGTCGAGTCGAAAGCGTGTTTCACTCGGCGACGCGGGAGACGACCAGCACCGTGACGTCATCGCTGGGCGGCTCCTCGGTCGACCGCGACACGATGCGGTCGAGGAACCGCGGCACGTCGACGCTCTCGCGGAGGTCCGCCGCGAGAGCGTCCAGTCCGGCGAGGGTGCCGTCATACAGATCGAGGACGCCGTCCGACACGGACACGAGAGTGTCGCCGACGGCGAGGCCCACCGCGAGCTCGTCCCACCCCGCGCCGACGTCCTGCAGGCCGATCGGCAGATCCGAGGAATGGAGACGGAGGACTTGACCATCACGCCTGACGAGCACGCTCAGCCCATGGCCGGCGTCGACGAATCGCACCGTATCCGCATCCGCGTCGATCACGGCGTGGAAGACCGTGACGAACGCGTCCTCCGAGTCGAGGGTGTCGTGCACCGCCGACTGCGCCCTCGTGAGGCTCATGCGGGGGGACGCATCGACGTCGGCCAATCCGGCAGCGAGGAGCGACCCGAGACGACCGGCGTGTGCACCCTTGCCCATGACATCTCCGAGGCTCGCGTTCACAAGCGTCTCGCCTGTCGCGTGCGTGTGGAAGTCGCCACTCGTATCGCCCCACGGAAGGTCGAGCGAATGGATCTGCAGGTCGCGGACGCGGAAGGCATCGAGAGTCGCACGCGACACATCGATCGTGTGCGCCGTGCGATCCGTGCTGTCGCGCAGCGCCTGCTGCGCCCAGCCGCCGAAGGCACGCAAACGGTCCTCCTCCGATCCGTCGAGCGTACGCGGAGCCGTGTCGAGCAGACAGAGAGTTCCGACAGCGGTGTCGTCCTCGAGTGAAAGGGGTATGCCGGCGTAGAACCGGATCCCGTTCTCCACGACGGCCGACCGGTCACGGAAACGGTCGTCCTCAGCAGTGTCGGGGACCATCAGGATGTGGTCCTGGCGCACCGTGTACTCGCAGAAGGCGGTGCCGAACGGACTGATCCATTTGTGTCCGTCCGGCTGGGGGGAGATCGTCTCGATCGCCTCGTCGTCGACGAGATTGACGACGGCGATCATCACGCCGAACGTCTCCTGCGCCGCGCGTGTGATCCGGTCGTACCGTTCCGACGCGTCCATGCCGGCGAGCCCGGTCGAAGCCACAGCCTGGGCTCGCTTCTTCTCGACGGCATCATCGATTTGTTCCCTCATCAGCCACCCCGCTCGTGTCGTGTCGGCCGTCCCAGGTCGAACCTAGCACCGCGATTCCGACGCGATCGGGGGGTTCATCCGCGTCGGATGGTCGTGTTACTGTCGCGAGTCGATGGGTCGCCACGGCGGCGATGACCGGCGAGGGGCGGGGAAGATGTCGATCGACGGCGGACGCGCCGAGCGCCGCGGGCGGCGCCGCGAAGACCTGCACATGCTCATCCTCCGCATCGTGGCGCTCGCCACCGTGGCACTCGGCGTGAACTATGTGGCCTGGCGGTGGCTCGACTCGGTCAACTGGGACGCGTGGTGGATCGCGGTGCCGCTCGTCGTCGCCGAGACCTACAGCCTCATCGACGTGGCCCTGTTCGCCCTCACGATGTGGCGAGCCCGAGAGCGACCAGCACCCCCGCCCGCACCCACCGGGCTGACCGCCGACGTCTTCATCGCGACGTACAACGAACCGGTGGAGCTCGTGGCAACGACCGCCCGAGCCGCTCGCGACATCCGCTACCCGCACAACACGTACATTCTCGACGACGGCGACAGACCGGCCATGCGTGCGGCCGCAGCCGAACTCGGCGTCGGCTACATAACGCGTGGCACCGAATGGTCGGGGCGGCCCCGTCATGCCAAAGCCGGCAATATCAACAACGCACTCATGCAGACGACGGGCGAGTTCCTGCTGATCCTCGATGCGGACATGATCCCGAGGCCCGAGATCCTGGACCGCACGCTCGGGTACTTCACCGACGACGAGGTCGCACTCGTGCAGACACCGCAGGTTTTCAGCAACGTCGCCACTGGCGACCCGCTCGGCAGCCAGGCCCCGCTGTTCTACGGCCCCATCCAGGAGGGGAAGGACGGGTGGAACGCCGCTTTCTTCTGCGGTTCCAATGCCGTCCTCCGACGCGAAGCCCTCATGCAGCTCGGCATCGTCGGGTACGTGCGGGCGGCGGATCGGGCGGTCGTGGCGACGCTGCGCGACGCGTCGCGCATCGTCCGACGGGCGCGTCGCCGCGCGGAGCCGGAGAGTCCGGCGGGCGCCGCTCTGGCGACGACGGCCGCAGCGCTCACGGAAGCGCGACGTCAGCTCGGCAACGGAGAGCCGCTCGGGGAGATCACCTACACGTTGCAGCGCCGGGTGCGGGAGGCCTCGGCCGGAATCGTGACGGACGACCTGCGCGCCATCCAGGCCGACCTGGCGGAGATCGACCGACTCGCCGGCGACGACGCATCACCCGACCACGGCGATGTGAACGGACTGGTCGAGGCGCTCTCCACCCGCGAGCTCTCCCCGCTCAACGCTCTCGAGGCCGTTCAGCTCGCCGTGCGCAGCGTCGACGTCGACCGCGGCGACGAGGCCCAGGCCGTCATGCCCCTCGCGACCATCTCGGTCACCGAGGACATGGCGACATCCATGAGGCTCCACGCTCTCGGGTGGAAGAGCGTGTTCCACAAGGAGCTCCTCGCCGACGGACTCGCCCCCGAGGACCTCGGGACGGCTCTCACCCAGCGACTGCGTTGGGCGCAGGGAACGATGCAGGTCTTCCTCCGTGAGAATCCGCTCTTCAGCTCGGGGATGAGCATCGCACAGCGACTCATGTACTTATCGACGATGTGGAGCTACCTCGTCGGTTTCGCGACGATCGTGTACCTCGCGGCCCCCGTCGTCTTCCTCGTCTTCGGCGTGCTTCCCGTGAAGAGTTGGGCGCCGGAGTTCTTCTGGCATTTCATCCCGTTCTTCGTCGTCAATCAGATCCTGTTCCTCGTGGCCGCCAGAGGGCTGCCCACGTGGCGCGGCCAGCAGTACAGCCTTGCGCTCTTCCCCATTTGGATCCGAGCATGCGTCACCGCGTTCAACAACGTCGTCCTCAAGCTGCCCCTCGACTTCGCCGTGACACCGAAGACGCGACAGTCCCAGGCGAAACGCCCGTGGGCGAAAATCCGTTGGCAGCTCGCCGCGGCCGTCGTGCTCCTGATCTCGGTGATCATCGGGATCATCCGGGTCGTCATCCTGGGAGACGAGGTGATCGGCACGGTGGTGAACATCGTGTGGGTCGCCTACGATTTCGTCTGTCTCAGCGTGCTCGTGAGCGCCGTCCGGTATCGCGGCTTCCAGCCCGAACCCGGCGTCGAGACTGACGCCACCCGAACCACGAAGGAGTGACGATGGACTTCAGGACCGAGAATGTCGGGACCGACATCGCGGTGATCCGCGGGGACGGCCGGCTCAACATGGTGTCGGCACCTCACCTTCGCGAGCAGGTGACGCGCGCTATCAATGCGGGGCGAAACCGGATCGTGGTGGATCTGGCCGCTACGTCGTTCATCGACTCGTCCGGCCTCGGTGCGCTCGTCGGCTCGCTGAAGGCGGCGCGTCAGGCCGACGGCGACCTGCGGATCGCTGCGCCCAACGATCAGGTGCGCATGGTGCTGAGTCTGTCGAACGTCGACCGGGTGCTGCGCAGCTATACGGACCCTGGAGATGCGTTCAGTGACTGAGTTCGTCAGCGATCTGACCTCGCCTCCGGACACCGTGGACGAGGTGCATAGTCTGCTGGAGTGCATGTGGGAGGCGGAGCCACTGGTCTCGGCCGGGGTCCGCATGCGCTTCGAGACCGCCCTGATCGAACTGGCGACGAACGTCGTCCAGCATGCGGATCGCGGCAACGGTGTCGCGTGGACCGTGCGGATCGCGAGCTCGGAGACCAGCCTGACCGCCGAGATCGTCGATTCGAACCCGTCGGAGGGCTTCACACCGTCTGTGCGACGATCCATGCCCCCGGATCTTGCCGAGGAGGGCCGGGGGCTCGCTCTCGTCCACCTCCTGGTCGATTCCGCGACCTTCGACGCCACCGAGCACGGCGGCGTCTGGCGAATCCGGCTCAGCAGAGCGATGTCCGCCGAGGGATGAATCGGGCCGTGCCCCGTCAGCGGGAACGGAGATGACACCCTTCGACGAACTCAGGCGACGAACGCGGGTAGACGCGCATGCAGCTCCGCATCCAGAGAGAACGAGCGCGCCGCACGCGTCATTCGGAGGGCTCCTGGGCGTCGGTGTCCTCAGACGGGTGCTTCGTGACGAGGAGCTCCGAGATGCGGCGGCGGTCCATCGCGGTGACCTGGATCGTCGCGCCCTCGAGCTCGACCGTGTCACCGACCGTCGCGAGGCGGCCCAACCGCTCCACCACGAAGCCCGCGACCGTGTCCCACGTGCCGCGCGGCACGTCGAGACCAGTGGCCTCCTCGAAGTCCTGCAGGTTGAGGCGCCCGTCGACGAGGCCGCCCTCCTCGGCGAGCGCGCTCGGTGCCAGGTCGGTGTCGTACTCGTCGAAGATCTCACCGACGACCTCCTCCACGAGGTCCTCGAGGGTGACGATGCCGTCGGTGCCACCGTATTCATCGACGACCACCGCGATCTGCTGATTCTTGGCGCGCATGCCCGTGAGCGTGGGGAGGACGCGCGCCGTCGACGGCAGGTACTCGATCTCACGGGCGACAGTCGAGAGGGAACGGGTCGCGTCCACCGACGCGGCGTCGAACAGGTCGCGCACGTGCACGAAGCCGACGATGTCGTCGATCGACTGGTCGACCACGGGGTAGCGGGAGAACGGCTGGTCCTGCACCCGCTCCATCGCCTCGGCGATCGTGCCGGCGCCGTCGAGCGCGACGACCTCGGGACGCGGTCGCATGACCTCGCTGATCTGACGGTCGCGCAGCGAGAGCACGTCGTCGAGGATGCGGCGCTCGTCCTCCGGGAGGCCCTCGTGGCTCGTGACGATGTCGCGCAGCTCCTCGTCGGAGAGTTCGTCGCTCGACTTATTGGGGTCGCCGCCCAGCAGGCGCACGACCGCATTGGTCGAGATGGAGAGCAGCCAGATGACCGGGCGCATGAGTGTCGCGAATCGGCTGAGGACGGGCGCGACCGCGTAGGCGAACTGGGCGTTCCTCTGGATCGCGAGCCGCTTGGGCGCGAGCTCGCCGAGCACGAGAGAGAGGTACGCGATCGCGAGCGTGAGCACGAGGGTCGCGACGGTGGAGGAGGCCTGCTCGGACAGACCGAGCGAGACGAAGAGCGGCGAGACGTATGGCGCGATCGACGATGCGCCGAACGCGGCCGACGCGAAACCGGCCACGGTCACACCGATCTGGACCGCGGAGAGGAACGTGTTGGGGTTGCGGGCGAGGCCGGCGACCTTCTCGCCGCGCTTACCGCGCGCGGCGATCCCGTTGACCTGGCTCTCGCGCAGCGTGACGAGCGCCATCTCGGTGGCGGCGAACACACCACCGATGAGGACGAACACGACCACGAGGGCGATGTTGAGAAGGAGGTCGCCGTTCATCGGCCGACCTCCTTCGAGACGTGGTGCGCGCCCGGGGTCACCCGGGCGCCGGACCTATGGCAGTCGGACGAGGAATCGACGGATCGTGTCATGTCTCCAGAGTAGAGAGTCCCGCTCGGAAAACGCCTGGGTTGCGCCGGGCGGCGCTCGCTCGACAGTCTCACTGGCCGATGAACGGCGGCGGCCTCACTCCGCGAGGACCCACGGAGCCGCGTGCACGGCGTCGACGGCCGCGGCCCGGTCGCCGACGCCGATCTTGCGATACGCGGCGAGGAGCTGCTTCTTGACGGTGTGCGGGGAGAGATGCTCCGCCTCCGCGATCTCCGCGACGGTCGAGCCGTCGACGATCTGACGCAGCACGGCACGTTCGCGTCGCGTGAGGTCGGTCGACTCGTCGGAGAAGACCGGTGAGAACATCACCTCGTCGTTGCGCTCCCGGAGAGCGTCGCTCGTCCCCTCCCAACTCGCTCGATCCACGAGGACCCTCACCGCTTCGAAACCGGAGTGCGCGACGAGGTGTCGAACGGCCTCCCTGTCGACCTCCGCATCGTTGTCGGAGAGAGCCCCGCGGACCAGTCGGGCTGACACGGCGATGCGCGGTAGCGGGTCGCGGGCGAGCACGTCGGTGAGGACCGACCGCGCGCGCGGTCGTCGCCCTGTGAGAGCAGAGATACGGGCGTCCACCACATCGAGGTACGGGCAGTCGTCGTGCACCGCGGCGCCTCGCGCCCGAGTGATCGCCGCTCTCGCCCGCACGTAGTCGCCGGCGCGGAGGCGCAGCTCCGCCTCGGCGAGCGCGATGACGCCGCCGTTCAGACCGGTCTCCGAGATCGCCGTCGGATACGCGGACACGGTGCCGAGGAGGGTGGACAGGGCGACCGTGGTGTCCGGCTGCCAGAGCAGCGCGATCCGCGCCTGCACGAGAAGGCGCAGGGCCCAATGCTCGACCTCGTGCGAACGGGACAGGTCGAGCGCCAGCGCCTCCGCCCGCGACCGGTCGAGACCATCGATGGCGATGAACGCTTCCGCGATGCGTCCGGCGTCTTCGACGGTGTCGGTCAGGTCCTCGACCGGAGGCAGCCGGCAGAGCCATTCCCTGACCTGCTTCTCCGTACCCGTCAAGGCGAGGATGAGGGCGCAATTGCCCGCGGACTCGGCCGCCATCCGCGTGTTCCCCGTCGTGACGGCGCCGTCGTACACCTCGGTGAAGATCTCGTACGCGATGCTGAGGTCTCCAGCCAGGAAGTGACTGATCGCCCACTGCACGCAGATGTCCGGCAGCACGTGCGTGACAGCGAGCCGTGCGACCGGCGTCGCGTCCGTGAGGGCACGGCGGGCCTCCGTCGCAGCGGCGACGGCATCGACGTGATTCCCGGCCATGCGCGCGCCAGCGGACCGGGCCGTGAGGAACGACAGGATCTCGAGCAGGGCCTGCGGCGCGGCGACGGGTGCCTGGAACCTCGTCGGGCGGACCGGACCGGCGTCCGGGATGAACTCCGCGTACGCCCTCGTGGCCGCGAGCGTCGGACTGCGTTCGACGACGTCGTTCGGTAGGGATCGCATCACCTCTGTGAGGAGGTCACGGTGGGAGGACATGAGCTCCACCCACTCCGTGGTGAGGAGGCCCGCGACGCGGGGCCAATCCTCGGCGTTCATCGCGTTCTTCAGGTCGATGGCGAGGTGCGGGGTCTGGGCGTTTTCGCTCGTCATTCCCTCTGTCTACACCGAATCTAAGGTTCCGCCCCGGTTTTGTCACAACGGCCCTGCCCCGCGTTCTGGGGCACAACCGTTCGGATTCGGGCCACGAACATCCCCCCGATGCGTGACGTTTCGCCGTCTCGGATCGTCTCCTCTGTGACACGGAAACGGCGGGGCCCCTGGGACCCGCCCCGTGGCACCGAGATTCCCCAGTCGCACCAAGGAAGGTCATGCAGCACTACTTCCTCGCTCCGGAGCCCGAATCGGACCGAGAACAGATCACCGCCCCGCCGATGGGATCGGCGGCGCCACACGTACCGTTCACCCCCGTGCAGAGGGTCTCGGTCGCCGGCGACCAGCCGGAACAGGCCCGTCGCGCCCTCGCGGAAGCGTATGCCGGAACCCGGTTCGCCGTCACACGCGGCGACGAACCCTTCTCGTTCCGCTTCGCATCCATCGGCGACGAGCGGCTCACTCTCCGAACGGCCACCGTGGCCGGCCACGTGAGCGGCGAGGTCCCGCGGCTCGACGAGTACGTCGTCACCTGGTTGCGCTCCGGAAGCGGACGCATCACCGGACGGGACACGGAGCCGGAGCATCTGCCGAACGCGCCGTTCCTCCTCCCCTTCGAGCGGCGATACGCGTTCGCTCTCACGGCTCACACGCAGAACTCCGTCCACTTCTCCCCCGCATTCCTGGAGGGCATCGCGGCGGAACAGCGGTCACAAGAGCGCTTGCCTCTCTCGTTCGACACGGGGACGACACCGACTCCGGCCGGCATCGCCGCCTGGCGCGGCGCCGTCGCCCGGGTGACGGACGTCCTCGTGGATGTCGATGCGTCCCCGGTCCGACGACTCGACGCACAGCGGGCGCTCGCGCTCGCGCTGCTCGATCTGTACCCGTGGGTCCAGGTCGATCTGCCTGCCGAGATGAGGGAATCCTCCCGCGCGCGCACTCGCCTCGCTCTCGAGTATCTTCATCACCGCGCGCACGAACCGATCACCCCGGCGGACGCCGCGCGCGCTACGGGGTTGCACCCCCGCACGTTCCAGCTCCACCTCGCCCGTCACCTCGACACCTCGCCGACCATCTACCTGCGCGACATCCGGCTCGACCGTGTGCGCGCGGAGCTCGCGGAGCAGTCTCCGGACGACACGACGGTCGCCGCCGTCGCACGCGCGTGGGGCTTCGCGCACCTGGGGCGCTTCTCGGCGGTGTATCGAGCACGCTTCGGCGAGCACCCCCGTGACACGCTGCGCCGCTGACGCAACCCCCTCGAATATCCGGAATATGAGCGCTCCGAACCTGAACCTGGTATTTCCCTGAGTGCGCATGATGTTCCATGCACTCGCATCGTCTTATTGATGTCGCCCGGCACACGCTGCGGCGCAACCGCAGCCGGGCACCCGACCTGCGCCACCGAATCATCCAGAAGGAGAACATCATGTCGAACGTCACCGACACCAAGGCCCACGTCGCCACGCCGTCCACCGGCAAGAACACGATCGCCGACGGCGTCGTCCAGAAGGTCGCCGGCATCGCCGCACGCGAGGTCCCCGGCGTGCACGACCTCGGTGGCGGAGCCGCTCGCGCCATCGGCGCCATCCGCAACGCGATCAACGCTCAGGACCGCGGCCAGGGCGTCTCCGTCGAGGTGGGCGAGAAGCAGGTCGCAGCCGACATCATCATCGTCGCCGAGTACCCCGTCGACCTCCAGCGCGTTGCGGACGACGTGCGCCGCAGCGTCACCGACGCCATCTCGAACGTCGTCGGAATGGACGTGACCGAGGTCAACGTCACCGTCTCGGACGTCCACATCCCGTCCGACGACAACGACGACGCTGACGAGAGCCGCGTCCAGTGAGCGTCACCGATCGGGGCATGCTGATCGGCGCCGTCCTCGCTCTGTCGGCCGTCGCGTTCGGGTTCTGGAGCATGGTCCTCGTGGCCGTGTTCGTGCTCGTCGGCTTCGGTGTCGGACGTGTGCTCGAGGGCAAGCTCGACCTGCGCAGCGTCGCCGACGCCCTCCGCGGGCGGCGGTCGTCGTGACCGCGGCGGTGACGGCCCAGCAGGCCGTGCGTGGTCGCAACACGATCAGCTCCAGGGCCGTGCGTCGCGTCGTGTCAGCCGTCACCGCGGAGGAGCTCGGTGTGCGGGCATCGGAGGTGTCCGTGGACCTCTCCGATGCCCGCGGGGACCTCGGCGTCACAGCGAGTGCACCCATCCACGTCTCCCCCTTGGGCGTCGAGGCCCGACGCGGCGGAAGCGTCCTCGAACGCATCTCCCGCGCCCAGACCACCATCCGCGAACGGTGCCTGCACCTGACCGGATCCACGATCACTCGTGTCGACCTCCACATCACCGGCGCGAAGCTCGATGAACGAAGGAGAGTGTCATGAGCACCCCGTCGCTCTACCGTCGCGTGGTGCGTCGCGAGACGCACTCACCTCGATCCGGCCTCGCGATCACGATCGCCGTGCTGCTCGTCCTCGTCCTGGCGTGGCTCGGAGTCGAATCCGTGCTCGCCGCGATCGGGCAGCCAGCCCTCCTCGTCGCACCGAAGGATGCGGTGACGGCGGTCCTGTCCGCTCCGACCGCACCCGCACCGCTCCTCGTCGCCATCGGCGCCGTCGTGGCGATCGTCGGTCTCATCCTCATCGTGCTCTCGCTCTCACCCGCACGTCGCGGTCGTCGCGGCGGAAGCATCGACCGGACCGCAGTGGTCGTCGACGATCGCGTCATCGCGCAATCGCTCGCCAGCACGGCGGCCTACGCCGGTGACGTCGACCCTGCACAGGTGAACGTCAGCGTCGGCGCACGCAGCGCGCGCGTGGAGATCACCCGGACGAGCGGTCGCACGCTCGACACGAGAGAGATCCAGGAAGCCGTCGACGCCGAGATCGCGACATACGACTATCGTCCGGCCCTGCGCGCCAAGGTGCGTCTGTCCGAGAAGGGAGCGGTGGCCTGATGAACTCCACCAACCGATTCCTCAACCGTCTCTTCGTCTTCGTCGTGGGACTCGTCGTCTTCGCGGCCGGCGCGGCCGTGTCCGTGGGAGCGCTCCTCCCCGACGTGCAGAAGAACATCGCGGACAACGCACAGAACGGCATCGGCCCGACGACCGACACGATCGACGCGCAGCCGTGGATCCTCTGGGTCGTGGCCGTGCTCACCGTGCTCTTCATCGTGGCGCTCCTCTGGTTCGTCTTCCGACAGGGGCGCGGTCACACGGGCACCCTGCTCCGTGTCGACGAGGCATCGTCGGGTCAGACCCCGACCGGCGGGAGCGTCACCCTCGACGTGAAGGTCGCGGCCCAGGTCCTCGAGGAGGCGCTGTCGCGCAACCCCGATGTGGTCTCCGTCGACGTCACGGGATTCCGGGTGAAGAAGGAGAACACCCTCCGGCTCACCGCCTACTCCCGTCGCGGCGCCTCCCCCGTCGAACTCCGCCGCTCGATCGACGCGACCATCGCCGAGTGGGACTCGGCGCTCGGAACATCGACGCCGATCGTGGTCCAGATCGTCAGCGGGCTGCGCACGAAGCTCGCCGGCACCAACCGGGTCGCCTGACCCGAGTCATCCCGTCACTCCCCTCCCCGTGACCACGGTCACGCAGAACGAAAGGAATCGCACCATGAGCGCTTCAGACAAGATCAAGGCCGCCGCCGAGAACATCACGGGCAAGGCGAAGGAAGCCGTCGGCAACGTGACCGACAACGACAAGCTCGTCGCCGAGGGCAAGGCCGACCAGGTCAAGGGCCAGTCGCGCGACGCCGCCGCGGACGTCAAGGACGCCTTCAACAAGTAGTCCAGCACCACAGCACCACCCCCGACGCGGCCCCTATCCGACGAAGACGGAGGGGCCGCGTCCACTCCCACAGACTGCAAGACCGATGCGCCGCCCCGCGGCGCGAGGAGGAAGACATGACCGACGACGCGAAGACGGACGACGGGGCGCACATCCCCACGCCCGCAGAGGTCCACCACGACCACCCCACGGTGCTCGTCCCCGTCCCACCCGACGAGGACACCGTCCGTCGAATCGAGTCGCACGACGAGGGGACACCGTCGTCCGCGGGATCGTCCGATTCGGCGCCGGTCGCCGAGTCCTCCGTCACGCACCCACCGGTCGCCAACGCCCCGGCGGTCGATCTCGAGACGTCGCCGACGCGGCGGTCCGAGTCGGACGAGCTCGCGCAGCTCATCGGCGACGCCGCATCCGCTGTGGCCGGCGTGTACGCGCTCGGTTCCCGCTCGGCACGTGCCGTCGACAGCGCTCGACTCAGCCTCCTCGGGCGCACGAGCGTCCCGGGCGTGAACGTCCTCGTCGATCGCGACGTCCTGAACGTCGAGGTGTCGCTCGTCGCCGAGTACCCCGCCAACGTCTCCGCCGTCGCCGACGCCGTCCGCGCCGATCTCACGACCCGCCTCGCCGGCCGACACGACGGCCCTCTCGACATCGACGTCACCGTCACCGACGTGCACGGGCCGTTCGACTCCGAGGAGCCGGACCCCGGCCAGGCGATCGACGCCATCAAGGCCCGAGCCGGCGAGACGAAGGACAGGGCCGCCGCTTCCGTCGGTGACGCGAAGGCACGCGCGGGAGCGGCGATCGACGACGCGAAGGAGCGCGCCGGCGAGGCTCTCGACGGCGCGAAGGTGCGCGCCGGACAGGCGATCGACGATGCGAAGGCCGACGCCGCGAGCGCCGCGGACGCGACCGCTGACGCCATTCAGAACGCGAGGACCGTGGCCGACCGCGCCATCGACGACGCGAAGGCCGATGCGGCCGCGGCCGCCGACGATGCGGCGGACGCGACGGACGACGTCCGGAACGACACCGCCGATGCGATCGACGACATCGCCGACGACATCGACGAGGCTCGGGCAGACGAGGCCAGAGGGGACGCCGCCTCCGCCGATGAGGCCGCCGCGTCCGCACCGACGGACGGGACGTCCGACGACCTCGCGAACGCCGCGGAGCGGCTCGCCGAGGCGGCCGACGCCCTCGCCGATGCCGCCGACTCCACCGCCCGTCCCGCGACGGACGACCGCCCCGGCGCCGACCAGCGCTGACGGGGCGGGAACCGACGAACCGAAGGAGTATCGACGTGCCGTTCCTCAGCCGATCCACATCATCCGGCGGTCGCCCGCGGCCCCGAGCCGTCTGGGCGGCGGCCGTCACCGGAGCCGTCCTCGTCCTCCTGATCCTGGTCGGCCTGCTGTTGCCGATCCTCGGTCTCATCGGGGCGGCGGACGGTGCCACGGCGGGCGCGCTCGACGTCCCCGTCGGCAGCATCGTCGTGGCTCTCCTCGTCGGCTACGTCCTCGCGCTGCTGTTCCTCGTCGTGAGCGTGCGGTCGCGGAACGGAGCGTTCTCCTGGGTGATGTCGGTGGCCGCGGTGATCTCGGCGCTTCTCGTCTCGCTGTGGCCTCTCCTCGCGGTCGCCCTCGCCGGCGTGGATCAGACCACCGAGGTCATCCCCTTCATCCAGGACCTCATCGCCCGCGTGACCGGCGGCTGACCGGCAGCCCTCAGGGGGTGATGGAGTCGACGAAGCGCTGCGCCTCGTCGATGAGGGCGCGCCAGCGGTCGGCACCGGCATCCGGGCGCACCGTGACCCACTCGCGCATGTCGCGTCCCCGCATCCGCATGCGCTCCGCACCACCCGAGGCGGCGAGCTCGTCCGCTCGCGGCTCCGGCACCTTCACGATCAACCCGCCCTGGTGCTCGACGAACGCGTAGACCTTCCCGCGGATGCGGAGTCCCTCGGTTCCGAACATCGGCCCGATGTCGACGTCGGGTCGCTCGAGGTGCTCCTGGGCGATCGGATCGAAGATCTCGTGCGCCCGCGCCATCGCGTCGTGGTCCACCATGACGGAACGCTACCGCCGTGTCGGTGGCCGGGTCGATGGTCTGGCACACCAGCCGGTGTGCGGAATCCCGCCGCTCAGCCCGCGACGGCCGGCAGAGCTGCGCTCGCGATCTCCGTGCCGTCGTCCGCGCGGATCTGCACCTCGACGGCGTCCGTCCGCAGGACCGACGCGTTCATGCGGCAGTCGATCGGCACGTCGGAGCCCAGGAAGGTGCCGGCGCTCCATTCCCGTCCCGTCCCGTCGAGCACGATCACGTCGTACACGTCCCCGGCCGGAAGCCCCTCGATCGTGAGGACCGCCTCCGTGCCCCACGTGTGCGCGATGACGTCGCCGTCCACGTCGACGCCCGAGGGTTCACCGTCGAAGGAGACGGCCTCGACGGCACCGAGCGCGCCGGCCGGACCGGAGGGCGGGGCCGCGGGTGTGGCGAGGAGGACGCCGCCGCCGATGCCGATGGCCACGCACGCCGCGGCGCCCGCGGTCAGCAGGGCGCGCCGCCGCGCGGTCCTGCGCGACGGAACGCGGCCGTCGGGTCCGATCCGCTCGACGCCGACGGGATCCTGGTCCACCGTTTCAGGGTCGGGCGTATGCGCATGGCCCGTCGTCCGCTCCCGCTCGACGGCGCCCTCGACGCGCCCGGCGAGCTCGGGCGACGGCGCGGACTCGTCCCACGCACCGATGGAGCGGACGCGGCCGAGCACGACGCCGAACGCGGCGAGGTCCTCGTCGATCGTCGGGTCCTCCACACGGAGTGCATCCAGCTCGGCCGCCTCGTCGGGGGTGAGTTCGGACGCGAGCGCGGCGGCGATCAGCTCAGCGCGGCGGGCGTAGACGTCGTCGGTCATCGTTCCACTTCCTCGAGATGGCCGCGCATGGCGCGGAGTGCGTAGAAGACGCGGGTGCGGAGGGTGGCGACGGGTACGCCCGACGCCTCGGAGAACTCCTGGTAGCTGAGCCCGGTGAGGTGCACGGCCACGACGGCCTCCCGCTGCTCGGGGCTCACCCGGGCGAGCGCCTCGACGATGCGCAGACGCTCCAGCGGATCGCCCGCGTCGGCGACGAGCTCGCCCGCGTGCTCCGTCGGCACGAGCACGGGCGTGCGCTGGCGGGCGCGGAACACGTCGAGGATGACGCGCCGCTCGATCGCGAACAACCACGTGCGCGCGCTGCCCCTCGCCGCGTCGAAACCCGACCGCCCCCGCCAGGCGCGCAGGAAGGTCTCCTGCACGCAGTCCTCGGCGAGCGGGCGGTCTCGCAGCGCGTTCACGGCGAAGCCGAGCAGGGACGACCCGTGCTCGGCGAAGGCCGCCGCCACATCGAAGTCCGCGTCCGCCGTGCCCATCGCACTCCACTCCGGTGTCGGACGCGTCATCGTGACGGTCATCTGCGTCCCTCCAGCCTAGGCGAGCGCATCGTGCGCCCACCCGGGGATACGTCAGCGGCGACCCTCTCGTTCACGCCCGCGAAAAAAATCCGCACCCGGGTGAACGCCGTGCCGCTCGCCGACGTATGCCCCTGCAGAAGCCGTGTCCGTCCGGACGCCGCGAGCCCAGAGAACGAGGAATCATGACGACGAAGCGATTCACCCGCAACCTGACCGTGGCCGGCGGTGCCGCCGTGGCACTCGCCCTGGTGGCGGCGTCGCCCGCGCACGCCGAGACCGAGGTGGCCGAGCCCGACACCTTCACGAGCGCCTTCACCGTGATGGCGACCCCCGACCAGGTCATCAACAACGACGGCGTCGCGACCCCCGGTGAGGAGGGCGCGAGCGGCACGTTCACGTTCCGCATCAACTCCGACCAGGACATCATCTGCTACGACATCACGCTCACGGGCGTGACAGGCGAGTACGAGAGCCCCGCCAAGACGGCGACCCACATCCACGAGGCCGCCCTCGGTGAGGCCGGTCCGCCGCGCATCGCGTTCCCGAACCCTGTCGACGACGGAAGCGGCGAGCGCACGAGCAGCGGATGCCTCCAGGGCCCGTTCACCACGGGCATCGAGAGCGACGCCGGCACCGACACGGGTGAGGGCTTCACGCTCGCGCAGATCGAGGCGAACCCGGCCGGCTTCACGGGCGACTCGCACACCGCGGACTTCGCCGCGGGCGTCGTGCGCGGCCAGCTGACGCAGATCCCCGTCGAGGGCGTGGACACGGGGGCCGGCGGAACCGCCGCCCAGGCCACGACCGACACGACCGGTGTTGCCGCTGCCGGCGCCGTCGCCGCGCTCGGGGCCCTCGCTGCCGCCGCCGTCGTGATCCGTCGGCGCCGCTCGCAGGCGTGATCCACGCCCCCAGGACTCGAGAGGGTGCGCCGCTTCACCGGCGCACCCTCTCGGGGCTCGCCGCCGTCGCGCTGACCGTGACGATCGTCACGGGCTGCGCGGCGGCTCCGGAGTCGGCCCCGACGCCGCCCGCCTCGACGCCGACAGCGGCTGTCACCGCGGCGCCGACGCCGACGGCCACCCCGTCCCCTGATCCGACGCCGCTCGCGGAGGGACGCCCACCCGCGTCCGTCTCCGCGCCGGCGATCGGGCTCGACGAGCCGCTCATCGACCTCGGCATCGGCGCCGACGGGAAGATGGAGGTGCCGAGCGACTTCGACGACGTGGGCTGGTTCACCGGCGGCGGGAAGCCCGGAGGGCACGGCCCTACGGTGATCGCCGGCCACGTCGACTCGGTCACCGCACCCGCCGTGTTCTTCCGTCTGCACGAGCTCGCGCCGGGTGACGAGGTCGACGTGACGGACGTCGACGGCCGCGTCGTGACGTACACGGTCACCGAGGTCGCCGACTTCCCGAAGGACGACTTCCCCACCGCGCGCGTCTTCGGCGCGACGCTGACGGACGAACTCCGCCTCATCACGTGCGGCGGCTTCTTCGACGCGAACTCCGGCCACTACGACGACAATCGCGTCGTCTTCGCCACCGCCCAGCTGCCCTGAGGTGACGCGATCCGACGCTCGACCTCTCGGGTGAGCGTCGGATTCCGACACCTCACGGGAGGCGTGCGCAAGGCTCCTCTCGAATCCGACGACCTCTGCCAGGCTCGACGCATGGACGACGCTCCAGCGGTCGAGGCGATCACGTCCACCGCGCCCCCGCTCCCCGGCCGACGCATCCTCTCGCAACGGTGGAGCGACGCGACGTTCGTGCACTGGCGCGTGGATCCGGCCGAGGTCGCCCCGCACCTCCCGCGAGGGACGCGACCGGACGTCTTCGACGGCAGCGCCTGGGTCGGGATCATCGCCTTCCAGATGGCGCGGACGCAGATCCTCGGCGGCCCGTCGATCCCCTGGCTCGGCACCTTCCCCGAGATCAACGTGCGCCACTATTCGGTGGACGACGCCGGGCGGCGCGGCGTCGTCTTCGGCTCCCTCGAGGCGTCGCACCTCCTGCCGGTCCTCGCCGCGCGGACCGCCTTCGGTCTCAACTATCAGTGGGCGCGCATGTCGCTCGGCCGCCGCGGCGACCTCGTCGCCTACCGTTCCCGGCGCTTCGGCCCCGGTCTCCCGCGGACGCATCTCGTCGCGCGCGTGCTCGACGCCCCCGTGCAGGACGACCCGCTCGCCGACTTCCTCACCGCACGCTGGGCCTTCCACGAGCGGCACCTCGGCCGCACCTGGTACAGCCGCAACTCGCACGAGGCCTGGCCGCTACGGCGGGCGGAACTCGTCCACCTCCGGGACGATCTGCTGGCCGTCGCGGGCTTCCCGCACCTCGCCGCCCGAGCCCCGGACTCCGTCCTCTACTCCCCGGGCGTCGACACCGTCTTCTCCGCACCCCGCCGCCTCTGATCCCCGGCGGAGCCGCGGGCCGGGGCTGCGGCAGGAGCGACTACCGTCGTATCGTGACCTCTCTCCTGGAACGCATGCCGACGGACGACGATCCGGACGCCGCATACACCGCGTTCGCGGAGTGGGCGGAGGAGCGCGGCACCACGCTCTACCCGGCGCAGGAGGAGGCGGTCCTCGAGATCGTCACCGGCTCGAACCTCGTCCTCTCCACCCCCACGGGAAGCGGCAAGTCGCTCGTCGCGATCGCCGCCCACGCCGTCGCGACGGCCCACGGCGAGCGCAGCTACTACACCGCCCCCATCAAGGCGCTCGTGAGCGAGAAGTTCTTCCAGCTCGTCGACGTGTTCGGCGCCGAGAACGTGGGCATGGTCACGGGCGACACGTCCGTGAACGCGGACGCCCCCATCATCTGCTGCACCGCGGAGATCCTCGCGAACCTGGCCCTCCGCGAGGGCGAGCAGGCGCTCGTCGACCTCGTGATCATGGACGAGTTCCACTACTACGCCGACGCCGACCGCGGCTGGGCGTGGCAGGTGCCGCTCCTCACACTTCCGCGCGCCCGCTTCGTGCTCATGTCGGCGACCCTCGGCGACGTGACCGACATCGCGGAGGACCTCGAGCGCCGCACCGGCCGGCCCGTCGCGCAGGTCACGGGCGTCGACCGCCCCGTCCCGCTCCACCACAAGTACGAGCGCATGCCCGTGCACGAGACGGTCGAGGAGCTGCTCCACACCGACAAGGCGCCCGTCTACATCGTGCACTTCTCGCAGGCCGCGGCGATGGAGCGGGCGCAGGCGCTCATGAGCATCAAGGTGATCTCCCGCGAGGCGCGCGACGAGATCGCCGACGCGATCGGCGGCTTCCGCTTCACGACCACGTTCGGCTCGTCGCTCAGCCGCCTCGTGCGTTCGGGGATCGGCGTGCACCACGCGGGCATGCTGCCCAAGTACCGCCGCCTCGTCGAACAGCTCGCGGGCCGCGGTCTGCTGCGCGTGATCTGCGGAACGGACACGCTCGGCGTGGGCATCAACGTGCCGATCCGCACCGTGCTCCTCACGGGTCTCACGAAGTTCGACGGCACCAGGATGCGGCAGCTGACCGCGCGCGAGTTCCATCAGCTCGCGGGCCGCGCGGGTCGCGCCGGGTACGACACCGCCGGCTACGTGGTGGTGCAGGCGCCCGAGCACGAGATCGAGAACGCGAAGCAGATCGAGAAGGCGGGCGACGACCCGAAGAAGAAGCGGAAGATCATCCGCAAGAAGGCGCCGGAGGGCTTCGTCTCGTGGGGCGAGCCGAGCATCGAGAAGCTCCTCGCGGCCGAGCCCGAAGCCCTCACGAGCCGCATGCAGATCACGGCATCGATGCTCATGAGCATCATCTCGCGCGGCTCCGACGCTCTCGACGACGTGCGCGAGCTGATCTTCGGAAGCCACGAGCCGAAGGCCCGGAAGTACGCCCTCGCCCGACGCGCGATCGAGATCTTCCGCACCCTGGTGACCGCCGAGGTCGTGGAGGTGGTGCGCGGCGAGACCGCGGAGGACGGCACTCCCCTGCGTCCGATCATCCGTCTGACCGCGCCGCTGCAGCACGACTTCGCCCTCAATCAGCCGCTCTCGCCGTTCGCCCTCGCCGCCCTCGACCTGCTCGACACGTCGTCGCCCGAGTACGCGCTCGACGTCGTGAGCGTCATCGAGGCCACGCTCGACAACCCGCGCCCCGTGCTCTCGCAGCAGGAGTTCAAGGCCCGCGGTGAGGCGATCGGCGCGATGAAGGCCGAGGGCATCGAGTACGAGGAGCGCATGGAGCTGCTCGAAGAGGTGTCGTACCCGAAGCCGCTCGAGGAGCTCCTCAACGGCGCCTTCGAGACCTTCGCGCAGAGCCAGCCGTGGGTGCGCGACTACGAGCTGAAGCCGAAGTCCGTCGTGCGCGACATGGCCGAACGGGCCATGACGTTCGGCGAGTTCACGTCGCTGTACCAGTTGGGCCGCAGCGAGGGCCTCGTGCTCCGCTACCTCGGCGACGCCTACCGCGCGCTCCGCCATTCGGTACCGGAGGAGCTCAAGAGCGAGGAGCTGCTCGACATCGTCGAATGGCTCGGTGAGCTCGTCCGCCAGGTGGACTCGAGCCTGCTCGACGAGTGGGAGCAGCTCATCAACCCGTCGATCGACCCCACGGCTCCCGTCGCGCCGCCGCCCCCGCCGAGCGTGCTGCGCAACCGGCGCGCGTTCACGGTGCTCGTGCGCAACGAGCTGTGGCGACGCGTGCAGCTCGCCGCGCTCGAGGACGACGCGGGCCTCGCCGAACTCGACGGCGCCGACGGCTTCGGACTCGACGAGTGGGGCGACGCGCTCGACGGGTACTACGCGCAGCACGAGTCGATCGGCACGGGCCCGGACGCCCGCAGCGCGCGCATGCTCGACATCGAGGAGAAGCCGTCTGAGGGCGTGTGGCACGTGCAGCAGATCCTCGACGATCCGGACGGAGACCACGACTGGCGCATCTTCGCCGACGTCGACCTCGCCGCTTCGGAGGAGCAGGGGATCGCGGTGATCCGCGTCACGCGCGTCGCCGCCCTCTGACCTCCGCTAGGCGCGCGTGCCGAGCTGCGCCGCGCGTTTCCAGAGCCACTCGACGGGGCCGAGCTCGAAGCGACGCAACCAGAGGTGCGCGAGCACCACGATGGCGGCGGTCAGCACGATGAAGGCCGCAATCGTGACGGGAACGCGTGCACCCGCCGCGCTCTCCGCGAGGCCGAGACCCCAGCCGTAGAAGAGCGCTCCGGCCAGCAGGTTCTGGAGCATGTACGCGCTCAGGGCGACGCGGCCCACCTCACGCGCTCGGCGGGCGATCCACCCGTCGGTGCCGAGACGGAGACTGAGCTCCGCGAGGAGGGTGAGGAGCCCCAGTGCGACGATGGGGGCCAGGAGGTAGCGCTCCGCGAAGAGCCCGGCGGTGCCACCGGCGACCCCGAGAACGACGTCCACGGGGAGCGCGATCGCGCCCGCGACGAGCAGCCGCCGGCGGACGCGCGCGCCCTCCGGTGCGAACACGCCCACCCCCAAGAGGCGCGCACCGAGGAGGAAGAGCGCGAGCGAGAGGAACCCGATGAGCACCGCCTCGGCGCGGAAGACGACGAGGTTGTCGAGGCGGAAGAGCACGAGGTCGAGGAACGTCCCGTCCGCGTAGGGGTTCCGGCCGTTCGGGAGCGCGGCGTCGCCGTTCGCCCCGGTCAGGACGATCGCCGCGACGATGACGGTGATGACGAGGACATGCAGCGCTCCGAACACGGCGATCATCCTTCGCTGGGCGCGCGGGCTCGTGAGCAGCAGGTACGCGACGACGGCCCCCGTCACCGCGTAGCCCATGAGCACGTCGAACTCCGCGATGAGGACGTAGTTGATCGCGCCGTCGAGGAACAGGAGCGTCGCACGCCAGAGGTAGCGGCCGGGCCAGCGCGCCCCGCGGCGCACCGCGGCACCGTGCTGGATGGCGACCCCCATCCCGAAGACGAGGGAGAGCAACGCGAGGAACTTGCCCTGCGTCAGCGTCATGAACACGAGCTGCGTCACCGCCGCCGCGTCCGGCGTCTCGGGTGTGACCGGCGCCGAGAGCATCCCGAGCAGTCCCCATGGGTGCGAGAACACCCAGATGTTCGTCCCGAGGGTACCGATGATGGCGACGCCGCGGACGACGTCGATGGCTGCGATGCGCGCCGTGCGATGGGAAGCGGCCGGCAATACGTTCGTATTGGTCACGATCTCACCGTAGCCTACGAGGGACGACGAAATCGAGAGGACGACGGTGGCCGGTCGACGCGGGAGCAGGGAGATCATCCTCGACGCCGTCGTCACGGTGCTCGCGACTCGGGGCAGCGATGCCCTCAGCATCCGCAACGTCGCCGCTCAGGCCGGGGTCTCGGTGGGCTCCGTCCAGCACAACTTCCCCACGCGGGACGACCTCATCGTCGGAGCCATGACGGCCGTGAACGACCGGTTCCGCGCACGCGTCCGCGCCCTGCTGGAGCAGGAGCAGACGGCCGAGGCGCGATTGCGGGTGTTCTGCTCGGAGATCTCCTGCGTCACGGACGAGGGGACGGAGGAGGCGATCGTCTGGACCGCCTTCGCCGCAAGGGCCACGACCGACGCCGGCATCCGCGCGCTCCACGCGACCGACTGGGCCCGCACAGAGGACGTGCTCCTGCGCCTCCTCACCGACGCGTTCCCTGAGTCGTCGGTCACGGCCGACGACGCCGCGCTCGTGCTCGCGGTCACCGACGGGATCGCGGTGGCCCGGGCCGCCGAACGGTCTGACCGCATGGCGACGGAGCGCGCTCTGCGTCTCATCGACGCCGTCCTCGCCGACATCGCCGTCCGCTCCGGACCCCGCCTCCCCTGAGGTGTCGCGATCCGTCGCCGCCGCGCGACTCCGGGCGACACGGTGCGACACCTCACGAGCGGTAGGGTCGGAATTCCGTGAGGTGAGAGGACCCCATCGATGGCGCGATTCGATCTGCCCGAGTCCGAGCTGAGGACGTTCAGCCCCGACGTCCGCGTCGAGGACGACTTCGACGAGTTCTGGACGCGCACCCTCGCGGAGTCGCGCGCCATGCGCGGCGACGGCCCCACGATCACGAAGATCGAGTCGGCCCTCCGCGGCGTCGACATCTACGACCTCACCTTCCCCGGTTTCGCCGGCGACCCCATCAGCGGCTGGTACATCCGTCCAGCCGGAGAGACGGCTGACCTCCCCGTCATCGTCGAGTACGTGGGCTATGGCGGCGGACGCGGCCTGCCCCACGAGCGCCTCGCGTGGCCCACCGCCGGGTACGCGTACGTCGTCATGGACACCCGCGGACAGGGCGCCACGTGGGGCGGCGGCGGTGTCACGGCCGACCCGCACGGCGCCGGACCGAGCTTCCCCGGCGTCATGACGCGCGGCATCGAGGCGCCGGAGACGTACTACTACCGCCGTCTCATCACGGACGCTGTGCTGTGCGTCGACGCGGTCCGCGAGCTTCCCGGAATCGACACGTCACGCATCGCGATCACCGGCATCAGCCAGGGCGGCGGCATCACCCTCGCCGTCTCGGGCCTTCGCGACGACCTCGCGGCCGCGATGATCGACGTGCCCTTCCTCTGCCACTTCGAGCGCGCCGTCGGCATGTCCGACCGCGACCCGTACGGGGAGGTCAACGCCTACCTCCGCATCCACCGCGGACAGCGTGAGACGGTGTTCCGCACGCTGAGCTACGTGGACGGCGTCAACTTCGCGAGCCGCGCGACGGCCCCGGCCCTGTTCTCCACGGGCCTGCAGGACGCCACGTGCCCGCCGTCCACGGTGTTCGCGGCCTTCAACCGCTACGGCGGCTCGAAGGACATCGACGTGTACGAGTTCAACGACCACGAGGGCGGCGCGGAGTCCCGCTGGCCCGACCTCGCCGCCTACGCGGCCCGCACCCTGGCCTGACCCCGCCGCCCCTCCCCACCCCGCGCTCTCCCCCCACCCCACGCTCCCCACCCCGCGAGGTAGTGCGTCTGCGCCGGGTGGGGTGGAACGAGACGAGACGGGGCGAACGGGATACCGGACGCGGGGACGGGGTGCAAGCCCGTGGATTCCCCAGGCGTTACGCGGAGACGCGGCCTACGCTTATGCCATGCCCCGTCGCCCGTCCGAGCCCATCTACTCCACCGCCGTCGCACTCGGCCGCGCCCTCTTCGGCGCCTGGCGTCTGAAGCGTCGCGCCACCGGTCTCGAGCACATCCCGCGCGAGGGCGGAGCCGTGTTCGCGATGACCCACTTCGGGTACCTGGAGTTCGCGCTCGTCGAGTGGCAGACCTGGCTGCACACGCGCCGCCGGGTGCGCTTCATGGCCACGAAGCGGGCGTTCGACAAGCCCGTCGTGGGTTGGCTTCTGCGCGGGATGAAGCACATCGAGGTGGACATGTCCGCCGGGGCCTCCGCCTACGCTGCGGCCGTCGCGGCGCTGCGTCGCGGCGAGATCATCGGCGTCTTCCCGGAGGCCGGCGTGAGCGCGTCGTTCACGGTACGTGACCTCAAGTCGGGTGCGGTGCGCCTCGCGGCGGAGGCGGGCGTCCCGGTGATCCCCGTCGCCGTCTGGGGCGGGCAGCGATTGCTCACCAAGAACCGCAAGATCCGGCTGCGGGACCGCATCGGCGTGGAGGTCGACTACGCGTTCGACACCCCGATCCCGGTCTCGCCGGACGACTCGGTGGCGGAGAAGACGGCAGAGCTCAAGGCGCGACTCCAGGCGCTCACGGACGAACTGCAGGCCGACTACGGCCAGGACGGTACGGGTCAGTGGTGGCAGCCGCGCCACCTCGGTGGTACCGCGCCGACCCCAGAGGAAGCTGCGGCCGCCGACGCGGAACGCGACCGTCGCCGCGCCGCGAAGGCGGCAGCCGCCCGCTGATCCGTCTCAGGCCACTGATCCGCCTCAGGCCAGGACGGCCCAGGCGTGCGGCGGAACGGCGCGTCCGTCGAGCGAGCCGGCCACGAGCTGCGAGGCGGATGCGCCGTCGACCGCGTCGAGGTGGAGCGGCTCGTCCGAGATGTTGAGGGCCACGGTGAGGCGCTCGTCCCCTGCAGAAACCTCCAGCACGAGCGTCGTGTTCGTGAGCGCGAGGGTACGACTCCGGGCCCGGTGCAGCCACGCATGTCGGCGCCGCACGCCGATGAGTTGCTGGTGCAGCGCGAGGACATCCTCGCCGCCTCGCAGCTCCGAAGGATCCGACGGGAACTCGGGACGGATCGCGTCGTCGCCGCCGACCCGCTCCTCCTTCACGGCCTCGAAGCCGCGCTCGTCCCCCGCGTAGACGGACGGCGTCCCGCCGAGGAGGAACAGCAGCACGAGCGCGTGCGCGCGATGCCGTTCGTCGGGGATGCGCGTCGCGAGCCGCGACACGTCGTGATTGCCGGCGAACGTGTACGGCACGAACGTGTCGAGGAACTCGTTGTGGCGGGTGAGCGTCCAGTCGAGCTCGAAGAAGTTGGCGTCCGCGATGGAGTGCCAGCTCGCCTGCCACAGCTCGTACTGCGTCACCGCGTCGATGCCGGACTCGGACACGATCGCGGCGTAGTCGCCGTGCAGCACCTCACCCACGATGTACGCGTCGGGGTGCGCCTCACGGACCCGCGGCAGCACACTCGCCCAGAACGCCGGCGGCACCGCGTAGGCGGCGTCGAGGCGCCAGCCGTCCGCGCCGCGATCGAGCCAGTGGATCATGACGCGCGCCACGAGGTCGGCGACCGCCGGGTCGTCGTGGTCGAGCTCCACGAGAGCGTCGTGCCCCTCGAATACCCCGTCCGCCCGCACGAGCGAGGGGTCCTCGAACTCCCGCCCCACGTGGTTGAAGACGCCGTCGAGGATCACCCGGACGCCCTTCGCGTGCGCCGCGTCGAACAGCGACACGAGGTCGCCTTCGTCGCCCAGCCGCTCGTCGACGCGGAAGTAGTCGATCGTGTCGTAGCCGTGCGTCGACGACGCGAACACCGGTCCGAGCGCGAGCCCGTTCGCCCCCGTCTCGACCACGTAGTCGAGCCACGATTCGATGCGCCGCAGCTCGTGCGTGGGCGTGCGATCAGCTCCCGTCGTGTCCGCTCCGACGAATCCCAGCGGATAGACGTGCCACCAGATGACGTGTTCGGTCCATGCGCTCATGTCCCGACACTAACCCGCGCTCGCGTCCCCCTCGGTGGCCTTGCGAGGCGCCTCGATGCCCCACGCCTTCGGGCCGCGGTACAGAGGCGGCTCGGGCGCCGACTCGATCCGGCGGAGCTGCGCGGGCGTGCTGCCGAGCCATTTGAGGAACCAGATCGGCTGCGGAATGTTCAGGAGGAACACTCCCAAGAAGATCCAGGCGCTCGAGACCCACAAGCCGCTCACCACCATGATCGCCAGTGCGATCGGAAGGTAGAGGTTGACGAGCCCGTGCCCGACGATGGTGACGGGGAGAGCGCGCTGCGTTCGGCGGATGTGAATCGTCGCCTCCTCCCGGAGCTCGGGGGACAACGCGGGAACGGGCTTCCGAAGGTCGAACGCCTCCTCGAGGCCGACAGACACCCGCCCGGCCCGATAATCGGGCTCCCTGTCGAGATGGCCCCACACCAGGAAGCAGACACCGAGCGAGAGGTCCACGACGAGGAGCGCGAACAGGACGCGGATCCCCCATCCCTGTGGACCACTCACACCGTCGATGTCACGGAGCAGGAGGAGGACGCCGCCGGTTCCGAGCAGCACGCTCGCGACCACGATGACGGCGAGCACACGTCGCCGCCGCGGCGTGACGACCTCGGGTAACCGCTCGCGCACGAGCCGCCAGCCCTCGCTCCACCATGGGTTGTCGATCCGCTCCGCCATGGCCGAACGCTAACGGCGCCACCCGCCACAGGACAAGGTCTTCCTGAGGATCGCTCAGCCCGCTCAGGCGGCGGGTCGTCGCATCCGGCGGTGCGGGATCGCGTCCTCGGTGAACGCCTCGCCCTCCACGACGAAGCCGAAGCGGCCGTACCAGTCCGCGAGGTGGGACTGCGCATCGAGCAGGATCGGTGACGACGGCCGGCGTTCGAGGCAGCGCTCCACGGCCCGGCGCATGAGATCGCCCGCGATGCCCCGACCTCGTGCCGACGCGGCCGTGGCGACGCGACCGATGCGGCTCGCTCCGGCCTGCGGCTCATCGAGGATGCGCAGGGTCGCGAGCACGCGGCCGTCCTCCTCCGCCCACATGAGCTCGGCCCCGGGCTCCACATCGCGGCCGTCGATGTCGGCGTAGGCGGCGGACTGCTCGACGATGAAGACGTCGATGCGCACCTGCAGGATCCGGTAGAGCGTGACGGGATCGATGTCGGCGACGGAGGCGGTGCGGACGGTGTAGCTCACGCTCCGACGCTACCCGACGCGGTCCGGCCGGTCGTCGCGCCGGCGACGGGATCGAAATCCGTCGAAACTCCGTGACACGGCGTGCGGGATTCACTAGGCTCGTCAAGGTTTGTCAACCGACGACACAAACACGAAGGAGTGCCCATGACCGCACCGGTCCCCGCGTCGACGAGCGACATCGAGATCCTCACGGCGGTGAGGCCGCACGAGCGACAGCTCGCGTGGCAATCCCTCGAGTTCTACTCCTTCATCCACTTCGGCATGAACACGATGACCGACAGGGAGTGGGGGCTCGGCCACGAGGATCCCGCGCTCTTCGACCCGGACGCGCTCGACGTCGACCAGTGGATGCGCGCGATCGCGAGTGCGGGCATGCGTGGCGTCATCCTCACCGCGAAGCACCACGACGGGTTCTGTCTCTGGCCGACCGAGACGACCGAGCACTCCGTCGCGGCCTCGCCGTGGCGCGGAGGGCAGGGCGACCTCGTCGCCGACGTGGCCGAGTCCGCCCGCCGTCACGGGCTCGAGTTCGGCGTGTACCTCTCGCCGTGGGACCGGACGGACCCGACGTACGGCTCCGGCACCGCCTACGACGACGTCTTCGTCGCCCAGCTCACCGAGCTGCTCACGCGCTACGGCCGCGTCTTCTCGGTGTGGTTCGACGGCGCGAACGGCGAGGGACCGGACGGCCGCGTGCAGACCTACGACTGGGACCGCTACTACGAGGCGATCCGCCGCCTGCAGCCCGACGCGGTCATCAGCGTCTGCGGACCCGACGTGCGCTGGTGCGGCAACGAGGCCGGCCACACACGTACGAACGAGTGGAGCGTCGTGCCGGGATCGCTGCGCGACATCGAGCGCATCGCCGACAAGTCGCAGCAGGTCGACGACGGCGAGTTCTCCCGCCTCGTCCGCAGCAACGACGACGACCTCGGCAGCCGCGAGGCCCTCGCCGGGCACCTCGACGATCTCGTCTGGTACCCGGCCGAGGTGAACACGTCGAACCGGCCCGGCTGGTTCCACCACCCGGCCGAGGACGACGCCGTCCGAACCGCCGAGGAGCTCTTCGACATCTGGTGCGGCTCGGTCGGCGGCAACGCGACCTTCCTCCTCAACGTGCCGCCGAACGCGCACGGCCTCGTCGCCGAGCCCGACGTGCGCGAGCTCGAGCGTCTCGGCCGGCTGATCGCGGGCTTCCGCGCCCGGGTGATCCCCTCGACCCTCACCCCGTCGTCCACGGCCCCCGATGCATCCGCTCCGCCGACAGGTTTCGGGCCGTCGCCGGACGCGAGCTGGCAGCCCGAGACGATCGACCCCCTGCCTGCCGTCACGGTCGCGTTCGACGCGCCACGAGCGGTCGAAGCCGTTGTCCTGAGCGAGGACATCCGGCTCGGGCAGCGCATCGAACGGGTCACCGTCCACGCCTCCGTCGACGGTCGCGCACAGCTCGTCGGCGAGGCCCTCTCCGTCGGTTACAGGCGCGTCATCCGCCTCGATCGGCCGATCGAGACCGACCGCCTCGTGGTGACCATCGAGGAGAGCAGGGGCACCCCCGTCGTCGCCGCGATCGCGGCGATCGAGGCGGGGTGATCTCCGGCCGGCCGCCCGGCCCGGCGAGGCGGCGCGCGACCGCCCCGACGGGCCGTGCGCGCTCTGCTAATGTTGCCGCGATGAACGAGGGCGCGCCCACCGACGGGTCGAGCGGAGTCCACCGCTGGCCGGAGCTCCACCCCACGACACAGGCCGCCTTCAACCAGGTCCTCTGGCGTCGCGGTCTGCCGCGCACCGAGATCGCGCGCCGCCTCGGCGTGTCCCGCACACGCCTCACGGCGATCACGCGCGACCTCGAGGAGGCCGGCCTGATCGTGGAGGGGAAGCGCGAGCAGCGCTCCAGCACGGGCAGGCCAGCCGAGATGCTCCACGCCGTCACCACGGCATACCAGTTCCTCGGGCTGCACCTCCACGGCATGGAGGTGATCGCGGCGCTCGTAGACCTCGACGGGCGCGTCGTGTGGGAGGACAGCGCGACGCTCTCGACGGAGACCCCCGACGAGCTCGTCGACGTGGCCTCGCGCTTCCTGAGGTCGGCGACGGAGTCGTTCCGCGTGGCCGGCGTGGCGGTGTGCGGCCCGCTCGCGCGCGTGGGACTCGATTCGGCCGCCGCACGCATCCGGGCGGTGGACGACGCCCTTCTCGACCGCTTCGAGGCCGAGTGGGGCATCCCGTTGTGGGTGGACGACGACGTCGTGGCCCTCACGGCGTTCGAGCAGTGGCCGCAGCTCGGCGAAGGCCAGGACAGCCTCGTGCTCATCTCGATCGGCGAGGAGATCGGCTTCGGTGTCGTCACACACCTGCAGATCCTCCGCGGAGCGCGCCGGGCCGCCGGGCGCTTCGACCACGTGCCCGTGCTCGACGACGGACCGGAATGCCCGCTCGGACACCGCGGGTGCCTGTGGAGCGTCACGTCGACACGAGCCATCCAGCAGGCCGTTCCGGAGGCCTCGAGCCTCGCCGAGATCGCGGCCCTCGCGGCAGAGGGAGACCCGCTCGCGACGGCCGTTCTGGAGCGCGCCGCGACCGGTCTCGGCACGGCCGCCGGACACGTGGCGAACCTCCTCGATCCACACAAACTCGTGCTCACGGGCGAGAGCCACACGGTGCTCGGGGGCCGGATCGAGGCGTTCACAACGGCGCTCCGACGCGTGCACCTGAGCGACGAGGAGGTCGAGGTGGCGATGCCGGATTACGACTTCGTCGAGTGGGCTCGCGCCGCCGCCGCCCTCGCGCTCTACCGCGTGCTCAGCTCCGAGTTCTTCTGATCCCGACCCGAAACGGGATTTGTTCCGTCACTTGACAAACTCCGCGGACGTCGGAGATGCTGAGGGCGGCCGCACGGATGCGGCCCAGCCTGCACCCAGCACTCAGTCAAAGGAGACGTCTTGCGCACTTCACGTTTTACCGCGATCGCCCTCGCGGTAGGCCTCTCGACAATCGCCGTGAGCGGTTGCGCGTCGACCGGAGGCGCCGACTCCGGCGAACCGGTCACCCTCGAATTCTGGTCGTGGGCCCCCGGGTCCCAGGAGGAGGTCGACGCGTTCAACGCGGCGCACCCCGACATCCAGGTCAAGTACACCGACGCGGGCGGCGGAGAGACCTCCTCCGCGAAGCTCGTCACCTCGGTCCGCGCCGGCAACGCCCCCGACGTCGCCGCCGTCGAGTACACCGCACTCCCCCGCCTCGTCGTCGCGGGCGTGCCCCTCGACATCACCGAGTACGTCTCCGACGTCGAGGACAAGTTCGCCGAGGGAACGTGGGCCCAGACCACGTTCGACGGCCACACCTACGGCGTGCCGCAGGACATCGGCCCCATGGCCCTCGTCTACCGCGAGGACGTCTTCGCCGAGTACGGCGTCGAGGCCCCGCTCACGTGGGACGACTTCCGCACGGCGGCCGAGACGATCAAGGCTCAGAACCCCGACCTCACGCTCGCATCGCTCAGCACCGACGGTTGGGGCTGGTACGCCCCCGTCGCCGCGCAGGCCGGCGAGGACTGGTGGTCCGTGAGCGGCGACACCTGGACCGTCAACATCGACGGCGAGAAGTCGCGCGAGGTCATGGACTTCTTCCAGGGCATGTACGACGACGGCCTCATCGCGGCCGACCCGATCCTCACGCCCGAGTACAACAAGGAACTCAACGACGGCACGATGCTCTCCTGGCCGTCCGCCGTGTGGGCACCGGGCGTGATCGAGGGCGTCGCCCCCGACACCGCCGGCAAGTGGGCCCTCGCGCCGCTCCCCCGCTGGGAGGCCGACGACCCCACCGTCTCCTTCCAGGGCGGGTCGTCCGTCATCGTCACGTCCACGAGCGAGCACCCCGAGGAGGCCGCCGAGTTCGCCAAGTGGCTGAACGCGAGCGAAGAGGGATCCGAGATGGTCCTCAACGTTCAGAACGCCTACCCGGCCGCACTCTCCGCCCAGGAGATCGCCACCGAGCAGGAGCCGCCCACGCTCATGCCGCAGCAGACCGACTACTACGAGGTCGTCGCCGAGATCTCGAAGAACACGAAGCCCGTCACGTGGGGCCCGAACACCGACGTGGCCGCCGCCGCCTTCACGGACGCCATGAACGCCGCCGTCGCGAACGGCACCTCGTGGGCTGACGCCCTCACGGCGACGCAGAAGGCCGTGGTCGAGGACATGAAGAAGCAGGGCTTCAACGTGAAGGAAGGCAACTGATTCCGGGGGCGAGGCCCTGACCGGAGGAACACCATGACAGACGCCACACTCGTCACGACCGACTCGGTCGGGGCCCCAGCGGTCCCCGCTCCGATCGACAAGCACCGCCCGAAGCGACCGGGGCGCCGCTCAGCGCTCCGGTCGCGGGTCGCCCCGTACCTCTTCAGCGCCCCGGCGATGATCCTGTACGTGCTGTTCACGGTGATCCCGCTCGGCTACGCACTGGGGATGAGCTTCTTCGCCCAGCGCCAGGTCGGCGGCGGGATCCTCTCGACGAAGCAGACGATCTTCGTGGGGTTCGAGAACTACGCGGAGGTGCTCGCCGACGCGAGCCTCCTCGCGGGTCTCGGACGCCTGTCGATCTACGGCATCATCGCTGTTCCTCTGACTCTGGGCCTCGCCCTCCTCTTCGCCCTCCTGCTCGACTCGCAGGCCACCCGCTTCACACGCTTCGGACGCACGGCGATCTTCATCCCGTACGCCGTGCCGGGCGTGGTCGCGGCTCTCATGTGGGGCTTCATGTACCTGCCCAGCACGAGCCCGTTCTCGTATGTGACCCGCTCGCTCGGACTCGGGACCATTCCGTTCTTCGACGCCCAGAACCTCTACGGCTCGATCGCGAACATCACGATCTGGGGCGGCATCGGGTTCAACATGCTCGTCATCTACACGGCCCTCCGCAGCATCCCGAACGAACTCGTCGAGGCCGCGCGCATCGACGGGGCGAGCGAGACGCAGATCGCCCTCCGGATCAAGGTCCCGCTCGTCGGGCCCGCTCTCATCCTCACCGCGATCTTCGCGCTGCTCGGGGCGCTCCAGCTGTACGGCGAGCCCGCCATGCTGAAGCCGCTCACGAACAACATCTCCACCACGTGGGCGCCGCTCATGTCCATCTATCGCGACGCGTTCCTCCTCGACAACTTGCCGTCGGCCGCGGCGTCGTCGATGATCCTCGCGATCGGCACGGCGCTCGTGTCGCTCGCCGTCCTCGCCGTCGTCCGTCGCATCAGCAGAAGGGGAATGGCATGACCGCGCTCAGCTCTTCCATCCGGAGACGCCGCCTGCCCGCCGAGCGGAAGCGGCTCCTCCCCACGATCCTGCTGCTCATCGGCGCGATCTACTGCCTCATCCCCGTCGCGTGGGTCTTCGTGGCCGCGACGAAGGGCACGGGCGAGCTCTTCAACTCGTTCACGTTCGCCCCGGGCACCGGACTCGTCGACAACCTCGTCGCGCTCTTCGCGCACGAGAACGGCGCGTACGGGCTGTGGGCGCTCAACTCCCTGCTCTACGCCGGCGTCGGCGGGCTGCTGTCCACCCTCGTCTCCGCCGCGGCGGGATACGCCCTCGCGAAGTTCGACTTCCCCGGCGGGCGCATCTTCTTCGGCGCCCTGCTCGCCGGGCTGCTCATCCCGGGCATCACGCTCGCGGTTCCGCAGTACCTCCTCATGTCCGACATGGGGCTCGCCGGAACGCAGTGGTCCGTGCTGCTCCCGAGCATCATCAGCCCGTTCGGCATCTACCTCTGCAAGGTGTTCGCCGAGGGGACGATCGCGCAGGAGGCCCTCGAGGCCGCGCGGATCGACGGGGCGAGCGAATGGCGCATCTTCCGCAGCATCGTCCTGCCGCTCATGGTGCCCGGCATGGTCACCGTGTTCCTGCTGCAGTTCGTCGGCATCTGGAACAACTTCCTGCTGCCGTACATCATGCTCGCCGACTCGGCGACGTTCCCGCTCACCGTCGGCCTCAACTCGCTCCTGGAGAAAGGCTCAGGATCCCCGGCCCTCTACTCACTCGCGATCACCGGCGCCGCCGTCGCGATCATTCCCCTCATCGCCCTGGTGCTGTTCCTGCAGCGCTTCTGGCGTCTCGACCTGATCTCCGGAGGAGTCAAAGGATGACCCGTTCGCACACCGACCTCGCATGGCCGACCGATGGACTGAGCTACGGGGGTGACTACAACCCCGAGCAGTGGGACCGGAGCGTCTGGCGTGAAGACGTCGAGCTGATGCGCCGCGCCGGCGTCAACATGGTCTCGCTCGGGATCTTCTCCTGGGGTCTGCTCGAGACGGCCGAGGGCGTGTACGACTGGGAGTGGTTCGACGAGATCGTCGACCTCCTCGGCGAGAACGGCATCAGCATCGACCTCGCGACGCCCACGGCGGCGCCGCCGAGCTGGCTGCTCGCCGCGCACCCCGAGTTCCCGCCGATCGACGAGGACATGACGCGGCACTGGCCGGGCGCCCGCCTCGGCTGGTGCCCGAGCAACCCGGACTTCCGCGTGCACGCGCTCCGCATCGTACGGGCCGTCGCCGAACGGTACGGCTCGCGGGAGCACGTCGTGATGTGGCACGTGAGCAACGAGCTCGGCGGAGGCAACGGTCACTGCTACTGCGACGCCTCAGCCGTGTCGTTCCGCCGCTGGGCGCAGAGGAAGTACGGCACGATCGACGCCGTCAACGCCGCATGGGGCACGGCCTTCTGGGGCCACCGGTTCACGTCGTTCGAGGAGATCTTCCCGCCGCGCGGCAACGATGCGAAGAACCCGTCGCTCATGCTCGACTACGACCGCTTCTCGTCGGACGAGCTGCTCGACCACTACCTCGCCGAGCGGGCACTCCTGCAGGAGATCACGCCGGAACTCCCGATCACCACGAACTTCATGGTGGGCGCCGAGTCCGACGCGGTGGACTACCCGCGATGGGCTCCGCACATGGACGTCCTCGCGAACGACCACTACACGCGGTCGTCCGACCCGCTCCCCGAGCAGGACGTCGCGCTCTCCGGCGACCGGATGCGGGCGATGACGACGGACCGGCGGCCGTGGCTGCTCATGGAGCACTCCACGAGCGCCGTCAGCTGGCAGCCGCGCAACCGTGCGAAGAACCCGGGAGAGCTCATCCGCAATGCGCTCAGCCACGTGGCGCACGGCGCCGACGGCGTCATGTTCTTCCAGTGGCGGGCCTCCCGCGCGGGAGCTGAGCAGTTCCACTCCGCGATGGTCCCCCACGCCGGAGCGGACACGAAGGTGTTCCGCGAGGTGACGACCCTGGGTTCGTACCTGCAGAAGCTCGCGCCCGTGCAGGGCTCACGGGTGCGCCCCTCCACGGTCGGAATCCTGTTCGACGACGAGGCCGGCTGGGCCATGCGCCGCGGTGTGAAGCCGAACAACTTCCTTCCGTACGGGCAGGCGGTGCGCGCATGGCACAAGGCGTTCTGGCAGCGCGGTGACGGCATCGACGTGCTGTCGCCGTGGCAGGACTTCTCCGGCTACGACACGCTCGTGGTACCGCAGTTGTTCCTCGTCTCCGACGACACGGCCCGACGCGCGGCTGAGTTCGTCGAAGCAGGCGGGACGCTCATCGTGACCGCCTTCTCCGGCATCGTCGACGAGAACGATCAGGTTCGCCTCGGCGGGTACCCCGGCGCGTTCCGCGAGGTGCTCGGCGCGTGGAGCGAGGAGTTCTACCCGTTGCAGGACGGCGAGACGTTCGAGCTCGACAACGGCTGGGGCGGGACCGAGTGGACGGAACACGTGCACACCGAGTCGGCCGAGACGATCGCGCGCTACCGCGGCGGCCACCTCGACGGCTCACCGGCCGTCACGCTGCGCACGTTCCCGAGCGGCGGCCGTGCCGTCTACGTGTCGGCGGGTCTCGAGGGCGACGCGATCGCGGCGCTCGTCGACCAGCTGATCGCGCAGCCGACCGCCGTTCCCGGGCTCGGAACGCCCGGCCTCGAGGTGGGAGTGCGCGAGAGCGAGGACGAGCGCTTCGTCTTCCTCCTCAACCACGGCGCGGAAGCGGCGTCGGTGGAGATCGACGGCCACGAGCTCCTGACCGACGCACCCGTCAGCGGCACGGTCACCGTACCCGCCGGCGAGACCCGCGTCATCCGCTCCCCCCGCTAGCGCTTCCCCCGCTTCCCCCGCTCCGCGACGTGCGGACGTTCGTCACCCGAATCGGTTTCGGGGCGACGAATGTCCGCACGTCGCAGTGTTAAGGGAGCCAGTCGAGCGTGGCGGGGAGGTGGCCCGGCTCGGGCAGGCGGGCCGTGCGGAGGGCGACAGCCCGATCGGGGCGCAGCGCGAGGGCCGTGAGGGACAGGGACGCGAGCACGATGCCGTCGTGCTCGTCCTCCCGCACGATCGCGTCGTCGTGATCGGGCGCGAGGGTCGCGCTCTCGCGCAGCACGTCGAGCCAGGGATCCCAGTCGGCTCCGCCCGGCTCTCCGGTCGGCCGCCCCGCGGCCACGAAGCGCGGAGCCCACCGCGAGACGCGCGGCACCGCCACGGTGTCCGGGCCTTCGTGCGTGATCATGTGCACGCCGGGCCGGAGGTCGACGGAGCGGAGCGCGTCCCCGTCCCAGCTCGTGAACCGGACGCGGTCGGCCGCGAGTTCCACGAGGTTGAACGTGCGCGTGCGCACGACGACCTCCGCATCGAGTCCGCTCGTGACCGCGGCGAGCGGAATCACACCGCGCGACGTCCAGCCCTCGGCCGGTTCGTCGAACTGCTCCCGACGATTGAGCACGACGGCGGCGCGAGCGGAGGCGTCGTCGCTCGCGAGCCATGCGCCACCGGCCTCACGGTCGTGTAGTCCGCGCACGGACGGGCCGAGCTCCGGCCACCATGCGCCCACCGGGTCCCACGGCCGACCGGGCTGCTCATCACGCAGACCCAGCAGGGTCACCGGCCACGCGGATCCCGGCTCGAAACCGACGACGACGGTACACACGGCGGGCCTCCACGGCGGTGATGGACGTAACTAGGTCAGACTAGACGAGCGATCTCCGAGAGGGGGCCGCCGCCCATCTCCCCAGGAAGGCCACTCGTGACAGAGCGCTTGACCATCGTGTTCGGCATCACCGGAGGGATCGCCGCATACAAGGCGGTCGGCGCGATCCGGCTGCTCGTGACCGCGGGGCACGACGTCCACGTGATCCCCACCGAGAGCGCGCTCCGGTTCGTCGGGCTGCCCACGCTCGAGGCCATCAGCGGCAACCCCGTCACGACGTCCCTCTACGAGGGCGTGGACACCGTGCGCCACGTGGCGCTCGGGCAGTCGGCCGACCTCATCGTCATCGCACCGGCCACCGCGAACACTCTCGCGAAGCTCGCGACGGGCCAGTCCGATGATCTCCTCGGAACCACCGTGCTCGCGAGCACTGCCCCGCTCGTCGTCGCGCCCGCGATGCACACCGGCATGTGGCAGAACGCGGCGACGGTGGCCAACGTCGAGACGCTGCGCTCGCGCGGAGTGATCGTGGTGGGCCCGGAGAGCGGGCGCCTCACCGGACCGGACGACGGACCGGGACGCATGAGCGAACCCGCCGACATCGTGCGGCTCGCGCTCGATGCGGTGGCCGATCCCGTGGATCTCGATCTCGAGGGCCTCCACGTGGTCGTCTCCGCGGGAGGCACGCGCGAGCCCCTCGATCCCGTGCGCTTCCTCGGCAACAGGTCGAGCGGGAAGCAGGGGGTGGCGATCGCGCGAGCGGCGGCGCTGCGCGGGGCCCGTGTCACGATCGTCGCGGCGCACCTCGACACCGATGTGGCCGCTGCGGCCGGCGCCCTGTCGGGGGTGGAGGTGGTGCCGGTAGGAACCGCCGCCGAGCTGGCGGACGCCACGGAGCGGCACAGTGCCGCGGCCGACGTCGTCGTCATGGCGGCGGCGGTGGCCGACTACCGGCCCGCGTCGATCTCCGAGTCGAAGATCAAGAAGGACGACACGGGCGATGCGCTCACGCTCGTCCTCGAGCGCACGCCCGACGTACTCGCGGGCCTCGCCGCGGCGGCCGTCCCCGGCCGGACCGTCGTGGGATTCGCGGCGGAGACGGCGCCCGATCGTGACGCCCTGCTCGACCTCGGGCGCGCGAAGATGGCACGCAAGGGCGCCGATCTGCTCGTGCTCAATGCGGTGGGCTGGACGGCCGGCTTCGGCGCAGACGCCAACTCCACGATCGTGATCGGGCGCGACGGCGACGTGGTCGCGGAGGCGTCCGGCTCCAAGGACACGGTCGCTCACGCCCTCCTCGACACGATCATCACCCTGCGCTCGCACTGACGACGCACACCGACGACTCGCGCTGACGGCTCGCGCTGACGACGGAGCGGGCGGCGAGTGGATCAGCGCGCGAGCGAGGCGTCGATGAGGGTCTCGGCCGCCGCACGGGCGTGGCGCGCCGCGTCGGCGTTCCCGGAGATCGCGGCCGTCGTCTGCGCCCCCTCCGCGAGGATGGCGAGCTGCGGCGCGAGGACAGCGGGCGCGCCGGCCGCTGCGACGAGGCCGGCGACGTAGCGCTGGAACGAATCCTTGTGCTCGCGTGCGAATTCGGCCACGGCGGGGAACACGGTGCCCAATTCGCCGAACGCGTTGATGAATCCGCAGCCGCGGAAGGAGTCGTCCGCGAACCACGACGACAGGTAGTCGTAGATCGCGAGCACCTTGTCGCGCGGCGAGTCCGCCGCCTCGACCGCGGCCTCGACGCCCGCGTCCCAGAGCGCGTGCCGGGACCGCAGCACCGCGAGGACGAGCGCTTCCTTCGACGCGAACTCCTGGTACAGCCGCTTGAGCGAGACCCCGGCGGCCGTGCGCACCTCGTCCATTCCGACGGCCTGGAACCCGCGCGCGTAGTAGAGCGCGTCCGCGGCGGCGACGATGCGCTCGCCGGCGTCGGACGGAGATGTTCTCGAGAGGGTCACGGTCATGTCACCCAGTGTACTTGACGGAGAGAACGAACGTTCTCTAGAGTGGGAGCCATCGGAGAACGATCGTTCTCCGATGACGGATCAGTTCAGCCGAAACGATCCACCAGATCACTCGAAGGGAACCACACCATGGGTTACATCACCGTCGGAACCGAGAACAGCACCGACATCGAGCTGTACTACGAAGACCACGGCACCGGCCAGGCCGTCGTCCTCATCCACGGATACCCCCTCGATGGCGCATCGTGGGAGAAGCAGACCGCCGCACTCCTCGCCGCCGGCTACCGCGTGATCACGTACGACCGCCGCGGCTTCGGCAACTCCAGCAAGGTCACGACCGGCTACGACTACGACACGTTCGCCGCCGATCTGAACACGGTCCTCACGACACTCGACCTGAACGACGTCGTGCTCGTCGGCTTCTCGATGGGCACGGGCGAGCTCGGCCGCTACCTCGGAACCTACGGCTCCGAGCGCATCGCGAAGGCCGCGTTCCTCGGATCCCTCGAGCCGTTCCTCCTCCAGACCGACGACAACCCCACGGGCGTGCCGCAGGAGGTCTTCGACGGACTGCTCGAGGGCGCGACGAAGGACCGCTACGCGTTCTTCACCGAGTTCTTCAAGAACTTCTACAACGAGGACGAGAACATCCCGTCGCGCCTCAGCACGGAGGCCTCGCACGCGAGCTGGATCACCGCGATCGGCTCGGCCCCCTTCGCCGCCACGGCCGCCCAGCCCACGTGGCTCACGGACTTCCGCGAGGACGTGAAGAAGATCGACGTGCCGGCGCTCATCGTTCACGGAACGGCGGACAACATCCTCCCGATCGACTCGACCGGCCGCGTCTTCTCGAAGCTGGTTCCGAGCGCGGACTACGTCGAGATCGAGGGCGCACCCCACGGCATGCTGTGGACGCACGCCGACGAGGTCAACGAGGCGCTCCTCACCTTCCTCGCGAAGTAGGACGCCCCCGCGCCTCCGAGCGCGACCATGATCCCCGGGTGGACGCATCCGGTGGGTATCGCCGCACCGCGACCCACCGGATGCGTCCACCCGGCTTTTTGGGTGCCCGATCCACTCCATCGGGGTGACGCATGTCGACAGTGTCGACGCGCTTGCACCGTCGATACGCGTCGACTCGGGGATACACGGCGACGCTCCCAACCGAGTCGATCCACCTGGTCCCCTGTTTAGCCGACTGTCTTTTCTCCCTGGCGGTTTGTATCGTCGGAGGTATCCACACGGATACTCGCCCTCGACCGACAGGATGGGATGAACCTCGACGCCTCTCACGGGAACACGGTGTTCACCGTGGTCGTGGCCGTCGTGGCCTCGTGCGCTCTCGTCTGGCGCGTGTCCTCCTCCGTGGTCCGCAGACTGCCGGTACCCCAGCCGGCACGTGCCCGCCGCGTTCCCCTCGCGGCGGGCACACCCGCCTTCTCCCCGCCCGACCCCGGACCCGGGCTCCGGCAGTCGAGGCAGAATGACAGGGTGAAGCGCAGCGCCGGAATCCTCCCCTATCGACACACAGACGAGAGCGTCGAGGTGTGGCTCGCCCACCCGGGCGGACCGTTCTGGGCGAAGAAGGACGAGCGGGCGTGGGGCGTCGTGAAGGGCGAGTACGGCGACGACGAGGAGCCTCTCGCCGCAGCCCGACGCGAGTTCGCGGAGGAGACGGGTATCCCTGCACCTGACGGCGACTATGTCGATCTCGGCGCGTTCCGGCAGTCGTCCGCCAAGACCGTCACGGTCTTCGCGGTGGAGCACGACCTCGGCGACCTCGCCGTCCGGAGCAACACCGTGGAGATCGAGATCCCCCGTGGATCCGGCCGCTTCGTGGAGTTCCCCGAGATCGACGAGGCGCGCTGGTTCGACCTCCTCACAGCGGCGGACAAGATCCACGCGGGCCAGCTGCCGGTGCTCGCCTCGCTCGTGGAGCACCTGAAGACGCAGCCGTAGGGATCGGCCGACGGCACAGTCCGACGCCGGACCCCATCATCGCGACTCCGACCGCACCGTCCGGGTCTTGCCGTCAGGCCGACGCGGTGGCTCGCAGCCAGACGAACTCGTAGGGGGCGAGGACGATGCCCTCCGACAGGTCGAACGAGCGGCCCGACACGAGGTCGGTCGCCGTCGAGCCCCAGGCGCCAAAGCGTTCGGCGTCGAGGCGCCGCTCGCCCTCGGAGAAGTTCGCGAGAATGAGCACTCCGGCTCGCTGATAGCCGAGAACGTGCGGCTCGTGCGTGTGGAAGATCTCCAGCCGCCCGCCGGCGAACTCCGCCGTGCGCTTGCGCACGTCGATGAGGTGCTGGAACCGCTCCGACAGTCGGCCGGCGTCGGTGGACGGATCCGTGCGTTCCGCGTAGCGCTCGGCCGGATAGTCCGGCCGACCCACCCAGCGGCTGTCGCCCTGATGCCCGGGCACGTCGAGCGACGCGTAGTCGTTGAGCTGCCCCACCTCGTCACCGAGGTAGATCAACGGCACTCCGCCCGTGCTGAGGACGATCGAATGGGCGAGGACGATCCGGTCGATCGCGAGGGGATCTCCCGCCTCGAGACCCGCGAGCGACGCCGTGGTGCCCGAGATGCGGCAGTCGCCCGTGCGCGGGTTGTCCTGGAACGGGACTCCACGCGCGAAGCTGCCCTCGAAGCGATTCACGTAGAACGCGTTGAGGAAACGTCGGTGCTCGAACCCGTCGATGCCGAACACGCGGGCGTCGTCGTCGGAGAAGGTCCACCCGATGTCGTCGTGGCTGCGCACGTAGTTGACCCACGCGGTGTGCTCCGGCAGGTTGTGCCTCTCCTCGAGCGCCTGCGACAGCAGATTCACCTCCCGTGTGGCGAGCGAGTTCCAGATGAGCGCCATCTGCAGCGGGTTGTAGCTCAGCTGGCACTCGTCCGGGCGGATGTACACGGCGACGTCGTCGGGGTGGACGATCGCCTCGGACTTGAAGAGCAGCGATGGAGCCGCGATCCGGCACACCGCGTTGAAGGCCTGGAGGAGGAGGTGCGCCTGCGGGAGGTTCTCGCTCGTGGTGCCGAGCTGCTTCCAGATGAAGGCGACCGCGTCCATGCGCAGGATGTTGACGCCGCGGTTCGCGAGCTGCAGGAGCTCGTTCGCCATCGCGCGGAAGACCGCGGGATTGGCGTAGTTGAGGTCCCACTGGAAGTGGTAGAACGTGGCCCACACCCAGCGCCCGTCGGGCAGCGGGACGAAAGAGCCCGGGTGATCGTCCGGGAAGATCTCCCTCGTGGTGAGCTCGTACCGGTCGGGCATGGTCCGATCGGGGAAGATCAGGTAGAAGTCCTCGTACACGGGGTCTTTCGCGAGAGCCTTCCGCGCCCATTCGTGCTCGTTCGAGGTGTGGTTGAACACGAAGTCGACGACGAGGGAGATGCCGTTCTCGCGGAGTTCCGCGGCGAGCGCCTCGAAGTCGGCCATGGTGCCGAGCGCCGGGTTCACGTCGCGGTAGCTCGACACCGCGTAGCCGCCGTCCGAGTTCTCCTCCGGAGCGAGGAACAACGGCATGAGGTGCAGATAGGTGAGGCCGAGCTCGCGGAAGTAGGGGATGCGCGAGCGCACGCCATCGAGCCTTCCCGCGTAGAGGTCGACGTAGCAGACCCCTCCGAGCATCTGATTGGACGAGAACCAGTCCGGGTCGGCCTCGTGACGCTCGTCGAGGCGCCGCATGGCGGCGGAGCGCTCACCCCACGAACGCTCGAGGTCGTGGAGGAGCCCGTCGAACTCGGCGGTGGCGCGCGACCCGTTTCCGTAGATCTCGCCGAACAGGGACTGAAGACGCGGCAGCTCGGCACTGAGGCGCTCGTCGTATGTGGTCATACCGGGATCCTGCCAGGTCACGACGGCCGTGCACGCGCCGTGGCGCCGACGTATGCGATATGCCTCTCTCCACAGACCGGCGGTCATACTGAGGAGATGACGACACCGGGCCGCACGCCGACCATCCGCGCAGTCGACCCCGACGCCGGCCACTGATGGACATCGACGTCGAGGGGGTCGAGCAGCGCGTCTTCACGGGCGTCCTCCCCGCCTGGGATCGCGTGGAGGAGGCGGTGCAGGACGCTCACCGGCGCGAGTCCTCGGCCACCGGCGGCACCGTCGCCGACTACATCCCCGCTCTCGCGGAGGCGGACCCCGGCCTCTTCGGGGTGTGCGTCGTCGAGACGGACGGCCAGGTGCACGCGGCGGGCGACGTCGAGGCCGAGTTCTCCATCCAGTCCGTGTCGAAGGTCCTCACCTACGCCCTCGCAAGCGACGCCGTCGGGCACGACGTCATCGCGGAGCGCATCGGCGTGAACAGCACCGGTCAGTCGTTCGACTCCGTCATGGCGATCGAGCTCAACGGCGGCCACACGATGAACCCGATGGTGAACGCGGGAGCGATCGCCACGACCGCACTCCTCCCCGGAGGAAATGCGGACGAGCGCTGGGAGATCCTGCACGACGCGCTCTCCCGTTTCGCGGGCCGACGGCTCGAGCTCGACGAGGACGTGTACCGCTCGGAGACCGAGCACAACCAGCGCAACATGGCGATCGCCCGCCTCCTCGAGAGCTACGGGCGACTCGACGTGGACCCGCTCGAGATCGTGGACGTGTACACGAAGCAGTGCTCGCTGCGCGTCACCGCGCGCGACCTGGCCGTGATGGGCGCGACCCTCGCCGACGGCGGCGTGAACCCCGTGACCGACCAACACGTCGTGTCGCCCGAAGCCTGCACCGCGACGCTCGCCGTGATGGCGACGAGCGGACTGTACGAGCGGTCGGGCGAGTGGCTGTTCGAGATCGGGATCCCCGGGAAATCGGGCGTCTCGGGCGGCATCCTCGCGGTCGTGCCCGGGAAGGCCGGCATCGGCGTGTATTCGCCCCCTCTCGACGATGCGGGCAACAGCGTGCGCGGCCAGCGTGCCCTCGCCTACCTCTCCCGCGTCCTCGGCCTCAACCTCTTCGCATCCGCCCCGCGAGCCGGAGGCGGCTCCCGCGAGGGCGACCCGGACGCGGCCGTCGACTCGCGCACGACGAACGACTGACCGACGCCTCACACGGTCGGCGCGTCCCGCCCGTCGGCCCCCGGAAGGATGGCGGCGAACCGTCTGAGGATCGATCCGACCGCCTCGAGCGTCTCGTCGTCGTAGTCACCGAGCGCTGCCTCGAGCGCCGTGGCCGACGGGTCGAGGAACGCCGACGCGCGCTCACGGGCCAGATCGGTGGCTCGGAGCGTCACGATCCGGCGATCCTGGTTCTCGCGACTCCGCGCGACGAGCCCCCGGTCCTCGAGCCGGTTGACGAGCGCATTGGTCGCGCCGGAGGTGAGGCCCACACGAGCGGACAGGCGACTGGGGGTCAGCGGGCTGCCCTCGTACTCCGCCCAGATGATCTCCCCGAGGGCTGTGCCGTCGACGATCGGCAGGTCCATCCAGCGGGCGAGCCGATGGGCCGAGTCCTGGTAGCCGACGGCGTAGTGCCGGAGCGCGTCGAGCATGTGCTTCCTCGGAGTCGTCATGACCGATCCTCTCATCGACATCCCCGTCGCCGCGGTCAGGCCCGCAGGTGCGGGTACTCCGCTAGGTCTGGGACGTGCTTCTCGCTCGTCAAGAGGTTCGCCTGGAAGAAGCGACGCACCGGCCGCGACGCCGCCACACGGTGGGCCAGACGGATACCCGCGACACCGACGCCCGTGGACGGGTGCAGCAGTCTCGCGCCACCCCGGGGCAGCCCCTGCGCGCTGTCCGCGTAGCGGCGCATCTGCCGCTCGTAGGACGCGAAGGCCCGCCCGTGGTCGTCGGGGGTGGCGGCGAGCTCGCCCGTGAGGATGTGTGAGCCGACCAGCGCCAGCGTCGTGCCCATGCCGGTGGGGCCCGATCCCCAGGCGGCGTCACCGACCAGGACGACGCGCCCCGTGCTCCAGGTCGAGACGATGACCTGCTCCATCCGCTGGGTGTAGAACTCCTCGGGGCGCGCGGCGAAGCCGTCGAGGATTCGGTCCGTCTGCCAGCCGGCCCCGCGGTACCGCTCGCGGAGGGTGCGGAACTGCACCTCGCGCGGGAGGGTCTCGAACCCCATCGGCTCGGACTCGAACGACATGCTCGCGCGGATCGTGCCCTCGTTGTCCGGCCGCATGGACGCGACACGGCCGCGCGTGGCCGTGTACCAGTCCCACGTGTCGACGTCATCGGGTCGACGGTCGATGGTGCCGTAGGTGATGCTGACGCCGAAATCCCGCAGCTCGGTCTCGTCGGCGAACAGGAGGCGCCGTGTGCGGGAACTCCGCCCCTCGGCCACGATGAGCAGGTCGAACCGATGCCGGGCGCCGCTGTCGAGGGTCACGTCGACTCCGGTGGCGTCCTGCTGGACGGCGGCGACGAAATCCCCGAACCACCGGTCGACGCCGTCGGGCACGATATCGACGAGGATGCTGGCGAGACGACCACGCAGGATCTCGACCTCGGCCGTCGGGCCGTCCTGCCCCTCCTCCTTCGGGAACACCGCGTACGCGCGTCCGGACTCGTCGACGAATCGCGTGCCCTCCTCACCCGTGAGGTTGGCGAGGACCGTCTCCTCGACGCCCATGCGGGTCAGGACCTCGCGGCCGAGGCCGCGCACATCGATGTTCTGGCCGGTCTCGCGCGGCTCGGCGGAGCGCTCGAGCAGAGTCACGTCGTATCCCGACTTCGCGAGTCCCCACGCGAGGGCCGGGCCGGCGATGCTGGCGCCGGTGACGAGGACGCGTGGTGCGGAACGGGGGGTGTCGGGCATCGGCCGGCCTTTCGTCGGAGCGGATCGGGCTCGAATCGACACTACGTGATAGCTTCACTATGAAGTCGCTTCACTGCAAAGTCACAGCCTCATGCGACCCTGGTCGAGCACGATCGCGGCCGAGCGGGCAAGATCGAGAAGTGAGATCGTCCAACGCGATCCGCCTCGAACGGAGCCCCATGTTCACCGGCTTGAGCGCCTTCCCCCTCACCCCGTTGCGCGACGACGCCGTGGACGAGGCCGCATACGTCGGTCTCATCGAGCGGCTCGTGGCGGCGGGCGTCGACTCGATCACGGCGCTCGGATCGACGGGCTCCTACATGTACCTCGACCGCGCGGAACGGCGCCGGGTCGCGGAGCTCGCGGTGCGAAGCGCTGGGGATGTCCCCGTGATGGTGGGCATCGGCGCCCTCCGCACCTCGCTCGTGCAGCGGCTCGCCGACGACGCCCAGGAGGCGGGCGCGAGTGCCGTGCTCCTCGCACCCGTGAGCTACCAGAAGCTCACCGACGACGAGGTGTTCGGCCTGTTCGAGGATGTCACGGCCGGACTCTCGGTGCCGCTTGTCGTGTACGACAACCCGGGGACCACCCACGTCACGTTCACCGATGAGCTGTATGCGCGCATCGCCGCCCTCCCCCACGTCGCGTCGATCAAGATCCCGGGCGTCCCGCCCGTGCCCGACGCGGCAGCGGAGCGCGTGCAGTCGATCCGCGCACACCTCCCGGACACCGTGTCGATCGGCGTCTCGGGCGATCCGTTCGCGGCGGTCGGACTCGGTGCGGGGTGCGACGTCTGGTACTCCGTGATCGGCGGAACACTGCCGGACGAGGCGCTCGCCATCAGTCGCCCGGCTCTCTCGGGCGACCGTGAGGCCGCGCGTGCGGCTTCCCTCCGGCTCGACCGCCTGTGGCGACTCTTCCGCGAGTTCGGCAGTCTCCGCGTCACCGCGGCGATCGCCGAGCACCTCGGCCTCGTCGCGCCGGACAGCCTTCCCCGCCCCGTGCGCGGACTCGACCCGTCGACGCGAGCCGAGGTCGCCCGGATCGCGGACGCTCTGCACATCGCGCGATGACCCCGGCTCGGCGGCCACTCGGCGCGGGTCGATCTCGTCGATCGGCCACTCGCCACGCCACTCGATGAACGGTCGGTCGGCATCCGCGGAGACCTCGCGGCGAACGGCCACGACGACGACCGTTTCACCTCGAGACGGTCAGCCGTCGGTCGACGCCCGGACGACGAGCTCCGGGTCGAACATCACGTGCTCGCGTGCGGAATCGGGGTCCTCCCCCTCGCGGAGCAGGAGTTCGACGGCCGTCCGCCCGATGAGCGCGCTCGGCTGACGGACGGACGTGAGCGGCACGACCGCGGCGGCGGCGAAGTCGATGTCGTCGTAGCCGACGAGGGCGATGTCCTCGGGGACGCGTACGGATCCTCCGAAGGCGAAAGCCTGCAGCACTCCCACGGCCAGGAGGTCGTTCGCCGCGAAGATCGCGTCCGGCCGCTCGCCGGCCGGTCGGGACGCGATCGCCTCGCCGACCGCCCGCCCCTCGAGCACCGTCAGGGACGACGTCGACAGCACCTCGAGTGTGGCGCCCGCCGTGTTCGCGACGGCCTCGCGCGCGCCGGCGAGCCGGTCGCGCACCTGACGGATTCCCGCCGGTCCCGCCACCATGAGGATGCGGCGCCGTCCGCCGTCCAGGAGGTGCTCGACCGCGACCCGGCCCCCGGCGATGTCGTCGACGGCGACGGAGGAGAAGCGCGAGTCCTCGGTGGGCCGGTCGACGAGCACCGCCGGGATCCCGCGAGCGTGCAGCCGCCCGAGACGCTCGACGTCGTCGCCGATCGGCGAGATGAGGACGCCGTGGACGCGCTGCTCCTCGAAGAGGTCGAGGTAGGAGTGTTCGCGCGCGACGTCGTCGTCACTGTTGCCGAGGAGGACGCTGAGACCGGCGGCGTCGGCGGCCTCTTCCGCTCCGCGGGCGACGGAGGTGAAGAACGGGTTCGCGACGTCGAGGACGACGAGCCCGATGCTCCGGCTGCGGCCCGCGCGGAGCTGCCGGGCGGCGTCGTTGCGGACGAAGCCGAGGATGTCGATCGCTCGCTGGACCTTGACGACCGTGGACTCGGCCACCTTCGTCGGTCGGTTCAGCACATTGGAGACGGTGCCGACGGAGACGCCGGCGAGCGCGGCGACGTCCCGGATGCTCACCGTCGCCATCTGTGTCCTCTCGACCGGACCGGCCCTCCAGGGGCGGAACTCGACCCGTGGCGGCGCCGAGCCCGGAGATGCGGACCGATCGGCGACTCCGCTACCGGATAGGCGACAGCGTATCGCGATCGTCGACCTCGCGTCCGCCGGGCACTATTGAAACGTTCCATAACCGTGTACAGTCGCATCCATGTCGACGTCGACCCGCGCCTCACGGCACGCATCCCCCCAGGGTTCCACCTCCCGGCTCCACAGGGATCGACGTCCGACACCGAGTGAGCGCCGGGGCGGATGCGTCCACGAGAGCCCGCCGCCTCCCCTCGGCCCGCTCAGCTCCCGCACCAACGAATGGAACCATTCATGACGTCGTTCAGTGACATCCGGCCCCTCCTCGCCGAGCAGGCCATCGAACTCCCCTCGTGGGCGTTCGGCAACTCCGGTACCCGATTCAAGGTCTTCGGCACACCCGGCACCCCGCGCACGATCCAGGAGAAGATCACCGACGCCGCGACGGTCAACGACTACACGCAGCTCGCACCGGCCGTCGCCCTCCACATCCCCTGGGACAAGGTCGACGACTACGCAGCCCTCCGGGAGTTCGCGGCGGAGAAGGGCGTCCGGCTCGGCACGGTCAACTCCAACACATTCCAGGACGACGTCTACAAGTTCGGCAGCCTCACCCACGTGGACGACGCCGTCAGGCGCCGGGCGATCGACCATCACCTCGAGTGCATCGACATCATGCACGAGACCGGCTCGCGCGACCTCAAGATCTGGCTCGCAGACGGCACCAACTACCCCGGCCAGGGCGACATGCGGGGCCGTCAGGACCGGCTGGCCGCGTCGCTCGGGGAGATCTACGCACGTCTCGGCGACGAGCAGCGGCTCGTGCTGGAGTACAAGTTCTTCGAGCCGGCGTTCTACCACACGGACGTGCCGGACTGGGGCACCTCCTACGCCCAGGTGACGGCGCTCGGCGAGAAGGCGATGGTGTGCCTCGACACGGGTCACCACGCGCCAGGCACGAACATCGAGTTCATCGTCATGCAGCTCCTGCGGCTCGGAAAGCTCGGCTCGTTCGACTTCAACTCGCGCTTCTACGCCGACGACGACCTCATCGTGGGCGCGGCCGACCCGTTCCAGTTGTTCCGCATCCTCGTCGAGGTCGTGCGGGGCGACGGCTACGGCGCCGACAGCCCCGTGGCCTTCATGCTCGACCAGTGCCACAACGTCGAGGACAAGATCCCCGGCCAGATCCGCTCGGTCCTGAACGTGCAGGAGATGACCGCCCGCGCACTCCTGGTGGACCGCGACGCGCTCGACGCCGCCCAGTCGGCCGGCGACGTGCTCGGGGCGAACGACGTCCTCATGGACGCCTTCTACACCGACGTCCGCGGCGACCTCGCGGCGTGGCGCGAGAGCCGCGGGCTCGCCGGCGACCCGATGCGGGCGTACCTCGCCTCGGGCACCCAGGAGAGGATCGCCGCCGAGCGCGTCGGCGGCACGCAGTCCGGCTGGGGGGCCTGACGACCCCATCGACGGATCACGATTCGGGCACGTGAGTTGACACGGTCCGAGTGCCGGAATAGATTGGCGCTCGATCATCTGAAACGATTCATATCGCCCCGGATCCGATCCGACGGTCCCACCGGACAGACGCAGCACCACCCGAGCAAAGACGCAAGGAAGAACGGTTCACAATGACGAGAGCCCCCGGGACACCGGTCGCCCCCGCACTCGAACTGCGCGACGTCACGAAGGCGTTCGGCAGCGTCGTCGCGCTGACGTCGGGCAGCCTCGCCCTTCACCGCAACTCGATCCACGCCCTCGTGGGTGAGAACGGTGCGGGCAAGTCCACCCTCGTCAAGATCATCGCCGGCCTCTACCAGCGTGACGCCGGCGACTTCACCCTCGACGGGCGGACGGTCGACTTCTCGTCCACCGCCCAGTCGAAGGCCGCGGGGATCGCCGTGATCTACCAGGAGCCGACGCTCTTCCCCGACCTCTCGGTCACCGAGAACATCTTCATGGGCCGCCAGCCCACCGGACGCTTCGGCCGCATCGACCGCAAGGCGATGCGGGCCGAGGTCGCCGGCCTCTTCGCCCGTCTCGGCGTGCGCATCGACGCCGACCGTCCGGCCGAGGGCCTCTCGATCGCCGATCAGCAGATCATCGAGATCGCCAAGGCCATCTCGCTCGACGCCACCGTCCTCGTGATGGACGAGCCCACGGCGGCGCTCTCGGGCGTCGAGGTCGAGCGGCTCTTCGCCGTGGCGCGCAGCCTGCGCGACGAGGGCCGTGCGCTCCTCTTCATCTCGCATCGCTTCGACGAGGTCTTCGACCTCTGCGACACCATCACCGTGATGCGCGACGGCGAGTACATCTCCACCACCTCGACGACCGAGACGACAGTCGACCGCGTCGTGCGCGAGATGGTCGGGCGCGACGTCGCCGACCTCTACCCCAAGCAGGAGGCCGAGATCGGCGAGGTCCTCCTCGATGTGAGAGGCCTCGGCTCAGCCGGCGTCTTCCACGACATCGACCTCCAGGTCCGGTCCGGCGAGATCGTGGGGCTCGCCGGACTCGTCGGCGCCGGACGCAGCGAGGTTGCCCGGGCCGTGTTCGGGGTCGACCGCTACGACACGGGGTCGGTGACGCTCAAGGGCACCCGCATCCCCGCCCACAACCCCGTCGCCGCGATGCGCGCCGGAATCGCCCTCGTTCCCGAGGACCGCCGCAAGCAGGGACTCGTGCTCGACTCCACCGTCGCCCACAACATCACGATGTCCATCCGGCAGCAGCTCTCGAAGCTCGGCCTCCTGACGAGCGGCGCGGAGAACGCCGCGGCGCGGGTCTGGTCGAGCCGCCTCGAGGTGAAGACGAGCGCCCTCGACACGATCGCCGGGACCCTCTCGGGCGGCAATCAGCAGAAAGTCGTGCTCGGCAAGTGGCTCGCCACCAACCCGACCGTCCTCATCATCGACGAGCCGACCCGTGGCATCGACGTGGGGACGAAGTCCGAGGTGCACCGTCTCCTCTCCCGCCTCGCCGGTGAGGGCATGGGCATCCTCATGATCTCGTCGGAGCTCCCGGAGGTGCTCGGCATGGCCGATCGGGTCCTCGTGATGCGCGAGGGCCGGATCACCGCGGAACTCGACAGGGCCGACGCCACGAGCGAAGCCGTGATGTTCGCCGCCACCCAGAGCTCGGAGCACGCGGCATGACCTCGACCATCACTCCCCCGACGCGCAGCGCGACCCCGCGCAGCGGCGCCTTCGCGCACGGCCTCGGCTCGCTCGTGAAGGCGCGCGAGACCGGCATCCTCCTCGCGCTCGTGATCATCGTCGCCGCCGCGACGACGAAGAACCCCACGTTCCTCTTCAGCCCCGACGGCTGGCGCGACATGCTCCTCACGCCGTCGATCCTCATCCTGCTCGCGGTCGGCCAGTCGATCGTGATCATCACCCGGAACGTCGACCTGTCCGTCGGCTCGATCCTCGGGCTCACGGCCTACCTGACGGGGCGCCTCTTCCTCGATGTCCCCGGGATCCCGATCGGCCTCGTGGTCGTCGGGGCCGTCCTCTTCGGCGCGTTCCTCGGACTCGTGAACGGCGCGCTCGTCGCCTTCGCGAAGGTCCCGGCGCTCGTCATCACACTCGGAACCCTCTACGCGTACCGCGGAATCAACGTGGCGTGGACGGGCAGCGACCGGATCAACGCCTCGGACATGCCGAAGGAGTTCCTCGCCCTCGGCACCGGCCAGTTCCTCACCATCCCCTACCTCACGATCATCGCGATCGTCGTCCTCGTGATCGCCGGCCTCTACATGCGGAACATCCGCGCGGGGCGCGAGTTGTACGCGATCGGATCCGACCCGGACGCCGCGCGCCTCTACGGACTCCCGGTCACGCGACGGATCCTCTCGGCGTTCGTCGTGAGCGGCGCGCTCACGGGCCTCGCCGGCGTCCTCTTCGTCGCCCGCTACGGGACCATCAACTCGCAAGCGGGCTCGGGCTACGAGCTCGACGCCGTGGGAGCGGCGGTCATCGGCGGGGTCGCGATCTTCGGCGGCAGCGGAACGGTGTGGGGCGCAGCGATCGGCGCGGTCCTCCTGCTCACCATCAACCGGGCGCTCCCCATCCTCGGGGTCCCCGACTTCTGGCAGCGCGCCGTCGTCGGTCTCCTCATCATCGGAGCGATCGTTCTCGACCGCGTCCTCTCCCTCCGACAATCCCGCAAGCTCCTCGAGGACAGGGACGACTCCGCATGACCGCCACGACAGCACAGACCGCGGAGACCCGCGCATTCCGCACTTACGGCCGTCCCGCCTGGCAGCGCATCCTCGTCACCCGTGAGATGGCGGTCATCGCGCTCCTCGTGATCGTCATCGTCGTCGCCTCAGCCGGCGTCGCCAACTTCGGCAAGCCGATCACCATCACGTACCTCTTCCTCGATATCGCGCCGGCGCTCCTCATCGCCCTCCCGATGACACTCATCATCGTGACGGGCGAGATCGACCTCTCCGTGGCGTCGACCGTCGGACTCGCGAGTGTCCTCACAGGGACCCTCCATCAGGCGGGCGTCCCGTTCGAGTTCGCCGCGCTCGCCGCCATCGTGGCGGGTGCCGTGGGCGGAGCACTCAACGGATTCCTCGTCACGGTCGTGGGACTGCCGTCCCTCGCCGTGACCATCGGAACGCTCGCCCTCTACCGCGGGCTCGCCGTCGGCCTCCTCGGGACGACGGCGGTCACCGACTTCCCCGAGTTCTGGACCGACCTCGCGAAGTCGAAGATCGGCGACACCGCGATCCCGGCGGTCGTCATCCCGATAGCCCTCCTCGCGGTCGTGTTCGCGGTGCTCCTCCATTTCACGCGATTCGGGCGCGGGATCTTCGCGATCGGCCTGAACGACGAGGCCGCGGTCTTCTCGGGCGTCAATGTGGACCGGACCAAGTTCATCCTGTTCGTGCTCTCCGGAGCCGTCGCCGCACTCGCCGGGATCTACTACACGCTCCGCTACGGCAGCGCGCGTGGCGACAACGCGACCGGCCTCGAGCTCCAGGTCATCGCGGCGGTCCTGCTCGGCGGCGTCTCGATCTTCGGCGGACGGGGCGCGCTCCACGGTGTCCTCGCCGGAGTCATCCTCATCGGGGTGATCGCGAGCGCCCTGCGTCTCGCCAACGTCACCTCCGACGTCATCAACATCATCACGGGAGCGCTCCTCGTCCTCTCCGTGGTGTCAACGAGCTTCCTGGCCTGGCTGCAGCGCATGCGGCAGAGGCCAGGGGGGACCCGGACCGCCGCGCCCCCGCGCGGAGGATCCTGACCCACCGCACCACACCCGCACCACCGGTCCCGATCCCCTCGGCGGCCACAGCACCCCCACCGTCCCCGGGGCCGACACCTCGGGAACCCAACGAAAGGCAGGAACGATGACGTTTCCCACCATCGGCTCGCGCACGCGCCGGGCCACAGCACTCACGGCGGTGGCGGTGAGCCTCGCGCTCGTCGCCACCGGCTGCTCGGCGAGCGGCGGCGACTCCGGAAGCGGCGGCGGTGAGGGCGGCGACGCCAACTACGCCATCACCTTCCTCCCGAAGAACCTCGGCAACGCCTACTTCGACACCTCGGACGCCGGCGGCGAGAAGGCCATCGAGGAATTCGGCGGCACGTACGCCGAGGTCGGTCCGGCCGAGGCGAGCCCCGACGCCCAGGTGAGCTACATCAACACCCTCACGCAGCAGAGCGCCGGAGCGATCGTCGTCTCGGCGAACGACCCCGAAGCCATCTGCGACGCCCTCAACGAGGCACGTGACGCGGGCACGAAGGTCGTCACCTTCGACTCCGACACGAACCCCGACTGCCGCGACCTGTACATCAACCAGGCGACCGCCGAGGGCATCGCGAAGGCCCAGGTCGACCTCATCACCGAGCAGATCGGCGACGAGGGAGAGGTCGCGATCCTGTCGGCCTCCGCCAACGCGACGAACCAGAACGAGTGGATCGAGCTCATGACGGAGGAGCTCGAGGCCAACCACCCGAACGTCACCCTCGTGGACACCGTCTACGGCGACGACGACGACCAGACCTCATTCGACAAGACGGCGGCGCTGCTCCAGACCTACCCCGACCTCAAGGGCATCATCTCGCCGACGACGGTCGGCATCGCCGCCGCGGCCCGTTACCTGTCCACCTCGGACTTCAAGGGCAAGGTCGCGCTGACCGGCCTCGGTACCCCGAACCAGATGCGCGAGTACGTGGAGGACGGCACCGTCACCGCGTTCGCGCTGTGGAACCCGGGAGACCTCGGTTACCTCGCCGCGTACGCAGCCAAGGCACTCATCGACGGCGACATCACCGGCGAAGAGGGCGATTCCTTCGAGGCCGGCGAGCTCGGCACGTTCGAGGTCGGCGCCGACGGCACCGTCCTCCTCGGCGAGCCGTTCACGTTCGACGCCGACAACATCGGCGAGTTCGACTTCTAGGTCGGCGACCCCCTCGACGGCCCCGGCGATCACACGCCGGGGCCGTCCTTCTCTCCCCCCTCCCCGCGATGGGCGGACATCCGTCCCCTCCGCGCGGAGAACACGACGAAAGCCCGCACATCGCGGAGGAGATCGACATGAACCGCGTGTGCTTCCAGCTGCAGGTGAAGCCCGACCGCATCGCCGAGTACACGGCGAGACACGCGGCCGTCTGGCCGGAGATGCTGAGGGCCCTGAAGACCACCGGCTGGCACAACTACTCCCTCTTCCTCCGGCCCGACGGTCTTCTCATCGGCTACGTCGAGACGGAGTCGATCGACGCAGCGCGGGCCGGCATGGCCGACACCGAGGTCAACGCTCGCTGGCAGGAGTCGATGGCCGAGTTCTTCGTCGACCTCGACGTACCGCCGGACGAGGGCTTCCTCCAGCTCACCGAGGTCTTCCACCTGGAGGACCAACTCGACAGCCTTGCGGAGTGATCCGCGATAGCGCGGGGCCACTCCTGTCGCTATAGTCAATGAAACGATTCATTTTTCCACCGCGCCACGAGGACCCCATGAGCAACGACGCCACCACAGCCCTCCCGTCCGCCCCCGATCCGACCGCCGCGGAACTCATCGCCCGGAGCAATCGGCTGGGGAGCGACCCGACGAACACGAACTACGCCGGCGGCAACACGTCGGCGAAGGGCACGGCGACCGACCCCGTGACCGGTGAGGACGTCGAGCTGCTCTGGGTGAAGGGGTCCGGCGGCGACCTCGGGACGCTCACGGAGAAGGGGCTCGCGGTACTCCGCCTCGATCGCCTCCGCGCGCTCCAGGGCGTGTACGCCGGTGTCGACCGCGAGGACGAGATGGTCGCAGCGTTCGACTTCACCCTCCATGGGAAGGGTGGAGCCGCACCGTCGATCGACACGGCCATGCACGGCCTCGTGGACGCCGCCCACGTCGATCACCTCCACCCCGACTCCGGTATCGCGATCGCGACGGCCGCCGACGGCGAGCGGCTGACGGCGACCATCTTCGGCGGGAAGGTCGCATGGGTTCCGTGGCGCCGTCCCGGCTTCCAGCTGGGACTCGACATCGCGGCGATCAAGGCCGAGAACCCCGACGCGATCGGGTGCATCCTCGGCGGCCATGGCATCACCGCGTGGGGGGACACGTCGGACGAGGCCGAGCGGAACTCGCTGTGGATCATCCGCACCGCAGCCGACTACATCGCCGAGCACTCGGCGCCCGAGCCCTTCGGTCCGGCACTCGAGGGCTACGCCCCCCTCCCCGAGGCCGAGCGCCGGGCGAAGGCCGCAGCCCTCGCCGCGACGATCCGCGGGATCGCCTCGACCGACGCTCCGGTCGTCGGTCATTTCACCGACGACGAGCGCGTCCTCGAGTTCCTCGCGAGCACCGAGCACCCCCGTATCGCGGCGCTCGGCACGAGCTGCCCAGACCACTTCCTGCGCACCAAGGTGAAGCCGCTCGTGGTCGACCTGCCGTCCGAAGCGAGCGTCGAGGAGACGATCACGCGACTGCACGAGCTCCACGCGGACTACCGCGCCGACTACCAGGCCTACTACGACGCGCATGCGACCGCCGAGTCGCCGGCGATCCGCGGCGCCGATCCCCTCATCGTGCTCGTCCCCGGCGTCGGCATGTTCAGCTACGGCCGCGACGCGCAGACCGCTCGCGTCGCCGGAGAGTTCTACCTCAACGCCATCGGCGTCATAAAGGGAGCCGAGGGACTCTCGACCTACTCGCCCATCTCGGACGCCGAGAAGTTCGCGATCGAGTACTGGGCGCTCGAGGAGGCCAAGCTCCGACGTATGCCGAAACCGAAGCCCCTCGCGACCCGAGTGGCCCTCGTCACGGGCGCGGCGTCCGGTATCGGCAAGGCCATCGCGACCCGGCTCGCCGCCGAGGGAGCGAGCGTCGTGATCGCCGATCTGTCGCTCGAGAAGGCGCAACAGGCCGCCGCCGAGATCGGCTCGACCGACGTGGCCGTGGGGATCGCGGCGGACGTCTCCGACGAGCACGCCGTCCAGGCCGCGATCGACGCGACGGTCCTCGCCTTCGGCGGCCTCGACCTCGTGGTCAACAACGCGGGACTCTCCCTCTCGAAGTCGCTCCTCGACACGACCGTCGCCGACTGGGACCTGCAGCACAACGTCATGGCGAAGGGCTCCTTCCTCGTCTCGAAGGCGGCAGCGAAGGTCCTCATCGACCAGAAGCTCGGCGGCGACATCGTCTACATCTCGTCGAAGAACTCGGTGTTCGCCGGCCCGAACAACATCGCCTACTCCGCGACGAAGGCTGACCAGGCCCACCAGGTGAGGCTCCTCGCGGCCGAGCTCGGCGAGCACGGCGTGAAGGTCAACGGGATCAATCCCGACGGTGTCGTCCGCGGCTCCGGCATCTTCGCCTCGGGATGGGGCGCCAACCGCGCCAAGACCTACGGCATCGAGGAGCAGGACCTCGGCGCGTTTTACGCGCAGCGCACCATCCTGAAGCGCGAGGTGGTGCCGGAGAACGTCGCCAACGCCGTCTTCGCCATCTGCACGTCCGATTTCTCCCACACCACGGGCCTGCACATCCCCGTGGATGCGGGCGTCGCGGCCGCGTTCCTGCGCTGAGCACCGCCATGTCGACCAACACGCCGGGAGGCACTGCCGTCGTCGCCGCCGTGGACCTCGGCGCCACGAGCGGGCGCGTCATCCTCGGTTCGGTCGGCGAGAACGAGCTGGGCCTGCGACACGTCGCGCGATTCGCGAACGATCCCGTCGCTGTGACGGAGCAGAGGCGATCCGCGCTCCACTGGGACGTCCTCGGCCTCTACCGTGCGGTGCTCACCGGCCTCGCCGACGCCGTGCGCTCCGAACCGGAGGTCGCCTCGATCGGCGTGGACTCCTGGGCGGTCGACTACGGGCTCGTCCGCGACGGCGCACTCCTCGGTGTCCCCTACCATTACCGGGACGAGCGGAACGCTGCGGCGGTGACGGACGTCCACGCGCTGATCGCTCCGGAGGATCTCTTCGCGCGCACGGGACTGCAGCACCTCCCCTTCAACACCGTCTTCCAGCTCCAGGCCGAGGCATCCGCCGGGCGCCTCGGTCTGGCGGACACCGCCCTCCTCATCCCCGATCTGATCGGCTACTGGCTCACCGGCCACGCAGCCACCGAGGTCACCAACGCGTCGACGACCGGGTTGCTCGATCCGCGGACGCGGACGTGGGACACCGATCTGTTCGCAAGGCTCCGCATACCGACCGGACTGTTCCCCCGCCTCATCCAGCCGGGAGAACACCTCGGACCGCTCCTGCCGACGGTGGCCGCGCGCCTCGGCGCCCCGTCTCACCTCGGGGTGGCGGCTGTCGGCTCGCACGACACCGCATCCGCCGTCGTGGCCGTCCCAGCCACCGACGAGTCGAGTACCACCGCCTACATCTCGAGCGGGACGTGGTCTCTCGTCGGTGTCGAGCTGCCAGCCCCCGTGCTCTCCGAGGCCGCCTTCGCGGCGAATTTCACGAACGAGGGCGGTGTCGACGATCGCGTCCGCTTCCTCACCAACGTCTCGGGACTGTGGCTCCTGTCCGAGTCGATGCGCTCGTGGGAAGCCGGCGGGTCGACGCCCGAGCAGCGCAGCAGCGGTCTCGCCGAGCTCCTCGCGAGCGCTGCGGACGTGACGGGACCGGTTCCCGTCTTCGACGCGTCCGATGCGCGGTTCCTTCCCCCGGGCGACATGCCCGCGCGCATCGACGCGTGGTGCGCCGAGCACGGTGTCGCCGCCCCGAGAGACCGCGCGGAGTACGTCCGCTCGATCCTCGAATCGCTCGCCGCGGCCTACGCCAGAGCGGTCGACCAGGCCGCCGCGCTCTCGGGGACGACGATCGACACGATCCACATCGTGGGCGGGGGGTCCCAGAACGAGCTCCTGTGCCAGCTGACCGCCGACGCGACGGGCAGGACGGTCCTCGCCGGCCCCGTCGAAGCGACGGCGATCGGGAACATCCTGGTCCAAGGTCGAGCGCTCGGCCGAGTGCACGGCTCGCTGGAGTCGCTCCGGTCCCTTGTGGCTCGCACGTTCCCCCCGCGTCGCTACTCACCGCGGCTGGAGGGTCGACCGCTACCGTGACGATGTGAGCTCTCTCGCCGATGCCATCCTCGCCGGTCCCCGTGGGCGCCGGTTGTGCCTCGAGCTGGCGGCCGGCCAGCAGGACGGAGACCCGCTTCCGACGCAGGAGTCCCTCTGGTCCCTCCTCTTCTACGCCGAGGCGGCACGATCGAAGACGGTCGTCCGCTTCGCCCGCGTCAGCACCGACGCCGGAGAGAGCGACGACGACGAATGGCCCGACCCGTCCACCGAGGAGGTCGCCGCCGCTCTCGACGCGGTCGACCCGATCGCGGTGGACGGACTCTCTCTCATCCGCGCCCTCGCCGCCTCCGTCGACAGTGCGCGCCCGTGGCAGGATCCGGACGAAACGGACCTTCTTCTCGCCGAGGCCCCGATGGCCGCGCATCTCCGCCGTATCGCCGAGCGCATCGCCGGGTCGGACGCGGCGCGCTGGCTGACCGAACCGATCGCGGACGAGCAGTGGCTCGTCGACTTCGAGGTGCGGGACGATCTCCGCACCGAGCGGCCCTTCCCGTCGGCGCACGATGCGCTCCGCACGTGGCGGAACGAGGGTCTCGGCTCCGGGTACTGGTGGTGCACGCCGCCGTGGCCGATCCCGACGACGACGCGTGCGCTCCCCGGACTCGGACCGATCGGGCTGTGGGCCGTGGTCGACAGCTTCGGATGGCGCGGGGCGAGTGTCGCGCCCGCGTCGATCTCACCGACGGCGCGCGTCCACGAGGTGATGGACGCCGAGTCGTGGGCGGAGTTGTGCCGTCGCTATCCCTACGACCTCGCCGACACAGAGGAGGACTGGCGGCTGTCCACCGGGTGGGAGGGTCGCTGGGTGATCCCCGACTGGTCGCTCGTCGCCCACGACTTCGACGCCGTGCACGTCACCGGCGCGGCCTACCTCGCCCTCGCCGAGACCGCCATCCCCGTCTCTCCTGGCCGCGCGAGCGTCATCGCGAACTGGCCGCCCGACCACACCTACTGGCTCACCGACGAGCTCGGTCGCACCGCCGAGAGTACACGCTGGCTGCGCCCCGGCGATGACGGCGCGGCTCAGGCGGACGAGCTGTGGTCGCCCGCCTGAGACCAGCGGCCCCGCTCAGACGGGGAAGTCCTCCGGCCAGCCGTGTTCCGCGAGGGAGCGGCGCACGCGGTCGATGTCCTCGTCGGAGGGCAGCTCCGAGGTGACCCTCGCGATCGCCGTCGCGACGTCGACGCGACTCACCGAGGCGTCACCCTCGGCCGCGAGCCGAGCCCCGACCTCGGCGACCTCCTCATCGCTCAGCCGACGCCGCAGCAAGGCCACGAGGGGCACGAAGTCCTGCTCGGGGAAGCCAGCGGGGTAGCCTGCGCGCAGCCACCGCACCACGCGAGTGATGAGCCCGCCGCGCTCCGCCCGGACGGCGGCATCGGCTGCCGCCTCGGCGCGCACCTCCTCGGGACCGCCGAGCGGCCAGCCCGCGCTCGCGAGCCGCGCCGAGACGCGCGTGAGATCCTCCGGGAGCGCCGGTCCGAGGAGCAGCTCCTCGACGCGCTCTCGCAGTCGGCCCGGCCCGAACGATCCCCCGCCGGCGTCGGCGCGCTCCGCATCGGACACGAGGCTGCTCACCACCTCGTCGAGCTCCTCCGGCGTGAGGCTGCGGCGCAGGATGCCGAGGAGCGGCACGTAGTCCTGCTCCGGCACACCCGACGGGTACCCGGCGCGCAGCCACCTGACCACACGGGAGACGACGCCGATCGACGTTGCGCCCTGCTCCAGGTCCGTCACGGTCAGCCCTTCGGGACGAAGGTGGGCACGATGTGCTCGAAGCTCACGACCTGGCCCAGGCCGGTGGCGATGATGATCGTGAGCCCGACCACAACGGCGATCACGACGATCGCGAAGCAGATCACACCGATCACGCGGAGCAGCGGCGCGGGCATCGCGACCGGCGTTCCCGGCCCGCCCTGCTCGGTGGTCGCGGCCCCGCCGGCGAGAGCGAAGGAGCGCACTCCGAGGGCGAAGAGGGCGGGGAGACCGGCGCCGAGGACGAGCGCGATGACGGCCACCTGGGCGGCGGCTTCGAGGAAGAGGGCGAACATGGCTCGGTGCTCCTTACGCTGCGGTCGTCTGCTTGGGGCGGCTGGACGCGTCCTGCCACTCGTCGTTGACGTTGTGGGATCCGACGCTGTTGCGACGCGAGCGGAGGTAGATCGCGAGGGCCACGGCGACGAGGATCACGACCATGAGGAGGCCGCCGGCCGCGCCGCCGACGAGGTGACCGAGCCACCACATCGCGGCGCCCACGATGGCCGCCGCCGGCAGCGTGATGATCCACGCGACCACCATGCGGAGCGCCACACGCCAGCGCACCTGCGCTCCCGGGCGGCCGACACCGGAGCCGAGGATCGACCCGGTCGCGACGTGCGTCGTGGAGAGCGCGAAGCCGAGGTGGCTCGATGCGAGGATCACGGCGGCCGACGAGCTCTCCGCCGCCATGCCCTGGGGCGTGTTCAGTTCGACGATGCCCTTGCCGACCGTACGGATGATGCGCCAACCGCCGATGTACGTGCCGAGCGAGATCGCGAGGGCGCACGCGAGCTTCACCCAGAACGGCACCGACTCGGTGTCGTTCCAGCCGCCGGCGGCGATGAGCGCGAGGGTGATGACGCCCATCGTCTTCTGCGCGTCGTTCGTGCCGTGCGCGAGGGAGACGAGGGACGCACTGCCGATCTGGCCGATCCGGAAGCCGCGGTGCAGCCGCTTCTCCGTGAGGTTGCCGATCACGCGGAAGACGAGCCACGTGCCGATCGCGGCCACGACACCCGCCAGCACCGGCGACATGAGCGCGGGGAGGATGACCTTGCCGACGACGCCGTCGAGCTTCGTGCCGTCGCCGGCCCAGTTGACCCCGTTGAGGCCGAGCCCTGCGAGCGCCGAGCCGATGAGGCCGCCGAAGAGCGCGTGCGACGAGCTGGAGGGGAGGCCGAGGAGCCACGTGAGGAGGTTCCAGATGATGCCGCCGATAAGCCCGGCCAGCACGATGAGGAGGAGCGCGGAGCCGCCGCCGTCGAGGAGAGCCGGATCGGGAGCACCCGAGGAGTCCTGGATCTTCACCACCGCGTTCGTCACGGTGAGCGCCACCTCGATGCTGAGGAACGCGCCCACGAGGTTGAGCACGGCGGAGAGGGTGACGGCGATCTTCGGTGGCAGCGCACCGGTCGCGATGGACGTGGCCATCGCGTTCGCCGTGTCGTGAAAACCGTTGGTGAAGTCGAAGGCGAGCGCCGTGACGATGACGAGCGCCAGCAGGATGATGGGGTCCACGGCGACGAGCTTGCGCCTGTCGGACCGGATCTACAATCCGGGAGCGGACGGATTCATCCGTTATTCACCGGACGGGGGACGGCCTCGATCGGCCGTATCACGTCAGCCTTGTCGGGTAAAGGGGGGACAAGGGTCGTCCCGACCCCGCTAGCCTCGACGAGGCACGCAAGCGACCCGAACGCGACGCGACCCGAACGCGAGGTGCCCAGAGGCCCCATACCCGACGACGTGTTTGGAACCCTACGCGGCCCCCGCCGACCCGAACGGCAGGGGCCGCGTCCTCGCTTCGGCTCGGCGAGCGGCGGCGCGCTGGTCAGCCGCGATCGGCGATGACCGACTGGAACGTCTCCGCTCCGGCCCGCACGGCGTCGGCGATCTGCGTCTTGTGCTCGGGCGTGAGCCGGTAGTCGGGAGCGACGATCGTGAGCGCACCGGCCGAGATGCCGTTGCTGTGCACGATGGCGGCGCTCGCCCACACGCCGCGGTCGACCTCTCCGGCACTCTCCGCGTAGCCCGTGGCGCGCAGCGGCTCGAGGTCGGACTCGAGCTTGCCCTTCTCCTTCTTCGAGAGCGCCGGGCCGAGCCGGTTGAAGTACTGCGTGAGCTTGGCGGGGGTCAGCTCGCTGAGGAGGAGCTTCGCCGCCGCGCCGCCGTACAGGGGCATGAGGTTGCCCGGCTGGAAGGAGATGGAGATGGGGTGATCCGACTCGGCGATCGCGAGGCACACGGCCGAGTCGTTCACACGGCGCAGATAGAGGGCCGTCTCGCCGGTCTCCGCGGCCATCCGGTTGAGGATCGGCTGCACCTGGGAGCGGAAGTCGATCGCCGTCTCGGCCGCACGGGCGAGCCGCAGGATCTGCGGGGAGAGGACGAACCGCCCCTTCTCGCGCTCCTCGATGAGGTCGAGCTCACGCAGGAGTGAGATGTAGCGGTACGCGCTCGGCACGGAGATGTCGTGCTTCTCGAGAACGTTGTCGACCGTGAGCTCCGGTGTGCTCTCGCTGAACTCGAGGAGGATCTGGAGAGCCCGGCGCGCACTGTCGACGCCCTTCGTGCGCTGCGGTTCTGCGGCCACGGGCTCGGTGGCCTGGGGCTCGGACTCCTGCGCGGCGGTCTCGTCGTTGGCTTTCATCATCGGCTCCGCTCGATTGTACCGGCGCACCACAAACCCCGGACCGTCACCGGGCTCCGCGCGTGTAGGGGGTTCCGAGGGCCGGAGGGACCACGGAACTGCGGGCGAACACGATGAGCATGATGATGACGATGATGAACGGCAGCATCTTGATGAGGTCGGCCGGCACGGTGTACCCGATCACTTGGAGCGCCGGCCCGACGGCCACGGCGAGACCGTAGACGAGCGACGTGATCATGACCACGAGGATCCGACCACGCGAGAGCATCGTGATCACGATGGCGATGAAGCCGAGGCCGTTCGTGACGTGCGGACTGAACGTCGCCGTCGTGAGGAGGGCGAGGTAGGCGCCGCCGAGGCCGACGAGCGCCCCGCTCAGCACGACGGCAGCCGACCGCGTGCGGACCACGCTGCCGCCCGCCGCGTCGAGCGACGACGGCTTCTGCCCGGCGGACCGCGTGGAGAGGCCCCAGTTTGTGCGCGCGAGCGCGAACGCCAGGGCGAGCAGGAGCACGACGCACACCCAGAAGATGCCCGACTGCTGGAAGATCGACTGCCCGACGATCGGGATGTCCGAGAGCCCGGGGATGACGAGCCGTGGCTGGCTGCCGAGGCTCGAGGGCGACGACGTGTAGTTCTGCAGGTACAGCACGGTCGTGACGCCCTCGCCGATGAGCGTGACGGCGAGACCGATGACGATCTGGTTCAGTCCGAGCCACACGTTGAGCACGAGCATCGCCCCGTTGGCCACGACGCCGCCGATCATGCCGGCGATCATCCCGATCCAGAAGTTCCCCGTCACGAGGGTGACGACGAACCCCGTGTACGCGCCGATGAGCATGACGCCCTCGATGCCGAGGTTGAGCACGCCGGCCTGCTCGCCGATCGTCTCGCCGACGGCCGCGAGCATGAGCGGCATCGCCTGCGCGATCACCGTGGCGATGAAGACCGTGATGAAAGTGGCTGACAGCATCTCGCTCATGCCGACGTCCTCTCCGATGTGCGGGCGAACGGTTGGACGATGGTGCGGCGGAGGCCCGCTGGCAGGTAGCTCTGCCCGAGCCGCCGGCGCTCGCCGATGAACTCGGTGATGGTCATGAAGAGCAGGATGAGTCCGACGATCACGAGGAGGAAGTCCACGTTGAGGCCCGCCTGCTGGGAGGCGAGCGTGCCGCCCGTGGCGAGTACGGCGTAGAACGCGACGAACGGGATGGCCGCGACGGGGCGGAACCGCGCGAGGAACACGAGAGGCATGACCGCGTCTCCGTACCGGGGGTCCCAGTCGGCGCGCTGGTACGTGAACTGTCCCAGGATGTCGATCGAGCCGGCGAGCGCGATGAGTCCGCTCGACAAGGCGAAGAGGAGCACGACCATCCACGTGGAGTTGAGGCCCACGTGGCGTGCGGCCTGCGGGCTCGCGCCGAAGATGTCGATCCGGAGACCGAAGGACGTTCGGCTGAGGACGTACTGCCCGAGGAACGCGAGGGCGATGGCGATGAGGAAGCCGATGTGGATCTGCGTGCCCGGGATGTAGGGCAGCAACTCGGTGTCGCCGATCACGGTGGTCTGCGGCGTCGTCACGTTCGGGTCCTTGAAGACGCCCTTGATGAGGAGGTTCACGACGCCGACCGCGATGAACGACATGACGAGGGAGGTGATGATCTCGTTCGTGCCGTAGCGCGCCTTGAGGATCGCGGGCACGAGCGACCAGACCGCGCCGGTCAGGATGGCGACGAGGAAGATGATCACGGTCGCAAGCGCCGCGGGCATCGACGCGAAGAGGATCGGACCGAGGCCCGACGCGACGACCGCGCCGAGCAGGTACTGGCCGTTGTAGCCCAGGTTCCACAGCTGGCCGCGGAAGGCCACGATGATGCCGATCGCGACGATGAGCAGCGGGGCCATGAGCGCGAGGCTGCGCTGCCAGTTGCTCCCCGTGATGCCGTACTTCCAGACGCCGGCGAAGAAGTCGAGAGGGCTCGCGCCCATCGCGAGCATGATGAGCCCCGCCACGACGAGGGCGAGGAGGACGGGGACGACGGAGCGCACGAACCCCTGGGCGAGGCGCGCGGCCGTGGTGGTCTCGGTGGTCATCGGTCCGTGCCTTCGATCGCGCCGGTCATGTACTGGCCCACCTTCTCCGCCGTTCCGGCGCCGTCGTTGACGATGTCGCCCACGAGGCGTCCGCGGGAGATCACCTGGATGCGGTGCGAGAGCTCGATGAGTTCGTCGAGGTCGGTGGAGAGGAGGAGGACGGAGCCGCCGGCGGCGGCGAAGTCCTTGAGGATCTCGCGCACGAGGTGCACGGTCTTGAGGTCGAGTCCGTAGGTGGGCTTGTTCACCACCACGAGTCGGGCTCCGTTCTCGAGCTCGCGCGCGAGGAGGATCTTCTGGATGTTGCCGCCGGAGAGCGTTCCGGCACGGGTCTGGGGCGAGGGCGTGCGGATGCCGTACTCCTCGATGAGGCGATCCGCCTCTGCCTCGACCGCTTTCGGCTGGATGCGTCCGGACTTCCAGAACGGCCGCTCGCCGATGCGCTTGATGACGAGGTTGAGGGCCACGGACATCGATCCGACGGTGCCCTCGTGGAGGCGGTCGTCCGTGACGTACCGGATGCCGAGTCGCTGTCGGCCGCGCACCCCCGAGCGCGTGATGTCGTCGCCATCGAAGACGACGGAGCCGGACACGGCGGAGCGCTGGCCCGCGACGAGTTCCGAGAGGGCGCTCTGCCCGTGTCCGTCGATGCCGGCGATCCCGAGGATCTCGCCCTCCCGGAGGACGAGGGAGACGTCCTCGACCTCGACGTCGCGGCCGAGGCCGCGGCTGGACGCCCCGCGGAGCTCGAGGCGCACGGGACGGCTCGCGAAGTCGATCGCCTCCGTCTCCCTGCTGGCCTCGGTGGCGCCGGCGATCTCGCCCGCTTCGTCCCCGACCGCGGCGAGGTCCTCGCCGAACATCGCGGCGAGGATCGCGTCCTGCGCCTGCTGCTCGCTGTAGGTGGAGAGCTCCTCGGTGGAGATGTGTCCCACGTTGCGACCGCCGCGCAGGATGGTGACGCAGTCGCCCATTGCATACGCCTCGCGGAGCTTGTGGGTGATGAGCACGACGGCGAGGCCCTGCGCCGTGACGCGCTCGATGCTCTCGCCGAGGTTCTCGATCGCTTGCGGCGTGAGCATGGAGGTGGGCTCGTCGAGCACGAGGAGCCGGCTGCCCTTCCACATCGCCTTCGCGATCTCGACCTGCTGCTGCTGGCCGAGCCCGAGGTCGCCGGTGAGGGCATGCGGGTCGATGCGTACGCCGAGGAGGTCGGCGAGCTCGTCGAGACGCTCCGTGGCCCGCTTGGTGTCGAGCATCACGCCGGTCTCGCCGAGCATGAGGTTCTCGAGCACCGTGAACGCGGGTACGAGGGTGGAGTGCTGGTGGACGACGCCGATGCCGTGGTCCACGGCGATCTTTGGCGACGTGATGTCGACGACCGAGCCGCCGATCGCGATGGTGCCGGAGTCGGGCTGCTGCATCCCGGCGAGGATGCTGATGAGCGTGGACTTGCCGGCCCCGTTCTCGCCGAGGAGGCAGTGCACTTGCCCCGGCACGATGTCGAGGGAGATGTCGTCGTTGGCGATGACGCCGGGGAACGCCTTCGTGATGCCGCGCAGAGAGATGACGTCGGTCGTGGCCGTTGCCGTCACGGGTGCTCCTTGCCTGGGGAGGGGCGGATGGAGGGGTGGTCGGTGCCGAGGCGGGCGGGCCCCGGCACCGACCGGTATGGGGGTTACTCCCCCGCTACTCGACCGTCACTCACCCTTGGCGGCGATGACGGCGGCGACCTCGTCGGCCGATGTCGCGATCGTCGGCGTGATGGAGCCGTCGGAGATGCTCGCCGCTGCCGCGTCGACCGCTTCGGTGATCTCGGAGGTCAGCTGGTCCGTCTCCTGAAGGTACATTCCGCCGTTCTCCACGTCGACCGCGTACGTGGTGTCGCCGAAGGTGCCGGCCTCCACGTCCTTGATCGCCTGCACGTAGGCGGGCTCATAGTTCCAGCGCACGGAGGTGAGTAGCTTGCTCGGGTCGCTGAGGCCCGGGGTCACGTCGCCGATGTCGGCGATGTACATGACGCCCTCAGAGGCCTCGATGGCCTGCAGGTAACCGAGGGTCGCGCCGTCGCCCATGCCGAACACGACGTCGGCGCCCGACGCGATGATCTGCTCCGTCGCGACCTTGCCGCCGGCGGCGTCCGCGTATGCGGCCGGTCCCACGGAGGTGTAGAGCACCTGGATGGTGGGGTCGACGCTGTAGACACCCTCGGCGAAGCCGGAGGACATCGCGAACCAGTTGGCGTTGTCGGCCGAGACCACGATGCCGACCTTCTTGGAGGTCGTCGCCATGGCGGCGGCGACGCCCGCGAGGTAGCCGCCCTCCTGACCTTCCGGCTTCACGGCCGCGATCTGGTCTGGCACGTTCTCCTCCTCACCGGCGTCCTGGATGAGGATGGGCACGTTCTTGGCGGCCGCAGCCGCAGCGGCGCCGACGTTGTAGCCGGACGCGTGGGCCACGATGAACTGGGCTCCGCCGTCGGCGACCTGGTTGAGGACGGTCTCGATGTTGTCGTAGCCCGCGTCGGGCACGACGGTCACGTCGATGCCGAGCTCCTCAGCCGCGGCGTTCGCGGCCTCGATGCCCGCCTGGTTGTAGCCGTAGTCCGATTCGTTCTCGGGGGCGACGAGGGCGAACTGCGTGACCTCCGTGCCGGACGACGAGGCGTCGGTGTCGTCGGAGCCGCCCCCGCGACCCGAGGAGCAGGCGCTGAGAGCCACGACGAGGCCGCTCGCAACGGTGAGAACGAGCACGCGTGACGCTGTACCGCGGCGGGGGCCGCCGGTGAATCTGTTCATTGCCGAGATCTTCCTCTCAGGGTGATGGGCCCCTGGGACTCGAGTGCTGCAAGCGAGAAATCGTCTTACATTGTGCAGGGGTAGCGCTACGATATGAGAATAAGTACCGGTTGCCAAGCATGAAATTCAGTTGTTACACGTCGGTAACACTCACGGTCGACGCTGTCCTCAGGAGGTTGCGCCCATGACCCGCCCGGCCCGCATCACCCGCTTTCTGCTCGTCGCCGCGGTGGCGACGCTGCTCTCGTCCTGCGCCTCGGAACCCGGCGCGCCCGTGACGGACACCGCGACGCCCACCGCGAGCCTCTCCGCCGAGGACGCGGCGGCGCTGTCGCGATTGGCCGAGGTGGCCGGCCCCACGTCGAACGTGGATCCGGACGCCATCACGAGCACCGAGTGCTGGCTCCCCTCAGAGCATCTCATCGACGACGAGACCGTGAACGACACGACATGGCGCGTGCTCTGCCGCGCCCACTACGTCGACGACAGCGGCGACCGGTACCAGGACGCGACGTGCGTCGGCGACTTCGCCGCCGAGCCGATGATCGACCACTGCTACCGCTGGGCGTTCTACACGGGCATGCCTCACTTCGAGGATTTCCCCGGCATCACCGCCGACCGCTGACCCCGTGTTGTTACCGCGCCGTTAACTCGCGGGCGATTCCTTGACAGCCTTCGGAGTCTTCTCATAACGTGATCCCCAATTAACGACGGATGATAATTCGCGGGAAGCGGGAAGCACATGACAGACCCGAAGGTGTACCTCCTCGACGGCGGCACGCTCGTGATCGACGAGTCGGACGTGCACTGGCACATCAACGCGGGCAATCCCGTGCGCTTCCCCGTCTACAGCGTGCTCATCGAGCACCCCGACGCCCTCATCCTCTTCGACACCGGGTTCGACCTCGACCACGTCAACGCCGTGCTCCCGTTCGAGCTGCCGATGCAGACGCCCGAGCAGACGATCCCCGCGCAGCTCGCGGCGTGCGGCTTCACGCCCGACGACGTCGACATCGTCGTGAACTCCCACTTCCACTTCGACCACGTCGGCGGCAACAAGCACCTCACGAAGGCGGAGACGCTCGTGCACGTGGAGGAGCTGCGGCACGCGAAGGTGCCGGAGCCGTTCGAGCGGCTCGGCTACTCGGACCTGTCCTTCGACCACAAGGACACCACCTACCGCCCCATCTCGGGCGACTTCGAGATCGTGCCGGGTGTGTGGCTCTTCGAGACCCCCGGCCACACGATCGGCCACTACTCGCTGCTCGTGGAGCTCGAGAACGAGCGGAACATGCTGTTCTGCGGCGACGCCGCGTATACGCGCACGACCCTCGAGAAGGAGTGGATCGCCGGCTTCCACCTCGACCCCGCGAAGTCGGTGCAGGCGATCCGCCGCCTCAACTACCTCGCCCGCACGAAGAACGCCGACATCTACCCGTCGCACGAGCTCGCGTCCTTCGAGCAGTGGAAGCTCGCGCCCGACTTCTACGGCGGGCAGTAGCCTCCGCCCACCCAGCGCTCCGCCCGACACCGCATCGCCCCAGCACGTCACCACCCGAGAACGTCACCCGAGAACAGAGGACCGAAAGACATGCCCCACACCGACCAGCGCGTCGCCCTCATCACCGGCGCGGCCCAGGGCATCGGCGCCGCGATCGCCGACGAGCTCGCCTCCGACGGCCTGCTCGTCGTCGTGGCCGACGTGAACCAGGAGGGCGCCGAGGCAGTGGCCGCGCGCAACGGCGGCGTCGCGAAGGTGCTCGACGTGAGCGACCCGGCGCGCGTCGCCGCAGTGGTCGCCGAGGTCGTGGAGGAGTTCGGGCGGATCGACGTGCTCGTGAACAACGCGGCCCTCGTGCCGCTCACCCCCTGGGCGGACATCTCGTTCGAGGAGTGGCGGCGCGTCATGTCCGTGAACCTCGACGGCATCTACCTCATGACCCACGCCGTCACACCCATCATGGGGAAGGCCGGCTACGGCCGCATCGTCAACATCGCCTCGAACACCTTCGTGGCCGGAACGCCGAACTGCGCGCACTACGTCGCCACGAAGGGCGCGTCGATCGGTCTCGTCCGCGGCCTCGCCGGCGAGCTCGGCCCCCTCGGCATCACGATCAACGCCGTGGCCCCCGGCATCATCGCGAGCGAGGGCGTTCTCGGCGGCCCGCACGAGTCCGGCTTCGACTACGTCGTGCCCATGCAGGCCTTCGACCGCCGTGGTCTCCCCCAGGACGTCGCCCCCGCCGTCGCGTTCCTCGCCTCCGAGAAGGCTGGCTGGGTCACCGGCCAGACCCTCGTGGTCGACGCCGGCCACACCCGCAACTGAGCCCGGCCATGGCCTCCGACGTCCTCATCATCGGGGCGGGGTCGGCGGGGAGCGTCGTCGCGAACCGCCTGAGCGCCGACCCGTCCCGCACGGTGACCGTGCTCGAATCCGGCGAGCGCGTGACGGATCCGGAGATGCGGCGGCCCGAGCTGTGGCCGTTCATCCACGGACGCTCCTACGACTGGGCGTATCGGACGACGCCGCAGAAGGGACTCGCCGGGCGCTCGCTCGACTGGGCTCGCGGCCGCGGTCCGGGCGGCTCGAGCCTCGTGCACGCGATGGCTCACATGCGTGGCTGCCGCGCCGACTTCGCCCGCTGGGTGGAGGCGACGGGTGACGAGCGCTGGTCGTGGGATTCTCTCCTCCCCTCCTTCATCCGTTCGGAGTCGTTCTCCGGCGGAGCGAGCGACGTGCACGGCGATTCCGGTCCCCTCCCCGTGCTGCTTCCGGGCCCGGATCTGTCGAGCCCGCTCGTGCTCGACTACCTCGCGGCGTGGGAGGCGCTCGGCGTGCAACGGATCCCCGACCACAACGGCGGGGAGATGCTCGGCGCCACCCCCAACTCGCTGACCACCCGCGACGGTGAGCGCGTGACCGTGTCCGACGTCTACCTCGACCCGGTGCTGGGCCGCCCGAACCTCACGCTGCTCACCGGGGTGACCGTGCACCGGCTGATCGTGTCGCGCGGCCGGGTCACCGGTGCGGCCGTCACGCGCGACGGCCGCGACGAGATCATCGAGGCCGACACCGTGATCCTCTGCGGAGGGTCGATCGGCGATCCCCTTCTTCTCATGCGTTCGGGCATCGGCGACCCGGAGGTGCTCGGCGCCGCCGGAGTCGAGACGGTGCTCGAGTCGCCCGAGGTGGGCCGCAACCTCCACGACCACCTGCTCGGCGCCGGCAACCTCTACTCCTCTCGCATCCCCGTTCCGCCGAGCCGACTGCAGCTGTCGGAGTCGATGACGTACCTGTCGAAGGACGGCTGGGAGCGCACGAGCGGAGCGGCGGACATCGTGGTGGGCTGCGTCGTCGGCCCGAGTGCGTCCGAGTCGTTCACGGCGGAGGCCGCGCACGTCGCGCCGGGCGCTGGCTACACGCTCCTCTTCGGCGTCACGAACCCGACGAGCCGCGGCTCACTCCGCATCTCCGGGCCGGACATCGGAGACGAGCCGATCATCGACCCCAACTACCTCGACACCGAGCACGACCGCGAGATGTTCCGCCTCGCCCTCGAGCACGCGCGCATGGTCGGCCGATCGGACGAGCTCGCCCGCTGGCGCGACTCGGAGGTCCTGCCCGGCCCCTCGGTCTCGACGCCGGAGGAGGCCGACGCCTTCATCGCGCGAGCCGCGATCACGCACCACCACCCCGTCGGCACCCTGCGGATGGGCCACACGGACGACGCCCCAGTGACCCCCGACCTGCGCTTCCGCGGCGTCGACGGGCTCCACGTCGTTGACGCGTCCGTGATCCCGTCGATCACGGCCGGCCCGGTGCACGCCTCGGTGCTCGCGATCGCGGAGTCGTTCTCGGCGGCGGCGTCCTACTGATGAGCCCGCTCCTACCAGGAGCCCTAAGTGCATCTCACCCGACTTGAGCGCCCGCTGCCGCACGACTGCAGCTCCCGATCGTTGAAAAAGCCTGCACGCGGGGGTCAGGGAAGCAACCGCTGACCACTTCTTAGCCATGTTCCGACTCCGTTTTCCTTACCCCCGGAAGTTCTCTCCGTACTGCCGGTATCCCTCGTAGTCCGGAAAGAGGACGCGCGCGGAGCGGTTGTACGTTCCCTCGAGGTACTTCCTGAGCTTGACCTTTAGCTGCGCGTTGATCAGAATCGCGACGAAAGGCAGGGCTGCGGGCGCCCCGGCACCGCGAGGTTCAGCTAGTCGTCGCTCCAGCTGCTCTTGATCGATGCGCTTCCATGTCACACGTATTGAGTCGAACGGCGTGGGGGAAATCAGGGTAATGCCTGAGCCAAGGGCTTTGTCCTGCACTGGAGGAACCGCACCTGCAACAAAGAACCCCTCTTGAGCCCGAAGTCGAGCGTTTGGCGCAGCTGACTCCAGGATGAATGGGGTCCCTTGCAGGAGAGTTTGTTTGAGCCGCGCCGACTGCGGATCCGACACGGTCCCCCAGGTCGCTACTGAAGTGACAGTTGAGAGCCGATCCCAATTCGTGACGTTTAGGGCCAGAAGCAACCCGCTCTTGGCCGTACCTTCGACCGACGGCTGACACGCAAACCAAAGTGCCGTCATTGGGTTACTGGTTACGTCGATGAGACGTGTTGGGACGCCGAAATGCTGCAGATCGGACAACAACTGTAGGTCGTCGACACGTCCAGTGGCATGCACTCCGAGGCCCCATTCTCGTGCTTCACGAAGTATCTCAAGCTCGGCCCGCCGAACATCATCCTCAGTTGGACCAGCTATGCGCTGCAATGAAGAGCTGACACTGTAATCGGCGCTACTCATCCCCCGCCAAGCAAAGCGCTGACCAGTGCTATAAACGCCGATCGAGCCTATGAAGTTCATGACGTCCCGAGCGCTTGCTGGCTTTACCCAATGCCGGGTACTTTTCCACTTCCAACCAACGTCCATGGGGGGAGAGTAGCGCTCATTCGAGGAACAGTTAACAGAGGATCTATGCGCGACGCAGGCAGACTGGTCTAGCCTCCGTAACACGTCCGATTCGTGCTGGGAGTCCCGTCAATGAAGCTAACCCGTGTCGATATCCGGTTCTATAAGTCGTTCAACTTTGACTTCGAACTGAAAGCGCATCCGAAGGCCAAGCGCGAGGCTTGGGAGGATCAAGATGGCCCTTGGTTCCCGTTCGTACGAGTTCCGATCGACGGGGACATCACCGCAGTGGTTGGTGCAAATGAGTCAGGCAAGAGTCATCTGCTCGGTGCAATCAAGGCAGCGCTCGGCGTCACGCCAATCGATCGAGCCGATTTTTGCCGGTACTCCGCGCAATACTCGGTACAGCTTGAGCAATTGCGGCACCCAGAGTTTGGCGCATGGTTTGAACTCGAGCCCGAGGAGGAACGCGTCAATCTTCCTGCTCTAAAGAACGCGAGCCAATTCGCGCTGTTTCGCCCAGGTGCAGAAACCCCGTTCCTCGTCGTTGATGGCGAGCGTGTCCCGATCACCGCCGAGGAACTGAAAGTGCTGCAGTTGCGACTTCCAGGCGTATTCGTCATGGAAACAGATCTCGCAATTCCCGACAGCGTGTCCATCCGCCGCCTTGCGGGAATGACCCGTCCTACGCTTCGACGGCCCCAGCGGAGCGAACTTCTTGAGGAACTCGAGACGTCCGACCGATCCGAAAGTTCGCTCGGCACGCTCCTCGTCAAGTTACTCAGCCAATCCAGGCCAGTTAAGGGTGCGAGCGCTGATGAGGAGGCCGAGTTCAACCTCGCTCGCAAACTCCTTCTAGACGCCGCGAGGATCGCCCCCTCCGCGTTCCAGGAACTACATCGTGGGCTCGCAGAGGGCAAGGAAGGCTGGGTGGAAGGGCTAGTCGGTCGCATGAACGCCGCAATAAAGGAGAATCTGAACATCCAGCGTTGGTGGACTCAGGATAAGCAGTTCGATCTCCTCGTAGAAGCTCGTGAACATGAAATCGCGCTGACCATCCAAGATCGGACCACATCTACCTATTCGTTTAAGGAACGAAGCCAGGGCCTACGTTTCTTCCTAAGCTATTTTGTTCAGCTCATCGCACACCGCCTTGCCGGGAACGGCCGTGAAATTCTCTTGTTGGATGAACCCGACGCCTACCTCTCGAGCGTCGGACAGCAGGATCTTCTCCGCATCCTCCACGACTACGCGCGCCCCGAAGATGGCAGCCTCGGGGGACAGGTCGTGTACGTCACGCATTCACCCTTCCTCATCGACAAGAACGCACCCCAGCGGATACGGGTACTTGATAAGGGTGTGGACGAGGACGGCACCCGCGTAGTCAAGGATGCTGCAAACAATCGGTATGAGCCCCTCCGCTCCTCACTGGGCGCCTACATTTCCGAGACCGCCTTCATCGGAGGTCAGAACCTCTTCGTTGAAGGCGCTGGCGACCAGGTCATACTCGCTGGGCTCTCCGCCCATATTGCTCACGTTGAAGAATCCACCACGTCAGTGATGGACCTGAACCAAGTCACAATTGTCGGAAGCGGTGGCGCGGACGGGGTCCCTTACATGGTCTATCTCGCTCGGGGCCGAGACACAGTTAAACCCGCATGCGTCGCTCTATTAGACGGTGATGACGCTGGCCACCGCGCTGAACGCGTCCTTCGCCGAGGTGCTGACACACGGAGACAACGCATACTCGACGACGACTTCATCGTCAGAATCGATACCTGGGCCGACGGGCACAGCCTGCAAACCGATTGGGGAACCACCCCGATTGAAATTGAAGACCTCATCCCTGTGCCCATTGCACGCCGAGCGGCACTAAATCACATCGCTCGGTTCACCGACCTCACCGAGATAGCTGGCGCTAGCTTCTCCGCCGACTCCATCCTTGCTTCCGCCCAGGAACACAACAACATGTGGGCTGCCCTGGGGGCCTGCGTGAATGACACGTTCCCCGACGAGCATTTGGAGAAGGCAGGGTTCGCCAGAGAAGTGGTGAAGTTGCTAGAGCTGACCCCCAATGTCGAAGCCGCAGATGAGATCCGCCGCCGATTCGCCCTCCTGCTGGGTGATCTCGCTCGCCTACTGGAGGACGCTTCGGACAGGGAAACAAATGAGCGATCGAGTGACCAACTCGCCCGGCACATCCATTCGTTCCTCACCGACCACCCCTCCGGTATGCGGAAGTACGACGCGGGCCGACTCCTTCGCCAACTCGAGCTCGCCACGCCACAAGACTCACGCGCCGACGACACCCGCCTCGCACTGACATCAATCCGGCGCCGCTACGAGCTTGACGACCGAAGTCACCCTGCTGTCCCGCGATTCGAAGAGTTTCGGGACGCGATTCGAGCCCTCGGCCAACTGGAACGCCTTCAGTATCAGGAGGAAACCGAGACCGATCCCTCGGCCGCTGTCTCTCGCACTCCGGCTGACCCAGAACAGGGAACGAACACGCCCAGCGCGCCAGATCAGACAGATACGCCAGGCTGATTCGCCATGTCGAATTGCGACTAATTGACTGAGTTGCGGCCCGGAGAACGTCGGGACTGGGCTACGCGAAGCGCCATGCTGAGCGGTGCATCACCGGCCTAGTGCCGGACGGCCGACGCTCTATGGCCTTTCATCGATCGCGCAGTCCGCGATGAACCCCATGAGCGACGTCGCGTCGTCGTCCGTGAACAGGACGTCGAGGGCCTTGTTGAACTCGAACTGGCGGGCGAACGGGATGTTGACCACCTCGTACCCGTCGGCCATGAGGATTCCGGACATCATGAGTCGCGCTGTGCGCTTGTTGCCGTCGAAATAGAACTGCGCGCGCGTGGCCGCAGCGAAGTAGGCGAGCGCCCGTTCCCGTGCGTCGTCGAGCGTGTCGAGGAAGTCGACGGTGTCGGTGAAGCGGGCCTGCAGCTCCTCTTGCGGGACCCCGGCGACGATGCCGCCGCTTGCCAGGAGCACGTTTCCACCGCCGCCCGTCGGCCCCTCGCCCCGGAACGCACCGGACTCGATCGCCTCGTGCGTGGCGACCCGTCCGTGCAGGTCGTCCGACACCGCCTTCGTGAGGGCGAACCGGCCGGCTCCCACGAGGTCGTCGAGTCGGGAGTAGCCGTCCACGAGCGCGAGGACTTGTTTCTCCTCCTCGATCCTGCGGCCACCGACGGTGACGCCATCGAGGAGCGTGCGGACCTCCGGCAGCGTGAACGTGTTCCCCTCGAGAGCAGCTGCGTTCCACACGAGATCCGGGAGCGACTTCTCGAACCGGAACCGCGCGCGGGACGTCGACGACATCGCTATGCGCTCGAAATCGATCCTCGACGCGTCCCAGCGGATGCCGGTCGCGGCGAACGACTCGGCTCCCGCCGTGGACCGAGCCGGAACCTCGGGTGTCTTGTCCGCGAGCGGACGGCTGCCCTCCGGGCGGCCGGGCCGTCTCACATATGCATTGAGGCCGTCGCCCCACCCATTCGTCTCCGTCATCGCGTCCGCCCGAGGTGAGCGAGCGCCTGGTCTCGTGCGTCGTCGCCGAGACCGGCTGCGTCGATGTGAGCCTGAAGAGGCGAGACGAGCTCCACGTCCTCGATGGCCCCTCCCCCGGCGAAAACCGACGGATGCGCCGGCACGACTATGAGGTCGCACCGCTCCACGCGCCCCGGGCGGAAGCTGTCACCGAGGAGCTGGGCGATCTTCCGGGCGTCCTCCACCCAGAGGATCGTCGGAGCGTCGACCTCGATGCCGAGCGCGTCGAGCGCCGCCCACCCTGATAAAGCCCAACGCCCCTGCGATGACCGGCCAGCCGAAACAAGGCGATCCACTCGCCGGTGATCGCCACGGAGGTGGACGGCGTCCGGTCGGTGCGTCGGCGACGATGCGCGGCCCGCCTCATCGATGATCGCGACCTCTCGGTCGACGCCAGCGGTCCCGGCGGCGAAACGCTCAAGGCGGTCGCGCCACTCGGCCGAGGTCTCGGCCCACTCGTCGACCGATCGATCACCCAGGATCGTGCGAGCCGCGGCGGCGGCAAGCGGGTCACTCAGGGGAACGAGGCTCGCATCGATGTCGAACCCGGCGGCGATGGCCAGTTCGCGGAGATCGTCTGTGCGCGGAACGGCACCGTTGAGCAGACGGTAGAGCGTGGGCCGGCTGACGCCCGAGCGCTGGGCGACCGATGACACGCTGAGCGGCGCCGCCTCGCGGACGGCCCCGACTACTTCTTCGATGCGCACAAGTAAAGCGTATCAATTGTGAGACATAATTCTAGATTGCCTCATAATTGATACTTAAACTCAAGTTGCCGTTCGTATCGACGAAATGCGGACGAGTCGCCTGGCATTGCCGAGGATGAAGAATGACGTGAGCGACGGCGAAGGAAATGGGTATCCGACGGAGTTCACGTGACGATGTCCCCCGAAGGGAGAAGAGCGTTTCGCTTTTCCGCCTTATTCCTCGCGCGGCTACTGGTTTCGGATGCTGGCTGTTGGGCTGCCCGATGAGCACAGGGTGGAGGTTGTCAGGACGCTCCCACCAGCCACCGCGTTTTTGAACGCTCCCAAAGCGGCCTCGACGCTGATATTGCGGGTGGCCTTCCACGTCTGACTTCCCCAGGTGGCAAGTCCCGTGAACGAGTAGCTCTCCGCGTCCCACGGTGACGTGACGGCAACGTTCCAGGTCTGGCTCACTGGCTGGCCCTTGTTCGAGAAGATCGTGTAGCCGGTGCGGATCTGAGTTGTGCTGTTGAAGTACACCCAGGAGTCGCCGCAGGTGCCATGCGCCGTGTTGTTCGTCCCAACGGTCCCCTTCTTGGGAAGGGCGACGGCGTGAGAGAAGTCGCCATCTGGTGTGCCCGGTGCGACGATGAATTCTGTGCCGGCGGAGTTTTTGCGAACCTCGTAGCCATTCGCGATCGCGTTTGCTTTCGTCAGAGGGATGCTGGTCAGTTCAACCTTGACGTACTCGCCGATAGGCACTTCGTCGGCGATAGCTGGCGTGGCAGCGCTCCCGACAATCAGTGCTCCCAATACGGCTACCCCAGCGCCCCAGGTGCGAATTCCGTGCTTCATTGCTTCCCCTCTCGGCCAGGCCGAAGAAGGCCGGGTGCTCGCAGCCTAAACCCGAGGTACGGCCACCTGAGGCCCCCAGTGCGGGGCGTTAGGAGGGGGTCGGCTCAACCAAGAAGACGTGGGTATCGTCGTCCAGAGGCCGCGCAGCTTCGGCGTCTGTCGTTCCTGCCAGACGCAGTCCGACTCGTGCGAGAAGACCGTCGAGGTGTGCGCCGAGCGTGATCCGGTCGACGAACTCGAGGGAGGAGAAAGCGTCTTCAGCGATCGGCTCGTCGCTGGAGAGGCTCGTAACCCGAATGTCCCAGCTCTCCGCCCAATCGGCGGCACCAGCCACGCGCTTTGCTTGCACGCGCTGGGCGCGAGCGACGTCCTGAGCACTCATGGCGTAGATGGGCTGCGTCATCGACCCTCCTTGGATATGGCGATGACACTACCTTCACGAAGTTGAGGTGCGCTGATATTCGCCAGGTTGAACCGAAGGTCGATCCGCTCGCCGACGTGCTCGTGAACGCAGACGACTGAAACTCCGCTCTACGGGATGTCGTTCGGCCCGCGACCATTGGTCGCCGGACCGCGTCGACGTGCGGACTTCCGCCCTCGAACCCCGTTCGAGGAGACGATAGCCCGCACGTCGCGGGGGTGGGGCGGACCGTCAGGGACGGCTGAAGGTGCCGATGAAACGCGCCTGCTCGGCGATGTTGCCGGCGTAGGTCGTGAGGAAACCCTCGCGGGACGGCTCGCCCTCCACCTTCGTCTGCAGCGCGTAGACCCAGAAGTAGTAGTGGTGCTCGCCGTGGCCGGCCGGCGGCTGCGGGCCGAACCAGCTCGACTCGCCGAGGGTGTTCGGCCCCACGCGCACGCCGTCCGCCTCGAGGTCGAGGGTCGTGGCGTCGGGCGCGACGCCGTAGACCACCCAGTGCGTGAAGCCGTTGGGCAGCGGGGCGTCGGGGTCGTGCACGATGACCGCGAGCTCGACGGTGCCCTCGGGGGCGCCCGAGAACGAGACGGAGGGCGTGTCGTTGCCTCCGTCGGCGCTGAAGTTCTCCGGGATGCGCTCGAGGTTCTGGATGTCGGCGCTCGAGATGGCGAGGTCGGCGAAGAGGGGCATGGGTGTGGTTCCTTTCGGTCAGATGCCGAGAGCGCGAGCGATCTCGGCGGCAACGATGTCGGGGTTCTCTTCGGGAATGTAATGGTCGGCCGCGGGCACGTCGACCCACCGGTCCTCGGGGCGATCCTGTGCTGCACGTTCCCACGCGGCCTCGCTCACGATCGCACTCGCGCTGCCGCGGAGGTGCGTCATGGCGGTGGGAACGGAGCGAAACTCCTCGTCGAACGGCGTGCGGAAGCCGTCGATGAGCTGTGCCATCGCGGACGGAGAGGCGAGGGGTGCCCAGCCCCCGTCGGCCGTGGGCTGGTAGCCCCAGCGGGCCCGGCGCGAGACGGCCCCCGGCAGGATCTTCGGGTAGCGGGCGGCGAGGTACGCCTCGATCTCGGCGACATCCGCGAACTCACGGAACCCGCCGGCCACGCGCACCGCGAGCTCGTCGAGCACGTCCGCCTCGACGTACGGCGTGTAGTCCACGACGACGGCTCCCGAGACGCGGTCGGGATGCAGCGCCGCCGCGAGCCACGCGTTCCGCCCGCCGAGCGAGTGACCGGCCACGAGGGCGTGCTCGATGCCGAGGGCGTCGAGGACGGTGACGACGTCGGTCACGAAGTCGTCACCCGCGTAGCCGTGATCCGGCTTGTCGCTGCGGCCGTGACCGCGCTGGTCGAGCGCGATGACGGTCGCCCGGTCGGCGAGCAGGTCGCCGACCGGCTCCCACACGGCGTGGTTCGCCGACGTGCCGTGCAGGAGCACGACGGCCGGGCCGGCCCCCCGCACCCGGAACGCCAGCTCTATGCCGGCGCCCCGGGTGCGGGAGAGGCCGTCGCCGATGTCGACGACGGAGGGCGTCAGGGCCATCAGACGTTCGGGATCGAGGCCAGCGTCTTCCGCGCGGCGATGAGGCCCGTGATGATCTCCTTGCGCTTGGCGTCCACGTCGCCCTCGCCGTACTCGTACATTCCGCCGTTCGACTTGAAGCCGAGCTGGCCGGCGGCGATCTTGTCCTTGATGAACTCCGGGGTGTCCGTGCTGTTGTCGAGGTCCTTGTTGAGGTAGCTCGAGACCGCCTGGTAGATGTCGAGGCCGGCCATGTCGAGCAGGCGCGTAGGGCCGACGACGGAGAGCTTGTAGCCGATGCCCCATTTCACGCACGCGTCGAGGCCCTCTGGCGTGACGATGCCCTCTTCGAGGAGCGCCATGCACTCGCGGAGGATCGCGTAGAGCACGCGGTTCTCCACGAAGCCGGGGATCTCCTTCTCGAGAACGGGCACGTAGTTGAACGCCTTCACGATCTCGATGAGCCGGTCGACGTGCTCCGGAGCGGTCGCGTTGCCGGGGATCACCTCGATCATGGGGATGAGGTGCGGCGGGTTCGACCAGTGCATGCCGATGAGGCGCGCGGGCACCGTCATCGACTCCGCCATCGTGCTGATGGGGATGCCGGACGTGTTCGTGGCGATGATGACGTCGTCGCCGATGCGCGCCTCGAGGTCGGCGAGAACCGAGCGCTTGAGCTCGAGCTTCTCGGGGACGGCCTCGATGATGAGCTCGGTGTCGGCGAGCGCCGCGTCGAGGTCGGTGCCGAACGTGACGGATCCGCCGGGGGCCGACGGGGAGTCGACGGCCTCGAGGACGCCGCGCACCATGTCGTACGCAGCCTCGGCGCGCGTGATGGCGTCGGCGGAGATGTCGTACAGGCGCACGGTGGCGCCGGCGCGGGCGAGGGTGGCGGCGATGCCCGGGCCCATGGTGCCCGAACCGATGACGGTGGCGATCGTGGGGAGACTGCTCATGACGTGGCTCTCTTTCGCGGGTGGGGACTGGTGGAGTGGTCTGGCGGGACGGGTCAGATGCCCGGCGGGAGGGCGATCGGCGAGATGCCGAGGCCGAACGCGGCCTCCACCCGATCGAGGCGGCGGTTGAAGAAGGTCCAGAAGTTGTGCTGGGCCTTCGCCGGGTAGATGCGGTCGAACTTCTCCTTCGTCTCCTCGGCGTCCGGCTCGAGGGGCGAGAAGCCCGATGCCTTGAGGTCGACCTGGAAGCGCGCGGCCTTCTCGAGGAAGATGCCCGTGAGCGTCACCTCGGCCACGGTGCTGCCGACGAAGGCGACGCCGTGGTTGGCGAGGAGGAGCGCCTGCGCGTCGCCGAGCGCCTGCGCGGCCGAGACACCGAGCGGCACGGTCGTGATGATGTGGCTCGTCTCGGCGAAGCGCGGAACACCCTCGTACGCGAACCACACGCCGTGGTTGTTGTACGGCTTGAGGGTCTCGTCCGATGCGCCGAGCACCGTCGAGTAGTGGGCGTGCGAGTGACCGACGAAGTTGACGTCGGGGCGCGCCTTCATGATCTCGGCGTGCAGCGGCCACTCGAGGTGGCGCAGGCCGGTGCCCTCGAGAACGGCACCGTCGAAGTCGATGAGGATGAAGTCGTCGCCCTCCACCTCGCTGAGCGCGAGGTTGCCGCGCTTCAGCCAGAGGCCGCGGCCGAACGGGTCCCGGAACGAGAGGTGGCCCATCGACATGTCGCCGTGGCCCTCCAGCTCGAGGATCCGGTGCGCCCGCGCGACGTCCGCGAGGATGCTGGCGATGGACTGGTCTTCGAAGTACGGGTTGTGCGAGTAGGTCACGGGACTCCTCTTATCTGTCGGGTGTGCGAGCGGTCGGCGGGTCAGGCGCCGGTCACGTCGGCCACGGTCATACCGCCGACGCGGGCGTTCACCCGGCCGCCGGTGGCCACGGCAGCGATGACGACGATCTCGTCCGGGCGCGGGGCGTCCGGGAGCGTGATCGTGATCGCGTCGTAGTGCGACCGCACGTAGACCTCATCCTTGTACGCGAGCGGCACATCGATCGAGGTCCCCGTGCCTGCGACCTTCGTGGCGGAGGAGATCCAGGCCTCTCCACCGCCGACGGCTGCACGGAGGGCGTTGCCGAACACGGTCGTGACGCAGGCCACGATGTGCTCCTGCTCGCCGTTGACTCCGACGAGGCCGCCCTTGCCGTAGCTCTCCACGGGACGACCGCCGAGCAGGGCGACGGCGCGTTCGCCGAGCTCGCGCCCGAGGCCCTCGCTCGCGTCGGTGAGGGGCGAGAGGTCCTCCACCCAGCGCCCGGCGAACGGGTTGCGGAACACGACCGCGACGGCCGCCTTCACGAGGGGCTGCTCGGGGGCCGGACCGAGCTCGTGCACGGTCTCCTGGACGAAGGAGTGCCAGGCGCGGACGGCGTAGATCGAATCGATGGTCATGGGGTCGTCACCTCGTGTCGCTGGGGGTCGGTCGGGTTGTAGAGGGCCGTGCGGATGCTGTCGCCGACGAACTGGTTGCCCTTCGCCATCTCGCGGGTGTCGGCGTACCACTGCGAGCGGTCCTGGGCGAGGTCGGTGATGGGGCGCTCGAGGCGCTCCCACTCACGGAGGGCTTCCGGCATGTCGTCGGTCGCGGCTGTGGCCGCGGCGGCGAGGGTCCACGCGTTCTGCATCGCGGTGCCGGCACCCTGCGCGAGCGCGGGACACATCGCGTGGGCGGAGTCGCCGATGAGCGCGACCTTGCCCTCCGTCCAGCGGTCGAGGCGCGTGGTCTGGTAGCCGTAGTAGCGGCCGGGGATGCGGGCGGCGTCCTCGAGGACGGGGGCGAGCTGCGGGAACACGGACGTCCACAGCTCGAGGTCGATCGGCACGCGCGAACCATCGGCGTCGGCGGACGGCGACATGAGCGCGATGTAGAGCTCCTCGTCGTTCGCCGGCGTGTAGAGGATGCGGAGCACGCGGGGGTCGAGGTTCCAGAAGTCGATGACGTTGTCCCACTCGGTGTCCGGTTCGAGCGCCTGCAGCTCGGCCTTGCGGCGAGGGACGAGGAAGCGCGTGATGCCGTCGCCCGACCGCTCGCGCTTGAGGGGGATCCCGAGCGAATCGCGCACGGCCGAGCCGACGCCGTCCGCACCGACCACGAGGTCGGCCTCGGCCGTCTCCCCCGAGGCGAACGTGACCGTGCCGTCGGCGGTGGCGCCGACCACCTCCGATCCGGCGATGACCTCGACGCCCGACTCGCGCGCCGCCGTGAGCAGGCTCGCGTGGAGGTGGGGCCGCGTCATGGTGCGCCAGCGCACGCCCTCGAGCGTCTCCTGCGACTGGATGACGTTGTTCATCCGCGTCTCATACGCCGGCGGGGTCATCGAGCGCGAGGCGAGATCGGGTCCGGCGCCGATGCGATCGAGCACCTGGAGGCTGTTGTTCCAGAGCACGATGCCGGCGCCCTCGGCGCGCAGCTCGCGCGCACGCTCGTGCACCCGCACGCTCCAGCCCATCTGGGCGAGGGCCGTGGCCACGGTCAATCCGGCGAAACCCCCGCCGGAGATCTCGGCACGTCGTCGGCTGTCGGTCATGTGGTGATCCCATCTGTTCTGTGCATGGCGTGCTGTCGTCCTGTGTGTTCCGGCGCCGGTCCTAGCCGGCGGCGCCCGCGCCGAGTCGGATGACCGAGAGCCCGAGGACCTCCGCGGTCGTCACGGCGCAGTCCTTGCCGGCCGGGCCCGCGAACTCCTCCGCTCCCTGCGGCGTGTGGTACCGCCAGCCGTCGCCGCGGCCGACCCCCACGATCGCCGCGCGGGCGACCTGTGAGACGTTGCCGAAGTCGGTGGCGAAGCCGAGTGGCGGCGGGTCGGCGATGAAGGTGCGTCCGGCCGCCGTGAAGGCGTCGCCCACGACGGCGGTTACGGCGGCGTCGGGGCGCACCGGCAGGATGGCTGCCGAGCTCGTCCAGGTCGCGGGTCCGAGGCGGTCGTGGAGTTCCGCGACACGGGACTCGAGCTCGTCCTCGGTCCAGGCGAACACGAGGAACTCAGCCGTGAAGGTCATGCCGGCCGACTCCTCCACGTCGCCGTCCATCGAGACGGACTCGATGATGAGCGTGGCCGGGTCCATGGCCTCGGAGATCCCCGAGACGGCGGCGAGGGCGGCGAGCGGGGTCGAGACGACGTCGCGGCGCAGGGTGCGGATGCCGACGACCGTCGCGGTCTCCCGGCGCATCCAGAGGGAGGCGGGCCACACGGTGTCGATGAACTCGGGGTGCGGGTAGAGGACCACGTCGATGTCGTCGAAGACGCCGCGATCGGCGGCGAGCGCCTTGCCGCTGCCGAGCTCGCGCGTTCGGGGCGAGTGGATCTCGTCGGCCGGGCAGCCCACGATCACGACGGTGCCGGTGAGCTGCTCGCGGACGGCGGCGAGCGCGAGGGCCGCGCCGATCACGCCACCGGCCTGCGGACCGTGTCCGCATGAGTGGACGGGTTCGACCGCACCGGCATCGTTCTTCGAGGCGGGCGCGTCGTACACCGCGATGAGGCCGACCGTCGTGCCGGGCGACCCGAGCTGGAGCTCGGCCCGGAAGGCCGTGGGCATGCCGACGATCCCCTCGCTGACGGTGTAACCCGCGTCGCGGAGACGGGCGGTCAGATGGCCGGCGCTCTCGGTCTCCTCGTGGGCGAGCTCGGCGTGCGCGGTGATCGCGTCGACGATCTCGTGGATCGTCGGGGTCGCGGCGACCACCGCGTCCCTGAAGCGCCCGTCGTGCGATTCGACAGCCATGGGCGGCCCCTCCCCGTCAGTTGATTATTACTATGTAGATCGGATTGTCATCATATGATGAACCATCGACGATTCTTCAACACGGCGGGAAATGTAACAAGCCCTTAATAGACGCCGGCCTGACCCGCACGGCGACCCGACGCAAGGGGTTCGCCCGTACCCGCGCGGGTGCGAAGCTGTCCGAGGATGAGGGCCACCGACCCGACCGGAGGAGATCGATGCTGTCGATCGTTTACTCGAGCAAGGCCACCGAGGCGTTCGAGGAAGCGCACCTCGTCGACGTGCTCCTGCGCAGCCGCCGGAACAACCGCAGGCTCGCCCTCTCCGGCATGCTCATCTACCGCGACGGCTACTTCCTCCAGGCCATCGAAGGCCCCGAGGCGGAACTCCGCGAGCGGATGACCCGGATCGCCGCCGACCCGCGCCACTCCGACATCGCCGTCCTCCTCGAGGAGACGATCGATGAGCGCATGTTCCCCGCCTGGACGATGGGCTTCCAGGAGACCGACGCGCAAGCCGGTGACCCCGCGCCCGGACTGCAGGCCGTGTTCGACGACATCGCCGCCGGGCGTGACCCCGTCGAGACCGTTCCGTCGCTGCGCGAGGTGATCCGGAGGTTCCAGAGCGACTCACGCTGACACGCCCTGCCCTGTATCAGCCCGCCGCTCGCGGCGGGGGTGGTGGCGTCCCGGTCGATCGTCCTGTTTGCTGGACGGACACCGATCGAGGAGCGCGCGCATGGGGTTGTTCAACAGTAAAGACACTCAGGTGACGAGGGACGATGCGCCACCGAGCGTCACGAAACCTCCGGCGACGCTCTGGAGCGACGGCTTCGGCAAGCTCGCGACGCGGTGCGTGCAGATCATCGCGATCCTCATCGTCGTGATCGGCATCGTCTTCGCGATCACACAGCTCTCGCTCGTGTTCATCCCCGTCGCGATCGCCCTCATCCTCGCGGCGGCGTTCCACCCGGTGATGCACGCGATGCGGAAGAAGATCCCCTCGATCCTCGCCACGTGGATCGCGCTCATCGGCATCGTCATCGTGCTGGGCGGCGTGGGCTGGCTCATCGTCACGGCCGTGCGGAACCAGCTCGACGAGCTCATCGACTCCGCGGCCGAGGGCATCGACAAGCTGCACGACTACATCCTCACGCTGCCGTTCTCCATCAGCGAGGAGCAGATCACGGGCTTCCGCGACAGCGCGGTCGACTTCCTCACGAGCAGCCAGTTCGGCAGCGGAGCGCTCGCCGGCGTGGGGGCCGCGAGCAACTTCTTCGTGGGCCTGTTCCTCATGATCGTGCTGCTGTTCTTCTTCCTGAAGGACGGACCGAAGATCTGGGAGTTCCTGCTGCGGCCGTTCACGGGCGAGCAGTACGAGCGCGCTCGTCGCATCGGCGACAAGTCCGTCACGACGCTCGGCGGGTACGTGCGCGGCACCGCGGCCGTCGCGGCGGTCGACGCGATCGGCATCGGCCTCGTGCTCTTCTTCCTGGGTGTGCCGCTCGCGCTCCCGCTCGCCGTGATGGTGTTCGTTCTCGCGTTCATCCCCCTCGTGGGTGCGACGCTCGCCGGAGCGCTCGCGGTGCTCGTGGCCCTCGTGGCGAACGACCCGATCACCGCCGTCTGGGTGCTCGTGGCCGTGATCGCGGTGAACCAGCTGGAGGGCAACTTCCTGCAGCCGATCCTCATGGGCCGCTCGCTCAAGCTGCACCCGCTCGTCATCCTGGTGGCGCTGACCGCCGGAACGATCCTCGGCGGCATCGTCGGCGCGGTGCTGTCGGTGCCGATCGCCGCGGTGGCGTGGGGCATCATCTCGGTGTGGAACGGCGAGAACGAACCGGCCTGGCCCGCGAAGCAGAAGCGCCCAGAGCCCTCCTGACCCCTCCCCCACCCCAAAAAGATCGCGATACAGCCCCAAATTTCGGGCTGTATCGCGATCTTTTTGGGGTCTTGGGGGGTGTGGGGAGGGGGGTCAGGCGGGGAGGGGGAGGATGAGGGCGAGGTAGTCGCGGAGGGCCGCAGCCATGTCGACGGCGTCCGCGTCGTACAACCACTGCAACTGGATGCCGTCCCACAACGCGATGATCGTCGCGGCGGCGATCGCCGGGTCCACGCCGTCGCGGAGCAGACCCAGGTCGCGCAAGCGCTCGAGGTCCACGACGTAGCCCGCCCGCATGCGCGCGAATCGCTCCGCGAAGTAGTCGCGCCCCGGATGATCGTCCGTGACCCCTTCCCCCACGAGCACCGCATACAGCTGGATGACGCCGGGGACCCCCTCGTTGAACGATGCCTGCGTCGTGATGAGGTCCGCGAAGCGCACGGCCGGGATCCGTGGATCCTCCGCCGCGAGCCCCCGGAGTGCGTCAGGGGCGAGCACGGGTTCGACCGCATCCCGGCTCGCGATGACGGCGAGGAACAGCTCCTCCTTCGACGGGAAGTGATGGAGCAGGGTCGTCTGGCTCATCCCCACCCGTTCCGCGACCTCGCGGAGAGAGGCGGCTCGGAACCCGCGGGTCGCGAACACGTCGAACGCCGCCGCGACGATCGCGCGGCGGCGCTCCGCCGACTTGGCATACGGGCCGCGGCGACGACGAACCGCGGGCACCTCGGCGGGCGGGTCCGCGGGCGCCTCGGCGGGCGGCTCCGCCACGCGCAGGGCGCCGTCATCGGGTGCACTCATGGGCGTCACCAGCCTCTCGGTTCGGGTTCCGTGGCGGTCGTTCCGGCCTGGGCGCCCCTCGTCGTCCCCGCCGGTCAGGCCGCCAGCGTAGCGCAGACGAATTTCGAGTGACCACTCGATTTCCGTGTTAGCGTGAGCGTACTCCGGCGGACCAGCGTCCGTCACGCCACCACGATGAAGTGAAGAGGCAGATGAGACAGTTCACTCGACGCCAAGCGCTGAGCCTCGGGCTCGGCGCCGGAGCGGCCGCGGTCCTCGCCGGTTGCGCCACTCCGGGCACCACCTCCGTCAACTCCGCGCCCACCATCGGCGCGGCATCCGCCGGCGAGAAGATCCGCATCACCTACTGGGCCTGGCTCAAGGACCTGCAGAAGGTCGCGGACATCTGGAACGCGAAGAACCCGAACGTCCAGGTGGACGTGGTCTGGATCCCCGGGGGCAACTCCGGCGGCTACCAGAAGATGTACTCGGCGCTCGCGGCGGGCAGCGGCCCCGACATCGCGCAGGTCGAGATGCGGACCGTCCCGGAGTTCCTGCTCGTCAACGGCCTCGTCGACCTGTCCCGCTACGGGGCCGACCAGTACAAGGACCTCTACGACGAGACGCTCTGGAACCAGGTGACCTTCACCGACAGCGTCTACGCGATCCCCCAGGACTCCGGCCCGATGGGCTTCTACTACCAGCCGGAGATCCTCGACTCGGTGGGTGCCGAACCGCCCGCGACGTGGGACGAGTGGGCGGACATCGCCCGAGAGCTCCGTTCCGCCGGCGGCGTGTACCTCGAGAGCTTCCCGGTCTCCGACGCGTCCGTGTTCACCGCCTACGCGACGCAGGCGGGCGCCTCCTGGCTCACGGCGGAGGAGGACGGCTGGGTCATCGACATGACCGACGACGCCACCCTCGAGGTCGCGCGCTTCTTCGACGCCGCGATCGACGACGACCTCGTCGACACCGCGTCGACGCCCTACTCCCCCGGCTGGTTCGCGGCCGCGGCGAAGGGCGGGATCGGCGCGTGCACGAGCGCGAGCTGGGGCGACGCCCTCATCGAGGGCATCAGCGGCGGCGAGGGGAAGTGGCGCGTCGCGCCGATGCAGCGCTGGGCAGACCTGCCCGACAGCTTCGGCTCGAGCTTCCTCGGTGGGTCGACCGCTGCGATCCTCGCGAACTCGAAGCACCCGAAGGAGGCTCTCGATTTCGCCGTCTGGATGACCACATCGCCCGAGGGCATCGACGCCCTCATCAAGAACAGCGGCATCGGCTGGTCACCGGCGAAGGGCGAGATCGGCTCGGTCCGCGAAGGCGCCGGGAGTGACTTCTTCGGCGGCCAGGCGTACAACACGGAAGTCTTCGAGCCGGCGACGCTCGAGCAGAACCCCGACTGGTCGTGGTGGCCCATCACGCAGCAGTCGTTCAACATCCTCTCGGACGGGTTCCGCCGCAAGGCGGCGGGCGTCAGCCTCGTCGACTCGGTCGCGACGGCCGAGTCGCAGATCATCCAGGCCTTCCGCGACAAGGGCCTCACCATCCGGAAGGCCGACTCGTGACCGCCACCAGGAACATCACGACGGCCGGGGCACCCGCGTCCGCTCGGCGACACCGCACGGGCGCCGGGTCACGAGCGGGCGGACGGGCGCCGTGGATCCTCATCACCCCGTTCCTCGCGCTGTTCGTCCTCACCTTCATCCTGCCGATCATCGTGGCGATCGGCTCGAGCTTCACGCGCGTGACGCGCTCGGGCCTCTTCGGCGAGGGCGGCGTGACCACCGAGTTCGCGTGGTTCCAGAACTACGCGCAAGCGCTCGACGATGGGAACTTCGTCGCCTCGATCGGCCGCATGCTGCTCTTCGGCATCGTGCAGGTGCCCGTGATGATCGTGCTGTGCACGATCCTCGCGCTCCTCCTCGAGTCGGCCTCGGCGCGATGGCCCGGCTTCTTCCGCGCCGCGTACTTCCTGCCGTACGGGATCCCCGGCGTGATCGCGACGATCCTCTGGTCGTTCCTCTACGTCCCGGGACTCAGCCCCATCGTCGACGTGGCCGGAGCCGTCGGCCTGCAGCTCGACTTCCTCGGACCGTCGACCGTGCTGTGGTCGATCGCGAACATCGTGACGTGGACCTACACGGGCTACAACATGATGATCATCATCGCCCAGTTGAAGTCGATCCCCACCGAGCTCTACGAGGCGGCGAAGGTCGACGGCGCGAGCTCGTGGCGCGTAGCACGGAGCATCCAGCTCCCCCTCATCCGGCCGGCGCTCGTGCTCACGACCGTGTTCTCGATCATCGGCACGCTGCAGCTGTTCGCCGAGCCGCAAGTGCTGCAGACCGTGGCCCCCGCGATCGACTCGCAGTACACGCCGAACCTCAGCGCGTACACGACCGCTTTCGCCTACAACGACTACAACGTGGCCGCCGCGCAATCGGTGCTCATCGCCGTCGTGGCGTTCCTCCTCTCGTTCCTCTTCCTGCGCTTCACGAACCGGAGGTCGTCATGACCGCGACCACGCGCACACCGTCCGGCACCGACACGCGTTCCGTCACCACCGCCGACCAGTCCGCCCGCGCGGCCCGTCGCGCGGGGAAGCGCGGCGGTCCCGACCGCTCGGCCGGGCGCTCGCCCGCGAAGACGATCCTCGTGACCGCGATCCTCGCCGTGGTCGCCGTCTACTTCCTCGTGCCCGCGTACTGGGTGATCGTGGCGGCGACGAAGACCACGGAGGACCTGTTCGCCACGAACGGCTTCTGGTTCGCCCCCACCTTCGCGCTGTGGGACAACCTCTCGGCCGTGCTCACGTACGACGGCGGCGTCTTCCTGCGCTGGTTCGCGAACTCCGTGCTCTACGCCGGCGTCGGTGCGCTGCTCGCGACGTACTTCGCGGCGGCGGGTGGCTACGCCCTCGCGAAATACTCGTTCCGGGGCCGCGACACGATCTTCGGGCTCGTGCTCGGCGGCGTGCTCGTTCCCGGCACGGCCACGGCGCTCCCGCTGTTCCTGCTGTTCAGCCAGCTCGGCATCGCGAACACGTACTGGAGCGTGCTGCTCCCGTCCCTCGTATCCCCGTTCGGACTGTTCCTCTGCCGCATCTACGCGAACGCCACGGTCGACACGTCGCTCATCGAGGCCGGACGCATCGACGGCGCAGGCGAGCTGCGAATCTTCCACACGCTCGGCCTGCGGATCATGACACCCGCGCTCGTGACGGTGTTCCTCTTCCAACTCGTGGGAATCTGGAACAACTACTTCCTCCCGCTCGTGATGCTCTCGGATTCGGATCTGTTCCCCATCACCCTGGGCCTCAACAACTGGCGCAGTCAGGTGGACCGGCTCCCCGAGTTCTACGAGCTCACGACGGGCGGCGTTCTGCTGTCCATCATCCCGCTCGCCATCGCCATGGTCGTTCTGCAACGGTTCTGGCGCGGCGGCCTCACAGAAGGATCCGTCAAGGCGTGACCTCCCCTCACCGCACCCCCGACTCGACCAACAACACGATCGACCGGGGGTACCTCACCTCGTTCGCGCCGGGGTCGGGAGCCCGCACCGCGCCGCGCGCGCACCTCGCGTCGGACGCCCCTGAGTTCCCTCTCGCGGGACGGTGGCGCTTCCGCCTCCTCCCCGCCGCGCCGGGGACCCTCGGTGGCACCGACGTGCTTCCCGCGGGCGAGACGGTGGACGGCCTCGGCGCCGTGGACCTCGACGACTCCTCCTGGGACGAGATCGCGGTTCCCGCGCACTGGGTGCTCGAAGGCGACGGAGCATACGGCTCCCCCATTTACACGAACGTCCAGTACCCGTTCCCGATCGAGCCGCCGCACGTCCCCGACGCGAACCCCACGGGCGACTACAGGCGACGCTTCGAGCTGCCCGCCGACATCGGCACGGCGGATCGTGTGCTGCTGCGCTTCGACGGCGTCGAGTCCGCCTACCGCGTGTGGATGAACGGGCACGACGTCGGGACGGCGACCGGGAGCCGACTCGTGCAGGAGTTCGACGTGACCGAGGCCCTCGTCCCCGGCGAGAACGTCGTCGCCGTGCGTGTGCACCAGTGGTCGGCCGCGAGCTACCTCGAGGACCAGGACCAGTGGTGGCTCCCCGGGATCTTCCGCGACGTCACCCTGCTCGCCCGCCCAGCCGGCGGCATCGACGACGTCGGCGTGCTCGCCGACCTCGACGAGCACACGGGCGCCGGTTGTCTCACGCTCGACCTCGTTGCGTCGGACTCCGCCTTCCCCGTGACCGTGCGGATCCCCGAACTCGGCGTCGAGACGACGTGGGCGACCCGGGCCGACGTGCTTCCTATCGACGCCGGTCCCGTTCAGCCGTGGTCTCCCGACCAGCCGTACCTCTACGAGGCGACGGTCTCGTCCGCCGCCGAGACGCGCAGTCTCCGTGTCGGATTCCGCACCGTGCGCATCGTGGGCGACCGCCTGCTCGTGAACGGGCGACAGGTGCGGTTCTCCGGCGTGAACCGGCACGAGACCCATCCAGACCGCGGCCGCGTGTTCGACGAGGAGCACGCGCGCGCCGACATGGCGCTCATGAAGCAGCACAATGTGAACGCCATCCGCACGAGTCACTACCCGCCGCACCCGCGCGTGCTCGACCTCGCCGACGAGCTGGGCTTCTGGGTGATCGACGAGTGCGACCTCGAGACCCACGGCTTCGAGCGCGGCGGCCGCGTGATCCCCGGCCTCGAGCTCGGTGGTGTCGTCAGCCAGGACCTCACCCCCGGCTTCGACGGCCGCGGCTGGGAGGACAACCCGAGTGACGACCCGCGCTGGCGCGACGCGTACCTCGACCGCATCCGCCGCACCGTGGAGCGCGACAAGAACCACCCGAGCGTCATCATCTGGTCGCTCGGCAACGAGTCGGGCACCGGCGCGAACCTCGCCGCGATGGCCGACTGGGTGCACGATCGCGACCCGTCCCGCCCCGTCCACTACGAGGGCGACTACACCGGGCAGTACACGGACGTGTACTCGCGGATGTACCCGTCGCTCGCCGAGACCGAGGCGATCGGTCGCGACGACTCGAACGCGCTCCTGCTCGGCTGCACCACGTCGGAGTCGCAGCGGCAGCGCTCGAAGCCGTTCCTCCTGTGCGAGTACGTGCACGCGATGGGCAACGGGCCGGCCCTCATCGACCGGTACCGCGCACTCTCGGAGCTGCACCCGCGTCTCCACGGCGGCTTCGTGTGGGAGTGGCGCGACCACGGCCTGCGTACCCGCACAGCCGACGGCACCGAGTTCTTCGCCTACGGCGGCGACTTCGGCGAGGAGGTGCACGACGGCAACTTCGTGATGGACGGACTCGTGCTGAGCGACGACACCCCGTCGCCGGGCCTCGCCGAGTTCGCGGCCGTCGAGCAGCCGATCCGCTTCACGCGACTCGCCGACGGCTCGATCGAGGTCACGAACCTGCGCTTCGCCGCCGACACGCGCGACGTCGATTTCGTGTGGCGGCTCGAGCGCGACGGCGTCGAATTGTCGACAGGCGTGCTGCAGCCGGCGGAGCGCGGCGGCGACGTCGTGCCGGCCGGCGAGAGCGTCGTGCTGCCGGCCCCCTCCCTCGTCGCCTCGATCGGAGAGGCCGAGGTGTGGCTCACGATCGAGGCCGTGCTCATCGACGCCGCCGCGTGGGCCTCAGCCGGGCACGTCGTGTCGCGCGGGCAGTTCCTCGTGGAGGAGATCGTCCCGGTGGACCCCCCGCGTCCGTTCGCTCCGCTCGACGACCCGGCGACCCCGGCCGAGTGGGTACGGGCGCGCGAGGTGCGGCAGCGGCGTGGTGCGACCGGCCGACTGACGGCGCGGGATGCCGACGGCTGGGTCAAGGGAACGGTGCCGGTCTCTGCCGCTTCCGAAGCCGACGGCGCCGACGCGGCCGCTGTCTTCTCCGCTGCCGGGTCCCTGCGCTCGCTGCTCGGTCACGACGTGACCGGACCGCGCCTCGAGCTCTTCCGCGCTGTCACGGACAACGACCGCGGCCCGATGGGAGGAACCCTCGACCTCGCTGATCCGCGCACGAACCTGGGTCTCGGCACGTGGGCTCCGTCATCGGAGGAGCAGTGGCGCGCGGCGCGACTCGACCTGCTGCGGCCGCGCCTCGAGAGCATCGAGCACCGCCTCGGAGACGACGGCGCGCTTCGCGGCGTGCGCGTGCTCGAGCGGTGGGCCGCGCCGGAGGGCGTGGCGAGCGTGTGGCAGCAGTCCGAGTGGACGCTCGACGGGGCCGACGCGCTCCTGCGCGTGCGGATCACCCCGTCCACGGGGTGGACGGGGCTGTGGCCGCGCATCGGCATCCGTTTCGCCCTGCCGCTCGACGTGACCGAGGCCGGCTGGTTCGGCACCGGGCCGTTCGAGAACTACCCGGACAGCCTCCGCGCCGCCCGGGTGGGGCGCTTCTCCGCGGCCGTCGACGACCTCGTTGTTCCGTACGCCCGCCCTCAGGAGAGCGGCCACCGCTCCGAGCTGCGCTCCCTCGACCTCGGCGACGCGACCGGCCCGTGGCTGCGGGTCGATGCGCAGGCCGACTCCGCCGGTCGCCTACCGGGCTTCACCGTGCGGCGTCACACGCCGCACGAGGTGGACGCGGCCGAGCACCCGCACGAGCTGCCGACCCCGGTGGCGACGTATCTCACGATCGATGCGGCGCAGCACGGCCTGGGCACGCGTGCGTGCGGGCCCGACGTGTGGCCGACGGAGTACCTCCGTCCGGAGACCCGCACGATCGCGCTGCGCTTCTCCTCCCCCACCGCCTGAGCCGATGGGCGCCGCGTCCGATGTCAGGGCGCGGCGCGGAGGGCGCGTCGATAGAGGGCCGGGTCGTGCCGCGTTGCGTGGGAGACCACCAGGTGTGTCGAACCGACCCGGTCGGCGAAGAAGCCACGGAGCGGCAGCTCGACGATGGTGCGAAGGCCTGATCGCCAGGCGGGGACGAGGGCGTCGAGGCACACGCGCTCCGGGTGCTCGGCGAGCGGCAGGCGGTGATCCTTCCTCTGGCTCGACCGCCATGCACCGAAATCGGCGGAGTCGCCGTCGCGCACCCACGGCTCCGATGCGCCGGACGCCCACTCCCACAGCTCCTCGTCGGTCAACTCGGCGAGCGCGCGCGCCGTCTCGTCGTCGGGCTCGCGGACCACGGTCGAGGGCGGCGCGAACCGCTCCCACGCCCGCGCCCAGTCCCGTCGCCACCGTCGTTCGACGTCGCTCCGCTCGCCGTCGTCGACCGGGTCGACCGGGGCATCCGGCACCGGATCGATCGGGGGGAGGTCGTCGACGTGGAGGCCGCGCACGTGCCGCGCGTACAACAGAGCCACGAGGTCGAACGGCTGGTCGATGCCGATCTGCATGTCGTGAGGCCACGGGTTGCCCGGATCGGGCGACGAACTGCGCATGTGCGGATCCCTCCGTCGTCTCACCAGTCCACCAGACCCGGAGATGTGCCGCAATGCGTCACCACTCCATGTCGATCACGGGGCGGGGTGTCAAGGGGGCCCGTTCTCACAAACCGCCTCGAGACGGTGAGCGAACCCCCTCAGGACGCGCTGCGACCGTCGGCGCGGAAAGGAACGAACGATGACCGAGATCACCGCACACCACGGCCTCTTCAAGGACACGAACCTCCACGTCGACGACACCGGCGGCAACGGACGCCCCGTCGTCCTCATCCACGGCTGGCCCCTCTCGGGCGCCTCCTGGTCGGAGCAGGTGCCCGCCTTCTCCTCGGCCGGCTACCGCGTGGTCACTTACGACCGCCGCGGCTTCGGCCGTAGCGACAAGCCGCTCACCGGCTACACCTACGACACCCTCACCGAGGACCTCCACACCCTCCTCGAGGAGCTCGACCTCCGCGACGTGACGCTCGTCGGCTTCTCGATGGGCGGCGGCGAGGTGGCCCGCTACTTCTCGAAATACGGCACGGACCGCATCCACAGCGTCGTCTTCGCTGCAGCGGTGCCGCCGTACCTCATGAAGACGGGCGACAACCCCGACGGCCCCCTCGAGGCTGGCCAGGCGGCGCAGATGACGGCCGGCCTCACCGCCGACCAGGAGAAGTTCTACGACGGGTTCACGACGGACTTCTTCTCCGCCAACGGGAAGCTCGTCGTCACCGAGGAGCAGCGCCAGGAGGCGCTCGCGCTCGCGCTGCAGTCGTCGAAGGTCGCGGCCCTCGCATGCATGACGGCGTTCGCGACCACCGACTTCCGCGAGGACCTGCCGAAGGTCACCGTGCCGACGCTCGTCATCCACGGCGACGCCGACGGAACGGTGCCGTTCGAGGGATCGGGCGCGCGCACGCACGCCGCGATCGCCGGTTCCGAGCTCCACGTGATCGCGGGAGGCCCCCACGGCATCAACGTGAGCCACGCGGACGAGTTCAACCGCGTCGTCCTCGACTTCCTCCAGAAGTAACCTCGGCCCCTCACCCACGTCGAGCGTTTGCGCCGATACCGTGCGGTACACCGCCGCGTATCGGCGCAAACGCTCGACGTCGTGGGGTGGTGCGAGGGTTCGGGGCGCTTGCCGCGGGACGTCCCCACACGGATCACGTCCGGTCTGGCAGGATCGGCGGGTGACTTCGCAGCTCCCCTCCCTCCACGACCGCACCTTCGCCATGGTCTCGTCGACCACATCGGCCGTCGACCCTGACGCCCCGAGCGTCTTCCGCTACTTCGAGGCCGACGGCATGATCTGGGGCGACTACACGGGCGACACGGTGACGATCGGCCGCTTCGTCGGCACCCGCACGGACGACACGATCTGGGTCTCCTTCGTGCACGTGCTCGCGTCGGACGGCACCGTCGTGACGGGCGACGGGGAGAGCGAGATCGAACTCACCGACGACGGGCTGCTCCGCCTCGTCGAGCACTACGAGATGCACGGGGCCCCGCAGCTCAGCATCTGCGTCGAGGTGCCCGCGGCCTGAGTGCGGGCGGGTCGGCTCGACCGACCGCAGATCAGGGCCGGGCGGCCATCGCGTCCCTGCCCTCGGCGGCCGGTGTCCAGCGCGTCATGCCGAGCCGGGCCGTCTCCGGGCGCTCGGGGATGTCCGTCGGCAGCACGAACGGCTTCCGCACGAACTCGTCGAGCACGACGACGCTCACGACCGTGCGCACCTCCGGCAGCATCGCGATCACCCCGGTCGCGAACGCGTGCACGCCACCCACGTCGGTGGCGCGGATGAGCACCATCGCGTCGTGCTCGCCCGTCGTGATGACGCAGTACTCCACGTCGGGCATCTCCACGACCTTCTCGCGGAACGAGACCCACGACTGCGGCAGCACCGTCACGAAGACGAGCGCGCAGATCGACAGGCCGGCCTTCGCCGGATCCACCCGCGCGGAGAACCCCGTGATCACGCCGTCGCGCACGAGCGCCTCGACGCGGCTGTACGCGCTGGCCCGCGAGATGCCCACCTGATCCGCGAGCGCAGCGATCGAGATGCGACCGTTATCACGCAGCACGGTGAGAATCTTGTAGCTCACGTCGTCGAGAGCGGCACTTCGTCCAGTCGAGGCTCCGCTATCCGAGGGTTTGATGGACATTCTGTTCTCCGATCGGAGGATCGACACGGCTGTGTGCTGAGGGCGTCTGGGATGGCTGGACAGATCGTCGCCGTCCGTGCCAATCTGATCACGGTCGTCCACAGCACTCAAGACGCAAATTCCCGATTCGTCCTCTCTCGCCCCCCCCTGGAGTCCCCATGATCGCTCCGCGCCGCCTCGCCCCCATCGCCCTCGGCACCGCCGCCCTCTTCGCCCTCGCCGGCTGCTCCGGAGGCAACTCCGCGAACACCGACGACGGCCCCTCGAGCGGCGGGTCCCTCGTCATCGACACGGCGTTCTCGATCGAGACGACCGACCCGGGCCACACCTACGACCCCACGGGCAACATGGTCGCGAAGGCGCTCTACGAGACACTCGTCGACTTCGAGGGCTCCGACGTCACGACGCCCGTCCCCGGACTTGCCTCGTGGGAGCAGAACGACGACGCGACCGAGTTCACCTTCACGCTCGAGGACGGCCGCACGTTCTCCGACGGCAGCGAGATCACCGCCGACGACGTGGTCTTCTCGCTCCAGCGCATCCAGGGCATGGTCGACGCCAAGCCGAACTTCCTGCTCGCCGGCCTCACGATCGAGAAGACGGACGACAGCACCGTCACCATCACGAGCGAGACGCCGATCCTGCAGCTCCCCGCGATCCTCGCGAACCCCGCCCTCGGCATCGTGAACGCCGACGTGGTGGAAGAGAACGGCGGCACCACCGACGGCTCCGACTCCGCGCAGTCCTTCCTCGACGGCGAGTCCGCCGGCTCCGGCCCCTTCGTGCTCGACACGCTCGACCTCACGTCGCAGGTCGTCCTCACGAAGAACCCGGAGTACACGGGCGACGAGGAGCCCGCATACGACCGCGTCGTCATCCGCAACGTGACCGAGAGCGCCACGCAGCTCATCAACCTCCAAGGCGGCGACACGATGGTCGCGATGGACCTCAACGGCGACCAGGTCGAGGGCCTCGACGACGGCTTCACCGTCGACTCCGTTCCCTCCGGTCAGACGATCTTCCTCCTGCTCAACCAGTCGGCCGACGTCGCGGGTGACCTCGCGAACGTCGACATCGCCGAGGCCGTGCGTTACGGCCTCGACTACGACGCACTCCTCGAGCTCGCCGGCGCCGGCGCCACCCAGGCGACGGGCGTCATCCCCACGGGCTTCGAGGGCGCGCTCGGCGAGGGCGTCACGCAGGACCTCGACCGCGCGAAGGCGGCCCTCGAGGCCTCCGGCTACGACGGCCAGACACTCCGCCTGCAGTTCCCGAACGACTACCCCGTCGGCGGCGTCGAGTTCACCCCGCTCGCGGAGCGCATCCAGTCGCAGCTCGCGGAGATCGGCCTGAACGTCGAACTCGCGCCCGCACCGTTCGCCACCGAACTCGACGCCTACGTGAACGGCACCGAGGGCTTCGGCCTCTGGTTCTGGGGACCGGACTACGCGGACTCCGCGAACTTCCTCCCGTTCGCTCCCGGACTGAAGGTCGGCCTGCGCGCCGGCTGGGACGCCGCCGCGAACCCGGAGATCGCCGACCTCGCCGCCTCCGCCGCGAGCGCGACGGATGTCGACGAGCGCACCGCCGACTTCACCGCCTTCGCCGAGGCGATGCAGGAGGAGGGCCCCTTCGTGCCGCTCATCGTCCCCGGCCGCAACATCGCCACCGCCGACTCCGTGACCGGCGCGGTCTACAACTCGGTGTGGGACGTCGACATCGCCGAGATCACGCCAGCCGGCTGATCGCGTGACCACCACGACACCACGACTCCGGGCGAGGGCGAGGTCCCCCCTCGCCCGGTACCTCCTCCGACGGGCGGGCACCTCCGTTCTGCTGCTCATCGGCGTGACGATCGTCACGTTCACGCTGACGAACCTCGTGCCGGGCGACCCGGTCTCCGCTGCTCTCGGTGAGGGCGCGGCGCAGAACCCGGAGACCCGCGAGGCCTTCATCAAGGCGCAGGGTCTCGACCAGCCCTTCTTCGTGCAGTACGTGGTCTACATGGGGAATCTCCTGCGCGGCGACCTCGGCACGTCGCTCGTCACGGGTCGCGCCGTCACCGCCGACCTCTCGTCCGCGGTGCCCGCGACCGTCGAGATCGCACTCGCGGCGATCATCGTGAGCCTCGCGGTGAGCATCGTGCTCGGAACCCTCGCCGCGTACCGCCGCGGACTCGTCGCCGACCAGGTGGTGCGCGTCGTCACCCTCGTCGGTCTCAGCGTCCCGACGTTCTGGCTCGCCCTCGTGAGCTTCTACCTCTTCTTCCTGCAGCTGCGCATCGCCCCCGGCTCCGGCCGCATCTCGGCGTCGATCACACCGCCGCCGCCCGTCACGGGCATGTACACGATCGACTACCTCCTGAACGGCGACGGCGTGGGATTCGTGGATGCCGCGGCCCACCTCGCCCTGCCCGTCATGGTGCTCTCGCTCGTGACGATCGGTCTCCTCACGCGCTTCATCCGCACCTCGGTGCTCGAGGTGCTCGCGAGCGACTACGTGCGCGCGGCCCGCGCGAAAGGTCTCAGCGGACTCCGCGTCGTGCTCGACTACGTGCTCCGCGGCGCCTCGCTGCCGATCCTCACGATCGTCGGCGTCGCGTTCGGTGCGCTCCTCTCCGGAACGGTCCTCGTCGAATCCGTCTTCTCCTGGCCGGGCCTCGGCACCTACGCCTACAACTCAGCGCGGAACCTCGACCTGCCCGGCATCATGGGCGTCGGCCTCGTGGTGGGCGTCATCTACCTCGTCATCAACTTCGTCGTCGACCTCCTCTACGGTGTGCTCGACCCGCGGGTGAGGCTCGCATGAGCGCGCGGCTCCCTGCACAGCGTCCCGGCGACGCTCTCGCCGCGGGCGGATGGCGCACGCGGCTGCGCTGGCCGCGCGCGTGGCGCTCGCCCCTCGGCATCATCGGCGCCGTCATCGCGCTCGCGTGGATCGTCGTGGCGTTCACGGCCTCCTGGTGGGTGCCGTTCGACCCACTCGCGCAGAACCTCCCCCGACTCCAGGAGCCGGGGATCGACACTCTCCTCGGAACCGACGGCAACGGACGAGACATCTTCTCGCGCCTCATGACGGGAGCGACGGTCACCATCCCGCTGGCGCTCATGCTCGTGGTCGCCGCCATGGTGATCGGGACGATCATGGGCGCGGTCGCCGGCTACGTCGGGAAATGGGTCGACGAGACGCTCATGCGCCTCACCGACCTCGTCATGGCGTTCCCCACCGTGATCCTCGCGATGGTCATCGCCGCGTCGCTCGGCCCGTCGCTCTTCAACGCGGTCATCGCCGCGATCGTCGTCTCGTGGCCGCAGTACGCGCGCGTCACCCGCAGCCTCGTGCTCGGACTGCGCGGCCAGAACTACGTGATCGCGGGACGGCTGCTCGGGCGCTCCCCGATCAAGAGCCTGCTCGTCGACATCCTCCCGAACATCGTCGGACCGATGCTCGTGCTCGCGACGCTCGACATCGGCGCCGCGATCCTCCTGCTCTCGGGCCTGTCGTTCCTCGGCCTCGGCGCCCAGCCGCCGACCGCGGAGTGGGGCTCGATGATCTCCTCGGCGATCCAGAACTTCGACGCGTGGTGGCTCGGCGTCTTCCCGGGACTCGCGATCCTCACGGTCGTCGCGGCGTTCAACTTCCTCGGCGACGCCTTGCGCGACGTGCTCGACCCCACGGCGGAGGTCGCTCGCGAGAACCAGGCAGACCGCGCGGCCTCGGCGACGGGAGCGGCGGCATGACGGCCATCCTCTCGATCGACGATCTCACCGTCGACATCGGGCGTCCCCTCGTGAAGGGCGTCTCGCTCGAGCTCCACCCCGGCCGCATCCAGGGCCTCGCGGGCGAATCGGGTTCGGGCAAGACCCTCACGTCGCTCGCGGTCCTCGGGTTGCTTCCGCGCCAGGCGCGTACCGGCGGGTCCATCCGGCTCGGTGACACGGAGATCCTCGGGAAGCGCCGGCGCGAGCTCAACCGCATCCGTGGGCGCCGCATCGCGATGGTGTTCCAGGACCCGTCGTCGGCCCTCCACCCGCAGCTCACCGTCGGCCACCAGCTCACCGATCACATGCGCACGCACCTCGGGCTGAACCGCGCGGATGCCCGGGCGCGTGCCGTGGAGATGCTCGAACGCGTCGCCGTCCCGGGCGCCTCCGATGCGCTGGGCCGCTACCCCCACCAGTTCTCCGGCGGTCAGCGCCAGCGCATCTCGATCGCGATCGCCCTCGCGTGCGACCCCGACGTGCTGCTCGCCGATGAGCCGACCACCGCACTCGACGTGACCGTGCAGGCCGGCATCCTCCAGCTGCTGCGCGAGCTCGCGACCGAGCGCGAGCTCGCCGTGCTGCTCGTGACCCACGATCTCGGCGTCATGAGCGCCGTCGCCGACGAGGTCGCCGTGATGCGCGACGGACGCATCGTGGAGGCCGCCGACCGTGCGACGCTGTTCGCGTCCCCGCAGCACGACTACACGCGCGGGCTGCTCGCGGCACTGCCGGGATCGCGGATCGAGCCGGAGGCCCGCACCGACGCGGAGACGCGCACCGAGGGGGACGACGCATGAGTGAGCGGATCGTGTTGGACGCGCGCGACATCGTCGTCCGCTACCCGGGTTCGCCGCCCGTCGTCGCCGTGGACGGAGTCTCGCTGCGCATCGCGGCGGGCGAGACCGTCGCCCTCGTGGGCGAGAGCGGCAGCGGCAAGTCGAGCGTCGCGCGCGCCGTCGCCGGGATCGACAAGCCGGCCGAGGGCGAGATCCGCTTCGACGGCGGGGCGGTCTCCCCGCTCGGCATGCGTCGCCGCGAGCGCTCCCTCACGGCGATCCAGATGGTGTTCCAGGACCCGTCGACGTCGCTCAACCCGCGGCGTCGCGTGGGTGACCAGGTGTCGGACGGGATCGCCGCCGCGCGCGCCCGCGGTCTCGAGGGCTCGCGACCAGAGGAATGGTTCGAGCGCGTCGGCCTCGACGCCTCGTGGGTGTCGCGCTTCCCCCACCAGTTCTCGGGAGGCCAGAAGCAGCGCATCGCGATCGCGCGCGCGCTCGCCGCGCGGCCGCATCTGCTCGTGGCGGACGAGCCCATCTCGGCGCTCGACGCGTCCACGCAGTCGAGCGTCGCAGGACTCATGCGCGACCTCGTCGCGGAGCTCGGCGCCGGGATGCTCTTCATCTCCCACGACCTCGCCGTGGTGCAGCGCATCGCCGACCGCACCCTCGTGATGTACGCGGGTCGCGTGATGGAGTCGGGCGACACGGCGGCGATGTGGGCGGCCCCGCAGCACCCGTACACGCGGTCGCTGCTCGCGGCGATCCCGAAGCCGGACGGCGCCGGCCGCATCCCCGCGTCGCCCACGGCTGAGGAACGCGCCTCCTGGACCGCCATCCCGCCGATCACCGCTTGACCCACACCCCCGCACCCCACACCCCACCGTCCCTCACGCCCCCCACCCCACCCACGTGCAGCTTTTGAGCGCATATCCCCCGGTGTACCGCAGGATGTGCGCTCAAAAGCTGCATCTTGCGGGCGCGGGGGGGGGTGCGGTGCGGTGTGGGGCGGGGTCAGCGGCGGGTGCGGAAGGCGTGCCAGGCGCCCGTGGACCAGAGGGCCCACAGCACGAGGACCGGCTGGAAGATCAGGCGGATGCCGCGGGCCGTGTCGGACGTGAGACCGAACGCGTCGACCTTGTTGACGAACTGCGAGATGTTGCCGGGGAAGATCGCCACGAAGAAGGCCGCGACGGCCCAGCCCACGAGCGTCCGCTTCTTCTTCGCGAGAAGGAGCGCGCTCCCGAGTGTGATCTCCACGACACCGGATGCGAGCACCGTCGTGTCCTCGCTGAGCGGCACGAAGTCCGGGACCTGGGCCGTGAACTCGTCGCGAGCGAAGGTCAGGTGGCTGATCCCCGCGAAGGCGAGGAACGAACCGAGGACGATCCGCCCGATCGTGCGTCGCGTGCGCGACCCGCTCGAGATCGATCGGTTCCTGCGCGAGTACTTTTTCCGTGCCGACATGTGCACCTCCGCGCGCCAGCCTAAGCGCGGTTCCCGACCACGACCTGCCGGTTGACCAAACGTGCGCCGGTTGATGAAGGACGGCCGTCGCAGCACCCTCGACGACCCGAAGGACCGTCGCCCGGCCGGTGCGGGTGACCAGCGCTCGACGGACCCTGACCTGCCCCGGTCAGTGGGCGTCGCGGTCGCGGCGGGCGTAGGCCGCGAGGAGGGTGCGCTCCGACTGGACGAGGTACGCGTCGAGATCGTCGGCCGCCTCGTCCGAACGGCCATCCGTGTAGGAGCGCAGCACGCTCACGTTGCGGTCCACGTACGGCGCGTGCAGGTACTCGGGGTCGTCGACGAGACCGAAGGCGAGCCGCAGCTCCGCTGAGACGTTCGCGTAGACGCGGTCGAGCCGCGCACTGTCGGCGAGGGACACGATCGCACGGTGAAACTCCATGTTCGCGGTGCCCACCGTGGCCCAGTCACCCGCTTCGCGCGCGGCGAGCGCCGAATCGACCGCGGCGGAGAGGGCGCGTCCGGCCGGGTGACGAGACGGCGCGGACCGCAGCGCCTGCACCTCGATCATGCGGCGCACCCGATAGATGTCGATGATCGAGGCGAGCGACGGCACCGCCACGATCACGCCGGCGTGCGGCCTCCGCACGAGCAGCCCCTCCTGCGTCAGCATGCGGAGCGCCTCGCGCAGCGTGTTCCGCGAGACACCGAAGTCCTCGACGAGAGCCGCCTCGGAGAGGCGCGAACCGGGCGTGTACTCGCCCGAGATGATCGCCGCGCGGATGCCCGCCGCCACCGTCTCGGCGCGATCGAGGACCTCGTCGTCGGACGAGGGGGGCACGACGGCGCGGGATGCCGCGGGGCGCTGAGTCATGCTCGGAGCCTACCCGGCACCACCCCCACGGGATCGAGGAACGAAACATCGACGTAACGAACTCTTTACACGAAAGATCGTTCAACAACTTCCCTTCACGTGTTCGACAGTTCTAGTCTGGGTCGCACCCCCGGCCGGCATTGCCCCGTTCCGTCTTCGGCCACCATCGGCACCATCTCTTCGAACAGGATCTGGACAATGACCGAATCGACCACACCGGCCGCGGCGACGCCCGAGGACCTCAAGGCCTTCGCGAAGTCGCGCCGCCGCTCCCTCCTCGGAGCCCTCTTCCTCATGGCCACGTCAGCCATCGGCCCCGGCTTCATCACGCAGACCGCCACCTTCACGGCCCAGCTCGGTGCGGCGTTCGCGTTCGGAATCCTCGCGTCGGTGCTCATCGACCTCGCCGTGCAGCTCAACATCTGGCGCATGGTCACGGTGACGGGCAAGCGCGCGAGCGTGCTCGCTAACGAGGCGCTCGTCGGCAGCGGCTACGTGCTCGCCGTCCTCATCGTTCTCGGCGGGCTCGTTTTCAACATCGGGAACATCGCCGGCGCCGGCCTCGGACTCAACACGCTCTTCGGCATCGACCCGAAGATCGGCGGCATCATCAGCGCGGCGATCGGCATCGCGATCTTCCTCGTGAAGCGCGCGGGTGTCGTCGTCGATCGCGTGGTCGTGATCGCCGGCATCGTGATGATCGTCCTCACCGTGATCGTCGCCGTGATCTCGCAGCCGCCCATGGGCGACGCGATCCGCCAGACCGTGTGGCCCGACGAGATCAACTTCGCCACCATCACCACGATCGTGGGCGGCACGGTCGGCGGCTACATCACCTACGCCGGCGCTCACAAGCTCCTCGACAGCGGCACGGCCGGCGTCGAGAACATCAAGGAGGTCAACCGCGCGGCCCTCAGCGGCATCCTCGTGACCGGCGTGATGCGCTACGTCCTCTTCCTCGCGATCCTCGGCGTCGTGGCGAGCGGCGTGGTCCTCGACACCACCGGAAACCCCGGCGCTCAGGCCTTCGAGTCCGCGGCCGGCGAGGCCGGGCTGCGCATCTTCGGCGCGATCTTCTGGATCGCCGCGATCACGAGCGTCATCGGCGCCGCGTACACCTCGGTGTCGTTCCTCCCCGTGTTCTCGAAGAAGATCGTCGGCCGCGTGGCCGACTACTGGACCGTCGGCTTCATCGTCGTCTCGCTCGCCGTGTACCTGGCGCTCGGCACGGCGCCGGCCACGCTGCTCGTCTTCGTCGGCGGACTCAACGGCCTCATCCTGCCGATCGGCCTCACCCTCTTCATGTACATCGGCTGGTTCCGACCGAAGGTGCTCGGTGGGTACCGTTACCCGAAGTGGCTCCTGATCATCGGGACGCTCGCCGCGGCGGTCACGTGGTACATGGCCGTGAACGCGGTCGGCCCGATCTTCGCCCTCATCACGGGCTGATCCCCGCCACCCGCACCACCGAAGCACGACAGGACAACGGAGGACACCATGACCGTCGACCTCAACAGCGACCTCGGCGAAGGCTTCGGGCGCTGGTCGCTCGGCGACGACGCCCGCATGCTCGAGATCGTGTCGAGCGCGAACATCGCCTGCGGCTTCCACGCGGGCGACCCCGTGGGCATCCGCGAGACGGTGCGCGGCGCGGTCGCGTCGGGCGTGACCATCGGCGCGCACGTGGGTTACCGCGATCTGGCGGGCTTCGGACGGCGGAACATGGATGTGGCGAGCGCCGACCTCGTGGCCGACGTGATCTACCAGATCGGGGCGCTGCAGGCGATCACACGAGCGGAGGGCGGCGAGGTCACGTACGTGAAGCCGCATGGTGCGCTCTACAACATGATCGCGCACGACGAGCGGCAGGCGCGGGACGTCGTCGAGGCCGTGGCCGCCGTCGACGCACGGCTCGTGCTCCTCGGCCTGCCGGGCAGCGTCGTGCTGCGCGAGGCGGAGGCGCGGGGTCTGCCGACGGCCACCGAGGCCTTCGCCGATCGCGCCTACACGCCCGAGGGCACGCTCGTGTCCCGGCGCGAGCCGGGCTCGGTGCTGCACGACGCGGACGACATCGCCCGCCGCATGGTGACACTCGTGACCGAGGGCACCGTCACCGCGATCGACGGCAGCGTCGTCTCCGTGCGCGCCGACTCGCTGTGCGTGCACGGAGACAGCCCCGGTGCGACCGAGATGGCGGCGCGCGTGCGCGAGGCGCTCACGGAGGCCGGGATCGGGATCGAGTCGTTCGCTCCCACCCTCGGCGGGAGCGGGCTCAGCGGCGACGGACGGGCGTCGGCGACGGGGAGCGTCGTCCCCTCGTGACCGTCCGCGTGCTCCCGGTCCGCGACGACGCGGTCCTCGTCGAACTCGCCGACCTCGACGAGACGCTCGCCCTCGCGGCGTCGCTCGAGGCCGAGCCGATCGACGGGATCGTCGACGTGGTGCCGGGCGCCCGCACTCTCCTCATCATCTTCCGCCCGAGCGCCGTGTCGGCCGCGCGGATCGCCGACGAGGTGCGGACGCGACCGCTCGACGCCGTCCGTGCGGGCGACGCCCCGCTGCGACGCGTCCCCGTGCGGTACGACGGGGAGGATCTCGCGGAGGTCGCCGAGCTGCTCGGCGTCTCGCCCGCCGAAATCGTCCGTCGGCACACGGAGTCGGAGTACACCGTGGCGTTCGTGGGCTTCGCGCCCGGGTTCGCCTACCTCACGGGCGGCGACCCGCTGCTCGACGTTCCCCGCCGATCGTCGCCGCGCACCCGCATCCCCGCCGGGTCCGTGGCTCTCGCCGGCACCTACAGCGGCGTGTATCCGCGGGAGAGCCCGGGCGGCTGGCAGCTCATCGGCACGACCGACCTGCCCATGTGGGACCTCGGACGCGAACGCCCCGCGTTCCTCGAACCGGGCGACCGCGTCCGCTTCGACCTCGTGGACGCGTCGCGCGCGAGCGACGTCACCGAGATCGTCACATCGAGCGCCGAGCGTCGCGAACAGGCGACGCCCAGCGCTCACCGTGACGCGGAGAGGGAGGTACGCGGACTCGAGGTGGTGAACTCCGGGTTGCAGACGGTGTTCCAGGACCTCGGCCGCACGGGGTTCACGAGCATGGGGGTGTCGGCGTCGGGGGCGCTCGATCCCGTCTCGCTCCGCGCGGCGAATCGGATCGTCGGGAACGACGCCGCGGCGGCCGCACTCGAGGTCGTGGTCGGCGGACTGCAGGTGCGGGCGCACGGCGCCCAGGTCGTCGCCGTCGCGGGCGCAGCCGTCCCTCTCACCGTCGTCCGCTCGGGCGGCGAGCGCCGTCCCGCCGCGTTCCACTCCCCGATCGCGCTCGACGACGGCGACGAGCTCCGCCTCGGGATGGCGACGGAGGGCGTGCGCTCCTACCTCGCTGTGCGCGGCGGCTTCGCGGAGGACCCCGTGCTCGGCAGCCTCGCGACCGACGCGCTCTCGGGTGTCGGCCCTGACCCGATCGCCGCCGGCCGTGTCCTCGGCGTGCGGCCCGCGTCCGCCGGCTCCATCGTCACGACAGAGACCGCGCCGGATCGACCACTGCCCCGCGCAGGCGAGGAGACGGTGCTCGACATCGTGCTCGGTCCGCGCACCGACTGGCTGAGCGCCGACGCCGTCGACGCCCTCACGGGTCAGACGTGGGATGTCACGCCCCAGTCGAATCGCGTCGGCGTGCGCCTCGCCGGCGACCCGGTCGAGCGCAAACGCACGGACGAGCTCCCGAGCGAAGGCTGCGTCGCGGGCGCCCTGCAGATCCCACCCAACGGGCAGCCGGTCCTCTTCCTCGCCGACCACCCGCTCACCGGCGGCTACCCCGTGATCGGAGCCGTCGTGGCCGAGCAGGTCGCGCTCGCCGGCCAGCTGCCCGTGGGCTCTCGTGTGCGCTTCCGCGTCCGCTCTCCGTTCGCCGAGATCGGCGACGCCACCTTCCCCGACACCGAACCAAGGGACCCCCGATGACCGCTCACGCCCCCCGCAAGGTCCTCATCGCGAACCGGGGCGAGATCGCCGTGCGCATCGCCCGCGCCTGCGCCGACCACGGCTACACGTCCGTCGCGGTCTACGCCGACGGAGACGCCGACGCGCTGCATGTGCGCCTCGCCGACGAGGCCCACGGGCTCGGCGGCGTCACCGGCGCGGAGACCTACCTCGACGCGGACAAGATCATCGAGGCGGCGCGCGCGTCCGGCGCCACCCTCGTGCACCCCGGCTACGGCTTCCTCAGCGAGAGCGCCGACTTCGCCCGAGCCGTGCGCGATGCCGGACTCACGTGGGTGGGCCCGAGCCCCGAGAGCATCGAGCTTCTCGGCGACAAGATCTCGGCCCGCAAGCTCGCGGAGTCCGTGGGCGCACCGCTCATCGCCGGCACGACCGATCCCGTCGCGAGCGCCGCCGAGGCCATCGCCTTCGCGGAGGAGCACGGCCTCCCCATCGCGATCAAGGCCGCGTTCGGCGGCGGCGGACGCGGGATGCGCGTGGCGCGGCGCCTCGACGAGGTGGCCGAGCTCTTCGAGGCCGCCGGCCGCGAGGCCGTCGCGGCGTTCGGCCGGGGCGAGTGCTTCATCGAGCGCTACCTCGAACGCCCCCGCCACGTGGAGGCTCAGGTGCTCGCGGACGATCACGGCAACGTCGTCGCGCTCGGCACGCGCGACTGCTCGCTCCAGCGCCGCAGCCAGAAGCTCGTGGAGGAGGCACCGGCCCCGTTCCTGACGGACGAGCAGCGCGACCGCGTGCTCTCGTCCGCTCGCGACATCTGCGCAGCCGCCGACTACCGCGGCGCCGCGACCGTCGAGTTCCTCCTCGGCGCCGACGGCCTCCTCTCGTTCCTCGAGGTGAACACGCGCCTGCAGGTGGAGCACCCCGTGACGGAGGAGACCACGGGCGTCGACATCGTGGGCGAGCAGCTGCGGATCGCCGCGGGGCTCCCGCTGTCCATCACGGAGACCCCGTCCGTGCGCGGGCACTCGATCGAGTTCCGCATCAACGCCGAGGACCCGGCGCGCGGATTCCTGCCCACACCCGGCACCATCACGACCTTTGCGCCGCCCACCGGTCCCGGCGTCCGCCTCGACACGGGAGTGGAATCCGGTTCCGAGGTGTCCGGACGCTTCGACTCGATGATGGCGAAGCTCATCGTCATCGGAGTGGATCGCGACGCGGCCCTCGCTCGCGCGCGACGCGCCCTCGCGGAGTTCCGCATCGAAGGCGTCGCGAGCGTGCTGCCGTTCCACCGCGCCGTGCTCGACGACGCCGACTTCACCGCGGAAGACGGCTTCGCCGTGCACACGCAGTGGATCGAGACGACGTTCGCCGACCGCACGCCCCCGCAGTCTCTCGCGGAGGAACCTGCCGAACCCGACGTGGTGTCGTCGTGGATCGAAGTAGACGGGCGACGGCTCGGGCTGCGACTCCCCGCGGCCCTGGCCGGGTCGTTCGCGAGCGGCGTCGGCACGGCGTCCGCCTTCGCTCCGGGGGCGACGGGGGCCGCCGCCTCTCAGGACGGAGACGTCCTCGCGCCGATGGCCGGCACCCTCGTGCGCTGGGCCGTCGAGGACGGCGCGGCCGTGGACCAGGGCGACACGATCGCCGTCGTCGAGGCGATGAAGATGGAGACGACCGTCGTCGCTCCCGTCGCCGGGACCGTCCGTCTCACGGACGACGCCCCGTCACCCGGCGACCCCGTCTCCCCCACCACGGTGCTCGCGCGCATCACCGCCGACTGAAGACGTAGCCCCTTCCGGAGCGGTCGGCAGCCGATCAGACCATCGGGATGACGACGCTCTCCGTGCGACCGGACGCCGCCGAGCGCGCCGCCGCCTCCATGAGGGCGAGGCTCCCGAGGTTGCCGGCTCCGGCGGTCTCCGGCACGGTGCCCGCGGCGATCGCCTGCGCGAAGTGCTGCAGGCCGGCGGACCGCCCCCAGAGCGGCATGTCCTCGAGGTCGACCGCGACGGGCTTCCCCTCGGGACGACGGAGCGACACCCGGTCGCCGGCGGGGTTGTCCCCGAGCCGGCTCGTGAACTCGATCTGGCCCTTCTCACCGTCGATGGCCCATTCGCCGGCCCACGCCGTGGGCGTGCCACGGCTCACCCAGCTGCCGCGGTAGCTCACCACGAGGCCCGATTCCAGCTCGATGACGATGACGGCGGAGGCCTCTTCGTCGAACTTGCTGAAGGACGGGTCGCCCACCTTCGCGTAGACGCTCACCGCCTCCTGACCGGTCACCTTGCGGAGAAGGTCGAAGTGGTGGATCGCCATGTCGTTGATGAGCGGGTGCGGGAACTTGTAGTGCCGATTCGCCGCGTAGGCGGCGTCGTTGTCCCACTGGCGGAAGTCGATGTTGATCGCGGAGAGCTCGCCGAGTTCGCCGGCCGCCAGCAGCCGCTGCACCGCGCGCGGCGCCGGGTAGAAGCGGTAGTTCTGGCTGACCTGCATCACGAGGTTCTTCTCCGCCGCACGTCGGACCGCGACGGCGGCCTCCTCCGCGGTGTTGGCGAAGGGCTTCTCGACGAGCACATGCTTCCCGGCGTCGAGCGCCTCGAGGGCGAGCGGAACGTGGGTCACCGCCGGCGCCGTGATGACGACGGCGTCGGCGTCGACGACGGCGAGCGCCTCGCCGAGTGACGCGAAGCCCGGCAGCTCCGGACGCTTGATCGCCTTCAGGACACTCGTGCGCGTGTCCGCATCGATGTCGACGACGCCGACGACCTCGACGTCCGGCACCCTCGGGATGGCGATCTGCGCCCAGTTGCCTCCCCAACCACCGAGGCCGACATGGATGACGTTGAGTGGCACGAAGAAGCTCCTGTGATTCGGCGGCTGCGGCACCCCGACAGACTCACCTGACCGCCCGTGCGGTCGGCTTCGAGGCCGCACCATCAACGCTAACACCGGAGCGGATGACTCGTGATCGAGCTAAAGTAAATAAAATAAATACGATTTTGACGAGGTGCTCATGACGAATACAGCGCAGGAACACTACAACAGCCCGTTCAATCCAGGCTACGGCAAACAGCCGCTCGTCTTCGGCGGGCATGAGAAGGACATCGAAGAGCTGACTGACGTCTTCACGACGATGGATTTCGGTGAGAACCACTCCGTGCTGGTGGCAGGTCTGAGGGGTGCGGGCAAGACCTCCATGCTGACGCTTCTCAAAGATGCCGCTGCGGAAAAGGGCTGGCTCGTCATCAGCGATGATGCGAGCAGCGGCCTGATGGAACGCGTCATGGAGACCACAATCCCTCAGCTGATCAACACTCTCGACTCCGGCGCCAAGGCGCATCTCACGTCCCTCGGTATCTGGCAATTCAATGCGGCTTGGGAGTACGAGAGCCGCCAGCGCGAGGTGAAGCCGCAGCTGCGTCATGATCTGGTGGCGTTGTCGAACGCCGTCGATCAGCGAGGGATTCTCATCACCATCGACGAGGTCTCGTCGGGAAAAGTCCGACTTCGCGAACTGTCGAAGTTCGCGCTTCAGGTCTCACATGCCCTTTCAGACGGGGCGAACATCATGATCGTGTTCGCCGGGATCAAGGTGAATCTCGACGAACTGCTCAAGCAGGAGCACACGACGTTCCTCCGACGCTCTCGTGACGTCGACTTCCGTCGGCTTGACCCGGAGCAGACCATGAGGGTGCTCAAGGAAACCATACGTATCGGTGGACGCTCGATCACCGACGATGCACTGCGGCGGCTGGCCCAGATCTCACAGGGATACCCGTACCTCATCCAACTCGTCGGAGACTACGCATGGCGTGCTCGCCCGAGCGAACCAACGATAGAGATGAGCGATGCCGAGGTGGCATTCGAACGAGCGATTCGAGCCATCAACAGTCGAGTGATCAGCAAGGTGTACCTCGACCTGTCCGATGTCGACAAGGAGTTCGTGAAGGCGATGACGATGGCGCTGGACAATGGCCGAGCGAAGATGGAGAACATCGTCCAGAACATGGGTGTCTCTGCTCAATACGTTCAGGTGTACAAGAACAGGCTCATCGACTCGGGCTACGTCCAGAAGGCCGGACATGGATATGTCGAGTTCTCACTCCCGTATCTCGATCAGTACATTCGAACGATCATTTCGGACGATCTCGCGCCCGATGGCGACGAGCAGGCGCCCGACGAATGGGCGGACTTTCCGGCTCCGAAGCTCTGACTCCACACGGCTCGACGCTGAGCAAGTACGGGCACCCTCTCCCCTATCCTGAGCACATGGCAGGAATGGCGCGGGCGACGATGAAGGACGTCGCCGCCCTCGCGGGCGTGTCGCCGAAGACCGTCTCGAACGTCGTCACCGGCACCGTGTTCGTCCGACCGGAGACCGTCGAGCGGGTCCAGGCCGCGATGGCGGAGCTGCGCTTCGTCCCCAACCTCAGCGCCCGGGGTCTGCGCAACGGCCGCTCGGGCACGATCGCCGTCGCCCTGCCCGACCTCGCCACCCCGTTCTCCGCCGACCTCCTGCACCACATCGTGGAGGTCGCCCACGAACGCGGCTTCGCCGTGCAGGTGGAGGAGACGGCCGCCGAACCGGGTCGCGAGGAGGAGCTGCTCTCCCGGGCGCGGGCCCACCTCATCGACGGGCTCATCCTCAACCCGATCCGGCTCGAGGACAGCGTCGTCGAGCACACCGAGCACCTGCCTCCCGTCGTGCTCATCGGCGAGGTCGAACAGCAGCTCACGGACCGCGTCCTCATCGACAGCCGGCGAGCATCCCGCGACATCGCTCGTCACCTGATCGCTCGGGGCGCACGGCGAATCGCCGTGGTGGGCGGCGACACCGAGCGGGCCGAGGTCGCGACGGCGACGAGCCGTGTGAGGCTCGCCGGTCACCTCGACGGACTCGCCGAGGCCGGCATCGTCCGGGACCAGGCCCTCGAGATCGACCCCTTCCCGTGGACCACGGCCGCCGGGGCGGCAGCCGTGGACGAGCTCATCGGACGCGGAGTGCGCTTCGACGCCGTCGTCGCCTTCACCGACTCCCTGGCCATCGGGGTGCTCCACGCCCTCCACGCGCGAGGCGTGCGCGTGCCCGAGGACGTGCTCGTCACGGGCTTCGACGACGTGGAGCTCTCCGCCTACGCCTCCCCGGCGCTCACCACCGTGCGCCTCGACCGCCGCGCCTTCGCCGAGGAGGCGCTGCGCCTGCTCGAGGACCGCATGTCTGCCCGTACGGCCCCGCCGCGAGCCGTGACGGTGCCGTACGAGATCATCGTCCGCGCCAGTACCGAAGTCTGACCGGGACCTTCCCGGGCGATCACCTCAGGCCCTGTGGACTCCGATCAGGCGCCGTCGCCGGTGTCGTCGCCGAGGGCGGCGACCACCTCCTGGAAGCGAGCGAAGGCCGGCGTCTTCCGGCGTGCGAGGTTGCGGTCGGGTTCGCGCTCCAGGTCGACGAGACCCATGTGGATGAACCACTCGTCCGCCGGCTTCAGGTCGTGACGGTACAGCCAGTCCACGAGGGTCATGAAGGGGAACCACGTGTAGCCGACGATGTCCATGCCTCCGTCGCGCAGCGACTCGATCTCGGCGATCGATTCCTCGAGCCACTGCACCCGCGACGGCACGTCGCCTCCGCGTGAGGTCTCGGTGACCGCGACCGGCAACCCGTATCGGTCGACGTGCAGTTGCAGCAGATCGCGCAGCCCCACGACCCCCGCCTCGACGGGCTCGGTCTTGCCGTCGACGTAACGCACCGTCGTGAAACCCGGGTAGTAGTTCACGCCGATGACGTCGGGGAACACGGGGTTGTCACGGAACCAGGCCAGCTGCTCCTCGGTGACGCCGTGCCCGGTGAGATAGGGGTGCAGTGCGTGGTCGTCTCCCACCCGGCCCATCGTGAGATCGAGCGAGAGGAACCGTCGCTCCTCCATGAGGTCGAGTGGCAGCGGCGTCCCGTCGCCCTCCCAGCGGAAGCCCGCGTCGACCGAGACGATGCGAGCGTCCGGGTTGACCGCGAGGATCTCCTGCTGCGTCCGCACCATGCCCCGCGCGAGTGCGACCATGATCTTCACCCAGCCGTCCTGGCCGGAGAGGTAGGGCGGCCAGATCCCGCGCTCGCCGCAGTACTCCGCATTGATCGCGGGCTCGTTGAGCGGCGTGAAGTCGTCCCACACGCCGCGGTACCGCTCGGCGACCGCACGACCGTAGGCCGCGACCCTCTCGGGGTAGTCGGTGTTGAGGAACTGGTTGTCGAGCCACAGCGGCGTGCCGTAGTGCATGAGGTCCACGACCACCCGCAGCCCGAGGGAGCGCGTGTGCTCCGCGACCTCGTCGATCCACCGCCAGTCGAACTCTCCGGGCCTCGGCTCCACGAGGTACCACGGGATGCCCCACCGCAGGTACTCGGCTCCGGCCTCCGCCGCGAGCGAGAGGTCCTCTCGCCAGTGCATGTAGTGCTGGGTGAGCTCGTACTCGTCGATGCCCCTCGCCCCCATCCGCTCCTGCGGGACGAAGGTGTCCTCGATCCCCACTCCGATGTGGAGGCGGCCGTCGGTCATCCAGTTGTGCGTCGACACGATGTCCTTGCTGTCCTTACTGTTGCGGGTCACTTGAGCCCGGTGGTGGCGATCCCCGCGACGAAGCTGCGCTGGATCAGGAGGAAGAAGACGATGACGGGGAGGAGCGCGAGCAGCGATCCCGCCATCAGCAGGCCGTACTCCACGACGTGCTGTCCCATGAAGAGCGACAAACCGGCCGGGAGGGTCGCGGAGGCGACGTCTGACGACATGATGAGCGGCCACAGCAGGTCGTTCCAGTTGTACTGGAAGTGGAACAACCCGAGTGTGAGCAGGGCGGGCCGCGCGAGGGGCATGATGACGCCCCAGTAGATGCGCCACTCGCTGGCCCCGTCGACACGCGCCGCCTCCTCCAGGTCCTTCGGCAGTGAGAGGAAGAACTGCCGGAGGAAGAAGATGCCGAACGCGTTGGTCATGCGCGGGATGATCATGCCGGGCAGGGTGTTCGTGAGCCCGAGGCTGTTGAGGAAGTCGTACAGCGGGATGAGCGTCACCTGGAACGGCAGCATGAGCAGCAGCAGGATGAGCACGAGCACGAACCCCCGACCGCGGAAGTCGATACGCGCGAGCGCATACGCCGCCATCGAGTCGAGGAAGAGCGAGATGATCGTGACCGATCCCGCGAAGACGATCGTGTTGACGTAGAGGCGCGCGAAGGGGATGCGGTCCCAGACGTTGACGAAGTGCTCGATCGTCAGCTCCCGCGGCCAGAGCGTGGGCGGGAAGCTCACGATGTCCGATTCGGGCTTGAAGGCCGTGAAGACCATCCAGATGATCGGCAGGAGCATGCCGAGCGCGATGACGATGCCGGCGATGGCGGTCACCCACGTCCAGATGCTCTTGGTGCTCATGTAGGACGGGCCACGACGTCGCGGCGGACGGTCCCGGTGGATCGTCACGGGGATCTTCTCGATCGTCGTAGCCATCAGAACCTCACCTGTCGACGCTGGAAGAAGCCGTACTGGATCATGGAGAGCAGGAAGACGAAGAGCAGGAGCACCCACGAGATCGCGGCGCCGTAGCCGAACCGCAGCTCCTGGAAGCCTTCGCGGTAGATCAGCATGACGAGTGTCTCCGTCTTGAAGTACGGGCCGCCGTGCGTCATCACGTAGATCTGATCGAAGGCCTGCAGCGTCGCGATGAGGGCCATGACGGACACGAGCATCGTCTGGTTCGACAGCAGCGGCAGGGTGACGTGGCGGAAGCGCTGCCAGGCACCGGCGCCGTCGAGACGTGCCGCCTCGCGCAGTTCTTGCGGGATGGACTGCAGTCCCGCGAGGTAGATGACCATGTAGAAGCCCACGTTCTTCCACACGCCTACGAACATCACGGCCGGCATGGCCCAGTTCGGGTCGCTCAGGATGCCCTGGGAGGAGACCACTCCCACCTGGGAGAGCCAGTAGGTCACGAGACCGATGTTCGGGTCCATGAGGAACGCCCAGGCGATCGCGATGATGCCGAGCGACACGATGAACGGCAGGAAGATGGCGGTGCGCACGAACGCCCGCCCCACGAACTGCCGGTCGAGGAATATCGCGAGGGCGAGGGCGAGCACCACCGTGATGGGTGTCACGACGACGGCGTAGAGCACCGTGTTCCAGAACGCGTTCCAGAACGAGGCGTCCTGGAAGAGCTCGACGTAGTTGTCGAGACCCACCCATTCCGCGGCGCGGATGAGGTTGTAGTCCGTCATCGACAGGTACGCCGCTTGGATCATGGGGTAGACCATGAACGCGGCGAGGACCGCGAGGGACGGAGCCAGGAACAGCCATGCCGTGACCGACCGCCGTTTGGAGGGCTTCAAGCTCCGCCGCGTCGGCGGTACGGGGCGTTCACGCCCGGTGGCCGGCGGCGCCTCGTCCAGAATCGTCATCAATCCTTCTCCTCCAGGGTGTGGGGTGGCGGCACCTCGCGGCGCCTCCACCCCACACCCGTGGTCTTCTTCGACCGTGTTACTTGTCGAGCTCCGCCTGGACCTGCTCCGATGCGGCGGTGAAGAGCTCGTCGACCGTGCCCTCACCGTTGAGCGCCTTCTGCAGCGTCGGGTAGAAGATCGTGTCGTTGATGGTCGTTCCCGCGGCGATCCCGGGCATGAGGGTCCGCGAGTTGTCGATGACCGACGGGTCGCCGAAGATCGCGGGGTAGGGATTCGAGGTGACCTGCGACGAGACGTCGGAACGCGTCGGCGGGAAGCCGGACCCCTCCGCCCACGTCTTCTGGCCCTCCTCGGAGTTCCAGTAGGCGAAGAACTCGTATGCCGCCTGCTTGGTGGTCTCGTCGGCCGATGCCGGCACCGACATGGACACGACGTCGGCCAGACTCACGTCGTCGGACGGTCCGGCGAAGGCGGGTGCGAGACCGAAGTCGAGACCGGCGTCCTCGAAGCCCGTCGTCATCCACGGTCCGACGATCTCGATCGCCGCCTTGCCGGTGGTGAACAGCTTGTCGGCGTCGGCGCCCGCGAGCCCGATCGGCGAGGCCTTCTGATCCTTGACGAGGTCGACCCAGAAGTTGAGCGCCTCGAGCGATCCGTCCGAGGCGAGCTCCGACGTCGTGCCGTCCTCGGAGACGAGTCCGCCGCCGGCGTTCCAGAGGAAGGGCTGGAACATGGGGACCGTCTCGTGGTCGGCGAGGGCGATGGCGTACTGCTCCGGCTTGCCGTCGCCGTTGTCGTCGACGGTGAGCTTCGGCACCATCGCCGCGAACTCGTCCCACGTGGTCGGCGGCTTCTCGGGGTCGAGGCCGGCCTTCGTGAAGAGGTCCTTGTTGTAGTACATGAGCATCGTCGCGATGTTGACGGGGACGCCGTAGTTCTGGCCGTCGAAGACGGAGGCGTCGACGGCGGCCTGGGCGAGGGCGTCCGAATCGAAGTCGGCGTTCTCGTAGTAGTCGTCGAGGGGCTGGAAGAGTCCCTCGTCGGCGTACTGCGGGATGCGGCCGGCGGACATCGCGACGATGTCGGGGCCGTCGTTCCCCGCGGCGGCGGTGAGCACCTTCGAGTAGAGGGTGTCCCACGGCATGATGTTCGTCTCGACCGTGATGCGGTCCTGCGAGGCGTTGAAGTCGTCGACGACCTGCTGCAGCGCGGGGCCGTCCGGGCCGGTGAATCCGTTCCAGAACGACAGCGTCACCTTGGCGTTCGGGTCGTTCTCCGTGTTCTGCTGCGCGCCCTGGCCGGCGCAACCGCTGACGGCGAGAGTCGCCGCCGTGGCGACGACGGCCGCGGCGATGAGGCTCGGCCGGCGCCGGGACGATCCGGTCCGGGCGCTGCCGTGGTGCTTCCGCATGACATCTCCTTCGATAGTTCTATTCAACGTTGAACAGACGTGCGTAGGAACCAGTTATACACGGCCGGTAATCGTTGGACAAGAGAGAACGGGTCTGGCATGGTAATCGTTGAAGAACAGGATCCGCCGCGGAGAGAGGTCGCTGATGAGCCGCATCACCCTGAAGGACGTCGGCGAGCACGTCGGCGTCTCCGCGAAGACCGTCTCCAACGTCGTCAACGACACCGGCTGGGTGACCGAGGAGCTCAAAGCCCGTGTCCGCAGCGCCATCAAGGAACTCGGTTACCGGCCCAACGCCGCGGCTCGTCAGCTCCGAAGCGGGCGGAGCGGGATGATCGCTGTGGCCCTGCCCGACCTCGCGCAGCCGTACTTCGCGGAGCTCGCATCCGCACTGGTGCGCGCAGCGGAGGCTCGATCCATCACGGTGCTCGTCAATCAGACCAACGGCCAGGCGGAGGCCGAACGCCGCATCAGCAACGGGGTCGGCATCCCCGTCATGGACGGCCTCATCCTGAGCGCGCTCGCGCTCACCGCCGAGGACCTGTCGGACCGCCTCGACACGACGCCCATCGTGCTGCTCGGCGAGCACATCGGGGTCAGCCCCTTCCCCCACGTCGCGGTGGACTCCATCGCGGCCGCGCAGGCCGCGACCGCGCATCTGATCGCCTCCGGGCGTCGGCGGATCGCCGCGATCGGCGCGCAGACGGGACAGGCCACCGAGACCGCCGATCTGCGCCTCGAGGGGTACAAGGCCGCCCTCGACGCCGCCGGCATCCCCCTCGACGAGTCCCTCGTCTGTACGGTCGACCAGTTCGTGCGGGCCGACGGCGCCGCAGCCGCGTCCTCCCTCCTGGACGCCGGCGCGGAGTTCGACGCGGTCTTCGCCTTCAACGACCTCCTCGCCCTGGGCGCGATGCACGAGTTCACGGAACGCGGGCTGCGCATCCCCGACGACGTTGCCGTCATGGGATTCGACGACATCGAGGAGGCCCGCTTCAGCTCGCCGGCCCTCAGCACCGTCTCTCCCGACACGGACGCGATCGCGCGCTGCGCGCTCGACCTCCTCCTGAACGAGGCCTCCGACGCGGAGAACCGAGACATCGAGATGACCATCCCCTTCGAGATCGTGAAGCGAGCGAGCACATGACCACGCCCCCTCCCCCTGCATCGCGGCAGGACGGCACCCACCCGCGCCCCCAGCTCCTGCGATCCTCCTGGCAGAGCCTCGACGGCGACTGGGACTTCGCCTTCGGCGACGACCCCGCGGCATTCCCCGACTCCGTGGAGTTCGACCGCACGATCGTCGTGCCGTATCCGCCGGAGTCACCGGCGTCCGGGATCGACGACAAGGGGTTCCACCTGGTCGCCTGGTACCGACGCCGATTCGACCAGTCCGACCTCTCGGCCGCCGGGTACTCCGGCTCGGGTCGGGCGCTTCTCCACTTCGCGGCGGTCGACCGCACGGCCGATGTGTGGGTCAACGGCGCGCACGTGGGCCGGCACGTGGGCGGCCAGACACCCTTCTCGTTCGACGTCACGGACGTCCTGACATCGGAGGGCGACAACGTCGTGGTCGTGCGCGCGGTCGACGACCCGCACGACGTGGCCGTCCCCCGCGGCAAGCAGGACTGGCGCGAGGATCCCCACGTCATCTGGTACCACCGCACGACGGGCATCTGGCAGCCGGTCTGGCTCGAGGGCGTCCCCGCCGACCGCGTCGAGGCCCTCTCCTGGGAGTACGACCTGCCCTCCGGCCGGGTCGACCTCGACCTGGCCCTCGCCAGACGTCCGGTCGGCGATCTCTGGGCGACCGTCTCGCTCGCCCTCGACGACCTCCACCTGGCCGACATGCGTGTGCGGCTGCTCGACACCACTACGTCGATCAGCCTGCACCTCGCCCGTCAGCGCAACGGACAGCAGCACGAGGAACTCCTGTGGAGCCCCGAGCACCCGCGCCTCATCGACGCGACCGTGACGGTCGACGGCGGGACGGAACCGCTCGACGCGGTCTCGAGCTACCTCGGCCTGCGATCGGTCGGGACGGCCTCCCGCCGCTTCCTTCTCAACGACCGCCCCGTCTTCCTCCGCTCCGTCCTCGCCCAGAACTACTGGCCGGAATCCCACCTCGCCGCTCCCGACGCTGCGGCCCTCCGCCGCGAGGTCGAACTCATCATCGAGCTGGGGTTCAACGCGGCACGTGTGCACCAGAAGGCCGAGGATCCCCGTTTCCTCCACTGGGCGGACCGCCTGGGACTCATGATCTGGGGGGAGACGGCCGGCGCCTACGAGTTCTCGCCCCGCGCGGTCGCCGCCCTGGTGTCCGAGTGGACCGAGATCGTGGAGCGGGACCGATCCCATCCCTCGATCGTCGCCTGGGTGCCGCTCAACGAGAGCTGGGGGGTCCAGCACATCGCGCACGACCCGCGGCAGCAGGCGTTCAGCCGGGGCATCGTCGAACTCACCCGCAGCCTCGACACGACCCGGCCGGTCATCTCGAACGACGGATGGGAGCACACCGACTCCGACATCTGGACGGTCCACGACTACGAAGCCGACCCGGTCGTGCTCGCCTCCCGGTATGGCTCGATCGAGGCGTTCCACGCGATGCTCGCCGACATGGGTCCCGCGGGTCGCCGCATCTCCGTCGGCCAGGAGGATCGGGGCGAACCGGTCATGCTGACGGAGTTCGGAGGGGTCAGCTACATCGACGAGGAGGTCGACGGCGCGTGGGGCTACAGCTCGGCCACCGACGCCGTCGACTTCGCCGAACGCGTGTCGGGAATCGTGGGGGCGGTGTCGGCGTCTCCCCTGCTTTCCGGCTTCTGCTACACCCAGCTCACCGACACCGGTCAGGAGACCAACGGGCTGCTGCGCGCAGACCGCTCGCCGAAGGCGCCGATAGAGCAGATCCGCCGCATCGTGACGGGCGACGCGGCGACCACCTGATCGCGAAAGGGCGAGGGCATCGCCTCCGGCTGCCGCTCGTGCACCGGACACGACGACGGCTGGGCCGGTCGAGCCCCCTCAGGGTCCTCGACCGGCCCAGCCGTTCCTCGCTTCAGGACACCCAGGGCGAGACGGGTGCCCAGCTCACGTCGGTCGCCCACGTCGCCGCGGCGTCCCACGCGTTCGTCCCGCCGTTACTGGCGAGATAGAGGGTCCCGTTGTAGTGGCGGAGGAACAGTGCGGAGTTGCCGACCCACTGCAGGGAGACACCCTGTCCGCTCTTGCCCGGCATCGGACAGAACGTGGCGTCGGTCGCGAAACCGGCCGTCCCGTCGTTCGTCTGCTGCCGGATCTGCGAGCTGGACTGTCGGAGATACCCGTTGGCGAAGTTCGAGGACTCGAACGACACGCACGACGGGTTCGACAGGCCGGGCCGCACGATCCACGTCGCGTCGGACTTGTCCCCGCTCGAGCTCCCCGCGGAGACCCCCGACAGCAGACCGTTGCCGAAGGCGTGACGGGCGTAGCTCGACGTGCAGCACGACGTCGTCGCCTGGAGCGACACGCGCGTGCCGGGGCTGAGCGCGACGGAGGGCGTCACGGCGAACTTCTGCGACGCCGCTCCCGTGCACGGTTGGATCTCGAGGATCGTCCCGTTCGCCGTCGCCCCACCCGTGGCCGTCAGGCAGAGCCCCGACTGCGGGTTCTTGAGCGTGCCGTCCGGCTGCTGGACCCATTTCTGTCCACCCACTCCGTTGCAGTTGAACAGGTGGACGTCGGCGCCGGCCGTCGTCACGTTGCCCTTGATGTCGAGGCACCGGGTGAGCGTGCGGAGCGTCTGGTCGTCCGCCTTGTAGATCCAGTGCTGGTCGGCCGCACTCGGGAGGCAGTCCCACAGCTGCACGTTCACACCGAACCAGTTGCCGTACTGGTCGTCGCCGACGACGTCGACGCACTTCCCACCGGGCGCATTCACGGGGTGACCGCCGGAGTTGTACGCCTGGCCGCCGATCGCGGGGAACCTCTGGTTCGCCGCCCCCGTGCAGTCTCGGATCTCGAGCACCGTCCCGTTCGCCGTCGACGGCGCGGTCAGGCACCGCCCGGACTGCGGATTGAGCAGCGAGCCGTTGTCCTGCTGCACCCACTTCTGCCCGCCCACGGACCCGCACGTCCACAGGGAGACCTGCGTACCGGACGCCGTCGCGTTGCCGTCGATGTCGAGGCAGAGACCCAGGGAGGTGATCGTCTGGTCGGCGTTCTGCCGCCAGTACTGGTCAGCCTCCTCGCGCTTGCACTGACCGATGACGACGTCGGTGCCGGTCGTGCCGTTGTTGGCACCGGCCACGTCGAGGCACTTCCCACCGGGCGCGTTGATCGGCCGGTGCGGGTAGGCCACCCAGAACCGCTGGGAGGCGGCCCCGCTGCACGTGTCGATCACCAGCTGGGTTCCGCTCACCACGCTGCCACCCGGGCTCGTGAGGCACTTGCCGGACGACGGGTTGAGGAGCGTTCCGTTCGTCTGCTGCGTCCAGACCTGAGCGGCATTGCCGTTGCAGTCGTACAACTGCACGAGTGTGCCGGAGGCCGTTCCACCGCCCGCGACGTCCATGCAGCGGTTGAGCGACTTCAGCGGCCCCGTGACGAGGCCGTTGGTCGTCGTCCATCGCTGATCGACGGCGTCGTGCGTGCAGGCGGCGATCGTCACGGCCGAGCCGTTGCCACCGGTGTCGCTCCCCGCGACGTCGAGGCACTGGCCTCCCGCTGGGTAGGCGACGGGAACTCCCGTCCCACCGCCGGTCGTTCCGGTGTAGTTGACGGCGTCGATGTTGCTCTGCACGCTCGCGACCGTGGCGTTCGACATCGTACCCGTGGTCATCGCGCCCTCGAAGAACGCTCCGGAGGCCGCATTGCTGTTGTCCCCTCCGATGCCGAGGACGATGCCGCCCTCCTTCTTCATCGGCGCATAGCCGGGCGGGAGCGCGCCTGAGTAGAGGGAGGTGAGCGCCGGCGCCCTGGCATCACCGCCGTCGAGCGCGAAGTTCGTCGTCCCGTCGTTGCGGAGCACACCGGTCACGAAGGGCTTGTTCCAGCCCATGCCGATGTTGGACGGGTTGCTCGCGCCCCCGCTCATGAAGGTGCCGTTCTCGAGATCGGCCTGCCACCACGGCCCGACGCCGCTGCAGGGCGGGGCCGTGCAGACGGTCGAGATGTTCAGCGAGTCCATGTGCGCACTGCCGGTGTTGTCCGGGACCGTCTCGGCGTTGCCGAAGCCGAAGCAGCAGCGGTCGACCTGCGTGATGTATGTGCCGCTCAGCACCGCGTAGATCGACTCCGGCTGCGCACCGGTCGGCACGTCGTTGCCGACGAGCTTGCGGTAGCCGGTGCCGGCGTCGAAGAGCAGTCCGTACACGTTGTGCCCCTCGGCGACGACGGGCAGGGCGTCGGCGCGCACGCCGAAGTTGCCTGAGCCCGCGAGCCCGACGGGTGCGATGGTGAGGTCGTTGTCCTTCGGCGACTGGTCGTAGATGATCGTCACGAGACAGACGGTCCCGGCGCAGAACGTGTCCTGCCCCGCGGCGTTGGCGTAGCCGCCGGTCGTGAGCGTCGAGACGTCGAACGTCGACCCGTCCGACTGTCGCGAGACCTGGTAGAGCGGCCCGTTGTACGAGCCGTAGAGGGCGCGCACGGAACTGTACGCGGCCACGCACGGGGTGCCGCCGGTGGCGGCGATGTCGCAGGTGGCCGGGGTGACGGCCTGGGCGGGCGATGGCCCGGCCACGAGGGCGAGTGCAGCCAGCAACGTCACGAGGATGACGTGGAGGCCGAGGCGGGCACCGTTGCTCCGCCTGGTCGTGTCCATGATGATTCGCGTTCCCTTCTCCGAGGTGGAAGGCGCCCGGCGCTCGTGCGTGAGCTGTCCGAACGACACCGACTGCGATGCGAGACGGCCGTCCGAGAGGCGTCGCCCGCACGGTACCACGCGAAATGCTACGTAGTACAGACCCCTGTTCGCTCCTCGGGCAGACGCCGCGGCACGCTCAGCGGGCGGTCGATCCCCTCAGCGCCAGGGTGAATGGCACCGGGACGTCGACGGGCGGTCGCGGCACGCCACCCTCCTCGAGAGCACCGAGCCGGTCGAGCAGCGCGGCGACGCTCGCTCGAGCGATCGCCGGCTTGTCCGGCGCCACGGTGGAGAGGGTCGGCGACGAATACGCCCCCTCCTCCAGGCCGTCGAACCCCATGACGGCCAGTCGGTCGGGCACCGCCAGACCTCGGCGGTTCGCTTCATGCAGTACCCCGAGGGCGAGCAGATCCGTCGCGGCGAAGACGGCGTCCGGCGGATCGTCGAGGTCGAGGAGCCCCGCCATCGCCTCGGCTCCGTCCCGCCGGTGGTACGACGCGGTCCGGATGACGAGGCGCTCGTCGACGACGAGGCCAGCGGCCTCGAGCGCGCGGCCGTATCCCGCGCGTCGGAGGGCGGCCATGCGCAGCGAAGAGGCGGGGTCCGCTCCGACGAACGCGACGCGTCGGCGGCCGGTGGCGAGGAGATGCTGCGTCGCAGCGAAGGCCGCCGCCTCGTCGTCGATACCGATGTGATCGACGAGGCCCCTCCCCGTGCTCTCGCCGATCAGGACGACGGGCGTCCTCGCGGCGCGACCGGCCAGGAGTTCGTCGACCGGGCCGACGGCACTGAGGATGGTTCCCTCCACGTACTCGCCGGCCGAGTCGTCGAGGGTGAGCCTCTCCCGATCAGGGCTTCCGAGCGTCTGGCGCACGAGGAGTGCGTACCCGCGTTCCTCCGCGGAGGCGACCACGTGTCGCGCCAGCTCGGCGAAGTAGGGCACGTCGAGCTCCGGAACGATCAGCTGGAGCAGTCCCGACCGGCCGACACGAAGCCCGCGTGCCGCGAGACTCGGTCGGTAGTCGAGTTCACGGATCGCGTCCAGCACCCGCTCACGGACGGCGGGACCGACAGAGGCCACCCCGTTGACGACGTTCGACACCGTGCGCTGGGACACCCCAGCGCGCTGGGCGACGTCGAACTGGGTGGCCGGCACGAGTACACCTTTCGCGAGAGTGCTCCTACGCTACTGCGGGCGACGCACCGGCCGCCGGTCAGATGCGGCTGCTATGGTTCGAGCGCCGGCAGTCGCCGGTTTCAGGGAAGACGTCTCGCCCGCTGTTGTGCCACCCGGCCCAGCCACGATCCCGTCGCCTCCTCTGACCTATCAGAGGAATGCCACCGTGCCCCCGTCCGTCCCGTCCCTGCCCCTCTCCACGTCCGAACTCCCCGGCCTACCCCTCGGCACCACCGCCGTCGTCTACTGCGAGGGCCAGTTCGGCGAGCAGGACGGCAAGACCGCGAACGGTCTCGTCCGTCACTCGGAGAAGTACGAGATCCTGAGCGTCATCGACAGCGGTCACGCGGGTGTCGACGCCGGGCTCTTCCTCGACGGGACCGCCAACGGCATCCCCGTGCTCGCGAGCCTCGACGAGTCGGTCGCGAGCGCCGGGCGCGTTCCCGACTACCTCATCTGCGGCGTCGCCCCGGCCGACGGGCTCCTCTCCGAGGTGCAGCGCGTGGTGCTGCTCGACGGCATCGCCCGCGGCATGCACGTCATCAACGGCCTCCACGAGTTCCTCAACGACGACGCCGAGTTCGTGGCCGCAGCGCTCCGCTCCGGCGTGACGATCACAGACGTGCGGCGTCCGAAGGACAAGAAGGACCTGCACCTCTTCTCCGGCCGGATCTTCGACGTGACGTGCCCGCGGATCGCGATCCTCGGCACCGACGGCGCCATCGGCAAGCGCACGACCGCGACCCTGCTCGTCGACGCCCTGAACGCGCAGGGGATCCGAGCCGTCCTCGTGGGCACCGGTCAGACCACGATCATCCAGGGCGGGAAGTACGGCGTCGCGCTCGACGCCCTCGTGCCCCAGTTCTGCTCTGGCGAGGTCGAGAACCAGGTCGTCGCCGCCTTCGAGGGCGAGGACCCCGACGTCATCATCGTCGAGGGCCAGGGCGCCCTCAGCCACCCCGCCTACATCACGTCGGCCCACATCCTGCGCGGCAGCCGACCGGCCGGCGTCATCGTGCAGCACGCTCCGAAGCGCCGCGTGCTCGGCGACTTCCCGATGGTCCCGATGCCCACCGTCGCGAGCGAGATCGCGCTCATCGAAGCGTTCGCCGACACACAGGTGATCGGGATCACGATCAACCACGAGCAGATGAGCGACGCCGAGGTGGGCGAGGTCATCGACGACTACGAGCTCGAATTCGGCCTTCCCGCGACCGACCCGCTCACCCGTCCGCTCGACCGCCTCGTCGACATGGTGCTGCTCGCCTTCCCCGCGATGAGGGAGTCCGCCGCCGCCGCCATCGTGCGCTGACGGGAATCCTCGCGGGCACCAGCCCGCCCCGGGAGTCTGACTTGTGAACAGGTACTGTAACGTGCAACAGTAGCTTCGTGACCGAAGATGCCAAGCTTGCCGCCCTCCGGCGGGGGATGCTCGAACCGCTCGTACTCGCGAGTATCGAACAGCATCGCCGGTACGCCGCCGAAATCGTCGACGCTCTGCGCGCCTGCGACTTTCCCGTCCTCGAAGGAACGCTCTACCCACTCCTCAACAGACTCCGTCGAGACGGTCTGATCGAACACGAATGGCAAGAGTCGACGTCCGGGCCGCCGAGGAAGTACCTCGCTCTCACGGCCGAGGGGCACACGCAGCTCGCGCGGTTTCGTGAGTACTGGACCAGCCTCACTCACACCCTCACGAACGTAGGAGACTGATATGTCGGACACCCAGCACATGCGGCTCAGCGGCCACGCCGGAACCTTCCCCCTCACCGCGGAGGCCCACAGCCTGCTCGTCGACTACCTGGCCTCGTCCCGCAAACAACTCGCCACCACTCCCGATGCCGACGAGACCATCCGTGACGTGGAAGCCTCACTCGGTGATCGGCTGCACGAGTTGCTCGGCTCACCCGAGAAGACGATCGACGGTCATCAGATGACCGAGGTCATCCGTACTCTGGGCAGCGTCGAGCCCGACCCGGATCACTCCGCTCAGATCGAGAGCGCGCCCGGCCGCCGGTTCTGGTCCCGGATCGACGAGGGGAAGTGGTTCGGCGGCATCTGCGTCGGCATAGCCACGCGCGGTCACCTCCGCCTCGACTGGGTCCGCACGATCGGCGTCTTTCTCATGCTCCTCACTGGGGGACTGATCGGTATCGTCTACCTCGCACTCTGGCTGATCCTTCCCCGCGCTGCGACGATCACAGAGTACGAACAGCGCACTCGAGGAACTGTCGCCCCGAAACTCGGCACCGGTCAGTAGCCGCCCCTCCCCTTCCGGGAGTTGCGATGGACTCGGGGTGGGTCCGACGCGATGGCCAGAACCACTCGCCCGTTCGGCCTTCCCCCGATGCGACAGCGGAGCTGGCCCCACCCCAGCGGGGCGGGGCCAGCTCGGGGTCGGACCTCGGCCCAGCCCTGTAAGGACGGAGATCACCTGGCGGTGGGGCCGCGGAGACGGTTCGGGCCGTCACCGCCGAGCGCTTGCCGCTGATGTTATGCCTGTGCGGCTCTGCACGCTAGGAGCTTGAGCCGACGGCGGAACCCGCGGGTAGATGAGCCCCTCAGCGGGTGCGCGCCACCACCATCGCGTGCCCGTCGACCGTCGAGACCCGGACGGTCGCGTAGCCGTCGGCCCACTCGACGGGGAGCTCGCGCCCCTCGGGCTCGAGGGTCACAGACACGGGTTCCGCGTCGAGACGGACCGACACCGGCACGTCCACGAGCGGGAAGGCGTCCTCCACCACGTCGAGACCGAGCTGCCCCGGACCGTGGGCGGCAGTGGCGGTGGCGACCCGAGCGGCCACGAAGCTCAGCAGGTGGACCACGACGGCCTCGTCGGTCTGCACGACGGTGGTCTCGAGGTGCACGGGCCCACCGGCGCGCACGAGGGGACGCGGCACGAGCCGCTCGAGAACGGCGCGCACGAGGTCGCGGTACGCCGGAGCGCCGTGGGCGCCGAACGACTCGAAGGCCGCGGTCGACGACACGGCGACGCTCCCGGTCACCGCGAGGGCCGACCACTCCGACGCGTCCATCCGCGGCGGCGTGTACTCGTGGCCGCTGAAGCGGTTCCACTCGCGCTCGAACAGCGGCTCCACCACGTCGACGAGCGACTCCGCCTGACCGCTCACACGCAGACGGAGGGTGGGCTCGTACTGCACGTGATCGAATCCGTGCACGCCGGGGACGCCGTCGGCCGGTCGCAGGAAGACGTGGCTGAACGGCGAGTCGCCCTCGATCGACATCCCGGGCAGGTCGAGGTGCTCGAGCCCCGCGGAGCCGGAACGCGCGCCGCGGCTCACGAACACTGCGCCTCCCGCGGCGATCCGCTCCCGCAGCGCCCCGGCGAGCTCGGCGTCGATCGGCGTCGACTCCGGGATCACCACGAGTGCGTGCCCCGAGAGGTCCGCCGTGGGCGGCACGAGGACGAACTGCTGACGCAGCTGCTGCAGCGCGCGCACCACCCCGAAGCCGGACGCGCCGGGAGCATCGCCGAGGGCGGGATCGACCACGACGGCCACGTCGGCCCGGGGCTTCGCGCCGCGCACGAAGGGCTCGCACGCCTCGATGTGGCGGTAGACGGAACCGATGAGGTCGTAGGTCACGGGGTTGAGCGCTCCCGACGGGTGCAGCAGATCACCGACGCCGCTCGTCATGCCCTGCGCGAGGATCTGCGAGCACTCGTAGAGGAGCGCCGCGTGCGGCTTCAGCCCGCCGTTGTCGCCCCAGCTCTTGTAGAACCGGCCGGTGTGGCTCAGCGTGGGCTTGTCGAGCGGACGGACGAACCGCGACACGTACGGGAAGTAGCTGTAGCCCCACCCGCCGGACGGCAGCGCCTCGATCTCGATGTGACGGACGAAGTCGGATTCCTCGGCGAGCGCCGTCTTGGGCCGGCTGTTGAACCACACGCCGGAGTCGACGTCGTCGGCGAGGTGCGGTTCGACGAGGTCGCGGAACCGCGCCATGTACCCGTGGGCGACGCGGCGCGCGTACGCGTCGCGGTCGTCCGCCGAGGCGGGGTCGAGACCGGCGGCCGCCATGCCGGCCTTCGCCCACACGGAGGAGCTCGGCTGGTCCCAGCACATGTCGAGGAAGAGGCCGTCGAGCGGGGCGAACCGGTCTATCACGGCCTGCACCTGCTCGGCGAGGAAGTCCTGGTACGGGCTCGACATGTCGAGGATCTGCCAGCCGGCGACGAAGGCGGATCCGCCCCACTTCACCTGGCGGGCGTTCTCGTCCACGACGATCCAGTCGGGGTGCAGGTCGGCGGCGTACTCGTCGCACTGCACGCTCAGGTAGATGGGCGCGCGGATGCCCACCGCGTGGAGGGCGTCGACCTGGCGGGCGAGCAGATCGAGGTCGCCCGCGAGTCCCGGGTGTCGCTCGGGCCGACCGGTGTCGGTCGCCGAGCCGTCGTCCGTTCCGAAGTAGAGCCGCCCGTGGTGGCACTTCGCGAAGAGGGTCACGCTGTCGACGCCGGCCTCGACGAAGGTGCGCGCGAAGGCGTCGGGGTCGAAGGCGGCGCCCACGCCCTCGACGGCCGGACCGGTGTGGAAGTCGAGGTGCACGGTGCGGTGCGGGAACCCGTCGAGAGGGGCCGCTGTGGTGGCCCGGTCGGTGCGCTCGGAGGCTGTGGGGGCTGCGATGGTCATGGGGTGTCCTTTCGGGACCGATCGAGTGCGTCGATTGATGTGATGACTGGGCGGACGGCCGCTACAGTGACGGGATGGACGATGAGACGACCGGCGGACCGGTGAGCGATGCGGCGACGACGGGCGCGACGCCGCCCGCTGCACCGGGTGGACCGGCCGAGAAGCGGCAGAACCCGCGATCGCAGACGGACCTCGTCGTCGATGAGATCAAGGCGATGATCGTGCGCGGCGACCTCGGCCCCGGGTCGCGGCTGCCGATCGAGAAGGACCTCGCCGCGCGCCTCGGCGTCTCCCGCAGCCCACTCCGCGAGGGCGTGCGATCCCTCGCCGCGATGGGTGTGCTCGAGAGCCGCCAGGGCGACGGCACCTACGTGACCTCGCTCGATGCGTCGCTGCTCCTCGCGCCGCTCGAGTTCCTCGTGAACCTGCAGTCCCCCGACGAATCGGAGAACCTCGCCTCCGTGCGCCGCCTCCTCGAGGTCGAGGCCGCGGCCCGCGCGACGCTCCGGATCACGGCTGAGGAGCTCGCGGACGCGGAGGGGCTCCTCGACTCGATCTCCGACATCGTCGACGAGCCGGTCGAGGCGCACCACGACGCGATCATGGACGTCGACATCCGCTTCCACCGCGTGATCGCCCACGCGGCAGGCAACCCTGCCCTCGAAGCGCTCATCGAGGCGTTCGCGAACCGCACGGTCAGGGCGCGCACGTGGCGCGCCCTGACCGAGCAGGGCGTCGTGCCGCGGACCCACGAGGAGCACCGCGCGATCCTCAAGGCCCTCGCCTCCGGCGACCCCGACCGCGCCCGGCTCGCGATGTCCGTCCACCTCCTCGAGGTGGAGGACTTCCTCGCCGAGCACCCCCTCTCGTCCTGAGCGGAGGCGGCGGCTGCCGCCAGAGGTCACCGGAGGAACAGCTCGACGACGGGGACGGCGACGTCGGGGCGAACCACGGGCAGCGTGAGCGTGAGCGTTCCGGGCGCCTGTCCCCCGATGCCGGTGGTGAGCGGCTTCACGTCGGGTGAGATCTCCCGGAAGGGGATCTCCGAGGCGTCGTTCAGCAGCTGCGCGTACGCGACCTTGCCGCCGAGGCCCGCGAGGTGCACGTGTTCGAACGGCCACGCGAAGAGGTGCAGGTAGAGGCGGTCGCCGCGCTGCGTGTAGCGCGCATCCGACGGTGCCTGGAACTCCGACGCGCCCGCACCGCGGATCGAGCGCTCGTGGTGGTGCATCCAGCGCGCGAACTCGGAGAGGGTCCTCGTGGCGACGGGGTCGAGTTCGCCGCGTGCCGTCGGCCCCACGTTGAGGAGCATGTTGCCGTTCTTCGAGACGCCGTCGATGAGCATCCGGATCATGAGCTCGGGATCCTTGTGCTGGTGGTTGTCGCGGAAGTATCCCCAGCTGCCGTTGATGGTCTGGCAGGCCTCCCACGCCACGGGCTCCCCGTCGACCTCCATAGGACGGTCGGGCTGGTACTGCTCGGGCGTGACGATGTCGCCGGGGATCTCGAGGCGGTCGTTCACGACGATGTCGGGCTGCAGCTCGCGTGTGAGCGCCATGAGCTCCTCCGAGCCCCAGTCCTCGGCGCCTTTCCCACCCCAGACCGGGTGGTGGTGGTCGTTCGCGTAGGAGAAGTCGTAGAAGAGGTAGTCGATGCGGCCGTAGCCCGTGAGCAGTTCGCGGACCTGGCCGTGCAGGTACTCGCGGTACCGCGCCATGTCGCGGCCCTCGTTGAGCGCGGCGATCTCCTCCTCCGTGTCGTCGCGGCGCGGGTGGCGGCCGTCGATCGTGAAGTCCGGGTGGTGCCAGTCGAGCAGCGAGTGGTAGAACCCCACATGCAGGCCCTCGGCACGCACGGCGTCGACGAACTCGCGCACGAGGTCTCGCGCGGCCGGCGTGTTCGTGGCCTTGTAGTCGGTGAGCGCCGAGTCCCACAGGCAGAAGCCGTCGTGGTGCTTCGTGGTGAGGACCACGTACGTCATGCCGGCCTCGCGCGCCGCACGCGCCCACGCCCGCGGGTCGTAGAGGTCGGGCTCGAAGTAGCGGGCGTACTTCTCGTACTCCTCCGTCGGCATCTTCTCGTAGTTCATCACCCACTCGTGGCGGGCCGGCAGGGCGTACAGGCCCCAGTGCACGAACATCCCGAAGCGGTCGTGCGTGAACCAGGGGGCTGGGGTGGAGCTCATCGTCGAGTGGTCCTTTCGTTTCGTCGTGGAGGCACGGCGGGACCGCCGGCTCCGGGGCGCGTCGCGCCCGATGTGGTACGTCGGCTCACTTGCCGCCCATGCCGCTCGAGAGGGCGATGCCCTTCACGAGGTACTTCTGCAGCAGTATCGCGAGGCCGGCCGTCGGGATCATCGAGATCGTCGACGCGGCCATGATGAGCTGCCACTGCCTGCCGCCCTGGCCGAGGAAGTTGTTGAGACCGAGGGGCACGGTGGCGTACGACGGATCGTTGATCACGATGAGCGGCCACAGGAAGCTGTTCCAGTAGTTGATGAACGTGAACACGACGAGCACGGCGATCGTGGGCTTCACGACGGGCACGATGATGCCGAGCAGGATGCGCAGGTGGGAGGCGCCGTCGAGCTTGCCCGCCTCCTCGAGCTCCATCGGCACCGAGAGCATCGCCTGCCGCAGCAGGAAGGTGCCGAACGCGGTGAAGGCCCACGGCACGATGAGCGCCTGGTAGGAGTCGACCCAGCCGAGCTGCGTCATGAAGAGGAACATCGGGATGACGACGACCTCCTGCGGCACCATGAGGGTGCCGAGGAAGACGAAGAAGATCCCGTCGCGGCCTCGGAATCGGAGGCGGGAGAACGCGTACGCGGAGAGCACGCTCGTCGCGACGACGAGGGCCGTTCCGAGCACCGATACGATCGCGCCGTTCAGCATGTACTGGCCGAAGGGCACGTAGCTCCACACGTCGGCGTAGTTCTGCCAGCGCACCTCGCTGCCGACGAGCGACGGCGGGGAGGAGAACACCTCGGCGCCCGGCTTGAGCGACGTCGCGAGCATCCAGATGAGCGGGATCATGAACACGATCACGAAGACCGTGAGGAGCAGCTGCGAGATCCTGTCGTTCCGACGGCGACGGCGTTCGTTCGCCGTCCGCAGGAGCTTCGTGTCGCGCTCGTCACGAGCAGAGCGGGCGGTCGCCGGGGCCGCGCGGCGCCCGGACGTCGCCCGGCTCGGGGAGTCCGTCGGGGCGACGGCCGGCACGTCGATGGTCCGGTCACTCATAGTGCACCCACTTCTTCTGAGCCACGAACATCAGTCCGGTGACGGCCAGGATCATGACGAACAGGATCACCCCGACGGCGGAGGCGAGACCGAGGTTGAAGTACTGGAACCCGGTCCGGTAGAGGTACATCACCATCGTCGTCGTCGAGCTGTCCGGGCCGCCGTTCGTGAGGACGAAGGGTTGGGCGAAGACCTGGAACGACGTGATGAGCGTCATCGTCGCGGCGAAGAAGATCGACGGCGACATGAGGGGGATCTTGATGCTGAAGAAGCGGCGGATGGGCCCGGCTCCGTCGATCGAGGCACTGTCCATGAGCGTCTCCGGAACCGCCTGCAACGAGGACGAGAAGATCAGGAGGTTGTAGCCGAAACCCTGCCAGAGCGACATGACGACGACGCTGATCATGGCCGTCGAGGTGTCGCCGAGGAAGTTGGGGGCCGCGACCCCGAAGAGGGAGCGCCACACGCCGTCGATGAGCCCGTTCGGGATGAGCATGATCTGCCACACGGCGGCGTTGGCGACCATCGGGGTGACCACGGGGACGAAGAGGAGCACGCGGTAGACGTTCGCCCCGCGGATTCGCGGCGAGATCCACGCGGCGATGGCCATGGAGAACGCGAGGTTGACGGGCACATAGGCCACGACGAAGACGAGGGTGTTGACGATGGTCTTGAGGAAGGCCGGGTCGTTCGTGAGCAGCTGGACGAAGTTGTCGATGCCGGTGAACGTCGGTGTCCCGGCGAGCGGCCACACGGTGAAGGCGACGGCGATGGACGCGATGATCGGGAAGGCCGTGAAGATGGCGAAGCCGCCGAGGCTCGGGCCGAGGAAGCCGGCGGCCGCGAGTCCGTCACCCCGTCGTCTGCGTCGTGGCGTGGCGGCCGAACCGGGTGGCGACCCGTTTGCCGCTTCAGCCCGTTTCCGGGAGATGGCGAGTGACATGACGCTCCTTCGCATCGTTCGTGTCAGGGGTGCGTGGGCGCCGCATGCGCCCGTGATGGGGGCGGCCCGGGCGGGCCGCCCCCATCGTCGGGATCAGCCGGCGCTGCCGCTGCTGCTCTGCACGCTCTCGAGGAACGACTTCGCGTCACTCTGACCGTTGATGACCGAGATCGCACCCTGCGAGAAGCTCAGTCCGTCCTGCGTCCACGTGGGGGTGGACAGGTAGGGCTGGCCGGTCTCGAGCGCGGACTCGAGGGTCTCCTGCGCGCCGTCGACGGCCGAGGCGTACCAGGTCGACTGCTCGGCGGTGCGGGCGGGGAATGCCCGACCCTGGGTGCCGAGGTAGTCCTGGGCGTCCTTGCCGGTGATGATCGCGAGCGCCTTCGCGGCGACATCGGGGGTGCTGCACTTCGTCGTGATCCCGAAGCCCGATCCGCCGACGGCGGTCCCCGGGCCGGCGTCGCCGACGGGCAGTGTGACGACGCCGACGTCGAACTTGGCCTGGTCCTTGACGTTGATCATGTCCCACGGGCCGGTCACGTACATGGCGGCGTTGCCCGAGAGGAACTGGGAGCCGTCGCTCGAGTCGGTGGCGAGTTCGGCGGCGACGCCCTGCTCGCTCACGAGGCTCGCGTACCACTCCATCGTCTTCTCCTGGCCGGCGCTCGTGAGGTTGAGCTTGCCGTCCTCCGTCGCGGCCTGGTCCCCGCCGATCGTCGGACCCCACTGGTTCATGGCGTCGATCGCGTTGGTCGCGGCGAAGCCGTACTTCCCGCCGCTCGTGAGCGCCTTGGCCGCCGTCTCGAACTCGTCGATCGTCCAGCCGTCCACCGGCTCGTCGAGACCGGCCGCCGCGAAGGCGTCCTTGTCGTAGAAGACCATGTAGGGGCCGAGGTCGTACGGGATCGCGAGCTGCTTGCCGTCGGCCTGGAGGGCCGTGATGATCGACGAGTCGAAATCGGCCGTGTCGATGCCCGCGGCGTCGAGCTCGTCGTCGAGCGGGACGAAGTAGTTCGCGAACTGCTGGACGCGCGCCATCTGCAGCCCGGCGATGCACGGCGCGTCGGCGCCGGCGAGAGTGGTGGGGAGCTTCGTCCAGTAGTCGGGCCAGGCGGCCGTCGTGAGCTTGACGGTGATCGTCGGGTCCTCCTCGTGGACCATGTCGGCCAGATGCTGCCACGCAGCCGTCTCGACCTCCGACCCCGCCCAGACCGACCAGTTGATGGTCGTGTTGCCGTCGGCATCGGTGCCGGACGAGCCGCCCGAACTGCACGCGGCGAGCGGGAGTACGAGGACTGCCGCCGCGGCGACCAATCCCAGGGACCTGCGTTTCACTGTTCCTCCTCGTTGAGGGGTCCGGCTCCGTCTCCACTTTCGTGGCGGTGCTCTCAGACCTAGGCCATCTGACAAATGGATCAGATGATTCCTCAGTGTGCTTCGCTAAGATGCCGTTGTCAATGACGAATTCCGGCTATGTTCGGACATTTCCCAGGAATTGATAAGATCAATCCGACGACAAATCCATCCACACCGACCAAGGGACGACGATGACCCGCTTCGACACACCCCTCCACCGTTCACGCCTCGCCGAGATCGATCGAACGATCGCGGAGGGCCCCCTCGACGCCTCGTGGGACGCGCTTCAGACCACGGCCCCCGACTGGTACGTCGACGGCAAATTCGGCATCTTCATCCACTGGGGTCCCTACGCCGTGCCCGCCTTCGGGAGCGAGTGGTACCCGCGCAACATGTACATCGAGGGCACCCCGGAGTTCGAGCACCACCGCGCGACCTACGGCGACCAGTCGGAGTTCGGCTACAAGGACTTCATCCCCTCTTTCACTGCCGACAGCTTCGACGCCGCCGAATGGGCTCGCATCTTCCGGCGCGCCGGGGCCCAGTTCGTGGTGCCCGTCGCCGAGCACCACGACGGCTTCCCGCTCTACGACTGCTCCTTCACGCGGTGGAAGGCCACGGAGATGGGGCCGAAGCGCGACGTCATCGGCGAGCTCTCCGAGGCCGTGCGCGCACAGTCCATGGTCTTCGGGGCGTCCTCGCACCGCGCGGAGCACTGGTTCTTCTTCAACGGCGGCGCCCGCTTCGACAGCGACGTGACCCAGACCGAGTCTCTCGACCTGTACGGCCCGGCGCAGCGGGAGGAGTCGGAGCCGACCACCGAGTACCTCGAGGACTGGCTCGTGCGCACGACCGAGCTCGTCGACCTCTACCGTCCGCAGCTCGTGTGGTTCGACTGGTGGATCGAGCGGCCGTCGTTCGCCCCGTACCTCAAGCGGTTCCTCGCCTACTACTACACGCGAGCGCTCGAGTGGGGACGACCGGTGGCCGTCAACTACAAGTACGACGCCCTCCCCGCGGGAACCGGCGTCTTCGACGTCGAGCGCGGTCAGCTCGCCGAGACGCGGGCCGACTTCTGGCAGACCGACACCTCGGTCTCGAAGAACTCGTGGAGCTACGTGGAGAACCACGACTACAAGCAAGCGGACGACCTCATCGCCGACCTCGTGGACATCGTGAGCAAGAACGGCGCCCTGCTCCTCAACGTGGGACCGAAGGCCGACGGGACGATCCCCGAGGCCGAGGTCGAGCTGCTCGAGACCATCGGCGCGTGGCTGTCGCGCAACGGCGAGGCGATCTACGGAACACGTCCGTGGACCATCGCGGGCGAGGGGCCGACGGCGGTGACGGAGGGGGCGTTCACCGACACGGCCAGGGAGCCCTTCACGGCCGAGGACATCCGGTTCACGTCCGCCCGCGACCACGTCTACGCGACGGTGCTCGCGCCGGCCGGCGAGACGGTGCGGATCCGCTCCCTCGGGTCGTCGACGGGACTGCTGCCGCGCGACATCGAGAGCGTCGCGCTGCTCGGCCACGCCGGCGAGGTCACATGGCGTCGGGAGCCCGACGCGCTCGTGATCGACGTTCCGTCGGAGGCCGTCGGGACCCTCACGTCGTTCCGTGTGACGCCGCTCGTTCCGGCGACCCGCCCCCGCCGCATCGACATCGTGGGCCTCGGCGACTGACCCACCCGGAGCGGGCCGCGAGCAACCGCGGCCCGCTCTCGCGTCAGGCCACGCCGACCGAGTGCGCGTCGGCGGCCTCCGCGACGGACGGAGCGTCCTCAGCCGCCACCGCAGCGGAGGGCGCGGACCAATAGGACCCGTTCGGGAACGAGAACTCGTCGATGGTCGAGCCGAACATCTCCGCGCTGTAGCCCGGCGCTCCCGGCAGACGGTACGCGCCGTCGGTCACGATGCACGGCTCCACGAAGTGCTCGTGGAGGTGGTCGACGAACTCCGTCACCCGCCCGTCGAGACTCCCGGACACGGAGACGTAGTCGAAGATCGACAGGTGCTGCACGAGCTCGCACAGCCCCACGCCGCCGGCGTGGGGGCACACCGGCACGCCGAATTTGGCCGCCATGAGATAGACGGCGACGATCTCGTTGACGCTGCCGAGCCGAGCGGAGTCGAGCTGGCAGAAGTCGAGGGCCTCCGCCTGGAACATCTGCTTGAACAGCACGCGGTTCATGCCGTGCTCGCCCGAGGCGACCCCGATGGGCGCGACGGCCTTGCGCACGGCCGCGTGCCCGAGCACGTCGTCGGGGCTCGTCGGCTCCTCGATCCACAGCGGCTTGAACTCGGCGAGCGTGTTCACCCACTCGATGGCCTCCGGCACGTCCCACACCTGGTTCGCATCGATCATGAGGTCGGCGTCCCAGCCGATGACCTCGCGCGCGATGGAGAGTCGACGGTAGTCGTCGTCACGGTTCGCCCCCACCTTGAGCTTGATGTGCTTGTAGCCCTGGTCCACGGCCTCCTGGCAGAGTCGACGCAGCTTCTCGTCGCTGTACCCGAGCCACCCGGCGGACGTCGTGTAGCAGGGGTAGCCGTCGCGATCGAGCTCGGAGATCCGCTGCTGCTTCGTCGGCTCGAGGTCGCGGAGCAGGGCGAGGGCCTCATCGCGGGTGAGCGCGTCCGAGAGGTACCGCAGGTCGGCGATGTCGACGAGCTGCTCCGGTGTCATGTCCACGAGGAGACGCCACAGCGGTTTGCGGGCGACGCGCGCAGCGAGGTCCCACACGGCGTTCATCACGGCGGCGAGCGCGAGGTGGATGACGCCCTTGTCCGGACCGAGCCACCGCAGCTGCGAGTCGCTCTGCAGTTCGCGGTAGATGCCGCCGAGGTCGGCCACGATCGCCTCGACCTCCCGGCCGATGAGCGGCTGCGCTCGTTGGATCGCCGCGGCGACGCACAGGTCGTTTCCGCGACCGATCGTGAACGTGAATCCGAAGCCGCTGAGCGAGGGGTCGTCGGTGTGGAGCACCACGTACGCCGCCGAGTAGTCGCCGTCCTTGTTCATCGCGTCGCTCCCGTCGGCGCTCAGCGACGTAGGGAACCGGACGTCGTGGACGTCCACGGCGGTGATGGTGGTCATGATGCAGGTCCTTTCGTGGGGGCGGCTCCGGCCGCCGTTCTCGCCGTGATGCCGGGCACGCCCGGGTGGAGCAGACCTTCGGCGGCGAGGTCGCTCCAGAGGTCGTCGGGGACCGCGACCCGCGCGCGCCTGAGGTTCTCGACGGCCTGAGCCCGCCCGCGCATCCCGACGACGACAGCAGCGACGGCCGGGTGCAGCCAGGGGAAGGCGAGGGCCGCCTCGGGGAGCGTCACGCCGTGCCGCTCGCACACGTCGGCGATCGCGTCGGCGCGTTCCACCAGCCCGGCCGACGCTGTCTCGTAGTCGTATTGCGCGTCGGGCGACGGGCGGTCCGTCGAGAGCAGTCCGGAGTTGTAGACGCCGGCGATCACGATCGCGACGTCACGCTCCACAGCGAGGGGCAGGAGATCGTCGAGGGCGCTCTGGTCGAGGAGCGAGTAGCGCCCGGCGAGCATGACGACGTCGATGTCGGACTCGGCCACGAACCGGGCCGGGAGCGCCGACTGGTTCATACCCACGCCGATCGCCCCGACCACGCCCTCCTCGCGGAGTCGGATGAGGGCGGGCAGAGCCTCGTCCAGCACCTGGTCCGCATAGTCGTCGGGGTCGTGGACGTAGACGATGTCGACCCGGTCGAGTCCGAGGCGCTCGAGGCTCGCGTCGAGCGAGCGACGCACGCCGTCTGCCGAGTAGTCGAGGCGGCGGATGGACGTCGCCGGGACGGCGAATCCCTGCGTGTCCTGCTGGTCGGCGCCCCGAGGGTCGGGGTTCGGCTCGATCAGCCGCCCGACCTTCGTCGAGACCGTGAACTCGCTCCGCGGACGCCCGCGCAGGAGCGCGCCGAGTCGACGCTCCGACAAGCCGAGCCCGTAGTGCGGGGCGGTGTCGAAGTATCGGACACCGTCGGCCCAGACCGCGTCGAACGCCTCGGCGACCTCAGCGTCGCTCGTGGGGCGGTACAGATTCCCGAACTGGGCGGTGCCGAGTCCGAGGGTGGTGACGGTAACTCCGTCGCCGATGATCGTCGTTCGCACGGGCTCTCCAGAATGATGCGATAGATATGATGATTACTCAGAATAGGGACGTCGGCTTCGCTGCGATAGCCCGAATGATCTCACCCGTCAGGTGATTCACCAGACAACAGGTCGCGGGCGTCGCCCACGGCGTGCGCGAGTTCCCGATCGACGTCCTCGCCGAGCCACACCACCCGATCGACCAGGCTGTTGATGACCTGTACGAGCCCGGGGAGCTCCGGCACCATCGGCAACGGACGAGACGCGCGATGCGCCTCCTCGAACAGGAAGAATGCGGGCGAGGCCGAGGCCACGCGCGGGTCGGCCCACGTGTCGAGCCGCGTGCCGGAGGATCCGGCCAGGGTCGTGCGCACATCGCCCTCGGCCGTCGCGATGCGTCGCACGGCCGCCCAGGCCTCGTCGGCGTGGCGGGCCCCCGACGTCACGGCGAGCGCCCAGAAGGCGTTCACCACGGGCGTCGCCGTCCCGTCTGCCCGCGCCGGAGCGATCCCCGCCCCCACGCGACCGCGCACGCGGCTGCCGGGCGACTCGGCGAGCTGTACGTATCCGGCCCAGTTCACCATGATGGCGACGCTGCCGGCTGCGAAGGCCGCCCCGCTCTGCACGCTGTCGAGCTCGTGCGACCACGGCGGCACGTGTCCGCTCGTCACGCGGTCGCGCATCCACAGGAGCGCGGAGCGACCGGCGTCGCCTCCGAAGTCCGGGCGGCCGTCGTCGTCGAGCACGTCGGCGCCGCGCACGCGCAGCTGGGTGACGAAATCGTAGACGTTGTTGTGACCGTCGGGGGCTCCGGCGAGGACGGTCCCCCACAGATCGTCGGCCGGTCGTGTGAACCAGGCCACCTGGGCGTCGAAGTCCGCCCACGTCTCGGCCGGGACAAGGTCGCGGCCGGTCGCCTTCCGATACGCGAGCCGCTCGCTCGGCGACTCGAAGAGGTCCGTCCGCCAGATGAGCAGGGGAGGGCCGTCGTGGAACGGCACGCCCCAGGTCGAGGCGGCGCCCTCTCGAACCCCGAAGCTGACGACGTCGACGAAAGCCGGAGACCAGGCCGCCGGCCAGTCATCGATGGGTGCAGCGTCCATCGCCTCGTCGAGGGGACGGATCGCACCGGAGCTCGCGAGTCGCGGCAGCCAGTCGGCGGGCACGAGGATCAGGTCCACGTCGCCGTCGCGGCAGGCCGGGGTCTCGAAGAGGGCGTGCTCGAGCTCGGGGAGTCCGAGCCATCGTTCGTCGAGGTCGATCCCGCCGTCCGCGAGTTCCGGCCCTCGTTGCGCACGGAGGGACGCCTGGAACCCGTCTCCACCCCGACCCCAGAACACCGCGGTCATCGCGTCACCGGTTCCGTCGCTGCGAGCAGGGCGAGGTCCCGGCGACGCGGAAGACCCTCCCAGTCGCCCGGCACCGAGCACTGGAAGGCCCCGACGGTGACCGCCGTCTCGAGGCAGCCCTCGACGGGGAGACCCGATACGAACTCGGCGAGGTACCCGGCGACGAACGCGTCCCCCGCCCCCACCGTGTCGACGACGGCGACGGGCACGGCCGCTCGCTCGTACTGGACGCCGTCGACCACCGCGACGCAGCCGTCGGCGCCTCGCTTGACGACCGCATGGCGCGGACCGAACGCGGCGAGCGCCGCGGCCACGGACGAGACGTCCGCATCGACCGAGACATCGTCGCCGAGCAGGAGACGAGCCTCGTCCTCCCCCGCGAAGACGAGCGTCGCCGCCGACGCGAGACGCCGATACAGCCGGACGGGATCGCGATCCCGCCAGAGCGAGGGTCGGTGATTCACGTCGAACGACACGGGGACTCCGGCAGCCACGGCCGTGTCCACGGCGAGGAGCACGGCGTCGCGCGCTGAGTCGGAGAGGGCCGGCGTGATGCCCGTCACATGCAGGCACGACGCCGAACGGATCGCGTCGAGCGGAACGTCCGCCGGCCCGATCCGGCTCCCGGCGTTCCCGCGACGGTGATACGTGATGCGGGCGGTGCCGGGCGTCGGGCGCTCCTTGAGCATGACCGCGGTGGGCACGTACGGATCGACGCGCACGATGAGGTCCACTCCCTCACCGCGCAGCTCGCGGACGATGCGATCGCCTGCACCGTCGTCTCCGACGACGCCGACCCATGTGGCCGGCGCGCCGAGGCGGGCGAGGGCGATGGCGACGTTCGACTCGGCACCACCGATCCCCACGGCCACGCTCGGAGTGTGGGCGAGCGTGCCGGTGCCGGGCGGGTGGAAGAGGAGCATGGTCTCGCCGAGCGTGACGATCGGAGTACCCTCCGTGGGATCGGACGCCCGCTGCGCCGGTTCCGTACCGGAGTGCCCGTCGCCGAGCACCCGCGCGAGGGCCGCCTTCGCCCGCGTGGCGAGGCCGTCGAGATCGCCGGCGGCGATGTCGGACCGCGGGGCGACCCAGCTGGCACCCACCGCGACGACGAGCTCACTCGCGAGCAGGTCACGCGCCTCGTCGGGGCCGACGCCCCCGCTCGGGAAGAAGCGGACGCCGGGGAACGGCCCGGCGAGGGCGCTCATCGTGGGGAGCCCGCCCAGCTGGGAGGAGGGGAAGAACTTGAGGACGGAAAGGCCGAGCGAGACCGCCCGTTGCACCTCCGTCGCTGTGGCGACGCCCGGGAGAGGCAGGACGCCGCGGTCGAGACAGCGCGCGACGACGTCGGCGTCGAGACCCGGGCTCACCACGAACGTCGCACCCGTGTCGGCGACCTCGTCGACCTGGGCAGCCGTGAGCACGGTCCCGGCACCGACGAGCAGGTCGCCGCGCGCCGCCAGCCGGCGCACGACGTCGAGCCCCGCCGTGGTTCGGAGGGTCACTTCGACCGCGGTGATCCCGGCCGCGACGAGCGCGTCGCCGAGACCGTCGGCGTGCGTCGCGTCATCGATCACGACCACCGGGACGACACCGGCTCGCGCCAGACGGTCGACGACGTCCGCCGTCGCGTCCGGGGCCGGTTCTCCGCTCACCGGCCCAGCCATCCGCCGTCGACGGGCAGGGTGATCCCCGTCACGTAGGTCGAGGCGTCGCTCGCGAGGAAGACGACGGCGCCGCCGATGTCGTCGGCCGCACCCCAGCGACCGGCGGGGATGCGTTCGAGGATGGAGCGGGACCGGTTCTCGTCCGCCTGGAGCGCGGCCGTGTTGTCTGTCGCGATGTAGCCGGGCGCCACCGCATTGACGCGGACGCCGTGCGCGGCCCACTCGTTCGAGAGCGCCTTGACGAGGCCGGCCACGGCCGACTTCGATGCCGTGTAGCCCGGCACGGTGATGCCGCCCTGGAAGCTCAGCAGCGACGCGGTGAAGATGATCGAGCCGGAGCCGCGCGCGAGCATCGGCTTCGCGAGCGCCTGCGCGAGGAGGAACGGACCGGTGAGGTTCACCTCGAGCACCCGGTCCCACAGCTCCACGGGGTGGTCGACCGCCGGCACCCGCTCGATCGTCCCCGCGTTGTTGACGAGGATGTCGACGGGTCGAGCGGGGTCGTCGAGATCGGCGGCGAGGTCGAGGACCGCCTGCCGGTCCCCGAGATCGCACGCGATGCCGCGGAACTCACGGCCCAGCGCGCGGACGCGGTCTCCCACCTCTCCGCCGTCGCTCGTCATCGCCGCGCTCACACCCACGATGTCGGCGCCGGCGCGGGCGAGCGACTCGGCCATGGCGAGGCCGATGCCGCGCCGCGCCCCCGTGACGACCGCGAGGCGGCCGGTGAGGTCGAACGGGTCGCTCACGAGCGGTCCCCCGTCGTGGCGCTGTCGTCGTCTGCGTCGGCTTCGGCGTCGGACGACGCCTCCAGGTCGATGAGGATCTTCATCGCCCGGCCGGCCTCGAGTTCCGCGAAGGCTTCGCCGACACGGGCGAGCGGTTCGATCCTGGTGATGAGAGCCTCGGCGGGCACGACGCCACGGGCGAGCATCTCGACGGCCGTCTCGAAGTCGCGCCGCTCGTAGACGCGCGCGCCGATGAGGGTCAGCTCGCGCCAGAACACGCGCTGCAGGTCGATGGGCCGGGGCTCCGGGTGGATCGCCACGACGACGACGCGTCCACGGACGCGAGCGAGCGAGGTCGCGCCGAGCACGGCGGCCGCGGATCCCGAGACCTCGAAGACCACGTCGGCTCCGGCCCCTCCCGTCCACTCGTCCACCCACACGACCTGGTCGACGGCACGCGGGTCGAGCACCTCGAAGCCGAGGTCCGCGACGGCGGCGCGACGGGTGGCGTCGAGTTCGACGACGACGACCTCTCCCCCGAAGTCGCGAGCGGCGGTGGCGATGAGCACGCCGATGGGTCCTCCGCCGATCACGACGGCCTTCTCCCCGGGGACGAGCCCGGAGCGGCGCACGTCGTGCACCGAGACCGCGACCGGTTCGACGAGAGCGGCGTGATCGAGGCGCAGCCCCTCAGGCACGCGCACGAGGGTCCGGGCGGGCACGTTCCACCACTGCTGGAGCGCTCCGGGCGAGTCGATGCCGATGAAGTCGAGGTTCTGGCAGATGTGCTGGTTGCCCGCGAGGCAGGCCGGGCACGTGCCGTCCCAGTCGAGAGGCATCACCGTGACGGCGTCGCCCATCGACCAGCCATCGACACCCTCGCCCACGGCGGCGACGCGCCCGCTCATCTCGTGGCCGATCACCGCGTCGGCGCCGACGCGGCCGTCCATCGAGCCGTGGAAGATGTGCAGATCGGTGCCGCACAGGCCGACGTAGGCCACCTCGACCTGCACCTGGCCGGCGGCCGGCGCGTGCCTGGCTTCCTCGGCCTCGACGAACAGGCGATCCCTCTTGTACTGAACGGTGCGCACACAATCTCCCTTGACTGGAGATTCATCGTATCAATTTACGACCAGGAGCGCATCCTCGCGATATCGATCCCGTCTGGGACGGATTGCTCATACCAATACCGCCCCTCCGGCGTCGGAGGGGCGGTAGGCGACTATTCGCGTCGGAGGAGAGAGGCCACGCGCGGCAGCACGTCGCGAGCGGGGCCGCTGAGCCCGCACTCCATGGCGAGCCAGCCCTCGTACCCGATGTCGTCGAGCGCATCGAGGGTGTCGTCCCAGTCGTAGTGACCGGCGCCCGGTTCGAGGCGGTTGCTGTCGCCGAGCTGCACGTGACCGATCCGTGCGCCGGCGGCGCGGATGGCCGCGCCCGTGTCGGATTCCTCGATCGACATGTGCCATGTGTCGGCCACGACGGCGAGTCCCGGGGAGCCGATCTCGTCGACGTACCAGCTCGCGTCCGCGAGCGTGTTCACGACGAAGTCCTCGAAGCGGTTGAGCGGCTCGAGATACGCGACCACCCCGAGGCCGGCGGCATGCGCGGCCACCTCGTCGAGCGCCTCGAGCAGGAGACGGCGAGAGTCCTCGTCGCTGCGCGGAGGAGTGAAGGGCGGCAGGTGCCGCGAGAACAGACCGAAGGCGTGCGGCGTCACGAAGCCGTTCCCTCCCGCCGCGGCGATCGCGCCGAGCAGGTCCTTCAGCTCGTCGATCGCGCCCCGGCGGATCTCGGGGTCGAAGTCGCCGATGAAGTGATCGGTGTGCGCGACGGCGCTCGGCATCACGACGGCAGCGGCACGGGCTGCCTGGAGCTCCGGGATGCGGGAGACGAAGACGCCGTTCCCGCGGCCCGAGAGCTCGATGCCGTCGAAACCGACGGACTGCGCGAACGCGAACTTCTCCTCGAGGGTGTCGCCCTCGCACGTGGACTCCTGCGCGGCGAGCTTGAAGGCCACGATCACACCGCCTTCGCGTCGAGCACGACCTGGAGCACGTCGCGCGGGGCTTCGTCGAGGAGTTCGAACGCCGCGCGACCCTGCTCGAGCGGCATCGTGTGCGAGATGAGCTCCGTCACCCGGAGCTTGCCGGACACGGCGAGACCGACGGCGGTGCGCTGGAGCCGGTACTCGTCCCAACGATGGCGGAGCACGGGCGCGACCCCCGAGATCTGCGACGCGATGACGGCGACGCGGTTGTGGTGGAACTCCTCGCCGAGACGGAGGCCCGTGCCCTCACCCTGCATGAACCCGGCCACACAGACCCGAGAGCTGTAGGCGACGGAGCGGATGGCCTCGTGCATCGCGGCGTAGTTGCCCGAGACCTCGAGACAGACGTCGGCGCCGAGGCCGCCCGTGAGCTCGCGGATTCGCTCAGCCACTCCCCCGGCCGTCGCGTCGATGACCTCGTCGGCGCCCAGTTCCTTCGCGAGTTCACGGCGGGATGCGACGCCGTCCACGGCGATCACCCGGGCCCCGTTGAGGCGCGCGAGCTGCGCGACGAGCTGCCCGGGCACGCCGAGACCGAACACGGCGACCGTCTCGCCCACGTGGATGTCGGCGTCGAGGATCACGTTGAGGGCGATGGCCCCGATGTGGGAGAAGATGCCGATGCGCGGGTCTGCGTCTTTCGGCAGGATCCTCTTCTCGGCGCGCTCCACCTTCTGGATGGTCTCCGTGCGGTGGCCCCACGTGCCCCAGATGACGTCACCGACGGCCACGGTGGTGACGTCGGAGCCCACCTCGACGACCTCGCCGACCTCCTCGTAGCCCCAGCCGTTCACGGGGTACTCGAAACTCGTCGACCCGTCGACGAAGAGGCGCCGCTCCTCGTCCCACCTCTTGTTGAGGTACGGGTTCGTCCCCCGGTACGCGGTCAGCTCCGTGCCGGCGGAGATGCCGGAGTACAGGGTCGAGATGCGGACCTCGTCCGGCGCGAGCGACGGCGATTCCTCGTCGACGACCTCGGCGACGCGAGGGGAGGTGAAGCTGATCATGCGACCCATGGGCTGCGGTGTCCTTTCGAGAACGGTGATGTTGTGCGGGTGCACGGGACGAGGGGGAGGAAGCGGCTGCGGGGAGGTCGTCGAAGGCCGGGTCGTCATCCTTTGACCGCCCCCGACAGGAAGCCCTGCGTCACCTGACGCTGCAGGACGATGAAGAGCACGATGATCGGGAGGATCGTGATGAGCGTTCCGGCCGCGAGCGGACCGATGTCGAGCGACCGTCCGCCGGTGAACATGTAGAGCCCCGACGTGAGGGGACGGAAGTCGCCGCCCGGCAGGTAGAGCAACGGGATGAGGAAGTTGTTCCAGTTGCCGAGGAACGTGAAGACGGTGAGCGCACCCATCCCGGATCGGGCGAGCGGCAGCATCACCCGCAGGAAGATCTGCAGCTCGGAAGCGCCGTCGACGCGCGCCGCCTGTTCGAGCTCCACGGGCAGGTCGGAGAAGAACGCCCGCATGAAGAAGGTCCCGAACGACAGCCCTCCCGACGTGAGGAGGAGCACGGCACCCAGGAGGGTGTCGAGGAGCCCCATCGACCGCAGCTGGAAGTAGAGCGGGATCATGTAGGTGAAGAACGGCACGAGCAGGCCGAGCACCACGAGATAGAACATCGCGGTCCGCCCGCGGAATGGGAGCCGGGCGAACGTGTACCCCGCCATCGTCGAGAACGCGACGACGAGGATCGTACTCGGCACGGTCAGCAGGATGCTGTTCAACAGGTAGTCGCTGAACCTCCCGACCGTCCACGCATCGACGATGTTCTGCAGCGAGATCGTGGAGAAGAACCCGAACGGGTTCACCCGCACGTCCTCCGGCGTCTTGAGCGTCGTGGAGACCACGAGCAGGACGGGGAAGAGCGTGAAGAGGGCGAGGACGGCGAGGAGCACGTGCCGACCGACTTGCGGCTTCGGCTTCCGCAGCGTGGGGAGCGGCGGCGCGCTCGGACGGTCATCTGGTCGGGTCGTGCGAGCGTCGGTGCGGCGCTTCGGTGTCGAGCCGAGAGTCGTGTTCGCCATCAGGCACCCGATCCGTCGAGGGAGAGCCGTCTCTGCAGACGGTTGAGGAAGACCGCGACCGGCACCGACAGCACGGTGATGAGGAGCGCGAGCGTGGTGCCGTAGCCGATGCGGCTCAGCTCGAACGCCTGGCTGTAGGCGTACGTGCCGATCGTGTTCGTGGCACCGGCGGGACCGCCACCGGTCATGATGAAGATGATGTCGAAGACGCTGAATCCACCGACGAGCGTGAGGGTCAGCACCATGAGGAACACCGGCATGATCTGCGGAAGGATGACGTACCAGAGCCGCTGCGCCGGGTTGGCGCCGTCGATGCGTGCGGCGTCGACGAGCTCGATGTCGACGTTCCGCAGGGCCGACAGCAGGATGACGATGACGAAGCCGGTCGACGCCCACACCGCGGTGGCCAGCACGGCGTAGAGGGCGAGGTTCGGATCGCCGAGCCATCCGCGCGCGAGGTCGCCGAGCCCCACCACGGTGAGCGCCTGGTTGAGCCATCCGCTCACCGGGTCGTAGATCCAACCCCAGACGATGCCGATGGCCACGCCGGGCAGGACGTACGGCAGGAAGAAGATGACACGGTACGGCGAGGTGCCCGCCCGTGTCGTCCAGAGCAGCACCGAGACGAGGAGTCCGATGACGAGCGGGGCCGCCGTGCCGATGACGATCCAGATGAGGTTGTTGCCGAGGGCGTGCCACACCTCCGGGTCGAGGAACATCTCCTGGAAGTTGGCGAGACCCACGAACGACGGGTTCGGGTCGATCCCGTCGAAGTCGACGACCGAGTAGTAGAGCGCGTTGGCGAGCGGGAAGACGAAGAACACGACGGTGAGGATCATGACGGGCGCCACGAGGATGAGACCGAGTCGGGTCTGCGCCCGGCGGGTCACGGGCGGTGACGAGTTCACGGGTCCCCGTGCACCGCGGCGACGACGTTCGGGAGTCGTCGCCGCCGCGGCGGCCGGGAGGGATGCGGTGGTCATGGATCAGTAGTTCTTCTCGAGGTCGGCCGCCACCTGGTCCGGCTTCTTCTGGCCGGTGAGCAGGGCCTGGACGCCGTCCCACATCGCCTCGTTGAAGGTGTCGGACATGAGGACGTCGACGTTGTAGCCGAAGTCGCCCGTTCCGTCGGCGATCTTCGCCGCGTCCGCGAGGATCTGCGTGAAGAGCGGCGACGCCTCGATGTCCGTCGTGTCGACGGGGAACGCCGGGATGCTCTGCTGGTTCTCGACCTGCCACTTGCCGTGCTCCTCCGTGACGTTCCAGTTCAAGAACTGCACGGCCGCGTCGGCCTTCGACGTGGACTTCGAGATGAAGAGACCCGAGCCGAGTCCGCCGCTGAAGATGCCGGGCGAGTCGGAGGCCGGGAAGGGCATGTATCCCACCTCGAAGTCGACGTTCCGCTCGATGTCCTGCGCGAGCCAGCTGCCCGTCGGATTGATCGCGGCCTTGCCGGAGTAGAACAGCGCGTTGGCATTGTCGTACGTGACGGCGGTCGCGGAGGGGGTGAAGAACTCGTCGGCGTTGTAGTCGGCGAGCACCGAGAGCGCGTCGACGACCTCCGGCGAATCCCACGAGGCGTCGCCAGCGATGAGCTCCTCGATGGCGTCTCCGCCGAGCTCGCTCGAGAGAACCATGCTCAGGAGGTGGCCACCCTGCCAGCCCTCCTTGTCGCTCACGGCGAAGGGGATGACGTCGTTGTCGCGGATGGTCTCGGCTGCGGCCGTGAGGTCGTCGAGCGTCTGCGGCTGCTCGATTCCGAGATCGTCGAACATGGTCTTGTTGTAGAAGAGTCCGACGCTCTCGATGTCGTTCGGGATGCCCACGAGCTTCCCGCCGAAGGTGACGCGCTCCTGGGCGAAGTCGTAGATGGGCCAGTCGTTCTCGGCGTACGCGTCGGTGAGGTCGTAGAGGAGCCCGGCCTTCTCGAGCGCGCCGGCGAAACCGGGACCCGTGTCGTAGCCGAACACGTCGGGACCCTCGCCGGAGCGCAGCTGCGTCTGGAGGACGGTCCGCATGTTCTCGGACGGCACGACGTCGAGCTTCACGGAGATCCCGGTCTCCTCCTCGAAGGCCTTGAGGTCCTCCTTGACGAGGTCGAGATCCGCGGTGTCCTCGGGCTGGCCGATGAGGTAGCGGATGGAATCCGGGTCCGAGTCCGTCTGTGGGGCACCGCCCGTACAACCGGAGAGAGTGAGGGCGATGATCGCCGCGGTGCCGAGCACCAGTCTTTTCCTCATTGTGACTTCCTTGTCAGCATCGGGAGCCCCGTCGTCGGAGCGATTGGCCCGACTCTACAGCGCTGTAGATCGACGGTAAAGAAAAATCTTCAGCGCTGTAGATTTGGTGGAACGCGGATCCTGCAGCGCTGTAGATTGCCAATAGATTGTCGGGACGAAGGAGAAACCATGCACGTACGTCCACGCCTCGCCGACGTCGCCGCTCGCGCAGGCGTGTCGGAGAAGACGGTCTCCAACCTCCTGAACGGATACCCGTATATCTCGGCGACGACCCGGCAGAAGGTCGAGTCTGCGATCTCCGACCTCGGCTACCGACCCAATCTGTCAGCCCGAAGCATGGGGCGGGGGCGCACGGGCTTCATCGCCCTCGCCGTCCCCAGCCTGTCGAACCCGCACTTCGCCGAGCTCGCAGGGCGGGTGATCGAGGCGGCGAAACGGCACCACTGGACCGTCCTGATCGAGGAGACGGGCGGTCGGAAGGCATCGGAGGACACTGTCGTGAGCACGATGCCCTACCTCGTCGACGGCATCATCCTGCACCCCGAGTCCCTGACCGACGACGACGTCGAGGACCGCGCCAGGGACACCCCCATCGTGCTCTTCGGCGAACGTGGCCTCGAACTCGTCGCCGACCGCGTCGTGGCCGACAACGTCTCGGCCGCCGACGAGATCACGCAGCATCTCATCGACACGGGGCACCGGCGCATCGCCACCGTCGGCATCCGATCGGACGCGCATCTCCAGGCGAGCCAGTTCCGCGACGAGGGTTTCCGACTCGCGCTCTCACGCAACGGAATCCCGTTCGAGGACGACCTCGTCATCGACGTCCCGGACTACAGTCGCGCGGCCGGGGCGGGGGCCGCGCACATCCTGGCCGCGATGGAGCCGCGACCCGACGCCGTGCTCTGCTTCAACACCGCCGTCGCCGCCGGGGTCCTCAGCGGCCTGTACGCCCTCGGCATCCGCGTGCCCGACCAGATCGGGGTGGCCGCGTTCGACGACATCGACGAAGCGGAATTTACGGCCCCTCCCCTCACGACGATCGCCTGGGACGTCGGCGGTATGGCCGAGGAGGCGGTGCGGCTCCTGGCGGAACGCTACGACTCCCGCGATCTGCCGACGCGCGACGTCACGCTGCAGCACACCCTCAAGACCCGGGCGAGCTCGACCCCGCGCCTCTAGCGGCAGGGCCCGTCAGGCGCGCTGCTCCGCGCGGAGGTGGGCGAGGGCCGTGACGGACGCGGCGCGGATGTGCATCGCGCAGAGAGCCGAGGCCTGGGTGACGTCGCGGCGGGAGACGGCCTCCACGATGAAACGGAGTTCCCTGACGACTTCGAGCGGCCGTCCGGCCTCCGACAGCGAGGTCGCGCGCAGCACCTGGACCCGCGCCCTGATGCTGTCGAGCATCTGCTGGAGAGCGGCGCTCCGAGCGCCCTCGAGGAGGACCGTGTAGAAGCGGTCCTTCGCCCGGAGGACCTCGCGGATCTCCGACGTCGCCGTCGTGACGGATTCGAGGTAGTCGACGGCACCGGCAAGACGCTCGACCTGCTCGTCGGTGGCGCGCTCGACGAAGCGCTGGACGATGAGCGATTCGAGCGACGCCCGCACCTCGTAGAGATCGATCGCGTCCTCGAGCGACGGTGCCGTCACGACGGCACCCTTCTGCGGCACGACCGTCACGAGACCTTCGGCTGCGAGTTCGCGGATGGCCTCGCGGATGGTCGTCCGCGAGACACCGAGGCGCTCCATGAGTTCGCGCTCGACGAGTCGCTGACCCGGCTGGAGATCGAAGTCCATGATCGCCTGCCGGATGGAATCCGTCACCTGCTCGCGCAGCGGCGCAGCCACTCTCCCGATGGGCTCGGAGGCCCACGCGTCAGACAGCGAGTTGCTCGCCATCACAGTCCTCTCTGGCATCGGCGGCACGACCCGGGCGGTCGCCGTCTCCCCCTCAGCGAGAGACATGCGACGGGACCGTCCCGACCGGTCGCGGTTTTCTAGCCCCGGACCGCTCCCCCGAACCGGAGACCCACGTCCATCCTGCCACCTCGACGCCGCAGTCCCCCTCCTCAGCGTGCATCGAACGCCTCCCAGATCTTGTCAGCCGCACGGAGAGCGAGGGCCTGGATCGTATGGGTCGGGTTCACGGCGCCGCCGGTGGAGAAGCTCGAACCGTCGACGATGTAGAGGTTCGGCACGTCGTGGGCCCGGTTGTTCGCGTCCACGACGGAGTTCGTGGGGTCGTCGCCCATCCGTGCCGTACCGAGCAGGTGCCAGCCGAGGATCGAGTCGAAGCCCGTCGTACGGACCGAGTCGGCCCCCGCCGCGCGGGCCAGCTCGGTGGCTTTCCGCACGCCGTCCTCCCCGAGGCGCTTCGAGTTCTCGCTCAGCGTGTAGTACGTCGTCACGCCCGGGAGGCCGAAGTCGTCGAGGTTCACCTCGTCCAGTTCCACGCGGTTGTGCTCCTCCGGCTCGTCGTCGCCGCAGACCCAGATCGTCGCCTCGTGGTTCACGTGATGCTCGAGGGCCTCGTGGTGCCCGTCGCCCCATGGCGCCGTCGCGAGCGCCGTGTTGAGGGGCGAGTACCCTCGCATGGCGACCATCGTGAATCCGCGGACGTAGTCGTTCTCGGGGTCCGTCTCGTAGAAGTGCCGCGACGAGACCGTCCCTCCCCACGCGCCGTGGTCGGCGTCGGTCGGTTCCAGGAAATGACCGATGACCATCGTCTGCACGTGCGGCATGAAGTTCCGGCCGACCTGTCCGCTGCTGTTGGCGAGTCCGTTCGGGAACCGAGCGGACTTCGACATGAGGAGCAGCCGTGGCGTCCCGACGCCGTTGCCCGAGATCACCACGGTCGTCGCCCGCACCTCGCGGAGGCGTCCGTCCGCGTCGTAGTAGATGGCACCGGTCGCGTTGCCGTCGTCGTCCACCGTGACTTCCCGCACGCGCGCGTTGGTGCGGAGCCGGGCGCCGGCCTCGAGGGCCTCCGGCCAGTACGTGTTCGACGGGAGCGCGAGAGCCCCGCTCGGGCACCCGAAAGCGCAGAAACCGCGATTGACGCACGCCGGTCGACCCTTGTAGTCCTCGGAGAGGAGGGCCTGGCTCTGCGTCCACCAGTACCAGCCCAGCTTGTCGAAGCCGTCGATCCACCGTTCGCCCTGTCGCCCGATCGGGATCGGAGGGAGCGGCACCTCGGGCCGGCCGGGCTGGACGGGGTCGCCTCCGGACCCCGACATGCCCATCATCTTCTCGTTCAGCTCGTAGTACGGGACGAGGTCCTCGTAGTCGATCGGCCAGTCGACGCCGAAGCCGTCGAGCGTCCTCGCCTTGAAGTCGGACGGCTCGAAGCGCCAGAAGTGCGCTCCGTACCCGATCGCGCTCCCGCCGACGGCCGAATACATGTACACGTCCACCGGGTTCTCCCCGAGGTTCGTGACGGGGTAGTCGGCTGGACCCCGGCGCTTGCCCGGGCTGGGGTTCCAGTAGTGGCGACCCCGCACCTCCCAGTCGGCGTGGTTCTTCGGGATCTGATCCTGCGGCACCCAGTCGCCCTGCTCGAGGCACACGACGTCGAGGCCGCGGCGCGCGAGACTCCACACCACGGCCGCGCCGGCCGCGCCCGCCCCGATGACGAGGACGTCGGCGGTGTCGCGGCCGTCGTCGGTGTCGCGTCCGTCGTCCGGCGTCGATCCGGGGCCCGTGCTCGCGGTCGTATCGGTCATGCGTTCACACTCCGGAAGTGATCTGGTCGGGTGCGCACGGTCGCGAGGCGCTCGACGGGGAAGGGTTTCATGGGTTTGCCGTCCACGGTGTTGCGCACCTCGAAACCGGTGCGCTGCGCGACGATTCGCTGCACCCGAGGCGCGCGGTAGTACGCCTCGTAGCAGAGCTCGAGCACCATCGAGAAGGCGGCAGGTGCACCCGTGGCCTCGATGTCGCGCAGAATCGCCGTCTGTCGGTCGGCGTCGAGGTCGACGAAGGGTCGTCCGTCGCGGGACCGGGCGGTGGAGTCCACCGCATCGATACCGCCGATCAGGACGGGGCGGAGCGTCGGGGCCTGCCGGACGATCTCGTCGATGTAGTTGACCGTGTCGAGATCGGCGGCCGACGGCCAGTCGGCGTTGCCCGGGATGAGACGCGCGACCCAGGCCGTGAGCGTCGTCGCGCGGGCGGGGTCGAGGACGGTCAAGGGGCCGGAGAGGTCGAGCGGCGCGAAGGTGCGCCCCATCTGCGGGGCGTACGGGTTCGGGCCGGATGCGCCGTCGCGGTGATCGAAAGCCACGCGGTGTCCTTTCTATTCAGGGGAGGGAGGTCAGGGCGTCGGCCGGTAGATCGGGCCGCGCGCGTTGACGGAGGAGACGAGTGCGTCGAGGTCCTCGTCGAAACGGATCGGGATGACCGAGCGTTTGCGATAGCCGACGAGCTGCGCCACCTGCGGATTGAGGAAGTACGCGGCCGTGACGGCCTCGGCGAGCGCGCGCACCCGGGGAAGAGCGCGCGCCTGCAGCTCCGGGAAGGAGGCGGGCAGGGGATCGGCGATGTCCGCGAGCCCGCTCCGCACGCCGTCGGCGAGGTCGGGTCGGACCGAGAACACGCGGTCGATGAATTCCTCGTGGACCAGAGCCTCCGACGCGCTCGGCATGCCGGAGGCGCGTGGGATCAGGAGGTCTGCGACGGCCGCGAGCTTCGAGCGCTCCGCGGCGGTGAGCTCCGCAGCGGTCACGACGACACCGCCTGCGAGCGCCGCTCCGTGACGGCGTGTTCGATCGCGCGCAACGAGAACGCCGCGATCGTCGGCGTGGGGTTCATGCCCGACGACGTCGGCCACGTGCTCCCGTCGACGATGATGAGGTTCGGCACCTCATGCGCGCGACCCCACTGGTCCACGACCGAGGATGCCGCATCCTCGCCCATCGTGGCGGTCCCGAGTATGTGCCAGCCGGTCTCGCGGATCATCGGCGCAACGATCGTCTCCTTCGCGCCGGCTTCGCGGAGGGACTCGGACGCCCGCTCCACGTTGAAGGCGAGGAGGTCCTTCGTGTTCTGCGAGGTCCTGTAGGTCATCCGCACGCCGGGCAGACCGGCGCGATCGCGAGTCGAGTGGTCGAGCTCGACGCGGTTGTGCTCCTCGGGGAGGTCCTCCGCGACGATGCCCCAGGCGAGCGAGTGCCCGAGCCGGTCGCGCACGGTGTCGTGGAACCCCTCGCCCCAGATCTCCGACCCTCCCCAGGGGAAGGCGGCCGTCATGGCCTGCGGGCCCCCTGTGGGTGTGACGTTCCACTTCGCGCCGCGGACGAAACCGCGCTCCTTGACCGTCTCGTAGAACTCGAGCGAGTAGACCGGCTGGCCCCATACGCCTTTCCACGGGTCGAGCTTGTCGTCGAAGACGCCGACGACCGTGGCGAAGGGGTGCATCATGAGCCGCTTGCCGACGAGACCGGAGCCGTTCGCGAGACCGTTCGGGAAGCGTGTGCTCGTCGACAGCTGCAGGAGTCTCGGGGTTCCGAGACCGTTGGCGGCGACCACGACCACGTCGGCCTCCTGGCGACGCGTGACGCCGTCATCGCCCGTGTAGACGACAGCCGTGGCACGCCCGGCCGCGTCCGTCTCGATCTCCTGGGCCACCGCCCGCGTGATGAGACGGACGCCCTGCGTGAGGAGGTCCGGCCAGTGCGTGACGTCCGGGGAGGCCTTCGCCTTGTTGATGCAGCCCCACATACAGGCGCCGCGCTGCACGCAGGCGCCCTGGTTGCGGTAGTCCTCCGTGGCGATCGCATTGCTCCCCGGCCACCAGTGCCACCCGAGCCGATTGTGCGCCTCGGCCATCATGCGCCCGTGCGGACCGATGGGCGCCGCCTTCATGGGGTACGAGTCGATGTCGGGGAACGCGGGGTCGCCGGGGTACCCGGAGACGCCGAAGTCTCGCTCGATGCGCTCGTAGAAGGGGGCGAGGTCCTCGTAGCTGAGAGGCCAGTCGTCAGCGACACCGTCGAGGCTGCGGACGCGGAAGTCCGACGGCATGAGCCGCATCCAGATCCCGGCGTACATCACGGCGCTGCCGCCGACACCGTTCCAGATCAAGGGCTCGACGTCCGATCGGGACGTGTCGATCGGATAGTCGCTGAACGACCGGCGCACCGTGGGCTGCGGGTTCCACTCCTTGCCGGCGCTGAGCTCGAGGTACTCGTCGGCCACGTGCGATCGGGAGTAGTCGGGCCAGTCGCCCTGCTCGATGCAGACCACGCTGAACCCGTCCTCGACGAATCGTCGAGCCGCGACGGCACCGGCCGGTCCGGCGCCGACGATGACGACGTCGGCCCGGTCATGGGAGGAGGAGAGCTCCATCTGTTGAACACCTTCGTTCGACGATGAAATCCGGGAATGGCGCACGAAACTCTCGCTTCGCGTGTCCCGATTTCTGTACGATCGTATGACGAACTGAAGTCACAGGTCAACGTCGCCGTTCTCGTTCCGGAAGTCGACGCCGACCGCGAGAAAGGACGTCGACGATGACGAACACTCCACCAGCCGCCCGGATGGTCAGAGCCCTGAGCTACGCGGAAGCGCGCGAACTCCTCGATGCGGCACTGCGCCGCGCGGAGGAGATCGGGGTCCCGGCGAGCGTCTCCATCCTCGACGCGACTCGCGAGGTCGTGGCCTTCGGTCGCCAGGACGGGGCACCGCTCCTCACGGGCGAGGTCGCCACGGCCAAGGCCTACACCGCGGCCTCCCTGCGCCAGCCGTCCGGGGACCTGGCCGCGGCCACGTCGCCCACCGGCCCCTTCGCCGGACTCGCCCACGGCTCGACCCGCGGCCTCATCACGTTCGCGGGCGGGTACCCCCTCATCGTCGACGGGGAGGTCGCTGGCGCCGTCGGCGCGAGCGGCGGCTCGATCGAGGAGGACGTCGCGATCGCGACGGCCGCCGTCGAGCTCTTCGCGGGGTGGCAGCGATGAGCGGGCGGGACCAGACGGGCGGGCGGGCCCAGACGGAAGGCCGGGCACAGACGGGCGGGCGGGCACAGGGCCGCCGCGTCGTCATCACCGGCGCCGCGGCGAACATCGGCGCGGCAGCGGCAGAGCTCTTCGCGTCGGAGGGCGCCTCCGTCGTCATCGGCGACATCGACGAGCGCGCCGCCGCAACGGCCGAGCGCATCACCGCTGCCGGCGGGCGCGCCCTCTTCGTGCGGACGGACGTCTCCGACGGCGACTCCATGCAGAATCTGCTGCGAGCGGCAGCGGACGAGATGGGCGGTATCGACGTCCTCGCCAACAACGCGGGCGTGCAGAGGTCATCCCCCATCACCGAGATGACCGAGTCGGACTGGGATCTCCACATGGCGGTGAACGCCCGGTCGTGCTTCCTGTCTGCTCGATACGGAGTCCCATACCTCCTCGACGGCGGCGTCTCCCCGGCCATCGTCAACATGGCGTCCGTCGGCGGATTCAAGGCGCCGGCCGGCTTGGCCGGATACTCGGCCTCGAAGGGCGCCATCATCGCCTTCACCCGCACACTGGCGGCCGAGCTCGGCCCCCAGGGCATCCGCGTCAACTGCGTGGCTCCTGGCTGGGTGGACACGCCCTTCAACGACCCGATCGTCTCCCACATGGGTGGGCGCGCCGCCCAGGACGACGCCGTGCGGGCCGGGGTCCCCCTGCAGCGCCAGGGTCGTTCCGCCGAGATCGCCGAGGCGTTCCTCTACCTCGCCACCGACGCGTCGTCGTTCGTGACCGGCCACGCACTCGTGGTGGACGGCGGAGCGTCCTGACGCCACGTCGATGGCGACGCACTCGGAAAAGTAGTTGCGCCGCGTCGTCGGTCGGGGTTACCTTGAGGTCGCGGTTGTACGACGATCCTACAATCCAAGACCCGATTCCCTGACGCGGCCACGGCCACGCCCTGCCGCTCAGACCGTTCTCAACGAGGAGAAACGAAACATGATGAATCCCTTTCGCCCGGGCATGCGCCGTCGGTTCGCCGCCGGCGCGCTGATCGTCGCTTCGGCGGCCGTCCTCTCCGGTTGTGCAGCCGGCGGGACAGACGGCGGTTCCGGTGGCGGTGACGCCGGTGGCGGCGACAAGCCGATCAAGATCGCTCTCAGCAACTACTTCAACGGCAACATCTGGCGCAAGCAGATGGAGGCGAGCTTCGAGGCCACGGCCAAGGCGAACCCCGACCAGGTGAGTGAGTTCAAGGTCGTGAACTCGGACGGCTCCGCTCCCCAGCAGGCTCAGCAGATCCAGTCCCTCGTCCTCGAGGGCTACGACGCGATCATCATCGACGCAGCCTCCCCCACGGCCCTCAACGGTGCGATCCAGGAGGCGTGCGACGCCGGCGTGACCGTCGTCGTCTTCGACTCCCTTGCCACGGCCGAGTGCGCATACAAGGTCGCCTTCGACTACGAGGCCTACGGACGCGCCGAGGCGCAGTTCATGGCGGACCAGCTCGGAGGGAAGGGGAACATCCTCTTCGTGCGCGGCATCGCCGGCATCACCGTCGACGAGGACATCTACAACGGCGCGACCGAAGTGCTGAAGGACTACCCCGACATGAAGATCGTCGGAGAGGTCTACGGAGAGTTCACCGAGTCGACCGCCCAGCAGGAGGTCGCGAAGATCCTGCCGTCGCTGCCGAAGATCGACGGCGTCCTCACGCAGGGCAACGACGGCGGCGGAACGCTCGACGCCTTCCTGCAGGCCGGCACGTCCCCCGTCCCGCTCGTGATCCAGGGCAACTCGGGCCAGGGGCTCGAGGGCTGGGTCAAGGTCGCACAGGAGAACCCCGACTACAAGACCATGTCGATCTCGTCGCAGCCGAGCATCTCCTCGACCGCCCTGTGGCTGTCGTGGATGCTCATCAACGACCAGAACGACGCGTCGTCGCTGCCCGACAAGACGGTCTACGCCCCGCTCCTCATCATCCCGGAGGAGAACAGGGACGCCTGGGCCGACGCCCTCGAGTACACCGAGATCGCCGAGAACCCGACGACCCTCGAGCAGGCACAGGACTACGTGAAGGCCGCCATCGACGGCGACCCGGTCCTCCAGGAGGAGCCGCTGCCCCCGAGCGAGTGAGCCCCGGACAGCGAACGCCAGCGGAGAAGGACGGACAATGCCCGAAGCACCATCACCCGACACCCTGATCGTCCAGGGCGTCTCGAAGAGATTCGGCTCGACCCTGGCCGTGGACGACGCGTCGTTCACGGTCGGTCGGGGCGAACTCATCGGGATCGCGGGCCACAACGGCGCCGGTAAGAGCACGATCCTCAAGATCGTCAACGGCACCATCGGCGCGGACAGTGGGACGGTGACGATCGACGGCATCGTCCGTCCGGCGACGGATGCGGTCGCGCACCCCGAGAAGCTCGGGGTGCGCACCGTGTACCAGGAGCTCTCGCTGTGCGCGAGCCTCCGGGTGGACGAGACGGCGGCGATCTTCGACCACTCCGCCCGAGGGATCCGCTGGCGGTCGGCCGCGTGGCGGAACCTGCGCGGCGTGCTCGACGAGATGTTCCCGGGGCACGGCATCCGCCCGGACGCCCGCATCCACGAGCTCTCCATCGCTCGCCGACAGATGATCGAGTGCGCGAGCACCATGATCGACAGTTCGGTCCCTCCCCGGCTCGTCATCCTCGACGAGCCCACCTCCTCGCTCGACGCCTCCTCCACCGCAGGGTTCTACGACTACCTGCAGCGGAAGGCGGCCGAGGGCGTGTCCGTGATCATCACGACCCACCGACTGCAGGAGATGATCGACCACCTGTCCCGCATCTACGTGATGCGCGACGGTCGCGTGCTCGGCGAGCAGCCCGCCGCCACGGCGACGAAGGACTCGATCGTCGCCGCGATGGGTCTCGCCTCGCACGAGGAGCCGCGACCGGCTGCCGCGACCGCCGGCGGCGACCTCGTGACCACGACGGAGGCCGCCCCGGTGACGGACGGTTCCGTCGTGGTCCGTCTGGAGCAGGAGTCCACCGACGGGGGCACAGAGGTCTTCGAGATCCGACAGGGCGAGATCATCGGCTTCGCAGGCCTCGAGGGTCACGGCCAGCTCGTGGCGCTCGACGCCGTCTACCGCGCGGCCGGGCGGCGCTCCTCCGGACGCCGCCCGGCCGCCGGTCACACTCGTCGTACCCCCCACCACGCGATCTCCGTGACGGGAGACGCCGCGTACGTGAGCGGGGACCGTGGCGTGCGCGGCATCCTCCCGCTCTGGAGCGTGGAGACGAACATCAGCTTCTCCTCCCTCGGACGGCTGACGTCGGGCGGACTCATCCGAGCGCGCGCCGAGCGCGACCTCGCGCGGGAGTGGTACGGACGCCTCGGCATCAAGGGGAGCCCGACCGACCCCATCACGAGCCTCAGCGGAGGCACGCAGCAGAAGGCCCTCATGGCGCGTGCCATGGCCGTGGGTTCCGACCTGCTGCTCCTCGAGGACCCCACGCGCGGCGTCGACCAGGCCACGAAGAGCGAGGTCTACGACCTCCTCCGTCAGCAGGCCGACGAGGGCCAGACGATCGTCTGGTACTCGACCGAGAACGAGGAGCTCCGCAACTGCGACCGCGTCTTCGTCTTCCGGGTCGGGACGATCGTCGCGACCATCACCGGCGCCGAGGCGACCGAGGACACCGTCATCGCACTGTCCTTCGGCGGTCGCGACGGCGAACCGATCGACATGGACGGAGCGCTCCGATGAGCACGACAACGCTTCCCGAGGCGCCCGGCACGACGGGCCGTGCAGCACGTCCGCCCCTCACGAGCGCGATCGGCCCCTGGCTGCTCCCGAGCCTCGCTGCGCTCATCATCTTCGGGCTCATGATCGCGCTGCGGCCGCTCGTCGCCTCACCCACGGGTCTGACCCTCGTGCTCGCGCCTCTCATCCCCCTCGTGTTCGCCGTCCTCGCGCAGATGTTCGTGATCGCGGCCGGCGACATCGACCTCGGCATCGGCTCGTTCATCGGCCTCGCGAACGTGGTGATCGCCGTCGTCCTCCCCGCGAATGCGGCGGGAGGCATCCTCTTCCTCGTCGGCATGGTCCTCGCCTACGCGGCGATGGGCGTCCTCATCGCCGTCCGCGGACTGCCGTCGATCGTCGTGACACTCGGAATGTCGTTCGTCTGGCTCGGCGTCGCCATCCTCATCCTGCCGACCCCCGGAGGGACGGTGTCGGAGGGCATCGTCGGATTCGTCCGCTTCAACACGCCCGTCGTCCCCGGCGTCATCATCGTCCTCACCCTCGTGACCGCGATCGTCGCCGTGTTTCTGCACCGCAGCAAGTACGGCGCGGTCCTCCGCGGCTCGGGCTCGAACCCCGAGGGCGTCCGCCGCGCCGGGTGGTCCGTCATCCGCGCGAAGGTCGGACTCTACGTCCTCGCCGCGATCTTCGGCCTCCTGTCCGGCCTCTACCTGAGCGGACAGACCGGTGGAGGCGATCCCTACATCGCGCAGAGCTACGTGCTCCTCAGCATCGCGGGCGTCATCGTCGGCGGCGGGACGTTCAGGGGAGGCGAGGTCTCCGTGGTCGGCGCCGTCGCGGGTGGCCTCGTCGTCGGCCTACTCGGCTCCCTCCTGCAGTTCATCGGAGTGCAATCGAGCTTCCAGGCCGCCGCACAGGGCCTCGTCCTCGTTCTCGTGCTCGTGCTTCGGGCCGTCGCCCACTGGATCCGGAAGGCTCGGAGGACACTGTGACCACTCTCGATCCCACACCGACCGTGTCGGCGGACAAGCCGGCACCCCGCGCCACCGCGATGAGCGTGCTGCGGCACCCGGCCGTCCCCGCGTTCATCGGGATGCTCGCGATCTGGCTGGCGATCGGAGCGATCGCGGGGCGCGGTCTCGTCGAGACCATCAGCGCGGGCATCATCATCGCGACGTTCCTCGTCATCGTCGGCATCGGCCAGCTCTTCGTGATCACCGTGGGCAACGGCGGCATCGACCTCTCCGTGTCGTACGTCATGACGCTCAGCGCTTTCCTCGCGTGCCAGATCATGGCCGGGCAGGACGTGAACATCGCCGCCGGCATCCTCATCGCCGTAGGTGCCGGCGCGGCCGCCGGGGTCTGCAGCGCCGTCCTCATCGAGTTGATCGGGATGCCGCCGCTCGTCGGCACGCTCGCTGTCGGTTTCGCGCTGCAGACGATCACCCTCGTGTACTCGGGCAGCGTCGTGGGTGTCGCGAGCCCTGCGCTGTCGCAGTTCACGACGGCACAGATCGGCCCGATCCCGATCTTCGGGGTCGTCGGGATCGCCATCGCCGTCGCCTTCGCGCTCATCCTCAAGCGCACGAGCTACGGGCGCCGCATCGAGGCCGTGGGGCAGCGCCCGGTGGCGGCGAGCTACGCGGGCACGCGACCGGCCCTCATACGCGCGTCGGCCTACGTGATCTCGGGAGCCATGGCCGGCCTCGCCGGCGTGCTCCTCGCGGCGTACAGCGGCGGTCCCTCACTCGGACTGGGGACGAGCTACCAGCTCGCGTCGATCGCCGTCGTGGTCCTCGGCGGATCGCTCATCGCCGGAGGTCGCGGGATCGTGTCGGGCCTCTGGGCCGGCGCGGTGCTCCTCACCCTGCTCACGACGCTCGCCAACATCACCCGCCTCAGCGGGGGATGGCAGTTCATCATCCAGGGCGCGCTCATCGTCCTCGTTCTCGCGCTGTCCCGTAACCCGATCGCGCGTCGCTAGCGTCCTTTCGGCACCGCCGCCCGCGGTGCCGAAAGGACTGAATCCGGATTCCGGCATCACGACCACTGGAGGTCATCGATGGGGTACTTCTCCTCCGTCCCGTCCGGGGCGAAAGCTCAGTCCGATTCGATGAGTTCCCTGCCGACGGGCGAGCCGATCTACGAGATCCTCGACCCGCGCTTCGGCGAGTGCATCGACCTCGTGGCGCAACTCGAACGGCTCCACGGAGGGCTGCGCTGGGCCGAGGGTCCCGTCTACTTCGCCGACCACCACGCGTTGCTCTTCAGCGACATCCCGAACGAACGGATCCTGCGCTACGACGAGGAGTCCGGCGAAGTCACGCTGTTCCGCGGCGCCTCGAACAACGCGAACGGCAACACGCGAGACCGTCAGGGGCGACTCATCACGTGCGAGCAGGGAGCGGGTCGCGTGACCCGGACGGAGCCGGACGGCTCGGTCGCCGTGCTCGCCGATTCGGTGGGAGGGAAGCGGCTGAACGCACCCAACGACGTGGTCGTGAGGTCCGACGGGACGATCTGGTTCACCGACCCGTCCTACGGCCGCGAGACGAGCTTCGTCGGGACCCCGCGCCCGCGCGAGGTCGAGGTCGACGGCGTCTACCGCCTCGACGCCGACGGCGGCGACCCCGTGCTCGTGGCCGACGACTTCGTCAAGCCGAACGGCCTGGCCTTCTCGCCCGACGAGTCGAGGCTCTACATCGTCGATTCCGGATACCTCCCGGATCCGACGGGACCGCGTCACGTCCGCGTCTTCGACGTCGGAGCGGACAACACCCTCTCCGGCGGGGAGGTCCTCGTGGAGGTCATGCCGGGGATCCCCGACGGTCTCCGCGTCGACGACGCCGGACGGCTCTGGATCGGCGCGGGTGACGGCGTCCACTGCGTGCACCCCGACGGGACACTCCTCGGGAAGATCCGCGTGCCCGAGGCGGCCGCCAACGTCGCGTTCGGCGGACCCGACCGGAACCGTCTCTACATCACGGCGACCACGTCGCTCTACGCCGTCTTCCTCAACGTCACCGGTATCCAGCGACCCTGAGGACGCCGCTCGATCGGTTCAGTGCGAGGGAAGGCTCCGCCGCAGATAGGGCGCCGTGCGGCTGCCCGCGGCGGCGGCGACCTCGCTCGGGGCGCCCGCGGCGACCACGCGGCCGCCCTCGTCTCCGCCGGCCGGCCCCATGTCGATCACGTGGTCGGCGGCCGCGACGACGCTCATCGAGTGCTCCACGAGCACGACGGTGTTCTCCGCGTCGACGAGGCGCTGCAGCTGCGTCACGAGCAGCTCCACGTCGGACGGGTGCAGTCCCGACGTCGGCTCGTCGAGCAGGTACAGGGTGTGCCCGGTACGAGCGCGCTGCAGTTCCGTGGCGAGCTTGATGCGCTGGGCTTCGCCGCCGGACAGCTGCGGCGCCGGCTGCCCGAGCCGCAGGTACCCGAGCCCCACCTGGCGGAGCGTCTCCAGGCCTCGCGACGCGGCGGGCACCTCGGCGAGGAAGCCGGCGGCCTCGTCCACCGTCATCGCGAGCACGTCAGCGATCGATGCGTCGTTCCACGTCACCTCGAGCGTCTCGGGGTTGTAGCGGGAACCGTGGCACTCGGGACACGGCGCCCAGCTGCCGGGGAGAAACAGGAGCTCCACCGACACGGAGCCCTCTCCCTGGCACACCTCGCAGCGCCCGCCGACGACGTTGAAGGAGAACCGACCGGCCGTCCAGCCGCGCGCTCGCGCCTCGTCCGTGGCCGCGAACACCTGTCGGACGGCGTCGAAGAGGCCCGTATAGGTGGCGAGGTTCGAGCGCGGCGTGCGGCCGATCGCCTTCTGGTCCACCTGCACCACACGGGTGACGAGCGGGTGCTCGGTGGCCCGCTCCGCGAGCACCTTCCCCACGAGCGTCGACTTGCCCGAGCCGGACACTCCCGTGACCGCGGTGAGGACACCGAGCGGCACGTCCACGTCGAGGTCTCGGAGGTTGTGGAGCGACACGTCGCGCAGCTCGAGCGTCGCCGCGGGCGTCCTCGGTTCGCGCGACTCCTCGGCGTCGCCCGTCGGCTCGAGGAATCGACGCGTCACCGACGCATCGACGTCCGCGAGGCCCGCGACCGGCCCGCTGTAGAGCACGTCGCCTCCGCCCGCGCCGGCGCTCGGCCCCACGTCGACGATCCAGTCCGCGTGTCGGACGATGTCCATGTTGTGCTCGACGACGAACACGCTGTTGCCGCTCGCGCGCAGACCCTCGAGCACCTCGATGAGCGGCTCCGCGTCGGCCGGGTGGAGCCCGGCGCTCGGCTCATCGAGGACGTAGACCACGCCGAAGAGCCCGCTCCGCAGCTGCGTCGCGATGCGCAGGCGCTGCATCTCGCCCGGCGAGAGCGTGGGCGTCGACCGGTCGAGGCTCAGATAGCCGAGCCCCAGTCCCGTGAGCACCTCGACGCGGGAGAGCAGGTCGCGCGAGATCGCGACGGCGACCTCCGATCCCTCGCCCGACGAGGCGCGCGACGTGGCCGCCGTCGCGTGCTCCGCCGTGGCGATGGGGCGCAACGCGTCGGCGAGGTCCGTGAGCGGAAGACGGTTGAGCTCCGCGATCGTGCGACCGGCCACGGTCACGGCGAGCGCCGCGCGCGTGAGCCCGCTGCCGCCGCACAGGGAGCACGGACCGGACTCGACGAACTGCAGCACCTTCGTCCGCTGGCTCTCGCTCTGCGAGTCCGCGAGGGTGTGCATCACGAACTGGCGTGCGCTCCAGAACCGGCCCTTGTACGGCTTCGCGACGCGGTCGCGCTGCGGCGTCACCTCCACGACGGGCTGCTCCTCGGTGAAGAGGAGCCAGTCGCGGTCCTCGCGGGAGAGGTCGCGCCACGGACGGTCGATGTCGTAGCCGAGGACCGCGGTGACGTCGCGGAGGTTCTTGCCCTGCCACGCGCCGGGCCACGCGGTGATGGCGCCGTCGCGGATGCTCAGCGAGTCGTCGTGGACCGCGGTGGCCTCCGTGACCTCGTGCGCGATGCCGAGGCCGTGGCAGCGGGGGCACGCTCCCGCGACGGTGTTGGGAGAGAAGGAGTCGGACTCGAGCCGCTCGGCGCCCTCCGGATACGTGCCGGCGCGCGAGTACATCATCCGCACGGAGTTGGAGAGGGTCGTGAGCGTGCCGACGGTGGAGCGGGAGCTCGGAGCGCCGCGCCGCTGCTGCAGCGCGACAGCCGGCGGGAGTCCCGTGATCGAGTCGACGTGCGGGGTGTTCCCCTGCGCGATGAGCCGCCGCGCGTAGGGAGCGACGGATTCGAGGAACCGGCGCTGCGCCTCGGCGAAGATCGTGCCGAACGCGAGCGACGTCTTTCCCGAACCGGAGACCCCCGTGAACGCGACGATGCTGTCGCGCGGCACATCCACGTCGACGTTCTGCAGGTTGTTCTCGTTCGCCCCACGCACGCGGATGAAGCCGTCGCGGGTCGCGGAGTCGAGAGGCTCGGACGAGGTGAGGGAGGGCGCGGGTGTTCCGGACGAAGCCATTCGACCGAGCCTAGCCCCGGGGCCGGGTGGTTGCCATGGGCCCGACGGCCCCGCTCGCCCCCCCCCCCCCCCCCCCCCCCCCCCCCCCCCCCCCCCCCCCCCCCCCCCCCCCCCCGCAGACAGGACGAAACCCATGGTTTCGCATAGCCTTATTTACACTTACACTCCTAAGTGTAAATAGCGTACAAGCCTGTTCGCACGGAGAAAGCGAGCGTCGAGGTGAAATCGACCGCGGGAGACCCTCCTCACGGAACCGGCTGGCCAGCGATCCAGCACGAGGAGCACGCCTGGACATCGCGGCTCAATCCGCAGGATCTCACACGATCGCAACGCGAGCGCATCAGGCTGCCGTATTCGTCCGCAGTAGCTCCCCCGATCGCGGGCCTCACCTTCGACGTCCCCCGTGACCTCGCCGCGGACGTGGACGAAGCAACGACGCAGCTCGCTCGATTCGACGCCGAGACAGGGCCGTCAGGACTTCCGTTCGCGTCGATACTTCTCCGCAGCGAGTCGGCATCGTCCTCGGAGATCGAGCACCTGACCAGTGGGGCGCGAGCGATCGCCGAGGCTGAGCTCGGTGAGCGTGAGACCGGGAACGCGGCTCAGATCGTCCGCAACGTCCGCTCGATGGAAGCGGCGCTCGCGCTCGCCGACACCATCGACGAGTCGAGCATCATCTCGATGCAGGACGCCCTTCTCGGCGCCGTCGCTCCCGAGCTCACGGGCGGGTGGCGTGAGGAGCAGGTGTGGATCGGTGGCGGGTCGCTCAGCCCCCACCTCGCGGACTTCGTTCCTCCGCACCACGACCGCCTTTCCGCCGCGATGGGCGACTTCGTCGACTTCATCGGTCGATCCGACATCCCTCCGCTCGTGCACGCCTCGATAGCCCATGCCCAGTTCGAGACGATCCATCCGTTCGCGGACGGCAACGGACGCACGGGCCGGGCGATCGTCCAGGCGCTGCTCCGCCGCAGCGAGGTGACGTCCAACATCACCGTCCCGGTCTCCGCCGGCCTCCTCCACGACGTCGACGGCTATTACGACGCGCTGACCGCTTACCGCCGCGGCGACATCCGCCCGATCATCGCCGCGTTCGCTCGCGCCGCCGACTACGCCGTGGTCAATGGACGCCTGCTCGTGCGCGATGTTCGTGACGCGGAGGCCGGATGGGACGAGAAGTTGCTCGGAATTCGTGCCGATGCCGCCGCTCGTCGCGTGGCAGTGCTGGCCATCGCGCATCCGGTTCTGAACTACGACCTGGTGGTCCGCGAGCTGTCCGTCGCTCCTGTCACCGCGCTCCGTGCTCTCGACACGCTCGTGGAGCGTGGTGTCCTTCGGCCCGCGAACTCGAAGCGACGGAATCGCATCTGGCTGGCCGAGCACATCCTCGCGGCCCTCGACGATTTCGCGGCGCGCGCCGGACGACGTCGCAGTCCGGCGTAGGCGAGTCGTACGAGACGAATAGGGAGTGCTGCCGTCGTTTACGATTCGATTCGGGCGAGGCGAACCTCAGACATGTGGAAGGCGTGACCATGATCGACGAGCACTCCCTCTTCGCGGAACAGGTCCGTCGCCTCATCGATCTCGGCCCGCGCCCCTCCGGTTCGGACGCGCATCGGGCGCTCATCGAGGACGTGGCCGCCGATCTCACAGCGCTCGGGTTCGACGTGCACCGCGACGCGCATCGCTTCGAGCGCTGGGAGGTCGATCCGGAATCGCTGGGCCTGCGCATCGGCGACCGCCCCGTTCCCATCTCCTCCGCCTGGCCGTACTCGGGCGAGACCCCGGCCGACGGGGTGACAGCGCCGCTCGTGCTCCTCTCCGGTCTGCGGAAGAACTGGAGGGCGGCAGCAGGAAAGATCGCCGTGATCGAGGTGGAGAACTTCCCCGTTCCCGCATCGCTCCTCGTCGAGTCGTGGGGCGGCGGGGTGCCCTTCGAGGACGTGACCAACCCCGTCGTCGGCTCCGAGCTGGCGGGCACCGACCTCTCCCGAGCGAAGGCGGCCGGGGCGCTCGGCGTGATCGCCGTGTGGCGCGGGCTGTCGGATGCGGCCGCGCGCGGCCAGTACCTTCCGTTCACGCGCGGCTACCAGGGACTCCCCGCGGTGTGGGTTCCCGAGAGCGAGCGGGACGACGTGCTCGCCGCCGCACGTCGTGGCGACACGGCGACGCTCACACTCCATGCGGCGCGTGATCCGCACGCCTCGATGGACACGCTCTGGGCCGTCTCGCCGGGCACCGGACCACGGGCGACGGAGTCGGTGCTCGTCGTCACGCACAGCGACGGCGGCAACGCCGTGGAGGAGAACGGCCGCATCGGGCTCCTCGCCCTCGCGCGGGCTGCGGCGCAGGCACCTCACGACCGGTCGATCGTGTTCGTGTTCACCGCCGGGCACCTGCGGATCCCCGCCGTCACATCGCACGGCCAGGCCACGAACGCGTGGCTCGAGGCCCACCCCGAGCTCTGGTCGGGCACCACCGGCGGGCTTTCCGCCGTGGCCGGGCTGGTGATCGAGCACCTCGGTGCGAAGCACCTGCGAGTCGACCCCACGACGGGTGCGTACGAGGCCGACGGCGCGCTCGAACCCGAACTGATCTACGCGACGACCGCCGAACTGGCGCAGCTCACCCGCACCGCCTGGCGCGGCGCCGACCCGCACGCGGCGACCCCGATCCGGCCCGGCGCCGTCATCCACTTCGGCGAGGGCGAACCCCTCTTCGAGCACCGGATCCCCACTGTCGCCCTCGTGACCGGCCCCGAATATCTCCTCGCGGAGACCACGGCCGACATCGTCGACATCGACGCCCTCGCCCGCCAGGTCGAGAGCTTCCGCGCCCTCCAGCAGCACCTCGCGGGGAGCGCCGACCGAGCGACGTTCGGAACGGTGCGCCTCCCGAGCAAGCTCGCGAAACTCCGCGCCCTCGCCCGCATCGGCTGGTTCCTTCTCCGCCGCCGGGGCTAGCCGCGCGTCACCGACGACCGGCGATGTAGCGACCGCTCGCCACCAGAACAACGACGCCCCCACTGATCCAGAGCACGGTCGCGGGCAGGAGTAGCCACCGGATCTCCGCGAGGAGGGCGATGAGCTGCGCCCCCATGCCCACGATGGCGAGGACGGAGCCGATCAGGAACAGCGTGCGCGTCGTACGGTCCATGGGCTGATCTCTCACTCGACCATCTTCCGCCAGACGGACCGGGTGGGACACTGAAGCATGGAGATCCGCGCGACGCACAGGATGCGATGGGCACGCCCGGTGGCCGCAGCGCTCGTCGGGGCGTGCGCCGGAATCCTCTGCGGAGCCGTTGCGGCATCGTCACCCCCGGCCTCGTGGGGACTGATGCTGTACGGCGCTCCGATCGGTGGGACCATCGGGGCCGCGGTCGGACTCGTCCTGTGGGTCCTGATGCGCGCGATGTTCCACTGGGGCGGCCGCATTGCGCCCGCCCTCGGCTGGATCGCGTCCTCCGGTTTCGCGGCCGCGGCGTCGGCGGCAGTCGTCTCGGTCGCGCTCGCCGGACTGGAGGCGAACACGGTGATGGCGACAGCGACGGCGATGGCGGTCATCGCGGCATCGGGCTCTGTCGTGGAGAACCTGTCCGCGGGACGACAGGAACGCACGGCGAGGATCGCGTGACTCACGTGGAGACGTTCGTCCTCGAACTCCCCCAGCCGTCTCTTGTCTCCCTCGAGACCTACGCCATCGTCGGCGAGGTGAGCGACCTCCTGATCCGGGATCGGGGACCCGGCTTCCATGCACGGGTGTCCATTCGGACTCTCGATCGTTCCGCTCGCTCGCGGGCGGCGTGCGCCCCCGGTCGCACGGAGACCGGGGTCGTGCGCTCCGGCCGCCGCGGCAGCTTCGAGACCGCCGCCATCCGCGCACGGGTAGGGGACGAGCGTCTCGACAACGTGGCTGTCGAAATCGACTTCTATCTACGCACGCTTGCTCAGGTCCTTCACGCCGCGGCGAGCCGGCACGAGTCTCTCTGGGCCCTGACCCTCGACGCCCGGCAACGTGGTCATGCTGTCTCGGCGAGTGCAGCCTGCAATATCGCCGGCGATTTCGTCGCGACGGAGACCCGGCTGACGGCGACGACCGAGGCCGAGCTCAAACGAGCTTTCGAGATCGACGCCGTCGACACCATCTCGCGCTGGCGTGCACCCCATCGAACCGCCTAGACGAAGCGACGAACCCGCGGCCCGCGCCCGGGACCCGCTGATGTGAAGGCCGCCTGTTCCGGCCATCACCCCGGGTGGCCCGTCTGCGCGTTTGCCTGCCGTCCGGGCTTCATCGACCCGGGAGAACGGCGCGCGACCCGACGCCGTCAGCCCGCGACCGGACTCCCGGCCCAGTGCGAGGGACGCTCGAAGCCGGGCGGGAGCAGCGTTCGCGCGTCGCCGCGGGCGCTGTTGACCTGCATCTGCGTGAGATAGATGGCGCCCGCGAGGTCGGTGCCGCTGAGATCCGCGTCACGCATGTCGACGCCGAGCACGTCGCAGCGGTCCATCTGTGCGCCGCTGAGATCGGCCGCGATCGCGATGCTCCCGCGCAGGGTCACCCCGCGCAGGTCGGCACCGGCCATCCGGGCGCCCATCAGGTCACTCCTCGGGCCCGGCGCACGGTGTCCGCGCTCGCGCGTCGGCTGCGCGATACCGGCGCGGGCGATCTCGCTGGCCTCGACCAGCAGAGCGCGTGCCGCGTCGTACTCCGCGTCGACGTCGAGGGCCGCGAGCTCGTCGGCGCTGCCGTCACTGAGCTCCCGGACGCGTTCGAAGGCGGCGGACCACGGCCCCGCGTCCCGGGTCTGCTCGACGAGCGTGATCGCCTCGTCGAGGTACCAGAGGAGTTCGTGGAGCCTCCGCACGATCGGGAACGTGGAGAACATCGCCGCGCGCGTCTGCGGGTCGTCCCGCCACGAACGCCCATCGAACGTGCGCCGCGACACCTTCTGACCGGCGCCGAAGCAGTCGAACACCGTGCAGCCCTTGAACCCGCGATCGCGCAGGTGCGGGTGGATGCGGCACCCGTCGGCGCCGTCGAGGTTCTCGCACGGCTCCCCCGCCGGCTTGTCGAACGGGAAGTCGGCGGACTTCGCGAACGCCAGCGCGACGCAGCACAGCCCGAAGCAGTTCGCGCAATCGGCGCCGAGATCCTCCCGGCGCCCCAGCTCCACCCGCGTCCGTCCGCTCACCCGTTCAACGGTAGTGCTGTCGAGGCCCGTGTCGGCCGGAACAGTCTTCTGCGATGGAAGTGACCCCACGCATCGCTTCGTGGGATCGCGGTCGTACGGCTCACCTCAACGACGTTCCAGTACGACCCCGGTTATCTCGCTCCTCGGAGCCGCCAGCGCGATCTGATACCCCACTGGAGCCCGTTCTCATCGAGCCACCGCAGGAGCCTCCTTCGACTCTCGTGTACATGTGAGCTCGTTAGATGTACACTTGACCTATGTCGATCGTCAGTGTCGCGGATGCCCGCAAGCACCTCTCCGATGTCATCTCCCGCTCCAAGGACGAGGCCGTGTTCATCGAGCGCCGCGGTCAGCGCGCAGCGGTCGTCATCAGTCCGGAGCAGTACGAGCGGATGATGGAAGCGCTCGAAGACGCCGAGGACGTGGCCGCGTTCGACGAGGCGATGGCCGAGGAGGGACCCGACGTTCCGTGGGCCGAGGTCAAGGCCGACCTGGGCTGGGCGTGACGTACCGCATCGAGCTGCGTCCAGCGGCGATCCGCGCGCTGAAACAGATCGACCATCAGGATCGGGGCCGAATCCGTGGCGCCATCGCGCTACTGGGCGAGGACCCGCGACCGCCCGGAGCGAAGGCCCTCCAGGGGCGCCCCGGCTTCCGAGTTCGAGTCGGCAACTACCGGATCGTGTACACGATTCAGGACGACATCCTCCTCGTCGTTGTTGTGACGCTGGGGCACCGGCGCGATGTCTACGAGCGGTGAGCCACCCTCCCCCGTCGGCGCTTCCGGCACGACCCGGCATCGGCTCGAGGGCGGCGAAGGGACACGCGTGACGAGACAAAAGACAAAGCGGAGGCTGCTGGTCGCCGTTCTCCTGGGCGCAGGAGGGCTGGCTATGGCCGCGTGGCTTGCCAATCTCGCCTACATCTCACTCGATGAGTCAGCCATTCCCCCGACGACCGCCCTTCCCGCCATCCCAACTGGAGCCGACGTGATCGGGTCGGAGAAGATCTGTGCATCCGGCGGGTGCTGGCAGGAAGCGACGGTGGTGCCGCCTGACGGAGAGTCCCCCGACGAACTCGCAGCTCGCATGGAACTGTCCACGGAGAAGTGCTCGCCGGGAAACGTGATCGATCCGCGCAGCATTTGTCGTGGCTCGATGACCTCCAGGGACGGACAGCTCCTGGTCTATGTGTCGTACTGGTCTCGCGGCTACTGACGTCCGCCCGATCCGTCTGCCGCCGCAGGCCACGATCCGTCCACACTCCACGACTACGGTGAGACCATGTTCGGTGACCTCACCCCCGCCCAGTCCCTCCTGATCGTCTGGGTCACGGGTTCGCTGCTCGCGTTCATCGTCTCGTGCCTGATCCTGTGGCTGATCATCCGCGGTGCCGTCCTTTCCGCGCTGCGGAAGCACGCCGCCGAGCAACGCGAACTCGGCCGCGACGCGGGGCACAGGGGGCCAGGCGATCCGCGGCCTTGAGGCGCACACGATCCGAGGAGCCGTTCGCGACAGGTAGAGGGATGCTCCTCGCAGCCGCCAGCACGATCTGATACCCCGCCGGTATCAGGGCAGGTCCGCGGCCCTCACCACCAGGCGCACGAGCCGTCAGACCACGGTGAGATCCTGGAGCACCGTGACCGTCAGTGCGTCGTAGAAGCGCACGACGAACCCGGTCCGGTCGTCGATCACGAGCGTCTTGCGCAACGCGGGGTCCTGTGTGGAGCGCAGCACGACGAGGGTGTGCGAGTCGTCCAGGCGTTCCGTCTCGATGGGCGCATCTGTGTCGCGGGAGCCGCGACCCCAGACGGGCAGATGCTCGGGGAACAGGAGTTGCAACGCCGGATTGGTGACCCGGGCGCGGTAGGACTGCGACGGGCTCTGATCCGCACCGGTGGTCACAACCCCACCGCGGTAGGTCGAGAGCGTCTGGGTCGCGAGATCGCGCGCGGTCCATTCCTCCAGGTCGTCGTCGACGGTGATGTCGTAATGGACGATGGTCGATCGCGATTCCCAGACACCGTGGACGCGATACCGAGCAGGGCGGTCGGGAAAGTTGCGTGCGTCGAGGAGGTGGTCGAGCAGATTGTCGACGGGGGCAAGCGTCATGGTGGAGAGCTCCTGGTTGAGGCGGGGTGGGGGGCCGCGTCACGGCCGCTCCCACCCGGGTTGATAGCGATCAGAAGACGCCAGCCTCTTGGCCGTTAGGGTACTCACAGTTTGTCTGCGCAGAGGAGGCATAGCACTGGAACCGGGGCGACGTCGGATCGCCGACGATCGGAATGGCCATGTTCTCCGCGTTGTCGTAGACCCATTCCAGATTGAAGATCACCGAGTACTTGCCCTCATCGGTCGTTGTGCGATCGACCCATTCGGTACCGGAGGTCTGCGTACCGGGGCCGAAGTCGAAATCGGTCGAGTTCTCGAAGGTGGGCGGAGTGATTCCCTGCTGTCGTTGGAGGATCACGTTCCCGGAGGTGTCCATCGAGACGCCGCTGTCGTTCGTGAAGCGCATGTACACCTTGTGCGATGTCTGCTGAAGGTTCATGAGGGCATAGGCACTGATGTGCCGCTCCCAGACGAGAGTGTCACCGGTGTACTTGCGGTAGGTCGTGCCCCACTGGCATTCGACTTCCCACACATCGGTGATCGTGCAGGCGAATCCTTCCACATCGCGGGCGGCAGCGTCACCGCTCCCGTCGGCGGGCTCGACGCTGTGCGGCCCGACGGGCTGGCCGGCTGAGTCCGGCGCCCAGACCGTCGGCGTGCCCTCGGTGCACGCGACGTAGACCGTGGATTGATCGTCCAAGCCGTTGGCCTGTCGGTAGTCGTCTCGTAGCTGAGCGCTGCCGTCCAGACACCCGGCATCGCTGGCAGCCTGCGCCGACGCAGCCGGGGTGGGAGTCGCATGCGCGGCGCCAGCCGGCACCGCGGTGAGGAGCGCCGAAGCAGCGATCGCCGCGATCCCCCGTGAGAGTCTCCATTGAATGGGCATTGTCTCTTCCCGCCTTCCTGTGAAAGGCCGGGTCGAGAATCGAAGCTCGAACGACTCCGCTGGGGCCTCGTCCCGGCCACCGAGTAGTGCGTTTCGTCCTTCCAGACTAAGCGGTACGACTCACTTCGTAAAGACACGGAGGCGAGGACGACGATTTCACTCACCTTCTCCAGCCTGATCGAGGCGCATAGAAACGGCGGAGACCACCGCCCGCCCAACAACCTCTTGCAAACCCATTACATCGATGTAATGCTGTCGGGTATCCGGTAGGTACAAGTCACGAAGGAGTGACATGAATCCCTCTCCCCAGCTGTCTCGACGGCAGATGCTCGCGGGAACGGCGGCAGCCCTCGCGGGTACCGCGTTCCTGTCCGGGTGCGCCCCCACCATGGGCGGCTCGTCGGCGGCTCAGACTCTGCAGTTCTGGCATCTGCTCTCGGGCGGTGACGGCGTGACCATGTCGGGTCTGCTCGACACGGCCAACGCCTCGCAGAACGCCTACCGCGTGCGCCCCACGGTGCTCGCGTGGGGCACGCCCTACTACACGAAACTCGCCATGGCGGCGGCCGGCGGGCGGGCGCCCGACGTGGCGATCATGCACGCCACCCGCGTGGCCGGCTACGCGCCCGGCGGCCTCCTCGACCCGTGGGACGTGGACAAGCTCGCCTCCCTCGGCGTCGACGAGTCCACCTTCCCCGAACCCATCTGGGAGAAGGGCAACGCGGGCGGCAGCCTCTACAGCGTCGCGCTCGACGCCCACCCCTTCGTGATGATGTTCAACACCGACATCTGCGACAAGGCCGGCGTGCTCGACAGCGACGGCAACCTCAACGCCACCACGAGCCCAGAGGAGTTCGTCGACCTCTCCCGCGAGGTCGCGGCCGCCGCCGGAGGGCACGCTCTCTCGTACGGCTACCTCGGCGACGGCGCCCAGATGTGGCGCCTCTTCTACACGCTCTACACGCAGCACGGCCTCGCGATGGAGACCCCCGAGGGCGGCAAGAGCGTGCTCGACGACGACGCCGCGATCGAGTCCCTCACCTACATGCAGACCCTGCTGGACGGCGAGATCGCGGCGGCGCAGGCCGACTACGGCACCGCGGTCGCCGAGTTCGCCACGGGCAAGAGCGGCATGCTCCTCACCGGCGTGTGGGAGCTGCGCACCGTGCAGGCCGCGGGCTTCGACTTCAACGCGTCGCGCATCCCCACCCTGTACGGAACGGACGCGGTCTACGCCGACTCCCACTCCTTCGTGCTCCCCCACCAGACGAACCCGGACGAGGAGAAGCGCGAGCTCACCTACCAATTCGTCGCCGACCTCCTGAAGGGCTCCTTCGACTGGGCGGAAGCCGGACACATCCCGGCGTATCTGCCCGTCACGGAATCACCCGACTACGCCGACCTCGTGCCGCAGGCTAACTACGCCGACGCCGCCGACTACGTGAACTACGACCCGCCCGCCTGGTTCACGGGCTCCGGCTCGAACTTCCAGAGTGAGTTCGGCGCAGCCGTCCAGGGCGTGCTCCTCAATGGGAACGACCCGGCCGCGGCGATCACCGACTTCCGCCGCCGCGTCGACAACCTCCTCGCCAAGCCGAACCCCGCCGACCCCGAAGGGACGTTCGGATCATGACCACCGCACCCCAGACCGCCCGCGCGACAGGCGCGGCACCCACCACCGGCGCAACGACGCGCGCAATCGTCACCGGCTCGGCCCACCCGAGACGCGTCGGCTCGAAGAACCGCCGAGAGCAGCTCGTGAGCTGGGCGTTCCTCGCCCCGTTCATGATCGCGTTCGTCCTCTTCCTCGTGTGGCCGATCATCCACGGCATCTACCTGAGCTTCACCGACCAGTCCCTCACCGGAACAGGCGGCGGCTTCGTGGGCGTGGCGAACTACGTCGAAGCACTCAGCGACCCCACGATGTGGCGCTCGATGGGGAACACCCTCTGGTTCACCGTGCTCTCCACGGTGCCGCTCGTGCTCGTCGCCCTCGTCATGGCGGTGCTCGTGGACCGCGGCATCCCCGGCCAGTGGCTGTGGCGGCTGTCGTTCTTCATGCCGTTCCTGCTCGCCTCCACCGTGATCTCGCAGATCTGGGTGTGGATCTTCAACCCGCAGATCGGCGCGGCGAACAACATCCTCAAGGCATTCGGGATGGAACCCATCGCGTGGCTGCAGAACGCCGACACCAACATGTACGCGATCGTCATCGCGACCGTGTGGTGGACGGTGGGCTTCAACTTCCTGCTCTACCTCGCGGCCCTCCAGAACATCCCGGCCCAGCAGTACGAGGCGGCCTCGCTCGACGGCGCCGGCCCGTGGCGGCAGCTCTGGAGCATCACGATCCCGCAGCTCGGCCCGGCCACGGTGCTCATCGTGATGCTGCAAGTGCTCGCCTCGCTCAAGCTGTTCGACCAGGCGTACCAGATGCTCAACGGCGTCTCGAGCGACACCACCCGCTCGATCGTCCAGTACATGTACGAGGCCGGATTCGTGGGATACCGGTTCGGCTTCTCCGCCGCCATCTCCTACATCTTCTTCGCCCTCATCGTCATCATCGGCGTCGCCCAGGCGCTCGTCGTCTCCCGGAGGAGGAACCTGCGATGACCGTCACCGCAACCCGCAGCATCGCCGTCCCGGCGGCGAAGGAGAAGGCGCACCCGCGCAAGCCCGGCGACCGCCCCTTCGGCCCCCTGCGCATCGCCGCCTTCGCGGTGCTCCTGCTCATGGCGATCGGCTGGCTCCTGCCGTTCCTGTGGGCGGTCGCCACGGCCTTCAAGACCGAGAACGACGCCGCGTCCGGCTCCCCCACCTGGATCGGGGAGAGCGGGCCCACGGCGGACGCGTTCACCGCGATCCTCTCCCAGGGCAACGTGTGGCTCTGGGCGTGGAACAGCCTCGCGACCTCGGTCGCGATCACGGCGATCACGCTCGCGATCTCGGCCCTCGCGGCCTACGCGTTCTCGCGGCTCGACTTCCGCGGCCGGAAGTGGCTCTTCGCCGTCGTGATCGCCGGCATCGTCGTACCGCCGCAGGCGCTCATCATCCCGCTCTTCTACCAGATGCTCGCGTTCAACCTCGTGGACACCTACTGGGGCCTCATCCTTCCCCAGGTCGTGGTGCCGGCGATGGTGTTCATCCTCAAGCAGTTCTTCGACGGCGTGCCGATCGAGCTCGAGGACGCCGCCCGCGTGGACGGCGCCGGTCGGTTCCGGATCTTCTGGTCGATCGTGCTGCCGCTCTCGCGACCGATCCTTGCGGCCGTCGCGATCTTCGTGTTCATCGGCGCGTGGAACAACTTCCTGTGGCCGTTCCTGGTGATCAACGACACCACGCTCATGACGCTGCCGGTGGGACTGCAGACCGTGATCAGCGCCTATGGCGTGCAGTACGCCCAGGTGATGGCGCAGGCCGTGCTCGCCGCGCTGCCGCTCATCGCCGTGTTCCTCGTGTTCCAGAAGCAGATCGTGAAGGGCGTGGCGACGACCGGCTTCGGCGGCCAGTAGCCGCACCCCTCGGTCCCTGATCGGCGCGGGCACTCGCCCGCGCCGATCGGTCGTCCGCGCCACGACACCACATCGACCGCCTGCCATCCACTCGGCAGACCGACCATCCGACCGCCCAGCAAGGAGAGTCATGACCACCGCCCGCATCACCATCGACCGCGACTTCACGATCGGCGACGTGCCCCGCCGCCTCTTCGGCTCCTTCGTGGAGCACATGGGCCGCTGCGTCTACACCGGCATCTACGAGCCCGGCCACCCGCAGGCCGACGCTCGCGGGTTCCGGAAGGACGTGCTCGCCCTCGTGAAGGAGCTCGGCCCCACCGTGGTGCGGTACCCGGGCGGCAACTTCGTCTCCGGCTACCTGTGGGAGGACGGCGTCGGCCCGGTCGAGAAGCGGCCCCGCCGCCTCGACGGCGCGTGGCACACGATCGAGACGAACGCATTCGGCCTCCACGAGTTCGTCGAGTGGGCGAAGGAGGCCGACGTCGAGGTCATGGAGGCCGTCAACCTCGGAACCCGCGGGGTGGAGGAAGCGCGCGCGCTCGTCGAGTACGCGAACCACCCGAGCGGCACCTACTGGTCCGACCTCCGCCGCCAGAACGGCGCGGCCGACCCGTTCGACATCAAGCTGTGGTGCCTCGGCAACGAGCTCGACGGACCGTGGCAGATCGGCGGCAAGACCGCCCAGGAGTACGGCCGCCTCGCGCAGGAGACGGCGAAGGCGATGAAGTTCGTCGACCCGTCGATCGAGCTCGTGGCCGTGGGCTCGTCGAACCGGCAGATGCCCACCTTCGGCTCGTGGGAGCACACCGTGCTCACCCACGCGTACGACGAGGTCGACTACATCTCCATGCACGCCTACTACCAGGAGCACGACGGCGACGCCGCCTCGTTCCTCGCCGAGGCCGTGGACATGGATGCGTTCATCGAGGGTGTCATCGCCACGGTCGACGCGGTGAAGGCGGCGGGCAAGCACACCAAGCAGGTCGACATCTCGTTCGACGAGTGGAACGTCTGGTACCAGAGCGGCCTCGAGACCGAGGACCAGCCGCACCTCGTCGCCGCGCAGTGGCGGGAGCACCCGCGCCTCATCGAGGACACGTACAACGTGACCGACGCGGTCGTCGTGGGCACCTTCCTCCACAGCCTTCTGCGCCACGGCGACCGCGTGAAGATCGCCAACCAGGCGCAGCTCGTCAACGTGATCGCGCCGATCCGTTCAGAGGAGGGCGGGCCCGCGTGGCGGCAGTCGATCTTCTGGCCGTTCGCGCGCATCGCTCAGCACGCCCGCGGACGCATCCTGCGGCTCGCGATCGACTCGTCGCAGGTGTCCACGAAGCGCTACGGCGACGTCGATGTGGTGGACGCCGCCGCGACGTGGGACGAGGAGAGCGGCACGATCGCGCTGTTCCTCGCGAACCGCTCGCTCACGGAGGCGTCCGACCTCACGGTGGACCTGCGCGGTCTCGGCGCCACGACGGTCCGTTCGGCCGAGGTACTCACGGTGCCGGAGGGCGGCGACCGCCTCGTCGCGAACGTCGTGGACGACCAGGACCGCGTGGGCCTCACGCCGCTGCGGGGTGTCGACGTGGTCGACGGCGCCGTCCGCGCGACCCTCCCGCCGCTCTCCTGGTCCGTCGTCCTCCTCGACACCGCCCGCGCCTGACCCCGCCGCCTCTCTCCCGCTCCGCCGCCCCCGCCAGATGCAGCGTTTGAGCGCGTTTACACCGTTGTAACGGTGTGAACGCGCTCAAAAGCTGCATGTGGGGGCGGGTAGGGGCGCGGTCAGCAGCAGCGGGAGCCGGGGGTGCGGTCCTGTTCGGCGAAGCGTTCGCGCCAGAAGGTGCGCTCGTCAGGCACCGGGGTGTCGGGGTGGACGCGGCGGTGATGCTCCGCGTACGTCGCGTAGGCGGTGTCGCCCATCATCGACGTGACGAACCATCGCACCGACGACCACACACGACGCACGCCGCGGCCGACGAGCGCGCCGAGCGTCTCAGCCGGCCTCCCGTCCGGTCCGCGGAACGCGCCGCCGTGCGCGCTCATCAGTGGCTCGCCCGCTCGGGACGCTTGTCCGCGTCCACCTCGGCCCACTGCTTCTCCAGCGCCTTCTCCGCCTTGGTGGCGAGGAGACCGGAGGGGGCGTAGCGCCGCGACGGCACCGCCGGGTCCTCCGAGCTCGCGCCGCCGCCCGTGCGGAACGACTTCACGGTGTGCCACACGGCCGCGGCGATCACGATGATCGCGAGCGTCACGAACAGGATCGACAGCACGCCCTGCACGGTCGTGTTCCGCACGACGGCCTCCATCGCCTCGCGCGTCGGCGCGTTGCCGAAGCTCTCCTCGCCCGTCGCGAGCGCGTTGCGGAACGCCGCGTTCTGCGCCCAGTAGCCCACGGCCGGAACCGGAGAGAAGATCTTGAACATCGACGCCGTGATCGTGACGACCGCGGTGAACGCGAGCGGAACCGCGACGATCCACAACCAGCGGAAGTTGCCCCGCTTCGCCACGATCGCCATGCAGACCGCGAGCGCGATGGCCGCGAGCAGCTGGTTCGCGATGCCGAAGAGCGGGAACAGGGTGTTGATGCCGCCGAGCGGATCGGTCACTCCCATGATGAGGATCGCGCCCCACGCCGCCACCATCACGCCCGTGCAGATCCAGGCTCCGAGACGCCAGTCGGGGTCGCGGAACTTCTTGTTGATGTTGCCGAAGGTGTCCTGCAGCATGAAGCGGGCGACGCGCGTTCCGGCGTCCACGGCGGTGAGGATGAAGAGCGCCTCGAACATGATCGCGAAGTGGTACCAGAACGACATGAGCGCGGTGCCGCCGATGAGCTGCTGCATGATGTGCGCGAGTCCGAGGGCGAGTGTCGGCGCGCCGCCCGTACGCGACACGATCGACTCCTCCCCCACGTTCGCGGCCGTCGACGTGAGCATGTCGGGCGTCAGGTTCACACCCGTCAGGCCGAGCGAGTTCACGAACGCGACCGCGCCCTCGACGGTTCCGCCCGTGGCCGCGGCCGACGAGTTCATCGCGAAGTAGATGCCGCGGTCGATCGAGAGGGCCGCGACGAGCGCCATGATCGCCACGAACGACTCCATGAGCATGCCGCCGTAGCCGATGAAGCGCGTCTGACGCTCCTTCTCCACGAGCTTCGGCGTGGTGCCCGAAGCGATGAGTGCGTGGAAGCCGGAGAGGGCTCCGCACGCGATCGTGACGAAGAGGAACGGGAAGAGGGAGCCGCTCACGACGGGACCTGCGTCGCCGCCGGCGAACTCGCTGAACGCGGGCACGGTGATCTCGGGGCGGACGAGCACGATCGCTCCCGCGAGCATGACGATCGTCCCGATCTTCATGAACGTGGAGAGGTAGTCGCGCGGGGCGAGCAGCAGCCACACGGGCAGGATCGCGGCGATGAAGCCGTACACGATGATGCCGATCGCGATCACGGTGCGGTCGAGCGTGAAGACCGCGGCACCCCACTCCGTCTCGGCCACCCAACCGCCCGCGACGATCGCGAACATGAGGAGCACGAAGCCGATGATCGAGATCTCGGTGATACGACCCGGACGGATGTACCGCAGGTACACGCCCATGAAGAGGGCGATCGGGATCGTCATGGAGACGCTGAAGACGCCCCACGGGCTCTCGCCGAGGGCGTTGACCACGACGAGCGCGAGGATCGCCACGATGATGACCATGATCGCGAGGGTCGCGATGATCGCGGCCGTTCCACCGATCATGCCGAGCTCGTCGCGCGCCATCTGGCCGAGCGAGCGGCCGCCGCGGCGCATGGAGAAGAAGAGGACGAGGTAGTCCTGCACCGCGCCCGCGAGGATGACGCCGATGATGATCCACAGGGTGCCGGGCAGGTAGCCCATCTGCGCGGCGAGCACCGGGCCGACGAGTGGGCCGGCTCCGGCGATCGCGGCGAAGTGGTGGCCGTAGAGCACCCGGCGGTCGGTGGGGACGAAGTCCTTGCCGTTGGCCTTGTACTCGGCCGGTGTCGCGCGGCGGTCGTCGGGGCGGAGGAGCTTCCGCTCGATGAACTTCGAGTAGAACCGATAAGCGATGAGGTAGGTGCAGACCGCGGCGAAGACGAACCAGATCGCGTTGACGGTCTCGCCACGGATCAGGGCGAGCATCGTCCACGCGACGCCTCCGAGGAGCGCGATCGCGACCCACACGATCACCTTCGGTGGCGTCCACTTCGGGGCGTGTTCGGCATCGTCGAGAGCGGTGGGCGGGAGCTCCGGGTCCTGCACGAGGACGGGTTCAGCCTCGCCGCCTGCCGCGGGTGTCTGCGCCCCACCCCGTCGGTCTGCTCGTCCACCTCCCCGTCGGTCCGCTCGATCGCGTGCGTGGTCCTGTCGTCCGGCGTCGCTGCCCATGACGATTCCTCCCTCAAAGGTGGTGGTCGTCCGACGAGGCTAACAGCGGATCCACAGCCACGCGCACCCCTCCCCGAAAGGGCTACTCCCGAGCGAGGGCGCCACATAGAACTACCGCCCTCGGCACCGAAGTGCCGCCCTCACGGATGATCCACCCGGGCGAACGCCGAGGAGGTTCAGCCCAGCCCTCCCCCGAGCGCGTCGGCGGCGCGGATGAGCGCGAGGTGTGTGAGGGCCTGCGGAGTGTTGCCCGCCTGGCGCTTCGCGACGGGGTCGTACTCCTCGCTCAGCATGCCGAGGTCGTTCGCAACGGCGAGGAGCTTCGCCATGAGGGCCTCGGCGTCGTCGCGTCGACCGGTGCGCGCGTACTGCTCCACGAGCCAGAACGAGCACGTGAGGAACGGGTTCTCCGCGCCCGGCACGCCGTCGACACCCGTCTCGGCGCGGTAGCGCAGCACGAAACCGTCGGGCATGAGGTCGCGCTCGATCCGCTCCACCGTCGCGAGCATCCGCGGGTCGTCGTACGCGCAGAAGCCCACCTGCGGCAGCTGCAGCAGGGCGGCATCCACCTCGTCCGTGCCGAAGTACTGGGTGAAGCCGCCGTGGCTCGCGCTCACGCCGTTCGTCGCGACGTCGGCGGCCACCTCGTCGCGCAAGCGCTCCCACCGCTCGGCCTCGCCCGGCAGCCCGTAGCGGCGAACGCCCCTGACCCCCCGGTCGAATCCCGCCCACACCATCGCTCGCGAATGCACGAAGTGCTGCTGCGCCCCGCGGATCTCCCAGATGCCGTTGTCCGGATCCGCGCGCGTGCGCTCGAGCCGCTTGAGGAGCGCGCGCTGCAGCGCCCACGACTCCGGCGGGTCGACGAGCCCGGCCTCGCGCGCGTCGTCGAGGCACACGAGCACCTCGCCGAGCACGTCGGCCTGGAACTGATCGACGGCGCCATTGCCCGTGCGCACGGGGGCCGCACCCTCGTAGCCGGGGAGCCGCTCGACGACGCGCTCCGGCAGCTCGCGCTCGCCCGCGAGGCCGTACATGATCTGCACGTCGTCCGGGTCTCCGGCGATCGCTCGGAGCAACCAGGAACGCCAGTGCCCCACCTCGTCGAAGAAACCGTGCCGCAGGAGCGTCGACACTGTGAGCGACGCGTCGCGCAGCCAGACGTAGCGGTAGTCCCAGTTGCGCTCGCCGCCGAACGCCTCGGGCAGCGACGTGGTCGCGGCGGCGACGATCCCGCCCGTGCGGTCGTGGGTGAGGGCGCGGAGGAGGGTGAGCGAGCGAGACACCATCGGCCCATACGGACCGTCGTGGGCGTTGTCGGGCTGCCAGCCCTCCCAGCGCGCGAGCGTCTCCGCGAGCAGCACGTCGACGCTCCCGACGAGCGGCGTCTCCTGCCACGACGGGTACCACGTGAGGACGACGTCCACCGTCTCGCCCGCGCTCACGGTGAATTCGCCGACGTGGCTGTTCCCGTCAGCGTGAAGCCGCGGCCCGGTGACGAGGATCGCGTCCGGTCCGCCGATCGCGAGCAGACGGTGGGCGTCGGCGCGCTGCGGCAGCTGGCGGACCCACGGGATGATGTCGGCGAAGTTGGGGCGCACGGTGAGGGCCTGGCGGAACCGCACCGTTCCGCTGATGCCGGTCACCCGTCGCACGACCGACGAGGTATCGCCGTCGGTGGGCATGAACTCGACCGTCTCGGCCTCGCCATCGGCCGTGCTCCACCGGGTGCGGAGGATGATCGACCCGTCCTCGTACGAGCGGGTGCTCGTCGCCTCGGCGACGGGGGCGAGCAGCCAGCGCCCGTGCTCCTCGTCGCCGAGCAGGGCCGAGAAGACCGCGGCGGCGTCGAAGCGCGGCACGCACAACCAGTCGATGCTGCCGTCGCGTCCCACGAGGGCCGCTCCCCTGCTGTCGCCCAGCAACGCGTAGTCCTCGATCGGCAACGGCATGTGGAACCTCCTCCCGCCACATTAACCCCGCGGGACGTCGGCTCCGCTCGCCGGGCCGGAGGGTTGCGCTCGGATGCCGTCCCCGGTCAGGGACGCACGCGGGTGGAGACGAGGAAGGCGGCGGCGAGGACGGCGGCCGAGAGGGAGATCGCGGTGAGGAGCGGCCAGCCGCCGGACTGGAAGGCGAGGCCGAGGAGCCAGGTCCCGACAGCCGAACCGGAGTAGAAGGCGATCGTGTAGAGGGCGCTCGCCTGCGCTCGCCACGGCCCGTCGGCCCGCGCACCGACCCACGCCGTCGCGGTCGCGTGGGTGGCGAAGTAGCCGCCCGTCACGAGCACGAGCCCCAGGAGCAGCACGGGAACGCTCTCGCTCAGCATCACGACGAGACCGACGATCATGACGCCGATCCCCGCGAGCGCGACGAGCCGGCGCCCCGTCCGCGTGCTCCACCAGCCGGCGACACGCGACGTCACCGTCCCCGCGAGATACGCCAGGAAGATGAGGGCCGCGGCGGCCGGAGTGAAGGAGAACGGGGGCGCCTCGAGGCGGAACCCGACGTAGGTGTAGACCGAGACGAACGCTCCGACGAGGAGCACGGCGGCGGCGTAGATGCGGACGAGGACCGGGTCGCCGAGCGCCCGCGCGATCTTCGAGCTCCAGACCATCGTCGCGTCCGTCCGTCGCGCGGGAGCGGCCGGGGCGAGCACGACGAAGAGCACGGCGCTCACGACGGCGACACCCGAGACGGCGAGGAGGGCACCACGCCACCCGAGTCCGTCGGCGAGCAGCCCGGCGACGATCCGCCCGGCCGCCCCGCCGATCGTGGTCCCGGAGATGTACGCGGTGGCGGCGACCGTCGCTCGCGCGCCCGTCGTGCGGTCGTGGATGTACGCCACGGCGAGCGCCGGCACCGCACCGAGAGCGGCGCCGCCGAGGAAGCGCGCCACCATGAGCAGCTCGAAGGTGGGGGCGAGGGCGCCCACGATCGAGAGCGCCGCCGACGCGACGAGGGCGATCCGCATCGCCTGCAGCCGCCCGATCCGTTCGGCCACGGAGGCCCACGGCAGCACCGTGAGCGCGAGCCCTCCGGTGGCGACCGAGATGGTGAGAGCGGCCTGCGCCGGCGTCACCCCGAGGTCGCGCGCGAGGAGCGGGAGCACTCCTTGAACCGCGTATAGCTCTCCGAACGTCGCGATCCCCGCGGCGAGCAAGGCGACGAGCATGCGCCGTTGCGACGACTCCCCCCGACCGCCGGAGCCGGGCGCGGGTCGGGAGGTCACCCTCCGAGCGTATGCCCGGACACTCCGTCGCCGGATTCACAATCGCCCCGGTTGCGCTGCACCTCTTGTCGGGCGCTGCATCAATCACTGCAGCGCCCGACAATCACTCGGCGGCTCAGTCGGCGAGGTCCGCGAGGTCGAGGACGAAGCGGTAGCGCACGTCGTTGCGGCGCAGGCGATCGAACGCCGTGGCGACGTCGCGGGACGGGAGCACCTCGACGTCGGCCGTGATGCCGTGCTCGCCGCAGAAGTCGAGCAGTTCCTGCGTGTGCGGGCGTCCGGCGCTGCCCCCGGAGCTCACACTCTTATGGCCGAGCGCGAGGTCGAGCATGTTCACGGGGAGCGAGCCCAGATAGCCGAGCACGCACAGCGTGCCGTCGAGCGCGACGGTCCGCAGGTACGGGGCGAGCTCGTGCGGCACGGCGACGGTGTCGAAGATCACGTCGAACCGTGCGGCCACGGCCGTCATCGCGGACTCGTCGGTGGACACGACGACGTCCCGCGCTCCGAGCGCACGCGCATCCGCCTCCTTCCCGGCCGAGGTCGTGAAGACGGTGACATCGGCACCGAGCGCCGCGGCGAGCTTGACGGCGAGGTGCCCGAGCCCGCCGAGACCCACGACGCCGACGCGCACGCCCGGGCCCACGTTCCACCGGCGGAGCGGCTCCCACACCGTGGCCCCCGCGCACATGAGCGGGGCGACTCCCGCCGCATCGAGCGAGGCGGGCCGGTGGTACACGAAGCCCTCGCGCACCACGTACTCGGTGGAATACCCGCCGAGGGTCGTCGATCCGTCGCGACGGTCGCGGCCCCCATAGGTGAGCGTGGGGAACTCGCGGCAGAAGTTCTCCTGCCCGGCCAGGCACATGTCGCACGCGCCGCACGAGTCGACGATGTTCCCCACCGCGACGGGGTCGCCGACGGCGAACCCCGTCACGTCCGCGCCGACGGCCGTCACCTCGCCCACGAACTCGTGGCCCGGCACGAGGAGCGAGCCGTCCGTGTGCGAGTCGACGGCGTGGAGGTCGCTGTGGCAGACGCCACTGAAGGTGACGCGCACGGCCACGTCGTCCGGACGCAGGTCGCGCCGCTCGATGTCGCGGACGGTCGGGGTCGCGCCCTGCTCGGTCGTGCCGAGGGCTCGTGCTGATCGCATGGTCATCCGTTCCGAAAGTTACCAACTGGTTTGTTATTCAGAGCGTACGTCGCACGCCCACCGTCGTCAAACGAACCGGTTGGTAATCTGGCGTGATGATCTCGAGACCCCCCACGCCGAAGGGCGAGGCGACCCGCCAACGCATCCTCGACGCCGCGACGGCCGAGTTCTCCGAATACGGGATCGCCGGCGCCCGCATCGACCGCATCGCGGCAGCGTCGCAGACGAACAAGGCACAGATCTACGCGTACGTCGGCAACAAGGAGGCGCTCTTCGAGACCGTTTTCGCCGCGTCGCTCGAACGCATCGTCGACGTCGTGCCGATCGACGCCGACGACGTGGCGGACTGGGCCGTCCGGCTCTACGACGAGTACCTCAAGCGCCCGGACCTCATCCGCCTCGCCACCTGGCAACGCCTCGAGCGGCGCCCGCGAGGCACGCTCGTCGACGAGGGCGCCCGCCTGGACGCCGGCAAGCTCTCGGCCATCTCGGCCGCGCAGAAATCGGGCGCGATCACCGTTCAGGGCGACCCCTTCGACGTCATGGCCCTCGTCATCTCGATGTCGATGGCCTGGTCGCCCGTGAGCAACGTCTACGCCGCGGACGCCGACGAAGCGAGAACCGAGCACGACCGCCGCCGCGCGATCCTCCGCGAGACCGTCGAACGCGCGTTCATGCGCTGACCCGTCCCCACCGCGCGTCCGCGAATGCCGGGAGACAGGTGGCAAGGGGCCAGCGGGAGCAGACGGCACGGCGTGTGCACGCTAGCGTGGAAGGGTGACGGAGCATATACGGACAGGGATCATCGGCTACGGACTGTCCGGGCGGGTGTTCCACGCACCACTGCTCGCAGCGGATGCCGACTTCCGGCTGGACGCGATCGTGACGGGAGACCCGTCGCGAACCGACGACGCCCGCGAGGCGCACCCGGACGCCGACGTGATCCCGAGCCCCGACGAGTTCTTCGAACGCGCCGGTGACCTCGACCTCGTCGTGATCGCCACGGCGAACTCCTCTCACGCGGCCCTCGCCCAGCGCGCCATCGAGAACGGCCTCGCCGTCGTGGTCGACAAGCCGTTCGCCGTGGGCTCGGCCGAGGGCGGCGAGGTGCTCCGCGAAGCCCGCGAGCGCGACACGATCCTCTCCGTCTTCCAGAACCGCCGGTGGGACGGCGACTTCCTCACGGTGCGTGAGCTCGCGGCCCGCGGAGAGCTCGGTGAGGTGTTCTCGTTCGAGTCGCGCATGGAGCGCTGGCGTCCCACCCTCCGGGCCGGCTGGAAGGCCGAGGCGCCCGTCGAGCAGGGCGGCGGCGTGCTCTACGACCTCGGTCCGCACGTGATCGACCAGGCCATCCAGCTCCTCGGACCCGTGTCCTCCGTGCATGCGGAGATCGACACGCGCGGCCAGGGACGTTCGGCCGACGACGACGTGCTCCTGTCGATCCTGCACGAGTCGGGGGTGCGCTCGCGCCTCTCGCTCAGCACCGTGAGCGCCCTCCCGACGGACCGCTTCCGCGTCCGTGGCACGAGCGCCGCATACGTCATCGGAGGGACGGACCCGCAGGAGCAGCAGCTCGGAGAGGGCCTGCCGGTCACCGACCCCGGCTACGGCCGCACCCCCGAGAGCGCCTGGGGCCTCATCGGCGCCGGCGACGAGCAGCACCCGGTGGAGACGCTCCCTGGCGACTACCCCGCCTTCTACCGCGGACTCGCCGAGGCGATCCGCGGCGAGGGCCCCCTCCCCGTCGACCCGGCGGACAGCCTCGAGGTGCTCGCCATCATCGAGGAGGCGCACGCCTCCGCGGAGTACTCCCGCTAGGAGCACCCCGCGGGCCGGCGGTGGACGCCGGCGCCCGCGTCAGGGCGTGACCATGCCGCCGTTCACGTTGAGCGTCTCGCCAATGACGAAGCTCGACTCCGCCGACGTGAGGAACACGTAAGCCGGTGCGATCTCGGCCGGTTGGGCCGCACGACCGATGGGCGCCTCGCTCGAGCCGAACTCGGGGAGGGTCTCGGGATCGACGCCGTGCGACGGCTGGAGCGCCGTCCACGTGGGGCCGGGGGCGACGACGTTCACGCGGATCCCCGTCGACGCGAGCTGCTGCGCCAGACCCTTCGAGAAGTTGTTGATCGCCCCCTTCGTCGAGGCGTAGTCGAGCCGGTCGGGAGCGGGGGTGTAGGCCTCCGCCGACGCCGTGTTGACGATCGTCGAGCCCGCGGGAAGGTGCGGGAGCGCCGCTTTGATCACGTGGAAGGCCGCGAAGACGTTGGTGCGGAACGTCGCCTCGAACTGCTCGTCGCTCAGGTCGGCGATCTCGGGCACCCACACCTGCTTGCCGGCGACGTTGACGACGGCGTCGAGTCCGCCAAGGCCCTCGACCGCCTCCTCCACGAGGCGGCGGCAGTAGGCCGGGTCCCTGAGGTCGCCGGGGATCGGCACCGCCGTGCGTCCCGCCGCCTCGATGAGGCCGATCACGTGGCGCGCGTCCTCCTCCTCTTCGGGCAGATAGGAGAGCGCGATGTCGGCGCCCTCGCGCGCGAACGCGATCGCCACGGCCCCGCCGATGCCGGAGTCCGCGCCCGTGATGAGGGCGCGGCGTCCGGCCAACCGACCGGTGCCGCGGTAGGTGTCCTCACCGAGGTCCGGCACGGGATCCATACGACCCTGCAGCCCCGGCTCCTCCTGCTGCTGCACGGGAGGCGAGATCACGGGATACAGGGTGGTCGGGTCGGCGAACGTGTACTGGTCGCGGGTCACGGGTCTCCTCGGTCGTTCTGGGTGGTCGGTCGTCCTGAGCGCTCGCGCATCTCGCGGCGCCCTTCCACTGAAGCGGCTCCAGAGCGCGACCGCGAGGCCTTTACGGATGCCGGGGGGACGCGTTATCCGAGAGCACCGACCCGTCCAGCCGATCCGTGTCACATGAACCCTGGAAATACAACGGCCGCTCCCGTTCTCGTCGGCCGACATATCGTGAATCGGCGGCCGGCTCGTCCCTGACGCACCGCCCGTCCCCCCAACCCCCACGCATCGGAGACCCTCATGTCGACGTCCCCGTCCTCACGACCGACGGCATTCGCGTTGCACGCGCTCGGGTCGAGCGCTCGAGCATTCGACGGGGTCGCCGAAGCGCTCGCCGACAGCCTCGACGTGCAGGCGATCGATCTCCCGGGCTTCGGCGACGCCGCCGCCATGACCGGGACGAGCATCCCGGAGACCATCCGCCACGTGGAGCGCGCGATCCGGCGCAGCGGTGCGACCCGGTGGATCCTCGTCGGGCACAGCATGGGAGGGAAGATCGCGTCGATGGTCGCCGCACGCGCTCTTGCCGGCGAGTCCGAGCTGTTCGGCCTCGCCGGCGTCGCGCTCCTCGCGGCGTCGCCGCCCGTGCCGGAGCCGATGGAGGAGGACCGCCGCCGACAGATGCTCTCGTGGGCGCAGGGCGACGCGATCAGCGCAGAGGACGCGCGCACGTTCGTGGACGCGAACGTGGGCACGGGCCTCGCGCCCGACGCGGACGCGCGCGCGATCGACGACGTCCGCCGTACCTCCACCGCCGCGTGGCGCGCGTGGTTCGAGACCGGCAGCCGCGAGGACCGCTCGACGGACGTCGGCGTGCTCGACCTCCCCGCGCTCATCCTCGCGGGTGGCGAGGACGGCGACCTGGGCGAGGACGCGCAACGGCGCCTCAACGAAACCGTCTATCCGCGCGCGGACGTCGAGGTCCTCCCGGGCGTCGGCCACCTCCTGCCACTCGAACGACCGCTCGCCGTGGCAGACGCCATCCGTCGATTCTGGACGACGTCGGCCGGCGTCGGACCGGCCGTCCCCCCGGACGTGGCCGCCGTGATCGCGTCGCCGCGGACGAGCGCCCGCACTCGTGGCCTCCTCGCGCAGCGGGCCGTCGCCGACGACCCGCGAGCGACCCCGCAGGCTCTCACCGATGTCCAGCTCGCGACCCTCCGAGTGCTCGCCGACCGCGTGGTCCCCCAGGACGAACCGGCCATCGACATCGCCCTCCGGGTGGACACGCAGCTCGCGGGCGGGGGAGGCGACGGCTGGCGCAACGCCGACCTGCCCACCGATCGGGAGGCGTACGCCATCGCGCTCGACGCGCTCGCCCCGTTGCGCACCCGCTCGCCGCGCGAGCTCGACACCGTCATCGCGCAGCTCTCCGAGGGCACGTACGACGAGCACGACCACTTCACCGCCGCGCAGTTCGCCGCGTGGTTCGAAGACGCCCGCGTGGACCTCGTGCGCCAGTGGCTCGCCCACCCGGCCACGATGGCCCGCATCGGCTTCGACGGTTTCGCGAACGGCGGAGACGACGTCTTCACCGGCTTCGCGCTGCTCGGCGCCGACGAACGAGAGGACTGGGAGATGCTCCCCGTGATCCCCCGATGAACCTCACCGACATGCGCACCTACGCCGACGACGAGGTCGTCGACGCCGTGATCGTGGGAACGGGCGCCGGCGGCGCTCCCCTGCTGGCCGCGCTCGCTGCGCGCGGCCTCCGCGTCGTCGCGCTCGAGGCCGGCGACAACACGGAGCCCCATGAGCACACCCCCGACGAGATCGCGGCCGCTGACGACATCAACTGGATGGACGAGCGGCTGAGCGGCGGGGAGACCCCGACGGCGTTCGGTCCGAACAACTCGGGGCGCGGCGTGGGCGGATCGACGCTGCACTGGGGAGCGTTCGCGCCCCGCCCGAGTGAGCACGACCTCCGACTCCGTTCCGAATCGGGTCGCGGCGAGGACTGGCCGATCGACCACGCGGAACTCGTGGGCTACATCGAGACGGTCGAACACTTCGTGGGCGTCTCCGGTCCTTCCCACTACCCGTGGGACCCGGACCGCCGCTACCTCTTCCCGCCCGTCGCACGCAACGCATCGGCCGACATGATGATCCGGGGCTGCGAGGCCGTGGGCGTCCGCGCTACCGACGCACCGGCGGCGCTCGTGACGCGCGACCACGATCACGACCACGGCGGCCACCGTTCCGCGTGCGCCAACTGCGGCACATGTCACCAGGGCTGCCGCAACGGCGCCAAGGTGAGCATGGACACCACCTACCTGCCGCAGGCCGTCGCGGACGGCGCCGAGATCCGGCCGGGCTCGACCGTTCACGGCATCGAGCGCGGACCCGACGGCCGCGTGACGGCCGTCGTCTACCGCCGCGACGGCGTCGACCACCGCCAGCGCTGCGCGAACCTGTTCCTCTGTGCCGGTGGCGTCGAGACGCCGCGGCTCCTGCTCCACACCGGGATCGGCAACAGCAGCGGCCAGGTCGGCCGCAACTTCATGGCCCACGGTGGCGTGCAGGTGTGGGGCCGGTTCGAGCAGGAGATGCGCGGCTACCGCGGATACCCCTCGTCGATCATCTCGGAGGACTTCGTGCGGCCGGCCGGTGCCGACTTCGCGGGCGGCTACCTCATGCAGAGCCTCGGCGTCATGCCGCTCACACTCGCGACGACCCTCGTCCGTGGCGCAGGTCTCTGGGGACGGGAACTCGTCGAGGCGATGGACGGCTACAGGTTCATGGCGGGTATCGGCATCAACGGCGAGTGCCTGCCGAGCGAGGGAAACCTCCTCGAGCTCGCCGACGAGGTCGACGACCTCGGCATCCCGAAGGCGCGGATCACGTTCAGCGCCGGCGAGAACGAGGACGCGATCGACCGACACGCCATCCGCACGATGACCTCGATCGTCGAGGCCGCCGGGGCGACGGCGACGATGGTGCTGCCCCGAACGGCGCACACCCTCGGCACCGCCCGTATGGGGTCGGACCGCGAACGCGCGGTCGTGGACCCCGATGGCCGCAGCTTCGACGTGCCGAACCTGTGGATCTGCGACAACTCGGTCTTCCCGAGCTCGCTCATCGCCAACCCGGCCCTCGCGACCATGGCTCTCTCCCTCCGCACGGCCGACCGATTCTTGGCCTCCGCGCGCTGATCGCTCTGGCCGCCGGCCCCCGCCGGTGGGACCATGGGTCATGGCGAACGAGGTGAGCGAGTACATCGCAGAGCTGCCGGAACCCGAGCGGTCGCGGATCCGTGAGATCTACGATCGGGCGCGAGCGCTCGTGCCCGACGCGGTCGAGGGCGTGAGCTACGGCATGCCGTCGCTCATCTACCGCGGCAAGGGCCTCGTCTCGGTCATGAACACGAAGAAGCACATCGGCGTCTACCCGTACGGGAACCTCGCGGACCTCGCGGACGATGTGGCCGCGGCCGGACTCGGGAGCACGAAGGGATCGATCCACCTGCGCGCAGGTGAACGCCTCCCCGACGACCTGCTCGAGCGATTCGTGCGGAGACGGGTCGCACAGATCGACGGGGCGTGACCTGCCGTTGGAGAGCGGCGGGCCGGGCGAGGCGTCAGGCGACGGCCGCCCGCCTCCACATCGCGGCGGGCGAGGCCCCGGGGATGCCCTCGACGTTCGCGATCGTCGTGAAACCGTAGCGGCGGTACAGGGCACGATTGCGCTCGTTCGACGATTCGAGGTAGGCGGGCATGCCCGACGCATCGATCGCGGCGAGCCGCGACGTGAGGAGGGCCGACCCCACCCCCGCGCCGCGCGCCGCGTCGCCGACACCGATCTGCGCGAGGTACCAGTGCGGCTCGGCCGGCCGGTACGTGCCGAGGACGCCCTGTAGGCGGAGAGCCGCCGGAAGGCCGCTCCAACCGAGCGCGCGGAGGAATTCCGGGGCGCGGCGCACCTGGGAGAACAACGACGCGTGGTGACCGGGCGCCTCCCAGATCGCGGCACCGAGGACGGCGCCGTCGTCGTCGCGACGGGCCACGTCGACGCGGCCGGTCGCGAGCGCACCCGACGCCATGAGCGCCCGGAACAGCCCGGCGAGGCGGGAACGGCGGTTCCTCCCGGTGATGAGCGAACCCATCACCGTCTCGTTCTCGAAGGCGGACGCGAGCACATCGGCGGTGTCGGCGACGGTGGCGGGTGTGGCGGGGACGATGGTGAACACGGTCGCTCCTCGGGTATCGGTCGGTGTGGTGGAGGCGGAGGTGGAGGTGGTGGTGGTTGTGGTCGAGAGGCTCATGAGACCGTCTCTCCGTCGATCACTCGCAGCATCAGTGCGACGAGCCGCTCCCGCTGCACGTCGGAGACGTCGAGCACTCCCGTGGCCTCGCTGATCCACAGACCGTTCGTCGCGAGCCAGACGAGGAGGAGGGGCGTCGGATCGGCGTCTGCAGCGAAGTCGAACCAGCGGCGCAGGTAGTCGAGCCACGGCTGCGAGAGCGTCGGGCGCCGGACAGCTTCCGAGAAGACCACGAACTCGCCCTGCGTGACACCGCCGGACCCGGCGAAGTGCACGAAGGCACGCACGCGGTCCTCGAGCGTCGATCCCTCGAGCGGGGCGCCGAGCACATCGAGCAGCTCGGCCTGCCACCGACCGACGACGTGCTCGATGATCGCGATCATCATCGCGTCCTTCGACGGGAAGTGGTACATGAGACCGGCCTTCGTGAGCCCCGCCTCGCGCGCCACCGAGTCGTACGTGATGTCGGCGCCCTCGGCCCTGTCGACCACCCGCAGTGCGGCGTCGAGGATGTCTGATCGGTTGCTCGGCCTCATGATCGTAAACATACCGTACGTACGGTAGGTTTACGATCGGTCGCAGAGACCTCCCAGAATTCCCTCGCCGGCACCACTCCCGAGAGACGCCTGCGACGGGCATGTCCACCCGACACGCCCTGACGCCGCTCGAACTCATCCCCCGACCCCCTCCGCACGACACCCCCCTCCCCGTCCGGGCCTGCGAAGTGGGGGAGCGCCACGACGCACCCCGCACGTAGCGTGCTGAGAAGGACACATCCGTCGGGAGGGCAGGCACATGACGCCACCCCGCGCACGCCGACTCCCCCGGAGCCCGCGGTGACACCCGCCCAGCACCGACGCAGAGGGCTCGTCCTCGTGTCGCTCCTCGTGCTCACGACGGCCGCGGCGGCCTGCTCGCTCGGCTCGATCACCCAATCGACGAGGGAAGCCCCGTCCGCCTCCGGTCGGCTTCCCTTGCCGGCCGCATTCACCACCGAACCGGCCGGGATCCCGCTCTTCGATCCCGCACTCCTCAGCGACTCGGGGCCGACGGACCACGCGGCAGGCGAAGCACGCCAGAACGCCGACGGCTATTGGTTCTACGCCGTGACGCAGGGCGACACGGCCGCCGCGATCTGCGCGCGCTTCGGACGCTCCTGGTGGCAGCTCGAGACGATCGAGGGCCGCGGGGGATTCGACTGCAGCAGCTCCATCCACGTCGGAGACATCCTCATCCCCACCGGATACTCCTGGGAGCAGGTCCAGGAGGCCCACGGCCTGCCACCGCTCCCCCACGACAACCCGTTCACGGGCTCGTGACCGGCGGCTCGCCGCGCGCTCACACGGTGGTGGATTCCGTCGCCGTGGTCCGCTCGCTCGTGGCTCCGCGGGAACGGCGGAGCGAGGCGAAGCCGCGCACGGCCAACACGGACGTGGCGACGACGAAGACCACCTGCATGACCGAGCGCGGGACGAGTGTCTGATTCCACGGCAGGTCGGCTCCCGACAGGGCGAGCTCGACATTGGCCGGGAACATCGCGATCAGCAGCAACGTGAGCCCGGTCGCCGCCCACGGGGCGAGGCGGCGGGACACCATCGCCAGAGCGGCGGCGAGCTCGAGGACGCCCGTCAGGTCGATGACGAGGTCCGGATTCGGGAACAGGTCGGGCACCATGTCGATCAACTCCTCCCTCATCCCGACGAAGTGACTCGAGCCCGAGACGAGGAACATCGCGGCGACGGCGATGCGGAGCGCCACCGTGACATCGGGACGCCGCGCAGTGCCGCGAGCCGTGACGAGGAGGGCCGCGACGAATGCGGCGACGAGGACGATGAACGGAACCATGATGAACTCCAGTCGGGGATGGATCGGTGGCGTCAGAGGGCGGCCACACACCCGCGACGGGGTGCACGGGAGCCGTCCCTGCGCGGGGGCCGGGGCATCCGGCCAGGTTGGATAGTGTCAGTACCCAATATTAGGTAGTTAGACTATCCAGCGCAAGACCACCCGACGACAGCGGCCTCGACGAAAGGTCCCCATGCGCATCTCGGAACTCGCCACCGCGAGCGGCGTGCCCATCGCCACCCTGAAGTTCTACCTGCGCGAGGGCATGCTCGAGCGCGGCACCGTGACCGCCGCGACGCGCGCCGAATACGGGCCGGAGCACCTCGAACGCGTCGGCCTCATCGGAGCCTTGACCGGGGTCCGCGGACTCCCCCTCGCCAAAGTGCGCGAGATCCTCGCGATCATCGACGAACCCGATGCCGACCTCGTCGCCGCGATGGGACACGGGGTCGCGGCGCTGCCGCCCTATGTCGAGACGCCGACGGTCACCTCCGAGCGCGCCGCGTCGACGGCTCGGGCTCTCGGCATCGAGTTCGACCCCGAGTACCCCGCCTCAGCCCAACTCGAGGCGGCCATCGAGGGGCTCGAGCGGGCCGGACTCGCGTGGGACGACGACATCGCCCGACGCTATTGGGACGCGGTCCTCCCCCTCGCCCGGGAGGAACTCGCGCCCGTCTCCTCGATGAGCGATCGCGAGGCGGTGGCCTACGCCGTGCTCGGCACCGCCCTCTACGAGCCGGTCATCCTCGCCCTCCGCCGCCTCGCCCACCGCCGGCTCGCCGAAGACCGGTGAGATGACAGGAATGGTCGCCATCCGACGAGGGATGACGACCATTCGCGACACCTCACGGGAGGTGGGGGGGGTGGGACTACGCGCGGGAGCGGAGGAGCGTGAACGACTCGTCGCGGACGATGAGGGTCGTGACCTCGCCCTCGACCGTCTGTCCGGCGTCGCTCGACGCGGCGAGCTCCCACTCGGCGTTCGGCGCCTGCGGCACCGTGAACTCCACGCCGTTGTCGGCCGCGTTGAAGAGCAGCGCGAATGCATCGGCGCCCTCGTGCTCGAACACGAACGTGATCGAACGCGCGTCGGGGTTGTCCCAGTCCTCGTCGGCGAAGCCCTCTCCGTCCGAACGCAGCACGTCGACGGTGTCGCGCGCGTCGTCGGCATCGGGGGCCTGTCGGAACCACGTCGGTCGCAGAGCGGGCGACGTGCGGCGCAGCTCGATGAGCGACGTCGTGAACGCGAGCAGGTCCTGGTCGGCGTTCGCCCAGTCGAACCACGAGATCTCGTCGTCCTGGCAGTAGGCGTTGTTGTTGCCGCCCTGCGTGCGGCCGAGCTCGTCGCCGCCGAGGATCATCGGGACGCCGGCGGAGAGGAGCAGCGTCGCGAGGAGGTTGCGGCGCTTGCGGTCGCGGCGCTCGTTCACGGCCTCGTCGTCGGTCGGGCCCTCGGCGCCGCCGTTGGTCGACTTGTTGTCGCTCTCGCCGTCGTTGTTGTCCTCGCCGTTCGCCTCGTTGTGCTTCTCGGCGTAGGAGGTGAGGTCGGCGAGGGTGAAGCCGTCGTGCGCCGTCACGAAGTTGACGCTCGACAGCGGCGAGCGCCGCGACGACTCGTACACGTCGGGCGAGCCGAGCACGCGCTGCGCGAGCGTGCCGAGCACGGCGTCCGTGCTGTTCCAGAAGTCGCGTACATCGTCGCGGAACTTCCCGTTCCACTCCGACCAGTCGGCGGGGAAGCCGCCCACCTGGTAGCCGGCGGTGTCCCACGGCTCGGCGATCATCTTCACGGGCGCGAGCACCGGGTCCTGCTGGATGAGGGTGAGGAACGCACTGTGCAGTTCGGCGTCGCCGCCCTGGCGCGTGAGCGTCGTGGCGAGGTCGAAGCGGAAGCCGTCGACGTGCATCTCGGTGACCCAGTAGCGCAGCGAGTCCATGATGAGCCCGAGCGCGGCGGGGTGGCCGACGTTGAGGCTGTTGCCCGTTCCCGTGGTGTCGAAGTAGTTGCCCTCGTCGCCCTCGACGAGGCGGTAGTAGGCGGCGTTGTCGATGCCCTTGAACGATAGCGTCGGGCCCATGTGGTTACCCTCGGCGGTGTGGTTGTAGACCACGTCGAGGATCACCTCGAGTCCGGCGGCGTGGAGATCCTTCACCATCTGCTTGAACTCGGCCACCTGGCCGCCGCCATCGCCCGCCGCTGCGTACTCGTTGTGCGGGGCGAAGAAGCCGATGGAGTTGTAGCCCCAGTAGTTGCGGAGGCCCTTCTCCTCGAGGTGGCTGTCCTGCACGAACTGCTGCACGGGGAGGAGCTCCACGGCGGTCACGCCGAGGTCGGTGAAGTGCTTGATCGCGGCGGGGTGCGCGAGGCCGGCGTACGTTCCGCGGATGTCCTCGGGCACGTCGGGGTGCAGCTGCGTGAAGCCCTTCACGTGCGTCTCGTAGACGACCGTGTCGGAGAGGAGCGTGCGGGGCGCGACGTCGCCGGACCAGTCGAAGGACGGGTCGGTGATGACGCAGCGCGGCGTCGCGTCGGCGGAGTCCGTGTCGTCTCGCGTCTCGGACTCGTTCATGTCGTGGCCGAAGACGGCCTGACCCCACGTGTAGCCGCCCTCGATCGCCGTGGCGTGCGGGTCGAGGAGGAGCTTCTCGACGTTGTGGCGGATCCCTGCCTCGGGGTTCCACGGACCGTCGACGCGGATGCCGTACCGCGTGCCCACCTCGGCACCCTCGACGAAGCCGTGGAAGACGTGGCCGGTGCGCTCGGCGACACGGACGCGGGTCTCTTCGCCGCTCTCGTCGAAGATGCACACGTAGACGGCGTCGGCCGTCTCGGAGTAGAGGGCGAAGTTCTGGCGACCGTCGATGACGGAGAAGCCGAGCGGGTACGGGAGGGAGCGCGCCGAAGCCATGGTGGTCCTGTCGATGAGATGGCGCGCAGCACGGGAGTCCGCACGGCGGCCTGAGGGGAGAGGGGAGGCCGCCTGCTCGGCGGGCCTCCCTCGATCATGCGGGAACTCCCCGAGTAGACAGGGGTGTTGACGACCGCCGCGATCTGTGCTCGTCCGGCGAGCAGACTGCGCGACTACCGGACCAGCACCGACGGGTTGCATGACCTCGGCACCGAGGTCATCGATCTTGCAGCGGACGTGTCGGTCGCCGACATCCGGGCTCGGGCCGAAGAGAAGAACGCACGTCGCCCGTCCAATCCGGCTGAGGCCGTGCGAGAGGCGGTCGCCGAGGCTCGCCGAAGCGCCGGTCAGCTGCGGAGGTTCGAGGCTCCGTTGAGGTCGAGGATCGTGCCGGACGCCCACACGGCGTCCGGTGACGCGAGGTAGAGGATCGCGGCGGCCACCTCCTCCGGGGTGCCGACGCGGCCGAAGGGGCTCTGCGAACGGATCGCGTCACCGACCTCCCCCGCGAGCTTCGCCTGCTGGCGCTCTGTGGAGACGAAGCCCGGCGCGACCGTGCTCACGGCGATGCCGTGCGGGGCGAGCGAGAGCGCGATCGACTGGCCGAGCGCGTGCAGACCTGCCTTGCTCGCCGCGTAGGCGGGGTAGTCCGGCTCCCCGACGAACACGCCGCGCGATCCGACGTTGACGATCGAGCCGCCGCTCCCCTGCTCGATGAGGTGTCGGGCGACGCACCACGTGAGGTTCGCCGTGCCGACCAGGTCGACGTCGACCATGCTGCGCCACGCCCCCTGCCACGACTCGTAGGACGACGCGTCGATCGGATGGCCGTTCGTCGCCGAGGGGCCGACCGCCGCATTGTTGACGAGGACGTCGAGGCCGCCGAGCCCGCGGACCGCGTCGTCCGCGATCCGTCGCGCCTGCTCCGGGTCGGCCAGATCGCCCGCCACGACGACGTGGCCCGAGCCGGCGAGCAGGGAGAGCGTCTCGTCCGCGTCCTTCCGGCTGTGGCCGTGGTGCACGGCCACGCGCGCACCCGTCGCGGCGAACGCGACGGCCGCCGCCCGTCCGATCCCGCGGGAGGCCCCGGTCACGAGCACGCGTCGCCTGTTCTCCGACATGCCCTCATCCTCCCAGGCCCTGGGACGGAAGCGGTCGGCGCCGAGGCTCGGATCCTCCGGTCGACCTGGGCGGTGTATTCGCGCATCGGGTGGCTCAGCGGTTCAGGCGCGGCCCGCCGTCCAACGGGACGCCGATCACCATGGTGAGCCCGCCGCCCGGGGTGTCCTCCGTGTCGAGCCGGCCGCCCATGCCCTCCATGAATCCCTTCGAGAGGGCGAGACCGAGCCCGAGGCCCGTGAGGTTGTCGGTGTCGCCCAGACGCTGGAACGGCACGAAGATGTCCGTCCGCCTCTCGGGCGCGACTCCGGGCCCATGATCGGAGATCCGGATCTCCGCGCGGTCGGCGAAGCTGCTCGTCGAGATCCGCACACGGGTGCCGGGAGGGGCGAAGCGCCTCGCGTTGTCGAGGACGTTCACGACGACGCGAGCGAGGAGCCCGGGGTCCGCGAGGAGCGGCGGGAGGTCGGGGTCCAGGACGAGCTCGACGTCGGCCGGACCGATCCCGAGCTCGTCGAAGGCCGGCAGGATGACGTCCTCGGCGTCGACGCGGCGGACGGCGACGGCGAGGACGCCGGCCTCGAGCCGGCTCACGTCGAGCAGGTCCGTGACGAGCGACGACAGCGTCGTGAGACTCTCCTGGGCGGTCGCGAGGAGCTCTTCCCGGTCCCCGTCGCTCCACTCCACCTCGGTGGAACGCAGCCCGCTGACGGCGGCCGTCGCGGCCGTGAGCGGGCGACGGAGGTCGTGACCGAGCGCCGAGAGGAGCGCGGTCCGCACCCGGTCGTTCTCCGTGAGCGGGCCCACCTTCCTCGCCGTCCGCGAGAGGTCGACGTGTTCGAGGACCACCTCGATCTGCGACGCGATGACCGTGAGGAGGCGCCGCTCGGACGCCTCGAGATCGGCCCCGTGCAGTTCGAGCGTCGCCCGTGTTCCGACGGGGATCGACGCGAACGCGTCGTCGGGCCGCGGCTCGCCGTCCCGACCGAGGACCTGTCCGTCCGCGACGAGCCGGACACCGGTGAGGTTGAACGCCTCCCGCGTGCGGCTCACGAGCGCCTGGAGCGCGCCCTCCCCGCGGAGCACGCTGCCGGACACCGTCGCGAGGAGCTCCGATTCCGCGGCGGCACGATGCGCCACCCGACTGCGGCGCGCGGCCTGATCCACCACGACGCTCACGAGCACGGCGTTCAGCACGTAGAGCACGAGGGCGAACAGGTGCAGGGGCTCGTCGACCGTGACGGTGTAGAACGGCTCGACGAAGAAGAAGTCGAGGGTGAGACCGGACAGCAGCGCGGCGAAGAGAGCCGGCCAGATACCGCCGACGAGGGCGACGACGATCACGAGGAGCTGATAGCTGAGCACGTCGCTCGTGATCGAGTCGGGGCTGCGGAACCCGACGAGCACCCAGGTCAACAGGGGTCCGGCCAGCAGCGCGAGCAGCAGCCCGGCGATCCGGCGACGCAGGGTGAGGGCCCCTCCCAGACGGGGAAGGGAGAACCGGCCGCCGGCGGCTTCGTGATTGACGATGTGGACGTCGATCGCTCCGGCCTCTCGGGTGACGGTCGCTCCGATCCCGGGCCCGGTGAGCGCGGCCGCGAGTCGACTGCGGCGGCTCACACCGATGACGAGCTGCGTCGCGTTGACGCTCCGAGCGAAGTCGACGAGAGCCCGGGGGACGTCGTCGCCGACGACCTGGTGATACGTGCCGCCGAGCTTCTCCACGAGTGCCCGCTGATGGGCCAGGGCGTCCGGATCCGCGGTCCGGAGACCGTCCTGGCTCGTGATGTGCACGGCGAGGAGCTCCCCTCCGGCGGAGCGGGCGGCGATCCGGGCTCCGCGGCGGAGCAGCGTCTCCCCCTCGACCCCGCCGGTGAGCGTGACGACGACGCGCTCGCGCGCCTCCCATTTGCTGTCGATGCCGTGTTCGGCTCGATAGTCCTTCAGCGCACTGTCCACCTCGTCGGCGAGCCAGAGGAGGGCCAGCTCGCGGAGGGCCGTGAGGTTGCCGAGCCGGAAGTAGTTGGACAGGGCGGCGTCGATGCGTTCGGCGGGGTAGACGCGGCCTCCGGCCAAGCGATCGCGCAGGGCCTCCGGCGCGAGGTCGACCACTTCGATCTGGTCGGCGGCGCGCAGCACGTGGTCGGGGATCGTCTCCCGCTGCGGGACTCCCGTGATCTGCTGCACGACGTCGTTGAGCGACTCGATGTGCTGGATGTTGACGGTGGAGATCACGTCGATGCCGGCCTCGAGCAGTCGCTCGACGTCCTGCCACCGCTTCTCGTGCGCCGACCCTGGCGCGTTGGTGTGGGCGAGCTCGTCGACGAGAGCGAGATCGGGATGCCGGGAGAGGACCCCGTCGAGGTCCATCTCGGTCAGCTCGATCCCGCGGTGCTCCACGACGGAACGCGGGACGATCTCGAGCCCCTCGGTCATGGCCGTCGTCGCGACCCGACCGTGCGTCTCGACGACGGCGACCACCACGTCGACGCCCTCACCCAGGAGGCGCTTGCCCTCCTCGAGCATCGTGTAGGTCTTGCCGACGCCTGGGGCGGCGCCCAGCAGCACCCGGAGCCGCCCTCGCTTCATCGGCTAGCCGTCCAGTTCCTGCAGCGCGATGTTGAGCTCGAGCACGTTCACGCGGCTCTCGCCGAGGTACCCGGCGTCGGGACCCTGGATGGACCTCTCCACGAGGGCGCGCACGTCCTCGACGGGGAGGCCGCGTTCGTCCGCGACGCGCTCCACCTGGAGCAGCGCATACGCGGGGCTGATGTGCGGGTCGAGGCCGGATGCCGAGGCCGTGACGGCGTCGACCGGCACCTCGTCGGGGTCGACTCCGTTGAACGCGGCCACCTGCGCGCGACGTTCCTCGATCGCCGCGATGAGGTCGTCGTTCTCCGGTCCGAGGTTCGATCCGCTCGACGCACCGGCGTCGTACCCGTCGCCGGCGGCCGACGGGCGGGACTGGAACCACTGGGGCAGCGGGTTGCCGTCGGCGTCGGTGAACGACTGACCGATGAGGGACGACCCCACCGTCTCACCGTCCGCCGACACCGTGGATCCGTTCGCCTGCGCCGGGAAGGCGAGCTGGCCGACTCCGAGGACGACGAGCGGATAGCCGACGCCCAGGAGGACAGTGAGGACGAGCATCGCCCGTACGGCGACTCCCGCCGTCCGGAGGGTGCTGCGTGGTGCACTCATGACGAGTTTCTTCTTTCTCGAGCTGCTGACCGGATCAGAATCCGGGGATGAGGGTGACGACGAGGTCGATGAGCTTGATGCCGACGAACGGCGCGATGACACCGCCGAGTCCGTAGACGAGCAGGTTCCGTCCGAGGACGCGCGAGGCGCTCAACGGGCGGTACCTCACGCCGCGGAGAGCCAGCGGGATGAGCACCACGATGACGATCGCGTTGAAGATGATCGCCGACAGCACGGCCGAGGCCGGCGAGTGCAGGCCCATGATGTTGAGCACTCCGAGCCCCGGGAAGATCCCGATGAACATCGCCGGGATGATCGCGAAGTACTTGGCGATGTCGTTCGCGATCGAGAACGTCGTGAGCGCGCCGCGCGTGATGAGCAGCTGCTTCCCGATCGCGACGATGTCGATGAGCTTCGTCGGGTCGGAGTCGAGGTCGACCATGTTGCCGGCCTCCTTCGCGGCCGACGTACCCGTGTTCATCGCGACGCCCACGTCCGCCTGCGCGAGGGCAGGCGCGTCGTTCGTGCCGTCTCCCGTCATCGCGACGAGGTTGCCGCCCGCCTGCTCCTTCTTGATGAGCTCCATCTTGTCCTCGGGCGTCGCCTCGGCCAGGAAGTCGTCGACCCCGGCCTCGGCCGCGATGGCCTTGGCCGTGAGCGGGTTGTCGCCCGTGATCATGACCGTGCGGATGCCCATCGAGCGCAGTTCGGCGAAGCGCTCCTTGAGCCCGTCCTTCACGACGTCCTTGAGGTGCACGACACCGAGGATGCGTCCGGTGCCGTCCGGCGCGGTGACCGCGACCACGAGCGGCGTGCCACCGCTCTGCGAGATGCGTTCGACGCTCTCGTCGAGATCGGCGATCACCGAGCTCGCCGTTCGCCCGCTGCGCTCGATCCAGGCGATGACGGCCGAGGACGCACCCTTCCGGATCTGCGTGCCGTCGGGCTCGTCGAGACCCGACATGCGCGTCTGCGCGGTGAAGGGGACGATCTCGCCGGGGGCCGACGGGCCGACGTCCACGCCGCGGGCCACCGCGAGGTCGACGATCGATTTGCCCTCGGGCGTCGGGTCGGCGAGGGAGGAGAGGGCCGCGGCCCGGATGAGCTCCGTCGCGTCCACTCCCCCGAGCGGCACGAACTCGGCCGCCTGGCGGTTGCCGTACGTGATCGTGCCCGTCTTGTCGAGCAGGAGCGTCGTGACGTCTCCCGCCGCCTCGACGGCGCGCCCCGACATGGCGAGGACGTTCCGCTGCACGAGCCGATCCATGCCCGCGATGCCGATCGCGGAGAGGAGGGCACCGATCGTGGTCGGGATGAGGCACACGAGGAGGGCGATGAGCACGGGGACGCTCGCCTCGGCGCCCACGTACGAGGCGATCGGGTTGATCGTCAGCGTGACCACCACGAAGATGATCGACAGGCTCGCGAGGAGCACGTTGAGCGCGATCTCGTTGGGCGTCTTCTGCCGCGCGGCACCCTCGACGAGGCTGATCATCCGGTCGACGAACGTCTCGCCGGGCTTCGAGGTGATGCGCACGACGATGCGGTCGGAGAGCACCCGGGTTCCGCCCGTCACGGCACTGCGGTCGCCGCCGGACTCTCGCACGACCGGGGCCGATTCGCCCGTGATGGCCGACTCGTCGATCGAGGCGATGCCCCAGACGATGTCGCCGTCACCGGGCACCAGTTCGCCCGCCGCGACGACGACGACGTCACCGAGAGCGAGGTCCGCCGACGAGAGATCGGCGACGTGCGCCCGCTCCGCCGATGGATCCGCCGCGGCGTCGTAGTCGGTCACCCGGTGCGCCGTCGTACTCGTTCGGGTCTGGCGGAGGCTGTCGGCCTGCGCTTTGCCGCGCCCCTCCGCCACGGATTCGGCGAGGTTGGCGAAGATCACGGTCAGCCAGAGCCAGACCGCGATGCCCCACGTGAAGGTGAGCGGGATCGCCGACCCTCCGGAGGTCTCGGGGCCGCCGACGAAAGGCTCGGCGATCGCGATGACGGTGGTGAGGACGGCCCCGACCTCCACGATGAACATGACGGGGTTCCGCCACATCGATCGGGGGTCGAGCTTCCGGATGGCGCCGGGGACGGCCTCGACGAGGGCAGCGGCGTTGAACGCGCTCTTCGGTCCGCCGGTCGGCGTCGTTTCCGACGTCTCCCGAGGAGTCGTCTGTGCGGTGGTTGTGGACATGGTCTAGAGCAGCCCTTCTGCGAGGGGACCCAGTGTGAGCACCGGGAAGAAGGTGAGAGCGGTCACGATGACCGTCACACCGATGAGGAGGCCGACGAAGAGCGGCCGGTGGGTCGGCAGGGTGCCGGCGGTGGCGGGGACCTTGTCCTGAGCGGCGAAGGATCCGGCGAGGGCGAGGACGAAGACGATCGGGAGGAACCGTCCGAGGAGCATCACGACGCCGAGCGCCGTGTTGAGCCACGGAGTGTTCGCCGTGAGCCCCGCGAAGGCCGAACCGTTGTTGTTGGCCGCCGAGGTGAAGGCGTACAGCACCTCTGAGAGCCCGTGGTTGCCCGGGTTCCAGATCGACGTCGATTCGACGTCCGACCGGATGGCCGGGATCGCGAAGCTCAACGCCGTGCCGGCGAGGACGAGGGTCGGCATCACGAGGATGTAGAGGCTCGCGAGTTTGATCTGGGTCGGGCCGATCTTCTTGCCGAGGTACTCGGGGGTGCGACCCACGAGCAGACCGGCCACGAAGACGGCGATGATCGCGAGGATCAGGATGCCGTAGATGCCCGCTCCGACGCCTCCCGGCGCGATCTCGCCGAGCATCATGTTGAGCATCGGCATCATTCCGCCGACGGCCGTGTAGGAGTCGTGCATCGAGTTGACGGCACCCGTCGACGTGAGGGTGCTCGACGTGCCGAAGAGGGTCGATCCGAAGATCCCGAAGCGCTGCTCCTTGCCCTCCATCGCCCCACCCGCGAGCTGGGGCGCGGTTCCGGCTCCGGCGCGTTCGAGCAGGGTCAGGATGGTCAACGACGCGATGTAGAAGAACGACATGACGGCGACGAGTGCGTACCCCTGACGCTTGTCGCCGACCATGCGGCCGAAGGTGCGCGGCAGCGAGAACGGGATCATGAGCATGAGGACGATCTGGAAGAGGCTCGTCCAGGCTGTGGGGTTCTCGAACGGGTGAGCCGCGTTGGCGTTGAAGAAGCCGCCGCCGTTCGTTCCGAGGTTCTTGATCGCCTCCTGCGAGGCCACGAGGCCGCCCGGCAGGTTCTGGGTTCCGCCCGAGAGGGTCGCGATCTCCGTGAACCCGTTGAGGTTCTGGATCACGCCTCCCGCCAGGAGCACGATCGCGCTCACGACGGCGACGGGAAGGAGAAGCCGCCAGGTGCCGCGGGTGAGGTCGACCCAGAAGTTGCCGAGCGTTCCCGTCCGGCTGCGCGCGAAGCCGCGGATGAGGGCGACGGCTACGGCGAGCCCCACGGCCGCCGACACGAAGTTCTGGACGGCGAGGCCGACGGCCTGGACGGTGTAACCCATCGTGAGCTCAGGCGAGTACGACTGCCAGTTGGTGTTCGTGACGAACGACACCGCGGTGTTGAAGGACAGTCCTTCCGGCACGGCGGGCAGCCCGAGGGAGTACGGGAGGATCACCTGGAGGCGCTGCAGCAGGTACAGCAGCAGGAGGCCGACGGCCGAGAACCACAGCACGCTGCGGAGATAGGCCTGCCAGGTCTGCTCGGCCGACGAGTCGACGCCGATGACGCGGTAGAAGCCGCGCTCGATGCGCAGGTCTTTCCGCGATGTGTAGATGCGTGCCATGTACTCGCCGAGCGGCCGGTAGAGGAGCGCGAGGATCAGCGCGAGGGTGCCGAACTGCAGCACCGTGAAGAGGACGTCCATCGTCAGAATCGCTCCGGCTTCACGAGGGCGTACACGAGGTACACGATGGCGGCGATTCCGAGGCCGGCGGCCAGGAGGGAGAAGACGATCACAGCTTCTCGACCCCCCTGCCGACGAGGCCGACGAGAACGAACACGGCGATGATGCCGAGCACGTACACGATGTCGAGCACGGTTGCTCCTTCTGGAGAACTGATGGCGCGATCCCTGGTGGGATCCGGTCGCCCCGACGGGGGCACAGCAACCGAGTAGACACCCCGCGACGCGGCCGGAAGGCCGTCCTAACGGAATCCACACGGCCTCACGACAGACCCTTACGGCATCGATACAGCGACGCGGATCGCGCCGACGGAACCGTCGGGAGGGCGACCTCCGGGTCGGCGGTACGTCAGGACGTGCGGAGCGGACCCGACGGAGGGTCGGTGACGCCCGAAAGCGGGTAGGCGGCGCCGTCGGCCGGTCCGATAGCCTCGTCCCGGTCCGCCCGGCGCACCGCCCCTCCCCCCCCCGATCCAGCGGTCCGACAGCGGTCCGCGGAAAGCGACGCCCCACCATGTCTCGACGTTCCGTCATCCGCCGACTCGCCCTCGGCGCCGCAGCCGCCACCTCCGTCGTCGTGCTCCTCTCCGGATGCAGCGCGATCAGCAGCCTCCTCGGCGGCGAGACGCGCGACGAGTCCGGCGCGATCGTGGAGGGCGGCGACACCGACGTGTTCACGTTGGCGGAGGGCGACTGCATCGACGACGAGGCGACGACGGAGGGCGAGGTCAGCGAGGTTCCCACCGTTCCGTGCAGCGACCCGCACACGTGGGAGGTCTACAAGAACGTCACCGTGACCGAGGACGAGTACCCCGGCGACTCCGGCATCCAGGACATCGCCGAAGAGGAGTGCATGGCGGCGTTCGAGACGTTCGTGGGCGTGGCGTACGAGGACTCGGTCCACGAGTTCAACTACTACACGCCCGTCTCGGAGGGCTGGGACATGGGCGACCGCACCATCAACTGCCTGATCGGCGGCATGGAGCAGACCACCGGCAGCCTCGAAGGCGCGGCCGAGTAGAGCGGCCGAGCAGAGCGGCGGAGACCGCGCCGCCCCGACCTTTCAGTGAACGGCGAGCTCGGCGGATCAGCCGGATCGTCGGCTGCGCATCGCGCGGGTGACGGTAACGGTGCGACCGTCCGGCGCCTCGCCCGCTGCGAGCGCGTCGTACTCCGGCGATCCGAGCGGCACGAGGGCGACTCGACCGTCCGCGTCGGCGTGGACACCCCAGCCGTACCGCTTGCCGAGGTCGCTCGACCTCAGGCACGGCTGCCCCTTCGAGAAGAACTGTGCACGGACGGCGTCCCGTTCGCCGTCGGGAACGCCCTTCCGGTCGGCCCAGACCGCGAAGATGACGTCATCCGACGTGTGCGCGTACGGCGCCTCCGCGATCATCCGGTACGTCGCCTCCGCGATGCTCGGAGTCGCGCGCACGGGTGGCTCGGCCGGGCCGTGGGCCGACGTGTCCTCCGCCACCGCAATGAACGTGTCGTAGTAGTTCGTGGTGTGCATGACGGAATCCTGCCCCTCCGTGATGCGCGGCGCCAGCCCTCGATCGCAGGGGTCCTGCGCCGACCGACCTATTCCGGAAGCGACCAGAGGTGGCGTTCCGCCAGCTCCGCGAGCGCACGGAGCTGGCGGATGTCCTGTCGGCTGAATGCTCGAGGACGATCGTCCATCACGCAGAGGGCGCCCACTCGGTGTCCGTCCGGCGAGATGATCGGGCAGCCGGCGTAGAAGCGCACCGGTGGAGCATCGATCCCGGCGGCGTAGTGAGCGAATCGCGAGTCGGCCACCGTGTCCTCCACGATGTGGTGGGAGGAGCGGCGAACGGTCACGTCGCAGAAGCTCCCCTCGCGCGGACGGTCGTCGATGACGGCCCCCGACGCTGCCCGCGTGGTCTGCGTGTCCTCGCGGATGAGGGTGATGGCCGCGATCGGCGCGCCGAAGATCTGACGTGCCGTCTCGACGATGCTGTCGAGGACGGCGTCCCTCGCCCTGCCCGCGAGCTCCAGCTCGGCCACGGCCCGCCGCCTCGCCTCCTCGTCCCGACCATCGGACACCTCGATGGGCACCCTGTCGGGGTCGAGCCGCTTCGTGATGTCGAACGCCATGTCGTCGGCCCACTGCTGGTAGAGGTGGCGGGTCTCGGGTTCGAACTCGTTGTCGTGCGACAGCGGGATGACGGTCATGTTGGGGGCGAGCGTCAGCCCGGCGGTCGCCTCGTTGAGCAGCCCCGCATGGCGGTCGACGACGCGTGCGAGATGCGGCGGGAGGGCTGTCCTCCCACCGAAGGTGGGAACGTCGAGCACGAAGATCTGGGTCTGAGCCGGCGTCCGCCGCTGCACCTCCTCGAGCAGACCCGCGAGTTCGACCCGCCAGCGGGCGACACTCATCAGGGCGAGCGCCTCGTTGTGCCCGACGGAGATGAGCACGGCGTCGAACCGACGGAGATCGAACGATGCGATCGCCTCGATGGAGGACTCCACCGTCATGTCCGGGTGCACGGCGAATTCCACGTCTGTGGCGTTGCCGGTGATCGCCGTGAGGCTGCGCGCGAGGTAGCCGGGGAGCCCCAGCTCGTGCGTCACCACCCCGCGACCGCTCGCGACGCCGTCTCCCACGATGAAGACGCGATCGGGATCGGTGCCGGCGGCGTGCACGATCGGCTGGTCGTCCGCGGTGACCCGTCGGCGCCACGATGACGGGCTGTTGGCGAGCCAATACCGCAGAAGCACGCGCACGATCGGACGGGGAAGGGGTCGGGTCACGGTGTCCTCGGGGTCAGGGAGGGGATCGCCACGGGGACGACGGAGGTCGTTCGGCGCCTTCGGACGGTCGTGCAGGCGCTTCCAACGACGGGAGCCCAGACCCGCCCGGCCGGGCGACATCACCCGACCTCATCACGGTATCGCTCGCGGGCTGCGCACACACGGGCTTGACGCCGCTCGACACGTCGAGCGGGGTGCCCACCAAACCGTTCGGGGAGGGGCGCCGAACCTCGATGTCTCGTTCATGCGACCCGAAAGCATGCGCGGGACGATTCGCGTCACACCCGAATGGCGGCCGCTGGCCGGCATGACGCGAGGTGAGCAGATCGCGCGGCAATGGCGCCACGGATCTCGCCCCTCCTCACCACGGGACCTAGGCAGAGGCGTGTGCTCCGGGCGCCCACCCGAGGGCCGGGCCGAGAGCGCCCGCGATGTCGCCGAGGATCTGCGTGTAGTCGTCGGGTTCGAGCGTGAAGGGCAGCGCGAACGCCACCTCGTCCACTTCGCGGAATCCGGCGTCGTCGTGGAGACGCTCGGCGATCTCCGCCGCCGTGCCCAGGAGATCGGCCGCGAAGAGCAGCTTCCGCGGGCCGTGCGGCACGCCGACACGGCCGGACCGGGAGTCGACGTAGTCGCGGTACCGCGCGCGCTGACTCGGTGTCGCGTTGTCGGTGGGGATCACCACGAGGCCCTGCGAGACGCGAGCGCTCTCGCCGTCGGGATGCACCTCGCGGAACGCCCTGACCTGCTCCGCCTGGTTCGACGCGAAGTCGTTCGTCCCGTTCTCGCCGGCGATCACACTGCTCGTGAGCAGGCGGAAGCCGTTCTCCCCCGCCCACCGCGCGGAACGCATGCTCGCCGCGCCGTACCAGATGCGGTCGGCGAGACCCGCGGAGTGCGGCTCGACGCGTGTCGAGAACTCCTCGATCCCGTCGCGCCGAGGAGCCTCCGCCGCCGCGCCGATCGGGTCACCGCGCAGGAACGATCGCAGCCGCAGCAGCCGGTCGTAGCCCAGGTTCTCCTGCTCAGCCGTGTCCGGGTAGATCGCGTCGCGGTAGCGGTCGAAGTTCATGGGGGCGCCCGTACTGAACCCGGGTGTGATGCGGCCTCCCGAGAGCACGTCGACCGTCGCGAGGTCCTCGGCCAGACGGAACGGGTTCTCCACCCCGAGCGGCGTCACCGCCGTTCCCAGCTCGATACGGTCCGTGCGCTGCGACGCGGCCGCCATCACGGCGACAGGCGACGAGATCCCGAACTGCACGTGCCGGTGCCGCAGCCACGCGCTGTCGAATCCGAGCTGCTCACCGAACTCGATGAGCCGCAGGGTGGACTCGTGGCCGGCGCGCGGCTCCGCCGGATCGAAGAAGCCCATCGTGAGGAAGCCGAGGCGCGTGAGCGCGTCGCGTGCCGGTGTCATGGTTCGACCCTATGTCGTCGGATCGGGCGGCGCTGCAGGCCTCAGGTCGTCGAGGAGTCATAGTCCTTTCGGCCCTGGAGGACGGGGGCCCGACGTGTTTGAGTGACCCCATGACCTCAGGACAGAGCGCGACCGGGCCGATCTCCCCCGACGGCGGACACAGCGGCGAACCCCACACGGGCGGTGTCGCGCAGAGGCTCAACTGGCTGCGGGCCGGCGTTCTCGGGGCGAACGACGGCATCGTCTCGGTAGCCGCGATCGTCGTGGGCGTGGCCGGCGTGACCACCGCGACGGGACCGATCCTCACGGCCGGCATCGCGGGTCTGGTGGGAGGCGCGATCTCGATGGCGCTCGGCGAGTACGTGTCGGTGAGCAGCCAGAGCGACAGCGAGCGCGCCCTCATCGCGAAGGAGCGCCGGGAACTGCAGGAAACGCCCGAGGAGGAGCTCGACGAGCTCACGGGGCTCTATCGCGCACAGGGTCTCAGCGAGGCGACCGCTCGCGCCGTGGCCGTGGAGCTGACAGCGCACGACGCACTCGCGGCCCACCTGTCTGCGGAACTGCACATCGACGAGACCGACGTGGTGAGCCCGTGGCACGCGGCGGCGGCCTCCGCGGCCGCGTTCACGATCGGCGCGATCCTCCCGATGCTCGCGATCCTGATTCCGCCGGAGCCGCTGCGCGTGCCGGTCACGTTCGTCTCCGTGCTCGTGGCACTCGCGATCACCGGCGGGGTGTCTGCCACCATCGGCGGCAGCTCACGCCGCCGGGCGATCCTCCGCGTGGTCATCGGGGGCGCGCTCGCGCTCGCCGCGACCTACTGCGTCGGCGTCCTCCTCGGAGTCTCCGGGGTGGTGTGAGCCCTACTCGCCGTTCTCGATCAGGTGGAGCTGCGTTCCGTCGGGGTCGACCAGGAACCCGGCACGCCCACCCCACGGCTGCGTCCGCACCGGGTGGAGCCGCGGGTGTCCCTCCGTCGTCTCCTCGACGCCCGCGTCCCGGATCCGCGCATACAGCTCGTCGAGGTCGTCGACCCGGATGCTGCACATGAACGAGCTCTCCTCCGGCACGAGGTCGGGGAACGGGAAGAACTCGAGCTCGAGATCGCCGCGGCGCAGGATCAGCCAGTCGTCGTCGCGGTGCGTCGGCTCGAACCCGAACCCTCGGTAGAACGCGACGGTTGCATCGAGATCACGAGAGGGCAGGTTCGGCACCGCGCGGTCGCTCATGCGCCGAGCCTAGCGAGGGCCTGTCCCTGCCGGAAGCGAGCGGGACGGGAAGCGGATCGCGCTCAGTCCGCGGCTGCGTCCGCCCGCCGTCGCGCGCGACCGAACACGGCGTCGAGGAGGAGGCCCGCCGCGCACGCGACGACGATGCCCGTCACCATCGCGAGCACCGGCTGGCCCTCGAAGATCGAGCCGAAGACGAGACCGACCGCCACCGAGTAGCTCGCCCAGATGACCGCGGCCAGCGCCGCTGTCGCCGCGAAACGCCCCCGCGGGTAGCGCGTCGATCCGGCCACGAAGTTCACGGCCACGCGTCCGCCCGGGATGAAGCGTCCCGTCACGATGTAGAGGGCTCCGCGACGCTCGAGCGCCGACCGGGCCCAGGCGATGGCCCGCGCCGTCCGCGGTCTCCGCATCCACCCCCATCGCTCGGGGCCCACGGCGCGTCCGAGGTGGAAGACGAGGTGGTCGCCGATCCACGCTCCGACAGCCGCCACGAGGACGAGCGACCACAGGGATGGCCCCACGGTGGCGGTCGACACGGTCGCCACCGCGATCAGTACCGACTCGCTCGGCACGACGGGGAAGACGGCGTCCGCGAGGCAGCACGCGGCCACGAGCAGGAGCACGTACGGCAGCGCGACGCTCTGCACCACGATCGCCTCGATCGCGGCCGACACCGACTCGAGCCAGTCCATGCGCCCATCGTCCCCCTCCCCGGTGAACGGAGAGCGAACGCGCCCCCACCCGCACTCTCCACCCCCGCCAGATGCCGCGTTTGAGCGCGTTTACGCCGATATAGCGGTGCAAACACGCTCAAACGCGGTATCTGGCGGGGGGAGGGGAGGGCGGGGGACCGGGGGAACACGGGGATCGGGAGCGAGAGTGCGAGGGCGAGGGAAAAAAGACTTGCGCGAGAGTGATAATGCGCATTACCATCGGATCGACCCGCTGATAATACGCATTATCATCATCACCCCCGGGTTCGATGTCTCGAAGGAGAGGCCATGACCCGCACCGATACCGGACGCATCACCCAGCGCCGAATCGCCGAACTCGCCGGCGTGAGCCAGGCCACGGTCTCCCTCGTCCTCAACGGCCGCGCCGACGCGAGCGTGCGCATTCCCGACGAGACGCGGGAGCGGGTTCTGCGCGTGATCGAGGAGACCGGCTACGTCGCCGACCCCTCCGCTCGCCGCCTCGCCGGCATGGACAACCGCATCCTCGGCGTCTTCACCTACGAGCCGGCCTTCCCCACGCGCAGCGTCGACTTCTACACGCCGCTCCTCAACGGCATCGAGGCCGGGGCGGAGACGCTCGGAAGCGACCTGCTCCTCTTCACGAGCGCCCCCGTGGAGAACGGTCGACGCCGCCTCTTCCACGAGAAGAACCGGCTCCGACTCGCCGACGGCGTCCTCCTCCTCGGAGTCGAGATGGACGCGGCAGAGCTCGCCCGGCTCGTGGAGGGCGGGTTCCGTGTGGTCGCCGTCGGACGACGCGAGACGCCGGGCATCCCCTACGTCGGAATCGACTACGCCACCGCCGCAGCCGACCTCGTCCGTCGCGCCGTCGAGCTCGGCCACGAACGCATGCTGTACCTGCACGTCGACAGCACCGGCGAGTCCGTCGTCGACCGGCGCGACGGAGTGCTGCAGGGCATCATCGGCTCGAACGCGACCCTGCGCACCCAGCCGACCGACGGGTCCGACATCGACGCCGACTGGGCCGCCGTGGTCGAGTCTCGCGCGACCCTCCTCATCGTGGAGTCGCCCGAGGTCGCCACCGCCATCCACGAGCGCGCCCGGCGCGAAGGCGTCGACGTGCCGACGGACCTCAGCATCATCGTCCTCGGCGCGTCGCCTCGGCTCGCACCCGAGGACGTCGACTTCACGCGACTCGACCCGCCGCGCACGGAGCTGGGCGAGCACGCCGTGCTGCTCCTCGCGCGCATCCTCTCCGACGACCCGCCCACCGAGGGACTCCGCTCCCTGCTCGACTGCCCCATCGCGGACGGCGCGACTCTCGCCGCTCCCGCCCGAAAGGAACACGCATGACCCCGCTCCACGCCGACGTCCTCGTGATCGGAGGGGGTCTCGGCGGTGTCGCCGCAGCCCTCGCCGCCGCCCGCGCCGGTCGCACCGTCACCATCACCGAGGAGTACGACTGGCTCGGCGGCCAGCTCACGAGCCAGGGCGTGCCGCCGGACGAGCACACCTGGATCGAGCAGTTCGGCGCCACCGCCAGCTACCGGGCCCTGCGCGACGGCATCCGCGAGCACTACCGCCGCTGGTACCCGCTCACCGCGGCCGCGCGGTCCGAGGTGGCCCTCAACCCGGGCGCCGGTCTCGTGAGCCGCCTGTGCGCGGAGCCGCGCGCCTCCGTCCATGTGCTCGACGGCCTCCTGGCCCCCCACATCTCCGCCGGACGAATCCGGGTCATCCGCAACGTCCGCCCCGTCGCCGCAACGCGTGACGGCGGTCGTGTCGCGACCGTCGAGGTCGAGAGCACGCGCGACGGTGACCGCACACTGCTCACCGGTGATTACGTGCTCGACGCCACCGAGACGGGCGAGCTCCTCCCCCTCGCGGACGTGCCGTTCGTGACAGGCTTCGAGTCGCGTTCGGAGACGGGCGAGCCGAGTGCGCCAGAGCAGGCGCAGCCCGAGAATCAGCAGGCCTTCAGCTGGTGCTTCATCATCGACCACGTCGACGGGGCCGACCACACGATCGACCGACCGGCGGACTACGACGAGTGGCTCGCCCAGGAGCCCGACTTCTGGGGCGCCCCGATGATCTCCCTCACCGGCCCGGACCCGCGCACCCTCGAGACGTTCACGCGCACCTTCACGCCGACGATCGACACCGACCCCCTCGCGCTCGTCGCCGATCAGCGCGCGGCGGGTGGCGACCGCGAGCTGTGGACGTTCCGCCGCATCCTCGCGAAGGGACTCTTCGAGTCCGGCGCGTTCGAGAGCGACATCGTGCTCGTCAACTGGCCGATGATCGACTACCTCGGCGGCACGCTCACGGCGGGCGACCGCGAGGAGCACCTCGCGGCCGCGAAGCGCCAGTCCCTCGCGATGCTCTACTGGCTGCAGACGGAGGCCCCGCGCCCCGACGGCGGCCGCGGCTGGCCGGGACTCCGCCTCCGCGGCGACGTCGCGGGCACCGAGGACGGCTTCGCGCAGGCTCCCTACATCCGCGAATCCCGACGCATCCGCGCGGAGTACACCGTGGTGGAGCAGGACCTGTCGATCGCCATCCGCGGGCACGGTCGCCCAGCGACCTTCGACGACACCGTCGGCGTAGGCATGTACCGCATCGATCTTCACCCCACGACGGGCGGCGACAACTACCTCGACATCGCCTCGGCCCCGTTCGAGATCCCCCTCGGCGCCCTGATCCCCGTGGGAGTGGAGAACCTGCTCCCCGCCGGCAAGAACATCGGAACGACGCACATCACGAACGGCGCGTTCCGACTGCACCCCGTCGAATGGAACATCGGGGAGGCGGCCGGCTCCCTCGCCGCGTTCTGCATCGACCGCTCGACCACACCGCACCACGTCCGCGCCGACGCCCGTCTGCTCGCGGAGTTCCAATCCCTCCTGTCCCGGAACGGCGTCGAGCTCCACTGGCCCGACGTCGCCGGCTACTGACGACCCTCCCGAAGGAGAACCTGACCATGACATCAGCAAAGAAGCTGAGCGCGACAGCGGCCATCGCCGTCGCCGCCCTCGCCCTGAGCGGCTGCGCCGGGAGCACCGGAGGCGGAGCGAGCGCCGACGACCCCGTGTCGCTGCGCATGACCGTGTGGACCTCGAACGAGGACCAGCTCGCCCTGTTCGACTCGATCGCCGAGGAGTACATGGCCGATCACCCCGAGGTCTCGGACATCACGTTCGACCCGCTCGACTTCGAGAGCTACACCACCACGCTCACCACGCAGCTCGCCGGCGGCAACCCGCCGGACATGGCGTGGGTGCTCGAGAACGCGGCTCCCGACTTCGTCTCCTCCGGCGCGCTCGTGCCGCTCGACGACGTCCTCTCGGCGACCGACGGCTACGACCTCGACGATCTGTCGGCGAGCGCGACCGAGCTGTGGCGCGACGCCGACGGCGCCCTCGCCGCGTATCCGTTCTCCACGTCGCCCTTCGTGGTCTTCGCGAACGACGACCTCCTCGCCGAGGCGGGAGCGCCCACCGCGGCCGAGCTGCAGGCCGACGGCGACTGGAACTGGGAGACGATCTCGGAGATCGGCTCGCAGGTGAACGCCGCCACCGGAAAGGCCGGCTTCGTCGTCCGCGACTTCGAGTACACCCAGTGGGACTACCTCTCCACGGTGTGGGGCGGCTGGGGTGCAGAACCCTGGTCGGAGGACGGAGCGGACTGCACCATGGACTCCGACGAGATGGTGGACGCGTTCACGTTCCTCCACGACGCGGCATTCGACGCGACGTCGATGCCCGGCCCGGGAAGCACGGCTGACTTCTTCGCCGGAGACGCCGCCTTCACCGTGACCCAGATCTCGCGCGCGTCCCTCCTCGAGGAATCGGGCATCCAGGCATGGGAGCTCGCACCGCTCCCCGAGGGACCGGCCGGCGAGTACTCGATCATCGGCCAGGCCGGTGTCGGGGCCCTCGCCCAGGGCGAGAACCCGGAGGAGGCCGCCGAGTTCATCGCGTTCTTCACGAACCCGGAGAACTCCGAGAAGCTCGCGCAGTACTTCCCCCCGGCCCGGGAGTCGCAGCTGAACGCCGAGACCCTCGTCGCCGCGAACCCCGTCCTCACAGAGGAGCAGCTGTCGGAGATCGTCGTCCCGGCTGTGGAGTCCGGTGAGGTGCGCCCGTCGCACACCGGATCGGCTGAGATCCAGCAGGCGGTGCGCTCGGCCCTCGACGCCCTCTGGGTCGCCGACGCCGACATCCCCGGCACCCTGTCCGCCGTGTGCGAGGCGATCGACCCCCTCCTCGAACAGTGAGCGGAACCATCGATCGCGCGCCGGTGGCGCTGAGCGGAGCCGCAGCCCGCGGCGCCGCTCGCGCCACCCGGCGCCGCCGGCGGACGCTCGCCGGCGGCGACACCCTCGTCGGCTACCTCTTCGTCGCACCGCAGGTGCTCGGGATCGTCGCCTTCGTCCTCGTGCCGCTCGCGCTCGTCGTCTACTACAACTTCCACGAGTGGAACGTGCTCGCGAACACCTTCACGTTCGTCGGCACGGAGAACGTCGAGCGACTGTTCTCCGACCCGAAGGTGGCGCCCGTCATGGGCGCGACGGCGGTGTTCTCCGTCGGACTCGTCATCGGCAACCTCGCGATCGCCCTCCTGCTCGCGGTCCTGCTCAACCGGAAGGTCCGCGGGATCACCTTCTTCCGGACGCTCTTCTTCTCCCCCGTCGTCGTCTCGCTCGTCGCGTGGACGATCGTATGGGGCTTCCTCCTCCAGGACGACGGCGGGATCAACGGGTTGCTCCAGCTCATCGGCGTCGACGGTCCGAACTGGCTCCGCGAGGGGCCGACGGCCATGGCGAGCGTCATCGTCGTGCAGATCTTCAAGAACGTCGGACTCAACATGATCCTGTTCCTCTCCGCCCTCCAAGGCGTTCCGAAGGAGGTCACGGAGGCCGCGTCGATCGACGGCGCAGGTGCCGGACGCATCTTCACCCGGATCACCCTCCCCCTCATCTCGCCGACCATCCTGCTCACGACGATCATCACGATCGTCGGGTCTCTGCAGGTCTTCGCGCAGATCGCCGTGCTCACGCAGGGCGGCCCGGGCATCTCCACGACGGTGCTCGTGTATTACCTCTTCCAGCAGGCGTTCGAGTTCCACCGGTTCGGCTACGGATCGACGCTCGCCCTCGTCCTGTTCGTCATCGTCCTGCTCCTCACCGTCGTGCAGTGGCAGCTCCGCCGGAGGTGGGTCTTCTATGAGAACTGAGCGTCGCCGTCGCCCCGCCGTTCGCGTCCTCTTCTACGTGGGGATGTCGCTGCTCGCGATCCCCTTCGTGTTCCCGACGTGGTGGATGATCACCTCGTCCTTCAAGCCCATCGGCGAGATCTTCTCGTTCCCGCCCACGCTGTGGCCGCAGAACCCCACGGTTCAGCCCTACATCGACGCGTTCACCGAGCAGCCGTTCCTCCTGCAGTACTGGAACAGTATGTACATCGCCGTGGTCGTGACGCTCGCGACGATGCTGTTCTCGGCCATGGCCGGTTACGCCTTCGCCCGCATCCGGTTCCCGGGGGTCAACGCGCTGTTCATGGTCGTCCTCGTCGGGCTGCTGGTGCCGTCCGAGGTGACGATCGTTCCGCTGTTCCAGATGTTCAACCAGCTCGGGCTCGTTAACACGCACTGGCCGATCCTGCTCGTGACCACGTTCGGAGCACCGAGTGTGCTCGCGACGTTCATCATGCGGCAGTACTTCGTGACGCTGCCGGTGGAGCTGGAGGAGGCCGCCCGTATCGACGGCCTCGGACGGGCCGCGATCTGGTGGCGGATCGCCATGCCGCTTGCGAAGGCCTCGCTCGGCGCCGTCGCGATCTTCACCTTCCTGCACACGTGGAACCTCTACCTGGAGCCCACCGTCTACCTGCAGAGCCCCGAGCTCTTCACGCTGCCGCAGGCTCTCACCCGGTACACCGACGCGTACGGCGGACAGATGTGGAACGTGCAGCTCGCCGCCGCCACCATGACGGCCGTGCCCGTGCTCATCGTCTTCATCCTCGCTCAACGTCAGTTCGTCGAGGGCCTCGCCCAAACCGGGCTGAAGGGCTGACCGGGACCTTCCCGACCGGCCTCCCCGCACCACTCATCTCCCCACCGTCGACGGCGACGATGCTGTCGGCACGACCCCTCCTGGAGGGAACATGTCACGTCATCCCCGTCCCCGTCTGCGACACCTCGTCGCGACGGCCGCCGCCGCGGCCCTGGCTCTCGGGGCGGTGGTCGCGGCTCCGGCCGTGCCCACCGCCGAGGCCCTGGCTCCGCTTCCCGTGTTCACCGAGGCGGGTGAGATCACCGTCGATTCTCAGCTCACCTACAACCCCACGGGCGAGCAGATCTTCCCGAGCGTCCTGCACGCGTCCGAGTACTTCGCGAACCCCCTCGGCGAGTGGTACCTCTACTACGCACCCCACGAGAACCCCGGCGGCATCTCCCTCATGTACGCCGACGACCTCGACGGACCCTGGACCGAATACACCGCCAACCCGGTCGTCGCCAACGTCTGGCAACCCCACTACTCCACGTACCACGTCTCCAGCCCCGACGTCATCTGGAACACCCAAGCCGACAAGCTCTTCCTCTACTTCCACGGCGGAAACGACGTCACCCGCATCGCCTCCTCCGACGACGGCATCACCTTCGACTACGAGAAGATCGCCGTCAGCAACGCCATGGGCGGCACCGGGGTGACCGAGACCTCCTACGCCCGGGTGTTCCCCCACCCCGACCCGGCGTCGGCCTACGAGTACGCGATGTTCTACATGGACAACGTGAACAACAGCCGCCGCATCCGCGTGGCCGAGTCCGTCGACGGGCTCGACTGGGTCGTCCGCCCGACGCCCATCGTGACGGGCGGTTCGGCTGAGGGCGCCAACGTCTCGTCTGCGAACCTCTGGGAGTGGGAGGGACAGCTCTACGTGATCTACCACGCGACCACGAAGAAGATCCTCGCGCGCACGATCGACGCCACGCTCACGACCACCGGCCCGGCTGCTCTCCTCTATTCCCTTCCGACCGCTGCTCCGAACGGCGGCGCGTTGCGTGTGGCGTCACCGGAGATCGTCTCCGCCGAGGGGAAGACGTACCTCTTCTACGAGCGCGGCGACCGCCTGGACGCCACCATCTCGCATGCGGTCTCGGACGCCTACCCGAGCGACCAGCCCTTCGACGTGGATGTGACCGCCACCTCGAGTTGTGCGAACGGCGTGGCGCGAGTCGTCGCGAGCGCTCACAACGAGTCGGGTCGCGCCGTCGACATCCGTCTCACGACGCCTTTCGCCGACCGGAAGTTCACGGGCGTCGCGAACGGGGCCACGGTGTCGCCGACGCTGTCCGCCGGGGCGGCATCGGTCGCGGCCGGTTCGGTCACCGCGTCGCTCTTCGTGCGCATCGACGGCGTCGCGAAGACGGCCACGGTGACCGCGCCGTACGCCGCGATCACCTGCTGACGCGCCTCACCCCCTTCCCCAGGTCCTGCGTTTGAGCGCGTTTACACCGGTGTATCGGTGTAAACGCGCTCAAACGCAGGATGTGGTGGGAGCGGAGGGGCGGGAGCGGGTGAGGAGGGGAGGCGGGTCAGGCGTTGAGCGAGTGGAAGCCGGCCTGACGGACCGACTCGCCGAGGAGCACGAACCCGGCCACTGCGAGAGTGAGGGCGGCCGCGGGAACGTAGAGCAGGTGGGGAGCGCTCGAGAAGTACGGCTCGGCCTGCGAGAGCTGGAGCCCCCACGAGAGGGCGGGAGCCTGCAGCCCGATGCCGAGATACGTCAGCGTCGCCTCGCTCGCGATGACCGCCCCCACCTGGAGCGTGCCGAGCACGATCACGGGACCGATCGTGTTGGGCACGACGTGGGAGAGGAGGATCCGCCACGTCGGCAGGCCGAGCGCGCGCGCCGCCGTCACGAAGCTCCGCGAGCGCACCGAGATCGTGGACGTCCGCATCACCCTCATCGCGGACGGCCAGGAGAACGCGATGAGCACGGCCGAGACGAACCAGACGTTCCGGCTCTCGATCGAGTTGAGGACGAGGACCGCGCCGAGGAGCAGCGGCACCGAGACGACGATCTCCGAGATCCGCGACAGCACGGTGTCGACCCAGCCGCCGAAGTAGCCCGCGAGAAGACCGAGGACGATTGCGATGAGCGCCGTCCCGAGCGTCACGACGATGCCCACGATGATCGAATTCGCCGCGCCGTAGACCACGCTCGCGTAGAGATCGCACCCCTGGATGGTGAAGCCGAACGGGTGCCCGCTCGCAGCGTCCGGAGCGCCGCGCGAATTCGCGAGGTCGCACGCGCGCGGGTCGCCGTTGCCGAACAACCCCGCGACGGAGGCCGGCCACACCGTGATGAGGACGAAGAACGCGACGAGCACCCCACCGATCCAGAACTCGGGGTTCCGTCGCAAGCGCCGCCAGACGCGGTTGCCGCGAGGACGGACGTCCAGGGTCTCGTCGGCGAGGATGGCGATGTCGGTCATTGGCTGATCCTTGGGTCGAGGACGCGGTGCAGCAGGTCGACGAGCACGTTCGCCACGAGCACGACGAGGACGCCGGCCGTGACGATGCCGACCACGACGGAGCCCTGCTGCGTGTTCACCGCCGTGAAGAGGGCCCGGCCGATCCCGGGGAGATTGAAGATGCCCTCGACGAGCACGGCGCCTCCGAGAAGGGAGCCGAGATCGAGGCCGAGGTACGTCACAACCGGTACGAGCGCGTTCCGGAGGACGTAGCGGGTTCCGACGCGCAGCGGCGAGAGCCCTCGCGAACGGGCCGTGCGCACGAAGTCGGCGGAGACCGTCTGCAGGATGCTCGTCCGCGTGAGCCGCGCGATCGGCCCGACACCGAGCGCCGCGACGCACGCCGCCGGCAGGATGAAGGACACCGGCCACCCCGCGGCGGACCCCGCGACGGGGAACCATCCGAGTTGCAGACCGATCACCTGCTGCGCGAAGAACGCGAGGACGAAGGTCGGGACGGCGAGGGTCAGGATGGTCGCCGAGGTCGCGATGCGATCGACGATCCCGCCGGGTCGGATCGTGGCCACGATGCCGAGGGTCACGCCCACCGCGAGTTCGATGACCCACGCCGTCAGCGCGAGCTGCACCGTGATCGGCCACGCGTTCGCGAGGATCGTCCCGACGTCCTCCCCCGTGACCGTGGTGCCGAAGTCGCCGTGGAGCAGCCCCCATACGTAGTGCCCGTACTGGACGATGACGGGCTGGTCGAGGTGGTAGCGGGCCTCCAGGTTGCGGACGACGGTGTCCGTGAGCTGGGCGTCGCCGGCGAGCGTGCCGAGCGGGTCGCCCGGCAGCGCGAACACCGCGAGGAAGACGAGGAGCGACGTTCCGAAGAACACCACGACGGCTTGCAGCAGCCGACTGAGAACGGGATGCACGAGACCTCCTGCGTGGGTGGATGGGGCTGAGGCTCCCGCCGGCCGAGGCGACCGGCGGGAGCCTCAGGGGGTCACTCCGTGAGAGTGACGCTTCCGAACTCCCCCTTGTTGAAGGAGTCGGGGACGTAGGACGAGGCGCGCTCCGAGACCACGTAGGTGCTCGCGTACGTCCAGAGGAGGATCGACGCCGTGTCCTCGATGAGGAGGTCCTTCGCCTGCGCGTACAGGTCGAGCTGGTCGGCCTGGTCGCCCGCTGCCGCCGCGTCCGCGAGGAGCGCGTCGAACTCGGGGTTGTCGTAGAACGAGCCGTTGACGCTTCCGGCGGAGGAGTACGACGGGCCGAGGGTGTCGAGCGGCGAGGGGTAGTTCGCCGGGGCGCCGAGGGCGACGGGCGACTGCACCTCCTTGCCGAGGATCCCCGACCAGGTGTTCTCCGACGCCACCTGCTCGACCGTCACGTCGATGCCGAAGGTGTCGGCCCACTGGTTCGCGATCGCCTCGGCCCAGACCTCGCGGCCGGTACCGGTGACGGAGGTGACGACGAGTTTCCCGTCGATCCCGCCGGCCGCGTCCCACAGAGCCTTCGCCTCGTCGGGATCGTACGTGCAGCTCTCGCCGCACGCGTCGTCCCGGTAGCCGACGCTCACGGGGATGTCGTAGTCGGTGGCCACGTGGGCCTCCCCGTCGAGGAGCGAATCGATGATCGCCTGACGGTCGATGGCCATCGAGAGCGCCTTGCGGATGTCGGGGTCGTCGTACCCCGGGAGGTAGGTGGGCAGGCTGAGGTAGTTCCGCCAGTCGTCCGTCGCGGACCTCTTCACGAGGCCGGGGTAGGCCGCGTCGGCCTCCGGGATGTCGGCCGGGTTGAGCGTCACGATGTCCACGGCACCGGCCTGGTAGTCGGTGTATGCGACGTCGTTGCCCGTGTAGATCCGGAAGGTCACGCCGCCGTTCGAGGGGGCTTCCCCGGTGTAGTCGTCGTACGCCTCTGTGGTGATCTCGTCGCCTCCCGTCCACGGCTCGGTCATCTCGTATGGGCCGTTGCCGATGGGCTGGGCAGCGAAAGCATCCGGGTCTTCCAGCGCCGCGGCGGGGATCGGCGAGTAGTAGGAGCGCCCGAGGAGGAACGGGAACTGGCTGTTGGGCGTCGAGAGCGTCACCGTGAGGTGGAGGTCGTCGTCGACGACGATCCCGCTGAGGGTCTCGGCGGTGGGCTCGCCCTCGGCGGGAGCGACCTCGTCGTACCCGACGATGTTCGAGAACTGATCGGACTGCACCCAGGCGTTGTCGGGGTCGACGGCGGCGTTCCACGCGCGAGCGAACGACTCCGCGTCGACCGGCTCGCCGTTGTGGAAGGTCCAGCCGTCCTCGATCTCGATCTCCCAGACCTTCTGGTCGGTCGTCTCGATCGATGCGGCGACGAGGTTGCGCGTCTCTCCGGTCTCGGGGTCGTAGTCGACGAGGCCGTCGAAGAGCGCCCCGACGACCGTGTTGGCGAAGAGGCCAGAGCTGTTGCCGGGGATGAGGCTCGTGGGCTTCTGGATGCCGACGGAGAGGATCGCGTCGGCGTCCGTCGGGGAGTCGGAGCCGCCGGTGTTCCCGGTCGAGCAACCGGTGAGCACGACGGCGAGTGCGACGAGGCCGGCGATTCCGGCCCGGCGCGCGGGCCGTGAGGAGGGGAGGGTCATGATGCCTCTCTGGGTGAGGTGGTGCGGGTTGGGAGGTGAGGAGGTGGGGCTGACCGGGGTCTCGGTCGGGTGCCGGGCTCGTGGCCGGTGATCAGGAGGAGGGGTCTGCGGGGCGTCCGCGCAGCGCGAGCTCGTCGATGAGCGAGCGGCCGGGGACGGCGTCGAGCAGGGCTCTCGTGTAGTCGGCCTGCGGGTCCGTGAACACGTCGCCGACGGTGCCGCGCTCGACGACCGTTCCGCCGGTCATCACGACGACGTCGTGCGCGATGCTCTCGACGACACCGAGGTCGTGGGAGATGAAGAGGTAGGCGACGCCGAGATCGCTCTGGATGCGCTGGAGGACGTCGAGGACCGTCGCCTGTACGAGGACGTCGAGGGCCGAGACGGGCTCGTCGCACACGATGAGCTCGGGCTCGGGCGCCAGGGCTCGGGCGATCGCGACGCGCTGCCGCTGCCCGCCGGACAGTTCGCTGGGCGCGCGTTCGAGGAGGGCGCTCGGCAGCCCGACGAGGTCGAGGAGTTCCCGCACCCGCTCCTCCCTCGACCGCGCGTCGCCGATCCGGAACGCCCTGAGCGGTTCCTCGACGATCCGTCCGACGGTGGACATCGGGTCGAGCGACGCGTAGGGGTCCTGGAAGATGGGCTGGACGCGACGCCGGAACGCGGTGAGTGCCGGACCGCGGAGTCGTGTCACGTCCGCACCGTCGAAGCGCACCACTCCGGAACTCGGCTCCGTGAGCTTCAACGCGATGTTCGCGGCCGTGCTCTTGCCCGAACCCGATTCGCCCACGACGGCGAGCGTCTGACCGGCGCGCACCTCGAGCGAGACGCCGGCGATCGCGCTCACCGCCGCGGTGCGCCGCGAGCCGTGGCCCCTCGGCGGGTAGACCTTCCCGACGTTCTCGAGCGCCAGAAGGACCGGCGCGTCCTCCGGAACCGGGCGCGGAACGCGGGCTGCGGTGCGGCCGACGGGCGCCGCGCCGATGAGCTGTCGCGTGTACGCGGCCGTGGGAGCGAAGAGGACCTCGCGGGAGGGCCCCTGCTCGACGATCTCGCCGCCTCGCATGACGATGACCCGGTCGGCCCGCTCGGCGGCGAGTCCGAGGTCGTGGGTCACGAGCAGCACGCTCGTCCCCGACCGCGCCACGAGATCGGCGAGGTTGTCGAGGATGACGCGCTGCACCGTGACGTCGAGGGCCGACGTGGGTTCGTCGGCGATGAGGAGGGTCGGGTCGTTGATCATGCCCATGGCGATGAGGGAGCGCTGCCGCATCCCCCCGGAGAGCTGGTGCGGGAACTGCCGATAGCGCGACTCCGCCTCCGCGAGCCCAGCCCGTTCGAGCGCGACGACGGCCCGCGTGCGCGCCTCAGCCCGCGTCTGGGAGCGGTGCACTCCCCCGGCCTCCGCCACCTGCGGGCCCACGCGGAGCACCGGGTTGAGGTTCGACATCGGGTCCTGCGGCACGTAGGCCAGCTGCGATCCGCGAAGCGCGCGCATGTCTCGCTCGGTCGCCTCGGTGACGACGGTCCCGCACGCCGTGATCGTGCCGGAGACGCTGGCCGTGCGCGGGAGCAGGCCCAGGATCGCCCCCGTCATCGTGGACTTGCCGGAGCCGGACTCGCCGACGATCGCGACCGTCTCGCCGGCGCGCACGGTGAACGACGCGTTCCGGACGACCTCGGTGTCGCTGTACGCGACGGTGAGTCCGTCGACGGACAGCACGACCTCGGGTTGAGGTTCGGTGATCGATCCACGATGCATGGACGTACCCCTCGGAATCGAGGGGGCTTGGGCGCGAGACCACCGTACGCCGTGGGTGCCCGATCCGCACCCGTCCGTAACGCGGAATTTACGGGGCGGATGTGGACGGGTTCCGACGTCCCCCGTCATGTCGCACGCGCGCGCGAGGCACGCTTTTTGTACGATAACAAAAACTATTGTTTCCGTTCATCAGGCTTTCCATACTGGCCAGGAACTTCATCCATTCGGGGCTTGGGCGCCCGGAGCCACGCGACAGACTCGTCGCGCGGCTCTTCTCACCGAGGCGAACAGGAGGACGCCGCATGCCGCGACCGTCGACGATCACCCCCGCCACGCGCTTCCGACCGGGCGACCACGATGCCGTGGATCGTTCGGGCATCTGCTCGGACCACGGGTGCATCCGATGACGGCGCTGCGGGTGGCGGTCCCGTTCCGTGCCGAGCCGTCGCCGCCGCGCGTCGACGCCGCCGTCCTCGAGCGGTTGATGACGTCGTCACCCGCGATGCTCGGACACGTGACCGATTTCGGTTTCGTGCGCGGTCTCGTGCCCATCGCACCGATCCGCCCGTTCGCAGGGCCCGCGCTCACCGTGCTGATCCCTCATGCCGACTCCACCGCCGTGCACCACGCGATGTCGCTCATCCGACCGGGCGACGTCGTCGTCATCGACCAGTCCGGCGATGATCACCGCTCGAGCTTCGGCGGTACGCTCGCCGCGATCGCGGCGGACGCCGGCGCCGTCGCAGCGATCTCCAACGGCCGCACCAACGACGTGCGGGAGATCGCCGAGCTCGGCCTCCCCGTGTTCTCGCGCGGTGCCACTCCGCTCACCACCCGGATCCACGGCCTCGAGGGACGCATCAACGTGCCCGTGGCGATCGGAGGCGTCGTGATAATGCCGGGCGATGTGGTCTTCGGCGACGAGGACGGCGTGTGCGTCATCCCGCGTGCCGAGGCCGCCGACGTGAGCGAACGACTCGCGGAGATGGAGGCCGACCCGGTCACCCGGTCACTCCGATCGACGGTCGCCGCCGGCACGCCCCTCGGCCGCATCACCGGAGCCGAGCGCCACTTCGGCGGAGGACGGCATGAGTGACACCGTGATCGATCCCGCGCCGAAGCCCGACGGATCACCGTCGGCCTCGCTCGTCGTCGCCTGCGTCCAGCCGACGAGCGCGCTGTCGTCGGCCGACAACCTGGCCGACTGCCTGCGGATCGCCCGCGATGCAGACTCCCGCGGCGTCCGCCTCCTGGTCTTCCCCGAGTCGGCGTCCAGCCGCTCGGACGACGTGTCCGTGGCAACGGAGGCGCAGGCCCTCGATGGGCCCTTCCTGTCCGGCCTCATCGCGGGCCTCGCCGATCTGGACATGACGGTCGTCTGCGGAGTCACCGAAGCGACCGTCACCGAGGCGGATCAGGAGGGGCGGCCGTACAACACCCTCGTCGCCTTCCGATCGGGGGCGGTCATCGCCGTCTACCGGAAGATGCACCTCTACGACGCCGCGGGAATGCGGGAATCCGACACGTTCTCGCCGGGCGACGGCCCCGTGTCGACGTTCGACGTCGACGGCTTCCGGGTGGGGATGATGACCTGCTACGACATCCGGTTCCCAGAACTCGCCCGGCTGCTCGCCGTAGATGGCGCCGACGTCATCGCCGTGCCCACGTCGTGGGTCCGCGGTCCGCTCAAGGAGGAGCAGTGGCTCACCCTGTGCGCCGCCCGGGCGATCGAGAACACGGTCTACCTCCTCGGGGCCGCGCAGACGGGAGGACTCCGGATCGGGCGCTCCGTCGTCGTCGCGCCCGACGGGGTCGTCCAATCGGCGCTCGGATCGGAGGAGGATGTGCTCGTGTCCAGCCTCTCCCGTTCCCGGCTCGACGACGTGCGCCGCGCTTTCCCGCTCCTCGCGCAGCGTCGGTTCACCGTCTCCACGACGGCTCGGGAGCGGACCGCCTCACCGTGAGCGCCGACGCGGGCCGGCCGGCCGCCCCACCGAACACTCTGCCCCCGTGGGCTGAGGCGTCCCGAGTGCTCGACGTGTCGTCGCGCGGGATCGCGTCCTACGTAGCCGAGCTCATCAGGACCGGACGCATCGCCCACGGCGACGTCCTCCCGCAGGTGCGCATCCTCGCCCGCGAGCTGCGCGTGAGCCCCGCCACGGTGTCCGCCGCGTGGGGACTCCTCAAGAAGCGCGGACTCCTCGTGGGAACGGGGAAGTCGGGGATCCGCGTCGCGAGCGCCGTGGGCTTCGTCCAAGGCCTCGAGGTGTACGCGACCATGCCGGGGACGAACGACCTCCGGCTCATCTACCCCGACCCCGAGCTCCTTCCGGCCCTCGACCAGGCGCTCATCGGGGCCGCGCGTCAGCCGAACCTCAACGAGTACTACGACTCGGCGATCCTTCCGGGCCTCCAGGAGGCGATCGAGCCGAGCTGGCCGACCACGGCCGACGGGTTCGCCGTCGCGAACGGCGGGGCCGACGCGGTGTGGTCGGTGCTCCAGTCGAACTCGGTGCCCGGCGACCGGGTGGTCGTCGAATCACCCACCCAGCCGCAGCTCGTGAGCCTCATGCTCGACCTGGGACTCACCCTCGTGCCCGTGCCCTACGGGGACGAGGGTCTCGACATCCGCGCGTTCCGCGAGGCGCTCGCGACGCGTCCCGTCGCCGTCTTCTTCCAGCCCCGCGCACACGTGCCCACGGGCCGGTCGACCTCGCGCGAGCGCGCGCGCGAGATCGCCGCGGCGCTCCGCGGACCCCATCGGCCCCTCGTCATCGAGTACGACGACCTCGGGGCACTCACGCGCGCGCCCCATCATTCCGTGGCCGAACACCTCCCGGAGCAGACGGTCGTGATCCGCTCGTACGAGAAGTCGTACGGCCCCGACCTCCGGCTCGCCGTCATCGGCGCCTCGGCGTCGGTGATCCGCAACACGCACTCCCAGATCCGGCTCACGCGGCAGTGGACGTCGCGCATCCTCCAGTCCGCTCTGCAGTGGATGCTGCAGGACGATGGCACGGCCGCGGTCATCGACACAGCACGACGGACCTACGCCGAGCGGCTCGACACGTTCGTCGGCCTCCTCCGTGATCGGGGCATCCCCGTGTCAGCGCGAGATGGGTTCTGCGTGTGGGTGCCGGTGCTCGACGAGGTCGCCGCCACGACCGAGCTCGCCGCCCGCGGCGTCGTCGTGCTCCGCGGCTCATCGTCCTTCCCCGGCGACGGGACCCCTCACGTCCGCGTCGCGACCTCGCGGCTCACCGTCGAGGCCATGCCGCAGCTCGCCGATCTCATCGCATCGGCCGCTGGACGGTTCTCGTGAGCGCCTCGGCCGCCCCCACACCAGCCGGGCGTTTCCACGCCCTCCGCGCCGTCCCGCTCGACCCGAGGATGTCGTGGTGCGGCTTCAGACCGTCGGGAGACCTGCGCGCGACGGCCGTGCTCGTGCACGGGAGCGATCGCGACCCCGTCGGCACCGTCGCCGCGTTCCGCGACTGGGCCGAACGGAGCGGGGTCGCGCTCGTCGCCCCGCTCTTCCCCGGGGATGTCCGGGGCGACGGCGAGATGAACGGATACAAGGCGCTCGTCGGCGACGGGCTGCGCTACGACCTCGTCCTCCTCGATGCGGTGGCACGAGCGGCGGAGACGTTCGGCATCTCCTCGGATCGCTTCCTGCTCTTCGGCTTCTCGGGAGGGGCGCAGTTCGCCCACCGCTTCGCCCTCGCGCATCCCGCCCGGCTCTCCGCGCTCAGCATCGCGGCACCCGGAAACGTGACGCTCATCGGCTCCCCCCGCGCATGGTGGCCCGGCGTGCGGAACGTCCACGAGGTGATCGGCGCGGTCCTCGACCTGGACGCCCTCCGGTCCGTGCCCGTCCACGCCGTCGTCGGGGCCGCCGACGACGGACGCGACGCGATCCGCGTCGACCCGACGGAGCCGCGCTGGGTCGAGGGCGCGAACGATGCCGGCGTCACGCGCGGGGCGAGGCTGGCGTCGCTCGTCGGGGACTGGCGCGCGCACGGAGTCGAGGTGCGACACGAGGTCCTCGCGGGAGTCGCTCACGAGCTCCCGCCGCTCGCGACAGCGGCCCAGCACTTCTTCGACGCCGTCCTCCCCGCCGTCGAGGACGGCGCGCCGACCACCGCTCCGGGTCGGGGAGGACTCGCATGAGGTTCCGTCCGAACGCCCTCAAGCGACGCCTGCTGTCGGGCGTTCCGCAGAACGCGGCGTGGCTGTTCACCGCGGATGTCGACGCGGCCGAGATCCTGGGCGGCAGCGGCTTCGATGCTCTCATCCTCGACCGCGAGCACACGGCGGTGAGCATGGAACGCACGCTCGAGCAGGTGCGCGCGATCCGGTCAGCCGGGGAGTCGACCGTGCTCGTCCGCGTCCGCCGCGGGGACCCGGCCGAGGTCGCCGTCCTCCTCGACATGGGAGCGGAAGGGCTGCTCCTCCCCGATGCGCGGTCCGCCGCGGAGGTGCGCGGCTTCGTCGCGTCCACACGGTATCCGCCGAGCGGGACACGCGGTGCCCACTACACGGTGTCGAGAGCAGCCGGGTGGGGCGGACAGGCGGAGGAGTACCGCGAGGGCGCCGAGCGCGAACTCCTCCTCATCGCGATGATCGAGAGCGCCGAGGGTGCGGATGCCGTCCCCGACCTCGCGGACGTCGACGGCCTCGACATGCTCTTCATCGGCCCGCTCGACCTGTCGGGATCGGTCGGTGCCTTCGGGGCGTGGGAGGACCCGCGGTACCTCGAGGCCCTCGACCGCACCGAGTCCCTCGCGCTGGCCGGTGGGATGATGCTCGGTGGTGCGCTCGCCCCGCCGGGTGACGCCGCCGCGTGGGTCAGCCGCGGACATCTCCTCGTGACGGTCGGCAGCGACGTGACGTTCCTCCGGTCGGCAGCCAGTACCGCGCGCTCGACCTTCCCCTCCTGAACAGAAAGGGTGACCATCATGCAGATCATCGAGGGAGTCTCGCCTTACGACGGCGCGCTCACCGCCTACCGCGTCGTCGCGCACGACGGTGACGTCCTCGGTTCCGAGGGTGTCACTCCGCTCGTGGTGGTCCACGGGGGGCCTGGCTGCACGCTCGACTACCTCCTGAGCCTCACCGACCTCGTCCGCCCGGGTCGTCCGGTGGTCTTCTACGACCAGATCGGCAACGGTCGATCGACCCACCGTCCGGATGCGCCAGCGAGCCTGTGGACCGTCGAGTTCTTCCTCGGAGAGCTCGACGCGCTTCTCGACACCCTCGGGATCGCGGGGTCCTACGATCTGCTCGGCCAGTCGTGGGGCGGGATGCTCGGCTCCGAACACGCGGTGCGGCGACCGGCGGGTCTCCGCCGGTTGATCCTCGCGAACTCCCCGGCCTCGATGCCCCGCTGGCGACGGGCCGCCCTCGAGCTGCGCGCCCAGCTGCCGGAGGACGTGCAGCGCACGCTCGACGCCCACGAGGCCGCCGGCACGATCGACAGCGCGGAGTACCGCTCGGCGAGCGATGTCTTCTACGCCCGGCACGTCTGCCGGGTCGTCCCGCAGCCTCCCGACGTCGCCGCGACGTTCGCGCAGCTCGACGCGGACCCCACCGTCTACCGTGCGATGAACGGCCCGACCGAGTTCCACGTCGTGGGGTCCTTGCGCGAGTGGAGCGTGGAGGACCGGCTCCACCGGATCCAAGTGCCGACCCTCGTCATCAACGGACGGTACGACGAGGCGACGGACGACACCGTCGCGCCCTTCGTCGACCTCATCCCCGACGCACGGCACCACCGGTTCGAGGACTCGAGCCACATGCCGCACTGGGAGGAGCGCGCCGCCTACGTGGACGTCGTCGCCCGCTTCCTCGACGCCTGAACACCCTCCCGCCCGTCCGGTCCCCGTCCGCCGGGACTCACCAGAGCCCCCCACGTCGTGCGTTCGCGCCGACTCGCGGCGCTCTTCTGCCGCAGATCGGCGCAAAAGCTCTACCTCACGAGGGACTGGGGAGGCCGGGCGGGGTCAGGGGGTGAGGAGCCACGCGAGCTCGGCGCGGAGAAGGGCGTGGCGCGCTCGACTCGCGAACGCCGCGCCGTCGTGACCGAGGGCGTCGTAGACGACGCGGGCATGGCCGGACGTATGCGACCAGGCGATCGGGTGCTCGACGCCTTCGTGCCCGTGCCAGCCGATCGCGTCTACGTCATCGACCGCGAGAGCCGTGTAGAACTCATCCACGACGGTGACCGACGACACCCCGGCGCCCTCGGTGATCGGATGGCGCTCTGCCAGCCGGACGGTCCCTTGGCCCTGCGGCGGGTGGAAGGTCTCGCCCCGGATCCATCGGCCGCCGAGGATCTCGCGCCACCGGGCCCATTCGGTGAACGCGGTCGACGAGGAATGGACGGCGAGCACGGGGCGCCCCGCGGCGAGATGCGCCTCGATCCCCTCGGCGGCCCCCGCGCCCGGGACGGACGGCCTCGGGTTCCCGATGTTCACCACGAGGAGATCGGGAGGCGTGTCCGTCTCGGCGAGGCCGGCGAAGGCCGTGTCCGGGTCGTCGTCGATCACCACATCGAGGCCGACGCGCGAGATCACGCCGGCGAGTGCCGCCGACGTCTCGGCGAACGGATGCCACGGATCGAGGTACCGCCCACCACCGGAGACGAGGAGCGCGGTCCGGCGCGGCGACCCCGCCTGGTCTCCCGCGGCGACGATCAGGTGCCTCATCGCGCGTCCTCCGCGGCCGGATCGAGAAAAGGCGCGACGAGTGCCTCGAAGCGCTCGCGCGCGAGCCGCACGACTCCGGACGGGTCGGCGTCCCAGATGTCCTGGTTGAAGATCTCGACCTCCACGTCGCCTCGATACCCGGCAGCGGAGACCGCGGACGTGAGCGGTCCGAAGTCGATGTGCCCGTCACCCATCATGCCCCGCGCGAGGAGCACGTCGGCGGGGATGGGCGTGGGGAAGTCGCAGACCTGGTAGCTCGCGATGCGGCCGCCGCGGCCGGCCCGGGCGATCTGCGCGAGGACCTCGGGATCCCACCACACGTGAAACGTGTCGACGACCACGCCCACCGCATCGGCGGGGAACTGTTCCGCGATGTCGAGCGCCTGGCCGAGGGTCGAGACGACGGCCCGGTCGGCGACGTACATGGGGTGCAGCGGCTCGATCGCGAGCACCACCTGAGCGGCGGCAGCGGCGTCGGCGATTGCGCCGATCGCGTCGCGGACCCGTTCCCGCGCCCCGGCGAGATCGCGCGACCCGGCGGGGAGGCCCCCGGCTACGAGGACGAGGACGGGGGCACCCACGTCGTGCGCCTCCTCGATGGCCCGGAGATTGCCGTCGTGGGCGGCTCGTGCGGCGCGGGGCTCCGGGTCGGTGAAGAAGCCGCCGCGACACAGGCTCGACACGCGGAGCCCCGCATCCACGACGGCGCGCGCGGTGTCGGCCACCCCGAACTCGGCGAGCGCCTCGCGCCACAGCCCGACCGCGGGGACACCCGCCCCGACGGCAGCCGAGACGAGCTCGGGGATCGATGCGCGCCGCACGGTCCACTGATTGATCGAGAGCCGCCGGGCGGTGCCCGTCGCGCTCATGTTCGACCGATCCGCACGACGCCGCCCACCGCGAGGAGAGCATGCCACCTCTCGGCGGCGAGTTCGGGGTCCTCGAGGGCACCGCACGCGTTCGCGGCCTCCACGATCGCGCTCAGGTGCGGCAGGCTCCGCGCCGACTGCAGACCACCGACCATCGAGAATCCCGACTGGCGCCCATTGAGCCACGAGAGGAAGGCGATACCCGTCTTGTAGAACGGCGTCGGGGCGGCGAAGATCCGCCGCGACAGCACCTCGGTCGGTCCCAGGATGCGCCGGTACCCGTCGACGTCGTCTTCGTCGAGCCGCTGGATCGCGGCGGAGGCGTGCGGCGCGATCGCCGCGAACGCGCCGAGGAGCGCGTCCGAGTGCCCGCCGACGTCGCCCGCGATGAGGTCGACGTAGCCGAAGTCGTCCCCGGTGAAGAGGCGGACTCCGTCCGGGAGCCGCCGCCGCACGTCGATCTCGAGGTCCGCGTCGAGCAGGCTCATCTTGACCCCTCGCACGCGGTCGGAGGCCGCGATGATGTCGAGAAGGGCCCGCGGGGCGTCGCGGGTGTCGACGGAACCGAAGTAGCCCGAGAGCCGCGGGTCGAAGGCGGGACCGAGCCAGTGGAGGATCACGGGACTCATCGCCCGCTCGAGGACCTCCCGGTACACCCGGGCGTAGTCGGCGGCAGATCGCGCGGCTCGCGCCAGGTGCCGGCTGGCCATGAGGACGACGCCGGCACCCGTCTCCTCGACGACCGCGAGCTGCTCGCTGTAGGCCTCGACGACGGCCTCGAGGGAGAGGTCATCGTCGGGGAGGTGATCGGTCCCGACGCCGACGACGAGGACATCGCTCACAGCCGCACCGCGCCGCCGCGCGACACCCTCGGCCTCCGCGGCGGACCGGACGATCAGCTCGCGCACGGCCGCGGGGTCGAGTCCCATGTTCCGCTGAGCCGTGTCCATGGCGTCGGCGACCCCGAGCCCCCACGACCAGAGGTGGTGGCGGTACGCGAGAGTGCTGTCCCAGTCGATCTCGGCCGGCACTCCTGGCGTATTGTCTCCGGCGACCCGCGGGACGACGTGAGCCGCAGCGAACGCGGTCCGCGATCGCAGTGCCTCCGGCCGCACGAAACGCCAGGGCTCCGTCTGCTCGACGGTCGTCGTCGTCCCGTCGCTCGCGAGGAGCATGAGCGTCGCCGCGGTCATGCCCCCTCCCCGCCCACAAGGGCGAGCCGCCGACCCGTTCCGCTCGACTCGAGGGCCCGCTCCGCGAGAAGGAGCCCGCGGGCGCCGGAGGCGAAGTCGTACGCGTGCGGCCGCCCCGCCAGGACGTCGCGGATGAACTCCTCCCACTGGGCGCGGAAGCCGTTCACCGGCTCGGTTCCGGGCGGGACCGTCGGCACCGCGAGCCAGTCGGCGGCGTAGTCGTGCGCGTCGGGCAGGTCGGGGTTCCAGGTGGGGGTCGGCGTGCCGTCGCGCGGCTGGATCTTGGCCCCGAAGAGGCCGACGACGGCGCTGCCGAGTGTCCCGTCCACCTGGAACTCCACGAGCTCACCGCGGTCGACGCGCACGTCCCAGCTCGAATTGAGCTGCACGATCACACCGCCCTCGACCTCGATGATCGCGTAGGCCGCGTCGTCGGCCGTCGCGTCGTAGCGGACGCCCGACTCGTCGACGCGCGACGGGATGTGGGTGACGGCCCGGGTGTAGACCGCCTCGATGCGTCCGAAGAGATGCTCGATCACGTAGTTCCAGTGCGGGAACATGTCGACGACGATCCCTCCGCCGTCCTCCGCGCGGTAGTTCCAGCTGGGCCGCTGCGCGTGACGCCAGTCGCCCTCGAACACCCAGTAGCCGAACTCGCCGCGCACCGAGAGGATGCGCCCGAAGAAGCCCGACGCGATGAGCTCGCGCAGGCGCACGAGGCCGGGAAGGTACAGCTTGTCGTGGACGACGCCGTTGACGATGCCCGCATCGTCCGCGCGCCGTGCGAGGTCGAGGGCATCGGCGTGGCTCTCGGCCGTGGGCTTCTCCGTGTAGACGTGTTTGCCGGCGGCGATCGCACGGGTGATGGCTGCCACCCGGGCGCTCGTGATCTGCGCGTCGAAGTAGATGGACCACCGGTCGTCGGCGAGAGCCGCGTCGAGGTCGGTCGAGACGAGGTCGATGCCGTGGCGGTCGGCGATCCGCCGGAGCCTCTCCTCGTCGCGGCCGACGAGCAGCGGCTCGATCGCCACCCTCGAACCGTCGCTCAGGAGGACCCCGCCCTCGTCGCGCAGCGCCACGATCGACCGGACGAGGTGCTGCCGGTACCCCATCCGCCCCGTGACGCCGTTCATGATGATCCCGATCGTCTTCGTCGACATCGACTGCCCTTCGCTCAGCGGTCCGCTTCGACCGTGACCACACGGTAGCGGAAAGCGCTTTCCGTTTCTAGTCACGACTGTCGCACGACGAGCCGTGAAGGATCGGAGGGCCCGGATTCAGCGGGAAGGCGTGCTGTCGCGGAGGACGACCTCGCCGCTCACGACCTCGCGGACGGGGTCGCGGCCCTCCACCGTGGCGAGCACGAGGGCCCGCTCACCCATGTCCTCGAGGGGCAGCCGCACGGTGGTGAGGCTCGGGGCTACGTCGCGCAGCATCGCGATGTCGTCGAAACCCGCGACGGCGAGGTCTCCAGGCACGGCGACACCCGCCTCGCGAAGGCGGGTCATGGCCCCGACGGCCATGACGTCGTTCACCGCCACGACGAGGTCGACGTCAGCGATCCTCTCGAGGACCTCCCCGGCCGCGGCGTACCCGCCGTCTCGGGTGAAGTCGCTCTCGACCACGAGCGACGGGTCCACCGCGACGCCCGCCGCCGCGAACCCGGTCACGAGGCCGCCGACGCGCGACCGCGCCGCATCGAGGCGCGCAGGCCCCCCGAGCACCGCGATCCGCTCGTATCCGAGACCACTCAGGCGACGCGCGAGTTCCGCGGCACCACCGGCGTTGTCGATCTCGAGCGTCGCGAACGGCAGGCCGGGCCGACCGAGCACGATCACCCGGCCGCCCTCCGACTCGAACGCGAGCAGCTCGGCGAGCAGCCGCTCGGCCGCGTCCTCGTCGTCGACGCGGCTCCCCGACAGGATGATCGCCCGATGGCGCTGCCCCCGGAGCTCGCGCACGATGTCGAGCTCCCGCGCCGGATCCCATTCCGTCATGGCGAGGGTGACGACGAGGCGGTCGCGGGCCGCGGCGCGGAAGGCCCCAGACGCGAGCTGGGAGAAGTACGGGTCGGCGATGTCGCTCACGACGAGCGCGATCGAGCGAGCGCGCCCGAGAGCGACCGACTGCGCCGACGAGTTCACGCTGTAGCCGAGCCGATCGGCGGCGGCCTCGACGCGCTCCCGATACTCGTCCTTCACCCGCCGGGTTCCGCCGTTGAGCGCTCGCGAGGCCGTGGCGAGCGAGACCCCGGCGGCGTCCGCCACGTCCTGCAGCGTGGCCGGTCGCCGACCGGTCACGTCACGACCCCGCGTCGCGCCCGCCACGTGCACGGGGAGCGGCCGTCGAGGACCGGACGAGGAGTCGCGGCTCCACCTGGATGTGCAGCGGCGTGTCGTTCGAGGGACGCTCGATGGCCTCCACGAGCAGTCGCGTCGCGAGCTCGCCCACCCGTTCGCGGTCCGGAGCGATCGCAGAGAGCGGCGGATCCGCGTGAGCCGAGACCTCGTCGTCGTAGGCGACGATCGAGAGATCCTCGGGCACCGAGAGTCCGCGAGCGCGCGCCGCCTGCAGCAGGAGGAAGAGCGAGTTCTCGTCTCCGTGACTGAAGAGGGCCGTCGCACCGGTCGACTCGATGGCATCGAGCACGACGTTCGACCCTCCGCGCTCCCACGTGGGACCGAAGCCGAGCATCTCCCCTCCGATGATCGACGACTCGGCGTCGAACCCCAGCACATCGCGCGCGTGCACCCAGCCGGCGCGAACGAAGTCGGCGCTCTGGGTCCGACCACGGCTCACCATGGCGACGCGCCGGTGCCCGAGGTCGTGGAGGTGCCGCATGGCGCTGAACACGCCGCGTTCGTGCGCCGAGCGCACCGACGTGATGTCGCCGAGACCACCTCCCGGCAGCTCGCGTTCGATCAGCACGACGGGCACGGGGAGCGCCGCGAGGAAGTCGAGGAGCTCGCTCGATTCCTCGTGCTCGAGCACGGAGGGAACCATGAGGATGCCGGCAGCCCCGTCCTCGACGGCCTCCGCCACGAGGCGACGCTCCTCGGCGAGGTCGTAGTCCGAGATCACGAGCTTCATCTCCGCGCCGGAGTGCTCGAGCGCCGCCCCGATCCCGTCGACGACGTGCCGGTAGTAGTACGACGTCGGCACGACGACGCCGATCGTCCCCGAGAACCCCGACCGCACGCCGCGGAGGGCGCTCGAGTCGTTGGCGTCGGCCGACAGCACGGCACCACCGCGTACCTTGTCGAGGGCACCCTCGGCGACGAGACCTTCGAGGTCGCGTCGGACCGTGACGTGGGAGACGCCGAGACGATCGACGAGGTCTCCGATGCGGACGGCGCCACCCTCGCTCGCGAGGGCCAGGATCATCGCCCGTCGTTCCGCAGCCAGCATGTCGACGTCCTTCCAGCGGCGGGTGCCGGATCTCAGCATAACGAGGTTCACGAAAAGGTGAGCAATGCGGTCTGGTTCACACAAACGTGCAATCTGCTTTCCATATGTTGATTAAATGATCGATCACGTTCAGACTGGCCGCGCGCCGCGACACCGTCGTCGCGGGCCCGAGGAGTGATGACGATGATCGACCGACCCATCCGCCGGCACCGTGCGAGCGAGCCCCCATCCATGCGACGTCGCGGCGCGCATCGCACCGCCCGATGGTCGCGGACCACAGCCGCCGTCGCCGCCGCCGCGATCGCTCTCGCCACCCTGAGCGCGACGCCCGCACACGCCGCCACCGTGCAGGAGGTCGCCGTGAGCCAGGGCGGGTACAGCGCCGGGGCCTACAAGACGGCATCGGTCGTCGCCGACGGAGCCGTCGGCGGGTCCACCTGTCGCATCCTCCAGGGCGGAACCGTCGTGGTTCCCTCCTGCACGCTGCTCGACCGCGGGGCCACGTGGGGGAAGCGCGTCTACGTCGTGGACTTCACGTCCTTCGCGACCGTCGGAACGGGGTACACGCTCGAGGTCGGCGGGGTCGCCTCTCCCCCGTTCGACATCGCGACGAACGTCTGGGAGGGCTACACCGACGAGATGACGGCGTTCTACCGCCTCCAGCGCGCGGGCGTCGCCTCGGAGGACGTGTACCCAGACGGCTACAGCAGCATCGCCCCGTCGGAGAAGATCTTCCACGGCGCCGGTCACCTCGACGACGCGGCCTCCGCCGACGGCACCGAGCACTACGACCTCACGGGCGGCTGGTACGACGCGGGCGACTACGGCAAGTACGCCGGCAACCAGTGGGTGGGCGGACAGATCGCGATCACCTACCTCCGGCACGGAGACACCCCGGCCGTCGCGTTCGACGGCGACGACAACGGCGTCCCCGACCTCGTGGACGAGGCCGTATTCGGCAGCGAGTACCTCATCCGCTTCGCCGAGGAGTTCGACGGCGCACTCTACGACATCAAGGGTAGCGGAGGATTCCAGCACCCCGACAAGCACACCGACAACATCGTCGGCACGGCCGACGACCGGCGGATCTCCGGGCTCGGCGTCGGCGGATCGGCGAAGGCAGCCGGCACTCTCGCCGCGACCGCTCGCGCGATCGCGTTCGCCATCGACAACGGTCACCTCGACCCGTCCGTGGTGACCGAGTACGAGGGCATCGCCGCCCTCGCGGAGTCGACGGCACTCACCTACTACGACTACGCCGTCGCCAACCAGTCGGGGCCCATCGGCTCGTACTCGACGCGAGCGGGCATCGCGAACTCGCTCCTCTACGCGCAAGTGCAGCTGCACCTGCTCACCGGGGAGACGGCCTACCGCTCGGCAGCGGAGACAACGATCGCCGGATCCAGCTTCACGGTGCTCTCGTCGACGAACTACTGGGACATGGGGCCGCTGTCGATGGCCGAGCTGTACCCCGTCGCAACGGCGAGCGGAAAGACGAACATCCAGCGCTACCTCAAGCAGCAGCTCGACTACGTGCTCTCCTCGACCGACGACACCCCGTACGGCGTCGTCGACCAGTTCAAGAACTTCGGCGTCAACGAGCCGCACGCGTCCTACATGGCGGACACCCTGCGCTACTACGAGCTCTTCGGCGACCAGCGCGCCCTGCGAGCGGTGCTCAAGGGCATGTACTGGATGATGGGCAACAACCCGTGGAACACGAGCTGGGTCTCGGGTGTGGGTCGCGACAGCGTCCGATTCCTGCACACCCGCCTCGACGAGGAGGCGCAGAGCCAGACCGGCACCGGCGTCGTCCTCCCCGGGGCCCTCGTGAGCGGACCGAACGCGACCGATCCGCTCGACCCCACGAGCGGGATGCCCTGGTACGAGGACCGTCCCGTCTGGCAGGACAGCGGACAGCAGTGGCGGTACAACGAGTACAGCATCAGCATCCAGGCCGGCTTCCTCTACTCGATCTTCGGGCTCACCGCGGTAGGCGACGCCCCGAGCTCGACGGGCACTCCGCCCGTCGCGCTCACCGTCACGTCGCCGCTGCCGGGCGACTACGTGACCGGTGACGTCACCGTCTTCGCCCAGAGCGGCTCGTCGCTCACGAACCACGCGATCGGACCGAACTGGACGCCGATGACGAGCTCCGGCGGCGTCTCGACCGGGACGTTCAACGTGGACGCGCTCGCCCCGTTCACGACGGCACGCGTCGACGTGAGGGGCACGATGGCGAGCGGCGCGTACAGCTACAGTTCGACGCACTACCGGGTGGCCCCGCCGCTGCCGACCCCGTCCACACCGCTGCTCTACGACGGCTTCGGCAAGGACGGCGTCTTCGGCATGCAGGGATACACGTGGGTCAACTGGTACAACAACCACGCGGGGGTGGGCTCGGTCACGAACGTCACGGAGGACGGCCGCACGGCGGCGAAATTCTTCCAGAACCCGGCGACGGCGATGTCTCAGGCAAAGTTCCAACCGTGGCATCACTCGATCGACGCGCGCGGCTACGGCTTCCTGTCACTCACGATGAAGAGTCCATCGCCGAACAACCGGGTGAGGATCGACGTCACCGACGGGGTCCACAACTACAAGCTGTCGGGGAACACCCCCGTGGCGGTGCCGAACGCGTGGACCGACTACGACTTCGACCTGACGGCGTTCCCCGACCTCGACCTGTCGAAGCTCAAGATCGTGCTGTGGTTGCAGCAGACGGCCGACACGGACGGCACTCTCTTCGTCGACGACGTGGAGCTGACCAATAAGGCCTCGGGTACGGCGCCGACGCTCATGGGCACCGGTTTCTCGCCGAGCAGCGCGAGCGCGACGACGCCCGTGACGTTCACGACCACCTACACCGACGCGGACGGCCAGGCGCCCCACGTCGTCCAGCTCGTCGTCGACGGCGTGATCAAGACGATGACGGCCGTGTCGGCGAGCGACACGAACGTCATCGATGGGAAGGCCTACGCGGTGACGCTGACCCTGCCACGGGGTCCGCACACCTACTCGGTGCGGACGACCGACACGACGTCGGGGGTGGTGTCGACCACCCCGGTGGCGGGCCCGACGATCCCTTGATCGGTCGGTGATCGTCTCGTCCCCCCGGGGTGCGCCATGCGCGCTCCGGGGGGACGAGTCGTGCGTGCCGGAATCGACGAACGGACGGAGGCGCAGAACGACCGGGAAGGACGACCCACCCCGCTTCCGTTTCTGCAGCTACGCGAGCACGCCGAGGGCGCGGCCGTCGATCGCGTGGCGCAGCGGGAGGCCGCGCACGTAGCGGTCGATCTCGCCGAGTGCCGACTCCGTCATGCGGTGCGTCTCGGCGTGCATGGACCCCGCGATGTGCGGCGTGAGCTCCACGGTGGGCAACGTGTAGAACGGGTGGTCGGCGGGCAGGGGCTCGGGCTCCGTCACGTCGAGGACGGCCCGCAGGCGTCCGCTCGCGCACTCGGCGACGAGGGCGTCCTGATCGACGAGCCCGCCGCGCGCCGTGTTGATGAGCACGGAGTCGTCCGCAAGGAGTGAGAGGAACCGGCGACCCACGATCCCGCGCGTCTCGGGGAGCTCCGGAGCATGCAGGCTCACGATGTCGCTGCGGCGGGCGAGGGTCTCGAGGTCGACGGACGTGGCTCCCGACGCGGCGACCGCCCCGGGATCCACGACGGGATCGAAGACGAGGACGCGGAGGTCGAAGGGCCGCAGGAGCTCGGCGACCCGACGACCGACGCGCGAGAAACCGACGAGACCGACCGTGCCGCGGTAGTTCACGGCCGGTGGCACGTGGCGGCGCCAGGAGTCGTCACCGTCGCGGTGCTCGCGCAGACCGCGCGCATACTGCCGCGCGCGCTTGCCCTCGAGAAGGATCGTCGCGAGGGCGAACTCGGCCACCGGAATGGCGTTCGCCTCGGCCGCCGACGTGACGACGATGCCCCGATCCCATGCGGCCTGCGTCATGAGCGACTTCACCGAACCGCCCGTGTGGAACACAGCGCGCAGCGCGGGCGCGGCATCGAGCACGTCCTGGTCGATCGGCGGAGCACCCCATCCCGTGACGAGGACCTCGATCTCGGCCAGACGCGACCGCGTGGACGGTGAGCTCAGCTCACTGACGCGAGGGGGGACGCGGAGGTCGAGAAGGGCGGAGAGCCGCGCGGCGAGGCCGGCGTCGAAGAGATCGGAGTACGCCGCATCGCCCATCACGACGAGAGCGGGTGGACGACGGATCGACGGTGACGACGACGCGGGAGGAGCCATGTGAGCGATTCGACCACAGTCGGTTCAAGTTCACAAGACTTAAACCTTGCATTTCTCTTTTGTTATTTTCTATTGCTTTTCGTGTGAAGTGGTCCCACTATGGTCGAGGACGCACACCGACGTGCTCGGGATCTCCTCCCGAACCGGAACTCGTGCCGACACCCGACGCTGCGAGAGAGCAGCCGACATCCTCTGGAGGAGAACGATGAAGAATCGCACGCGATCGGCCATCGCGGCCATCGTCGCGGTCCCGCTGGTCCTGGGCACGGCGTCGTGCAGCCAGGACGCCGGTGGGGACGACGGCGACATCACCACGATCGAGATCATGGGCAAGCCCGCCGCCACCAACACGGCAGCCCTCGAGCTGTTCGAGAAGCAGGTGGCGGAGTTCGAGGACCTCAACCCGGACATCCGCATCGAGGCGTCCGACGTGCCCTGGGACGCGAAGACCTTCGTGACCCGGCTCGCCGGCGGCAGCGCACCCACCCTGCTCCGGGTGCCGCTCACGGAACCGCCGTCGCTCATCGAGCGCGGGCAGGTGGCCGACCTCTCCGCCGAGCTCGCCGACGTCGAGAGCTTCGACGCGCTCAACCCGCGCGTCATGGAGTTCCTCGAGGAGGACGGCGCGGTCTACGGCATCCCGGAGAAGAGCTACGCGTTCGGACTCGTCTACAACCGCACGCTCTTCGAGCAGGCCGGTCTCGACCCCGACGCCCCGCCCACCACGTGGGACGAGGTGCGCGAGGCGGCCAAGGCCATCACCGAGAAGACCGGGAAGGTCGGGTTCGGGGAGATCACGACGAACAACTCGGGCGGCTGGCACCTCACCGGCTACACCTACACGTATGGCGGCAGCGTCATCGAGCAGGGCTCCGACGGAACCTGGACGGCATCGTTCAACGACGAGCCCACCAAGGACGTCCTCGAGTGGTGGAAGCAGATGCGGTGGGAGGACGACTCACTCGGCGACAACGTGCTCGGCAAGCAGGAGGACCTCGTCGCCGAATTCACCGCCGGCAACGTGGGCATGTGGATCTCTGCCCCACCGGACGTCTACCCGAACTACATCGCCTCCGGCGGCGACCCCGAGGCCTTCGGCGCCGGTGCCATGCCGCAGGGCGGAGCGGACGCCACCCTGGCCGGCGCGACCGTGCTCATGGTGAACGCGAAGGCGACGGACGCCGAGCGCGCAGCCGCCGTGAAGTGGATGGACTACCGCGCCCTGCGTCCCAACTACGACACGGAGGTCGCGGCCGAGACCGCGAAGGCGAGCGCCGCTGACGGCCTGCCCGTCGGTGTACCGGTACTGCCGATCTTCGACGACAAGACCTACGCCTCCTACACGGATGCGATCTCCGAGTACGTCAACGTGGACGTCGACCACTTCGCGTCGTACGTCGACTCGCTCGGCTCGCTCGAATACGTGGCCGAACCGCCCGTGGCCTCGCAGGAGATCTACGCGGCACTCGATCCGCTCGTCCAGGCCATCCTGACCGATGAGTCGGCGGACATCGATTCCCTGCTCGACGACGCGGAGACCCGCGTCAACGCGATCCTGGCGCAGAACGCATCATGACGATCGCGCCACCCGGCCTCCGCGACGCGCCTGCTCCGCGCGTCGCGGAGGCGACCGCGCCTCCCCCCGCCCGTCGCCGGGGCCGGGGGAGCGCGCGTCGCCGCGCGGCCGTCGCCGGCGCCGTCTTCCTGCTGCCATCGCTCGTCCTCTTCGGATACTTCGCATGGTGGCCGATCGGCCGCAGCGTGGTGCTCGCGTTCCAGCGCACGAACCTCGTCTCCCCCGCCGAGTGGGTGGGAACCGCGAACTTCGACGCCCTCTTCGCCGACCCGCTCCTTCCCACGGCCGCACTCAACACGCTGTGGTTCTCGGTGCTGTCCCTCGCGATCGGTCTCCCGATCCCCCTGCTGTGCGCCGTCCTCATCTCCGAGCTGCGCCGCGGCGGCACTCTCGCACGCGTGCTGTCCTACCTCCCGGTCGTCGTGCCCCCTGTGGTCTCGGTCCTCCTGTGGAAGACCTTCTTCAACCCCGGTGAGGGCGGCGTCGTCAACAGCCTGCTCGGACTGGTCGGGATCGGCCCCCTCCCCTGGCTGCAGTCGCCCGAGCTCGCGATGCCGAGCCTCGTGATCGTCGCGACCTGGTCGGGTGCGGGTACCGCGATCCTCATCTACCTCGCCGCCCTCTCGGGTGTGCCGTCCGAGCAGTACGAGGCCGCCGAGCTCGACGGCGCATCGGTGTGGCAGCGCGTGCGGTTCGTCACCCTCCCCCGACTCCGCGGTGTGATCCTCGTGCTGCTGCTCCTCCAGATCATCGGAGCGCTCCAGGTGTTCACCGAGCCCTACGTCATGACGGACGGCGGGCCGGCGAACGCGACCGTCACGATCCTCCTCATGATCTACCGCTACGCCTTCCTCTTCGGAAACTACGGCGTGGCCACGGCGCTCAGCGTGCTCCTGGCCGGGGTGCTCGTCGTCGTCTCCGCCGTCTACCTCCGCGTGACCCGTTCCTGGAGTACCTCATGACCGCGACAGCCCCGCCCACTCCGATCCCGACGCCCGTGGCCGACCCCGCTCCCCCGGCGTCGTCGTCCAGGCGCACGGCCACCCCTCGGCCGGAACGTGCGCGGAGCATCCTGTCGACGTTCGACTGGAAGCGACGCTCGACGCGTATCGGGTGGCGCTCGATGCACACGGTGCTCCTCGTCGCCCTCGTCGCGCTCGGCGCCGTGCCCCTCCTCTGGATGGTGCGGGCGGCCATCTCGACGACGACCGATCTGGTCAACCGCCCGCTGAGCCTCATCCCCGACCCCGCCCGCTGGTCGAACATCGTCGACGCGTGGAACCTGCTCGGGATCGGCCAGTACCTGGCCAACACCGTCGGTCTCGTCGCGGGATCCTGGGCGGTCCAGCTGATCGTCGCGACGACGGCCGGCTTCGCGCTCGCGATCATCCGTCCGTTCTACGGACGGATCGTCTACGGCGGATTCCTCGTGACGCTCTTCGTGCCCGGCACCGTGACGCTCATCGCCCTCTACCTGACGATCCTCGACCTGCCGGGGCTCGGCATCTCCCTCGCCGATTCCTGGTGGGCTGTGTGGTTGCCCGCCGGAGCGCACGCGTTCAACATCCTCCTGGTGCGGCAGTTCTTCGACGAGATCCCACGGGAGCTCTTCGAGGCCGCCCAGATCGACGGCGCCGGATGGTTCACGATCTTCTGGCGCATCGTGCTGCCCCTGTCGAAGCCGATCCTCGCGGTCGTGTCGCTGCTGTCGATCATGACGGCGTGGAAGGACTTCCTGTGGCCGCTCATCGTGTTGTCGGATCCCGCGACCCAGCCCCTCGCCGTCGCACTGCCACGACTCGCGCAGAACACCGATCCCGCGTTCCTGATCGCGGGACTCCTCATCGCCACGATCCCGCCCATCCTGATCTTCCTCGCCTTCCAGCGACAGATCGTGAGCGGCATCGGGTTCTCGGGGCTCAAGGGCTGACTGCCGTCAGCGCCCGCCCGTCACTCCCGTCCGCTCCGGACACGTCTCTCTTGGAGGAACCATGTCACGCCATCCCCGGTCCCGGTTCATGCGGCTCGCCGCCCTCGCGGCGGCAGGCGCACTCGCTCTCGGAGCGACGGTGACGGAGTACAGTCCGCCGTCGGCAGTCGCGCTCGCTCCTCTCCCGGTGTTCACGGAGGTCGGCGAGATTACCGTGGACTCGCAGCTCACCTACAACCCCACCGGCGAGCAGATCTTCCCGAGCGTCCTGCACGCATCCGAGTACTTCGCGAACCCGCTGGGCGAGTGGTACCTCTACTACGCACCCCACGAGAACCCCGGCGGAATCTCCCTCATGTACGCCGACGACCTCGACGGACCCTGGACCGAACACACCGCCAACCCGGTCGTCGCCAACGTCTGGCAACCCCACTACTCCACCTACCACGTCTCCAGCCCCGACGTCATCTGGAACACCCAAGCCGACAAGCTCTTCCTCTACTTCCACGGCGGAAACGACGTCACCCGCATCGCCTCCTCCGACGACGGCATCACCTTCGACTACGAGAAGATCGCCGTCGACAACGCGGCGAGCGGTACGGGCGTCACGGAGACCTCCTACGCGCGTGTCTTCCCGCACCCCGACCCCGCGTCGATCTACGAGTACGCCATGTTCTACATGGACAAGCTCGGCAACAAACGGCGCATCCGCGTGGCGGAGTCCGTGGACGGACTCGACTGGGTCGTCCGTCCCACCCCGCTTGTCGGAGGCGGCTCCGACGGCGACAACGTGTCCGGAGGGAACCTCTGGGAGTGGGAGGGACAGCTGTACGTGATCTACCACGCCGGTTCCGGTCGCATCCATTCGCGCACCGTGGATCCCACCCTCACGACCACCGGGCCGCTCGTCGCGCTCTACGGCCTTCCCGACCCGGCAGACCCGACGAAGCTCATCCGCGCGGCGGCCCCCGAGATCGTCTCGGCCGAAGGCAAGACGTACCTCTTCTATGAGCAGGGCGACCGTCTGAACGCCACCATCTCCCTCGCCGTGTCGGACGCCTACCCGAGCGATCAGCCGTTCGACGTGGACGCGACGGCCACGTCGACGTGCGCGAACGGCGTGGCCCGCGTCACGGTTCGTGCTCACAACGAGTCGGGACGGGCTGTCGACATCGGGATCGCGACGTCGTACGGGGGCCGCCAGTTCAACGGGGTCGCCGACGGCGCCACCGTCGCACCCACGCTCTCGTCCGGCGGGGCGTCGATCCCCTCGGGAACCGCGACCATCACGCTCGTCGTGCGTCCGAACGGTGTCGCCACATCCGCGACGATCACCGCCCCCTATACGGCGATCACCTGCTGATCCACCTCCGCACCCCGCACCCTCCACCCCCGCCATATGCCGCGTTTGAGCGTGTTTGCACCGGTACAACGGTGCAAACACGCTCAAACGCGGCATGTGGTGGAGGGCGGGAGGGCGGCCAGGTGAAGAGGGCGGGAGGGCGGCGAGGTGAAGCGGGCGGGGGGCGTCAGCCCGCGAGGGCCGCTGGCGAGGTGCGCTCAACGGAGACCTCCACGTAGCGCTCGTCCGCCGTGGTCACGCGGTATTCCACGCCCGTGACGTCGATGGTCGCGGTGGTCTCCACATCCGACGGGGTGCCCACCCAGAGGTCGACCGTTCCCGGCTCCACGATCCGTCCGCCGCGGATGCCCGTGAACGCGAGCCGCGGCGTCGGCACGGTGAAGCGCACCACCGCCTCCTCGCCCGGCTCGAGCGCGATGCGCGCGTAGCCGAGAAGCTGAGCGACGGGGCGCGTCACCTGGGCGAAGAGGTCGTGCCCGTAGAGCTGGACGACGTCGACGCCGGCACGGTCGCCCGCGTTGCAGACGCGAACGGTCGCGGAGAACGCCGCCCCCGCGTCGACGCTCTCGTCCACCGCGAGGTCGCTGTGCACGAACCGCGTGTACGACAGCCCGAACCCGAACGGACGCACCGGGGTGACGTCGGCGCTCGTGATCTCCGACGAGCCCCCGAGGATCGGATGCAGGTAGGTGAAGGGCTGGGCGCCCGCGGATCGCGGAAGGGAGACGGGCAGCCGGCCCGAGGGCTGGACGCGCCCCGACAGCACGCCCGCGAGCGCCCGTCCCCCCTCCTCGCCGGGGAAGAACGCCTGCACGACGGCCCCCGGCGCTCCGGCCGAGTCGAGCGCCCACCCAATGGCGTACGGCCGGCCGGAGAGCACCACGAGTACGACCGGGGTCCCGGTGGCGAGCACAGCCTCGACGAGATGCCGCTGCACGCCGGGGAGTTCGAGCGACTCCACGTCGTTGCCCTCCCCCACGGTGCCGCGCCCGAAGAGCCCGGCACGATCGCCGACCACGACGACGGCGAGATCGGCGGCCGCCGCCACCGCCTCCGCCTCGGCGAACCCGGAACGGTCGTCCCCCTCCACTGCGCACCCAACAGAATGAGTCACGACCGTTCCGGGCATCTCGTCGCGCAACGACTCGAGCACGCTCGGCAGGGCGATGCCCGCCTCCACGCCCGGGTGGTGCGCGAGCACATGGTTCACGAACGAGTAGCAGCCCATGAGCGCATCGGACGAGTCGGCGTTCGGCCCGATCACGGCGATGGTCGCGGGTGCCGATGTCGAGCCGGCGAGCGGGAGGACGCCGTCGTTCGCGAGCAGGATCACCGACTCCTCGGCGAGCCGCAGTGCAATCGCGCGGTGCTCGGGGGTGTCGAGGTCGATCGCCGTGGGCGCCTCGTCGAAGCGGGCGTCGAGGAGCCCGAGCTCGTCCTTCTGCGCGAGCACTCGCAGCACGGCGCGATCCACGAGGGCTTCGTCGACACGTCCGTCGCGGACGCGCTCGGCGAGCGGCTCGAGGAACGCGTCGCCCGTCGGCAGCTCCACGTCGATGCCCGCGGCGAGCGCGAGCGCGGCGGCCTCGCCGCGGTCGGCGGCGACGGCGTGCATGAGGTGGAGGAAGGCGACGGAGAAGTAGTCGGACACGACGGTGCCGTCGAATCCCCAGCGCTCCCGGAGGACCTCGGTGAGGTAGGTGGGGTCGGCGCCGACGGGGACACCGTCGATCTCCGCGTACGAGTTCATGACCGAGCGGACCTCGCCGTCGAGCACGGCCATCTCGAACGGCGGCAGCAGCACGTCGTTGATCTCCCGCGCTCCGGCGTGCACCGGCGCGTGGTTACGGCCGGCCTGCGACGCGGAGTACCCGACGAAGTGCTTGAGCGTGGCATGCACTCCGCTGGACTGCAGCCCACGGACATACGCGGTGCCGATGGTGCCGACGACGTAGGGGTCTTCCGCGATGCACTCGTCGACGCGGCCCCATCGCGGGTCGCGGATGACGTCCAGCACGGGGGCGAGCCCCTGGTGCACGCCGATCTCGCGCATCGACCGTCCGATGAACGCGGCCATCTCCTCCACGAGCTCGGGGTCGAACGACGCCCCCCACGCGAGAGGTGTCGGGAACGTGGCCGCCTGCCAGGCGGCGAGTCCCGTGAGGCACTCCTCGTGCACGAGGGCCGGGATCCCGAGTCGCGTCTCGGCGACGAGCCGACGCTGCTCCTCCCAGAGCCACGCCGCCCGCTCCACGGGGTCCACGGGACGCGTCCCGTACACCCGCGTGAGCTGACCGAGACCGTGCCGCGTGAACTCCTCGTAGCGCGTACTCGTGGCCATCTCGCCGGCGAGCGGGGCCACGACCTCGTCGCCCTGGTCCACCCAGAATCCGACGAGCTGCGCGAGCTTCTCGTCCAGGGTCATGCGTGAGAGCAGGTCACGGACCCGCTCGGAGTACTCGTGCACGGACAGGGTCCTTTCGGCGGTCATCCCTTGACCGCTCCGGTGAGGCCGCCGACGATACGGCGTTCGAAGAAGGCGAAGAACAGCAGGGCCGGGATCATCGACAGCGATGTGAACGCGAGCACCCTGGCGGTGTCCACCGAGTACTGCGACGAGAACGCCTGCACGCCGAGGGGCAGCGTGAACGTCTCCTGGTTGTTCAGGATGAACAGGGGCAGCAGGTAGCTGTTCCAGCTCGCGATGAAGGCGAGGATGCCCACCGTGATGACGCCGGGCATCGCGAGCGGCACGACCATGCGCCAGAAGAAGCCGAGGCGGCTGCAACCGTCGATGAACGCGGCCTCCTGGATCTCGTCCGGGATGGCCCGCAGGAACGGCACGAGGATGATGATCGTCGTGGGCAGCGCGAACGCGATCTGCGGAAGGATGATCCCGCCGAGCGAGTTCATGAGGCCCAGGTTCTTGATGAGGATGTAGAGCGGCGTGATGGCCACGGTCATCGGGAACATGAGACCGGCGGCGAACGTCGCGTAGAGGGCGCCGCGTCCGCGGAAGTCGTAGCGGGCGAGGACGTAGCTCGCCATGAGGCCCAGCACGACCACGCCGAGGGTCGTCGCCGCCCCCGCGATCGTGGAGTTGAGCACCTGCCGCCAGAAGACGCCGCCTGTGAGCACGTCGAGGTAGTTGCCGATGTTCCAGACCGTCGGCAGCCCAGCGGGGTCCGTCGTGATCTCGCTGTTCGACCGGAATCCGCCGATGATGATGAACGCGACGGGCGCGAGCATCGCGACGATGATGACGACGGCCGCGACGTAGCCGAAGGGCCGGCCGAGTCCACGTCGGATCGGCGCCTTGCTCGGTCCTGGGCCGCGCGGGCTGACGCCCGGCATGTTGACGGTCTCGAGTGTGGCGGTCATCGTCCGGCCTTTCCGGTGATCGCCCCGGCGGTGTCGCGCCGGAGCACGTACCGCTGATAGATGAGGGCGACGACGAGTGAGATGAGGAACAGCACGACGGCGACGGCGTTGCCGTACCCGAAGTTGCCCGAGTTGCGACCATTCGTGACGAGGTAGGTCGCCATCGTGGAGGTCCCAGCCGTCGACGAGACGTACTGGCCCCAGATGATGTAGACGAGGTCGAACAGCTGGAGCGCTCCGATGATGGAGAGGAACGCCCAGATGCGCAGCGTCGGAGCGAGCAGCGGCAGGACGATGAGCCGCTGGATCTGCCAGTAGGAGGCGCCGTCGATCGCCGCGGCCTCCGACAGCTCCTCGGGGATGCCCTGCAGTCCCGCGAGGAACAGGATCACCGCGAAGCCGATGTACTTCCAGGTGATGATCGCCATGAGTGTCCAGATGGCGATGTCGGGGTTCGAGAGCCAGTCCTGCTGGGCCGACTCGAGACCGAGCTTCTCGAGCAGTCCGTTGACGGCGCCGTTCGTCTGGAGCATGAGGCTCCAGCCCGTTCCCACGACGACCTCGGAGATCACGTACGGCACGAAGATGAGGACGCGGATGATCGACTGTCCGCGCAGCTTCTGGTTGAGGAGGAGCGCGAGCAGGATGGCGACGGGCCCCTGGAGCACGAGCGAGAGCACGACGATGATCGCGTTGTGACGGAGCGCGTCGTGGAACGTGGGGTCCTGCAGGATCGTCAGGTAGTTGCGGAACCCCACGAAGTCGGTGGGTACGCCGAAGCCCTGCCAGCTGAAGAAGCCGTAGTAGGCGGCCATCACGATCGGGAAGATCACGAAGCCGAGGAAGACGATGAGGGCGGGGCCGACGAGCACCGCGATCTCGAGCCGGGCGCCCCAGGCGCGGCCGCGCACCCCGACGGGGCTGGGCGGCGGCGACTGGGGACCCGCGCCCCGGAGGGCGCCGCCAGTGGCGACGCCCGCCGGGGTGTTCGCCTCGTTCGACGAACCGACCGGGGTCTGCAACATGAGCGCTATGCCTTCGCCGCGGCGGCGTTGACGGCTTCCACGAGCTGCTCAGGCGTGCTCTTGCCCGCCAGGAGGTCGACGACGCCCACGTTCAGCGCGTTGCCGACGTTGAGGCCGTAGACCGTGTCGAGCCACTGCGAGACGTACGGGGCCGCGTTGTACGACTCCAGGATGGACTGCAGGTACGGCTCGGTGACGGCTTCCTGGGCGACCGTGTTCACGGGCGGCGCATTGAACGCCTTGTAGTAGTTCTCCTGCACGTCGCTCGTGGCGAGGTAGTTCAGGAAGTCCGCGCACTCCGTGGGAGCGGTCGCCGAGCAGGAGTAGCCGTCGACGCCACCGAGGATCGCGCCCTCGCCACCGTCACCGCCCTCGACCTCGGGGAACGGGAACCAGGAGAGGTCGGGGAGCGGCTGCTCGTCCGGGGTCAGCGAGGCGATCACGCCGGGGTTCCAGGCACCCATGAGCTCCATACCGGCCTGGTGGTTGGCGAGGAGTCCTGCAGAGCTTCCGGCGCCCTGCTGGGCGGCGGTCGTGAGGAAGCCCTCGTTGAAGGGCTCGGTAGCGGCGAAGTCCTCGAGGTCCTCGCCTGCGCGGACCCAGCAGTCGTCGTCGAAGTTCATCGTGTCGGCTGCCTCGGCGAGCGTGTCCTGGCTGCACTCGCGGAGAGCGAAGAAGTAGTACCAGTGCGCGGCGGGCCAAGCGTCCTTCGCACCGAGGGCGATCGGCTGCACGCCGGAGTCCTTGAGCGCCGAGACGGCGTCGTCGAGCTCGTCCATCGTCGTCGGCGCCGCGGTGATGCCGGCGTCGTCGAAGAGGTCCTGGCTGTAGAAGATGCCGCCGGGGAGAACGGCGACGGGCATCGCGTAGACCTTGTCGTCGAGCGAGTTCGCGGAGAACGAGCCCTCGGGGATCTCGGTCGTCGCCTCGTCCGAGAGGAGGTCGGTGAGGTCCATGAGCTGACCGGCCGCGACCATCGCGGCCATCTTGCCGCCGCCGCGCTGGAGGAAGACGTCGGGGGCGTCGCCCGAGTTGAGGGCGGTCTGGAGCTTGCCGTCGAGGTCTTCGTTCTGGATCGCCTGGGCTTCGATCGTGACGCCCGGGTTCTCCGCCTCGAAGTCGGCGATGGTCTGGTCCCAGAATTCCTGTCCCGGACCAGTGGTGGAGTTCTGCCAGAGCGTCATCGAGACGCTGCCGTCGGAGGACCCGCCGCCGTCGTCCGTGGAACACGCACTGAGCGCGAGTCCCGCGAGGAGGAGGGCGGAGGATCCGGCGAGGATCTTGGTGGCCTTCATGAATGTTTCGACCTGTTCTCTTCGTTGAGCGGTGTGTCCCGGGGGATCACCAAGGGGGGAGTGAATCCGTGCCCTCTCGGGCGGCGCTGTCCGGGCGGGCGCCGGCAACTCTGCTGTGGGCGTCCCCTCGGACGGTGAAAGTCTCACCCGGCCAGAAAATAGTGTCAAACGTTTTCGAAAACATTTTCCAAAGGGCGTATGGTGACCTCCATGCCACCTCGCCCCACGATCCACGACGTCGCAGCGGCCGCCGGCGTCTCCGTCGCCACGGTGTCGAAGGCGGTCAACGGCCGCTACGGGATCGCCGCGGCCACCGCGCAGAGGGTCCTCGACGCCGTGCAGGAGCTCGGATACGAGTCGAGTCTCGTGGCGAGCTCGATGCGATCGCACCGGACGGGCGTCATCGGGGTGCTCGTGGCCGACTTCGAGCCGTTCAGCGCCGAGATCCTCAAGGGCGTCGGCGCCGCGCTGCACGATTCGCGCTACGACCTGCTCGCCTACAGCGGCACCCGCCAGCGCGACAGCGAGGGCTGGGAGCGGCGCTCCCTCAGCCGATTGAGCGGCACCCTCATCGACGGCGCGATCATGGTGACGCCCACCGTCGTGGGGGCGTCGACCGAGATCCCCGTCGTGGCGATCGACCCGCACACCGGCCGCGCCGACCTTCCCACCGTGGAGTCGGACAGCTTCACAGGAGCGATGCAGGCGACCCGGCATCTCATCGAACTCGGGCACCGTCGCATCGGATTCCTCGCCGGACGCCCGGACCTGCGGTCGTCGATCGCGCGCGACGCCGGCTACCGGCGCGCGCTCGTGGAGGCGGGCATCCCCGTGGATCCGGCGCTCATCCGCGTGGGCATGTACCTGCAGGACGCCTCTCGCGAACCGGCCGAGGCTCTCCTGTCGCTCCCCGACCGACCGACCGCCGTGTTCGCCGCGAACGACCTCATGGCCATCGCGACCATCGAGGTGGCGTCTCGGCGTGGACTCGCGGTTCCGCACGACCTGTCCGTCGTGGGGTTCGACGACGTCCCGGAGGCGTCGCGACTGAACCCGGCGCTCACCACGATCCGCCAGCCCATGCAGAACCTCGGCGGCACCGCCGTGCAGATGCTCATCGCCCTCATGGCCGGAGAGCAGCCCGACCACCTGCACGTCCGCCTCCCCACCCGTCTGGTCCGTCGTGCGACGACGGCTCCACCCGCCTGACCGTCCTCGAACGGTCCGTCGCCGCGCGCGTCGACGCCGGAACCGGACACAATGAGACGGTGACGACACCACCAGCACTTGCCCCTCGTCGGCACCGCATGTGGGTCCTCCCCCTGCTCGCCATCCCGGCGGTCATCCTCGCGGCGGTGGTCGTCACCCTCGCGCTCCGCTCCGTCGGTCCACCGCGCGAGCTGACCAGGGCCGTCTTCGTCATGATGCTCGTCGGCATCGCCGCGGCCCTCGTCGTCCTCGTCGTGTCGATCGTGAGGTTCGCGCGCAGGCCGCCGACACCGCGTGCCGTCCGTCCGCCCGGTCTCTCCCAGAAGCTGTCGGCGGAAGACGCGGAGCGGCGCGGCCTCACACCCGAGGAGTACGGCGTCTACAAGGGCGACGTCGGCAGCATCGTCACACCGGTCAACTCGGCGGGCGGCCTGCTGTTCCTCGCGGTCCTCCTGTCCGTCATCAACGCCTTCGTCCTCGTGCTCGTCGGCGTCCTCATCGCCCAGGCGAACGGGATCCTCGCGCGGAACCCGGACGACAGCGATCTGGGTCCGGTCGAGTGGGGCTTCCTCGTGCTCTCGCTGCTCTCGGTCCCGGTCGCGTGGCGCTACTACCTCATCGAACGCCGGGCGCAGAAGCTGCGCGTCTCACGCGGTCTGCCGCCGATCCTCCGCTGACACTCCGGAGACAGCGCCGGGTCACGGCGCTACGCATTCCTCGTCGGTCACGTCCACGTCGAGGCTGATCTTCGTGATGTCCTTGTCCCAGATGTCGATGACCGCTCCGTCCTCGCCGGCCGCGCTCAGCCGCCGCCCTCGACCCCCGCGTCCGTTGAACGGTCCTGTGTTCACGTCCATCGCCGACTTCCCCCCGACCGTCCGATTCCGTCCCCGACGCGTATCGGCCGCACGGGTCGTCGCGACCGTTCAGGTCGACGAGGTCTTGACAAGCGATATTCGGCGATATATCTTTGAGCTATCGCGACCGGGTCGGTCGCGATCCCAAAACCACTTCGACCGAAAGGAGCGCTCATGCGCCCCCACACCCACGACCACAACGACAGCCATGACAACGAACACGACGACCGTCGCGCCTTCGGCTTCCGTCCCGGCCACCCCCGCAGGGGACCCGGCGGACCCCAGGGCGGCTTCGGCTTCGGTCCCGGATTCGGCGGCTTCGGCCCCGGATTCGGTCCCGGCCGCCCGGGCCGCGGACGCGGACGGGCCCGCCGCGGCGACGTCCGGCTCGCGATCCTGTCCCTCCTCTCCGACGGTCCCTCGAACGGCTACGGCCTGATCAAGAGCATCGCCGACCGCAGCGAGGGCACCTGGCGTCCGAGCCCCGGCTCCGTCTACCCCACGCTGCAGCAGCTCGTCGACGAGGACCTCATCGTCGCCGACGAGTCGGGCTCGAAGAGCGTCTACGCGCTCAGCGAGGCCGGCACCGCCTACGTCGCCGAGAACGCTGAGGCGATCGAAGCGGCCTGGGCCGCCACCACCGACAAGACGGAGGGTGAGGACGCGTTCCAGACCAGCCTCATGAAGCTCATGGGCGTCGTGAAGCCGCTCATGCACGACGCGACCGACGCCCAGCGCACGGCCGCGGCGGAGAAGCTCGACGAGACCCGTCGTGCCCTCTACGCGATCCTCGCCGACTGACCCTCGGCCCCGGCGGTGACCCCGCCGAGCGCTACACATACAGCCGAGCGCGCCACGATCTCGTGGCGCGCTCGGCTGTTCCTGTCGCGCTCGGCGACGTCCGGCCGGGTCAGCGGACGCGGGCCGCCGTGAACTGCATGCGCGGGTTCGCGTAGAACTCCTGCGCCTCCACGAGCTGCAGCTCGCGCTCACCCGAGCGGTACGTCAGGTCGATGAGGTCGAAGATGCTCGACGCCGTGCGCTCGAGAGCGGTCTGCGCCGAGCCCGTCTCGCGGTAGTGGGCCGTGAAGAGCGCAGCCGTCACATCGCCCGAGCCGTTCGCCTTGATCGGCAGCTGCGGCGTCGCCACGAGCCAGGCGCCGTCGTCGTCCACCGCGAGCATCTCGATCGTCTCCGGATCGCGGTCCGGACGCTCGACGCTCGTCACGAGCACGATCGACGGACCCATCGCGCGGGCGAGATCCACGGATTCGAGCGTCGATTCGAGGTCCGCCGGCTCCGTGCCGGTGAGGAACCCGAGCTCGAACTGGTTCGGCGTGATGAGGTCGGCGGCCGGTACCACGCGCTCGCGCAGGAGGATCGGGATCTCAGGAGCGACGAAGCAGCCGGACTTCGCGTTGCCCATGACGGGGTCGCAGGCATAGATCGCCGAGGGGTTCGCCTCCTTCACCCGGCGGACCGCATCCACGATCACGTCGCCGATGCCGACGCCACCCTGGTACCCGGACAGCACGGCGTCGATCTGCGGGAACACGCCCCGGTCCTCGATGCCCGTGATCACGTCGGCGACCTGCTCCGGCGAGATGAGCGGCCCGCGCCACGCGCCGTATCCGGTGTGGTTCGAGAAGTTGACGGTGTAGACCGGCAGCACCTCCACGCCGATGCGCTGGAGGGGGAACACGGCGGCCGAGTTGCCGACGTGCCCGTAGGCGACGGCCGACTGGATCGACAGGATCTTCATGAGTGCGGGTCCTTCATCACGAGGCGAGCGCCGGTGAGCGGTGACTCACGGGCTGAGAAAAACCCTACGCCCTTCCTGAACCACGGCGCTCTCCGCCGCCGTACCGCTTCCACGGTGATCTCGCAGAACCAACGGCGAGAGGGCCGGTCACGCGGAGGCGGGCCGCGCGCTCCAGGCCGGCTTACCGCCGGCGGCGTTGGACGTGATCGACGTTCCCAGGATGAGGAAGCGCGCCTCGTCCGGCGCGATCGGGCAGTGCTCCACACCGCGCGGCACGATGAACATCTCGCCCGGGTCGAGGGTCACGTCGCGGTCCCGCAGCTGGACGACGAGGCGCCCCGACATCACGAGGAACGTCTCGTCCTGGTCGTCGTGGCTGTGCCACAGCGTCGAGCCGGTGCCCTTCGCGACCTTGAGGAGCGTGCCGTTCGCCTCCCCCACGACGCGCTGCGACCAGAATTCGTCGAGGCCGTCGAGCACGGCCGCGAGATCGACCTTCTCGACCCGGGCGTCGTGCAGATCGGAGGGGGTCGGGTCGGTCACGGCGTCCTGCCTTCATCTCGTCGGAACATCCATCGAGCCTCCCCGCCGTTCAGCGACGGGACAAGAGCCAATCGCGCACCACCGGCTCCATCTCAGGACGCGCGGTCGACGCTGCGGCGGACGTGGGAACGGGTCGCAGCGAAAGCGGCACGGTGCACCTCGTCGATCCCCGGGTATTCGGCGTGTCCGGCGGGCTGCACGTCGAGCTCCAGCTCGGCCCCGTCCCCCCGCTCCTCGGCGAGCGCAACAGCGTTCGCGACAGCGAACTGCCCGGGAGGCGGGACGGATCGGTCGCGGAGGGCGCACTCCACGCGCACGGGCACGCGCGCGAACGCGGCCGCGGTCGAGGCGTCGAAGAACCGCAGCACGTCGCGCGCCCCGGGGTGCTCCGCCACGTGGTGTCGAACGCGTTCGCCGCTGCCCTCGCACGGCAGGGCCAAGCGGATGTCGTACTGGCCGAAGCTCGGCACGATCAACGTGGCGCCGACGACGCGGTCGTCCCACGGGAGTGCGAGCGCTCCGATCCCGCCGCCGAAGCTCTCTCCGATCGAGTAGAGCGGGAGGTGCGAGCCCGCGATCGCGTGGAGCGCCGACGCGGCGTGCCACAGGTCGACGGCGCACCGGCCAAGCGCGTAGGCGTCGACCGACTCGATGCCGAAGAGGACGTGGCCGCCCTCGGGCGTCGGGGCGCCGACTCCGGCGTTGAGCGACCCGAGACCGCGAGCCAGGGGGAAGAACGCGACGGCGTCGTCGGGAACGCGCTCGAAGCCGGGTGCCGCGCGTCCCCCGTAGCCGTGGCCGTGCACGATCCCGACGGCCGCCTCGACCCCGCCGACGGTGCCGGCGAACCACCCCCGCAGCCGCAGTCCATCCGCCACGACGTGGTCGACGACCGAGACCTCCCGCCCGCCGATCCGGCCGATCGGCGCCGATAGCGGGTCCGGGTCGACCGCGCGCGCCTCGTCGAACCAGGTCCGCCACCGCTCCTCGAATCCCCTGGGCGGCGGCACAGGCGGCACGGCGAGAAGCGCCGCGAGGTCGTATCCGTAACCGCCGTCGCCGAGTCCGTCGTCCTGGGGCTCACCACCGATGGGGTCGTTCATGGTCGTCCAGCCTCACGGCTCGGGCGGGTCTCGTCAATCGTCCACCAGGGGAACGACGAGGACGCGGGCCCGGCTCGAGAGCCGGACCCGCGTCCTGGAGATGTGTCGTACGAGTGGTGACTAGCGTCCGTCGCTCAGGACGTAGCCCTCTTCGCCGTGCACGACGGTGTCGATACCGGCGACCTCGTCCTCGTTCTTCACGCGGAAGCCCATGGTCTTCTGGATGACCCAGCCGATGGCGAACGCGAGGACGAACGAGTAGATGAGGACCGCGAAGGCCGCGATGGCCTGCACGAGGAGCTGCGACGCGTCGCCGCCCATGAAGAGGCCGGTGCCGCGGGCGAAGAAGCCGAGGTACAGCGTTCCGATGAGGCCACCGACGAGGTGGATGCCCACCACGTCGAGCGAGTCGTCGAAGCCGAGCTTGAACTTCAGGTCGATCGCGAGGGCGCAGACCGCACCGGCGAGGAGGCCGAGGACGACGGCCCAGATCGGGTCGAGCGAGCCACAGGCCGGGGTGATCGCGACGAGACCGGCGACGGCACCAGACGCGGCACCGATCGAGGTCGGCTTGCCGTCCTTGATCTTCTCGACGATCAGCCAGGCGAGGAGCGCAGCGGCGGGAGCGGCGATCGTGTTGACGAACGCGAGCGCCGCGGTGTTGTCCGCCGCGAGCTCGGAGCCCGCGTTGAAGCCGAACCAGCCGAACCACAGGAGGCCGGCGCCGAGGAGCACGAACGGCGGGTTGTGGGGGACGTGCACGCCCTTCTGGAATCCGACGCGACGGCCGAGGACGAGCGCGAGGGCGAGGGCAGCGGCACCGGCGTTGATGTGCACGGCGGTTCCACCGGCGAAGTCGATGACGCCGACGCCGAAGATGTCCTGCAGACCGTGCGTGATCCAGCCGCCGTAGGCGAAGGATCCGTCGTCGGCGAGGCCGAAGTTGAAGACCCAGCTCGCGACGGGGAAGTAGACGAGCGTCGCCCAGACACCGGCGAAGACCATCCACGCACCGAACTTCGCGCGGTCGGCGATGGCACCGGACACGAGGGCGACGGTGATGATCGCGAACGTCGCCTGGAAGGCCACGAAGGCGAGCGGCGGGAACGATGCACCCTCAGGCGTCTCGAGCACGTTGGTGAGGCCGATGGCTCCACCGTCGATCGACCACGGGAAGAGAGTGCCCTCGGCGCCGGGGAACGCGATCGCGTACCCGTACAGCACCCAGAGCACGGCGATGAGGCCCATGGCGCCGAAGCTCATCATCATCATGCTGATGACGCTCTTGGCCTTGACCAGTCCGCCGTAGAAGAACGCCAGGCCCGGTGTCATGAGCAGCACGAGGGCGGCAGCGATCAGAATGAACGCAGTATTTCCTTGATCCATTGAGAAGACCCCTAATTCGCTAACGCGACATCGTGACGCGTGCCTCACATGGTGTCGGACTCATGTTTCGGCCGTTGTCGCGACCGTGTTTCGCGCTCGTTACGAATTCCACAGGCTGTGCCACGGACCCGGCGCGGCGCCGCGACGTGCGGGCTTCGGTCCCCTCTGGGGCGGTTCCGGCGTCGAGAGTCCGCACATCGGCGGGTGGGGAGGGGGCGATCGACGCCGTCAGCGGGGGGTCGTCGCCGAGGGTGCCAGCGATGTAGGTCGGGCCGTCGGCGCCGGTGACCGTGAGTTGGAACTGCTGGGCGAAACCCTCGGGGTCGGCGTCGGCGAGGTCGGGTTCGCGGAGGCGGGCGTCGAGCGTGGCGCCCTGCTGCGCATCGAGCCCGGCCACGAGCAGGTGCGGCCATTGCGGGCCCTCCTCCGTGGCCTGGAGGAGGAACTCCGAGGTCGGGTAGTCGGCCGCGATCGCGATGATCGTCTGCACGGCCTCGACCGTCGTCCGCTTCGCGACATGCACGATCGTGAGGTGCTCGCCGCCGCCGGATCTGTAGGTGCCGCCGTCCGCGAAGAGCTCGGTCTGCGCGATGCGGGCGACGGCATCACCGAGGTCGACGGCCGGGTCGACCATGACGCTCGGCCAGTGGGAGCTCACGAAGAGGCTCGTGCCGAGGCCGAGGTCCTCGACCTCGAGCGCGCCCGCGAGTCGACGCTCGGCCTCGTCCGGATCCGCGGTGAGCACGTCGACGCTCCACGGCTCGACGGGCAGCATGTCGGTCTCCGTCGGGATCCCCTCGCCGACGCGGTTGAGCATGATCCGCCCCTCACGACCCTCGCGCATCGCGGCCGCGTTCACGGCCGCCCCGATGTCGAGGACCTCGGCGTCGGTCGCGTCGGCGGCGATGCGGACGACCAGCTCGGAGGTGTAGTCGTCGACGGAGTCGACGCCCGGCATGTCCACGACCCCGTCGAGCGACTCCAGGATCGTCGTCGCGCCCGCTCCACCGCCATCGCCACCATCACCGGCACTCGTGCACCCCGACAGCAGCAGGAGCAGCACCCCCGCGACCAACCCCGTCGCACCCGGTCGCTTCGCCATCCCCGATGCCCTCATCCCCCGATCCTCCCAGACTCGTGCGGGTCAGCCGTGGGCGAGGAGTTCGAGGCCGATCACGGCGAGGCCGAGGACCGCTTCGGCGAGGAGCACGATGAGGCGTTGGGCGATGGGAAGCCGTACGCGTCGGATCGCGAAGAAGCCCACGGCGACGAGGCTCGCGATGAGGGCGATGGACGCGGCGAGGAGCGCCCCGTCGACCGTCCACGCGTCGAGGCCCGCGAGCGCCAGGAAGATCATCGGGAGGATGAGCACGCCGAGCGCGCTCGCGGTGACGCCGATCATGTGACGGAGTTCCGCCCGGTCGGGCATCCGCTCGTGCACCGCGATGTGGGAGACGAAGTCGGCCACGAAGACGGCGAGGAGCGTGCCGACCACGGCGATCGCGAGCGTCGTCGCGGCCTCGCCCGCGGTGGTCTCGCTCGCGTGGGAGCGCAGCGCGAGCACGATCGCGAGGGCGGTGAACGTGACGTACACCCGCTCCTTGAGCTGTTCGGCGCGGACCTCGCGCTCGTCGTCGGAGAGTTCGGGTCGTGTCCGTTTCGCCATTCCAGCAGCGTACGCCCGCGCCGGAATCCGCTCTTGACACCGTGTGGAGGGCGTCGCTACCGTATCGCTCATACGTAGTAGCACCGCGTGTATCGCGCGGCCTCGCCGGTCATACGTATGAGCACCACCCGGAACACCGGCGGCACATCCAGTCAAGGGAGACAGGAATGTCCAGAACGTCACGCACCGTCGCCGCGGTCGCGGCCCTCGCGCTCGTCGCGAGCGTGAGCGCCTGCTCGTCGAGCGGCACGACCACGAGCGCCCGCACCGATACGATCGTCTACGGCAAGTCAGACGGCGGCACGACCTACGTGCGCAACTACAACGTGCTCGGGCCGGCCACGGAGAAGGCCCCGAACGCCGAGCTCATCTACGAGCCCCTCGCTCGCGTCGACTACAGCGACGGAGCACTCGTGAAGCCGTGGCTCGCGGAGTCCCTCGACTTCGACGACGCCGGCACGACGCTCACGATCAGCCTGCGCGACGACGTGACGTTCTCCGACGGCGACGCCTTCGACGCCGACGACGCGGCCTACTCCCTCTCCCTCCCCCTCGAGAAGCCCGAGCTGAACCTCGCGGGAGTCACCTACACGTCGGTCGAGAAGGTCGACGATCTCACGGTGGCCGTGGGCTTCGACTCCCCCTCCTTCGCCGCGCTCAACCAGTTCGCCTCGAGCTCCCTGCCGATGGTGCCCGAGCACATCTGGGCGGAACAGGACCTCACGACGTGGACGAACCCCGACCCGATCGGCACCGGCCCGTTCACCCTCGACGCGTTCGCGGCCCAGCAGGTCACGCTCAAGGCGCGCGACGACTACTGGGGCGGCGAGATGCCGATGACCTACTTCAAGATCCTCGCGACCAACGGCGAGACGGTGAAGGCTCAGCTGCTCCGCGGCGACGTGGACTGGGCGCCCGCCGGCTGGCCGGGTGCCGAGGAGGAGTTCGTGGCCAAGAACCCGGAGACGAACCTCTACCAGCTCTACGCCACGGGCGGCGCGTACTCGATGATGTACAACACCGCGCAGGCGCCGTTCGACGACGCAGACCTTCGCAAGGCCCTCGCCCTCTCGATCCCGCGCTCCGACATCACCGCCACACTCAACCGCCCCGGTACCGAGGCGGGCCCGACGGGCCTCGTCGACCAGATCTACGAGGACTGGATCGACCCCGAGTACCGCGGCGTCGTGCAGGACGTGGACGAGGACGCCGCGAAGGCGGCGCTCGATGCGAGCGGCTACGAGGTGGTCGACGGTGCTCTCGTGAAGGACGGTCAGACCTACAACCCGCGCCTGTCGTTCAACCAGGACTTCGGCTGGAACGCCTACGCGGACATCATGATCAACAGCTGGAAGAAGGTGCTCGGCATCACCGTCGCACCGGCTGGAGCCCCCGGTGCCACGCTCTACGACCAGCAGAAGACGGGCGAGTTCGACCTCACGATCGCCACGACCGGTGGAGCGGGCGTCTACGGCGTCTACAGCTTCCTCGACAGCCGCTACGTCGAGCCGATCGGCACCTCGGCCGCCACCAACATCGGCCGCTGGAGCGACCCGGAGACGGATGAGATCCTCACGGGCATGACGGAGGCCTCCGACGAGGAGACCATGAAGGCTCTCGCCCTCGACATGCAGAAGATCGTCGTGGACGAGGTGCCGTTCACCCCGCTCTACAACTCCTACTGGTTCGTGGACGTGAACGCGTCGAACTGGACCGGCTGGCCGACGCCCGAGGACTTCACGGCCGTACCGTTCCCGAGCCTCGGCCCGGACACCGTCCTGACGCTGCTCGCGCTCGAGCCCGCATCATGACGACCAGCACGGGAGCGGCGGCGCCGGCCGTCGCCGCTTCCGGTCCTCTCGAGGTGACGCGCCGGAGGAGGAAGCGGAAGAGCGGGCGTTTCCTCCTCCGCCGCCTCGGCTTCTACCTCGTGGCCGCGTGGTCGGCGATCACCCTGAACTTCGTGATCCCTCGCCTCATGCCGGGCGACCCGTCGGCCGCGATCATCGATCAGCTCGAGCGCGTGAGCGGGCAGTCGCTGCCGCCCGCGACACTCGTCTCGATCCAGGGGCTCTTCGGCAACCCGGACGACAACCTGTTCGAGCAGTACATCGCGTACCTCGGCCAGCTGGCCCGCTTCGACCTCGGCGTCTCCATCGTGAACTTCCCGGTGCCCGTCGCGGACCTCGTGGCGACGGGACTCCCCTGGACCCTGCTCCTCGTCGGCACCACGACCATCGTCGCGTTCCTCCTCGGGACGGCGCTCGGTGTGGCCGCGGGATGGCGGGCCGGCACGCGTTTCGACGCTATCGTCACGCCGCTCACGACGTTCCTCTCCTCCGTCCCCTACTTCTGGGTGGCGCTCCTCGCCCTCTGGGCGTTCGGCTTCCTGCTCGGCTGGTTCCCGCTCGCTGGCGGCTACGACCCGAACCTCCCGATCTCGTTCGACCCCGCGTTCATCGCGAGCGTGCTGCAGTACGGCGCCCTCCCCGCGGCGACGATCGTCTTCTCGGCCTTCGGCGGGTGGATGCTCGGCATGCGCAACATGACCGTGACGACGGTGGGAGAGGACTACGTGCTCCTCGCCCAGGCGAAAGGCCTCTCCCCCGCCCGCGTGCGCTGGCGCTACGCCGCCCGCAACGCGATGCTGCCGCAGTTCACGGGCTTCGCGATGGCGCTCGGAGGAGTGGTGGGCGGCGCCCTCCTCACGGAGATCGTCTTCAGCTACCCGGGCATCGGGTACCTCCTCTTCTCCGCGCTGCAGAAGCGCGACTACCCCGTCATGCAGGGCGTGTTCCTGCTCGTCACCTTCACGGTGCTCATCGCGAACCTCATCGCCGACTCCGTCTACGTGTGGCTCGATCCCCGCGTGCGAGAGGAGGGCTGAGGACATGAAGTACAACATCTTCGGCAACGGCAAGGTCACGTTCGGCGTGATCGTGCTCGGCTTCTTCGTGCTGCTCGCGCTGTTCGGGCCCTGGTTCACGAGCACGGTGCTCGGCCTCGATGCCCGCGCCAACGACATCTCGGCGATCTCCGCTCCTCCGAGTGCCGAGCACCCGCTCGGCACCACGCAGTTCGGGCAGGACGTGCTCGCCCAGGTGATCGAGGGCGCTCGCGGGTCGATGTTCGTCGGCTTCCTCGGCGCGATCGTCGGAACGGTCATCTCGGTGCTCGTCGGCGTCCCCGCCGGGTACTTCGGGGGCACCACGGGCAACCTGCTGAACTTCCTCACCAACCTGTTCCTCGTGATGCCGGTGCTGCCGCTCATCTTCGTGCTCGCCGGCTACCTCCAGGGGACCGGGCTCGTGATGATCGCCTTCATCATCGGAGTGTTCGGCTGGGCCGGCGGCGCGCGGACCCTGCGCGCCCAGGCGATGAGCGTGAGCAACCGCGACTTCGTGCAGGTCATGCGCATGCTCGGCGAGTCGAACCGCCGCCTCATCTTCACCGAGGTCATGCCGCACCTCTACGGCTGGATCGCCTCCATGTTCCTCGGCGGTCTCATCGGGGCCGTCATGGCCGAGGCGGGACTCGCCTTCCTCGGCGTCTCCGACTCCTCCGCGATCAGCTGGGGCACGATGATCCAGGCGGCGCAGCAGCAGAGCGCCGTCCTCCGCGGGCTGTGGTGGTGGTTCGTGCCGCCAGGGCTCTGCATCGCGCTCGTCGGCACCGCCGCCGCCCTCATCAACTTCGGCGTGGACGAGCTCGCCAACCCGAAGCTCCGCTCGGCGTCCCGCCGCGTGGCCAAGCGCACGGCCGCCGTGCGCCGCGCCGCCCTCGCACCGGAAGGGGCCTGAGATGACGAACACGGCCGACATGACCGTCACCCGGACCAGACGCGGCGACGAGCCCGTCGCGACACCGTCGGAGATCGTCCTCGACGTCGACGGACTGTCCGTCGAGTACGCGGGCGCCGGCGCCCCCGTCCGGGCGTGCACCGACGTGACGTTCCAACTCCGACGCGGCGAGATCCTCGGCGTCGTGGGCGAGTCCGGTTCGGGCAAGTCCACGCTCATCACAGCGCTCACCCGCCTGCAGCGGCCCCCGGCCGTGACCACGAGCGGTCGCGTCGTGTTCCACCCGCAGTCGGGAGAGCCGGGCATCGACCTCGTGCAGCTGAAGCCGCGCGCGCTGCGGGCGCTCCGCTGGACGAGCCTCTCGATCGTGCTGCAGAGCGCGATGGACGCCCTCAATCCCGTGATGCGGCTGGGCGCGCAGTTCGTCGACGTGCTGCGTGTGCACGACCGCTCGATGAGTAGAGCCGCCGCGTGGGAGGAGGCGAGGCGCCTGCTCGGCCTCGTCGGCATCTCCGCCGACCGCGCGCGCAGCTACCCCCACGAGCTCTCGGGCGGCATGCGCCAGCGTGCCACGATCGCCCTCGCGCTCGCGTGCCGGCCGGAACTCGTCGTGATGGACGAGCCGACCACCGCCGTCGACGTCGTGATGCAGCGGCAGATCCTCGCCCAGGTGCTGCGGCTCCGGCGCGAATTCGGCTTCGCCGTCGTCTTCGTGACCCACGACCTCTCGCTCCTGCTCGAGCTCGCCGACCGGATCGCCGTCATGTACGCGGGCCGGATCGTGGAGCTCGCCTCCGCAGGGGACCTCTACCGCACGCCGATGCACCCGTACACGCGGGGACTGCGCGACTCGTTCCCCCCGCTGCACGCGCCCGTCGAACGGCTCGAGGGAATCCCCGGCACGCCGCCCGACCTGCGCGCGCTCCCCGCCGGGTGCCCCTTCGCGCCGCGCTGCCCCGCGGTGATGGACCGCTGCCGCGAGGAGCTCCCGCTCCTCGTCTCGCACGACGGCAGCGGGCCGGAGCAGGGCGGCCGATCGGTCGCCTGCCATCTCCACGACGAGGAGGTCGTCCGATGACCGAACCGGTACTCGAAGCCGTCGACGTGGCGAAGCACTTCGCCGTCGCCAATTCCGTCGGAGACTCCTCCGTGGTGCGTGCCGTGGAGGGGGCCAGCATCCGCCTGGAACCCGGCCGCATCACCGCCGTCGTCGGCGAGAGCGGCAGCGGGAAGACGACGCTCGCGCGCATCCTCGCCCGCTTCTACGAGCCCACCTCCGGCGAGATCCGCCTCGACGGCGTGCCCGTCGCCGGGGACGGCATCCGGAAGAAGGCCGTGCAGAAGTCGTACCGGAAGGCGGTGCAGCTGATCTTCCAGGACCCCTTCGGGTCCCTCAACCCGCTGCACCGCGTTCGGCACAACCTCGAGCGCGCCGTGCGCCTGCACCACGGCCGGCTCAGCCGCACCGAGGTCGACCAGCGCCTCGCGAGCCTCCTCGAGCGCGTGAGCCTCACGCCCGCGAGCGACTACCTCGACAAGTTCCCGCACGAGCTCTCGGGCGGGCAGCGCCAGCGCGTCGTCATCGCGCGGGCCCTCGCGGTCGAGCCGCGTGTGCTGCTCGGCGACGAGCCGATCTCGATGCTCGACGTGTCCATTCGGCTCGAGATGCTCAACCTGCTCGACAAGCTGCGCCGCGAGGACGGGCTCGCCCTCCTTTACATCACGCACGACATCGCGAGCGCGCGCTACCTGTGCGACGACATCGTCGTGATGTACGCGGGACAGATGGTGGAGGCCGGCCCGAAGGACGCGGTCATCTCGAACCCGCAGCACCCGTACACGAAGCTGCTCGTCGAGTCCTCCCCCGATCCGCACCGCGACACCGCGGCGGACCGCGACGACATCTTCGGGTCGGCCGACGAGCTCGGAGAACCGCCGAGCCTCATCGACCCGCCGACGGGCTGCCGGTTCCATCCGCGCTGCCCCTTCGCGATGGAGAAGTGCCGAACGACGGCCCCGCCGCGCGCGCAGCTGCCGGACGGCCGGTGGGCCGACTGCTGGCTGCACGAGGAGGGCAGGGCCGACGAGCTCGCCCACACCACGATGACGGAACGCATCACCCGGAAACTGACGGAGGACCCCCGATGACCCGCACCAACGGTCCGACCCGCACCAACGGTCCGACCAACACCAACGGGCGCCAGCGCGCGGCCAGGCAATCGGACGTCGCGGCCCTCGCCGGGGTCTCCCAGTCGGCGGTCTCCCGAGTGATCAGCGGCGACGCCGACTCGCGGATCCCCGAGGAGACGCGCAAGCGCATCCTCGACGCCATCGCGACGCTCGGCTACGTGCCGAACCCGATCGCCCGGAACCTCCGCGGCAAGCGCACCCAGCTGCTGGGCGTGCACACCTTCGAGGCCCTCTTCCCGAACGCCCGCGAGAGCTTCTACTTCGAGTTCCTGCTCGGCATCGAGGAACGCGCGGAGGAGACCCGGCACGACCTCGTGCTGTTCAGCTCGACCGGCGACGGAGCGGGCGCTCGCAAGATCTACCGCGACGAGACCAACCGGCTCACGATCGCCGACGGCAGCGTGCTGCTCGGCATGTCACCCGACCGCGACGAGCTCGCGCGGCTGTGGCACGAGGGCTACCCCTTCGTGCACATCGGTCGACGCGAGGTGCTCGGTGCCCCGTTCCCGTGCATCATCCCCGACTACCGCCGGGCCTCCGCCGAGATCGTGCGCCGGCTGCACGACCACGGCCACCGCTCCTTCGCCTTCGTCCGCGAGTCGATCGAGGGCGAGCCGTACGAGGATCGCCGCGACGGCTATCGCGCAGCGGTGACGGAGCTCGGCATCCGCGACTCCTCCCCCGGGTTCCTGTACGACGAGAGCGGACTATCCGACGCCGTCATCGAGAGCTTCGTCGACGGTTCGGTCACCGCAGCGGTCGTCGAGAGCGAGCGGATCGCCGAGACCCTGCGTGCGGAACTCTCCGCCCGTGGACTCTCGATCCCGGGGGACGTCTCCGTCGCCGTGCTCGAGGACACCTCGGGCGCCGGCGTGCGCTGGGACGACCTGCGCATCCCGCGCAAGGAGATCGGACGGATCGCCGTCGAGCGCCTCATCGAGATGGTCGAGGACCCGGACGCCCCGCGCGAGAGCGTGCTCGTCGCGTGCACCGTCATGGCGGGCGAGACGATCGGGGCCGCCAGGAGCACCGTTCCGGGCGGCACGGCGACGGGCGCACACGACGGGAGCGCCCGATGACGCGCCCTACCCCCGATCTGCTCGTGATCGGCGGCGGCATCGGCGGGGTCGCCGCGGCCCTCACCGCTGTGCGCCTCGGCCGTCGCGTGGTCCTCACGGAGCAGACCGACTGGCTCGGCGGGCAGCTCACGAGCCAGGCCGTGCCGCCCGACGAGAACGCGTGGATCGAGGGGCCGGCGACCGGTCCCGGCTACACCGAGTTCCGTCGCCGCGTGCGCGACTACTACCGCCGCAACTACCCGCTCACGGCCGCCGCGGCCGCCGAACGGGACATCAATCCGGGGCTCGGCGTCGTGAGCCGGCTGTGCCACGAACCGCGCGTGGCGCTCGCCGTGATCGAGGAGATGCTCGCGCCGTGGATCGCGTCCGGCCGGCTCGAGGTGCTCCTCGAGCACCGTCCTGTGGCCGTGGAGATGCGCGGCGACGAGGTGGCCTCGGTCACCGTCCGCCGCCCCGACGGGGCCGAGCGTGAGCTCTCCGCGCCGATCGTGGTCGACGCGACCGAGCTCGGCGACCTGCTCGCCCTCGGCGACGTGGAGCACGTGATCGGCGCGGAGGGTCGCGACGACACGGGCGAGCTGCACGCACCCGAGACGGCGAACCCGCTCGACCAGCAGGCGATCTCGTGGTGCTTCGCGCTCGAGCACCGGCCGGGTGAGGACCACGTGGGTGACCGCCCCGAACGCTACGAGCACTGGCTCACCCACGTCGCTCCGTTCTGGCCAGGGCCGCAGCTGTCGTGGACCGACGTCGACCCGATCAGCCTGCGCGTGCACACCCGTCCGCTCTTCCAACTGCAGCCCACGCGCGAGGTGCCCTTCGACCTCTGGAGATTCCGCCGCATCCTCGCGGCCGAGAACTTCCGCGAGGGCACGATCGACTCCGACGTGACGATCGTCAACTGGCCCCAGATCGACTACTGGGAGGCACCCATCCTCGGCGTCGATGAGGAGTCGGCCGCACGCGCGCTGACGGCGAGCCGTGAGCTGTCCGCGTCCTTCCTGTATTGGATGCAGACCGAGGCGCCGCGCGAGGACGGGGGCACCGGCTACCGCGGGCTCCGCCTCCGCGGCGACGTGACGGGCACGGACGACGGCTACGCGAAGGCTCCGTACATCCGCGAGGCCCGCCGCGCCCTCACCGAGTTCCGCGTGCTCGAGCAGCACGTGGGCGTGGAGGCGCGCGGCGCCGGCGTGGGGAGCGAGATCTTCGACGACAGCGTGGGGATCGGCCACTACCGGATCGACCTGCACCCGAGCACCTCGGGGCGCACATACGTGGACATCGAGGCGTACCCGTTCCAGATCCCGCTCGGCGCGCTCCTGCCGGTGCGGGTCGACAACCTGCTGCCCGCGGCGAAGAACATCGGCTCGACGCACATCACCAACGGCTGCTACCGCCTGCACCCCGTGGAGTGGGCGATCGGGGAGGCCGTCGGCGCGCTCGCGTCCTTCGCCCTCGATCATGGCGTCCCGCCCCGCGCGGTCCGCGCGGAGCCGGCGCTGCTCGACGACTACAGACGTCTCCTCACCGATCGCCTCGGCGTCACGCTGCAGTGGTCGGAGGAGGTGCGCACGCATCACTGGAAGCCCGAACCGGTGGATGCCGAAGACGTCCCGGTCCGCTGAGGCCGGGGCTCGTCCGGCGCAACGAGGCGCCGGACGGACGAGAGGGAAAACAATGTTCAGACCACATCGATCACGTCGGACGGCGCTCGCGCTGACCGGCCTCGTCGCCGCGGCGCTCGCACTGGGGGCGATCCCCGCCACAGCGACGGCCGCCCCCACGGGGAGCGCTCCGGCCCTGCAGGTGGACGGCAACTGGATCCGCGACGCGAACGGCAACGGCGTCACGCTCCAGGGCGTCTCCGTGCTCGCCCCCGAGCAGAACGACCTGTGCGAGTACTGCAACTCCAAACCCACGTCGGAGCTCATCGACCTGGCCGCCGACACCGCTGCGGGCTGGAACTCCGACGTCGTGCGCCTGCCCGTCACCGAGATCAGCTCCACCACCGACCTCGCCGCCTACGACGCCCAGTACATCGCGCCGTACGTGGACCAGGCCGTCGACCTCGGCATCTACCTGATCATCGACCTGCACCTCGTGCGCGACTACGGAGACGCGGCCGGCGCCGTGCCCCAGTCGATGGTGAAGCGGTTCTGGGACTACATCGCCCCCATCTACGGCGGCACGTCGAACGTGATCTTCGAAGTCTTCAACGAGCCGATCAACCCGGCGAACTGGAACACCTGGAAGGACTACATCCAGCCCGTCGTGGACTCCATCCGCACGACGGCTCCCGACACGCTGCTCCTGATGGGGTCGCCGCAGTGGAGCACGATGCTGAACGGCGCTCTCGCGAACCCCGTCGAGGACGACAACCTCGCGTACGTCTACCACATCTACCCCAACCAGGGCTCGCCGACCGAGGCGCTGCTCGACTCGAAGTTCGGGAACGCCGCCGACCAGATCCCCGTGGTGATCACGGAGTTCGGGTGGAACCCTCCCGGCGAGTTCTCCGACGTGATCACGAACGGCACCACGTCGAACTGGGGCGTCCCGTTCCGCGAGTACGTGGACGCGCACCCGTGGATCGGGTGGCAGGCGTGGATCCTCGACAACTTCTGGAAGCCGCAGATGTTCGACTACGACTGGAACCTGATGGGCGGCGAATATCAGGGACAGTTCATCAAGTCGTGGCTCGCGGGCGAGCCGAACGTGTCTCCGTGCGAGACGCACGACGCCGTCGGTGCGAGCGTGCAGGTGTCCTCCGTGTACCAGTCCTTTACGGGCGACAACCTGACGGACGGCGACTGCACGAACGCTGGACGGTGGATCTCGGCGGTGGGCGACACGACGCCGACGGCGACCGTGACGCTCGCCTCCGCGCAGGACGTCTCCTCCGTCGGCGTGTACAGCGGGTACAGCGGAGGGACGGGCGTCGTGCTCGTGGACTTCACGATCGAGGTCCACACCTCGGCCGGCTGGCAGCAGGTGGCCGCGATCACGGGCAACACGCAGGCCGCCCGTGATGTGACGGTGGGCGTGAGCGGGGTGGACCAGATCCGCCTCGTGGTCACGAACCCGTCCGCCTCCACGACGGAGGCGAAGATCGCGCGCGTCTACGAGCTGGCCGTGCGCGGCTGACGCCCTCCATCGGAGGGCCGGCGGCTCGGGGGAAGCGGACACGCTTCCCCCGAGCCGCCGTCATGCGGTGCGCTTCAGCCGCCCGACTATGTCAGGCGTGGCGGTGCGCGTCAGCAAGAGATCCTTCTCGTGCGGCAGCATCTCGGCCACCTCGGCCGCATCCGCGCGGTGCGCCTTCACCACGTCGACCATGTGCTCGGCGATGTCGACGGACTCGCTCCGCGAGACGTTGTAATAGTGATGCCGGGCGGTGAGAGCTTCGAGGCTGAACTCGCGGCTCCCCTCTCCGATGTCGGTGAGTCCGATGGGTGTGCCCACGAGGTCTGGAGAGAGGTCGAATGCCGGAGTGAACTCCGCGTGACTCCCGTCCCAGAAGAAGGCGACGTTCCGCAGATGATCGTCGTCGACGCGCATCGCGATGCGGAATGCGAGCCGCTGGAAGAGTTCCCGACCGACTGCGTCCGGATTCCGTGCGAGGCCTCGAAGCTTCTCGACCAGCCTCGGATAGGAGGCGTTCATCGTCGAGTGCTCCTCTGCGACCGTCATGCCGGAGATCACCATCCGTCGTCCCTCTCCGCGACGATCAAACCGTTCGGTGAGAAGCACGAGGTCGTTCGGATTGCGGGCCGTGGTGATGCGGACGAGCTGCGCGGCCGGCACATCCAGACCGGCCTGCTCAGCTACGTGGAGGGCAGCGCGCTCCGCCTTGATGAGAGGGGACGTTTTGTCGTAAGACGTCTGAAACTTGGCCAACCAGGACCGCCCACCGAACAAGACGAACGCCTTCGGCCGCGAACCGCCTGCCGATGTCAGCGTGTTGCGCACGGCGTTGAGCAAGCCCGATCCCACTGGCTCATGGTCGTCGATGGCCGTTGCGACGTCTCCCACTTCTCTCAATGTGCCGCCACTGAGGCGAGCCTCGTACGTCGTCGGACTGGCCTGGAAGTCCAGCGCTCCGACCCGGTCGCTGCCGGATCGGAGCATGTACTGCACGTCAGGGAGCGCGTCCTCCACATCGCGCCCGAGATCCAGATTGATGACCTGCCGCCCCCACCCGTCCGGCATCGCATCACGAATGGATGATGGCATCCCATGCCCGACAGCGGGAGGGAATGTCCGATCCGTGAGTTCGAGATCCGGTCCGAGTGACAGCGGATTGTCGTGAGCGAGATAGCTGTTGGCGTAGCGGAATGCGAGCCCGCGGCCGGAGACTGACCGGCCGAGCACTCCGGCGACGACCGGTTCTCTCGCGCCGGGAAGGAACACCCAGACGAACGCGTCAGAAGTCGCCATCGAGTTCCCGCTCTCGTCTGTTGCGCACGTTCGACGGAACCAGGGTCAGAGCCTGCTCACCTTGCTGGCGCATGCGGGAGAGCGTCTTCGGATCTGTGATGTCGAAGAGCGGCACTCCGGCGTGGGTGGCAGCGTTCAGAACATTTCCGAGCGAAACGGCGGGGTCTCCGCGCTCGATGAGGGTGATGACGCGGGGCGACACGTCGACGAGCTCGGCGAGTCGCGCCGCCGTCATTCGGTTGGCGTGACGCGCGAGTCGGATCTGCTGACCAAGGATGCGCGCGGCGTCCGCCGCCTGAGCGGTCATCACAATCTTCCGTCGAGACATGTCGATAAAAGTACACTGAAACGGTTTCATCACCTATCTATCTACATCACGGATGCACTCTTTCTCATGATCGCGTCGGTGTTACTCCGGGTCGGCTTCTCCGGGTTGGAGACGTGGTTGCCGGTCAGCGGGCCGTAATCACAGCGTGACCACGAGCTTCTCCGCCGAGACGCCCCCGCGCACGAGGTCGATCGCGGTCTGGACGCTCGCGAGCCCGTCGCCGACGACACGCGGCGCGGGGTAGGGACGGTGCGTGCCGGCGGCAAGCGCCGTGGGCAGGTGGTCCCGCCACAGCGCCGAGCCCACGGCGCTGTCGGCGATGGCACTCCCCCAGACGAAGCGAGCGCGCACGCCGCGGATGGCGCAGCGCGACTGCAGGGCGATGTTCGACGCGACGAGCCGCACGAGCAGGCGGGTGCGCCGCACCGAGAAGCCGCCGCGCCGCGGCTGGTCGTAGAACGAGACGGACGGGCTCGTGAGCGCGACTCGTCGCGCACCGGTCCTCGCGGCGATCGTCACGCACGGCTCGGCCGATCCCACGGCGATCGCGACGACGCCGGCGACACGCGAGCCGCCGACAGCCTCGACGATCCGATCCACGACGGCCGGGTCGCGGTAGTCGAACGCCGCCGCCGCGCCGAGTGCGAGAAGACGCTCGTGGTTGCGCGGCGACGCCGTGGTGATGACGCGGTACCCGGCCGCCCGCGCGAGCTGGATCGCGTTCCCGCCGACGCTCGTCGCGCCTCCCCAGATCACGACGACCTCGCCCCGCTCCACGCCGGAACCGAGCCCGTCGACGGGGAGCGCGAGCTGTCCGACCTCGAAGAGGGCGGCGGCGGCCGTGGACACGGCGAGCGGCAGGACGGCGGCCTCCTCGTGGCTCATCCGCTCGGGGACGGCCGCAGCGAGCGCCTCCTCCACGACGACGTACTCCTGGAACCCGCCCTCGGCGACGGCGTCCCTCCCCTTCTCGATACCCATCGCGTAGGCGACGATGCGATCGGCCACCGCGAAGCGCTCCACTCCCGGTCCGACGGCGACGACCTCACCGCTCACGTCCTCGCCGAGGATCGCCGGGTAGGCGAGCCAGCGGTACATGAGCCGGCCGTTCGACTGCACGATCGCGTCGAGCGGGTTCACGGCCACGGCACGCACCCGGACGAGCAGCTGCCCGGGGCCGACGGCGGGATACGGGGAGTCGCGCACGACGACATCGGCGTAGGGGGCATCGATCCACGCGGCGGTGTTCCGGGTCATGAGCAGGCTCCTCCATCGTCCGGCCCCATCAAGTGATGACATGCCGTGTCATCACTATACGCGCCATGACGACATGTCGTGTCATCATGGGGAGATGACGCGTTGGTCCCCCGATGCCGCCCTCCGCCTCGAGGAGGCCGCGATGTCCCTGTTCGCCGAGCAGGGATACGCGTCGACGACGGTTCCGCAGATCGCCGCGCGCGCCGAACTCACGACGCGCACGTTCTTCCGTCACTTCGCCGACAAGCGCGACGTGCTCTTCCTCCGCGACCGCGAGTTCCCCGACGTCGTGCGCGCCGTGCTCGACGGCCTCCCCGACGATCTCGCGGGCATGACCCTCGTCCGTACCGGCCTCCGGCGCGCGGGCGCCGAGATCGAGCGGTGGCGCGACCCCATCGCGCGGCGCCAGCGCATCATCGGCGGGGAGGAACAGCTACGGGAACGGGAACTCCTGAAGCACGAACACCTGTCGAACGCCGTCCGTGCGGCGCTCGTCGAGCGCGGCGTCGAGGCACGCCAGGCGGAGGCCCTCGCACGCGTGTCCGCCGTCGTCTTCGACACGGCCGTCCAACGCTGGATCGACGCCGATCCCGACACCTCACTCACCGACGAGCTCGACATCGCCTGGGGCGATCTCGACCGCCTGTTCGGCTGACATACCAGCGGACGCCGCGCACGCGACAGCACGGTCGTCCGGTCCGGCCTCGGGGCTACCGTGGGAGCATGTCGACTCTCTCCTCCCCGTCCCTCGCCCTCACCGGTGTCACCGGCGCACTCGGCGGCATGGTCGCCCGCTCGCTCGCAGCGGACGGCGTCCCGTTCCGGGCCGTGGCCCGCACGCCCTCGAAGCTGCCAGGGAGGCTCGCCGCGGACGTCCGCCAGGCGGAGTTCGGCGATCGCGGCGCCGTCGAGGCCGCGCTCCAGGGCATCGAGACCGTTCTGATGGTGTCCGGATCGGAGAGCGCCGACCGGCTCGAGCAGCACAGGACCTTCGTCGACGCCGCAGCGGCCGCGGGAGTGCGGCACGTCGTCTACACGTCGTTCGTCGGCGCGGCAGCCGACGCCGTCTTCACCCTCGCCCGCGATCACGGCGCCACCGAGGAGCACATCCGCGCGTCCGGGATGCAGTGGACCTTCCTGCGCGACAGCTTCTACATGGACGTCATGGAGCCCTTTGCGGGAGAGGACGGGGTGATCCGCGGGCCCGCGGGCGATGGACGCTGCGCCCTCGTGGCGCGGAGCGACGTGGCCCGTTCGGCCGCCGCCGTGCTGCGGGACCCGGCGGCGCACGCGGGTGCGACCTACGACATGACCGGCCCGGAGGCCCTCTCGCTCACCGACGTCGCCCGCATCATCACCGAGGTACGCGGGCGCGAGGTGCGCTTCCAGGACGAGACGATCGAGGAGGCCTACGCCTCACGCGCCGTCTACGGCGCCCCCGACTGGCAGGTCGATGCCTGGGTGAGCACCTACACGGCGATCGGGAGCGGCGGCATGGCCACGGTGAGCGACGCCGTCGAACGCCTCACGAGCGAGCCGCCCCTGTCGTTCGAGGCGTTCCTCCGCACCGCGTCCACTTCCCGCCTGTAGGATCGCGACGGCCCACTCTCGGGCCACGGAACACGACGAAGGCAGGTGACGCTCGATGGCAGGTGACCATTCCGACGCGAGCCGCCTCCCGACCTCCGGATTCGGCGTTCTCGCTCGATGACCTGCAGTCCGCCCACCGCGGACACGTCCTGCACGACCTGCCTCACCCGACGGTGAGGAGCATTCATGGCGCTGATCGACAACGGCATCTACCGGAACGGGCATCGCGTCGCCGATCCCGCGAGCCTCGAGCAGACCTTCGACGCCCTCGACGACCGAGGCGGCCTGGCGTGGATCGGGTTGTATCGTCCGACGAACGAGGAGCTCACCGCCGTCGCCCGGGAGTTCAGCCTGCACCCTCTCGCCGTGGAGGACGCCCGCAAGGGCCACCAGCGCGCCAAGCTCGAGCGTTATGGAGACACCCTCTTCGCCGTCCTCCGCCCGGCGTGGTACGACGAGGAGAACGAGAGCGTCGAATTCGGTGAGATCCACATCTTCACCGGCCCCACGTTCGTCGTCACCGTGCGGCACGCGTCGAAGCCGGCCCTCGCAGACGTCCGCAAGCGCCTCGAAGGCCGGCCCGGCTACCTGGCGGCGGGATCGGAAGCGGTACTGACGGCGATCCTCGACGAGATCATCGACGGCTACTCTCCGGTCGTCGCCGGCGTGCAGGACGACATCGACGAGATCGAGGACGACCTGTTCGATGGTCAGGTCGACCCCGAATCCTCGAAGCGCATCTACCAGCTTCTCTCCGAGGTGATCGGATTCCAGCGCGCCATCGGGCCGTTGAGCGGCATGCTCGACGCGCTCCTCCGCGGCGCGGCCAAGTACGGAACCAACGAGGACGTGCAGGACCAGCTGCGGAACGTGTACGACCACGCCATCCGCATCACCGAGCGGGTGGACACCTTCCGCGCCCTCCTCGAGAACGCCCTCACCCTGCACTCGACGCTCGTGACGCAGGAGCAGAACGACGCGATGCGGCGGATGACCCGCGCGAGCCTCGCGCAAGGGGAGGAGAGCCGGCAGCTCACGCGGGCCTCCATCGCTCAGGGCGAGGAGGTGAAGAAGATCTCGTCGTGGGCAGCCATCCTGTTCGCCCCGACACTCATCGCGTCAATCTACGGCATGAACTTCGACCACATGCCGGAGCTGCACTGGGTGTTCGGCTACCCCTTCGCCGTGGGACTGATGGTCGTCCTCGGAGTCGTCCTCTGGACGATCTTCAAGCGGAGGAACTGGCTGTGACGGGCACCCGGCCCGGTCACGCCCCGGCGTAGAAGGCGGTCGCGGCCGCGGCGAGCGCCGTCACGTCGTCGACGTGCACGAGCTCGCGGGCGGAGTGCATCGACAGGAGCGGCACGCCGACGTCGACCGTGCGGATGCCGAGGCGTGTGGCCGTGAGCGGACCGATCGTCGATCCGCACGGAACGGTGTTGTTGGAGACGAACTCCTGGAACGGCACGCCGGCCGCGTCGCTCGCCCGCGCCCACAGCGCCGCACCGTGCGCGTCGGTGGAGTAGCGCTGGTTGGCGTTGATCTTCAGGAGCGGGCCGCGGCCGGCGAGCGGACGCACGACGGGGTCGTGCTTCTCGGGATAGTTGGGGTGCACGGCGTGACCGGCGTCGGCCGAGACCACCCACGAGGCGGCGAAGGCGCGCGCGAGCTCCGAGGGCGCGGCTCCGAGGGCTCCGCCGACGCGCGACAGCACGTCGGCGAGGAACGGGCCGCTCGCGCCGGACCGCGACTCCGAGCCGAGCTCCTCGTGGTCAAACGCCGCGAGCACCAGGACGGCCTCCCCGTCCGAGCCGGAGTCCGCGGCGGAGAGCAGCGCCGTCAGTCCGGCGTGCACCGAACTGAGATTGTCGAGCCGACCGGACGCGAACAGGGCGTCCCCCTGCCCGAAGGTCCGCGGCTCCTGCGTGTCCGCGGTGAGGAGGTCGTAGCCGAGCACGTCGGCGGAGTCGACGCCCGCGAGCTCGGCGAACAGGCCCACGAGGTCGCCGGCTGTCGGCTCCCCCGTTCCGAACACGGGCTGGACGTGGCGCTGGCGGTCGAGAGCGAGCCCGGCGTTCGCATCGCGGTCGAGGTGGATCGCGAGCTGCGGGATGCGCAGGTACGGGCCCGTGCGCACGAGGCGCTCGGCTCCGTCCCGCGTCACGATGCGCCCGGCGAGCTCGAGCTCCCGGTCGAGCCACGAGTTGAGGAGGGGACCGCCGTAGATCTCGACGCCGGCCTGCAGCCAGCCGGCCGCCGCCGTGGTGGGCTTCGGCTTCAGCTTGAAGCCGGGAGAGTCCGTGTGTGCGCCGACGATGCGGAACGGCGTCGTGGCCGTCGCGCCCTCGGGGACGGCGACGACGATGACGGCGCCGTCGCGCACGACGGCGATCCGCGCGCCGGGGGTGACCACCCCGGCCCAGTCCGTCGTCTCATCGAGCACCGTGAAGCCGGCAGCCGTCGCGCGCACCGCCACCTCGCGCGCAGCGTGGTACGACGACGGCGAGGCGGTGACGAAGCGGGCGAGATCGGCGACGTGTGCGGCGGAATCCATGCCCCCATCCAACCACCGCCCCCGCACAACGCGTGGGCGTCGGGCACGGGACACGGCAGGATGGAGGGGTGAACGCGGCTGAGCATCTGACGGCGGACCTCGAGGAACGACGCGGGAACCGCGTCGTGAAGGGCGCGCGGTTCCTCGCCAACCTCGTGCTCGCGGGCGCGGGCGCCGGACTCGACAACATCGCCGACGTCGACCTCGTGGTGCGTCGACGCGACTCGGGTCGCGAGGTGCTGCGGACCCCCGCCGACATGGGCGATCCCGAGTTCCTCCTGCACCAGGTGCGCCGGGACCTCGAGTCGAAGACCGTCGAGGAGTTCGTCGCCGAATGGCGCCTGCCCGACACCCCCTCCGCCTGACGATCGCTCCGCCCGGCACCCCCTCCGTCTGACCGATCGCGCCCCGACCCGGCATCTCACCTCGACACCTCGGTGTCCGATTTGTCCACACCCCGATCCGATCTAGTATCTGTATGGGTACTTTCGCTATGGTCGTTGTGAACCGGGTCGCTCGGCTCGGTACCGAAGGGAAAGGGAGGGATCCATGAATCGCTGGAAGAGCGCCGGTCTGAAGGGACTGGCTGCCGCGGGGGTCGCACTGACGGTCGTCCTCACGCCGATGGCGGGAGCTGAGGCCGGCACGACCACGAAGAAGGCGGGTGGCGGTCTGTGGGAGTACGGCGTGGAATCCGTCGTCTTCTCGCACTACCACCACGCGAAGAAGTACCACTCCGCCACGGCCTGCGACGGCGGCATCGTGATGCACTGCAGCAAGAAGAGCGCCGCACCGGGCTCCTGGGCCAAGGCCTCCACGGGCAAGACCTACATCGGCGGCAACACGGCGTACTGGGACACCTACTGATCCCGATGCGCACACGGAAGCGACGCGCCCGGATCGTCCTCGGTCTCGGTGCCATCGCCCTCACCTGCTCGGCCGCCGGATGCACGACTGCGTCCGACGGCCGGGCGGTCTCGGACGACCCGACGTCCATCGCTGCCGCCCCTCCCACCCCGTTCAGCGGACCGTGGGCCGAACTGCTCACGATGACCTACGGCGAGGTCGGTCCGGTGGAGCAGGACGCCCTCGAGGACGGCGTCATCGACGAACAGGAGTACGCCTACTTCTCCGACCGGATCGTGGAGTGCCTCGCCGACCTGGGTGTAGAGGCTTCCTTCTCGGACGGATCGACACTCGACTACACGACCCCGGACTCCGTGGGCGAGGAGCGCATCGACGCATGCCTGGCCGACAACGGCATCAAGCTCCTCACCGCCCACGACGCGATCGAGCGCAACCCGGAGAACCTCGACGAGTCGACCATCATGGTCGAATGCCTGCAGCGGGTCGGGCTCGTGGGGCGCGACTACACGCCTGACGACTACGACGACGGAATCGACCTCACGGCGATGTCCGACGACGAGGACTTCGAGGGCTGTCTCGCCGATCCGCTCGCCTACAGGGAGGGATGACCGCCGTGGACATCGTCTCGACCCTGGTCGCCGTCGCCCTGACCGCGGCCGTCGTCATCCCCCTGATCGTGGTGGTCGTCCTCGTCCGGCAGCTCGTCGCTATTGCGCGATCAACGCGTCGCCGACGGGATCAGGACGATGAGAGGGACCGGGCGGACCTCGACGAATGACCGGAGCCCGAGCGATCACCGCGGCGTCATGTCCTCTCGGGGAGCCATCGAGATGCCCAGCAATCCGATGCGCACGCCGCGCGCTCGATCCCACTCGGCGCCATCGATCAGTCCGCGCTCAGCGAGAACCTCCAGCGCACCCTGGAGATCGGCGGAGACGCGCGCGCGTTCCGCGGGCGGCATCGATTCGACGGCCTCCTCCAGTCGCTTCAGGTTCCGGCGCCACCTGTCGCTCCCCCTGTGGGCGGGGCCTCGGAACAGGAGGAAATGGAGGAGCCCGACGACGACGTCCGCCACGAGCCCGAGAACGCCGAACGCTCCCGCGGCGGCCTCTTCGCTGATCGCGAGAACCGCGACCCCGGCCGCCAGGACCGAGGGGATGAGGTGCAGTGCCCCCAGAAGCCGGTGGATGCCGGGATCGGTCCCGAGCGACTCCCGGACCTCGGTGATGAGGCCGTTTCCCCCGAGCACGGCGGCGATGCCGGCGAGAATTCCGGCGACGCCGACCTGCGCGATGTCGTCGCGGTCGAACACCCACGGCACGATGAGCAGGAAGGCGATGATCGGGAGGACGAAACTCGCGATGTGCGAGAGGGTCACGAGACATCCCCAGGCCGGCGCGACACTCGCGCCGAGATCCCTCCAGGCAGCGGACGGCGCGAAGAACGCGAGTGCCCGTCGCAATCGCGGGAGGTGGTGCAGCGCTCGGGCTTCGAGCTTCCACCAGTCCAGCGGCGCCCACTCTCGGGCCGCACGGGCATAGGAGGTCGCCGGCGTGGAGTTCAGTTCCGCCACAGCACGTTCCGCTCCTCGTGATGTGATCTCACCCGCACCGACCTCCCACAGCTCGACATGTCCCACGCCGACTCGCTCGTCGACGATGATTCGCACCGCTCATCCGGACCTCGCGCACGTCTTCGACGACAATGGCTACACCGATGACCCCACGATCGAGGGAACGAGTGACGTACATGCGACAGATTCGGCGACGAACATCGATCACCCTAACGGTGTTGATCGGATCGCTGCTCACCGTCAACGTTACGGGGTGCGCCACCGCGACCCCCGACCCCGAGAAGACCACCGAGGAGGCTCCCGTCGTGGAGTACGGAGACCTGTCAGAGGCGCTGTCGACGGCTGTCCCGCGGATCGTCGGCGTCGAGGACCTGGGGCGATCAGGCAACGGTGCCGGCTACCGCCTCGACGCGACCCTGGTGCTCGATTCGGCTGAACCGTTCACAGGCGACGAACTCGACGCGGCGGCGGAGGCCATCTGGCGCACACTGCCGTGGGAGCCCAACGCGATCGCGCTCGTCGCCGGGGTCGACGGCGCGGACGGGGACGGGCCGGAAGCCGTCGACCTCCGAGCAGCCGCCGCCGACCTCTCGCCGATGGGGCACACGGACGTCGGTCAGGGCGGGGTGAGCCTCTTCGACATGGACGAGCGCTACGGCGAGTGGACCGCGCCCGAGTGAGCGGTCGTGAGCTCCGCTTCCGACTCCCGGGAGATGGTCCTCGGTGGATCTGCACGATGGCGGCGTGACGAGACCCGGTGTCCCGATGGACACGCGCTAGTCGATGGACGGCGGGCATGCCACGGGGCGCATCGTGCGCACGCAGTCCCTAGCGTCGAATGGTGCAGACCTTCCTCCCCTTCGCCGACTTCGCCCGCAGCGCGCGGACGCTCGATACGAAGCGCCTCGGCAAGCAGCGCGTCGAGACGCTTCAGGTGATGCGCGCCCTCACCGTGGAGGGCTACGGCTGGCGCAACCATCCAGCCGCCCGAATGTGGGAGGGGCATCGGCCGAGCCTCATGGCCTACCAGGATGCGACGTGCGACGAGTGGGAACGGCGCGGGTTCACCGACACGTGCCGGGAGAAGACGCTCGAGGTCCTCGCTCTTCCGTCCACCCTCTTCCGCCGCTCGCTCTCCCTGCCGGCCGTCGACGAGCTCCGCCTCTACCGCGCGGGCGAGACATCGCCACCGTCATGGCTCGGCCGCGAGGACGTGCACGCGAGCCACCGCTCAAACCTCGTCCGCAAGGATCCCGAACACTACATGCCGCTCTTCCCCGGGACGCCGCCCGACCTCGACTACGTGTGGCCGGTGTCCGGAGCAGAGGCCCGCTAGCCGCCGAGGGTCTCCGCGAGGAAGTCGACGAAGACACTCCAGCTGCGACGATCGGCCGCCTCGCGGTAGTTCGGGCCGGGGAGGGTGAATGCGTGAGGTGCCCCGCTGTAGACGGAGACCTGCCAGTCGATGTCGTCGTTCGTGCGGAGCTCGTCCTGGAATGCGGCGACGGCCTCGTCCGGCACGATCGGGTCGCTTCCGCCGGTGAGGACCAGCAGCGGGGCTGCGATGAGCGCGACGTCGGCCGGCTCGTGCGCCGTGAGGATGCCGTGGAACGACGCGAAGCCGCGCGCGGGAGCCCCGATGCGTGCGAGCTCCAGGGTGACGGAACCGCCGAAGCAGTAGCCCGCCACAACGATGCGCCCCGCGTCGACCTCCGGCAGCGACGCGGCGAGGTCGAAGCCCGCGCGCACGCGACCGCGGAGGAGCTGCGTGTCGCCGTAGTAGCGGCCGGCCTCGGCCGATGCGCCCTCCATGTCGTCGTCGGCGAAGCGCACGCCCACGCCGTAGATGTCGATCGCGACCGCCGTGTAGCCGAGGCGGGCGAGCATGTGCGCGCGGGCCACGGGGTACTCGCGCAGCCCGGTCCAGTCGTGCACGATCACGACCGTGGGTCGCGGACCGGACACGTTCGCGTCGGTGACGACGACGGCCTCGAGGGACACGCCGTCGTGCTCGTACGCGACGGTCCTCTCCACGACGTCCGCGCCCTCGGGCAGCGGAACGGAGTCGACGAGGGCGCGGTGGGGGGAAGAGAAGTCGGTCATGCCGCGAACACTACTCGGGGAACCCGACACCGTGGTGAAGGGTTCCCCGCGTAGCGTTCCGACCGCGCTCAGGACGCGGTCGGCAACCCGTTCGACCCCGCGATCGACGTCGCGAACTCCACGAACGCGACACCACCTCCCGGGGCCACCTCGTCGAGGAGGCCGACCCGCAGGGCGCTCACCGAGAACTCGCCGCTCGTGGTGGCCGTCGGCCCCTCGAACGTCGATCCGGGGGGCGCGTCCGGCTGGTCGGGCTGCACGTTGACCACGAGCGAGACGACCGACGGGAGCGCCTCGACCACGTCGCCGAGCAGGACGACGACCGGAGCGGTGACCGCGGCGAGCGCTGTCCCGGCCGTGGTCAGCGGGGTGATGAGCGACGTCGTCACCCGGTTGGCGACAGCGGTCAGCACGGTTCCCGAGAGCCCGTTCAGCGTGGAGATGAGGCCCGTGATGCTGAGACCGAGTGGCGACAGGAGACCGTTCAGGAGCGTGAGGTTGCCTCCCGGCACGAGCGCTGCGTTGACCGCGAGCGACGCGGTCCCACCCGTGAGCTGGCCGATCGTCGAGGTCGAGTCGATGTCGACGGTGACGAGGGCCGTGCTTCCGAGACTCACCCTCGTGGCGAGGTCGATGACCACGGTGGCCGTCTGGATCTCGGCGCGGAGGGCGTCGATGACGTCCGTCGTCCACCCGTCGAGGAGGACGCCGGCCCGTGCGGTGATGTCGTTCACCACGTCGCTGTTCAGCACGAGCTCGGTGTTGGGGTCGAGCTCGTTGAGGCCGCCGGCGCCGTCGCCCAGCAGGTAGGCGAGGTCCACCGAGATCGACCCGGTCGAGGGATCGATCGTGACCACGTCGTCCGAGAGGGGCGTGGAGAGCAAGGGCTCGACCGCTCCTTCCAGATCGAGACCCGTGATCGAGACCGTGCCCGTGAACGACCCGAGCGACAGCGCCGGCAGGATCCCGCCGATGAGCGAGCTCCGGATCACGCCGCTGATCAGTCCGTTCGGACCGGTCAGTGCCGTGGCCGCGGTGTCGAGATTCGTCACCGTGGTGTCGACCTGGTCGCTCAGCGCCGCGACGAGCGGGCTGTCGACGTCGAGATCGAGGCTCGCGATGCCGTAGTCGCGGTCGACTCCCGAGACGGAACCGTCGCCCCACTCGTCGCTGAGCGCCGCTGCGCAGAAGTCGAGCGTCGATTGCGATCCCACGGCGCCCACCTCGAGGGCCGCGTCGGTGACGCCGCCGATCCCCGGGAGGATGCCGTCGAGCGACAAGCGCGCCGGTTCGGGGAGCTCGTCCGGCGGGGTGTCCGCCGAGACGAGGACCGACCCGGTGTTGTCGACGAGGCCGGATGCGGCCGTCGAGACGCCCGTGGTCTGCACGCGCCCGAACTGGTTCACGGCTCCGACCGACGTGCCCGGCAACCCCACGGTGAGACCCGTGAGGTCGAGCCCAACGATGCCGCCGAGGGCCGAGACCACGAGGGGCCTCGCGTAGGTGTCACGCCCGGGGTCGCCGTCGCCGGCACCCAGGTCGACGGCGTTCGCCGGCGACACCACGACGGGGTCGTCGCCCGAGCGCTCGAGCACGAGAGGCTCGAGCTCCGCGACGGTGCCGAGGTCCTGACCGAGGAGCGCGCCCCGGAGGAACGCCGACTCGGCCCGCACGGCGTATCCCGTGTCGACGCCGCAGTCGAAGCTCGACGTGCCCACGGTCGCGTTCGTCCACTCGGAGTCGTCCCACGCGGCGAGCGTCGAGGAGACGCCGGACGGCACCACGACGACCGCGGCGAGCGCGACGGCGAGACTCGCGGCGGACCGCGCACGCATCGTCTTGTGCGAGTGCGACCGGCGCCTCGGGTCGGGCAGCTTCATCGTTCCCTCTCCTCTGTGTTCCCCGAGCGTGCCGGGTTCCCCGGACGTGCGAGCTGCGAAGCCCCCTCAGACCCCACAGTGCGCAGCGCCGGGGACCGTCGTGCGCGCGACACGAGCAGTGCCGCGCCGAGTCCGACCGCGCCGAAGGCGGCCAGGATGAGCCCCAGCGGGTCGACGCCGGTCACCGCGAGGCCGCCGCCGGGCGGCGGCGAAGGCCGTCCCGGTTCCTCGGGGGTGACGGGGTCGACGGCGGCGGCCGTGAGGCCGAGGCCCATGTCGCCCTCGAGGCCCATGAGGGTCTCATCGCCGCTGTCCTCGGCGACGAGGCTCAGCGCCACGAGCAGGTGCGTGCCATCGGCGTCGACGCCGTCCAGGTCGAAGACGGGGCTCGACGTCGTGTAGTCGTCGTCGGGCGTCGCGCTCGCCACGGCTGCGCGGCCCGCTGCGCACTGCGGTGCGTCGGGCACTCCCGTCCACGCGGTGTCGCAGCGCTCGATGGTCATCACGAGTCCGTCCGGCCGCTCGACGAGCTCCCCGTCCTTCCTCACCTCGAGCACGAGCGACGCCTGCGTCGCACCCTCGATCGTGGCCGTGACCTGCCAGTAGCGCACGACCCCCGGCTGCAGGTCGAGGAACTCCGCCGGGTACGGGTCGGAGAGGAGGACGAGGCGTCCGGGGTCTCCGGTCTCGGGGACCGGCTGGAAGGCGGCCTGCGCCGACGTGGCGAGGAGCGAGAGTCCGCCCACGAGGACGCCGGCGGACACGACGGTGAGTCCGCGGATCGCGCCGCTCATTCGTCGCTCGCCATCGGGGCGTCCGCGTCGTCGGCGCCGGCTTCCGCGTCCGTCCCGTTCCGGCGCTGGGCCGGCCAGAAGGACCAGAGGAGGCCCATGACGACGACGGCCGCCGCGAGGCCCACCCCGAACGGGCTCTGGGCCACGCCGATGACGCGACCGGCGCCGGGAACGGCGACGAGCACGCGCTCGACCTGCTCGACGACGTACGGCTCGCGATCGTTCGCATCGTTCGCGTCGCCGCGGAGGACGAGCGAACGGGCCGACGTGTCACCGTCGACGGTGGAGACGGACACGACCCGGTGTGTCACCGGGAGGGTCTGTCCGGGACGAGGCACTGTCACGACATCTCCGATCTTCACGGTGGAGGCGTCGATGCGCTCCACGATCGCGGCGGTTCCAGCCGGCATCGTCGGGGCCATCGACCCGGTGGCGAAGACCAGGACGGATAACCCGAATATCCATCCGATGGCGACGCACGCGAGGACGGTTCCTCCGACGATGCCGGCAATTCTGATCTGCGTCTGGACGACGCCGATGGTCTGCGCCTCCGGGGCGCCGTCGTGGTCGTCGACCACGACGGCGGGCCCGTCAGCGAAGGTGTGGGACACGTCCGGGTCAGAACGACTCGGCCTCGAACTCCCAGGCGGGGGCGACGGTCAGACCCATGAGGTCATCGAGCGTCGCGCCGGCAGGGAGCGTGGGGTCCTCGGGCAGCGTGACCTCGAAGCAGTAGTACTGCACGGATCCGGCGTCGGCCAGGAGCGCCTGCTCCGCCGTGGCTCCCGTGGCTCCGAGGGTGCCGTCGGCGATCACGGCCGGGGCTCCCGGAGCACCGGTGAACGCGTCGACGTCGCAGTCGAAGGCGGCGTCGTCGGTGGCGACGCGGACGTCGAGGGCGTCGAAGAGATAGCCGTCCGCGTCGTCCGTCGCGATGCCGTCGGCGGGGACGGCGGGCTGGAGGAGCACCTCGCCCTCCACCGACTCGGGGGCCGTACGCAGTGCGACCGCCGCGTAGACGGAGTCGCCGGGCGAGAGTGCGAGGGCGTCGAGACCGAAGGTGATCTCCCCTCCGGGGTTCTCCTCCTCGTTCGTGAAAGTACCGGCGGCGAACGGGGCGACGGTGTTCTGCTCGACCTCGAAGGTCGAGGTGCCGACGCCGGGCCCGCCGGCGCCGTTTCCGCCGAAGACCCATTCGGTGTCGGTCCAGGCGGCGAGCGTCGCGGTGACCGCGACCCCGACGAGGGTGCCACCCGCGAGGATCGCGTAGGTCTTGGTGCGGCGCGAGGAGGCCGCTGAACGAGTGCGTGTCATGGTCGTCTTTCTCTCATCGGTGAGGCGCCGGAGCTGGAGGTTCCCGGCCTGTGAGGTCGAAGTTAGGCAGCGCGAGCGCCGATCTCACCGCTGGTCGCCCCTTTCCGGTAGTCGCCCCGTGGACGACCCGTGGTCGTTCCGTGCGCTCGGTGGGGCACGCAACACCCGTTCGAGGGGAATGCAGACCCGAGCTCGCCGCGCAAGGTCCCCACAAGGGGTCCGACTCGTCGACGAACGTCCGAGAAGTGGGCCGAACGCCTGGAATCGACGCGGATCCGGACGCCGTCCGGCACTGGTCTTCTACTGGCCGGCACTACGGGGAGACCAGCGCGCGCAGGGGATCGCGAACCACCGACCTGCGCAACCCGGTAGCGGATCGCGTCACGAGACCCAACGATGGAGATACGTGGAGTCCCTGAGGGGGGACTTGCTGAGGGAGGCCACGGGCGATGGTGATCGATGAGATTCTGACGGGTCGCAAGTCGACGACGAGTCCGTCCAGGCCCGTTGTGGGCGCCGACCGGAGCACCGCGACGATCGCCGCCTCGCTCGCCCGCGGGCGCAGCGTGATCGTGGCCGGCACCCTCGGATCCGGCAAGTCGTATCTGGTGGACGCTGTGGCCCACGCGCTTGCGATGGACGGCCGGTCGACGACCATCGTGCGCGCCGCCGGCCCGCTCACGTCGACACCCTTCGGTGCGCTCCGCAGCAACGACGTCGTCGCTGCGCTACTCGACCGGCCAGCGGGCGAGGCGCCCTCCTCCACCATCGTCCTCATCGACGACGGACACCTGCTCGACACCGACTCCACGCGCTGGATCTCCCGCGAGATCCATGCTCGCCGACTGACCACGCTCGTCGTGGGAGCGCCCAGCTCCTCTCCCGAATCACGACGGGCCGACCCGCAGACCCTGTCGGAGATCGACGAGCTCTGGCTCAGCGGCCGCGCCGAGCGCATCGACCTGCGCCCCCTCACCTTCCGCGAGGCCGAGGACCTCATCCGGCAGGAGGTCGGCCCGGGCATCATCGACCGCATCAGGCGGGTCGACCTCTTCAAGGCCTCAGGGGGCTCCCGCCTCTTCCTCCTGGAGATGGCGCGGGACCTCGCAGGGCGAAGCGACCGCGAGGTCGATCGCGCGCCGATCACCACCCGCATCCGCGACGTGCTGCGGTACCAGCTCGGCGATCTGAGCCGGAGCGAGCGCCTGTGTGTCGCCCTCGTCAGCCGACTCGGAGGCATCACCCGACCCCGGATCGCCCGCGTCCTCGACGCGCGCGCCGCCGAGCGGTTGCTCGCGAAGGGGCACCTCGCGACGGATGCCCGGACCCCGGACATGCTGCGGGCGTCCAGCATCTTCGCGACGTTCCTCGAGACGTCGGGCGAACTCGACGAGGTGGAGAGGCTCGTCGACGCACTCGCGCAGATCCTTCCACCCGACGCCGTCCTGAGCAGTGTCGAGTCCGCCGACCTCGCGACGCGGTGGTCCTTCGACGGGCAGCTCGCCTCCGCCGTGGACCACCACGGCGCTGACCTCGTCCGACGAACGATCCTCGTCGCATCGACGGAGGCGTTCGAGCACGGACGGTTCCGGGATGCTCTCGATCTCGCCCGGAAGGCGGACTCGATCGGTCCGACCGCCGACGCCCAGGTCGCCGTCTCTCGTGCCCTCTCGGGACTGCGCCGCGACGAGGAGGCGCTCGACGCACTCGCCGGGGCGGTCCCGCTCCTCCGCGACGACGCGGAGGCGCTTCGACTCTTCCAGTGGTGGACGTCGCTCCTCATCGGTCTCGGGAACTATGAGGACCTCGACCCGCTGTACGCCGAGGCGGGCGGGTGGCCGGCCTCCGGCCCGATGGTACGCGGCGAGATCCGCGCGGCACGGCTCCAGACGGCCTATGCCTTCATGCAGTGGGAGGACGTCGAGACGGAGGGACTCGACATCGCGAACGACGCGCAGTGCGCCCTGACCACCCGCGTGCGGGCGGCCGTCGAGGCGGCCACCGCCCTCATCTATCGCGGCGACGTTCCGGGCGCCCTCCGGACGCTGCGCCTCGCACGCCGCATCAACACGGACCCGGTGAGCGGTGCCGCGATCGACGAGATCGCGCACATCTCGATCCTCACGGGGGACGCTCTCGTGCGCTTCACGTCGGGGGCGGGGTTCTGCGACCTCCTCACCGAGGCGGAGGCCGTCCTCACCCGCGAGAGCGATCGTCCGACGCCGGCGGCCCTGGGGTTCCTCGGCTACGTCGGTGCCGTGGCCGACATCTTCCGCGGCGACCTGCGTGCGGCCGACCACGAGTACCGCGCGGCGGTCGCGCGTTTCACGACCGCCGAGTCGTCGGGATGGCGCAGCGGCATCCACAGCGAGCACGCCCTCGTGCTCGCCCTCCTGGACGATCCGTCCGCCGCGACCGAAGCCCTCCGTCAGGCCGAAGATCTCGCGGCCGGGAGGAGTCCCCTCACCCGCCACCTCTTCACGCGCGCTCAGCTCGTCACGTCCGCGCAATCCGGCAGCGGCGACACCGCGGCCCTCGCGCGGGAGCTGCTCACCCTCTCGTCCGAGTCGCCCGGCCTCCGGGCGGTCGACCTCTACCTCGTGCTCCTCTTCGGAGAGGGCTCCCCCGACGACCGGGACGCGCTGCGGCACCTCACGGCCTCGCTCGACCTCCCCCTCGGACGCCTCCTCGAACGCCACCTCACGGCGCGCGAGGGCGGCGACCCGAAGGAACTGGAGCGCGTCGCGGCCGACTCCGCGACGGCCGGCACATACCTGCTCGCGCTCCACGCGCAGCGCGACGCCGTCGAGGCCTACGAGCGGGAGGGCAACGCCCTCCGGCTTGCGCAGTCCCGCCGACAGCTGGACGACTACGGCACGCTCTCCCGCCGAGCGAACAGTGTCTCGGCCGACCCCACCGTCGCGCGACTCTCCGACCGCGAGCGCCAGGTGGCGGCGTTCGTCGCGCAGGGACTCAGCAACCGGGAGATCGCGGACCGGCTGTTCCTGTCCGTGCGCACGGTCGAGTCGCACATCTATCAGGCGCGACTGAAACTCGGCGCGACGAGCCGACGCGGCATCGGCGACGTCCTCGACCTCGCCGCGTGGTCGCAGCCCGGGTGACGTCGGCCCGTGCCCGACCGTCCGTCGCACGGACCGCCGGTCAGGACTCCGTCGGGCGTCGCGTCGGGTGTTCCGTCGACGCGGCGGACGACGCCGCAACGGCCCGCGTGAGCCGCACGGCCGTGTCCCGCGCGGCGGCGAGGAACTCCGGGCTGCCCTCGAGGCGGTACTCGACGCCCGCGGGGATCCACACGAGCGACGAGAGCATCACCTCGATCGCGTCCGCCGCGATCGGCCACCGCACGTGCTCATCATCGACGGCCTCGGCACCGCGCGCATAGGGGCCGAACCATTCGAGCATGCGCTCGATCGGCATGGTGAGCACCGCGGCGCAGGGCGGGGAACCCGGTTCGGCCCAGACCGAGGCGAGCCTCTGCCGGACGTACTCCGCCGCGTCGTCGTACGGGAGGTCGCGTTCGGGGAACGTCACACGCGTTCGGAGGAGGGCGTCCATGCGATCGACGCGGAACGTGCGCCAGTCCTCCCGCCGCACATCCCAGGCCACGAGGTACCACGCGCGTTCCGCCGAGACGAGGGTCGCGGGTTCGGCGACACGTTCGCTCTCCGCGCCGTCCGCCGCCGTGTACCGGAAGCGGAGGCGCTCCCGGTCGCGGCACGCGAGAGCGAGCCGGCCGAGCAGGTCGGTCGAGACGCCCTGGGCGCGCGGCGATCGCGCCTCGACGTGGCCGCCGAGAGCGTTGACGCGCTCCCGCAGGGCCGACGGAAGCACCTGCTCGAATTTCGCGAGAGCCGAGAGGGTCGTGTCCTCGCCGTCGGTGAGCCCGAGGGACGCTGCCACGCGGAGACCGATCGCCGTCGTGACCGCCTCGGCGTCCGAGAGGAGGAGCGGCGGCAGGCGCTCCCCCGGCTCCAGCCTGTAGCCTCCGGCCGCGCCGCGAGCCGCACCGATGCGGTAGCCGAGTTCGCGGAGACGCTCGACGTCGCGACGCAGCGTGCGCGGCGTCACGTCGAGGCGCCGAGCCAGCTCCGTGCCCGACCACTGCCGGTGCGTCTGCAGGAGGGACAGGAGCGCGAGCACTCGGTTCGTCGTCTCGGCCATTCAGCCATTCTGCTCCGGATAGAGGACAGATCGCGTCCTGAATGCCTCCTACGGTTCGTAGCAGAGCAGAACAGACGAGCCGATCAGACGAAGGAGAAGCACATGGACTGGAAGATCGAACTCATCCCCGTGCCGGTCACGGACATCGACCGCGCGAAGGCGTTCTACGTCGATCAGGTCGGTTTCCACGACGATCACGATCACACCGTGAGCGACGAGCTCCGCTTCGTGCAGCTGACCCCGCCCGGTTCCGCGTGCTCGATCGTGCTCGACAAGACCCTCACGGACATGCCGGCCGGAAGCCTGCGCGGACTGCAGATCGTGGTCGGCTCGGCGGACGAGGCGCGGCGACACCTGCTCGCGAACGGTGTCGACGCATCGGAGGTGGACGACCAGCCGTGGGGCCGCTTCGTATTCTTCGCGGACCCGGATGGCAACACGTGGTCGCTCCAGGAGCTGCCCGAGTGGAGCGCGGGGGCCGGCGGCTCGGGCGAGAACCCGACTCCCCTCCCCTGACCCCGCCCCACCCTCACCCCACCCCGCCTCATCCACCTCCCAGACACCAAAAAGATTCCGATACGGCACGAAATTTCGGGCTGTATCGGAATCTTTTTGGGGTATTGGTGGTGGGCGGGGGGGCGAGGGAGGAGGGGGTCAGCCGTTGATGCGGATGAGCTTCTTGTTGACGAACTCCTCGAGCGCGAAGCGGCCCATCTCGCGGCCCGAGCCGGAACGCTTCACGCCGCCGAACGGCAGCTCGGCCGAGTCGCCGAGCACGATGTTGACCCAGACCATGCCGGCGTCGATCTGGTCGGCCACGCGCAGCGCCTGCTCGTCGTCCGTCGTGTACACGTAGGAGCCGAGGCCGAACGGGGTGTCGTTCGCGAGTGCCACCGCCTCCTCCTCCGACGACACCTTGTAGAGCGCGGCCACCGGTCCGAAGAACTCCTCGTGGAACGCGTCCATCTCGGGCGTCACGTCGGTGATCACGGCCGGGGGGAAGAAGTTGCCGCTCGTCTCACCCTTCGCGAGCACCGTCGCACCCTGGGCGATCGCGCGGTCGAGCTGCTCCTGGAGCCGATCCGTCGCGGCCTTCGAGGACAGCGGGCCGAGCACCGTGTCGTCGGCCGTCGGGTCGGCCGGCTGGCTGGCCGTGAACGCCTCCACGAACTTCTGCTGGAACTCGTCGAACAGCTCGTCGAGCACGATGAAGCGCTTGGCCGCGTTGCAGGACTGACCGTTGTTGTCGATGCGCGCGCTCACCGCATCCTGCACGGCCCCGTCGAGGTCGTCCGTCGAGAGCAGGATGAACGGGTCGGAACCGCCCAGCTCGAGCACGACCTTCTTGAGGTTGCGTCCGGCGATCTCCGCCACGGCGGCTCCCGCCCGCTCGGAGCCCGTGACGGACACACCCTGAACGCGCGGGTCCGCGATGATCGTGGCCGCCTGCTCGTTGGTCGCGTACACGTTGACGTAGACGCCGGCGTGAGCGCCGAGCTCCTTGGTGGCGGTGTCGAAGATGTCGGCGATCGCGGCGGCCGACTCGGGGCACTGCGGGGCGTGCTTGAGGACGATCGTGTTGCCGACGACCACGTTGGGACCCGCGAAACGCGCCACCTGGTAGTAGGGGAAGTTCCACGGCATGATGCCGAGCAGCACGCCGAGGCCCGCGCGACGGATGAACGCCGAGCCGCCCCCGTCGGCGAGTTCGATGGTCTCGTCGGCGAGGAATTCCGGGCCGTTGTCGGCGTAGTACTGGTAGATCGCCGCGGCGAAGTCGACCTCGCCGAGGGCCTGCTCGACCGGCTTGCCCATCTCGCGCACGATGATGTCGGCGAGCTCCTCGCGACGCTCCGTGTGGAGGGCGGCGACGCGGGCGATGAGGGCGGCGCGGTCGGCCACGGGCACGCGTCGCGACCACTCGCTGAACGCGCTGTGCGCCGACGAGATCGCCTCGCCGACTCCCTCATCCGAGATGGTCGGGTACTCGCGGAGGGTCTCCCCCGTTGCTGGATTGACGACGGCGTACATGCGTTGAGGCTCCTCGTGTCGGGATCGAATCACGTAATCCCCTCATCATCGTGGATGAGACGGAGGATTACCACCGTCGAGAGTGGTCCATTCCGCGGATTCCGCAGGCTCGATCACCGGGGGGCGAGGAGGACGAGGCGCTGGGTCGCGCGCGTCATCGCGACGTAGCGATCGACCGTCCCCACGACGCCCCCACCGAAGCGCTCCGGGTCGAGGAGTACGACGAGGTCGAACTCGAGCCCCTTCGCGAGCTCCGGAGTGAGCCACTGGACGCCCGCACGCGACCGGTCCGGGACGACGCCGGCGTCGGGGGCGTGGATCACGCACGCCACCCCGTCCCCCTCCTCCGCGAGCCACGCGTCGAGCACGTCCCCGAGCTCCGCTGGCATGCCGCGATACACCGGCACCCCGGAACGGCGCACCGATGTGGGCACGTTCGCGTCCGGCAGCACCGTGCGGATGACGGGCTCGGCCGCCTCCATCACCTCGAGCGGGGTGCGGTAGTTGATGGTGAGCGTCGAGACCTCCGCACGCGACAGCCCCACCCGCGCGAGCCGCTCGCCCCAGCTCTCGATGAATGGACGACGAGCCTGCGCGCGGTCACCCACGATCGTGAGGCTGCGCGATGGGCAGCGGCGGACGAGCATCCCCCACTCGGCGTCGGTGAGTTCCTGCGCCTCGTCCACGACGATGTGCGCGAACGGTCCGGCCAGGAGGTCGGCGTCAACGACGGGGCGCGCCTCGACCGTCGCGAGGCTGTTGCGGGCGTCGTCTCCGCGCAGGATCGACATGAGGCCGAGCTCCGAATCGTCCGACGCGATGAGCTCGTCCATCACCCGATCCCGCTGCTCGCGCTCCGATGCGGTGGCCACCTCGGCCTCGCGGGCACGACGGGCCGCACCCGGGTCGCCGATGCGGGCGCGGGCGGCGTCGAGGAACGGGAGATCGGACACCGTCCAGGCACGCGGGTCCTCCCGCTGGAGTGTCTGCACCTGCGCAGCGGAGAGGCCGGGCGCGCAGAGCCGCAGGTACGCCGGCACCGACCAGAGGTCGGCCACGACGCCGAGCGGATCGAGCGTCGGCCACGCGCGGGCGAAGGTCCGCGTGAGGTCCTCGTCGGCCGTGAGCGCGCGACGCACCTGGTGAGGCGGTGCCGCGTCGCCGAGCCGGTCCTGGATGATCTCGAGCAGCGCCTCCCACACCTCGGCGCGTGCATCGTTGTGACTCGTGTCACCGTCGGGGGCGTCGAACGCCTCGGCCCAGTCGGCGTCGTCGAGCTCGATGTCGGCCCACGGCGTCTCCACGACACGGCCGGCTGGCGGGCGCTCGTAGTACCGGACGGCGGCCTCGACGATTCCGGCGACGTCAGCGTCCGCCTTCAGCGCCGCCACGGCGGGATCACGCTCGTCGCCGAGCGCCGAGCCGCCGGGAACGAGATCGCGGAGCGTGCACGTGAGAACCCCCTCCTCGCCGAGGCTCGGCAGCACGTCCTCGACGTAGGCGAGGTATCCGTCGTTCGGCCCGACGAAGAGGACGCCACCGTGCGAGCGGGACAGCCGCGGATCCGAGTAGAGGAGGTAGGCGGTGCGGTGCAGCGCGACGACCGTCTTCCCCGTACCCGGTCCGCCGTCCACGACGAGTGCGCCGCGCGAGGAGGCCCGGATGATCGCGTCCTGGTCGGACTGGATCGTGCCGAGCACGTCGCGCATCCGGCTGGTGCGGTTCTGACCGAGGCTCGCGATGAAGGCGGACTCGTCATCGAGGGCCGCCGCGCTCCCCTCCACCCCCGCGTCGGTGAACGCCTCGTCCCAGTAGTCGGTGATCCGGCCGCGGCTCCACCTGTAGCGGCGCCTGCTCGCGAGACCGTTCGGCTCGGCGCGCGTCGCGGCGAAGAACGGGGCGGCGGCCGGGGAACGCCAGTCGAGGAGGAGGGGATCGCCCGACTCGTCCGTCAGACCGAACCGGCCGACGAACGAGATCGCGCCGTCCTGGGCGACCATGCGCCCGAGGCACGCGTCGAGGGAGAACCGGCCGAGGGCGCGGAGCCGGGAGGAGAGGCGGTGGATCTCGAGGTCGCGCTCGAGGGCCTGCTGACCGCCGCCGCCCGGCGCGCGTCGCTCGGACGCGAGGCGGGACGTCAGCTCGGCGGTGGAGCGCTCGAGGTGCTCGGCGATGCGGGAGAAATGCCGCGTGTCGGCGGCGATGAGGCGCTCGTCGCGTTTCGCGGCGAGGCGGTCCGGCAGGTCGAAGGGGCCGGGTGCTGGAGCGCCGGCCGGCGTGGGATCGGGGGCATTCGTCGGGGTCACGGTCCCCGATTCTGGGCCGTCAGGGGGGTCTTGCGGCAAGCCCCCGCACGCGTCATAGTGTTAAAAGGGAAGGGAGACGAGAGTCTCCCTTTTTTGGTGCCCGCCCGCCGCCGTGGGGCACAGGCTGCAGGTCAGCGGAGGTGGGTGAACCACCACGACGGCGACGCCGCGAGGATCGCGCGGGCCGCGTCGTCGGCGTCGGCCGGGTCGTCGTCGGCGAGCCACACCTCGATCGCCCCGATCGTGCCAGAGGCTGCGTAGGCCGCGAACATCCGGTGACGCTTGCCGACATCGAGTCCCGACGGGCCGTCCGGCGCGATCTCGGGGTGCCGGTCGAGGATCTCGACGAGCGAGCTCTCGATACTCTCCACGAGCATGTCGCGGAGCGCCGGTGTGAGTCTCGGCGTCATCGCCCCGCGATAGATCGCCCGGTGCTCGAGTACGTGCCGCAGGAGAGCCCGCTCGGCGACGTCGAAGACCGTGCGGCCTCCGCCTTCCGCCTCTGCGTTCCGCTGGAACTCGGCCCGCAGCGCATCGAGCTCGTCGCGGAGGACGTGCGCGAGAAGCTCCGCCGGACCGGCGGCATGACGGTAGAACGTGTCGCGCGTGATGTCGGCGCGGCGGGCCAGTTCGGCGACGCTCACCGTGTCGATCGGCGTCTCCGAGGCCACCTCGTGCACGACGTCGACGAGTCGCGACCATGTGCGCACCTGCCGGGGATCCATCTGCCCATGATCGCACCGAACCATCTATCAAACACCTGTCTGATAAGCGTAGGGTGGAGATCGGGCCCACCAACGTCGGGGGTCTGGAAGGAGAACCATGTCCACCCGTTTCGAGAACCGCGTCGCGGTCGTGACCGGAGGCGTCTCCGGCATCGGCGCGAAGATCACCGAACGACTCGTCGCCGAAGGTGCGCGTGTGGTCGTCGCCGACATCAACGAGGAACTCGTCGCCTCCGCGCGCGACACGTTCGGCGACGCCGTCACCGGCGTGCGCGCCGACGTGACGAAGGAGGAGGACGTGCAGGCCGTGGTCGACGCGGCCGTCGACGCGCACGGCACACTCGACGCGATGTTCAACGTGGCCGGCGGCTCCCGCGCCGGCGGTCTCCTCGACCTCAGCGCCGAGGACTGGGACTTCACCGTGCGACTCAACCTCTACAGCGCCTTCTACGGCACCCGCTCGGCGGCGCGGCAGTTCATCGCGGACGGGAAACCCGGATCCATCGTGACGATCGCCTCCCTCAACTCGCTCGTGCCGATGTTCTTCGGCGCCGGGTACACGGCGTCGAAGGCCGGCGCCGTGATGCTCGTGAAGCAAGCGGCCCTCGAGCTCGCCGAGCACCGTATCCGCGTCAACGCGGTGTCTCCCGGGCTGGTCTCCACCCCGATGACCGGCGGACTCCGCGAGATCCCCGGCGTCGACGACGCCTACATGGATCGCATCCCGATGAAGCGCGCGGCGGAACCCGCCGAGATCGCCGCGGCCGCGCTCTTCCTCGCGAGTGACGACGCGTCGTACATCTCGGGCGACAACCTCGTGGTCGACGGCGCGTGGGCGACGTCCGGCTACCCGGACCTGCGCCCGTTCCTCGGTTGAGAAGCCCCTCCACATGCCATCCCCCCACTCGAAAGGATCGATCATGAAAGCCGCCGTCTTCCACGCGAAAGAGGACCTCCGCATCGAGGATGTCGCCGAGCCCTCGCCAGGCCCCGGAATGGTGAAGCTCCGGAACGCCTACGCCGGGATCTGCGGGTCCGACCTCCACGTCTACTACTCGCCCGAGGCGTCCGGTCTCGACTTCACGAAGCCGCACCCTGTGACCGGGTCGCTCCCGCCGCAGATCCTCGGACACGAGTTCTCGGGCACCGTCGTCGAGCTCGGCGACGGTGTCACCTCGGTGTCCGTGGGCGACAGGGTCGCGGTCTGGCCCGTCTACTACTGCGGCGAGTGCGCCGCGTGCCGCAAGGGCGCGTTCAACGCATGCACGAAGATCGGCTTCCACGGTCTCACGTCCGACGGCGGCGGCATGGCCGAGTTCACGACCGTCCCCGCGGAGAAGCTCCACGTGCTGCCGGAGAACGTCGACCTCACGCTCGGCGCCCTCGTCGAACCGATGGCCGTGGCGTGGCACGCGGTCGAGCGCAGCGGTGTGAAGCCGGGCCAGACGGCGCTCATCGCGGGCGCCGGGCCGATCGGCATCGGGGTCTGGTTCGCCCTCCGCGCGCACGGTGTCGAGACGATCATCGTGTCGGAGCCGAGCGAGTCGCGGCGGAACGCGATCGCCGCGGTGGGCGCGACGACCCTCGTCGACCCGATGTCGGAGGACCTCGCCGCGGCCGTGTCCGCGGCGACAGGTGGCGACGGCGTCGACGTGGCGTTCGACGCCGCGGGCGCCGGCCCGGCCGTGACCTCGTCGATCGCGAACCTCACGCCGCTCGGCCGAATGGTCGTGGTGGCGCTCCACGAGCGCGGATTCGAGTTCAATCCCACCCTGCTCGTGATGGCCGAGACGGAGATCGCCGGAACCCTCGGATACACGCAAGCGGACTTCGACGCGGTCATCGCGGCGATGGCCGACGGCGCGTACGACACCACGGGGTGGGTCGCGACCGTGGGCCTCGACGCCGTCGTCGACACGCTTGCGGAGCTGCGCGCCGGTCGCGGCATGAAGGTGCTCGTCTCGGCCGAGGCCTGACGCCGCCACACCCGACCCGGGCCTGACCCCGCCACCCGCTGCCGATGTGCGGACTTTCGTCCCTTCGGAGCACATCCGTAGGACGAATGTCCGCACATCGGCGAGGGTGGGGCGATTACCGAGGCCTCAGCGGGCGCGACGCGTCGGCTCAGCGGGGCGCGACGCGTCCCTGCGTGAACGCCGCGGTCGCGGCAAGGATCGTGTCGACCGGCACGTCGATGCCGACCGAACCCAGCTGGAGCCCGCGCTTCACGAGCCGTTGAAAGATCGCCGGTGCAACGTCGCTCGCCACCCCGGGGGACGACGGCGTCAGGCCGTCGACCAGCCTGTAGGTCAGGATGCGGTGACCGCCCCGACGACGCTCGGACACCGAGGTGACAGCACCCCACGGCACGACGAGAACACCCTGCGGGAGCCGCCACTCCATGCCCGTGTCGTCGAGGCGCAGGACGGTTCCCATCGCCACTCGCGATCCGTAGGCGCTCGCCACGCTGAGCGTCAGAAGAGTGATGATGACGCCGCTCGCGACGAACCCCAGCCCCGCGAGCATCCCGCCGGTGAATCCACCCGTCGACGCCACCAGCGCCGCGATGACGACGGCCACGCCGGGGACGATCACCGTCAGTGCCGTGCAGAACCCGATCAGAGGACGATAGGACCGCTTCACGGCGGCCGCATCCGTGCCGACGCTGAGCGGGGGGAAGGAGGTTCGCGCGTCCGTCATGCTCCGAGTCTGCCGCAATCCACCCCTCGCGACGCGCGGAATCCCGTCCCCTCGACGCTCGTAGAGGCGGCGGACGTCCGCACGTCGGCGGGTGAGCGGGGAGGTTTCCCTTGCGCTCGTTACGCCGGGGAAACATGATGGACATCATTCAGATCAATTTGAGCTGTTTGATGGGTGCAGCGACGCACCCGCGTCGCCGCGTCCCGAGGAGCACCACGTCATGACCCTGACCATCGCCGGACTCCAGCACGACGGAGTCTCGGGAGACGTCGACGCCAACCTCGCGATCATCGCCGAGGCCGCCCGCGAGGCCGCCTCGCGAGGCGCGCGCCTCCTCGTGACCCCGGAGATGTTCGTCACCGGCTACAACATCGGCGAGCGCCTCGCCCCCCTCGCCACCGCCGACCTCGTCGACCGGGTCGCCGCCATCGCGGCGGAGGCCGGCATCGGCATCGTCGCCGGCCTGCCCGAGCCGCTCCCCGACGGCGGAATCGCTAACGCCCTCGTGCTCGTCGACGCCGACGGCGCCGCCCTCCTCCGCTACCGGAAGACCCACCTCTTCGGCGACCTCGACCGCTCGCTCTTCGAGGCGGGCGACGCACTGCCCGGCGTCGTCGAGATCGACGGCGTGCGGGTCTCCCTCCTCATCTGCTACGACGTCGAGTTCCCCGAGACCGTGCGCGCCGCGTCCCTCGCCGCCGCCGACGTCGTCATCGTGCCCACCGCCCAGATGGAGCCGTACGCGCACATCGCGGAACGCCTCATCCCCGTGCGGGCGTGGGAGAACCAGGTGCACCTCGTCTATGTGAACCGCGTGGGCAGCGAGGGCGACCTCACGTACGTGGGGCGCAGCAGCATGGTCTCCCCTGCGGGCGAGATCCTCGACTCCCTCGACTCCACCTCCACCGGCCTCATGATCGCCACGATCGATCCGGAGGTCACCAGACGCGCACGGCAGGAGAACCCCTACCTCGCCGACCGCCGACCCGAGCTCTACTGACGCATCCTCCCGAAAGTGACCCCATGACCGTCTCCCCCATCGCCGAACCGCGCCAGCGCCTCGACGGACAACTCGGAACCGGCGCCATCGTCTTCATGGTGATCGCCGCCGCCGCACCCCTCACCGTCATCGGCGGCAACGTGCCCATCGCGATCGGCACCGGCAACGGCGCCGGAGCGCCCATCGGCTTCGCGCTCGCCGCCGTCATCCTCCTCGTCTTCTCCGTCGGCTTCGTCACGATGACGCCGTTCGTGCGCGAGGCCGGCGCCTTCTTCTCCTACGTCACGGCCGGACTCGGCTCGCGGCTCGGACTCGGCTCCGCGTTCACGGCGCTCGTCGCGTACACCGCGATCCAGGTGGGCGTGTACGGCTACATGGGCTGGGCGGTCGACGACCTCGTGACCTTCTTCGGCGGCCCGAGCCTGCCGTGGTGGCTGTACTCGTTCGCCACGATGGCGATCGTCGCCGTGCTCGGATACCGGCACATCGATCTGAGCGCGAAAGTGCTCGGCGTGGCGCTCGCTCTCGAGATCCTCGTCGTCGTCGTGCTCGACATCGTGATCTTCGCGACCGGCGGAGCGGAGGGGATCGCGGTCGAGACGTTCGACCCGTCGAACATCTTCACGGGCGGGATCGGCGTCGCCGTGCTCTTCGCCCTCACCGGGTTCATCGGCTTCGAGGCCACGGCCGTGTTCCGCGACGAGGCTCGCACTCCGGAGAAGACCATCCCGCGCGCGACGTACCTCGCGGTTCTCATCATCGGCGTCTTCTACGCCATCTCGTGCTGGGCCCTCGTCACGGGCGTGGGCGCGAGCAATGCCGTCGCCGTCGCGCAGCAGACGCTCGCCGGCGACGGCAACCTGCTGCTCGACACGGCCACGACCTACCTCGGCCCGATCATGCGCGACGTGATCCAGGTGCTCCTCATCACGAGCCTGTTCGCGTGCGTGCTGTCGTTCCACAACGTGATCGCGCGCTACCAGTTCACGCTCGCGCAGAAGTCGGTGCTGCCCGCGCGGCTCGGGCGGCGACACGGCGTCCACCACTCGCCGTCGTTCTCCTCGATCGTCCAGACCATCACGGCCGTCATCGTCCTCGCGGTGCTCGCCCTGCTCGGCCTCGACCCGCTCGTCGGCGTCTTCGGTTCGATGGCCGGTGTCGCGACCGTCGGGATGGTGCTGCTCATGCTCACCACGTCGATCGCTGTACTCGTGTTCTTCGCGCGGCGCCCGGAGCTCGCGGGTGGACGCGTGTGGGGCGCCCGGGTGTTCCCCATCCTCGCGGTGGTGGGACTCGCGTTCGCGCTGTGGCTCGTGCTGTCGAACTTCACCCTCGTGACCGGCGGAAGCGTCGCCGTGAGCGTGGGGCTCGCCCTCGTGCCCGTCGCCGCCATGGTGATCGGTATCGTCTTGGGGAGACGCTTCCCGCTCGACGCCGAGCCCGTGGACGAGACCGCGGCGGTTCCCGCCACGAAGACCGCCGGGAGCTGAGCGGACCACAGGCACGACGACGGTCGCGCGACGACCGAAGGAGGGGGACACACATGGATCTGGCGTCCCCCTCCCTCGGCGCGATCCGCCGCACGACGGCCGTCGACACGGTGCGTGCGCGCATCTCCCTCGCCGTGGAGCTCGGCATGCTCGCCCCCGGCCAGCGGCTGCCCGCCCCGGAGGAGACGGCGCGTGCGTTCGAGGTGAGCGAGATGACCGTGCGACGCGCCTACCGCGCGCTCGGCGATGAGGGCGTCGTGGTGCGTCGGCGGGGCAACTCGGGCGGCACCTTCATCGCCGACACTCCGCCGGCGGGCACCGTGACCGAGATCTACGCGTACCGCGCTGACGCCGCGCACGTGCACGCCCTCATCGACCAGCGCGCGACGCTCGAGGCCGGACTCGCGGCGATCGTGGCGGGCGGTGCGGCGGGTGGTGCGGCCGCGAACTCTGCGAGCGGCGCGGCGGGCGGCGCGGCAGGTGGCGCGGCAGGTGGTGCGACCGCGAACTCTGCCGGCGGCGCTTCCACTGCGGCCGGCGCGGCGGGTGTGGCGAGCCGTGCTAGCGGTGCTGCGGGAGACGCGATGGAGGGGTCGCAAGCCTCATCCGATCGCTTCTCCCGACTCGACGCGCTCGTCGAGACCATGCGGACGGTGCCCGACTGGGCGGGCTTCCGTGAGGCGGACACCGCCTTCCACGCCGAGCTCGCCGCCCTCGCCGGCCTCCCGGGCACGACGGACCTGCACCATCGCGTCTCGCACGAGCTGTACGCGTACTTCATCCCGTACCGCATCGACTACCTCCGAGCATCGAACGACGAGCACGTCCTCCTCGTCGACGCCCTCCGCGCGGGCGACGCCGCCACGGCCTCCCGCCTCGCCTTCACCCACGTCGCGGAACTCCACGACTCGATGTACGTGGGCCTCCCCCACCCGCACTCGCGCTGACCCGTCTCGCCCCGCACCCGCCCCTCACCACATGCAGCTTTTGAGCGCGTTTACACCGCTATATCGGTGTGAACGCGCTCAAACGCTGCATCTCCCGGACACGATGCGTGACGTGCGGCCGGCGGGTGTCGCGCCGAGCGGACGTGCAGCGCGCGGAGGGAGGACGCGTCAGCGCGCGGACAGGATGCAGAACTCGTTGCCCTCGGGGTCGGCGAGGACCACCCAGGATTCGTCGCCCTGACCCACGTCGACACGTGAGGCGCCGAGCGCGAGGAGCCGCGCGACCTCCGCGTCCTGGTCGTCGGGCACGAAGTCGAGATGGATGCGGTTCTTCACCGTCTTCGCCTCGGGCACGTTCGCGAACAGGATGGTCGCACCACCCTCCGGGTTCCGGAGTTCCGTCTCGTCCTCGTCGGCGTCGACGACCTCCCAGCCGAGGACCTCGATCCACCACCGGCTCAGAGCGACCTGGTCACGACAATCGACGACGACCTCTTCCCACCTCAACGACATGGCCCGATCGTACGCGCGCGCCTCGCCGTCTCGACACCCCGCCCGTCACTTGCAGCTTTTGAGCGTGATCACACCGGTACAACGGTGCAATCACGCTCAAAAGCTGTCTGTGGCGGAGGGGTGGGGGTGCGGGGCGCGGGGTCAGCGGGTGATGACGGCGAAGCCCGAGGCCGGGATCGTGATCGTCGTCGTGCCCGTGACCGTGCGGTCCGTGACGCGCTTGCCGGTCTTGTCGTAGACGTGGACGGTCGACGACTGGCCGGCGACGCCGACCTTGACCTTCTGCGGCAGCAGTCCGGACACCTGCACGATCTCCGTCGCCCCGCCGTCGCCCGAGAGCTGCAGCCGCGCGACCGTGGGCCGGACGAGCAGCGCGTCGAGCGTCGTCGTCCCCGACACCGCGGAGACGCTCAGCTGCGAGGTCTTCCCGGATACCGGGAGGAGGAGCGACTGCGGGAGCAGCACGCCGGGCACCGGACTCACGCCCTGCGCACCGGCCTTCGCCGTCACGAGACCGACGGGCAGCTTGCCCGTCTTCCAGAGCGACGTCGACCGCTGCTCGTTCGAGATCCACAGCACCGGCTCGACGAGTCGCGACGTGCTCGCGGTGCCGAGATCGAACGTGGCCTTCTCGCCCCGATCGAGCACGAGGGTGTCGCCCGAATACAGCGATTCCTCCGTCCACGCGGACGCGGGGGTCACGACCTCGCCCGTCGTGCTCGTGGCCGCCTCAGCCTCCACGAGACGCAGACCGTCGCGCGAGTCGACGCCCGCCACACCGAGGGCGCGCTCGGCGACCTCCGGGTGCGCGTCGAGCGCGATCATCGAGAGGAGTCCGTGGATGGTGCTCTCCGCGCCGCTGTTGCGATTCACGGAGCCGTCGGCCTGCAGACCGTCGTACGTGATACCCGTCGCCGGGTCGTACATCTGCGATCCGGAACGGTTGGCACCGAAGTACCACGCGGCCTGAACCGCGGCGAGCTCGTCGAACGCTTCCGAGCCGGACGCCTCACCGACGGCGAGCAGTGACTGCAGCCGGGAGTCCGCGCCGTACGCGATCTGGACCTTGTCCGCCGGAGTCGGGAACCAGCCGTTGTCCGGTCCGTCGGAGATGAGCTGCGTCGTCGTGAAGACGGCCGCGTCCGCCAGGGCCGGCTTCAGGAGTTTCTCGTCGGCGAGCACCGCCGAGGCCTCGGCGAGCGCCGCCGGCATCTGCGAACCCCACGCGTGCCACATGGACCGCGAATGCGTCCACGGGAGCACCGCGCCGTAGGGCCACGACCTCACATCGCCGCCGCCCATCGCGGCGATCCCCTCGGAGAGCTTCCGCATCGTCGAGCGGGCGGCGGTGTCGTCGGGAGCCGCCTGCATGTAGGCGGCCAGGCCGAGCACGGCCTCGGCGGACGCGTCGGCACCGTCGACGATCAGCCACGCCGGCACCTTCTTGCCGTCGGAGACCTCCCACTCGCCGTAGCGGGCGAGCGACTGGCGGTCGATGGCCTCGCGGGAGAGCGTGAGCCGGTCGCGCAGGAACGACGCGAACTCGGGGTCCTCGGCGCGGAACGCCGCGTAGCCCTCGCCGAACGCCCACACGGTGCGGGCGAGCCAGTAGCTCTCGTCCGAGTCGGACGGGTCGGGGAGTTCCACGGGCTCGGCGCTCGGGTTGAGCTCGCCGTCTGGCTGCATCCACAGCACGACGTTGCCGGCGTCCTCCCCGTCGGCCGTCTGCATGTAGGCGAGCGAGCGGAGCAGCTCGTACGCGGAGTCCTTGCTCGACTCGGCACCCGTCTGCTCGAAGTGGCGGAGGTACACGACGGCGGCGCGCGAGACGTCGTCGGCGTTGTAGGCGCCCTGACCCCAGTCGCCCGTGGCGGGGTCGAGGGGTCCGCCTCCGACGCGCTCGAACGTGCCGCCGTCGCGGGCGTCCGCGTAGGTCCACGGGAGGACGAGGTCCGGCTCCTCGGCGAGGCGGTAGGTCGTGTGACCGGGGACCTCGGCGGGGGTCGCCGTGTCGAGGAGGAAGTCGAGGTGGGCGAGGTTCGTGAGCGGCGCGGGCGCCGCGACGGCGGGGGCCGTGAGGCCGACACCGCCCGTGAGGGCCGCGACGGCGATCGCGGCGGCGAGGAGGCCGCGCTTCCGTCGCGTGGTGCTGGAGTTCGTCATTGAACTGCCTTTCTGTGTGCCCCGAGATGCAGCTTTTGAGCGCGTTTCCTGCGGTATACCGGTGCAAACGCGCTCAAAAGCTGGATCTGGAGGGGGACGGGGAGAGATGCGGGCGGGGGGTGGGGTTATGTGTGGTCCAGGCGGGCTACGCCGATCTTGGAGTCGGCCATTCCGTAGAACACGTAGTGGTGGCCGTCGATCTCCTCGATCGCCGTGGGGAAGACGACGTTCGGCACGATGCCGCTGCGCTCGTCCTCCGTCTCCGCCTGCAACAGCGGTTCCGAGGTGCGGGCGAGCACGATCGTGGGATCGTCGGCGTCGAGGAGGATCGCGCCGGCCGCGTAGTTCACGTTCTGCTGCTGCGCGAACGCGTTGTCGATCACGCCCGTGACGCCGTGGTGGAGCAGCAGCCAGCCCTCGGGCACCCGCAGGGGCGCTGGGCCGCCGCCGATCTTCACCTCCTCGAAGGGGAACTCGGGACCGACGAGGAATCGGCTGTGCTTCCACAGCGTGAGGGCGCTCAGGTCTTCCTTCACGGCATCGACGGGCACGTACGCGATCCAGATCGACTGGCGACGGTCGGGCGTCCCCGGGGGAACCCGCACGCCCTGTCCCGGACGGATCTCGCCGATGTCCCACATCGGCCGGTGCAGCACCGCGAAGCTACGCACGCCGTCCGGCCCGGTCACGGGCTCGGGGAAGAACACCGTGTCCTTGTTGTGGAACAGGTTGAGGTCCGTGTCGAGGGTGTCGTTGTAGGCGAACAGTGCGGGGCCGAGTCGCCGCCACGAGCGCAGGTCCTCGGAGACGGCGACGGCCGTGCGCGGGCCGAGCGGACCGTACGCGACGTACGTCATGACGTGCAGCTCGAGCTCGGCGATCCAGGTGACGCGGGGGTCCTCGACACCCGCGTTGCCCTCGCCGCGCTCCCACGTGCGGTCGGGCTCGAGCACGACGCCCTGCCGCTCGACGCCCGAGGGTACGCCGTCCTCGACGAGCACGCGGGCGAGGCCGACGCGCGAGACGTTGCCCTCGGCCACGAGCCGCGGCAGCAGGTACAGCTCGCCGTCGGGTCCGCGCCCGGAGGCGGGATTGAGGACCCCCTCCGCCTCGAGGGAGTTCCCGGGTTCCGGGGTCATCACGACCCCCATACGCGTGAGCGTGTACGGAACGGTGGTGGTGGTGATGGAAGAGATGGTCATGGTCAACCTTTCACGCCGGGGCCGGTGTCGAGGGAACGGTGGTGGTGGATGTGGCGGAGGGGGGCATCGTCAGCCCTTCACGCCGGAGCCGATGTCGGTGGAGGTGAAGTAGCGCTGGAACACGATGAACAGCGCCACCGCGGGTGCGGCGAGGACGACCGCCCCGGCCAGCACGGCGCCGAACGGGTTGGCCGCAGACGCCGCGACGGAGGAGATGTAGTTGGCGAGGGACACGGCGAGCGGTTGAAGCGACGTGTCCTTCGTGATGAGGAAGGGCCAGAGGAACTCGTTCCACGGTCCGATGAAGGTGACGAGCACCACGGTGAGGAGCGCCGGCCGCACGAGCGGGATCGCGACGTTCCACAGCACCCGCAGTTCGCTCGCCCCGTCGATCCGGGCCGCGTCGAACAGTTCCTTCGGCACCTGCAGGAAGTACTGCCGGAAGATGATGACGGCCGTCGAGTTGATGAGGAACGGCAGGATCATCCCGATGTGGGTGTCGGCGAGCCTGTAGTCGCGTGCGATGAGCACGTACAGCGGGATCATGAGCAGCTGGAACGGCACGACCTGCACGAGCAGCGCGAGTGCGAACGTGACTCCGCGACCCCGCCACTGCAGCACCGAGAGGGCGTAGCCCGCGAGCATGCCGAAGACGACGGTGCCGAGGATCACCCCTCCGGTGAAGATGCCAGAGTTCACGAGGCCGGTGAGCAACCCGATGCGGCTGTTGATGGCCGCGTAGTTGTCGAGGGTGAGGTTGGCGATGTTCGGGAACGCGCCGGCCACGGTGGCGTCCGGGGTGCGCTGGAGCGACCCGATCACCATGTAGTAGAAGGGGAAGAGGAACACGAGCGCGCCGATCGACAGCACGACGCCGCGCAGCACGGCGGCCCCGCGTCCGGACGTCTGGCGCTGTCCAGGTGTCTGGCGCTTCCGGGTGGAGACGTCTGCACTCATGATTCGTCACCTCCGGCGAACTTGCGCTGCAGGAACGCGATGATCAGGACGAGCACCACGAGGATCACGCCGATCGCGGCGGCCACGTCGGGGTTGCCCTGCTGGATTCCGCGCTGGTACATGAGCAGCACGGGCGATGCGGAGGCGCCGTTCGGCCCGCCGCCGCCGGTGAGCAGATACGGCTCGGTGAAGAGGTTCGCCCCGGTGATGGTGGACAGGAGCAGCACGAGCACCGTCGCCGGTCGCACGCTCGGGATCGTGACGGAGAAGAACGAGCGCACCGCACCGGCGCCGTCGGTCGACGCCGACTCGTAGAGCTCCTTCGGGACGTTCTGCAGCGCCGCGAGGTACAGCAGGATGTAGAACCCGAGCTGCTTCCACGTGACGAACAGCGCGATCGACGGCATCGCGAGCTGGCTGTTGATGAGCCACGACGGCGTCGGAGCGAGCGGTCCGAGGAGGTTGTTCACGAGTCCGCCGCCGCTGAAGAGGAACAGCCACACGCCCACGATCGCGACGGACGCCGTGACGTACGGCACGTAGTACGCCACCCGGAAGAACACGCGGGCGTGGACGATCCGGTTGAGCGCCGAGGCGAGAAGGAGGCTGAGCACCACGGTGAGCGGGACGTTGATGATGAGGAACACGCCGACGTTCCCGAACGCCTGCCACACGGCGGGGTCCTGGAGGACGCGGGCATAGTTGTCGAGGCCCACGAACGGGCGGTCGACCACGGCGCCGGGCGCCGCGAAGAAGTAGTCCTGGAACGACATCCACACCGCGAACACGAGCGGGTAGGCGAAGACGAGCAGGACGAAGGCGAGGTACGGGGCGGAGAAGAGCAGCCCGAGCGGGTTGGCGCCGAGCAGCTTCCGCTTCCGCCGGGCCCCGCCGGGGGACGAGGTCCCCCGGCGTGGTGCCGTGCCCGATGCGGTGGCGCCCGGGGGCGCGACCGGCGACGTGGCGGTCATGATGCGGTCCGTCAGCCCTGGGCGACGAGGTCGTCGATCTTCGCCGCAGTGTCCGTCAGGAAGGCGGGGACGTCACCGCCGCCGAAGATGACCGACTTCGAGTAGCCGTCGCGGAAGGTCTGCCAGACCTCCACCGAGTTGGCCACGTTCGGCACCTCGACGGTGCGGGTGGCCTGGTCTCCGAAGATCTCGTACGCCGGGTTCGCCGCGAAGTAGTCGGCGTAGGTGTCCGTCAGGTCCTGGCGGATCGGCATCTGGCCGGTGAGCTCGAGGAGCTTGCCGTCCTGTTCCTCGCTCGTGGCGAACTGGAGCACGTCCCACGCGGTGCCCTGGTTCTCGCACGCGGAGTACAGTCCGATGTTCTTCGCGTCGCTGAAGGTGTAGGTCTCCTCCGGCGAGATGCCCGTGGAGGTCGGGACGGTGGCGACGCCCCAGTCCACGGTGTCGCCGTAGTAGTCGATGGCCCACGGTCCGGCGATGGACATCGCGGTCTGGCCGTCGACGAACGAGTCGCCTTGGTACTGCTCCTGGCTGGAGAGGCCCTCCGAGTACATCGTCGACCAGAAGTCGGTGACGGCCTTCCCGGCGTCGGAGTCGAAGGTGGCCTTGCCGTCCTCGACGAGCAGGTCGCCGCCCGTCTCGGCCGCGTAGAGCGGGTAGAAGTCGAACCAGCTCTGGTAGAACTCGCTCGTCGGTGCGGGGCTGATCGCGTAGGGGGCCACTCCCGCCTCGGTGAGGGTGCGGGAGGTCTCGAGGAAGTCGTCGTAGGTCGACAGGGCCGGCGCCTCGGGGTCGAGCCCGGCATCGGCGAACATCGCCTTGTTGTAGAAGATCACGACGGGGTTCGACTTCCACGGCATCTGGAAGTAGGAGCCGTCGGCCGACGCGTACTGCTCGGCGATGTCGCCGCTGCGCTCGGTGATGTAGTCGTCGCCGCCCTCGAAGGAGGAGAGCGAGACGAGTCCTCCCTGCTTCTCGAACTGAGGCACGGCGGCCGGTGACGTGTTGAACACGAGGCACGGCGCGTTGCCGGCGGTGATGGCGGCGCCGATGACCTCTTCGCTGCTCTTGCCGGCGGGGATCTCCTGGGCCTCGATCTGCTCGTCGGGGTGGTCGGCGTTCCAGGCCTCGACCATCTGCTCGCCCCATTCGATCTCTGCGGCGTTGTTGGAGTACCAGATGGTGATGTCGCCGCGGGAGTCGTTCGCGGCGCCGGCTGCACCGCCGCCTCCGCCGGACGTGCATCCGGTGAGGGCGAGGAGGCCGGCGGCCGCGAGGGCTGCGGCTGTCATGCGACGTTGCATGGTGGGGTCCTTTCGTTGGTCACGCGCCCGGTGGGGCTCAGCGACCGTTCTTCGTGGGGGCTGGGGGTGTGGGGGCTGGGGATGCGGGGGCGTGGGAGGTGGACTCGCGCGTCACGAGGCGCGCGGGCGGGAGGTCGGTGTTGTCGACGGGCTCTGACGCGATCGTGGCGAGGAGGACACGCGCGGCGATCGCTCCCCACGCGGCGACGTCGGTCGCCACGGAGGTGAGCGACGGGTAGACGTGCTCGGCGAGGTCGGTGTTGTCGAAGCCCGTGATGGAGAGGTCGCGCGGCACGCTCAGGCCGGCGCGCTGCGCGACGGCGAGGCCGGCGAACGCCATCGGGTCGTTCGAGTAGACGATCGCGGTGGGCCGTTCCGCGACGTCGCCGAGGAGGTGGCGTGTGGCCGCCGCACCCTCCGTCGCGCTGAAGTCGGTCTCGACCGTGCGCGCCGTGATGCCGTGCGCGTCCGCGGCCCGCTCGAACGCGCGACGGCGGCGTGCCGCGTGCAGCATGGAGGAGGGTCCGGCCACGTGGGCGATGGAGCGGTGTCCGAGCTGCACGAGGTGGTCGACGGTGGCGGTGACGCCCGCTTCGTCGTCGATCGAGACGGCGGGGAACGGCGAGTCGGTGTCGGGGTGGCCGAGCGTGACGGCGGCGAGGCCGAGCTCGCCGATGAGGGCGATGCGCTCGTCGTCCGCCCGGAGGTCGGTGAGGATGACGCCGTCGATCCGCTTGTCGAGCGCGAGGCTGCGGTAGGTGTCGGCCTCCTGGCGGCCGGGGGTCACGGTCGCGAGCACGAGGGCCTGGCCCGCTCCGGAGAGCTCCGTCTCGACACCGGCCATGAAGGTGGGGAAGAAGGGGTCCGCCGCCACGATGTCGGGTTCGCGGGCGATCACGAGCCCGATGGCGAAGGCCCGGTTGGTGCTGAGCGAGCGGGCCCGCATGTTGGGCGACCAGCCGAGCTCGGCGGCGGCGGAGAGGATGCGGTCGCGGGAGTCGGCGCTCACGCCGGGCCGGTCGTTGAGGGCGAAGGAGACGAGCCCCTTGCTCACGCCGGCGAGCCGGGCGACGTCGGCGATCGTGGGGCGCGCTCCGCCCGCGCCCGATCGGCGCTGCGTCTCCGCATCCCGTTCCGTCATCGGTGCCTCCGCGTCGAGGTGATCAGATCCGGCTCAACGACCATTCTGGTCTAAACCGGTTTAGACACCGTACAACGCAATCCGCGCAAACACCACCCCTTCCCCACTCCCCTCCCGAGAGGGCTACTCCCGATCGAGGGCGCCACGTACACCTGGCGCCCTCAGCACCGATGTGTCGCCCTCGACGGCGGGAGCGATCGTCCGCCGCATCACCGTCTTGCTCTTCCCGATGTGGCGCTCGAACGTGAACCCCGCCTTCTCGAACATGGCCCGCGTCCCGTTGTGGAGGAACGAGGACGACGTCCTCTTACCGGGAACGAGCTCGTTCGGGAACGACACCACCTCGCCGCCGCCCGCTCGCGCGATGAGGTCGAGGGCCCCGTCGAGCGCCTCGCGAGCCACGCCCGACCGCCGGTGGTCGCGGTCGACGAAGAAGCACGTGATCCGCCACGGCGCCGGTCTCGTCTCGCCCGCGTCGTACTGCTTGCGGTGGTAGATGTTCGGCAGCTCGACCGGGCTCCCGTACTCGCACCACGCGATCGCGTCGTCGCCGTCGAAGACGAGGGCCGCGTGCGCGACGCCCTCCGCCACGAGCCGCCGCTTGAAGGTCGGCCCGTCGTACTCGCTCTTGACGGTGTCTTCCGTGTCGGAGTGGAAGTACGAGCAGTAGCACCCGCCCCAGACCCCGTTGTGCTTCTGCGCGAGCGCCAGCCACGCCGGGAACGTCTCGTCCGTGAGTGGTCTCACCACGTGCGCAGCCATCGCGTCCACCTCGTCGCGTCGTCTCGGATCACACCTCGTCTCGGATCACACCCGCGGGAAATCGAGAGCCCGCGAGGGGTCCGGAGGGGAACACAGTACCGCCGAAGGCGGGCGCCACGACAGGGAGACGCCGACGCGATCAGCCGGCGGAAGCCTCCCAGCCGTCGTACTCCCCACCCTCGACGGACGCGGCGAGCGCCTCGAAGAACTCACGGGTCTCGACGACGGCCACCGGGGTGACCGCGAGATCCTGACGGGACGCCACGATGCCCTCCCCCTCGTGGACCCGTCTCACCGTCCAGCCGGCGGCGACCGCCGCCCGCTCCATCGCCGCGGCCCCGTCGCCCGTCGCGCAGTAGAGGTAGTGGATCCAGTCACGTGGGGCGTCGAGCCCTCCGGGTGTCGACGCGAGGAGGGCGAGCAGGTGATCGTCGTCCGCGTTGCCGGTGGCCGGCACGACCGCTGCACTCCGCTTCGACCGTCGGCTGAAGAGTCCCATGGGAGCGAGCCTAGAGCGAGAGCGCCTCGAGTACCCGCGTGAGGGTGTCGGATTCGCCGACGTTGCCCGGGACGACGACGTAGAGGATCGCACGACCGTCGTGCGCCGTCATCGACCAGACGGAGACGCCGGGGAGCACCTGCCCGAGCACGACGGCCGACGAGGCGCCGATGCCCGTGTGGGCGACCTCCGCCGAGGTGATACCGCCCTTCGAGACCACGACGTCGACGGCCGGGAGCACGCCGCGGACGGCGGTCGTGAGGGCCGCCATGACGCGCTCGCCGTGGTCGAGGGTGCCGTGGTCGCTCGAGCGCACGCGCTCGGTCGTGACGATGCCGAGGAGCCCGTCTCCGAGCTGTTCGAGCACAGACTCGGCGGCCCGCCGGCCCGCCGCCGACGGGTCGCCGAGAGCATCGGAGGTGTCGACCACCGCGGGAGCGCCCCACGCGTCGACGACCGGAGCGAGCTGCGCGGTCGCCCCCGCGGTGTGCGATCCGCACACGAGGAGCGTCGGCCGCGGCTCGGGTACGAGCGGGACCGCGAGAAGGCCAGTGCTCGACACACCAGCGAGCGCTGCGGCGAGCGGGGCGGCCGACCGCACGACGATCCGCGCTCCGGCCTCGATCGCCGCGTCGACGGCCACGGCGATCGCCGCGATGTCCGCGGCGGTCTCCGCATCGGGCACGACGACGGAACCGGGGGCCGCGGTCGAGAGCACCTCGGCGAGGCCGCCCGAGCGGACGGTGTCGATCCCGGCGGCCACAGCGGGTCGCGACGACTTCTCAGCGACGTAGTCGACGAGCACCCCGGTCGAGAACGGGAAGACGGGGTCCTCCGCGTACTCCGTCTGGTGCGCGGGGAAGAGCTCGCCGGCGACCCGCACGAGGTGCACGCCGCCCACGGTCGTCCGGCCGCCGTCGGGGAAGGCCGGCACGAAGAGCATCACGGCGTCGCCGTCGAGGAACACCTCCGTCTCGGCGAAGACGTGCCCGCGCAGGGTCGAATCGCCGCGCAGGACGAACCGCACGGGTTCCCCGAGCCGCGCGGCCGCCGCCTCGCCGTCCGCCCGCACGCGGGAGACGAGGGCCGTCGCGGCGGCCTCGTCAAGCGCACGACTGTTGGTCTGCACGTACACGGCGTCGGCGTGCGAGAGCACGTCGGCGATGAGGTCGGCGTCGCTGTCGAGCAGCACGGTCACGCCGGTCGCCGACTGGGTGCCGGTGGGGTCGTCGTCGAGGACGATGGTCTTCATGGTGCCTTCCGGGCCGAGCTGAGGAGGACGGAGGGCGCGGCGGGCGAGGAGGTCGTCACCCGCCCGCCGCACGTCTCAGGAACGGTTGATGAGTGCGTCGATCTCTGCGCGTCGCGTCGGACCCCAGGTCTCCTTGGTGACGAGGGTGCCGATCACGCCGAGCAGTCCGACGCCCATGTAGACGAGCGCCACGCCGCCCCAGCCGAGCGGGATCGCGATGGCCGTGGCGATGAGCGGGATGAAGCCCGAGATCGCCGCGGAGAACTGGTAGCCGATCGAGGCTCCGGAGGAGCGCGTGTTCGTGTCGAACAGCTCGGAGAACCAGGCGCCCTGCGTTCCGGCGAGGGAGTCGTGGATGACCGCCATGCCGATGATGTAGACGAGCACGATGAGGATCGAGTTCCCCGTGTTCACGAGCAGGAACATCGGGAAGGCGAACGCCATCACGAGGAGCGATCCCGTGAGGTAGACGGGCTTCCGACCCACGCGGTCCGAGAGCCGGCCGAAGAGCATCGTCGAGAAGACGCCGATGGCCGCGGCGATGATGAGTCCCGTGAGCGCCGTCGACCTCTCCGCGAGGGGCTCGTCGCCGCTCGTGAGGTACGAGAGCATGAACGTGACGATCACGTAGAAGCCGCCGGACTCCGCGAGGCGGAGGGAGATGACGCGGAGGATCGTGCGCCAGTCGTTCTTGAAGACCTCCTTGAGGGGGTTCTTCACGACGAGTCCCGCGCTCTTCGTCTCTTCGAACTCCGGCGACTCGGAGACCTTCGCACGGATGATGAGTCCGGCGATGATGAGCACGGCGCTCAGGAGGAAGGGCATGCGCCACGCGAGCTCACTGTCGAGCGTGCTCGACCAGAGGAACACAAGGTTCGCGAGCAGGAGGCCGAGCGGAACGCCGGCCTGCGGGATCGCGGTGTAGCGCCCGCGCTTCTTCCACGGGGCGTGCTCGAAGGTCATGAGGATCGCGCCGCCCCACTCCGCTCCGAAGGCGAGGCCCTGGATGATGCGGATGAGCGTGAGGAGGATCGGGGCGAGGAGGCCGACCTGCGCGTACGTCGGCAGGACGCCGATCGCCACGGTCGAGATGCCCATGAGGAGCAGCGCACCGACGAGCACGGGCTTCCGGCCGATCTTGTCGCCGAGGTACCCGCCGAGAAGGCCGCCGATGGGGCGGGCCGCGAAGCCGACGCCGAAGGTGGCGAAGCCGAGGAGGAGGCCGATGGCCGGGTCCTCCGCGTGGAAGAACACCGTGTTGAAGTAGAGGGCCGCGGCCGTGCCGTAGGCGAGGAAGTCGTAGTTCTCGATCGTCGTTCCGACGGCGCTGCCGATGGCGGTGCGCAGCTTGTCGGGTGATCCGTCGCGTGCCCGGGATGGTGCGGGCGTCGTCGTGGTCGTCATCGTTGGTCCATATCTCCCTTGATAAGGACGAGAGGCGTCTCGTCCGTGATCGACCGGGAGTCGAACCTCCCGCGTCACCCGGGGGCGTGAGCCCCGTCGATCGCTCCGATTTTGTAGAAGTCGCTGATGTGCGTGTGCACGGCCCTCGCGGCCGTCTTCCCGTCCCGCCGGACGATGAGCTCGAGGATCTCGCGATGCTCGCGTCTCACGGTGATCGCGGTCCGCCGCCAGTCCGTGAGCTCCGCGTACATCTCCACCATCTGGCGGTGGATCGCGGTGCGGAGCGAACCCATGAAGTGGGCGGTGAGGGCGTTCCCGGTGGATTCCGCGATCCTCATGTGGAAGGCGGCGTCCAGGCTGTTGAACTCGGGGGCCTCGATGGACGGGTCGTCCATCCGGTCGAGGATCGCGGCGAGTTCCCGGTGGTCGTCGTCAGTCGCTCGATAGGCGGCCTCCTCGACGGACCACGTCTCGAGGGCGAGGCGCGTCTCCAGCACGTCCGTCCAGGAGAACTGGGCGAGGGCGATCTGGAGCTTGAGGAGGTTGACCATGCCGGAGCCGGGCGTCTGGACGAGGACGGCCCCGCCTTCTCCCCCGCGCCGGATCTCCACGATGCCGAGGGCCTCGAGCACCCGCAACGACTCCCGCAGGGAGGGCCGTGAGACGCCCAGCGAGACCGCGAGTTCGCGCTCGCTCGGCAGGTGATCCCCCGCCTTGAGCCGCCCGTCGAGGATGCGCTGCTCGATCTGCGCCATCACCTGTTCGTACGTGCGAAGCCGTTGGACGGGCTCCCACCGATCGTTCGCGGTCACCTCGCGTCAACTCCCCGGGTCGCCGGCTCGCCCCGTGGCGGGCTGGTGCGTCCATCGTAGTCTCCATGGTTCGAGGGTCAGACCTTCGCGAGAACCGGCGATCAGGCCGTGACGAGGGGGCCGGCGGCCTGGTGCTCGGCGCGGAACTCCGCCTCGAGCTGGCGACGGATCTGCACGGCGAACTGCGACTCGTCGAGTTGCACGTCGTCCCACGAGACCGTCTGGTCCTTCGGCACGTCGCGGATGAGCTTCGCGCCGTGGGCGAGGCCGAGCGGCAGGGCGTTGCGGCTGAGCGAGAGGTGCGCGGGGGCGAGCTTCCCGAAGACGGTGTAGCCGCCCTCGCCGTCGAGCGTGTCGCCGGCGCGCAGGTCCTTCTTCGCCGTCGTGACGACGTCGCCGCGGAACCCGGTGGGCGATCCGGTGGCCTCGTTTCGCAGCACGGCCGCGGCGATCGACACCCCGAGCTCGAGCCCGATCATGTGGTACGGACGGTAGAGCGAGCCGTAGCGGCCGGTCGCATCGGTGTGCACGCCGTACTCGGCGAAGCACTGCACGGCGTAGTCGGTCGTGGCCTCGAAGGTCACGTAGACGCCCCAGCGGAGGTTGTCGGGCACCTCGGTGCCGTCGCGGTACATGCTCGAGGCGATCTCGACCGTGCCGCGACGTGTGAGGCTGCCGCCGTCGAAACGGTTCTCGCGGAACACCGTGGGCAGGTCGTCCTTGCTCGCGGCGGGGAAGAGGAGCCCCTCCTCCTGCGGGAGCAGGCCGGTGCCGTTGGCGACGGCGGCCATCTCGATCGCCGACTTCGTGCCGTCGAGGAACGAGTTGAACATCTTCGGGTTGTAGTCGCCCGAGGCGAGCTGCTCCTCGGTGAAGCCGTAGTAGTTCCACACCGTGTCGGGCGTCGAGTAGTTGTATTCGGGGAGGTACTTCGTGCCCTTGCCGGCCGCGACGACGTCGAAGCCGACGGTGCGGCACCAGTCGACGAGCTCGCAGATGAGGGCCGGCTGGTCGCCGTAGGCCATCGCGTAGATGACGCCGGCCGCCTCGGCGCGGCGCTGGAGGATCGGGCCGACCATGCAGTCCGCCTCGACGTTGACCATGATGACGTGCTTGCCGTTGTCGATCGCCGTGACCGCGTGATACGTGCCCACGAGCGGGTTGCCGGTGATCTCGAGGATGACCTCGATGGCCGGGTGGGTGAGGAGCGCGTCGGAGCTGTCGATCACGGCGGTGCCGCCCGTGCGCACGGCCTCGTCGAGCGAGGAGGCCGCGTAGCGTTCCTCGGGCCATCCGGTGCGAGCGAGCGCACCCTTGGCCTTGGTCACGTCGATGTCGGCGACGCCGACCACGTGGATGTTCGTACTTCCGACGGCCTGCGTGAGGAACATCGACGAGAACTTGCCGGCCCCGATCACGCCGACGCGGATGGGTCCGGCCTCGGCTGTGCGCTTCTGCATGAGCGAGAAGAGGTTCACGTTTCTACTCCTTCGTAGACAGGCCCACCACGGTGTGAGGCGCCGGTCGTTCTGTGTCGGCTGATGGTCAGACCATCGATAGAGGAGACGGTACTCGTTGGTCTGACCATCTGTCAAACACCGATCGTCTCGTGCTCCGCGTCCCCGCCGGACCCCCGGTGCGCCCGGACGGCGTGGCGCGGTTCATCCTCTGGGCGGACGGCGGTCGCGCCGGTTCGGCCTCTGGGCTGACGTGGGCCGGCATGGCGCGCTCGTAACGTGAACCGACCGCCCGAGAGGGCGGTCGGAACGGAGCAGCACATGGACGTCCCCCCACGCCTCGTCATCGACGACGGCGCCATCGCCCGCAACGTCGAGAGCATCATCCGCGCGACCGGAACCCCGCTCATGGCCGTGCTCAAGGCCGACGCGTTCGGCCACGGACCCCAGGCCGACGTCGTGCTCGGAGCGGGTGCATCGTCCATCGGGGTCACGACCATCGAGGAGGCGCTCGCACTCCGTTCGTCCGCCGTGCGCGCGCCCGTGCTCAGCTGGCTCAACCCCGTGGACGCGGACTGGGCCGAGGCCGTGCGCAGCGGTGTCGACCTCGCCGCGCCGGGACTCTCGCACCTCTTCGCGATCGCGGGCGCGGCTCTCGCGGTGGGGCTCACCGCGCGCGTGCACCTGCACCTCGACGTGGGCATGTCCCGGGACGGCGCGGCGCCGGACGACTGGAGGACGCTCATGCACTTCGCCCGCGCGTGGGAGGAACGCGGCGCGATCCGGGTGATCGGCGTGATGGCGCACCTCTCGTCGGCGCAGGACCCCGCTGACGAGGAGACGACCGTCGAGCGGATGCGGTTCGTGAACGGATGCCGCATGGCCGTACGCGCCGGACTGCGACCCGGCGTGCGCCACCTGGCCGCGACGTCCGCCGCTCTCTCGCGGCCCGACACGCGCTTCGACCTCACACGCGTGGGCGCCGGACTGTTCGGCATCGACCCGTCGGGACACACGGTGCTCGAGCACGCGATGACCCTCGACGCTCCGATCGTCTCGGTGCGCGACGTCAAGGCGGGAACGGGGGTCGGCTACGGGCTGAGCCATCGCACCGACCGCGACACACGGCTCGCGCTCGTGCCCGTCGGCTACGGCGACGGCGTCCCGCGTGCAGCCTCGCACCGCGCGAGTGTAAGCGTGCGGGGCGCACGACGACCCGTCGTCGGGGTGATCTCGATGGACCAGCTCGTCGTGGACGTCGGCGACCTCGGCGTCGCGGAAGGGGAGCGCGCCGTCGTGTTCGGCCCCGGCGCGCACGGGGAGCCGACGGCGGGCGAATGGGCCGGATGGGCCGGGACGATCGAGCACGAGATCGTCACGGGCATCGGCCCGCGCGTCCACCGCGAGCACGTGCCGTGGCACGCGGAGGACGCAGACGTTGCAGGCGCATCGACGACGGCGCCCGTCGCGGCGGTCGCTCGATGACGCGGCCCACCGTCGCCGTGATCGCCGGCGGACGCAACTCCGAGCACGACGTCTCCCTCGCCTCGGCTGCAGGGATACGTCGCGCCCTCGCCGACGACTACGACGTGCTCGACGTGCGCATCGGCCGCGACGGCTCGTGGACGATCGGCGACCGCCGCCGCGTGAGCGCCTCCGTGGCCGTCGCCGAGGTGCTGCGTGCGGACGTGGCGTTCCCGGCACTCCACGGCGTGAACGGCGAGGACGGCGCGATCGCCGGATTCCTGGAAATCATCGGCCTGCCGTACGTGGGATCGGGGGTGGTCGCGAGCGCGATCGCGATGGACAAGCGCGCCACCAAGCTCGTCGCGCAGAGTGTCGGCGTGCGGGTGGCGCGGGACGTGCCCGTGTCCGAGGTGCGGGGGCGGGGAACGCTGCCGGTGATCGTGAAGCCCGTCACCGGAGGGTCGAGCCACGGGGTGTCCCTCGCGCGCACGCTGCCGGAGTTCGAGCGAGCGCTCGCCGCAACAGGTGCTGACGTGATGATCGAGGAGGTCGTCGTGGGCCGGGAGATCGACGTGGCCGTGCTCGAGGAGGCTGACGGGAGCCTGTCCGTCGCACCGGCCCTCGAGATCCCGCGCGAGCCGGGTTCGGTGTTCGACGTGGACGCGAAGTACGGGGGCGATCCCGGCTTCCTCGTGCCCGCGCCGCTCTCGGCGCTCGAGCTCGAGACGATCTCGGCCGCCGCCATGGCGATCTTCCGGGCCCTCGGCTGCCGCGGACTCGCGCGGGTGGACTTCTTCCTCGACGATCGCGGTCTCGTATTCAACGAGGTCAACACGATGCCGGGGATGACGGAGCACTCGCAAGTGCCGGCCATGGTGCGCGCGGCCGGCATGTCCTACGCGGACCTCATCCGCTCCCTCATCGAGGTCGCCCGCCACCGCCCGTCCCGCTGAAACGCCGCGATGTGCGGACCTCGGTCGCCCCAGGGGGAATCAGGTGATCGACGTCCGCACATCGCGGCTGAGGGGACGGGATCAGGGGCGGGAGCCGCCGCCGTCGCCGCCCGGGGCGCCGGCGCCGCCACCGCCACCGCCGCCGCCGCCGCCCATGGTGCCGGCGGCGGCCTCGCCCGCCGTGACCGTCGTCACCTCGGTGGCGCCGTCGGTCGATCCGCCCGCCGAGTAGCCGGCCACGGCCTCGCCCGCCGCGGTGCCGCCGACCAGGATCGAGTAGGTCTCGCCGTCCACGATCGCGTCGGACGAGAATACGACGGATGAGAAGTCCTTCGATGACGCGTACGAGGCCACCACCGTGCCGTCGGACGCGACGATCTGCACGAGAGTGCCGGCGGACTCCGTCGTGCCGAGGGCCGCGGAGATCCACGCCTGCTCGGAATCCGTGCCCGGCGAGACCATCATCCCAGAGCTGCCCGCCGCCAGGAGGGTTCCGCCCGAGACGGTGAACGCGCCGTTCACGTCGAGCGCGCCGTTGCCGTCGTTCGTCGGCCCCGCGACCACGACGGTGCCGCCGCTGATGGTCATCGAGCCGTTGGAGTCGAGGCCGTCGCCGTCGGCGTCGACCGTGAGCGTGCCGCCCGTGATCGTCACGGTCTGGTCGCCCGCCTCCATCTCGCCGCCGCCCATTCCGCCGGGTTCGGCCGCGGTGTCGGAGCTCTCGGATTCATCGGTCGTCTCGGAGTCACCGCCCGCCGCGTTGAGACCGTCGTCACTCGCGACGACGTTCACGGTGCCGTCGGCGATCGTGATGGCCTTGCTCTCGAGACCCTCGTACGAGGTCGTGATGTCGACGGAGCCGCCGTCGATCGTGAGCGCGTACTCGGCGTGCACGCCGTCGTCGCCGGACGCGAGCTCGAGGTCCCCTCCCGACAGGTGCACGCCGCCGTCGGAGTGGAGGGCGTCGTCGGCCGCGTCGATCGCGAACGATCCGCCCTCGATCACGGTGATGACTCCCGACTTGATGCCCTTCGCCGACGCGTCCTCCGCGAGGGTGGCGGTCGATCCGCCGCCGGTCACGATGGACAGGTCGCCGCCCGTCACCACCACGTCGGTCTGCGCGGCGATCCCGTCGCCGTCCGCGGTGATGTCGATGTCGCCGTCCGAGACGGCGACGAAACCGAGCATCTCGTCGTCCTCGTTGTCGGATTTCAGGCCGTCGCCTCCGGCCGTCACCGTGATGGTGCCGCCGTCGATCACGAGATAGTCCTTGCCGCGGATGCCGTCGTCGACGGCCGTCACGGTCACCGTGCCGGACGAGATCGTGAGGCCGTCGGAGCTCACGATGCCGTCGTTCGCGTTGCCCGTCACGTCGAGCGAGCCGTCGCCCGTGATCGTGAGGTCGGCGGAGCTGTCGAGCGCGCCTCCGGCGTCGGTGTACTCGCTCGCGTCGGCGAGGCTGTTCGTCGTGCCGTCGGCGAGCACGACCGTGACGTCGTCGGCGTCGGTCACGGCGATCGCCGCGCCCGTGGAGCTCGCGATGTCGACGCCGTTCAGGATGAGGCGCACCGTGCCGCCACCCGTGCTGTTCACGACGACCTGGCCGGTGAAGTCGCCCGAGAGGACGTAGTCGCCGGCAGCGGTGATCGTCACCGTGTCGCCGTCGATCGTGACGGCATCCGAGCCGGTACCCGAAGCAGTCGCACTGTCGCCGTCGAGGGCGATGGCCACGGCATCCGCGGCATCCCATGCGGCGGAACCGGCCTCGGCGATCTCGCCGTTCGCGGCGAGCACCTCGGCCGCGGTCTGGGCGGCGTCCACGGACACGGCGGCCTGCGTCACGGTCTCGGAGGAGGTGGACGCCGTGGTCGCGGCGGTCGCGCAACCGGCGACGACGAGCGCGAAGGCGAGCCCGGCAGCGGGGAGGGCGAGCGTGCGCGAGACCCGGCGGAAGGCGCTGCCCTTCTTGTCGCCATCCTCGCGGTCGGACGGGTTCTGGTCGGCGCGGTTCTGAAGAGCCGGGTTCTCGTCGGCCGGGCTCTGGTCGGTTCTGGTGAAGCGTCGCATCAGGCTGCGCTCCTTTCGGGTCGGGTGTCGAAGTAGCGGCGGATCACGCGCGCCCACTTCGACGAGGGGAGGTCGGGTCGGAGCGCGGCGAGGCCGGTTCCGTACTTGGAGATGCCGACGGGTCGATGGCCGTGGGCCCAGAGGAGTCGGTCGACGTCTGAGGCGCGCGAACCGGACTTCGTCTCCACGATCACGATGTCGTCGAGGTGGAGGATCGATCCGCCCTCGAGCTCCCACTCCAGGGCCGTGTCGATCGTGGCGCGGCTCTCGGAACCGGGCACGAAGAGGGTCGTGCGGTCGTAGCGCGTGGTGAGCACGGACCGCATCGCGTCCGGCTGTGCGCCCGGGATCGACGCCTCGGAGAGGATGCCGTCCACGTACTCGACGCCGTCGGGCGTGAGGGCGCCGCGCGCGTCGGGGTCGTACGGCAGGCGGTCCTTCACCGTGGTGCTGCGGGCGCCGCGCGTCTTCACCTCGAGGTAGCTCTCGTGGGCGTCCACGTAGGTGCGGGTGCGGATCTTCGACCGGCGACGACGCGAGAGAGCGGCAGCACGATAGTTCACGAGATCGGGCGAGTCGAAGTAGACCGACTCGTAGGCGAACGCGCGCCTGTCGTCGATCTGCAGCACACGACTCGCGTCGTCGAGGTCGCCCAGCACGTCGGCGAGCGCCTCGGTCGGCACGATGTACTTCCGATCGACGCGGGTCTGGAGGGCCGCTCGCTCGAGGAGCTCGTCGAGGCCGATGGGGTCGAGCGCCTCGAGGGGCGCGAGGGCCGACCGCGGACGGATCGGGGCGCTCATCGGGCCACCGCCTCGGGGTGACCGGCGGGGATGCCGCGGGAGGAACCCGCCGGGGCGGGCGGCGCGGGATTGGGCTGGAAGCGCACGTCGACGAGGGTCGTGTCGTTCACGAGGTCGAGGTGACGCACCTGCACGGACCGGATACGCGCGTCGAGGATGTTGCCGAGGTGACGGCCGAGCTCGTCCTCCGAGGTGAACGCGCGGTCGAGTTCGATGGTCTGCTGGCGGTAGCGGCGGAAGAGTCGCGGGTGGTCGGCCACGAACATCACGGCGATGACGAGCAGCATGAGGCCGGCCATCGTCCACGTGGGTTCGGGGTTGAGGCCGGCGATGAGGCCGAGGGCGAGCGCCGCGAAGTAGTAGGCCACCTCGTGCTGCGCGATCTCGTCCGAGCGGAGCCGGATGATCGACAGCACGCCGAAGAGTCCGAGTCCGAGTCCCGCCCCGATCGTGCTCGAGCCGAGCGTGAGCGAGACGGCGAGCACCCCGATGTTGATGCCGAGGAACGCCGTGACGAGGTCGCGGCGGTGATGGCGCGGGAAGTAGAGCGCGAAGGCGAGGACGGCGATCGCGGTGAGATCGATGGCGATCGTGAGGAGGAGTGACATGGTCGACCTTCCGGAGGCGGTGTGGGACGAGTTCCAGTCAGCCGCGCGGCCCTATGCGAACCCTATGAACGAGCCCAGGTGCGCGTACGAATCGCCGGGGCATCGCGTCAGGATGGCGACCGCACCGCCCGCGACACGCCGCCGCGGCTCCGGGCCGAACCGTTGCGATCCGGAGCGGGTCAGTGCTCCGGGAGCAGTCCCCTCACGAGAGCGTCGATGATCCGATCGGTGGGCTCCTCGGGATCGATCGGTGTGGTGAGACGGTCGAGCAGCAATCCATCGATCGCGTAGTGGAAGAGGGCGATCTCGCTTGGTCCGCCGGGCAGGCCGGCGTCGCTGTTGAAAGCGGCGTCCGCCTCGAAGCCCGCCCGCCGCCAGGCGCCGAGGACGGCGGCGATCTCGGGTCGGCGCGTGCTCTCGAGCCGCAGCTCGAAGAGCGCCAGTGTGACCTCCCGTTCGGTCGTGAGACGTCGGACGATGTCGCGGAGGTACGCGGCGAAGAGCGTTCGACTCGGGGTCTCCGGCGCCCGACGCGCCAGATCCTCGGCGGAGGGGGCGAGTCGCTCGCCGATGCGCTCGACGAGTCCGGCGATGAGGAGCTCGCGCGTGCGGAAGTAGTTCGAGGCGGTGCCGCGCGGCACACCCGCGGCTTCATCGATGGCGCGATGCGTGAGACCACGCGAACCCTCGGCGGCGAGCACCCCGAGACCGGCGTCGGCGAGCAGCCTCCGGCGTTCGTCGTTCTTGGCCATACCCGATGATATCGCGAACCACTACAGATGTTGTACTCTCAATCACTACGGATGTTGTGATTGGAGATCGCCATGCGAGAACTCGTGTACTACGTCGCCGTCAGCCTCGACGGCTACATCGCCGGCCCCGACGGTCAGTTCGACGGCTTCCTCGGGGAGGGCGACCACATGCGGTCCCTCACCGAGAGATTCGGCGACGCCATCCCCACCGACATCGCCACGGCGCTGGACATCCCGCAGCCCGGCACCATGTTCGACACCGTCCTGATGGGCTGGAACACCTATGCCGTGGGGCTCGACGCCGGTGTGGCGAGCCCGTACCGGCACCTGCGCCAGGTCGTGTTCTCGCGGACCCGCACGACGGCCGACATCCCCGGCGATACCGACGGCATCACCCTGACGTCCGAGAACCCCGTCGACGTGGTGCGGCGGCTGAAGTCGGAACCCGGCAGTGCCATCTGGTTGTGCGGAGGAGGATCGCTCGCGAGCGCACTGGGCGAGGAGATCGATCGCCTCGCGCTGAAGCGGAATCCGGTCCTCTTCGGCGCCGGCATCCCGCTCTTCGAGCCGGGTGCGTACGCACCGCGGGACCTCGATGAGGTCGGGACCACGGTGTTCGAGTCGGGGGTCGTGTTCTCGGAGTACGTGCACACGGAACGCCGCTCCTAGGCACTCCCGTCCACCACCGGAAACCCGGGGTCGCGGCGGTCGGCGGACCGCCGGGGAATAGGGTGGATCGACACGAACGGAGGCCGCAGGAATGCTGATGACGCTGACTTTCGAGCCCGATCCCGCGACGGACTCCGACCCGATGGGTACCGACGCGACGGATACCGACGCGACAGTGCTCGGCTACCTCGTGCACAAGCACCCCGGCCGCGTGCAGACGTTCACCGCCCCCGTCGGCGACATCCACGTGTTCTATCCGGAGGCCTCGCCCGAGCGCTGCACGGTGGCCGTGCTGCTCGAGGTCGACGCCGTCGGCCTCGCGCGTGACAAGCGCTTCCGCGGAGACGCGCTCGCCCTCTCCCACTACGTCAACGACCGTCCCTACACGGCGTCGAGCATGTTCGCCGTGGCCCTCGGCTCGGTCTTCCGCACGGCGATGACGGGTCGCAGCGACACCTACCCCGAGCTCGCCGCGACCCCGCTCCCCCTCCGAGTCGAGCTGCCCGTGGTGGCGACGCGCGGCTCCGGCGCAGCCGGCCTGGTGCACCGCCTCTTCGAGCCGCTCGGGTGGGAGGTGGAGGAGACGCCGATCCCCCTCGACGCCGAGCACCCGGAGTGGGGCCCGTCGCGCTACAGCAGCCTCGTCCTGAGCGGGCGGGTGCTGCTCGCCCACGCTCTCCGTCAGCTCTACGTGCTCCTCCCCGTGCTCGACGACGCGAAGCACTACTGGGTGGGCGACGACGAGGTCGCGAAGCTCACCCGCGCCGGGGAGGGGTGGCTCGCCGAGCATCCCGAACGAGAGCTCGTGACACGCCGGTACCTGGCTCACCAGTCGTCCCTCGTCGAGAGGTTCGACGGTCCGCGCGAGGAGTCGGCGGTGCCGGACGGAGGTGCCGAGCCGGTGGTCGCAGCGGCAGCACCCGAACCGTTGCGGGCGGCCCGTGCCGAGGCCGTTCTGCGCGCCCTCGCCGACGTGCACGCTCACCGCGTCGTCGACATGGGCTGCGGACCGGGTGCTCTTCTCACGCGCCTCGCGAAGGACCGGTCGTTCACCGAGATCGTGGGCACCGACGTCTCCGTCCGTGCGCTGGAGGCGGCCGAACGCGTGCTCCGTCTCCGCGAGGCGTCGGACGCGGAACGCGAGAGGGTCCGCCTGCTCCACGGCTCCGTCGTGTATCGCGACGACCGCGTGCGCGGTTTCGACGCCGTGGTGCTCATGGAGGTCGTGGAGCACGTCGACGAGTCGCGCCTCCCCGCGCTCGAGGACGCCGTGTTCGAGCATGCGCGCCCTGGCAGCGTGGTCGTGACCACACCGAACGCCGACTACAACCCGCTCTACGAGAACCTCGCGGAGGGCGCGTTCCGTCACGACGACCACCGCTTCGAGTGGTCGCGCGAGGAGTTCCGGGCATGGGCGTCGGCCGTGGCCTCGCGTCGCGGATACGAGGTGGAGTTCCGTCCCGTGGGGGCCGAGGATCCGGCCCTCGGTTCGCCCACGCAGCTCGCCCTCTTCCGACGGAGGTCCGCATGACCGTTCTCGACATCCCCGCCCGCTCCCTCGTCGTGCTCGTGGGGCCGTCCGGCTCCGGCAAGTCCACGTTCGCCGCGCAGCACTTCGGTGCCTTCGAGACGCTGTCGAGCGACACGTTCCGCGGCATGGTCTCGAACGACGACAGCGACCAGTCCGCGACGGCTGCGGCGTTCGAGGCGCTGCGCTTCGTGGCAGGCAAACGCCTGGACGCCGGCCTCCTCACCGTGATCGACGCCACGAGCGTGCAGCCCGAGGCCCGGAAGAGCCTCGTCTCGCTCGCGAAGGAGCACGACCTCCTGCCCGTGGCGATCGTGTTCGACCTGCCGGAGGGCGTGTGCGTCGCGCGCAATGCAGAGCGCACCGATCGTGAGATCCCCGCGCGCGTCGTGCGCCGGCAGCTCGACCAGTTGCGGCGCGGGCTCCGGGGCCTCGGCAAGGAGGGTTTCCGGAAGGTCCACGTGCTGCGCTCGGAGGACGAGGTCGCCGACGCGACCGTGCGGCGCGACCCGCTGCTGAACGACCGGAGCGACGAGACGGGGCCGTTCGACGCGATCGGCGACGTGCACGGCTGCCGCTCGGAGCTCGAGACCCTGCTCGGGAAGCTCGGCTACACGATCGAGCGCGACGCCGAGGGACGCCCCATCGACGCCGCCCACCCGGAGGGTCGCCGCGTGATCTTCCTGGGCGACCTCGTGGACCGCGGCCCCGACGTGGTGGGCGTGCTGCGCCTCGCGATGGGCATGGTCGCCTCGGGGAACGCTCTCGCGGTGCCCGGCAACCACGAGGCGAAGCTCGTGCGGGCGCTCCGCGGCGCGAAGGTGACCGTCTCGTACGGGCTCGAGGAGACCCTCGCCCAGCTCGCGGGCGAGACGCCCGAGTTCCGCGAGGCCGTGACCGCCTTCTGCTACGACCTCGTGTCGCATCTCGTGCTCGACGGCGGACGGCTCGTGGTGGCCCACGCGGGACTGAAGGAGCAGTACCACGGGCGCGCGTCCGGGCGGGTGCGCGCGTTCGCCCTCTACGGTGACACCACGGGTGAGACCGATGAATTCGGTCTCCCCATCCGCTACCCGTGGGCCGAGGACTACCGCGGCTCCGCGACGGTGCTCTACGGACACACGCCGGTGCCCACGGTCGAGTGGATCAACAACACGGCGTGCCTCGACACGGGCTGCGTCTACGGCGGAGCGCTCAGCGCCATGCGCTACCCCGAGCGCGAGGTCGTCTCGGTGCCGGCCGAGCGGGTCTGGTACGAGTCGGTCAAGCCGCTCGTACCGCCCGTGGCCGAGCGCACCGGAGCGCACCTCACGATCGACGACGTGAGCGGCAAGTTCGTCGTGGAGACGGCGGACCACGGCCGCGTGGGCATCTCCGAGGCTCAGTCGGCCGGCGGGCTCGAGGTGATGAGCCGGTGGGCGACGGATCCGCGGTGGCTCGTGTACCTGCCGCCGACGATGTCGCCGCCGAGCACCGCGGCCGAGCCCGGCTACCTCGAGCACCCGGCCGAAGCGTTCGCGTCCTATCGCGATCAGGGTGTGACGGACCTCGTCTGCGAGGAGAAGCACATGGGCTCGCGTGCCGTGGTGCTGCTGGCGCGGGATCCTGCGCGCTTCGATGCGCCCGACGGCTGGCGCGGCGTGGTGCACACCCGCACCGGACGCCCGTTCTTCCCGGCCGACCGGGAGAGGGTGTTCCTCGACGAGCTGCACCGCGCAGCGGATGCGACGGGGATCTGGGACGAGCTCGGCACCGAGTGGATCCTGCTCGACGGGGAGATCCTGCCGTGGTCGCTCAAGGCGGGCGATCTCATCAGGGATCTCTACGCGTCGGTCGGCGCCTCGGCCATCGCGGCGATGAGCGCCGCCTCGGTGGTGCTCGACCGGGCGATCGCGAACGGCGTCGACGTGTCGTCGCTCGCCGAGCGGAACCGCGTGAGGTCCAACGACTCTGTGCGATTCCGTGACGCCTACCGCCGCTACGTGGGACCCGAGACCGAGGTGCGCTTCGCACCGTTCCAGGTGCTCGCGGCCGAAGGCGCGACGTTCGAGACCCGGGATCACGGCTGGCACCTGGCGTTGGCCGACAGGCTCGTGACCGCGGCGCCCGACCTGGTGTCCCCCACCGCGCGGCTGCGCGTGGACCTGTCCGAGCCGACGTCGATCGCCGCGGCGATCGCGTGGTGGACCGAGCTCACCGAGGCCGGTGGGGAGGGCATGGTCGTGAAGCCGTTCGCGAATCTCACCCGCACCTCCAAGAACCTGGCCCAGCCCGGCATCAAGGTGCGCGGCCGCGAGTACCTCCGGATCATCTACGGCCCCGACTACACCGTGCCCGAGAAGCTCGCGCGACTCCGGGAGCGCGACACGGGACGGAAGCGCTCGCTCGCGGTGCGCGAGTACGCGCTGGGACTGGAGGCGCTCCGCCGGCTCGTGGAACGGGAGCCGCTGTGGCGCCGCCACGAGGCGGTGTTCGCCGTGCTGGCCCTCGAGTCCGATCCGCTCGATCCACGCCTGTAGCAGCGACGCCGTCAGCGGCGGATCACCGATCGCGATCGACGGCCGCCCTGATCGCCTCACCGAGTTCGACGGGCTTCGTGAACTGGGGCCAGTGACCCGTGGGGAGATCGACGTACTCCACGTCGCGGATACGTCCGAGCTCCCCGACGTACGGGTGGCCGCCCGCGATCCACTCCTTCAGCGTCGCCGAGGGGAACTCGCACGCGATGACCGTGGCGGGAACGTCGTATCGGCGCTCGTCCGACAGCCGCTGCGGATCGGAGGCGACGCGCAACGGCTCGGGGATGGCGCGCGACCGGAACCGCACCCGCAGCTCGTCGGTGAGGTCGGTGAGATCGGCATCCTCGAACAGCTCCCAGGGCGGGAGCGGCACGTCATCGCCGTCCGAGGGGAGCTCGTCGTTGATGACGCCTCCCTCGCCGAGCGGGCCGCTGTCCACGTAGACGGCTCGCGCGACACGATCCGGACGGGCATCGACGACGCCGTGGATGATCGCCCCTCCGCCCGAGTGCCCCACGAGGACGACCTTCTCCCCCGAGTCCTCCGACAGCCGATCGACGACGGCCGCGACCGCGTCGATGTGGTCGCGCAGGCCGATTCCGCCGCGGTCGGCCTCGACCGACTCGAGACCGGGGAGCGTGAGCGGATGCACGCGATGACCGGCCCTCTCGAGGGCGGGTGTGACGTCCTCCCAGGAGGACGCGTCGAGCCAGAATCCGGGTACGAGGATGATGTCCATGCAGCGACGCTACCGAGCACCACCGACATCGCGAACGGCTCGCCACGGCGGTGTGCACGGGGGACGCGTCCACACTGCTGTGGACGACGGAACGGCGGACGGACGCCCCGGCGTCACCGCTTCGGGAGCGACTGATCGAGCAGGAGGGGATCCACGGAGAACCCGGCCCGCTCGTACATCCGGACCGCCTCCGGGCTGCTGTGCACGGTGACCCGCTCCGCCCCGACCGACGCCGCCGCGTCGACGAGCGCGCGCATGAGCTGCGCACCGACACCCCGACCGCGGACGGACGGTGACACGTACACGCTCTGCACGTCGGCGTTCCGCCGCTCGAACGCTCGAGGGCTCGGGACCCGCGGTGCGACGGCCATCCAGGCCATGCCGACGACCTCGTCGTCGATCTCGGCGACGAAGCACGTGTGCGTGTCGGCGTTCCGCTCGGCCCACGCGACCGTCCCCTCGACGAACTCGGCCTCGCTCCCGTGAGGCTCCCCGCCTTTCTCATCCACGACCCAGGTCCACCGCATCCGCGCGGCCTCGGCGATCTCGGTCGGGCCCGCGACCCGCACCACCACGTCGTCGTCCATGCATCGATCCTGTCGCGGATCGGGCGGACCCGGCGGAGATCGGACGCGGGTCGACACCTCTCACGCGGGGGATGATGGGACCACGGCGGCGACGCGGCCGAGGGAAGAGGACGAGGATGACCACAGGGATCGGCGCCGTCCTCGGGCGCATCGGCAGACAGGTCTGGGCGCGCGCCGCCCTCTACACGATCGCCTCGGTGGTGTTCGCCCTCGCCGCCGGTGCGGTCGGCACCCTCGTGCCGTTCCGCGTCGTCGTCGACCTCGGACAGGACTCGGTCGGCACGATCCTGCAGATCATCGCGAGCTCGATGCTCACCGTCACGACCTTCTCGCTCACGGCCATGGTCACGGCGTACTCCGCCGCCACGACGACGGCGACGCCGCGCGCCACGCAGCTCCTCATCGAGGACCGGACGTCGCAGAACGCCCTGTCCACGTTCGTGGGCGGCTTCGCCTTCTCGCTCGTCGGCCTCATCGCCCTCTCGACGGGGTACTACGGGGAGCAGGGGCGCACGATCCTCTTCTTCGGAACCCTCGTCATGGTCGCCCTCATCGTGGTGACGCTCCTGCGGTGGATCGCGCACCTGTCGACGTTCGGTCGCATGGCCGACGTGATCGACCGCGTGGAGACGGCGGCGTTGCGCACGCTCACGACGCACGCCGAGTCTCCGACACTCGGCGCGCGCCGCTTCACCGAACTCCCGACGGGCACCTCCGCGGTGCGCGGCGACGCGTCCGGCTACGTGACGTTCATCGATATCGCTGTCATCGAGCGCGTCGCGGCGCGCGCTGACCTCGGGGTCTACATCCTCGCTCTGCCCGGCTCGATGGTGGACGCCCGGACACCGCTCGTCGCCACGACCGCTCCCCTCGAAGATGCGGACCGTGCCGCCCTCATCCGAGCCGTCCGTGTGCGACCCCACCGCGACTACGAGCAGGACCCGCGGCTCGGCGTGATCGCACTCGCGGAGATCGGCAGCCGTGCGCTCTCCCCCGCGACCAACGACCCCGGTACCGCGATCGACGTCATCGCTGCGCTCCAGCGCGTGTTCGAGACCGTGCTCTCGTGCACCCCGTCGGACGACGTCGCCCACGAGCACGTCTTCGTGCGTCCGGTCGTCCTGCCGGACCTCGTCACCGACGCGTTCCGGCCCCTCGCCCGTGACGGCGCGTCCGTCGTCGAGGTCCAGATCCGACTGCAGAAGTGCCTCGACGCACTCGCGCGCACCGATCCGGAACGCTCCGCCGTGTTCCGCACCATGGCCGCGACGGCGTACGAACGCTCGCACGCCGCCCTCGACGAGTGGGACGTGGGCGATCTCGAGCAGACCTACCGAGCGACCTCGGGTCGACTGCCGTAGCGTTGACAGGGTCAGCCGCGTGGCGGACGCCGGCGATGGAGGAGGAACGTATGGTCTCGGGCATGGGAACGATGGGGATCATCGTGATGGTGTTCTACCTCCTCCTCTTCGCGGCGATCGCCGTGCTCGTGGTCCTCGCGATCGTGGCGCTCGTGCTCTCCATCCGTCTGCTGCGCATACGACTCGCCGAGGCGACAGGCCCGCGACCGCTCGACGGCATCGACGATCCGCGGCTCGGGCGCGACGCCCACGACCCCGACGCACCAGCCGGCGGCCCCTCCGCGTGACCCCGCGCGTTCCGGCGTTCGTCGCGGCGGTCGCCGCGGGACTCGCCGCGACGGCTGCGGTGGGGCTCGTGGCGTGGAGCGAGTGGGTCACGTGGCGCGCCTCGCGCGACGCGATCCCCCGGACGGGGCTCGACCCGCGACCTCGTGCGGGCGACGTGGTGCTCGTGCTCGGCTTCCGTTCGAGCGCGCACGGCCGCACGAACATCATCCAGCGTTGGCGGGTGCGCATCGCCGCCCGCTCGACGGATTCCCGCGCCGCGACCTTCGTCTTCTCGGGCGGCACGACCCGCGGTCCGTCGTCGGAGGCGGCGCTCATGGCGCGGTACGCGATCGACGAGGTCGGCATCCCCGCGGGCAGCGTCGTACTCGAGGAGGAATCGCGCACCACGTGGGAGAACGTGGCGTTCTCGATCCCCGTGCTCCGCGCTCTCGACGCGGAGTCCATCGTGATCGCGTCCAACACGTTCCACGCGCGACGGGCGCGACGCTACCTCGCGACGCAGGCGCCCGATCTCGGCCCCCGAATCCGCCGCGGCCGTGACTACAGGTTCGGCGAGCTCCTCGCCGTGAAGCCGTACCTCGCGATCTACGAGTGGCGGCGCGCCCGGCTCCGGCAGAGCTGACGACCCGCATGCCCGCCCGACTGCGCTCAGCGCAGCGCAGCGAGGATCGAGGGGAAGTGGTCGGAGAGCTCCCGTGCGAGATAGCCGACGGGAGCGGTCTCGGCGAGCCGGTCTCCGGCCGCGGCGTGAACGTACGTGCCCCAGACGGCGGCGCGTGTGGCCCCCACACCGCGAGCCGCCATACCTGCGATCGCACCCGCGAGGACGTCGCCGCTGCCGGAGGTGCCGAGACCGGGATTGCCTGCCGCCACGACCCACGCCGATCCGCTCGGATCGACGACGAGGTTCTGCGTCGCCACGACGGCGCGTAACCGGGAGGCCACAGCACGGGCCGCTCGCAGCACCGCGCGCGTGTCCGAGCTCTCGAGCTCGTCCTCGTCGGCGAGCATCGCGAGTTCCGAGGGATTCGGGGTGAGGATGAGATGGCCGCCGAGGTCGTCGACCCGCCCCGGATCGTCGTGCACAGCGACGAGAGCGAACGCGTCGAGGACCACGATGGTGTCGTCTCCCACGCCGTCGACGACGCCGTCGAGGAGGTCGGCGGCCGCATCGACGTCGTCGAGGCCGGGGCCGAAGAGGACGGCGTCGCTGCCCTCGAGGTCGTGCGCGAGGGCGGCGGCCGCGTCGCCTCGGACGCTGCCGGACTCGGTCTCGGCGAGGGGCACGACCCCGCACTCCGGTACGGCGATGGCGAGTCCGTCGGCCACGGACGCCGCGGTGCCGAGGGTCAGGCGCCCGGCCCCCACGCGGAGCGACGCGACGCCGGCGAGCGCCACGGCTCCCGGGCTCCGGCGCGCGCCGCCCACCACGAGGACGACGCCGCGGTCGTACTTCGACGCACCCGGCTGTGGCTGGCCCCAGCGCCTGAGCAGCCGAGGGGTGACGCGATCAGCGCGGGCGGGCATCGTCGCCTCCCGCGTGCACGGTGCTCTCCACACCGGACTGCTCGAGGTGCGCGACGTCGCCGACGAGGGTCGCGCGCCACCTCGAGCCGGATGCATCGTCGCGCTCCAGCACCGTGACGGAGGCGTTGCGGGCGGGCGCCTGCTGCGCGGCCGCGAGCACCGTGGCCTCGTCCCAGCCCTCCAGCACGTAGCGGACGAGGTACACGATGGCCTCGTGCGCGAAGACGACCCCATGGGTGGCGGGTGATGCCACGGCGTCGGCGAGGAACGACCGCAGCCGCAGCGCGACGTCGGCCCACGACTCGCCGCCGGGCGGCCGGTAGTAGAGCTTCCCGAGGTGAGCCTTCCGCGCTGCCTCGTCCGGATGGCGGGCGAGCACGCCGGCGCTCGTGAGCCTGTCGAGGATGCCGAGTTCGCGGTCGCGCAGCCGCTCGTCGAGCACCGGCACCGTACCGAGTCCGGCGCCCGCGATCGCGAGTTCGGCGGTGTGGCGGGCGCGCACGTACGGCGAACTCCACACCGCCGCCGTGGCGTCGAGCCCCAGGTTCGTGAGCGCGGCGCCCGCGGCGCTGCCCTGCTCCGCGCCGGTGGGCGAGAGCGGGGTGTCCGCGTCGCGCGTGGGGATGTCGACGACGTGTGCGCCCGTGCTCTCGGCGAACGACGCCGCCTCGTTCCCGAGGCTCTCCCCGTGCCGGACGATGACCAGTCGCTGCAATGTCATCGTCCGAGCGTACGAGCCACCACCGACACCCGCACCGGGTTGACCGGAGGGTGGGGAGAATTCACCGCGCGTCGCGGTAGCGCCACATGGTGAGCGAGCCGAAGACCGCGACGAGCACGGCGCACCACACGAGCGTGAGCGGCAGGCTCGCGCCCGGATCGACGCCGTTCATGAGGGCACGGACGCTCGTGACGAGGTGCGAGACGGGGTTCACCTCGACGAAGGCCTGCAGCCAGCCCGGCATCGTCGACGGGTCCACGAAGATGTTGCTGCCGAACGTGAGCGGGGTGATCACGAGCATGCTCACGCCCATGACGGCGCCCGACGTGCGGAGCACGAGGCTCAAGAACGTCCACACCCAGCCGAGGCTGAACGAAAACAGGAGGATGAGGAGGACTCCCGTGGCGACGCCCGGGAATCCGCCCTCCGGTCGCCACCCGAGCAGGAGGCCGAGCAGCGACGTGACGATCGACGAGATCGTGAAGCGCACGGCGTCGCCGAGCAGCATGCCGACGAGCGCCGACGGGCGCCAGATCGGCAGGGAGCGGAACCGGTCGAACACGCCCTTCTCGAGGTCGGTGCGCAGCGTGGTGCCCGTGTACATCGTGATCATGATCACGCCCTGCACCATGATCCCGGGGAGGAGGAACTGAATGTAGTCCACCGTGCTGCCCGCGAGCGCGCCGCCGAAGAGGAAGGTGAACAGCAGCGTGAACATGACGGGGAAGACCGTCACGTCGAAGAGCTGCTCCGGCACGTGCTTGATCTTGAGGAGCGCCCGCCATCCGAAGGTCAGCGACGTGGAGAGCGGGCCGGGAGGCGACGGCCGCTCGCTGCTCGCGAGGGCCGAGAGGATCTTCGAACCGGGGTCGGGTGCCGCGCCGTCGTCCGTGCGCGTGGCGTCGAGGGTCATGCCGCTTCCTCCGTCTCGGTGGACTCCTCGGCCGGGTGGCCGGTGAGGGAGAGGAACACCTCGTCGAGCGTCGGCTGCCCGAGCGAGAACTGAGCGAGCGGGATGCCCGCATCGTCGAGCGCCGAGAGCGCTCGCGTGACGAGCCGCTGCTCGTCGACGTTTGCCCCGAGGGCCGTGGGGTCGGCCTCCTCGCGCACGTCCACACCGAGTTCGCGTTCGAGCACCGCACGAGCGGACTCGCGGTCGGCGCGGTCCTTCACCCGCACGTGCAGGGAGCCCGAGCCGACGGACGCCTTGAGCTCCGAGGACGTGCCCTCCGCGATGACCTTGCCCCGGTCGATCACGCTGATGCGATCGGCGAGCTGGTCGGCCTCGTCGAGGTACTGCGTGGTGAGGAGCACGGTCGTGCCGCTCGACACCATCGCACGCACGATGTCCCACACCTCGTTGCGACTGCGGGGGTCGAGGCCGGTCGTGGGCTCGTCGAGGAAAAGTAGCTCGGGGGTCACGACGATGCTCGCGGCGATGTCGATGCGTCGACGCATGCCGCCCGAGTACTTCTTCACCTGACGGTCGGCGGCGTCGCTCAGGGCGAAGGCGTCGAGCAGCTCATCGGCGCGACGCTTGGCGGCCGGGCCGGTGTAGCCGAAGAGCCTCCCGATGAGGCGGAGGTTCTCGCGCCCGGTGAGGTCTTCGTCCACCGACGCGAACTGACCCGTGAGGCTGACTCGCCGGCGCACCTCGTTCGCCTCGCTCACGACGTCGCGGCCGAGAACGCGGGCGGTGCCGCCGTCCGGTCTCGCGAGGGTGGCGAGCATGCGGATGGTGGTGGTCTTTCCGGCGCCGTTCGGGCCGAGGAAGCCGTGGACTCCACCCCGCGGGATGGCGAGGTCGACGCCGTCGACGGCGCGGTTCGATCCGAAGACCTTCACGAGATCGTGGGTCTCGATGGCGAGATCGGTCATGGGCCCTCCAGACAGGACGCCAGGACCAGCGTATTCCTGTTAGGAACATTCCTAGCAGGAAGATACGATCGTGTCCATGCCGGGATTACCCCCCAACGCCTACGCGCTCCTGGGACTGCTCGTCTTCGACGCGAACTCATCCGAATCGGGCGGCATGACGGGCTACGAGCTCAAGCAGCGCGCCGACTTCACCCTCCGCTACTACTGGGTGTCGCCCGCGATGAGTCAGATCTACTCCGAGTTGCGACGACTCGCCACCGAGGGATACGTGGCGGAGGTGGCCGGGGAGGGGGCCACTCGGTATCGGGTCACGCCTGGCGGCGCCGAGGCACTGCAGAGCTGGCTCTTCGAGGGCGAGGTGGGCTTCCCGATCCTCAAGCACCCGGTGGCCCTGCGGCTGCTCATGGGCCGCCTCTCCACTCCGGAACACCTGCAGGGGATGCTCGGGGAGCACCTCGACGACCTCGCCGAGCGTCGCGCCGACCTGCAGGGCGTGCGCGACATGCTCGGCGACGATCACGCGAGACGCTATGCGGCGCTCGTCGCCGACTGGGGGCTCGCGTACTACGACAGCGAGACGAGAATCGTGACGGATCTGCGCGAGCGCCTGGAGTCGATGGACTGAGGCCGCGGGCCCGCCCCGCACGGTCGCGGTTCGGTCCCCCGATCCGGTCGGAGGACACCACGCCGGAGCCGTAACCTGTCGTCCACAACGAGTATCCGTGGGACTTTCTGACTCCTTTTCCGGATACCGTCCGAATGTCGGTGGTGTCGTGTTCACTGGACGCATGACCACCCACGGCGCGGCTCTCCAGGACGCGGTCGCAGTCGCGACCGAGGTCCTCCGCGAGCCCGTGGCCGAGCTCGTCCCAGGTCGGATTCCTGTTGCCGACTACGTGACGTTGCTGAGGGATGTGGAGCGTCTCGGCCGTCTGGTCGACGCGGCCCGCGTCGCGTTGGCCGGGGACGCGGAACAGCGCACCGGCGGACCGATCGACGCCCTCGCTGCCGTCGGGTATGCGTCCGCGGTGGACGCTGTCGCGACGCTCACCGGACTGTCGGATCGGGATGCGAAGAGACGGATCCGTCTGGGCGGGAAGCTCAACGCCGGGGTGTCGCTGACCGGCGCGGAGACCGGGTCGGTCCATCCCTCCGTCGCTCAGGCCGTGTCCGCGGGGAACCTTGGTGTCGATGCAGCGACGATCCTCACCGATGCCCTCGACGGGGTCTCACCACGGGTCGATCCTGTCGTGATCGCCGAGGCCGAAGAGGCACTCGTCAACCTCGCCGCCGGCTCAGACACCCATCCGCCCCTGCGCGGGGACCTCGTCCGTGGACAGGCGCACCTGTTCGTCGAAGCGATCGATCCCGACGGGGTCCGCCCCCGGGAAGAACTAGCACGGCGGAAGCGGCGGTTCACGATCGGACCCGAAACACGGGATGGGCTCATTCCCGTCCACGGGTTGCTGACGTTAGAGATCGGGGCATCGCTGAAGCGCCTCATCGACGCGCACGTTCGCAGGGTCGCGTTCACCGACGGCCCTCACGCTCTGGAAGACGCAACCCAACCCACCGGAAGGGAAGAGCCTGTCGAGCACCTCGACGACCGCACCCCCGCGCAGCGACGCCACGACACCCTCGCGGACATCATCAGCGCCGCGTCGCGTGTGAAGGACGCGCCCGAGCTCGCCGGGACCGCCCCCGCGATCACCGTCACCGTCACGCAGGCGGCACTCGATCACGGGCGCGGGGTCGGAACCATCGATGGCGTCGACACCCCGATCTCTGTTGCGGCGATCGAGAAACTCATCGACTCCCGCGGCATCCAGACCGTCACGATGAACCCGAACCGACGCATCCTCGCCCTCGGATCAGTGCAACGCTGCTTCACCTCCTCGCAACGCAGGGCGATCACGGCGCGGGATGGCGGGTGCGTCATCCCCGGCTGCACCACCCCCGCCGGCTGGTGCGAAGTCCACCACGTCATCCCCTGGAGAGACGGCGGGGAGACGCACACCGACAACGGCGTGCTCCTCTGTTGGGGTCACCACCAGAACATCGACAGCGGACCCTGGCGACTCACCATGCCGAACGGAGTCCCCCACGTCCGAGGACCCGGACACCCCGACTGGACACACACCACAAAAACCCGCACCGGACCACCCCTCACCCGAACCGGGTGACAACCGGCACTCTGGCAACGGACGCTGTGCGTCGTTGCGCTCGTCCTGACGCCCCGTGAACCGGCGCTCCAGCTCACGCGTTCCGATCCGCCGACGGCGTCCGCGACGAACACACCATCAGCGGACAGACCTGTCCGCACCATTCGGAGGCAGACGTGCGCACCCAGGACACCCAGACGACCGACGGCGACGACACCCGTCGCTCGTCCGCGCGACGCGCTCAGCGCGCCCCCGGCGCCCCGCGCCACCCCTGGGGGTGGGCGGCGATCGTCGGAATCGTCGGCGCGGGCGTTTTCCTCGCCGTCGCCGAGCTGATCGCGCTCATCGTGGCGCGCAACGGCAGCCCCGTGCTCGCCCTCGGCTCGTTCGTGATCGACATCGTCCCCCAGTGGGCGAAGGAATTCGCCATCGCGACCTTCGGCGAGAACGACAAGCTCTTCCTGCTCATCAGCCTCGGCGTCGCCATCGTGGTCGCGGCCGCGATCGGCGGCATCCTCCAGTACGTGCGCCCGCCACTCGGCATCATCCTGCTCGCGATCGCAGGCGCTGGCACCACCGTCGCGACCGTCACGCGTGCGGGCGCGACACCCCTCGCGGCTCTCCCCGGCGTGCTCGGCACGATCGCGGGCGCCGTCCTCCTGCACATCCTCGCCGCGCGCCTCCGCCGCTGGTACCGGAGCGCGCAGGAGCCCTCCCTCACGAAGGACCCGGTCGACGGAAAGACGAGCGACGACGCAAAGAACACCCCAGCGCGCCTCGACCGTCGTGGCTTCCTCCGCGTCCTCGGCATCACGAGCGCCGGAGCGATCGTCGTCGGCGTCGGGGCACGTATCGCGAACGCGGCCACCTCGTCGATCACGGCCATCCGCAACGCGGTCAACCTGCCGACCCCGTCCTCCACGGTCACCATCCCCGAGGGCGCGGAGCTCGACATCGACGGCGTCTCCGAGCTCTTCACGCCGAACGAGGACTTCTACCGCGTCGACACGGCCCTCACGGTGCCGAACGTCGACACGTCCACCTGGAGCCTCACCATCACCGGCATGGTCGACAGCCCCGTCACGTTGACGTTCGACGACATCCTCGCGATGGACCTGCGCGAGTTCGTCATCACCCTCACGTGCGTGTCCAACGAGGTCGGCGGAGGCCTCGTCGGCAATGCCCGCTGGCTCGGCATCCCGGTGCGCGAGATCCTGGCGCAGGCGTCGCCGCAGTCCGGCGCCGACATGGTCCTCAGCCGCAGCGTCGACGGCTACACCGCGAGCACGCCGCTCGCGTCCCTCACGGACGACGGCCTCGACGCGATCCTGGCGGTCGGCATGAACGGGGAGCCCCTCCCCCTCGAGCACGGCTTCCCCGTGCGCATGGTCGTTCCCGGCCTCTACGGTTATGTCTCCGCGACGAAGTGGCTGACCGAGTTGAAGGTCACCACCTTCGCCGAGGACGAGGCCTACTGGACGCCGCGCGGCTACAGCGCCGAGGCCCCCATCAAGCTGTCCTCGCGCATCGACACTCCGCGCACCGGCAAGGCGATCGAGGCGGGTCCTGGAAAGGTCGCCGGAATGGCCTGGGCCCAGTCGGTCGGCGTCGAGAAGGTGGAAGTGCGCATCGACGACGGCGACTGGCAGCCCGCCACGATGTCGTCCCCGATCAACGACGACACGTGGGTGCAGTGGTACATCGACTGGGAGCCCGACGCCGGCACCCACTACCTGAGCGTGCGCGCCACGGACAAGGACGGAACCCTCCAGGAGGAGGAGCGCGCCCCGATCGCGCCGAACGGTTCGAGCGGCTGGCAGCGCGTCCTCATCCAGGTGCGATGACTTCCGTGGGGTGACGCCTCCGCCCGCCGTTCAACGGCGATCGGCGACACGAGGTGCCGCCCCACGGAAGCGGACGTGGAAACGGGCTGAGAGGATGGCGGTGTGTCCTCCGTCGTCTCCCTCATCCGCTCGTCCGCGCTCTCCGATGTGGCGGAGTACGCCTATGCGTCGACCGTCCCGGCCGGATCGCGCCTGATCTTCCTCGCCGGATCGTGCCCCCTCGACGCGGACGGAAACACCGTGGCGGTCGGTGACTACGCGGGTCAAGCGGCCGCATGCGTCGCGAACCTGCGGACCGCCCTCGCGGCGGCCGACGCGACGATCGAGGACGTCGTGAGCACACGGGTCCTCGTCGCATCGACCCGGCAGCACGACCTCGTGACCGCCTGGGAGGTCGTCCGCGACGCCTTCGGCCCGCACGACGTCCCGAGCACGCTCATGGGCGTGACCGTGCTGGGCTACGACGACCAGCTCGTGGAGATCGAGGCGACGGCCGCCGTCGCGCGGTGACCCGGCGGATCGGTCGCCGTCTCGGGCCGGCAGGGCTCGCTCGGTCAGGAGTACTGCGGGACCTCCACCCGTTCACCCCCGGCGAGCGCGGAGCGATGGGCGCAGATGCCCGGAGCGGTGAAGTCTGCCGCACGACGCTCATCGACGATCGGTGCGCGGCCATCCACGATGCTCGACACGAACTCGTGCACGAGGAAGGGATGCGACCCGCCGTGATGGGCGCCCACCGAAGCGGGTGCGGGCATGCCCGGGAGATGCACGTCCGTCTCACGGACGAATCGCCGGAGCGGCTCCGGTAGACGTTCCGGGAAGTCTCGTGGTGCGAGCGATTCCTTGACGACCTGGTTGCCGCGCGACCCTGGACGCGGTCCGCTCATCCGGTACACGGTCATGTCGCCCTCGTTGTCCGGTGGCCACTCCACGCCGAGGTGCTCCCCGTACAGCGCGAAACCCTCGACGTACGCGCGTGCCGTCTGGAAGAACGACATCGTGATGTCCGCGACGATGTCCTGGTCGCGGAGCGTGAAGAGGCCGACCTCGGTGGGGAACGGGTTATCGAAGCCACCCGTCCGTCGGGACTCGGGGAGTCGACCGGTGCCGAGGCACGTGACCGACTCCACGGTCGTGTCGAGCAGGCCGAGCACGGGCGAGAGGGCGTGGGTGAGGTAATGCATGGGAGGGAAACCCTGCCAGTACACCGGATAGCCGTCGAGGTTCTGGATGTGGAAGCCGCGGAAAAGCGTCGGCGCCCCGAACTCCCCCCGTCGCAGCATCTCCTCGACGACGAGATACTCGCGCCCGAAGACGGCGGTCTCCATCATCATGTAGGTCGTTCCTGCGGCGTTCTTGGCGGCGATGATGCGCTCCAGATCGTCCAGGGTCGTCGCCATGGGCACGGCGCAGGCGACGTGTTTGCCTGCTTCGAGCGCGGCCACCGCCATGTCGGCATGCAGGAAGACGGGGGCGAGGATGTGAACGGCGTCGATCGCCGGATCGGCGAGCGCATCGGCGATGTCCGCGAACCCGCCTCTCAGCCCGAATCGCCCGGCGACCTCCGCTCGCCGCTGCGCGTCCGGTTCGACGAGGACGACGGTGGCGACCGCGGGGTGGCTCAGATAGATGGGGACGAAGTCCTGCCCGAACCCCAGACCGACGACGGCGATCGTGAGGCCGCTCATGAGAGGCGCACCTCGATCTCCTCGCCCGTGAGGAAATGCACCGGCGAGGTCACGAAGTTGTCGAGATCGGCGCTGGCGGCCATCCCCTCCGGCGATGCGAGGATCGCGGACATCGCATCGGCCGAATTCGCGTACAGCTCGGCCACGAGAATGTACGGGGTCTCCGGGGTGTCGATCCACGACAGGTTCCAGCCCGTGAGTCCCGCCATCCGTTGGGCCACGGGGATGTGGGTCGCTTCGTAGTATCGGCGGAACGCGGCGACGTCCCCGTCGGCCGGCGGGGAGTAGAGGATCGTCATCCGATACATCTCACGCCCCCTGTCCGGCGCGCACCGGTAGCGCGATCCGCGTATAGCTCGACATGTGCTCGATCATCGCGGTCTCCGTCGGCAGCCGCTCCATGCTCGAGGCGCCGAGGAAACCGTCGACGCCGGGAACGTCCCTGATGACCTCGGCGGCCTCCGTCGGACTCGCGATCGGCCCACCGTGGCAGACGATGATGACGTCCGGGTTGACCTCGCGAGCCGCCTCCATGAGTTCGCGGACCTTGATCTTCGAGTCCGCGAGGCTCAGCGCCGTCTGTGCGCCGATCATGCCGGACGTGGTGAGGCCCATGTGGGGCACGATGACGTCCGCGCCGGCTTCGGCCATCGCGACGGCCTCATCGAGGTTCGCGACGTAACTCGCTGTGAACAGATCGAGGGAACGGGCCTCGGCGATCATCTCCGCCTCCTTGTAGAACCCGAGTCCGGTCTCCTCGAGATTCGCCCGGATGATCCCCTCGAAGAGGCAGACCGTCGGGTAGTTCTGCACTCCGGAGAAACCGGCGTCCCTCACATCGCGGAGGAACTTCGGCATGAGTCGGAAGGGATCGGTGCCACAGACACCCGCTACGACGGGGATGTGATCGACGACGGGCAGTATCTCCGAGCCCATGTCCATGACGATCTGGTTCGCGTCGCCGTACGGCATCAGTCCGGCCATCGAACTACGACCGGCCATCCGGTACCGACCGGAGTTGTAGACGACGATGAAGTCGAGGCCCGCCTCCTCCGAGCATTTCGCGGAGAGCCCCGTCCCGGCACCGCCTCCGATGATGGGCCGCCCGTCCGCGATCTTCGCCCGCATCGAGGCGAGGATCTCTGTCCTGGTTGTCATGATGCAGTACCTTCCGTGAGGCCGAGCGCGCGGCTCAGCGTTCGTGTGACCTCCGCGGCGAACCGCGGGTCGTTGATGTGCGTGTCGAGGACGCGCAGCGGGATGTGGTCGTGGAGGTCACGCCGGAGGGCCTCGATGAGGGCCCGGTCGGCCTCGGGATCGTGGAACGGCGCACCCTCGACGGAGATCTGTGAGAACCCGGCGGCGGGGACGAGGACCTCGGTGAAGGTCTCGGCGGCGTTGAGCTTGCGCGCCAGGATCGCCCCCAGTTCCGCGCATTCCTCCGCGTTCGTCCTCATCAGGGTGACGGCGGGGTTGTGTGCGATGAGGAGTCGACCGTCGAACTCGGACGGCACGGAGTCGCGCGCACCGAAGTTGACCATGTCGAGCGCTCCGACGCTCACGACCTGCGGCGTGCCGGTGGCCGCGGCAGCTTCGAGGCGGCCGGGCCCCGCTGAGCAGACCCCGCCGAGGAGCTCGTCGGCGAGTTCCGTCGTGGTCAGGTCGGCGACGGCGGAGAACATCCCGGAGCGGATGAGCGCCTCGAGCGTCCGGCCACCCGTCCCGTTTGCGTGGAACACGTGCGTCTCGATCGACGAGGTCGCGAGCGCATCGTGTACGGCGGTCACGCACGCCGTCGTCACCCCGAACATCGACGCGGCGACGGAACGCGTGGTCACCCCCTCGGCCGTCGTCGCTCCGGAGACCATCCCGATGCAGGCGTCGGCCGCACGGGCGAGGACCGGCACACTGATCGAGTTCAACCCGGCGATGTCGACGACCGGGTACATCATGGTGAGGTCGCTCGTCCCGACATAGGGGCGGGTGTCACCGGCGACGATCGTCGACACGAGGATCTTCGGGATCCCGATGGGCAGCGCCTCGCAGATCCGGCCCATCACGTAGCCGGCGTTGGAGCCTCCCAGCACGATGACGGCCGCGACCTCCCCCGCATCGAACAGACGATGGATCTCGGCGGCGGCTCCGGACGCCATCACCACCATGGCGTCGTTGCGATCACCACGGGACGCGATGTCGACGAGTGGTGAGCCACCGGCTGACGCGACGGCGCACCTGTCGATATCGGCGTGCATCCCCGGGGTACCGAGGACTCCGAAGTCGAGGACAGTGCTCGCGATGCCGGATGCGGCGAGCCGGTCGCGGACGAACGCGTATTCGTCGGACTTCGTATCGAGAGCCCCCGCGAGAACGACCCGGGCGTGCGCCGAGACCACCGTGCCCCGCGTCATTTGACCGCTCCGAGGGACAACCCGCTGATGAGTCGCTTCTGCGTGAACACGAACAGGACGAGAAGCGGGAGCGACGTGAGGACCGCGAGCGCCATGAGCGAGTTCCAGTTCGAGGCGTATGTGGTGTTCTGTTGGGCGAGGAGTCCGCTCACGGGGAGGACGGTCCCTTCCGGCAGGAAGTTGATGGCGTAGACGAATTCGCCCCACGCCGAGATGAAGATGACGCTCAAGACGGTGAAGATGCCGTTCGTGAGCATGGGCACCGTGATGAGGCGGAACGACTGGAACATGCTCGCTCCGTCGATCTCGGCCGCTTCGTAGAGCGCTGGAGGGATGGACAGGACGAACGGTCGCATCAGCATCACGGCGAACGGCAGCAGCAGAGCGATGTCGGCGAGGATGAGGCCAGGGAGCGTTCCGAGGATGCCCCAGCCGGCGAGGACGCTGTACAGCGGGATGACCGTCATGGGTTGCGGCACCATCTGCAGCACGAGGAGGGCGGCGAGGACCACGGCGATCACCCGGGCCCAGCCGTCGCTGATTCGACGGGCGAGGGCGAAGGCCGCGGGGACGGCGAGCGCGAGCACGACAGCGGTGACGATGAGGCCGATCTGGAGCGACGTCACGATCGCACCGAGACCCGAACCGATGACGTTCGCGTACGTGTCGAGCGTGGGCGCGAAGAGTATCGCGTTGGGGTCCCGGAGGACCTGGGTGTTCGTCTTGAGCGAGGTGATGACGATCCAGAGGAGCGGAAGCAGGTAGGCGAGACCGAGCACGACGGCCAGGACGCCGAAGAGGCGCTTGATGCCCGAGGTGATCATTCGGACACCTCCGATCGGATGCTGCGCACGTAGGGGATGGCGATGAGGACGACGAAGAGCATCGAGACGACCGCCACCGTGGCCCCCGTGCTCATCTCGAAGTTCATGAACGCCGAGTTGTACGACTGCACCGGGAGGGTGTTCGTGGCTGTACCCGGTCCGCCCTTCGTGAGCACGTAGAAGAAGTCGAAGCTCTTGAAGGCGTAGAGGACGGTCAGGATCGCGAGGATCCAGAGCGTCGGCCGGAGGAGGGGGAGGACGATCTGGAACCTCGTGCGCCAATAGCCTGCTCCGTCGATCGCGGCCGCCTCGATGACCTCGGCGGGGATCGCGAGTAGCCCCCCACGGAGGATCAGCGTGGAGAACGGGAGGGAGGCCCACGCGACCACGCCGGCGACCGCCCAGAGGGCGAGTGACGGCGAGCTCAGCCAGGAGACGGGTTCGACGCCGACGAGACCGATCAGCCCGTTGACGGCGCCGGAGTCGTCGAGGAGGAACTTCCAGACGCTTCCGCTGACGATCGGGGGAAGCGCCCACACGAACACCATGATGCCGAGGACCAGATTCGTGACCCGACCCCCGACGGCGAGGATCGACGCGGCGAGGAACCCGAGCACGAGGTTCGACGCCAGAAGGACGGCGGCCACGAGGGACGTGCGAAGCGCCGACTGCCACACCTCGGATCCCGACAGGACCTCCGCGAAGTTCTGGAGTCCGATGAAGTCCCACTCCCCGACGATGTTGGTCGGGCCGACGTCGCTCACCGACATGCGGAGGAGCACGAACATCGGGTAGACGGCGAATCCGATGAGGATCGCGGCCGCGGGGAGGAGGTAGACGGCGGGGAGGCGTGCGAATCGCCGCCGCTGCCGCGGGGCGGGGCGCTGTCGGGTCAGTCGCTCCGCCCCTGCTCGTGTGACGGTGGCGGTCATCAGCAGTCCCCGCCCCCTTCCTCGGCTGCCGAGGCGATGTCGGAGATGGCACTCTCGGCGCCCTGCTCCCCCGTCGACTGCCCGGAGATCACGGCGCTCACGGCCTTGCCGAGGGCGGTCTGCATCTCCGCGGTGTTCTCGTTGTTCGGCCAGGTCGCCGGGTCGCTCGCCGCCGCGACGAAGGGCTGCACGAACTCGTCGTCGGCGAGGGCCGGCAGATCAGCGGAGTCGGCACGGATGGGGATGGATCCGGCGGACTGGAAGAGCTTCTCGGACGCGTCCGGCGTCAGAATGGCCTCCTCGAGGAACTTCCACGCGAGATCCGGGTTCTCGGACTGCGCGCCGATGGCGAAGCCCTCCCCTCCCGGGAACACCTGGCTCTTGCCGCCGTCCGGGGCCGGGTACTGGGCGGTGCCGTACGAGAAGCCGGCGTCTGCGACGTTCCCGAGCTGCCAGTTGCCGTTGAAGGCGAACGCGTACTTGCCGGTCACGAACTGCTGCCACGAGGCGTTCTGGTCCCAGGTGGCTGCCGACAGAGGGATGTAGCCCGCGTCGGACCACGCGTCCAGTCGCTCGAAGGCCGCGGTCACCTTGCTGCCCTCGAAGTTGCAGTAGTCGACCCCCTCGCCGAGAAGCTGGGGGGCGAACAGCCACGCCCCCTCGACGGAGGGCGCCCCGCTCAGGGCGAGACCTTCGTGAGTCCCATCGGCCGTCACCGTCTCGAGTGCGCTCTCCATCTCGCTCAGCGTGGTGGGGGGCTCGATCCCGTATTCGGCGAGGATGTCCTCGTTGTAGTACATCCCGAGGAGGTTCGTAGCGGGGAGGAGGTTGTAGACCTTCCCGTCGCTCTGCCAGACCGCGCCATCGGGGAACTGGTCGCTATCGGCGTAGTCCTCCCAATACGGCGTGAGATCGGCCATGACCTTCCCGGCGACGAGGGTCGGGAAGTCGACGACGATGTTGTTGATGAAGAGGTCGGGTGTGGTCCCCGTGGCAACCGAGGCGAGGAGCTTCTGGTCCTGCTGATCGCCGACGGTCTCGACGAGGTTGATGTCGATGTCGGGGTTGGCGTCTTCGAATTCGGACACCTGACCCTCGAGCCAGGTCTTCTGGGCTCCCTGGTAGTAGGACCAGAACGTGAGCGTGGTCTTCCCGTCGGAATCGCCGGACGGGTTCGACGAGATCGCGCATCCCGTCAGGGGCAGGAGCGCGACCGCTCCGATCGCGATGGCGGCTTTCGTTCGCCGTGCGGAGTTCTTCATCAGGGCGTCATTGCTCCTTCACTCGGGATCCGACGCGCACCGCGACGATCGAGAGCCGTCGGCGATGACGCGTGCCGCCGGGTCGGACCCGGGCGGATTGTGATGAGCGTAAGACGCTTTATGTTGGCTGTCAACGAAAAGATGATCTATTCTGAATGAATAGACGCCTCCTTCCGATGATTCGGGCATAATCCAAGGGACACTCCGAGACGCCGACCAGGAAGGGAGCCATGACCCACAGTCAACCCGCGCCCCTCACGACGACACGGGTCCTTCCCTCCGCGCGCGCGGACGGGGCGGGCCACCTGCTCGGCCTCATCCGCTCGGCACAGACCGCGACGGTCTCCGAGATGGCGGCTGGTCTCGGCGCATCCCGCTCCACAGTCATGGTGCGCCTCCAGGCCCTCGTGGACGCGGGGCTCGTGGTCGCGAAGGCCCCGGCGAACGGAGCACGGGGAAGACCGGCCACCTCGTACGTCTTCGATCCCTCGAGCGCCGCCCTCCTCGCTGCGCAACTCGGGATGACGGGCTGCCGACTCGCGGTCACCGACCTGGCCGGAGAGATCCTCGGTTCGCGTTACATCGACGTCGATCTCCGACTCGGACCCGCTCGACTCACAGCCGACATGATCGCGGCCTACGACGACATCCTCGGCGAGCTCGGTCGCGAGCCGTCTGCGGTCGTCGGCATCGGCCTCGGGATGCCGAGTTCCATCGAGATGCTGAGCTACTCGCGCTCGCTCGGCGTCACCGGCGCGGATTGGGACGACTCCGGAATCATCGACGAGTTGTCGCGCCGGTACGACGCGCCGGCCTTCGTCGACCTCGACGTCAATCTCCTCGCCCTGGCCGAGCGGCGCACGACCTGGCCGGACGTCGAGGTCTTCGTGTGCGTCAAGCTCGGCACCCTCATCGATGCCGCCATCGTGGTGAACGATACCCCCATCCGCGGTGTCGGGAACGCAGCGGGGGCGCTCGGACACCTCAAGGTCGCTGGATCGGTCGAACCGTGCACGTGCGGCGGGATCGGCTGCCTCGACGCCGTCGCGGGCGGAGGGGCGCTCGTGAAGCAGCTCCAGGCTGCCGGGTTCGACATCACCCACGTCTCGGATGTGATCCGCCTGGTCAACGTCGGCCAGCCCGAGGCACTGCTCGCCGTCCGAGAGGCGGGCCGCCGCATCGGGGAGGCCCTCTCGACGATCGTCAACCTCCTGAATCCTGCCGTCATCTCGACCTGGGGCTATCTCACGGGGGCCGAGTCCGTCCTGTTCGCAGGCATCCGGGAGGGGCTCTACCAATCGGCGCTCCCTCGTTCCAGTGAGGACCTCCAGCTGATCGTCACGGCTCTCGGCGAGTCGGCCGGTGTCCGCGGGGCAGCGATGCGTGTCATCGACGAGGTGCTCGAACCGTCGACGCTCGATCGCTCGCTCGAGTCCGGCCGCTTCCCTTCTCGCCGCTGAGCGGACCGAGGCGACGGCCGCCGTCGCGCACGACGAACGCTGACGCCCCTGGCGGGTGTCGGAGGTCGCGGGCATACTCGCAGCATGACTGACGATGCAACCGGCGGACCGGCCACCGCGGTCACTTCACCCCCGAACGTCCTCCCCGCCGTCCCCATGGACACCACGTCGGACAAGACGGTCCTGCTCTCCTACCTCCGCGTCAGGCGCCGCGACCTGCTCGCGAAGCTCGACGGCCTCTCCGACTACGACGTGCGCCGTCCGCTGACGCCGTCGGGGACGAATCTGCTCGGGCTCGTGAAACACGTCGCGAGTTGCGAGCTCGACTACTTCGGCGTCGTCTTCGATCGACCGACCCGATCGCTGCCGTGGATGGCCGACGACGCCGAGCCCGAGTCCGACATGTGGGTCACGGAGCATGAGAGCCGCGAGAGCGTCGTGGAGCTGCACCACTACTCGGCCCGCGTCAGCGACGCCACGATCGAGGAGCTCCCGCTCGACGCCACCGGCCGCGTGCCGTGGTGGCCGGCCGACCGGGCCACGGTCACCTTGCAGCAGATCCTCGTGCACATGTGCGTGGAGACCGCGCGTCACGCGGGGCATGCGGACATCCTCCGCGAGCTGCTCGACGGCGCTCTCGGCAACGGCGCGGGTGATCCGAACATCGCCGGGCGTACGGCCGAGAACTGGGCGGCGCATCGCGAGCGGATCGAGAAGGCGGCCGCCACCTTCCGGTGACGGCCGCCTCGAACGTGACTAGCGCGTGAGGATCGCCGCGGCACGCCCGCCCAGCTCGAAGGCGCCTCGGGCGACGCCCGTGGTCCCGTCGGTGGAGACGAGCACACGTCCGGTGACGTCGAGTGTCGCCGTGGACTCGCCGAGGTTCACGACGATGGTCAGGTCACCCGGCTCGGCGCCCCGGTGGATGACGAGAGTGCGTGCGCCCTCGTCCACCTCCACGGACGTGCGGGCGAGTCGCGGATCCGTGAGTTCGGGACGCGCCTTACGCAGCGCGATGAGAGCGCGATAGAGCTCGAGCATGCGCGTATGCGCGGTGTCCTGCTGCCGCATCGTGTGGCCGGCGACATGCGCGAACGACGCATCCGACACCTGGGCCTCGTCCGGGTGCAGCGTCTCGCCGTCGGCGTCGAGCGGAAGCGCCCCCTCGCTCGGGTAGGGCTCCGACCAGTCGAGCTTCGACCGCGTGAACGTCTCCGGGTCCTGCGGGTCCGGCACGACGTCCGGGTCCCAGCCCATCTTCTCGAACTCGGCGATGCGCCCCTCGGCCGTGGCCTTCCCGAGTTCGGGCTCGGGGTGGGAGGTGAAGAACTGCCACGGCGTCGACGCCGCCCACTCCTCGCCCATGAAAAGCATCGGCGTGAACGGGGCGGTGAGGGTGAGCACGGCGGCGATCGCGAGGCCGCCCGGGTCCACCGTCTCCGCGAGCCTGTCGCCCGTCGCTCGGTTCCCGATCTGGTCGTGGTCCTGGTTGAAGACGACGAGCTTCCAGGCGGGGGTCCGCTCGAGGTCGATCGGTCGACCGTGGTCGCGGCCACGGAACGACGAATGCGACCGGGCGTGGAAGAAGCCGCGCTCGAGCACGTGCCCGAGGGCGGAGAGCGGCTCGAAGTCCTCGTAGTAACCGGTGGTCTCGCCCGACACGGCCACGTGAACGGCGTGGTGGAAGTCGTCGCTCCACTGCGCCGTGAGCCCGTAGCCGTGGGCCTCGCGCGACCGGATGAGGCGCGGGTCGTTGAGGTCGGACTCGGCGATGAGGGTGAGCGGACGACCCAGGTGCGCTGAGAGAGCGTCGACCTCCTCGGCGATCTCCTCGAGGATGTGCACGGCCCGGTGATCGACGAGGGCGTGCACCGCGTCGAGCCGAAGCCCGTCCACGTGGAAGTCGCGTAGCCACATGAGCACGTTGTCGACGACGTAACGACGGACCTCGTCCGAGTGCTCCTCGTCGAGGTTGAGGGACGAGCCCCACGTGTTGGCCTTGCCCTCGTGCAGGTACGGGGCGAACTGCGGCAGGTAGTTGCCGCTCGGTCCGAGGTGGTTGTAGACCACGTCCTGGATCACGGCGAGCCCGCGCTCGTGGCAGGCCTCCACGAAGCGGCGGTAGGCGTCGGGCCCTCCGTAGGTCTCCTGCACGGCGTACCAGAGCACGCCGTCGTAACCCCAGTTGTGGGTTCCGTTGAAGGCGTTCACGGGCAGCACCTCGACGGCGTCGATCCCGAGCTCGACGAGGTGGTCGAGGCGCGTGATCGCGGAGTCGAGCGTGCCCTGCGGGGTGAACGTGCCCACGTGCATCTCATAGATGACGGCGCCTGCGAGCTGACGTCCCGTCCACGACGTGTCGCTCCACTCCCACGCGAGCGGGTCGTCGGTACGGCTGAGGCCGTGAACGCCCTCGGGCTGCCGGCGCGACCGCGGGTCGGGGACCGGCGTGGTGGCGTCGTCGAGGAGATAGCCGTAGTCGTGCCCCTCCGGACCGGGGACGACGGGCGTCTCGGGCGTCCACCAGCCGTCGCCGTCGGCGCGCATCGGCAGGCGCGCGCCGTCGAGCTGGAGGGTGACGGACTGGGCCTTCGGCGCCCACACGTCGAGGATGGGTCGGGTCATGAGTGGTCTGCCTTCTGGGTGGAGGAGCTGTGGGAGGCGGGATCGGATCCGGTCTCGTCGAGGGTCTCGTCGCTCGAGTCCGAGTCGTCGCTCGTGTCGTCGTCCGGCACGGGCGCGAGCAGCGCGACGGGCAGCAGGTCGAGCAGTTGCGCGACCTCCTCTATGCCGTCGACGCCGCGACCGGTGAGCACGTCGACGTAGGAACCCGCCGGGATCGTCACCGTGGTGTCGCCCCAGCCGCCGCGCTCGGCGAGACCGAGCGGGAGCCGCGTCGCGAGCGCGATGGCGCCGGATCCGCCGTCACCGTACGCGACGGCGACGAGGTGATCCGCAGCGGACCCCTCCACGTCGAGCGGCGTGTAGGAGCCGAACAGGTCGGAGCGGTCGCGGCGGAGCCGCAGTGTGGAGGCGGTCACGAGCAGCTTGGCGGCTCCCGAGTCGTCGATCGCCGGCACCTCGCCGTCGTCGATCGCGGCGAGGATCGCACGACGCTCCGCGTAGTCCACGGGGCGTCGGTTGTCGGGGTCCACGAGCGACAGGTCCCACAGCTCGCTGCCCTGGTACACGTCGGGAACGCCCGGCCCGGTGATCTGGAGCAGCTTCACGCCGAGCGAGTTGCTGCGACCGGCGCCGAGGACACGCTCGACGATGCGCTCCACGACGCCCCGGGCACCGGCGTCGTCAAGGGTCGCGTCGACGAAGGCGTGCATCGTCTTCTCGTACTCCTCGTCGGCCGCGGTCCACGCCGTCGACGTCTCGGCCTCGCGCGACGCCTTCTCGGCGTAGGCGTGGAGGCGTTTCCGGTACTCGGCGAGCGCCGTCTCGTCCGCGAGCACGGCGGCGGTCGGCCACGAGCCGACGATCGCCTGGGCCAGGAGGTTGTCGAACGGCCCGTCGCTCGTGCCGACGGCCTCGCGCAGCGCGTCGAGCGCCTGCGTCCACTCGTCGGGTATCTCGGCGAGCACGCTGATGCGCGCGCGCACGTCCTCGCTGCGCTTCGTGTCGTGGGTGGAGAGGGTCGTCATGCTGAGCGGCAGGTTCTCGAGCCGATCGGCCTGACGCGCGTGGAACTCGGCGACGTCCACCGCGAACTCGTCGGGCTCAGCACCCACCTCGGTGAGGGTCGTGAGCCGCGTCCACCGGTAGAACGAGCGGTCCTCGACGCCCTTCGCCATGACCATGCCGGACGTCTGCTGGAAGCGCTTCGCGACGTCGGTCGTGGGGTCGGAGAGGACGGGGACGAGGGCGTCGATCGCGTCGGCGAGCTCCGGGCGACGGCGGCGCGCCGAGTCGGCGGCCGTGTAGAGGTCGTCGATCCCATCCGAGTACGTCTCGGTCGGCGTCTCGCCCTCGACGGGCGCGGCGAGGTAGGAGCGGTAGACGGGGAAGCACGCGAGGAGCTCCGCGATCGCCTCGTGCGCGTCGGCGCCCGATCCGCCGCCGGCATCGGCGTCGAGGAGCGGGGCGACCTCGCGGGCGAGGCGGGCGACTTCGGAGCCGAGGATGCCGTCGGTCACCTCACGCTTGCCGTCGTGGATCATGTCGGCCCACACCACGGGATCGGTGCCGCGGAGGCGCGTGTCGAGGGCGTCGAGGGCCTGCTCCCCCGCCGGGTCCACGAACACGCGGTCGATCGTCGCGAGGGCGTCGTAGCCCGTCGTTCCGTCGGTCTGCCAGTGAGCCGGCATGCGCTCGGCGACACCGCGGTGGCGGGCGAGGATCTTCTCGATGAGCACGTAGGCGCCGCCGGTCGCCTCGGCGAGGGCGTCGAGGTAGGCGCCCGGGTCGCGCAATCCGTCCGGGTGGTCGGCGCGCAGGCCGTCGGCGAGGCCGTCGCGGATCCACCCGACGATCGTCTCGTGAGACTCCGCGAACACCCACGGCACCTCGACGCGGATGGCGGCGAGCGTGTTGACGGCGAAGAAGCGGCGGTAGTTCAGTTCCGCGTCCGCCCGACGCCAGTTGACGAGCTCGTACGACTGCGCCGCGTGCACCCGCACGGGATCGGAGTCGGCGCCGTCCGGAGCCGTGCCCTCGGCCACGGGGTACTCGGTGTCGTAGTAGAAAAGGCGCAGCGCGCCGTCGGCGGTGGTCTTGAGCTCGAGCTTGCCGAGCTCCCCACCGGCGTCCGCGGGGTCGTCGTCGCCGAGCACGGGGATGCGGAGCTTGCCGTTCCCGAAGTCCCAGTCGACGTCGAAGGCCTCGGCGTAGCGGGAGTCGCGCCCCTTCTCCAATACGTCCCACCACCACACGCTCTGCACGGGCGTGGCGACACCCACGTGGTTCGGCACGATGTCGACGAGCACGCCGAGACCGTGCGAGCGGGCCGACGTGGAGAGCGCGCGGAACGCCCCCTCACCGCCGCGCTCCGGGTCGACCCGGGAGTGGTCGGTCACGTCGTAGCCGTGGGTCGAGCCCTTCTCGGCCTGGAGGATGGGCGAGAGGTACACCCAGTCGGCGCCGAGCGACGCGATGTAGTCGGTGACCTCGGCGGCCTGCGTGAGGTCGAATCCCTCGTGGATCTGGAGCCGGTACGTCGAGATCGGCGTCTTCTGCGGAACGGGGCGGGGCATGGGTCTCCTCGGGAGGTCGAGAGGGTGTGCTCACCGCAGCGGAGCGGATGCACGTCCCATACTGCCGCTCACGCCCCACTCGCGGAGGGACTTGCGCACGCCCGCCCGACCCGTCCGCTTCCCGAAGGCCCTACTCCCGAGCGAGGGCGCCACATAGAGGTGGCGCCCTCGACAGCTAATTGGTGCCGTCGGTCGAGCTCGTGGGCTCGGCCGGGCTCGTGGGCTCGGCCGAGCTCGTGGGCTCGGCCGAATTCGGCTCGTCCGTGTTCGAGCCGTCCGCGTTCGGCTCGTCCGCGTTCGACTCGTCCGCGTTCGACTCGTCCGCGCTCGAGCCGTTCTCGATCGTGCTGCACGTGTCGCCGGAGTCTGCGAGGGGCTGCACTGCGACGAAGGGGAACGCCGCCTGCTCGAACGTGGCCGGATCGGGGCGGACGTCCCCGGGACCGAATCGGGCGTCGAACAGCGGGAAGACGTTCCATCCGGAACCGGGATTGGTGTCCGGGTTGGGCACCACCGCCGTCTCGTTCCCCTCCTCGTCGTATGTGATGAACCAGTCGTCAGAACCGGCCTCGCCGGCCTCGAGCGGGTTCCCGTCCTGGTCGAAGAGCTGCACTCCCGAGATCGGATTCCCTGCGCAGTCGTACGCGAACACATTGGTGACGGACATTCCGTTGGCGCTCAGCTGCTCCATCGGCACCTGCTCCACGCTGTACGAGTACTGCGTCCCGATCGCGAGAGCACGGACGGGTGCGGCGATCATGAAGGGAAGGGCCAGAATGACGACACCACTCACGATGGTCTTCGCGATCCGCATCCAGGGCCACGGCATCCAGCGGCCACGCCCCCACTGAACGCTCGCCACGACGAACACCCCGAGCAGACCCCAACCGGCCGCGGTGTCCGGCACGTCGCCGCTCGCATTCATCCCGATGGTCAGCCGGAACACCGCCCAGCCACGCAGCACCCACCACACGGGACGGAGCGCAAGGAGGAAGTCGAGCGTCCTCGCCACGACCGGGTTGTCCCGCTGCTCGCGCACCCACGCCGAGGTTTTCCGCCCCAGCCGCTTGTACGCTCCGAACCATTCCCCGCTCGCATGCTCGCGCCGAGGAGGCAGTCCCGCCGCGGCGCGGAGCTCGTCCGCATATGCGCGGGCGTCTCCGAGGGGCTCGTCCGAGTCCTCCCGCCGATCGAAGAGGTCGGCCTCGAGCCCGTCGACGAGGTCCTCGACGTCGTCGGCCGGCAGGTCGTCCAGGTGGGAACGGACCGCGGCCGCGAAGGCGACGACCTCGTCGTCCGCGGCCGCGACGCCGTCGCCGTCGCCGTCGAGGGTGTCGCCGCGGGTACCGGTGAACGTCATCGTGAAACTCCGATCGTGGGGAGGGCGTCGGCGGCGGGCGGGCCGTCGATCACGCGGGTGAGAGTGGCCGAGAATTCGGCCCAGGCGGCGCGTTGCGATGCGAGCATCTCGCGGCCCTCCCGGTTGATGCCGTAGTACTTGCGGTGCGGTCCACCGTCGGACGGCACCACGTAGGTGGTGAGCGCGCCCGCGGCGTACAGGCGACGCAGGGTGCCGTAGACGGACGCCTCGCCGACGTCGTCGAGCCCGGCCGTGCGCAGCCGGCGGACCACGTCGTAGCCGTAGCCGTCGTCCTGCTCGATCACCGCGAGGACCGCGGCGTCGAGGACTCCTTTGAGCAATTGGGTGGTGTCCATGGTGCCTCCTGGAATGGACAGTACCACGCACTGCACAGTACCGCGAGGAACACGACAGCGGCGCGTCCCGGCGATTGAGGGCGGCAATTGAGCCTTGAGGGCGCCACTCCCAGGTGTAGCCCTCGATCGGGACTAGCCCCCTGGCGATCGCCACGACGGCGATGCGCCATCCACGGGCGATGTAGATTCAATATATTCATTCGAAGCCCCGCGATCGGGGCCGCCGAGACCGCCGGAACGGAGGCGCACGTGCTCTATCGCCAGGTGTACGACGCCCTGCGGAAACGCATCATCGACGGCGATCACGCCGTGGGGGACAAGCTGCCGAGCGAGGCGGAGCTGTCGGAGGAGTACTCGGTCAGCTCGATCACGGTGAAGCGCGCGCTCGACCTGCTCCGCACCGACGGGCTCATCGTGCGCCGCCCCCGTCTCGGCACCTTCGTGACGAGCGCGACGCCGACGGGCGCGGCGACACCTCCCGCCGTGCAGCGCACGCGCCCCCTCATCGGCTGCGTCGTCACGAACTTCGACGACACCTTCGGCAGCCGCGTCGTCGAGGGACTGCTCTCCGGGGCCGGCGTCGACGACCCCGTGATCCTCATGCGGTCGATGGGCGACCACGACCTCGAGGACGCGAGCATCCGCTCCCTCATCGACTCGGGCGTCGCCGGCCTCGTGCTCCAGCCGAGCTCCTCGGAGTTCATCCCGCCCGCCGCCCTCGAACTCGTGACGAAGCAGTTCCCCCTCGTGATCCTCGACCGGGTCTTCGACGGCATCCCGGTCTCCGCCGTGCGCTCCGACAACCTCTCCGGCGCGATGAGCGCGACGGGACACCTCTTCGAACTCGGCCACGAGGCCGTCGGCTTCCTGAGCGCCGCGAGCCACGTGTCCTCGAGCGAGGAGCGCCGGAACGGCTGGGTGCACGCGCACGCCGCGTTCCACCACACCCTCGACGACACCGCCGAGCTGCGCACGCTCGACTCCACGATCCCCGGCAGCACGACGAGCGCCGAGCAGGACATCGAGCGCCTCCAGGAGTTCGTCGCGGCGCATCCCCACATCACCGCGTACCTCGCGGGCGAATACAACATCGCGCTGCTGCTGCGGGAGGCGTGCCGGCGGCTCGGCCTGAGCATCCCCGCCGACATCTCCGTCGTGTGCTTCGACCACCCCGACGCCGCCTTCGACGCCGGCCTCTTCCGCTTCACGCACGTGCGACAGCAGCAGACCACGATCGGCGAGCGGGCCATCGAGGCCGTGCGCGCGCAGATCGCCGCCCCCGGCTCGATCGAACGCATCCTCCTGCCGACGGAGCTCGTCGAGGGCGCCTCGACCGCCGCACCGCCCGCCCACTGACGACGGGGGCCGGCCGACAGGGGCGAGACGCCCCCTCGCGTCTCGCCCCTGTCGTGGCGTGTCAGACCGTCGTGGGGTGTGAGGCCGTCGTGGCGTGTCAGGCCGTCGCGGTCCGCTCGACGCGCACGCGCTGCTCGATCGCCATGATCGCGCTCACCTGCGTCGAGTAGGGGATCGACTCGTCGGACCGCTCCGACCAGTCGTTCGCCGGCCGCAGCCACTCGCCGTCGAACGCCGTCTCCCAGAGCCGGTCGGTGCCGCGCCGCACGAAGTCGTCGAACTCGGCGCGACCGGGCTCTCCGAGCTCGTCGACGAGCTCGCCGAGGTAGCGGTAGAAGACCCCCTTGAAGAGCCCCTCGTCTCCGCCCTCGCCCTCGTCCCGGAAGACGGAGCCGTCGCTCAGCTCGGCGATCGCCACCCGCGCCGTGCGCACGGCCCTCTCGAGCAGCGCACGGTCGCCCGTGCTGCGGGCCAGCTCCACCACGGCCCCGATGTAGAGCCCCTGGTTGTAGGTGAACCGCCACTGCGTGTCGACGCGGCCGTCCCCCTCGCGGTTGACGCCGTCCTCCACGAAGCCGTCGGGGCCGACGAGGGTGCGCTCGAGCCACGCGAGCGCCGTGGTCGCGTGGCCGCGCAGGTCGCGACCCTGCAGGACCGCCTCCGGGACGTCGCGCTCGAGCCGCAGGGCGAGGATCACGAGCGGACCGTTCGCCGGCGTGTTCTTGTACTCGAGCTGCTGCTTCCTCCACGCGAGGCTCGCTCCCCCGGCGTCGTTCCAGCCCTCCGCGATCACGTGGTCCCAGATCGCGAGGGCGTCTTCCCGGTAGGAGTCGGCACCCGTCGCGTGGTGCAGCCGGAGGATCGCGAGCGCGAACCACAGCATGTCGTCGAAGTAGTCGTTGAACAGCTGACCGCCGTTCCGCTCGACGATGTTGCGGTACGTCTCCTCCGCCTGGTCCCGCCATGCGGTGTCGCCCGTGCGCTCGAACGCGTCGAGCCGGGCGTCCATCACGTGGGCGAGCCACCAGTAGTTGAACGTCTCGGGCACTCCTGTCCCGGCGGGGTGGCTGTTCTCGAGGAACTGCGGCCATGCCGTTCCGAAGTAGTGGTCGAGGCTGCGCTGGGCGACGTCGGCGCGCTCGGACCAATCGGCGGCGGTCGTGGACGGGGTGACGGCGGTGCTGGTGGTGGTCATGGGTTCTCCGTTCGAGGGGGAAGGGGTGCGTGGCTGTGCGGCGGACGGCGGCCCGGGGCTCTCGGCTCGCGCCCATCGAGCCCGGGCCGCCGTCGAGGTCGATCAGCCCCGCGCGTCGGCGAGGATCTGGTCGCCCTGCTCCTGCGCCTGGTCGAGCGCCTGCTGCGCGGTGAGCTCACCGGCCATGAACTGCTCGAGCGCGGGCACGAGCGCCTTGCCCTCGACGTCGGAGAAGCCTTCGACGCTCGGGCGCACGTCGGCGTACTCGAGGGTCTCGATGAACGCCGCGTAGTGCGGGTCCTCGGTGAAGTACGGGTCGTTCGCCGCCTCGATGTTGGCCGGGATCCAGCCGGCGATCTTCCCGAAGTTCACGCCGTTCTCCGGCTGCGTCGTCCACCACTTCATGAACTCCCACGCGCCCTCGGCGTTCTTGGCGCCCTCGGGGATGACGAGTCCGAAGCCGCCCATGTAGGCGCCGGTGTCGCCGTTCGGTCCGGCCACGGGCGGGGTGACGCCGTACTCGAGACCGTCCACCTGGTCGAGCGTCGAGAGGGCCCACGGTCCGTCGTACTTCATGCTCATCGTGCCCTCGGCGAACGGGGTCGCCCCCTCGCCGAAGCCCTGCTGGAAGACTCCCTCGTCGAGGAGCTCCTGCCAGAACTCGAGCACCTCGAGGCCCTCAGGGCTGTTGAAGGCGGTCGCCGTCTCGTCCTCGTTGAGGAGCGAGCCGCCGGCCTGCGCGAGGTACTGGTTGAACAGGCCGGGGTCGCTCATGTCGAAACCGGCCCGCTCGAGCGTTCCGCCGTTCTTCTCCGTGAGCGCGACGGCCGCCGTCTTGAGCTCGTCCCACGTGGTGGGCGGCTCGATGCCGGCCTCGTCGAGCTGCGTCTGGTTGTAGAAGAGCGAGCGGTTGTCCACGAGGAGGGGCAGCCCGTAGAGCTCGCCGTCCACCTCCATCTCGCTGAGGGCCGGCGCGTAGAACGCGTCGAGGTCGACGGAGTCCTCCGCGACGAAGTCGTCGATGGAGGCGAGCGCGCCCTTCGGTGCATAGAGCGAGGTCTGGTAGCGGTCCCACAGGACCACGTCGGGCACCTCGCCACCGGCGAGCGCCGTGAGGAGCTTCTCCTCCACGAGTTCCTGCGCCACGTAGGAGACCTCGTAGTCGTCCTGCGATTCGTTGAACGCGGCCGCCTGCTCCTCGAGCTGGTCGATCTGCTCGCCGGACCACGAGCCCCACATGACGACCTTCTCTGCGCCGTTCGCGGCGGTGTCGCCGCCGCTCGAGCCGCAGCCCGAGAGCGCCACGACGCTCGCTGTGGCCAGGGCGATCCCGGCGATGGTGGTGATCTTCTTCATCGAATGTCTCCTTGGTGTGCTGGTGCTGGTGCTGTACGGGAATGCGGGGTGGATCGGGTGGGGGATGACGGGGAAGCAGGGGCGCGGAGGCTCATTTGCCCCCCGCGTGCGCGACGCCCTCGATGATGTATCTCTGGGCGACGATGAAGATGACGAGGACGGGCAGGCTCGCGACGACCGTGCCGGCCATGAGCGGGCCGAAGCTCGTCTCGTAGTTGGTGACGAACGAGGACAGTCCCACCTGGACGGTCATCATGTCGGGGTTGTTCAGCACGATGAGCGGCCACAGGAAGTTGTTCCACCCGGCCTGGAAGCTCAGGATCGCGAGCACCGCCATGCCCGCCTTCGCGAGGGGGAAGTAGACCTGGGCGAAGATGCGGAACTCGCTCGCACCGTCGATGCGCGCGGCCTCGCCGAGTTCGTCGGGGAGGGTCTCGAAGAACTGCTTCATGAAGAACACCGCGAACGCCCCGGCTGCGCCCGGCACGATGACGGCCGCGTACGTGTTGAGGAGCCCGAGGCCGCCCTGGCCGAAGAGGTCGTTCCCGCCGAAGAGGGGGAAGCCGCGCAGGATGAGGAACGTGGGGATCATCGTGACGATCCCGGGGATCATGAGCGACGACAGGAAGAGTGCGAAGACCCCGGCCCGCCCGCGGAACTGCAGCTTGGCGAGGGCGTAGCCGCCGAGACTGCCGAAGAACACGTTCGTGATCGCGCCGCCGCCGCCCAGGATGAGCGAGTTCACGAAGTACCGCCCGAAGGGCACGTCCTCGAACACCGAGAGGTAGTTGTCGAGCGTCGGGTTCGACGGGATGAGGTTGAGCGCCCCCGCGAGGATCTCGGTCGCCGGCTTGAGCGAGGTCGACAGCGTCCACACGAGCGGAGCGATCGTGATGACGCTCAGAACGGTCACGGCGACGTACCAGACGATCGTCCCGATCCGGGAGCGTGCGCTCTGCGGGCGGCGAGCACGGATCTCGGACACCGGGGTCGGCGTGGGCGTGCGTCGAGCAGAGGCCGCGGCGGACGCCCCCGCCCCGGTCGTGGTCGTGGTCGTGGTCGTGGTCGTGCGGACCTTCTCCGAGTCGATCGCGGTCATCGCGCGCTCACCGCCTTCCGGTCATGGCGGCGCGCTCGACGACGGTCGGCCGCATCGCTGCGCGGGTTGCTCAGTCGCGCGTTCGCGAGCGAGAAGATCAGGATGATGACGAAGAGCACGAAGGACAGCGCCGACGCGTAACCCATCTCGAGGGCCCCGAAGCCCTTGTTGTAGATGTAATAGACCATCGTGACGGTCGAGTTCCCCGGCCCGCCCTTCGTGAGGACGTAGGCCTGATCGAAGACCTGGAAGGCCCCGATGATGAGGAGGGTCGACACGAGGAACGTCGTACGCGAGAGCGATGGCAGGGTCACGTAACGGAACTGCTGCCATGCGTTCGCGCCGTCGAGCCGCGCCGCCTCGTACAGGTCGCCCGGCACGCCCTGGAGCCCGCCGAGGAAGATGATCATGTTGGCGCCGAAGCCGGCCCAGACGCTCATGAGCACGATCGCGGGCATCGCCCACTGCGAGTCGTAGAGCCACGCCGGGCCGTCGATCCCGATCCACCCGAGGGCCACGTTGAGCAGGCCCTTCTGCGGGTTGAGCAGCCAGTACCAGATCGTCGCGGTCGCCACGGTGGACGAGACGACGGGGATGTAGAAGAGGGTGCGGAAGAGTCGCACCGCCCGGTGGCTGCGGTTCAGGAGGATCGCGGAGCCGAGCGCGATCACGAGGCCGAGCGGCACGTAGAGCAGCGTGTACCAGGCGGTGTTGCGCAGCGAGATCCAGAAGAACGAGTCCTGGAAGATGCGTGTGTAGTTCTCGAGCCCCACCCACTCGGTGTCGCCCACGATCGCGTAGTCCGTGAAGCTGATGACGGCGGCGATGACCATCGGCAGCAGCATGAACACGAGGAACAGGGCGAGCGGCACGGCGAGGAAGATCCACGCGTTCCGCCGCATCTGGCGAGAGGTCGGGTGCGGCGGGCGCTTCCCGTTCGCAGCGTCGCGCCGTCGGCGTGTCCCGGCCCCGGCGGAGGGAGACTCGACGACGTCCGCCGGCAGCGCCCCCGGCGGCAGAGCGCCCGGAGTCGTCGCCTGCACGCTCACCGGACGCCCCCGGCGATCGCGGGGTCGCGGTCGAGGGTGCGGAGCCCGGCCACGTCGAGCACGAGCTCGCAGAACATCGCGTTCGCCCACGAGAACCAGGGCCGGGTGAAGAGCGACGGGTCGTCCTTGTGGAACGACTCGTGCATCACTCCGGTGCCGGCGTCCGTGCGGAGCATCGTGTCGATGAGGCGCCGCTTCTCGTCGGGGTCGGAGCTCGTGAGCCCCTCGATCGCAAGGCCGATCGGCCAGATGTAGCCATCGGGGGTGTGCGGGCTGCCCAGCCCGCGGGCCGCGAGGCCCTCGGTGAAGGTGGGGTTGTCGGGGCTCAGGATGAACGCGCGCGTCGCGAGGTAGAGCGGGTCGTCGGAGGCGCACCAGCCGATGAGGGGAAGCGAGAGCAGGCTCGGCACGTTCGCGTCGTCCATGAGCAGCCGCCCGCCGAGGCCGTCGACCTCGTAGGCGTAGACCTCCCCGTGTCCGGGCGTCGAGACGACGCCGTGGGCCCTGATGCCCTCCTCGATCTCGGAGCGGAGGGCCGCGGCGTCCGCTGCGAGATCCGCATCGCCCAAGACGTCGCTCGCGAGGTGCTCGACATCCTCGAGGACCGTCGCCGCGAAGGCGTTGCCCGGCACGTTGTAGCCGTAGGCGCACGCGTCGTCACTCGGGCGGAACGCCGACCACGACATCCCCGTCGGCGCCGTGAGCGGCCCACGCCCCTCGCGCACGAGGGTGTCGCTCAGCGGGGCGTCGTGCCGCTCGAAGCGGTATGTCGAGCGGTTCTCGTGGTCCTGCTCGATGCGCCACAGCTCGATCACCCGACGGACCCCGTCCACGAAGCGCTCGTCGAGGTGGTCCGTCCGTCCGGTGACGCGGTGGATGTCGCTCGCGAGGCGCAACGGGTAGCAGAGGGAATCGATCTCGTGTTTCCGCTCCCAGATGCGGGGCGAGGAATCCGTCAGGTCGCCCTGATGGCCGGCACCATTGGGCTCCGCGTTGAACGCGTTCGCGTAGGGGTCGTGGGCGACGTCGTCGAGCTGGCGCCGGTTGATCGCCACGAGCAGGTCGGCGAGACCCGGGTACTCCCTCGCGAAGTGAAGGTACGGGGCGAGCTGCGTCGTCGAGTCGCGCAGCCACATCGCGGGGATGTCGCCCGTGAGCACGAAGACGGTGCCGTCGGGCAGCGCCGTCATCGTGGCCTCGAGGGTGTCGGCGAAGCACCGGCGGAACACCTCGGCGATGCGCTCGCCGAGCCGCTCGGCGACGGCATCGCTCGCGTCGCGCACCAGGTCGGGGATCCAGTCACCATCGGTCGTGCTCACGCTGTTCCTCCTCGTCGAGTGGGCTCGCGGTCCACCGTTCGAGGCCGCATCGCCGTCCTCCTATTGTGCATGTTAAATATGTTTGAGCAAGCAATCAGGTCAGATTCGTTCGACATCCGTCCGATCTCCACGTCGATAGCCGCGGATACAGCAGACTCCGCCCGCCCCGTTCCGGCGCATTCGTTGACATCTCGTTCACCCGGGAGCACACTGAGCATTCAATATACTTTTATTGTTCGAGGAGGAACGATGAAGAAGAAGATCCCTCTGCTCGCCATCGCGGCGATCACCGGAGCGGCGCTCGTGGCGCCACTCCAGGCGCCCGCGCCGGCCGCGGCCTTCACATCCACCCAGGCGACGGAGGCGTTCGACGACTTCCTCGACGTGTACTGGGACGACGCGGCCGACTACTTCTACACGTACAGTGACCACCAGATCCACGCGGAGCACGCGCACGGACCTCAGGGCGGCCTCTACACCGACTACTGGTGGGAGGCGCAGCTCTGGGAGATGGTGATGGACCGCTACGAGCGCACGGGCGACGCGCAGTCCCGCGCGCTCATCGACGACGTGTTCGCCGGTTTCCAGGCGCAGTATCCCGACTTCCGCGAGAACGACTGGAACGACGACATCGGGTGGTGGGCCCGTGGCAGCATCCGCGCCTACGAGCTCACGGGTGACGCCGACTACCTCGCCGCGGCCGAGGAGATGTTCGCCTTCATCGCGCCGTACGAGGACACGACATACGGCGGCGGCATCTGGTGGAAGAACATCGACGTGGGTGACGGCACGCGCAACGAGAAGAACGTGGCCACGAACGCCACGGCGGTGTACACGGCGATGCGCCTCTACGCCGCGACGGGCGACACCACCTACCGGGCGACGGCCGTGAGGATCTACGACTGGCTCGACGCCAACTTCAACAACGCCGGACACCTGCGCGACCACGTCGCCGGCACCGGTCAGTACACCGACTGGGACTGGACGTACAACGAGGGCAACTTCGCGGGAGCCGCGCTCGAGCTGTGGCTCGACACCGGATCGGCCGCCTACCTGAGCGACGCGACCGACGCCGTCGACTGGGCCGTCGCAAACATGACGTCGTCCGGCACGCTCCTGCGCGAGGGCATCGACGACACGGGCGGGTTCAAGGCGATCCTCACCCGCAACATCCGCCACCTCGTCGATGAGGCCGGGCAGACGCAGTACGAGCAGTTCCTCACCGACAACGCCACGCAGGCGGCGAATCACGTGAACTCCGCGGGCATCGGCGGCTACGACTGGACGGCGCCCACGCCGGAACTCTCGAGCACCGCTCTCCAGAGCCTCGCAGCCGCAGCGACCGTCGCGGTGCTGCAGCAGGCGTCACCCGACGGCTACACGGGCGTGATCGAGGGCTCCGGCGTGTACGAGGCCGAGAACGCCGTGCGCAACGGCGTCGACTCGGAGAGCACGGCGGCCGGGAAGAGCGGGCGCGGGTACCTCGCCGGCTGGAACACGAGCGGCACGAGCGTCGTGTTCCACGTGAACGTCGTGGACGGCGGCACATACACGGTCGACCTGCGCTACGCGGCCGGGGCGGGCGACGCGACCCGTTCGGTGATCGTCGACGGAGGGTCGGCGACGTCCGTCTCCTTCCCCGGCACCTCGGGATGGGACCAGTGGGCGAGTGTCCCCACCACGGTGACGCTGACCCCCGGCCACAACACGATCACCGTCTCATACGACACGGGAAGCTCGAACTACCTGAACCTCGACCGCCTCACCCTCGCCCTCTGACCCCGCCCCACCCCACCCCACCCCACCCCGAAAGGGCTACTCCCGAGCGAGGGCGCCAGCTATACCTGGCGCCCTCGTTCGGTATCTGCAGCCCTCGACGCGGCTCCGCGGGGCTTCAGGCGGCGGAACCCTGCCCGCGACGGTCGGCGATCTCCTTGCCGGAGCGTCGTGCGTGCTCCTCGGCCTGCTCCTTGAGGTCGGCGGCGACCTCGGTGAACTGGTCGAGCGCCGGGTTCACGCCCACGAGGGTGAACGGACGCTCCACTACGCGGAGATCGAGGCCCCACACGTCGGCGAACGCGCGACGCAGCCACGGCGTCGAGTGGTCCCAGCCCGCCTTCGGCGAGCCCTCCGCGTAGTTGCCGCCGAGGACCGTCACAAGAGTCGCCGGCTTGCCGCGGAGGGCGGTGCCCTGCGGGTCGATCCGCGGGTCCGTGTACGCGAGGTCGAACCACGTCTTGACGTGCTGCGAGACCCCGTAGTTGTACAGGGGGATGGCGAAGAGGATCGCGTCCGCGTTCACGAGTTCGTCCGCGAGGGTCGTCGCGAGCGCACGGGCCTCGCGCTGCGCATCCGTGCGGTTCTCCTCGGGCGTGAATCCGCCGGTCACGGCGTTCTGCCACGCCGTCGCCGGGATGGGGTCGGCCGCGAGGTCGCGGCGCACGACGGGGGACGTCGGGTGCGCGTCCGTCCATTCCTTCTCCACGAGATCCGCGAGTTCGCGGCTCGCGGAGGTCTGGGGCATGATGCTGGCATCGAGGCGGAACAGGGTCACGGAGGAGTCCAATCGAATCGAGATCATACGCTCTGTTTTTCAGAGCGACTCAGATAACGCTAGCACGGTAGAATGATGCGATGGCGACCCCGAGCAATGATGCGCACGCGTGCGACGCGTCGGTCACACTCGCCTTCTCCATCCTGGGCAAGCGCTGGAACGGCATGATCATCGACGTCCTCGGCGGCGGCCCGTTGTCGTTCGCGGCCCTCCGTCGTGCGGTCGGCGGTATCAGCGATGCGATGCTCTCCGACCGCCTCACCGAACTCGCCGAGGTCGATCTCCTGACGCGCGTCGTGACGCCGGGACCGCCGGTCTCCGTCACCTACGAGCTCACCGACAAGGCCGTCGAACTCCTCCCCATCCTCGAGCAGCTCGGCGGCTGGGCGCGCGTCAACCTGCCGACCCCCCAGGGGCGCTAGCGCTCGAAGCGCCGATCGGTGATCCAGCTCGGATCCTCGCCGTGCTCGTACGCATACGCGCGGGCTTCGGTGCGCGCCTGGTTCCACTCGTCGGCGAGTCGACGCATTCCGGGCTTCGCCTCGAGCCCCGGCACGCGGTGCAGAACGTCCAGTGCCAGGCGGTACCGGTCGAGGTCGTTGAGATGCACCATGTCGAACGGCGTCGTCGTGGTGCCCTTCTCGATGAAACCGCGCACGTGGATGTTCGCGTGGTTCGTCCGGCGGTAGGTGAGCTGATGCACGAGCGACGGGTAGCCGTGGAACGCGAAGATCACGGGACGGTCGGTCGTGAAGAGGGCGTCGAAGTCCTCGTCCGACAGACCGTGCGGGTGATGATCGGGATCCTGCAGCTTCATGAGGTCGGTCACGTTCACCACGCGCACCCGCAGCTCGGGCACGCGCTCCCGGAGGAGCTGCGCGGCGGCGATCGCCTCGAACGTGGGGACGTCGCCGGCGCAGGCGATGACGACGTCCGGATCCTCGGCACCGGGCAGACCGAGCGGAGCGGCGGTACCCGCCCAGTCCCACGCGGAGGCGCCCGCCGCCACGTGGGCCCTGGCCTCCTCGAGCGACAGCCACGACGGCTGCTCCTGCTTGCCCGCCACCACGACGTTGACGCGGTTCTCGGTACGGAACACGTCCGCCATCGTGACGAGCAGGGTGTTGGCGTCGGGCGGGAGGTACACGCGGACGACCTCTGCGCTCTTGTTGACCACGACCCCCAGGAAGCCGGGGTCCTGATGGGAGAACCCGTTGTGGTCCTGCCGCCACACGTGGGAGGACAACAGGTACGTGAGAGATGGGATGGGCTTCCGCCACCGCACCGTCGACGCCGACTCGATCCACTTGGCGTGCTGGTTGAACATCGAGTCGACGATGTGCACGAACGCCTCGTACGACGTGATGAGCCCGTGACGCCCGGTGAGGAGGTAGCCCTCGAGCATGCCCTGCATGAGGTGCTCGCTGAGCGCCTCGATGACACGGCCGTCGGTGGCGAGGTGCTCGTCGGTCGGGAGGGTGGGCAGCTGCCACGCCCTGTCCGTCTCCTCGAATACGGCCTGGAGGCGGTTGGACGCGACCTCGTCCGGCCCGAAGAGACGGAAGGTGCTGGGGTTCATGGCGACCACATGGCGGAGCCACTCCCCGAAGACGCCCGTGGCACCGACGTCGGCGCCGCCCTCGCGGTCGGACGGCACGGCGTGCGGGGTGATCTCCGGGAGGTCGAGCGGCGCGACGGTGCCCCCGTTGGTGTGGAGGCTCGCGCTCATGCGCATGCCTCCGACCGGCCGCAACGCGTCGAGGACCGACGTGGGTGTGCCGTCCGCCTCGAAGAGCTCCTCCGGGCGGTATGACCGCAGCCACCTCTCGAGCTGGGCGAGGTGGTCGGGGTCATCCCGCACGCCCGACAACGGCACCTGGTGGGCGTGGAACGTGTTCTCCACCGGCGCGCCGTCGACCTCGACCGGCCCCGTCCACCCCTTCGGGGTGCGGAGAACGATCACCGGGGGCTTCTCGGTGGTGCGGTCGGCGAGCGTCTCGGCGTCGCGCGCACTCGTCCAGATGCGGCAGATGCGGTCGTACGCCTCGTCGAGGGCCGCCGCCATCCGTTCGTGGACCCGCATCGGGTCCTCGCCGTCGAAGCCGCCGGTCACGAGGATCGGCTCGTAGCCGTGGCCGTGGAAGAACTCGACGAGCTGCTCCTCGGGGATCCGGGCCAACAGGGTGGGGTTCGCGATCTTGTAGCCGTTGAGGTTCAGGATCGGAAGGACCGCGCCGTCGGTGCGGGGATCGAGGAACGCGTTGCCCCACCAACTCGTGGCGAGCGGTCCCGTCTCCGCTTCACCGTCGCCGATGACGCACGCCACGACGAGGCCGGGGTTGTCGAGTGCCGCACCGTAGGCGTGCATGAGGGAGTAGCCGAGCTCCCCGCCCTCGTTGATGGATCCTGGTGTCTCGGGTGCCGCGTGCGACGGGATGCCGCCGGGGAACGAGAACTGTCGCACGAGGCGTCGCAGGCCGGCCTCGTCGGGCGTGACGTCGGGGAAGAGCTCGGAGTAGGTGCCGTCGAGCCACGTGTTCGCGACCATCGCGGGACCACCGTGGCCCGGACCGCAGACGTAAATCGTGGGCACGCCCTTCTCCACGATGACGCGGTTGAGGTGCGCGTACACGAGGCTCAGCGCGGGCGACGTGCCCCAGTGCCCGAGGAGACGGGGTTTGATGCCCTCGCGATCCAGCGGCTTCCGCAGCAGCGGGTCGCCCATGAGGTAGATCTGTCCGACGCTCAGGTAGTTGGCGGCACGCCACCACGCGTCGACCGTGGACAGGGGGATGCTCGCGGTCACGCTGTCGCTCGTCACGGTGTCGTTCGTCACACTGTCGCTCGTCACGGTGCGGGGGCGTCGCCGTCCGTCGGCTCGGGTTCGGTGGGCACTCCGGCGGGCGCCGACCCGCCCTCGAACGCCGACCAGTCGATCGCCGCATCGCTCACCATGGGGCCGTGGCCGCCCGTGGTCTCGTCCGATCCGGCACCACCGGGGGTCGCGCTGTCGGTGCGGTCGGCCCCCTCACTCGGACGCGCATCGTCGTCACCGAGGTCGGTGCCGAGCCCCTCGTCTCCGAAGCCACCCGTGCCGAGCCCCTCGGGAGCGAGCTCCGGGTCGACGCCTTCCGGTCCTGTGCTGCTCTGATCAGTCATGACTCCACGGTAGGCACGACCACCGACACCACGCACGGCCTTGCAGTCGTCCGACCGTCGGGGTAGCGGTCGGGTCCACCCCGAAACACCGCGGCCATCCGACCGAAACACGCCACGAGTACCGTGACCGCATGACAGACCGACAACGGCGAGACCACGATTCAGCCGGGGTGTCGGCGTGAGCGCGCTCCTCTCCCTCGCCGTGAGCGGGCGTCGCGTCGTCTTCGTGGGTGGCGGCCGCGTGAGCGCGCGTCGCGCCCGCTCGTACGTCGACGAGGGCGCGGACGTGATCGTCGTGGCGCCGGTCGTGGACGTCGAGCTGCGAGCGCTCATCGACGGCGGACTCGTCACCTGGATCGACGGGTTCGTGTCGCCGACCCACCTCGACGGAGCCTGGATCGTGCACACCGCGACGGGCGATCCAGCGGTCGATCTCCTCGTGGCGAGCTGGGCGGACGAGCGCCGGATCTGGTGCATCAACGCGGGGAGCGGAACCGACGGGAGCGCGCGCAGCGTCGCCACCGCGCGGGCCGGCGAGGTCACCGTCGGCGTCTCCTCGGCGCACGGCTCCGATCCCCGCCGGACGCGCGCGATCTGCGACGCCCTCGCAGACCACGTCTCGACGGGGGGCGTCGACCTGCGCCGCGTCCGTCGCGGGTCCGCCGCCGATGGCCGGGTCGTCCTCGTGGGCGGCGGCCCCGGCGACCCCGATCTCCTCACCGTGCGAGCGCGGATGGCTCTCGCGCAGGCGGACGTCGTGGTCGCCGACAGGCTGGGACCGCGGACGGTGCTCGACGACCTCGCCCCGGGCGTCGAGATCATCGACGTGGGGAAGACGCCGCACCACCACCCCGTCCCGCAGGAGGAGATCAACCGCATTCTCGTCGACCGGGCGTCGCGCGGCGACGTCGTGGTGAGGCTCAAGGGCGGCGACCCGTTCGTGTTCGGTCGCGGTGGCGAGGAATTCGTCGCCTGCCGCGAGGCCGGGATCCGCGTGGAGGTCGTCCCCGGCATCTCGAGCGCGCTCGCCGTCCCGGCGGCGGCCGGCATCCCCGTGACGCACCGGGGCGTCGCGCGCGGCTTCCTCACCGTCACAGGACACGAGGCGGTCGACGACGACGCCCTCGCGCTCATGCGGGGCGGACGCACCACCGTCGTCGTGCTGATGGGTGTCGCCGCGCTGCCGCTCATCGTCGAGCGCGCCCTCGCCTCCGGCGTCGACGAAGCCCTGCCCGTCGCGATCGTCGAGAACGGCACCACGGCGGAGCAGCGGTCCACACGCGCGCCGCTCTCGGCGATCGTGGGCGCGGCCACGCGCGTCGGCGTGCGGAACCCCGCCGTCATCGTCTTCGGCGAGGTGGCGCGCTTCGGGCTGCTCGACCCCATCCTCGCTCCTGCCCACCTCTCGGCGATCCCCGCGGCCCGTGAGGCGGAGGACACACGACGGTGACGGCCGGGCAACGGTGCGGAAACGGCGGGCGATTAGCGTCGAGTACGGACGGACGGAGAACCTGATGACTCGACAGCCCGAACCGGAACCTGTCGTGGAACGACGGCCGGACCGACAGGCGATCGTCGTCGCGGGCGGGCGTGCATCCCGACTCGGGGGAATCGACAAGTGCGCTCTCGAGGGGAACGGCACGAGCCTCCTCGAGCGCGCGCTCCTGGCCGCCGGACCGGTCGACACCGTCATCGTCGGCCGTGGCACGGTCACGCAGAGCGCGACACGCGTGCGGTACGTCGATGAGACTCCGCGCTTCGGCGGCCCCGTCGCGGCGATCGCGGCGGGCCTCGCCTCCCTCGACGGCCAACCGTGGACGCTCGTTCTCGCCGGCGACCTGCCGGAGGTCGGCTCGGCCGTTCCCCTCCTGCTCGCGGCCTTCGGTCGCCCGCGATTCCCCGCCGCCGTCGACGGTGTCGTCGCCGCAGACGGGGGCGGGCGCGTTCAACCGCTCCTCGGCCTGTACCGCACGACGGCGCTCGAGCGGGCGCTCCACGCGCTCCCGGCGATCGACGGCGCCTCAGTGCGCGCCCTCCTCTCCCCGCTCGTTCTCGCGGCGATCACGGTGCCGCATGCGTCCTGCGCCGACGTCGACACCCCGGACGACGTGCGCCGCTTCGGACTCTCGCTCCCCGACGGAGCCGCGGGGGTCGAGCGTGTCGCCTGACGACTCCGCCGCGATCGACGCGTGGCTCGACCGCATCGTCCCCGTGCTCGACCTTCCCCGCGAACTCGTCGACACACCCCTCGTCCTGGACCTCGCCCGCGACGCCGCCCACGGGGTCGCTAGGCCGGCCGCGCCGCTCACGACGTTCCTCCTCGGGCTGGCGCTCGGGAGGGGAACGGCCTCGCCCGCCGAGCTCGAACGGCTCGCGGACGTCATCACCGAGGAGCTGCCGTGACACTGCTCTCACCGGTGGACGGGCGCGTTCACGAGGCGTCGGCGACGGCCACCGCGGGTCGAGGGCACCGTGGGGTGGGTGTGGACTGGCACGAGGCACGCCGCATCGCGTGGGCTCTCGGAGCGGCCGCGCCCGTCCGCATCGAGACCGTCGACATCACCTCAGCCTCCGGTCGCGTGGCGACGGACGTCGCCCGCGCTCTCGCGCCGCTCCCCGGTTTCGACTCCGCCGCGATGGACGGGTGGGCGCTCGGACCCGGAGACGGTCCATGGCGGATCGGCGACGCGATCCCGATGGGGAGTGCGCCCGATCCCGTCGTCCTCGCCGCGGGGACCGCGCGCCCCCTCACGACCGGCGGCCCTGTGCCCGCCGGCACCCACGCGGTGCTCCGCAGCGAGGACGGCGTCGCGGACGGAGGACTCCTCCGGGCCACGCGGGTTCCCTCCCCCGGGGCCCACATCCGTCGCGCCGGGGAGGAATCGGCGGGCGGCGAGGTGCTCGTGCGCTCCGGCGACCTCCTCACTCCCCCGCGGTGCGCCCTCCTCGCGGCGGGCGGCCACGACGCCGTGCGCGTGCGCGCCCGTCCCCGCGTCGCCGCGCTCACCCTGGGCGACGAGGTGCACGGGCGGGGTGTGCCGAGGCCCGGTTCGGTGCGCGACGTGTTCGGCCCGTCCGTTCCGCCCATCATCGTCGCGTTCGGAGCGGAGGCCGGGCCCGCGCGTGCCGTGCCGGACGATCTCGACGGCACCGTCGCCGCCCTCGAGGAGGCCATCGGCGGACTCGGGGGCCCGCGGGCGGACATCGTCGTGACCACCGGGGGCACGGCGCACGGCACGGGCGATCATCTCCAGGCTGCGCTCGGTCTGGTGGGTGCGCGCATCGTCATCGACGGGGTCGCCGTGCGACCCGGGCACCCGGTGATGCTCGCGGTGCTTCCCGACGGCCGCGTGGTCTTGGGGCTTCCGGGCAATCCGCTGGCGGGGCTGCTGTGCCTCGTCGCTCTCGGCGGACCGCTTCTCGCCGGGGCCCTCGGGCGTCCCCTCCCCGCGCTCGGGACGGCCGTCGCGGCGGACGCACTGCCGAATCCGACGCGATCCACGCGCCTCGTCGCGTGTGTGAGGGCGGACAGCGGCGATGCCGCGGGCCCGGCGCGCGTGCTGGCGCTCGGGCGGCAGGACTCGGCGATGCTCCGCGGGCTCGCATCGGCGGAGGCCGTCGCGGTCGTGCCGCCGGGCGGCGTCGCCGCCGACGAGACCGTGGAGACCCTGCCTCTGCCCTGGTGAGGCGCCTCGTCAGACCGGGACGGCCGTGCGGGCCAGGATCTCCGCGATGCGACCAGTGCAGCCGCCGCAGCCGGTACCGGCGCGCGTCGCCGATCCGATGCACGCCACGGTGTCGTTGCCCGCAGCGGCCGCCTCCGTGATGGTGGCGACGGAGACGCCGTTGCACCAGCACACTGTCGCGTCGGGCGCGAAGGGGTCGCCCGTCACCGCGGCCCCCGCGTCGGGAGCGTCGAGGCGCAGGAGGCTCGAGCGGTCGGCGGGCAGCTCCGACCCCCGCTCGAACAGAAGGGTCAACTCGGCGGCCAGGCGCGGGAAGCCGACGGTGACGAAGCCTGAGAGCACGCCCCCGACGGTGACGAGCTTCGCGTATCCGCCGCGCGCCGGATCGGCCCACACCGTCACCTCGGGGTGGTCGCCGCAGCCCGGCGCGTGCGGCGCGGCGTCCCACAGCTCGGCACTCGTGTCCCCGGCGGCCACGAGGTCGACACCCTCGGCCTTGAGCATCACGACGGCCGGCCGAGCATCGGCGAGTGCGGGGGTCGCGGCTGCGGCACTCGCGGCCTCGGCCGCGATCCGTGCGGCGAGCCAGTCGGCCTGTCGCCATCCCGGACCGACGAGCCCGCTCGGTCCGCCCGGCACCCGGCCGTCGGGGAGCGCCGAACCGCGCGGCGCCACGTGGGCGCAATCGCCGATCGCGTACACGTCGCGGTCGGTCCAGCTGCGGAGCTCTTCATCCACCAGGATTCCGGTGGACACGGCGAGGTCGGCGGACGCCGCGAGTTCCGTGCGTGCACCGACCCCGCACGAGAGTACGAGGAGGTCGCCGTGGATCTGCTTCCCGTCGGCGCACACGAGGGCGTCGAATCGCGCGTGTCCGTCGTCGTCGTGGGAGAGGAGCACGCTCTCCGATCGCGCGTGCGCGACCATGTCGACGCCGGCCGCACGCGCCGCCGCCGCGAGCATCCGCCCGCCGCCCGTGTCGAGATTCCGGCCCATCGGGATGTCGCCGTGGTAGACGACGACCACCTCTGCGCCCTGCTCGGCAGCGGCGAGCGCGAGTTCCACACCGAGGACGCCCGCACCGAGGACGACGATGCGCGAACCGGCGGCGACGGCCGATCGCACGGTGCGCGCGTCGTCGAGGTCGCGCAGCGCGACGACGTTCCCGGGCAGCGGTGACGCCCCCCTGTCGAGTCCGTCAGGGGTGAGGGAGCGGACGCGGCGATCGCGCCGCGCCCTCTCCATCCCGGCGAGCGTCGGGACGTTGGCGCGCGCGCCTGTGGCGAAGACGAGTCGGTCGTAGGCGATCCGCTCGTCGTCGTGCAGGCGCACGACGTGGCGGGCGCGGTCGATCCCCACCACCGCGGCTCCGAGCCGGAACACGACTCCGGCGTCTTCGGCGACAGCTCGGTCGCCCATGTCGAGGCGCTCCCGGTCGGCGCGACCCACGGCGTACTCGGCGAGAAGCACCCGGTTGTAGGCGTCTTCCACCTCCGCCCCCACCACGGTGAGGGCGACGATGCCCGCGCGCACGGCCGGGATCAGCCCCTCCACGAGCCGCGCGCCCACCGGACCGTAGCCGACGAGCACGACCCGCTCGGGACGTGCCGCGGGGAAGACGGCGTCACGCATCGATCGCTCCGTCCGGTCGGACCCACACGCGCGTGCGCTTGAACTCGGGCATCGACGAGACGGGGTCGACCGCGGCTTCGGTGAGCAGGTTGGCGCACTGCTCGCCGGCGTAGTGGAACGGGAGGAACACGGTGTCGTGGCGGATGTCCGCCGTGACCGTCGCTCGCGCCCGTACGGTGCCGCGCGCATTGCCGACGGCGACGACGGCCCCCTCGCCTATGCCGAGCCGAGACGCCGTGGCCGGGTGGATCTCGAGGCGCGCCTCCGGCCGCGCGTCATCGAGCTCGCGCACGCGCCGCGTCTGCGTCCCCGACTGGTACTGCTGGAGATAGCGCCCCGTCACGAGGGTCAGTTCGCCGCCCCGATCCGTCACGTCGGTGCGCGCGGGGTCCGGTGTCACGGCGACGAGCCGCGCGCGGCCGTCCGCGTGGCCGAAACGGTCGGCGAAGAGGCGGGGTGTTCCGGCGCTGCCGACGGGGAACGGCCAATACGCCTCCACCCCCGTATCGAGGAGGGCGTGAGAGAGACCGGAGTAGTCGGCGACGCCGCCGGCGGAGGCACGAGCGAGCTCGTCGAAGACCTCAGCCGGCTCGGTCGACCACGTCGACGGCGCGTCGAGCCGGCGCGCGAGTTCGCTCAGGATCCACAGCTCGCTCCGCACGCCGTCCGGGGCCGCGAGCGCGCGCCGCCGCCGGAGGACGCGCCCCTCGAGCGAGGTCATCGTCCCCTCCTCCTCCGCCCACTGTGTGACCGGCAGGACGACGTCGGCGAGCGCCGCCGTCTCCGAGAGGAAGAAGTCGCACACGACGAGAGTGTCGAGCTCCGCGAGACCGGCCCGGACGGCGTCCGCGTCGGGGGCGGAGACGACCACGTTCGAGCCGTGCACGAGGAGGCAGTGCACGGAGCCGCCGAGTTCGCCGAGGAGCGCGACGGCCGGAAGACCCGCTCCCGGGAGCGACTCGGGGTCGACGCCCCACACGCTGGCCACGTGAGCTCGCGCCTCGGGGTCGCGGATGGACCTGTAGCCGGGCAGCTGGTCGGCCTTCTGCCCGTGCTCGCGCCCGCCCTGCCCGTTGCCCTGGCCGGTGAGCGTGCCGTAGCCCGACCCCTCGCGGCCGACGAGGCCGAGGACGAGCGCCAGGTTGATGGCGGCCGTGGCGGTGTCGGTTCCATCGACGTGCTGCTCCACGCCGCGCCCCGTGAGGATGTAGACGCTGTCGCCCGCGAGTCGGCGAGCCGTGGACCGCAGGAGCTCCACGGGGACACCCGTGGTCGCGGCGGTGCGCTCCGGCCACCACGCGGAGACGCTGCGCCGCACGGCGTCATAGCCGCTGGTGCGATCGGCGAGGTAGGCCGTGTCGGCGAGACCCTCCGCGATGACGAGGTGGGTGAGGCCGAGCAGGAGGGCCAGGTCGGTTCCGGGGGCCGGCTGCAGGTGCGTGCCGCCGCCGTCCTCCGTGAGCCGCGCCGTCGCGGAGCGCCGTGGGTCCACCACGACGAGGCCCGCACGGGACCGGGCTCCGCTCAGGTGACCGATGAACGGCGGCATCGTGGCCGCCACGTTGGAGCCGAGCAGGAGGATCGTGTCAGCGGTGTCGAGGTCGGAGACGGGGAACGGGAGGCCGCGGTCCACCCCGAAGGCGCGATTGCCTGCCGCAGCGGCCGAGGACATGCAGAACCGCCCGTTGTAGTCGATGCGCGACGTGCCGAGGGCGACCCGGGCGAACTTCCCGAGTTGGTAGGCCTTCTCGTTCGTGAGACCGCCGCCGCCGAACACCGCGACGGCGTCCGAGCCGTGGCGCTCCTGAGCGGACCGGACGCCCGCCGCGACGGTGTCGAGCGCGTGCTCCCACGACGCCTCGACGAACGTGCCATCCGCCTGCTTGAGCAGCGGGGCGGTGAGGCGCTGTCCGCTCGCGAGCAGCTCGGCCGACGTCCATCCCTTGGCGCACAGTCCGCCGCGGTTCGTGGGGAAGGCGCGACCCGTCACCGTCACCGGCGTCGTGCCGGGCGCGGGGTCCACGGTCGGAGTGAGCGTCATCGCGCACTGCAGCGCGCAGTAGGGGCAGTGCGTGTCGGCCGGGGCCGTCGCGAGCGGAGTGGCCATCTAGATCCGCGTCCCGGTGCGACGGGCGAGCCGCAGGTAGACGCCGGCGGTGATGACGAGCATCCCCGCGTAGGCCATCACGAACCAGCCGAGGGCTGTCGAGTAGTCGCCGAAAGTCGTCTTCGACAGGCTCAGCAGCTGGGGGATGACGAAGCCGCCGTACGCCCCGATCGCGGAGATGAGACCGAGCGCCGCAGCCGAGGTGCGCTGCGCGCCAACCCCGTCGCCGCCACGGGCGCGGGCCCGGAGCGCGAATACGGTCGGGATCATGCGGTACGTCGCCCCGTTCCCGATCCCGGCGGCGGCGAACAGCACGAGGAAGCACAGGAGGAAGATCCAGAAGTTCTGCAGCGGCAGGGTCACGATGACACTCGAGGCGCCGATCCCCATCGCTACGAAGGAGCCGATCGTGATCGCCGCGCCGCCGAAACGGTCGGCGAGACGCCCGCCGAAGGGCCGCGAGACGGAACCGACGAGCGAGCCGAGGAACGCGAGGGAGAGCGTCGCGGAGCCCACGGCGAAGGCCGAGAACTCGGGGAATGTGTCGGCGATGAGTTTCGGGAACACCCCGGCGAAGCCGATGAAGGAGCCGAACGTGCCGATGTAGAGCACCGCGAGGATCCACAGGTGCGGCTCCCGCAACGCCGAGAGCGACGCGGCCACGTCCGCCTTCGCCGTGGACAGGTTGTCCATCCGCTTCCACGCCCCCACGATCGCGATGAGGATGAGGGGGATCCAGACGAGGCCGGCGAGGGGGAGGTTGAGGGTCGCGGCCGCGCCGATCGTGATGGCGATGGGCACGACGAGCTGCGCGACGGACGCGCCGAGGTTGCCGCCCGCGGCGTTGAGCCCGAGCGCCCAGCCCTTCTGCGCGTGCGGATAGAAGAAGGTGATGTTGGCCATCGAGCTCGCGAAGTTGCCGCCGCCGAATCCGGCGAGCGCCGCGATGAGGAGCATCACGCCGAAAGGCGTCTCCGGGTTCGAGACGGCCACGGCGAGCCCGATGCTCGGGATGAGGAGGAGGGCGGCCGAGACCATCGTCCAGTTCCGTCCGCCGAAGCGCGGCACCATGAACGTGTACGGGATGCGAAGGGTCGCCCCCACGAGGCTCGGCATCGAGATGAGCCAGAAGATCTCGCCGGTCGTGAATTGGAAGCCCGCGGCGGGGAGCGAGACGACGACGACGCTCCAGAGCTGCCAGACGACGAATCCGAGGAACTCGGCGAAGATCGACCAGCGCAGGTTCCGCGTGGCGACGGCTTTTCCCTCCGAGTCCCACTGGGCGGTGTCCTCCGGGTCCCAGCCGTCGATCCACCGTCCGGGTCGGCGGGTGATGCCCGACCCGGACGGCGCGGTGGGAGCGCTGGGCGGGGCGGTCGTGGGGGCGGTGATGGTGGGCGGAGCAGCGGTCATGATGTCCTCCGGTGAGTGACGTGCGGACGGTGAGTGACGTGCGGACGGTGAGAGGTGGACGGGGGCGGGTCAGGTAACGCGGCGGTCACGAACCGCCGACGGGGTCGAGTCGCTCACGCGTTCCGTCCGAAGAGCTCGGAGACGATGGAGACGAGTTCGACGGGCGGGGCGTCCTCCGCAGTGAGGAGCGGAGCGCTCGTGACGTCGCCGCCCGCCGCCACCGCGAGTCCGGCGAAGTAGCCGGGGGCGAGCAGATAGCTCGCCACGGCGACGCGGGCACCGGGGTGTGCGAGCCGTTCGGCGGCGACAGCCTCCGGTAGGCGCGGTTCGGCGGCGGAGATGAAGGAGACCGTCACGTCACGGTCGAGGAGTGCCGCGAGCAGCCGACCGGTCGTGTGGCAGTCGGCCACCGCCGACGCGTCGCTCGACCCGGCCGCGGCGAGCACGATCCGGTCGTCGGGGCCGAGCCCGGCCTGCGCGAGCCTTCGCGCGAGCACGTCGGCGAGCCGCGGGTCGGGACCGAGCGCCCCGGTGACCCGCATGGGACGTTCGGCCTCCTGCGCGGCCTCCGCGAGATCGACGTGCACGTGGTAGCCGGCCGAGAGCAGGAGAGGGACGACGACGGCCGGGCGGTGGGGCTCGAGCGTCGCGAGGGTCGACGGCACGTCGGGCTCCTGCACGTCCACGAAGGAGTCGAGAACGTCGATCGCGGGGTTGAGGCGGCGCACCGCGTCCACGAGAGCTGCGACGGCCGCGCGACCGGCGGGATCGGAGGTTCCGTGCGAGGCGGCGACGAGTGCGGTGCGCTGGACCACCTCGATCACACCGTCGTTGTCTCGCACCGACCACACGGGGAGCCGCAGGTCGGGCTTCGTGTAGCAGTGGCCGGTCTCGAGGTCGAAGACGTCCTTGTGCAGGGGCGAGGCGATCGTCGCGCGCTGGTGTCCGTCCACCGCCTTCGAGCCCACGATTCCGCGAGACATCACGGCGGAACCCGTGGCCGGGTCGTGATTCGACACCGCGAACACCCGCCCGTCGGGCAGGAGGAACAGGGCGAGCTGCACGCCACCGACGATCGCGGCCTCTCCCCAGAGCGGCTCGAGCTCGAGGCGATTGCAGACGGGCGCCCACACGGTGCTCGGCGCGGGGGCCAGCTGGTCGAGGAGTGTCATGGTCTCGCCTTCACGATGGGGTGTCGGTTCTCGATGCGGTGACGCCACGATATGTGCGCGACGTTTCGGGCAGTGACGCGGTGGGTGTCACCGGCGTAACGAAGGCCTCTCGGGCCCGGATCGGGGGCGTGAGGTGCCGGTCACACGGCGTTACGTCGGGGCAACGGCGGCGAAACCGCCCGTCCGTAGCTTGGGGCCATGACGGAAGAAGGTGCCTCATGAGCACGATCGGGAACGCCGTGAGCGGCACGGAGAGCACGGCTCGGGGCCGCCGCATCCTCGTGGTGGGGGCTGGCCCCGCCGCCCACCGCCTCGTCGATGCACTCGATGCCCGCATCGCCGCGGATCCGATCGCCGGGGCGATGCCCCTGGACATCGTCGTGGTCGGCGAGGAGGTCCACCGCCCCTACGACCGCGTGGCGCTCTCCAGGCGGCTCGAGGGCACGATCGACCTCACGCTCGGCGACGGCTCGCTCTGGGAGCGCGCCACCCTCGTCACGGGCTCGACAGTCACGGGCCTCGACACCGGGAGCCGCACGATCACGCTCGCCGACGGCCGCACGTTCGCCGGCGACGAGATCGTCCTCGCCACAGGGTCCTCGGCGACCGTCCCGCCCATCCCCGGCGCGGAGCACGGCCGCGTCTACCGCACGCTCGAGGACGTCGACTCCCTCGTGACCGACCTCGCATCGTTCCGGGAGCGGCGGGGTCGCGCGGCGAACGTCGTGGTGGTCGGCGGAGGCCTTCTCGGACTTGAGGCCGCCGGCGGCGCCCACCGTCTCGGCGCCCGCACCGTCCTCGTCCACTCCGGTCGCTGGCTCATGAGCGCGCAGCTCGACGAGGGCGCCGGCCAGGCGCTCGGCCGCATCATCGGCGGCCAGGGCATCGAGCTGCACCTCGGGTGCCGGCCCACCGAGGTCATCACGTCCCCCACCGGAAAGGTGCTCGGTGTCGCGCTGACGGACGGCTCCTCCGTGAACGCCGACATGGTGGTCTTCTCCATCGGCATCACGGCGCGTGACGAGCTCGCGCGTGCGGCGGGCGTCGAGACCGCGTCGCGCGGGGGCGTCGTCGTCGACGAGGCATGCCGGACGAGCAGCCCCCATGTGTGGGCGATCGGCGAGGTCGCGGCGATCGACGGCCGCACCGTCGGTCTCGTCGCCCCCGCGAACGCGATGGCCGAGGTCGTCGCCGACCGACTCCTCGGCGGCGACGCGACCTTCCCCGGTGTCGACGACGCCACGAAGCTCAAGCTCTCGGGTGTGGAGGTCGCGAGCTTCGGCGACGCACTCGGAACTGCGCCCGGCGCTCTCGAGGTCGTCTACGCCGACCCGGCCAGGGGGCTGTACCAGAAGGTCGTGGTCTCGGACGACGCCCGCACGCTCCTCGGCGGCATGTTCGTGGGCGACGCCGCCCCCTACTCCTCCCTCCGTCCACTACTCGGGCGCGAGCTGCCCGGTGAGCCGAGCGCGTATCTCGCCGCGGCGGGCGCCGAGGCCCCGGCCGGCGTCGAGCTGCCCGACGACGCCCAGCTCTGCTCGTGCAACAACGTCTCCGTCGGCGACGTGCGCCACGCGATCACGGACGGATGCACCGACCTCGGCGAGCTGAAGGCGTGCACGCGCGCCGGCACCCAGTGCGGATCGTGCGTTCCCCTCGTGAAGAAACTCCTCGACACCGAGCTCACGAAGGCCGGCGTCGAGGTCTCGCGGGCGCTCTGCGAGCACGTGTCCCTCAGCCGCAGCGAACTCTTCGAATCGGTGCGCATCCTCGGACTCAGCTCGGCCGAGCAGGTCTTGGAGCGCTTCGGGCAGGGTCTCGGCTGCGACGTCTGCAAGCCCGTCATCGCCTCCATCCTCGCGACGCAGACGAACGGCTACATCCTCGACAAGGGCCAGGGACCGCTTCAGGACACGAACGACCGAGCGCTCGCCAACATGCAGAAGGACGGCACGTACTCGGTCGTGCCGCGCATCGCGGGTGGAGAGATCACGCCGGCGAAGCTCAAAGTGATCGCCGAGGTGGCCGAGCAGTACGGCCTCTATACGAAGATCACCGGCGGCCAGCGGATCGACATGTTCGGGGCTCGGCTCGAGCAGCTGCCCGAGATCTGGCGCATCCTGGTCGACGCCGGCTTCGAGTCCGGTCAGGCGTACGGGAAGTCGCTCCGCACCGTGAAGTCGTGCGTCGGCTCCACGTGGTGCCGTTACGGTGTGCAGGACGCCGTGGCCATGGCGATCTTCCTCGAGGAGCGCTACCGCGGGCTGCGCTCTCCGCACAAGTTCAAGGCCGGCGTGAGCGGCTGCGCCCGCGAGTGCGCGGAAGCACGCAGCAAGGACATCGGTGTAATCGCCACCGAGTCCGGCTGGAACCTCTACGTCGGCGGCAACGGCGGCTACCAGCCGGCCCACGCCCAGCTCCTCGCGCAGGACCTCGACGACGACACCCTCGTCCGCTACATCGACCGCTACGTCATGTACTACGTGCGCACCGCTGAGCGGCTGCAGCGGACGGCGCGCTGGCAGGAGGATCTGCCCGGAGGGCTCGACCACGTGCGCGAGGTCGTCGTCGAGGACTCGCTCGGCATCGCCGCGGAGCTCGAGGCGGCAATGGCCACCCACGTCGACACGTACGTGGACGAGTGGGCTGCGACGCTCGCCGACCCCGAGCGGTTGAAGCGGTTCCGCTCGTTCGTCAATGCCCCCGACACGGCCGATCCGCACGTGAGCACGGTGCGCGAGCGCGGCCAGAGCCGCCCGGCCGGCGACGGCGAGCGTGCCGGCGGCACCGTGCTCGTGGCGGGGGCGACGATCCCCGTCGGGCCGGGTTCCGTCGGAACCTCCGGCGGGGCGTCCTGATGCAGCTCTCGATCGATCTCACGGGACGACGGGTCCTGGTCGTCGGAACGCCGGCCGGCGCCCGCCGAATCCTCGCGCGCTACCGGGCCGCCGGGGCGCGCGTCGAGCGCGTCGACGCCCCGATCGCGCTCTCGATCCTCCGCTCCGCCGGCATGACACGCGTGGACGTGCCCTCCCTCGTTGTGATCGCGGATGCGGCCGGCGACGCGGCGGCCGGCGCAGCGGTGACCGACGCGGCGAGCGCCGTGGGTGCGTGGTCGACGCGCGAGGACCCGGCTCCCGTCCGCTCGCGTGGGCACGTGAGCATAGTCGGGGGCGGACCGGGCGACCCCGACCTCATGACCCTCGCCGCACGACGCGCCCTCGCCGAAGCGGACGTCGTCCTGTTCGATCGCCTCGGCCCGCAGGACGGGATCGCCGGGTGGGCACCGGGGGCCGAGCTCATCGACGTGGGCAAAACGCCTGGACACCACGCCGTCCCCCAGGATGAGATCGAGCGGCTCATCGTCGACCGTGCTCTCCGCGGCCTCGACGTCGTGCGGCTCAAGGGAGGCGACCCGTTCGTGTTCGGGCGCGGCTCCGAGGAGGTACGCGCGTGCCGCGCCGCAGGCGTGCCGTTCACGATCGTGCCCGGCGTGACGAGCGCCGTCTCCGTTCCCGCCGCCGCGGGCATTCCCGTGACGCACCGCGAGGTGAGCCGCTCGTTCACCGTCGTCTCCGGGCACGCGCCCTTCTCCGACGAGGAGCTCGGACATCTCGCCGGCATCGGCGGGACCCTCGTCGTCCTCATGGGCGTCGGCACGCTCCCGCACCTCGTCGCGGGATTGCAGCGCGCAGGGATGAGCGCGGACATGCCGCTGGCGATCGTCGAGCGTGGCTGGTCGGACGCTCAGCGCACCACGGTCTCGTCGGTCGGCGCTGTGCGCGAGCTGCTGCCGCGACTCGCGCCACGCTCACCCGCCGTGATCGTCATCGGCGAGGTCGTCCGGCAGGCGACGTGCGAGAATGCCGAAGATCCCGAGAGCATCGCCCACGCGGTCGATGCGCTCGCGCCATACAGCGATCTGACGACGTAGACCGAGGGGCCCATGACCACGACCGAACCTCCCGAGTCGGATGCCTCGCTTCCCGGGTTCCGGCCGGATCAGCTCGTCGGTTTCCGCATCGGCGTGACCTCCGATCGCCGTTCGGAGGACCTCATCGCGGCGTTCGAGCGGCGGGGCGCCGATGTGACGCACGCCCCCACGATCCGCATGCGCGGCGTCGACACGGAGGGCGTGCTCGAGGCGGAGACGCGGGCGATCGTGGCCGCGCGGCCCGATGTGCTCCTCGCGACCACGTCGTACGGCGTCCGGCGCTGGCTCGAGGCAGCCGACGCGGCCGGCATCGGCGACGAGCTCACCGAGGCGCTGTCCGAGGCGCGCATCCTCGTCCGCGGCCCGAAGGCACGCGGGGCGATCCGCGCGGCGGGGCTCGACGACCACGGCATGAGCGAACGGGAGACGACGACCTCTCTCGTCGACCTCGTGCTGCGCTCGGGGGTCGACGGGCAGACCATCGCGGTGCAGCTCCACGGCTTCACCGATCCGGCGCAGCTCGCGCGCCTCCAGGAGGCGGGCGCCACCGTGCTCACCGCGGCGCCCTACCGCTGGACGGTGCACGAGGACACGGCGCGCGTCGTGCGCCTCCTCGACGCGATCTGCACGGGCGGCCTCGACGCCGTCACGTTCACGAGCGCGCCAGCCGTGGAGGCGCTCTTCTCCGTGGCGGAGGAGGCCGGCCGGCTCGACGCGGTGCAGACGGCGTTCCGGGAATCCGTGGTCGCGGCGGCCGTGGGCCCGGTGACGGCCGCGCCGCTCGTGGCCGCTGGGATCCTCCCGATCGTTCCGGACCGCTTCCGGATGGGCGCGCTCATCCGTCTCCTGTGCGAGCACCTGGAGCAGAACACTCCACGCATCGAGACCGCGTTCGGAGCGCTCGAGCTGCGGGGGCGTATCGTGTCCCTCGACGGACACCAGGTCTCTCTCACCCCGGTGGCGCTGTCGCTATTCCGCACCCTCGTCGCCGCGGAGGGTTCGACCGTCGCCCGGAACGTGCTCGCCGCCTCGGCCCCCGAGGCCCTCGACGACCACGCCGTGGACGTGGCCATCAGTCGCCTCCGACAGGCCCTGCCCGAGCCGCGGCTCGTCGCCACGGTGATCAAGCGCGGCTACCGCCTCGCGACCCCTGTATGACGGCCCCCTCCCGAGTTGTCACATCCCGCGGGTGTCCAGTGCCCGACATCCGCCTCCTGCGTCCACCCCGCCACCCCTTCCCAGCGAGTTGACGCAGACGGCGGATGTTCCGCTGCGAAACACGCACAATGCGACCACTCGAGGGAAGACCTCCACGGCCCGTCTGGCAGGCTGGACCGATGAGCACCCCGATGGACGATGCGCTCTGGTCGCGGGACGACGACGGCACCTCTCCCCTCGTCGTGCTGCTGCACGGGCAGGGCGGAACCGAACGCGACCTCGCGCCGGTGTTCCCGCTGCTCCCGCCGGAGGTCGTCGCGGTGTCGCTGCGCGGAACGCATCCCGACGGTGCGGGCTTCTCCTGGTTCGTGACCCCGGAAGGTGTCCGCGAGGCGACGGCCGAGCACGTCGCTCCCGCAGCCGACGCCCTCATCGCGCTGACGCGCTCGCTCACGAGCGACCCGAGCGACCCGGACGATCCGGACGCGGCTGGCCGCCGCCCCGTCGCGCTCGTCGGCTACTCGCAGGGCGGCGCCGTCGCGATCCACGTGCTGCGGCGAGCGCCGCGGTCCGTCGACACCGCCGTCATCCTCGCGGGTTTCCTCGGCGTCGGCGACGAACCGGGCGACGACGAACTCCTCGACGTGCGCCCTCCCGTGTTCTGGATGCGGGGGCTGCGCGACGAGAGCAACACCCTCATGGACGTGCAGCGGGTCGCGTACTTCCTCCCGCCGCACTCCACGCTCACGACGGCGGAACACCCGCTGCTCGGCCATGAGCTCTCCGAGCCGTTCTTCGCGGCGACGGCGCGCTCCGTCTCGGCGTGGGCTGCGCGGCTCCCGGGCCCCGCCTGAACGCACGAACGCGCCGGCCTCACGCCGAGGCGGGCACCGCTCCGGTCGACGCGGACGGCGCCGGCGGCAGCATGTGCTTGAGGATCGACCGCTCCGCGAACGTCCACACCGTCGTCACGACGAGGTAGAGGGCCGCGGCGAGCGGGACGAACAGGGCGACGATCGCGGTCATGAACGGCAGGAAGCTCAGCGTCTTCATCATCCCCGACAGGTCGGGCACCCCGGGCGTCGGAGCGGCGGCGGGCGGACCGCCGGGCGTGCCCGGCAGCGGTTCGGCGAGGAGCTTCCGCGACAGCTGAGCCACCACGGCGATGACGACCACGATCACGACCGCCATGACGATGGACGGGAGATCGAGCGAGCCGGTCCTCGCGAGGCTCGCGAAGCTCTTCCCGAGCGGCATTCCGAAGAGGTGCTCCGCGAGGAGTGCATTCGGGTGCCCGTTCACCGTCGTGATGATGAAGAGCCCGTAGATCGTCGAGACGACGGGGATCTGCAGGAGCATCGGGAGACACCCGGCGGTGGGCGACACCTTCTCCCGCTGGTACAGCTCGAGCGTCTTCCGCTGGAGGGTCTCGCGGTCCTTGCCGTGCTTCTTCTGCAGGGCCGCGAGCTGAGGGGCGATCCGCTTGCGCGCGTTGGCCGCCTTGACCTGCGAGACGCCGACGGGGATGAGGAGCGCCCGCACGATGAGCGTGACGAGCACGACGGCGACAGCGGCCGAGGCGGTACCGGCGACGGGGGTGAGGAGCGAGCTGAGGGACATCACGACGCCGTACGCGGCGTCGAGCACGGCCGCGATGGGGCCGAATTCGTAGGGGTTCATGGGGGAGCGAGAGTCCTGCCTGCGGCCGGGATGGCGCGCGTCATACGAATGGGGATCGTATGGTCGGCGCAGCCGACATCCCTCCGCCGCCGCGGACGGCGGGGCGCACTGCTCACGCGGAGCGGTGCATGGCGGAGGGTCGGGTCAGCGAACGGCGACCGGGACGCGACGTCCCGGTGCTCGCGGGCGAGGGTGGCCCTCGGCCGTGGGATCGTCCTGCGTGCGAAGGAACGGTGCGGGCGCCGGCCGGTCGGAACGTTCCGTCGGCACACCGTCGAGCAATGCGGCGACGAGCCTCACCACGGCGCGCACCGCCACGGCCGCGCCACCGGCGAGTGCGATGACACCGAGCAGGGCGATGAGCGCCGACACCGTCGATGGCGCGAACGAGGACGCGAGCGCGGCGACGACGGGCGACGTGGACACGACCGTCTCGAACGCCGCGGCGACGAACCGCGCGAGCATCTCGAGGAAGGCGATCACGCGATCAGGCTACCAGCGCCGGCCCTGCGCTCCCTGGGTTCGGCGCAGACGCGCGGTCACGGAACCAGGGCCGTCCTCAGAGCGGAACGCAGCACCGACTCGGATCCGGAGACGTGCACATCGACCTCGTCGAGCGTTCGGCGCTTCCACAGCAGAAGGAGTGCGTCGGCCGCGGCCAGCTCCACGGTCACACGGTCGCCGTCCGGCGCGTCGACCGCCCCGAGCGGGAAGGACACCCGCTCACCGCCTGCGTCGAGGACGCGGATCTCGACGAACGACCGCAGCGGCGCGATCCGGTCGAGGCCCACCTGCCGCGGGTACAGGTCGCCGACCACCTCCCCCACCCCCGCAACCGCGAGGGCCACGGGGATCTCGGCGGGACGACCGATCGCCTCGGCGGCGTCCCAGAGGTGGATAGCCGTCTCGAGCGCCTGACGTCGAGCCCACGTGCCCACGACGGCCGGCGGGTAGAGCGTCCAGCACGGCGCGTCGGCATCGCGCGTTCGCAGCGCGGTGACGAGCGCGTCAGCACCGTCCTCGAACCAGGCGATCAGGTCGGTGGGGTCGTCGGGAGCGGGCTCGTCCTCCTGGGCGCCGGCCCCCGTCACCTTCGATCGCGCCCACCGGTGCACGTCGCCGAGGTGACGCGTCAGATCCGCGAGCGTCCACCCAGGACACGACCGGATCGCCACGTCGAGGGGCGCCGTCGCGAGCACCTGGGCGAACGCCCGCGACGACGCACTCACCGATTCGATGTAGTCCGTGTGCTTCATGCACCCAGCATAGGAACGCGAGCGGTTCCCACCGCCTGCCCCTGCCGCGGGATGGACTCGCCGGGTCAGGCGTGGTCGCGCCAGCTGTGCTGCGGGTCGAAGCCGAGCACCTTCCGCGCCTTGTCGATCGACAGGAGCGTGTCGTTCACGCCGAGGTCGCGCACCACGGGCACGTCGGGGAACACCTCGGCGACGAGTTCCGCGTTCGGGCGCGACATGACCGTGTCGGCCGCCGCGATGATGAAGCGGTCGAAGCCCGGACCGGCCACCTCGAGGGCGCGGGCCACGGCCTGTGCGCCGTCACGACCGTCGATGTAGCCCCACGCGTTCCACTTGCGGGCACGCGCATCCGCGTCGAACGACGGGAACTCGGCGTAGTCCTCCGGGTCCATGACGTTGGAGAAGCGCAGGGCCGTGATGGAGAGCTCCGGGTCCCAGCGGACGAGCTCGATCGCGAGCTGCTCCTCGAGGTGCTTCACGAGCGAGTAGACGCTCTCCGGACGGGCCGCATACTCCTCGTCGATGGGGAGGTAGGGCGGCGGGACGTCGAACGGCAGGCCGAGGACCGTCTCGCTCGATGCGTACACGATCTTCTGGATGCCGAGACGGTGAGCGGCCCAGAACACGTGGAACGTGCCGTTCATGTTGTTGTGGAACGTGGCGATGTCGCTCATGATGCCCGGTGCGGGGATGGCGCCGAGGTGCACGAGGGCGTCGATGCCGTCGTGCCGGTCGTTCACGCCCGCGAGCGCGTCGATCACCTGGCCGTAATCGGACAGGTCGACGCGGACGAAGCCCGCTCCGCGTTCCCCGGCCTGGTCGAGGTTGACGACCTCGTGGCCGTCGCCTCGCAGTCGTGCGACGACGGTACGGCCCAATTTCCCGGATCCTCCGGTGACAGCGATTCTCATGTGGTCAATCCTGTCTCTCGTCGAGTCCGCGCGGTACCCCTCGATCCCGCCCCGCCCACCCTGTAGTGCGTTTGCGCCGATACGCGGCGGTCCAGCGCAGCATCTCGGCGCAAACGCACGACGTCGAGAGGCGGGCTAGGGGTGGGGGGCTGGGGGCTAGCGCGTGGCGCGGGCCGCCACGTGCGCCACGGCCGCGACGGCGAACGCCGCGAATCCGGCCGCGATCGCGGTCGCAGCACCGCGATGACCGATCGCCCAGATCTGCGGGCCGCCCATCGTGGCCGTGTCGCTGAAGATGCCGCGGGCACCGTGATCGCCGGGAACGGGCGAGTAGACGTTGTCCGGCAGCATCGGCTCGTCCTTGTCGGGCGCCTGCTGGCCGTCGTACCCCGTCTTCGCGAGGTACGAATCCATGAACCACGGCGCGACCCTGTTGCCGAGAACCGTGAGCACGGTCGATCCACCCACCCACGTGCGGCGCCGCGGCTTGTCGGCCACATCGGCGACGGCACGCGCTCCCACCTCGGGCTCGTAGATCGGCGCGACCGGCTGCGGGTGGTCGGGCAGCAGCGAGCGGACCCAGTTGAACTGGATCGTGTTGAGCGCCGGCATGTCCACCGTAGACAGTCGCACCCGGCTGCCGCTCGCGATGAGCTCGGTCGTGAGCGACTCGGTGAATCCCTGCACGGCGTGCTTTGCGGCGCAGTACGCCGACTGGAGCGGGATCCCCCGGTGCGCGAGCGCCGAGCCGATCTGGATGATGTGCCCGCGGTCGCGCGGCTTCATCCGCGAGAGCGCAGCGCGCGTCCCGTTCACGAAGCCGAGGTAATTGACGCTCGTCGCGCGTTCGAAGTCCTCGGGATCGACATCGAGGAACTCGCCGAAGACGCCCGTCATGGCGTTGTTCACCCACAGGTCGATGGGGCCGAGCTCCGACTCCACCCGATCCGCCGCGCTCTCCACCGCGGTGCGATCGGCGACGTCGGTGACGATGCCGAGGGCACGACGGCCGGCGAGGTCGACGTCGGCGACGGTCCCGGCGAGTCCGTCCTCACCACGGGCGAGCACGGCGACGTCCCAGCCCCGCTCCGCCAGTTCGCGCACGATGGCGCGACCGAGACCCGCCGTTCCGCCCGTGACGACGGCGACTCCGCGGCTCACGCGCTGGGCTCGTCGGTGACGGTGGGGTCGCTCGGGTCGTCGATCGTCTCGTTGGGGGCTTCGTTCCCGTCGGATGTGTCGCCGGACGCGGGGTCCTCGGTGCCGGAGTCGGAGTCCGAGTCCGAGTCCGAGGAAGAGTCGGAGTCGCCCGTCCCGGTCGATGCCTCGTCAGCCGAGCCGTCCGTCTCGGGGGTCGCGGGCTCGCTCGCGCCCGCGTCGGCCGCGATGTCCGACGCTCGCTCCTCGCCGGTGGCGGCCGCATCCGTCGTCGCGGTGTCGGAGGATCCGGCGTCTGCACTGTCGTCCGAGGAGCTCGCGTCAGCGTCGCTCGACGCCCCGCCCGCCCCGTCGATCTCACCCGCGACGATCGCCTCGGCGTACTTCCGCAGGTCCGGTCCCGGCTCGAAGTCGATGAACTGGTCCTTCAGGCGGGCGTTCAGTTCGGCGAACGCGTCCTCCCAGCTGCCGTCGGCGTGGGTCGACGCGACGCCGAGCACGGCCTCACGCAGCACGCGGTCCGAATCCTCGAGGATCTTGGTGCGCGCCTCATCGTTCCAGCGGATGTCGTCCGGGCTGATCGAGCTCATGGTCGTTCCGTTCCGGCGCCGACGTTCGGCGCCTCGGACTCCCCACGCTAACCGGCGCGATTCGACCCCTCAGCCCCCTTGCGCTCCCCCGCACGCGGCACCATTCCCCGTCGCCCCACCCCACTCCCATATGCAGCATGACCGGGTCGAAGAGAGCCGGGGAAAAGGGACGAAGTCGGAAAGAGAGGGTGGGAGGGGCGGGTCAGCCGTTGGACTCGGGGGCCTGGGCTCCGACGATCGGGATCGACGACGTGCGCATCGCGAGCGACGCCGCCACCGAGTGGTCGGGCTCCGCCTCCGGCTCGCTCGCCGCGCGCAGCACCACGAGGGACCGCGCCGCGAGGCTCAGCTTCGCGCCGGCGGGCAGCGCCGGGCCGTCGACGGCCTCCTCGCCCGTGTCGACGACGGCCTCCCATGCCGCGCCGAACGTGGCCGGCGGGATCGTGACCTCCACGGCCTCCACGTCGGCGCTGAAGTACAGGAGGAAGTCGTCGTCGTGGATCGCGTTCCCGCGACGGTCGCGCTGACGGATGCTGCCGCCGTTGATGTAGATGCCGACCGTGCGCTGCAGTGCGGCGCCCCAGTCCTCCTCCTTCATCTCCGAGCCGTCGGCGTCGAGCCAGACGATGTCGGGAAGGGGGTCGCCCTCCTCGCGCTCGTAGGGCTTGCCGTCGAAGAAGCCACCACGACGGAACGTGGGGTGCTCGCGCCGCAGCCGCGACACGGCCGAGGTGAACTCGATGAGCGGCTCGTCCGCCTTGTCCCAGTGCACCCAGCTGATCTCGCTGTCCTGCGCGTACGTGTTGTTGTTGCCGTGCTGGGTGCGGCCCAGCTCGTCGCCGTGCAGGATCATCGGGATGCCCTGGGACAGCAGCAGCGTCGCGAGGAAGTTGCGCTGCTGACGCGCCCGGAGTGCGAGCACGCCCGGGTCGTCCGTCTCGCCCTCGACGCCGGAGTTCCACGAACGGTTGTGCGATTCGCCGTCGTTGTTGTCCTCGCCGTTGGCGTCGTTGTGCTTCTCGTTGTACGAGACGAGGTCGCGCATCGTGAAGCCGTCGTGGGCCGTGACGAAGTTGATGGACGCGAACGGGCGGCGGCCCGAGTTCTCGTACAGGTCGGCCGAGCCGGTGATGCGCGCCGCGAACTCTCCGAGCGTCGACGGCTCGCCGCGCCAGTAGTCGCGCACCGTGTCGCGGTACTTCCCGTTCCACTCGGTCCACTGGGGCGGGAAGTTGCCCACCTGGTAGCCGCCGGGGCCGACGTCCCACGGCTCGGCGATGAGCTTCACCTGCGAGACCACCGGGTCCTGCTGCACGAGCTCGAAGAAGGTCGAGAGGCGGTCGACGTCGTAGAACTCGCGGGCGAGGGTCGAGGCGAGGTCGAAGCGGAAGCCGTCGACGCGCATCTCCGTGGCCCAGTAGCGCAGGGAGTCCATGATGAGCTGCAGCGAGTGCGGGTGGCGCACGTTGAGCGAGTTCCCCGTGCCCGTGTAGTCGGTGTAGTACCGCTTGTCGTTCTCCTCGAGGCGGTAGTACGCCTCGTTGTCGATGCCCTTGAAGCTCAGCGTCGGGCCCATGTGGTTGCCCTCGGCTGTGTGGTTGTAGACCACGTCGAGGATGACCTCGATGCCGGCGGCGTGCATCGCACGCACCATCGATTTGAACTCCTGCACCTGCTGGCCGAGCTCGCCCGTGGCCGAGTAGGTGTTCTGCGGGGCGAAGAAGCCGATCGTGTTGTAGCCCCAGTAGTTCGCGAGGCCCTTCTCCTGCAGGGTCGAGTCCTGCACGAACTGGTGCACGGGCATGAGCTCGAGCGCCGTGACGCCGAGCTTCTTGAGGTGGTCGATGACGACGGGGTGGGTGAGCCCGGCGTAGGTGCCGCGCTGGTCCTCGGGGATCTCGGGGTGCAGCTGCGTGAGGCCCTTCACGTGCGCTTCGTAGATCACCGTCTCCGAGTAGGGCGTGTGCGGCTTGCGGTCTCCTGCCCAGTCGAAGAACGGGTTCACGACGACGCTCAGCATCGAGTGGGGGGCCGAGTCCTCGTCGTTGACCGAGTCGGGGTCGCCGAAGTTGTAGCCGAAGAGCGCGTTGTCCCAGTCGTACTGACCGAAGGTCGCCTTCGCGTACGGGTCGAGGAGGAGCTTGTTCGGGTTGGCGCGCTTGCCGTTCTTCGGGTCGTACTCGCCGTGCACGCGGTAGCCGTAGCGCTGCCCCGGCTGCACGTTCGGGAGGTAGCAGTGCCACACGTAGGCGTCGACCTCGATGACCTCGACGCACGTCTCCGTGCCGTCCTCGTCGATGAGGCACAGCTCCACACGCTCCGCCGCTTCGCTGTACAGGGCGAAGTTGGTCCCTCCGCCGTCGTACGTGGCTCCGAGCGGGTAGGCGGTTCCGGGCCAGGTTTCCACGAGCGACCTCCAGGTCAGGGGACGGGTTCGAGTGCGGTTCGAGCAGGAATGGCGCACCGATCGCGCATGCGGCGGCGATCTAACGGTAATGGGTCGCGAGCACGCCTCTCGCATCGTCCCCACCGGTTGACACCGGTTCGGGGACTCTTGTCGGGATATCGCGCGGGGTCTACCCTGGGGGCGTCCGTCCCCCAGACCCCGGGATCATCCGACCGCCACCCGGCGGTCGCAACGAGGGAACGGCATGCAGACACTCCACTACGGCCCGTCACGATTCGATACGGCCGACGCCATCGCGAGCGCGGTGCTCGTCTACGCGGAGGCGCTCAGCACACGCCAGCGTTTCGCGGTGGTGGACATCCCCATCGTCACCCCCACCGGTGTCACCTCCGCGCACCTCCTCATCGGCCCCGGGATATCCCTCGCCTCCGTCCAGCGGATCGACGAGTCGGGAGGGACTGCGACGCGCGACGAATTCGGTGGCGAGGCCGGGAACCTCATCGCCACGGGGATCGGTGACCTCGAGGTGCATCGCGCCGTGCGCGCCCTCCACGACGGAACGAAACGCGTTCGCGCCCGCGTCTTCGCGACACCGCTCGACGGCGATCTACTCGTCGACGACCTCTCGGAGCACGGGGGCCACTAGACCGGTGGCGGCGGCGAGGACCCGAACCGCCTCCGCCACCATCCCCTCAAATGATGATGCGCCGCTCGACGACCGCGCGGGCGACCTCGCTGATGGCCTGACGCGACGAGCGGGCATGACCGCGGATCCGGCGGAACGCCTCGTCCATGTCGACGTCGTGGGTGTAGGCGACGACACCCTTCGCCTGCTCGATCACGATGCGGGAGTCGAGCGCGTGCTGCAGCTGCATCCGCACCGTTTCGCTCTCACGCACCGCGCGGTCCTGGAGGATGCCGATCGTCGCGACGTCGGCGAGCGCCTGCGCGGCGCGCACGTCGCGTTCCTCCAGTCGCGAGGCGTCGTTCTCGAACAGGGTGAGGGCACCGATGCTCGTCTGGCGCAGGCGCATCGGGAGGGCGTGCACCGAGGTGAAGCCGTTCTCGAGCCCCGCTCGGCGGAATCGCTCCCATCCGGAACCCTCGCGAAGGTCCGGGACGACGAGGGCGGCACCCGTGCGGAACGCATCCACGCAGGGACCGTCCTCGGCGCCGAGCACGATCATCTCGACCGTGCGGCTCTCGTGGCTCGTGGAGGCGACGAGGTCGAGCTCGCCGTCGCCCGCGTCGAGGAGCAGTGCGGCGGCGGAGACGTCGAAGGTCGACTCGCACGTCTCGACGAGCATCTGCAGGAGGTCAACCACGTCGAAGTCGTCGACGAGGGTGTCCGCGAGCTTCACGAAGACATCGAGCAGGCGGTCCTCCCGCGTCTCCTCGTTCACGGTCGCTCCTCGATGACGGCGCCGGTGACGGAGAAGACGAGCCGCTTCTCGAGCACCTGCTCGGCGACCTCCGCCATGCTCGACCCGCTCGAGTAGGCCCGCGCCTGGAGGAGCAGCAGTGCGTCTTCCGCGGAGACGCCGAGCTGCGCGATGACGAAGCCGGCGGCCTGATGGATGCGGTGTCGCGAGTGCCGCCCTTCGCCTGGGTCACCGATGTCCGCCGAGGACCGCAGGGCACGCTCGAGGACCCGGCGGCCGATGATGCCGCCGAAGACCATGAGCTGCTCGATCGCCTCCTGGTCGAGCTCGATCGGATCGGAGTGGTAGAGGTCGATCGCACCGAGCCTCACCGTGCCGAGACTCACCGGAACCGCGAAGAGGGCACCGACGTCGTGCGGTCGCACCCCCTCGGTGAAGAGCGGCCATGTCCGACTCGGCCGGTTGCGGAAGTCGGGTTCGAGCACGGGCTCCCCCAGGTCGACCGCGTCCCAGCAGGGGCCCTCCCCGAGGTCGAACTGGAGGTCGTCGATGCGACGGATGATCGTGTCGCTCGCCTCGACCGACTCGATGCCGAGGATCTCGCGAGGGTCGAGATCGACACCCCGGTCACGGGGATGACGCCGAGGATCGGCTCCGTGAGCGATTCGGATCCCCCGGTCGGGCGAGACAGCGCGGCGACGGCTGCGGCGAAGCGTTCTACGGACATGAGACCCTCCTGGGTCGGCGGCCCACGAGACGACGGACGTTGATCCACGGTAGCCCATCACCGCGCCGCCGAGAAGCTCAGGAGGGGCTCAGTCGGCCGCGCGTACCCTGAGGGCGGAACCGGACACGTCCGGTCTCCGCGGGGGTCCGCATCGGCGGGTAAGGGAGACGGGGACGCATGGGATCGATCGGCACGCGCAGCGCCGCACCGGCACGACGGATCGCTCGCGCGGCGCGGGCCGCCACGGGGGTCGTCGCCCGGGCCCGGCATGTGATCGGCGATCGTATCCGGTCGTCGAAGGGGCTCCTCCCCGCCGGTCGACACCTCGCCCTCACCTGGTCCATCACCGACGACTACGGCGGGATGACGGCGGCGATGCTCGCCCGCACCCGCGCCTTCGTGCGGCACGGCGGCGTCTCCGTCGATGTGCTCACTCTCGACGAGCAATCGGACTATGCGGCTCGCGAAGCGCGGCTGCGGGAGCGCGGCGAGTTCATCGACGGGATGCGACTGCTCAATCTCTGGGACTGGCTGCGCGCGCATCCCCTCCCGGGCGGATCCCTCCGGCTGGATCGGCACCCCTTCGTTCCTCTGTCGGCGCCCGACGGGGACGTGACACCCGGCGAGAGCGGAGGTATCACCGAGGTCCGGCGGGGCGGGCACGTGCTGAGCCGCACGATGTGGTCGGCCGACGGCGCGCGCGAGCTCCAGACCGACCACTATCGGCTCGACGGGACCCTTCTCCTGAGCGACCGTCGTGACCCGTCCGGAGCCGGTCGCTCGCTCGTCCTGTGCGACGCGGCGGGTGAGCCCGTGCGCTCGTGGGGTCGGATCTGGCACCTCTACGCAGCGTGGCTCGATCGCCTCACGAAGCGCCGGCGCACCTTCCTCATCGTGGACAGCAAGACGGTCGCGCCGTTCGTGGCCGAGTACCGTCGCGTCCACGTCACCACCGTGCACCTCGTGCACGCGTCCCACCTCGTGGGGTCCGTCCGCCCGCTCGGCACGCTGCGGGAATCGCGCAGGCGGGTGTTCGAGAACCTCGACGCGTTCGATGCCGTCGCCGTGCTGAGCGAGCGGCAGCGATCCGATGTCGAGGCCCTGCTCGGCCGTCACGCGAACCTCATGGTGGTGCGCAACGTGCGCGAGGGACGCCTGCTCGACGAGGCGCCCCGGCGAGCCGACCCCGCCGCCGGGATCATGCTCGCCTCGTTGGAGAAGCGGAAGCGCGTGAGCCACGCGATCCGCGGAGTCGCCGGTCAGCGTGTCATCGCCTCCGCCCGCCCGGTGGCCGGTCCGGCCGCCACGCTCGACGTCTACGGTGAGGGTCCCCGGCGTTCGGCGCTCGAGAAGGTCGTCGAGACCGAGGGCGCTGCGGACCACGTGCGTCTCCGCGAATACGACCCGCGCGCTCGGGAACGGCTCGTCGAGGCCTCGTTCCTCCTGCTCACCTCCACGTCTGAGGGGTTCCCGCTCGTGCTGCCCGAGGCCCTCGCGGTGGGCTGTCTCCCGATCGTCTACGACGTGCCGTACGGCCCTGCCGACATCGTGCGCGACGGGTGGAACGGCTTCGTCGTGCCGGCCGGCGACGTCGAGGCGCTCTCCGCTGCGATCGATCGGCTCGTCAGCCTTCCCGACGCCGAACTCGATCGGATGCGCCGGAACGCGGTGCGGTCTGCGCGTCCGTTCGATCCGGAAGCGGTGACGCGGGCGTGGGCTCGTGACCTCCGAGCGGCCCAGGTGCGGACCAGGCGGCGGGCGCGCCGCCGGTCGTGAGGCCGACCGCGCGTTCGCTGACGCCCCGGCGCCCACGGAACCGCTCGACGAGGCGGGTGACGCCTCCGCCGGTCGCTCGCGCCAGGCGGTGAGACGGACGCTCGACGAGAGCGAAGAACCCCGCGGCGATCGCGAGGCTCAGCGGGACGCCGACGAGACCGACGACCCACCACAGGCGGTCACCCACCAGGAAGGCGATCGTCGCCAGCACGGGGACGTGAACGAGGTAGAGGCTGAACGAGATCTTGCCCGCCCATTGCGGGATCCGCGTGGAGAGAGCGCGCTCCACTCCGGGTGAGCAGATGCTCACGAGCACGATGCCGAGCGCCCCGAGTCCCGCGAGCCCCCAGAGCACCTCCGAGAGCAGGTCGTCGCCCTGGGTGAGCGGACGGCCGATCCAGCTCGCCACCAGGAGCAGGGCGGACGACGAACCGACGACCGTCCAGAGCACGGGTCGTGTCCGCCGATGCGCCCACTCGATGATTTCCTCGAGCCGCACGGCGACGAGCGTGCCGAGGAGGAAGACGGGCAGATAGACGAGGGCGTCGATGCTCAGCACGCGGCCGAGCATCGTCGCGATCACGGCGGCCGCTCCCGTCACGACGAGAGCGACCGTACTCCGACGCAGGAGCAGCGCGATCCCGATGAGCACGGGGAGGAGCGCCGTGAAGATGAGCTCCCAGCGCAGCGACCACAGCGTGTTGACGATGTCGTAGCTCGCGGGCGTGAGGCTCGCCTCGCGGAAGAAGGAGGCGATGGTGACGCTCGAAGCGTTCGCGTCGCTGATCCATTCGTCGCTCGTGACCGCGGACGGGTGGCGGGGGAACACCGCGATGAGCGCGACGGCGAACAGCAGGGCTCCCCACACGGGCACGTAGAGCCGCACGAGACGCGAGGCGAAGAACGCCGGCCACGACACGGAGTGCCGGAGGAGCGGAAGGGCCACGACGAGTCCGCTCAGCACGAAGAAGACGAGAACGGCCTCGGTGCCCGCGAAGAGCAGCTTGAGGGGCGACTCGGTGACGCCGTCCCACACGACCTCCGCGGTGCCGCCGGCGGCGAACGGCTTGGCGATGAGGCTCACGTGGTAGATCACGACGACGATCGCCGCGATCCCGCGCACGCCGTCGAGGGAACGCAGTCGCGCGCCCCTCTTCTCCGTGCTCCTCGTCCCCTCAGGCATCCGTCGATCGTAAGGCGACACCCTGGGAAGCCGGAGGGGGTGGCGCCGGCGCCCCTCCTCGCATCCGACCCGGCGTCCCGTCCGCTGTGCGCACGAAACGGCCTCCTGCGGGTGGGACGTCACCCGCAGAAGGCCGTTGCGTGCGCGGACGCGGGGTGGGTCAGCCCGCGGTGAGGGTGATGACCAGGCGGATCGACAGCGCGAGCACCGAGACCAGGCCGACGGCGCCGAGCGCGTTCTGCCACCACCGGTTCCGCATCTCCCCCATGAGCGAACGACGGTTGGCCATGACGATGATGAGCGCGGCGAGGATCGGGGCGATGAGCACCGTGAGCGCCTGGGCCACCACGATGAGCTGCACCGGAGACGACTGGAAGATGAGCGTGATCGCGATGCCGAAGGAGAGGATCGAGGCGCTGATGATCTTCGCGGTCCTCGACCCGGCGGAGGGGCCGCGTCCGAGAGCGTCCGAGAGCGTCCGAGAGCATCGTGCCGCCGGCCGTCGCGTTCGCGATCATCGAGGAGAAGGCCGCGCCGAAGAAGCCGAGCGCGAACACCGTCGAGCCGAACTCACCCGCGAGGGGCGCGAAGATGCCGGCGAGCTCGGTGATCGTGCCGGCGGCCTGCCCGGTCGAGCCGAGCACCGCGGCGGCGACCATCATGACGAGCACCGTCATGATGCCGGGAGCGACGATGCCGGGGATGGTGTCGACCATCGTGACGTCGCGGTACTCCTCCTCCGTGCGCCCGCGCTCCTTCGTTCCGTAGGAGGTGTAGAACGCCGCGTTGATGCTGAAGTTCGTGCCCACGAGGGCGACGATGAGGAGCCAGGAGCCCTCGGGTGCTGACGGGATGAGGCCGGCGGCCGCGTCGACCCAGTCCGGGCTGGCGATGAAGGCGCTCACGACGAATGCGATCGCCATGAGGGCCACGATGGCGATGAGGACCTTCTCCACCACGCGGTACACGTGCCGCAGGAGGAGCAGCGTCGCGACGCCGACGGTGCAGACGACCGTCCACATCACGGGTGGGCCGCCGAAGAGCATCGAGAGCCCGAGCCCCGACCCCACAGCGTTGCCGACGGAGAACATGAGCGTGATGAGGAAGACGCCGACGCCCGCGACGACACCCCAGCCCTTACCGAGGTGGTCCTTGATGGACGAGATGAGCGAGACGGGCGACTTGATGCCGAGCCGGACGCTCATGTCCGTGAGCACGATCATGAGGATGGTCGAGACGACGATCACCCAGACGAGCGTGTACTGGTAGCCGCTTCCGGCCTGGACCGCCGTGGTCAGGTTTCCGGGACCGAACTGCCAGGCGCCGGCGACGAACGCCGGTCCGATCAGCAGGAGTCGCTGCCAGAACGAGCGGCGTCGGCGGCTCGCGCCGACGATGGCCTCCATGTTGCCCGTCGAGATGCGGCCGTAGCCGGTGCCGGGGGTGGTCGAGGTGTGACGGGTCTTCGTGCGCTCACTCATGGCGAGCCTCCTTCGTCGGAGTGCGGCAACCGGGCCGCTGGAGTCTTCATTGACTTCGGTGTGCCGCTTCCGCGGCGTCGGTCCGACGGGGTCGGACCGGGTGCGGGGCCGGACGAGCCGGCCCCGCGTCGTCGTGACGTCGGCGCTACGCGTCGACCGTGACCCTCTCGATCCCGGCGGACACGAACGCCGCCGCGATCTCTTTGTCCGCTCCGTCCGCGAGGGGGAGCAGCGGCGTGCGGACGGTGGCGTGGTCGAGGATACCGCGGTGGACGAGACCCCACTTGAGCGCGACGGTGCCCTCCATGTGGGAGCCGCGGTGGTACACGTTCTTCGTCACGGGCAGGAGGCGCTCGTGGATCTCGTGCGCCGCCGCGTAGTCATTCGCCTTGCCCGCCGCGATGAGGTCGACGAGGAGCTCCGGCGCGATGTTGCCGTACCCCACGAGCAGGCCGTCCACGTCGAACATCGTGGGCAGCAGGTACTCGTCGTGGCACGAGAGGATCTGCAGCTCCGGGTACGCGGCGCGCAGGGCCGGGATCTCCGTGTACCAGCGGCGCATGTTGCGCACGCCGTTCTTCGTGGCGAACACGCCCTCCTGTCCGGCGATCTCGAGCTGGGTGTCGAGGTCGTAGCTCGCCTTCGTGTTGTCCGGGTACTGGAAGAGGATCAGCGGGAGGCCGCTCTCGTCGTAGATGTCCTGGTACCGGGTCTGCGGGGCGCCCTGCTGGAAGCCGAAGCGGAGCCAGCCGTGCGACGGGTAGACGAGGCCGGCGGAGGCGCCGGCATCGACGGCGCGCTTCGCCTCGAGGGCCGCGACCTTGTTCCCCTCGCCGGTGATGCCGGCGACGATCGGGATGCGTCCCTCCACGGAGTCACGGAAGGCGCGGATCACGTCGAGCTGCTCGTCGACGGTGAGGAACGTGCCCTCACCGGCGTGGCCGAGCACGACGAGGCTCTTGACGCCGTCGATGGATCCGAGCCACGAGCCGAGTCGCTGGATGGCGGCGAAGTCGATGTCGCCCTCCTCCGTGAAGGGGGTGACGGGTGCGGGGCTGAGGCCGCGAAGGTCGATCGTCATGATGTCCTCTCTCCGTTGAGATGTGTGGGTGAAACGTTTGCGAACGTTATTAGGAACGTTTTCATTATTGTGCACGCGCTCACACGAAAGGTCAAGAGCGACCGGCGGGACCGGCCGGTCAGCCGGCCGCGCGGGGACCGGAGGAGGCCCGCGGGATCATCGTCGGAGGGAACACGAGATTGCTCGTCTCCCCATCGACGAGCATGCGGACGGAGGCCTGCGCGATGAGGTCGAGCGACGCGCGCACGCTGCTGAGCGGCGTGGGGAGATGACGCGCGAGCGGGATGTCGTTGAAGCCCACCACGGAGAGGTCTCCGGGAACACTCAAGCCCCGGCGGGCGGCCGCGGCCATCGCGCCGATCGCCGCGTGGTCCGTCACCGCGAAGATCGCGGTCGGCGCGATCCCCGCGTCGAGGAGATCGCCGGCCGCATCCTCGCCCGCCTCCACCGAGAAGCCGTCGCCGCGGACGAGGTCGTCGTCGAGATCGCAGCCCGCCTCCCGCAGCCCATCGAGCGCCCCCTCGAGGCGAGCCCGAGCGCTCGACGCATAACGAGGCCCGGCGATGATCCCGATGCGTCGATGCCCGAGGTCGGCGAGGTGCCGCACCGCGAGGTACCCGCCGAGACGGTCGTCGGTCACCGCCGACGGACTGTCGCCCGCCGTCCGCAGGGCGAGGACGTGCGGCACGCGCGCGGCCCTCAGCTCCTCGGCGAAGCCGTCGTCGAGTCGCGCTGTGGTCATGATGAGCCCGTCGACCTTGCGCGAGAGGAGCGAGGCGGCCGCGCGTCGCCCCTGGGCCGGATCGTCCTGCGTCGTGGCGACGAGCGCCTGCACGTCACGACGCTCGCATTCGCGCGCGATCTCCTCGTAGAGGATGCCCATGACGGCGTCCGAGAGCCGCGGAACGAGGACGCCGATGGTGCTCGTCCCCTGCCGGCGCAAGCTCGACGCGGCGTAGTCCCGGGTGTAGCCGAGCCGCTCGGCGGCCTCGCGGACACGGCGCGCGTTCCCCGGTGATGAGCCCTCATACCGCTTGTCGAGGAGCCGCGAGGCCGTCGAGACGCTCACGCCCGCGGCGGCCGCGACGTCGCGCAGGGTCACCGCTCGATCGCGGCGCTCCGCGTCCCGATCCGCCTCCGCCACGCCAACCCCCTGAGAACGTTCCTGCAACACCTGCGTCGTTGCAATACTCGCACGCGGCGGGCGGAGTGCGTGGAGCGACGGGTCAGGGGGCGACGGGCATGGTGCGGCCGTAGGACGGGGTGGTCGTGGCGCGGTTCCATTCCGCGCCCGGCTCGAGCAGTTCGCGCCACGGCGCGACCTCCACATAGAGCACACGCATCGCGTCGAGCGCGTTGACGTGGAGGGACTCGCCATCCGTGGACACGGCATCCTCGGGCACGGCGACCTCGAAGCCCATCATCATCGCCGAGCGCGTCGTGGTCTCCACGCACACGTTCGTCTGGAGCCCGGCGACCACGAGCCGCCGCACGCCGAGGTTACGGAGGATCACGTCGAGCTCCGTTCGGAAGAAGGCGTCCCACCGCAGCTTGTCGAGCACGATGTCGCCGGGTTGCGGCGCGACGACGTCGAGGATGTCGGCGGCCCAGCCGTCCGGCCGTGTGTCCACGAGATCCGCCTCGTCCGCCGGGGCCGCGGCACGGAGCTTCCGCATGCTCGGCGTCATGTCCGCACCGTCCGGTCGCTGCACCTGCCGGGTGTAGATCACGGGCAGCCCCTGGACGCGTGCGGCGGCCAGCAGCTCGGCGCACTCCGCGACGACCTCGTCGAAGCGGACGATCGGCGGCCAGCCGAAGCGATCGCGCTTGTCCTGTTCGAGGTACATGTTCTGCATGTCGATCATGATGACCGCGGTATCGGCGTTCATGTACTTTTCCAACCCTTCAAGTCTTACTATCTTTTGATAGTCCACTATTGTTATATCCGACGCGGCGTTTCGCCCGCGTTAACTGTGCAGCGGACGACGCCGCCGCGTCAGACGAACTGAGCCTGGAGGGCCCGTGTCCGCAACCGTCCTCGCACCGACGCCTCCCGTGGCGACGGTGCCGCGGAAGACCTGGGCGATCTTCGCGCTCCTCGTCGCGACGGCGGCGCTCACGATCCTCGACGTCTCCAAGGTCGGCGTCGTCCTCCCCGCGATCCAGGAGTCGACGGGCGGATCCGAGACGACCATCCAGCTCATGCTCGTGGGTTACACGATCGCGTACGCCGTGTTCCTCCTCCCCGCCGGTCGCCTCGGGGACATCCTCCCGCGCTCCACGGTCTTCCTCGTGGGCGCGTCTGTATTCGTCGCGGCGAGCGCCCTGTGCGCCCTCGCCCCCGACGCCACGTGGCTCGTCGCCGGACGCATCGTGCAGGGGGCCGGCGCCGGCATCCTCATGCCGCAAGTGCTCGGTCTCATCCAGCGACTCTTCCCACCCGAGGCGCGCACGAAGCCGCTCGCGATCCTCGCCGGGACGACGGCCGTGACCTCCACCTTCGGCCCCCTGCTCGCGGGCTTCGTCATGGAGTGGGTGCCGGGCGACGACGCGTGGCGGGTGCTCTTCTGGATCAACGTGGCCCTCGGCGCCGTGATCCTCCCCGTCGCGATCGCGGTCCTCCGGGAGCCGCCGAGCACCCGCACCCGCGGCTTCGACGGCCTCGGCGTCGTCCTCCTCGTGCCGGCCGTGGTGCTCACGATCGCACCCGTCTCCGTCATCTCCTCGTCGAACCCCCCGCAGTGGTGGATGCTCGCGAGCGTCGTGATCGGCGTCGCGTGCGGCGTGCTCTTCGTCAATCATGAGAGGCGACTCACGGGGCGCGGAGTGCAGCCCCTCGTCGATCCCGGGCTGTTCCGCTTCCGGCACCTGCCCGCCGGCGTGCTCATCTCGGGGTTCATGCACGCGTCCGGCACCGCGTCCACGCTCATGATCACCCTGTACCTACAACAGCGCGCGGGGCAGTCGGCGCTCGAGACGTCGCTGTGGATGCTGCCGGCCGCGCTCTCCATGGTGGTGGGCTCATGGGTCGCCGGGCGCTTCGCGTCGGCGACGAGCAACCGGCCGATCGTGCTCGGCACAGCCGTGGGTGCGGGCGGGCTGTTCGTGATCGCGGTCATCATCGGCGTGGTCCCCGTCGCGAGCGCACCGGTCGTCATCGCGGGTGTGCTGCTCGTCTCCTCGTTCGGCTCCGCGCTCGTGGGTCCATCGAACCAGGGGCGTGCGCTCACCTCCGTGCCGGACTTCCGATCGAGTGTGGCCGGGTCGCTCCTCCAGTTCAGTCAGCGCGTCGGCTCCGCGATCGGCATGGGGCTCGCCCTCATCGTCTTCTACCCGTTGCTCACCGCTACGACGTTCGCCGGCCAGCCGACGCTCGGCTCGATGCTCGCCGTCGCGCTGACCGGGCTCTTCACACTCGGGGCGCTCCTCGCCGCGATCGCCGACCGGGAGCGTCGGCGCCCCTGACGGGGACCTTCCACCCGCGAACGGCCATCGATAGGGTGGGCGGACCGGAAGGAGTCGCCATGTCGATGAACGGATCCGAATACGGTGGTGGGCTCGGCTCGGCCGCCGGCCAGACCATCCCCCGCACCGACGCCGACGGGAAGACGCGCAGCGTCCGGGACACCCCGTCGAGCAACCGCCGCAACGCCGCGATCGCCGGCATCGTGCTCGGACTGATCCCGCTTCTCTCCGTCGTCGGCCTCATCGTGAGCGTCGTCGCGCTCCGCGGCTACCGCCGGGCGGGCGAGACCGGCGGCCTCGCCATCGCGGGCATCGTCGTGAGCGCTGTCGTGCTCGCCGCGTTCGTCGTGGCAGTGAGCGGCGTCCTCTCCTGAGCTCGGACACCCGCTCAGGCTGGATCTCTGCGGGTGTGAACAGAGCGTGACGATCCGGAGCGCGACAGGATCGCGTCGATAGTCTGGATCGATGGAGCTCGGCGTCTACGCGGTGGTGGGGATCGCCGTCATCGTGGGCGTCGCGGCCTTCTCGAAGCGGCTCGGCATCGCCGCCCCCATCGTGCTCGTGCTCGTGGGCGTCGCCCTCTCGTACCTGCCCGGCGTTCCCGAGATCGAGGTGCCGCACGAGTTCGTCCTCGACGTGGTCCTGCCGCCGATCCTCTACGCCGCCGCGATCAGCGTGCCGGTCGTCGACTTCCGCCGCAACGTCTCCTCGATCGCCGGTCTGTCCGTCGTTCTCGTGATCGTGAGCGCGTTCGGCACCGGCCTGCTCCTGTACGCGCTCCTGCCGGACCTCAACCTCGCGGCGGCGATCGCGCTCGGCGCCGTCATCAGCCCGCCGGACGCCGTCGCCGCCACGTCGATCGGCCGGCGGCTGGGTCTGCCCCCGCGACTGCTGACGGTGCTCGAGGGCGAGGGACTCGTGAACGATGCGACGGCACTCGTGCTGCTCCGCTCCGCCACCGCCGCGGCCGCCGGAGCCGTCGCGACCCCGTGGGGCGGCGTCGCCGACTTCACGTTCGCGGTCGTCGCCGCGATCGCGGTCGGCCTCGCCGTCGGATTCGTCACCGTGTTCGTGCGGTCGAAGCTCGACGACCCGGTGCTCGACACCGCCCTGTCCATCGCGGTCCCCTTCGTCGCCTTCGTCCCCGCCGAGGCCATCGGCGCGTCCGGCGTGCTCGCGGTCGTGGTCGCCGGCCTCTACACCGGACACGCGAGCCCCACCCACTTCTCCGCGCAGTCCCGCATCAGCGACCGGATCAACTGGCGAACCATCCAGTTCCTCCTCGAGAACGGCGTCTTCCTCCTCATCGGACTCGAGCTGCGCACCCTCATCGACGCCGTCGACCCGGACATCCTCGGCGTCGGCGAGGCCGTGGGGATCGGTCTCGTCGCGACCGTCGTGCTCGTCGGGATCCGCTTCGCGTGGATCGGCCCGCTCGTCTACGCGCTCAAGAAACGCGCGGAGCACGCGGAGAGTCGCACGCTGCGGAACCTGCTCGCCCTGCACCACTACCGGACGACGCCCGTGCGGAACGCGCATGAGCGGCGGCTGCGCCAGCGCGCCGAGGCCATGTACGACCGCCGTCGGGCCGATCTCGAACAGTTGCGGCGGGAGAGCATCGACTGGCGCGGCGGCGTGATCCTCGGGTGGTCGGGCATGCGCGGCGTGGTCACGCTCGCCGCCGCGCAGTCCCTGCCGGAGGAGACGCCCTACCGGCCGCAGCTCGTGCTCATCGCGTGCACGGTCGCGATCGTGACGCTCGTCGTCCAGGGCGGCTCGCTCCCCTACCTCATCCGCGCGTTGCGCGTTCAGGGCGTGGACGACTCCGAGGACCGGAAGGAGCTCGCCGAGCTCCTCGACACCATCAGTTCAGCGGGGCTCGCCGCCCTCGACGACCCTCACGCGATCATCGGCGGCGCGGGTCCTGTCGACCCGGACGTGGTCGAGCGGGCGCGGCAGCAGTCGTACCTCCGGGCAGAGGCCGCGTGGGAGAGGGCCCACGAGAGCCCGCACGACGACGGGGACGCCGACGGTGGCGACGACCTGCCGCACCGCACCTATCGGCGCCTCCGGCTCGCCGTCGTGGAGGCCGAACGCGAGAAGCTCCTGGAGCTGCGGCGCGTGGGCGGAACCCCCTCGCGGATCCTCGCCGACGCGCAGGCCCTGCTCGATCAGGAGGAGACGCGTCTGCGCTCGCGGAGCGGCTCCCGGCACTGACGGGTCGGAGCACTCCGGGACGGCCGCGAGCGTTCCGGTCGATCAGGTGAATCGGTTCGTCGCGAGGCGGCGCAGGGCGAGGGCGAGGGCGAGCCGCGACCGTCCCGGAGCCGACCGGACGTCGTATCCGAGCTCGTCGGCGAGGGCCACGACCCTCGCCTGCACGGTCGAATGATGGAGACCGAGCTCGGTCGCCACGGCCCGGAGACTGTCCGTGACGGCGAGGACCTCCAGCAGTCGCTCCGCCCGCGGCTGCGAACGGATGAGCGACGCGACGGCCTCGGCATCCGGCACCTCTCCGGCCCGCGCATCGGAGAGCTCGGCGAGCAGGAGCAGCGCCCCCAGACGGTCGGCGTGCACCACCGGCTCCCGCGGCGACGAGAGCCGGAGGGCGAGCAGCGCCGAGATCCACGAGTCGTCGAGACCCGTGGCAGCCGCCGCCGTACCGATCCCGATCCGGGCGGCACCCCGGGTGATGTCGGCCTCCGCCTCGTCTCCGGCCTCCAGTGTGTCGTCGGCGTCGCGCACGACGACGCGGACGCGACCCGCCACCGTCGTGACCACGGCGCTCACTCCGGTGGGCGCGGCCGCGGCCGGCGTCACGACCACGCGGTATCGCGCCCGGGCCGAGGTGTCCAGACGCAGACGCGCGGCAGCCTGGACGCGATCGTCGGACGGGACGTCCCGGTCGATGAGCGTGGCGAGCGCTCGACGCGAGGCTGCGGCGGGCGAGGCGCGCTCGACCGCGATGTCGAGGGCGAGGGCCAGCCGCTCGAGGATCATCTCATCGTTCGCGTGCGCGGGTCCCTCCCGTTCGATCCACGCCCGCCCACCGTCGCCGAAGCCGTGTGACCGCGATCCACTCACCGGACCGGGCACCGCGGCCGCGGCGGGGAGTCGCGAACCCGACGCATCGACCCGGACGGTGTGGCCGTCGGCGGTGAAGCCGACCGTGCACCCGCTGAGGATGGCCGCCCCGCGCAGCAGGACGTCGATACCCGCGTGCCCGTCCACGAGGGCGTCGAAGTAGGAGATGACCTTGAGTGTCTCCGTCGCCTCGGCGTCGAGCGCCGTAAGTCGACCCACGAGTTCCTGCATCTTCGCCGCTCACTGGTAGGGGTCCCTGCCCACCACTCTAGCTCCGGGAGGGCGGCGGGCAGGGGATCCGTGTCAGGCGTCGAGCCGGCGGTGCAGCCACGCGACGCGCGCGGCACGGGCCTGCCGGGAGAGCGTCGCCTGCGGAGCCATGGCGTCGAAGCCGTGGAATCCACCGGGCCAGACGTGCAGTTCGGCGATGCCACCCTGCTCCCAGATCCTCGTGGCGTACGCGACGTCCTCGTCGCGGAACACCTCGGCGCTCGCGACGTCGATGAACGCGGGCGGTAGACCGGTCAGATCGGCGGCACGAGCCGGCGCGGCGTAGATCGAGACGCCGTCGGTCTTGCGTCGGTCGCCCAGGAGGGCGTCCCAGCCGGTGTCGTTGCTCCCCCGGTCCCAGACACCGAACCCGTCGACCTGATGGCTCGAGACGGTGGCGTTCCGGTCGTCGAGCATCGGGTAGATGAGGAGTTGTCCGGCCAGGGCGGGGCCGCCCCTGTCGCGCGCGGCGAGGGCCACGCCCGCGGCGAGCCCGCCTCCGGCGCTCGCCCCGCCGATCACGATGCGGCCGGGGTCGACCCCGAGCTCCGCGGCGTGCTCGGAGAACCAGACGAGACCGGCGTAGCAATCCTCGACGGGGGCCGGATCCGGATTCTCGGGCGCGAGCCGGTACTCGACGGAGACCACGACGGCGTCGAACTCGAGGACCCACGAGAGATACTCCTCCGCCCCCGTGTAGCGGTCTCCCATGATCATCCCGCCGCCGTGGGTGTGGTAGATCCCGGGGCCTCCGGCGACGTGACCGTCGCGGCTGAAGATCGAGAGGGTGATGTCGGGGGCGCCGGCGGGACCGGGGACCGTGCGCTCCTCGTGCCGGATGGGACGGTCGCCGATGAGCTCGGAGAGCGGAGGGGCGCCCAGTCCGCCCTGGCGGAGCGATCCGATCAGGTCCGGAGTGAGTGTCGGCGGCAGCATCTCGCCGACCACCGCGAGGACGGCGCCCAACTCGGTGTCGAACGGGGGAGCGGGGTGGATCGTCGTCACAGGGACCTCCAAGGGTCGGGTCGGCTTCGTTGCGGACGGGAATCATCCTGCCCGGCTCCGACGCGTTCCTCTACCGCCGGGTGCACGCGAACACGCGCACCCGACCGCCACCTGGCGGACCGCTACGCCACGTCGATGAGCACCTTCCCCACGGTGTCGTTCTCCACGGCCTCGTGGGCCGCGGCCGTCTCGGCGAGGGGGAAGCGGTGCAGCGGGAGTCCGTGCTCCTCCCCCACCTCGAGAACACCCTGGCGGGCCGCCTCGGACACGTCCTCCGCGCCCGCGGCGAGCGCCGCGGCGCCCACCGTGTAGAGCAGGATGAACTGGTACCGGGCATTGAGCACCATGCTCGGACGGATGGGCACCTCGACGGTGTCTCCGCCGTTGTCGGCGTAGCTCGCGACGGTGCCGCGGGGCGCGATGACGGCGAGGTCGAGCGCGAGGTTCGCGGCGATCGAGACCTCGACGACGAGGTGCACCCCGTCCGGCGCGATGGCGCGGATCTGGTCGGCTGCGTCGTCATCGCGGTAGTTGACGACGTGTTCCGCTCCGGCGGAGCGCGCGAGCGCCTCCTTCTCCGGCCCGCTCACCGTGGTGATCACCGTGGCACCGGCCCAGCGCGCGAGTTGGATCGCCGCGTGGCCGACGGCGCCGGCCCCGCCGGAGACCAGGACGACGCGGCCCTCGAGGGCGCCGGGTGCGAGGCGGCTCGGTCCGTCCTCCGCCACGGTGAGCGCGCGGTGCGCGGTCACGGCGGGCACGCCGAGGCTCGCACCGACGTCGAACGAGACGCCGTCGGGAAGCGGGATGACACGATCGACGGGGAGCACCGTGTACTGCTGAGCGGTGCCGGTCGGGCGCTGGTGCGCCGAGAGGTACGTCCACACGCGGTCACCCACGGTGAGCCCCTCGACTCCGTCGCCGACCGCGTCGACCACGCCGGCGCCGTCCTGGTTCGGCACGACCTCGTCGAAGGGCGGCTTCTCTCCGGGGGCACCGCCCGTGCGCGACTTCCAGTCGGTGGGATTGACGCCCGAGACGACGACGCGGACGCGCACCTCACCCGGGCCGGGCTCGGCGATCTCGCGTTCGACGAAGTGGAGGACGGACGCGTCCCCGGTCTCGGTGTAGACGACGGCTGACTGGGTGTGCGATTCGGTGCTCATATCCCTCGACGGTACGTCCGCCGCCTCGCGAACCCAACCCCCTCGACAGCCGCGTTGCCGGCGCCCCCATCCCGCGGAGGCGGAATGTACTCCCGCCTGCGCGCCGTGTCGAGAGAAGTCTGTGCATCACCTGGGCGCCATCGCCGCGATCCCCATGAGGGCGCGAGACGCCCACGAAACTCCCACGTGTTCTACCCCAGCACTCAGGCTCCACCACTCGAGTGGTTGTGCGAGGAAACGCCCCGCAGAGATTTCACCGACGAAGGAGAATCATGCGTACCAACGTCAAGAAGACCCTCGGCACTCTCGGAACCGCCGCCCTGCTCACGGGAGGCGCGCTCGCCTTCCCCACCAGCGCCTTCGCCGGCCCGATCGGCGAGTGCGACCCCGGCACGTCACAGATCACGACGAGCTACCAGTCGTCCAATCAGGAACCGGCCGGCTCCGACCGCACCACCAATCCGGGCCCGGGAGTCCAGACGCTGGACGTCTCGGTGTCGTCCACGAAGTCGACGGCTGCCACCACCTCGGCCGAGGTCGGATTCTCGGTGGAGGCGATCGCAGCGTCGGTCAACGCGACCCTCGGATACTCGGTCACGACGTCGCAGGCGTGGGAGTCTGGCACCGTCCTCAAGAGCCAGGAGCTCCAGCCCGGTCAGAGCGTGATCGCCGAGTACGGTTTCGAGACTCTGACGGTCATGGCGACACAGCAGAACTGCGATAGCACCGGAACGTGGCAGAACGGCGAATCGACGCTGGCCACCCTGCCCCAGGGTGTCTACAAGACCTTCACGGTGGAGTGACACACTCGCGCAGCACTGCGCCCGGGTCGTCCTGAGGGGGTGGACGACCCGGGCGCAGCGGTCTGTGCGACCCGATCTGTGAGGGATGGCGGCGGCGCGGCCTACTTCTCGATCGAGACGCCCGTGAAGTCGATCCACCAGCTCTTCGGCTGCTCGAATCCCTTCACGTAGGAGGCCATGGCCCGCGGAGCGGTGTCGTTGACGACGTACATCCAGCCGGCGTCCTCCGTCTGCAGGTGACCGGCCTCGGTGAGGAGCGCGGCGCGCTCCTCGTCGTCGCTCGTGACGAGCGCCTCGGCGTGCAGGGCGTCGAACTCCTCGTTGCAGTAGCCGAAGTAGTTCGTGCCGCACAGCATGGACCAGCTCCAGCTCGACGGCTGCTCGAGGCTGAACGCCTGGTTGGCGGCGTTCCAGCCCGTGTTCCCCTCTCCGAGGGCTGCGTACATGCCGGAGAAGTCCACGGGGTCGAGCGTCACGTTGATGCCCACCTCGGAGAGCTGCGCCTGGAGGGCCTCGTTCATGGCCTTCGCCTGCATCGAGCCGGAGCCCGCCGTGATGTACCCGACGGTGATGTCGAGACCGTCGGCGTAGCCGGCCTCGGCGAGGAGCGCCTCGGCCTTGTCGGGGTCGTAGCTGTAGATGTTGTCGGCCTCGTCGTAGTACAGGCTCGCCTCGGCGAAGAACTGGTACGCCGGAACGGCGGTGCCGTGCAGGAGGTCGTCGGCGATCGCTTCGCGGTCGATCGCGTAGTTCATGGCCTGGCGCACGCGGATGTCGTCGAAGGGCGCGACGTCCGTGAAGAGCTGCCACGACCACTCCCAGTCGAAGGCGTTGCCCGTGGCGACGAAGCCGGCGTCCTCGAGCGACGCGAGGTCGTCGGGCTGGGCGGCCTCGATCCAGTCCACGCGGCCGGAGCGCAGTGCGGCGGTCCGGGCGGCGGGGTCGGGGATGAGCTCGACGGTGATGCGGTCGAGTTCCGCGGCGTCACCCCAGTAGTCGTCGTTCCGCGTGAAGCTGATCGACTGGTTCTCGGTGAGCTCGTCGAACACGAACGGGCCGGTGCCGACGGGGTTCTTCGCCTGGCCCTCGTTGCCGTCCTCGTCGAGCGATGTCGGGCTCGCGAAGTAGACGTTGTAGAGGTCGGCGAGGAAGAACGCGAACGGCTCGGTGAGGGTGAACGCCACGGTGGAGTCGTCGATCGCCTCGACGGAGTCGACGTAGTTCAGCACCGCGTAATAGGTGCCGACCGCTGCGTCGTAGTGGGGGTCGTTCTCGTCCGTGTAGCGGTTGATGTTGTACACGACGGCGTCGGCGTCGAAGTCGGTGCCGTCGTGGAACGTCACGCCCTGCTGGAGCGAGAACGTGTAGGTGAGGCCGTCCTCGCTGATCTCCCAGGACTCGGCCAGCGCGGGGCCGACACCGGCTGCGGCGTTGGGGTCGGAGACGTCGCGCTTCGTGAGGCCCTCGTAGACGAGGTTGCCGATGAGGCGCTGGCCCTCGTAGCCGGCGAGGGTGATCGCTCCCGTATCGAGGCTCGGGAGGGAGGCCATCTGGCTGCCGATGATGAGTTCCTGCTCGGCATCGTCTGAACCGCTGCCGCCGCCGGCGCAGCCGACGAGCGCGAGTGCGGCGACGAGTGTTCCCGCTGCGATGCCGAGACGGCGGCGCGAGCGGCGTGGGGTGTGCTGCATGTCACTCCTTGAGTGTGGGTGCTGAGGTGCGGTCGGGTGGAGCGGAGGGGTCGAGCGGGTGACGCGGCCGATCACGCGGCCGCCACGACGGATCTCGCCGCGAGCAGCTCGCGCGTGTACGCGTCCTGCGGGTCGGCGAGCACCGTTCGTGTGGGCCCGGATTCGACGGTGTGTCCGCGGTTCAGAACGAGGACGTCGTCGCTGATGTGATCGATGACCGCGAGGTCGTGGCTGATGAAGAAGAGCGCGACGCCCGTCTCCCGCTGCAGGTCGGCGAACGTGTTGAGGACCTGAGCCTGGACGGACTTGTCGAGGGCCGAGACGGCCTCGTCGCACACGAGCACGTCGGGTCGGCCGGCGATCGCGCGGGCGATCGCGACGCGCTGCGCCTGACCTCCCGACAGCTCATACGGCCAGGCGTGCACGTAGTCCCGGGAGAGCGCGACCTGATCGAGCAGCTCGTCGGTGCGCACGTTCCAGGTGGAACGAGGGAGGCGTTGCGCCGCGAACTGGAAGCGCAGGTTGTCGCCGACGCTCATGGCGGGGTTGAGCGCGTGGCGCGGGTCCTGCGGCACGAGCTGGATGCGGCGGCGGGCGGTGCGCAGCCGCGAGGCGCCCATCGCGTAGAGGTCGTCGCCCGCGAGCTGGACCGTTCCGGCGTCGGGCGTGAGGAGGCGCATGACGATACGGCCGAGCGTCGACTTCCCGCTCCCGGACTCCCCGACCACACCGAGGGTGCGGCCGGCGTGGAGCTGGAACGAGCAGTCGTCGAGCGCCGTGAAGTCGCCGAACGACTTGCGGACGCCGCTCGCGGCGAGGACGACGGTCATCGGGTGCTCCCTTCGAGAGGCGACGCTGAATCGATGCCGGCATCGCGTTCCGCGGCGACGTCGCTCGAGACCGCGTGGCCCGGTTCGATCTCGACGAGCGGGCCCCAGTCGCGGCGACCGCGGAGCTCGTCCGAGACCACGGCGAGCCGCCCGCGCTCCACGTCGGCGCTCGGCTCGGCGGCGATGAGCGCTCGTGTGTACGGGTGCAGCGGGCGGGAGAGCACCGTGGAGGCGCGGCCGAGCTCGACGATGCGGCCGGACAGCATGACGGCGACGCGGTCGTGGTCGGCGCTCGCGACGCGGGCGGCGATCCCGATGTCGTGGGTGATGAAGAGGATCGCGGTGCCGAGGCGCGTCCGGAGGCCGTCGAGGAGCTCGACGATCTTGACGCCGACCGATGCGTCGAGCGCGCTCGACGGTTCGTCCGCGACGACGAGTTCGGGGTCGCAGCTCACGGCGATCGCGATCGCGATGCGCTGCCGCATGCCGCCGGACACCTCGTGCGGGTAGCACCGGAGCACGCGCTCCGGCTCGCGGATCTCCACGAGGTCGAGCAGCTCGATCGCGCGCGCCTTCGCGGCAGCCCGCCCGGCCACGGCCTTGTGCTGGAGCAGCGTCTCGACGATCTGCGAGCCGATGCGCCGCATGGGGTCGAGCGAGGCGTTGGGGTCCTGCGGCACGCTGCCGATGCGCGAGCCGTGGAGTCCGCGCAGCACCGTCTTCGGCGCGGAGAGCAGGTCGCGTCCGTCGAAGAGGGACGAGCCGGTCACGCGGGCTCCGTGGGGCGCCATGCCCGTGATGCTGCGTGCGAAGACGGTCTTCCCGCTGCCGGACTCGCCGAGCAGCACGGTCACCTGGCTGCGCTCGAGTCCGATGCCGATGCCGTCGATGACGGTGCGCATCGAGCGGCCGCGGCCGGGGAAGCTCACGGTGACGTCCGTCGCGTCGAGGGCGAGGGGGACGTCAGGCGGGAGCGCCCCAGCGGCGGGGGCTGTGGCGGTGCGTGTGTCGGTCATCAGGATTCCCTTCCGCGTCCGGCGATCGCGTCCCGGATGCCGTCCCCGACGAGGGGGAACATCACCGAGAGGGCGAGGATGACGATGACGGGCGCGAGCGCGAGGGACGGGTTCGTGTACACGGCGGCCTGCATCTCCTGCAGGATCGATCCGAGCTCGGCCTGCGGCGACGGGACGCCGAGACCGATGAAGCCGAGCCCTCCGGCGATCGCGACGTTCGCGCCGACGAGCGACGTCGAGTACGCGACGACCGCGGGCAGGGCGACGGGCAGGATCTGCTTCCACAGGATGGGCACGAGCCCCGCGCCGCTCGACCGGGCCGCCGTGACGAAGTCCAGCTCCTTGACGCGCGCCACCTCCGTCTCGGCGATGCGCGCGACGGGCGCGATCCACACGGCCGTGAGGGCGAGGATGAGCGTCCCGAGCCCGTTGCCGAGGGTGAGCGCCAGGAGCAGCGCGAGCAGCACGCCGGGGAAGGCGAACAGGATGTCGACGAAGCGCATGAGGAGGAGGTTCGCGACGCGGCCGGAGAAGCCGGCGGTGATGCCGATCGCGAGCCCGATCGCCGTGGCGATGAGGATGGGGACGACGCCCGCGACGAGCGAGGTGCGCGTGCCGTAGACGAGCCGCGACAGCAGGTCGCGTCCCTGCGAATCGGTGCCGAGCAGGTGCCCGTCCTGCCCGAAGCCGAGGAGACGCGAGCCGAGGTCGGCGGCGTACGGATCGGCGAACGGCAGCACGGGGGCGAGCACGACGCCGAGGGCGATGAGGGACACGGCGCCGAGGGCGACACGCGAACGCAACGGCATGCGGGACAGGAGTCGGCGGCGCACGAAGCGTCCGCCCTCTCCCGCGGGCGAACCAGTCGCGGCCGGTCCCGAGGGCGTCGGCGCACCCGGTGTGGGCGTGAGGGCACTCGCCGACGTGGTGCGGGGATCGGTGATCATCGTCAGACCTTTCCGACTCGGATGCGGGGGTCGAGCAGGGCGTTCACGACGTCGGCCACGAGCAGCACGAGCACGAAGATGAGGGCGATCACGAGTGCGACGCCCTGCACGAGCTGGTAGTCGCGGAGGTTGACCGACTGCACGATGAGGGCGCCGAGGCCCGGGATGCTGAAGATCTGTTCCACGAAGAGAGCGCCGCCGAGCATGCCGCCCACCTGGATGCCCAGCACCGTGATCATGGGCGGCAGCGCGTTGTGGTGGCTGTGCACGGCGAGCCGCAGCGGCGACAGCCCGCGCGCCTCGAGAGCCGGCAGCAGCTCGGTCGACTGCAGGGCGCTGATCGACGTCTTGAGCGAGCGGGCCATCTGAGCGCCCGGCGCGAGCGCGAGGCTGATCGCGGGAAGCGCGAGGTGCGCCGCGAGGGCGCCGACGCCATCGGATCCGCGGCTGCTGAGCCCGCCGGCGGGGAACAGCGGGAGGAGCACGGCGAAGCAGATGAGGAGGATGAGCGCGACCGTGTACTGGGGCGCCGAGAGGAAGATCGCCTCGAACCAGTCGGTCGTGCGGCGGAGGATCCGGGACCGGGAGGTCGCGAGGTTGCCCATCACGAGTCCGATGACGATCGCGAGGAGGCTCGCGGCACCGCCGAGCAGCAGGGTGTTGGCGAGGGCCGGAGCCACCACGTCCACGACGTCGCGCGACTGGCTGTACGCGTAGCCGAGGTCGCCGCCGAGCACGCGGATCGCCCAGTCGACGAACTGGAGGATGAGCGGCCGGTCGAGCCCCATGACGCCGCGGAGCTCGTCCCGTTCCTCCGGGGTGCTGTCGAGACCGAGGATGAGGAGCGCGGGATCTCCCGGGATCAGGCGGATCGCGAAGAAGACGACGACGGCCACGAAGATCGCGGTGACGGCCGTGAACGCGAGCCGGCCCGCGACGAACCGCACGAACCGGTTGCGCGTGAACCCGCCGAGGGCAGCCGTGCGTGGCCTCTCTCGAGTGGGTGCGATTTTGTACTCCATAATTGTAATGTCATACCGGTCTACTGTTTCGGCGGTGTTACATCGGGCGGAACTGATACGCGCCGGAAACATTGCGACCCGTTCGTGGGGTGCCACCGTCCGAAAATGACGCACAGGACGCGACTGTCGTCCGGCAGTACACAGCGGAACCCCACTAATGTCGTGTCGAGGGAAAGGAGTCCACCGTGGCACTCAGGCATGCGATCCTCTCCGCGCTCTCGCGCGGCATCCCGAAGAACGGCTACGAGCTCAACGCGGTCTTCAACGACAACGACGAGCGGGCCTGGAACGCGAGTCCGTCGCAGGTGTACTCGGAGCTCACGAAGATGGAGAAGCTCGGTCTCATCGAGGTGAGCGACCGTACCGAGCGGCGCGCCACCAACTACGCCATCACCGAAGCGGGTCGCGCCGAGATCGAGCGGTGGCTCACGCAGGACGAACCCGACCACACCATCCGCGACGACGTCACGATGCGTCTGCTCACCGTCTGGACCCTCGACGACACGACCGCGCGGCACCTCATCGAGGCGGAGATCACCTTCCAGCGCCGACGCGAACGCGCGTTGCGCACAAAGCTGCAGACGTTCGAGCAGCTCTCGGAGAACACGCGGGTGTGGCGCAATCGACGCGCCGTCCACCTCCTCTGGCTCACCCAGACCACCACGAACATCGCCTGGCTCGAGGGCCTCATCGACATCCTCGAGAACCCCGACACCCCGGTCGACGAGGCCCTCGCGGCTCTCGCCTCCGCGCCTGTGGCCTGAACTCCGGCTCGTCGATCTCGACGCTCCCTGCTCGGCGCGGGCGGTCCTGTCAAGCGGGATCGGAGGCGCCGGCGACCTTGTAGCGTCGCCGACATGAGAACGTCCACGGCTCCGCTCCCGTCCATCGACGACATGGCACGCGAGAGCTTCGGATGGGACTCTCTGCTCCCCGGACAGCGCGAAGCCATCGAATCGGCGGTCTCGGGACGCGACACGCTCCTCGTCCTCGCCACGGGTGGCGGCAAGTCCCTCGTCTACCAGATCGCGGGGGCCCAGCGCGGCGGTGTCGTCCTCGTGGTGTCACCGCTCGTCGCCCTGCAGGCGGATCAGCTCGCGTCGATCGCCGACGCTCCGTCGGCGCCGCCGGCCGTGGCGATCAACTCCTCCGCCGGCGCGTCCGCCGTCGCCGCGGCATGGGAACGCATCGACGAAGGCGGCCCCCTGTACGTGCTCCTCGCCCCCGAACAGCTCGTGGCGGATGAGAACGTCGCCCGCCTCGCCGCCGCGGGCGTCTCCCTCCTCGTCGTCGACGAAGCCCACTGCGTCTCCTCGTGGGGTCACGACTTCCGACCGGACTACCTGCGCCTCGCCGACGTCCGCCGCACCCTGGGGGATCCTCCGGTCCTGGCGATGACCGCGACGGCCTCGAGTCCCGTCCGCGACGAGATCGTCGAGCGTCTCGGCATGACCGATCCGGCGATCCAGGTGCACGGCGTCGACCGGCCCGAGATCCGCCTCGTCGTCCACCGCCACGAGAGCGAGAATGAGAAGCGGGCGGCCGTCGTGGAGGAGGCCCGCAGCTGGACGGCGCCCGGCCTCGTCTACGTCGCGACGCGGAAGGACACCGAGACCTACGCGGCGGAGATCGCCGCCGAGGGTCGCCGCGTGGCCGCGTACCACGCGGGACTCAAGGTCTCGGAGCGACGCGTCGTCCACGACCGGTGGCGCGACGGGGACCTCGACGTCGTGGTGGCCACGTCCGCCTTCGGAATGGGCATCGACCGAGGCGACGTCCGTTTCGTCCTCCACGCGACGACGACGGAATCGCTCGACGCCTACTACCAGGAGATCGGTCGGGCCGGCCGTGACGGCGAGCCTGCGACCGCGGCGTTGCACTACCGAGCCGAGGATCTGGGCCTGCGTCGGTTCTTCTCGAAACGGCGCATCGACAAGGCGGCCCTGCGCGTGCTGTGGGCGGCGCTCGCCGTCCAGCCCGGAGCGACGATCCCGGACCTGGCTGGCGAGCTCGAGATCTCCCCTCGGACCGTGTCCCGTCTCGTCAACGACCTCGCTGACGCCGAACTCGTCGACACGACGGACGGAGTCCGCATCACATCGGAGGGGGATGCGACCGACGCGATCCGCGCGGTGAAGAGCGCTCTCGCCTCGCGGGAACGCCTCGCCGAGTCCCGGCTCGTGATGATGCGCTCCTACGCCGAGACGTCGCACTGCCGGCGCCGGGTCCTCCTCGACTACTTCGGCGTCGACGGCTCCGAGTGGTGCGGCAATTGTGACGGCTGCGAACGGCGCGACGAGCGGCGGGATGCGACCGGGGACGCGGACGCCTCGGCGGATGCACCCCTCCACGTGGACGACGCCGTCGAGCACGACGAGTGGGGTGAGGGGACCGTCATGGGCGTGGAGGCGGACCGCGCGACGATCTTCTTCGAGTCGGAGGGCTACAAGGTGCTGTCCTTCGCCGCCCTGACCTCAGGGGTGCTGCGGGAACGTTCCCTCGTGGCCGGCTGACGGCCGGACGTCCGAGCGGCCGCCGTCAGAAGCGTCGGCGGTACCAGGCGACGAGGGCCCGGACCGCACCGAGCGTCTCGCTCGAGCGGTGCGCCGCGGCGAGGTCGTCGAACGTGGTCCGGAGTCCTGGTACCTGGTCCGCCGAGTCGCTCGGTACGGCGTCGAATGCCATCGTCCACTCCGGGAACAGTCGCTCCTCGATCGTCTCGTCGATGAGGACCTTCACGTCGTCGTGTCGCTCGTCGGCCTCGATCACGGTCAGACGTCGTCTCACGCCGGCGTCAGGGCCTTCGAGGACCTGGAGGAAATAGCCCGACCGGTAGAGCAGCATCCCGGTGAGTCCGTCCCGCTCGTTGTTCGACCGGCTGCGCGTCAGCAGCTCGCGGAGATCGGCCTGTCCGAGATCGGACGCTGCTCGGCTCGAATAGACGATCGACAGCACGGAACTCTCCTCACAGGGGCTGGCTCGATTCCCCCGGCCGGAGAGTGAGACGTCGGATGCGCGGTGGCGCTCTCCCATCGTAAGGAGGGACCATCCGCGTGCCACGGCCTTGCAATCCGGCGTCGGGTGCGGCAAGCCGCGAGCCGGGATCGACCCGGCGATAGTGTGGCGGCATGACGACGACGCCGGAGCGGACATTGACGGGCAGGGTGGTTCTCCTCGCCGGGGCGACGAGCGATGCGGGCCGCGAGGTCGCTCGCGCCGCGAGCGAGGCCGGCGCGACGGTCGTGGCCACGGGCCGCGACCGGGCGAAGCTCGACGCCCTCGTCGCCGCCGTACCGGGGGTCGTCGCCGAGCTCGTCGACCTCACGGACGGCGAGGCGGTCGACGCCCTCGCCTCCCGACTGCGCGACACGGTCGGCGCCGTGGACGGCCTGCTCCACCTGGTCGGCGGTTTCCGGCGCGGCGACGGCATCCCCGGCCAGTCCGACGAGGATTGGGCGGTGCTCGAGACCGCACTGACGGCGCTCCGCAACGTGACCCGCACCTTCTACCCCGACCTCGTGGCGTCGCCGGCCGGCCGCTTCGCGATCGTCTCATCGACGTCGGCCACGAAGCCGCACCGCAACACCGCGAACTACTCCACGATCAAGGCAGCCTCAGAAGCGTGGACCCGTGCTCTCGCCTCGGGTTTCTCCGCCGACGCCCCTGCCTCGGCGGCCGCGGTGATCTTCGCCGTGTCGGGACTCGCGGGGCTCGAGCAGCAGCTCGCCGACCGCTTCGTGGGGCTCTGGAGCGAGGACGCCGGCACCCTCAACGACACCCGGCACGTCCTCTCGGCCTGACGCGCGACGGGTCCGACGGGCGCGTTGACTAGTGCCGGTGGCGCGGGTCGCCGGTGGCGCCGTCGGCGCGGTGCGACAGCGGGATCGCCGATCGGCTGACGCGCAGCGCCGCCGCGACCCGGTCGATCCGAACCGGCACGTACCGACCGTCGTGGAGGTGTCCGCCGTCGAAGACGTGGGAGAAGATCGCGCGGGTCTCGGCGGCCACGGGTCCGCCGCCGACGGAGAGCGCCCCGTTGACCGCGTCGACCACGGGATCGCTTGCGAGCCGCTCCATCGCGGCCGTCAGCTCGGGGAGGTGCTCCTCCGCCGTGAGGTCGTTCTCGGATCGCGTCCGCATCCGATCGGCGATGATCGACGCTGCGAGGAGGAGGTCGACGAGGTCCGCCGCGCCGCCCGTCGCCGCGTCGGTGCGCGAGCGGGTGACGGCCACGTCGACGCGCCGCGAGAAGGCCCGCAGGGTCGATCGCGTGAGGATCACGGAGGCGTCGGCGGCCGGGTCGGCCGGGTCGTCGCGCCGCAGGACCGTGCGCTGCGCCGAGTGGATCACGGGGATCGCCCGCGCGTTCCACCACTCTCTGATCCGCGGCGCGTTCACGACCACGGCCGTGCCGATCGCCCCCGCCGCGAGTCCCACCGCGCCCGCGACGACGGCCACACTGCGGGCGTCCACCCCGGCGGCGCTCGGCCGGGCGCCGGTCGGTGCGGTGCCGTCGTTCCACGTGTCGTTCATCGGAAGCCTCCCCGGGGTCGTCCTCCATCATCTCTCACGGACCTGACGACGGACAGGGTGCCGGTGGCCCGGACAGGCGGAAGGGGCGCCACGCGAACGTGACGCCCCTTCTCACGCGTGATCACTCACGCGGGATTCCCCCTGGTTCAGTCCTCGGTGACGAGGCGGCGCTTGCGCACGACCACCGCGGCGGCGATGCCACCGGCGATGAGGAGCCACGCGGCGATGCCGATCGGGAGGAGGTCGGGCCCACCGGTGACGGCGAGGCCGCCCCCGTTGCCGGCGCCCTCGCCCGGTCCCGCGACGGGACCCTCACCGGCGGCGGCACGAAGCTCGACCGTGGCGGTGGCGGCGGCGGACGTGACGCCGTCGACCGTCTGCGTGACCGAGATCACGTTGTCGCCGGTGACGATCGCGTTCGCGAGCGCGACCTCCCAGTTGTCGCCGGGCAGTGCAGCAGCTGCGAGGCGCATCTCCTGGGTCGGCTCGGCGGGGATCTCGTCGGTGCCGACGACCTTCCCGTTCACCGCGACGGTGACGGTCGCTCCGGCGAGTCCGACACCCGAGGTGCTCTCGGGCGCGTCACCGGCGGCGAACCAGTCGCCGTCGGCGGGCGTCGAGATCGACGGCGCGACGGGCGCGACCGTGAAGTCCGAGGTCGCGACCGGCGAGGTCTCGCCCTCGGAGGACTGCGTCACGGAGATCGAGTACTCGCCGTACGACAGGTTCGCCGGAACGGACCACACGCCGTTGTCGCCGACCACGGCTGTGCCCTCGACATCGCCCGTCACGGTGATCTGGGCGAGCGGGAGTCCCGTGCCGCGGATCGAGGTGACCTCGGTCTCGACGGTGGAGCCGTCCTTCGGCGAAGAGATGCCAGGCGCCTTCAGAGGAGCCGGGACCACCTGGACCGTGTAATAGGCCTCCTCCGAGAGGTTGAAGCCCTTCTTCGACTGGAGCGTGAAGCCGTACTTCCCGAGCGTGCTGGGAGCGGGGAACGACCAGGCACCGGATGCGTTGGTCGTGATCTCGAAGGTCTCGCCCTCGTTCGGGTCGACGACGATCGTGGTGGACGCCGGCCCGGTGCCGCTGATGGTCGCGCCGCGCTCGATCTCGGCGCCGTCGGCGGGAGACGTGAGGACGGGAGCGTCGACGGCGAGCATGATCGTGTAGCCGTCGGTGAGCGCGAGGCCGGCCTGCAGGTCGGCCCCCCAGGTGATGGCCGGGAGTCCGCCTTCGGCGGGCGCGCCGCCGCTGAGGATTCCGACAGCCTTCTCGCCCTGGAAGATCGCTCCGCCCGAGTCTCCCTGGTCGGACACGAGGCCCTCGACACCGAAGCCGTACACGATGCGGCCGCTCACCTCTGCCCAGCCGTCGACGAGGTCGACCGTCGCGTCGGACGTGAGGCCGGTCGTCCGGCCGCTCTTGCTCACCGGCTTGCCGACCGCAGCCTTGCCGACCGAGCTGATCTCGGTCGTGGACGCGAAGAGGTCGTCCGCGGCAGCGGTCGTCCAGTCGGTGACCTCCGGGTGCAGGTCGAGCGCCGGGTTCGTGACGTCGATCACCGAGATGTCGACAGACGTCGTGTTCTCGGCGCCCGCCGTGTTGCCGGGTCCACCGTACTGGGAGAAGCCGAAGGTCCCGAGGGGCTCGGTGAGAGCGACGGTCTCGTCGTTTCCGCCGCCCGCGTCGTCACCCGACGGCAGCGTCAGGGCGGTCAGCGAGTTCGCCCCGTCGTCGGTGCAGTGGCCGGCGGAGACGACCGCTGGGTCGCCCTCCGGGCTCCAGGCGGAGAATCCGATGGAGCAGACGAAGCCGCCCTCGTCACCCTCGGTGTAGTAGCCGGCGCCGCCGACCACGTCGGTCGAAGCCGCGCTCTCGAACGGAGCGGCGACCTCCTTCACCACGACGTTCGCGTACTTCGCTTCGAATGCGTCGAACTCGGCGGACGCGTCGGAGGTCTTGATGACCACGACGTTTCCGTCCTTATCGCGACCGACGGCCTGGATCGCGTCCTCGGCGAGGAGCTCCTTGGCCTGCGCCTCATACGCGGCTCCGGACGTCGGAGCCTCCTCAGGGGCGGTCTCGGCGAACGCCGGGGCGGCGAACAGACCGCCGAGGCCGAAGGCTGCGGCGGTGCCGAGCGCGAGGGCTCGACGCAGACGGGGTGGGGGGTGTGCGGACACGGATCTCCTATGACGTGGCGTGCAGATGACCGAGGGCCTCATGTCGACGGGCGGTGCCCAGGTCGACTCGATCGCTCGGGTGAGGCGACCCTCACCTCGACCGTATCGGGATACACAGCCGATGCACACCTCCTCTATAGGGGGTTCTTATAAAATTCACATATGAACGGACCCGCGGCCTCCACTTTCCGTCGAAACGGACGATTGATCACCGGTTTAATGATCGGTGTCGCCTCCGTTTCGCTTTTCGCCGCCTGCTCGTCGGGAGCCGGCGCGGGCAGCGCACCCGACCCCGAGACGGCGATCGTCGGCACGTGGGGGTCGAGCGGGAAGGGCCAGCCGAACCTCGTCTTCGACGACGGCAAGGTCACCGGCACCGACGGGTGCAACGGCATCTCATCGACCTACACGGTGGCGGACGGCGCGATCACGGTCGCCCGCTTCATGAGCACGCAGATGGCCTGCACGGGGGTCGACACCTGGCTGCGGGGCATCCACTCGGTCGAGATCGACGGCGACGCCCTCGTGGTGCGCAACTCCGCAGGCGACCAGATCGGCACGCTCGACCGCAACGACGGCTGAGACGACCCATCTGCCGCCGGGAATTCCCCTAGGCTTTCGGCGTGTCCAAAGTTCTGAACAGTCTCCCCGTCGGCGAACGCGTCGGCATCGCTTTCTCCGGTGGTCTCGACACCTCCTGCGCCGTGGCGTGGATGCGTGAGAAGGGCGCGGTGCCCTGCACGTACACGGCCGACATCGGTCAGTACGACGAGCCCGACATCGACTCGGTCCCCGGCCGCGCCACCGAGTACGGCGCGGAGATCGCGCGGCTCGTCGACGCGAAGAGCGCCCTCGTCGAGGAGGGCCTGAACGCCCTGCAGTGCGGCGCGTTCCACATCCGCTCCGGCGGCAAGACGTACTTCAACACCACGCCTCTCGGCCGCGCCGTCACCGGCACCATGCTCGTGCGCGCCATGAAGGAGGACGGCGTCGACATCTGGGGCGACGGCTCCACCTACAAGGGCAACGACATCGAGCGGTTCTACCGCTACGGCCTGCTCGCCAACCCACGGCTGCGCATCTACAAGCCGTGGCTCGACTCGGACTTCGTCACCGAGCTCGGCGGACGCACCGAGATGAGCGAGTGGCTCGTCGCGCGCGGATTCCCGTACCGCGACTCCGCGGAGAAGGCGTACAGCACCGACGCGAACATATGGGGCGCCACCCACGAGGCGAAGCTCCTCGAGGAGCTCAGCTCCGGACTCGACCTCGTCGAGCCGATCATGGGCGTCGCGGCCTGGCGCGACGACGTGGAGGTGGCCACCGAGGTCGTCTCCGTGCGCTTCGAGGCCGGCCGTCCGGTCGCGATCAACGGCACCGAGTACACGGACGCCGTGGCGCTCGTGCTCGAGGCCAACACGATCGGAGGGCGCCACGGACTCGGCGTCTCCGACCAGATCGAGAACCGCATCATCGAGGCGAAGAGCCGCGGCATCTACGAGGCCCCCGGCATGGCACTGCTCCACATCGCCTACGAGCGCCTCCTCAACGCGATCCACAACGAGGACACCGTCGCGAACTACCACGCGGAGGGCCGCCGCCTCGGTCGCCTCATGTACGAGGGGCGCTGGCTCGACCCGCAGTCGCTCATGCTGCGCGAATCGATCCAGCGCTGGGTCGGATCCGCCGTCACGGGTGAGGTCACGCTGCGGCTGCGCCGCGGAGACGACTACACGATCCTCGACACCACGGGTCCCGCGCTCAGCTACCACCCCGACAAGCTCTCGATGGAGCGCGTCGGCGACGCCGCGTTCGGCCCGGGCGACCGCATCGGCCAGCTCACGATGCGCAACCTCGACATCGCGGACTCGCGCGCACGTCTCGAGCAGTACGCGGCCGCCGGCATCATCGGTGGCGCGACGGCCGAGCTCGTCGGAACCCTCGAGGCCGGTCAGGCGAACGAGATCCTCGACCCCGAGTCGCGCCCCGACGCCGCAGGCGACGCCCTCGACCGCGCGACGGACGCCGCGTCGGAGAGCGCCGCGTTCGACTCCGGCACCGACTGACGAACGACCGGACACCGCACCACCGATCGCGCCCGACCACACGGTCGGGCGCGATCGTCTTTGGTGCGGCGTCTCGAGGTTCGGAGCCTCAGCAGCGCGTGAGGGTGTCCTCGATCACCGCGCGGTCGTCCGAGCCGACGGCGAGCGCGTAGCGATCGAGGACGAACACCCACCGGGTGACGTAGAGGCACGAATGCTCGGCGGCGGGCGGGAGCCATTCCCCCGGTCCGCTCGACGACTTCGACGAGTTCGTGGCACCGTCCACGGCCTGCAGGTTGGCGAGGTCGTTGGCGAACTGCTGACGCTCGTCGAACGACCAGTCGGCCGCACCGTGCTGCCACGCCCAGGCGAGCGGCACGACGTGATCGATCTGGACCAACGCGCTCGTGTCCTGCCCGCGCTCGAACGCGATCGCCGTTCCCGTGTAGGCGTCGTGCAGCGTGCCGGCGACGACGACGCAGGAGCGTTCGGCGCGCATGGCGATGTCGACGAGGTCGCGGGCGAGCACGTCGTTGCGCTGATCGCAGCCGTTCCGGTCGACGTCCGCCCACCGCTGGCCGAAGGCGTCGCGCTCGTAGCGGAGCGGTGTGCCGCGGTCGTCGACGGGTCGGTTCGCGAGGAGAGCGTCGACCGCGTCGACATCCACGCGGAGCGATTCCTCGCCGACTCCCAGGCCCGACGAGACGGGCACGAGCAGCCCGGCGTCCTCGAGCACGTCCGTGGCCTCGGTCGCCTGCATGGCCGGAGCGAGTGGGGCGGAGGTGTCGGGACGGGTGACGGGGCCCCCGTCCGGAGCGCGGAAGTCCGGTCCCATCACGGCGTACCCGGCTATCAGGAGGGCCGCGAGCACGGCGATCCCCACACCGCTCGCCGGGGTCACCCGGCGTCGTCTTCTCGCCATCGCCCCTCCTCCATCGCGCGCCCGGTCCACCCTGCCACACGCCCCCGACGTCGGGCGCGGCACCCTCGGGTGTTATCGGATAGGGCCAGCCGAGCACCAGACGCCGCGCCCCGACTGCCAGGTTTTTGCCAGGGTTTGACTCGGCTTTTGCCAGGAAGACCCCGCACACTTGCTGACTTGCGCCCGCCGAGGGCCGCTTCCACCGCTGATCCTCACGGATCGCAAGCGTCGGAAGCGAGGTCGTCACCCGAACGACTCCCCCGGATCCCGGGCCCGAACCCGAGCAGGACACCCGAGCACGACCATCACCGATACGCAGAAATCCGAACCGAGAAGTCCGGAACGCGTACGGCGTCGACCACGTGAGTCACACATTCACGAGGACCCTTCCGCCGTGCCGCCGTTCCCCCGACCGAGAAGAACCACACGTAACGCATGCGCCAAGAAACTCCTCGCACGACCCTGACCCCCCTCCCCCAGGCCACCCGATCGGCCCTTCGCAAGGCCCGCAACTCCTCCCGCCGCAAGCGACTCGCGGTCGCCGCGACCGTCGCCATCGTGGGACTCGCCGCCGGCTCCGGCTTCGCGATCTCCGACCGCGTGAGCGCCGAGCAGGCCGCGGTCTCCACCGCTCAGCTCGATCAGACGAGCGGTCTCCGCTCCGAGCAGCTCGGCGTGTACGCCGGCGTCGCCTCAGCGCACGTCGAGAACAAGGCCGAGGCCGTCCTCGTCACCGCGAGCGCCGTCGCGAAGGAGGCAGAGGGCAAGGTCGACGCGACCACCCTCACCGACACGATCGACAAGCTCGACGACTACGAGACGCTCGACACCGACACGGTCGTCGACCTCACCCGCCAGGTCGTCATCGTCATGAACGACACGCAGGCCGCCGCGCAGGCGTACGACGAGAAGGTCGCGGCCGAGGCCGCCGCCGCAGCGGCCGCCGAGGCGCTCGCGAAGGCGAACACGCCGGAAGGCGCCCAGGCGACCGCCCGCGAGATGGCCGCGTCCGACTACGGCTGGGGCGACGACCAGTTCTCCTGCCTCAGCAACCTGTGGCAGAAGGAGTCCGGCTGGTCGTACACGGCCGAGAACGCGTCGAGTGGGGCCTACGGCATCCCGCAGGCGCTGCCCGGCAGCAAGATGGCGACGATCGCCGCCGACTGGCGCACCAACGCCGCGACGCAGATCGCGTGGGGCCTGTCGTACATCGACCGCAGCTACGGCACGCCGTGCGCCGCGTGGTCGCACTCGCAGTCCGTCAACTGGTACTGATCCCGGCAGCTCGACCCGCCCCTCCGCGACGTGCGGACATCGGTCACCTCTTCCCGCGAAGGGGCGACCGATGTCCGCACTTTGCGTTGGTGAGGGGGCGACGAGCCAGGGGCACTCAGCCCGCGAGCACCGCTCGAACCACGTCGAACGCGGGCGTCGGCTCCCCGTCGTCGAAGAGGAGGTCGTGGCCCTCGTGCAGGCCGCGGTCGTCGTCGATCCACCAGTCGTACCGATCGTCGACACCCCACGTGGTGTACGAGACGCAGGCCGCCGAGCGGAGGCAGGTCTCGAAGACGGTGGCGTACTGCTCCGCTTGGGCCTCCTCACCCTGATCGTCCGTGACGTCGTTCTCGGAGATTCGAACGAGCAGCCCGGCGTCTTCGAAGCGGTCGAACGTGGCGGAGAGATCATCGGCCGAGACGGCATCGGTGTCGAGGTCGTAGATGTGCGCCTGGAGCCCCACGCCGTCGATGTGCCCGCCCTGCTCGTTCGTGTCGAGAGCGAGCTGGAGCAAGGCGTCCTGTCGGGGACCCGGCACGTCGGCCCCGTTCTCGTTGATGAACTGGCGGACGTCCGGGTCCGCGGCGGAGACGGCCTGTGAGACGACGACCGGGTACGTCGGCCCGAAGACACGGAACCAGACGTTCTCCTGCAGATCGGTCCCCTGGTCGACATCGAACGGCTCGTTGACAACGTCGAGCGAATCGAGCCGACCCCGGAAGTGTGTGACGACGGTGGTCACGTAGTCGAGCAGGATCTCGGCGCTGGCCGCGCGCTCCTCCTCGGAGTCGGCGGGGAGTTCCCGCATCCAGCGGGGCATCGCCTCGCTGAAGGCGATGGTGTGGCCGTGCACCGCGATGCCCTTCTCCTCCGCGAGGTCGAGGAGGGCGTCGGCCTCATCGAAGAGGTACTCACCCTGTCGCGGCGAGAGGGCCTGCGGCTTCATCGCGTTCTCCGGGGTGAGTGCACCGAAGTTGTTCACGAAGCTGCTCGCGTAGTCCGCGTCCGAGGCGAGGGGACCGAGCGCCACCGCCGCACCGATCAGGAAGTCCGGGCGAGAGCCCGCGGCGAGAGCCTGCAGGCCGTCCGGGAGCCGTTCGAGGTCGGTCGCGACCGGAGCTGCGGTGGAGAGGGAAGCGCCGGCCGGCGCAGCAGCGGTGAACGAGGGGACCGTGAAGGACCCCTCATCGCTCGACAGCCCGAGCCAGAGTTCGCCCGAGACGAAGACATCCCCGAGGGGAAGGGAGGACAACGTCTCGCCGTCGCTCTCGACCTCGAGCCGGTCCCCGGAACGGGCCACCGAGAACTCCGCCTCGGGATCCGGGACACGGACGTGCTCGTCCTGCACCGGCTGCGGGTCGGTCACGTCCTGCTGGGGAGAGCCGTCGAAGACGGCGATCCGGAGGTCGTCACCGCGGAGCGTGAGCCGGACACCCGCCGGTTCGATGCGGAACTCGTCGGCGATCACCGGTGGGCTGTCGTAGACGGCCAGAGTGGCGTCGGCTGTCACGTCCGTGAACGTCGCACTGAGGGTGAAGTCCTCCGCGGCGGCGAGGTGCGTCCCCGCGATGTTGACCGGCGGGTCGGGCTGTCCTCCTCCACCGTCCTGCTCGACGATGCTTCGCGCCGTCGTCGTCACCCGCAGGCCGTCACCGTCCGGGACGATGCCCGGCACGTGCCGCCACTCCTGCTTCAGCAGGTCGATGACGGTGACCCGCTCCGGTTGCGGGTCCGTCGAGCTGCAGCCCATCAGGGCCAGGAGGACGCCGACGGTCGCCGCGCCCACGAAGCGTCGCCGACGAGCGGTCGGCGCTGCCCTCACGGGGCGTCCCCGCGGAAGCCCGGCCGATCGTCATCGTGGACGGACCACGCGAGCGCGCATCTCGGGAGCTGACCCATGGACTGACGGTAGCAACACTCGTTCGGACGGACGTAGCCTGAGCAGGTGAGCCCGGAACGCGCAGCGGAGGTGCTCGGCGTCGACGTCGAGGCCGAACCCCATGTGGTGACCGGCGCGTTCGCCGCGCGCGCCCGGCGCACCCACCCCGATGTGGAGGGTGGCAGCGCCGACGCGTTCCGCGAAGCCGTCGAGGCCCGCAACGTGCTCCTCAGCCGCGACCGCACCCGTGAGGGGTACCGCGCGCGCCAGGAGGCCTCAGCCGGGGCACCCGACGGCTACATCGTCTTCGACGAGAGCGACCGGCCCGGCGACGGCGCGAACCCGTCAGCCGAGTTCCCCCCGTGGGTCGTCGTGCCGCTCGCCCCGAGCCCTGCGCTCATCGCGGTGGGGACGGGCCTGCTCGTGATCGCCGCCTTCCTCTCCATCTACGACGTGCCCTATCCGTGGACGATCGCCGAGCCGATCGCGCGGTGGGTGCTCCTCATCGCCTCGGCCGTCGCGTTCGCGACGACGGGCCGGCGCGGCTTCCTCGTCGTGTTGGTCCTCCTCGTGATCGCGACTCTCGTGATCAACGTGGCGATCACGACGATCGGCGGCCTCCTCGGCCTGTTCTTCACGATGCCGGCGATCGCCGCGATCAACGCGGCCGGTTTCGTTCGCCGGCGCCGCCGCGCTGCCGGTCTCGTCCGCTGAGACCCGCCGTGGCCGGTTCGGGGCCGCTCGATAGGGTTGCGAGATGACTTCCGCCCCGATCCGCCGTCCGTCCGTGAAGGGCCCCGCCTGGCTGACCTGGATCGGCGTGGTCCTCCTCGTCGCCTCCGTCGCCATCGCCATCGCTACCGTCTCCCTGTTCGCCTCCCTGCTTCCCACGGGTTTCCTGAACCAGGACGGCACCCCGGGCGACGACGTCATCGCGTCGATCGACGCGGGCGAGAGCGCGTCGGTCGAGCTCGACGGCGACACGTCCTACTCGCTCCTCCTCGTGCGTCCGACGGACGAGTCGTCGGGTGCGCTGACCGGCGATGTCGCACTCATCGCGCCCGACGGCACGACCTCCGTCGCCGACCGTGCCCCCGCCGTGAGCACCCGGGTGTCCGGGGGCCAGGCCACGGCCGCGTCCTTCGCCGCATTCGAGACGACGGACGACGGCGCGTACACGATCACCGTGCCGGCGGCGACGGATGATCAGCCGACCTCGGTTCTCGTCGTCGAGGACGGCGACACCCTGCCCTTCGTCGGCGGGGTGTTCGGCTCGATCGGCGGTGTCTTCGCCGTGCTGCTGCTCGGCATCCCCGGCCTCGGCCTCACGATCGGCGGTGCGATCTGGTGGAGCTCCCGTCGCCGCGCTCGCCGGGCGTACGACGCGGGCCAGCCCACGGCCTGAGCCGGACGGCGGCGGTCCGCCCGCTCACAAGAGGCGCAAGGCGTCAGACGTAGAAGCCCTCACGCAGCACGACGCCGTGTTCCAGCCACGCCTTGAGGGCGTTGAGCATGCTCGTCCATCCCTCGCAGTTCCCGAAGGCGCTCTTCGCGCCCGACGGCGTCGCCCGCCACGCCGACTCGGTGATCGTCACGAGGGTGCGCGCGCCGTCGTCGACCGGCTCGAACTCGAACGTCGTGGTGGTGTGATCGGAGTCGTCGGCCGCATCGTCGGCGCCCCACCGCACGACGATCCTCCGAGGGGCGTCCGCCTCCATGACCTCGACAGGGAAGCCTCCGGGGTGATCATGAAAGTCCCACGTGACCGTCGCGCCGGCGACGAGCCGTCCTGTCGCGCCTCCCGTCGTGAAGTAGCGGGACAGCTGCGCGGGATCGGCGACGGCGTCGTAGACCTCTTCGATCGGTCGTGCGACGCGACCCGACACGGTGAACGACAGCTCGGTGAGCGTGGTCTCTTCGTTCTCATTCATGTGATATTTTTACAACATGAAGGAACGCGAGGTCAATGACGTCGACGATCTCGTGTTCAAGGCCCTCGCCTCGGCGACCCGACGGCACATGCTCGACGTACTCAAGGCGTCCCCTCGCACGACCGGCGACCTCTGCGAGGCGTTGCCGCACCTCGACCGCACGACCGTTCTGCAGCACCTGCGCGTGCTCGAGCGCGCGGAACTCGTGACCGGCCGCCGCATCGGGCGCGAACGTCACCTGGCCCTCGCTCCCCTTCCGATCAAGCGGCTCCACGACCGCTGGATCGGCGACTACGCGCGCGCGGCCGTCGAGCTGCTCGACGAGCTCGATCGTCAGGCCACACCGAACGAGCGGTAGGCGAAGAGAGCGATCCGTCAGTCCCAGTCGCCGTAGTAGGCGGCGAGGCTCGGCTCCGGGGAGCCCAGCCGGCGCGCGAGGCCCGCCGCCCGGTGCGTCCGATCGGTGAACACGTCATCGCCCCAGCGGGCGCGGCGGGTGAGTACGCGCGAGCTCGTGAGCACGAGGAGATCGCCGTCGTCGTCGGCGATGTGCACAGCCCCGTCGGCGCCCGTGCCGACATCCTCGAGGAAGGCACGCAGTGGAGCGCCGGTATCGACGCGGACGGGCGCGAGGACGTCGACCCGGTAGGGGACGTCGGCGGGCGCGAGTCCCGCGCGCACCCGTGGGTCGTCGACGCCGTCGAGCGGAGCGATGTCGCCGAGGTGGACGCGGGCCGTCGGCAGGTGGCGCAGGATGCTGTCGATCGTGATGAGCGCTTGCGTCGCGGTCATCGGCGCGGCGATCGTGACGGCGACGTCGCTCGCGGCCGTGACGAGCGCGTGCGGTCGGGAGCCGCCGATCGGGATGTACCGCTCCATGCGCCGGGTCTCGCGGTTCACCTCGGCGGGGTCGCGGTCGCGCCCACCCGCGTCGGGTCCGTTGTGCCACGCCACGGCGGTCGGCACGTGCGCGAGCACCGCGCCGCGGGTCCAGCAGCGCCAGGCCCAGTCCCAGTCCTCGCCGCCGTACTCGGTGAAGCTCTCGTCGAAGCCGCCGGTCTCGCGGAAGAACTCCGCGGTGCAGCACAACACCGCCCCGATCAGATAGCGGTACGACCGGGCGTCGGCGCGCAGCAGACCGCCCGAACGCTCGTAGGCGTTCGCGAGCCAGGACGGGTCCTCGAAGAGGACATGCGCCGGCAGGCGATCGAGGGCCGCATCGTCGGGCAGAGCCGAGAGGTCCGCGTGGCGGCGGCGGCCCACGGTGACGGCGTCGGGGGCCAGGGCGGGGAGTCGCGTCAGCTCCTCGAGGTACCGGGGCTCGGGAGCGCAGTCCGCGTCGAGGAAGCACAGCACATCGCCCGTCGCGGCCTCGGCCCCGCGGTTCCGGGCGGCGGCGAGACGGAAGCCCTCGTCGGCCTGTCGCACGAGCACCACGTCCTCCGGGACGTCGGGAGCGTCGGCGGAGCCGTCGTCCACGACGACGATCTCCACGAGATCGCGGGGATACGTCTGCGCGCGCAACGCCAGCAGGGTGCGGCGGAGGTCGTCTGGCTGCTCGTAGTGCGCGACGACCACCGAGACGCGCGGTCGTTCGCTCGGCCACACCCCGTCGAGGGCACTCCAGTCGTTGCCGAGGATCATGTGCCGCCGGCCGCTCATCGCTCCGCCTCCCGCCAGGCGTCGAGATAGGCGCGCGCGGTGTCGGCGGGGTGCGGGCGCGTACTGGTGCCGGCGTCGAGGAACGTGGAGCCGGGCTCCGCGTGGGCGCGCGCGACCGCCGCGGCGAGCGCATCAGGGTCCACGAGGGTGAGCGTGCCCGGACGCAGCGCGTCCATCTCCTCCGTGTAGCGGGTGCGCAGAACGAGCGGCCGGCGGCCGGCCGACACCCACGAGTTGATCGAGCCGGACGCGGAGAAGTGCTGGTGCGCGACCACGGGAACGGCCACGCGCGCGGCCGCCGCGGTGAGCTCGTCGTCGGAGAGGAAACCGGACACCGCGACCTCCACCCCGAGCTCCCGCCCGCGCGCGACGAGCGCCTCCACGTCGGCGTCGTGCCCGGGCGACGGCGCGCCGAGCGCGCGCATCGCGAGCCCCGTCCCCGCCGTGGCCGCGGCCTCGATGGCCTCGAGGTGCCCCTTGCCCGGGTAGATCCACCCGAGCACCGCGACCGCCGGGTCGAGCGCGCGATCGTCGACCCGCGAGCGGATGGACACGGGAACGGGGAGTGGGATGACCGCGACCGATCGCGGACGCAGTCCGACCTCCTCGAGGAGCGCGAGTTCGTGGCGACTGTTGACGACGACGAGCTCCGCCGCGCCGACGACCCGCGCGTAGGCGGCGGTCCGGCGCTCGAAGGCGTGCCCGTCGGAGGGCTGCGGCACGTCGTGGAGGGTGACGCTCACGCGGCGCTCGTCCGCGAGGGCGACGAAACGCTCGGCGGCGTCCTCCGGCGAGCGCGCCCAGAGTCGATCCGTGAACTGCGCATGGACCCGGTCGGACGTCTCGCCGCCCGCGGCCCACACCGACTCGGACACGGAGGCGTCTCGGCCGAGCACCGTCGCGACCTCGGTGGCCACCTCGCGCGCGAAACGGGCGACGCCGTGCCGGTCGTCGTCGTGCAGCAGGAGCGCGGGGACGTCCGTGTCGGTCACGCGGACATCACCACGGCGAGCGCTGAGGAGTGCCTGTCAGCGGCGAGCCTCAGGAGGTCGGGATTGTCGCTGTACCACCGCAGCTGCGCCGCGCGCACCTCGTCATCGTGTACGGGCCGGCCGTCGACGTACCAGTGCGGGTCGGGTTCCGCGTCGAGCCCCCACGCCTCGATGACGACGCCCTCCCGGGGCGCGACGACGGACGACAGGAGCTCACGGCCCGGGTCGGTCACGGCGTCGCCGAGCCCCGCCCGGTCGCGGACGCGGCGGGCGAGCTCGGACCACACCGGGTTGCCGGGGTGGTTGATCGTGCGCAGGAGCGGGAACCGCGGGGCGTCGAACACGTCGGAGATCGGCACGGCACCGTTGCGTTCTTCCCGCATCCGCAGCTCACCGGTCGACTCCTGAGCGATCGCGGCGACGACGGCCGCCGTGAGCCGCGGGCGGGCGTGACCGAGCGCTTCGGCGATGGTTCGGAGGTCGTGGTACGCGACGAGCGGCGGGTCCTCGATGGGCTTGTCCGGGTGACGCACGACCACCTGGGCCGGGTGGAGCGAACGGTGCCGCACGGCGGGCACGACGACGAGCCGCGCTTCAGCGGGGAGGCGGGCCGCGAGCTGGCGCGTTCCGACCGGGAGACCCCGGTAGTCGTCGCGAATCGGCTGCGTGATGACGAGCGAGGCCGACGCGAGCAGACGATCGAGCCGCGGGAGGTCGTCCGGTTCGAGCTCGTGCACCGGCGGAATGCGGACCGTGGGGAGGTCGGGCCCGTCGATCACGATGCGCAGCGACTCCGCCTGGCAGTTCCCGACGACCACCGCGAGACCGTCCGGAACGGGCGCGCCGAAGAACGAAGAGTAGTGCCTCTGCCTGCCTGTGGGAAGGGTCGGTTCCTCGATCACGGTATCTCCTGCCGTCGGTATATGTTCGCAGAGCGGCGCCCGTCCCGGTGCAGCACGGGTTCCCATCCCGCCATCACGGCTTCCCCGGCCTCGAAGGATCTCGACGGATCCGAAGGAATCTGAATGCCCGCACGCCTGCGCCCCGATCGCCCCATCCGGGTGGCCGCGGTGCCCGGGGGACACCCGTACGTCCGCAGTCTGATCGAGCCGGGAACCGCGAGCGTCGAGATCCTCCCGGATCCGCCGGCCCGCGACGGCGCGACCGACCGCTGGTGGCCGCCCGCGATGCTCACCGCCGACTGGATCCAGGGTCACTCCGACGAGGTCGACGTGCTGCACGTGCACTTCGGGATGGAGTCGTCCACGACCGCGGAGCTCTCCGCAGCCATCGACGCGTTGCGCGCCACTGACACCCCCTTCGTCTACACGGTGCACGACCTCGAGAACCCGCAGCTGACCGATCAGTCGGTCCACCGGGAGCACCTCGACCTGGTCGTGCCCGCCGCCGATGCCCTCATCACCCTGACCGCGGGCGCGAGCGCCGAGATCGAGCGGCGCTGGGGTCGCACGGCCCGTGTGATCGGGCACCCTCGGGTCGCGGCCGACGAGCTCGCGCCGACGCCGCTCGTGGCGGGCGACGGCACGCCGACGGCCGTCGTACACCTGCGGGACCTGCGTCCGAACATCGACGGGATCGGTACGGTCCGTGCGCTCGCCGACGCGGTCAAGGGCGTCTCGACTCCTCTCCGCGTGATCGTGGACGTCAACGAGAACGTGCGTGACGAGGAGCAGCTCACCGCGATCGCGTCGATCGTCGACGCGTCCCCGCTGCTGAGTCTGCGCCGCCACCCGCGCTACGACGACGCGGAGCTCGCCGCGTCGCTCCTGGCGGCCGAGGTCGCCGTGCTGCCCTACCGATTCGGCACGCACTCGGGCTGGGCCGAGCTGTGCTGGGACCTCGGTGTGCCGATCGTGACGCCGCCCGTCGGCTACATCGCCGAGCAGCACCCGACAGACTCGGTCGTGTTCGACGCGGCCGACAGCGGGAGCCTCGCGTCCGCGCTCGGCGCGGCCCTGGCACTCGCGACCCCCGCCGGTTCCACCGCCCGTGCCGCGGTCGTGTCCGAACGCCGCGACGCCCGACGGGCCGAACGCATCGTGATCGCCCGCGAACACGAGGGCATCTACCGGGGGGTGCTCCGATGACGCACACGACCGGCGCACCGCTCACCATCGTGGTCATCGCCCCTCTCCGCCACCCCCTCGGCGAGCCGCACGCCGGCGGCCTCGAGGCCGCCGTCTTCAACCGCATCCGCCTGCTGCGGAGCCGCGGGCACCGCGTCCTCGTGTGCGGCGTCGAGGGTTCCCACCCCGCCCCGGCGACCGAGGCGCTGACCCTGCCGGCCGTGCGCTGGGGAGCGGACCGCGACGCGTCCGATTCCACCTATCCGCCCGGCTACCTGCGCCAGGCGGAACGCGCGCTCGACCGGGCGATGGACTGGATCGCCGTGCACGCGAGCCAGATCGACGTCGTGGACAACCACAGCCTCCATCCCCTGCCGGTCCGGCGGGCGCACGAGCTCGGCGTGCCGATGATGACCACCCTGCACACGCCGCCCCTGCCGTCGCTCCTCTCCGGCATCGCGACGAGCTCGTCCCGCCTCATCGCGGTGAGCGAGTACACCGCGCGTCACTGGCAGGACGTGGGCGTGCGCGACATCACGGTGCAGCACAACATGGTGGACACGGCCACGTGGCGGCTGGGCCCCGGCGGACCGTCGCTCGTGTGGTTCGGTCGCGTGGTGCCCGAGAAGGCGCCGCATCTCGCGATCGCTGCGGCCCGTCGGCTCGGAATGGGCCTCACCCTCGTGGGCCGGAACGGCGACGCCGACTACTTCGACGATGTCATCGCCCCGATGCTCGGTGACGGCATCGTGTACGCCGGGGAGCGGCGCGCGCGGGAGCTCGCGCGGCTCGTCGGTCAGAGCGCGGCCGCCCTCGTGACGCCCGTGTGGGACGAGCCGTTCGGGCTCGTCGTGGCAGAAGCGCTCGCCACCGGCACACCCGTCGCGGCGTTCCGGCGCGGCGGCGTGCCCGAGGTGGCCGGGATCAACCCGGCCGTGCGGCTCGTAGCGTCGGACGACGTCGACGCTCTCGCCGCCGGCGTCGCCTCGCTTGTGCGCACGTCCTCCCCGGCGATGCGACGGGCCGCGCGGGCCGACGCCGCACGACGGTTCTCCTTCCGCCGCCATGCGTTCGAACTCGAGGACCTCATGCGCGAGACCGTCGAGCGTCACGCACCGGCCGTCCGGCAGGACCTCCCGGCATGACCCGCCCGCGGATCGGCTGGTACGTTCACCACCACGGCCGCGGTCACGTCTCGCGGTTCCTCGCGGTGCGGCCTCACCTCGACGCGGATGTCGTCGTGTTCAGCAGCATGGAGGCGCCCGCGGAGTTGCCTGTCGGCACCGAGTGGGTGGCGCTTCCGCTCGACAACGAGGTGGAGGAGCGCGACGGTCGCGTCCTCGACCCCTACGATCCAGACGCCGAGGCGACGGTGCGCGGGCGGCTGCATTGGGCGCCGATCGACCACCGCGGGCACCGACGCCGACTCGGCCTCATCGCCGCCCGCGCCGACGAGCTGGACGCGTTCGTCGTGGACGTGTCCGTCGAGGTGGCCGTGTTCGTGCGTCTCCTCGGACTTCCACTCGCCCTGTTCACGCAGCCGGGTGCGCGCGTGGACGTGCCCCACGAGCTCGCGTTCGCGATCGCCGATCGGATCATCGCGCCATGGCCTCCGGGCACCCACGACACGAGCGTGTTCGGTGCGGGCGCCGAGCATCTGCACACCGTCGGCGGCATCTCGCGCTCGGTGGGACGGGAGCGGCCGGCCGTCGAGCCGGGCACCGTCCTGCTGCTCGGCGGGATCGGGCCGGTCGGCGAGCGCGAGGCGGTGTGGGCGTCACTCTCGGAACGCTTCCCGGACGTCCGGTGGCGGAGCGCCGGCTATCTGCCGGGTACGTTCGTCGACGACCCGTGGGAGGCCATCTGCCGCGCGGAGGTCGTGATCTCGGCCGGCGGTCAGAACAGCGTCGGCGACATCGCGGCCGCGGGCAGACCGGCGATCGTCGTTGCGCAGGAACGGCCGTTCGAGGAACAGGTCACGACGGCGCGCGTGCTCGACCGGGAGGGTTTCGCCGTCTCCCTCGACGAGTGGCCCGACCCCGACGCGCTCGCCGAGGCCCTCGATCGCGTGCGGAGCCGTCCGACGCGCTGGGCGGAGTGGGGTGTCGACCGCGGGGCTGCGACGGCCGCGCGACTCATCCTCGACCTCGTCCCGGCCGCGGCCTCCTCCACGACGATCCCGGTCGTCGCGTGACGACCGCCATCGTCACGCTCGCCTCGCGGGCGCGCCTCGATCACCTGCGCCGACAGGAGGAGTGGATCCGTACCGTCGCACCGGACGCGATCCGCGTGGTCGTGCAGCTCGATGCGGAACCGGACGAGGCGTTCGGCGGCGACGCTTTGCACGTCCCGCCTGGGGACGGCGGACTGCGGCTGGCCGCCGGCCGGAACCGCGGGGCCGCCGAGGCGATCGCGCGCGGAGCCGACCTGCTCGTGTTCCTCGACGTCGACTGCCTGCCGCACCCCGGCCTGCTCGCCGCGTACGAAGGCGCGTCGACCGGTCGCCGGGAGCTGCTGTGCGGGCCCGTCACCTATCTGCCGGAGGGCGTCATCCCGACCTCCCCTGCGGAGGCCGACGCCCACCTCGACCCGCACCCCGCCCGCCCCGCGCCGGCCGACGGCGTCGTTCAGCCGGCGACGGCTGCCGACTGGGACCTCTTCTGGTCGCTCTCCTTCGCCTGCACGCCGGAGACGTGGGCGGCGATCGGCGGATTCCACGAACGCTTCGAGGGCTACGGCGGCGAGGACACCGACTTCGGATGGACCGCCCGCGACGCCGGCGCGCGCCTGCACTGGGTGGGCGGCGCCCACGCGCTCCACCAGTACCACCCCACGTCGAAGCCGCCGTGGCAGCACCTCGACGATATCCTCCGCAACGGCCGGATCGCCTTCGAGCGCTGGGGCCGCTGGCCGATGCTCCGCTGGATCGAGGCGTTCGCCGCCGAGGGCGCCGTCGAGTTCGCCGACGGCGACTGGCGCCGCACGGCCTGACGTTCCCCTCCCCGATCCGGGGGTACAACGCATCTGGACCCCGCGCTCACGTGACTGATAGACATCTCAGAACACGATGAGGGAGACCGATGAAACTGCTCGCACGCCGACGACAGACCACCCGCTCCGCTCCGATCCTCCTCGCGACCTTCGCCGTGATCACAGGCCTCGCACTCAGCGGATGCACCGCGGGTGCGACCGCAGCGGCTCCCGACTCGACGCCCGATTCGACCCCCGATTCGACCGCGACGCCCGAGCCCAGCACCACGACGTTGGCCGGGGAGACCCTGTCCGGCACCGGCCCCACCGATGTCACCGGCGTGGACTTCGCCCTCCCGTCTGGTATGAAGACGGTCGTCATCGCGTTCGAGTGCGGAGGGGGCGGCCGGTATGCGGTCCAACTCAGGCACTCGGCGACGACGACCGAGGAGGTGACCCTGCAGGGGGACTGCGACGGAACCTCGGAACTCACCTGGCCCACCGACGCCCTCACAGCCCCCCGGCTGACCGTGTGGGTCCCCGACGGAATCGACTGGGCCGCGACGCCCACCTTCTCGACCGCCGCCTTCGTCTACGACGATCGACTCACCACCGATTGCGGATCGTTCGCCGACGCGTACAGCGCCCTCATGAACGCCGACCAGGGTTACACGCTCTACGACGCCTTCGAAGAGGACAAGTGGACGCAGCGCGTCGACGGGGCCGTCGCCGACCTCACGACGCTCGCCGAGGACGGGAGTCCCACCATCGCCGAGGACGTCGCGAGCCTGCGAGACCTGGCGAGCGACCCCGACCGCACGGTCGGTGAGGTGCTCACGGAGGATGCGTACATCGTGATCGGCGCGGTCTCCGAAGCGTGCAGCAGGAACCAGTCGCCGCTCATCCTCATGGGAGAGTTCGGCGGGTAGCGCGTCTCCGCGGCCGCCGGCCGTCCTCGAGGTGGTCGCCGCCGTCGACAGGGCCAGCGAGCGATGAGGTGCCGGGCGAGTGTCTCGCCCGGCACCTCCTCGTTCGCGTCAGTCGCCCTTCACGTTCACGAGCTGGCGCAGCGTGTGCCGCACTCGCACGAGGTCGGAGGCGTCCTCCATCACCCGGTCGATCGGCTTGTACGCCTGCGGGATCTCGTCGATGAAGGCGTCCGTGTCGCGGAACTCGATGCCCTGCATCGCCTCCCGCAGCTGCTCCCGCGTGAAGGTGTTCCGCGCGGCCCTCCGCGAGTACTCCCGACCGGCGCCATGCGGCGACGAGTTGAGGGACAGGGGGTTGCCGAGTCCCTCCACCACGTAGGAGGCGGTGCCCATCGACCCGGGAATGAGCCCCGGCCGGCCGGCGTCCGCCTGGATGGCGCCCTTCCGCGACACCCACACCTGCTTGCCGAAGTGCCGCTCGCTCTCCGTGAAGTTGTGGTGGCAGTTGATCCGCTCCGACTCCTCCACATCGATGCCCATCCACCGACCCAGCTGGTCGGCGACGCGGTCCATCATCTCCTCACGGTTGAGCAGAGCGAACCGCTGCGCCCACCGCAGCTCACGGATGTAGCGGGTGAACTCCGGCTGGCCCTCCGCGAGGTACGCGAGGTCCGGGTGCGGCAACTCGATCCACATCTGCTTCGCGATCCGCTGGGCGACCTTGATGTGGTGCTGCGCGATCTTGTTGCCGACGCCCCGGCTGCCCGAGTGCAGGAACATCCACACCGCGTCCGTCTCGTCGACGGAGATCTCGATGAAGTGGTTGCCGCTCCCGAGCGAGCCGAGCTGGTTCCGCCACGACCCGACGTAGGACGCCGGGTCGAACTCGGCCGCCTCGGCGAGCGCCTCGAGCTCCGCGATGCGCGGCTCGGCCGTCGCCGCGATGCTCTTGTTGTCGCGTCCCGCCGAGAGGGGGATGGACCGCTCGATCTGCTGCCGCAGCTCCGAGAGGTCGCCGTCCCGGCGTGCCAGCAGGTCGGCTTTCGTGAACTGCGTGCGCACGGCGATCATGCCGCAGCCGATGTCCACGCCGACGGCCGCCGGCATGATGGCGCCGAGCGTGGGGATGACCGACCCGACGGTCGCGCCGAGGCCCAGGTGGGCGTCCGGCATGAGCGCGAGGTGCGGGTGGATGAACGGCATCTGCGATGAGGTGCGCGCCTGCTCGATCGTCTTGTCGTCGATCAGGCTCGCCCACGACAGCAGCCGCGAGGAGATTCTCTCCATGTCCTTTCTTTCCTTCGTGTCGTCGCCGGGCGATCGGCTGATCACCCGGCTGGGGAGGCATCCGGTCCGGTGCCTGCCCCGCCTCACGGCGAAGAAAAAAGCCCCGGACCTCTTCGGTTCGGGGCGTGTGGACGCGGGTGCGTCTAGACGGTCTCGACCGCAGGGAACGACTCGTAGCGCTCGTAGAGCGGCTTCACGGGAAGCTGCTCCACGAACGTCAGGTCACGCTGCTGGCGCTGCGGTGTGCAGAGCTCGCTCATCGTGATCGTTCCTCTCGGTTGCCTTCGCCGCGCGAGTGCGCAGCCTTGTGACGTTAGTGGGTGAGGTCGTTCCTCGTCAATTGCGGATCATCCGGGAGGACGACGCCGCGACGACCGCGGGCGGACGCGGTCCGGGTACCCCGCGGGCGACGATCGATTCATGAACAGCACACGCACCCGCGGCGTCACCGCCGCCCTCGCACTCGCCGCCGCTGCCGCGGTGTCCCTCTCCCTCACCGGCTGCACGTCGATCCAGCAGATGCTGCAGAACGAGTCGACCGGCACCTTCGCCGATGCAGCGGCCGTCGCGGCGGACTGGGACAAGAGCGCCCCGTGGCTCCCCGCCGACGCCACCGACATCTCCGTCCACGAGTCGACGAAGGGCGACCCCGCCACCCTCCTCGCGGCGAGCGACGCCGAGCTCGACCTGTCGCAGTGCGCCGAGGTCGACCGGCAGTCCGCCCCCACGTTCGCGATCGAGGGCGCGCCGAACGTGTACAAGATCGACACCGTCTACGCCTGCGGCGACTGGGCGGTCGTTCCGACCGACGACGGCTGGTACGGCTGGACCCCGAACCACCCCGACGAGAAGGCGGCGTCGCCGGCCGAGTGAGCCGCGGGGGCACCGGTGTCCCACGGTCGTGGGGCACCGAGGCCCGGGGCGTTCGGCCAGGATGGGGTCCGTGCCAAAGAAACCGCCAGCCGTCATCCGCTTCATCCTCGAATCGGATGCGAGCGGCGCTCCCGTGCGGTCCGAGCACACGATGCCTCTCGAACGCGTCCGACTCAACGATTTCCAGCGCTACGCGAATCTCGTCGTCTACTACACCCGCGAATACGCCCCGATCGAGACGGAGCGGCTCGACGCGTACCGCTTCGGCGGGCACTCGAGCGGGTCCGGCTGGATCGTGCTCCAGGGCTTCTCCCCCGCGGAACTGGCGGAGGCCCGCGACCACCTGCGACTGCACCGCATCGCCGAAGGGCTCGGTCGGGCCGACCCGGGAGCGTCCGGATCGTCGGGGCAGATGGTCTACTTCCTCTGGGCGATGCGCAACCCGCGGATCGATCTCGTGGTGGGGATCCTCGGCGCCGTCTTCCTCGTGAGCGGGCTCGGACTCGGACTCGTGACCGTGGGACTCACCGTCGCGTACGGCAGCACCCTCGAGCCGGACGAGCTGCTGCCCGCACTCGGACTCATGGTCATCGGTGCCGGCCTCGCGGCGTTCGGCTTCTGGCGCTACGCACGCCGCCGCTCCTGGTGGGCGGAAGCGCGTGGCGCCGCCATCCGCGACTACGGGTCCGCCCCCGTCTACCTGCGGCGCTGAGCATCACCCACCGCGCACCGGGTTGTCACCGATGGACGGTGAAGCGACGTCCCGGCCGTCCGGATACGACAGCTCAGCGAGGAAGGGTGTGGCGCGCGCCGCGTTGGCAAGGTGACGCGCGCCACGGCTCAGGGGGTCGCGGGTCGGGCTCCGCGACGGTTCGGCTCCTCGATCGGGGCCGCGTCGACGAACGTGCGGGCAGCGACGGTGCCGTCGTCGAGCACGAACGACAGCAGCAGGCGCGCGGGACCCGCGGGCGGCGCGACGGTGATCGAGACGGGCGCACTCACGACGAACGGCTCTACGGGGATCGTGTCCGAGTCGGCGACATCCGGATCCCCAGCTGCTGCTCCGGCGCCGGAGGCGCCGGCCGCGAGGAACGACTGACCGGCCGGCACCCAGACCCCGCGCACGCGACCGCTCACGGCGGACCGCCCGTGGTGGGACACGCGCAGCGCGATCGTCAGGTCCTCCTCCGGTACGGGGATGTCCGCCCCGGCGCTCGCGGGCACGAGGTCGACGATGAGGACGGTGTCCGCGTTCGCGTCCGCCGGGTCGAGGCCGCCCCAGTCCTTCGCCCGACGGAACGTGTCGACGAGGCCGGCGCTCTCGTGCTCGACGTCGGCGAGCTCGGTGTACACGTAGCCGGCGAAGCGGTCGTGCCGGCGCAGTTCCTGCGTCTGCCAGCGCACGTGCCACGCGCGCTCGAGGCTCGTGAAGCCCTCGCCGTACTCGCTGTTGAGGATCGGGACACCCTCGCGCGGGTGCTCCGCCGACCCGTAGAGGCTCTTGTCCACGACGAAGTCCGGCCCGAGCTTCACCGGGAAGTCGTGCCGTTCACCGCTTGCCAGCTCCGCGACGTTCCGCGCCCACGTGGCCGGGTCCGGCTCGTAGTAGTGCCAGTCGACGAGGTCGGTGCGCACGTGCGCCCAGCCCGAGTTCTCCACGATGGGTCGCGAGCGGTCGATCGCGGCGAGCGCGTCGTAGGCTGCGACGGCCGCGTCCGCGCGCTCCGAGCTGCCCGGGATGTCCCAGTCGAGGCCCCACTCCTCGTTGTAGAGGCCCCAGACGACGATGGACGGGTGGTTGCCGTCGCGCTCCACCATCGGCGCGATCTGCTCCTCGAAGGCCGCGGCCGCCTCGGGGCTGAACCGACTGGGGCACGCGGGCTCCGCCCACACGAGCATGCCCAGTTCGTCCGCGAAGTGCAGCCAGCGGGGCTCCTCGAACTTGAGGTGTTTGCGCACGAGGGTGAAGCCGAGGTCCCGCGCGAGGTGCAGGTCGGCGAGGAGCGCCTCGTCGTCGGGCGCCGTCAGCCCCGTCTCGGGCCAGTACCCCTGGTCGAGGACGCCACGGATGTAGAGGCGTTCGTCGTTGAGGAACAGCTGCTCCCCGCGCACCTCGATCGTGCGGAGTCCCGTCGTGGCGGTCACCCGGTCGGCCGAGTCTCCCTCGCCGGTGACGATCTCCACCCGGTAGAGGTGCGGGTCCTCCGGCGACCAGAGCCGCGGGGCCGCGATGTCCAGCCGCGCGACGGCACGACCGTCGGCGCCCGCGACGAGCTCGACACTCTCGCCCTGCTCGCTCCCGCCGACGATCGTCGCGACCGCACGGGCGCCCGTGGGATCGTCACCCGCGAAGGCGACCGCGACGTCGATGCCCGTCCGCGAGTCGCCGCGCAGCTCGACGGTGCCGGCGTACGTCCGGCCACGCGCCTCGAGCCACACGCTCTGCCAGATGCCGGAGGTGGGAGTGAAGGAGACGCCGTCGTAGTCGTCGCGCGGGATGGAGCGCTGCTTGCCGTGCACGATCGAGCGCTTGTCGGCCGGGGCGTCGACCTCCACCTCGAGCCGCGCCGACGTTCCAGGGCTGACGTGGTCCGTGATGTCGAACTCGAATGACGTGTAGCCGCCGACGTGCTCCCCCACCGTCTCTCCGTCGATGCGGACGACGGCCCGGTGCCAGACCGCACCGAACGACAGGACGACGCGCGAGCCCGTCCACTCCGTCGGTACCTCGGTCGTGCGAGAGTACGTCGCCGACTCGAGCCAGGTGCGCCCGACGCCCGAGGCGGGCGTCTCCCACGCGAAGGGGACGAGGATCGTCGACGCTCCGTCGACGCTCGTGAAGTCCCATTCGCCGTTGAGCGTGATCCAGCGCGCGGACCGGTCGAGGTCGGGTCGCGGGTACTCCGGCTTCGGGACGGTGGCGGCGGGAACGGCCGCGGTCGGGGCGGCGGTGACGGCGTCAGCTGCCGTCGTCGTCGGGTCGGTCGTCAGTGTCATGGTCAGCCCTTCACGCTTCCAGCGAGGATTCCGTTGATGAAATGGCGCTGCAGTGCGATGAAGAGCACGAGCAGCGGGATGAGTGCGATCGAGCTCGCGGCGAGCAGCTCGCCGGTGACCGTCGCGTAGTCGGCGCCGATGCGATTGCCCGTGATGTTCTGGGCGAGCGTCGAGAGCACGACCTGCAGGGTGGCCATCCGGTCAGAGCTCGCGACGACCACCGGCCACACGAAGTCGTTGTAGATGTTCATGATGGTGAGCACAGCCAGCCCGGCGAGTCCGGGGCGGATCACCGGCAGGACGACGCGCCAGAAGATGCCGAACTCACCGCAGCCGTCGACGCGCGCGGCGTCGAGCAGTTCGTCCGGCACCGCGGCGATGACCTGCCGCATCCAGAAGATCGCGAACGCGTCGACGGAGCCGGGGAGGATGAGCGCCTGGTACGTGTTCACCCAGCCGAGCTGCTTCATCTCGAGCAGCAGCGGAATGATGAGCACGATCGTCGGCAGCATGAGCGTCACGAGCACGGCCCCGAAGATCAGGTTCTTCCCGATGAAGTCGTACTTCGCGAACGCGTAGGCCGCGAGTGGGGCGAAGAAAAGAGTGATCGCCCCCTTGAACACGAGCACGACGGCGGTGTTCGCGAAGCCCGACGCGATCGGCACGTCCTGGAACATCGCGATGTAGTTGTCGAGGGTGAACCGGGTGGGATCGAAGCCGAGCGGCGACGTGATGATGTCGTTCGCGGGCTTGAACGCCGAGAGGAGCGCCCACACCACGGGGGCGAGGAACCCGACGAGCAGGAGGGCGAGGAACACGTGCGACACGATCGCGGGGCGCGTCCGTCGGGGACGACGAGCGGCCTCCGTCAGCGGCGGCGCATCCGGGGTCTCCGGGCCGCTCGTGCCGGGGACGGTGAGAGTCGAGGCGGTCATGTCGTCAGTCCTTCGCCCTCAGGAGTCGCACGAACCCGAGCGACAACGCCATCACGAGGATCACGAGCAGGAACGAGTTCGCCGCCCCCGTTCCGAGATCGGCGCGGGTGATGTGGTTGTAGAGGTAGTAGCCGGCCGTGGTCGTCGAGCCGTACGGGCCTCCCTGCGTCACGACGAACGGCTCCGCGAACATCTGGAACACCGCGAGCGTCTGCAGCACGACGGCGAACATGATCGTGCGCCGGAGGAGCGGAACGGTGATGCTCCACAGCTGCCGCAGCCGCCCGGCGCCGTCGAGGTCCGCCGCCTCGTAGACGCTCGAATCGATCGACTGGAGACCGGAGAGCAGGATGAGCACGATGAAGCCCGTGGTCTTCCACACGAACAGCAGCGCAAGGGTGGGCTTTGCCCACTCGCTCGTCGTGAGCCAGCCCACGTCGGGCAGGCCGACGAGGCCGAGGAGCCCGTTCACCGCCCCGTAGTTCTGGTCGAAGACCACGACCCACACCTGCGCGATCGCCACGAGCGGCGTCACGAACGGCACGACGAAGGCCACCCGGTAGAGGCTGCGCAGCTTGAGCTTCGCATTGTCGAGCAGCACGGCGGCGATGAGCGCGATCACGAGTTGGGCGGGAATGATCAGGAGCCACAGCACGGCCGAGTTGGCGATCGAGCTCCAGAACCCCTCGTTGCCGAGCAGGTACAGGTAGTTGTCCCATCCCACCCATTCGGCGGCGCCGGAGCCGCGCCAGTTCGTGAAGCTCAGCCGGGCCGTGAAGATCAGCGGGTAGATGCTGAAGGCGATGAACACCGCCACGAACGGTGCGACGAACAGGTACGGCGCGAGACGGCGACGCGTGCGTGCGCCGGTGATCGTGGTCATGTCGTCTCCCTTCTCGAGTGCGGTGCCATGCGATGGGTGTGGGGGTGGCCGGGGTGGGGCCGGCGCGCGCGGCGCCGGCCCCCGTCGGTCACTGCCGGTCGATGAGGTTCGACTGGATGTCGGCGGAGGACTTCTCGATGACCTCGGCCGGGGTCAGCTCGCCGTCGAGCATCCGCTGGATGTCGGAGCCCAGGTAGTCGACGGCTCCCGCCCACCACGAGGGCGTCGGCGCCGCCGCGGGGATCTCGGTGGATGCCTGGGTGGCGACGGACCAGAGATCCTGGCCGCCGAGCCCGTCGACCGGCTCGAAGAGCGGCGCATCGGGATCGGCCGCCGGCTGGTAGCTCGGGATCGACGTGTTGAGGCCCGTCGGGTAGGTGTCGGTCGGACCCCACACCGCGGTGTAGCCGGCCTCGTCGAACATCAGGAACTCGTAGAAGAGCCACGCGAGTTCCGCGTTCTCGCCGTCCTTCGGGATCGCGAAGGACGAGCCGCCCATCGCACCGCTGCGCGCGCCGCCCTCCTCCCACGCGGGGAGCTCCATGGCGCGCCAGTCACCCGAGGTCTCGGGGAGGAGCTGCTGCGGGGCGAAGTCGAACCAGATCGCCCAGGGGTAGAAGACCTGGTTGCCGTTCTCCATCTCGGCGATGTCCGTCGGGCCGAGGTACTCGGCGCGCGTGCCGAGCCCCTCCTGCTGCACGGTGTCGAGGAACCCGAGGATCTGCTCGTACTCGGGCGAGTCGATGCGCAGGTTCCCGTCGGCGTCGGCGAGGCTCGTGCCGAGCTGGCTCGCGTACATCTCGAGCTGCAGCTGGGCGAGGAACGGCGACTGCTCGAGGTGGATCGGCTTCGCGGAGGGCACGGCTTCCTGGTAGGCGCGCGAGGCCTCGAGGAGGTCGTCGTACGTCTCGATCTGGGTGGCGTCGATGCCCTGAGCCTCGAGCGCGGTCGCGTTGTAGTAGAGCAGGCCGGGGTTCGAGTCGTAGGGAACGCCGTAGATGCCGCCGCCCGTGGAGTTGACGTCGATCTTCTGCTGGGCGATGTCGTCGACGTACGGGTCGAGCACGTCGCTGAGGTCCCACATGTAGTCGGCGAACCCGGCGATCTTCGCGTCGTCGAGGAAGACGCCGTCGGGCACGTCGGTGCCCGTGATGAGCGTGTTCTGGAGCTTCGCGTCGATGTCGACGGCCTCGTGGTTCACGGTGATGTCGGGGTAGACCTCGTTGAAGTCGTCGATGGCGTCGTCGAACACCTCGTAGAGGTCTCCCGAGCGGTCCCAGATTGTGATCTCTCCCGAGGGCGAGTCCTCGGTGGGCGCCTGGAGGCGGTTCGCGGAGGCGTCGCCGCCGTCGGTGCCGGCGGTGATGTCGGGCCCGCAGGCGGTGAGGCCGAGGGCCACGATCGCGGCGCCGCTCAGGACGGCGAGGCCGCGACGGCGGGTGGGGCGCCGGCGGGAGGCGCCGGTGGGCGTGAGCTGGTGCAACTGACACTCCTTTGTGACATGGGTTTCGTCTGCTGCCGCGATCATCTCGGGCGACGGATCGACGTTTGCCAACGTAGGCAAAACCATAGCGGCTGTTTGCAATCGTTGCAAACGTTATGCTGGGCGACATCGATCCGGCCATGCTGACGGCCAGGGATCGTCCGATCGAGGAGGTGGGGATGCCGGCAACACTGCGAGACGTCGCCGCCCGCGCGGACGTCTCCGTGCGCACCGTGTCGAACGTCGTCTCCGGCTACACGCACGTGAGCGAGAGGATGCGCCAGCGAGTCCTCGCCGCGATCGACGAGCTCGACTACCGGCCGAATCCCGCCGCCCGCACCCTGCGGACGGGGCGCACGGGCATGCTCGCGCTCATCGTGCCCGAGATCGACGTGCCATACTTCAGCGCGCTCGCCCGCGACGTCATCACCGCGGCCGCGGAGCTCGACTACCGCGTCATGATCGACCAGACGGGGCACGACCACGAGCGCGAGCGCGAACTCCTGACCGGCGACGACCGCACGATGCTCTTCGACGGCATCCTCTTCAGTCCCCTCGTCACGCAGGCCGAGCTGCTCGAGATGGACTCGACGACTCGCATCCCCCTCGTGCTCCTCGGGGAGCACCAGTTCGACGGCCGCTTCGACCACGTGGCGATCGACAACGTGCAGGCAGCGCACGACGCCGTCGCGCATCTCCTCGCCCGCGGGCACACCCGCATCGCCGCGATCGGCGCCCAGCCGCTCGAGCCGTACGCCACGCCCCAGCAGCGCACCGCAGGATACGAGCAGGCGTTGCGGGAGGCCGGGCTCGAGGTGGACCCGGACTACGCGCGAGCCGCGGCGCACTACAGCCGGGCCGACGGCTACACCGCCGCGACGGAACTGCTGCGGCTGGATCCGCGACCCGACGCCATCTTCTGCTTCTCCGACCTGCTCGCGATGGGCGCGATGCGTGCCGTGTTCGACGCGGGTCTCTCGGTGCCGGACGACGTCGCGATCATCGGCATCGACGACATCGAGGAGGGGCGCTACTCGCGTCCCTCGCTCAGCTCCGTCTCGCTCGATACGGCGTTCATCTCGGAGCAGGCCGTCGCACGGATCGCTGCCCGAATCGACGACCCCGACGTGGAGCCCGAGCAGATCGTGGCCCCCCACACGCTGCACGTCCGGGAGAGCTCCGGCGGCTGACCGCGCTGCACGCGCCTCTTGCAACGATGGCAAATGCCGTGGCAGAGTGTGTCCTGCGTTGGCGCGTCCTCGACCGGAGGGAACCCCTCATGACGTCCATCGCCCGCTCTCGACCGCACCCGCATCTGCTCATCGTCCTGCTCGCCGCCCTCGTCGGCGGCCTGCTCGTGGCCCTCGTTCCCACGGGCGCCGCACCGGCGTCCGCCGCTCAGGCCGGACAGGTGCTCTACTCGCCGAACCTCGCCTCGTTCCCCAACGGCACGGCCGGCTACCCCCGCGCGATCCGCCTCGATCACGACGGCTCGAGCGCCCAGACCATGCTCGCGACCTTCGCGAAGGGCGGCCACAACGGGCCGACGACGATGCCGATCTACCGCAGCACGAATGGCGGCACGAGCTGGAGCCAGATCTCCTCGATCTCCTCGAACACCGCCGGATGGGACATCGAGGCGCCGACGCTCTTCGAGGTGCCGCGCACCATTCCGGGCCTGAACCAGGGCGACATCCTGGCGGCGGGAACCGCGTGGAGCGTGGGGAACTACACCGCCCAGAAGGTCGAGGTGTTCAAGAGCACCAACAAGGGACAGACGTGGCAGTACCTCTCGAACTGCACGCAGACCTCCGGCCAGCCGAACGGCTGGGGCCACGGCATCTGGGAGCCCACCTTCCTCGTGGCGGACGACGGCACCCTCGCGTGTTTCATCTCCGACGAGCGTCCCGCGAACAGCTCCACGAACAACCAGGTGATCGGGCACTACACCTCGACCAACGGCGGGGCGAGCTGGAGTAGCACGCTCGTGCAGGACGTGGCGTTCCCGAGCGACAACCTCGCCCGCCCCGGTATGCAGACGTTCGCCGAGCTCCCCAACGGACAGTTCGTGATGTCGTACGAGATGTGCCGGGACGCGACGAACGCCGACCACGCGTGCGAGGTGTACATCAAATTCAGCTCGGACGGACTGAACTGGGGCACGCTCGGCACTGCCGGCACCCTCGTGCAGACGTCAGATTCCCGTGAGCTCCTCCACACGCCGTACGTCTCGTGGATACCGGGCGGCGGCCCGAACGGGACCGTACTGCTCTCCGGCCAACGAGTCGTGTCAGGGCCGACGGGCAATAAGACCGTGCTCGCCGAATCCGGATCGGTGCTCTTCGCCAACACGAACCTCGGCGTCGGAGCGTGGACCGAACTCGAGGCACCCGTCACGGTGAACCCCACGGGCGGCTACGGCACCGGTGTGCCGTCGTGCCCCGGCTACTCGACACCCGCGATCCCCCGTGAGGACGGCACGAGCTTCGTCTACTTCGCAGCCACGTGGCTCGGCCAGAACAACCAGTGCGAGCTGAGGGTCGGCATCGGATCGCTGCCCGGGCCGACCGGCCAGATCACGGGTCCCGGAGGGAAATGCGTCGACGTCGACACGAACACCGCGGTGAGCGGACGAGCCGTCCAGCTGTACACATGCGGAATCGCGACGGGCCAGCGCTGGTCGGTGTCGGCCGACGGCACGATCCGCGCGTTCGGCAAATGCCTCGACATCACGAGCAACGGCACGGCCAACTTCAGCCCCGTGCAGTTGTGGGACTGCCTCCCGAACGCGGGAGCACAGCAGTGGCGACCGCAGGCGAACGGCAGCCTCCTGAACCCGCAGTCGGGGCGCTGCCTCGATCTCCCGCAGGGCAACACCGCCGACGGCACCGACCTGCAGATCTACGACTGCAACGGCCTGTCGTCGCAGGTGTGGGCCCTCCCCGGTCAGCCGACCGGTCCGATCACGGGTCCCGGCACGAACACGCTCTGCGTCGACGTGGACACCAACACCGGGGTGAACGGCAGGGCGATCCAGGTGTGGACGTGCTCGGGCGTGCCCGGCCAGCAGTGGTCGCGCACAGCCGACGGCACCCTCCGCGCCTTCGGCAAGTGCATGGACCTCGACGGTACCGGCACGGGCACGGCGAACGGGACGAAGATCGAGCTGTGGACCTGTGACGGCTCGGCCGGTCAGCAGTGGATCCCGCAGTCGAACGGCTCGATCCGCAATCCGCAGTCAGGGCGGTGCCTCGACCTCCCGGCCGGCAACCTGACCCCCGGAACCGACCTGTCGCTCTACGACTGCAACGGCCTCTGGCCGCAGCAGTGGAAGGTCCCGGCCTGATCACACTCCACCGCGAACGAACGGCGGCCCGCCTTCTCCGAGGAGAGGGCGGGCCGTCGTCGCGTACGGAAGGGCCGGGTCAGGCCAGGCGGCCCTCCGGCGACTTCGTCTCCGACGGATCCGTCTCGGGCAGGTCGCCCAGGGCCTCGTCGATCGCGCTGAGCACGGACGAGTCGAGCTTCACGCCGGCCGCTGCCGCGTTCGACTCGATCTGCTCCGGCTTCGACGCTCCCACGATCGCACCGGCGACGTTGTCGTTCGCGAGCGTCCACGCCACGGCGAGCTGAGCCATCGTGATGCCGAGGTCGTCGGCGATCGGTGCGAGCTTCTGCACGCGCGAGAGGGTGTCGTCGTTCATGAACCGCTTGATCATGTCCGCACCGCCCTTCTCATCGGTGGCGCGGCTGCCCGCGGGGAGCTCCTCGCCCGGCTTGTACTTGCCGGTGAGCACACCCTGCGCGATGGGCGACCAGACGATCTGCGAGATGCCGAGGTCGCGGGAGGTCGGCACGACCTTCTCCTCGATGACCCGCCACAGCATCGAGTACTGCGGCTGGTTCGAGACGAGCTGGATGCCGAGGTCCTCGGCCAGCTTGTGCGCCTCCGTGAGCTGCTCGGCCGTCCACTCGGACACGCCGATGTAGAGGGCCTTGCCCTGGCGGACGACCTCCGCGAACGCGGCCATCGTCTCCTCGAGGGGCGTCTCGTAGTCGTAGCGGTGCGCCTGATACAGGTCGACGTAGTCGGTCTGCAGTCGCGAGAGCGACTCGTCGATCGAGTGCCGGATGTGCTTTCGGCTGAGGCCGGTGTCGTTGTGCTGCTTCGGGCCGGTCGGGAAGTAGACCTTCGTGAAGATCTCGATGCCCGCACGCCGTTCGTCCTTGAGGGCCTCGCCGAGCACGGTCTCCGCCGCGCCGTTCGCGTAGCCGTCGGCCGTGTCGAAGGTGGTGATGCCCGCATCGAGGGCGGCACGGACCGACTTCGTCGCCGTGTCGTTCTCCACCTGCGATCCGTGGGTGAGCCAGTTGCCGTAGATGATCTCTGAGATCTTGAGTCCGCTGTTGCCGAGGTATCGGAATTCCATGGTTCAACGCTACGCCCGCACGATGGGAGCGGGCACAGGGATTGTGCGGACGGGGCGCGCGGGCTACGCGCACGCGGCGACGATGCGCCGGCACGGCCCGGGTCTCACGGGCCTGGATTCCGACGCGTGCGATCGGTGGGCCACTCGCCCGGGTACGGGATCTCGGGCCGCATCGCCTGGAGCGCCCGGAGCTCATCGAGAGTGAGTCCGCCGCCGCGAGCGCGCGCAGCGGTCGCCATCACGACGACGTCGTTCCGCGGGATCCGGTACTCGTGCTGCTGCATGATCGCCCATGCGTAAATTGCGCGACCCTGCTTGTCGCTCCTCCGATAGGCCCGAACCAGCCACACGAACGTACAGAGGAACGCAATCCCGGCGAGGAAGAAGATCAGTCCGTAGCCCGGCGACTCGTCGTCGGTCAGCATGACGATGGGCCCGCCGACGATGCCTCCGACCCCGGCCACCGCGCACACGATCATCTGGCTGGCCCAATAGCCGCGCCCGCTGTAGCTGTTCTCCCCCATGACGTGGAGGCTAACTGGAGGGGCGGATGGAATGTGGACGACTACGCGCGCCGGGCGACCAGCGCCGCGACGGCCCGCCACCCCACGAGCAGCAGGCCGAGCGTGAGCGTGGCGACGACGATGAACGCCGGCGCGGTCCCCTGTCCGCTCACGAGACGGAGGAGCAGACCGCCGACCACCGTCGTGACCCAGATCGGCAGGCCGCTGCGGAGCGGAGCGAGCGGTCGGCGCCAGGCGCGCGCGACGGCCCAGCCCACGGCGAGAGCGACGAGGAACGGCCAGGCCGTCTGGGCGAGGCCGAGACCACCCGGGCCGAGCACGTCTCCGTCGTCGTGCGTCCGGCGACCGAGAGCCGCGAAGGCGACGACGAGCACGACGTCGACGGCGAGCGCCGACGCGACGAGCCTGCCGCGAGGCCGATCCGCGCTCACAGCTCCGCGACCGTCCCGTCCTCGACGCGCCAGTGGCGGTCGAGACGAACGGTGTCGAGCATGCGGCGGTCGTGGGTGACGAGGAGCAGGGTGCCGTCGTACGAGTCGAGCGCCTGCTCGAGCTGCTCGATCGCCGCGAGGTCGAGGTGGTTGGTGGGCTCGTCGAGCACGAGCACGTTGACGCCGCGCGCCTGCAGGAGGGCGAGTCCCGCACGGGTGCGCTCCCCCGGCGAGAGCTCGTCGACGGGGCGCGACACGTGGTCGCCCTTCAGACCGAACTTCGCGAGCAGTGTGCGCACCTCGGCCTGCGGCCAGTCCGGGAGGATCGCCTCGACCGCGTCGGCGAGCGGCCGGTCGCCGGTGAGCTGGGCGCGTGCCTGGTCGATCTCGCCGATCGCGACGCTCGCTCCGAGGGCAGCCGCGCCCTCATCGGGAGCCTGCCGCCCGAGCAGCCCCCTCAGCAGCGTGGACTTGCCGGCACCGTTCGGTCCCGTGATGCCGATGCGGTCGCCGCCGTTCACCTGCACCGAGACGGGGCCGAGGACGAATTCCGCCCCCGGTTCGCCCTGCCGGAAGACGGCGCCGCTCAGCGTCGACACGACGGCGCTCGACCGCGGCGCCTCCCCGATCGTGAACTCGAGCTTCCACTCCTTGCGGGGCTCGTCGACCTCGTCGAGTCGCGCGATGCGGCTCTCCATCTGGCGCACCTTCTGCGCCTGCTTCTCGCTCGACTCCGTGGCCGCCTTACGGCGGATCTTGTCGTTGTCCGGGGACTTCTTCATCGCGTTCCGCACGCCCTGGCTCGACCATTCCCGCTGCGTGCGGGCGCGACCCACGAGGTCTGCCTTCTTCTCGGCGAACTCGTCGTAGGCCTCGCGGGCGTGCCGCCTGGCCGTCTCGCGCTCCTCGAGGTAGGCGTCGTAGCCGCCGCCGAAGACGCGGTTCGACGACTGGGCGAGGTCGAGCTCGAGCACGGTCGCGACGGACCGCGCCAGGAACTCGCGGTCGTGACTCACGAGCACGACGCCGCCGCGCTGCTCGCGCACGAAGCGTTCGAGGCGGTCGAGCCCGTCGAGGTCGAGATCGTTCGTGGGCTCGTCGAGGAGCACGATGTCGAAGCGGCTGAGGAGCAGCGCCGCGAGGCCGACACGCGCGGCCTGACCGCCGCTGAGGCCGGTCATCTCGCTGTCGGGACCGACCGCGCCGCCGCTCGCGAGGCCGAGGTCGTGGAGCACGACCGGGAGACGCTCGTCGAGGTCGGCCGCGCCGCTCGCCAGCCAGCGATCGAGGGCCACCGAGTACGCGTCATTGGGGTCGACGCCCGCCGGAGCGTCCTCCGGGGTCGCGAGCAGGGCCGCCGCCGCGTCCATGTCGGCCGTCGCCTGCGTGCAGCCCGTGCGCCGACCCACGTACTCCGTGACCGTCTCGCCCGGGACGCGCTCGTGCTCCTGCGGCAACCACCCCACGAACGCGTCGCCGGGGTTCAGCGTGATCGTGCCCGCCTGCGGCTCGTCCACCCCGGCGAGGATGCGCAACAGCGTGGACTTCCCGGCGCCGTTCGCGCCGACGACACCCACGACACCACCCGGGGCGACGGTGAGGTCGAGGCCGTCGAACAGCGTGCGGTGGCCGTAGCCGCCGGCGAGGCCCTTGGCCACGAGAGAAGCGCTCATCCGTCCATTCTCTCGCGGGCGCGCGGTGCGGTTCAGCCGACCCGATCGACGAGGAGCCAGTGGCCCGACGCGTTGCTCTCCCGGCGCAGCCTCAGCCAGTAACCGGCGGGCGAGGCCACCTGCTGTCCCGCCACCAGGCGACGGGCGTCGACGCCGGGGTGTCCGGCGAGCGTGAGAGCGTCGCTCACCTGCGACACGAGGCCGCTGCGCTGGCTCCAGACGACGATGACGGCGACGATCATGAAGAGGATGAGCACCGCGAGCACGCTCATCAGCGCGACGAAGGGCGCGATCGTCGAGTCGGCCACCGAGATGAAGAAGACCGGGATCATGGCGACAGCCCCGAGCAGCGCGAGACCGGCGCAGATGAAGAACGCCGTCAGCCAGGCGCGCCTGGCCGGGCCGCGGTGATCGGGGATGGTGATCGGGGCGGGTGCGGGAATGCTCATGGGCAGAACCCTATCGATGCGATCGACGTCGCTGCGACGCCCGAAGGGGGTGTGCGGCTGGGGTCACCCGGCCTCGGGGACGTCCTCCTGCGGGCTGGCCGGATCCGACGGCTGCTCGCGCGCGTCCCGGATACCGCCCGCGACAGCCCGGCGGATGACCCAATAGAGGGTGTAGAGCGCGACGGCGGCGAAGACGACGGTCAGGGCGAGGCCCGCGAGAGGATCCATCCTGACAGGCTCCCAAGCCGGCCGCGCAAGCGCAAGACGCACAGACACCTCCTCGCTAGGGTCGGGACATGCGACGACGCGACGAGACCCCCACGACACTCGACACGATCTGGGTGAGCGGCTCGGCCGGCAAGCTCGGGCGCGAGGTCGTCGCCCAGTTGCACGCGGCCGGACGCGCCGTGATCGAGGCGGATCTCGTGGGGGACGCGTCCGTGGACCTGCTCGACCCCGCGGCCGTCGCGGCGTCGATGGCGGGAGCCGACGCGGTCGTCCACTGCGCCGCCATCCCGAGCCCGGAGGACATCGAGCCGGCCGAGCTCGTGCGCATCAACTCGCTCGCGACGTTCAACGCGCTCGAGCAGGCGTGGCTCGCCGGCATCGGGACGGCCGTCGTCGCATCGAGCGGCTCGATCTACGGCACCGCGTGGGCGGGCGACTGGGCCCCCGAACCGGTGCTGTATCCCTCCGTCCCGGTGGACGAGGACACCCCCCTCGCCTACGTGGACCCGTATGCGCTCACGAAGGATGTCACCGAGGCCGCGGCCCGGATGTTCCACCGCCGCGGCATGACCGTGACGGCTCTCCGCTTCCACTGGATCGCCACGCCCGACGAGATCACCGGGAGGACGGACGAGGCCGACGAGGGGGCGGGCGTCGACGATCTGTGGGGCTACGTCGACCTGCGCGATGCCGCGCGCGCGAGCATCCTCGCGCTCGATCCCCTGCCAGCGCATCGCGGATACGAGGCTCTCGTGATCGCGGCGGCCGACACGACCTCGCGCACGCTGACGTCCGAGCTGCTCGACCGGCACCTCCCCGGCGCGGAACGACGCCGTGCCTTCCCCGGCACGACAGGCCTCTTCGACTCGGAACGGGCCGCCACGACGATCGGCTGGCGCCCCGAGCACAGCTGGCGCTGACACCGTCCTCCATCCGAACGGAAGATCGCCGCCGGTGGCAGTAGCGTGAGGGCGTGATGTCCGCCCCGTCCGCCCCGCCGCCGCCGTCCGCGGCCCCCACCGGGCGCGCTTCCGCGGCCGGGAGCATGCGATGACGACCCCGTCCAGGCGCCCGTCGATCCTGCGCACCATCCGGCCGGCCCAGGTCATCGCCCTCGCCTTCGCGGGCGTCCTCGCCGTCGGCACGGCTCTCCTGTCCTTGCCGATCGCGGTGCAGGGTCGCTCCGCAACATTCATGGAGGCCCTCTTCACCGCCACGAGCGCCCTGTGCGTCACCGGCCACATCATCGTGGACACCCCCACCTTCTGGTCGCCGTTCGGGCAGGGCGTCATCCTCGCCCTCATCCAGATCGGCGGATTCGGCGTCATGTCCCTCGCGACGCTGCTCGGGCTCCTCGTGGCCCGCCGGCTCGGTCTGCGCACGCGACTGTCGGCCGTGAGCGAGACGCACACCGTCGCGGTCGGCGACGTGCGCCGCGTCTTGAAAGGCGTCGCCCTCATCACGGTGACGATCCAGGCCGCCGTCGCCCTCATCCTCGCCGCCCGGTGGTGGATCGGCTACGACAAGGACCTCGGCGACGCGCTCTACCTGGGGGTCTTCCACGCGGTGTCGTCCTTCAACAACGCCGGCTTCGCCCTCTTCAGCGACAACCTCGTGTCGTTCGCCGCGGACCCGTGGATCTGCCTCCCCATCTGCGCGGCCATCATCCTCGGCGGACTCGGCTTCCCCGTGATCATGGAGCTGCGGAAGCGCATCGCACTCCCCCGCTCATGGACGCTCAACACCGTCACGGTGATCGTCGGATCCGTCGTCCTCCTCGTGGTCGGAACGATCGTCCTGACCATCCTGGAATGGTCGAACCCCGCGACACTCGGAGCGCTCGACCCCGCGGGTCGGCTGCTCGCCGGATTCACGTCGGCCGTGATGCCGCGCACGGCGGGATTCAACTCGATCGACGTGTCGCAGATGCACCCGGCGAGCTGGCTCGTCACCGACATCCTCATGTTCATCGGCGGCGGCCCGGCGGGAACGGCCGGTGGTCTCAAGATCACGACGTTCGCAGTGCTCTTCTTCATCATCGTCGCCGAGCTGCGCGGCGATACCGCCGTGAACATGTTCGGGAAGCGGCTGCCGCGATCCACCCACCGCGAGGCCCTCACCGTGGCGCTGCTGTCCGTAGCCCTCGTGGTGGCTTCGACCCTCGCCATCATGCTCATGACGGGCCTCGGGCTCGATCGCGTCCTCTTCGAAGTGATCTCGGCCTTCGCGACCGTGGGTCTCTCCACGGGCATCACGGCGAGCCTGCCGCCCGCAGCCCAGGCGATCCTCATCGTCCTCATGTTCATCGGGCGCCTGGGGCCGGTCGCCCTCGGTTCCGCCCTCGCCCTCACCATCCAGAAACGCGAATACGAACTCCCGAAGGAGCGTCCGATCATTGGATAACTTCTCTCTTCTCCGTCGCCGCTCGCACGCCAACGGCGCCGCCTCCGTGGCCGTCATCGGTCTCGGTCGGTTCGGTGGCTCGCTCGCCGCCGAACTCGCCCGCTCCGGTACCGAGGTCCTCGGTGTCGACTCCGACGAGGACACCGTCCAGGGGCTCAACGGCGTGCTCACCCATGTGGTCCGCGCCGATTCGACCCGCCAGGCGGCCCTCGACCAGCTCGGCGTGGCCGACTTCGACCGCGTCGTCGTGGGCATCGGCTCCGACATCCAGGCGAGCATCCTCACCTGTTCGCTCCTCAAGCGGATGAACGTGCGCTCCATCTGGGCGAAGGCGATCAGCGAGCAGCACGGGCTCATCCTCGAGCAGCTCGGCATCGACCACGTGATCTACCCGGAGGCCGACATGGGCCGCCGGGTCGCGCACCTCGTACGCGGCTCGATGCTCGACTACGTCGAGTTCGACGAGGACCTCGCCGTGGCGAAGACCGTGGCGCCGAAGGAGATCGTGGGACGGACGCTCGAGGAGTCGGCGATCCGGCGGCGCCACGGCGTGACGGTCGTGAAGATCAAGGGCGCGGACGGCGAGTGGCACGCGGCGGGCGCGACGTCCGTCGTCGCGGAGGGCGACACGTTGATCGTGATCGGACCCGTCGATCGCACCGAGCGGTTCGCCGCGCTCCGCTGAGCACGATCCCGGCCGTCATGACGTCGCCGGTCTGCACCGATCGATACCGTTCCGGCGATGTCGATCGGTGCAGACGGACGACATCGCGGGGTGAGCCCCCGGGGTCAGGTGGGGTCAGGAGAGGGTGCGGAGGATGACGAGGTCGCCGTCGACGAAGCGGACGGCGTCGAGGTCCGGCACCACCACGTCGGGAAGGCTGCCATCGCTCCACGGCTCGAGCGCACCGGCCCCGATGCCGACGACCCAGCCCGCACCGGCCGCGCGTGCCGCAGCGATACCCGCCGGGGCGTCCTCGAACACGGCACACTCGGAAATCGGAACGCCCGCGTGCTCCGCGCCACGCTCGTACGGCTGCGGGTCGGGCTTTCCGCGGTCCACGTCCTCCGCCGTGACGAGCTTCTCGGGGAGGGTGATGCCGGCGGAGTGGAGGCGTGCGAGCGCGAGCTCCCGCGGTCCGGAGGTCACGGCCACCCACCGGCCGGCGGGGAGAGACTCGGTGAGTGCCACCGCACCGGGGATCGCGTCGGTTCCGTCCACCGTCTCCATCTCGCTCTGGAGCAGCTCCTCGAACGCCTGCTCCACGAGGTCGGCCTCCACGAGCTCGGAGATCGTGTCCATCGCGCGGCGCCCGTGCTGCATGTCGCGCTCCATGTCGAAGTCGGGCTTGTAGGTCGCCGCCCACGACTTCCATGCCGCCTCTGCGGACGCGAGCGAGTCGACGAGCACGCCGTCACAATCGAAGAGGAAGGCGGACGGGCGGCCGAGGACGTGGGAGCTCATCTCCTCATCCTGTCGCATCGGAGGCGATCGATCGCCCTCGCTCGGGTCGGGCATGGCGGGTGAGGGCTACACCTCGATGTCGAGGGCGCCAGTTGCACCTAGCGCCCTCGCTCGGGAGTAGCACTTTGGGGAGGGATGTCGGGCGGGTGTCGGGGGGCTGGCAAGGGGCTGTGAAGGGAGGGAAGCGGAGGGACTGTTCCGGCCGAGCGGGGTCGACTGGATGTCCACGGCTCTCGCGACCCGAGCGCGCCGCCATCGACGATCCTTCCTCAGAAAGGTCAGATCATGACGACCCACTCCAACGGAACCACCGCGGACACCCGTTACGACTCCGCGAACGACCTCGGCCCGATGACGGCCGACCCCACCCCGCAGGCGCCGGTGCGCCGCGGCCCGGGCGCGAGCACCTCGCTCGGCCTGCTCCTCCTGCGCCTCGTCGTCGGCGTGGTGTTCATCGCCCACGGCGTGCAGAAGGTGTGGATCAACGGCATCCCCGCGACGCAGGAGGGCTTCGCCGGGATGGGCGTCCCGATGCCGGAGGTCGCCGCGATCGTCGTCGCGGCCCTCGAGATCGGCGGGGGAGCGCTCCTCATCCTCGGACTCGGCACCCGCATCGTCGGCGCCCTGCTCACCGTGAACATGGCGGTGGCTCTCGTGCTCGTGCACATCGCCGGCGGCTTCTTCGCCTCCGACGGCGGCTACGAGTTCGTCCTCACCCTCGGCGTCGCGTCCCTCGCTCTGGCCTTCACGGGCCCGGGTCTCTTCGCGATCGACGCCGCCTTCCGCCGTCGCCGCAGCTGACCCGACGTCGACCCGACTCTCGTGAGGTGTCGCGCTCCGTTGCCGTCCAGACCCGGATGACGACGGATTGCGACACCTCACCGTGGTCGTGGGGGCGTGTCAGAAGTCCGTGCCGCGGGCTTCCAGCTCCTCCACGAGGATCGGCACGGCCGTCGTGGCCGCGTGGATCCCGATGACGCTCGCGATCTCGAGCACCTCGAGGAGCTCGCCCACCGTGGCGCCGTAGCCGAGGGCGTTCTCGTAGTGCAGCTTGAGGCCGGGCACGTACAGGTGCGTCGCGGCCGCGTCGAACGCGATGTAGACGAACTCGCGCACCTTCGGTGAGAGCGTGCCCGTCTTCCAGGGCACAGACGAGAAGTTCGTGTACGCCTCGAAGAGCTCGGGGTCGAGTTCGAGCATCTCGTCCCAGAAGCTGTGCCAGTAGCCGCGGTTCTCGGTGAACTCGGCCTTCACGCGCTCCTGGTTCTCGTCGAGTGGTGCCGGTCCCGTGCGCAGCCCCTTCTCCTCGAGCACCTTCACGAGCAGCGGAACACCGATGTTCATGGCGTGGATGCCGAGAGTGGACGTGAGCTCGATGACCTCCATGATCTCCTGCGGGGTCGCGCCCACGTCGAGGGCCGCCTTGATGTGCTGGCGGATGCCCGGCTGGTAGAGGTGCGTCGCGGCGGCGTCGACCGCGATGTACATGAGTTCCTTCGTCTTCGCGTCGAGGTGGTTCTTCTTCCACGGCACCATCGAGAAGTCGAGGTAGGAGAGGAGGAACTCCGGATCGAGGCGCAGGATGCTCTCCCAGAGCGGACTCCAGGTGCCGCGCTGCTCGACGAACGCGTCCTTGATCTCCTGCTGGCGGGCGGTGAGGTCGGTCATGGGTTCTCCTTCGACGTGAGCGTGTGATGCCATCGCGGCGGGGACGTGGCTACGCCCCGGCGGGGTGCTCGCGGATCCACTCGGCCACGCGCGTGTGGTCGGCGGCCGGGTCGAGCTCGTCGGCGGCGGTCGCCCAGAACCCGATCGCGTCCTCCCCGAGCTCCGACGGCGCACCGACGGCGCGCGCGAGCCCGGCCGCGATCCGCATGTCCTTGAGCATGAGCCGGAGGCCGAAGCCCGAGTCGAAGGTGCCGGGGAGGATGAAGTTCGGCCACTTGTTCTCGGTGGACCCGCTGCGGCCGCTCGACCCGTTGAAGACGGAGAGCATGACCTCGGGGTCGAGGCCGAACCGCTTCCCCGCCTCCATCGCCTCGCTCGTGACCCACAGGTGCGTCGCGGAGAGGAGGTTGTTGAGCGCCTTGACCGCGTGGCCCGAGCCGATCTCGCCGGTGGGGACGACGCGGCCGAGGCGGTCGAGCACGGCCCGCGCCTCCGCCACGTCGTCCGGTGATCCCCCGACCATGATCGTGAGCGTGCCGGCCACCGCACCCTTCACGCCGCCCGAGACGGGCGCGTCCACGAGCCGGACGCCCACCGCGGCGAGCCGCTTCGCGAGGGCCCGTGTCTCGAGAGGCTCTGACGAGCTCATGTCGACGACGAGCGAGCCGGCGGCGAGCGCCCCGGCCGCGAGCAGCTCGTCCACGACGGCGGTCACGACCGCGGAGTTCGGGAGCATGAGGATCGTGAGCTCGGCTGCCCGAGCGGCCTCGGCGGCGGACACGGCCGGCGTCCCCCCGGCCTCGGCGAACCGCGAACGCGCGTCGTCGCTGAGGTCGAAGCCCCGAACGGTGAAGCCCGCATCGAGGAGACGGGCCGACATGGGCGTACCCATGTTGCCGAGCCCGACGAAAGCGACGGTGCCCGCGTCGGTGCCCGCTGCTGAGCCCGTCACCGTGCGGCGTCCGACTTCTCGGCGGCCTTGGCATGCTCGGCGATGACCTTCTCCGCCACGCGGAACGACTCGAGCGCCGCCGGAACGCCGACGTAGATGGCCGTCTGCAGGAGCGCCTCCTGGATCTCCTCCACGGTGCAGCCGTTCGTGAGTGCGCCGCGCACGTGCACGCCGAGCTCGTGGGAACGGTTGAGCGCCGTGAGCATCCCGAGGTTGAGGAGGCTGCGCGTGCGGCGGTCGAGGCCCGGCCGCGTCCACACCTCGCCCCAGCAGTACTCGGTGACGAGCTCCTGGATGGGGCGGGCGAACTCGGAGACGTTCTCGAGCGACTTCTCCACGTGGGCGGCGCCGAGCACGGCCTTCCGCATCTCGATGCCGCGCTCGTAGGACTCGGCGTGGGTTCCTTCGCTGGTCACGGGTGTGCCTCCTCGGCGTCGGGCGAGGCGGACGGTTCCGCTGCGCCGGGTTCGATCGCGGGCGACGTGTATTCGTCGTCGTCCACGGGGTCGGCCCACACGGTCGTGCCGAGTGAGATCGCGGTGTGGGTCATGGCGGAGTCCGGTGATGCTCCGTGCCAGTGGGACTCGCCGGGCGGGCACCACACGGTGTCGCCTGCGCGGATGACGCGGACGCTGCCGTCGCCGGCACGGATGAGCCCGCGGCCGGCGAGAACCTGCAGGATCTGCCCGTTCTCGTGGTGGTGCCGGTACGTGCGGGCGCCGGGCGTGAAGGTGACGGTGTTGATCGTGACTCCGTCGGTCGCGGGCATCGTGACGTACGGGAAGACGTCTCCCGTGAACTGCGAGCCCGGCTTGCCGGCGGTGCCGGCGTGGGCGGTGGGCGGGGTGATGATCACGAGGCTGCTCCCGTCTGGTCGTCGTTCGTCTCCGCCGCCGGGTCGTGCAGGCGCACACCTCCGGAGACGTCGCCGATCGCGTCGACGACCGTGTTGCTGATCTCGTCGGCGTAGCCCAGGGCGCGGGCCAGGCCGAAGCTCGCGATCGGGCCGGCGGAGTTGAGGCTCGTCACTCCGAGGCTCGCGACGAGCTGCGTGTAGAGCGTCACATCCTTCAGCATGAGCGTGTTGGTGAGGCCGCCCTTGAGGTAGTCGCCGTGGATGATCTTCGGGAACCGGTTGAGGCTCGCGAAGCTCACGCCGGAGCTCGCGTTGATCACGCCGAGCACGGTCTCGAGGTCGAGGTCGGCCTTCTTCGCCGCCACCATGACCTCGGCGGTCGCCGACAGCGTCACGGCGTTGAGGAAGTTGTTGAGGAGCTTGACGGTGTGCCCGGCTCCGGAGCCCCCGCAGTGGAAGACGGTGCTGGAGAAGAGGTCAAGCACGGGCCGCACGGTCTCGAGCGCGTCGGCCTCGCCGCCGACCATGAGCGTGAGGGCACCCTTCTCGGCGGCCGCCGCTCCCCCGGAGATGCCGGCGTCGAGGTACACGGCGCCTCGCGCGGCGACCTCGGCGGCGATGGCGCGGGTGGAGTCCGGCGACGAGGTGCTGAGGTCCACGATCACCTGACCGGCGTGCACGGCGTCGAGGAAGCCTGCACCGTAGACGATCGCCTCCACGACGCGACTGTCGGGCAGCGACATCAGGACGACGTCGCTCGCGGCGACCACGTCGGCGGCACTCCCGGCCGCGTCCGCCCCCGCGTCGGCGATGGACTCGGCCCGCGTGTCGAAGCCGAGCACCGCGACGTCCGCCGCCGTGATGCAGCGCGCCATCCGCCCACCCATGTTGCCGAGCCCGATGAAGCCGACCTTCTGCGTCGCCGCCTGCTGCGCGGTCCCTGTGTCCGTCATGATGCGTCCCCTCCTGTGGTCCCGGCGCCGCCCGGGCGCCGCCGATCCGCGCCGTACAGCGCGTCGTCGATGCCGGTGGGATCCCATGCCCCCGCGCCGCCGGACGGCCGTACGGTGTTGACGATCGAGGCTCCGCCGTCGGCGGTCACGATCTCGCCCGTCGTGTAGGCGGCGTCGTCGCTCAGGAGGAACGCGACGACGCCCGCGATGTCCTCCGGCGTTCCGGCGCGGCGCAACGGCGTCGTGGCGGCGCGCGCCGTCATGTCGTTCCCACCGCCGCGGGTGGTCGCGGCCGCGGCGAAGAGCTCCGTCGGAACGATTCCGGGCGCCACCCCGTTCACCCGCACGCCGAGCGGCCCTCCGTACATCGCGGCTCCGTGCACGAGGCCCGTGACCGCGTGTTTCGACGTCTGGTACGGCAGCAGATCGGCGCTGCCGCGGTGCCCGGCGATCGACGCCGTGAAGACGATCGAGCCGCCCACGTCGCGGTCGCGGTAGTGGCGCAGCGCAGCCCGGAGGCCGAGGAACTGGCCGCGTACGTTCACGGCCATGACGCGCTCGAAGTCGTCGACCGTGAGGTCCGGGATCGGCGCGAAGCTCCCGAAGATGCCCGCGTTGAGGTGGAAGAGGTCGATCTGGCCGAAGGCCTCGATCCCCGCCGCCATGTACGCGTCGACGGCGTCCTCGTCGGAGACGTCGGCCGTCACGTGGATGCCGGGCGTCGGGAGCGACGCGACCACGTCGAGCACCGCGTCCGTGTTGACGTCCACCGCCACCACGTTCGCGCCCTCGGCGGCGAGGCGCTGCGCCGACGCTCGCCCCAGTCCGCTGCCGGCCCCGGTGACCACGGCCACGGCTCCCTCGAATCGTCGGATGGTGCTCACCGTGCGTCCTCCTTCTCGTGGGTGCCGGGCTTCTCGTGGGTGCCGGGCTTCTCGTGGGTGGCCGTCGTGCGGCCGATCGTGGCGGCGAGCCCGGCGAGCGGGCCCTCCGTCACGGGTGTGAAGCGGTTCAGCGTGTCCGGGTCGTGCCCGGAGACGACGTGGGCGACCTCACCGGAGTCGACGAGCGCGCGGATGTGGTCGAAGCCCGAGTACATCGCCGGCAGGTCGGCGACGAACGCGAAGGGCATGTCGTCGTCGAACTCCTCGTAGTAGTGGAGGGCGTCGGAGGCGAGGATGACGCGACCCTCGGCGGTGTCGACGAGGACGATGCTCTGACCGGGCGTGTGACCGCCGACGCGTCGCATCGTGACGCCCGGCGCGATCTCGACCTCGTCGTCGAAGACCGACAGCCGCCCGTCCGCGTGGACCGCGCGGAGAGCGTCGAGCTCGGCGTCCTCGACGGAGTGGTGGAACTGGGTGCGCTCGGCGAGCGGCGAGGTCCAGAAGTCGTACTCGGCTCGCGCGATCGTCACGGGCGACCGATCGAAGTGGTCGAGGTTGCCGATGTGGTCGTAGTGCGCGTGCGTCACGAGCACGGGAGGGGCGTCCGACGGCTGGATGCCGAGGTGCGCGAACGCGTCGGCCGGCTGCATCAGGAACGTCCTGTTGCGGTTGTCACCACCGGCGCGCGAGAAGCCCGTGTCGACGACGATCGTGCGCTCGGCATTCCGGACGACCCACACGAAGTAGTCCATCCCGATCGGCTCGTCCGGCCGGCCGTAGATGTGGTGGTTGAGGTAGACCTCGCTCTTGTGGCCCTGGCGCGTGCCGTACTTCACGATCACGACCTCGTACTGCGTGCCCACCCCTGCGGTGTTCTCCGTCATCGTGTTCCCTTCCGTGCTCCGGCGAGTGCCGGGTGGGGGCCGCGTGCGCCCTGAGGGGTGAGCGCACGCGACCGGCTCGTATGCAGTCTCGCGTTATCGGACGAGCACGTCGTCCGTCTCGGCGGCGTGGTGCTCCGCTGTGATGTCGCGACCGGCCGTCTCCGGCAGCCACTTCCACACCACGGGGAGCGCCAGGAGCGCGACGAGCACCATGTATCCGGCGGGAGCGACCGCGCTTCCTGTGGCTCCGGCGATCCAGGTGGCGATGAACGGACCGGGACCTGCGATGAACGCGAGGGCGAAGTTGAAGCCGATGGCGCTCGCGCTCGATCGGCTCGACGCGGGGAAGAGCTCGACGAGCATGACAACGGTCGTGACGCTCACGAGGCACTGGGCCATCGAGAGCAGGACGATGCCGGCGACGACGGCCGCACCCTGCCCGCCCGACATGAGCATGAACACGGGGATCGGAAGGATCACGTAGGCCGCGGTTCCGGCCAGGTTGAGTTTCCGGCGGCCGAACTTGTCGCTCAGCGCTCCGGCGATCGGGCACAGGATCATGTACACGGTGAGGCCGATGGCGCTGAAGGTGAGGGCCGGTCCGCGCTCGAGCATGAGCGTGGTCGTGAGGTAGTTCACGACGTAGGTCGCGAGGTAGTAGAAGCCGAGGCCCTGCACCGCCGCGATCGCGAGCGTCAGCAGGATGGGCTTGAGGTTCTTGCGGAAGTTGCCCGTGAGGGGGTTCTTCTTCACCTCGCCCGAGGCCTGGACGTTCTTGTAGACGGGGGTCTCGCCGAGCTTCCAGCGGATGTAGAGGCCCACGAGGGCGAGCGGCGCGGCCATGAGGAACGGCAGACGCCAGCCCCAGCTGAGGAGGTCCTCCTCCGAGAGCACGTTGTTGAGGAAGAGCGCGAAGAGGCTTCCCACGATCGTGGCGAGGGCGGCCGTTCCGGAGATGATGCTCGCGTAGATTCCGCGGCGGCCCGTCGGGGTGCTCTCGACGAGGAAGGCGGCGGAACCCGTCCACTCGCCGCCGGCCGAGAGGCCCTGGAAGCAGCGCAGCAGCACGAGGAGGATCGGCGCGAAGACGCCGATGGTCTCGTAGGTGGGGGTGAGGCCGATGAGGGTCGTGGCGATGCCCATCGTGAGCACCGAGACCGAGAGCGCGATCCGACGGCCGTACTTGTCGCCGATCGGTCCGAGGATGAAGCCGCCGAGCGGGCGCATCACGAAGCCGACGGCGAAGACGGCGAGCGAGGAGAGGATCGCCACGAAGGGCGACGTGTCCGGCGGGAAGAACAGGGTGCCGATGATGGCGGCGAAGAAGCCGTAGACCGCGAAGTCGAACCATTCCATGAAGTTGCCGATGGCCACCGCGAGGCCGACCTTCGCGCGACTCTGGTCTGCAGAGCTGGTGTGCTGGGCCATGAGTACCTCCTTGTACTGGGACCGACCCTGTTGTCGGTTGTCGCCGAAGCCAGCCAACACGATTGTCATACGATATGTCAATAGCAGGGTCCGCGACATCGCGTGTGGCGCTTTTACGCGCCGTATTCGCTCGATCGTCGAGTAGATTTCGGAATCCGACCGCGGTATTGTCCGACAAAGCTGACGGACTCGTTCCGTTCGGATCATGTCGACGACGACAGCCGCTCCCCGCGACACGCCATCGACCACGCGAGGGAGGACCAGTGGACGTCTCGATCGACGACGCCTCTTCGATCGGCGTCGGGGCGCTGTGCGGACTCGGATACACCGAGGGAGAAGCCCGGACCATCGTCGCGCACCTTCTCGACTGCGAGCTCCGCGGTCTCGCCTACAGCGGGCTCGCTCGCATCCTGAGCATCGCGGAGCGGCTCGCCGCGCACCCCCGCACCGCACAGCGCGCCGAGGTGGTCCGCGACACCCCGGTGTCGGCTGCGATCGACGCACACGACGAGATCGGCTACCTCGTGGCGCCGATCGCGGCCGAGCTCGCACGCGACAAGGCGCTCGCGGCGGGGATCGCGGCCATCGCCGTCCGCGACACCTGGTACACGGGGATGCTCTCGTACTACCTCGAACCGCTCGCCGACGCGGGCCTCGTGACCATCGCGGCGTCGAACGCCTCGCCGTGGGTCGCCGTCGCGGGCGGAAGCGAGCCCCTCGTGGGGACGAATCCGTTCGCCATGGCGTTCCCCACGCCCGGCGGCGCGACGGTCTGGGACATCGGGACGTCGGCCGTCACCCACGCCGACGCCGTACTCGCCGGGCGCGAGGGGCGCGCACTTCCGGAGGGTGTCGCCTTCGACCCCACCGGCGCACCGACCACCGACCCCCGCGACGCACTCGCCGGCGCGCTCGCCCCGTGGGGCGGCCACCGCGGCAGCGGCCTCGCGATGGCCGTCCAGCTGCTCGGGATGCACGCCGGATCCGCCGCGCTCCCCGCCGAGCTCGCGGGCTTCGGGATGACGATCATCGCGATGCGCTCCGACCTCTTCGCCGAGGACGGCCACCTCGAACGCGAAGCCGCGGCCTTCGCCCAGGCCGTGCGGTCGTCGCGGCCCCTCGACCCGGCCGCCCCCGCCCGCATGCCCTTCGACCGCTCGCGAGCCCTCCGCGAGGAACGCCGCGCCCGCGGCACCCTCTCGATCGCGGAGGGCGTTCTCGACGCCCTCCGCCATCTCCCCGCCTGAATCACGACCGCGCGGGATTCGAAGTCGCGTCATAATCCGCCGTCAGCCCCCTCTCTGATGATGAGCGCCACTCATGAACCGGCGCGAATGGGGGCCCGACATGGGACGGAAGGAAGACGGGGACGACATGGTGAGTGCAGAACTTCTCGACACGGTCGACATCGATGAGCGGATGTTCTCGGGGGGACCGATGATCCGCGGGCACGTCGAGGTCATCACGACGATCGAATCGCACCGGTCGATCCGCGTGTGGTGCGATTGCGAGATCGGCGAGGACCACGCGTTCCGACGCCCCGGTTCCCGCTGACGCCACGGGAGGCGGGTGCATACGTGCGAATGGAATAACGCGAGCCGCGCCGACGCTTCACCGGACATGACACGCATCGGCTTCCTCTCGTTCGGGCACTGGCACCCGGGACCCGGCTCGCGCACACGCACGGGCGGTGACGCCCTGCTCCAGTCGATCGACCTCGCGGTCGCGGCGGAGGAGCTCGGCATCGACGGCGCCTACTTCCGCGTGCACCACTTCGCACGGCAGCTCGCAGCGCCGTTCCCGCTGCTCTCGGCGGTCGGCGCGAAGACGAGCCGCATCGAGATCGGCACCGGCGTGATCGACATGCGCTACGAGAACCCGCTCTACATGGCGGAGGATGCGGCCGTCGCCGACCTCATCTCCGGCGGGCGACTGCAGCTCGGCGTGAGCCGCGGATCACCCGAGACGGCCGTGAACGGCTACGAGTCCTTCGGCTACGTGCCGGCGGACGGGGAGACCGACACCGACCTGGCGCATCAGCACACGAGCATGTTCCGTGAGGCGATCGCCGGTGTCGGCATGGCGCGCTCGAACACGCTCATGACGGGCGTCGACCAGCCCCTGCCGATCCTTCCGCAGGCGCCCGGCCTGGCCGATCGCATCTGGTGGGGCGCCGGCTCGCGTGCGACCGCCGTCTGGACGGCGCAGCAGGGCATGAACCTCATGTCGTCCACCCTCCTCACCGAGGACACGGGCGTCCCGTTCGACGAGCTCCAGGCCGAGCAGATCGCACTCTTCCGTTCGGCATGGGCCGAGGCCGGCTGGGAGCGCGAACCGCGTGTGTCCGTGAGCCGCAGTGTGCTGCCGATCGTCAACGACGAGGACCGCGCCTACTTCGGACTCCGTGCCCAGGCAGACTCGAAGGACCAGGTGGGCTACCTCGACGCGAGCACGCTCGCGCGCTTCGGCCGCAGCTACATCGGCGAGCCCGACGTGATCGCGGAGGAGCTCGCGAAGGACGCCGCCGTGCAGGCGGCGGACACCGTGCTCCTCACCGTGCCGAACCAGCTCGGCGTCGCCTACAACACCCACCTGCTGGAGACGGTCGTGAACCACGTCGCGCCGGGGGCCGGCTGGCGCTAGCCGCGGGGCGGTGCCCGTCAGGCCGGTCGCGAGAACAGGTTGACGAGGTTGCCGTCGGGGTCGGCGAAGATCGTGGAGCGGTTGCCCCACGGCATCGTCGTCGGCTCGAGCACCACGTCGTCGAGTCCGTCACGGAGTCGGGCGAACTCGGCGTCCACGTCGTCCACTTGGAACTCGACGATGAGGGAGCGGTTCGTTCCGGCGTGCGGCGCTCGCTCACCGAGCGAGGTGACCGTCACCGGACTCGCGATCGCGAGCGTGCCCGCGTCCGTGCGGAACTCGGCGAACACGGGCGCCGGTCGCGATGCGGGGTTTCCGGTGACGAGTTCGTAGAAACCGGCGAGGCGGTCGACGTCGTCGGTGATGATGCGGACCGAGGCGAGGTTCATGGTGTCCTTTCGTGCGGGCCGCTCGGCCCGCCGGGCCCATCCTGCGCCGCAGCGGCGACAACGTCCTGTCGGTGTTTACGACGATTCCGGAAGCGTCCCGACGCTCTGGATGGTGCCGAACGGGATGTCCAGATCCTGGATGCCGAGCGGTCGCCGTGGCGGCCGCTCGCCCGTGGGTTCGGCTGCGACGATCCGGTCGCCGCGGAACGCGCGGACCCCGTCGCGCAGGCGGCACCACGCGATCAGGTACCAGTCGGCACCCTTCCCCACGTAGCCCATCGGTTCGATCTCGCGCAGGGTCTCGGCGCCGCCCCGGTCGCGGTAGGTCAGCCGGAGCACGTGCCCGGTGTTCACGGCGCTCGCGATCTCTGCGGACAGTCCCTGCGGCCGGCCGTCGTCGAGGAGGTAGATGCGTTGCGCCTGCTCGCGGCTCTCCCGGAGCGTCCCCTCGTCCATGACCGCCGCGACCTTGCGCAGCGCGGATGCGGCGGCCGTGCGGAACGGGCTCGTGGAGAGCGTGGTGAGCGCGAGGGACACGGCGAGCGCCTCGTCCACGGTGAAGCCGAGCGGGGCGAGAGTGTGGGAGGGGTCGATGCAGTAGCCGCCGGTGCGCCCGGGCTCCGCCCAGATCGGCACCCCCGCCTGCTGCAGCGCGGAGAGATCTCGCTCGATGGTGCGGGAACTGACGAGGAACCGCTCAGCGAGCCACCGTGCGCTCCGCGGGCGTGGGGCGACGGCGCGCAACTCCTCGACGAGCGCGTACAGGCGGTCGGTCCGGTTCATTCGGCCAATGTATCGAGGGTGGCGTGGCACCCCGACTCTTCGATGGTCGCGTTCCACATCCGGCGGGACCTTCGGCCCGGGTGCCGCCTCCCTCTCGCGCGTAGCGTGCGAAGCAGCCCTCCCGAGTTCGACGCGGGCGGGCACCACCCGCGAAGCAGGAGAGGCACCCCATGAAGGCAGCACGTTTCCACGCCCGTCACGACATCCGCATCGAGGACATCCCGGAGCCCGAGCTGCGCGCCGGGGCCGTCGCGATCGACGTCGCGTGGTGCGGGATCTGCGGAACGGACCTACACGAGTACCTCGAGGGGCCCATCTTCGTGCCGGCGCCCGGGCACCCGCACCCCCTCTCGCACGAGGAGGCGCCCGTCACGCTCGGACACGAGTTCTCCGGCGTGATCAGCGCACTCGGCGACGGCGTCACGGATCTGACCGTCGGCGAATCCGTCGTGGTCGAGCCGTACTTCGTGTGCGGCGAATGCGCGCCCTGCCTGGCCGGCAACTACCACCTCTGCACCCGGATGGGCTTCATCGGCCTTTCCGGTGGGGGCGGCGGACTGTCGGAGAAGATCGTCGTCGACCGCCGCTGGGTGCACCCCGTCGGCGACATCCCCCTCGACCAGGCCGCGCTCATCGAGCCGCTCTCGGTGGGCCACCACGCCGTCGTGCGGTCGGGAGCGAAGGCCGGCGATGTCGCCCTCGTCGGCGGCGCCGGCCCCATCGGTCTCCTCACCGCGGCTGTGCTGAAGGCGGAGGGCTGCACCGTCATCATTTCCGAGGTCACCGAGGCGCGGAAGGAGAAGGCGGTCTCGACGGGGGTCGCCGACTACGTGATCGACCCGAGCACCGAGGACCTTCAGGCGCGCGTCCTCGAGATCACGAACGGCATCGGTGTGGACGTCGCGTTCGAGTGCACGAGCGTGAACGCGGTGCTCGACGCGCTCTTCGACGCCGTGAAGCCGGCCGGCGTCATCGTGAACGTGTCCATCTGGAGCACCCCAGCGCAGATCGACATCCAGAAGCTCGTCCTCAAGGAGATCGAACTGCGCGGCACCATCGCGTACGTGCGCGACCACCCCGCCACGATCCGCCTCGTGCAGGAGGGGAAGGTGGACCTCGCACCTTTCATCACCGCGCGGATCGCCCTCGACGACCTCATCGAACAGGGCTTCGACACGCTCATCAACCACAAGGAGACGGCGGTCAAGGTGCTCGTCCACCCGTGACGTCGGGCCGGAGCCCGGCGGTACAGTCTCCCCATGACGACACCGCCGCCGCCCGGAACCCCGGGCCCCGTAGAGCCAGGGCCTGTGGTTCCGGGCTCTCCGCCGTCGGCGCCGCGTCCGCCGGCCTCGGGCGCGCGGATCGCGGACGTGACCGTCTCGGTCGTCCTGATGGTCGCGGGTGTCATCGGGTTCGCGATGCTCGCTCTCGCGTCCGTGTTCCTCGTGATGATGTCGGACGGCTGCTTCGACGACCGCTGCAACACCGACCTCATGACCGTCGGCTGGCTCATCGCCATGGTCGCGCCTCCCGCCGTCTTCATCGCCGCCATCGTGTGGACACTCATCCGCATCGCCCGCCGGAAGACCGCCTGGTGGGTGCCGGTCGCCGGCGCCGTGCTCGCTGCGGCGATCTGGTTCGGCGGCGTCGCCCTCATGGACGCGAGCCTCGGCCGCTGACCGGCAGCGCCCGCACGCCCGCACGCCCGAGGATCGCACAGGACGGACGGAGCGCACGTCAAGGTCACCGTCCGATGAGCCCTGTCCCCGTACTCTGAGGACGAGCCGTACGCCGGTTGCGCTCACCTGCACAGCCCCCGCGCTCCACCGACACGGAAGGCCTCCCCCATGGCTCCTGACAACCACGCCGACGAGCAGCACCCGACCCCCGAATCGAACCCGGAGGCGGCCACGCACGCCGAGGCCGAGGAGCAGATCGAGGCCCAGGCTCACGCGGACGCCGATTCCGATGCGCACGCCGACGCCGACACGGACGCCGACGCCGACATCGAGAACGAGGCTCACGCCGAGATCACCGGCCCGATCGACGAGGCCGACTCCGACGATGCCGACGTCACCGACCAGCCGGCCGAGAGCGAGCAGCGGAAGCTCGCCGCCGTGATCTACAACCCGGTGAAGGTCGACCTCGACGCCCTCAAGGCCACCGTGGAGAAGGAGGAGTCGGACGCCGGCTGGGAGACCACGCTGTGGTTCGAGACCTCCGTGGAAGACCCGGGCGGCGAGGTGACGAAGGAGGCCCTGAAGGCCGGCGCCACCGTCATCGTGGCGGCGGGCGGCGACGGCACCGTGCGCGCGGTCGCCGAGTCCATGTGGGACAGCGGAGCGCGACTCGCGCTGCTCCCCTCGGGCACCGGCAACCTCCTCGCCCGCAACCTCAACCTCACGCTCGACGACATGCAGTGGGCGCTCCACGTGGCGTTCTCCGGCACCGACCGGCCGATGGACATCGCGCTCATCGACATCGAGCGCGAGAACGGCGACATCGACAAGTCCGCGTTCCTCGTGATGGCGGGCGTCGGCCTCGACGCGAAGATGCTCGCGAACACCGACGACGAGCTGAAGAAGAAGATCGGCTGGCTCGCCTACGTGAAGGCGATCGCCCAGGCGCTGCGCGACAAGAACCAGCTGCGTCTGCGCTACTCGGTGGACGGCAACGAGACCCGCTCGCTGCGCGCCCACACGATCATCGTCGGCAACACGGGCACTCTCGCCGCGAACGTCCTGCTGCTCCCCGAGGCCGTGATCGACGACGGCTACTTCGAGATCGTTCTGCTCCGACCCGAGGGGTTCATCGGCTGGGTGCAGATCTTCGTCAAGGTGATCTGGGAGAACGGCGTGCTGCGGCGCAGCAAGGTCGGCCGCCTCATGATGAGCAAGGACGTCGACGCCCTCAACTACGTGAAGGGTCGCAAACTCGTGGTGCGGTTCCGTCGCCCCGAGGAGATCGAGCTCGACGGCGACGACTTCGGCCAGGCTGTGGCGTTCAACACCCGCGTGCGCCCGGGCGGGCTCACGGTGCGCGTCCCCGCCGACAGCTAGCTGTTGCTGGGCGGGAGGTTCTCGACGCGGGTCTATGACCAGTTTCATGGGTCGCCAAGACGAGTTAATCTATCTATATTCAGAGAATGGTGAAACTAGCCGATCGTCTGAGCCGTCCACATGCTGAGATCGCCTTCGCAGACTCGGGTGGAGATGGTGCTGCCGTCGTCCTGATTCATGGTGCGGGCCTCGATCATTCGATGTTCGACGCTCAGGCCACGGCTCTTGCCCAGCGCGGTTTCCGCGTAATCGAGTGGGATCTGCGCGGGCACGGACAATCGACGCTCGCAGACGGGGCTCGGTTCACGGCTTCCGATGCGCTGGACGATCTCGACTCGCTGCTTGCTGAGTGCGATGTCGCCAGGCCCGTGCTGGTCGGCCATTCATTAGGCGGCAACCTCGCGCAGGCCTTTGCTGGCGCGGCCCCGGAACGCGTGAGGGGCGTGATCGCGGTCGACTCGACATGGAACGCCGGCCCGTTGTCTCGGTTCGAACGAATCGCGCTCCGGCTCGCTGCGCCCGGACTCTCTCTGATACCGGCGGGGCGCTTGCCCGGCCTCATGGCTCGCGCCTCGGCAGTGACGCCAGAGGCGATCGCCCGGAGCGAAGCGATCTTCGCTCGCATGCCCAAGGCCAGGTTCCTGGATGTGTGGCGGGCGACGGTTTCGTTTGTCGATCCTGCTCCAGGGCGCCCGTTCCCGGTGCCGGTCGCTCTCGTACGCGGCGCCGAAGACGCGACAGGCAACATTTCGACCGCAATGCCGCGGTGGGCAAAAGCCGAAGGCGTTCAGGAGCATGTCATCCCGGAGGCCGGACATATCGTCACGTGGGATGCCCCTGACCAGGTGTCACGCACGCTCATCGGGATCCTCGATGACTGGAACCATCCAGTCGCGGGTCAGAAAGAATCATCGTGATCTCGACCGAACATGAGCAATTCGTCAACGCCATGGGAGACACGCTCGCGACATGGAATCTGCCCCGAGCCACGGGGCGGGTCTACGGAGATCTTCTGCTGCGAGGAGAAGCAACGAGCGCGGAACAGCTGCGTACCGATCTCTCCCTCAGCTCGGGAGCAGTCAGTACCGCGATTCGAGAACTCGTGTCCTGGGGCTTGGCGCGTACGATCCCACAGCCTGGCAGTCGCCGACTACTCGTGGAAGCCACAGGCGGCTTCGAGCAGCTCCTTGCCGCAAGCCACGAACGCACCCGCGCCTTTGTGCGAACTCTGCGCGCCGCAGAAGATTTGACCGAAAACGCGCACGCAGCTACTCGGCTTCGCGACGTCACCGACCTGTTCACGTCCTACGTCGACGCCGGCGAGCACGTACTCCGCAACTACTCGCGATCGTGAGCCACGAGAACGCACCACTCACCATCGAGGGCGTCGGAACGATCGCGGCGCCGGAACCCGATTCCTGGGAACACCGGCGCCGCGTGGACGGACGTGGGTACAGTCGCACCATGACGTCCCCGCAGCCACCGCAGCCGCCGCAACAGCCTCAGCCACCGCAGCAGCCGCAGCAGTACTCCGGTTCACCGGACGCGTCGCAGCAGCAGTACCCGGGTGCCCCGTACCCGCCGCAGCAGCGGTACCCCGGTGCCCCCTACGTTCCGCAGCCGCAGTTCACGCCGCAACGCCCGCCCGCGTCGGCCGGCCGCGTCGTCGACATCACCGCGTCGATCATCCTCCTCATCATCGGCGCCCTGATCCACGTCCCCCCTCGCGTTCATCGGGCTGATGATGGGGCTGATGACCGACAGCTGTTACAGCCAGAACAGCATGGGAGTCATGTCGATCGGTCAGATGATCGCGCTCTTCGGGCCGCTGGTCCTCTTCGTCTGCACGATCGTGATGACCGTCCGTATGATCAACCGTCACCGGCTCGCCTGGTGGGTGCCCATCGTCGGCGTCGTCGGGTCCATCGTGCTCTTCCTGATCGGCAACGGCATCGCGACCTCCGGTCTGCCGTAACCACGCGACCGCCCTGGCGTCGCTACAGACGCACGATCGCGTCGGCCCGCGCGGCGGCGACCTCGATGAGGACGGCGTTCGCCTCATCCGGTCCGAGCGACCACGCGCGCGCATCCTCCGGGCTCTTCCCGAACGCGATGTGGCGCGCGATCAGACGTTCCCGCCGAACGTCCTGATCCACGGCGAGGTGGTAGCGGACGTCGAGCACCTCGCCGAGCTCGGACCACGGTGCCCGGTCGAGGAGCAGGTAGTTCCCCTCCGTGATGACGAGGCGGGCGGACGGCGGAACCGCGATCGCCGAACCGTGGGACTCCTCGATCTCGCGTACGAACCGCGGCGCGTACACGGTGCGCCCCTCGGCACCGTATGAGCGACGGCAGCGCTCCAGGAGCGCGACGTAGCCGTCGGCGTCGAACGTGTCGGGGGCGCCCTTCCGGTCGCGGCGTCCGAGGGCCGCGAGCTGCTCGTTCGCGAGGTGGAATCCGTCCATGGGCACGAGTGCGGCCTCGCCGCCGAACCGCTCCGCGAGCAGGGCGGCGGCGGTCGACTTGCCCGAGCCGGGCGAGCCGGCGATGCCCACCATCAGACGGCCGCTCGCGTGCGCGAGACGGAGCTCGATCTCGGCGGCGAACGCATCGAGACCGTCGATCGTCGGCAGCACGTCGTCGCTCATCGGCCTTCTTCCCGCTCGGTCCTCACCGACCGTAACGCGTGCGGCGCCTCAGCACGAACACGGGGCAGGGTGTCCACCCCATCAACGAGGGACATGACAACGGCCGTTCGACGGTATCCAATGGAGGAGGACCCGTGGGCGGACGATATTCGGCCACGCGCACGCTACGGGTCCGGGGGACGGTGAGGGCTTTGCGCCCGGAGCGGCTCGTGTGTTGTTGACGCGACCAGCTCCGGGCCCCGTCCGCCGCTGAGGGGCTCGGCGCGGCGCATCCGCTCAGTCGGAGACGGTCCCGCTCACGTAGAACCACTGGCCGTGCTCGCGCACGAAGCGGCTGTTCTCGTGCTGGACGCCACGGCCGTCCGCCGTGCGGAAGATCGCCTCGAACTCGACGGTCCCCTCGGTGTCGAACGGTCCGCCCTTCGCGTGACCGAGGATGAGCAGACGCAACCAGCGCACGTCCGCGTCGAGGTGCAGGCGGGGCGGACGCGTCGTGGGGTGCCACGTGGCGAGCAGATAGCGGGCGTCGTGCAGCACGAACGCGGTGAACCGCGACCGCATGAGCCGCTCCGCGGTGGGAGCCGTTGTCTCGCCACGGTGCAGCGGGCCGCAACAGGTGCCGTAGGTGTCGCCACTCCCGCACGGGCAGCGTTCGTCGTCGTTCACGACCCGCACGCTACCAGCCCGGTGCGCGGACGCCGCCCGTCAGCCGACGCGACGCCACGTGCCGCCGTCGCGCTGTGTGATCGTCGCGTCACCGAGCTGGGCGACGTCGGTGGTGGTGGCGATCACATGCCGGGCCACCTGGAGCGCGATCTCCGCGTCCTCAGCCGTGAACCGCACGGTGAGCCGGGCCTCTCCGCGCACCACGTCGACCTGCGACGACTCCAGCACGGCGACCTCCTTCGCGGCGTCCTCGGCACGGGGCTGCACGCGCTCGGGGGCGACGCCCGGGCGCAACGCGCCGATCGTCATCGTCACGCGAAAGGAAGGCATGCGCTCGACGCTACAGCCCGCGGAGGTGCTGGTCGATCGGAGGTGCTGGTCGATCGGAGGTGCTGGTCGATCAACCAGGCTCGAGGCGTACCGCCGTCGGCGGTTGGTCATAGGCTCGAATCACCGTGAGCGCACCAGAACCGACCCCATCGCAGCCGATGCCCGAGAGACCCGTACCCGCCGTCGCCCCCGGCATCCTGCGCGGAGGGCTCGCCCTCACCACCGTGGGCACGTGCGCGCTCATCACCCTCGCGGCGTTCGAGTCGCTCGCGGTCACCACGATCATGCCGGTCGTGAGCGACGAGCTCGACGGAGCCGCCCTCTACTCGCTCGCCTTCGCCGCGCCGGTCGCGTCGAGCATCGTCGGCATGGTCGGCGCGGGCATCTGGGCGGATCGCCGCGGCCCCGCACGTCCGCTCGTGGCCGCGATCATCGTCTTCACCATCGGTCTCATCGTCGCGGGGCTCGCCCTCGCCATGCCGGTGCTCGTGGCCGGCCGCTTCGTGCAGGGCTTCGGCTCCGGCGCCATGACCGTGGCGATCTACGTCCTCGTCGCGAAGCTCTACCCGCCCCCGCTGCACCCGAAGATCTTCGCGGCGTACGCGGCCGCCTGGGTCGTTCCGTCGATGGTCGGCCCGCTCGTTGCGGGGATCGTCGCCGACACCGTCGGATGGCGCTGGGTGTTCCTCGGCGTCGTGGCCCTCGTGGCCGTGGCCGGGGTCCTCGTGGCCCCGGCGCTCCGCTCGCTCGCGTCGCGGGACTCCGACGGTGCTGCGGAGACCGATTCGTCACCGAGCGATGTCGTGGCGATGGCCGATGCGTCCGCGCGTCCGGCTCTCGGCGCATCCGCCCGCCTGTGGTTCAGCGCGGCTGTCGCCATCGCCGTCATCACCCTGAGCCTGAGCGGCGAGCTCGACGGCGCATCGCGTTGGATCCTCGGCGGCGTCGCCCTCGTCGTCATCGCGGTGCTCGTGCACCGGCTCCTCCCGCCCGGCACCTTCACCGCGCGGCGCGGCCTGCCGTCGGCGGTCCTCCTGCGCGGGCTCATCGCCGCCACGTTCTTCGCGGCCGAGGTCTACCTGCCGCTCCTCCTCCACGACCGCTATGGGCTGCCGCCGTGGCTCTCGGGCGTCACCCTCACGGCGGGAGCGATCGCCTGGGCCAGCGGATCCGCCATCCAGGGGCGCGCGGGCGACGCGGTGCCCCACCGCGTCTTCATGCGCATCGGCGGCACGCTCCTCTTCGCCGGCACCGCGGTCCAGGTGGTCACGGCGGCCCTCCACCTCCACCCCGTCGTCGCGGTACTCGGGTGGTTCCTCGCCGGCGGCGGCATGGGACTCATGTTCCCGCGGATCACCACCATCGTGCTCGCGTCGTCGGAGCGCGGCGAGGAGGGTCGGAACACCTCGGCGCTCTCGTTGTCCGAGGCGGTGGGGGCGAGCGTCTCACTCGCCCTGTCCGGCCTCGTGTTCACCCTCGTCACGGCGATCAGCCCGGCCGGACCTTCCGTGAGTGCCGGGACCGACGTCGGCGGATGGATCCTCGGCGATGCCGCCGCGGCCGCGCCGTTCGTCGCGACCCTCGGCTACACGGCCGCCGTCGCCCTCATCGCCCTCGCGGTGTCGTTCGTCGTCGGGCTGCCGACCCGCGCTCGGTCATCCGCCGCGTCGCGTCGCGACGGCGCCTGACCCTCTCGCGCTCAGTTCCGCCAGGACGGGTCGGGGTTCACAGGACCGGTGCCCTCGCCGAACATCGCGCGTGCCGATTCGATCTCGTCGTCGGTGACGGCCTCGGCCGGCCTCGACGCCCGGACTGAACCCGTGCCGGTCGCCGCCGCCGCTGAAGAGACGGTCGTCGTTCCGCCGTGCGCACGAAGCGCCCCGCCAATGAAGCCGGCGAACGCCACGAGCACCAGGGCCACGACCACGAGCACCACGGCCGCCGCCGTGACGCCGCCCGCTCCACCGACGATCGCCAGGACGGCGACGAGCACGGCCCCGATGGCCGACACGATCGCGGCCAGGACGAGCGCACGCACCCCGGTGCGGGCGAGCCGGACGGCGGGGTCGACACGGCCGGAACCGCCGGTGGGCTGAACGGGTGAGGAGCTGGGGTCGGGAGACTGCACCGGTTCACGGTAGCAGCGCTCCGCCCCTCTGCTCGCTCGTCGGTGCGCCGCCGCTCCCACTCCCCTATCCGGAGCGCCTCCCCGGGTCTACAGTGACGGCCATGGGACGCCTCACCTACACGACCATCGCCTCGCTCGACGGCTACATCGCCGACGCCGACGGCGACTTCGACTGGGCCGAGCCCGACGCCGAGGTCCACGCCTTCATCAACGACCTCGAGCGCCCGATCGGCACCTACCTCTACGGCCGGCGGATCTACGAGGTCATGACCTATTGGGAGACGGCGACGGCCGAGAACGACCCCGACATCGACCCCGTCGAGCTCGACTACGCGAACGTGTGGCGGGCCGCGGAGAAGGTTGTGTATTCCACGACCCTCGATTCCGTATCGACCACCCGTACGCGGCTCGAGCGCAGCTTCGACCCCGACGCCGTCCGGGCACTCGTTGCGGAGTCGGCATCGGACGTGGGTCTCGGAGGTGCGACGCTCGCGGCCGCGGCGATGCGAGCGGGGCTCGTCGAGGAGTACACCGTGTTCACGTATCCCGTCCTCGTCGGCGGCGGCACTCCGCAGTTCCCCAGCGGAGTGAAGGTGGACCTGCGGTTGCTCGAGTCGCGCTCGTTCGCGTCCGGCGTCACCTACGCGCGCTACGCGTTGCGCTGACGAGCGCGGGTCCGCGGTTCAGGAGACCGTGGGGATGGACCCGGTGCGCGGGTCGCCATTGTCGACGTCCTCGGGGTTCGGGAGCGACCTCAGGAAGCGGAAGAAGACGAGGGCGGCGACCGTCGCCACCCCGCCGCCCACGATGAAGGGCACCGTCAGGTCGATGCGGCCGAGCGCCCCGCCGATGAGGGAGCCGAGCGGCATCGTGCCCCACAGGACGGTGCGCCACGATCCGTGCACCCGACCGAGCAGTCGGCTGGGGATCACGCTCTGCCGCAGCGACATCACGTGCACGTTCCACACGAGCACCGCTGCCGAGGAGATGAAGTACCCCACCCCCGCCGCCCACAGGGTGGGCACGAGACCGATGAACAGGAACGACGCCGTCGAGACGACGTTCGCGACGGCCATCGCCGTGCCGGCACCCCAGCGGTCCTTGAGCCGCTGGGCGATCATCGACCCGATGATGCCGCCGATGGCGCCCGTGAGCATGAAGACGCCGAAGAGGGCCTCGGGAAGCGCGAGACGGTCGAGCAGATAGAGGACGAAACTCGCCGTCGCGGCGCTGTAGCAGAGGCCGATGAAGGTGCTGAGCGCGAGGAGGGTCGTGAGCATGCGGCTCGCGAGGATGAAGCGGAAGCCGTCGGCGAACTGGCGGTGCCACGCGACGCGCGTTCCCGATGCGGCTGCCGCCTGGAGGTGGGTGCCCGCTGCGGCTCGCGGCAGGAGGATCGCGAGGACGACGGCCCCCGCGTAGACGAGGGCGTTCGCACCGAGAGGGATGAGCACGGAGACCGCGAAGAGCGCCGAGGTGAACGGACCCGACAGGAAGTTCTGAACCACGAGCTCACCGGCCTCGATGCGCGAGTTGGCGCGCGGCAGGTTCGAGCGGTTCACGATCGACGGGACGACCGCGCGGATCGCTCCGTCATAGATCGTCTCGCCGATGCCGTAGAGGAAGATCACCGCGTACAGCCACCAGATGGTGAGGGAGTCCGTCGCGGCCAGGGCCACGAGCCCACCGGCCAGCACGGCGCGGCCACCGTTCGCGAGGGCGAGCGCCGTGCGGCGGTCGATCCGGTCGATGATGATGCCCGCGGGAACCGCGAACAGCAGCCAGGGCAGCATCGCGAGCGCGGCGATGCCGGAGACGAGCAGCGGGTCGTCGGTGAGCCGGACCGCGAGGAGCGGGGCGGCCGTGCGCGCGATGCCGTCGCCGAGACTCGAGGCGAGGTTCGATGTGAACAGGTTGCCGAACGCGGGCCCGAGCCCGGCCTTCCGTTCCCTCACCTCGCGCGCTCCCCCGCGAGAGGGCTACTCCCGAGCGAGGGCGCCACTCCCACGTGGCGCCCTCGAGCGAAACTGGCGCCCTCGCGAGGGATCTCGCGGCCTCCGTGTTCGACACCCCTCAATGTCGCGCCTACCAGCGGTGGTGGACGGCGGCGCGGAAGTACTCGTCGTACAGGTCGCGGACGGAGGAGAGGAAGCCGTCGCTGAGCGGCGCGATGTCGCCGGCGGCCGCGTTGGCCGCCGCCTGCTCCACGGAGCGGGCGCCGGGGATCACCGAGCTCACGCCGGGCTGCTGCGCGACCCATGCGAGCGCGACCTGCGCGGTGCTGTACTCGCCGGATCCCGGCTCACCGTCGGGACCCGCGATGGGCTCGCCGGCCACGAGGGCGGCGAAGTCCTGGGCCGCCGCGACCCCGCGCTCGAAGTCCACGCCCGCGAACGTCTCGCCCACGTCGAACGCGTCGCCCGAACGGTTGTAGTTCCGGTGGTCGTTCTCGGCGAAGGTCGTCTCCGTCGTGTACTTGCCGCTGAGCAGTCCGGATGCAAGTGGGACGCGAGCGATGATGCCCACGCCGGCCTCGGCGGCGGCCGGCAGAACGCGGTCGAGGGGCTTGAGGCGGAAGGCGTTCAGAATGATCTGCACGGTGGCGGTGCCGGGGCGCGCGATCGCGGCGAGGGCTTCGTCCGCGGTCTCGACGCTCACGCCGTAGTGGCGGATGGCGCCCTCCTCCACGAGGGTGTCGAGCGCGTCGTAGACGGCGTCCGAGCTGAAGACGGGGGTCGGCGGGCAGTGCAGCTGGACCAGGTCGAGGGTGTCGACGCCGAGATTGCGGCGCGAGCGGTCCGTCCAGGCGCGGAAGTTGTCGAGGGTGTAGTTCTCGGGGACCTGGTCGACGCGCCGCCCCATCTTCGTGGCGACGGTGATGCCGTGGCCCGGGTTCTGGGCGAGGTAACGGCCGATGAGGGTTTCGCTGCGTCCGTCGCCATAAACGTCGGCGGTGTCGAAGAACGTCACGCCCGCCTGCACGGACGCGTCGAGCACGGCGAGGGCGTCCGTCTCGGAGACGTCACCCCAGTCCGCTCCGAGCTGCCAGGTGCCGAGTCCGATGACCGAGACGGTCGCTCCAGTGCGACCGAGAATGCGCTTGTCCATGGGTTCAGCGTAGGCGCTGGGCTGCCGGGCGTGGCCCGCTTGACGGGGCGCCCCGCGCCGTCGGTTCTCTCGGACCGAGAGCGGGCGGCGGCCCGTTCGTGGGGTCGTCGGCCGGATGCGTTCTCCTTAGACTGCCCGCATGGCCGCATCCTTCGCAGAAGCCCAGCAGAGCATCCTCGCCCTCAACAACGACGAGCTCCCCTTCGTGTACCAGCCGACGCCGGACGGGGTCGTCGCCCACTGGAAGTTCGGCGATGTGAGGTGGAACAACATCATCGCGGCGGGTCAGGCTGACGCCGAGTACGAGCTCCGTGTCGTGCTCGACCCGGAGAAGGAGTCGTGGAAGTTCCACGAGAAGTCGTCGCAGTCGGAGGCGCACATCGGCCCGTCGGGTGCGGGGGCGTCGAAGTCCTGGCACAGCGGACCGCAGAAGAGCATGTCCTTCACGATCGGTGGAGCGGTGAAGGCCGAGCAGACCGACCGTCACGGAACGACGGACGGTCACGTGTACGGCTGGGCCTTCACGAGCGACGAGGTGAAGGAACCGGTCGTGAACGCTCTCGAGGCCGCGGGCTGGAAGAGCGGTAACGGCTTCTTCTCGAAGCTCTTCGGCGGCTGAGGGCTATCCCACCGCCGCGTCGGTGAGGCGGAGGAATGCGCTGAGTTCCGCGAGTGCCTCCGGCGTGTACGGCAGGTAGTCGGTGAGCGCCGGGCTGTGCACGATGTACGCCGCCCACTTGGCTCGCGACACAGCTACGTTGAGCCGGTTCTTCATGAGCAGGAACGACATCCCGCGTGGCACGTCGGCCGGCGACGATGCCGCGAGCGACAGGATCGCGATGACGGCCTCCTGGCCCTGGAACTTGTCGACCGTGCCTACGCGGACGTCGGCGAGGCCGGCGGCGTCGAGCGCCTGATGCACCTCGGCGACGTGCGCGTTGTACGGGCACACGACGATGATGTCGGCGGGCTGGAGCGGGTGGCGGTCGAGCGGTTTCCCGTCGACGATCGTGCCCGGGTCGGTCCACGCGAGACCGAGGGCTCCGCGCACGATGTCGACGACGGCCGCGGCCTCCTCGGGCGAGTGGGTGGCGTTGCCGTCGTGCGGCACGGGCACGACGTGCACGCCCGGCGCGAGTCCGTCGAGCCTGCGCGCACCCGTGGCGGGCGCCGAGCGCAACTGGCCGGCGTACGACAGCTCCGAGATGGCTGCGGTGACCGCGGGGTCCATCCGCCAGCTCTGGGCGAGGAAGTAGCCGAGCTGCCGCGGCAGGACGTCTTCCCCGTCGGCGACGAAGCCGAGCGCCGATGTGTCGATGGGTTCCGGATGGATTCCCTGGGTGACCTGCGGAAGCTGCTGCGGGTCGCCGAGAAGGAGAAGGTTGCGCGCCGCGACGCTCGCCGCGATGGTGGGCGCGAGCGAGAACTGCCCGGCCTCCTCCACCACGAGGAGGTCGAGCTGCCGTCGACCGAACCGGTCGGTGTTGCTGAAGTCCCACGCGGTTCCGCCGATGACGTATCCGGTGCCGGCCGCCACACGCTCCGCGGCGAACGCGAGATGCCCGCTCTTGGGCAGGACGGTGAAGGAGCGTTCGGCGTCATCCGGCCCGACACTGGCCGATAAGGCCTTCGCGACGAGCTGCGGACTGAGCCCTGTGCGGACGAGACCGGAGAGGAGGTTCTCGACCGCGGCATGCGACTGCGCGACGACGCCGACGGCCCAGCCGTGCTCGCGTACGAGCTCGGCGATCACGTGGGTGGCGACGTACGTCTTCCCCGTGCCGGGAGGTCCCTGCACGGCGATGTAGGAGTTGTCGAGGTCGCGGAGGCTCGCGACGATGTCGGGGACGGTGCGCGGAACACCGTCGTCGCCGAGCGAGTGACGGAGGGGCGCCCCTCCGATGGTGCGCGGCGGACGGCGGCGGAGGATGTCGACGACCGGATCGGCCGGCCAGGTGGTGGTGGCGAGATCGATGCCCGGCTGGAGGACGGCGTGCTGGGTGGCGAACGCGTCGAGGATGGCGTTGCCCCAGTGCTCGATGGCTGTGGCCTGGGCGCCCGCGCGCGGCGGTGCCCCCGGTGTGAGCGCGACGGGCACGTCGTCGTACGGGTCGCGCCCTCCGCGCAGCCCCTCCTCGATGAGAAGGGTGCCCTCGTCGTCGTTTTCGAGCACCCGAACGCCGGTCCAGGAGCGTGCGCCGGGTGTTCCGCCGGGGTTCGTGAACGGTGCCGGCACGTCGTAGAGCGCGTTCAGTTCACTGCCGGCCTTGAGGGAGCTGCCCGGTGCGGGCGTGCCGTGGAGGCGGAGCACACGCCGGTCGGTGCGCTGCCGGTCTTCCCGGTACCAGTCGCGCACCACCTCTGCGCTGTCGACGACGAAGACGTCTCGAGCGTCGGCCCACTCGTCGAGGGGAGCGGAGAGGCGCGTGAAGTGCTCCTGCCAGAACACCTTCTGCTCGCGGCGGTGATAGTCGATGGCCGCTGCGGCGAGCGCGAGGGCCGCGTGGTCGGCGTCGCGTTCCGGGTCGAGGGGGTCGCCCGCGAGGCGTGTGAGCTCGGCGTGCAGCGGCGACGGCTCGGCCGTCTCGAGCTCTCCGATCTCCACGACGGGGGCACCCGGCTCGATACCCACTTCTCGCGCGAGCGAGAGAAGGTAGTCGCGGAGGCGCAGCGTGGAGACGCAGTCGTAGCGGTTGTAGTCGCCGATCTCGGCGAGCTCCGCGTCGCCCTGGGCGCGGTCGGCGGGATCGGGCGACGCGGCCAGTTCGCGGGCGTGGGCGTACGCCTCGATGGATGCGGCGCCGTCCTTCACGTCGCTCTCGCGGTGCTCGTCTCCCATGTAGAGGGGCTCGAGCTTCTTGATGGAGTACGACCGCGAGCCGACCCGCACCGCCGCCCGCACCACGGGGTAGAGGTCGACGAGGACGCCCTCGCGGAGCAGCTGATCCACCTCCTCTTCACCCGTGCCGTGGCGCGCGGCGAGCGCGAGGAGGTGAGTGCGCTCGTAGGCGGCGTAGTGGTAGATGTGCAGCCCGGGGAAGCGGGCCCGGCGCTCGGCCACCCAGTCGAGGAACCCGCGCAGGGCGGCCCTCTCGGCGGCGAAGTCGTGGGCCCACCAGGCGGTGAACTGCTCGTGCACGTCGACAAGACCGAAGAGGTAGTCGAGCCCCCATCTGGTGCCGACAGGATGACCGGGGCTGCCTTCCGTGTAGAGCGGGTCGCCCTCGAAGTCGAAGAAGATGTCACCCGGATCCGGCGCCGGGAGATGGGCGATCGGATCGGCGCTGATGAGGCGGACGGGCGGCGTTCCCCCGCCTTCGGGCGCCTGCAGCTGCAATTCCGCCTGCTCGCGAAGACCCTCGAGCGTGGCCGCCGCGATCCCGTCGACGGGCTCCGTCCGTGCAGCAAGTTCGTCGATCGTGGTGACGCCGGCGGCGCGCAGCTTCTCGCGCTGGGTGAGGCGCATGCGGGCGACGAGCAGCACGTCGCGGCGCTCCTGGATCTCGCGCTCGCACTCGGCGCAGCGTCCGTCGATCGCGTAGCGCGGGTCGTCCCACTGCACGGGCTGCGTGTCGTCGAGGCGCTCCTGAACGATGCGCACGAGCCGCTCGCGCCGGCGACGGTAGACCGGGAGGATGTCGGCCACGAGGTGGGTGCTCACGGTGCCGTCGCCGAGGATCACGTCGACCTCGTCGTCCACCGGGATACCCTCGTTCGTCAGCTGCTCGACGTACGCGGCCAGCTGCAGCAGCGCCGGCACCTTGGCCGAGCGGGCGAGCTTCGTGTCCTGCACGCGATAGCGGGCCGGCTTGTCCTCCGTGGCGGGCATCCGGATGATGAAGTCGGCGAATCCGACGAACGAGCCGTCGAAGAAGACGGCCTGGAACACGAGCGGGGCGCCGTCGCGGAAGGCCTGCATCGTGTCTCGGTGGGCCTGCTCCATGGCGGCGCGGTCGCGTACGTCCGGCCGGTCGAACTCCCGCACGGCGTCGCCGAAGTCGGCCCGGTACTGCTCGAGGACGCGCAGCTCGTGCTCATCTCCGAGCTTCGACGAACGCGCGTACATGGGGTCGTCTTCCACGACGGCCTCGACCCGGCCGAGCTTGGCGTCGATCGACCGGAGGAACGCGAACTCGCACTTCGACGCGGCCGTGAGGTCGCTCGCGCTCGTGATCGGGGTGACGCCATCGAGGAGGTACATGCTGACGAGGCTAGCCGCGACCACCGACGCTCACGCGGGCACCCAGGGCGACGGCGGACGGCGGTGGGGGATCAACCCTGTGGACGACGGGATGGATGCGCCGCACCCTCACACACCGAGGAGCTCTCGAAGCTCGCGGACGGTCTGTGGGCGCCCGACGATCACGAGATCACCCGACGCGTCGGTATGGACGTCGGCGCCTGCCTCGCGCGCGATGAGCGCGCCGCCGAGGAGGTCCCAGATCTCGTTGCGGTAGGCGACGAGGGCTCCGAGCCCTCCGGTCACGAGCAGGCCCCAATCGGCCGAGGGCGCCCACGTGCGGAGCACGCGCTTCGAGGAGCGTTCGAGCCTGTCGAAGAGCACGTTGCGGCGCTCGTCGTCGTGACCCACGCGATAACCCTGGGTGAAGGAGATGGTCGTGTGGGCGAGCGGTTCCGCGGCGGAGATCGCGAGACGCCGCGGTTCCGAGCCGTCGACGGACCACCATGCGCCCTGGTCGGCGATCGCCCAGTACGTCCGCCGCCGGGGTGAGTCGTGCACGACGGCGACGAGCGGAACGCCCCGCGAGCAGAGGGTGATGCACACGCCGTAGACATCGAGTCCGAGGACGTAGTTGTTGGTGCCATCGAGCGGGTCGATGAGCCAGCCGAACTCGGCATCCGCACCGGCTCCCTGTTCTCCGTCCTCCTCCCCGAGGATCGAGTGGTCCGGATAGCGTTCGGCGATCGCCGCGACGATGCGTCGCTCGACCTCCCGGTCCACGTGGGTCACGAGGTCCGCGCCGTCGCCCTTCGACTCCACCCGCGCGCCGGCCCGCTCCGCGACAGCGAACTCGCCGGCATCACGGGCGAGGGAGATGGCGAGGTCTGCTGCGCTGCGAAGATCCATGGCCTCGAGGCTAGCTCCAGCGGCTTGGCTCAGCTTCGTGATGGCCGGGTGTCTGCCTGCCGAGACGGGCCGCCGACCCGTGATCGACCGGCCGTCATGATCGCCATAGCGAAAGCCACCCCGACCGCCGCGCCGATCGTGTTCATGAACCAGTCGTCGGTGTCGCACGACCGTCCGATCGCGGGGATGAGCGCCTGGGTCAGTTCGATGAGCGCAGCGAGCCCGGAGACGGCCGCGAACACCGCGAACGCGCGGAGTCGGCTCCCGAATCGGAGAGCGGAGAAGAGGGCGAGCGGCAGGGTCATGACGAGGTTCGCGAGGGTGTCGATTCCGGCGAACGGAATCGAGAACTGCACGGTGCAGAAGGCGTACCGCGGTCCGTCCGAGGGCGAAAGCGTGAGGGCGAGCACACCCACGAGCCCCACGATCGCGAGCACGGACAGCGCCCGGGTCCGCCCGGCGCGATACAGCATGAGGCCGACTGCGGCGCAGACGAGTACGCCGACCACGACGAGCACACGGACGAGGGCAGGATTCGACGCGAGGAGGGTACTGATCACGTCATCCTGCTTTCGGGGGTGTGGCGTCTCGGGGCGCGATCACCGTCCTTACGAGAGTACCCACTGCCTCGCGGCCGGCACGGTTCGCGCCCACCGTGGACTGCGACGGCCCGAAGCCGATGAGGTGCACGCGCGGCTCGTCGCCCACGCGGGTGCCCTCGAGCCGGATGCCTCCGAGCGGGCCCCGCAGGCCCAGCGGGTCGAGGTGGGAGAGAGCGGCCGTGAAGCCCGTGGCCCACAGGATCGCGTCCACCTCGGTGAGGGTGCCGTCTGCCTCTCGCACACCGTTCGGCTCGATGGCCGTGAACATCGGCCGCCTCTCGAGGGCGCCCCGATCGCGTGCGGCGATCGCGTAGTCCGACCATCCGAGCCCCGTGTACGAGACCACGCTGCCGGTGGGGCGCCCCGCCTCTACGTCGGCGACGACCTTCGCGATCGTCGTGCGACCGGTGGTCTCCGGCTGGAAACCGCCCTCGAGAAACACGGGCTCGCGCCGGGTGTACCAGAAGGTCGTGGCGACGCGCGAGATCTCCTCGAGCTGCTGCACCGCGGAGATGCCGCCGCCCACGATCGCCACGCGCTGCCCCGCGAACTCGGTGTTCGACACGTAGTCGCGCGTGTGCAGCTGCCGCCCGCGGAACGATGAAGCACCCGGATACGCGGGCAGGCGCGGGCTCGTCCACGTTCCCGTCGCGTTGATCACGGCGCGCGTGCGCCACGTGCCCTCGGTGTCGGTCTCCACGATCAGGTCGCCGTCCGGTCGCTCGTCCGCCCGCTTCACGGCGGTCACCCGGACCGGGCGCAGGATCGGGAAGCCGAACTCCTCTTCATACGCGGCGAAGTAGCGCGGCACCGCTTCGCGCGACGGCTCGTCCGCATCGATCGGCGGCTTCGGCAGGCCGGGCAGGTCGAAGATCCCGTTCACCGTGTTCATGTGCAGCGACTCCCAGCGGTGCTGCCACGCGCCGCCCGGCGCCGCGTCAGCGTCGAGGACGACGAACGTGCGGGCATCGGGAGTCGCAGGATCCAGTGCCGAGACGAAACCGCGGCGACGGAGGTGGAAGGCTGCGGAGAGCCCCGCCTGACCGGCACCGATCACGACGACCGTCGCGATGCGGTTCATCGTGCCTCCTCGGGTGGGCGATCGTGCGTCGGCGATGGACGTCGACGACACTGGGAAGAACTCGACGCGCATCGGTGTTATTTCCATTCGTACGCATAGAAATGGGCCGATGGTCCCGGAGGAGAATCACGCATGAGCACGGAACAGCCCGACGAGCCCCGCACGATCGGCATCCTCGGCGCCGGCAAGGTGGGAACGGTGCTCGCGCGCCTCGCGATCTCCGCCGGCTACCGCGTACTCATCTCCGGCTCCGGGGATCCGGCGAAGATCCGCCTCATCGTGGGTGTGCTCGCCCCCGGATCGGAGGCCGTATGGAGCGCGGAGGCCGCGCGCGACGCCGACATCGTGGTGCTGGCCCTCCCGCTCGGCAAGCTCCCGAGCGTTCCGGTCGCCGAGCTCGACGGCAAGATCGTCGTCGACGCCATGAACTACTGGTGGGAGATCGACGGCATCCGCGACGACCTCACCGACCCCCGCCTCTCCACGAGCGAGCGCGTGCAGGCCCACCTCCCGGGCTCGCGCGTCGTGAAGGCGTTCAACCACATGGGCTACCACGACCTCGACGAGGGCCCGAAGCCCGCGGGCGCCGCAGGGCGCAAGGCGATCGCGGTGGCCGGGGACGACGCGGAGGCCGTCACGATCGTGAGCGACCTCGTCGACCGGCTCGGCTTCGATCCGGTGCTCGCCGGCTCGCTCCGCGACAGCATCCGCCTGGAGCCGCACGCCGAGGCGTTCGGCGCGAACGAGGACGCCGCGACCATCGCGGCCATGATGGCCCGCTTCGACGCCACGTCGCGCGGAGCCGAGGTCGCCGCCGCGCGATCCTGACGCCGCTCGTCACGCCGCAGGCGTCGGCTCTCCGCGCTGATCACGGCGCGGAGCAGGCAGCGTCAGGAGGCCGGAATTCCAGAGTGCAAGGAGAAGAAGCCCGACGGCGACCGGAATCGCGATGACCTCGGGCGAGCCGCTCCCTACGACGACGCCGCGCATCTCGACGACGACCAGCGTGACCGCCAAGGGCGTCAGGCCGAGCACGATCGTGAACGAGGCCGCCCATCGTCTCGTCGCAGCGAGGACCACTGCCGCGATCACCGCCACCGCGGCGGCGTACCAGATCGGTCCGACCTGACTCCAGAGGGCATTACTCGGAACTCGAACACCGGCGTGCGCACCGGCGCCCACGAACGCCAGAGCGACGAGTAGAGCCCATCCCAGCGTCGCCCCGATCGTCCACGGCCCCCGGTGCGGTCGACCGACGATCGCGAGCACCGCACAGCACGTCAGCAGGATGAGCGTCGCCCGGTCCACGCCGTCCGCCGACGCCCACCCCGGCAGGACGCGTGGCACGACGACCACGACCATCGTCCCGCACACGAGCGCGACACTCCCCGCTAGCCGGAGTCCGGCGAGCGCCGCTACCAGCGCCAGGATCCACGCGCCGAGGACGATCGCGCCGAGGTCGTGGACGCCGGACGTAGGCTCCGATCCGCCTGCGACCGTCCCGACGCCGAAAACGGAGACAGCCAGAGCGATCCCCGCGCCCATGGTGAGGGCGACGGTGCTCCCGGCATCCCTCACGCGCGGGTCGACGACGAGATCGAGGCGCGCGGCCAGCCCGTGCGCCGCCATGGACACGGTCTCCCGCATCGTGGGCCGGGTCCGCCCCTCGGCCTCCGCGACGGCGAGAGCCGTCCCGATAAACGCCTCCCCGTGTCGAGTCCGCCATGAACGGGGGTACCAACGCAGTCGCGCCTGGTATCGCGCGTCGAGTTCGCGGCTCATGCCGTACCTCCCAGCGGCCGCGCTCGCCCTGTACCGAGTCCGGCTCGGACGGCACGCACCTTCGACTCCAAGCGTTCGACCTCGGCCTCGAGTCGTGTCGTCCCGGATTCCGTGATCGCGAAGTAGCGCCGGAGACGGCCGTCGACGACCTCATCGCCGTCGCTCTTCACGTCGCCATCCTTCTCCAGACGCTCCAGCGTGGCGTAGAGCGTCGTGACTGCGAGCGAGACGGTTCCACCGGAAAGATTGGACGTATCTCGGATGATCGCGTAGCCGTGCTGACGACCCCGCGACAGGCACGTCAGTGTCCAGAACGCCGGCTCCCGAAGTTCATGTGTCATATCGCCGACTATATTCCCATTGCGGGAATATAACCATCACTGGCATGCAGGATCTTCGCGGATGCCCGGGCACCGGTCGCCCGTCGGGCGGTTTCGGCGACGAGAGTCCGCACGTCGGAGGGGAGGACGGAGTGGGGCGACGGCGGCCCGCCTCACTAGGCTGGAACGCATGAGCGACCCCCTCTTCGACAGCCTGTTCGCAGCGCTCGAGGCGAGCCCGGACAACGTCGAACTGCGCGTGCAGGTGGCACGTCTCCTCCTCGAGCGGGGACGGCTCGACGACGCCGTCACCCAGGCGGCGACCGCACTCGCGCAGGCCCCCGGGAACGCCGAGGCGATGGCCGTGCTCACGGAGGCGACGACCGCGATGCGTCGCGGCGGCCGGCACGCGCAACCGGCCAGGGACGACCGGGAGACGGACACCACCCCCGACGACTCGATCAGCGAAGTCCGCGACGAGTTCAGCAACGGCGACCGTGAGCAGCCGATCACCCGACCGAACGACGTGCAGCACCCCTCCGACGAGGAGCACCCGGACGGCTTCGACTGGAAGCGCGCGGAGAGCGAACTCGGCGAGTCCGCGGTTCCCCCTCCCTATGTCGCCTCCAGCCCGGAGCCCGAGGCGTCCGCGCAGGACGCCGTTCTCCCGATCACCCCGGGCGGCGACACCGTCACCCCCGTCGTGGACGAGTACCAGAGCACCGTCACGCTCGCCGACGTGGGCGGGCTCGAGACCGTGAAGCAGCGCCTGCGCGAGAGTTTCCTCGAGCCGATGAAGCACCCGGAGCTCGCGAAGGCCTTCGGGAAGAACCTCCGCGGCGGCCTCGTGCTCTACGGCCCTCCCGGGTGCGGCAAGACGTTCATGGCGCGCGCGATCGCGGGTGAGCTCGGCGCCCGCTTCCTCACCGCGAGCCTCGCCGACATCCTCGGCAGCCACTTCGGCGAGACCGAGAAGAACCTGCGCGCGCTGTTCGAGCACGCCCGCAGCCTCACCCCCGCGGTCCTCTTCCTCGACGAGATCGACGCGATCGGCGCCAAGCGGTCGAGCATCGGAACCGGCTGGTCGGGCATGCGGGCGATGGTCGACCAGCTGCTCATGGAGCTCGACTCGATGACCGCCGACAACGACGGCCTCTTCGTCCTCGCCGCGACGAACAGCCCGTGGGAGGTGGACCCGGCGCTCATGCGCCCCGGCCGCTTCGACCGCATGCTCCTCGTCCTCCCGCCCGACGAGCCCGCCCGCGAGGCGATCCTGCGCATGCACCTCGACCGACGCCCCATCGAGGGGATCGACCTCGGCGAGCTCGTGCGCAGCACCGACGGTTTCTCCGGCGCCGACCTCGAACACCTCGTGGCCTCCGCCGCCGAACAGGCGATGATCCGATCGATCCAGTCGGGAGAGGTGAAGCCCATCGGCATGAACGAGCTGCGGCACGTGCTCGGCGAGATCCGGCCGTCGACCGGACCGTGGCTCGCGGGAGCGAAGAACGTCGTGGCGTTCGCGAACACCGACGGCCGCTACGACGACCTCGCGGAGTTCCTCGACTCCCGCGGATACCGCTAGGCGGTGGCGGACGAGACCGACCCCGTCGAGGGTGTCGTCTACCGCGCCGAGTCGTTCCTCGCGGTCGGCCAGGTGGACCGGGCCGAGACGCTCGTCCGCGACGAGCTCGGCCGTCGCCCCGGTGACGCCAACCTGCTCCTCATGCTCGCGAAGATCTACGAGGCGCGGAGGATGTGGCCGGAGGTGATCTCGACCGCCCACGCGACGCTCGAGGCCAACCCGAACTCGCTCACCGCGCACATGATGCTCGCATGGGCCGGCTACCAGGTGGGCGACCGCGACCTCATGAAGCGCAGCCTCGACGAGGTGCTCACCCACCGCCCGGATCAGCCGACCGCGCTCATGTACCTCGCGCTCCACAACGCGCCCGATCGCACCACGGCGGGTCGCGAGCGCACGCGTTCGCTCATCGCCCAGTCGCTGCAGAACGGCGGCGGCAACCCCTGGTACACGATGATGGCGGCGAAGCTCGAGGTCTTCCTCGGACGCACGGCCGAGGCGCGCAAGCTCGTCGACGACGGCCTCGCCCAGAATCCGACCGACCCGCAGCTGCTTACGCTCAAGGCCGACCTCGCCACCGACAACGCCGAGTCGATGGACATCGTGAGCGGGCTACTCGCGACCTCGCCGGCGGACGCGTCGCTGCGCTCCCGCTTCGACGGGCTCGTCGCGGCTCGCCGCCGGGCGCTGCTGTCGATGCTGTGGCTCGCGCCCGCGTTCGTCGCCCTCGGCGTGGGTCTCGTGAGCGGCGGGTTCCGGCTCAGCTGGATGATCGGCGTGGCGGCCGCGTCGTTCACGGTGTGGGGCGCACGACTGCAGGCGGTCAGAAAGCTCCCCCCGCTCTACCGCGCCGAGCTCGACTCGAACGCGCCGTGGCGGGTGGCGACACGACTCGGCGGACGGGCGTCCGCGCTCCTCACGGTCGTCGGCGGCGTCCTCCTCGCGACCGGTGTGGCGCCGGCGGCCTGGCTCCTGGTCGCGGCGACGCTCTGCTGGGTGGTCACGCGGTTCGCGAGCCTCGCCCAGGAGCGACGCAAGGCCGCGGAGGTCGACGCGGAGGCCGCGGCGATGACGGAGGGAACGTCCGCGAGCGGTCGAACACTCGGCCCGGCCACTCGCTCCGTCGCACGCCAACGGTGGGCTCGGGCCATCACGACCCCTCTGCTCCTCATCCCCGGATTCGTGTTCGGCCTCATCCCGGCCGGACCGCCCGACGAGGGCAGCACGGCCCGGGCGGCCGTCGGCCTCATCTCGGCGATCGTCGCGCTGACCGCGCTCGCCGAGGCCGTCCCGTGGGTGCGCGTGCCCGGGAGGAAGGCGGCCACCTTCTGGGGCGCGCTGCGCGTCGCCGTCCCCGGGTTCTTCGTGGTGGTCGCGCTCCTCATCGCCCTCGCGAACCTCGTCGCGGCCACGAGCGCGTGGTCCGCGGGCCGCCCGGCGTCGCCGGGCGAGGGCCCCTCGAGCCCCGCCACGATCCCGCCCGGCTATTTCGACGACCTCGAGTCGCCGTCGCCGCTGCCGTCGCTCGACATCCCGGACTTCGACATCCCCACGATCCCGCCCTTCGACGTCCCGTCGACCCCTCCCGAAGGCTGACGCCGCCGCACGCCTCGATCCCGATCCGTTGGCCGTGGGACGATGGCCAGGTGGACGAAGTACAGGACGAGCGCTGGGCTCGGATCCGTCGATCACGTCGAGAGTCCGACCCGGCGGGCGACCACGTCGACGCCGCCGTCTCGCGGATGCGCGAGCGCCTGGCGTCTGAGGACGTCGGCTCGGTGCGGCACATCGAGGAGATACGGCTGCTCGCGATCGAGGCGGTGAAGCCGACGGCCGGCGCCGAGCTCGCCGACGACGTCGCGATCGTGAGGTCGAGCCTGCCCGATCCCCGCACGCCGGGGACCGACGGCCGACAGCCGGATGAGCCCGACGGCGAACGCTCCCCCGAGCGGACGACGCGCTCCCGGATCGTCGACACCACCGGTGTCATCGCGATCGTGGCCGGGTTGGCAGCCCCGGCCCTTCTCGGACAGAGCATCCGCTCGGCCGGAACGTTCTTCGACGCCGACACCGCCGTCCCTGCGACCGGGTTACTGATGGCTGTTTCCGCGCTCCTCTTCCAGCGGCTCGCACGTGGACGGACGAAGACGCGCTACTTCAACGACCAATCGCCTCCCACAGCGATGTGGGTCATCGTGCTCATCTGGTGGACGTTCGGAGCGGCCGGTTCCGTGTGGCGCGCCCTTGACGAGGGCGTGTTCGCCGAGCCTCGCGTCCTCGGTGGCCTCGCGTTGCAAGTGGGAGCGCTCGTTGTGGCCGCCGCCCTCCTGTACCGGACACGGCGGATCTCGCGCGCCTCGGGCGGACGCCAGGCCCGACGCTCCTCCACCGCAGCGGACTTCTCGGCCACCGATGCGGCGGGACGGCGGCTCGCATCCCGACGTCGCCAGATCCGAGACTCGTTCTCGGAGGCGGAACGCGAAGCCGCCTTGGCCGCCGAGGTCGAGGGGATCCGGTGGTGGAACGCCGGCGGCACGCTCGATGACGACGGAGCACGCGCCTCCCTCGCCTCCGCCTTCGACCGCTGGTCACCCGACCGGACGTGACCGCGCGTCACGCCGCCGCACGCCCCGGTATCGTCGAACGCATGCCCACCCGCTACCCCACCGCCGTCTACGCGTTCGTGCGCCGCGGCGAGGTCGGCGACGAGTTCCGCCTCACCATCGCCACGAACACAGGTCGCGAACTCGACGAGTGGGTCGTCTACGCGCGCGACTTCGATGCGGCCGCCCGCGCCGACGTGGAGCGCCGGCTCGACGATGCGGGACTGCGCCACGGCGCGTTCCAGGGCAACGCCCGCTCCGGCTGGCGCGCGAGCGTCCAGCCCCTCAGCGTCGACCCCGCGGCCGCTCAGGACTGACCGCATCGTCACGCGCTCTCGAGAACGGAACCCGACATGCTGATCCGACACCGTGATGCTGAACCGACGATCCACCCCGACGCGTACGTCGCGTCGATGGCCGTCGTGTCCGGCGACGTCCACATCGCCGCCGGCGTGCGGGTCCTCCACGGCGCCGTCCTCTCGGCGGAGGACGGAAGCGTCACGATCGGCGAGGACACCGTCGTGATGGAGCATGCCGTCGTGCGCGGTCGCGCCGGCCACCCGACGTCGATCGGATCGGCCGTCATGATCGGCCCGCACGCACACGTGAACGGCAGCACGATCGGTGACGAGGTCTTCGTCGCCACGGGCGCCTCCCTCTTCCCCGGCAGCCGAATCGGTGATGGTGCCGAGGTGCGCATCAACGGCGTCGTGCAGGTGAACACCGTGCTCGAAGCGGGCGCCGTCGTGCCCATCGGATGGGTCGCGGTCGGCGACCCCGCCGCCATCCTGTCGCCGGATCGGCACGACGAGATCTGGGCCGTCCAGCGCACCCTCGACTTCGTCGGCACCGTCTACGGCGCGGGTCCCGGCACGACGATGCGCGATCTCATGCGCGGCCAGTCCGACTTCTACGGGGCGCACACCACCGATACCGTGCTCGACCAGGGCTGACGTCCGTCGTCGCGGCGACTAGCCCGACGTTCCGGTAGGCCCGACATCGAGGCGGTGGAACACGACCTCCGCCACGTCGGCCGGCGCCAGGTGGTCCGTGTCGAGGATGAGCTCGTTCCAGCGGCCGGACACGAGCTCTGAGGCGAGTTGCTCGTGGCGGGCCAGGTGCCAGTCGAGGGCGGCCTGGCGTCCCTCGTCGTAGCGGCCGCGGAGCCGAGCCTCCGAGACGGCGGGAGAAGCGGTGAGCAGCACGATTCGCAGACGGCGCCCGAACACCGTCTCGTACCGCGCCCGGTCCTCCTCCGAGGCGATGACTCCCGCGACGATCGGTGTCCGCGGACCGACGCGCTCGTAGTTCGCCCACACCGCACGCATGTTCTCCGCCTCGGTGAGCACGTTCCGTGGGTCGCCCTGCGCCCGCGGCCAGGATCGGTGGAACCAGTCGACGTCGAACAGGCTGAACGGCCGACCCGCCGCGGCGAAGCGATCACCGAGGTGATCGAGCACCGCCGACTTGCCGACACCATAGGAGCCGTTGAGGAAGATCCCGGCGCCGTCTCCGTCCATGACACCACCGTAGGTGAACACGAAAGTCGCGTCGCCCCGATCATCACTTGACGCGGAGCATGTCCGCCGCCTTAATCGGAGACAAATCACGATCGCGACGGAGGACCCCCGTGCCCACTGCCATCCAGAAGCTCATGATCGACAACCTGCACCGCGTGTTCGGCGAACGGGACCCCGAGAAGCGCCGCGCCGCGATCGCCGAGATCGTCGCCGACGACATCGTGTTCTCCGACCCTGAAGGCGTCGTCGTGGGAGCCGACGCGGTGGACGCGAAGATCGACGAACTGCTCGCCGGGGCGCCCGGTTTCGTCTTCTCCGAGACGGGGCCGGCGCGTGAGAGCCAGGACCTCGGCCTCCTCACCTGGGGGTTCGGACCGGCAGGCGAGCCGCCTGTCGTGACCGGCATCGACGTCGCGACGGTCGTCGACGGCCGCATCGCGACCCTCCACACGATCCTCACGAACGACTGATCCGATGACGGAACGGACACGGAAGCCCCGCGCTTCAGTCTCGTGACGTCGATCGTCGGCATCGTGCTCGGTGTCGTGGCGTTCGCTCTGCTCGCCTACGCCTTCACGCTGTGAGGATGACAGCGCGAGAGTGACCCGCATCCGTGTATCACTCATATGACACACCGTGCTACTGTGTCATCACCTTGATACAGGAGCTCTCATGTCCTTCGGTGTGATCCCCCTCGCCACCCTCGTCTGCGCGCTGGTCGTCTCCGTCGTCGTCATCGCCCGGTGGCGCCGCGACGACGCCTTCCGCCGCATCGTCGTACCGGCCGCCCTGCTCGACGGAGTCGCCACAGCGCGTCGCTTCTTCGTGGGGCGACTCGCGATCGCAACCGCCGCGGCGGGTCTCGTGGGAGCAGCCGCCTTCGCCGTCAACGAGGGCCTGCCATCGGCACTCGGCCGCGTCGCCCTGCTCGCTCCCGGGCTCGCTTCCCTGACGGCGCTCGTCTTGGTCGCAGCCTTCCCCGCGGTGTCGATCCGCGAGCCCGGCACCTCGCGCAGCGCGGACCTCGATCGCCGGCGTCCGTGGAGCTACGCGCCGCGCTGGGCGGTCGGCCTCCCGGTCGCGGCCGGCTCCCTCGTCCTCGGCGCGGTCATCGCCTTCGGTCTCACGTCATCGACGCAGGAGGACGGGCAGTACCGCGCTTTCACGGTCGTGAACGGCGACTACACGAGCACGAGCAGCCCATACCCCGGATGGTTCTACGGCGTGCCGATCGCCGCCATGGTGATCGCGATCGCGGTCGTCGCCGTGGTGGCGCTCACCCGGATCGCCGGAGCCCCTCGCCCGACGGACTCCGGTCTGCGAGAGATCGACGCGGTGATGAGGATGCTCGCCACGCGAGTCGTCGTGAAGCTGACAACGGGGACCTTCCTCCTCTATCTCGGCGTGATCCTGGCGGTGGGAGGCAACGCGATGAGCTCGGCGTCCGGACAGTGGACCGGCGAGGCCTACGCCCGGATCGAACCGTGGACGACTCTCTCCCTCGTCTCGATCCTCGTCGGACTCGTCACCGTCGCCTTCGGGCTGTGCTTCGTCCTCCTCGCGGTGCTCGACGTGGCGCGCGCCCCGTCTGCGACCCGCCCAGCGTCACTGCCTCGACCGGTGGGTGCCGTGTGATCTCGATCGATGCCGCGGACCCCACTCCCCCGTTCGAGCAGATCCGCCAGCAGATGGCGGATCAGATCCGCACCGGTGTGATCGTCGCCGGGACGAAGCTGCCATCCGTCCGCCAGCTCGCCGGTGACCTGCGGGTCGCGAATGGAACGGTGGTCAGGGCCTACTCCGAGCTCGAAGCGGAGGGGCTGCTGGAGTCGAACCGTTCCGGCACGCGCGTCCGTCGCGTCGATGTGCTCCCGGCCGAGGCGCGCACCGCCGCCCGCGCCTACATCGCGAGCCTCCACGGCCTCTCCCTCGACGACGCGATCAGTGCGGTCCGCGCCGAGTGGGCGCGGACCGCGGGCTGATCCGCCGACTCAGTACGCGATGCGCCCGTCGCGATCGAAGAACTGTCCGGTGGGCCCGTCCGCCGCGATGTTCGCCATCGCGACCATCGCGTCCGTCCCCTCCGTCACGGTCTGCGGGCCGGAGTGTCCGTTGAGGTCGGTCGCCGTGTATCCGGGATCGACGGCGTTGACGCGCATGCCCGGCAGGTTCTTCGCGTACTGCACCGTGAGGGCGATGACCGCGGCCTTCGCCGCGACGTAGGGGACCGTCATCACGTGCGACTCGATGCGGGAGTCGTCGAGGAGGAAGCGGGGGAAGCCGAGACCGCTCGCCACGTTCACGATCACAGGGTTCTGAGACTCGCGGAGAAGCGGGAGCGCCGCCTGCGAGACGCGGATGACGCCGGTGACGTTCGTCGCGAAGACCTCGTCGTTCTTCTCGGGCGTGAGGTCGTCGAGCGTCTGCGCCGAACCCGTGATGCCCGCGTTGTTGATCAGCACGTCGAGCGCGGGGAGCTGCGCGATCGCGGCGGCGACCGAGGTGTCGTCGGTCACGTCGAGTTGCACGGCGTGGGCTCCGAGCCCACGTGCGGCGTCGCCGGTGGCGAGGTCGCGCATGCCGGCGTAGACGGTGTGTCCGTCGGCGATGAGTCGACGGGTGGCCTCGAGGCCGAGGCCCTTGTTGGCTCCGGAGATGAGGACGGTGCGGGGCGTGTTCGTTGTCATGCTCCGAGCCTGCGGGCACCCCGACCGATCGCCCAGGTATCGCGTATCGGTGGGACTGGTGATACCACCCGGGGCCGCGCGGACGCGCGCATACTGAACGCATGGATCGGCTGGACGCATGAGCGAGTTCGCGACGGTGCTGCGCGCCTGGCGCGACCGCGTCACACCTCAGCAGGTGGGCATGCTGGCAGGCGCCGGCCGCCGCACGAGCGGTCTTCGGCGCGAGGAGCTCTCCGCCCTCGCGGGGGTGAGCGTGGACTACATCGTGCGCCTCGAGCAGGGCCGTGCCACGAATCCGTCCGTGCAGACCCTCACGGCACTCGCCCGCGCGCTGAGACTCAGCGACGAGGAGCGCGACCACCTCTTCCGCGCAGCCGGCGCTCCGATCCCGTCGGCACGCGTCGCGTCGCGTCACGTGCCGCCCGGGGTGCAGCGGATCGTCGATCGGCTCGGCGACTCGCCCGTCGCGGTCATGACCGCTGCGTGGGACATCGTCCTCTGGAACCCGCTGTGGGCGGCGCTCTTCGGCGACCCGTCGGCGCTTCCCGCGGACGAGAGCAACGTGGCCTGGCGCTACTTCATGCACGGGCCGGGGAACACGGAGTTCGACGACGCCCACCACGCGGCATTCACCGCCGACCTCGCGTCGGATCTTCGCCGCGCCGCCGGCCTCTACCCCGACGACGCGCGCATCGCGGACCTCGTCCGCTGCCTTCGCCGAGACGCCCCCGCGTTCGAGGAGGCCTGGCAGACCGCGACCGTGTCCGTACACATCTCGAGCCGGAAGACGGTGCACTCCCCGGTGATCGGACCGATCGAACTCGACTGCGACGTGCTCACCGCGCCCGGCGCGGATCTTCGCATCGTCGTCTACACGGCGGTCCCCGGCTCGACCGCCGCCGCGAACCTCGATCTCCTCCGCGTCACGGGCGTCCAGGCGCTCTGAGCCGACCGGGTGGTCACGGCCACTCGACGGGTTCAGGGAACGGTCGGGCCTCCGCGTCCGTCGGTGTGCTCGGGGTCCGCGTTCTCGGTGGCTACATCGTCACGCCGCTTCGAACCCCAGAGGGCGTAGACGCCGAACACGATGGTGGGCGCCGCCAGGACCGTCATGTGGGTGCTGCGCGCGTCGCGGAACCGGTCGCAGAGGCGGCCGGCCTCCGCCACGGCGCTCGACGTGCTCGCGCTCCGTTCGCCGTCGTCGTCGAGCGGCCAGTCGATCGCCTCCTTGCCGTCGGCGATCGAGGCGATGGCAGAGCACTCGATGTCGTGCTGCTCCTCGGTCGTCGTCCCCGTGGCGTCCGCCACCGGGACGTCGCCGCTCGTCGCACCGGGCACGAAGAACAGGACGAGGATCCAGACGAAGAGCCCCACCGATCCGAGGAACGCGACAGTCCGTCGGATGCTGATCTCTGACAGCACGAGCCTCTCCCTATGCCTTCGGCCGTCTCGCGTACCAGAGCCCGACCGACACGGCGATGCCGACGATCATGCCGATGCTGATGCCGAAGCCGAAACCGACGTCCGTCAACAGGAGCCCGATGACGGCCCCGAGCAGCATGCCGCCGACGACACCGCCGATCACGTATCTCGCGAGTCCGGCGTCGTCTGCTTTCGGTGCGCTCATGGCGCGAGTGTAGCGACGGCTCCGTCGATACCGGGAGGGGTAGTTCTCTCCCTAGGCTGGACCACATGCGCTCCTTCTACCCCGAGATCGAACCGTACGACTCCGGCCTGCTCGACGTGGGTGACGGACAGCAGCTGTACTGGGAGGTGTCGGGCAACCCGGAGGGCAAGCCCGTCGTCTTCCTCCACGGCGGTCCGGGCGGCGGCACGAACGCCAACCAGCGTCGTGTCTTCGACCCCGCGAAGTACCGCATCGTGCTCTTCGATCAGCGCGGCTGCGGGAAGAGCCTGCCGCACGCGAGCGAGAACGGCGACCTCAGCGCGAACACCACGTGGCACTCCGTGGGGGACATCGAGCGGCTGCGCGAGATGCTCGGCGTCGACCGGTGGCAGGTCTTCGGCGGCTCGTGGGGCAGCACGCTCGCCCTCGCGTACGCGGAGACGCACCCCGAGCGCGTGACCGAGCTGATCCTCCGCGGCATCTTCACCCTCCGGAAGAGCGAGCTCGACTGGTTCTACGAGGGCGGAGCAGGCGCGATGCTGCCCGACAACTGGGAGCGTTTCGTCGCCCCCGTGCCCGAGGAGGAGCGCGGTGGGCTCATCGACGCCTATCACCGCCTGTTGAACGATCCCGACCCCGCCGTGCACGGACCGGCGGCGGTCGCGTGGTCGACGTGGGAGGCCTCCGCGATCACGCTCATCCCCCGCGAGGACCTCATCGCCACGTTCAGCGAGCCGTCCTACGCGCTCGCGTTCGCGCGCATCGAGAACCACTACTTCGTGAACAAGGGATGGATGGACGACGGGCAGCTCATCCGCGACGCGTCACGTCTCCGCGACATCCCCGGCGTGATCGTGCAGGGACGCTACGACCTCTGCACGCCGCCGTTCACCGCGTGGGACCTGCACCGCGCCTGGCCGGAGGCCGACCTGCACATGATCCCCGACGCCGGCCACGCCTTCGACGAGCCCGGCATCCTCGACGCGCTCATCGAGGCGACGGATCGCTTCGCGGACCGGTAGGTGCCGCACAGCCCGTGATCACGGACGGTACTCCTGGCGCGGGACGGGTGGGCGCTCGTTCGACGAGACCATCGGGCCGACGTTCCTCCCGCTGAGACCCGCGATGACGGCGAGCGCCACGGTGACGCCGCGTCCGGCGATCCGCCCGACGAGGCGGACCGAACGCCCGACCCATGGCTTCCGCTGCTGCGCTCCCATCTCTGAATGATGGGTGCCGGAGACGACGCGCACAAGAGCGCCCCGCCGTCGATCGCTATGCGGCCGGGTCGAGATCGTCGAGCGAGACGAGGGCGCTGCCATCCGGCACCAGATCGGCGGGGCACTCCGCGGTCGTGCGCGTGACGTCCTGGTCGTAGGTGTCGACGCTGTAGGCGGCGCAGAGGTACGCGTGCGTCGCGTCGGCGGACAGGGGGCCACCGGCTCGCGTGAGCGCGGACACGAACACGTCGAAGGTGAGGAGGTCGTCGCCGGCGTCGTGCGCGAAGGCGTAGGGCGCCGCGGTCGCCGCACCGGCGTCGCTCGCCAGCACGACGCGACCGATGTCGTTGCTCGGATCGAGCTGGTACCAGAGCGACGACGGGCTCGGACGGCTCCAGAGGATGCGGTCGATCCGCGTCTCGAGGGCACCCAACTGGGCGGCGATGTCCGCGGTCGCGGTCGGCTCCGCGCGATGGGTGGGCTCGTCGGCGACGGAGCACCCCGTCAGACCGATGGCGGCCAGAGAAGCCAGCACGGCCGCCGCACCCACACCTCGCCGCACCGACCGCATCCCGTCAAGCCTACGGTCGGCGGTGGAGGGCTGGCCAATCGCGGCCCGGACTCGCACGCCACACTCAGCCCACGAGCACGATCAGTCTCCCGCGCATCACCAGCCACTCCTAGACTCGGGCCATGTCCTCGTCCGTGAGCGGTCGCGCCGGCCACGCCCGCGCAAGCCACGCGCGCATCGGGTCCGCGCGCATCGACGAATACTGCCGCGTCACCGATCGACTCGGCGAGCGCCACGGCCGCCTCTACTTCGCCCTGCAGTCCGTGGCCGGACTGGCGTGGTGGGTCGCCGTGTTCACCGTGCCCGCGGTGCGCGACGCGACACTCGGTCGGATCGACCCCGTGGTCATGGCGGCGCTCGACATCCCGTTGTTCGTGGTGGCGTCGGCCCTCGCGGCGTTCGGCCTGCGCTGGGCCGCGTGGGTCGCGACAGCGTGGACGGCTCTCATCGCCGTCGGCATCGTGGCGTACGCCACGATCACCGGGCTCGCCGGCTGGGGCGCCGTCCTCATGATCGCGGCAGCGGCCGGGAGCATCGCCGCCGCGATGCTCGTGCTCCTTGGCCGCCTGCCCGCAGAGTGGATTATCCGCGGTCCGTTCGCGTTCCGCCTCGCCCGCCCCGGCTCCACTGGCGATCACGTGAAGCGGACGGGCGCGCAGCTCGTGCTGTTCTGGGGGCTGTTCCTCGTGGTGTTCCCGTTCGTGATCGTCCTGCTCGAACGACGCTGGCAGCTCGACGTGCCCGTTCCGATCGCCGTTCCGATCGCCGGGGTGGTGCTCCTCCTCGCCGCGAGCGCTCTCGGTATCTGGTCCGCCGTCACCATGTCGACGCTCGGCGAGGGCACCCCGCTGCCCTCCGCGACGGCGCGGCGCCTCGTGATCGCGGGACCGTACCGGTTCGTGCGGAATCCGATGGCCGTCGCGGGCATCGTGCAGGGCGCAGCCGTAGGTTTCGTCGCCGGTTCCTGGCTCGTCGTGGTGTACGCCGTGGCCGGCTCGTTCGTGTGGAACGAACTCGTGCGGCCGATCGAGGAGGCCGAGCTCGAGTCGCGCTTCGGAGTGGAGTACGCGGCGTACCGCGATCGCGTGGCGTGCTGGGTTCCGCGCATTCGTCACTGAGCGCCGTCAGGAAGCGGAGGGCAGGGGCGCGACGATGCCACCGTCCTCCATGCGCACCACCTCGTGCATCTGGGGAAGGTGGACGAGGTCGTGCGTCACGAGGAGAGTCGACGTCTGGAACGCCTGGGTGAGGCGCACGATCAGGTCGATCACGCCGGCTCCGCTCTCCTGGTCGAGGGCGCTCGTGGGTTCGTCGACGAGGAGAACGCTCGGGCCGTTCATGAGTGCGCGGGTGATGTTCACCCGCTGGCGCTGACCGCCCGAGAGCTGGTGCGGCCGCTTGTGCCGGTGGTCGGCGAGGCCCACCGCCTCGAGGAGCTCGTCGGCGCGCTCCTTCGCGGTCGCTCGTGACGCTCGCGAGGGCCTGTCGCCGAGCTCGGTCATCACCATCAGCTGTTCCAGGGCGGTGAGTGACGGCAGCAGGTTCGACTGCTGGAAGACGATGCCGATGCGCCGCCGGCGCAGGATCGCCGCTTCGGACGGCGTGAGCTCTGTCGTGTCGACGTCGTCGATGAGGACGCGGCCGGAGTCGGGGCGGATGAGGGTCGCGGCCACGGCGAGGAGGCTCGACTTGCCCGATCCGCTCGGTCCGGTGATCGCGGTGACGGTGCGCGGCGCACTGGTGAGTGTCACGCGATCGACGGCCGTGACACGACCGTCTCCGTCGGGGAAGGTGAGGGTGACGTCGTCGAGGTGGATCATCGGTTGCTCCCGAGGGCTGAAAGAGGGTCTGCGGAGGTGACGGAACGGAGGGCGAAGGCGGCGCCTGCGAGTCCCAGGGCGATCATGATCACGGCGGGCAGCGCCGTGGTGAGGGGGCTGAGGAGGAACGGCAGGGCGGTTCCGGCGAGTGCGCCGAGCGCCACCACCACGGCGGTACCGACGCCGATCCCGAGCGCGAGGACCACGAGGGCCTGCCCGAGCGCGTCCTTCACGAGGGAGCGCGTGCTCGCGCCGAGCGCCTTGAGGACGGCGATGTCGCCTTTCCGCTGCATGGTCCACACGGTGAAGAACGCTCCGATCACGAGGCCGGATATTCCGAACAGCATCGCCACCATGAGGAGGAGGGAGCCGATCTCGGACCGGAACGCGCTGAGCGCGGTGAGCGAGCCGACGACCGATGTGGACGTGGTGTCGGCGCGCGCATCGACGGCCTGCGCGTCCGTCGTTCCCGTCACCGCGAGAACCGTCGCGAACGCATCGGGAGATCCGGTGGCCGCGGCGGAGGTCCGCCAGTCGTGGAGGGTCATCCGCACGACGGGAGTGTGGCTGTACCAGGCGTCCCCGCGGATCGACGCGACCGTGTACGACGTGCCGGCGATCGTGACGGCGTCGCCCGCCATCACGTCGAGGTCGTCCGCTGCCGTGCGGGAGAGCACGAGGGAGCCGTCGTCCGCCGGCGTGTCCGCATCCGCTCCTGGCTCCATGCCGATGAGCGCGACAGCCGCGCGGGTGTCGTCCGCCTCGGCGCGCGACTGGGTGACGCCGATGGGAACGACGGCGGTGACGCCGGCCGCGTCCGCCCAGTCCGCCTCCTGCTCCTCGGTGACCGCGGAGTCCGTGTAGCTCGGGCCGGACGCACCGCCGGAGGGTGCCGAGAAGACGATCCGGTCGCCGGGGAAGGCGAGCACGGCGGAGATGTTCTGGGTGGCGAGACCGCCGGTGAGGCCGCTGAGGAAGCCGACGAGCACGGTGATGAGTGCGACGACGGCGCCGATGAGGACGAACCGTCCTCGGGCGAAGCGGAGATCGCGGAGCGCGACGAACATGGAGTTCCCTTTCCGTCGCCGAGGTGATGGCGACCCTTCCAGCGTCGCGTCGTGACACGCACGGGTCATCGGCCATCGGCACGTCCGTGCACGACTCTTCGGCGGGTGCCGGAGTCGTCATTTCGGACGATGCCGGACGCGGTCCGGAGCAGTACCGTCGAGGCATGGCTCACTCCGCGCTCACCCCCGTCTTCGTGGGTCTGCGCACCGGGCTGCACGCCCTGTTCGTGGGGCTCACCATGCTCGTGGTGGTCCGCGCGCTGCTTCCGGCCGACGACCGCACCGCCTCCCACCCGGATGACGTGCAGGTGACGGTGCTCGCTGTGCTGCTGCTTGCGACCTACGCGCTCGGCGGTGTGATCGCACGCCGTCGCCGGCACGGTCTGGCGCAGCTCTGGCTCGCCGTGCTGAGCGCGGAGTGGGCGGCTCTCGTCTGGCTCAGCTCCGACGCCGCGTACCTCGTGTTCCCCCTCTTCTTTCTCTACCTCCATGTGCTCGGCCGCGTATGGGGGTCCGTAGCGGTCGTCGCGGCGACCGCCGCAGTGATCGTCGCCCTCGGCCTGCACGGCGGCTGGAGTGTCGGCGGTGTGGTCGGCCCGCTCGTGGGTGCGGGCGTCGCCCTCCTCATCGGGCTCGGTTACGAGGCGCTCGCTCGCGAAGCGGCGGAGCGGGAGGCGCTCATGCAGGAGCTGCTCGCCGCGCGGGGCCAACTCGCCGAGACGGAGCACGAGTCCGGGGTGCTCGCCGAGCGCGCCCGCCTCGCACGCGAGATCCACGACACCCTCGCTCAGGGACTGTCGAGCATTCAGCTCCTCCTGCACGCGGCGGAACGCGCCGACCCGGATCGCGCGGGAGTGGAGCACATCCGGCTCGCGCGTGAGACGGCCGCCGCGAACCTCGCCGATGCGCGCCGATTCATCCGCGAACTCACGCCGCCCGAGCTCGACGGTCAGGGGCTCGGCGGGGCGCTGCGCCGTCTCGCCGACCAGCAGTGGACGACGCGCGGACTGCACGTGGACGTCGACGTGTCCGACCAGGTGGAGCTTCCGATGCACGTGCGGACCGCGCTGTTGCGCATCGCGCAGGGCGCCATCGCGAACGTGCTGCAGCACGCCGACGCACGCAGCGCCTCGATCTCGTTGCGTGAGGAGGGGGAGCGGATCGTGTTCGTGATCGCGGACGACGGCCGCGGCTTCGACGTGCGGAGGCAGCAGCTCGAACAGGATGCGCGGTCCGACTCCTTCGGACTCCGCGCCATCCGCGAGCGCGTCGACCAGCTCGGCGGGACCCTCACCGTCGACTCCCGGCCGGGCGGCGGAACGGCGCTTCTCGTCGATCTGGCCCGCTCGACGCCCGCGCCCGACGATCGGACGCCCGCATGATCCGCCTCGTGATCGCCGACGACCACCCGGTGGTGCGCGCCGGCCTCATCGCCCTGTTCTCGATCGAGGACGGCATCGAGGTCGTCGCCGAAGCATCGACCCCCGACGAGGCCGTCGCGGCGGCCGAGCACGAGAACCCGGACGTAGTCCTGCTCGATCTTCAGTTCGGCCCGCGTGCCGCCGGAACGGCGGCCGACGCGACCCGACGCATCCGCGCGATCGACGCCGCGCCCTACGTGCTGATCCTCACGAACTACGACTCGGACGCCGACATCCTGGGGGCCGTCGAGGCAGGGGCGAGCGGCTACCTGCTGAAGGACGCTCCCCCGCACGAGCTGATCGCCGCCGTGCGCGCGGCCGCCGCGGGCGAGAGCGCCCTCGCTCCCGTGATCGCGTCGCGCCTCCTCGACCGGATGCGCGCGCCGCAGGTGAGTCTGAGCGCGCGGGAGATCCAGGTGCTCGAACTCGTCGCGGCCGGCCGGTCCAACACCGAGGTGGCGGCCGAGCTGTTCGTGAGCGACACCACCGTGAAGTCGCATCTCGCGCACGTGTTCTCCAAACTCGGCGTCACCTCGCGCACCGCCGCGGTCTCGGCGGCCCGCGCCCGCGGCATCCTCCGCTGATCCGGCGCGCCGTCGTCCGCCGCCGGATCGGTGCGTTCGCGGTGCACGGCGCACGGCACCTCCGAACGACTCATCTCTTGACAATGGACAAAGCTGTACATACTGTTGTCCATGTCCATATTTGTTCATGAACACGAAAGCGACGCGAATCGATGAAGATCGCAGTTGTCGGTAGCTACGGCGCCGGTTTGACGATGCGGGTCCCCCGCTCCCCCGGAGCCGGCGAAACCGTCTCTGGCGGTCAGTTCGACGAAGGACCCGGGGGCAAGGGCTCGAATCAGGCCATCGGTGCTGCCCGCCTCGGCGCCGAGGTATCCCTCCTCACCGCGATCGGGTACGACGCGTTCGGCCGGGCGGCGATCGACCTCTGGCGAGCCGAGGGCGTCGACGCCGCCAAAGTGGTCACCGCCGAGCGACCCACGATGGTCGGCTTCATCCTGGTCGAGCCGTCGGGCGAGAACCGGATCGCGATCGCGTCGGGCGCCCTCGACGAGCTCGACGCCGCCGCGGTCCGCACCTTCTCCGACGAGATCGCCGCGGCGGACGTCCTCGTCGTCTCGATGGAGATCCCCGAGGCCGCCGTCGTGGAGGCGCTGCGCATCGGCCGCGAACGAGGCACGACCACCGTCCTCAATCCGGCTCCCGCCCGCGCACTGCCCGACGAGGCCTGGGCGCTCATCGACGTGATCACACCCAACGAGACCGAGGCACCGGTGCTCCTGGGCCGAGAAGCCGACGTCGCCCTCGACGACGAGGACCTCGTCCGTGACCTGCAGCGGCGCACGGGCGGGAGCGCCATCCTCACTCGAGGCGCATCCGGTGCGCTCCTCGCCGAGCCCCACGGCGCCATCACCGTCATCGAGCCCGTGCGGGTGGAGACCGTCGTCGACACCACCGGGGCCGGCGACTCCTACACGGCCGCACTCGCCGTCGCCCTCGCAGAGGGGTCCACGCTTCCGGATGCCGCCCGCTTCGCGGCGGCGGCCGGCGCCCACGCCGTGACGATCGCGGGTGTCATCCCCTCCCTCCCCTCTCGCTCCGACCTGCCCAGCCCGATTGGATCCACCCGATGACCGCGACCACCGCACCGACGCGACCGCCAGCCTTCCGCCTTCAGAACCTCTTCCGGGCGCGCGAGACCGGAGTGCTCGCCGCCCTCGTCCTGCTCTTCCTCCTGGGCGTCGTGCTCTCACCGAGCTTCGCCCAGCCCGGGAACCTGCTCTCCGTCGGACAGCAGATCGCCCAGATCGGCATCATGGCCGTCGGCTCGACGCTCGTCATCATCAACGGTGAGATCGACCTCTCCGTGGGCTCGGTCTACGCCCTGTCGGCGATCACGACGGGGATGGCCATCGCGGACGGTGTCCCGTGGACGATCGCCCTCATCATCGGAGTCGTCGTGGGGGCTCTGGCGGGGCTCCTCAACGGTCTCGCCGTCGTCCTCCTCGGCGTGCCGTCGTTCATCGTCACGCTCGGAAGTCTGAGCGTCTTCCGCGGCGTCGCGCTGCTGATCTCCGATGGAGCGCCGATCTCCCTGTCGAGCGACCAGCCAGGCGTCGCCGAGTTCACCCTCCTCGGCCAGGGGCGACTCTTCGGAGCCATCCCCATGCAGCTCATCATCTTCGCCGTGATCGCCGCTCTCGGCATCGTCCTCCTCTCGCGGTCGCGCCTCGGATTCAACACGTACGCCGTCGGCGGCAACCAGGAATCCGCCCGCCTCGTGGGCATCCACGTCAAGAGGGTCAAGCTCGCCGCGTTCGTCCTCTCCGGCCTCACTGCGGGGATCGCCGGCGTCCTCGGACTGTCGTTCCTGTCGTACGTGCAGGGCGTGACGGGAACGGGACTCGAGCTCACCGTCATCTCCGCGATCATCATCGGCGGCGCTGCGCTGTTCGGCGGCTCCGGGACGATGTGGGGCACGGTCATCGGCGTCGTCTTCATCGGACTCCTCCAGAACATCCTCAACATCAACGGCATCTCGTCGTTCTGGCAGACCGTCGTCACCGGCCTCGTCATCGTCGCCGCCGTAGCCGCAGACACCTGGCAGCGCAAGCGCAAGACGCGCGCCTGACCGCGACCCCACCGACCCACCACCCGACCCCTCAGGACATCAACAAAGGAGTGACCATGTCCCTTGCATCCACCACCCGGCGTCTACTCGCCGCCGGCGCCGTCGCCGCGGCCGCCACACTCACGCTCGGAGGCTGCGGCGCCATCACGACGGGAAGCGAGTCCGCGTCCGGCGAAGACGGCTTCCAGATCGCCGACTACATCCAGGAGCGGATCGACTCCGGTGAGCCGCTCCGCATCAAGCTCAGCTACCACGACCCGTCCCTGGCCTTCGCCACCCCGATCAGCGCCGGCATGGAGCGCGCCGGCGAGGAGCTCGGTGCAGAGGTGCAGCTGATCGGCCCGACCGGTGGCGACGCCGCCAAGCAGGTGTCCGAGCTGCAGACCCTCATCCAGCAGGAGTCGGTCGACGCGCTCGCCGTCTCCTCCGCGTCGAGTGACGCCCTGAAGCCCGTGATCGCGCAGGCGTACGACGCCGGGATCCCGATCATCTCCTTCAACACCGACAACCCGGACTCGAAGCAGATGGGCTTCGTCGGCCAGGACCTGAAGGCCTCCGGCCAGTCGGAGGCCGAGGAGCTCGTGAAGCTCCTCGGAGACGGAGCGACCGGAAAGGTCGTCGTCTTCTCGCTCGACACCGGAGCCGGGTGGTCCAACGACCGCTTCAGCGGCTTCGAGGCCGGCATGGGGGGATCGGGCCTCGAGGTCGTCGGCCCCGTGAACGTCGGCAACGAGCCGAACGCCGCGTACAACACCGTCGAATCGACGATGGCCGGGCAGAGCGACGTGACCGCGATCGCAGGACTCGACTGCTGCAGCACCACCGCGGCGGCCAAGTGGGTGGAGCAGTCCGGCAACGCCGGGAAGATCACAATGGTCGGCTTCGACCTGCTCCCGCAGACCGCGGACTTCGTGAAGAACGGCGTGGTCTCCTTCACGATCAGCCAGAACCCGGAAGAGCAGGGCTACCAGGCCGTGAAGGTGCTCTACGACTTCCTCACCGAGGACACCGCCATCGAGGGCGTGGACACGGGCGCCCAGATCATCGACGCCGACAACCTGAGCGAAGCGACGGTCGAAGGCTGATGTCGACGCTCCCTCCGACGGCCGGGGCCGTCGACACCCCCGCAGCGCATGCGGATGCTCCGGCGATCCGCATCGAGCACCTCAGCCGCAACTTCGGGCCCGTGCGTGCCCTCGAGGACGTGAGCTTCGAGGTCACCACCGGCGAGGTGACCGCACTCCTGGGCGAGAACGGCGCGGGCAAGTCGACGCTCCTCAAGATCCTCGCGGGTCTGCAGCCGCCGAGCGGAGGGAGCGTCACAGCCTTCGGGCGGCCGGTCGGATCGTTCGACCCTCACACGATGCTCACCGAACACGGCATCGCGATGGTCCCGCAGGAGCTGTCGCTGCTGCCGGATCGGAGCGTGGCAGAGAACATCCTCTCGGGCATCGAGCCCGGCAATCGGTGGTTCCCGTCGCGGCGTCGCATGGTGGATCGCGCAATGGAACTGCTCGCGGAGCTCGACCTCCGAGTCGATCCGAACGCGACGGTCCGCACCCTGGATCTGGCGACCCAGCAGCTCGTCGTCGTCGCCCGATCGATCGCCCGGGAGTGCCGCGTCCTCATCCTCGACGAGCCCACGGCGATGCTCACACCGGCGGAGAGCGACCGGCTCTTCCGGCTCATGGCCACCCTCAAGGAGGCGGGGACCACGATGGTCTACGTCTCCCACCGCATGCCCGAGGTGTTCCTCCTGGCAGACCGCATCGAGGTGCTTCGCGATGGCCGACATGTGGCATCGTGGCGCCGCAGCGAGGTGACGCCCGATCAGGCCGTCGCGGCCATGGTGGGGCGCGAGCTCGGCCAGTTCACCAGTCGCGCCGAGCTCGTCGGCCCGACCGATGCCGGCGGCGCCCGTCCGGCTCCCGCGCTCCGTGCGATCGGGCTGTCGGGGCGGCGGCATCACGCCGTGGACCTGGAGGTGCGCCCCGGCGAGATCCTCGGTGTCGCCGGGCTGCCCGACAGCGGACGCGTCGAGCTGCTGCACAACCTCTTCGGCGGCGACAGGGGGACGGGAGGAACCGTCGAACTCCTCGGCTCGCCGTACGAGAACCGCAGCCCCATCGCGAGCGTCGAACGACGTCTCGGATTCGTGCCCGGCGAGCGCCGCGCGCAGGGCCTGCTCACCACCATGAGCGTCGCCGAGAACGTCGGCGTGCTCACCGTGAGAGCCCTCACCCGGGCCGGACTCGTGCGACGCGGCGCCTTCGAGAAGAAGGCCGAGAAGCTCGCCCAGGGCTTCCGCGTGAAGACGTCGACGATGGACCAGCCGATCACCAATCTCTCGGGCGGCAACCAGCAGAAGGCCATGCTCGCGCGCTGGATCGCGATCGACCCGGCCGTTCTGATCCTCGACGAACCGACCCGCGGCGTGGACGTCGGCGCGAAGGCGGAGATCTACGAGCAGCTCTTCGCCCTCGCCGACCGAGGTGTCGCGATCATCTGCTCGTCGTCCGACCTCCCCGAACTCCTCACCGTCACCGATCGGATCGCCGTCATGGCGGAGGGCACCGTGGTCGACATCGTGCCGACGGCAACGGCCACGGAGGAATCCATCATGACCATCGCCACCGGTGCGACCGTCCGCGCGGCCACCGCGTGACCCCCTCCCCGCATCACCGAAAGGACCCCACATGAAGCGCTCCGGTATTCTGAACGCACCCCTGAGCGGCGCTCTCGCGACGCTCGGCCACACCGACCTGATCCTCGTGGTCGACGCCGGGTTCCCCATCCCCGCGGATGCGAACCGCGTCGACCTCGCGATCGCGGAGAACCTGCCGGACCTCCGGACGGTTCTCGGGCTCATCTCCGAGGAGATCATCGTCGAGGGCGTCGTCCGCGCCGACGACGTCGTCTCCAACAACCCGCGACTCGACGAGTGGCTGCTCTCGACCTTCGACGACGCCGAGTTCTCGACCCGCACGCACGCGGAGATGCTCGGCGAGCTCGCGCAGCAGGCGAAGGTCATCGTCCGTACCGGCGCGTTCGAACCCTGGGGGAACATCGGCCTGATCTGCGGGGTCGACGTGCCCAAGTGGTTCGGCGGCGATGGCGTGATCGCCCCCGACTACTACGCCTCGAAGCTCTGACCCGGAACCTCCGGACCCTCTCAACGGGCGGCACCCGTCGCCCATCAACAGAAAGCGAACGAATCGTGACAGACACGACCACGAGCCCCCTCGAGCTCAGCCCGGCGGAACTCGCCCCGTACATCCAGCACACCAAGATCGAACTCGGTTCCACGCGCGACGAGATGATCGCGCACGCCCGCGAGACCGCCGAGCACGGCTTCAACGCCGCGATGGTGTCCGCGTCGTGGGTACCGCTCGTCGCCGCGGAGCTCGCCGGCACCGGTATCGGTATCGCGTCGGCGCTCGACTTCCCGACGGTCGGTGTGATGACGAGCGCCGGCAAGGCTGCGGAGGCCGCAGAGATCGCCCGACTCGGAGCCACACAGCTCGACATCGGTGTGCAGATCGGCTGGCTGAAGAGCGGCATGTACGACGAGTTCCGCGAGGACATCGCCGGCGTGGTTCGAGCCTCCGGGATCCCGGTCAAGGTCATGCTCGAGCTGCCGCTCCTCACGGAGGCCGAGAAGGAGGCCGCCGTCGAACTCTCCATGGAGGCCGGGGCGGCCTACCTCAAGAACGCGTCGAGCGGCGCCGTCGAGACCGCGAATCCCGAGAGCGTCCGCTACCTCGTCGAGCGTGCCCGTCCCGGCGTGCTCGTGAAGGCCTCTGGGTCGATCAAGAGCTACGGGCAGGCGCTCGCGCTCCTCGGCGCCGGGGCCGTGCTCCTCGGAACGAGCGCCGGCCTGTCGATCATCTCCGACACGGGCGACGACACCACAACGAGCTACTGACCGATATCCGGCCCGGGTCGCCATTTGCGATCCGGGCCGGAACGCTATAGACACCACTAGGGGGCAGGAGGACTCATGAACGGCATGGAGCCGCCGATCGCGGATGGGGTCATCAACCGTGGAGCCCCCGTGGCCATACACGCGCAGATCTCCGAGCAGATCCGCAACCGCATCGCGCACGGGGAGTGGCCGGCCCACTACCGCCTGAAGTCCGAGCCGGAACTCGCGGCCGATCTCGGCGTCAGCCGAGGAACGGTGCGGCGGGCCCTCGCCACGCTCATCGAGGAGGGTCTGCTCCGCCAGGTGCGCGGTCGTGGCACCTTCGTCACGTCGATGACGTTCGAACCCTCGATCGCCCAGCGGCTGAGCACCCTGTCCGAGGACTTCGCCTCACAGGGGGTCCTCTTCGACACGACGGTGCTCACCCACGGCCTCGTCACGCCGCCGCAGCCCGTCGCGGCGCTCCTCGACCTCCCCGCTCTCGGCAGCGTCTTCCACCTGGACCGGCTGCGGTCGACCGCGGGCGAACCGGTCACGCTCCTCAGCAACTTCGTGCGCGCCGATGTGGTGCCGGGGATCGAGGAGTTCGACTTCTCGGAGCTCAGCCTGTTCGGCGTGCTGGAGGGTCACTTCGGCCTTAAGATCGGGACCGCGCGACGCACCTTCAGCGCCGAATCGGCGACGGCGGAGGTCGCCGAAGCCCTCCAGCTGCCCGTCGGCGCTCCCGTGCAGTACCTCCAGCAGGTCACCTATCTGACGGACGGACGCCCCATCGAGTACTCCGACGTGTGGATCCACAGCGAACGACTCAAAGTCACCTCGCTCCTCTCACGTCGCTGATCCCGCACTCCCCCATGGCGACGCACGCGAGTACCGTGATCTTCATGACCGGCCACCGCATATTCGGAGTCCCGTTCGCGTCCATCTATCCCCTCTATGTGACGAAGGCGGAGCGGAAGGGGCACACCGCTGAGGAGATCGACCACGTCCTGTCGTGGCTCACCGGCTACGACGAGGCCGGCCTCAAGCGCACCCTCGCCGATGAGGTCACGCTCGAGCAGTTCTTCGCCGACGCTCCCGCGATGAACCCGAACGCGCAGCTCATCACGGGCACGATCTGCGGCGTCCGCGTGCAGGAGGTGGAGGATCCGCTCATGCAGAAGATCCGCTACATGGACCTGCTCGTCGACGAGGTCGCCCGCGGGAAGAAGATGACCTCGATCCTGCGCGGGTCCTGACGCCCAGGGGTCCTGACGCGCTATGACGCGGCGAGCTTGGCCTTCACGTAGGCGACGATCGCGTTCGCGTGCCCGTGGCCCAGGCCATGCTCGGTCTTGAGCCACGTGACCACCTGCATGTGCGGCTCCCCGCTCGCGAGCCGATCGGCCGTGAGGTCGAGCCACTCCTGGATGGGCTTCCCGTAGGTCTTCTCGATGCTCGGGAAGTAGGACGCCGGCCCCTTCGGCTTCGAGCCGTCGGCCGGAGGCGCGGGTGCGAGGACGCGGTTGTCGTCGGTCATGACACGAGGGTAGCGAATGGGAGCCACGCCGTCGTGGCCGCTGCGCATCACATTCCGCCGCGCTGAGTCGTCATCCTTTCGACCGGACGAGGAGCCGGTCGGAAGGCAGGTCGCATCGTGAAGAAGGACATCGTCATCGTGGGCGCAGGGTACGCCGGCTTCTACACCGCGTGGAGGCTCGAGAAGCTGCTGAGTCGGGGAGAAGCGCGCGTGACCGTCATCGACCCGCGCCCCTTCATGACGTACCAGCCGTTCCTCCCCGAAGTGTCCGCGGGGTCCGTCGAGGCCCGCCACGTGGCGGTGTCGCTCCGCCGGCACCTGCGTCGCACTCGCGTCGTCGCCGGATCGGTGACGCGCATCGACCATGCCGCGCGCACGGTCACCGTGACTCCGCGAGACGGCGACGCCTTCACGCTGGGATACGACATCGTCGTCGTGACGGCCGGTGCGGTCACACGGACGTTCCCCATCCCCGGTCTCATCGACGAGGCCATCGGCATGAAGCAGGTCGAGGAGGCGGTCGCCATCCGCGACCACATCCTCACGGCGTTCGACCGTGCGGCGACGCTCCCCGCCGGACCGGAGCGTCGAAGGCTCCTCACGGTCACGTTCGTTGGCGGTGGCTTCTCCGGAGTCGAGGGCTTCGGTGAGACCCTGTCGCTCGCCCACGCTCTCGTCCGCTCCTACCCGGAGCTGCGACGCGAGGAGGTGTCGTTCCACCTCGTCGAGGCGCAGGGCCGGATCCTCCCGGAGGTGACGGAGAAGCCGGGCCGCTGGGTCGTGGATCATCTTCGCGGGCGCGGCGGGAACGTCCACCTCAACACCCAGCTGGTCTCCGCCGTGGGCGGGCACGTCGTCCTCTCCACCGGAGAGGAGTACGATTCGGGCCTCATCGTGTGGGTGGCCGGCAACACGGCGAATCCCGTCGTCACGCACCACTCCGACCTGCCGCTCACGCCGCGCGGTTCGATCCGCGTCCGAGCCGACCTGCGCGTCGAGGGCGAGCAGGGCATCGTGCCCGGGGCATGGGCCGCCGGTGACGATGCTGCCGTTCCCGACCTGGCGAACCCGACACCCGGAGCACTGACCGTGCCGAACGCGCAGCACGCGGTGCGGCAGGGGAGGAGACTCGCCGCCAATCTCGTCGCGACGATCCGCGGGCGCGAACCGCGCCCGTACGTGCACCACAACCTCGGTGTCGTTGCGACGCTCGGCCTCGGGCGCGGCATCTTCCAGTACAAGGGCATCGTGGTGCGGGGCTTCCCCGCGTGGGTCATGCACCGCGGTTACCACGTACTCGCGGTGCCGACGTGGGAGCGGAAGGTCCGCGTCCTCCTCGTGTGGTTCGGTGCGCTCGTGGGCGGACGCGACATCGTATCGCTCGCGTCTCGGGCGGAGCCGCGACGCGCATTCGTCTCGGGCGGGCAGCCCGCCGTCACCACGCCGGCCGGGCCGGCTCCGGACACGACCGAACTCCGCCATAGTGTGGGGACGAGCGGCGGGAGCGGGAGCGGACGATGACCGGGAATGATCCCCACGACGACGTGGCCGCCGGTCCATCGAGCGACGACCTGCCCGACGTGTTCGTGGAGCGCCGCCGGCTCGTCGCGATCGGCTACCGCATGCTCGGCACGCTCGCCGAGGCGGAGGACGCCGTGCAGGAGACCTACGTGCGGTGGTACCGGATGACGGACGCCGAACGGGCGGCGATCGTGAATCCGCCGGGATGGTTGACGCGCGTGATGAGCCGCGTCTGCCTCGACGTGCTCGGTTCGGCTCGCGTCCGTCGCGAACGCTACGTGGGCGAGTGGCTGCCCGAACCCGTGCCGGCCGACCTGTTCGCGGGATCCGCTCCCCCCGCACCGCGGACCGCGCACGGCGACCCGCTCGACAGCGTCGTGCTCGACGATGAGGTGAGCACCGCGCTCCTCATCGTGATGGAGAGCATGACGCCGGCTGAGCGTGTCGCCTTCGTCCTGCACGATGTGTTCGCGGTGCCCTTCGACGAGATCGCGGGGATCGTGGACCGGAGCGCCGACGCGGTTCGCCAGCTAGCAACCTCGGCGCGCCGCCGGGTGCGTTCCTACGATGCCGTCCCGCGCAGTACGCACGAGCACGACGACGTCATGCTCGCCTTCGCCGCTGCGTGCGCGGGCGGCGACCTCACGGCCCTGATGGGCCTGCTCGACCCGTCCGTCGCCCTCCGCGCCGACGGCGGCGGAGTGGTGAGCGCGGCCCGGCGACCGGTGCTCGGCGTGTCGAACGTCGCTCGCTTCCTGCTCGGCATCTTCCAGAAGCAGCCGGCACTCGCCCTCCAGGAGCACCGCACGGGAGACGGCCTCGCGTTCGCGACGGTGGACGGCGGCGATCTGCGCGGCGTCCTGAACGCGCGGGTCCGGGACGGACGCATCACCGACGTGTGGATCCAGGTGAACCCGCAGAAGCTCACCGCCTGGTCGACGGCGCGCTGACCTCACGAATCCGGCGGGGACGTCGTCAGACAGGTGGACGGCACGGCGCCGTCGGAAGGGACAGTCATGAGATTTCTCATCATCGGCGGAAGTGGACAGGTCGGGAGCCGCCTCACCTCGCGGTTGCGCGAACTCGGCCACGAGGTCGCGGTCGGCTCACGGGACACCGGGGTCGACGCCGTGACCGGGGAGGGACTCGGCGATGCGATGATCGGCGCGGACGTCGTCGTCGACGTCCTCAACACCGGAGAGATGGATGCCGCGGCGGCGACGGCGTTCTTCCGCGGCACGACCGAGCGCCTCCTCGCCGCGGAGCACTCCACGGGAGTGCGGCACCACGTGCTCCTGTCGATCGTCGGCGCAGATCGGGCCCGCGCGAACGGTTACTACGTGGGCAAGGTCGCTCAGGAGGAGGCGGTGCGCGACGGCGACATCCCGTTCACCATCGTGCGCGCGACGCAGTTCCACCACTTCGTTCCGACGATCGCCGACTGGCTGACCTTCGACGGCACGGTGCGGGCCGGGGAGCTGCTGCTCCAACTCGTCGACGTGGACGACGTCGTCGATCTCCTCGCAGAGGTCGCACTCGGCGCCCCCATGGGCGACACCGTCGATCTAGCCGGACCGGAACGGTTCCGTCTCGACGACCTCCTGCGGGCGACTCTCGCCGCCGCGTCGGACGAACGGATCGTGCGCTCCGTCGAGGGCAGCGTGCTCGGGGCGGATGCCGCCGATTCCCTCGTCCCTCTCGGCTCCCACCGCACGGGCACACGACGGTATCCCGTGCCGGTCCCGAGCGGCGGGGAGCACACGGCGTGAGGATCGCGATCGCCGGGGGGACCGGCACCGTCGGGCGGCTCGTGGTCGATTCCGCCCGCTCGCGCGGTCACGAGGTCGTCGTGCTGTCGCGCGCGTCGGGGGTGGACGTACTCGGCGGCGCGGGCATCTATCCCGCGCTCGAGGGGGCCGACGTGCTCATCGACGTGCTCAACACCACCACGCTGTCGACCGCGAAGGCCGTCGCCTTCTTCACGGCGGCCTCCCGATCCCTGCTCGCCGCGGAGGAGCGGGTCGGTGTTCCGCATCACGTGGCCCTGTCCATCGTGGGGATCGACGGCATCGATACGAGCTACTACGCCGGCAAGCTGGCCCAAGAGAGCGTCATCGCCGGATCGTCCGTCCCGCACACCATCGCCCGGGCCGCGCAGTTCCACGAGTTCGCGCAGCAGATCGCGGCGCAGACGACGATCGGGCCGCTGACGGTGGCACCCCGCACCCTGTCGCGGCCCGTCGCGGCGCGCGAGGTGGCCGGACACCTGATCACGATCGCCGAGGCGCCCCCGTCCGGTCGGGCGCCCGACCTCGTCGGCCCGCGGAACGAGACGCTCGCGAGCATGATCCGGCGGACGTACGCGCACGACGGGATCCGTCGCCGCGTGCTCGACGTGCGATTCCCTGGCGCCTACGGCGCCGGACTCGCCTCGGGTTCGTTGCGCGGCGGCGACCGCACGCAGCTCGTCGCCCCGACCACGTTCGACGAGTGGCTCGCTTCCGGGCATCGGCGCCCATGACGGAACGGTGAACCGATCGGCGGCGCAGACGGGTCCTCTCGCCCGGCTCACCGCGTCCATGTGGTCAGAGCACCGGTCGCAATGCGTGGCGGGTTCCGTTTGCTGCGCCTACCGTGGAGGGATGGGGTCACTGCGGAAGTCTCGTCCGTTCACCGTCATCGCCGGTGCCGCCGTGGTGGGCGCGCTGGTCGCCGGCTGCACCGAGAGCGACCCGGCGGAACCACCGGTCGTCGAATCGAGCGCATCGTCGTCCGCCACCCCCACGACCGAGCCCGGCGCGGAAGACCCCTCAGTGCTGCAGATCCCCGACGTGACCGACAAGGAGATCGCCCGAGCGATCTCCGCCCTCCCCGCCGACGACCCGACGTCGTCGAACACCGTCGAGGACGCCGTCGTCGCGGGCGAGCCGTTGATCCTCGAGGGGGCCTGCGTCGGCGACACGGCGCGGTACCAGATCCGTTCAGCGGTCGTCGATGGCGACGGCGAGGTGCTCACGAGTGGCACGCTCCGGTGTGACGAGGCGCTCTACGAGGAGCTCACCCTCGACGTCGACGGTCCCGTCCAGCTGTCCTTCACCGACACGGAGGACATCGATGCGGGCTGGCTGCTGCTCACGCGGGTCGGGGACGGCTAAGCCTTCGCGCCGTAGCGCTGCCGGACGGCTTCCCCGCTCGTGCCGATGGCCTCCCCGAGCTCGCGCCAGGAAAGCTGCTGCTCACGAGCGGCATGGACGGCATCAGCGAGCTCACGTTCTGCAGCGTCCCGCCTCCATGCCGCGAGCTTCACAGCCATGACCGGCGGAAGCGGCGCGTCCCTGTCACCCGGCTTCGGGTCATAGTTCTCGAAGGCATCCGCGAACTGGTCGGCACGCGCCACTATCTGATCGATGGTTCGTTTCGTCATGTGCGTTTCACCTCAGATACTTCGGTCGAGCCGCACGGATTGCGTGTGCGATCGCGAGGACACCATGCCATTCGATGACTCCGACCTCGACCAGAACTCCGCTCTCGTCAGGACCGATGAACATCGACATCGAATCGTCCTGCACGAAGTGACGGACAGAAAAGCGAAGGGCGTGGAGCATGGCGTCCTCGGTGACACCGTGCCGATGGGCACTTTCCAGAATAATCGGCGCTTGCTCCATTTCGCAAGGTTACTTGCGAGTTGGAGCACGGACGAACGCATCCAGCACGAGCTGTGGACAGCAGGGAGTCGACAGGTGGCCGCGGCACGAGTTGTCGGAATTGAGGTCGCCGGAGCAGCCGGCGTCCGTCGCGAACGGAGAACAGCTCCGCACGTCCTCACGGCTACGGCGAGCGGAACCAGGCGATCACTCGCGGTATCGGCCGTTTCGCCCTCGCCTCGGCCTCGCCGCGCCGCCTCTCATCGTCCACGACCGCTCGAGCATCCGTGATCCTCGGCGCCAGCCGGTCGACGCGTCGCGTCAGGTCCGCGAGCATCAGCGAATCGATGGCCGCATCGGGTGACCTCCGCCTGAGCAGGGGCACTCGCGTGGAGATTCCCGGTGTCGTCGCGAAGGCCACGAGGAGGGCGACGACGAGGAATGCCGCGCTCACGGCGAGCCCACCCACACGGAAGTCCGCCGGCGGATCGCCCAGGCTCACCGCGAGAGCCACCGGCATCGCCAGGCCCGCGGCGAAGAAGAAGCCGGCGATGACGCGCTCCACGCGGGCGATCACATGCGGCGGCCTCATGAGCGTGGCAGCGATGACGACGAGCTGGAGGAACGCCGTCGCCACCGCGATGAGGATGAGGTTCCTCGTCAGATCCGGGTCGCCCCACCACTCCGGCCCCACGGCGATCACGTAGGTCGCGGCGGGCAGGAGGTAGGAGACGAGCGCCCAGAGGATCAGCGTCACCACGGCCCCCGACACGGGCATCGGCTTCCGTGCCCTGAGAATGTCGAGCTGCTCGCGGAGCCGCCGCCTCTCGGCGAGCAGAACGGCAAGCCGACGCCGAGGGTCGCGCGACAGGGTCGATCCGGCCAGGGCGGCGAAGGCCGCCGCGAGGAGCGCGATGAGGGAGGAGCCGAGGAGCTCCACGAGCAACGAACTGCCCTCGACGAGCGCGAACGCACCGAGCAGACACCACACGACCGAAACGATCGCCGTCCACATCGCGAGCCACGGCAGCGCGACGGCGGCCAGCTCCACGCGCTCGTCCACGACGGCGCTCGCCTGCAGGTCCGAGAGCGGGATGATCGCGACGTAGGCGGTGAGGATGAATCCGCCCATCACGGGCATGAACCAGGGGGACGCCTCGAGGAGTTCGGTACCCAGGCCGGGGAGGAAGGACTGCAGCCCGGTGACGCCCGGAATGGTCAGCCGGAGGACGTCCGCCATGACGACGCCGAACACCACGACGATCGACATGCCGGCGATGAACCGCAGCGAGGAGAGCGCCTTCTGCATCGCGGCCCCTCTTCCTTACGCCCTGTGCTCACAGTAGCGAGCCGCGGACCGTGCCGTCCGGATTGTTCATGGCGGTGCTATATTGCAATGCATGACACCTCCGATCCCCGACGTCAGTGCGCAGCTGCGCAAGGGCGTCGTGGAGTACTGCATCCTCGGGCTGCTGTCGCGCGAGCCGATGTACGGGTGGCAGCTGTCTGAGACGCTCGTGCGGTCGGGGCTCATCGCGAGCATCGGCACGCTCTATCCCGTGCTGGCCCGACTGCGGGAACGCGGACTCGTCACGACGTTCGAGGACGCGACCGGAACCGGCCCCGTGCGGAAGTACTACCGACTCACCGCCTCGGGCACCGAACTGCTCGCCGACTTCCGGGAGCAGTGGCCCGCCTTCTCCCTCACCGTCGGATCGATGATCCGCGGCGAGGCACCCATCGACATCCCCACGGACCCCTCACTCGACCCCCCGCACGAAGGGACACACCCCGATGCCTGACTTCTCCCCCGCAGCCGACACCTACCTGTCGCGGCTGTCGACCGAGCTCCGCGACGTGCGCGAGCCGCTCCGCGGCGACATCTGGTCGGGCATCGCCGAGGAACTCGACGGACTCGCCGAGACCGAGGCCCGCGGGCGCATCGCCGAGCTGGGCGACCCCGCGTTCATCGCCCGCGAGGCTGTGGAGGCGGGCGACGGACGGCCCGATCCGGAAACCGGCCAGCCCAGTTACGTGACCGTGACGGAGAGGATCCCGCTCGCCGAGTCGCCGAAGTTCGCCGTCGCGGCCGCGATCACCCTCGGCATCGGCGGGTTCGTACTCCCCTTCATCGGCTACCTCGTGGGCGTCGTGCTGGTGTGGACGTCGACGCTGTGGACGCGCGGCGAGAAGGCGATCGCGACCATCGGGCCGTTCGTCATCACGGTGCTCGCGGCCTACATCACGCATGTGATCGGAGCCATGAGCTCGTCCGCGGAGGACAGCGGCAACCCGCTCGTCCCCGCGGTCTACGACTTCCTGTGGACGAGCGTCATCGGGGCCGCGCTACTGAGCGTGGTCGCGATGGGCTGGCTGCTGGTGCGGTTGCGGCGGCGGTAGCAGAACGTCGCCACCCGACTTCCGGCCGAATGACGACGAGCGACCGGGCGCGGAGGCACCCGGTCGCTCGTCGTCTCTGCGTCAGTAGGTTGGGCCGGCGTCAGGCGCCGCCGTCGCGGTCCTCCGCGGCGGGAGCCGTTTGGCTGCCCTGCTGGTCCCATCGGTAGGTGACGTGGATCTTCTCGCCCACCTCGTGGCTCTTGACCGCGCGGTAGACGTCGATCATCTCCTTCGTGTCGACCGCGGCGATCTGCTCCACGACCTCCTCGTACCCTCCGTCGATGCTCGGGCGGTCCTCGGTCTGGCCATCGAACGGCCCGCCCTCGAAGATCGCCGTGTAGGTCTCGCCGGGCTGCATCTGTCGGTCCGATGTCATCGTCTCGTCCTCTTCCTCGTCATTGATGGTCGTGCGATCCGACGCTACTCGCCCTCGGGCCATGCGCCGCCACGTCTGGTGATCATGGCGACACGGCCCGGTCATGCGGTAAGCCTCCGACATCGATGGGTCGTCGACACTGGCGAGACGAGCAGGTCTGGATCGGTGGCGGTTCGATCTCCCCTCACAACGCCACGTTCGTCCCGCCCCACCAGGAGCGAGTGCCCGCGCTCATGGAGGACATGATGCAGTTCTCGCGTCGAGCTGATCTCCCCGTGATGGCCCAGATCGCGATCGCTCACGCCCAGTTCGAGACCATCCACCCCTTTTCCAGATGGAAACGGCCGCGCGGGTCGCGCCCTCGTTCAGGGAATGCTTCGGGCAGGTGGCGTCACGAAGAACGTGACGGTGCCGGTATCGGCCGGCCTGCTCAGCGACACCGAGGGTTACTTCGGTGCTCTCACCGCCTATCGGAGGGGAGACGTCGGTCCGATCATCGAGGCCATGTCCGATGCCGCGTTCGCGGCTATCGCCAACGGTCGGTCCTTGGAAGCTGACATCACGCGCATCGCCGCCGGCTGGGACCGCGCGGTCCGAGCGCGCAGAGACTCCTCCGTCCACCGCCTGATGGATCTCCTGCTGCGCCAACCCGTCGTCACCATCAAGCTCATCGCCCGTGAACTCGGTATCAGTGAGCCTGCGGCGGACGGCTCCGTGACGAAGCTCGTCGACGCCGGGATCCTGACGCAGGCGACGGCCGGGCGACGCAATCGCCACTGGCAGGCCGACGAGGTACTCGCAGCCCTCGACGGGTTCGCCGGGCGAGCGCGCCGCAAGCGGAGCGGGAGCTGAGGTCCCTGACCCGTTCCTCAGACGAACGCGGCGACCGCCAGGACACCGATCAGTGCTGAGACTGCGGCCGCGACCAGAGCGATGAACCGAAGAGCCCGGAAGCGGGTGCCGGACGTTCCGAGAAGCCATGCGGCGCTCCCGAACAGAAGTGCGGCGATGAGGAATGGGACACCGAGTGGAACGTGAAGACTCTGCGCGATCCAACCGGCCGCGTCCGCCGGAGGGAACCTCACGCACGTGATCGCGATGCCGAGTCCGAAGAGGACGACCGCGAGTCCCGTCCGAATGGCCGGAACCTCCCGGGCGCCGGTGTAGCGCACCGTCTGGAGAGTCACGCCTGCTGAGCCTTCTCGACAGAGTCAGCGGGCGACGTCTCTTTGCCATCGACCGATCGGGCTGGCCGGATGTACGCCTCGAAGAAGAGGATCGCAGCCGTCACGAGTATTCCGAGGGCGAGGAGCGTGAGCCCGAGGCCGAACACGTCGACTGTCGTTCCGTCGTAGCTCATGCCGTCGTCGGAACTCGCGGAGTCCGTCCACACGATGATCTGGCGTTGGGAGACGAAGGCGATGCCCGTCCAGAGGAGCGCAACGACGAGGACGATGAGCGCGGAGAGTGCCACACTTGCTCTGGTCATATGGGGGCTCCACTCTCTCTGCGGTGATTCCGGGATGGGGACCGACGGGTTGAGGCGATCCTATGGCGCGGGAGGTTCGCGCCGGGAGGCGCATGTGAAAAGCGCCTCCCGTCCCATCACACGGCCCCGAGCGACCCGATGTTGCGCTTCTCGGGTCGTCTTCGAAACGCCAGCGAGCTGAGCTCGAACTCGCTCGCCTGCCACTCCGCGCGCACCTGCGCGACGACCTTGTTGCGGTGGAGTGTCTTCCGCTTACCTTCAGCCTTCCCATTTCTGGCAAGTTCCGTGAACGGTCCCCACTGGCCCCAGGAATGTGGCTTCGAGGGAACACATTGAGGCCACCCGCGGCCCGCCCAAGGTTCAACCCGGCGCCACTCCATCTTCGCGCTCTTACTACTGGCGACCTCGCGCCACAGCACACGGAACCACGCGTGGGAGATCTCCGGTGATCTGATGAGGAGAGTGAATGACTCTCCACTTCCCAGGACTTTCCGGGGCCGATAATCGTCCGACGAGATGATCTCAGCACCGACGATTTGGAACTCCAGGATATGGGCCGCGCCCGATCCGGAGTTTCGCAACTCGAACGTGTGTTCCGACTGCTTCCCTCGGCGCCACCGCGACAGTTTCTCGTCGGTGTCCCGCCGAAGACAACTGGTCGAATGCCCCTCAGGCGCCAAAACCACGTGCCGACGCCGGCCAAGACAGCTATCCCCGAGAGAATGGTCGCGCCCGCAACGGTGTACTCCAGCCCCAATGGGAATCATGGCGAAAGAGTCACCGCAGCTCGCGGGCGTCGCAGCAGTCCGTCGAATCTCGCGGCGATGGAGGAGCTAGCCGTCATCAGTCGCACACGATGCCATCGCCGTCACGGTCGAGGTCGTAGATATCGGAACCGACGATGCGGACCGGGCCCTGCACGTAGGCGGGTCCGTTGCCCGATCCGCCGGCGCAGTCGACGTCGGATGCGATCGGCACGCACGCATCGGCATAGTTTGAGTCGCAATTGCTCGCCGGTGCGGGGTCTGGCTGCACGACGACGGGCTCTTTCGATCCGACCGCGATCACTTCGTTGACCGGCTCGACGGAGACGCGCTCCTCCACTGCGGTTCGCGACACCTCGACGCCGTCCTCGTAGGTGACGTCGAAGACGATCGTCTTCGTTCCGTTCACGCCGGCGGTCGCGACGCGAGTGGTGCCCTTCTCCATACCTGGGTCATCGACGTTCGAGCTCGTGTAGGGGATCGGTTCCGTCACTTCCACCTTCTCGACGGTCACCTCGATGGTTGGCGTGGGGGTCGGGGTCGGCGTCGCTGACCGGGTCGGCTCGGCGGTCTCATCGACGAGCGCGCTCACGCTCGAGTCGGCGTCGCCGGCGTCGTTCGAACTACCGGCGTGAGTACCGGCGGACGCCGTGCCGCTCACGAAGAGGACGAAGGCCATGGAGAGAGCCGCGATCGGAGCCTTCAGCGACCCCGACGCCTTGCCTGCGCGCGAGCGCCGCACGAGGCCGATGATCGCGAGCGCGACGAGAGCGAAGGACGCCAGGATCGCGAGGGCCGCCCCGGCGGGAGATGACAGCAGCACCGCGAGCACGACGATTCCGACGATGATCGCGGTGATCAGTCCGGCGGGAGTGCGCAGCCAGGTGACGAAGGGTCGCGTGGTGTTCGCGGCGGGCGCGGCGGGCGCGGTGGCGATATGGGTCGTTAGCGGGGCGGTGGTCGGTGAGGCCGACGCGGTGACGGGCGGGCGAACATGCCACGCCGCTCCATCCCAGTATTCGACGCGAGAAGGGTCTTCCGGACGCTGGTACCAGCCCGGTGCAGGATTCGGGTTCATGGGGGGCTTTCGGATGGGGTGCCGACATCTCTGTCGACTCGGGGGGAACCCCATCGTGGCAGTCTTCGTGAGGCGCGCTCAGGTCCCAGTTCGAGGGACAAGCGGGGCGACTGGCTGGAATTTGGAGAGCGCCGCGAGTGTTACCCATGCACCGCTCTCGCAACCCTGAACTCAGACGTAAGAGTTGCGCCGATCACCGGCCCGCCAGACGTGCGGCATTCGGGAATCGAACGGTCCTCTCTGAGTTGATCGTTGGGTCGGCGCCTCTGTGACGGAACACGCACACCTGCACGGCGTCTCCTTGATCGGACCTTCGCGCAGCTACGGTTGCCGTATGTCCACTGAGGATCCACTTCCCCAGCTCCGAGCCTTTGTTGACGAGCGCGATTGGGCTCAGTTCCATACCCCGGCAAATCTCGCGAAGAGCATCTCGATCGAGGCCGCGGAGCTGCTGGAGCTCTTTCAGTGGAGCGAGGACGCGGACGAGGCGAAGGTCCGTGAGGAACTCGCCGACGTGCTGACCTACTGCTTCCTGCTCGCTGACCGAATCGGAGCCGAACCCGGTCAGCTCATCCTCGATAAGCTCTCGCTCACTCGGGCGAAGTACCCGGCTGAGAAGGCCAGGGGCCGAAGCGACAAATATGACCGACTTTAGGATCGAGCACGCGCGGTTCAGTCGAGACGGGATCGCGCAGTGGACCGCCCTCGGCGGTCGTTTCGGAAACTGGCCCGTCGTCTACGCATTGAATGATGACCGGCGCGTATATGTAGGCGAGTCCCGCGACGTGACCAAGCGGATGAAGCAGCACCGCGAAGCGGCCGCGAAGAGCGGCTTGCATACGATGCGAGTTGTCATCGATGAGACCTTCAATAAATCCGTTTGCCTCGATCTCGAGTCGCACCTGATCAGGTGGCTTTCCGGCGATGGCGAGTACCAAGTCCTCAATCGCAACAGCGGCATTGTGGACGCCGATTACTACGACCGGGTCGCGTACCGCCAGACGTTCGAGGAGATCTTCGAGAGGCTTCGCGAGGAGAACCTGTTCTCCCGTTCCATCCCGGAGATCGAGAACTCCGATCTCTTCAAGCTCTCGCCGTACAAGTCCCTCACCGAGGATCAGGCCATCGCGGTCGAGGACATCGTAGAAGGGCTCCTGGATGACTTCGCGTCGCCCGAATCCCCGAACGGAGGGACGATCGTTGTTCAGGGAAGCGCGGGCACAGGCAAAACAGTGGTCGGGATTTATCTGCTGAAACTCCTGCAGGACATCGCCGAGAGCCGTGACACGGACGAGCCGGATCCGGACTCGATGTTCTCCGAATTCTTCGTCGTCGAGAACCGAGCTCTTCTCGAGGGGGTCGCGATCGCGATGGTCGTGCCTCAGCAGTCTCTCCGGCGGTCAGTCCAGAAAGTCTTTCGCAAGACACCCGGGCTCCAGCAAGTCGAGGTGCTTTCACCCATCCAACTTGGACGTCGGAATCAGGTCTACGACCTCGTCGTCGTGGATGAAGCGCACCGCCTCAACCAGCGAGCCAATCAGTCCTCCCCCGCACAGAATCGTTTCTTCTCCGACATCAACATCGCACTTTTCGGTCACGACGAGGACTCGTTCACCCAGCTCGACTGGGTCATCGCGCGCAGTCGACACAGGATTCTGCTTCTCGATGAGCATCAAAGCGTTCGACCGGCCGACCTTCCGGCGTCGACTATTCGACGACTCATTGAAGGCGCCGCGGCAGCCTATCGCCACTATCCGCTCACGTCACAGATGAGAGTGCAGGGCGGCGAGGACTACATCGCATATGTCCGCGATCTGCTTGCCGGCAATACGCCCAGTCGTGGCACGCGCTCGTTCGGCTCCTACGACCTCCGGTTCTTCGACGACATCGGAGAGATGCATGCGGAGATCCGTCGGCTCGATGATGAGGTCGGCCTCGCCCGCCTTGTCGCAGGATTCGCGTGGGACTGGAAAACCAAGACGGACCGCACCGCGTACGACATCGAACTCGACGGTGTTCAGCTCCGCTGGAACCAGACCGATAAGGACTGGATCAATTCGGAGGGCGCAGTCGATGAAGTCGGATCCATCCACACCGTACAGGGGTATGACCTCAACTACGCGGGCGTGATCATCGGGCCCGATCTTCGATACGACATCGACCTCAAGAGAATCGTTTTCGACCGAGCGAGCTACCGCGACAAGAAGGGCAAGGAGAACAACCCGCGCCTCGGCATCGTGTACACCGACGACGACTTGCTGCGATATGTCCGCAACATCTACTCCGTGCTGCTCACCCGCGGAATGCGGGGAACGTTTGTGTACGTCTGCGACCCGGCGCTACGGGAGTATCTGCGGGAACGCCTTCCTCTCGAACAGAACACGTCTCTCGTCTAGAAAACGCGGTGGTGGCCTGTTTCGGAGCGGCGAGGTATACCGGGAGAGTTCAGCCCACGAGATTCCAGGTTCCGCAGCCCGAACTCTCGAATACCTGGCCACTCGTCAGAGTCACCGTTGCTGTGCCCTCTTCGACGATGTTGTTGTCGATGATGTCGGCGTCGGCCGCCGTCGAGGCAAGCCATGCGTAGTAGCAGAGGCCACTCGTGATCTCGGTGGTCCTATATGTGCCCGCACTTACGGTCTCGCCGACGATCTGGATACCGCCTCCGAAGGACTTTGCGTCTTTATCGGCCTCCTTACCGTCGATCTCATCTTCGCGTGCGTCGAGATCCTTCTCACGTTGATCGAGGCCGGCCTCCCGCTCATCGAGCGCAACCTCGCCGGTGGCGATGTCATTCTCTCGATCCGAGATGGCGTCGTAATCGTCCTTCGCCTTGTCGTAATCATCTTCGAGCTCATCGAAGTCCTCGTTCAGCTTCGTGAGCTCAGCTGCCGTTTGAGAGCTCGTCTTGACCAATGCGCGATATTCCTCGGAGGCGGTCGCTGGCGGGCGGACGAGGACGCCACCGATAACTCCGAGGACGAGCGCACCGACGGCAATAGCCGCGATCGGCAGCGTCACGAATTCACGGACCCGAGATCCGACGGTCGTGCGCGTGTCTTTGCGAGGGGCAGAGGTCCGACCTGCGGTCGGCGGAAGCGGAGGCTTCGGCGGCACAGTGTCTACAGGGAACACCGGCTGGGGCTCGTCATCGGGCATGTGAGGAGAGTAATCCTCACTTTTAGTGCCGGATAGTCCTTTTTCGAGGGTCAGGCGTCGACAGCCGGGCGGTCGAGTCACCCACTCCTACCGATCCACCCCCACCCCCGCACCGATCCCATCCCGCGACCCCACGACCTCCCCCGCCGGCACCGCGTCCACCAGCCGCGCACGCTCCTCCGCGCTCAGCTCGATCCCCGCAGCGGCCGCGTTCTCGTCGAGGCGGGAGCGTCGCCGCGTTCCCGGGATCGGCACCGCGCCTTCCGCCATCAGCCAGGCGAGCGCGATCTGCGGCACGGTCGCGCCGCGTTCCGCGGCAATCTCCTCCACCCGCGACACGAGTCGCTGGTTCGCGGCGAATGCGTCGGGCTGGAAGCGCGGCAGGCCGCGGCGCGCGTCGTCGGGGGCGAGGTCGTCGAGGCTGCGGACGCCCTCCGTCAGCACTCCGCGGCCGAGCGGCGAGAACGCGACGAGGCCGATGCCGAGTTCGTCCATCGTGGCCTTCTCGTCGTTGTGGAGCACGTCGCGCGCGAACAGGGAGAACTCGGACTGCACCGCCGCGAGCGGATGCACGGCATGCGCGCGGCGGATCGTGGGTGCCGCCACTTCGGACAGCCCGATGTGGCGCACCTTGCCGGCCAGCACCAGGTCGCGGAGCGCCCCCACGCTCTCCTCAATCGGCACGGCCGGGTCGGCGCGGTGCAGGTAGTAGAGGTCGATCACGTCGACGCCCAGGTGACGCAGCGACCGGTCCGCCGCCCGCCGGATGTACTCGGGGGTGCCGTTGCGGCCGTGCACGGTGCCGTCGTCGTCGGTCTCGCTCGAGGCCTTCGTCGCGATCGTCACTTCGTCGCGGCGGTCGCCGAGCGCCCGGCCGATGAGCTTCTCGTTCTCGAACGGGCCATACGCCTCGGCGGTGTCGATGAACGTCACGCCGATGTCGAGCGCGTGCCGGAGCGTCGCGATCGACTCCTTCTCGTCGCTCGGACCGTAGAACGCGTTCATCCCCATGGCGCCGAGGCCGATGGCCGAGACGGTGAGGCCGTCGCCGAGTGTCCGTTGCTTCATTCGTTCGTTCCTTCCACGGCCGCCTCGTAGGCGGCGATCTTCGCGTCGATGGCGGCGAGGTGCCGCTGTGTCTGGGCGATCTTCTCCAGCACCCGCTTCCGGTGCTCGCGGAACAGCACGAGCCGTTCCGCCTCCGTCCCGGGCGTGCGCGACAGCTCCGCGATCACGCGGATGTCGGCGATGCTCATCCCCGTCTCGCGCAGCATCACGAGGCCGGCGATCCATGCGAGATCTGCGGTGCCGTACCGCCGCCGTCCACCGGCGTCGCGCGGCGTCGGGTCGAGGAGGAGCCCGGCGCGGTCGTAGTAGCGGAGGGTCTCCACGGGGAGGCCGAGCACGGTGGCGGTGTCGCCGATGGAGAGGCCGCCGTCGGGCACGGTCGTGCCGACGTCGGGGAGTCGGATGTCGCTCATGAGGCCATCCTCCAACCTGGAGCGCGCTTGAGGTCAAGCGTGGCCCGCATCCCTGGGCCGCGCGATTCGGTCGCTTGAGGCGCCGACCGCAGAACCCCTGATCGAAATAGTCGAAATGATACCTATATGGATATCTTTCTCATGGGTTCTCCAGGTCGTCCTACTGTCTCCCCACAACGAACGAAGGGGCTAAACATGACACACCATCGATGGACGAGCGTTGGGATCGGCGCCGCTGCTCTGGCCTGCGCCATCGTGGTCAGCACCACAGGCGGTGCCTCGGCCGCTCCCACCGGAGAGATCACGACGTACACGGGGACCGTCACATCGGCCTCCTGCCTGGAACAGGTGCGAAAGGTAGCGGCGCAGACCGGTTCGGATCGGGCGGAGGGTGAGTCCCTCTGCTCGGGTACCGTCCGTGTGACCGAGACGACCGCGCAGAAAGTCACCGCCAGCGAGGTCGCATCCATCGGGAAAGAGCAGAGGCTGACGGTCGCCGAGACCGATGTATTGAGGCGGACGGCGGCAAACGGCGGCATCTACTACCGCGACTGGACCCACAGTTACTGGGTCGGCGGGCTCACGGAGAAGCACACCGGCCGCACCTACTGGGATGGGCACCACGCCTGGAACGCGTCCTACCGCGGCTTCAAGGGGAGTCATACCTGCCATTCCGAGGGCGGGCTCGCGATCGGCTGGTCGGTGGAACCCATCTCATGCCCGAAGCCCGGACCGCGCACGTCGGCTGACGCCTACTACCGCTTCGACGCGAGCGCCGTATTCAAGGGAAGTCCCGTGACCCTGAACATCGGGTTGCACAACAAGACGTCCGCCACCGGCAAGGTCACGCTCTGGCAGGTCGGCGGATGATGAGGACCACAGCGGTGAACACGAAGGAGACGGGTGACATGACCGAGGAACCCCCGAAGAGATACGGGGCGCGTGCGCCAGGGCTCTTCACCGCCATCGACGCGTGGTTCTTCGGAGCCATCTCCCTCGTGGTGGTGAGCGGCGCGTTCCTCCCCTTCCTCCCATTCCTCCTCGCAGGCCTCGCGGTCGCGACTCCCCTGCGCCGGTCTCGCTGGCGGCTCATCACCGTTCTGCTGATGGGCTTCCTCCTGGGACTTCTCTTCACCGCACCCTTTCTGCTCGACCCACTCGACCTCGAATTCATCGAGCAGGGCCCGGTGCAGACGGCGCATTGACAGGCACGGCACCCGACGTGCTCGTGGGGTGCCGTGCCCTGGAGTCGACCAACTACGCGGATGTTCGCGGCACGGGACATCTCCGCACACTCCCAGACGCGGAAGTGATTGCTGTACTCGGGCCCGTCCACGTGGTCCATCCGTAGCGTGACCACGCCGACAGGCCCCGGGCGAAATCGTGACGACGGGGCCCGCCGGTGCAGGACCAACCACGGCGAGTTACGCACGCCTTTGGAAGACTGGACCCATGCCCCCCGAGGTCACTCTCCACCCCGTCCAGCGCCCCGCCGACGACGACGCCCTCGTCGACTTCATCAGCGCGCACGAGTATCCGTTCCACATGACGACCCGCCCCACCGCGGACGACGTCCGTTCCCGGATCGCCTCGGGGTCCTTCGACGCCCCCGAGCACGCGGCGTACTGGGTGGTCGCGGACGGCCGACGCGTCGGGGTCGCCACGCTCGAGGACCTCGAGGACGACGCGCCCCTCTTCGACCTCCGCCTGGCGAACGACGCTCGAGGCCGCGGCCTCGGTGTGCCCACGCTGCAGGCTCTCACGCGGGAGGTGTTCGAGCGCTTCCCCGCGGTGAACCGCTTCGAGGGCCAGACCCGCGAGGACAACATCCCGATGCGCCGCACGTTCCTCCGCGCCGGCTGGGTGAAGGAGGCGCACTACCGCGACGGCTGGCCGGTCGCCGGCGGCGACCCGGTTGCGTCTGTCGCCTACGCCATCCTGCGCCGCGACTGGGAGACGGGCAAGACGACACCGGTCCCGTGGGACGACGAACCGGGGCCGCGCGGCAACTGACCGCGTTGGCAGGGTACTCCTCGTTCCCCACACCATTGCGGGAGTCGCGGTGGCGATTCATCGTGATCGTGTCAGTGGGCGTCACCCTCGGCCTCCTCTTCACCGCACCCGTCGTCCTCCATCTGCTGAATATCCAGATCGTCGAGCTGGGTCCGATACATCGGGTGGGTTGACGACCGCACCACACGAACAAGGGGATCGAAGACGGCTCGCTCGAGTGATTCAGTTGGACGCATGACGAATACAGCGGAGGACCCGAGGCAGCTCGCTCCGCGCTCCGGGTTCCTCCGTCTCTTCGTCGCCGTCCTCGTGACATGCATGTTCGCGCAGGGGGCGTGGGCCGTCGCCGACGCGATCGCGGACGGACGTGCGACACCCGAACCCGGCGCAGTCGGTTTCGTGAACGCCGCTCTTTCGGCCCTGGCTGTGGCCTTCATCCCCATGGCCGTCATCAGCCTTCCCGCGGCGGTACCGATCGCGCTCGTGATGGGATGCGTCGCGTTCGCGACGGAGCGGATCCCCTCCCGTGCACTCCGCACGCTGCCGACGCTGCTCACGATCGTTGCGGCCGCCGTGATCCTCGGGTTCGTCAGCTCCACCCAGGTCGCGAGCGGCGGGTCGCCGGTCGCCTCCTTGTCTGGCGAGAGTGCGCTCTCCTTCGCCGCGCTCGGTGTGGTCGTGGCCGTACCGCTAGCGTTCTGGGCCACCAACCTCGGCGATCACCATCTCCATCAGCAGGAACGCCTCGCGCCCCTCTGACGCGGGCTCCTCACGGAGGGGCCTGAACCCCGCGGCCTCCCAGAACCGGATGCCGGCCTCGTTCGAGAGGTCGGGGTCGACGGTCAGCCTCATCCATCCGCGCACATCACGAGCGCGTTCGACGAGGAGCGCCACCACCGCACGGCCGATGCCGCGCCGCCGCGTGCTCGGCAGCAGGATCAGGTCCATTCCACCCACACGGTCGCCGTCGTCGTGGAGGATCGCGAGACCCGCTGGGGAAGCGTCGACCTCGACGATGAAGGTCTCCACCTCGGGAAGCCGGTCACCGGCGTACTTCGCGGCGAGCTCGCGGTCCGACAACGGAGACGCGCCACCCCACCCATGGAACGACGGATCGTCGAACAACCGCCGCAGCGTGGGCATCTCATCGGGACTCGTCAGCACGAGTCGGATCCGCGGTGAGCCCATGCCTCGATGATGCCAGTCCGCGTGGAGATCGAGCCGGCGCCTGATCCTCAGGGACAGATGGAGCCCTCCACGGCGCCACTTCGAGCGCTCTGCATCCCATACAGGCGACGCAAAGCGCTCAAAGTGACGACGTGGGGAGTCAGCCCGCGAGGAGCGCGTACCGCTCGGCGGGGTCGAGGTGCAGCTGCGCCTTCACGCCGACGGTGACATCGTCGCCGAGGACTTCGAGGGCGCCCGCCTCGAGTCCGTCGAGGGCCGCGGTGACGATGGCGGCTGGAGTGCTCTTCGGCGCATCGAATCCCGCGGTCATGTCGGTGTCGACGAGAGCCATGTGGAGACCCACGACCTGCGTTCCCTGGCCGGCGAGCTCCACACGGGTGCCCTCCGTGAGGCTCCATGCGGCGGCCTTCGACATCGAGTACGACGTGCTGCCCTCGGCCGCGAACCACGACAGGGCCGAGATGACGTTCAGGATCGCGCCGCCCCCGTTGGCACCCAGGATCGGAGCGAACGCGCGCGTGACGTTGAGCGGACCGAAGACGTTCGTCTCGAACTCGCGCCGCACCGTGTCGAGATCGCCGCCGAGCACATCCGCGCCGAGCGACACCCCGGCGTTGTTGATCACGATGTCGACATCGGTGGCGAATGCGGCGACCGCCTGCACCCGCTCCGCGTCGGTGACGTCGAGCGCGACGGCCTCCACACCGTCCGCGGTGATCGTCGACGCGTCGCGAGCGGTCGCATAGATCTTCGCCGCACCGCGCTCCGCGAGTTGGCGCACGAACTCCGCTCCGATGCCACGATTCGCGCCGGTGACGAGAACGACCGAGTCCTTGATCTGCATGGTGGATGCCTTTCTGTAGCGATCACTAGGTAATGAAAGGCGACCGTAACACATTTCCTAGTGATCGTTATAGAATGGGCACATGGCCGGCAGACCCAGGAGCTTCGATCGCAACACGGCCGTCGTCGTGGCCATGGAGCAGTTCTGGCGCGACGGCTACGAGGCCACGACCGTCGCGAAGCTCACCGAGGCGATGGGCATCACCCCACCGAGCATGTATGCAGCGTTCGGCGACAAGGACCATCTCTTCCACGCCGCCGTCGACTGCTACGTCGACGCGATGATGGTCGGGTTCGAGAAGGCCCTCACGCAGCCGACCGCGTTCGACGCGATCCGGGAGATGCTCTACATCTCGGGCGAAGCGCACACCGCCTCCGGCACGCCGGCGGGCTGCTTCGTCGCCATCGAGCCCCGCCTCGCGTCGGAACGCGCGATACTCCGCCGCCGCCTCGCGGAACGGATCGAGCAGGGCATCGCGGACTGCGACGTCCCGCCCGACACCCACCCGGAAGAACTTGCGGGCTACGTCATGGCCGTTCACTCCGGGATGGCGATGCGCGCCCGCGACGGCGGCACGTCCGAGGAGGTGCTCGCGATCGCGGAGATGGGCCTCCAGGCGATCGCAGTGAGCCTCGCGGCCACGTCCTCCTCGCGCCTGGCCGCGGGCGACCGGCGGGACTAGCCTGACGGGCATGGCGATCGCGACACAGCCCACCGACGAGGACGTCACCGCGTTCCTCGATGCCGTCCCCGACGAGCGTCGTCGCGCGGAGGGCCACGCCATCCGCAACCTGATGGAAAGCGTCACGGGCGAACCGGCGGTCATGTGGGGCGCGTCGATGGTGGGTTTCGGTTCCCGCCCATACACGAATACGACGGGCACCAACGAGTGGTTCGTCATGGGCTTCTCGCCACGGAAGGCGGCGCTCACGATCTACGGGATCCACGACGGCTACGGCCCGGCGGACCCGCTTCTCACCGATCTCGGACAGCACACCACGGGAGTCGGCTGCGTCTACATCAAGCGCCTCGACCGCATCGACCTCGCCGTGCTCGAACGCCTCGTCCGCAACGCCTGGGGCAGCCCCGACCCGGACGCGAACCCCAGCCCCTCCTGACCACCGTCCCGTCGAGTGTTTGCGCCGATTCGAGGCGGTAGAGCGCCGCATATCGTCGCAAACGCTCTACGTCACGGGCCGGGTCGCGCCGCGCCTCCCCTCCAACGGGGTCGAGCGCCCCGGTCCTTCTCACGCCTAGGCTCACGACGTGACCGAACGACTCGACGACGCACCCCCGCGCACCTGGCAGAGCATCCTCGCGGAGGTGCCCGAAGCGACGCCCGTCGGCGGACTGTCGGCGGCCCCCGAGCCGGCCGCGTCGAAGGTCCAGCGCTACGCCCGGAAGCTGGACCGCACCGACGAGACGCCGGCCGACGTCCTCGCGGCCATCGAGTACGAGGTGTCCGAACCGGCCACTCGCGAAGCCCTCGACACCATGCGCGCGTGGCGGGCACGGCAGCGCAAGGAGATGGAACGACTCGACGAGTTGGACGCGCCGGACACCCGCCCGTGGATCCGCCGGAAGTTCGACGGTTTCTGGGACGTGTTCGCCTACATCGCAGGCGGCTTCGCCATCATGCCGTTGCGCGGCACGGAGTCCCTCGACCTCAGCGCGGCCGTCGCCGCCGGCGCCGCCCTCATCGCCGTGGTGCGCGTCCTCGCCGTGCAGAGCGGACGGACGAAAGGGCAGAAGGAGTCCCGCGGCATGCTCCTCTTCCCGCTCGCGGCCATGGTCATCGCACCGATCGCCCTCATCATCCGCCTCGTCCTCTCCCGCGACATGGATGAGCACGGCCTGCTCACGTTCGGCGGTGTCGGCGTCCTCGTCCTGACCGCCGTCGTCTTCACGGTCACGACCCTGCGCGCACCCACGCTGGCCGAGCTCGTCGCGAGTGCGGAGCAGTCACCGCCGGAACGCACCTCGGAAGACGACTTCTACGACGATGTCGAGGCCCGCATCGACGCGCTCTACGACGCGGTGAAGGAACAGGCACCCGCCCACCTCCGCGCCGCCCTCGCCGATCGCGACCCGGTGATCGCCCGGTCGTCACGCCACACCGTCCTCGAGGCGATCCGGATCCTCTTCGACCGCGAGGAGATCGACGGCGACGAGGCCGCCTGGATGCTCCGCGAGGCCCTGCGATGACGCGACGGCACCTCGGCATCGCAGCGCTGCTCGCCACGACCATCCTGCTCACCGGCTGCGGATCAGGCGGATCCCCTGGGGCCGCGGGGAGCCCGTCCGCGAGCGCGACACCGACGGCCGCGTGCCCGAGCCTCGAGGACGTGCCCGATTCGGAGCGCGACTGCGCGGTCTACGATCCCGACACGGCGATGGCGGAGAACGAACGCTACCGCGAGGAGCTCCCGGTGGACCCGGAGACCCAGGTGGAGCTCGATGCTCTCGTCGAGCCGGCCAGGCGCGCTCTCGAGGCCCTCACGCCCCCAGCGACCGTCGAGGATGTGGTCGCAGCGCTCGCTGACATCGGGCTCGACGAGTCGTCGATCCAGACGATGGACAACGGCACGGGTGTCCTGTTCGGCGCGTTCGCGGGCGGCGGCTGCCTCACCGGCTTCGTCGCGCCGGACGGCGCCGTGACGGTGGAGGCCGGCGGCCTCATCGCGGACGGCGGCTGCCTCGCCGCCTCCGGCCACTGACCGACCGACAGCTCCCCCTCGTCCACGCCGACGTCGTCCGCTCTGGGGCCACCCCCGTCAGCCGATGACGAGGAACCCGAGCACGGCCGCAGCCACCGCGAGCGCCGCGAGCACGAGCGGCGGAACGATCGGCTCCGAGCGACGGGCGTGGACCACGACGGCTCCCACCATGATGACGGCCAGGCCGATGCCCGCGATGGGCGAGAGGATCGGGGCGATCCCGGTGACGACGGGCAGGATCAGGCCGATCGCGCCGAGCACCTCGGCGAGCGCGATGAGCTTGATGGACGTCGAGGAGAAGTCGTCCACCCAGCCCATGCCGTTCTCCTTGAGAGCAGCCTTCGGCCGCGCGAGCTTCATTCCTCCGGCACCGAGGAAGAGAAGCGCGGCGAGGCCGGCGATGGCGTAGAAGGCGATGACCATGAGGACTCCTGAGAAGGTGCGTCGAGCGCGCGGGAAGACCCGCGCCACACCGCGTTACTTTCCGCGGCAAGTATCAGGATGGAGTCAATTGCTTTCCATGTCAAGTGAATCCCTCTACGATGGATTGATGGACGGCGACGACGTGCGGTGGCTCACCGATGACGAGGAACGCGCCTGGATCCCCTTCGTCTCCACGGTCATGTGGATGCCGGCGGCCCTCGACCTCCAACTCGAGCGCGACGCGGGCCTCAGCATGTTCGAGTACCTCGTGCTGTCTGGGCTCTCCATGCAGGACGACCGCTCGCTGCGACTCCGCGATCTGGCCCTCTTCGCGAACAGCACCCTCTCGCGGCTGTCGAAGGTCGTGAACCGCCTCTCGGATCAGGGGTGGGTGGAACGCCGACCCGACCCGGACGACGGACGAAGCACTCTCGCGACCCTGACGGACGCCGGCTGGGACAAGGTCGTTGCGACGGCACCCGGCCACGTCGCCCAGGTTCGTGAACTGATCTTCGACCGCCTCACCCCAGCAGAGGTCGAGCAACTCCGCACGATCACGTCGAAGCTCTCGACCGCCGTCGGCCCAGACGGCGCGTGCGCAGGCAAGCTCGCCTGATCGTCTTCGCCTGTCGCGACCACCTCAGCCGGTGGTCGCCATGCGCGGGGAGCTCACGGACGGGGATGTCGGCGGACGCAGTCAGGCCCGGGACCGCGGATCGCGGTCACCGGGCCTGAGGAGGGGCCTCGTACGGCTAGAGCTCGACCTTGCCGTTGTCGCCCTCGAGCGGCTCGCCCGTCACCTTCGACTTCACGAAGCTCAGGACGGATGCGACCTTTCCGCCGGGGCTGTCCCAGTATTCGGCGCTGTCGGCGGAGAACTTGAGGAGCGTCACGTTCGGATCGGTGGGGCCGTCCGGGAACCACGCCTCGACCATCGGGTTCCACAGGTCCGTGAGCTTCGCCGTGTCCTCGACGACCGCGGCGGTCCCGGAGAGCGACACCCAGGAGTCGTTCGACGAGAGGGAGACGCCGGCGCTCGGGTTGATGTCGAGGTGCGTCACGGCGGAGGCGTGCCGGCCGATGATGAACCAGAGGTCGCCGTCGAACTCGCGCTCCTGCACGGTGAGGGGGTGGGCGACGAGCTTGCCCTGCTCGTCGATGGTCGTGAGCATCGCGAAGCGGAAGTCCTTGAGGAGTTCGGCGACCTTCGCAGTGCCGTCTGTCGTGTCGGTCACGGTGGATCCTTTCGATCGGTCGATCCGCAGGCGCCCCTGAGGGACGTCGACGGCCGGGATGTCGGCAGCCTACGACCGCGACCTCCGACGCCGCCCGGATCGCGGGGGCGTTGACAGCCGGCCCGCGATGCTCTCCGCGCCGACTCCTTTCCGAGCGTCGGGGGCCGGGGGTAATGTCTCGGCCATCGACGAGGAGGACGCGATGGCACTGAGGTGGTACACGACCGTGGTCGAGTCCACGGATCATCGGGCGTTGGCCGCCTGGTGGGCCGAGGCGCTCTCATGGACGATCATGTTCGAGGACGACGACGAGGTGGTTGTCATCCCACCGTGGGCCGAGGAGGACGGAGCCGCACTGCGGTTCGAGCAGGTGCCGCCCGGACTCGTCTTCGTGCCCGTCGACCGCCCGAAGACGACGAAGAACCGGCTGCACCTCGACCTCGCCCCGCACATCGACGACGACCGCGATGCCGAGATCGACCGCCTCATCGGCTTGGGTGCACGTCGCGTCGACGTCGGTCAGGGCGACGACGTCAGCTGGACCGTCCTCGCGGACCCGGACGGCAACGAGTTCTGCGTCCTGTCGTCTCGCGAGCGATGAAGCCGCCCGACGGATCGTCAGAGGACGGGGACGAATAGCGACGTCCCGGCCCGCGGCCACTCGTGTCCCCCGTCAGGGCTGTGCGCAGCCGTATCGTCGTCAGGTCGCCGCTGCAAGCATGACGAGTGCGACGAAACCGACGATGATCGCCGCGAGGACGACAGCGGTGGACATTATCCGCGCACCGCGGGACCGTTCGAGGGCCAGACCGAGCACGGTGCCGATCGAGCCGACCCACAGTCCCGCGGCCGCACCCGCCCACATCAGGCTCGGTGCTGCCGCGATCTGCCCGGAGATGACGCCGAAGAGGCCGAGGAGCGCGCCGGCCAATACCGCGAAGGTGACACCGCGCGCGAGCGCGACGAGCCCGAACGGAATCGCCCTGCGCCGCATCCGCTCGTCGACCACGAGCTGGACGAGGAGCAACAGAGGGAGGGGCAATACGCCGGCGAGAGCGAAGGTGGCGAGCGCCGTCCCGAGCCGCTCGAGGGGGGTGGCATCGAGCGCTGCGATCGACGTCGAGGCCGCGAGCACGAGGGCTCCGGCGAGTGCGGCGAGCTCGGCGCCGACGAGCGCCGACCACGCCCGCACCTTCTCGGCCGCGTCATACGCGTCCGCCTGTTCAGCAGATGGGGCGTCCGCCTCGATGTCCATGTCCCACGGTAGCGCGGAGCCGTCGTCAGCGGGCCGCGGCCTCCGCGGCGTAGACGCGGCCGAGCTCGTCCTCGTCGAGGGGGGCACCCGAGCCGCCGCACGGTGAGCCGCCCGCGGTGTGGCGCGTCATGCGGCCGCCGGACTCGTTGATCTGGGCGTCGTGCGTCTCGCCGCACGTGGGGCACGTGGCCGCGACGGTCCGGCGTCCCACCTGGCGCCCGCCGCCCGCGCACTGCATGCCGCGCACGGTGTGCGTCGCGAGGAGCGTGAGCCCTGCGAGCGACGAGGTCCCGACGAGCTCGCGGCACACGGGGCACCGCATCGACGAGGCGTCGGAGAGGTTCAGCGGCGCCTGCACCGGCTTCTTCACCCGCGGGGTCGCGGGCTCGCGCGGCGTCGACGTGGAGGAGGTGGAGCGCTTCGCGGTCCGCTTGGCGGGGGTCGCGACGCGAGGTGCGAGGCCCGACCCGCGGCACATCGTGCCCTGGCGGCGGTGGTCGACGACGCGCCCATCGGCGACGTCCACGGTCTGGCGGCAGATGGCGCAGGTGCCGGTGGTGGAAGTGGACATGCTGATCCTTCGGCGAGAAAGCGGGGTGTGGGGGTGACGTCTACCGGCGCCGACGCACTCCCGTGGGGCGTCGGTCGTGCGCGGGCACGTGCATCCAGCGTGACCCGGATCAGGGTCACGCGGATCGCGAGACCGCAGCGCTGAGGTGCGGGCCGCCTGTCCCCCTCAGCCTGCGGCCCACGACCCCGCGCACGGGCTCAGCCGTGCAGCGCGACCTCCCGGACGCGGGCTTTCCGCCCGTCCGTAGAGGAGAGGAGCCCCGCGGATTCCGCGGCCTCCTCGAGTTCCGCGATCTCGTCGGACCGGTGACCGGAACCGTCGAGCCTGGCACGCGCATCCGCGGCGAACTCGAGCAGGCGGAACACGGTCGAGAGCTGGTCGCGACCCAGCTGGCGTGCGATGTCGGCGACCCTCAGCCCGGATGCCGAGGCGGAGTGGAGGGCGAGCAACTCGGCGGCCGTCCAGTCCTGTCCGAAGCGGCGAGCGCGCGGATCGGCGACGGGCTCCACGGCGCCGAAGGCCCGACGAGCGAGCTCCTCCACCACGGCGCACGGCTCGAGGTTCAGGTCGGCTGCGAGCTCGTCGAGCTGGAAGCCCCGGCGGAAGAGGCGGACGAGACCGTCGCTCTCCTGCTGCGTCCATGCTCGAGAGGCTGCGCGACGGTGGCCGACGGTCTCGCCCAGGTCGCGAGCCGGGACCTCGCGCCACGGCTCGATGTCCTGCGTCGCGGTGTGCACGTCGTCGACGACGAACAGCGAGGCCACGACCGGAACAGGCCGGGCGGGCAGGTCCGGATCGTCGATCGCTCGCGACCGGACGTCGTCGAACTCGTCGGGCACCGCGCGTCGCTCGTTGGACTCGTCGACGTCGTCGGAGTGCGCGGCGGCGGATCGGCGCTCGAATCGCTGCGTGACATAGATGGCGACCATCACGACCATCACGCCGACCCCCAGGAACACAAGAGCGGAGAGGGTTTCCATGGTGTGCGCTGTGAACTCCACGCCGATCACCTCACCGTCTCGGCGTGAGAGAGGCTGCGGCCGCCGCGGATGAGCTCCTGGACGACGTCGAGCTGGTCGCGACCGAGGCGTTGTGCCGTGTCGGACAGGCGGGCGTCGCCGCGGCCGACGGACTCGATGGCTGCACGGTCGGCTGCGCTCCAGGCGGCGCCGGTCCGAGGCATGGTGGGGTCGACGACGGGATCGACCGCGCCGAAGATCCGGCGGGCGAGCTCCTCCACGAGCACGCGTTCGCCGAGGCCCATCTCCGCCGCGAGCGCGGAGAGATCGGTGCCCAGGTGGAAGAGGGCGATCAGTCCGTCGCTCTCGGCCTTCGACCAGACCCGCGACCCGGCCGGCCGCCATGGGTGGGACTGGCCGACGGTCGGCAGGGCGGGGTCCACGATGCGGCGCACGGCTTCGGCGCTCACCGCGCCGATGATGGGTTCGAGCGCTGCGCTCGAATCGGGCTCCTGGCGATGTTCGGACAGGACGGCGGAGCCGAGCGCGGAAGCGGAGCCGACAGCGGACGAGGGGTCGGCCACGAGAGGTGATCGCTTCAGCCGGCGGCCGTAGCGCACCCCGAGCAGCAGGGAGACGGCCGTGACGACGGCGATCGTCCCCGTCACGACAGGGACGGACAGAAGAAGAGCGGACGCGGGTGAGTCCATGGTGATACCTCTCTCGGGTGAAAGGAGTACTCCTCACGATAGGTCGGCTCCCGCCGCAACGCGCGTCCCCATTCAGGTGCGCTCCGAACGGGTGACAATCCGACAATTGGGGTGTCACGAACCGGGGCCTCGGTCCTCGCGCGCCATCCGTCCGACAAGACCCCGCCGTTTCGCTAGTGTGTCCCTCGATGACCTCCCTCGTCTTGCGCTCCGTCCGTCGCCCCGGCGAGACCGATCCCGTCGATGTCCACATCCGGGACGGCCTCGTCCGGAGCATCACAGCATCCGCCACGGCCTCCGCTCCCGCAGCCGGGGACGACGTCGCGGAGATCCGCGCCGACGGCCGCTACCTCCTCCCGGGACTCTGGGACGAGCACACCCACGTGACGACGTGGGCCCTCACGGCGAAGCGCGTCGACCTGTCGTCGGCCGACTCGGCGCGCGCCACACTCGAGATCGTCGCCGGCTTCGGCACGGACACCGCGGCACCCGACGACACTCTCGTGGGCGTCGGGTTCCGCGATGCCGTGTGGGCTGACGAGCCGTCCCTCGCCGCGATCGACGCGGTCACGGGCAGCCGGCCGACCGCACTCGTGAGCCACGACCTCCACTGCGTGTGGATCAACTCGCTCGCCGCGTCCCGTTTCGGTGTGTCGGTGGGAGCCGACGGACTGCTGCGTGAGGACGAGGCGTTCCGCGTGACCCAGGCCCTCGCGGACCTGCCAGACGCCCTCGTCGACCAGTGGGTCTCTGAGGCAGCCGACGTTGCGGCGGCTCGGGGAGTCGTCGGCGTGGTCGACCTCGAGATGGCGTGGAACCGCGACGTGTGGCTGCGTCGATTCGGTGGCGGCTTCCGCACGCTCCGCGTGGACGTGGGCGTGTACGCCGAGCACCTCGACCTCGCCGTCGCGGAGGGCCTGTACACCGGGGCACCGCTGTCCGAGCTGTCGGCGGGACTCCTCACCGTCGGCCCGCTCAAGGTGCTCATCGACGGCTCCCTCAACACCCGCACGGCGTATTGCGTCGACGAGTATCCGCACGGCGGTCGGGGCATGCTCACCGTCTCGGAGGACGAGCTCGTCGCCCTGCTGACGCGAGCGAAGGACGCCGGCTTCGCACCGGCGGTGCACGCGATCGGCGACGCCGCGAACCGGGTGGCCCTCGACGCCTACGAGCGGGCCGGCGTCGTGGGCCGGGTCGAACACGCGCAGTTCCTCCGACCGGAGGAGGTGGCACGATTCGGAGCCCTCGGTGTGACCGCGAGCGTTCAGCCGGAACACGCCCTCGACGACCGGGACGCCGCCGAGCTGAACTGGCCGGGCCAGACGAACCGCGCCTTCCCGCTGCGCTCCCTGCTCGAGGCGGGTGCGCGGCTCGCTTTCGGCTCGGACGCCCCGGTCGCCCCGCTCGACCCGTGGGTCACCATGTCAGCGGCAACGGCCCGTGCGCGCGACGACGGTCGCGCGCCGTGGCACCCCGAACAGTCCATCTCGCGCCGGGACGCCCTCGCGGCCTCAGCCCGGGGACGCACCGACGTGCGGGAGGGCGACGTCGCCGACCTCGTGCTCGTGGACGTCGACCCGCTCTCCGCTCCCGACGACGTCTTCCGGCGGATGCCCGTCTCGGCCACGCTGCTGGGCGGCCGCTTCACGTTCCGTTCGGCGTCGCTGTAGCTGCGAGCACTGCTCAGCGGTAGTGCCGCTCGCCGCGCGCCGCCTTCTCCACGACGTCGGCGATGCGCGCCGCGCGGACGGACGGCGTCTTGATGTTGCCGATCCGGAAGTAGATCTGGAAGCGCTGCACAGCGGTGAGGCCGGCGATGAAAGCCGCCGCCTCCGGGTTCGCGTCGAGCGCGGCCTGGAGCTCAGGCGACGGCGCCGCGTCCTTCTGCCGATACGCGGCATCCCACCGTCCGTCGGCCTGCGCCCGCTCCACCTCGGCGAGACCCGACGGCTGCATGCGTCCCTCGGCGATGAGACGGGCGACGTGCTCGCGGTTGATCTGCGACCACGGACTGCTCTTCCGCCGCGGGGTGAATGCGCTGAGCGTGTAGTCGTCGTCGAACCGACCGGCTTGGCCGTCGATCCATCCGTAGCAGAGCGCCACGTCGAGCGCCTCCGACCACGTGATGCCCGGAGCTGACGAGCTCTTCTTGCGCAGCTTGAGCCGCACCCCGCTGTCGTCGGGCGAACCGGCCAGGTACTGCTCCCACTGCTCGATCGTGAGGTCGAGGATGGGCTTGTCCGCGAAGCTCACCATGTGGCTCAGTGTAGAAGCGACCGCCGACGTTCGCGCATTGTCTCGAGGCGCCGCTCAGTCGTCGAAGCGCACAGCGCTCGGGCCGGAGGTCGCATCGATCGGTGTGACGGGCTCGCCCGTCTCCGGTTCGACGGCCGAGCCGGGAAGCGCATCAGCCTGCGCGGCGGAGACATCCGTTGACGCCGACTCGGCATCGGCGATCTCGCGCTGCGGGAGGTCCGCCGCGGGGACGCCCTCCGGCACGTAGACGCCGATCGGGTCGACACGGGCCGGCTCGCCGCTCTCCGACGGTTCGGCTCCCGCCGGCACGATGTCCTCCGCCGCCACCGGGGTGACCGCCGGGGCGTAGGAGCCCTCCGGCTCGTAGGCGCCCGCGACACCGTAGGCGCTCGTGCCCTCGTACGCGTCCGCGACGCCGATAGCCGGCTCCCCCGTGTACACGTCGTCACCGGAGTAGGTGGAGGCGCCGCGGAACACCTCATCGGGCCGGTAGGCCTCGACCCCCTCGAAGACGGGCGAGCCCACGTCCGCGATCGGCGCCCGATCGACGTCGGCGCCGACCTCGCTCGCGATGGGGGCGGTGCCCTCCGTCTGTCCGGAGGTGTTCTCGTCTGGGTCCGTCATGCATCCAGGCTCGCACAGCGACCGGTGCGGCTCCAGGGGTGGACGGAGCCCGCGCACCGCTGGGCCCGGCCTGTCGTCCGCGACGTCGCGCAGATACGACGACGACCGCCGCACGGTGCCCGGGACGGGCGGTGCACGGCGGTCGTCGTCAGGCCGGCGGGAGCAGGACTGCACAGGTCGAGCTCTGGCGGCGGTGCCTCACACGGACGCACCCGTGGGAGACACGCGTGCCGACCTGCCCCCCAGCCGGTCGGCACGCACGAGGGTCAGGCTCCGCGCGCGATGTCCTCGCGAACGGCGCCTTCACGAGCAGCGAGCTGCGCGATCTCGAAGCCGAGCTGGATGGCTCCGACGCGTGCTCCCTTGAGGCTGCGGCGCGCGATGACCACGTCGTCCTCGGTGACGGCCCACGGGAAGCCGTCGCCGAGGTAGGCGATCTGCTCCGCGGGAAGGCGGTTGAGGAGACGGTCGGCTTTCTGGACCGTTTCCCAGATGGTGTCTTCGTCGATTCGGGTGATCATTTGCTAGGGCTTTCTTTCGGGTTCACTACAGAAGAGCGCGATCGACGTGAATCATGACGCGGGTACGTCGAGAAATTCGGATCACGATCTTGGACCGCGCGATTGCGCCGTCGTGCCCCCGGATATCGGGAAGAAGTCAGGTCGGGAAGGCCTGCGGGGGCGGAGGAGGGGCGTGGTGCAACGGTGGGATCGATCTCGGGTTCGATCCTCCGAGAAGGGTGTTCAGCGGAGCTCTATCACCGCCGCAGACGGTCGGGGGGTCAGTTGCGCATCTCGCACGGCTCGTCGGCGATCGGTCAGCGGACGCGACGGCGAGGCTACTTCATCGATTCGGGTAATCAATTCAGTACTTTCTATTCGGGTAAATCCAATACAACGCGAAAGCAAACTCCCGGTGTAGCCCCCGTCCGGGTGTCACCCCCGGAGAGGGGACACATCGTCCGCGCCGTTTCCGGAGGGTGATGACAGCGTCAGAGGGACGACGTCGAAAAGGAGGACGTCGAGAAGTCAGGGCCGCCGTGGCGGATCATGCCGTGTCGCTCAGAGCCGCGGTCTCGGATTCCGACAGGAGCGCGAGCTGCCGGCCGAGCTCGATGGCATGCAGGCGCGGACCGAGTAGATGCGTGCGGGCGACCCCGACATCCTCATCCGTGACGGCCCAGGGGAAGTCGTCGCCGAGGTACGCGATCTGTCGCGTGGGCAGGATGCCCAGAATCCGGTCCGCCTTCATGACGCACAGCCAGGTCGCCTCGTCGTTGATGAGCGAGATCATTCGAGCCTCCTAACGCTCTGCGGCGCCCCGGCACGCCCGATATCGGGCTGCGGAGCAAACCCCCGCCTCCATCTGTACCCTATTCGGGGGGCGTCGTGCAGCCCTTGTGCACCGCTATCTGACGAGATCTCAGGTTTCGCCCAGGTGCGATTCCGGACCTGGCGCCCGACATCCCGTCCTCCGGATGACAGCAGGGGCGGACTCCGTCCAGAATGGTGAGGCGGGCTTCGATCCACCGGATCGGCGAAGACTCCGCTCGTCGATATCGATGAACGACGCTGGCACGGGGGTGGGGAACACATGCTCGACTTCGCCCGCTTCCAGAGCGCGCTCGGCGTGGACGGCGGCCTCGAGCGTGAGGGGATACGACTGGCGGCCGAGACCCTCACCGGCCTCCGCGGCCACGAGGCGTACGCGCTCGCCTGGTTCGAGAACTGGTCGCGGGACGGTCAGCCGGCCGACGGGCGCATCGCCATCGACGGTCCGTATCAACCGTCCCCGGACGTCGACGTGTCGGACTTCGCGGTCGCGGGCTACGCGAGGACCGGTGACGAACCCGCGGCGCCCGCCCTCGATCGGCCGTCGACGCGTCGCGCGGCGAGAGCAGCGGCCGAGGGAAGCGGTGGCGACCAGGTCGTCGTGATGACAGCGGTGCCCGACCAGCCACAGGCCTCGACGCCCCGGGCTCCTGCGCCGGGGTGGTATCCGTCGCCGTCGAGGGCGAGCCACGAGCAGTGGTGGGACGGACGCGCATGGACGGCCGAGCATCGCTCGGTCCCCGCGCATCCCCGCGGGCTCGCTCGTCTCCTGCGTCGTCGGCGGACCTCGGAGGAGCGGATCAGCCGCTGAGTGGACGCAGCGCGTCGCCGGGAGGGAACGGCAGCGAATAGAACACCTGGGGAGCGGTCATGTCTCCCCAGTCGTCCTTCTTCACGCGGATCCGGTGCGCCGACACCTCCGCGAGGCGCACCCGCAACCACGCGTCGCCCTCGAGTCTCATCTCGAACGGCTCGGCGAGGTAACCGATCCCGAGCTCGTCGAGGACTTCTTCGGCCTCCAGCCAGTCGACGGGCGCCGTCCGATCACGGCCGAGCAGGTCGACCACGACGAAGCCCTCTCCGTCCGGCCGCATCCAACCGAGGAGCTCACCGTCGCGACCACGACGGTGCTCGATCCAGTCCTCTCTCATGCCGAGGAGCCTACCGAGCGCCATCAGCCGTCGTGGCGAGCGGCCTCCGCCGTGATGCGCCGCGCCATTCCGGCGAAGATCACGCCGTGGAACGGCAGGATCGCGAACCAGTAGAGCCGGCCGGTGAGACCGTGGGGGAAGAACACGGCACGCTGCCGGTAGCTCGAGCCCGTCGCGGTCGGCTCCACGCTCATCTCGAGCCACGCGAGCCCCGGCACCTTCATCTCGGCGCGGAGGCGCAGGAAGCGGCCGCGGTCGAGCTTCTCCACGCGCCACCAGTCGAGGGCCTCGCCGATGTTGAGCCGGGTGGGGTGACGGCGGCCGCGGCGCAGGCCGACCCCGCCCACGAGCTTGTCCATCCAGCCGCGCACGGCCCAGGCGAGGGGGAAGGAGTACCAGCCGTTCTCGCCGCCGATCGCCTCGATCACGGTCCACACCTTGTCGGGCGACGCCTCCGTCTCGCGCGTGCGGTCGTCGGTGAAGACCGTGTGTCCGGACCAGTCCGGGTCGCTCGGCAGCGGGTCGCTCGGGGCGTCCGCGACGGAGGCATCCTGCCAGCTCGTCTCCACGGCGCCGTCGCGCACCTTCGTGAGCGCGAGCTGTACCGCGCGGCGGTAGCCCGTGAGCCCGCCATCGGGTTCCGGGATGTAGGCGTCGATGTCGTGCTCGCGCACCACGCACTCGTGCTGCAGCGATTCGACGAGAGGCATCGCGAGGCTGCGCGGGATCGGCGTCACGAGGTTCACCCAGTGGGAGGCGAGCCGCGGAGTGAGCACGGGCAGAGGCGCGATCGGTCGCTGCGGCAGCCCAGCCTCCACGGCGTAGCCGTTCATCATCTGGCCGTATCGCAGAACGTCGGGTCCGCCGATGTCGAACGCCCGGTTCACGTCGGCGGGTAGATCGGCCGCCCCGATCAGGTAGTGCATCACGTCGCGGACCGCGATCGGCTGGATCTTGTTCCGCACCCAGCGCGGCGCCGGCATGTACGGCAGCACCTCGGTGAGGTGGCGGACCATCTCGAACGACGCGGAACCCGAACCGATCACGACGCCCGCCTGGAGCACGGCGGTGGGCACGCCCGAGGCGAGGAGGATCTCGCCCACCTCCGTGCGCGACTGCAGGTGGCGGGAGAGCTTCACGTCGTCCGGGTGGAGGCCGCCGAGGTAGACGAGGCGGGAGACGTCTGAGCGCTTGGCGACGCGCGCCACGTTCTCGGCGGAGCGACGCTCGGAGTCCTCGAACCCGGCCTTCCCGTGCGATCCGGTCATCGAGTGCACGAGGTAGTACGCCACGTCAACGTCGGCGAAGGCCGCGTCGAGGGTGGAGGCGTCGAGGAGGTCACCCCGCACGATCTCCACGTCGCCCGCCCACGGCACGTCGCGCAGGCGGTCGGGGTTCCGGGCGAGCACCCGGACGCGGTAGCCCGCCTCGAGAAGTCGCGGGGCGAGTCGACCACCGATGTAACCGGTCGAGCCGGTGACGAGCGCGAGCCTGCGGGTGTCGGGAGTGTCCATACTCCGACGTTACGTCTCCCGCCTGTACTCCGTCCCCCGTTGCGCGGGCCCCCGACCCGCGGTACCCCGTTTCGCCCCTCCCACACCCCCCACATGCAGCTTTTGAGCGTGATCGCACCGATACAGCGGTGTCATCACGCTCAAAAGCTGCAGGTGGAGAACGGGTGGGTGGGTGGGGTGTGGGGGTCAGGGGCGGGGGCGGGCGGGGGTGCGGGGGCGCTCCGGGGGGATCGCCGCGAGGAGGCGGCGGGTGTAGTCCTCGGCCGGGGCGGCGAAGAGGTCGGCGGCGGGGCGGTGCTCCACCGTGCGACCGCCCTGGAGCACGAGAACGTCGTGGCTCATCTGCTGCACGATCGCGAGGTCGTGCGCGATGAACAGGTACGTGAGACCGAGCTCCGCCTGCAGTCGCGTGAGCAGATCGAGTACGCGCGCCTGGATCGACACGTCGAGCGACGCGGTCGACTCGTCGAGGATGACGACCTCCGGCTCGAGCGCGAGCGCCCGGGCGATCGACACCCGCTGGCGCTGACCTCCGGACAACTCGTGCGGGTACCGAGACGTGAAGTCGGCCGGCAGATCGACGAGGTCGAAGAGCTCGGCGACGCGCGCCGCGCGTCCCCGACGATCGCCCGCGAGGCGGTGCACCCTCAACGGCTCGGCGACGGCCGCGCCCACCGGCGTGCGCGGGTCGAGCGACGAGAACGGGTCCTGGAACACCATCGCGATGCGGCGACGGAGCTGTCGCGCATCCCGGCCGCGCACGCCCAGGACATCCGCGCCATCGAGCGTCGCGGTGCCGCCCGTCGGCGCGACGAGCCCCGTGACCACGTTCGCGACCGTCGACTTGCCCGAGCCGGACTCGCCCACGAGCCCCAGCGTCCGCCCGCGGCGCAGCGAGAACGAGACGTCGTCGACGGCGTGCACGACGGTCTTCCCCGCCGGCGTCGAGACGGGGAACCGCACGTCGAGCGAACGGACGTCGAGGAGCACGTCGGCCCTCTCGACCGCCGGCGGCGGCGGGGTGCGGCCGAGGAGCGGCCGCGCCGCGAGCAGTTCGCGTGTGTACGGGTGCTCAGGACGATCCACGAGGTCGAGGATCGGACGCCGCTCCACGGGCGACCCGTTCTGCAGCACGACGACCTCGTCGGCCACCTGCCCGATCACACCGAGGTCGTGGCTGATCCACACCACGGCGGTACCGCGGTCGCGCTGCAGTGCCTGGACCAGTGCGATGATCTGCGCCTGCGTCGTCACGTCGAGAGCGGTCGTCGGCTCGTCCGCCACGAGGAGCGCCGGGTCGCACGCGAGCGCGACGGCGATCATGACGCGCTGCCGCTGGCCACCCGACAGCTGATGCGGGTACGACTCGACGCGGTCGGACGGAGACGGGATCCCGACGGCCTCGAGCAGCTCGAGCGCGCGCGACCGCGCGGCCCGCCGGGTGAGCGCACGGTGCGCCTCGAGGGGTTCCTCGATCTGGCGTCCGACGGTGAGGAGCGGATTGAGCGACGTGCTCGGGTCCTGGAAGATGAAGCCGATCGCGTCGCCGTGCACGCGTCGGAGCGCACGCGGCGCGGCCCCCACGAGCTCGATGCGGTCGGTGCCGGCCGAGCGCTCGCGCGGGTCGGTCGCCCCGAGCACGCTCGATCCCGACACGCGCGAACCGGGCGCGTCGAGCAGCCCGGTCGCGGCCAGGACCGTCATCGACTTGCCGGACCCCGACTCGCCCACGAGCCCGAGCGTCTCGCCTGCAGAGACGGAGAAGTCGATCCCGTGCACGATCTCGCGACGTCCGATCGCGACCCGCAGGTCGCGCACGTCGAGCACCTTCGCGGTCATCGGCGCCTCCTCGATTCCATGAGCGAGCGTTGCTTCGGGTCGAGCACGTCACGCAGTCCGTCTCCCACGAGGTTGAACGCGAGCACCGTGACGAAGATCGCGATGCCGGGGAACACGCTCATCCACCAGGCCTGTCCGAGGAAGCCCTGCGCGTCGAAGAGCATGCGCCCCCACGACGGTTGCGGGGGCTGCACGCCGAGGCCGAGAAACGACAGCGCCGCCTCCGACAGGATCGCGAAGGCGAGGGAGAGCGACGTCTGCACGATGATCGGCCCGGTCATGTTCGGGAGGACGTGTCGGAAGAGGATGAAGCCGTTGCCGGTGCCCATGGTCTTCGACACCTGCACGAACGGCTCGACGCTCACCGAGAGGGCGCTCGCACGCGCCACACGCGCGAAGATCGGCGTGTACACGACGCCGATGGCGAGCATCGTGGTCGGCAGTCCCGGCCCGAGGATCGCGACGATCGCGAGGGCGAGCAGCAGCACGGGGAAGGCGAACATCACGTCGACGACGCGCATGAGCACCGTGTCGAGCCAGCCGCCGCGGTACCCGGAGACGAGGCCGACGGTCACACCCACGACGAACGCGAAAGCCACCGACACCACGGCCACCTGCAGCGAGACCGTCGCAGCCACGATCACACGGGAGAGGATGTCGCGCCCGAGGTCGTCCGTGCCGAACCAGTGCGCGGCCGACGGCGGCTGCAGCGCGTTCTGCACGTCGATCGCGTTGATGCCGTAGGGCGCGAGCACGGGTGAGAGGAGTGCGATCACGACGATCGCCGCGAGCACCAGAAAGCTCACGACCGTGACGGGGTTCGAGGCGAGGAGTCGCCACGCGGGAACGCGCCCGGACGCGGGCGCCGCGGCGGTCGGCGCAGCGGCGGGGACCTGATCGAGAGTCATGAGAGCCGGATCCTCGGGTCGATGAGAGCGTAGAGGACGTCGACGACGAGGTTGACGACGAGGAACATCACGGCGATGAGCAGCACCGAGCCCTGGATGAGCGGGTAGTCGCGTGCCGACACCGCGTCGTAGACGAGGCGGCCGAGGCCGGGCCACGCGAACACCACCTCGACCACGATGACACCGCCGAGGATCGTCGCGAGCTGGATGCCCGCGATCGTGAGCACCGGGATGAGCGCGTTCTTCACGATGTGCCGGAAGGTCACGATCCGCGGTGCGAGCCCCTTCGAGCGCGCGGTGCGCACGTAGCCCTGGGCCGCCACCTCGAGGACCGCCGAACGGATGTAGCGGGTCATGATCGCGCCAGCCACGAGCCCCACGGCGAGCGCCGGCAGGATAACCCGCCGCAGCCACTGCACCGGATCCTCCGAGAGCGGCACGTATCCCGACGACGGAAGCCAGCCGAGCACCGACGAGAACAGGGTGATGAGCAGCATGCCCATCCAGAAGTCGGGAACGGAGACGCCGAACTGGCTGACGACCCGCACGATCCCGTCGCTCAGCTTGCCCTCGTGGAGCGCCGACCAGATGCCGGCCGGAACGGAGATGAGGAGAGCGATCACGAGCCCCACGACGGCGAGCGACACCGTGGCGGGGAGGCGCTCGAGGAGCGCGACCGTCACGGGGTCGCCGTTGCGGAAGCTCACCCCCAGGTTCCCCGTCACGGCATTGCCGAGGTAGGAGAAGAACTGCTCCCACAGCGGCCGGTCGAGGCCAGACGCCGCACGCAGCGCCTCGTATGCCTCGGGCGTGTACCTCGTGCCGAGGGCGATCCGCACGGGATCCCCCGGCACGAGGTGCACGATCGAGAACACGACGATGATGACGCCGAACAGCACGACCGCCGAGTAGAGCAGGCGCCGAGCGACGAATCGCAGGGTGGGGCTCGTCAGGAAGGACGGCATCCTCGTCCCGTCCTCTCTGCGGCGTGTGTCGGTCGTTGTCATGGGCGCTCGTGCTCCTCCGGGTGCCGGCGGGTGCGGCTCAGCCGCCGAACGAGACGTCGCGGAACCGGATGGCCCGGTCGCTGCGCGCCTCGTAGCCGGAGAGCTCGGGGTTCCACGCCTGGATCACCGACGGGTTGTAGAGGTAGATGTAGCTCGCCTCGTCCGCGATGATCGTCGCCGCCTGCGCGTAGAGGTCCTTGCGGGCGTCCTGGTCGGTCTCCACGCGGGCCGCGTCGAGCAGCTCGTCCACCTCGGGGTTCGAGTAGCCCTGGGCGTTGCTCCCACCGTCCGTGTGGTGCTGGGAGTAGTAGAAGTCGTCCGGGTCGATGTTCCCGAGCCAGCCCATCATGAGCATGTCGAAGTTGCCGGTGTTCTGCTCGTCGAGCCACGTCGCGAAGTCCGGCGTGCGGATCTCGACGGTGATGCCGAGCGGCTCCAGGTTGTCGGCGATGATCTGCGCGGCCGTGACCGTCTCCGGGTAGTCGCTCGTCACGAGGAGGTCGAGCGTGCCGCCCTCGAAGCCGGCCTCGTCGAGGAGCGCCTGCGCCTCGTCGAGGTCCGTCGAGTACGTGTCGTACTCGGTGTACCAGACGCTCTCCTCGGGGATCGCGAGCTGGTTGGCCGTGGCGGTCCCGTAGCTCGTGGCCTGCACGATCGCGTCGCGGTCGATCGCGTAGGCGATCGCCTGACGCACGCGCACGTCGTTCCACGGCTCGCGGTCCTCATTGAGGGCGAGGTACCAGTAGTCGTTGCTCGGGCTCTGACCCATGGTCACCGCCTCGTCGCCGCTCAGCGACTCGACCTGCTGGGTGGGGATGGAGTCGGTCCAGTCGACCTCTCCGCTCTTCAGCGCGGCGATCGCCGTCGAGCCCTCGGAGATGAACTGGAACTCGATGCCGCCGATCTCGGGTGCCCCGCCCCAGTAGTCGGGGTTGGCCGCGAGCGTGATGTGGTCGCCGCTCGTGTACTCCTCCATGGAGAAGGGACCGGTGCCGATCGGGTCGGTCGTGATGTCGCCGCTCTCGACGTTCTCCTTCTCGACGATCGCCATGCCCTTGAACCCGCCGATGCTCGACAGGAGGTTCGGGGTGGGCTGCGTCACCGTGATGTCGACGGTGTAGTCGTCGACGGCCTCGACCGATTCGACGGCCGAGAACTTCCAGGCGTTGGAGAGCTCCTCGTCGATGATGCGGTCGTACGAGTAGACGACGTCATCGGCGGTGAAGTCGGAGCCGTCGTGGAACGTGACGCCCTCGCGGAGGGTGAACGTCCATGTGAGCTGGTCGTCCGAGAGTTCCCACGATTCGGCGAGCGCCGGCTGCATCTCGAGGTTCTCGTCGGGCTCGACGAGGGTGTCGTAGATGTTCTCGAGCACCTCGAAGGAGAAGTAGGAGGTGGTCTTGTGGGGGTCGAGCTGGTCGGGCTCTCCCGCGATGGCGGCGGTGAGGATCTCGTCGGACCCGTCGGCGCCGACGTCGACGGACTGTCCCGTCGAGCATCCGGTCACGGCGAGGACCCCGGCGAGCGAGGCTCCGACGAGGGCTGTGCGTCTTCTCATATCAGCTCCGGTTCGATCACTTTGATGATGATTGCATCAGTATGTGGCAGTATGAGGCGACGCGACAAGCCGATCCGGCAGGCGAAACACAATCGTCACACGGCGGCCTCGCGCGGATCGTCCTGCACGATATCGGCCGCGAGCCGGGGGAACGGAGCTCGAGTGACCTTCACACTGCTGGCCATCGACCGCTCGTCCGGGCTGCTCGGAGCGGGCACGGCGAGCCTGTCCCTCGCCGTCGGCAACTCCGTGCTCGCCATCGACCCGGCCGTGGGAGCCGTCGCGAGCCAGGCGTGGACGAACCGGGCGCTGCGCCGCCGCGTGCTCGACGCGATCCGCGACGGGGCGAGCGTCGACGAGGCGATCGACGCCGTCCCCGAGTGGGACGACGGCCACGCGCTCCGCCAGGTGGCTGTCATCGACATCGAGGGCCGCATCGCGAGCCGGACGGGCGCCGAGTGCGGCGCATGGGCGGGGGAGCGTCGGGGCGACGACCACGTCGCGATCGGCAACGTCCTCACGGGCGAGGACGTCGTCGAGGCGCTCTCCGACGGATTCCGCGCCGCTGCACCCCGGGGCGACGGCGCTGCGCCCGAGATCGTCTTCGCCGAGCGCATCCTGTCCGGACTCATCGCCGCAGAACGCGCAGGAGGCGACAGACGCGGCCGCCAGAGCGCCGCCGTCGCGATCGCCGCGATCGATCGCGACGCCGGTCTTCCCGCCGATCTGGTCGTGGACCTGCGAGCGGACGACTCCGTCGACCCGCTCTCCGAGCTGGCCCGCCTCCTCGACCTGCGGGCGGCCCACGACGGGGCCCCGGCCGTCACCCCTCGAAGGGGCTGACCGCGCCGAGCACGACCGTCTCGGCGGGGTGGCCGTTCGCCCACCAGTGGGGAGTGGAGCACCCGTACGTGATCGTATCGCCCTCCGTGAGCGTCACTCGGCGTTCTCCGTGCACCACCACGAGCACGCCCCGCTCCACGGTCACACTCTCCGTGCCCAGGTGACGGAACGGCTGGCCCTCGTTCGTGAAGCCGGCGGGCAGCGTCGACCGGATGAGCTGCAGGTTGCTGCTGAGTCGCGGAGTGAGAAGTTCGCGGCGCACGCGCTGATGCTCCGGCTGATCCGTCGGCACCGGGAGGAGCGCCCGCTCGTCGGCGCGCACCACCATCGAATCGCCGTCCGCGCCACTCAGGAGCTTCGGGAGCGGCACCCCGAGTGCCGACGCCAGCCGGTGGAGGGACTGGAGCGACGGGTTCCCGAGTCCGCGCTCGAGCTGGCTGATGAGGCCGAAGCTCACGCCCGACTTGGCGCTCAGACTCTGCACCGTGAGCCCCTGCCGCTGGCGCTCCACCTTCACGGCGGCGCCGAGAGCCGCGATCGTGAGCGCGACCTCGTCCTTCTCGGCCGCGTCGTCCCCGGCCGCGTCGTCGTGCACGTCTGCTCGTCCCTCGGTCACCGGACCCAGCGTAGCGGCCACCCCGCCGCCCTCCACCCCGCCACGTAGAGCGTTTGCGCCGACGCGTGGCGGTGAAGCGCCGCGCATCGGCGCGAACGCTCTCCCTCATGCGGGGGCGTGCGCGGGCGCGGGGGTCAGCGGGTCGAGCGGTCGGCCTCGCGGACGAGCTCTTCAGCGGTCATGTCGAGGAAGGCGGCCACCAGGAGAATCTCGCGGGTGTCGAAGGGCACGATCCCGTTGACCCGGTCGTACGTGGCGGTGCGCCCGAGCCCGAGCACCTCCATGAGAGCGGCTGCGCGGATCCGCCGCCTCGCCAGCTCCGCACGGATCGTCGCCGCGACCGCCTCCGACCACGTGCTCCCCGTCTGCGCCATACCACTAGAGTACCCATAAAGATACGCATCCCCAGGTCTCGGGCGGATTCCTGTGGACGAGGGGTCCGCACCGGTACTCTGAATCCATGGGGAGAGTGGAAATCGGCGTCGCCGCCGCGTTCGCGTACGAGGTCGCGCGTGAGTTCGACGCGCTCCGCACGAAGCGGGGTCTCACGCACGCCGCCCTCCTGGAGAAGCTGACGATCTCGCGGAACTACTACTACAAGAGGTTGCGGGGCGAGCTGCCCCTCAACCTCAACGACGTCGCGGAGCTCGCCGCCGCCCTCGGCACCACGCCGGGCGCGGTTCTCGGCCGGGCCGAACGGGCCGTGCGCGCGTCCGGGCGAGCACTGACCGATGTCAGGGGTCACGTCGATACTGATGCGGACGGCCTCCCACTCGCCGCGCTCGATCGTCCGGGTTTCGAAGCGCAGCAGGAGACCGAGCACCAGCACGACTGAGCCCGGGCGCACGTCCGGGACACCGGACGGGGGAACATGCGCGGGCACGAGTGCGGCGAACACACGACCAGCGGGCACACGAGTGCCGCGCCCGACACGACCCGGCCGGTGTATGCATCACCGGATTCGCGAGACGTCGACATCCACGACCTGATCGGCCGGCTCGGCGTCCGGGTCGAGTACCGCGCCGACCTGCCGCCCGGTCGGCTCGGCGCCTATCTCGACGACGAGCGACGCATCCTCATCCGCTCGGGACTCACGGGGCCACTCGAACGGGAGACCCTGCACCACGAGTACGTGCACGCGAAGTACCGCGACCGCGGCTCCGATCCGTCGGCCGAGCGTCGGGCCGAACGGGAGTGCGCCAGCATGCTGATCGACGAGCGCGAGTACGCCGCGGCCGAACGATCCGGCCTCTCACCGCTCGGTATCGCACACCAGCTCGACGTCCCCCTCGCCGTCGTGCGCGTCTACCAGCGCGAGATCCTGGCCGGTCGCCTGCCCGATCCGCGGCTGCGCCCGCGTGGTGAGGGAGAGGTGGCGGACCGCCCGGCGTGACGAGCGTCGCGGCGTCAGACCTCGAAGCGGACGACCGCCTGAAGTCGGGTCCGGACGTCGAAGAGCTCGTTGCCGCCGATCGGCTCCACGCCGGACGGCCCGGTGCGCAGCAGCTGCGGGAGCCGCGAACGGGTCACGACGAAGGCCGCCGGCTTCCGCATGCGGTCGATCTCCGCGAGTCCCTCGTCGAACGCTTCGTCCGGCACGACCACGACCACCCCGGTGACCTTGACCCGCGCGGACCGACCGAGCTCGCGCGACGCGCGAACCAGGGAACGCACGGGCTGCTCAGACGTCGCGGCACCCACCGGTACGAGCTCACCACGAGACACGCGCACGGGCACACCGAAGTCCTCTGAGCAGATCGCGTAGAGACCGGTGGGTCCGAGCACCACGTGATCGATCTTGCGCTCTCCGCCACCTACGGCCACGTCGTGCCAGACGGTGAACGCCATCCCGAGCGCCGAGACCTGTCGAGCGGTGGCCTCCTCCGCGATCGCCTCGGCGAGGGCCCTCCGGATCTCGATCGGGGCGCGACGGACGAGCGCGGGATCGTACGGGTCCTCCGGCTCGGCCCCGCGACCCGCCCACTCGCGGATGAGCCGCAGGTACGCCTCGCGCGCCGCACCGCCTGGGTGTCCGTACGACCGCGCGCGGGGCCGGGAGTTGTCCGCGCGCGTGCGGTGCGACGGCGCCGACCATCCGGCGCCCTCCGCCGTCGACTCGGTGTGGCTGCTCTCGCCGCGGTCGTAGGCGGCGCGCGCTGACGCCTCGCCGACCCGCTCCCACGCCCGCTGCACCGCGGTGAACTCGAGAGCGTCGCCGCCCGTGTCCGGGTGCGTTTCACGCAAACGGCGGCGATACGCCTTCCGCAGTTCGTCGGGGCTCGCGGAGGGACTCACGCCGAGGACTTCGTACGGCGACGCGGAGGCCGGTGAATCGGTCATCCGCTCTGCGTCCTCCTCCGTCCCGCCCCTGTGGCGCGACCATCCAGGAAACGATAGCCGAGTCGGCCTGACAGACGCCCGAGTCGATCGCCCCGCCTCAACCGAGGTGCAGGGCGAGCCACGCGGGCAATTGCGTGAAGGACACCCACAGGGCTCCGGTGAGCACCGCCACTCCGACGGCGCGCCAGAGAACGCGGATCCGCCGCGCCACGGCGCTCTCCCGCTCGAGACGGGCGAAGATCGCGGCGCTCGTCACGGTGGAGGCCGTGACGCCGCGTGGAAGAGCGCCGGCCGTGGCCTCGTACGATTGCGCGATCTGCACGGCCACCCCCTCGACCGCATCGTCGTCGAGCACGGGCGGGTGCGATTCGAGCCATTCCCTCACGGCGGCGGCCTCGCGGACGTCGACCACGCGGTGCCGTGATCCGCGACGGACCGTGCGCGCCCCCGCGACGACGACGACGCCCCGCACGGCCACACCCGGCGGGAGGGAACGCCCGGCGAGCTGCGCCACGCGCCGCGCCGCCGAGACGGCCGATCGGGCGAACGGCATGCGTCTTCCGCTCGTGACCAGGTCGTCGTCGCCCACGATCACATCGGCACCCGCGACGAATCGGGTCGTCACCGCGAACACCCCTCCCGGCCCGACGATCACGTGATCGAGATCCCCGCTCGTCCCGGGCGAGGGGAGGGAGTGCAGCACGATCCACCGGTTCGGCAGCGCGTCGAGTTCGCGGCCGACGATGCGTTCGCCCCGTGCGGCGTCGAAGGCCGCCCGTTCCGCGGACCCGACGGGCGAACCCCCCAGCATCCGATGCACGACGGAGGGAGACGAGGACCCGGCCCGCACGGCGGCGGTCCGGGCGATGCTCTCCTGGCCCGGCCGTCGGCGCTCCATCCGCCGGAGGGCCTCGAGGCCGGGCACGGCGCGCTCCGGCGCGGTGCTCGTCTCGGTCATCGGGGCTCCTCAGGGCGTCGGCCGTTCCGGCCGATTAGAGCCTAGGTGCGCGCCGGTGGACCCGGGGAGTGCTGCTCTGACCCCAGTAGGGGAGAGGTCGCGCCCCCCGTTGTGGAGCAGGTGGACCACGTACACGGGCGGCGTCCGGCGGCTCGGATCGGGGCTGAATAGGCCCATCCGGCCGACTGGGCGCATACTGACAAGAGAGGACTGTGCACGTCGCCGTCGGCGACCCGTGACCGCACCGCACGGCGCACCCGTCCACACCGCCCCGCCCGCGACCCGGGCGAAACGCGATCGACTCACGGCGTCCCTACACTGACGCCGGATCCCCAGCACCAGAAAGCGACACGGATGACGAGAGACACGACCGACGAGAACGGTACCCCGACGACGAGCTTCCACGCGGTACGCGGCGACGACGCCGACGCGCCGGGACCGCAGCTCGTCGAGACGCCCGATCTCGTCCTCGTGTCCACCGGTAGTCGCCGCCCTCGCTTCGAACGCGAGGGCATCGTGCGGCGGAAGGGCGAGTACGCCCTCGTCGCGGGTCACCTCACTCCGCACGAGTCGATGGTGGAGGACCTCATCGCCGTGCGCGCCGTGCTCGACGCCGCCGGGATCGACTTCCTCCTCGTGCGCGGCGACAACGACCGCCCGGTGCTCGCGGTCGACATCAAGCGGCGGAAGGCGATCGAGCGCGCCCTCGCCGAGGCGTTCGCCGAGGAGCCCTTCTACTCGGCCCCCTACGTTCCCGCTGCGCAGCACGACGACGCCCTGGAGTCCGACGGACGCCCGGTCCTCATCGCCGACGGCGAGCTCACCGCCGACTCGTCCCACGCGATCTTCCGCGTGTACCGTCCCCGCATCGAGCCCATCGGGCGCCTCCGCTACGGACCGGACACCGCCTTCCAGCTCGAGCTGTGGCGCTTCGGCGACGACGTCATCACCGCCCCCACCGAGAACGCGCTCATGCGCCGCACCCTTCCGCGGTCCGAGGCCGTCGAGGAGGAGGTCATCGTCTACGGGCAGTCGTGGCCGACCCTCGAGAGCATGTTCGCGGAGCTCGCGAGCGACGTGACCTTCGACATCGACCTCGTCTTCTCGTGGGTCGACGGCTCCTCCGTCGAGTTCCAGCGTCAGCGCGCGAAGCGCATGAAGAGCTACGTCGTCGGCGACGGCGACGACTCGGAGGCGCGCTTCCGCCAGATCGACGAGCTGAAGTACGCGCTCCGCAGCGTGTACATGTTCGCTCCGTGGGTGCGGAACATCTACATCGCCACCGACTCGCCGAAGCCCGAGTGGCTCGACGACCACTCGCGCGTCACGATCATGCCGAGCGAGGCGTTCTTCGACGACATGGACGCCCTGCCCACGCACAACTCGCACGCTGTGGAGAGCCAGCTCCACAAGATCCCGGGCATCGCCGAGCACTTCCTGTACTCGAACGACGACATGTTCTTCGGTCGCCCCGTGCAGCCGAACCTCTTCTTCTCCCCCGGCGGCATCACGAAGTTCGTGGAGGCGAAGACGCGCATCGGTCTCGGCGACTCGAACCCCGCGCGCAGCGGCTTCGAGAACGCGGCCCGCGTGAACCGCCGGCTGTTGCGCGAGCGCTTCGGCAAGGTCACCACGCGTCACCTCGAGCACTGCGCCGCACCCTTGCGCAAGAGCGTGATGCAGGAGCTCGAGGCGGACTTCCCCGAGGACTTCCAGCGCACCTCGCACAGCCAGTTCCGGTCGGCGACCGACATCTCGGTGACGAACTCGCTCTACCACTACTACGCGCTCATGCGCGGGTACGCGGTCGTGCAGACGAACGCGAACGTGCTCTACGTGGAGACGACGCTCAAGAGCGCGCTGCGCCAGATGAAGAAGCTCTTGAAGCGCCGCGATCAGGACATGTTCTGCCTCAACGACGGCAGCAAGCCGGAGATCTCGGTGGAGAAGCGCACCAAGGCCGTGACGGAGTTCCTCGAGCGCTACTTCCCGGTCGTCGCCCCGTGGGAGAAGGAGTACGAGGCGTCCGTCTCGGACTCGGCGTCGACCTCCGCCTAGCGTCGAGCGCTGGGAGGGCGCGGCGGCGGCGCCACCGCGGGATCCGTTTGCGGGGAGGGACCGATCAGGCCAGCGACAGCGCGAGGCCGTCGAGGATGTCGTGCTCGCTCGTCGTGACGGAGCCGATGCCCGCTCCCACCGCCGCGCCCTCGGTGCGGACGCGTCGGAGCACCTCAGCCCAGATCATCGCGCCGGCGGGGATCACGTCGACGCGTCCCGGGTGGATGTAGGCGAGTGACGCCCGCTCGGCCCGCGGCATCACCGAGAGCTCGTCGCACGCCGTGAGCACGGCCTCGAGGCTCAGCTCGGACCCGTCGATCGCGTCGGAGTCGTAGCGCTCGAGGCCCAGCGCGCGGGCGGTGACCGTCGTGATCGTTCCGGCGACGCCCACGATCGTGGCGGTCCGCGACACGTCGACCGTCTTCAGCGCCTCGGCGAGCGCCGCCCGCACGTCGCTTCGCACCGCCTCGACCTCGTCGAGAGTGGGCGGGTCGGAGTGCACGTGCCGCTCCGTCATCCGCACCGACCCGATGTCCATCGAGAACGCGGACTCGAGCTCGTCTCCGCCGAGGACGAGCTCGGTCGAGCCGCCGCCGAGGTCGACGACGAGGGTGAGGCCGTCGCGCTCCGGCGCGGTGCTGGCAGCACCGCGGAACGACAGCGCGGCCTCCTCGTCGCCCGTGATGACCTCGGGGGCCACGCCCACGATCTCCGTGATCCGGCGGATGAACTCCTCACGGTTGGAGGCGTCGCGCGTTGCAGAGGTCGCCGCGAATCGCACCCGGTCGCCGGGAACCCCGTGCTCGCGGCACAGGGCGGCGAACCGCTCGGCCGAGGCGAACGTGCGCTCGAGCGCCTCGTCGTCGAAACGTCCCGTCCGGTCCACTCCCTGTCCGAGCCGCACGACGTCGAGGTCCCGGACCACGTCGACGAGCCGACCGTCGATCACGTCGGCGATGAGCAGTCGCAGGGAGTTGGTGCCGCAGTCGTAGGCGGCCACGCGAGTGGGGGATCCGGAGGTCATACCCACGACGCTACCCGCCCGGCCGCCCCTCCATTTCGTCGGGCGGGACCGGGAGGGGCAGGGCGAGGCGACTGATCAGACGTCGGGGACGGCGGCGTGGGTCGCCGCGGTGCGGAAGTCCGTGTACTGGTATGGGTTGTCGAGGATCTTCGTCTCCGGGATCTCCGGGTTCATGCCCTGCCTCCACACCTCGTCGCCGAGCGTCGACTGCAGGTAGGAGACGGTGTCCTCCACCGCGGAGCGCGCCTTCGCGATGCCGTCGCCCACGAGCGCGTGCTCGAACTTCGCGAGCGCGCCGTTCACGAGCACCGTGTGCACGTCGCCGCGGTTGGCCTGCAGCGACACGTGACCGTAGGGGTTCACGATCGGGAACATCGTGGGCGACGCGTCGTTCTTGAGCAGGACGATGTCGGCCTTCTTCCCCGGCTCGAGGCTGCCCACGAGGTGGTCCTTCCCGAGGGCCTTCGCCCCACCTCTGGTGGCCCAGTCGACGACGTGCTCGGCGCGCAGGTGGGCGTGCGTCACCGTCTCGCCGATCTCATGCGCCTTCATGTGCTCGAGCGAGCGGTCGGCACCCAGGGTCGCCCGCATGGCGGCGAAGAGATCGCTGCTGAACCACACGCTCGTGTCGACGGACATCGACACGGGGATCGCGTGCGATCGGAGCACCCACGCGGGCGGGTAGCCCTGGCCGCAGCTCTGCTCGCTCTCCGTCGAGATGGACACGGAACCGCCCGTGGCCGCGATCATCTGGTACGACTCGTCGTTCAGGGTGGCGGCGTGCACGTACACGGTGTCCTCGTGCATGAATCCGTTCTCGTACATGAGCTTGATGCCGGAGTCGTTCGTGGCGCCCCACACCCCGGCGTGCGTCGTGACGGCGAGCCCGAGCTCGTCGGCGGCCTCGAAGGCCGCCCGCTCGGGGAACGCGGGATCCCCGGTCACGTCGAACGCGAGCTGGAACCCGAGCATGTCGGACGACGTGTTCCGGCGTTCGAGGAACCGTCGCACATCGGCGGCGTGCGTCCACTCCCACGGTCCGGCGAAGATGTTGCCGTACGCGAGCACGAAGCGACCGGCCGACGACTCGAGGGCCTCGAGCGCGGCCTCGGCGTGGTCGACGGTGCGGAGACCGTGCGACCAGTCGACCGTGGTCGTCACACCGGCGTCGAGGGCGTCCAGTGCGGAGAGGGCGTTGCCGGCCCACACGTCCTGCGGCCGGAAGTGCGAGCCGTGCTCGAGGTAGTACCAGACGAAGTACTGCGTGAGCGTCCAGTCGGCACCGTAACCCCGCATCGCGGTCTGCCACATGTGGCGGTGGGTGTCGATCATGCCGGGCATCACGATGCCACCGGCCGCGTCGATCTCGAACGTGCCCTCCGGCACCTCGAGCTGCGGCCCGACGGCCTCGATGCGGTCGTCGATGACGAGGATGTCGCCCCTCTGGTGGACCGTGTGGCGATCGTCCATCGTGAGGACCGTGCCGTTCCGGAAGACGATCGGTTGACCCGCACGGGGACGGGGTGTGCTGGTGTCGCTCATGGGTTCGGCTCCTTTGCCGTGGGGATGTCGTGGGATGTTCCAGCCTCGAGAACCGGATCTCCGGTCCCTGAGCCTGTCGAAGGGGAGTGCCTGTCGAAGGGAAGTGGCGGATTCGCCTCAGAGGGCGACGGTCGGGTAGTCCTTGCCCATCCAGTGCGAGAGCTTCTGGGCGTACTCGCGCTGGAACGAGAGCGGTCCCGTGCGCGCCGCGTAGTCCTCGTCGTAGATCGCGATGAAGATCGTGAGGGTCAGGAAGAAGTGCGCGCCGAGCTCGAAGAGTGTCACGTAGTCGTGCTCGACGATCGCCGCGCGCTCCCGCTCCGTGAACTCGAGCCACGTGGTGCGCTCGACGCGGTTGAGCCACTGGCCGTAGTCGCGCTCCCACCGGTCGAGCAGCGCGGCGGGCTCCGCCTTGTACGCGGCGAGCAGCTCGGGGTCGCGATCCACCTGGTAGAGGAACTTGTTCACGTAGTAGATGCTCATCGCGGGTCTCCGTTCGGATACCAGGTGACGTAGGCCTCCATCGTGTGGAAGAGGTCGAGGTTGTCGACGTAGGCGGCCGGCTCGGCACCGGCGATGCCCATCATGAGGATGAGGTCCATGAAGCCGTGGGTCGCGTTGCCCGATCCGGCCATGCTCTCGTGGGTGACGTTCGCGAGGATCGCGTCGATGTCGCCCGTGCGCAGCCATTCGATCGCCTGGCGGTCGAACTCGGGGTCCGGCCCCGTCTCGCCGAACTGACGCGGACCGCCGAGCTCGAGGGAGAGGTGCCCGCTGCCCACCGCGGCGATGCGCTTGTCCGACGGGAACTCGTCGATGATCTCGCGAATCGCGCGACCGAGGTCCCAGAACCGCTTCGGACTCGGGAGCGGCGGAGCGAAGATGTTCGTGTAGATCGGCACGATGGGCAGGTCGGCCTGTGGCCGCGTCGTGATGATGGGACAGATGATCGAGTGGTCGATCTTCAGCTCGTGGCTCACGGAGAAGTCGAAGCCGCGATCGATGAGCCCCTTCAGCATGAAGCCTGAGAGTTCCTCGTGACCGTCGAGGAGGAACGTCGGCAGGCCGAACTCGCGCTCCTCGTTGTAGAAGGTCGCGTCGTATTTCGGCTGCTTCCCGATGAGGAAGGTCGGGTAGTTGTCCGAGAAGAACTGGTGGAAGTGGTCGGCGCCGACCATCACGAGGATGTCGGGTTCGGCGGCCGTGAGGGTCTCGCGGTATGCCTCCACCTTCCTCTTCCACTCGTCCGCCTGGGGCATCCGTTCCTCGGGAGGTGCCGTCGTGGCCTTGAGGTAGAACGGGTGGTGGGTCGTGGCGAGGACGGCGCTCAGGGTGGCCATGCTCACTCCTTCTGTTCGAGGGCGTTCGAGGTGTAGACGGCATTGCGGTCGACGGTCGCGTAGACGTCGGGACCGATCGGGTCCTCGAGCTCCTCGGCGAGGTGGCCGATCAGGCCGGCCGTGCGCGCGAGGAGAGCGAAGCCGCGGAGGAGCGCGAGCGGCAGCCCGGCGTCGGCGAGCGCCGCACCCGCGACTCCCGCGCCGTTGAGGGGGAGGGTGCGCCCGATGATCTCCGGATGCACGCGACCGATGGCCTCGAAGAGCCGCAGGTGCGGACCCTTGAGGCCCTCCTCGTCGGCGATGGCGAACATCACGGCGGTGCGCGGGTCGGTGACCTTGTGCACGGGATGCCCGAGGCCGGGGATCCGCTTCCCGGCGCCGCGCGCCGCGGTGAGCGTGCTCGTGGCGAGCTCGTCCCACGCGGCGTCGTCCCAGCCGGCGGTGTCGCCGAGGTCGGCGACGGAGGCGTGGAGGAACGTCCCGGTGTCCTCGGTGACGCCGAGGAAGCGCGAGCCGCCGCCGAGCAGACCGGCCGCGATCGCGCCCTGCAGCGAGTCCGGCGCGCTGTAGAGGGTGAGTCGCGCGGCGATGGCCGTCGGCGTGAAGCCGTGGTCGGCGAGCGAGACGAGCACGGCGTCGAACACGCGGAGCTGAGACGGCGTCGGTCGACGCTTCGTGGCGAGCCAGTAGGCGAGCTCGCCGAACGTGAGCGAGCCGAGCAGCTCACCCGCGAGGTCGTGTCCCAGGAGGGAGATGTGGTCGGCGTCGCTCGTGCCGATCCCGGTGGGGAACTGCGTCATCGTGTCTCCAGCCATTCGCGGATCTCGTCCTGGTGCTGCCCGAGCGTGGGCGGCGGGCTCGTGTACTGCACGGGGGTGCGCGAGAAGGTGATCGGGTTGCGGATCATGGGGATCGCCTCGTCGCCCGTTCCCACGGAGACCACGGGGTCGAGACCGAGCGATGCGGCGAGCGCCACCCCTCCGTCGATCGTGTTGATCGGCCCGCAGGCGACACCGGCGTCGGTCAGCACCTCGAACCACTCCTGCACGGTGCGCGCGGCGAGAGCCTCCACGAGGAGCGGGCGGAGCGCGGCGCGGTTGCGGTTGCGGTCCTCCGTGGAGGCGAAGCGCTCGTCGTCCGCGAGATCCGGTCGCCCGAGGGCCGAGGCGAGGGCGCGGAACTGGGGTGTGTTCGCCGCCACGATCACGATCTCGCCGTCGCTCGCCGGGAGGGGTTCGTACGGGAAGAGGCTCGGGTGGGCGTTGCCCATGCGGAAGGGGACGACCCCGCCGGCGACGAAGGTCGAGCTGTGGTTGGCCATGGCCGAGAGGGCCGTCGAGAGCAGGTTGACCTCGACGTGCTGACCGTCGCCCGTCTCCGACCGGTGCCGCAGCGCCGCGAGGATGCCGACAGTGGCCTGCATCCCGGTCATGATGTCGAAGACCGACACCCCGCTCCGGTATGCCGGACCGTCGGGGTCGCCCGTGAGGCTCATGAGGCCGGACGCCGCCTGCACGATGAGGTCGTAGCCGGGAAGGCTCGCTCCTCCCGCCGAACCGAAGCCGCTGATCGACGCGTAGACGACGGCCGGGTTGGTCTCCGCGACGGAGTCGTAGTCGAGCCCGAACTTCGCGAGCCCTCCCGGCTTGAAGTTCTCGATCACGATGTCGGCGCGTCGGGCGAGCTCCTGGGCGTTCCGCCGGTCGTCGGCGTCGCGGAAGTCGAGCACGATGTCGCGCTTGTTGCGGTTGATGCCGAGGTAGTAGGTCGACACCCCGTCACGCTCGGGCGGCGCCCACCCGCGCGTCTCGTCACCGGTGGGCGCCTCGACCTTCACGACAGTCGCGCCCATGTCGGCCAGCAGCTGGGTGGCATACGGGCCGGCGAGCACACGGGAGAAGTCGGCGACGAGCAGACCGCTCAGGGGACCGGCGGACGTCGGGCCGTTCGGCGGATCTGATGGTGTCGTCATCGGCTCACTCCATCGTGCGGACAACTGTCCGTTTTCGGACGTGGCACCAGTGAACGCTCATCGGACGGCTTCGTCAAGAGGGAAATCCAGACCGACATCGAGGGCACAGTCGGTGTACAGTCGGCGAACGGACACCTGACCGATTCGAAGGGAGATCCGATGCCGGACCGCAATCCCGAGTTCATCGAGGCCATCGCGCGGGGGATCGACGTGATCACCGCGTTCGGATCGGCACCACGAGCGCTCTCCCTCAGCGAGGTGGCGACGGCGGCGGGGCTCGCCCGCCCGACGGCTCGGCGGATCCTCCTGACGCTCGCCGACCTCGGCTATGTGCGCGCCGACGACGGCGTGTTCTCCCTCACGCCTCGCGTGCTCGATCTCGGCCTCGCCTACGTCTCGAGCAGCAGCATCTGGGAGCTGACGCGTCCCCACCTCGTCGACCTCGTCTCCGAGACGAACGAGTCCTGCTCGGTCGCCCAGCTCGACGGAAGCGACATCGTGTATGTCGCCCGGGTGGCCGTGCCGAAGCTCGTCGCCCTCTCCGTCTCCATCGGCACCCGCTTCCCTGCCGCTGCCACCTCGCTCGGCAAGGTCCTCCTCGCGGCCGTCCCGCCGGCGGACCTCGACGCGGTGCTCGCGACAGCGTCGCGCTCCGAGGTCGCGGCCACCTGGCGCCCCGACCGCGCGGAGCTCGAGGAGACGCTCCGCGACGTCCGCGCCCGCGGCTGGGCCGCGACGGACCAGCAGCTGGCACCCGCGATCCGCTCCATCGCCGCCCCGATCCGCAACAGCGCAGGCGATGTGGTCGCCGCCGTCAACATCAACGCCCACGCCTTCGAGACGAGCATGGAGACCCTCGTGGACGAACACCTGCCGAAGCTTCTGCGCACGGCCGGCGAGATCAGCGCCGACTGGGCACGCTGGGAATCGCTCCCCGCCCATCGTGTGGCCCCCGCGATGAACGGAGCCGGACGATGACCGGAGACCGACCGACCCTCCTCGTCGTGATCGCAACCACCCGCCCGATCGCCGCCGGACGGGCCGTCGGCGCCTGGGTCGCGGATCGCGCCGGCGCCGACGATCGGTTCGCGCTCGACGTCGTCGACCTCCGCGACCTCGCCCTCCCGTTCCTCGACGAGCCGCACCACCCGAAGCTGCGCGCGTACGAGCACGACCACACCCACGCGTGGAGCTCGCGCGTCGCGTCGGCCGACGCGTTCGTCTTCGTGACGCCCGAGTACAACCACAGCTTCACGGCGCCGCTCAAGAACGCACTCGACTACCTGAACGCCGAGTGGGCCCACAAGCCCGTCGGCCTGGTGAGCTACGGCGGTCTCTCCGGCGGGTCCCGGGCCGTCACCGCTCTCGAGCCCGTGCTCTCGAACCTCGCTCTCCTCACCGTGCAGGCGAACGTGGAGATCGCGTGGGTCGCCGAGCACATCGCGGACGACGTCTTCCACGCCACCGACCGCCACGACCGCGCACTCGAGGCGCAACTCGACGCGATCGCCCGCTACCTGCCCGTGTCGGCCGGGCTGCGTTCCGGCGGCTGAGCGCTCGTCACCGGGCGCGGACGAAGTCGCGACCACCGCCCGGACACCGGCGACGCTCGTAGCGCCTCATCCGGCCGAGACCCGCAGCGCCGCACGGAGCTGCTCCTTCGCCCGCGCGTAGCGCGTGCGCGCGGTCGAGTCCGAGACACCGAGGAGTCCGGCCGCCTGCGTGATCGTCATCCGCTCCCAGTGGACGAGCCTGACGAGTTCGCCGAGCTCCGCGTCGAGACGGGCGATCGCATCGCGCACCTCGGCACCATCGTCCGCGGGCGGGGCGACGACGACCGTCGCCGAGGCCCCCCTGATCCGGTCGGCCAGCGCCCAGCGGCGCCGTTCTCCGCGAGCGTGATTGAGGAGCGTCGTACGAGCGACACCGAAGAGCCACATCCGGGCCTGTTCCGGATCCTCCGGGAGGTCGTCGACCCGCCGCCACGCGACGACCATCGTCTCTCCGAGGAGATCGGGAGCCTCATCCGGACCGACACGTCGCTGCAGGTAGGAGAGGATGTCCGCCGCCGACTCCCTCAGCGCTGCCGTGATCCGAGCGTGCGATCGTTTCACGATCCGGCCCCGGGCACGAACGGGTCACGGTTCTCATCGAAGCACTGGATCTGCCCGTTGCGTTCGGTTCCCGCGAGACGCGCGTCGCCCGGTCGGATGCCGTGCCTCTCCAGCTCCCGCCACTCCGCATCGCTGATCGCGAGGTCCCAGGCCGACCATTCGAGTGCCCACGCCCGGTTCTCGGCTTCACCGGGCGGCAGCGTGTCGAGGGTCTCGCCCGGCTGCAGTTCGATCGGACCGAGGGCGTCGAGCTTCCCGGGAACGGACGGCTCGACCTCCGCCACCACATCGGTGGACCGGTACCAGTCCTCCAACACACTGTTCACCTCACTGACGAACTCCGGATCGTCGCCGCCGGTGTACTCGGACCAGCGCAGCTCGCAATCGAGCCCGTTCGTCATCGTGAAGTGCACAGCACCGATGGGGTCCTGCGCCCATGGCGCCCACGAGAATCCGTCGGTCGCAGCGGCGACCCCCACACCGCCGAAGGCGATGACGGCCGCGAGGCCGGACGCGACGAGGATGCGCGGGCGGAAGCCGTGCGGAGCCGGCTGGCGCGCCTCGGCGATCATGGCGTCCAGGTCGTCCGCCGCAGGCGGGCGTGATGCGGGGGCAGAGCGGTCGAGCAGGTCGTCGAACACGTCGCGGGTCATGATTCCTCCATCGTCTGGTGACTTCACTACCGACATGTCCGGCACACGACCTTTTTCGTGGTCGATCAGAATCCCGGCCCACCAGGCGGCGGTGATCCGCTCCGGGCGGCGGGGGTCCTCAGTTCACGGCGAAGCGGGCGTCGGTCTCCTCGAGCACACGGAGGATGTTGGCGCCGGCGAGCGCCCGGAGATCCTGGGCCGACCATCCGCGGTTCCGCAGCTCCCGAGCGAGGACGGGGTACTGCGACACATCGCTGACGTCGCCGGGGAAGCTCGGCGTCCCGTCGTAGTCGCCGCCGAGACCGATGTGATCGATCCCGGCCACGTCGCGCGCATGCTCCACGTGATCGGCGATGTGGGCGACCGTCACCTCAGGTGCCGGTCCCACCTCGCCCGCGTCGTGCCACTGCGCGTACTCGGCGGAGATGAACATCGGGACGAACGTGATCATCACGACACCGCCGTTGCCACCGACGCGTCCCAGGATGTCGTCCGGGACGTTCCGCGGGTGGTCGTTGAGGGCCGCGACGGACGAATGACTGAAGATCACCGGAGCGGTCGCGACGTCGAGCACGTCCGACATCGTCTCGGCACTCACGTGGGAGAGGTCGACGAGCATGCCGATGCGCTCCATCTCCGCGACGACCTCGCGGCCGCGGTCGTTGAGCCCGCCGTGGGTGTGGAGGCCCACCGCGGAGTCCGCCCACGGGGTGTCGGCGTTGTGCGTGAGCGTCATGTACCGCACCCCGAGACGTGCGAACGTCCGCAGGATCGCGAGGTCGTTCCCGATCGAGTGTCCGCCTTCGGCTCCGAGAAGCGAGCCGATCCGACCGGTCCGGATGGCGTCCCGCACGTCGTTCGCCGTCCGGGCGATCGCGAGGTCGTCCGGGTACCGCGCGACCAGCCGGTGGACGAGGTCGATCTGCTGCAGGGTCGTGAGCACGGGGTCGGGCTCGTCGATGTGGACGTACACGGACCAGAACTGGCCGACGACGCCCCCCGCGCGGAGCTTCGGCAGATCGGTGTGCAGGGTCGACTCGACGCCGTCGACCCCCTCGATGCTCGACCCTCGCCGCACGCGGCACTCCCACGGGAGGTCGTTGTGTCCGTCGACGACCGGAAAGTCGAGATCCTCGGGAAGGTGGGTCATGATCCCGAACCCTAGCCGCCGCGTCAGGTCGGGGAGTGCAGACTCACGGCCCGGTCAGCGCGCGTCGATCCCGAAGATGTGCCACGACGCCGTGAGCGCCTCGCCCGGCTCGACGACGTCGAGGTCGACGCCCGAGTTGAATGCGTCAGGCGGACAGGTCATCGGCTCGACGGCGAGACCGATGCGGTGCACCGGCAGACCCGGCTTATCGGCCGTGTGCACCTGCACCCACGGGCATGCGGTTCCCCAGCGCATCCCCACGCCGGAGCCGTCGTCGGTCGTCACGCGCACCACGGCATCGCCGTCCGCCGCCGAACGGGTGAGGTCGGCGAATGCGTGGTCGATCGCGGTGTCGCCGATGCGGCGGGTCGCCCGGAAGTCGAATCCCGGGATCTCCTCGACGCCCACGACGGGACCGGGGATCATCCGCTCTCCCTCGACCGTGAGCACGCGGGACGCGGGCAGCTCCAGGTCCCAATCGTCCACGAGCCCGGGGCCGGCGACGAGGTAGGGGTGCGGACCGAGACCCACGGGGGCACGGGTCGGTCCGACGTTCGTCGCTGTCACGATCGTCTCGAGCCCGTCGGCGCTCACCCGGTAGGTCACATCGATCCGCACGCGGAACGGGTAGCCGGACTCGGCCTCGATGGTCGCGCTCAGCTCGACGCTCGACGCGTCGACGCTCACGGGCGAGAAGTCGAGCCAGGCGGCGAGGCCGTGGAGCGCGTGTCCTCGCTCGGGCTCGGTGAGCGACAGGAGGAGGTCCTCGTCGCCGAAGCTGTAGCGCCCGTCCGTCACACGGTTGGGCCACGGAGCGAGAGTCGCGCCGCGGAAGGCCGGACGGACCTCGTCGGCGTCGAACGGCACGACGAGGTCTCGGCCGTCGACGGTGAGCACCCGCAGGGTGGCGCCGACGCTCGCGATGCGGGCGACGTACCCGTCCGCCTCGATCGTGAACTGCTCGCCGGAGATCGGTCGTGCGTCGGTGCCGTTCGCGGCCATCGGTGCTCCCTTGCGTCTGTCGATGCCGACGGACCACCCGGGGCACACCGCTCGACGTTATCGCGACTCCGCCGAAGTGGACAGTTCGAGCGCCTCGCGTCCCTCACACGGGTCGCGCGACGCTCGAACCGACGGCCTCAGCAGGTCAGGCGACGCCGGCGCGAGCCGGCTCGCGCACGGGGATCGTGAGGGGCTCCTCGATGGGGACCACGGCAGCGCGTGCGGCGTCGCGGATGCTGATCTGAGCGGCCGCGAGGCGGCGGGCGCTCTCCTCGGGGGCGACGTCGTCGAGCGTCACGAACGAGCCGAGCGGCACCACGGAGTGGAGCACCGTGTTCTCGTACACGTGCACGAGGTTGAAGGCACGGGCGCCGTCGCGCGGGCGCGTTCCACCGATCGGCACGTTGAGGTCCTGCGTGTAGCACGTGGCCGAGGCGACGGACACGGGGATCCCCGCGAAGGTCGCCGTGGACGAGTAGTGCAGGTGCCCGGCGATGATCGAACGCACGTCGGTGCCCTCGAGCACCTCGGCGAGTCCGGACTGGTCGCGCAGCTCCACGCTGACGGCGAGGTCGAGCACGCTCGGCACGGGCGGGTGGTGCATCGCGAGAATCGTGCCGTGGGGCGCGGCCTCGGACAGCTCCTCGGCGAGCCAGTCGAGCTGCTCCGGCGATACCTCGCCGTGGTGGAAGCCGGGGACGCTCGAGTCGAGCGTGATGATGCGCAGACCGTTCACGTCGTACACGCGGTCGACGGGACGCATCGTCGGCACCTCGCCGAAGAGCTTCGAGCGGAAGGCCGCCCGGTCGTCGTGGTTGCCCATCACCCAGATGATCTCGCAGCCGAGGCGCTCGGCCACGGGCTCGACGATGGCTCGCAGGGCCTCGTACGCCTCGGGCTCGCCCTTGTCGGCGAGATCACCGGTGAAGACGATGGCCTCGGGGCGTCCACCGGACGCCTCGAACTCCGCGAAGAGGTTGCGGAGGTGCTCGGTGCTGTCGACCGAGTCGTAGAGCCCGCGCGAGCCGGCGAGCAGGTGCGTGTCACTGATGTGGAGGATGAAATGATCCGGCCGAGGGTACTCGGCCACGCGGGAGTCCACAGGGATTCCGTTCTGTCGGGGATGCCGTTCGGGGGATCACGTTACCCCCGCGGCCCCGGTCGGTGGGGAGAAATCCCGTTGAACTTCTGGACAACTCTCATGTTTCACCCCGGGTGAGCGCATCAGCGGCACCCATCGCGAGTCATCCTCGCGTTCGCGGCTAGGTTCCGCTCAGGGCTTCCTCGTCGGCGGCGACGGCCTTCTGCACGGCGAACTGGGTGCGATGGAGTTCCTCGTACCGTCCTCCCGCGGCGAGCAGTTCGTCGTGCGTGCCGCGCTCCACGATGGAGCCGTCCTCGATGACGAGGATCATGTCGGCACTGCGGATCGTGGAGAGGCGGTGTGCGATCACCATCGCCGTCCGCCCCTCGAGCGCCTCGCTGAGCGCGGCCTGCACGGCCGCCTCCGACGTCGAGTCCAGCGCAGCCGTCGCCTCATCGAGGATGACGACGCGCGGCTGGGCGAGCAGCAGCCGCGCGATGGTCATGCGCTGGCGCTCGCCGCCCGACAGCCGGTAGCCGCGTTCCCCGACCATGGTGTCGAGCTGATCGGGCAGGGAACGGATGAGCGGCTCGAGCCGCGCACGCCGGACGGCGTCCCAGACCTCGTCCTCGGTCGCCTCCGGCCGGGCGAGGCGCAGATTCGAGAGGATCGTCTCGTGGAACAGGTGGCCGTCCTGCGTGACCATCCCGAGTGTGTGCCGCATGGACGCGAACGTGACGTCACGGACGTCCGTTCCCGCGAGGCGCACGGAGCCGCTGTCCACGTCGTACAGGCGTGAGAGCAGCTGCGCGATCGTCGACTTGCCGGCACCGGACGTACCCACGAGGGCGACGGTCTGCCCCGGCTCGATCCGGAAGGACACGCCGTGCAGCACCTCCTCGCCGCCGCGGGTGTCGAGCGTCGCGACCTCCTCGAGGGAGGCGAGGGACACCTTGTCGGCCGACGGGTAGGCGAAGCGGACGTCGTCGAACTCCACGGCAGCCGGCCCCGCGGGGACGACGGCGGCGTCGGGCTTCTCCTGGATGAGCGGCTCGAGATCCAGCACTTCGAAGACGCGCTCGAAGCTGACCACTGCGCTCATGATCTCCACGCGTGCGTTCGCGAGGCTCGTCAGCGGCGCGTAGAGGCGCGTGAGGAGCAGCGCCAGGGTGACGACCTCGCCGGTGTCCAGCTGGCCGGCGAGCGCGAGGAATCCCCCGAGCCCGTAGACGAGTGCGAGGGCGAGGGCGGAGACGAGCATCAGCGCGGTGAAGAAGACGAACTGCAGCATCGCGGTCCGCACCCCGATGTCTCGCACGCGAGCGGCACGCACGCGGAACTCCTCGGCCTCCTCGTCGGGCCGACCGAACAGCTTGACGAGGGTGGCGCCGGGGGCCGAGAAGCGCTCGGTCATCTGCGTGCTCATGGCGGAGTTGTGGTCGGCGGCCTCCCGGCGCAACGCGGCGAGGCGGCGGCCCATGCGGCGCGCGGGCACCAGGAAGAGGGGGAGCATGATCACGGCGAGAACCGTCACGAGCCAGGACGTGCTGAGCATGACGATCAGGGTGAGGATCAGGGCCACGAGGTTCGTGACGACGCCGGAGAGCGTGCCGCTGAAGGCCTGCTGGGCTCCGATCACATCGTTGTTGAGTCGGCTCACGAGGGCACCGGTCCGCGTGCGGGTGAAGAACGCGATCGGCATCCTCTGCACGTGGTTGAAGACGGCGGTGCGCAGGTCCAGGATCACGCCTTCGCCGATCCGCGCCGAGTACCAGCGCGTCACGAGCGACACGGCGGCGTCCGCCACAGCGACGAGCGCGATGACGACGGCGAGCCACACGATCGTGGAGACCTCGCCCCGCGCGACGATGACGTCGACCACCTGTCCGGCGAGGACCGGCGTCGCGACGGCGAGGAAGGCCCCGACGACCGAGAGGGTGATGAAGATCAGCAGCTTGGACCGGTAGGGCACCGCGAACGAGAAGATCCGCCGCACGGACTCACGGGAGATGCCGTGTTTGCCATCCCTGGCGGAGGAGATCTTGTACAGCGAGCTCCACGCCGCGCTTTCCATGCTCATGTGTGGTTCCTTCCGTGGGCACCACGTCCAACCTAGGCGGACTGGACCATGGCCGGTCCCGATGGCGGCGAGCCGGGACGGGATCAGGCCGGGAGAAGGATGCCGTCCGCGAGGAGGCGGCGCACGTCGGGGATCGTCTCCGCGGCGAGCGCATCGGCGTCGACCTCGAGCAGGTGAGCGATCGCGGCGAGGATCGCGCCCACGCCGAGGGTCCCGTCGCTCGCCCCCACCAGCGCAGCGAGTCCCGTGCCGGCGGAGATCGCGCGGCGGAAGCCCTGGCCCTGTCGGAGCAGGATCGCGGTGGGCTCGTCGTGGCCCGGAAGGAGATGATGCTCCACCGTCACGTCGGGTGCGACGACGAGCGCGTGCGATGCGAGCTCGTCGTCGCTCAGCCCGGCCGCCCAGTCGACGGTCGCGACGCAGCGGGCGATGTGGGAACCGAGGCCGGCGGTCTCGAGGGTCCCGGTCGCCCGTTCGAGGCGCACGACCGGGTCGCGGTCGGCTGCCGGCCGATGCAGGGTCACGAAGCCGAAGCCCACCCCGGTGACGCCGCGGTCCTCGAAGTCGTCGAGCCACGCGCCCGAGAGCGCGTCGAACTCCGCCATCCCCGGGCGCGTGCCGCCGTCGCGGATCCACGTCTCGGCGTAGAACGCGGGGTCGAGGTGCTCGCGCTCTACGACCCAGGCGTCGAGACCGAGGCCGTCGACCCAGCCGCCGATGCGCGAGAGCCCGTCGGAGGCGCGCGTGTACTCCCAGTTGCCGAGCATCTGAGCGGTCCCGCCCGGCAGCAGGTGCTCGGCGCACCCGCGCACGACCGCCTCCACGAGGGCATCGCCCACCATTCCGCCGTCCCGGTAGTCGTACAGCGGAACGCCGTCCGTGCGCGGTGTGATGACGAACGGCGGGTTCGTGACGATGCGGTCGAACCGCTCACCGGCGACGGGTTCGAAGAGGTTCCCGAGCCGTACCTCGATCGTGTCGATCCCGTTGAGCCGCGCGTTGGCGCGCGCGAGATCCACGGCGCGCTGCGAGATGTCCGTCGCGATCACACGGTCGGCGGACCGTGATGCGTGGAGCGCCTGGATGCCGCAGCCCGTCCCGAGGTCGAGGACCGTCCCGACCCGGGTCGGGACCGTGATCCCGGCGAGCGTGAGGGACGCGCCTCCGACGCCCAGCACGTGGTCCTCGGGCAGCGCTCCGCCGAGCGCGCGCTCTCCGAGGTCGGAGAGGATCCACCAGTGTCCGTCGCCGTGGTCGTCGGAGAAGGCGTAGGGGTGCACGTCGAGAGTGGCGGTCCACACCTCGACCTCGGACACGTGGGTGGCCGTGAGCAGGCCGAGCTCGCGCGCGCCCTCCGGCCCGAGCGACGGGAACGCCGCATCCACATCGCCCCGGTCGACCCCGCGGGCGAGGAGGAAGAGGTCGACGAGCACGTCGAGGGAGTCGCGCCTCCCGTGCCGCCTCCGATCGTCGAGCACACGCGCGGCGGGCACGGTGTGCTCGCGTCCGAGCGCCTCCTCGGCCTCGAGTCCGAGTCGCTCGGCCACGGCGTCCGTCGTGTAGCCGCCCGTCTGGAGGTCGGATCGCAACAGGTCGATGAGGGCGGTTTTCACCCCCTCATTCAATCGCACGGATGAAGACGCCTCCGGGCATCGATCGCAGGATGGACCGAGTCGCCTGAAAGGAGACCCCATGATCTCGATCGTGTCAGCCGCCGACGGCGAGGGCGTCCGCCAGCTGCTCGTCCTCGCGTCCGTCGCCTCCGTCCTCCTCGCGGCCGTCCTCGCCGGGGGCGCCCGGACGGAGAGGACTCTCGCGACCGTGCTCGCCGTCGGTGGCGTCGTCGTGATCGCCGGCCTGACCTTGAGCCCGGTGCGCGGTCTTCCGGGCGACGGCTGCGCCACACGACCGGACGCCCCTCTCGACGACGTCCCGAACGTCGCCCTCTTCTTCGTCCCGATGCTCTTCGCCGTCGTCGCGACGCGGCGCCCCGTGGTGGTCCTCCTCGCGGGGCCCGTCCTCTCGGCCGCGATCGAGTGGGTGCAGGACGTCGTGCCATCGCTCGGTCGTCGCTGCGACGTCGACGACCTCCTGGCGAACTCCGCCGGTTCGGTCGCTGCCGTCCTGGTGGGATCCGTCATCGTCGGCGTCGCCCACATCGGGCGACGTCGGCGCCGTCTGCGGCAGCCGCTGCCGGAGACGGCGGCACCCGAGCGAGCGCTGCACAGCGTGCGCTGAGACGGCCATCTTCCAGCCTCTCCGGAGTATCGTTGATCGCTCGAACGGCGAGACGGACGACGCCGTGGGACGGAAGGGACACGATGGTCGAGCAGGATCTCGCGCGCTTGCGCGAGTTCGCGCGCGACGAGCTTGACGTCCTCATCGAACACCGCAGCCGACAGGGCGAGGATCCGTGGGACTTCCTCCCCGACATGCCCACCGTCGACGAACTCGTCGTCCTCTCCCTCCGCGACGACGCCCTCGACGATCGCGGCCTCACCGCCGAGTACGTCCTGGCTCGGCTCGCGGCCCGCTCGACCCGCTCGGATGCCGACGAGCACAGGCGTGCGCTCGAACGCATCGACGCCGACATCATCCGTTCCATCGGCATCGCCTACCCGGCTCTCACCCGCACCGCCTGGACGATGCTCGGCCGCTTCCAGCTCGACGACGAACCCCGCGGATCCGCCTCCTGACGACCCCGGGTCCGCCTCCACCCGCGTTCCTCCCAGGTGTGACTCGGACCAGCCCGTAGAATCTCAGGATCAGGCCGGAGAGAACGGCGCTGCATCAACCCATGAACTCACGCCTTCTGAAGAGCCTCTTGCGCTCCCTCCCCGTGACGGCTCTCGTCCTGGCGTTGCCCCTCTCCGCCGCACCGGCGTTCGCGGTCGATGTCGCGGGTACGACAGGGGGCGTTGTTCGTTCGGCGACGGGCGACGAGGCGACGGCGCCGACGCTCTCTATCCAGATCGACACGGAGTCCGCGGCGGTCGACGACGACGAGCCGCTCCGCCTGACGATCACGGTGGACAATACGACAGGAGCCGACCTCGCCTCCGGCCGGGTGCGGATCGCAGCCGGATCGTCCACGATCGGTTCGAGTGCGACGCTCCACGCCCACCTCGACGGGACCGACCCGCTGCCGACGCCGACCGATCTCGTCGACGTCACGGTCCCTTCGGTCGCGGCCGACACGAGCTACACCTCCGAGACCATCACCGTGCCGCACGACCGGCTCGCCATGCCGGCCGACTACGGCGCCGTCCCGATCACGGCGACATTCGCGACCGCCGGAACGTCGATCGCCGCCCACGACACGTACATCGCGGCTGCGGCGGAACCGACGAACACGATCGAACTGTCGATCGCGATGCCGATCACAGCGCCCACGGGACAGAACGGACTGATCAGCGCCGACTCCCTCGCCACCTATACGGCCGCCGGCGGGGTCCTCTCGCGTCAGCTCGACGGCGCGGCCGGACGGGACGTCGCTCTCGCGGTCGACCCTCTGATCATCGCCTCGATCCGCGCCCTCGGCGCCGCGGCCCCGGCGAGCGCCCTCGCGTGGCTCGACCGGCTCTCATCGATCTCGAACGAGACGTTCGCCCTGCAGTTCGCCGACGCCGACGGTGCCGTCCAGGCGGCAGCGGGCGCCGATTCCCTCCTCGAGCCGCTCTCCTTCGACTTCGCGATCCCCGAGGACTACACAGCCGTCGTCCCGACCGAGACGGCGACCCCCGATCCGACCGAGACGCCCGACCCCGACGGAGACGACGCCGGCGGCGATGACGCCGACGCGATTCCCACGAGCGAGGACCTCCTCGAGTTCGACTGGTCCATGGACGGCATGATCTGGCCGGCCGAGGGCACGGTCACCGCTGCGGACCTCGACGTCTTCGCGGGCAGTGGAGTCGAGGAGACCATCCTCAGTTCGGGCAACGTCGCCGATGCCACGGCCCACCCCGCCGCATCGCGGGTGGGCGACCGCGACGCGCTCGTCTCGGACGACGCCGTGTCCTCGGCCCTCCGGCAGGCCGCCACCGCCGTGACCGCGAGCGACTTCGCCGATGCTGTGTCGACGATCTCGGCGGAACTGGCCGTGAGCGCGCGCGAGCAGGGAGCCACCGGTCGCGCGATGCTCGCGACGCTCGACCGCGGCTGGCCGCCGACGGCCTCGCGACTCGGCGAAGCGCTCGACGCCGTCTCCGACCTCCCCACGGTGGACCCCATCGCCCTCTCCGACGTCCGCGACGAGGAGCGCATCGACGTCGCTCTCGCTGATGTCGAGCCCGACGCGTCTCGCACCGGCGCCGTCTCGCTCCTGATGGACCGCGAGGCCCAGCTGACGGAGTTCTCGTCCGTCCTCACCACACCGGCCCTCCTCACGGGGAGGGAACGCGTGCAGATCCTCACGCTGCTCTCCGTCGACTGGGCGGACACGAACGACGAGTGGTCGGAGGCCCTCTCCGCCCACAGCCAGCAGACGACCGACCTCCTCGGCTCCGTCTCCATCCTCAATTCGAGCGACGTGCTCCTCGTCGGCAACGAGAGCGCCATCCCCTTCGGCGTCCGGAACGACTCCCCGTACGACGTGCAGGTCGTGATCGACGCGACCCCGTCGAACATCCGTCTCGACGTGGGCGAGCCGCAGACGGTGGAGGTCTCGGCGGAATCGCGCCAGACGGTGCGCGTGCCGGTGAAGGCGCAGCTCGGAAACGGCGACGTCGGTCTCACCGTCACCCTGTCGTCCGTCTCCGGCGTCCGCGTGGGGAACCCCGTCACCGCCACGGTCGCGGTCCGCGCCGATTGGGAGGGCATCGGAGCCGTCATCGCCGTGGTCCTCGTGGTCGCCATGCTCGTCGCGGGTATCGTCCGCACCGTCCTCCGCCGTCGCACGCGACTCGCGGAACGGGCCGACGCGAAGGGAGCGGCCGCCGCGAAGGGAGCAGTCGACGCGAAGGGAACAGCCGCCGCCGAGACGGACCCCGCGACCCCCGCATCCGACACGAGCGACTCGGGAGACACCGCTCCCCGCCCCGACACGGAGGAACGCCCGTGACCACCGGAAACGGACCGTCCATCGGACGCGCGAGCGCGTTCCTCGCCTCCGGCACCATGGTGTCGCGCCTTCTCGGCTTCGTGATGGCGATCCTGCTCGCGCAGACCGTGGGTGCGGTCGGGTTCAGCGGTGACGCGTTCGCCCTCGCCAACCGGCTGCCGAACAACCTGTACGCCCTCATCGCCGGCGGCGTGGTGAGCGCGATCCTCGTGCCGAGCATCGTGAAGGCGATCGTGAGCGAGGATCGCGGCCGCGCCTACGTCAACAAGCTGCTCACGCTCGGCATGGTCATCCTCTTCGCAGCCACGGTCGTCGCGGTGCTCGCGGCTCCGCTGCTCGTCCGGCTGTACGGCCAGACGATGCCCCAGTCGCAGTTCGACCTCGCCGTGACCTTCGCGTACTGGTGCCTTCCGCAGGTGTTCTTCTACGGCCTGTACGCGCTGCTCGGCGAGGTCCTCAACGCCCACAAGCTCTTCGGCCCGTTCACCTGGGCGCCCGTGTTCAACAACATCGTCGCGATCTCCGGTCTCCTCGTCTTCGGTGCCCTCTTCGGCGCCGACCCCACGGGCGAGCGCGGCGTGACCACATGGAGTACCCCCATGGTCGCCGTGCTCGCGGGATCCGCGACCCTCGGCATCGCCGTGCAGGCGGTCGTGCTGTTCTTCTTCTGGAAGAAGGTGGGACTGCGTTTCCGCCCCGACTTCGGCTGGCGCGGGATCGGTCTCGCCCAGACGGGGAAGATGGCCGGCTGGACGCTCGCCATGATCGGTGCCACGCTCGTCGCCGGCATCGTCCAGACCAACGTGACGATGCTCGCGTCCGGCGGCAACGCCGCCACGGCGGCCCTGCAGTACGCATGGCTCATCTTCATGCTCCCGCACAGCGTGATCGCCGTGTCCGTGGCCACCGCGTACTTCACACGCCTGGCCGAGCACGCCCACGCCGGTCGCACCACGGAGCTGAAGGCCGACGTCGCATCGGCGACGCGGCAGATCAGCCTCCTGATCGTTCTCGCCGCCGCCGTGATCGCCGCCTGCGCGATGCCGTTCGCGAGCCTCTTCACCGGCACGTTCGACGACGCCGGCGCGTTGGCAGGTCCGCTCGTCGCCTACATCGTGGGTCTCGTACCCTTCACGATCCTCTTCGTCCTGCAGCGCACGTTCTACGCCCTCAGCGACACCCGCACGCCCTTCTTCTTCACCGTCGCGCAGGTCGTCGTGTTCTCGGGGCTCGCGCTCGCGTGCGGCTTCCTCCTCCCCGATGGGCTCATCGGTATCGGTGTCGCCGCGTCGATCTCGATCGCGGGCACCGTGCAGATGCTCCTCGCGTTCATCCTCCTGCGGCGCAAGATCGGCGGTCTCGATGCTGCGCCCGTCGTCCAGGCGATCGTCGGCTTCGCCGTCGCGGCCATCCCGGCACTCGGGGCGGGACTCGGCGCGGCGGTGTTCCTCGGGGCCTTCACCGACGGCGGCTTCGCCACCACGACCGTGATCGGCGCCCTCGTCTCGATGGTCGTCATCGGCACGGTCTCGGCCGCCGTCTACTTCTCGGTCCTCATCGTCATGCGCTCACCCGACCTGCAGTCAGCCGTCGCCCCGATCGCCCGCCGCTTCCGCCGCCGCTGAACCGCGGTCCGGGAGCCGTTCTCCCCGCGGGGATCACCCGATGAAGCGGACCGGGAAATCGGAGATGTGAAGCTCAGACGATCGGATGATCCCCTCGATCGCAGGGTGATGCTCTTCCGGCGCGACGATCTGCACCTTCTCGACTCCGTCGATCGGTGTGCCGCCACCGTCCGCCCAGTAGCTCTCGACGTCGCCGTCATCGGCGAGCTCGGTGAGGAGCTCGACGTAGTCGTCGGTCTCTCCCGGCTCGAGGACGAGGATGAGGTTCGCCGAGTTGATCTCGACGGCCGTCTCGGCGTCGAGACCGGCGGCGGCGATGAGATCGTCGGCGTGCTCGACGAGCGGCAGGAGGTGCGTGAAACCGGTCGACGCATCCTCGTCGAGCGCGACGAGCGCGAACCGGCCGTCCTCCCAGATGGCAGGCTGGACGGAAAGGCCCGGCGCGACCTCGTCGAGCTCCTCGACGAGTCGCACGACGTCGAACCCGAAGGCGGGACACCCCGCGTCGTCGGCCGCGATCGTCGACGAGACGCCGGGACCCGTGTGCACTGACACCTCGGTCGACGCGTCTGTCCGGACGATGATCGACCACGTTACGGGGTCGGGATAGTCCGTCGAGCACGCCGCATCGAGCAGGCCGGGAAGCCCGGCCTCCTCGACCGTGACGGTCATCCACGACGTGGGGCTGAGGAAGGTCGGCGCCTCGACCCAGCGCTCCGTATCGACGCTCGCGACGCCGGGTAGGTCCTCCACCTGGGATTCGAACGCGTCGAACGACGCGCTCGGCCGGTCGAAGTGCGTCTCGTCCACCATCCACCCGAACACCACGACGGCCCCGGTCACGCAGCCCGCGACCACGACAAGGAGGACCGAGAGCCAGACGAGCGTCGCTGTCCGGGGGCGAGCACGACCCGGGTCCCGGTCGCCGTGCTCGGGATCCGTCCGTTCAGTGGCCATCGTCGGCATCGGTTCGCCTCCTGACAGAGCGTGCCGTCCTCTTCTGCCCTGAACCTACTCCGCGGGGACCACACCGACACGTCCGGGCGTCGAACACCACGCGAACAATCTCCGCTGCACCGTGGCGCCGATAGGGGCGGCGCAACACCCAGCCGCCGGGAATAGCGCGGACCTACAATGAGTTTCAGCAGGCGACACATGAAACGAGGAGTTCGAGTGCGCAACGTCATCATCATCGGTTCCGGCCCAGCGGGCTATACCGCTGCCATCTACGCGGCACGCGCCGGGCTCGAGCCCGTCCTGCTCGCGAGCTCGGTCGAGGCGGGCGGCGAGCTCATGAACACCACGGAGATCGAGAACTTCCCCGGCTTCCCCGACGGCATCATGGGCCCGGATCTCATGGCCAAGTTCCAGGAGCAGGCCGAGCGCTTCGGTACCGAGGTCATCCTCGACGACGTCACGGAGCTCGACCTCACGGGCGAGACCAAAACCATCAAGACCGGTTACTCGGGCGATTTCGAGGGTCGCACGGTCATCTTCGCCACCGGGTCCGCCTACCGGAAGCTCGGCCTCGGTGACGAGGACCGGCTCTCCGGTCGCGGCGTCTCGTGGTGCGCCACGTGTGACGGCTTCTTCTTCAAGGGCAAGGAGATCGCTGTCGTCGGTGGCGGCGACTCCGCGATGGAGGAGGCCACCTTCCTCACGCGTTTCGCCTCGAAGGTCTACGTGATCCACCGCCGCGACTCGCTCAAGGCGTCCAAGATCATGCAGGATCGCGCGTTCGCGAACGAGAAGATCGAGTTCGTGTGGAACTCCGAGGTCGCCGGCATCGTCGGCGAGAACGCGGTCGAGGGCGTCGTGCTCCGCGACACGGTCGACGGTTCCGAGCGCCAGCTCGACATCGGCGGGCTGTTCGTCGCGATCGGCAACGACCCGCGCACCCACCTCATCCACGGCCAGCTCGATCTCACGGACGAGGGCACGATCGCCGTCGAGGGCCGTTCCTCGCGCACCAACCTGCCGGGTGTCTTCGCCGCCGGCGACGTGATCGACCCCCACTACCGCCAGGCCATCACGGCCGCCGGTTCGGGAACGGTCGCGGCGCTCGACGCCGAGCACTACCTGTCGGCCCTCGACGACGCCGAGAAACTCGACGAGGAGGGCGAATCAGCGGAAGCCGAAGCCCTCATCGCCTCCGCCTGACCCGAAGACCAGCGTCCCTTCGACACGCTCAGGGACCAAAAGCCAGAGAAAGAAGACACATCATGTCAGCACGTGCAGTGGACCAGGCCTCGTTCGAGGCAGAGGTCCTGAAGAGCGACAAGCCCGTCCTCGTCGACTTCTGGGCGGAATGGTGCGGCCCCTGCCGCATGGTCTCCCCGATCCTCGACCAGATCGCCGCGGAGAACGCCGACAAGCTCGACATCGTCAAGGTGAACGTCGACGAGAACCCGCAGCTCGCGATGGAGTACCAGATCGTCTCCATCCCGGCGATGAAGGTGTTCCAGAACGGTGAGGTCATCCAGACGGTCATCGGCGCGAAGCCGAAGGCCGCCCTCGAGGCCGACCTGGCCGCCGTCCTGGCGTAACCGACACCTCGAGAGGCCCGTCCGGTTACGCCGGGCGGGCCTTTCGCGTACCCGGCGTTTCGACCCCTCTCGGACTCCCCCGATAGCATTCGTACAGACGAGAACGGAAACGCAACGTGTCAGACCAGAGCATCTCCCGCTCACCGGGCAACAACCTCGACCCTTGGTACGCGAACTACGCGGAACGCACCTCCGGCCTCTCGGCCAGCGAGGTGCGAGCCCTCTTCGCCGTCGCCAGTCGCCCGGAGGTCGTGTCGCTCGCCGGCGGCATGCCGTTCGTCTCCGCGCTCCCGGCCGAGCTCATCACGGGCTCTCTCGAGAAGGTCATGCGCGAGCAGGGCGGAATGGCCCTCCAGTACGGATCGGGGGCCGGGCAGCCCGCGCTGCGCGAGCAGATCCTCGAGGTCATGGCGCTCGAGGGCATCAGGGGCACGGTCGACAACGTCGTGACCACGACGGGGTCGCAGCAGGCCCTCGACCTCGTCACGAAGCTCTTCATCGACCCGGGTGACGTCATCCTCGCCGAGGCACCCAGCTACGTCGGCGCGATCGGCGTCTTCCGCTCGTACCAGGCGAACGTGGTGCACGTGGCGATGGACGACGACGGACTCAACCCGGAGGCGCTCCGCGAGACGATCGCGCATCTGCGCGGGCAGGGTCGCCGCATCAAGTTCCTCTACACGATCCCGAACTTCCACAACCCTGCCGGCGTGACGCTCTCCGCCGCGCGCCGCCCCGAGATCCTCGAGATCTGCCGCCAGAACGAGATCCTCGTGCTCGAGGACAACCCGTACGGCCTCCTGCATTTCGAGGAGAAAGCTCCGGACGCACTGCGGTCGATCGACGAGAACGGCGTGATCTACCTCGGCTCGTTCTCGAAGACCCTCGCCCCCGGTTTCCGCGTCGGCTGGGCGCTCGCGCCGCACGCGATCTGCGAGAAGCTCATCCTCGCCGCCGAGTCCGCCATCCTGTCACCCAGCGCGTTCAGCCAGCTGACCGTATCGGAGTACCTGCGGTCGACCGACTGGATGGCGCAGATCGACACCTTCCGCGGGGTCTACAAGCAGCGCAAAGAGGCGATGATCGCGGCCCTCGAGGAGTACCTCCCCGACCTGTCGTGGACCGACCCCAACGGCGGCTTCTACGTGTGGCTCACCCTGCCGGACCGGCTCGACTCCAAGCAGATGCTGCCCCGTGCGGTGAAGGAACTCGTGGCCTACACCCCCGGTACAGCGTTCTTCGCAGACGGGCGCGGGCGGCACGCCATGCGGTTGTCCTTCTGCTACCCCACACCGGAGAACATCCGCGTGGGAATCCGACGCCTCGCCACCGTGATCAATGGGGAGCTCGACCTCCTCGACACCTTCGCCGGCACCGGACCACTCCAGATCGCTTCCCGCGAACTGCACGTGTCCGCACCGCCGCCCAACATCGACTGACCAGCCCTCCCGATCGAGAGAGATCAACGAATGACCGACAGCCGGAAACTCACCATCGCTGTTCTCGCCGGGGGCATCTCCCACGAGCGGGACGTCTCCTTGCGCTCGGGTCGCCGGGTCGCCGACGAACTCGCCGAGGCAGGGCACACCGCGGTTCTCCGCGACCCCGGCGCAGGGATCCTCGACTGGATCGTGGAGACAGCCCCCGACGTCGTCTGGCCGGCGCTACACGGCGCCAGCGGCGAGGACGGTGCCCTGCAGGCCCTCCTGCGCGGCCGTGGCATCCCCTACGTCGGCTCGCACCCCGAGGCGGCGGGCCTCGCCTGGTCGAAGCCCACGGCGAAGGCTCTCGTGGCCCGCGAGGGCATCGCGACACCCGAGTGGCTCGCTCTTCCCCGTGAGACGTTCACCGAACTCGGTGCCGGAGCGGTCCTCGGCGAGGTCGCACGCACCATCGGTACTCCGGCGGTCGTGAAGCCGTCCCAGGGAGGCTCGGCACAGGGTGTCTCCATCATCGACGACGCCTCGCAGCTGCCGCGCGCGATGGTCGACGCGTACACCTACTCGGACGTGGCGCTCATCGAGCGCAAGATCGAGGGCACGGAGCTCGCCGTGACCGTCGTGGACACCGGAGACGGACCTCGTGCGCTTCCAGCGGTGGAGATCCAGCCACTCTCAGGCGTGTACAGCTTCGAGGCGCGCTACAACGCGGGCGAGACGACGTTCTATGCGCCGGCTCGTGTGTCCGATGATGTCTCGGCAGCCGCCGCACGCACCGCCGTCGCGGTCCACGAACTCCTCGGACTGCGTCACATCTCCCGCATCGACCTGATCGTCGCCGCCGACGGCACCGCCTGGTTCCTCGAGGCCAACATGCTTCCGGGTCTCACGGAGACGTCCCTCGCTCCGCTCGCGATCGAGGCGGCCGGACTCGAGCTGTCTGAGCTCTACTCCGACCTCGCCCGTACGGCAGCCGTCGGCTGACCCTGTCGAAGCGCAACCTCCTACGGCGTGTGACGTCCGCGCGATCAAGCGTCCGACGACACGGCGTCGACTAGCCGCCGTAGCCCGGTTCGCCCAGTTCCCCGAGGATGCGATTCAGGTCGGCGATCGTCGCGAACTCGATGCTGATCTGGCCCTTTTTCGCTCCGAGGTTGATCTTCACGCGCGTGTTGAGGCGATCGCCGAGGTGCTCTCCCACCTCGTCGAGGTGACCACGCCGCCCGCCGGGCAGCGGCTTCGCACGCTTCGCGGGCGCCGACAACTGGGCGGCAGCAGCCTCAGCGGCGCGCACGGAGAGGTCCTCGTTGACGATCTTGTCCGCGAGGCGCTGCATGGACTCGGGATCCCCCGTCGACAGGATCGCACGTGCGTGTCCAGCAGACAGGACACCGGCCGCGACGCGGAGCTGCACGGCACCCGGAAGCTTCAAGAGGCGGAGCGTGTTCGAGATCTGAGGCCGTGAGCGGCCGATCCGCGTCGCCAGCTCCTCCTGCGTGATCCCGAAGTCGGCGAGCAGCTGCTGGTAGGCGGACGCCTCCTCGAGCGGATTGAGCTGCGCACGGTGCAGGTTCTCGAGAAGCGCATCGCGCAGCATGTCCTCGTCGGCGGTCTCGCGGACGATCGCCGGGATCGTCGCAAGGCCGGCCTCCTTCGAGGCGCGGAGACGACGCTCTCCCATGATGAGTTCGTACGTGTCCGTACCCGCGATGGAGCGTACGACGATGGGCTGGAGGACCCCGAACTCGCGGACCGAGTGGACGAGTTCCGCGAGGGCATCCCCGTCGAACACGGTGCGCGGCTGCGAGGCGTTCGGCACGATGCTCTGAGGGTCGAGGGAAGCGAGACGGGCACCGGGCACCGCCACGAGTTCTTCGCTGGCCTCGTCAGGGACGGTTTCTGCGGCCGTCGTTTCCGAGGCTGCCTCCGCAGCGGCAGCTTCGGCGCCGCGTTTCGCGGCTGACGCCCCGGGGAAGAAGACATCGACGGGGCGCTCGGCCTGGTCCGTCTGTGTCGGAATGAGGGCTCCGATGCCCCGGCCGAGACCTGTTCGCTTCGTTGCCATTAACCGCGTGCTTCCTTGTCGTGCTCGCTCGAGAACCCTCGCCGAGCGATCTCCGCTGCGGCCTCGAGGTAGGAGATGGCCCCGACGCCCGTCGGGTCATAGCTGATCACCGTCTGCCCGAAGCTCGGTGCCTCTGACACTCGGACCGATCGCGGAATCACCGTGGTGAGGACACGATCTGTGAAGTGCGTACGAACGTCGTCGGCCACCTGGTTGGCGAGGTTGGTGCGTCCGTCGAACATCGTCAGCAGGATCGTCGTGAGAGACAACGTGGGGTTGAGGTGCTTCTGGATCAGCTCGATGCTGCCGAGGAGCTGGCTGAGGCCCTCGAGTGCGTAGTACTCGCACTGGATGGGGATGAAGACCTCACGTGCAGCCACGAACGCATTGATCGTCAGAAGACCGAGCGACGGCGGGCAATCGATGAGGACGTAGTGCCACGTCTCCTCCGACGACGCGAGGAACTCGTCCAGGGCCGTCCGGAGGCGGTGTTCACGAGCCACCTGCGATACGAGCTCGATCTCGGCGCCGGCGAGGTGGATGGTCGAGGGTGCACAGAAGAGCGACTCGCTCTCCGGGCTGCTCTGCACAACATCGGCAAGGGGGAAGTCATCGATCAGCACGTCGTACACGCTGGGGATGTCGGCCGTGTGCTCGACGCCAAGGGCGGTCGACGCGTTCCCCTGCGGGTCGAGGTCGATCACCAGGACGCGAGCGCCGGCCTTCGCGAACGCAGCGGCCATGTTGACGGTTGTCGTCGTCTTGCCGACCCCGCCCTTCTGGTTCGACACAGTGAACACACGGGTGTGATTCGGAAGCGGAGCATCCATCGTCTCGAGCGCCCTTCGTCGCGACGTGAGATTTGCGATCTCTCGGGCGAGAGGAGTCGAGACATCGAAACGCTCGGTCTCCATGCCACTCCCTCATCTGGCACATGTTTCACGTGAAACATGTGCCGTGTCTTCGAACTACCCTCATCGTCCCGACCACCCGAGCGGCACGATCCGAGAGATTCAGCGCCGCGGTGTGTGCACCCCGCCGTGGATGGCGGGGGTGACATGTCGCGTCCCGCAACGCGGGTGAGAGTGTCAGTCTAGGGGCTGACCGACGAGAGACAAAGTCTGGATTCTCTGATGATGGTTATCCACACAACCTGTGGATAACGGTGGAAAACTTTTGACCGTTACGCCTCGCCCACCCGCGAGATCCGCGGAATCCCGCGGATCCCTGGATCCCTCCACAGTGTTAATGGAATTGTGGATATCGAGAGTTATCCACCGGTCGGGTATCACCGGCAGTGAGTCCATTGGCGCCCGACGGGAATGTTTCACGTGAAACCTTCCATCGACCACGCGCCGTCGGATCCGCGGTCGCACTGTCACACGTCGACCGCTCCGGTGGTCCACTCGATGTCGTCGGCTCTCGATTCAGAGTGAGGTGACATTGACGTCAGAGGCTCCTCTCCTCTGGTCGTCATCACAGGCGATATCCATCTCGCACCGAAGGCATCACACATCGCGGACAGCACAGACCGTACGCAGAGACGGACTGTCCACGGCGGACGCAGAACACCGAGCAATGTTTCACGTGAAACATCGTTCGCTGGACGGCGCGATGCGGCGCGCGGTTATGCAGGCGACGGACCGCCAGCACGAGATCAGGCCACACTGACCGACACGACGGGTCCGACAGTCTACGAGAGGGCGGTGACGCGGATGAGCGTGCCGAGGATCGATCACCCGCGAAATCCTCAATGACGCCTGCTCACCGTCATCGACGATGATCCCGTGTCGTCCGTCGGCGAGCAAAGCGTTCACAAGAAGAAGCAGCCTTCCCGGGTTGCTGCCCTCAGCTGAGCCCGTGGATCCCCCGGTCTCTACGCATGCCTCGTGACAAAGGCCGTGCATGTTTCACGTGAAACATGCACGGCCTCTGCTCGAGCTGATCGGTCCGGCTACATCCCCGGACCGTGAGGCGCACGAACGGTCCCACGGATGACGCGGGTGACATCATCCAGAAGGTTCTCGCCCAGCACCTCCACAGAGACGTCGGACACCTTGAATTTGCGAAGCTGCTTCTCTGCGGCCGCGATCTCCTTCTCGGCGGACACCCCCTTCATCAGGACGAGCTCGCCTCCATCACGAAGCAATGGTGCTGTCAGCGGTAGGAGAGTCCGCAGCGCACTGACCGCTCGGGCAGTGACCTGGTCGAGTGGCTGCGGAAGGGAAACGTCCTCGGCACGCGCACGCAGCACCGTCACGTTCGTCAGGCCCAGTTCATCCGACTGCTCGTTGAGCCAGGCGACCCGACGCTCCATCGGTTCGATGAGGATGAAGTCGACGTCGGGGCGGACGATCGCCAGAACGAGGCCGGGAAGCCCGGCACCTGTTCCGATGTCGCCGACACGCCCAGGGCGCAGGAGAGGCGCCATGATCGCGCTGTTCAGAATGTGACGACTCCACAGCCGCGGCGGTTCCAGGGGACCGATCAGTCCGCGCTCTTCACCGAACGCGCCAAGGTTCGCGGTGAAGGCGCGCAGAACGTCGATACGGTCGCCGGCGAGCTCGACCGCCACCGATGGTTCGTCCTCGACGACGATGCTGCTCATCGGATCGCATCCGATGTTTCACGTGAAACGGTGGTCACGAGCGCGTGATCACCGTGTGGCGGTCTCGCCCTTCGCCCTGTGACTCCGACGTGAAGCCGCGCTCAGACACAAGGTCGTGAACCAGCTTGCGCTCGTAGCTCGACATCGGCGGGAGTGCCGCATCGGCCGCGCCGGCATCGATGCGGGCGACAGCCGCATCGACCAGCTGAGCGAGCTCCGCCTGGCGGGCATCGCGGGAACCCCCGATGTCCAGAATGAGGCGAGAGAACGCACCGTTGCTGTTCTGCACGACGAGACGGACCAGCTCCTGGAGCGCTCCGACCACCTCAGGCCGAGCGAGCGAACGGAGGTCGCTCTCGTCATCCGACGTCACCGAGATGTACGCACGGCCGTTCCGGACATCGATCTCGATGTCGCCGTCGAGATCGCAGATGTCGAGGAACTCCTCGATGTAGTCCGCAGCGATCTCACCCTCTTCCTCGAGCTGCTCGATGGTGGGGTTGTCACGACGGGGCTGATCCGTCGCGTCGCGGTCGATCACGTCCGACATGCTTCTACTTTCCACTCGTCGCGGGCCCGGATTCCGGAGCTCCCGGTCGCTTGTTCTGGCTGGCCTTCTTGGCACGGTTCTTACCCACGGGCTGCTGCCGCTGCGTGGGCTTCTTCTCCTGGATCACGACCGTACCGGCACCGTCGGTGCTCTCCGTGACCTCCAGCTTGCCCTTGCGCGCCAGTCGCGCTTCGCGCTCCTTGGCTGCCTCGGTGCCAGGCATCGGCATGTTGCGGATGATGATGAACTGCTGGACCATCGTCCAGATATTGCTGGTCAGCCAGTAGAACATGACTCCTAGCGGGAATGCGAAGCCGGAGAAGAGGAACACGAAGGGGAGCAGGTACAGGAGGATGCGCTGCTGACGGAACATGGGGGAGGCCTTCGTCTCCTCCGAGATGTTCTTCGACACGATCTGCAGCTGCGTGATGAACTGCGACGTCGTCATGAGCACGACCATGACCGCGGCGATCACCATGACACCGACTTCGCCTTCGCCCATCGCCGTGGAGAAGCTCATGTGGAGCGGGGCGCCGAAGAGACTCGCGCTACCGAACTGCTGAGCGAGCTGCTCGTTGAGCGGACCGACACCCGTCTTCGAGTGCTGAGCGTCGTTCAGTACTGAGAAGAGCGCGAAGAAGATCGGCATCTGCACCAGCAGCGGGAGACACGAACCGAGCGGGTTCGTGCCGGCGTTCTTGTAGACCGCCATCGTCTCGCGGCTCATGGCCTCGCGGGACAGCTGATCGCGCTTGCCGCGGTACTTGTCCTGGATCTTCTTCAGCTGAGGCGCGACCTCGAGCATCTTCCGCTGATTCTTGATCTGCTTGACGAAGAGGGGGATGAGCGCCGCACGGACGACGAGCACGAGCCCGACGATCGACAGCACCCACGTGATACCCGCGGCCGGGTCGAGGCCCGCCGCCGACAGGAGAGCGTGCCACCCGGTGAGGAGGAGCTCCACCACCCATTTGAGCGGCCAGAGAATGATTGACAACGGGTCCATGTGGTGATCAGCCCTTTCGCTGGCTGGAGGGAAGAATGAAGCCGGATCGCGTCACGACGTACCGGAAGGATCTCTTGACCGGGATCTCATCGAATCCACCCTCGGCCCACGGGTGGCACCGCAGGAGCCGACGGGCGCCGAAGAAGGCTCCGATGACGAGCCCGTGTCGCTGGATCGACTGCAGCGTGTACGACGAGCAGGACGGGTAGTACCGGCAGACATCGCCGTAGAGAGGGGAGATCAGGCGTCGATAGACGACGAGGATCGCCACCGCGACATTGCGAGGGATCAGGAGCACGCCGTCCACGAGGAGACGCAAAAGGTACAGAACCGTCGCCCATGAGGGCCCTGTGGTGGTCCTACCGGTGATCGTCATCGCGGTCTCACCGGTGTGGCGATGGCGCGCTCGACCTCGTCGACCAGCTCGGCGTAGTGTGCGCCGGCGGAGCGGGGGAGTGCGCGAATCACGATGTCCGTCCCCTCATTGGTCCTGGTCAAAGCGGAGAACGACGCGGCTTTGAGACGACGTCGCACCGTGTTGCGGACCACGGCGTTGCCGACGGTCTTCGCAACAATGAACCCGAATCGTGGCGGACCACCATTCGGGTTCATCGAGATGTAGCTCACCGTGTTCCCGGATACGACGCGGCGACCGCGACGGACGACGGCACGATAGTCGTCGCCCTTCACGATGCGGTTCACCTTCGCGAGCATCGTCTGGCGCCGAACGTCGTAGCCGGGACGCGATTACGCGGAGAGTTCGGTGCGACCCTTGCGGCGACGAGCCGCGAGGATCGAGCGACCCGCACGGGTGCGCATGCGCAGGCGGAAGCCGTGCACCTTGGCACGGCGGCGGTTGTTCGGCTGGAACGTTCTCTTGCTCATGATGTCTCTCCTGATGAATGATCCGCATGCCGCGAATACATGCGGCAGGGAAAGCTCGGTGCCCGAAGGGCAGGCGTCAACTGATTAAAACTACGGCTTCTCGGCGCGTCGGTCAAACCGGGCCCGTGTCGGAAGAGGTATGCACAGGAGTTCGTCAGGGCCTGGCCGCACCCTGTCCACGCGACGTATGGTGTGTTTTGCCTCATTCCCCGGTTCTGGTTACCGTGTTCAGGCGGTTATCCACAGGACACGACACGGCCGCGAAGGACACGGCCTCGCGAGAGTCTGCGGCTATGACGGTTCCACTGCGGCGGGCGTTCTGCGCCCTCCCGCACATCTTCTACACGACAGGCATGTCCTCGACAGGCCGACGACCCTCGGGGGCACCATGGCGGACGACCAGCACGACATCGCACAGCGCTGGCAGCGGGTGCTCGACGTGCTCTCCGTCGACGACCGGATCACGGCACCACTTCACGGGTTCCTCGGGCTCGTGGTTCCGAAGGGCGTCATGGGTGGGACCTTCTATCTCGAGGTGCCCAACGACTTCACGGCCGGACAGCTCAACCAGCGCATGCGCGCTGCCATCCTCGCCGCGCTCGCAGCGACCGAGAGCGAGCACGGCGCGCACACGTTCGCCGTGGTCGTGAACCCCGAGATCATCGAGAGCGAGCTCGAACCGGCATTCGAGCCGACGACCGTCCCCCCGGCATCGGCCGGCCAGCCCACCGCGGTCCCCGGCGCGTACACGGAACAGACCGCGAATGTCGTGCCGATCACGGATCAGGTCCTCCCCGCCCGGCAGAACGACACCCGCCTCAACGCGAAGTACTCCTTCGACAGCTTCGTCATCGGACAGTCCAACCGCTTCGCTCATGCCGCGGCCGTCGCCGTGGCCGAGGCACCCGCCAAGGCCTACAACCCCCTCTTCATCTACGGCGAATCCGGACTCGGCAAGACCCACCTGCTCCACGCGATCGGCCACTACGCCATCTCGCTCTATCCCGGCATCCGGGTGCGGTACGTCTCGAGCGAGGAGTTCACCAACGACTTCATCAACTCGATCGCTAACAACAGGGGAGCGGCCTTCCAGGCCCGATACCGGGACATCGACATCCTCCTGATCGACGACATCCAGTTCCTTCAGAACAAGGCTGAGACGCAGGAAGCGTTCTTCCACACGTTCAACACCCTCCACGACCACAACAAGCAGGTCGTCATCACGAGCGACCTGCCGCCGAAGCACCTCACGGGCTTCGAGGACCGGATGAGGTCGCGCTTCGAGTGGGGCCTCATCACCGACGTGCAGGCCCCCGACCTCGAGACGCGTATCGCCATCCTGCGCAAGAAGGCCCAGAGCGAGCGGCTCCAGATCCCCGACGAGGTGCTCGAGTTCATCGCGTCGAAGGTGTCGTCCAACATCCGCGAGCTCGAGGGCACGCTCATCCGCGTCACCGCCTTCGCGAGCCTCAATCGCACTCCCGTCGACATGGCGCTCGTGCAGACGGTGCTCAAGGACCTCATCACTCTCGACGACGACAACGTGATCTCGCCGGTCGACATCATCAACACCACGGCTGCGTACTTCAAGCTCTCCGTCGAGGACCTGTACGGCTCGAGTCGCTCGCAAGCCGTGGCGATCGCCCGTCAGATCGCGATGTACCTCTGCCGCGAGCTCACCAACCTGTCGCTCCCGAAGATCGGTCAGCTGTTCGGCAACCGCGATCACACCACGGTGATGTACGCGAACAAGAAGATCTCCGACCTCATGCAGGAGCGTCGCTCCATCTACAACCAGGTCACCGAGCTCACCAGCCGCATCAAGCAGGGCAACCGCTAGATCGCTCGTCAGGGACCGTGGGACCGACGCGTGTCGACACCACACGGTCCCTGCGCTCATGTCTCCACCGCACGGCCGATGAGCCTGCCGACGCGTCATCACGTCTCAGAGCGCCGCATCCGGCGGCGTCGTCGGCCTCGTCGAGGCGCCCGCACGACCCACGACGCGCCGAGGACACCGGCCGGAACCGGGTCGGATCGGCGATCTGCGCCTCGACACGAATCGCCCGGGATGAGGCCGTCGCAGCGCCCCCCTCTTGAGCGTGTTGACACAGGTGGTTCGGATCGCCACAATACGACTCTGCACAGTGTGGATAACCTGTGGAAACTCCCTCGGGAAACCGCGCACTTAATGTTGAAACAGCGGCCCGCCTTGTGAACAACAGGTTTTCCGTCCGTCGGCCACGACCATACTTCCGCCTCGAATCCCACACGGCGCACACAACTCACACGGTTGTAGTTCCTTACGGCCATCTGGTCGCGCTCGGGTTATCCACACTCTCCACAGGCGTTAAGACCGTTAAGAGTTAATTAATCCTTCTCTCGGTCCGCCAACCTTCTGATCGACGGCGTGTGACCTCTCGAGGCCATCTCAGACTCGGGTCGAGGCACGTGGTCTCTCTGCGGATAGCATGGTCACGTTCAGTGCCCTTCAGGACAGAGGTGACAAGTGCGGTTCAGCGTCAATCGAGATGTGTTCAGCGAAGCTGTGTCCTTTGCAGTCAAGCTTCTCCCGCAGCGAACGACCCTCCCGATCCTCAGTGGAGTTCTCATCGAGTCCTCCGCCGACGGTCTCACGCTCTCGAGCTTCGACTACGAGGTCTCCGCTCAGACGACCATCGCGGCCGAGATCACAGAAGAGGGATCCATCCTCGTCTCCGGTCGTCTCCTCGCCGACATCGCCTCACGGCTCCCCAACGCCCCCGTCGAATTCAGCACGGACGACAACCGCATCTCCGTGACGTGCGGATCCGCGCACTTCACTCTGCTCTCGATGCCGGTCGAGGAGTACCCCACGATCCCGCAGGTCAGCGGTTCGCAGGGCCTCGTTCCCGCCGAGGAGTTCGCGACGGCGATCGCCCAGGTCGCCGTCGCCGCATCCCGTGACGACGTGACCCCCGTCATCACCGGTGTCCAGCTCGAAGTGACCGGCACGAAGATCAGCCTCGTCGCGACCGACCGCTACCGCGTGGCCGTCCGCGAGATCGAGTGGGACGGCGGAGCCGACGCCCCCGAGCTCAGTGCCCTGGTGCCGGCGCGCACCCTGCAGGAGGTCGGCAAGACCTTCGGTCACAGCGGAACGATCACCGTGTCGTTCACGAGCAAGGACGATCGCGAGATCATCGCCTTCTCCGCCGACAACAAGACCGTCACATCGCTGCTCATCAAGGGATCCTTCCCCCCGGTGCGCCGGCTCTTCCCCGAGCAGGTCGACAACCACGCGGTCATCAACACGGGCGAGCTCATCGAATCGGTCCGCCGCGTCTCGCTCGTCCTCGAGCGTGAGGCCGCCTTGCGCTTCAGCTTCTCGATCGACGGCCTCACCATGGAGGCCATCGGATCGGAGCACGCCCAGGCCTCCGAGTCGATCGACGCTCTGCTGACGGGCGACGACATCGTGCTGTCGCTCAAGCCGTCGTTCCTGATCGATGGCCTCAACGCCGTCCGCAGCGAGTTCGTCCGGTTCTCGTTCACGAAGTCGGAGAACACCAACAAGCCGGGCCCCATGCTGATCACGAGCCAGTCCTCGAAGGACCAGCCCGGAGCCGACAGCTTCAAGTACCTGCTGCAGCCCAACCTGCTGCTGCGCTGAGAGGAACACCCACGCCATGAGCGATCTGCACATCGGTCTCGTCGGTCTCGGTCGGATGGGTGGCAACATGCGCACCCGTCTGCGCGCCGCCGGAGTAGAGGTCACGGGATACGACCGCGACCCGAAGGTCACGGACGTCGCATCCGTGGCCGATCTGGTCGCCGCGCTCCCCGCACCGCGGACCGTGTGGGTCATGGTTCCGGCCGGGCCGATCACCGAGTCGGTCATCACCGAGCTCGGCGGGCTGCTCGAGGCCGGTGACCTCATCATCGATGGCGGGAACACGAAGTTCAGCGACGACATGCGACGCGCCGAGACATTGTCCGCGTCGAAGATCGACTACATCGACGTCGGCGTCTCCGGCGGCGTCTGGGGTGTCGAGAACGGTTACGGCCTCATGGTCGGCGGTCCTGACGAGCAGGTCGCTCGCCTCATGCCCGTCTTCGACGCGCTGCGCCCGGAGGGTCCGCGCGAAGAGGGCTTCGTGCACGTCGGCCCCGTCGGCGCCGGCCACTACGCGAAGATGGTGCACAACGGCATCGAGTACGCACTCATGCAGGCGTACGCCGAGGGATACGAGCTCCTCGAGAAGCGGGTAGACCTGATCAAGGACGTCCCCGGCACCTTCAAGGCGTGGCAGCGCGGCACGGTGGTCCGCTCCTGGCTCCTCGAACTCCTCGTCCGCGCGCTCGAGCAGGATCCGGAGCTCGGCGACATCGAGGGCTACGTCGAGGATTCCGGCGAGGGCCGCTGGACCATCGAAGAGGCCATCGAGAACGCGGTTCCGGTGCCCACCATCTCGGCGTCGATCTTCGCGCGTTTCGTCTCGCGCCAGGAGGACTCGCCGGCGATGAAGGCGGTGGCCGCGCTGCGCAACCAGTTCGGCGGGCACGCCGTGAAGAAGGCCGACGACTGATCGGCTGACCGTGTCCGTGCGTCGACCCCTCCTCCGCATCACCGCGATCGCCGGAGCTGCCGCGATCGCGCTCGGTCTCGCCGGGTGCGGCGATGTGAACGCCGGCTCCGGCGCACTCGACAAGCTCCACGCGATCGTCGACGGTTGGGATGAAACGCTCGACGTGGACGAGAGCGCGACGAACACGCTCCCCTGGACGGGTCAGGCCTCGGCCACCGTCATCGTGACATCCGAGACGTCGGATGATCGCCTCGCCGAGATGACGGAGACGCTCGGGGCCTTCCTCGAGGAAGAGGATGGCGGCACGGCGCACTGGTCGTACCTCGACCTCCAGGTCGGAGCGTTCCGATTCGGAGTCGATGAGGACGCAGATGAGCGCGGTCTCCGGATCGTCGCCGTCGAGGCCCTGCGCAGCGACGATCGTGTCGTCGGTGGTTTCGTGCAATCGGCTGACGATGTCATCGTCCAGCCGGACGACACCGCGACGGATCGCCCGCCCCGTCGTGCCATCGGCGAGGCGGATGGCACCATGCGTGCGATCGTGACGAACGACGTTCCCCTCACGGAGGCCTACGACCTCGTGCGCTCGATCGCCGCCCTCGTTCCCGATCTCGACGACAGCGCCGTGGTCGCGGAGACCGAGGACGGAACGTCCGCCGTGTCCGACAGCGACAGCATCGTGGGTGGGACGGCCCGGTCCGTCGCGCCGACGACCTCTCTCGCCCTCGCCACGGCCGTCGGTTCGGCCGCGCCCGTGAGCGATGTCATCGCCACGTCCGATTCGCTCGACATCCGACTGGAGAGCACGCGGGATGTGGGTTCGGTCCGTGATCTGTTCGAGTCGCGCGCGATCGATCTCGGCATCGACCTCACCGTCAACGGTGGCGTGGTGAGCGATGACGGCACCGCCTACCCCGAGGTCCTCGGGGTCGCCCAGGCTCTCGACGGCGTCGATGGGGTCGAATCCGTCAGGGTCTCCGGATCGGAGATCTCCGTCACCCTTCCGGATGCGACACCCCTCACCGCGACGATCAACACGCTCCTCACCCAGGCGGACATCGACGTCGTGACCCTCGTCACGCTCTCGGCTGGTGATCCTTCGTCGCCCGGCTTCGAGGTGTCCGGCGTTCCCGGCGACCTCGTGCGACAAGGACAGATGATCTCCGCCGGGCAGGACGTCGATGTGCTCAGCCGGTTGTCGGTCTGGGACGACATCACCCGGTTCGACGTGGATGCCGAGCCCGACCTCGAGTCGCTGCGATCGTTGTTCACGACGTTCCGTCCGCTGCTCGTCGAGGGCAGCACCGTGCAGGTGTCGGCCGACCGCACGAACGGGTTCTCGAACGACCTCGATTTCGTCGTGGCGGACGACATCGACATCGAGCTTCCACCGAACGCGGGAGACGAGGTGACCGCACTCGCGGCCCTCGTGGCGTCGGCCTGGGCGACGGCCGACTGAGCGACGAGGCGCACGCCGGTGAATCGCGCGGCGGCGGGGGCGTAGCCTCGGTGACTGTGGACATCAGCGCACTCCGACACTTTCTGGCCGTCGCCGACGAGGGACACTACTCCCGCGCGGCCAACCGGGAGCACGTGTCACGGGCGACGATCCAGGCCTCGATCGCGGCGCTCGAAGGGGAGATCGGCCGGTCTCTCGTCGAGGAGCACGACGACGGCGTCGATCTGACCGAGGACGGCCGGCTCTTCCTCGACGAGGCCGTCGCCCGCGTGTCGAACGCCCCGACGCCGCCGGTCAATCGCGGCGGCAAGGCGAAGGCGTCGAAGGGGAAGGGACGGGCGCCCGTCGTGAAGGGCGAGCCGAAGCCGTTCAAGAAGAGGCAGGGTCGGTAGGAGACGCCGTCCGACTCGGATGATGTCACCACCGGCGGCTATCGTGGCGTGGTGATCGTTACGCATCTGAGCCTCGGGGACTACCGCAATTACGCGGCAGCCGAGGTGCCGATGCTGCCGGGCGCCAATCTCTTCGTCGGGCGTAACGGTCAGGGCAAGACGAACCTCGTCGAGTCGCTCGGCTACCTCTCCACACTGGGATCCCACCGCGTGTCGAGCGACCAGGCCCTCATCCGAGCGGGCGCCGAATCCGCCGTCATCCGCGCACGCCTCCGACATGACGGCCGCGAGCTGCTCGCTGAGGTGCAGATCAACCGTGCGTCGGCCAATCGCGCGCAGGTCAATCGCTCCCAGATCAAGCCGCGCGAGCTCCCCCGCTACTTCTCGAGTGTGCTGTTCGCGCCGGAGGACCTCGGGATCGTCCGAGGAGATCCGTCGGCGCGCCGGCGTTTCGTCGACCAGCTCATCGTGTCGCGATCCCCTCGGATGTCGGGAGTGCTCGCCGACTACGACCGGGTGCTGCGGCAGCGGAACACCCTCCTCAAGTCGGCTCGCTCCACCGGACTCAAGGAATCGCAGCTCACGACGCTCGAGATCTGGGACGACAAGCTCGTCACGCTCGGTAGCGAGATCATCGTGATGCGCGGGGCCCTCGTGGCCGCGCTCGCGCGACCGGTCGCCGACGCGTACTCGGCCGTCGTGGGAGACGACCACGGTCCGACCCTCTCCCCCGTCCTGTCCATCGCGGGCGTCGACGCAGAGGAACCCGAGTCCGGAGTGCGCGGAGAGCAGGAGGCGCGCTCGGACGCCGTCGTGCCGACCTCCTCCGATCAGGCTGCGGTTCTCTTCCGAACGGCCCTCGCGGCTCGACGCCGTTCCGAGCTCGACCGTGGCCTCACCCTCGTCGGTCCGCACCGTGACGACGTCGCCTTCGGACTCAACGGTCTGCCGGTGAAGGGGTACGCGAGTCACGGAGAATCCTGGTCGTTCGCCCTCGCCCTCAAGCTCGGGGCCGCGGAACTCCTGCGCGCGGAGTCCTCTCTCGGCGACCCGGTGCTCATCCTCGACGACGTCTTCGCCGAGCTGGATCAGGGACGCCGGAGCCGACTGGCCGCCGCGATCTCCGGTTTCGAGCAGGTGCTCATCACCGCGGCGGTGCTCGAGGACGTGCCGGAGACGCTCACGGCGAACACCGTCCACATCCGTGCGGGCGAGGTCGTCGATGGCTGACGAGATCGACGACGCCGACCTCTCGGAGGCGTCCAGGGTCTACCTCCGCTTCCGTGAGATCTTCACCGGGACGCGCTCCCGACCGAACCGGTCCAAGCGCTCGCGGGGGGACGACGACAGCGTGCCGTTCGGACATGGTCGCGATCCGAGGGGACTCGGCGACGTGGTCGGCGCCCTCACAGCGAGTCTCGGGTGGGACTCCCCCCTCGCCCAGTCGGAGCTCATGGATCGTTGGGCCGAGCTGGCCGGGGAGGAGACCGCGAAGCACTCCTCTCCCGTGGGGATCGAGAACGGTCTCCTCACGGTGCAGTGCGAGTCCACGGCCTGGGCCACCCAGCTCCGGCTGATGCGGACGGAGATCATGTCACACATCGCGACTCGGTTCCCCGAGGCGGGCATCTCGAACATCCGATTCCTGGGCCCCGACGTCCCGTCCTGGAAACGCGGCCCCAGATCGGTCCAGGGGCGGGGCGTACGCGATACCTATGGTTAGGCAGGCAAATACGGTCACCTGTCCAGAAAAAACCCCGCAGACGGGCGAATAAGGCGCTTCCGGCGACCGCTTCTTGGTAGAATGGGGTTGCAATCCACCCACGGTTTGGAGCCCAATTCCATATGTCTCAGGAACCCAACGCGACCACTGACGGCAACGACTACGGCGCAAGTCAGATCCAGGTTCTCGAGGGCCTCGAGGCAGTGCGCAAGCGACCCGGAATGTACATCGGGTCCACCGGTCCACGCGGTCTTCATCACCTCGTGTACGAGATCGTCGACAACTCGGTGGACGAGGCGCTCGCCGGCTACTGCGACAAGATCGTCGTCACGATCCTCGAGTCCGGCGGCGTGCGCGTGGTCGACAACGGGCGCGGCATCCCCGTGGACATCCACCCGGTCGAGAAGAAGTCGACCGTCGAGGTCGTCCTCACGATCCTCCACGCCGGCGGCAAGTTCGGCGGCGGCGGATACGCCGTCTCCGGTGGACTGCACGGCGTGGGTTCCTCCGTCGTGAACGCGCTCTCGCACAAGCTCGAGGTGGAGGTGCGCCGTCAGGGGGCCGTCTACACGCAGCGGTACCACAACGGTGTTCCGGAGGCCCCGCTCGAGAAGGTCGGCGAGTCCGACCAGACCGGTACGACCATCACGTTCTGGCCGAACGGCGAGATCTTCGAGTCCGTCGAGTTCGACTACGACACCCTCCGCTCGCGCTTCCAGCAGATGGCGTTCCTCAACAAGGGGCTGCGCATCGAGCTGACCGATGAGCGCACCTCGCGCGGCGAGATCCAGGACGTCGCGGGCGAGATCGACGAAGCAGCGCACGAGAAGGGTCGAGCGGACGTCTTCTTCTACGAGCGCGGGCTCGTCGACTACGTCGAGTACCTCAACAACGCGAAGCGCGCGGAGATCGTCGGCGGCGACATCATCTCCTTCGAGTCCGAGGACACCGAGCGCAAGATCGCGCTCGAGGTGGCCATGCAGTGGACCACGGCGTACACGGAGAGCGTGCACACCTACGCGAACACCATCAACACGCACGAGGGAGGCACGCACGAGGAAGGCTTCCGTGCGGCGCTCACCCTCCTCGTGAACAAGTACGCCAAGGCGAACAACATCCTCAAGGAGAAGGACGACAACCTCTCGGGCGAGGATGTCCGCGAGGGCCTCACGGCCGTCGTCTCCGTGAAGCTCGGCGAACCGCAGTTCGAGGGCCAGACGAAGACGAAGCTCGGCAACACCGAGGCGAAGTCGTTCGTGCAGAAGGTCGTCGGCGATCAGCTCGGCGACTGGTTCGAGCGCAACCCGCAGCAGGCCAAGGAGATCATCCGCAAGGCGATCCAGGCCGCGACCGTGCGCATGGCCGCCCGCAAGGCGCGCGAGACCGCGCGGCGCAAGGGACTCCTCGAGGGCGGCGGCATGCCCGGCAAGCTCAAGGACTGCCAGTCCAAGGACCCGTCGATCTCCGAGATCTTCATCGTGGAGGGCGACTCGGCCGGCGGTTCCGCCACGCAGGGGCGCAACCCGATGACGCAGGCGATCCTCCCGCTGCGGGGCAAGATCCTCAACGTGGAGAAGGCCCGGCTCGACCGCGCCATGGGCAACGCCGAGGTCCAGGCCATGATCACGGCGTTCGGTGCCGGCATCGGCGAGGACTTCAACACCGACAAGGCGCGGTACCACAAGATCGTGCTCATGGCCGATGCCGACGTGGACGGGCAGCACATCACGACGCTGCTCCTCACGCTCATCTTCCGGTACATGCGGCCGCTCATCGAGATGGGCTACGTGTACCTCGCGCAGCCGCCGCTCTACCGCCTCAAGTGGTCGAACGCGCCGCACGACTACGTGTACAGCGACGCGGAGCGCGACGCTCTCCTGGCCGACGGTGTCGCGAACGGTCGCCGCATCCCCAAGGACAACGGCATCCAGCGCTACAAGGGTCTCGGCGAGATGGACTACAAGGAGCTGTGGGAGACCACGATGAACCCGGAGACGCGCACGCTCCTCCAGGTCACCCTCGACGACGCGGCCGCGGCGGACGAGATCTTCTCGACCCTCATGGGAGAGGACGTCGAGAGTCGTCGCTCCTTCATCCAGAAGAACGCCAAGGACGTGCGCTTCCTCGACATCTAGCGCGGTGGCACGGTCCCTGCCCTTCGACAAGCTCAGGGACCGGAAGACGGGCGATCCACGGTCGCTGAGCTTGTCGAAGCGACGACGGTAGGAAGAGAAACATGGCAGACGAAGACATCACCCCGGACGAGACGCCCGCGGAACCGGTCGGCCCCCACGGCAAGATCGACCAGGTCGACCTCCAGCTGGAGATGCAGCGGTCGTACCTCGACTACGCGATGAGCGTGATCGTCGGTCGCGCCCTCCCCGAGGTGCGCGACGGCCTGAAGCCGGTGCACCGCCGCGTGATCTACGCCATGTACGACGGCGGGTACCGTCCGGACAAGTCGTTCTCGAAGTGCGCCCGTGTCGTCGGCGACGTGATGGGCCAGTTCCACCCGCACGGAGACACGGCCATCTACGACGCGCTCGTGCGCCTCGTCCAGCCGTGGAGCCTCCGCTACCCGCTCGCGCTCGGCCAGGGCAACTTCGGCTCCCCCGGCAACGACGGCGCCGCGGCCCCGCGGTACACCGAGACGAAGATGGCCCCTCTCGCGCTCGAGATGGTGCGCGACATCGACGAGGACACCGTCGACTTCGGCGACAACTACGACGGTCGCACGCAGGAACCGCTCGTCCTCCCCGCCCGTTTCCCGAACCTGCTCGTCAACGGTTCGGTCGGTATCGCCGTGGGTATGGCCACCAACATCCCGCCGCACAACCTTCGCGAGGTGGCCGAAGGCGCCCTGTGGCACCTCGCCCACCCGGAGGCGCCCCGTGAGGAGCTGCTCGAGGCGCTCATGCAGCGCATCAAGGGCCCCGACTTCCCCACCGGCGCGCAGATCCTCGGCACCAAGGGCATCCACGACGCGTACCTGACGGGTCGCGGCTCGATCACGATGCGTGCCGTCGTGAGCGTGGAGGAGATCCAGGGACGCACCTCGCTCGTCGTCACCGAGCTGCCGTACCAGGTCAACCCGGACAACCTCGCCATCAAGATCGCCGACCTCGTGAAGGACGGCAAGATCTCGGGCATCGCCGACATCAACGACGAGACGTCGGGTCGGACGGGCCAGCGCCTCGTCATCACGCTCAAGCGCGACGCCGTCGCGAAGGTCGTGCTCAACAACCTCTACAAGCACACGCAGCTGCAGGAGAACTTCGGCGCGAACATGCTCGCGATCGTCGACGGTGTGCCTCGCACGCTCGCCCTCGACGGATTCATCTCTGCGTGGGTCGCGCACCAGATCGAGGTCATCGTCCGGCGCACGCAGTACCGTCTCAAGAAGGCCGAGGCCGACGCGCACATCCAGCGCGGTTACGTCCTCGCGCTCGACGCGCTCGACGAGGTCATCGCCCTCATCCGCCGCTCCCCCGACGCGGAGGAGGCACGCACCGGCCTCATGGAACTCCTCGGTGTGGACCAGTTGCAGGCCGACGCGATCCTCGCGATGCAGCTCCGCCGCCTTGCTGCTCTCGAGCGCCAGAAGATCATCGACCGTCTCGCCGAGCTCGAGCTGGAGATCGCCGAGTTCAAGGCGATCCTCGCGAGCCCCGAACGCCAGCGCACGATCGTCTCCGACGAGCTCACCGAGGTCGTCGAGCGCTTCGGCGACGACCGTCGCACCGAGATCATGTTCGGCTTCGACGGCGACATGTCCATGGAGGACCTCATCCCCGAGGAGGAGATGGTCGTCTCCGTCACCCGCGGCGGGTACATCAAGCGCACGCGCAGCGACAATTACCGTCAGCAGCACCGCGGCGGCAAGGGCGTGAAGGGTGCGCAGCTGCGCGCTGATGACGTCGTCGAGCACTTCTTCGTCACCACGACTCACCACTGGCTCCTCTTCTTCACGGACAAGGGCCGCGTGTACCGCGCGAAGGCGTACGAGGTGCAGGAGGCCGGCCGAGACGCGAAGGGCCAGCACGTCGCCAACCTCCTCGCGCTGCAGCCCGACGAGCAGATCGCGCAGATCCTCGACATCCGCGACTATGAGACGGCGAAGTACCTCGTGCTCGCCACCCGCAACGGTCTCGTGAAGAAGACGACGCTCACCGAGTACGACACGAACCGCTCGGGCGGCATCATCGCGATCAACCTGCGCGACGGCGACGAGCTCGTGTCCGCTCTGCTCGTGGAGGAGGACAGCGACATGCTCCTCGTCTCGCGGCACGGCATGTCGATTCGCTTCACGGCCGATGACGGCACGTTGCGGCCCATGGGCCGGTCGACCTCCGGCGTCATCGGCATGCACTTCCGCGGTGATGACGAACTGCTGTCCGCGTCGGTCCTGCCGACGGACGGCACGTCCGCCTCGGTCTTCGTCGTGACGGAGGGCGGCTTCGCGAAGCGCACGGCCGTCGACCAGTACCGGCTGCAGGGACGAGGCGGAATCGGCATCAAGGTGGCCAAGCTGAGCGAGGATCGGGGCGACCTCGCGGGCGCCCTCATCGCCGGCGAGGACGACGAGGTGCTTGTGGTTCTTGCCAGCGGCAAGGTGGTACGCTCTGCCGTGGCCGAGGTCCCCACCAAGGGACGTGACACGATGGGCGTGGTGTTCGCCCGCTTCGCGGACGACGACCGCATCATTGCACTCGCGAAGAACAGCGACCGGAATCTCGCCGTCGAGGTGCCCGCGGACTCCGAGGAGGCCGCCACCGAGACCCCCGAGACGATCGTCGTGGACAAGGAAGAGCAGGAATGAGTACCGTCGCAGACAAACTCGCGAAGAAGTCGGCCAAGAAGCCGTCGAGCAAGCAGGTCCGACTGAAGCTCGTGTACGTCGACTTCTGGTCGGCCGTGAAGCTCTCGTTCCTTCTCGCCATCGCCGTCGCGATCATCACGATCGTCGCCGCGTTCCTCATCTACACGGTGGTCGAGCGCACGGGCGTCCTCGACAGCATCAACGGGCTGTACCAGGCGGTCGCCGGAGAGGGCGACGACCTCACGGCGCTGTTCGGCCTCAACCGCATCATGGGCTTCGCGCTCGTGGCCGCGGTGCTGAACCTCATCGTCGTGACGGCGCTCGGCGCTCTGAGCGCCGCGCTGTACAACCTGAGCGTCAAGATCACGGGCGGCGTGCTCGTGGGCTTCACCAACAACTGACGCTCGGCGTCGGTTGATGGGCCGATTGGGATTAGCTCGCTAATTCAGGTAATCTCTACTTCGGTCCACCCACGGGGATATAGCTCAGGCGGTTAGAGCGCTTCGCTGATAACGAAGAGGTCCGAGGTTCAAGTCCTCGTATCCCCACTCCGCTCATCAAGATCAAAACCTGGTGGCCACGTCGTCAGGGCACGAACCGATGAGTGCGGGGCCTTAGCTCAGTTGGTAGAGCGCCTGCTTTGCAAGCAGGATGTCGGGAGTTCGATTCTCCCAGGCTCCACAGTTTCTCGATCGGTCCGGCACGACGCCGCGGATATCCCCCTCAAGGCGGTTGCCCGCGTTCTCCATCCGTGGTCTCCTGGATGCGGAGGCCTGATTCCATGAGTGAACCGACCGCATCATCCGAAAGACCCGCACCCCCCGTCGGCAGCGTCGTGCGCCTGTGGCACGGCTGGGTCGAGACCGTGAATAAGGACGAGTACATCGCCTACATGGACCGGTCGGGAATGGCGGGCTACCGCGAGACCCCCGGCAACCGTGGCGCGTACATCATGTCGCGCGACCACGAGGACGGACGGTCCACGATCGTCACGGTCTCGTACTGGGAGTCCTTCGACGCGATCCGCGCCTTCGCGGGCGACGAGATCGACCGCGCGCGCTTCTACCCCGAGGACGACCAGTTCCTGGTGGACCGGGAGTGGATCGTGACGCACTACACCGTCGGCGCCTAGTCGCTTCGGATGCTCCCGCTCCGATGCGCCCTCAGCGTGGGAGGGCGGCGGCGACCGCCGTCACGCCGCGGAGCGTCTCGGCGAAGGTCGTGCTGAGCGGGGACAGGCCGAGGCGGATGCCCTGCGGCGCCCGGAAGTCGGGCACGACACCCTCCGTCCACAACTGCGCCGTCACCTCACGGAACGACGGATGGCCGATCGTGATGTGGGAACCGCGGTGTTCAGAATCACGGGTGGTCAGCAGCTCGACACCCGCCGGTGCGAGAAGGGCGTCATACGCACGGATCGCGAACTCGGTGAGCGCGATCGACTTGGCGCGCACCGCGTCCATCCCCGCCCGCTCGATGAGGTCGAGCATCCCCTGCATCGCGAGCATCCCCACAACAGGAGGTGTGCCGCTGAGGAAGCGGCGCATTCCCGTGCCCGGGCGGTACTCGGGTGCCATCGCGAAGACGTCCGCAGCACCCATCCATCCCCAGATCGGCTGTTCGAGCCTCTCCTGCAGGCCGGCCCGCACGTAGGCGAAGGCGGGCGAACCGGGTCCGCCGTTGAGGTACTTGTATGTGCAGCCCACGGCGAGGTCGACCCCGCTCGCGTCGAGGGTCATCGGGACGACACCGGCGCTGTGGCAGAGGTCCCAGAGGATGAGGGCGCCGGCGTCATGAACCGCGCGCGTGATGGCCGGGAGATCCGCGAGGGCTCCCGAGCGGTAGTCCACATTGCTGAGGACGACGAGGACGGTGTCCGGGGTGAGCGCGGCGGTGACATCGTCGCCCGTGACGCCCGCGATGGGATCCGGGTCCACCCAGTCGATGACGAGACCCCGGTGCGCCGCGATCCCTTCCACGAGGAACCGATCCGTGGGGAAGTTTCCCCGCTCGATCAGGATGCGCGACCCGGCGGGGGCGTCCTGCACCGCGGCGCTGATGAGCTTGTAGAGCAGCACCGTGGTGGAATCGGCGACGACCGTCCGGCCGGGGGCTGCGCCGAGGGTGATGCGGCCGATCCTGTCGCCGAGAGCGTAAGGCAGCTCCATCCAGCCCTCGTCCCACGAACGGATGAGGCGTGTGCCCCAATCGTTCGCGACAAAGTCGGCGATCCTCTCACCCGTGCCGCGGACCGGTCGGCCGAGCGAGTTCCCGTCCAGATAGGAGACGACGCCGTCCGCCGGCTCGAACTCGTCGACGAAGGCCGCGAGCGGGTCGGAGTCGTCGAGGTCGGCCGCGATGCGGGCGAGGGCGTCGAGGTCATCAGTGCCGTCGGTGGCTGTCATGAACGCTCCGTGGATCGAAGGGCGAGGACGTCGCGCGCGGCGTCGCGCGCGAGTTCGAACGGGTGCGGGAACGTCTCCATGCCCACCGTGACGATCGCACCCTCGTAGAGCAGCATGAGGAGGCGCGCCGTGTGCCCGGGATCGGCGATGCCGGCCTCCCCGCACAGTTCCGTCAACGTCTCGAGGAGCCACGTCTTCTGCCGGGCCACCTCGGGGAACACGGGATGGCCGTCGTGTCCGTCGCCGATCTCGGCGCGGGCGTTGATGGCGCTGCAGCCCTTCGGGCTGTTCTCGTCCGACCAGGAGATGGACGCGTCGAAGATCGCGAGAACGCGATCGACCCCTGGTTCCGGGTGCTGCTCGAGGTGTGTCGCGACGTGGTCGCGCCAGCGGGCGTCGCGCGCCTGCAGGTAGGTGACGACGAGTTGCTCCTTCGAGCCGAAGCGGTCGTAGAGCGTCTTCTTCGTGACGCCGGCGGACTCCGCGATGGTGTCGACCCCGACGGCGTGGATCCCCCGCTCGTAGAAGAGGACGGACGCCGCGTCGAGGACCCGCCGCGCCGCGGGAGTGAGCTCGGGAAGGACCGGAACCGCTGCGACCATGAACCGAGTATACCGCTCGGTATAGGAGGCTCTCAGAGCCGGGCTGGGTGATCGACCCCCGCTATCGGAATCCCGGCGCCGCCTTCGGCATCCAGGCCCTCCGGCTCGAGACCCACCTGCACGGTCGAGCGGATGCTCTCACCGTCGTCCTCCGAGCCGGCGAGCACGCCGAGGTCGACGCGGACCCGTCCGTCCGACCAGGCGCACCAGCCCTCGCCGGACTCGACCTGCACGAACGACCCGATCGAGACGATGTGGGCCCGGATGGTGTCGCGGAGTGCGCGGGCCGCAGGGAGGGAAGCGGTCTCGATGATGATCCCGAGACCGAGTCCCGTCCCTCCTGACGAGGACGTCCAGGTGTGGGCACCGAGAACCGGGTCGCTCGACGGCCCCGCGAACCGCCATCGGCAGTCGTCGATCGCGCCGTCGTGATCGGGCGGGCTCGGATCCCAGCCGGTCTCGGCCAGGACGGACGACACGTGTCTGTCGTCACGGAGACCGCCGTGAGTCGATGCGAGGTCTAAGACGGGGGCCAGGTTCTGGATCGTGAGCATGATGCGTCCTCTCCATGCCATCGAGGTCGATGGCGAGAGGGCCCGCGGGATCGCGGGTCCCAGGTCAAGAGTCCTCCCTTGTGGCCCGTCCCGCACTCCCCAGCATTCAGGCACGGCGCGGTCGGCCTCCTTGCCGCCCCAACGTCGAGAGGAGCCGACTAAACAGATCTGTATAGTAGGCGTCATGGGTAAACAGGTCGGTATACATTCGAGTGTCGTCACGGCGCGCCTGATGACGATCGGGGCGGCCATCGGCTTCGTGTTGTCTTGGAGCTCCGGGTTCGTCATCCCGGCTCTCCTCCCGGCCGACGTGTCGTGGACGACCCTTCTGGTCTGGCGGTTCGTGCCGCTCGCCGCGATCCTCGTCGCCGTCGTCCTGTGGCGCGGCTGGCATCGTGACGTGACCGGGGGCGCGCTGAAGCGGCAGGCGATCATCGGTCTCTTCGCCCAGACGGGATACTGCGTCTTCGTCTACGCTGCGGTGGGGTCGGGGGTGGCCGTCGGCACGACGGCCCTCATCGATGCGGTGCAGCCGCTCGTGGTCGCGACCCTCGTCGGTCCGCTGCTCGGGCTACGGGTGCACGGGGCTCAGTGGGCCGGGCTCGGCGCGGGAGCTATCGGGGTCGCGCTCGTGGTCGGGTCGCAGATCGGTGGCGCGGTCGCGCACCCGCTCGCCTACGCCTTCCCCGTGCTCGCGATGGCCTGCCTCATCGTGGGCACCTTCCTCGAACGGCGCTCCTCGACCCGAAGCCCCGTGATCGTGGTCCTCACGGTGCACATCGCGGTCACCGCGCTGGTGTGCCTGGTCCTCGCCGCGGTGACCGGCACCCTCATTCCCCCGATGACCGCGTCGTTCTGGCTCTCGGCGTCGCTCGCAGCGGTGCTGCCCACCCTCGCGGCGTACGGGCTCTACTGGTGGCTGCTCGGACGGATCGGAATCACGGCGCTCAACGCGCTCCTCTTCCTCATCGCACCGGCGACGGCGCTCGCCGGTTTCGTCCTTCTGGGCGAGCCGCTCACCGGCCTGACCCTCGCCGGCTTCGCGCTGTGCGGAGCCGGAGTCGCCGCGGTGCTCGCCCGTGAGGTGAGGGGGGAGCGCGTGCAAGCCGTGCCCGCGCCGACACGCGCTGCCGGGTGACGGGACGAGATCAGCGCGGAGTGACGCGTGCGAGCTCGGATCCGGCGAGTTCGAGAGCCTCGGCCGTATCGCTGAGAGCGCGGTCTTGCCCCACCAGTCCGACGAGGTCGACGGCCGCGAGGAACGAGGACGTGTCCGCGTCGATGGACCCGGCCACGAGCATGACGCGCCCCGGTGCGAGAGAGGCGACGTGCGCGGGTACCTTCCCCGCCGCGGTCTGGTCGTCGAAGCGCCCTTCGCCCGTCACGACGATGTCGGCCGTGGCGACGACGCCCTCGAGTCCGACCTCCCGGGCCACGGCGCCCGCGCCCGCCTCGATCGTGGCGCCCCACTGGAGCAGAGCCCAGCCCGTTCCGCCGGCAGCACCGGCCCCGGGAGTGAACGGATCGACGGTGCCGAGCGAAGCGAGGTGCGCGAGATTCTCCTCGAGGAACGGGATGTCTTCGGGGGTCGCCCCCTTCTGCGGGCCGAACACCGCGGCGGCACCCGCCGGTCCGAGGAGGGGGTTCGTGACGTCGCACAGCACGACGACACCACCCTCGGGAAGGGGCCGCATATCCGAGAGGTCGAGAGTCGCGGCCTCGGCGAGCCCCGCATTGCCGGGTCCGATCGCGTCGCCGTCCACGTCGACGATGCGTGCGCCCAGGGCGGCGAGCATGCCGGCACCGCCGTCGGTCGACGCGCTGCTCCCGATGCCGACGAGCAGGCGGCGCGCACCGCCGTCGAGGGCGGCCGTGATGACCTCGCCCAGCCCGTGGGTCCCCGCATCGAAGGTGTACTCGTCGCCCCACAGCTCGATCCCGCACGCCGACGCGAGCTCGACGACGGCCGTGCCATCGGGCAGCTCGAGCCACGCGCTACGGGAGGGCCCCTCCGGTCCCTCGACCTCCACATCATGGAGCACGCCGTCCGGTCGTGCCATCGCGAAGCCGTCGACCGTGCCCTCGCCGCCGTCGGCCATCGGAACGAGGACGAGCTCGTCGTCAGGGCGAACGGTTCGCCAGCCTGAGGCCAGGGCTGCCGCGACGCGATCGGCGCTCGCCGTGCCTTTGAAGGAATCGGGGGCGAAGACGACACGCATTCCCCCATCTTGTCGGGACGATGCCCATCGCGATACGGGGTGGCGGTCGTCGACATCGAGTTGTGATGTGCACGTGCCACAGCGACGTGTTCGCGTCGACCCCTACCCGGACGGGACGGCCGCACGCAGGATGAGGACATGACTTCTTCCGAGCAGGACCGACCCGATGCCGCCCACCTCCGACCCGCCGGACTCGACGACGCGACCGTCGAGGCGCTCGGCAAGCTCTCCGAGGCGCTCGAGGTCGTCGAGCACGCGCGGGGTCTGCTGTACGGGTTCCATCGGATGACGGGTCAGGCCGACCTCAACCTCGGCGAGGCGGTGGACGCGCTCCGCGATGCCGGACACGCGGATCTGGCCGACAGGATCCAGCGCGACCTCGTCGGACGCAACGCGATCGAGGGCCGGTGGACCTTCCAGATCGTCGAGGACTACGACGACGGCTACTACGCCACGTTCAAGGACCTCGAGCGCGAGGCGCGCGAGACCCTCGCCGACGGGAAGCGGCACCTCTTCGAGGCGGAGATGAAGGAGGATCGGCGGACGCACGGCCTCCGTCACCACGAGGCGGTCCCGGAGGACGTCCCCGGGGAGTGATTCGCCCGGCGGGATTACGCGCCCTTCTTGCTCCCGGTTTTCTTCCGCGTCGACTCCACGCTGCGCTTGAGCGCCTCCATGAGGTCGATCACCTCACCGTCGCCCTCGTCGTCCTCCGTCTTGCCGAAGGTCGCGTCCGTGTCGATCGTGTCGCCCTGCTCGATCTTCGCCTGAATGAGGGTGCGCAGCTGCTGCTGGTACTCGTCGGTGAACTTCGACGGCTCGAAGTCCGACTCGAACGAGGCGACCAGCTGTCCGGCCATGTCGAGCTCGCGCTTCGCGATCTTGACATCCTCGTCGAGCGACGGGAACGCGGCCTCGCGCACCTCGTCGTCCCAGAGGAGCGTCTGCAGCACGAGCACGTCGTCGCGCACACGGAGCGCGGCGAGCCGCGTCTTGCTGCGCAGTGCGAACTGCACGATGGCCGTGCGTTCCGTGGCCTCGAGGGTGCGACGCAGCAGAACGTACGACTTCGTCGACTTCGAGTCGGGCTCGAGGTAGTAGCTGCGGTCGAGCATGATCGGATCGATCTGGTCCGTCGGCACGAACTCGACGACGTCGATCTCCTTGCTGCGCTCCTCCGGCAGGCTCCCGATGTCCTCCTTCGACAGCACCACCGTGTTCTCGCCGTCGTCGTAGGCCTTGTCGATGTGCTCGTAGGCCACCTTCTTGCCGCAGATCTCGCAGTGACGCTCGTACCGGATGCGGCCGCCGTCGGCATCGTGCACCTGGTGGAGGGAGACGTCGTGGTCCTCGGTGGCCGAGTACAGCTTCACGGGCACGTTCACGAGACCGAACGTGATCGAGCCCTTCCAGATGGACCTCATGAACACAGTAAACACCGGTGGGGCCTGCAATACCGAGGGGGTTGACGCTCGGAAGGCGCCGAAGCCTATGGTGGGGCATGGTGTCACGAGGTTCGGGCAGGTCGGGGGGACCCCAGCTCGTCGAGATCGGCGGACGCCGGCTGCGGCTCACGAACCTCGACAAGGTGCTCTACCCGGAGACCGGCACGACGAAGGCCGACGTGATCGGCTACTACTCGTCGATCGCCCCGCACCTGCTGCCGTTCGTGCGCGACCGTCCCGCCACGCGGAAGCGCTGGGTGCATGGGGTGGGCACCGACGACGACCCTGGCGAGGTCTTCTTCCAGAAGAACCTCGACGGCTCCACTCCCGACTGGGTGGCGCGGGTCGACATCGAGCACAGCGACCATCACAACGTGTATCCGCTCGTGAACGACGAGGCCACGCTCGCGTGGTTCGCGCAGATCGCGAGCCTCGAGATCCACGTGCCGCAGTGGCGAGTGGACTCTCACGGCGCTCGGCAGAACCCCGACCGGCTCGTGCTCGACCTCGATCCGGGACCTGGCACGGGACTCGCCGAGTGCGTGACGGTCGCACGCAGCGCGCGCGAGTTCCTGCAGGGGATGGGCCTCGAGCCCGTGCCCGTGACGAGCGGCAGCAAAGGCCTCCACCTCTATGCGGCACTCGACGGCTCGCAGACCTCCGACGCCGTGTCGGAGGTCGCACACGAGCTGGCCCGGGTACTCGAGGCGGACCATCCCGACCTCGTCGTGAGCGACATGAAGAAGGCGAAGCGCGGGGGGCGGGTCCTCGTCGACTGGAGTCAGAACAGCGGAGCGAAGACCACGATCGCGCCGTACTCCCTCCGCGGCCGCGCGCACCCCACGGTCGCCGTGCCGCGCACATGGGAGGAGCTCGACGATCCCGAGCTGCGACACCTCGAATACTCCGAGGTGCTCGACCGGATGCAGACCATCGACGACCCGCTCGCCGCGATCCTCGGAGACGAGGGAGCCGTGGTCCGGACCCCGGACAGGCTCACCGTCTACCGCTCGAAGCGCGACGGTGCGAAGACGCCGGAGCCCGTCCCCGAGGAGAGTCCGGCGCAGGGGAACGACGACACGTTCGTCGTTCAGGACCACCACGCCCGCGGCCACCATCACGACTTCCGCCTCGAGCGCGACGGGGTGCTCGTGTCGTGGGCGCTGCCGAAGGGGGTGCCGGACCTCGGCGAGAAGAACCGCCTCGCGGTTCAGACCGAGGATCATCCACTCGACTACGCGAGCTTCGAAGGACGCATTCCGACGGGGGAATACGGCGCCGGCACCGTGACGATCTGGGACGCGGGTACCTATGTCACGGAGAAGTGGCGGGATGACGAGATCATCGTGACCCTCGACGGCCGCGCGGACGGCGGCCTCGGCGGGCGCGCGAAGATCGCCCTCATCCGCACCAAAGCCGGCGGTGATCCGAAGAACTGGCTGTTCCACCGCATGGAGCTCGAGGGCACCTACACGGCCGCTGAGCACGAGGGGGACGACGCGGCACCGACGGCGACCGCGGCCGGAGGACCGGCCTCGCCGGCGCGGCGGCGTGTGGGCGCGACCGACCGATCGTCACGGCGCCTCCCCTCCCCCATGCTCGCGACGCGCGGCTCCGTGTCCGACGTCGATTCCACCGACGGGGACTGGGCGTTCGAGATGAAATGGGATGGGATCCGGTGCATCGCGCGGATCGAGGACGGCGGCGCCGTTCTCGGATCCCGGAACGGACTCGACCTCACGGCGACGTTCCCCGACATCGCGGAGGCGCTCGCCGAGGCCTTCCCGTCGGACGTCGTCCTCGATGCGGAGATCGTCGCACTCGAGAAGGGGCGACCCGTGTTCTCGGCCCTGCAGAACCGGCTGGGGATCACGAAGCCCGCGGACGTCGCGCGCGCGATGGCCCGCATCCCGGCGACGGTCATGGTCTTCGATGTGCTGGAGCGCGAGGGCGAGGATCTCACACGGGAGTCCTACACGCGACGCCGCGCGATCCTCGATGAGCTCGCCGTCGTGCGGAATGGGACGACGAGCGGCAAGGCCACCGTGCAGATCCCGCCGGCGCTCGACGGCGACGTGGAGCACGCGGTGTCGACCTCGAAGCGGCTCGGCCTGGAGGGAGTCGTGGCGAAGCGCACGGACTCCGTCTATCGGGCGGGGCGGCGGTCGCGGGACTGGATCAAGCTCGTCCACGAGAAGACGCAGGAGGTCGTGATCGTGGGGTGGCGACCGGGGAACAACGCGCTCGCCGAGTCGCTCGGTTCACTGCTCGTCGCCGTGCCGGATGATTCGGGTGCGCTCGTCTACGCCGGTCGAGTGGGCACCGGGTTCACGGACTCGGCTCGTCGACGGTTGCGCGCGCAGCTCGACGCGCGGGCACGGAAGACACCGGTCGTCGATGTGCCCCGTCCCGACGCCGACGACGCCGAGTGGGTGCGCGCGGATCTCGTGGGCGAGGTGACCTTCGCCGACTGGACCGGCGGCGGCCGCCTCCGTCACCCCGTGTGGCGGGGCCTCCGTCCGGACAGGACGCCGGCCGACGTCACACGCGACGACGGCCTCTGAGCCCGCTCCACCTCGGCACGTCGACGGTAGCGATGCATGCCGTCAGGCGCGCCGAAAGCGGAGCGTCACCACCTGGAAGGGGCGGAGGCGGAGAGTGACCGTGCGCTCGTCCGCGCGGGCGAACGCGAGAGCCCGCGGACCGTCCTCGGCGAGCGGGCGCTCGAGCAGATCGACCTCCGTCGCCTCCGCGACGTCGAAGCCGAGTGTGAGCGTCGTCGACGAGCGGCGGCCGAGGGACTCGTAGACGCGCACGACGACGTCGCCGGAACGGTCGTCGGCGAGCTTCACGGCCTCGACGCGTACGGCGGGATGCGCCGATGCGACGACGCTCCACGCCTCCACGGCCACCGCTTCGTCCGTCGTCGGGGCTCGTAGAGCCAGGTTCTGCTCGTAACCGCTCGCGACCACGTCGGCGATGTCGGCGCCCGGATGCACGGCGTACCGGAACGAGTGATGGCCGGCATCCTGCTCGGGGTCCGGTGAGTTCGCGGCACGCACGAGGCTCAGGCGGACCTCCGTCTCGACCTCGCCCGTGGCACCGACGCGACGCGTGATGTCGTGGCCGTAGGTCGCGGCGTTCGTGACGCCGATGCCGTAGCCGGGCTCCTCCACGTGGACCCATCGATGCGCCATGACCTCGAAGCGTGCGTCGTCCCACGACGTGTTCGTGTGGATGGCGCGGCGCACGTGCCCGTACTGGATCTCGGCGCTGTGGTGCTGGGCGTGCACGACGAAGGGCAGGGAGGCCTTGAGGAGCTTCTCGCGCTCGTTCCACTCGAGCTCGACGCCGAGGTGGACCCGGACGTCGTCGGCATGGACCGCGATGGTCTGCTCCACCCGCGATGTGCCGAAGGCGCGACGGACGCGGACGACGGCGCGTAGCGGTCCGGCCTCCACGAGGTCGACCTCGTCGGCCACGTCGAGGTCGCGTACGGTGTTGCGATAATGGGCGTCGATGTCCCAGGCGTCCCAGGCGTTGGGCACGTCCTGGTGCAGCTGCAGGAGGTTGGCTGCGCGTCCCGCCGGGACGAGCTCGCGGTCGCCGCCGAGGTCGACGATGGAGACGACGAGTCCGCGTCCGTCGACGACGATCCGGACGAGGCCGTTCTCCACGACGATCGTGTCGCCGTCCCGGTGCGCGGTCACGGGGGAGGCCGGCTCCACGACGTCGAGCGAGGCGAAGCCGCTGCCGGGAACCCGAACGACACCGGCGGGGGCGCCGTCGGCGTCGAGCAGGAGCTCGCGGCGCTCGTGGTCGGCTGAGTTCACGACGGCGCCGGCGCCACCGGCGCGGGAGATACCGTCGGCGACGAGCCGGTCGAGCTCCCCGATGTTGCGGGCGTAGTCGGCCTCGTTCTCCTCGTGGACCCACCGGATCGACGACCCCGGCAGGATGTCGTGGAACTGCTGGAGCAGGGTCGACTGCCAGAGCCGGTCGAGCACCTCGTACGGGTACTCGGCGCCGCGGAGGGCCGCGGCCGTCCACCACAGTTCGGCCTCGCGCAGGAGGTGCTCCGCCTCACGGTTGCCGCGCTTCTCGCGGGCGTGCGACGTGAACGTCCCGCGGTGCAGCTCGAGGTAGAGCTCGCCGACCCACACGGGCGCGTCCGGGTACTCCTCCTCGGCGCGCGCGAAGAAGTCGTCGGGGTGCTCGATCTTCACGATCGGCGACCCCTCCAGGGACTCGACGCGGCGCTGCCGCTCCATCATCTCGCGGATCGGTCCGCCGCCCCCGTCGCCGTAGCCGAACGGGACGAGCGAGGTGGTGGCACGGCCCTTGTCGCGGAACTGCCGCACGGCGTGGTGCAGCTCTTCGCCCTCGAGCGTGGAGTTGTAGGTGTCGATCGGCGGGAAGTGCGTGAAGATGCGGGTGCCGTCGATGCCCTCCCACCAGAAGCTGTGGTGGGGGAACTCGTTGGTCTGGTTCCAGGAGATCTTCTGCGTGAGGAACCAATCGAGCCCCGCGAGGCGTGCGATCTGCGGGAACGCCGCCGTGTACCCGAACGAGTCGGGCAGCCAGATGCCGTGCGTGTCGACACCGAGCTCGTCGCGGAAGAAGCGCAGGCCCTGAGTGATCTGGCGCGACATGGCCTCGCCTCCGGGGAGATTGCCGTCCGGCTCGATCCACTGGGAGCCGACGACGATCCATTGGCCGGCCTCGATGGCGCGTCGGATGCCGTCCCATACGGTCGGGTGGTTCTCCTTGATCCACGCGTACTGCTGGGCCGAGGAGGCGGCGAACTTGAAGTCGGGGTACTGCTCGGCGAGCGCGAGGACGTTGGAGAACGTGCGGCCCGTCTTCCGCTTGGTCTCGCGGATGGGCCACAGCCAGGCGCTGTCGATGTGGGCGTGACCGATTCCGGAGAGCACGTGCGCCGAGGCGTTCGCCGGGCGGCTGAGCACGTCGACGAGCTCGGCGCGGGCGATGGCGGCCGTCCCGACGATGTCGTCGAGCAGCAGCACGTCGAGCGCTCGCTCGAGCGCGCGGAGCACCTCGTGGCGGCGCGGCTCCGTCTCCGGGAGTTCCTTGAGCAGCTGGTACAGCACCTCGACGTCGAAGCGCAGCCCCCACACCTCGGGCTCGAAGACGGCCAGATCAGCGGTGCGGAAGCGGTAGATGGGCTCGGCCGGCGCGGTCTTCTTCGAGCCGTACGGGGTGGGGATGAACTCGTTCACGAGGATGTCCGGGTTGGCAGCGGCCTCGAGATACAGGTGGATCCGCTCTCCACCCACGGCGGACTCGGCCAGGCGTGCGTAGGTGTTCCGCGGGTGGATGCCCTTCACGGGCACACCATCGGGAGTGAAGAGGAGGCCCTCCGCCTGGTTCCCCGGCCAGTCGCCCTGGAAGCCCGGGTCGACGACGAGCTCGACGGTGCGGCCTGCCCACTCCGCCGGGATGTCGGCCGTGAGTTCGAACCACCACGTGGACCAGGCGCGGCCCCACATGTCACCGACAGCGAACGGTTCGTAGGCGGCGGCGAGAGCCTCAGCAGCGGGGACCGGCTCATCGGGGACCGCCCACGCGGCGAGCGTCACCGGGACGCGGGCGGAGTAGACGGCTGGCGTGATGCGCTCATCGAGCACGCGCTTGATGCGCTCTTCGACGAGCTTCTGGTTCCGGTGCACGGTGGTTCCTTCGGGAGATCGGCGGATCGGTGGTCGGCGCGGGGCCGGATCAGCGCAGGTAGGAGAGGTCGGGGAAGGTCGAGCGGGCGTCGTCGAGGAGGGCCCCCGCGACGCGGACGGAGTCGACGAGCGGGTGGAGCGCGAGCGCTCGGAGCGCGGCGGAACGGGAGCCGGAGATCGCGGCCTCGATCGTCTGGGTCTCCACGTACTTCACGGCGGTGACGAGCCCGCGGCCGTGGGCGGGGACGCGTGCTCCGGGGACGGGGTGCGCTCCGCTCGCGTCGACGATGCAGGGGACCTCGACGACCGCGTCGGCGTCGACGCCCTCGAGCGCGCCGCCGGAGCGGACGTTGAGGATGAGGCGGGCGCGCTGGTCGTAGGCGATGCCGCGCATCAAGGCGAGGGCGACGTCCTCGTACCCGCCCGAGACGAGGTCGTCCTCGTCCCGGTCCCCCATACCGGCGGAATCGCGGTTGGTCGCCATGTACGTGGTCTCGCGCTCGTGGCGGAAGTCCTGCCACACGGCGTACGGGTGTTCAGCGTCGGCCGCGCGGGACCAGAACCGATCCTGCTGCACGAGGAGGTAGCGGCCGCGCGTCTGCGGCGCGTACTGGTCGGCCTGGAGCACGTCGCGCTGGAACGCGTAGTAGTGCAGGTACTCGTTGGGGAGGGCGCCGATCGTCTGGATCCATTCCGGACCGAAGAGCTTGCCTTCTTCGAAGGAGCCCAGGCGATCGGGCGCGGCGAGGAGGTCGGGGAGACGGTCGACTCCGTCGACCCGCAGAGCGGTGACCCAGCCGAGGTGGTTGAGGCCCGCGTACTCGATCTCCGTGGTCTCCATCGACCGGATGCCGAGAGCCCCGAGTGCCCGCCGGGCGAGGCCGATCGGGGAGTCGCAGATGCCGATGACGCGGTCGCCGAGCACACGCGACATCGCCTCCGTGACGATGCCGGCGGGGTTCGTGAAGTTGATCACCCACGCGTCGGGCGCGACGTCGCGGACGAGTTCCGCGAGGCGCATCACGACGGGCAGCGTGCGGAGGGCGTAGGAGATGCCGCCGTAGCCGACGGTCTCCTGGCCGATGACGCCGTGCGACTGACCGATGCGCTCGTCGGCCGCGCGCCCATCCATCCCGCCCACCCGGATGGCGGAGAACACGAAGTCGGCGCCCGTGAGGCCCTCTCGTGTATCGGTGTGCACGGTCACTCGTGGGGCGTCGGGCACGCCGGCCGCCTGGTCGGCGAGGATCCTCGACATCGTGCGAAGCCGGGACTCGTCGGTGTCCACGAGGGCGACGTGGTCGATGCGCCCGGGTTGGGTGTCCCGCAGGAGGGCGGCGAAGACGAGGGGCGTGCGGAATCCGCCGCCGCCGATCATCGTGAGCTTCACGCGACGACCACCTCGACGTCGTGGGCGGTGAGCGAGAGTCCCGCGTCCGACGGGGGCCTCTCGTCCGTGATGACGCGGGTGACGGTGGACGGCATCGCGATGCGGCCGGCCCCGCTTCCCGGGAACTTGCTGTGGTCGGCGAGCACAGTTGCACTGTCGCACGCCGCCGCCATCGCCTGCTTGATCGGCACCTGCGCGATCGTCGTGTCCCGCAGGTCGCCGTCGTTCGAGATCCCGCTCACACCGAGGAAGGCGATGTCCGCCCGGATCAGGCGGAGGGTCTCGGTGGCGAGGTGCCCAGACACGCTCCGGTAGACGGGGTCGTACTCGCCCGGCAGCAGGATGAGGCGTACGTCGCGGTCGTCGCGGAGCGCCTCATAGATGGCGAGGTTCGGCGTGACGATCGTGATCGGTCGGCCACGCAGGAGCCGCGCGAGCTGGAGCGTCGTGGTGCCGATGTCGAGGATCACGGACTGGCCGTCGTGGACGAGCGCAGACGCCGCCTGGGCGATCCGTTCCTTCGCATCGCGGTTCACCGGCTCCACCGTGGCGAAGGGAGCGTCGCCCTCGCCGATGACCGCACCCCCGTGGGTACGGTGCAGCACACCGGCCTCGTCGAGTCGCTGCAGATCACGACGGATCGTCGCGATGCTCGAGCCCGTGGACTCGGCCAGTTCGGCGACGGACGCGGCCCGTGCCTCTCGGAGGTGGTGGAGGATTGCTCGCTCTCGAAGGTCTTTCATCTCGGTCACTATATCGCTCAAAATCGCTCACAGTGCAAATCTTTTCGATCACAATGTTGACCGATTCTGCGTGAATGGTGCTATAACTGCTGAAACCACCCGCTCATCGACGCAGAATCGGATGGACGATGACGTCAGCACTCCCGCTCGGTACTCCTCGGCTCCTGGCCGCGGGGCAGTTGTTCGTGGACTTCGTGTTCGCGGACCTGCCCCACGCGCCTCGGCTGGGCGAGGAGCGGTGGACGACGTCCTTCGGATGGACCCCCGGAGGAATCGCGAACTTCGCCGTCGCCGCCGCTCGGCTCGGCGTGCCCACCGCGATCGCCGGAGCAGTCGGCGGCCCGGCGGACGACCTCGGATCGCTCATCCGTTCACGGCTCGCGGCCGAGGGGATCATCGACGCGACGCGCGAGGTCGACGACTGGACGCTCCCGGTGACGGCGTCGATCGGCTACGACGGCGACCGCGCCCTCGTCACCGGCGGAACCCCCGCGCCCCTGCTCGCCGACCTCATCGTCGACTCGCCCACGACCGACGTGGCGTGCGTGCACCTCGACGCCTCCCTCGGCGACTGGATCTCCTCGAGCGCTGCCCGGGGAACGCGCGTGTTCGCGGACGTCGGGTGGGAGGACGACTGGGATCGCGGCCTCCTCGACCTCCTCGAGGGCAGCTTCGCCTTCCTCCCGAACGACCGAGAGGCCTTCGCCTACACGCGCACCGACGACCCGATCACCGCCGCCCGCCGCCTCGCCGAACGCGTGCCGTTGAGCGTCGTCACACGCGGCTCGCGCGGCGTCATCGCAGTGGACGCGACCACCGGGGAGGAGGCCGTGCGCCCCTCCGTCGGCGTCGTCGCGATCGACGCGACCGGAGCGGGCGACGTCTTCGGGGGTGCGCTCGCCGCCGCCTGCCTCACCGGGTGGGACCTGTGCGAGCGGGTGGACTTCGCCTCCCTGGTGGCCGCGATCACCGTCTCGCGACCGGGCGGCGGAGCCGCGGCTCCCGCTCTCGGCGAACTCGTCCCCTGGCTCGACGCGCACCCTGGAGCCACCGAGCCCGGCCGTTTCGACTTCCTCAGAGACGCTCTGCGGGCGGAGGGGCACAACCCCTTCGTCGTCACGGCGCCGACCCCCCGTCCATCCGACGACGACCGCTCCTAGACCCGCCACATCCCACCCGACGACCGAAAGAGGAACCACCCTCCCATGAGAACCCCCACCCACCGATCCCGCTGGACGGCGGTCGCCGTCACCGCGGTCGCCGCACTCGCCCTCTCGGGGTGCTCCGGCTCCGCGGGCGGAGACGCCTCCGGCAAGGTCACCGTCTGGACCTGGCCAGGCGGACTGAGCGAGACCGTCACGGCCGCAGCCTCCGACGAGTTCCCGGACGACGACATCGAGTTCACGACCGTCGGAGACGACTTCAAGCAGAAGCTCGTCACGGTCTTCACCGGCAAGAGCGGCATCCCCAGCATCACGGGCGTCAAGGGCGAGGACATGCCCTACTTCCTGCAGGAGGACAGTCTCTTCACCGACCTCAACACGCTCGGCATCGACGACCTCCTCGACGACTTCCCCGAGTGGAAGCTCGCCGAGGCCACGACCGCCGACGGCAAGCTCATCGGCCTCCCGACCGACATCGGACCGACGGCGCTGTTCTACCGCACCGACATCCTCGAAGAGGCCGGCCTGCCGACCGACCCGGCCGAGGTGGCCGCGGCGACGTCGACGTGGGAGGACTACTTCACCTTCGGCGAGACGCTGAAAGCCGAGACGGGGTCGTATCTCGAAGTGTCCCTCGGCGACATCTTCAGCAAGGTCATGGGTCAGGCGGAGACGAAGTTCGTGGGCGAGGACGGGGAATTCCTCGGCGACAGCGACACCGTGCGCGACGCCTGGGACCTCACGATCGACGCCTGGGACCGCGGAATCGTCGCGGGCATCCAGGACGGAAGCCCCGACTGGGCCTCCGCCGTCAACGACGGAACCCTGCCAACGCTGCTCGGAGCGGCCTGGTACCAGGGCGACATCAAGAGCAACGCACCCGACACCTCCGGGAAGTGGAACGTCACGTCGATGCCGGGTGGTCCGGCGAACGTCGGCGGCTCGTTCCTCACGATCCCCTCGTCGACCCAGAACGCCGACGAGGCCATCGACATCATCAAGTTCCTCCTGAGCCCGGAGAACCAGGCAACGACGTACACCGAGATCGGCAACTTCCCGTCGTCGACCGCAGCCCTCGACGAGCCGGCGCTCCAGACGGGCGACGACTTCTTCGGCGGGCAGGTGACGACGGACGTCTTCAAGGCTGCATCCGAGGACATGCCCACCACGTACACGAGCCCGCTCGACAACGAGGTGTCCGCCGCGTTCTACACCGAGCTCACGAACATCGAATCGCTCGACAAGGACCCGGAGCAGGCGTGGACCGACGCCGTGGCCGCCGCCAAGCAGGTGTGGGAGACCGGTCAGTGACATCTGTCACCCGTGTAGCGGCAGCGGGGGCGCGCTCGTCGCGCCCCCGCCGTCGCGGGTTCGTGAGGCACTGGCCGATGTACGTGGCCATCGCGCCCTTCTTCATCCTGTTCCTCGTCTTCGGCGTGTACCCGACGCTGTATTCGCTCGTGCTGTCGTTCCAGGACTGGAACGGGCTCGGCGCGCCCGAGTGGGTGGGCACGGAGAACTTCGTCCGTCTCTTCTCCGACGACACGTTCTACCTCGCCGTCCGCAACACCTTCGTCATCTTCGTGCTCTCGACCTTCCCGATGCTCATCATCGCGGTGGCGGTGGCGGCGATGCTCAACAACGCCGTGCGATTCAGCACGGTCTTCCGCATCGCGTACTTCATCCCCAACATCACGTCCGTCGTGGCGATGGCCGTGCTGTTCGGCTCCATCTTCGGGGAGAACTTCGGCATCGCGAACGCGTTCCTCAACGCGCTCGGCATCGCCGACGTGCCGTGGCTGTCGACGCCGTTCGGCATCCAGCTCACGATCTCGCTGCTCATCACGTACCAGTGGACCGGCTACAACGCCATCATCTTCCTCGCCGGGATGCAGGCGATCGGGAGCGAGGTGTACGAAGCCGCGAAGCTCGACGGCGCTGGACCCATCCGCTCCTTCTTCTCGATCACGCTCCCCCTCCTGCGGCCCACGGTGATCTTCGTGCTCGTCGTCTCCACGGTGACGGGACTGCAGAGCTTCACGGAGGCTCAAGTGCTCACGGGCAGCTCGAGCACGACCAACCCCAACAGCGGCGGTGCGGGACAGGGCGGACTGACGATGGTCCTGTACTTCTACCAGCAGGCCTTCAGCTACAACCGCTTCGGCTACGGGGCAGCGATCGCGTGGGGCGTGTTCCTCATCGTCGTCATCTTCACGATCATCAGCTGGCGCTCCACCGTGGGCCGGAAGGAAGAGGGACCCCGGTCATGAGCACTCTCACCCGTACAGCCACCGAGCGCATCACGACCGGCGGAGTCCACCCGTCGCGTCGCCGTCGGCCCGCGAGCACCTCTCGCGTCGTCCTGTACGCCGTGCTCGGCGTCGGCGCCCTCATCTCCATCTTCCCGCTCTACTGGCTCGTCGTCATGGCGAGCAACTCGACGAGCGACATCTACAAATCGCCCCCCACATTCCTCCCGGGTCCCGAGCTCTTCGCCAACATCACGAAGGTCTTCGAGCGGATCGACTTCGGCGGCTCGCTCCTCAACACGATCATCGTCGCGTGCTCCGTGACCTTCCTCGTGCTGCTGTTCGACTCGCTCGCGGCCTTCGCCTTCGCGAAGTTCGACTTCCCGTTCCGACGCACCCTCTTCACGATCACGCTCGTGACCTTCATGCTGCCGATGCAGCTCGCCGTCATCCCGCAGTTCATCACCATGACGAACTTTGGCTGGACGGGTCAGCTGCAGGCGCTCATCATCCCGGCGGCGGCCAACGCCTTCGGGATCTTCTGGCTGCGCCAGTACATGCTCTCCTCCATCCCCGACGAGCTCATGGACGCCTCGGTCATCGACGGAGCCGGCTTCTTCCGCCAGTACGTCACGGTGTGCATCCCGCTCATCCGACCCGGCCTCGGCTTCCTCGGCATCTTCACCTTCATCGCGGCGTGGAACGACTACATGTGGCCGCTCATCGTGCTCACGAACCCCGACCATGTCACCCTCCAGGTCGCGACCGCCCAGCTGAACACCGCCTTCGGGCAGGACTACGGCATGGTGATGGCCGGGGCGCTTCTCTCGGTCCTCCCCCTTCTCGTCGTGTTCCTCCTGGGGGCGAAGCAGTTCATCGGCGACATCGCGAAGGGCGCCGTCAAGTGAGGGGAGCCGTGACGGACGTGCGGGTGGCCTCGCCGAACACGTCGCTCGTCCCCGTGCCGCGCGCCGAGGTCGGGCGGACGGCGGCCGGGATCGTCGCGGACGCGCTGTCGTCGTCGCCCGCAGCCGTCCTCGGCGTCGCGACCGGCTCCTCTCCGCTCGCGCTCTACGCGGACCTCGTCGCCCGCAGGGCCGACGGTCTCGACACCACGGGCGTCACGCTCGTGGCGCTCGACGAGTACCTGGGGCTGTCGGCCGACGATCCCCGCTCGTACGCCGCGTACGTGCGATCGTCGATCGCCGAGCCGCTCGGTGTGCCCGCCGATCGCGTGCACGTGCCCACCGGCTCGAACGACGACGACGCACTCGCCTTCGAGCGCACGATCGCGTCCCTCGGCGGTGTGGATCTCCAGATCGTCGGCATCGGGCGGAACGGGCACATCGGATTCAACGAGCCCGGGTCCGAGCGGACGTCCCGGACGCGGATCGTGGAGCTCGCGGAGTCGACCCGCCGGGACAACGCCGGTCCGTTCGGGGGAGACGTCGACGCCGTCCCGGCCCGGGCCATCACGCAGGGGCTCGCGACCATTCTCTCGGCGCGCCGCATCGTGCTGCTCGCGAGCGGGGAGGCGAAGGCCGACGCGTTGCGAGCTGCGCTCATGGGCCCTGTGACGGCCGACGTCCCGGCGTCGTTCCTCCAGCTGCACCCCGACGTGACCGTCGTCGCGGACCACGAGGCCCTCGGGACACCCGCGTGACCCGCGTCTCCGACCCGACCCCCGGGTCGCCGAGCCGACTTCCGCCCCGAGCAGCTCTCCGCTCGGATGCCCCCGTCGTGCGTCTCGACGGCGAGTGGGCCTTCCGGCTGCACGAGACGGCGCCGGAGGACGACGCCGTCCCCGCCTTCGCCGATCCGAGCGCCGACGTGTCGGGATGGGACCGGATCCCCGTTCCGTCGCACTGGGTGCTGAACGGGCACGGCCACCCCACGTACACGAACCTCCAGTACCCGTTCCCCATCGATCCCCCGTTCGTTCCCGACGCGAACCCCACGGGCGAATACCGCCGAACGTTCGACTGGGACGGCCCCGCTCGAGAGGGCGGTCGGGTCGTGCTGCGCTTCGACGGAGTCGAGTCCCTCGCGACCGTGTGGCTCAACGGTCGCGAGGTCGGATGGTTCACCGGGAGCCGCCTCGCGACGGAGTTCGACGTGACCGAGCTGCTCGTCTCCGGCGAGAACGTGATCGCGGTGCGCGTGAACCAGTGGTCGGCCGCGAGCTACCTCGAGGACCAGGACCAGTGGTGGCTCCCCGGGATCTTCCGCGACGTGACCCTGCTCGTCCGACCCGCCCACGGCATCGACGACGTCTTCGTTCACGCAGACAGAGAGCCCGTGACCGGCGAGGGCCTGCTCGATATCGAGGTGCAGGCGGCCTTTCCTCTGCAGGTCAGTCTGCCGGAACTCGGCGTCGACGAGACGTGGGCTGGTCCCACGGATGTGCGGGCGCTCGCTGTCGGCCGCGTCGACGCCTGGACGGCGGAGATCCCGCGGCTCTACGACCTGACCATCTCGTCGCCCGGCGAGACCGTGAGTCTCCGGGTCGGCTTCCGGCGCATCGAGATCGTGGGCGACAGGCTCCTCGCCGACGGTCGGCCCCTCGTCTTCCGCGGCGTCAACCGGCACGAGACGCACCCCGACAGGGGGCGGGTCTTCGACGAGGTCGATGCCCGGCGCGACCTCGAGCTCATGCGCCGGAACAACATCACCGCGATCCGCACGGCGCACCAGCCCCCGCACCCGCGGTTCCTGGATCTCGCGGACGAGATGGGGTTCTGGGTGATCCTGGAGTGCGACCTCGAGACGCACGGCTTCTGGGACGTCGAGTGGCGAGACAACCCGACAGACGACCCGCAGTGGCGCGCCGCGTGCATCGATCGCATGCGCCGCACCGTCGAACGCGACAAGAACCATCCGTCCGTCGTGATGTGGTCGCTCGGCAACGAGAGCGGAACGGGTCGCAATCTCGCCGAGATGGCCGAGTGGACCCGCCGCCGCGATCCGTCGCGTCCGATCCACTACGAGGGAGACACGGAGGGCGCGTACACCGACGTGTACTCGCGCATGTATCCGGCGCTCGAGGAGATCCACTCGGTGTGCGGCGAGCAGACGATGGGCGTGCACGAGGTGGGGCCGGCGGCCGGCGCCCGGCAGCGGGCGAAGCCGTTCATCCTCTGCGAGTACGCCCACGCCATGGGCAACGGACCGGGCGCGCTCGCGGAGTACGAGGAGCTCGTCGACCGCTACCCTCGCCTGCACGGCGGTTTCGTCTGGGAGTGGCGAGACCACGGACTCCGCTCCCGGACACCGGACGGACGCGAGTTCTTCGCCTACGGCGGCGACTTCGGCGAGCCGGTGCACGACGGTCCGTTCGTGATGGACGGACTCGTCCTCTCCGACGGCACCCCCTCCCCGGGGCTCGGCGAACTCGCGACGGTGTGGGCACCGATCGCCACATCCGTGGACGACGACGGCATCCACCTCCGCAACCGTCAGCACACCCTCGGCACCGAGCACCTCGAGGTGCGATGGCGGGTGGAGGATGACGGGGTCGGGGTGGAGAGCGGAGTGATCGAGCTCCCCGCGCTGGCCCCCGGGGAGTCGTCGACCCTTCCCCTCCCGCCACCCGTGGGCGAGACCGTGCAGGGGGAGCGCTGGCTCACGGTCGAGATCGCCTGGCGCCATGCGCCGTCATGGGGCCCTGCCGGGCATGTCGTCGCCCGCGCCCAGCATCGACTCGGCGTGGAGCTGCAGCTCGGCCCGGCCCCGCTGTACGCGTCCTGGTGCGACGATCGGCGCATCGGCGACGCCGTCTTCGACGCCCGCGGCTACCTCTCGTCCTGGCAATCGCTCCCGATCTCGGGCCCCGTTCCCGAGCTGTGGCGTGCACCCACCGAGAACGACAGGGGGAAGTCCTCGGGCTCGTACGAGACAGCAGACCCGGCGCTCACGAGCGGTCGCGGCGAGGAGGAGGCCCCGTCCGCGGCGTCCCGCTGGCTCGAGCGCGGCCTCGATCGCCTCCAGCACCGTGTCCTCTCCGTCGAGCGCACGGCGTCGGGACTCGTCCAGCGCGTCCGGTCCCTCCCGGCCCACGCGTCCATCGGGATCGAGTCCACGTTCGAGTGGACGGTGGAGGACGGTGCGTTGCGGCTGCGCTTCGACGCTCGTCCCGTCGGCGAGTGGGACTGCACGTGGCCGCGCGTCGGCGCCCGGTTCGCGCTCCCCGTCGAGCTCTCCGACGCACCCGCCACCTGGTTCGGCACCGGACCGGCGGAGTCGTATCCCGACAGCGCCACGGCCGCGACGGTCGGCCGCTTCGTCTCGACCGTCGACGGGCTGGCCGTCACGTACGGTCGGCCGCAGGAGACCGGACACCGTCCCGGCCTGCGACGTCTCGACCTCGGTCCGCTCCACCTCGCCTCCGACGACGCGCGGACCGGACTCCCGCAGCCGGGCTTCCAACTCTCGCTCCACACCGCGCAGGAGTTGAGCAGCGCCGGTCACCACCACGAACTCCCCCCATCCTCCGCCCTGTGGTTGTACCTGGACGCGGCGCAGCACGGCCTCGGCTCGCGCGCATGCGGTCCGGACGTGCTGCCGCGACACGCGCTCTGGCCGCGATCCGTCGGCTGGAGCGTCGTCCTCCGCTGAGGACCGGCGGGATCAGACGACGCCGGTCCGCGACCCCCTCACGCGGGCCGGCGTCTCCCCTCCGGCGTGTCGCGCCGCTAGCCTGACGGGGTGCGGGCAGCGGAGGCGGACATCGACGGCATCGTCGCCCGCCTGCGCGCGGCCGGTTGCGTGTTCGCCGAGGACGAGGCTGCCCTGCTCGTGGAGTCTGCGTCCTCCGAGGTGGAGCTCGATGCGCTGGTGGAGCGACGCGTCATCGGCACGCCCCTCGAGCAGATCCTCGGGTGGGCCGAGTTCCGAGGGATCCGACTCGTGGTGGAGCCCGGAGTCTTCGTCCCCCGGCTGCGGACCGGGTTCCTCGTCGACCTCGCGCTCGAGGCCGCGCGACCGGGGGCCGTCGTGCTCGACCTGTGCTGTGGGATCGGTGCTCTCGCCGCGTCAATCGACGCGGAAGCGGGTGTCGCGCTCGACGTGTTCGCGGCCGACATCGACTCGGCGGCCGTCCGGTGTGCGCGACGCAATGTCGAACGCGCCGACCGGGTGTTCGAGGGAGACCTCTTCGCACCGCTTCCGGTGGAGTTGCGCGGGCGCATCGATGTGATCGCCGTGAACGCCCCCTACGTGCCGACGGACGAGATCCGTCACATGCCGTCGGAGGCGCGCGACTTCGAGGCGTCGATCGCCCTCGATGGCGGCGAGGACGGCCTCGACATGCACCGTCGCGTGGCCCAGGAGGCCGCCGCGTGGCTGGCGCCCGGCGGGCTGCTCGTGATCGAGACGAGTGCAGAGCAGTCCGAGCGCACCCGCGCCCTCTTCGCCGACGCCGGCTTCGACGCCCGCATCGAGACGGACGAGGACCGCGATGCGATGGCCGTCGCCGCCACCTGCAGCGTTCGAGCGCGATGACACCGGTATAGCGGTGCAAACGCGCTCAAACGCTGCAGGTGGGGAGGGGTGAGGCGTCAGCGACGGGCCGCGTACTGCTCCCGCACCACGGTGGCGGGCCGCGCCTCGAGTTCTGCGACGGTCGACACCGGCCACTCGGGTGCCGCGCCGAGGGCGACCCAGGCCGCCTGACGTGCGGCTCCGTCGGCCACGTACTCGCCGGGCGCGGGCACCACGATGGGCACGTCGAAGATGGTCGAGGCGATCTCCCGCACGGCGGGGTTGAGTGCGGCGCCGCCGATGAGCAGCACACGTCTCGCCTCGACTCCGAGGGCGCGGTGCGCGTCGAGCCCGTCGGCCAGTCCGCACAGCATGCCCTCGATCGCCGCGCGGGCGAGGCCCGCGCGGGTGAAGCTCACACGCGTCATCCCGAAGAGCGTCGCGGTTGCGTCGGGCAGGTCGGGGGTGCGCTCGCCGTCGAAGTACGGCTGGAGGACGAGTCCGGCGGCGCCGGGTTCGGCGTCGAGCGCGAGGCGCGCGAGCTCGTCGAAGTCCACGCCGAGCACGTTCGCGACAGTGTCGACCACGCGTGCGGCGTTGAGCGTGGCGGAGAGCGGGAGGAACCGTCCGGCGGCGTCGGCGAAGCCGGCGACCGTTCCGCTGGCGTCCTGGACGGGGGTTTCCGACACCGAGAAGACGGTGCCCGATGTGCCGATCGACACCACGACGTCGCCGGGACCGGCGGAGAGTCCGAGTGCCGCTCCGGCGTTGTCCCCCGCTCCGGAACCGACGAGGACACCGGCGGACGTCCGGCCGGCGGACTCGTCCGGGCCGAGCACGCGCGGGAGGATCGCATCGTGGCCGAGGGCGGCGACGAGGAGCTCGCGGTCGTACTCGCCCGTGGTGGGCGACCAGTAGCCGGTACCGGACACATCGGACCGGTCGGTCACGAGCTCCTCCAACACGGGACCGAGCTCGCTCTCGTCGGCCGGACCGTAGCCGCGCAAGCGCCACGTGAGCCAGTCGTGCGGGAGAGCGACCGCGGCGACGCGGGCGGCGTTGTCGGGTTCGGCGTCGCGCAGCCACCGCAGCTTCGTGATCGTGAACGAGGCGACGGGCACGAGGCCCGTCCGCTCGGCGAGCTGCTCTGCGCCGAACTCGGCGATGAGGTCGCGGGCGGCGCCGGCGCTGCGGGTGTCGTTCCAGAGCAGGGCGTCGCGGACGACGCGGCCGTGCTGGTCGAGCGCGACCATCCCGTGCTGCTGCCCCGCGACGGCGATGGCCGCGACGTCGTCGATCCCACCGGCGGCCGCGAGGGCCTCGCCGAGGGCGGTCCACCACGCAGCCGGATCCACCTCCGTGCCGTCGGGGTGCGACGCGCGCCCCGAACGCACGAGCGCCCCGGTCTCGGCGTCGCGCACGACGACCTTGCAGCTCTGCGTGCTCGAGTCGATCCCCGCTACCAGCATCGTGTAGTCCTCTTCTTCGCTGTCGAACCTCGCCCCACATCATGCGTTTGCGCCGATTCGCGGCAGTACACCGCCGCGAATCGGCGCAAACGCTCCACCCCGGGGGCCCGGGGGTGTGGGACGACTAGCCGCGGGCGCCCATGAGGTGCTCGACCGCGAGCTGCTGCAGGCGGACGAAGCCGAAGCCCTTGCCGTGGAAGTACTCGGCTGCGTCGAAGTCCTCGAACGCTGAGCGGTCCGCGAGGAGCGCGTCGTACGTCTCGCCCTCGCCGAGCGTCGGCGTGGAGAGCTCGGCGACGCGGGCGGCCTCGAGTGCGGCCTGCACCTCGGGGTCTGCGCGGAAGGCCTGCGCGCGCTCCTTGAGCAGCAGGTACATGCGCATGTTCGCGGCGGCCGACTCCCACACGCCGTTGTCGTCCTCGGTGCGGCTCGGCTTGTAGTCGAAGTGGCGCGGGCCGTCGTACGCGGGTCCGCCGTGCACGCCGCCGTGCTCGAGGAGGTCGACGAGCGAGAACGCGTTCTGCAGGTCGCCGTGACCGAACACGAGGTCCTGGTCGTACTTGATGCCGCGCTGACCGTTGAGGTCGATGTGGAAGAGCTTGCCCTGGTAGAGCGCCTGGGCGATGCCCGCGGTGAAGTTGAGTCCGGCCATCTGCTCGTGCCCGACCTCGGGGTTCACGCCCACGAGCTCGGGGCGCTCGAGCGTCTCGATGAACGCGATCGCGTGGCCGAGCGTGGGGAGGAGGATGTCGCCGCGGGGCTCGTTGGGCTTGGGCTCGATCGCGAAGCGGATGTCGTAGCCCTTGTCGGTGACGTAGTCGCCGAGCAGGTTGACGGCCTCGCGGTAGCGCTCGAGTGCGGCCTGGATGTCCTTCGCCGCGTCGTACTCCGCGCCCTCGCGGCCGCCCCACATGACGAAGGTCTTGGCGCCGAGCTCGGCGGCCAGGTCGATGTTGCGGATCACCTTGCGCAGGGCGAAGCGGCGCACGGCTCGGTCGTTCGACGTGAAGCCGCCGTCCTTGAAGACGGGCGCGGAGAAGAGGTTGGTCGTCACCATCGGCACGATGACGCCGGTGTCGGCGAGGGCGCCCTTGAGGCGATCGATCTGCGTCTGGCGCTCTGCGTCGGTCGATCCGAAGGCGAACAGGTCGTCGTCGTGGAAGGTGAGGCCGTAGGCGCCCAGCTCGGCGAGCTTCTCGACTCCGCGCACGACGTCGAGGGGTTCGCGGGTGGGTCCGCCGAACGGGTCGGCACCGTTGTAGCCGATGGTCCAGAGACCGAAGGAGAAGCGGTCGGCGGGTGTGGGGGTGAGGGACATGGTGCTTTCCGTTCTCAACGACGTCGGTGATAAGTATCGGCTCACAACATATCCGCGCAGGCCCCGTCCTGTCAAAGGTCACGGTCGGCGACGGTGCACCCGGAGCATCTGTCAGAGTCCAAAATCACGCGCAGGTCTCGATTGCCGCCGATTTGAGATGAAACGTTCACATGGTGGGCTCGCGGTGCTATATGTTGACGCAAGCAACTTACGAGGATGCGCACCCTGACGCGGATCCCGGTGTTGCCCATCACATTTCAGAGAGGAAATGCACCGATGTCCGTAACGAAGAAGTTGCTGGGTCTCGCCCTGGCCGGAGGGCTCGTCATCGGGCTCGCCGCGTGCGACGCCCCGTCCGACACCCCCGCCGGAGAGGGCGGAGGCGACATCGAGAGCGTCGGCATCTCGATGCCCACGCGCGAGCTCGAACGCTGGATCAACGACGGCGAGCAGCTCAAGGCGAACCTCGAGGACGCCGGCTACACCACGGATCTCCAGTACGCGGAGAACGACACCGACACCCAGATCAGCCAGATCCAGAACCAGATCGCCTCGGGCGCCGACGTTCTCGTCATCGCCGCGATCGACGGATCCGTCCTCGCTCCGGTGCTCCAGGACGCCGCAGACGAGGGCATCAAGGTCATCGCCTACGACCGCCTCATCAACGGCACCGAGAACGTCGACTACTACGCGACCTTCGACAACTACCTCGTCGGTCAGCTGCAGGGCCAGTACATCGTCGACACGCTCGACCTCGACAACGAGGACGGCCCGTTCAACCTCGAGCCCTTCGCCGGAAGCCCCGACGACAACAACGCGAAGTTCTTCTTCTCGGGTGCGTGGGACGTGCTGAAGCCGTACATCGACGAGGGCAAGCTCGTCGTGAAGTCGGGCAAGGAGCCCGCCTCGAACGACGACTGGGCCACCATCGGCATCCAGGGCTGGGAGAGCGCCGGCGCTCAGGACGAGATGGAGAACCGTCTCGCCTCGTTCTACACGGACGACAAGGTCGACGTGGTCCTGTCCCCGAACGACAGCCTCGCCCAGGGCATCTCCGAGGCGCTCGCCTCGAACGGTTACACCCCCGGTTCCGACTGGCCGATCCTCACCGGACAGGACGCCGACAAGGCGAGCGTCATCAACATCCTGGCCGACAAGCAGTCCATGACGGTCTGGAAGGACACCCGCAAGCTCGGCGAGCAGGTCTTCGCGATGATCGAGTCGCTCAAGGCCGGCGACGAGCCCGAGGTGAACGACACCGAAACGTACGACAACGGCGAGAAGGTCGTGCCGTCGTACCTCCTCCAGCCGGAGGTCGTCGTGAAGGACGACGTCCAGACGAAGCTCATCGACTCGGGCTTCCTCACCGCTGAGGACGTCGGACTCTGATTCACCGCTCGGTCGGGGTGGCGCGATGAGCGCCACCCCGACCGCTCGACCCTGAAAACGAAAGGCACTCAGGATGACGTCAGAGGACGGCTCCACCATCCTCACGATGCGCGACATCGTGAAGGAGTTCAACGGGATTCCGGCCCTCTCCGGAGTGAGCGTCGATGTGAAGCGCGGCGAGGTGCACGGCATCTGCGGCGAGAACGGCGCGGGGAAGTCCACGCTCATGAAGGTGCTGAGCGGGGTGTACCCCTACGGGACCTTCGGCGGGACGATCGAGTTCGACGGTCACGAGGCGCGCTACCGCACGATCAACGACAGCGAGCGCGACGGCATCGTGATCATCCACCAGGAGCTCGCCTTGAGTCCCTACCTGTCGATCGCCGAGAACATCTTCCTCGGCAACGAGCTGCAGACGCGCGGCGTCATCGACTGGGACCGGACGAACAAGGAGGCGGCGGTGCTCCTCGAGCGGGTCGGCCTCAACGAGAACCCGGCCACCCGCATCCAGGACATCGGGGTGGGCAAGCAGCAGCTGGTCGAGATCGCGAAGGCCCTGTCGAAGGAGGTCAAGCTCCTCATCCTCGACGAGCCCACGGCCGCCCTCAACGACGAGGACTCCGCCCACCTGCTCGACCTCATCAACAACCTGCGCGAGCAGGGCATCACGAGCATCATCATCTCCCACAAGCTCAAGGAGATCCGCCGGATCGCGGATCGCGTGACCGTCATCCGCGACGGCAGCACGATCGAGACGATCGACATGTCCGAGCCGTCGGCGAACGAGGGCCGCATCATCAAGGCGATGGTGGGCCGGGAGCTCAGCAGCATGTTCCCGCCGCGCACGCCGGACATCGGCGAGGAGAAGTTCCGGGTCGAGCACTGGACCGTGCATCACCCGGTCGACTCCTCGCGGCTCGTCTCGGACGACGTGAGCTTCTCGGTGCGGGCCGGCGAGATCGTCGGATTCGCGGGACTCATGGGCGCCGGGCGCACGGAGCTCGCGATGAGCATCTTCGGTCGCAGCTACGGCGTGGGCATCTCGGGCACCGTCTTCAAGGACGGCAAGAAGATCTCCACGCGGACGATCGACGAGGCCATCCGCAACGGCATCGCGTACACCACCGAGGACCGGAAGCGGTACGGGCTCAACCTGATCGGTGACATCCGCGTCAACATCTCGGCCGCCGCGGTCGGTCGCCTCGCGAAGTGGGGCATCGTGAACGGGCTGCGCGAGTACCAGGTGGCGGAGAGCTACCGCTCGTCGATGAACATCAAGACGTCGTCGGTCGCCACGCTCACCGGTCGACTCTCGGGCGGCAACCAGCAGAAGGTCGTGCTCAGCAAATGGCTGCACACGCACCCGGACGTCCTCATCCTCGACGAGCCCACCCGCGGGATCGACGTGGGGGCGAAGTACGAGATCTACGGCCTCATCAACGAGCTCGCCGCGCAGGGGAAGGCCGTGATCGTCATCTCGTCGGAGCTTCCCGAGCTCCTCGGGCTGTCCGATCGGATCTACGCGATCTCCGAGGGCCGGATCACCGGCGAGGTGTCCAGGGCGGACGCCGACCAGGAGACGCTCATGCACTACATGACCGCAGGAAAGGACGACGAGCGATGAGCACCATCTCGGCGCAGAAACCCGGTTCCGAGGGGCGCCGCCTGCGCCTGCGCGTGGACCTCCGGCAGTACGGCATCCTCGGAGCCCTCGCGATCATCGTGATCCTGTTCCAGGTGCTCACGGGCGGAAAGCTCCTGCTGCCGGCGAACATCAACAACCTCATCCAGCAGAACGCCTACGTCCTGATCCTCGCGGTCGGCATGGTGATCGTGATCATCGCGGGCCACATCGACCTCTCGGTCGGGTCGGTCGTCGCCCTCGTGGGTGCCGTCACGGCCACGGCGATCGTGCAGTGGGACCTGCCGTGGTTCGGCGCCGTCCTGGTGGGCCTGCTCGTGGGTGCTCTGGTGGGCGTCTGGCAGGGCTTCTGGATCGCCTTCGTGGGTATACCGGCGTTCATCGTGACACTCGCCGGCATGCTCCTGTTCCGCGGACTGACCCTCGTGCTGCTCACGGGCGGCACGATCAACGCGCTGCCCGCGGGCTTCGTGGCGATCGGAAAGGGAACGCTCCCGCAACCGTTCGGCACGATGCTCGGCGGTCACGACGTCATCACCCTCATCGCGGCGATCGTCGTGGTCATCGCGGTCGCGCTGCAGCAGGTGCGCGCCCGGCGGAAGCAGCTGTCCCTCGGTCTCCCCGTGGAGTCGGGCCGGATGCTCATCGTGAAGCTCGTGCTCATGTCCGTGGCCGTGCTGTTCTTCGCGTGGCTCCTCTCGGGACACCGCGGACTGCCGATCATCCTCATCATCCTGTCGGCCCTCATCCTGCTCTACACGTTCATCCTCAACCGCACGGTCTTCGGGCGGCACGTCTACGCGATGGGCGGCAACCTCTTCGCAGCGCAGATGAGCGGCGTGAAGACGCAGTGGGTCAACTTCTTCATCTTCGTGAACATGGGAGTGCTCGCCGCGCTCGCCGGGATCGTGACGGCGGCTCGAGCGGGTGGTGCGGTCGCGTCGGCCGGTAACGCCTACGAGCTCGACGCGATCGCGGCCGCCTTCATCGGTGGCGCGGCGGTCACGGGCGGTGTGGGCACCGTGATCGGCGCCGTCATCGGTGCGATGATCATGGGTGTCCTCAACATGGGACTGTCGATCCTCTCCGTGGACTCGGCGTGGCAGCAGGTCATCAAGGGCTTCGTGCTCCTCCTGGCCGTCGCGCTCGATGTGGTGAGCAAGCGGAGAGGACCACGGATGTAAGGGGTTCGCCCCGAGCCGTCCCGTACGCGCAAGGAGAACCCGTCGATGTCCACACCCTCACGAGACGAGACCCACAGGCCCGGGGGGCCGGAGCGGGCAGCGTCGGCGAACCTCTCGACGATCCTCCGCCGCGTGCACCGGGCGGGTCCCGCGTCGCGGGCCGAGTTGACGCGCGAGACGGGGCTCAACCGCTCCACGATCTCCGGCCTCGTGTCGGAGCTCGTGGAGCGGGGCCTCGTCCTCGAGGTGGAGCCGAGGTCGACCAAGCAGGTGGGGCGTCCGAGCCCCGTCGTGCAGGCCTCGTCGACCGTCGTCGCGATCGCGATCGTGCCGGAGATCGACGCCGTCACGATGGCGCTCGTCACGTTCGACCGTCAGGTCCTGCGGCGCGTGCGCTTCGAGACCGAGACCATCCCGACGGTCGTCGAAGCAGTGGAGATCGCCAGCCGTCTGCTCGGCGAGCTCCGGGAGGACCTCACCCCGGAGCACCGCATCGCGGGTATCGGGGTGGCCGTTCCCGGTCTCGTGCGCGCCGCCGACGGCTGCGTGCGATGGGCGCCGCACCTCGGATGGCGCGACGAGCCGCTCGGCGGACTCCTCGAGGAGGCCACGGGCTTCCCCGTGCTCGCGGCGAACGACGCGAACCTCGGCGCGCGCGCCGAGAACCTCTTCGGCGCGGCGATCGACGCGACCCACATGCTCTACATGAACGGCGGGCCGAGCGGCATCGGCGGCGGCATCATCGTGAACGGCGAGCTCGTGAACGGGGCGGAGGGGTACGCCGGGGAGTTCGGTCACAACCGCGTGGCGGCTCCGCCGGACTCGGACGCGACGGAGGGTGAGCTCGAGCAGAGCGTGAGTCAGCAGCGCCTCCTGAGCGTGCTCGGGCTGCGCAGCGCGAGCCTCGACGAGCTCGAGGCGGCTCTCGTCGCCGACGAGCGCGCCGAGGTCCGCGCGGAGGTGCATCGTCAGCTCGGGATCCTGAGCGTGGGCGTGCGCAACATGATCAACATCCTGAACCCGGAGAAGGTCGTCCTCGGAGGGTTCCTCGGAGCCCTCTTCGACCTCGAGTCCGACTACTTCCTCGACCTCCTCGCCTCCCACACGCTGCAGCCTCCGTGGGAGAGCGTCACCGTGGTGCGCGCGGAACTCGGCAGCGACCTGCTCCTCGTCGGAGCGGCGGAGCTCGTCTTCGACGGCGTCGTCGCCCGCGCCGACCTCTGACGATCGGCCACCGTTGTCGGGGTGGTCACCACCCGTCGACGGGCTCGGGGTCGTCGGCGAACTATTCGAAGCGGCTGCTGAGGACGACGGTCCGGGTGTCGTCGTCGAGGAACACCACGCTCCGGTACTCGTCCGGGGAGAAGAGCGCGTCGAGGGCGTCGGACCGCAGGAAGGGTCCGTCGGGCAGCTCGTCCTCGAGGCCGGGGTCGAGGACGGGAGTCTCGGTCGTCGGCTGCGCATCGGTCTCCGTGAGGAGGGCCGCGTAGTCGGAGTCGTCGAGCGTGACGACGGCGTCGATCCAGTACGTGCTCGGACCCGGGACGCGGTCGTCGCCGAGGGGTGCCCGACATCCATGTCGCGTCCGTCGCCGCCGTCAGGCGTGGGAACCGGTCGGTGAGCGGCTCGAGGTCGTGCCTCATCTCCCCGGTTCCGGCACGGGTGGCCGATGCGCCCGGAGTGGGGTCGGCTGCGGGTGTCGAGCACGCCGTGAGGAGACTCGCGGCGGCGACGACGATCACCGTGATCGCGCGGAGACGGTGGGGTGTGGGCATCGCGGACCTCCGTTCATAACGTTTATGTTGCCGTGGGCCACATATGTGTTGCGCTCGGCGGATGTGTGACGTAACGTGGCAGTCATCGATCGTCGAAGCGTTTCAACGATCGCCTCCCCGAACCCTCACGGTGCCAGACAACGGAGTCGCCATGACCACCATCCACGACGTCGCTCGTGCCGCCGGTGTGTCCATCAGCACGGTCTCCTACGCCCTCAGCGGCAAGCGGTCCATCGCCGAGACGACGCGCCGACGCGTCACCGACGCGGCGAGCAAGCTCGGCTACCAGCCCCACGCCGGCGCCCGCATGATGGCGGGGACGCGCACCCAGATCTTCGCCGTCACCGCCCCGCTGCGACACGACACGTACGCGCCGGCACACATGGCGTTCGTGCTCGCCGTGGCCACGGCCGCTCGTCGACACGACTACGACATCCTGCTCCTCACCGAGGACGAGGCCACCAAGGGCCTCGCCCGCGTGGCCTCCAGTCGGCTCGTCGACGGCATCATCGTGCTCGACGTGTCCGCCCGAGACGAGCGCGTCGACCTCGTCCGTTCCCTGGGTCTGCCGACGGTCCTCGTGGGCATCCCCGACGACACGACGGACCTCGCGTGCGTCGACCTCGATTTCGAGGCCGCCACCCGGCTGGCCGTCGACCGGCTGACGGCACTCGGCCACCGTCGCATCGCCCACATCGGTCACCCCGAGGAGATCTACGAGCGCGGCTCGAACTTCCCCCTCCGCGTCCGTGCCGAGTTCGGTGCGTACACCGAGGCGATGGGCCTCCACGGGGAGTTCGTCACCACGGAGACGGACGGCGCGTCGGTGCGCGCCACCGTGCAGGCGCTGCTCGAGGCGGACGAGCCGCCGTCGGCGCTCATCCTGCACGCGCAGGAGTCGGTCCAGGCGGCGGTCCTCGGTTATCTCGCCGAGCGCGGCATCAGCGTTCCGGCGGATCTCTCCGTGATCTCCCTCGGCTCCACGTTCGACACGAGCCGCTTCGAGCCGGCGATCGACGTGATCCCCCTGATCGCGACGGCCACATGCGACGTCGCCGTCGACCTCCTCATCGACTCCCTTCCGTTCCCCCCGTCCCCCCGCGTGCAGTACGTCGCGCCGGAGTATCGATCGTTCGACTCGATCGCTCCGCCCCCCTGACCGACCCGACCAGAGACCGGAAACGGCTTCGACAGTCTTTCGAAACTGTCGAAACGCTTCGACTCACCCCAGGCGCGCGGTGCGCCTTCCGTTCCACCGCATTTTCTCCAGAGAGGTAGGAAAATGAAGCACAGCAAGAAGATCACGGGGGCCGCGCTGCTCGCAGCCAGCGCCCTCGTCCTGTCCGGCTGCTCCGGCAGCTCCAGCGGAGGCGAGGACGACAACGTCCTCACCCTCTGGCACTTCGAGAGCGAGACCAGCGCGATGGGAATCGCCTGGGACGAGGCCATCAAGACGTTCGAGGAGGAGACGGGCGCGACGGTCGAGTTCGAAGCCAAGGCCTTCGAGCAGATCCGCTCCACCGCGAGCCAGGTCCTGAACTCCGACGAGGCCCCCGACATCCTCGAGTACAACAAGGGCAACGCGACGGCCGGCCTCCTCGCCAGCCAGGGTCTGCTCTCCTCGATGGACGACGCGTACGAGGAGTACGGCTGGGCCGACAAGCTCGCTCCGTCGCTCCAGACCACCGCGCGCTACGACGAGAGCGGCATCATGGGCTCGGGCAGCTACTACGGCGTCCCGAACTACGGTGAGTTCGTCGAGGTGTACTACAACGTCGACATGTTCGAGGAGGCCGGGCTCGAGATCCCGACCACCATCGACGAGTTCGAGGACGTCATGCAGGCGTTCGTCGACGAGGGCGTCACTCCCCTCGCCGAGTCGGCCGCGGAGTACCCGCTCGGTCAGCTCTGGTACCAGCTCGCCCTCTCGAAGGCCGACCGCGACTGGGTCGACGCGTACCAGCTCTACACCGACGACGTCGACTTCGAGGACGAGCAGATCAGCTACGCCACGGAGACCGTGAAGGACTGGACCGACAAGGGCTACATCAGCGCCGACGCGACCGGCCTCAAGGCCGAGGACGCCGGAACGTCGTTCATCAACGGCACCTACCCGATCTTCTTCTCGGGCAGCTGGTGGCACAACCGCTTCACCACGGAAATCAGCGACTTCGACTTCGGGACGTTCCTCTTCCCCGAGTCGGAGATGGCGCCGGGTTCTGCCGGCAACATGTGGGTCATCCCGGAGCGTGCCCAGAACAAGGACCTCGCCGCGGAGTTCATCGACATCACGATGCGCCCGGAGATCCAGGCCCTCATCGGCAACAACGGCGGCGTGCCCGTCGCCGCCGATCCGGCCGACATCACGGACGAGAAGAGCGCGGAACTCATCGCGAACTTCAACACCCTCACGGAGCGCGACGGCCTCGCGTTCTACCCGGACTGGCCCACGGCGACGTTCTACGACGACCTGAACGCCGGACTGCAGGAGCTGCTCAACGGCACCCTGAGCCCTGCCGAGGTGCAGCAGCAGCTCGGTGAGAAGTACCAGAGCGGCGTCGACGACATCGTCGGCTGACCCCTCTGCCCGAATCGGTGGGCCGTGGACGCGTTCCACGGCCCACCGCACCAGGAGACGACTTTCCCGGCCACGCCGCGCCAGGAGAAGACGAAGGACACGCAATGACCACCCAGACCACGGCGCCACCGGTGCGCCGACCCGGCTCCGAGAGCCTGATCCCGGGAACGCGCAGCCGCACGTTCTGGGTCTACCTCATCCCGGGGCTGGCCCTCCTGACCCTCGTGATCATCGTTCCGCTCGTGTGGAACGTGTACCTCACGTTCACCTCCTATCGCGGCATCCGTCCGCCGGAGTGGATCGGCCTCGAGAACTGGGAGAAGCTCGCGGGCGACTCCACGTTCTGGACGTCGTTCGGCAACTCGATCGCGATGATCCTCGCGATGGTCGTCGTGCCGACGCTCCTCGGACTGCTCCTCGCGGCGCTCCTCTTCGACCTCGTCGGCCGGAAGTTCGGCGGCAAGCTCGCGAGCTTCTTCCGCGCCACCTACTACCTGCCGCAGATCCTGCCGGCCGTCATCGCGGCGATCGTCATCGGCTGGATCCTGCGCCCGCAGGACGGCGCCCTCAACACGATCCTCGAGTCGATCGGCCTCGGAGACCTCGCCCACAACTGGCTCGGCAGCCCCGACACGGCGCTCATCAGCCTCATGGTCATCCTCGTGTGGGTGCAGATCGGCTACCCGGTCGTCATCTTCATGGCGGCTCTCCAGCGCGTCGACCCCGAGCTCTACGAGGCCGCGGAGCTCGACGGCGCCAACTGGTTCCAGCGGTTCCAGGCGATCACCGTCTCGATCATCCGCCCCGAGATCTTCGTGGTCGTGCTCACCGGGACGATCGCAGCCCTCAAGGTCTTCGGTCCCGTCTACACGCTGACGCGCGGCGGGCCCGGCGACTCCACGATCGTGCCCGCGTACTACGCGTACAGCGAGTTCTTCCAGTCGCAGCAGGTGGGCTACGGCGCCACCATCGCCACGGCCCTCACCATCGTCATCGCGATCGTCTCGGTGGTCTTCATCGCCGTGCAGCGTCGCCTCGAGAAGCAGGAGGAGGAGCGATGAGCGCGCCGACCCTCGACACCACGGCCGTCGTCACGGGCGCAGAGCCCGGCGGGCGGGCCGCCCGTCGCCCCGTGCGCAACCGCCGCCCCGGAGCGAAGAAGAAGGCGGCCGACTGGGTCGCCCTGGCCTTCGCGATCGTCGTCGGGCTGCTCATCGCGGCCCCGATTCTCCTCATCCTCATCAACTCCTTCAAGTCGCCCTCCGACTACGCGTCGAACGGGCCGCTCTCGATCCCGCAGAGCCTCTACACGGACGGGATCGTCGCGTTCTGGGAGCGCGTCGACTTCCCCCAGAAGCTCTGGAACAGCATCTTCATCAGCGGGGTCGTGGCCGTCGGCGCCGTGGCGATCTCGGTGCTCAACGCCTTCGCGCTCGGCATCGGTCGGGTCAAGGGACGCACGTGGATCGTCGTGCTCATCCTGCTCGCGAACATGCTGCCGCAGGAGGTGCTGCTCTACCCGCTCTACTTCCTGTTCAAGGAGATCGGCCTCTACGACAACACGTGGAGCGTCATCATCATCTTCATCGTGATCCAGAGCGCGTTCGGCACGTACCTGCTCGCGTCGGTCTACGGCACCTTCCCGAAGGAGGTGCTCGAGGCCGCGGCTCTCGACGGCGCGGGCAAGTGGCGCATCCTCACGAGCGTGGTGTTCCCCATCTCGCGCCCCACACTCAGCGTGCTGCTCATCTTCTTCTTCATCTGGACCTGGAACGAGTTCCTCATCCCGCTCACGTTCCTCGTCTCGAACGCCAACCAGACGGTCCCCGTCGCGATCGCGTCGCTCCAGGGCGACCGGCTCATGGACGTGACCACGACGAGCGCCTCGGCCCTCCTGGGGCTCATCCCCACACTCGTGTTCTTCCTCATCTTCCAACGCACCCTCACTCGGGGCATCACCGCAGGAGCAGTCAAGTAACGATGAAATTCACCGACGGATTCTGGCACGCACGACCCGGCGTCGACGCCCTCTACGCCCAGGAGGCCTACGACGTCGAGGCGCGCGGGGACCACCTCGTGGTCACGGCGCCGACGAAGGTCATCGAGCGCCGCGGCGACACGCTCAACCGATCGCTCCTCACGGTCACGCTGTCGAGCCCCCTCGAGGGAGTCGTCCGCGTGCGGGTCGAGCACCACACCGGCACGGAGGCCGACCCGGGCTTCGAGCTCGTGGGTGCGACCGACGGGGCCGGCGCGGCCTCGCTCGACGACGGGCACGGCGTGCTCACGACGGGCGGACTCACGGCGCGGGTGGCCCCCGGAGCGCCGTGGTCGCTGAGCTTCTCCTCGGGAGACCGCGTGCTCACGACGAGCGGACACAAGTCGCTCGGTCTCATGACTCTCGGCGCCGAGGCACCCGTCACGGCCGAGCCCGCCGGCATCGCGGGCGTCACCACGTCGGGGCTCGCGGAGGCGGAGCGCTACATCCACGCGCAGCTGTCCCTCGGCGTCGGCGAGCTTGTCTACGGTCTCGGCGAGCGCTTCGGCCCGTTCATCAAGAACGGCCAGACGGTCGACATCTGGAACGCCGACGGCGGCACCTCGAGCGAGCAGTCGTACAAGAACGTGCCGTTCTACCTCACGAACCGCGGCTACGGCGTGCTCGTGAACCACCGCGGCCACGTCTCCTTCGAGGTGGGTACCGAGTCGGTCGAGCGGGTGCAGTTCTCGGCGGCCGGAGAGGCACTCGAGTTCCTCGTCTTCGACGGACCGACGCCCGAGCGCGTACTCGAGCGCTACACCGCGCTCACGGGTCGGCCCGCGAAGGTGCCGGCGTGGTCCTACGGGCTGTGGCTCTCCACGAGCTTCACGACCGACTACGACGAGGAGACGGTCAACCGGTTCGTCGACGGCATGGCCGAGCGCGACATCCCGCTGAGCGTCTTCCACTTCGACTGCTTCTGGATGCGCGAGTTCAACTGGACCGACTTCGAGTGGGACTCCCGCACGTTCCCGGACCCCGAGGGCATGCTGTCGCGCCTGCACGACAAGAAGCTCCACATCAGCGCGTGGATCAACCCGTACATCGCGCAGCGGTCCTCCCTGTTCGCCGAGGCGGCGGAGGCCGGCTACCTGGTCCACCGCGCCGACGGCTCGGTGTGGCAGTGGGACATGTGGCAGGGCGGCATGGGGCTCGTGGACTTCACGAACCCCGACGCCACCGCCTGGTTCCAGGGCAAGATCCGCACGCTCGTCGGCCAGGGCGTCGACGCGATCAAGACGGACTTCGGCGAGCGGATCCCCACCGACGTCGTGTGGTTCGACGGCTCGGCCGGCGAGGGCATGCACAACTGGTACACGCAGCTCTACAACCGCGCCGTCTTCGACGCGCTCGAGGACACGCTCGGCGAGGGCGAGGCCGTGCTGTTCGCTCGGTCCGCGACCGCCGGTGGCCAGCAGATGCCGGTGCACTGGGGCGGCGACAACTCGTCCTCCTTCGAGTCGATGGCGGAGACGCTCCGCGGAGGCCTCTCGCTCGCGATGAGCGGCTTCGGCTACTGGAGTCACGACATCGGCGGCTTCGAGGGCAAGCCCGACCCGGCCGTCTTCAAGCGCTGGGTCGTCTTCGGACTCCTGTCGAGCCACACGCGCCTGCACGGTTCCACGAGCTACCGGGTGCCGTGGGCGTTCGACGAGGACGGTGCCGAGGCCGACGGTCAGAGCGCCGTCGACGTGACGCGGAAGTTCGTGAAGCTCAAGCTCTCGCTCATCCCGTACCTCACGGCGACGGGCCTCGAGGCGCACGAGCGGGGAATCCCGTTCATGCGGCCCATGCAGCTCGCGTTCCCCGGCGACCCAGCGGTCGACCACCTCGACCGCCAGTACATGATCGGCGACAGCCTGCTCGTCGCGCCCGTCTTCTCGGCGAGCGGCGAGGTCACGTACTACCTGCCGGCCGGCTCGTGGACGAACTACCTCACGGGTGAGGTCGCCGCCGGTGGCACCTGGCGCACCGAGACCCACGCGTTCGACAGCGTGCCCCTGTGGGTCCGTGAGGGCAGCGTCCTCGTGACGGGCTCGGTCGACGACCGTCCGGACTACGACGTGCTCGAGTCCCCGCTCGTCACGGTCTTCCCCGGCGACCGCGTGACCGAGGCCACGATCACGTCACCCGACGGCTCGACCGCGACGTTCACGGTCTCGCGTTCGGACGACGCGGTGACGGTCTCGAGCACCTCGGACCGCCCGTTCCGCGCCCGCCTCGGTCTCGCGGGCGACATCACCGACGCCACCGCCTCGCTCACCCTCCCCACCCACGCCTGACGCGACCCGCCCCATCCCCATATGCAGCTTTTGAGCGTGATTACACCGCTATATCGGTGCGATCGCGCTCAAAAGCTGCATGTGAGGAGGTAGTGCGGGGGGTAGCGCGGGTCAGTGCTCGAGGGGGAGGCCCGCCGACGCCCAGGCTGACGTGCCGCCCGTGACATTGACGGTGTCGAAGCCGCGCGCGTCGAGGAACGTCGCCGCGCGCTCAGATCGCATACCGGCCTGGCAGATCAGGTAGACGGGCTTCTCCGGATCGAACCGGTCGAGGCTGTCGGGCACGGTCTGCAGGGGGACGTTGACGGCGCCGGGCACATGTCCGCCGGCGAACTCGTCCGGTTCGCGCACGTCGATGACGGTCACGCCGTCGAGGTCGTGCAGTTCGGAGACGCTGATCTCGTCCATGAGGGTGCCTTTCGTTCGCCCGGCGGATGTGGCTCCAGGCTAGGCGAAGTATCGTGACGGAATGGACATTCGTGTCGCCGCGTACGGCGTGATCATCGAGGGTGCGCAGATCCTCCTGGCCCACTGGAACGAGCACGGCCGGAGCGGGTGGACGCTGCCGGGCGGCGGTATCGACCCGGGGGAGGACCCTGCGGCAGCGGCCATCCGCGAGATCCGCGAGGAGACCGGCTTCGAGGCCGAGATCGACGGAATCCTCGGGGTGGACAGCTTCGTGATCCCCGCCGACCGTCGACTCAGCGACGATGCCAGCGGTCCGCTGCACGCCATCCGCATCGTGTACCGAGCGCACGTCACCGGCGGGACGCTCACGTACGAGCAGAACGGTTCCACCGACTACGCCGAGTGGATCCCCCTCGAGCAGGTTCCGTCGCTCGATCGGGTCTCCCTCGTCGACGTCGGCCTCGGCTACCTCTAGCCCAGGTCCCGCCCCGAGGGCGCACACGCCGACGGGCTCGGTCACCCGAGGGTGCCCGAGCCCGTCGTCAGGAGTCGGCGATCCTGTTACGCGTTGGGGAGGATGGGCTCGTCGTCCGCGACCCAGAGCTCGTCGTCTGCGCGGAACGTCTGCCATGCGGCGTACGCGACACCGGCTGCGGCGAGAACGCCGAGGCCGATCGCGATGACCGTGCCGGCACCCGGGCCGGACTTCTTCGGTGCGTACTTCTCGAGGTGCAGTCGCTTGACGGCTGCCTGGACGCGCTTGTCCTTCGCGACGTCTCCGATGGAGAGCACGGAGCCCACGACACCCCCGAGGGCGGGCACGACCTTGCTGTCGACGCCCTTCTTCACGGCGCTGGCGGCACCGCGACCGACGGACACGCCGCGGTCGACGACCGGAGCGAGAGTGTCGGAGTAGGCACCCCGAGCCGCCGGGACGACCGTCTCACGACCGAAGTTCCCGATCTGACGGCTCGCGTCCCTCGCGACGACGTTCGCGTGATTCAGCAGCTCCTGCTGGGCGTCCCACAACTTGTTCGCCTCGCGCTTCAGCTTCTTCAGTTCCTTCTTGCGCTTACGTGACAGACCCACGGCCGACCTCCTAGAGGTTCTCGTTGAACACGGTCCCCCCATCTTGCCACCTCTGACGGCGTGCGCACTAAGGGTTGCCCCAGCGTGCTATGGAACAATAAGGGCATGTCACTGCACACTGCCGTCGCCACCATCCACACCAACTACGGCGACATCGCCGTCGCCCTCTACGGCGACCACGCACCCCAGACCGTCGCCAACTTCGTCGGGCTCGCCACCGGCACGAAGGAATGGAAGCACCCCCAGACCGGCGTCACGTCGACCGACCCTCTCTACAACGGCGTCCCCTTCCACCGCATCATCCCGGGCTTCATGATCCAGGGCGGTGACCCGCTCGGTCAGGGCATCGGCGGCCCCGGCTACCAGTTCGACGACGAGATCCACCCCGAGCTCACCTTCACGGAGCCCTACATCCTCGCCATGGCGAACGCCGGCAAGGTCGCAGGTCGCGGCACGAACGGCTCGCAGTTCTTCATCACGGTCGCGCCCACCACGTGGCTGCAGGGCAAGCACACCATCTTCGGTGCCGTCATCGACGACGAGGGCAAGAAGCTCGTCGACAAGCTGGCCGCCGTTCCCACCGACGCTCGCGACCGGCCTCTCGACGAGGTCGTCATCGAGAGCATCACCGTCGAACAGGTCTGACCCCCCTCCATGAGTAGCGTCCCGCCGGGGTTCTCGAGCAACGTCTGCTACCGACACCCCGACCGGCAGAGCTTCGTGCTCTGCCAACGGTGCGGACGCACCATCTGCGGGGAGTGCCAGACGCCGGCCGCCGTCGGTGTCGTCTGCCCCGAATGCATGAAGGAGCAGCGGGCGAGTGCACCACGCACTCGCCCGCGCATCCTGTCGCGATCGAGTGATCGGCCGGTCGTCACGCTGTCGATCATCGCGGTGACGGCGCTCGTCTTCGTCCTCCAGCTCGTCACGGGCGGCTGGGTCACGCAGCAGCTGTGGTTCGCCGGTGCGTACGTCATCCCCGAGTATGCGATCGTCAACGGGTTCCAGCCGTGGCGCATGCTCACGACGATGTTCGTGCACTCCACGGGATTCATCTTCCATGTGGCGCTCAACATGTACACGCTGTGGATCTTCGGCCAGGCGCTCGAGTCCTTACTCGGTCGCGGCCGATTCCTCGCGCTCTACCTGATCGCCGGTTTCGGCGGCTCGCTCGGCGTGCTCGCGCTGTCCGATCCTCTGTCCCCCGTCGTCGGCGCCTCTGGCGCGATCTTCGGCCTCATGGGTGCGTTCATCGTGATCCAGCGCCGCCTCGGCGGCAACATGACCGGGCTCCTCGTGCTCGTCGGGATCAACCTCGTGATCGGATTCATCCCCGGTATCAACGTGGCCTGGCAGGCGCATCTCGGCGGACTCGTCGTCGGCGGCATCGCCGGACTGATCTTCGTGTCCACGCGGCAGATCCGCCGGAAGGGGCTTCAGGTCGGCCTGCTCGCCGGACTGAGCGCGGCGCTGCTCGCGCTCACCGCGGTCGTCGCCTTCATCCGCTGACGAGAGAGTTATACCCGATCGAGGGCGCCACCTACATGTGGCGCCCTCGACGTGTTTCTACCGCCCTCGAGGAGGGCATAGTTATCCACATGGTTGTGCACAGTGGGGATAATTACACCGGTGTAACTCTCCCCGGATCCGGTCGATGACCGGGCCGCTCGAGACACCGGACGGGCGCTACATCGTGGTGCGCGGCCGCCTCTGGCGACGGGCGGACCCGTCTCTTCCGGACGAGCGCCGCGCCGGCCTCGTCCACGAGCTCATGTCGGCCAGACGGGCCAAGAAGGACGCACGTGCCGCCGGCGACACCGCGGCCGTCGAGGAGGCGCGGAAGCGTGTCGATGCCGCGAAGACGGCGCTCGGAGAGCGGGGGCCGGTGTGGTGGGACGACGATGCACCCGACGAGACGCGGCGGATGGCGAGGAACACACGGTACGCGGACTGGTACGCGGAGGTCGGCGACGGCGACGGCACTGACGCCTGATGCCGCGGCGGGGGCGACCGCTCAGCGCGGCGAGAGCCGCAGTCCGACGCTGGGTTCGACGGCCTGGCGCTGGCCGCCGGAGTGCACGAGGTCGCGCCCGTCCACGGTCAGCTGGCTCCTGTGGTGTCGGAGGGCGTGCTCGACCGCGTCGCGGTGACGCTCGAGGTCGAACCACTCCACATCCGGGCCGCGTTCAAGGGCGAGCTCGAGGAACGGCACGTCGGCGCCGCGAGCCGCCGCCGCTGCGATGGCGTGTGCGCGGACGTGATCGGGGTGTCCGTACCCGCCGTCGGGGCCGTAGCCGATGAGCACGTCGGGCTGGACGGTATCGACGAGGGCGTCGAGGTCTGCGATCTCCTCGTCGAGCACGCCGTCGGCGAACGCGTCAGGGCCGGCGTCGGCGGAGGGCCCGGCGAGCCCCGGTCGCACCCACTCCATGCCTGAATCGCGGTAGACGCGCTCGGGACGTCCGGCCGCACGAGCGGGTGCGGAGCCGAGCCATACGTGCTCCGCGACCCCCAGCGCGTCGAGCGCCCCGCGCAGCTCCGCCTCCCGCGCCGCGGCGAGGCCGTGCTCGTCGAGCCGCGGGTCGAGGGTGCCCGGGACGATCTCTCCGCGCTCACCCCGTGTGGCGGTGACGAGGACGACGCGAACGCCCCGATCCACGAGGTCCACGAGGAGGCCGCCAGACGCGATCGTCTCGTCGTCGGGGTGAGCGTGCACCACGATCGCGGTCCGTACCCCGTCGAGCACGCTCATCGCGTGCCGGAGGCGACCGCGCGCCGGTAGCAGTCCGCTAGAGCGACGGCGGAGTGCTCCCATGAGAGCTCCTCCGCGTGTGCCCGTCCGGCCCGGCCCAGTTCGGCCGTGCGCGTCTCGTCCCTCATGAGCTCGGCGATCGCGTCGGACCAGTCCTGCGGACGTCGCGATCGGAGGACGACGCCCGTGAGTCCGTCGATCACGGCCTCCGTGAGCCCGCCGGACGCCGATGCGACGACCGGGACGCCGCTTGCCGAGGCTTCGAGGGCGACCAGACCGTAGGTCTCCGAGTGCGACGGCACGAGCACGAGCCTCGACTCCCGAAGCAGCGCGGCGAGATCGTCACGCGTCTGCGGTCCGATGAAGTGGACGCCCGCCGCGATCCCGCGGTCGGCCGCGAGGGCTTGCAGCTCGTCGACGTAGCCGTCGAAGTCGGCCGAGGCCTCGCCAGCGACGATGAGTTCCGGACGGATGTCCTCCGGCACACCGGCGACGGCTTCGATCGCGAGGTCGAGCCCCTTCAACGGCTGGAGCCTGGCTGCCGCGACGACATAGCCCGTGCCGCGCCGGCCACCCGTCCACGGGTGGAAGAGAGATCCGTCGACGCCGGGCGGGACGATCGTGGTGAGCGAGGGGTCGCCACCGAGTCGTTCCTCGACCGTGTGCGCCTCCGCCGCGCTGATGGCGACGACCGCGTCGGACTCACGGGCGAGGAAGGCCTCGCCCGCGAGGCGCCCGGGGGATTCCGGTCGTTCCCCCTCCGAGAGAGGTGTCGAGGGGTCGGCGGCGATGCTGTGGAAGCTCTGCAGGTGGGGGACGCCTCGACGGCGGGCGACCGGAAGGGCGGCCATGCCGGAGAACCAGTGATGCGAGTGGAAGACGTCGACCGGATCGATCTCGTCGAGTCGCGCCGAGAACTCGTCGATGACGAGTTCGTGCCCACCCTTGGCGAGGGGCTGCGCCGGCCCGGCGTCGAGGAAGCGCAGCACGAGTCGCTCGGCCAGATCGACGACGGCGGGAGCATCCGCCGAGGAGCGTCGCGTGAGGATCTCGACGGAGTGACCGAGACGAGCGAGCGCGCGGGCCTGATGCAGCACGACGACGTTCATTCCCCCCGCGTCACCCGTTCCCGGGTCGTCGGCCGGGGAGGTGTGGAGGCAGACGAGTGCGATGCGAAGCGGATCCGCGAGGACGTCGTCCGCGCCGTCCGCCGAGAGGAGCGTCAGCGCCAGCGGGTGGTCATGAGGAAGCCGATGAAGGCGATCCCGAAGCCGATGAGGATGTTCCACGACCCGACCGACGGGATGGGAAGGACGCCGTTGGAGACGTAGAAGACGATGATCCAGAGCAGCCCGAGGAGCATGAAGCCGAACATGATCGGCTTGAACCATACGGGGTTGGGTGCGTCACCGGAGGTACGCTGTGCCTCGCGGTCCGCGGACGTCGGGGTCTTGTTCACGCGTGCCATGCCGACATTCTAGCGGGGCACTCCACCTCCCGCCGTTTCTCCCAGCCGAGAGGGGGGAGGACGTGGATAGACTTCGGGCATGGCCACCATGGGGGAGCGGCGATCGGCGCGTCGCGATCGCACCAGGAAGAGACACCGCATCACCTTCCTCGGCGTGGTCGGGGAGCTGTCGATCACGGCCGGTGTCCTCATCTTCCTCTTCCTCTTCTGGCAGCTGTGGTTCAACGACCTCGTGGTCCGCGCCGAGCAGAACACCGCGGCGGAAGAGCTCTCGCAGAGCTTCATCGACGCGGCGCAGCAGGACCCGACCGCTGCGCCGAGCGACGACCCCGTGGATCCGACCGCGCCCCCGATCGGGACGACGGCGGGTGACGCCCAGGAGTTCGGCGTTCTCACGATCCCCCGTTTCGGCGACGACTACAACGCGAAGATCGCCGGTGGCATCACCCGTACTCGGACGCTGAACCCCATCGGCATCGGGCACTACATGACCACGCAGGCGCCCGGCGAGGTGGGGAACTTCGCGGTGGCCGGGCACCGGACCACCTATGGGAAGCCTCTCAACGAGATCGCGAACCTGCGGGTGGGCGACGCGATCGTGGTGCAGACGGCCGAGGGGTGGTACACCTACCGCTTCCGCACGCTCGAGTACGTCACCCCCACGGCGTCCGACGTGCTCAACCCCGTTCCTCAGGCCGACGAGGTCGAGGCGACGGACCGGCTCATCACGCTCACGAGCTGCAGCCCCATGTACTCGGCGGCCGAACGCATCATCGCCTACGGGGTGTTCGAGTCGTTCACTCCCATCACCGACCCGGCGCCGGCGTCGCTCGAACTCCCGGAGGGTGACGGATAATGTATGGAGCACTCTGGCGGGTTCTGCCCGGCCCTGTGTGGGTTCGACTTCTCATCGTGCTCGTCCTCGTGGCGGCCGCGGTGTACGCCCTCTTCACCTGGGTCTTCCCCCTGGTGCAGGAACTCATCCCGGTACCGGACGTGACCGTGGAGGAATGACCGCCCGATCGAGCACCCGACGACAAGGAGCACCGACATGACGCGAGTCCTCGTCGTCGACAACTACGACAGCTTCGTCTACACGCTGAACGGCTACCTGCGGCAGCTGGGCGCTGACACCGACGTGGTCCGCAACGACGCGTTCGCCGTGGAGGAGGCCGCCGAGCGGATCGCCGAGTACGACGCGGTCCTCGTGTCGCCCGGCCCGGGCAAGCCCTCGGATGCCGGTGTCTCCATCCCGGTCGTCAACGCGGCCTTCTCGTCCGGAACCCCTCTGCTCGGGGTGTGCCTCGGACATCAGGCCATCGCTGAGGCCTTCGGCGCCACGGTGACCAACGCGGAAGAGCTGATGCACGGCAAGACGTCGCAGGTCACGCACGACGACGACGCGTTCTACGACGGTGTGCCCCAGCCCTTCACGGCCACGCGGTACCACTCTCTCGCCGTCGTGGATGCGACGGTCCCCGACGACCTCGTCGTCACGAGCCGCACGACGGGCGGCGTCATCATGGGGCTCCGGCACGCCGAGTCACCGATCGTCGGCGTGCAGTTCCACCCCGAGAGCGTCCTCACCGAGGGCGGCTACCTCATGATCGGCAACTGGCTCGCATCCGCCGGTCTTCCCGCGGCGAAGGACGCGGCGAAGACGCTCAGTCCTCTGCTGCGTTCCTGACCACAGCTGCGGCGCGTCCCGTTCGCGAGGCGAGTCGCGGGCGTCCGTGCCGGCGCCCTTCGACGGATTCGACGAAGCGGGACGGTGCAGGACGAGCCGTCGACCCCGAGGATCAGTCCTCGCCGGGCGGAGTCGTCTCGCCGTCGCCCGGATCGCCGGCGGGCGGTCCCGTGCAGTAGGTGAGGTCGATCGTCGACTTCTGGTCGACCTCACCGGGGGCGAGCGACTGCGCCGTCACGATCTCGCCGGTCTCGGCCGCGCACGTGGAGTCGGCGACGGGATTGACGGTGAGCCCGATGTCGGGATCCTCGAGTAGTTGCCGGGCGATGCTCATCGTCTGACCCGTGACATCGGTGATCGTGACCTTGCCGTTCGAGAGCACGAGGTCCACGGAGGAACCGGCATCCGTGTCGGTGCCGGACGCGGGGGTCGCACCCATGACGACGCCCGCAGCGATCGTGGGGGAGTTCTCGTCGGTGATCGACCCGAGCTTCAGCCCGGCCTCCTCGAGCGCCGCCGTCGCGGCCGCCTGGTCGAGATTGCTGAGGTCGGGAACCGTGACCTGCTCGGCCCCCGTGGAGACGTACACGCGGATGGTGACCTGTGGATCGACGGTGGCCCCGGCCGGCGGGTCCGTGCGGATCACGTCGCCTTCGTCGACGTCGCTCGATGCTTCGTCGAGCCGTGTGGGCACGAGGTCGAGTCCCGTGAGCGTGGATTGCGCGTCCTCCCACGTGGTGTCGGAGAGATCGGGGACCTCACGGGACGTCGACGTCGGGATGTCGTCGGTGGGCGCGAGGTTCCACACCCAGATCAGGACCGCGACCATGACGACGGCGATGACGAGGACGCCGGACCAGATCCAGACGACCGGGGGGCGACGCTGCGTGCGCGTGACGGTGTCGTCGCTCGTGAGCTGGCGCAGGGCGTGGGCGGTCTGCTCGCCCGCGGTGGGGGCCGTGCCGAAGATCGCTGTGGCCGAGTCGTCGACGACTCGACGCTTCGGGAGATGACCGGCCGCGGCGAGCTCGAGCTCTTCCATGAACTCCGGTGCGGTCTGGTACCGGTCGAAGCGCCCCTTGCCGAGGGCGCGCAGGACGACCTCGTCGAGCGCTGGCGACACGTCGGGGTTGACCGATGAGGGGCGGACGGGCGTCTCGCTGACGTGCTGGTACGCCACGGAGACGGCCGTCTCGCCGCGGAAGGGCGTGCGCCCGGTGAGCATCTCGAAGAGCACGACACCCGTCGAGTAGAGGTCGGTGCGGGCGTCCACGGTCTCGCCCTTCGCCTGCTCCGGCGAGAAGTAGGAGGCGGTGCCGAGGATCGCGGTGGTCTGGGCGACGGTGGAGGACGAGTCGCTCACGGCTCGGGCGATGCCGAAGTCCATGACCTTGACCTTGTCGTCCGGCGTGATCATGACGTTGCCCGGCTTGATGTCGCGGTGGACGACACCCGCGCGGTGCGAGTACTCGAGGGCTGTGAGGATTCCGACCGCGATGTCGGTCGAGACCTTCGCACCGAGCGGCCCCTCGGAGATCATGTCCTTCAGGAGGCGTCCCTCGACGTACTCCATGACGATGAAGGGCTCGCGCACGACGTCGCCGTCCGCCTTCGTGACGGTCTCCTCGCCGGCGTCGAAGACCCGCACGATCGTGGGGTGGGCCATGCGGGAGGCCGCCTGGGCCTCCTGGCGGAAGCGGGTGCGGAATGCCGGGTCGAGCGCGAGCTGGGCCTTGAGGATCTTGATCGCGACGGTCCGACCGAGTTTGGTGTCCTCTCCCCGGTGGACGTCGGCCATGCCGCCGCGTCCGATGACGTCGCCGACGAGGTAGCGCCCGGCAAGCAGGCGTCGTTCGTCAGTCACCACTGTTCTCCGTCTCCGCGCGGCACCCCCGGCACCCGGTCCATCCTAACCGAGCGGGTTCGGCGCTAGCCGTTGCCGTTGCCGCCGTTACCGTTGCCGTTGCCGTTGTCGCCACCTTCGCCCTCGTTGCCATTCCCGGTGTCCACGGGGATCACCGTGGCCGACGTCGACGGCGAGGACGGTGACGTGGAGCTTCCGCAGGTCACGGTGTAGCTGAGGACGACGTTCGTCGCGTCGTCATCGATCGTGACGACGGCCTGAGCATTGGTGCCGGCCGGCGTCGTGACGGTCCCATCCTGGATGGACACGGTGTAGCCGGTCACCGACGTGCCTGACGGGCACTGCGAGTAGGCCGGCCAGGAGACCGTGTACTGCTCGCCCGCCGTCACCTGGCAGCCGCCGGCGCCGCACGCGCCCTGGAAGGTGGCCGATTCGCTCGGCGCCTCGACGGTGGGGAGCGGGCCGTACACGGTCAGCTCGATCGTCGTGCCGACATCGACGTTGCCGCGCGGCGCGACGGCCGAGACCGTGTCGACCTGATCGGCGGTCGCGGCGGCCGCGCCCACCTTCTTCACGGGATTGAGTCCGAGGCGCGCGAGCTCCACGGCGGCATCTTCGTAGGCGAGCCCGATGAAGTCCCCCTCGTTGACGGTGACCGTCTCCGTTGTGGGCGTTTCGGACGGCTCCTCCGATGTCTGGCTTGGAGTCGGGGTGTTCGACGCGGTGGTGGGCGGAGCACTCGTCGGCGCTGCCGACGGTGTGAGGAGGGGCCAGAGCGCCGCGATGAGGACCACGACGAGGATGACGACGAGACCCACGAGCGGCCACGTCCACGGCGACCGCTTCTTCTTCTCGGGGTCGCCGTCCTCACCATCGCCGAGAGGAACCGGGGCGGTGTTCGAGATCCCGCCGCCGGCCGCGAGCAGCATCGTGGCGTCGTCCTGGGCCGCTGTGGCCCCCATGAGACGGGTCGACGCGTTGATGTCGACACCCTCGGCGATCGCCGGGACCGCGACGGTGGCCGTCGCGATGTCTCCGCGCCGGAGGGCCTGCGCCGCGCGAGCGACGTGAGCAGCGGTCGACGGGCGCTCGGCCGGGCTCTTCGCGATCATGCTGAACACGAGGTTCCGAACGGGCTCGGGCACGGTGACCGGCAGCTCGGGCGGTGCCTCGTTGATCTGCGCCATCGCGATGGCGACCTGCGACTCGCCCGTGAAGGGGCGCTTGCCCGCGAGGCTCTCGTACGCGACGATGCCGAGCGAGTAGATGTCCGTGGTCGGCGAGGCCGGGTGACCCGACGCCTGCTCGGGCGACAGGTACTGGACGGTGCCCATCACCTGGCCCGTCGCGGTGAGCGGCACCTGGTCGGCGATGCGCGCGATGCCGAAGTCGGTGATCTTCACACGGCCATCCGGCGTGATCAGGAGGTTGCCTGGCTTGATGTCGCGGTGCACGAGCCCCGCGGCGTGAGCGGCCTGCAGCGCGAGCGCCGTCTGCGCGGTGATGTCGAGGACGCGGTCGGTGGAGAGCACCTGCTCGCGCTCGATGATGGTCGAGAGCGCCTCTCCGGGCACGAGCTCCATCACGAGGTAGGCGGAGCCGTTCTCCTCGCCGTAGTCGTACACGTTCGCGATGCCCTCGTGGTTGACGAGTGCGGCGTGACGCGCCTCCGCGCGGAAACGCTCGAGGAACCCGGGATCCCCCATGTACTCGTCCTTGAGGATCTTGATCGCGACGGTTCGGCCGATGACCTGGTCCGTCGCCTTCCAGACCTCTCCCATCCCGCCGATGGCGATACGAGATTCGAGCTCGTACCGACCCCCGAAGGTCACCCCTGACATGGGTCTCATCCGTTAAGCACCGCCTCTAGTACCTTCTTCGCGACCGGAGCCGCCAATGCGTTTCCGCTTCCGTCCTGACCTCGCCCGCCACCGTCTTCGATGACCACCGCGACGGCGACCTGTGGATCGTCTGCCGGCGCGAAACCTGTGAACCAGAGCGTGTACGGGTCTCCCGTACCGTTCTCCGCCGTGCCCGTCTTCCCCGCGACGCTGACCCCGTCTATTGTCGCATTGGTCGCCGCGCCGCTCGAGACGCTCGCGACCATCGCCTGGGTGACCGCGTCGGCCGTGTCGGCCGACGACGTGGTCTCGAGGACGCTCGGCTCGAAGCTCTGGAGGACCTCTAGGTTGCGTCCCGTCACCTCGTCGATGAGACCGGGCTTCATCAGCTCGCCGTCATTGGCGATGCCCGCCGACACCATGGCCATCTCGAGGGGCGTGGCGCGCACGTCCGACTGTCCGAACGCGCTCAGTCCGGTCTGCGGGGTGTCGAGGACCTGCGGGTAGACGCTCTTCTCTACCGCCATCGGAATCGAGAGGTCCTCGTTGAAGCCGTAGCGTTCGGCCGCCTCGCGGATCAGGTCGTCACCGAGCTTGATGCCGAGTTCCGCCATCGGGATGTTGCAGCTGTACCGGATGGCGTCGGAGATGGAGACCGTGTCGCCCCCGCCGCCGCACTGACCGCGACCGGAGTTGTACACCGTGGTGTTCGTGCCGGGCAGCGTGTACGACGACGGGTTCGGCAGCTGGGTCTCCGGCGCGTAGTCGCCCGTCTCGAACGCGGCCGTCGCGACGACGAGCTTGAACGTCGACCCCGGCGGGTTGAGGTCGCCGGAGATCGTCCGGTTGATGAGAGGGTCGCCGTCGGCCTCGAGGAGGGTGTTGTAGTTCGAGATGACCTCGGTCGAGTCGTTGCCCGACAGTGCGTTCGGGTTGTAGGTCGGCTTCGAGACCATCGCGAGGATGCGCCCCGTCGACGGCTCGATCGCGACGACGGAGCCCTGGAGGTCGCCGAGTGCGTCGTACGCCGCCTGCTGGACCGCCGGGTCGATCGTGACCTGCACGGCCGCGCCCTTCGGCGGCTGGCCGGAGATGATGCGGTTGATCTCGTCGAGGAACTGCAGGTTGCTCGTTCCGCTGAGGAGGTCGTTCATGGAGCGCTCCACGCCGGACGACCCCTGCGTGGGGTTGAAGTAGCCGGTCACGGCCGAGTACAGCTCGCCCTCGGGGTACTGCCGCTCGAACGCGTAGCGGTCGCCCGTGGCGACGGATTGAGCGATCACCGTGTCGCCGGCCAGGATGGGGCCGCGCTCCGTGCGGTAGCTGTCGTAGAGCGTGCGCGAGTTGCGGGGATCGGCGGCGAGGGAGTCGGCCTGGAACACCTGGATGACGCTCGTGGAGATGAACAGCGCGACGAACATCGCGAGCACCACCACACTGACTCTCTTCATCTCCTTCTTCATGCGGAGGCCTCCCCGATCCGCGCGGGCTTCGCGCTGTCGCTCACTCGGAGCAGGAGCGCCACGATGATCCAGTTGGCCACGAGCGAGGAACCTCCCGCTGCGAGGAAGGGGGTCGTCAGACCGGTGAGGGGGATCACACGGGTGACCCCTCCGACCATGATGAAGACCTGGAGGGCGACGGTGAAGGCCAGCCCGAGGGCGAGGAGCTTGCCGAAGTCGTCGCCGTCAAGGAACCCGATGCGGATGCCGCGGCCCACGAACACGAGGTACAGGCAGAGGATCGCGAAGATGCCGGCGAGGCCGAGCTCCTCGCCGAGGCTCGCGATGATGTAGTCGCTCTCCGCGAGCGGGGTGATGGACGGCCGGCCCTGACCGAGCCCCGTTCCCACGAGACCGCCGTGCGCGAGACCGAAGATGCCCTGCAGGAGCTGGAAGCTGCCGCCATCGGCGTCGTAGACCTGCTGGCTGAAGGCGTCGAGCCAGTTGTGGAATCGTCCGTTGACGTAGGTGAGCGACTGGCTCGCGATGGCCGCGCCGCCCCCGAAGAGACCGAGGCCGATGAGCACCCAGCTGAGCCGCCCCGTCGCGACGTAGATCATCACCGTGAACATGCCGAAGTAGAGGAGGGCGGTGCCGAGGTCGCGCTGGAAGACGATCACGCCCATCGACAGCACCCAGACCACGACGATCGGCCCCAGGTCGCGAAGGCGCGGGAGCTGGACCCCGAGGAAACGGCGCCCCACGAGGGAGAGGCTGTCGCGCGTGCGCACGAGGTAGCCGGCGAAGAAGATCGCGAGCGCGATCTTCGCCACCTCGCCCGGCTGGAAGGAGAGCAGGTCGCCGACGCCGATCCACACCTGGGCGCCGTTCACGCGCTTACCGAGGCCGGGGACGAGGGGGAGGAGCAGGAGGACGAACGCTGCGAGCCCGAAGATGTAGGTGTACCGGAAGAGGACGCGGTGATTGCGCAGGACGAGGATGACGGTGATCGCCGCGATGATCGCGATCGCGCTCCACACGATCTGTCGAGTGGAGAACGCCCCCCATCCCGTGAGGCCCTCGGCGATGTCGAGGCGGTAGATCATCGCGACGCCGATGCCGTTGAGGACGGTGACGATCGGCAGGAGGAGCGGATCGGCCTTCGGCGCCACGTAGCGCAGGCAGATGTGGAGGCCGAACACGAGGGCGCCGAGCGTGGCCGTGAGCGAGATGAGCGTGGTCTCGATCGCGCCGGTGGCTCCGAGCTGCACGAGGAGCACCATCGTGACGTTCACCGCGAACGCGACGAACAGCAGCGCGAGCTCGCGGTTGCGCTCGGTCTGCGGGATCCGCAGCTTGCGCATCGTCTTGATGACGCTCGTGTCGGCGACGATCGACGGCGCGCTCACGGTGTGCCCTCCAGCCCGGAGCGCGCCTTGATGCGCTCGACGGTCTCCTGGATCTCTTCGAGGCTCTCCGGCCCGACGGTCTGCTCGATGCGCTGCCGGTCGTAGACGTTGAGGAGGGAGAGGGGGATGCCCGTGTCCTGGTACTCGGTGGAGAGCGAGATCGGTCCGACGTTCTGCTGGATGCCCTGGAAGATGACGACGGTGTCCTCGTCGGATCCGAGGTAGTAGCGCGTCTGCGTCCAGGCGTAGGCGCCCGCGAGCGAGAGGGCCAGGGCGAGGGCGAGGAGCACGATGCCGGCCGCCCAGCTCAGGCGCCGTCGGCGGGCGCGACGCGCGTCCTCCTCGATGAGCTCCTCGAAGTAGTCCTCGGCGTCCGACTCGAAGTGGGACGGGTTGGCCGGCGACGGCCGGACCGAGTGCAGCATCGCCGGGATGAGGCCGGTGCGCTGCTTGGGTGCGACCTCGCTGAACGAGAGCGGCTTCGACGCGGAGCCGACGATGACGGGCTTGCGCTCCGGGAGCGTCTCGCCGATGTCGAGGATCACGGCGGTGACGTTGTCGGGGGCGCCGTGGTCGAGCGTGATCTTGACGAGCCTGTCGCCCGTGGCCTTCGCCGACGCGCGCTCGGCGAGGATCTTCTCGATGTCCTCGTCGTCGACGAAGTCGGAGAGGCCGTCGGAGCAGAGGAGCCAGCGGTCTCCGGGCTTCGTCGTCATCGCGAAGGTGTCGACCTCCGGGGCCGAGTCGACGTCGCCGAGCACGCGCATGAGGACGGAGCGCCGAGGGTGCACCCTGGCCTCGTCCGGGGTGATGCGTCCGGAGTCGACGAGGCGCTGCACGAACGTGTGGTCCGTCGTGATCTGGCTGAGCTCGCCGTCGCGGTAGAGGTAGATGCGGGAGTCGCCGATGTGCGCGATGACGACCTGGTCGCCCACGAGGGAGATCGCGTCGACCGTTGTGCCCATGCCCGTGAGCTCCGGGTGCTCGAACACCGTCTCGGCCAGTTCGCCGTTCGCCGCGGCGATCGCGCTGCGCAGGGCCTCCTGCGCGTCCTCGATCGTCGTGTACTCGGTGTCGGCCTTCAGGATGCGCTGCAGGGCGATGGCGCTCGCGACGTCGCCGCCCGCGTGCCCGCCCATTCCGTCCGCCACGACGAAGAGCCGGTTCCCGATGTAGCCGGAATCCTGATTGTTCGAGCGGACCTTCCCCACATGGGACACCGCGGCACTGTCGGCCGTGTACTCCATGGGGATCAGCCTCGCAGCTCGAAGACCGTCTGGCCGACCTTGATCGGGGTGTTCAGGGGGACCTGGGTGGGGGAGCCGATGCGCTTGCCGTCGAGGAACGTGCCGTTCGTGGAGCCGAGATCCTGGATCATCCACTCCTCGTTCCACTGCAGGAGGCGAGCGTGATGGGTGGACGTGTAGTCGTCGCGGAACACGAGGCTCGAGTCGGCCGAGCGGCCGATCGTGAGCGGCCCGGTGCCGAGGGGGATCTCCTGGCCCTCACGCGGACCCTGGACGATGACGAGTCTGCGGGCGTTGGCCGCGGTGGCGAACCCTGTGCGGGAACGGTTCACCGCTGCAGTCGGCGCCGTGGGGGAGGAGGGGGCCTGAGCCGGTCGTGCCGTCGCCGGCCGAGCGGGTGCAGGCGCCGGCGCCGGGGCGCTCGCCGCGCCGTTCGCCGCCGCGGGTTTCCGGTTGCCGCGGCCGAAGAGGTCGGCGCGGAGCGCGTACACGACACCGAGGACGAACAGCCACAGGAGGATGAGGAAACCGAACCGGAGGACGAGGAGGGTGAGTTCACTCACGCGTTGGGCCCCCAGAAACCGTCGGACCGTGAGGGGTCGTGGCGGGAGGTCACGTCGTCCATGCGTCGCTGCGGGGCCGTCGGCTCGGCTTGGGCGAGCACGCGGAAGATGATGGGAGTGCGGCCGATCTGGATCGCCGAGTCCGGCGGAAGGGCCACCTGCGTGAAGCGCTCGCCGCCCATCGTCGAGCCGTTGGTCGAGCCGAGGTCGCGTGCCTGGGCGCGCTGTCCGTCCCACAGGATCTCCACATGACGACGGCTCGTGCCGGTGTCCTCCACCGTGATGTCGGCGTCGCGGCCGCGTCCGATCACGGTGCGGGCCTGCGTGATGGGATACCTCTTACCGCCGACGTCGAGCACGGGCGTCCACGCTACCCGGCTCTTCGTGTTCTGGGAATCCACGCGCAGCATGCCGTCGCTCATGGAGGGCTCCGCTTCGAGCAGGATGCTGATGCCGCCGGCGAACTGATAGCCCTGTGATGACGCGTGCTTCTGCACCAACGCGGTGAGTTCGTCGATGAGCGCCGGACCGATGGCGGTCATCCGACGGTGGTCCGTGACCGACATGACGACGCGGAACGAGTTGGGAGCGAGGATGCGCTCGCGGCTCACGACGGCCGCCTTCGTGTCGATCTCGCGCTTCAGAGCGCTCGTGATCTCCACCGGTTGCAGCCCCGAACGGAAGGCCTTGGCGAACGCGCCGTTGACGGCGCGGTCCAAGCCCTTCTCGAAGTTGTCCAGAATGCCCACGATGCTCCCGAAGTGGTGTGGTGGCTACCCACATGTTAGTGGGAGGGCCTGGAAACCCCCGTGAAGGTCCCCCCGGTTGCGGACAGGGGCTGCCCACCGCATCCCTCTGTCTAGCGTTTGCGCCGATACGCGGCGGTCGGGCGCCGCGTATCGGCGCAAACGCTCCACGGAGGGGACGAGAGGCGCTCGAATGGCCCCGGCTCCCCGCCCCGTGCTAATCTCACTGCGGTGATGCGCCTCGCGCGTCACGTACTCGCGCGAGTGGCGGAATTGGCAGACGCGCTGGCTTCAGGTGCCAGTGCCCGCAAGGGCGTGGGGGTTCAAGTCCCCCCTCGCGCACACGAGTAGGACGAACACAGAGTTCATCTGAATACGGAGATACGAACAAGGCACCGATCGTATCGATCGGTGCCTTCGTCGTTTCAGTCCGCGAGGGTGCGGCTGAGGGTGAGCCAGTTCTCGCGGGCGAGGGCCGCGGCGCCGTCGGCGTCGGCCGCGCGGGTGCGCTCGATGATCGCGCGGTGCTGGTGCACGGACTCGCGGGCGGCGAGGGACGCGAAGCGCACGCGCTCGACCCGGCGGATGAGGGGCGTGGTCTGTTCGAGGACCTCGGCGAGCATCGTGTTGCCGCTGCGTGCGACGAAGACGGCGTGGAACGCGTCGTCTGCGGCGAGGGCTGCGTCGGCGTCGTCCGCGTCGAGGGCGGCGGCGAAGCGGTCGTTCGCCTCCTCCATCGCGTCGATCTCGGTGTCCGACACGAGAGGGACCGCGAGCCGCGCCGCGAGCTCGTGCATGGCCGCGGCGACCTGCTGGGCGTGCAACGTCGCGGGGGCGTCGAGGGGCGCGACGGTGGTGGCGCGGCCGGGCTGCGCGATCACGAGACCCGCACGCGCCAGCCGCAGGAGCGCCTCGCGGATGGGCGTGCGGCTGACCCCCAGCCACGACTCCAACTCGCCATCGCGCAGGCGCTCACCGGGGGCGAGGGTGCCGTCGACGATCGCCTCGCGGATCGAGAGGTACACGTCGTCGCGCAGGAGCGAACGGGAATGGACACCGCTGGCGGAGGGGATCGGCATGCACCGACTCTAGCGCCGGATGTGCAATATATTGCATACTGAAAACTCGCCCTCCTCTCGACGTGAAGGACCCCATGCCGCTCTCCGACTTCCCCCGGTACCCGCTCACCTTCGGACCGAGCCCCGTGCACCACCTCCCGCGGCTCAGCCAGCACCTCGGCGGCGCACAGGTGTGGGCGAAGCGCGAGGACGTGAACTCCGGCCTCGCCTTCGGCGGCAACAAGACCCGCAAGCTCGAGTACCTCGTGCCGGAGGCGCTCGCCGAGGGGGCCGACACGCTCGTCTCGATCGGCGGCTATCAGTCGAACCACACGCGCCAGGTCGCGGCCGTCGCGGCGAAGCTCGGCCTCAAGGCGCGACTGGTGCAGGAGAACTGGGTGGAGTGGCCCGACCCGCTCACGGACCGCGTGGGCAACATCCAGCTCTCGCGCATCATGGGGGCGAAGGTCACGCTCGACTCGGCCGGCTTCGACATCGGCATCCGGTCGAGCTGGCAGCAGGCGATCGACGAGGTGATCGCGGACGGCGGCAAGCCCTACGCGATCCCCGCCGGTGCGTCCGATCACCGCCTCGGCGGACTCGGCTTCGCCAACTGGGCGATGGAGGTGGAGCAGCAGGAGCGCGAACTCGGTGTCTTCTTCGACACGATCGTGGTCTGCACCGTGACGGGTTCGACGCACGCGGGCATGATCGCGGGCTTCGCGGGGCAGGACCGCCCCCGCCGCGTGATCGGCATCGACGCGTCCGCGACGCTCGAGAAGACCCGTGCCCAGGTGGAGCGCATCGCCCGCAACACGGCGGAACTCATCGGCCTCGGTCGCGAGCTGCGCGACGACGAGATCACCGTGCTCGAGGGCTGGGCCGGCGACCTCTACGGGATCCCGGTGCAGTCGACGCTCGACGCGATCCGTCTCGGCGGTGAGCTCGAGGCGATGATCACGGACCCGGTGTACGAGGGCAAGTCGCTCGCCGGGCTCATCGACCTCGTGCAATCGCGCGACATCCCCGCGACGAGCACGGTGCTCTACGCCCACCTCGGCGGTCAGCTCGCTCTCAACGCGTACAGCGGCCTCTTCCGCTCCTGAGGCCTCGCGCGTTCGTTCCTTCTCCTGCCCCTCGCTCCGCGGACGTGCGGATGGTCGTCCCGAGTGGTGTGATGCGGTACCCGACGGACCTCACGAGGTTCAGGGAACGCCGATGAGGCGCAGGAGCGCGGCGGTCGCGGCCGCGGCGACGACGACCACGACGAAGGGCGCGCGGCGCCACGCGAGGACCCCGCCCACGGCGACGCCGATCGGGCGCGCCCAGCCGACGAACTCCTGAGCCTCCACGAGGGCCGCCGTCGCGATGAGCGCGCAGAAGAGGACGGTCACGCCGGTGTCGAGGACCTCCTGGACGCGTTCCGATGGCGAGATCCTCGCGCTGAGGACGACCCCGGCGAGCCGTAGGGCGAGGGTCCCGACGGCGAGGATGCCGGCCGCCGCGAGAAGGGCGAGCGTCGCTGCGCTCATGACGGCTCCTCCGTCCCCCGCCGAGCTGCGCCGGCGTCGACGGGCGGCGCCGTCACCGGGCGTCGGGGGAGGGAGACGAGGACGCCGAGGAGCGCGAGGAGCACGGGGAGTCCCGCCGGAAGGAACGGGGCCGTCGCCAGGGCGATCGCGACACCCACGGCGGCGGCCCTCCGCGCGCGTTGTGAGCGGAGGCTCGGGAGCACGAGCGCGAGCAGGATGGCCGGGAAGGCGGCGTCGAGACCGAGCGCCTCCGTATCCGGGATGAGAGTGCCGACGAGCGCACCGATCACCACCCCGACGTTCCAGCAGACGAAGAGTGCGACGCCGCAGAACCAGAAGGCGGCGCGGCGTCGATCTCCGCGCGGCTCGATCAGTGCGAAGGCGACGCTCTCGTCGGTGAGCAGGTGACTGCCGAGCAGGGTCCGCCAGCGGCCCCGTCCCACCGCATCGCCGACGGCCACACCGAGGGGGAGGAGCCGTGCATTCACGAGGAGTCCGGCGGCGACGGCGGCGATGAGCGAACCGCCCGAGGCGATCACGCCGACGAGCAGGAACTGCGAGGCGCCGGCGAACACCACGATCGAGAGGAGGACGGGGAGCCAGAGGGGCAGGTCGGCGCCCACGGCGATGGCGCCGAAGGCGAGACCGACGAGCCCGTCGGCGAGGCAGACGACGAGGATCGACCGTACGGTAGAACGGTCGATCGTTCTCCAAGGCGAACGCATGAACTCATCGTGCCGCGCGATAGAGTGTTCGTCAAGTCGAACGATATTCCACTTCACCGAACACAAGGACGAGGACGAGGACGAGATGAGCGAACCCTCCGGAGCGCCCCTCGAGGCGATCGCCGCGGCCCTGCAGCGTGAGCGCCGACGGATCGGACTCTCGCTCGCCGAGGTCGCCCGTCGTGCGGGCATCGCGAAGTCGACGCTCTCCGGGCTCGAGGCGGGAACGGGGAATCCGAGCATCGAGACGCTCTGGGCGCTCAGCTCAGCACTCGACGTGCCGTTCTCGCTCCTCGTCGATCCGCCGCGCCCCGTGGTGCACGTGATCCGCGCCGGAGAGGGGCCGGCCCTGGCCTCAGAGAGCGCGGACTACATCGCGACCCTGCTCTCCGCATCCCCGGCGAAGACACGGCGCGACATCTACCTCATCACCGCCCAGCCCGGTGAACCCCGCCGCTCCGAGCCGCATCTCCCGGGCACGGTGGAGCACGTGGTGATGAGCACGGGCCGCGCGCTCGTCGGTCCCGTCGGCGAGGCCGTGGAGGTCGCACCCGGCGACTACATCGCCTACCCGGGCGACGTCGCCCACGTCTTCGAGGCGCTCGAGACCGGGACGGCTGCGGTGCTCGTCTCCGAACACCGCAGCTGACCGCGGGTCATCTCTGGCGTCGTCTCCGTGCGGCGATGACGACGGCGAGAGCGCCGAGGAGCACGGTCGCGCCGCCGAAGGCGAGAAGCGCCACGACGTTCTCCGCTCCCGTGACCGCGAGGCCGTCGCCGGGATCGGTTCCCTGCCCGGGGCCTGGCGCGGGTGCGGGGTCACCGTCACCGGGATCCGGGCTCGGGCCCGGGCCGGGGTCGACGGCCGCCGCCTCGAGGAGGAAGTCCTCCTCGACCAGGCTCTCCCCGAGAGGGGTGATGGTCACGGCCCGGCTGAGCTCCGAGACCGCCTCGAAGCCCTCGGGCAGCGTGAGGGTGATGACGTAGTCCGCGGGTGCGAGGTCACCGAGGCCGTAGGCGCCGTCGGCGTCCGTCGTCAGGTCGACGGGGTCCCCGGGGCCGGTGATCGTGATGTCCGCGCCGGCGACGGGAGCGCCGTCCGTGTCGACGACGATGCCGGCGACCGTCCCCGTGCGCGCGAAGGCGAAGTCGACGGCGCCGATGTCGGACCCGGCAACGGTCTCCGTGCGCGTCGCCGCACCGATGACCACGGTCCCGTCGGGCGCCGTTGCCGTGATCTCGTAGTCGCCGTCGGGGAGGCCGGCGAAGGAGTACGAGCCGTCGGCGGCCGTGACGCGCGTGACGGTCCCCCCTGGCCCCGTGACGGTGATCGAGACCCCGGCGGCCGGTTCGCCTCCCACCGTGACCGTTCCGCTCAGGGACGGCAGCGGCGCGAGGACGAAGTCCACGTCGGTGATGGGGACCTCGGAGTCCTCCGGCACGGCGAAGGGATCGGGGGTCGACTCGACCGCGTATCCCGGGACGTCCGCGATCGTGACCGTGTAGTCGTCCGGCTCCACGGTGTCGAAGAGGTAGGCGCCGGCCGCATCGGTCGTGGTGGTCGCCGTGGACCCGCCCCCTCCGGTGAGGGTGACCGTGACGCCCGCGACGGGCTCGCCGTCGCTGTCGAGGACGGACCCGCTCACGGGCACGGGAACGATGTCGCGTACGACGAAGTCCACGTCGAGGGCATCGGCTTCGGCGATGTCGGCGGTCCGGCTGGACGGACCCACGATGATCCGGCCGTCCGGTCGGGACAGGGCCACCGTGTAGCCGTCCGCTGCGGTGAAGCCCGGGAACGCGTAGGAACCGTCTGCGGTACTCGTCGTGATGCCGACGGTCGTGCCGCTCTCGTCGATGAGCGCGAGCGACGCGCCGACGACGGGGGCGCCTCCCGGCTCCGTAACGCTGCCGCCGATGTCGCGGGCGAGCGATGCGAACCAGGTCTGGTAGACGGGGAACCCGGCGCGGCGCGCGAAGGTGAAGGTGAGGCTCGCGAGCGGCGTGTTCGGCTCGAACCAGGCGGCGGCACCCGATGTGTCGGCCGCGGCCGCGTTGCCGGTGAGGGTGGTGGACGCGGGATCCCACGTGGGCACGTCGAGCGCGTCGCCGGTGCACGAGGGCTTCCCCACGATCCCCGGCGCGCAGTAGTTGAAGGACTCGCGGTATCCGAGCTGGGCGGCGGTCGCCGGAGCACCCGTCGCCGTCACCGCTGTGACCCGCACGGCGTCCGCGTCGATGTCGCCGAGCGCGAAGGCCCATCCCGAACTCGGTGTCGGCGAGGCGAAGGTGTACGTCGTGACGGACGGTGTGGTCGCCGAGTCCGCTCGGGGTCGGAGGTTGAGGTACGGCTGGTCACGGCTCGATCCGTACTTCGCGCCGATGGAGGTGCCCTCGCCGAGCCAGGTCGAGGCGCCGCTGATGACGCCGACCTGCCCGGCGCGGGATGTGGAGGTCACGTCGGCGGTGAGTCCCGGAGCCGTGCCGAACGTGAGCTGCGTCTCGTAGTCGCCGCCGGTCCCCGTGAGAGGGGCGAACTGTGCCCACGCGGTGGTCGTCGCGGCGTTCGCGGGAGCGGACGCTGTGAGGATCGCGACCGACGCGACGGCGAGCACGAGGGCTCCGCTCGCCAGACGCCGGACGATGGATGAGGGGCTGGTTGTCGTCATGGGGCCGTCTCGATCGGGCGGGAGGCGGGTCGGAGGGCGCGCGCCCTCGACGGTCGGCGCTCGGCTGCGGTGCGCGATCGTCTCACTGTCTGCCCCTCGAACAGTCCGGGGGTGGTCGGGCGACGTTGCACCCCCCGTCTCCGGAATGTATTCCGGAATACAGGTCGAGTGTGCCAGACGGTGGACGGCGCGCACAGCCCCCTTGCCGCTCGAGCCCTCCGTCGAGAGAATCGCCGTCAGGGGCTCAGGCCAGTCTGTGCTGCCGTCGCACGACGCGTTCCGCGCGATCCGCGTCACGCTCCACGAGCGCCGCCCTCAGCTCCTCGTAGTTCTTCCGCCGTTCGGGGATCGCGCCGAGCACCGGCCGTGCGCCGCGCAGATTGCGCTCGACGCCGAGCCCGGCCTCCCGCATCATGACCCCGAAGACGTTGTTCCTCGTGCATACCGAGACGTGCTGGTAGAGGGAGCGTGATTCGGCGTAGAGGCGCTCGTCGTCATCGGCGTCCGAGGCCGCGATCACCGCGTCGACGAGATCGACGGCGCGAGCGAGTTCGGCGTCCGTCATCCGGGCGACCGCCATGTGCATCGCGATGCCGGCCTGGTAGCCCGTGAACTCGAGGGTCTGCTCCTGGGTGTCCGCGTCGACCTCGGTCACGCGGGTGAAACGGCTCGGCGACGTCTCGACGAGGCCGATCTGCGCGAGTCGCCAGAGTGCCTCGCGCACGGGCGTGCGGGAGACGCCGAGCCATGCGGCAACCTCCACGTCGCGGATGCGTTCACCCGGTCGGAGGACCTCGGTCTTGATGGCCTCTCCGAGGCGGAGGTACACCTCATCGCTCAGGGGACCCGTGGCCACGATGGGCTCCGGCGAGCGGGGAATGGGCATGAGGCCTTCGTCCGGAGGGAGCGGATGAGGAGGGGCGATCCACCGGAGCGGATCGCGCAGTCAGTATAGAGGCGCCGCCCGTGCCGCATTCTTCTCCCGCCGGGCCGACAACCAGAGCAGCCCGAGCGTGACGGCGGAGATCACCACGGCGATGAGGACGACGTAGAACGCGACGGAGAGGTACCCGTTCGACGACAGCACAGGGTTGAGGAACGGGTACGGGTACCAGCCCATCGTGTTCGTGCCGTAGTCGAACGTGAACGGCGCCCGGACGAGCGTGTAGACGGCCCAGACGATCGGGTAGATCACCGCGATGCCGATGGTCTTCGTCGGCAGGGCACGGTTTCCCGGCGCGAAGAGGCGATCGACCACGAGATAGAGGGGAGCGACCGCGTGGAGCACCTCGTTGGACCAGCCGAGCGTCGAGCCCTGCGGCAGCTCGATCCCGCGCAGCAGCAGGTTGTAGACGATGCCCGTCGTGATCATGTAGGTGGCCACGCAGACGAGCAGCACGGCGAACCACCGGGGGTCGGGACCGCGTCCGCGGAGGAGCAGCACCGCGCCGATCGCCAGGGTGACCGCTGCCGCGATGTTCGACTGGATGGTGAAGAAGCTGAAGAAGTTGACGACGTCGATCGCGAGGTTCTCGTCTCCCCGCTCCGTCCAGAAGGCCAGACTGACCGCCAGCTGTCCGATGACGGCCGCGACGATGGCCACGGCGATCGCGATGCGGAGCACGGCGAACAGGACTCTCATGGTCACCTCTTTCAGCGGTCCGGGGGATGGGCGCGGAGCGAGGTTATCGCGTCGGACCCCGGTGTCTGTAGGGGTAGCGCCCCGGGGCTAGCGGTCGGCTGAGCGCGTGCTCCGCCGGGTCCGGTCACGGAGGCGGGCCACGAGGAGGAGGACGAAACCGATGACGGCGATCAGGCTGAGGAGGACCACGACCCACGTGAAGACCGACTGGTACCCGGTGTCGGCGAGCCGCGGATCCAGGAAGGGGTACGGGTACCAGCCGAGGGCGTCGGTCGACTGGTCCACGATGAAGGGCGCCCGGATGAGCGTGTAGGCGGCCCAGACGATCGGGTAGATGATCACGATTCCGACCGTCTTGAACGACAGTCGGCGGTTCCCCGGAGCGAAGAGGCGGTCGAGGAGCAGATAGATCGGAACACCCAGGTGCAGGATCTCGTTCGACCACGGCTGCGAGAGTCCCGGGTCGAGGGGCATCGACCGGAGGATCGCGTTGTACACGACGCCCGTCGTGACCATGTAGGTGGCGACGAGGAGGTGGAGGACGGCGAACCAGCGCGGGTCCGGCCCGCGGCGACGGAGGAGCAGCACCGCCCCGATCGCGAGGGTCAGCGCCGCGACCGAGTTCGACTCCATCGTGAAGAAGCTGAAGAAGTTCACGACGTCGCCGGGGATGTCCGTGTCTCCTCGGCCCCGCCAGTAGGCGAGGCTGTTCGAGAGCTGACCGACGATGGCCGCGACGATCGCGACGGCGACCCCGATCCGCACGAAGGCGAAGACGACGCGTGCGGCACCGGCCCGCCCGATGACCTCGTCCGGCGCGGTGCGATCCGCGCTCACGGGGTCGGAGTGGGGGTGGGCGTCGCCGAGTCGGTCGGGGCCGGGGTCTCCGTCCCGTCGCCGTCGGTCGATCCGTCGTCGGTCGTCGACTCGAGCACCTGCGTGATGAACGCGATGACCGAGGCGGGGTCGTCGATCGCACCCGTGTAGGCCTGACCGTTCACGAGCAGGAGGGATCCGCTCTCGAGCTTCGTGTCCGACCCGGGCAGCGTCTCCGAGGTGGCCCGTTCCGTCGCGCCCGTGACCCAGCCGTCGTACTTCCCGTCGGTGATGCAGTCGGACACGCCCTCAGCCGTGACGCCCGCAGTGGACACCACCGTCGCGAGGTCTTCGCTCGTGGGGCTGCCGTCCGTCGCGTCGGCCTGCTCCGCGAGGAGCGCCGTGTGTGCGGCGAGGAAGTTGTCGGGGGCGTAGGACGCCACGCAGGCCGCGGCGTTCGCTGCACGCAGCCCGAAGCCGTCGCCGGAGATCGCCACGGGGTGGACCTCGAGCGTGACGTAACCGGCGGTGAGCCACTGCTGGATCTGCTCGAGGTTCGCGGTCGAGAAGGCCGCGGCGTCCGCGTTCGAGTAGTCCACGTAGAGGCGGAGGCTCACCTGGTTCTCAGCGTCGCCCTCCGTCGTCGCGACGGGTGTCGCACCCCACTCGAGAGGCTCCGTCTGCGTGGCCGTGACGGCCGATCCGTCGCCCGTGAGGACGATTCCGTCGCTGAGCATGTTCGCGGGCCCGCGGTTCGCGTTCTGGAGCGAGGAGAAGATGGCCCACGCGACGAGGGCCAGCACCGCGAGGACCGAGACGATCGTGATGACGATCGCGATGATCTTGCGGCGCTTGCGGCGCTTCCGTTCCTGCTCGCGCTCGATTCTCGCGATCTCGCGCTGGAACTCCTTGCGTTCCTTCTTCGTCATCGACGCGAGTTCGTGATTGAGATTCGTCATGCGGTCCGTGGCTTTCGATCAGGAGGCGGAAATCCTCGCGCAGTCTATCGGCCGGGTACCGATCGGAAGCTTTCCACCGGCTGGGAACGTGGAGCGGACCGCCGCCCGCCTAGCCGACGAGCAGGGAGGCGAGCTGGTCGGTGGAGTGCACGACCGCCATCGCATCGCCGGCCTCCGCCGGGGAGCCGTAGCCCCACTCGACCACGATCGCGGGGATCCCGTGGGCTGCGGCACCCTCGACGTCGTGGATGCGGTCGCCGACGAGGACCGTGCGGCTCGTGTCGACGCCGAGCTCGTGGAGGCGGCGCAGCGCCTCGGCGACCACGTCGGCCTTCGCGCTGCGGGTCTCGTCGTCGCTCGCGCCGCAGATGACGGTGAAGAACGAGGCGAGCCCGAAGTGTTCGAGGATCGGCACGACCTGTGATTCGGGCTTGCTGCTCGAGACGGCGAGCGGGATGCCGAGCCCGTGGAGGCGCTCGACGAGCCCGGCCATGCCGGGGTAGACGGCGGACTCGTTGTACGGGCCCACCTCGGCGACGAGGCGGCGGTAGACGTCGAGCGCCGCGAGGGACTGCTCGGGTGTGAAGCCCGCGAAGTCGCGGAACGAGTCGAGGATGGGCGGGCCGACCCAGCGCAGGAGCTCAGCCTGCGTCGGAACGGGCGCGCCCATCTCCTCGAGGGTCAGGGCGAGGCGGTGGATGATTCCCGGGGCCGAGTCGGTGATGGTGCCGTCGAGGTCGAAGAGGATGCACGACCAGGTGCGTGCGATCGGCTGACGTGGTTCGGCGCTGTCGAGGGTCTCGGAGAAGGTCACAGGATGTCCGTTCGGGTGGGTGCAGGATCGAACGACGCCGTCGTCGTTCCCGCACGGCATCGTAGCCGAAGGAGGTGTCGCGCCATCCTCCTGGTCGGCGGGCAGGACGGACCTTTAGAAGAGGCGGGCCTTGCCGTCGTCGATGCCGCGCATCTCGTCGTAGTCGAGGACGAGGCAGCGGATGCCGCGATCCTCGGCCAGCGTGCGGGCCTGCGGCTTGATCTCCTGCGCCGCGAAGACGCCCGTGACGGGGGCGAGCAGCGGGTCGCGATTCATGAGCTCGAGGTACCGCGTGAGCTGCTCGACGCCGTCGATGTCGCCGCGGCGCTTGAGCTCCACGGCCACCGAGGCGCCGCCGGCGTCGCGCGCGAGGATGTCGACGGGTCCGATCGCGGTCATGTACTCGCGGCGCACGAGCGTGTGACCGTCGCCCAGGAGGTGGATCTGCTCGGCGAGCAGCTTCTGCAGGTGCGCCTCGACGCCGTCCTTTTGGAGACCAGGGTCGATGCCCAGGTCGTGCGTCGAATCGAGCTCGATCTCACGGATAGACACGATGAGCATGTCGGCGGTCTTCGTGTGGGTGACCTTCCACACCTCGGTGACACCGGCGGCGCGCTGGTCCTCGTCCGGCTCGATGATGCTGAGCGTGCAGGGCGGGCTCATCCAGTTGAGCGGCTTGTAGCTGCCGCCGTCGGAGTGGACGAGGAGACTGCCGTCGCCCTTCACCACCAGGAGTCGCTTGGCGAGAGGCAGATGGGCGGTGAGTCGTCCGGCATAGTCGACCGAGCAGGTCGCGATCACGAGGCGCACGGAGCGAGTTTAGCCGCCCGAGCGCGCAGCCTCGGACCGCTCGCGGGCCGCACCCGAACTGAGTCCGGCGACGATCATGAGCACGAAGACGATGAGCAGCGCGTTCAGGATTCCCACGTGGTCGCCCACGATGCCGATGAGCGGCGGCCCCACGAGGAACGCGCAGTAGCCGATCATCGCGACGGCGCTCACACGAGCAGCGGCGTGGCGCGGGTCGTCGGCTGCGGCCGACATGCCCACGGGGAAGCCGAGCGAGCAGCCGAGGCCCCACAGCACGGCCCCGACGATCGCGAGCGGGAAGATCGGGGAGAAGATGAAGAGCGCGAGCCCGACGATGCCCGTCGCCGCGGAGATCCGCAGCACGGACACCCGGTCGAAGCGGTCGATGAGCGGGCCGCCCGCGACGCGGCCGACGGTCATCGCGCCGACGAAGACGCCGAACACGATCGCGCCCGTGGTGTTGCTCTGGTCGTGCCCGTCGACGACGGCGATCGGCAGCCAGTCGTTCGCGCTGCCCTCCGCGAACGCCATGCCCAGCATGATGAGGCCGATGAAGATGAGGCGCGGGTCGGCGAAGACGGCGACCTTCTCTCGGAGGCGCTCTCGGAGCGGGGGCTGCTCCGCATCGGGGATCGCGTGGAGGTCCGGGCGGATGGGAACGAACCTCACGGCGATGATCGCCGCCACGGCGATGACGACGGCCATGCCGACGGCGTGAGCCGTGACGGAGATCTTGAGGGCCGACGCCGCCGCACCGATGCCGGCGCCGAGGACCGTCCCGGCGCTGAAGAGCGCATGCATGAGGGGGAGGACGGTCTTCCCGAGCTCCTTCTCCACGGCGGCGCCCTCGACGTTCATCATCACGTCGACGCTGCCGTTGCCGTACCCGAAGATCGCGAGGCCCACGAACACGACGGGAGCGGAGACGAAGACGCCCGCACCGAGCCCCACGACGATGAGACCGATCGCGACGAGGACGATCGACGCCGCCATGCCGCGGCGCGGTCCGATCCGCCCGAGGATCCAGGCCGACAGCAGTAGGCCGATGATCGATCCCGCCGACATCCCGAAGATGAGCACGCCGACGTTGCCCGTGGTGAGCCCGAGGGCGTCACGAATGGCCGGCAGGCGGGCGACCCACGTGGCGATGCTCAAGCCCGAGAGGGCGAACATCACGAAGACGGCGTTCCGCCATGCGACGATCTCGCGGCGGGAAAGGGTGCGGCTCTGCAGGGGTGACGAGGTCATGGGCGTTTCCGGATCGGGGGCGGCTCGAATCGATTCGATAAGCGACTCCGCCTAAGCTATCCCGAGCGGACGGAACGGGTCAACACGGCCCGCCACCCCCGAACGTCAGGGAGACGATGGGCCGAAATCGGGAGCACGACGAGGGCGAGGCGCGCGTCACGCTCTCCGACGTGGCCGCTCGCGCCGGAGTGTCCCCCTCGACGGCGTCGATCGCGTTCAGCGGGCAGGGGCCTGTATCCGACTCGACCAAGGCGCGTGTACTCGCGGCCGCCGAGGAGCTCGGGTACACGGGACCGGATCCGCTCGCCCGCTCGCTCCGGACCGGCCGCAGCGGAATCGTGGGAGCTCTCATCCCGCGCCGCATCGGCACGTCGTTCCGCGATCCCGTCACGATCCAGACGCTCGACGGCCTCGCCGAGGAGCTCAGCGTGGGAGGGGCGGGACTCCTGCTCCTCTCCGAGAGGGCCCAGGAGACGGACCGGCTCTCCCTCGATGCCGCCCCCATCGACGCACTCGTCCTGCTCGGCTGCGGTACGGCGTCCGCTCCGACGCTCGACGTGCTGCGTCGGCGCGGCGTCCCGGTCATCACGATTGAGGGCGACGGTGAGACGGGCGCTGCGAACATCGACGTCGAGAACCGCAGCGGCACCCGGCTGCTCGCGGAGCACCTCCGCTCGCTCGGCCACACGGACGCGGCGCTCGTGGTGCTGCCGCTGTCGACCGAGGACACCCTGACGGTGCTCACGGACGCTGCGCTCACCACGGCGACAACGGTCACGGCCGTCCGCCGCGTCGAGGGTGCGCGCGACGTGTTCCCCGACGCGACGGGCGTCGTGGCGGCCGGGAGCACGATCGCCGACGGGCGCGACGCCGGACGGATGCTGCTCGACGTGCCGCCGGCCGAGCGTCCCACCGCGATCATCGCCCAGAGCGACCTCCTCGCCGCCGGTGTCGTGTTCGCCGCGATGGACCTCGGACTCTCCGTGCCGGCCGACGTGAGCGTCGTCGGCTTCGACGGCATCCGCGTCGATGAACTGCCGATGCCGCTCACCACGGTGGAGCAGCCCGCTCAGGGCAAAGGTGCGGCGGCCGGTCGCGCGGTGGTGGAGCTGCTCGACGGCGGCCGACCCGAGAGCCTGTGCTTCCCCGTCACGTTCCATCCGGGCGAGACGACGGGTCCTCCCGCCGCCCGTTGAGTCGCGTGGGTCAGCCGGCGAGCATCGGGTCCAGGATCGGGAGCAGGGCCGGCAGCTCGCGGACGCCCTGACGGTCGACGAAGTGGCCGGCGCCGGGCACGACGGTCGTGGGCGCGTCGAGGAGCCCGGCCAGACGATCGGTGAGGGGTGCGGCCACCACGTCGTCGTCGTCCGAGCGCAGGACGTGCCGCACGGCGACGTCGCCCCTGATGCGGTGCAGGTCGAGCGGTTCCGCAGTGAACGGGTCGAGCGCCGGAAGGTTCGGGAGGGGGTCGACGAACCCGGCCACGAGGACGAGCCCGCCGAGGCGCCACGGCTCCGACCGGCGGTTGAGCACGTGCAGGAGGGTGACGCAGCCGAGGGAATGCCCGACGAGCACCGTCTCCTCGTCCACTTCGCCGACGGCGGCGCTCGCCGCGTGCACCCACGTCTCGAGGTCCGGCTCCTCCGGATTCGGCAGTCCGACCACCGTCACGACCTCGGAGCCGTAGTGCTCGACGAGCCAGGGGAACCAGTGCCGGCTGGGGTCCGCGCGGTACCCGTGAGCCACGACGATGCGCATGCCGTCAGCCTAGGTCGTCGATCACTTCGCCTGGTCGTAGCTCGCGACTACCGCCGTCGTGACGGGGAAGTCGACGGGCGCGCGGCCGAAGATGAGGCGCCCGGCCTCCGCGGCGCTCTCGCGGACGAGCTCGGCGACCCGCTCGGCCTGGGACTCCGGGCAGTGCACGACGATCTCGTCGTGAAGGAAGAAGACGAGGTGGGCCGAACGCGTGAGCGGGGCGCCGCCCGCCAGATGCGCGAGGCGCGTGCGCAGCGACGCCATCCAGCAGAGCGCCCATTCGGCGGCCGTTCCCTGCACGACGAAGTTCCGCGTGAATCGGCCCCAGTTGCGGGCCTCCGTGCGCGCTCGCCGGCCGATGGCCTCGCTCGACGCGTCTCCGGACGCCTGCTGCTGCAGCTCGCGCCACGCCCGGCCGGGGAGGGGTGAGCTGCGGCCCAGTCGGGTGGAGACGCGTTCCCCGCGTTCCCCCGCCCGGGCCGCGGCCTCCACGAAACCGATGGCCTGAGGGTAGGCGCGTGTGAGGCGGGGCAGGAGCCGCCCGCTCTCGCCGGTCGTCGCCCCGTACATGGCGCCGAGCATCGCGACCTTGGCGTGGGCTCGCGTGTCGATGGCTCCGGTGCGGACCATCCCGTCGTAGAGGTCGACGCCGCGCGCGGCGGTCGCCATGGCCGCGTCGCCGGAGATCGCGGAGAGGATGCGCGGCTCGAGCTGGGCCGCGTCGGCCACCACGAAGCGCCAGCCGGGGTCGGCGACCACGGCGCTGCGGATCTGATGGGGGAGTTGGAGAGCGCCGCCTCCGTCGGACGCCCACCGTCCCGTGACGACCCCGCCGGGCACGTAGGTGGGGCGGAAGCGTCCGTCGTGGATCCACTGATCGAGCCAGTTCCAGCCGTTCGCGGTGTGGAGGCGTGCGAGCTTCTTGTAGCGCAGCAGAGGCGCTATCGCGGGGTGCTCGAACTGCTTCAGCTCCCACGAGCGGGTGGACGTGGCGGGAATCCCGGCGCTCTGCAGCGCGCGGAGGAGTTCGCCGGGGGACTCGGGGGAGAACGCGCCTACGTCGAGCGCCGCCGTGACCTCGTCGAGTACCTCCTGCAGGACACGTGGGCGCACGCCGGGGGCGGGTCGCGGCCCGAGCATCTCGACGAGGAGGTCGTCGTGTCGACGGGCGTCCCACGGGAGGCCCGCGAACGTCATCTCGCTGGCGATGAGGGCGCCGGCCGATTCCGCGGCGATGAGGAGCGAGAGCCGGGAGCGGGCGTCGGCGGTCGCCGAGGCGACGGCGGCGCGTTGCGCCTCGAACTCGGCGAGAGGGTCGCGCTCGCCGCCGGCGGGTTCATCGGCGACGAGGTCGAAGAGAGCGCCGGCGTCCGCTTCGCGTGGCTGGATGATCGGAGCGTCCCACGGCCCTGCGGGGGCGGTCGCGAGGGACGATTCAGAGGTGTCCGTGGACGAGCGGAGGATCGCGTGGCACAGCCGCAGGTCGACGCAGCGGGCGACGCGCACGCCGGCAGCGAGGAGCGGCGGGTACCAGGCGGCGGTGTCGTCCCACACCCAGCGGATGCCGGGTTCGTCCCGCTCTGTCCGCGCGACGAAGAGCGGCCAGTCCTCCCGGCTCAGCGTCTCCGCGCGTGCCTGCGCTCCGCCGTCGTCGTGGATACGCGCGACCGACACCCGTCCATCGGGGAGACGCTGCGCGACGAGATGCATCTCCCCATCCTCTCGTCTGCGACCGACGTCAGCTGCCGGCGCCGACGCCGACGACGAAGAGGATCGGGAGGTTGATCAAGAGGTGCAGGGCCATGCACGCCACGAGGTTGCGGCGCCAGAGGAACAGGACGTAGAGGACGAGCGTCCCGCTGCCCTGGTAGAGGAGCCAGGACGGACCGAAGAACACGAGGTGCGGGACGACGAACACCGGTGCCGTGAGCGCGACCGCGAGCCACCGTCGTCCCGTGAGTTCTGTGAGGCGTTCGAGGGGATACCCGCGATGCAGGATCTCCTCGAACACCGCCGCGGACAGGATGAGCAGGACCACCGCGAAGAGCGGCATGGAGGCTATCTGCGCTGAACCGTCGTCGACATCAGGGGGCCAGATGGTGCGGGCGAGCCAGGTGAACCCCATGTGGCACCCGAACAGGATGAGAGCCCATTCGAGGTCCTTCCCGGACGGCCGCCTCAGGCCGATCGATGCGAGGGATCGACGTTCGACCGTCAGGATGTACGTGACGAGACCGGCCACGGCGGCGACGTTCCACACGATGGACGCGGCCGGTCCGGCGGCGACCGCCGGCAGGTCGATGCGTGCCCACCGAAAGACGGGTGGAAGCCAGCTCGGGATGTACGCGATGAGCAGTCCCGTGAGGATCACGCTCGTGCGACGAACCGCGGTCCGTCGTCGGTCTACGGTCGTCATGATAACGAGAGTAGCTAATCTAGAGTGCACACTCTAGTAAAAGGAGGAGCTCATGGCACGGACCGTCAATCCCGCTCATCACGAGAGACGCCGATCGATCATCCTCGGGGCTGCCTACCGGCGTTTCGCGCAGGCCGGCTTCGACCGGACGTCGACGGCGTCGATCTGCCGTGCGGCGGGCATCTCGTCCGGCACCTTCTTCCACTACTTCCCGACGAAGATCGACGTCCTCGTGGCGATCCTGATGGCTGACGCGGCGACCGGATCCGAGCGACTCGCTCGGATCTCCTCGACGAAGCAGGGCCTCTCCGCCGTGCTCGACTACGCGGCCGAGCTCGAGGCGGAGATGGCGGACGAGCACTTCGCCGGGTTCGTCGCCGCCGTCGTCGGGGCGATGCACCTTCCAGAAGTGGCGACGGCTGTCAGAGCCGATTCGGCGGGGACGTCTCGATTCATCCACGACCGTCTGGGAGAGGCAGCCCTGCGAAAGGAGATCCGCACCGACGTCTCGGTCGAATCCCTGGCGACCTGGGTGGGATGGCTGCTCGACGGTTCGTCACAGGGCGCAGCCGGAGGAATGACCACTGCACCGGGTGGCCTCGTGTCTGCTGTCTCCGCCCTCTGCGCCGCACGCCCCTGAGCTCCACTGCGGTCAATCGTCCCCGGTGAGAAGGAAGGCCACGGCGGCGAGTGAACCGGCGTCGCGCATCTTGTGTCGCGAGATCGCCGCCGCCAGTCCCGCTCGGGAGAGGAGCTCGACCTCCCATTCCTCCCCGGGTTCCAAGGCAGCGACAGTGGACGGCGCGACCTCGGCCCGGAAGACATGGCAGGTGGCCGCGCCGATGCCCGGGGACTCGACGGCTTCCCCGAGCGGCCGGAGACGGACGGCCGCGTAACCGGTCTCCTCGAGGGTCTCGCGGATGGCGGCGTCCTCCGGTGTCTCGCCCGCTTCGATGGCGCCGCATGGGAACTCGAGCAGCGCGTGATCGCCGGTGGTGTCGCGTCGTCCTCGGATCAGGAGGAGGTCCCCCTCGGTCGTCGTCCCCACGATCATCGCGCTGTCGGCCCGATCGACCCGGTACCAGGTCTGGCCGGCCTCTTCTCGAAGGGTCACCGAGAACCACGGATTGTGATGGACGGTTCGTGTGTCGTTCATGTGCCTCTCCGACGGCTTGGACCTGGTCGTTCGATTCTGGTGATTCCGTCCGCGCGAGTCGAGGGCGGCAGTTCCGCGTCGAGGGCTGCAGGTGTAGGTGGCGCCGTCGCTCGGGAGTAGCCCTGTCAGACGCCGGTGCGCTGCCAGGCGTCGCCGCGGGCGCGGAGGCCGAGAGTCGTGGCCCGGGCGGCGATGTAGCCGATCGCGAACGCCGCCGTGAGCCAGGCGAGGCCCGCCGCGCCCGTGCCTCCCCAGGTGGCGGCGGCGAGAGCGAGCGGGACGAAGACCGCGAGGTTCACGATTCCCGTGAGGGCGAGGTACCGCACGTCACCGGCGCCGATGAGTACCCCGTCGAGCACAAAGACGTAACCGGCGAGGGGAGTTCCGACCGCCAGGACGACGAGGCTGGGAGCGATGAGGGCCGCCGTCTCGGCCGATCCCGTGAAGAGGAGACCGGCGGCGGGGCTTACCGCCGCCAGCACGAGGGCGAGCACCGCGCCGCCGCCGACACCCCACAGGAGGCATCGCCGGAGGACGGCGCGCACGAAGTCCACGTCCGACGCTCCGAGCCCCTTCCCCACGAGGGCCTGGGCCGCGATCGCGAGGGCGTCGAGCGCGAATGCCATGGTGGAGAACACCGTGAGCACCACGTGGAAGCCGGCGAGCTCGGCGGTGCCGATCCCCGTGGCGACGACCGTCGCGATGACCAGTGCCGCCCGCAGCGCCGCCGTGCGGACGAGGAGCCAACCGCCGGACAGTGCCGAACTCCGGATGCCGTCGCGCTGCGGCCGGATGGTCGCGCCGGTGCGCCGCGCGTGCCGCAGGATGACGACGACGTACGCCGCGACCATGCCCCACTGTGCGATGACCGTGCCCCACGCCGACCCGGCGATCCCCCATCCCGCCCCGTAGATGAGGAGGGCGTTGAGCGCGGCGTTCGCACCGAAGCCGCCGACCGCGACGACGAGCGGCGTGCGCGTGTCCTGCAGCCCACGGAGCAGTCCGGTGGCCGCGAACACGATGAGCATCGCGGGCAGGCCGATCATGGAGATGGAGAGGTAGGTCGTGGCCTGCTCCGCGACGGCGACCGACGGCCCGAAGAGCGATACGAGGCCCGGCGTGAGCAGGGCAGCCGCCGCGGCGAGCACGATGCCGAGTCCCAGCGCGAGCCACATTCCGTCGATGCCGACGGAGACCCCGCCGCGTTCGTCGCCGGCGCCCAGGCGCCGGGCGACGGCAGGCGTCGTTGCGTACGCGAGGAAGACGAGCAGACCGATGATCGTCTGCAGCACGACGCTCGCGATACCCAGGCCGGCGAGCGGGACGAGCCCGAGGTGGCCGACGAGCGCGGAGTCGGTGAGGAGGAAGAGGGGCTCGGCCACGAGTGCTCCAAGGGCCGGTACCGCGAGCCGCATGATCTCCCGATCCACGCCCCGCTTCGAGCCACTCGTCGGCTCCTTCTCATTCATCCTCATCGTCGCCCACGCTATCGGGCGCCTCCGACGCTCCCCTCCTCTGCTCGCGAAGCGCGGACTTTCGTCGCCCGAACGTGCCGCGAGCGGACCGACGTCCGCACTTCGCGGGAGGGAGGGGAAAGGGAGACGGCACGCGGGGTCCCTGTCGGTGGCAGCGAATAGGGTTGAAAGATGAGCGCTTCCGGCATCGACCTCGACGAACTCGACCCCACCGTCCGCCCGCAGGACGACCTCTTCCGGCACGTCAACGGGAAGTGGATCGACCGCACGGAGATCCCGTCAGACAAGGCGCGCTGGGGGTCCTTCCACCTCCTCGCCGAGGAGGCCGAGAAGGCCGTCCGCGAGATCATCATCGAATCGCAGGACGCCGAGCCGGGCACCGAGACCCGCAAGATCGGCGACGTCTTCGCGAGCTTCATGGACACCGACCGGATCGAGGCCCTGAAGCTCGAGCCGCTCCAGCCGCTGTTCGCCCAGGTGGACGCGATCTCCTCCATCGAGGACGTGCTCCCCACCCTCGCCCGCCTCGAGCGCCTCGGTGTCCGCGGCCTCTTCCAGCTCTTCGTCGACAACGACCCGGGCAACCCCGAGCGCTACCTCGTGTTCGTGGAGCAGGGCGGCATCGGCCTCCCCGACGAGTCGTACTACCGCGAGGAGAAGTTCGCCGAGATCCGCGAGGCGTACGCGACGTTCGTCGAGAAGATGGCGGCGATCGCCGGCGCGACCGATCCGGCCGACAGTGCTCACCGCATCGTGGAGCTCGAGACAGCGATCGCCGCGCAGCACTGGGACAACGTGCGCACGCGCGACAGCAATGCCACCTACAACCCCATGACATGGGCGGAGGCTGTCGAGCTCGCCGGCGGCGCCGACCTCACGGGGTGGGCCGAGGCTCTCGGCGCCCCCGAGGGTGCGTTCGCCGAGATCGTCGTGCGCGAGCCGAGCTTCGTCTCGGGCGTCGCGTCGCTGCTCACCCCCGAGCACCTCGACTCGTGGCGCGCCTGGCTGCGCTTCCAGGTGCTGCGGAGTTTCGCGCCGTACCTGCACGATGAGGTCGTCGACACGAACTTCGCCTTCTACGGCACCACCATCACGGGCACTCCGGAGATCCGCGAGCGGTGGAAGCGCGGCGTCTCCTTCGTGGAGGGCGCCCTCGGCGAGGCCGTCGGTCGTGTGTACGTGGAGCGCCACTTCCCGGCCGAGTCGAAGACGCAGATGGACGAGCTCGTCGCCAACCTCGTGGAGGCGTACCGCGCCTCCATCCAGTCCCTCGACTGGATGGGCGAGGAGACGAAGGTCCGCGCGCTCGAGAAGCTCGACAAGTTCACGCCGAAGATCGGGTACCCGGAGACGTGGCGCGACTACTCCTCCCTCTCGCTCTCGGCCGACGACCTCATCGGCAACGTGATCGCCACGAACGAGTTCGAGTTCCAGCGCGAACTGGGCAAGATCGGCAAGCCCCTCGACCGCGGCGAGTGGTTCATGACGCCGCAGACCATCAACGCCTACTACAACCCGGGCTTCAACGAGATCGTGTTCCCGGCCGCGATCCTCCAGTTCCCGTTCTTCGACCCGACCCGCGACGCCGCCGCGAACTACGGCGCGATCGGCGCCGTCATCGGTCACGAGATCGGACACGGCTTCGACGATCAGGGCTCGCAGTTCGACGGCGACGGCCGCCTCCTCGACTGGTGGACGGCCGACGACAAGAAGGCGTTCCAGGACCGCACGGGCGCCCTCATCGCGCAGTACGACGCCCTCGCCCCCGCGCAGGTCCCGGAGCACCACGTGAACGGCGCACTCACGATCGGCGAGAACATCGGCGACCTCGGCGGTCTGTCGATCGCGTGGAAGGCCTACCTGCTGTCGCTCGACGGCGAGGAGCCGCCCGTGGTCGACGGTCTCACGGGTGCCGAGCGCTTCTTCCTCTCCTGGGCGCAGGCCTGGCAGCAGAAGGGCCGCGACGCCGAGGTGATCCGCCTCCTGTCGATCGATCCGCACTCGCCGAACGAGTTCCGCTGCAACCAGATCGTCAGGAACCTCGACGTCTTCTACGCTACTTTTGACGTGGTCGAGGCGGATGCCCTCTGGCTCGACCCGAGCGAGCGCGTGACCATCTGGTAGCGGGCCGCCCGACCTCACCATCACGCGACGACGCATCGGCCTGGAGCCTCTCTTCTCGAGCGGCGACGGGAGCGCGGGCGCTAGAACCCGTGTGCCACCATCCGTCGATGTCGTCGCCGCGTGGACATGATTCGTTCGCACCTGGAGTGACGCCTGTGGTCCCTTCGCCTTCGCATCCGGACGGTTTGCGCCAACGCGCCCGCCGCCGGGCACGTCATCGCGCAGCCGACGCAGGGGAGTCCTTCTCGCGGGGTTTCAAGGCTCTCGGATTCCTCGCACGCAACGGGGTGCAGGTGTCGGCGCGCGCGGCCGACCTCGCGACCGGGAGGGAACTCTTCTCCGTCGACGACTACGTGGTCATGCCCACGGCGTCGATCGGCAAGGTGCTACTCCTCGTCGAGGTCGCCGCGCGCTTGCGCGGGCCGGACATGTCGGCGCTCGCTCTGCTCGAACGCGAGGTCACGGGTCCGGTCGGAGACTCCGGCACGTGGCAGCACCTCCAGGTCCCGACCCTGCCCGTCGCGGACATCGCTGCCCTCATCGGGTCGACGAGCGACAACCTCGCGACGAATGTCCTCCTCCGCTCCATCGGTCTCGAGGCCGTGCACGCCCGAGCCGAGCAGCTGGGACTCACGAGGCTGGGTCTGCTCGACCTCGTGCGGGACCACCGCGGGCCTGACGACGCTCCCGGGCTGTCGGTCGGCTCCATGAAGGAGCTCACGTGGCTCTTCTCGGAACTCGCGCGCGGCGAGGTGGTCGATGCGGAGACGAGCAGTCGCGTCGTGGGCTGGCTCAGCCTCAACACCGACCTGTCGCTCGTGGCATCGGCCTTCGGTCTCGATCCGCTCGCGCACCGGGAGGCCGACCACGGCCTCACCCTCTTCAACAAGACGGGCTCCGATACGGGTGTGCGCGCGGAGGCCGGCGTGCTGCGCGGCCCGCGGGCGGGGGTCGCCTACGCGGTGGCGGCCTCGTACTTCGAAACCGACCTCCAGACTCGGCTCGCCGTCATCGAGGCGATGCGCACCGTCGGCGCAGATCTCCTCGAGTACGTCCACTGACGTCGCGATGAGAGTCGTCATCCTCGGCGGGACGGGAGCGATCGGCGCCGCCACCGCCGTCCGCCTGCTGAGCGCCGGGTGGACCGTCGACCTGACCGGGCGTGATCCTCAGGCCGCTCCGGAGGAGCTGCTCGCCGCCGGCGCACGGTTCCACCGGATCGAGCGGTCCGACTCCGCGGCGATCGGTCGGCTCGTCGGTGACGACACCGACCTGCTCGTCGACCTCGTGGCGTTCACCGGGCCGGACGTGCGCGCCCTGCTTCCCGCGATGCGCGGGGTCGGCCGCACCGTGGTCGTCTCGAGTCGCGCCGTGTACGTCGATCCGCTCGGCCGCCACATCAACGGTGATGAGGCTCCGGAGTTCCCGATCCCGATCTCGGAGGACAACGCCACGGTTCCTCCGGCGGCCGACGACGTCGACCCGTTCACGCGTGAGGGCTACGCCCCCGGGAAGGTCGCGGCCGAGCACGCGGCACTCGAGAGCGGCCTCGACGTCGCGGTCGTCCGCCCGTCGAAGGTTCATGGGCGGTTCGCGCGGAACGCGCGCACGAGGACGATCGCCCAGCAGATGACCGCGGATGCAGGCGCCATCGAGATCGCGGACGGCGGCTCGATCGATCACCTCACGGCGGCCGCGAACGTCGCTTCGCTCGTGCAGACAGTGAGCGACCGCAGACTTTCGGGGGTGTTCAACGCCGCCGATCCGGACCCGCTGACCGCGCTGGAGATCGTCGAGGCGATCGCCGCTGTCGTCGGGTGGGCGGGAGAGATCGTGCCGGTCGACGATGCGGTCGGGGGCCGCGGGCATCATCCGTGGCGGGCTGCGAACCCGATCGTGCTGGACATGTCGAAGGCCGCCACCTCCGGCTACGTCCCGAGGGGGACCGCTCGTGACCTCCTCGCGGACGAGGTCCGCTGGGTGATGCGCGCCCGCTGAGTCACCAGCCGACGATGGCGCGCAGGCGGTCGGCGACCTGGTCGGGCGAGAGGCCGTCGGTGTCGAGACGGTGCACGTCGTTGCCGGCCGCGCCATCGAGATGGGACCCCGATCGTGCGCTCGCCTCGCTGTCCGCCTCGGCGTCGATCGATTCAGGGCGGCCTGCCAAGCGGGCGGCGACTGCCGAGACGTCGGCGCGGAGGAGCACCGCCGTCACACGCGGTTCGTCGCCCATCGCGGCGGCGAGGTCGGCCGCGAACAGCACGGAGACGGTGTTCGTGAGGACCAGACGTCGGTAACCGAGCTCGCGGTAGTTGCCCCAGACGGCGGCGAGGTTGCGCTCGGCCAGGCCGGCGGCGGAAAAGTGTTCGTGCGGTGCCGGTTCGGCGAGATCGAGGTAGTCGCCCTCGATGACCGCGTGCATGACGTGCTCGCGCTTGAGGTGCTCGTGCAGCGCGAGCGCCGCGGTCGTCTTGCCGACGCCTGAGGCGCCACCGATGAGGAGGAGTTCCGTGCGCATGTGTTCATGCTTCCACGGGGCCGATACTCATCCCTCCTTCCGCGAGGGCGCCACATCGATGTCGAGGGCGCCAGGTGCAGCTGTAGCCGTGGATCGGGAGTAGCCCTTTCGGGTAGGGAGGAACCCCGGGGCCGGCCGGTTCGACCGACCCCGGGGTGGCATTCCTCACATCGTTACTCGGTGACGAGCGAACGACGTCCCCGCGCGAGGAGTGCGATGCCGGCGGCGAGCAGGAGGCTCATCAGGCCGAAGAGAATCGCGAGACCGGAGGGTCCGGTCACAGCGAGTGCCTCGGTGTCGGCGCCGGCCGTCTGGGTGGCCCCGGCCGGGGTCAGGAGCGAGACGGTCTCGTCGGTCCCGTCGGTGGAGTCACCGGGGGTCGTCGGAGTCGTCGGGTCCGTGGGGTCGGTCGGGTCCGTGGGGTCGACCGGGTCCGTGGGGTCCACGGGGTCGACCGGGTCCGTCGGGTCCGTGGGATCCGTGGGGACGACCACCGTGGGGTCGGTCGTCTCGGAGTCCCCGATGACGCTCACGGCGTTGCCGCCGATCGTGATCGGGAGGGCGATGTCCGGCACGATCTGGGTGCCGCCGAGGATTCCGTCGTCACCCGAGGTGGTGTTGTCCGAGCCGGATGTGCCGCCCGTGGTGCCGCCGGTCACGTCCGAGCCCGAGGACTCGGAGTCGCCGACCGCGGAGACGGCGTTGCCGCCGATGGTGACAGGCAGTTCGACGCCCGGGATCACCTGGGTGCCGCCGAGGATTCCGTCATCGCCGGAGGTGGTGGAGCCATTGCCGGTTCCGGTTCCGGTGGTGGTGTCGGAATCGGTCGTGGCGGTGTCTCCGACGACGGAGACGGCGTTGCCGCCGACCGTCACGGGGAGGGCCGCATCGGGCGCGATCTGCGTTCCGCCGAGGATTCCGTCATCGCCGGAGGTGGTGGAGCCGTTGCCGGATCCGGTTCCGGTTCCGGTGGTCCCGGTTCCGGTGGTGGTGTCGGAGTCGGTCGTGGCGGAGTCGCCGACGACGGAGACGGCGTTGCCGCCGACCGTCACGGGAACGCCCGCACCGAGGTCCACCTGGGTGCCGCCGAGGACGCTGTCGTCGCCGGTGGTGCTGGAGCCCGAGTCGTCACCGGTTCCGGTGGTGCCGGATCCGCCCGTGGTCGAGGAGTCGCTCGTGGCCGAGTCTCCGATGACGGAGACGGCGTTGCCGCCGACCGTCACGGGGAGGGCCGCGTCGGGCGCGATCTGCGTTCCGCCGAGGATCCCGTCGTCTCCCGAAGTGGTGGAGCCGCCGCCGGTCGTGGCCGGGGCCGCGCCGCTGCCGCTCGTGGTCGCCGAGTCGGAGGACGAGGAGTCCCCGAGCACGGAGACCGCGTTGCCGCCGACCGTCACCGGCACGTCGACGCCCAGGATCGCCTGGGTGCCGCCGAGGACGCCGTCGTCACCCGAGGTGGTCGCAGTGTCGGTCGACGTGGTGTCGTCGGAGCCGGTCGTCGTGGTGCTCGAGTCGCTCGCCGAGGAGTCGCCCAGGAGGGAGACCGAGTTGCCGCCGACCGTGACGGGGACGGAGACGTCCGCCGGCACCTGGGTACCGGAGGCGACGCCGTCGTCACCGCTCGTCGCGGGTTCCTCCGCCGCGGCAGGAGCCGCGGGGGCCGGAGCTTCCGTGGTGGAGTCGCTCGACGAGGAGTCGCCCGCGACCGAGACGGAGTTGCCGCCGATCGTCACGGGGACGGAGATCGTCACGGGCGCCTGGGTGCCCGATCCGATTCCCTCGTCGCCGCTCGTCGTGGCCGGGGCCGGAGCCGGGGCGGGAGCGGATTCCGCCGGGGTGGTCGACGCGCTGTCGGACGAGGAGTCGCCCAGCAGCGAGACCGAGTTGCCGCCGATCGTGACGGGCACCTCGACGCCCAGAACGGCCTGGGTTCCCGACGCCACGGCGTCGTCCCCCGATGTCTCGGCGGCTGTCGCCGCCGTCGTTCCGGCGAACCAGAGTCCGCCGGCCATGAGTGCCCCGTAGAGGCACCGCTTCACGGTGATGTTCACTTTTCCTTCTCCAAGAGATCGATCGTTGGTGCGCAGGGTGCGCGATGGTCCGTGCCGTCCAGAGAGGGACGGTGCGGACCCGATCAGTCGGGGGAGGGAAGAGTGCGGCTGGAGAGCGACGAGGGGATGACCTCGTCGGAAGGAAGCGTGGAGTGCCCGGTCGCGGCAGCCGGGGCCGAGACGGTCGCCGCGGTGTCGCCGGCGGCGACGCCCGCCGCGGAGGCGGTTCCTGCGGTCGAACCGTCGGCGGGCGACGACGCGGGGAAGCCTGTAGGCAGGGACGGCGAGTTCGAGACGACGGTCGTCGAGGCGCTCGATCCCTGGCCTGCGGAGCCGGCGGCGGACGAACCGCCGGATGCGGCTGTGCGCAGGCCGGAACGCTCGATCCCACTCGCCAGGAGACCCCCGCCCACTGCGGCAGCCGCGAGCACGGAGAGCGGGCCGGCGGAACCGAGAACGCCGCCGGGGATGGACGGGAGACCGGGCATGGAGGGCACGAGAGGCGTGACGGGCTCGACGGTCTCGACGACCACGCCGACGACCGCGTCGCCGATGACGCCGACCGTGCCGACGACGTCGCGGACACCGCCGATCACGTCTCCGACCACGAGGTCGTCGACGGAGCCGGTGATGCCGTCCGTCGCGCCGGTGAGGAGTGACGGGCCGGTGATCGCGCCCACGACGGGGAGGGATCCGACCAGGTCATCGGCTGTTTCGGTGACGGGGGCGACGATCGAGGAGACGGGCGTGGGAGCCGCGTCGGCGACGCCGGCGACCGTGTCGTCGATCGTCTCCACGGCACCCGTCGTCGTGTCCGCGACGGTCTCCGTCACAACCTCGGTCGCACCGGACACCACGGGGGAGACCGCTTCGACGACCGGCTGAACCGGCTTCGGAACGACGGGCTTCGCGGTCTGGACGACCTTCTCGACAGTCTTGGTGACAGATGCCGTCGTGGGGGTCACGACCTTGTCGACCGTCTTCTCGACGACCTTCTCGACCGTGGACGTGGTGGCGCCGGTCGTGCCCGAGACGGTCGATCCGACGGTGTCGACGGTACTGCTGACCACGTCATCGACGCCGTCGAGCAGGCCGGACCGTTCGGGACCGGACGCGGACGCGGCGGTCGTCGAGAGGATGGCGGACAGCACGAGAAGACCGGCAGCCGAAGCGATACCGATGAGGACGAGGCGCAGCAGACGGTGAGCGTCGTGCTCGAAAATACGGTCCACGATCACGCTCCCCTCGAGCGATCCCTCGCAGCTCTCCCCTCGAGAGCTGTCGTAACGGCGAAGTTACGTGGGCCCCGACGAGCTTGTCAACCCCCTCGAGTTGACAAGCCGGGAGATGAGTGATAGTCACATCTGCCGCCTCGTCGGTCACCGTCGCGGAGTGGACTCCGTCCGCATCGTCACGATCGTCGCCCCGTCGATCTGCTCGGCGGCGAGCTCGACGGAGACCACCTCGAAGGCGTCGAGGGGGCCGATGTGCGTGCCTCCGCAGGGGATCGAGATCCGGCCGTCGGGAAGATCGCACACCCACTCGCGACGCCCGGTCAGAAGCGAATTCGGACGCTCGACGGACGCGTGCGCACCGGTGGCGATCCACGCCGAGAGCGAGCCGTTCGCGCGCTCGGCGACGGCGCCGGGATCGGCGAGGGACTCCGGGTCGAACCCGCGCTTCCGGAGCGACTTCCCGATCCGGTAGACGTCGACCGAGCCGTCGGGGACGATCGTCGAGGAGTCGATCGCGAGGGCGTCGAAGTTCGGCGAACCCGCCGCATCCGTCGCGACATCTTTTCGCCACGCGCCGGCGAGGGCCTGGTTGAGCGCGAGCGATGCGAGGTGGCATGCGGTGTGCCCGGCCGAGAGCGAGCGGCGGTACTCGGCGTCGACCGACACCGTCACGGCGTCACCCTCGGCGAACGGCGCCGCACCGTCGACGAGGTGGGCCACGACGAACGCCCACTCGGGAGTCCCCTTCTTCACCGGGGCGTCGGAACCGATGAAGAGGGAGTCGCCGTCCGTCGCCGCCACGATCGCGTCGAGGATCTCGACGCGCGAATAGGGCTCGATCGAGCGCGACATGGTTCCCCGGTCCGCCGGCTGATCCGGCCAGGCGGCGTCGACGGGGTGGAAGGCCGTCGAGTCGAGGATGATCGCGGCGCGACCGTCGGGAAGGTCCTCGCGGTGCAGCACGACGCCGGACGAGGAGAGCGAACCGTCGGGGTACAGGACGGTCGTGTCGATCGTGGGGAGAGTCATGTCTTCACCGTACGGTCTGTCCGGGTCCGGGCACGGCCGGCATCACGGGGTGGAGTCGGGGATCTCCACGTCGTCCACGCCGACGCATGCCGTGTAGGGGTCTTCCGGCACGTTGGAGATCGCCGGCTCGAGGTCGACGAGAGCGGTCGAGCCGTGCACGACGTCCGAGTCCACGATCACCTCGATCGCGGGATCGCGGCCGTAGGTGGTGAAGCGGTAGTTCGGCGCGTCGGAGTCGTCGATGATCCAGTCGACGCCGTTCACGCTCGTGCATTCGAGCGTCGTCGGGCCGGGGACCTCCACGCCGCACCGAAGGAGGATCGACGCGGGCGAGCCCCACGCGCCCGTCGCCTGAGCATCGGTGTCGCGCTTGGGCAGATCGGCGACCGTCTGCGGCAGCGCCACCGTGACGTACGCGCAGTCGGCGCTGTTGGCGTCGTCGGCCGCCTCGAGCGACACGGCGGTGGAGCAGCCGCTGAGGAGCGACGCCGACGCGGCCGCCAGGGTGACCACGGCGATCAGTCGGGAAGCGGTTCGGGCGCGGCTCATGGACATCGCCCTCAGAATAACCGCCGCGCCTGGGAGTCCGGCCGTCCCCACGTCGGTCCGTCGGGCTCGCACGGTCATGGCCGAGTCGACAGGATAGGGGGAGGCATCCCGGCGGCCCCTCGTCGGTACTCACCGACGAGACAGGAGAACCGTGGACATCGCGTCGACGTTCCACCCCGACCCGCACCGCTACGACACCATGAGCTACCGGAGGGCCGGTCGCTCGGGGCTCGACCTCCCCGCGCTGTCGTTGGGTCTCTGGCACAACTTCGGATCGAGCCGCAGCCTCGACTCGCAGCGCGCGATCGTGCGGCGGGCGTTCGACCTCGGGATCACCCACTTCGACCTCGCGAACAACTACGGACCGCCGTACGGAGCGGCCGAGGAGACCTTCGGTCGTCTCGTGTCGTCGGATCTCGCCCCGTTCCGCGACGAGATCATCGTCTCGACGAAGGCCGGCTACGACATGTGGCCAGGGCCGTACGGCAACGGCGGTTCCCGCAAGTACCTGCTCTCGTCGCTCGACCAGAGCCTCACCCGCATGGGACTCGACTACGTCGACATCTTCTACCACCACCGTCCAGACCCCACCACGCCCCTCGACGAGACGATGGGTGCTCTCGCCACTGCGGTTCAGCAGGGCAAGGCGCTCTACGTGGGCATCTCGAACTACGACCCAGAGCAGACGCGGCAGGCTGCGGCCGTCCTCGACGGACTCGGCGTCCCTCTCCTCATCCACCAGCCCTCGTACTCGATGTTCAACCGCACGATCGAGGACGGTCTCCTCGACGCCGTCGCGGAGACGGGCATCGGCAGCATCGTGTTCTCCCCTCTGTACCAGGGACTCCTGACGGACCGGTACCTCGGCGGGAACGTGCCGAGCGATTCCCGCGCGGCCACGAGCCACTTCCTCTCCGAGGAACGCCTCTCGGAGACGTACCTGGAGCGCGCCCGCGGTCTGAACGCGATCGCGCAGGAGCGGGGCCAGTCGCTCGCACAGCTCGCGCTCGCCTGGGTGCTGCGCCACGAGACGGTGACGTCGGCCCTCATCGGGGCGTCGAGCGTCGGCCAGCTCGAGCAGAACGTCGCGGCGCTCGACGCGCCTGCTCTCACCGAGGACCAGCTGCGCCGCATCGACGAGTTCGCGATCCACGGCACCGCCCGCTGAGCCGTTCGCGATTCGCCCCCGGACATGCCGAAGGGCGTCGCGTTCTCAGGAAACGCGACGCCCTTCGGGGGTCTGGAGAGGGCGACGACGCTCAGGCGGCGGTGCGCTCCGCGGTGCGACGAGTGCCGACGCGGGGCGTCGACGCAGCGGCGCCCACGATGGCGTCGGCAGCGGCGAGGACCTCGGAGGCTGCGGCCTCGTCGAGGACGGTCTCTTCTTCGAGCGGCTCCGTATAGACCAGGCCGGTTCCGCTGTACGACTGCTTCATGAGCTCTTCGAGCCACACGCGGTCGAGCTGCGGCATGTCCTCGCGGTCGTAGGCGAACGACACGGGGGCGCCGGGGGTCATCCAGGTCGAGCGCCGCTGACGGCTGCCCGCCTCGCCCGTCACGAGGGTCATGACGAACGGCTCGTGGCGGCGGTACCGCTGGAAGATCACGTACTGGAGGTGGGCGAGGGCCCGGTCGTCGACGGTGATGGTCGTTGCGTCGGGGCCGTATGTCAGCGTTGCCATGATGTTCTCCATAGTCGGAAAGGTTGGGCGGTCATCTCGGAAAGCGAGAGTCTCGCCCGATGAATATGTAGTTCGTCTAGCTACTTATCCGACCATACTCACAAGAAGCCCAAAAAGAAAAGCGGTGAATTTCGGCGGAAGTGTGCGATAAGATCGCTAGACGTTCTAGGCATGCTGCTAGTTCAACTAGCAAAAGGTGAGGTGGAACGACATGGAAGGCCAGGATTCGGAAGTCTCCGTCCAGGAGTACCCGTCGACCGAGTCCACCGACCGCACTCTCCCGAACGACCGATCGCGTACTCGCGATCGTCGTGAGGACACGGATATGCAGGTCGGCGAGACTGCGGCATCGTACGCGGCACCTCAGGCGACGGTGACCTCTATTCGCGCGCGCCCGGACGGCTCTCGTCCCGCGATGACGCGTGAAGAGACCTATGCGACCGATCCCGACGTCGCCGAACCGGGTGTCTCCACGACGAGCGGCGACATCCTCAATCTCCTCCGCGAGTACCGAGCCGCGGAGACCACCTCACGCCGCGGGGCGCGCCGCGAGTCCGCCATGGGTGAGACCGACCTGCTCGCCATGAGGTTGCTCGTCGAGGCCCACGCGGAGGGACGGCTCCTCACGCCCGGTGCGATCGCCGCCGCGCTGGGGATCTCCACGGCGTCGACCACAGCCCTCATCGACCGCCTCTCGACCGCGCGATTCGTCGTGCGGAAGCCGCACGAGACCGACCGCCGTTCCACCGTCGTCGTTCCGACGGTGCGGAGCGAGAAGGACGTGCGAGAGGCGCTCGGTCGCGGTCAGGCGAGCATCGCGCGCGTCGCCGACGACATGTCGCAGCACGAGATGGACGTCGTCGCGCGGTTCCTCACCAACCTGATCAGCGCCGTCCGGGACGACGCCGACTCGCGCTGACCGCCCCGAGCGCAGCCGGTCAATCGCCGAGCAGCCCGAGTTCCATCGCGCGCGTCACGGCACGCGTGCGGTCGCTCACCTCGAGCTTCTCGAAGACGTGCAGCAAGTGCGTCTTCACCGTCGCCTCTCCGAGGAACAGGCGTTTCGCGATCTCCGGATTACTGAGACCCTCGGCCACGAGACCGAGCACCTCGGTCTCGCGCGCGCTGAGCGCCACCGCCGGCCGGCCGACCCGACGCACGAGCGTCGCAGCGATCGACGGCGAGAGTGCCACCTCACCGCGGGCCACCGCCCGCACGCCCGCCAGGATCTCCTCCTGTGGTGCCGCCTTAAGGAGGTAGCCGCTCGCCCCCGCCTCCATCGCCGTGAGGATGCTCGTGTCCGTCTCGTACGTGGTGAGGATGACGACTCGGATCCCCGGATGCGCCGCGAGGATCCGGGCCGTCGCCTCGTCCCCGTTGATGCCGGGCATGCGCAGGTCCATGAGGACGAGGTCGGGGAGGAGCAGCGCCGCCTGCGCGACCGCCGACGGCCCGTCCGTGCCCTCGCCGACGACCTCGATGTCGTCGGCAGCGCCGAGGAGGGCGACGATGCCGCCGCGCACGATGGGGTGGTCGTCGACCACGAGGACCCGGATCATCGCGTCGCTCGCGTTCGGGGGAGCGATGCGGACAGCACGGTGCCCCGCCCCGGGGCGGTGTCGATCGCGAGGGTGCCACCGCTCAGGGTGAGGCGGTCCGTGAGACCGTCGAGGCCGAAACCCGTGCGCTCCTGGCGCGCGTCGAAGCCGCGCCCGTCGTCCCGGACCTCGAGCGTGGCCTCCTCGCCGTCGACGCGGAGGGAGAGCGCGGCGCTCGCCGCCCCCGAGTGGCGGCGCACGTTGGCGAGGCCCTCTTGCGCACATCGGAGCAGCACGACCTCCTCGTCCCGTTCGAGGGCGAGTCCAGCGGCCACGTCGACCGCGACGGCGATGCCGGTCTCCCGTTCGATGCGCGCAGCGAGCCGCCTCAGGGCTGCGGTGATCCCGCCGTCGTCGAGGGCGACGAGTGCGCTCGCCGCCACGAGCCCACGCGTCTCGGCGAGGGTCGCCCGCGCACTGTCCTCCAGCAGGTCGATCGTCTCGCCCACCGTGGGTTCGGCGGCCGTCACCTCTCTCCTGACACGCTGGGTGAGGAGGACGAGTCCGGTGAGGTCCTGCGCGATCGTGTCGTGCAGCTCGCGCGCCAGCCGCTCGCGCTCGCCGAGCATGCCGGCTTCTCGGCTCGCGGCGGCGAGGCGGTCCTGGGTCTCGCGCAGCTCGGCGAGCAGCCGCTCCTTGTCGCTGTTCTCCCGTTCGATGCGGCTGACCCAGAAGCCGATCGCGAAGCTCCCGCTGAGCGAGATCGTCTCGATCACGACGATCTCGAGGAGCAGACCGGCCGACCAGCCCAGCCCGAGGACGTAGCCGACGCCGACGCTCACGGCGAGGAGGACGTTGACCAGGACGGCCTCGCGGACGGAGCGCGCGAGCATCCAGAGCAGGGGGAAGAGGATCGCCTGCATCGTGGCGAGCGAGGGGGTGATCGCCGTGGCGACACCGCCGAGCGCGATGAGCAGAGCCATCGCGAGGGGAGCAGCCCTGCTCTCGTCGCCGCGACGGCCCACCGTGAACCAGACCACGACGAGTGCGGAGATCGCGCCGAGGCCGCCCGCGAGCTCGCCACCGTCCACTCGGTTCGCCACGAGGAGCGCGCTCAGGACGACGACGGCGACGAGGACGGCGACATCCCACCCGCGCACGTTCCTCATTCAGCCATCCTTGCGGATCCAGCGGAAGGTGAGTCGGCAGAGCACGAGTCCGAGGACGAGCCAGATCCCCGTCACGAGCGCGACACCGCTCAGGTTCCAATCACCACCGGCCTCGAGCGACTCGAAGGTCCCGGGGAGGAAGACGGCGCGCATGCCCTGTGCCAGCCACTTGAGGGGGAACTGGCTGGCGACGAACTGCAGCCAGTCGGGCAGGTCGTTGAACGAGAGGTAGACGCCCGAGATGAACTGCAGCACGAGCGTGATCGGGATGATCACGGCCGTGGCGCTCTTCCCCGTCCGCGGGATGCGGCTGAGCGCGATCCCGAGGATCGCCGACGTCGTGACGCCGAGGATGAAGACCCACGCGAAGGTGGACCACGCCTCCACCGTCGTCGGCAGGTCGACCCCGAACACGAAACGAGCGACGACGATGAGCAGGAGCGCCTGCGCCGCCCCGGTCACGAGCACCTGCCCGATCTTGCCGATGAAGTAGCTCACGACGGGGAGGGGTGTGCCGGCGAGGCGCTTCAGGGTACCGTCGCTGCGTTCCGTCGCGATGTCGATCGCGAGGTTCTGAACGCCGCTCAGGAGCAGACCGGCCGCGAGCATGGCCGGGAGGTAGAAGGCGGCGGCGCTCACGCTGTTCCCGTCGTCGTCGACGCCGAAGCTCTGCGTGCTGAACGCGGTGGAGAAGATCGTGAGCATGAGGAGCGGGAAGAGGAAGGTGAAGAAGACCGAGTCGCCCTGCCGGAAGTAGGAGCGCACCTCGTTCCCGATTCGGCTCATGCCGAGGCGGAGCGTCGTCGCGATCATCGGGCCACCTCCTCGGTGGTGGCGGTCGAGGCGCGGTCGACGAGGTCGAGGTACACGTCCTCGAGGCTCGGCCGGACGATCTCGAGATCGGGCACCTCGGCGCCGTCGTTCCGTGCGACGATCTCCGCGACGAGCCGGCCGGGTTCCGTCGTCCTCCGTTCGTGGAGGCGGTCGTCCTCGCGCCAGCGCACGATCGGCGTGCGGGCCTCGATCCCGCCGATCTCGTCGATCGCACCCACCTCGACGAGCGCGCCGCCGGCGATCACGCCCGCGCGGTCGCTCAAGCGTGCGGCCTCGTCGAGGTAGTGCGTGGTGAGGAGGATCGTCGTCCCCTCCTCCTTGAGGCCCAGGATGAGCTGCCAGAACTGGCGGCGCGCCTCGGGGTCGAAGCCCGTGGTCGGTTCGTCGAGGAAGAGCAGCTCCGGGTTGCCGATGATGCCGAGTGCCACGTCGACGCGGCGGCGCTGGCCGCCGGACAGCTTCCGGATGAGCGTCTTCTCCTTCTCGCGGAGACCGACGGCGTCGATGACCTCGTCGACGTTCCGCGGGTTCGGGTAGAAGCCGGCGAAGTGCGTGAGCTGCTCGCGCACCGTCGCGCTGCCGCTCTCGCCCGTGGACTGCAGGACGATGCCGAGGCGCGCCTTCCAGGCGGTGCCGCCCGTGCCGGGGTCCACGCCGAGGACCTCGGCCGTGCCGCCCGAGCGGTCGCGGTAGCCCTCGAGGATCTCGATCGTCGTGCTCTTGCCCGCGCCGTTCGGGCCGAGCAGGGCGAAGGTCTCACCGTGCGCGATGTCGAAGCTCACGCCGTGCAACGCATCGACGGAACCGTAGGACTTCCGCAGGTCGCGGACGCTGACCGCGTGTTCGGGAGATGTCATGCTCACACTCTCCTCCGGACGGGCGCCGAGCGGCAGCCGTGCACCGGTGGTCTTCTCCATCCACCGATCGGTGGATGCGGTCTCAGCTGGCCGGTTCGTCCGAGATGTCGATCTCGCTCGCATCCGGCGCGGGCCCGTCGGGGGAGGGCACGTCGGGGGCATCGCTCGAATCGGGGGCCTGCAACTGCTCCACACCGGCGAGGATCGCCTCGAGCCCCAGCGGGTGGCTCAGGACGCGGAAGTGGCCGGGCACCGGGATCTCCACGTTCGTGGCTCCGGCCAGCTGGCTCCCGTCGGGCACGTGCTGGTCCACGGGTGGGTAGATGGAGACGATGCGGGAGTTCACCTCGGCCTGCTTCGAGAGCTCGACGATGGTCGAATTCGTGGGGAGGAACGCGCGCAGGCTCGGGTCGAGCAGCCAGCGCGCCCAGCGTGAGCCGGCGAACGGCGTGCAGACGGCGACCATTCCGCGCACGTCGAGTTCGGCCCCGGCGGTGAGCATGAGGTGCTTGCCCACGAGCCCGCCCTTGCTGTGCGCCACGACGATGCGTCCGGGGTCGCGCACGGTGCGTCGGGCGAGGGCCGCGGCGAGCCGTGTGGAGGTGTCGACGACGGGGCGGCGGTTGTAGCCGAGCCCGCTCACGACGGCGACGGGGTAGCCGCGCGCGTTGAGCAGGTCGGCGACGGGCTTCATGAAGAGCCATGTCTCGTAGACGCCGGGGATGAGGACGATCGTGGGCTTGTCGGCGTCGCCGCGTCGGTAGCGGGTGGGGGCGGAGCGGGAGAAGAGCGCGCGCACGTGGATGACCCCGGCGATCGCGTAGTCGACGGCGAACCATCCGAGGAGGGCGAGGTATCGGACGAGACGGTTGCCGCTCGTGCTCATCGTGCGTCTCGGTCCCCTGCTCCCCATGGCCCGAGTCTAGGCCGCGCGTTTCCGACGGGGCTCGGGGTGGACAGTCCTCCGCGAGGGCTGCAGATCGATATCGAGGGCGGCAGGTGGAGGTGGCGCCCTCGCTCGGGAGTAGCCCTTTCGGGTTGCGACTTTCGGAGGAGGGTTCGAAGTGCCCTCGTTCGGACGTCGAGGCGTGGACCCGCCCGTTCCTACAGTCGAGGACGACCCCGGACCGCGGGGATCTCGACCTCGGAAGGACCTGCGCATGACTGCCTCAGACCACACCGGAACCGGCCGGGAGGGCGGGATCGCCGCTCTCATCCGGCGACGGCCCCTCGTGTCGTTCTTCGTCCTGGCACTCGGCCTCAGCTGGGTGGCGTGGACGCCCTGGATCCTGTCGGACAACGGACTCGGGGTGCTCGACTTCTCCTTCCCCGAGGTGCTCGGAACGTCGCAGCTCACCGGCATGCTGTTCGGCGCCTACCTCGGCCCGCTCGGCGCGGCCTTCGTCGTCACGGCCGTCACGGGAGGTCGAGCGGGACTGCGGGTCTGGGTCGGTCGGCTGCTGCGCTGGCGCGTCGCGCCGCGCTGGTACCTCGTGGCCCTCTTCGCCGTACCCGCCGCTGTTCTCCTGCTGGGCGCCCTCGCGTCGGGAGGTCAGGTGCACGCGCCGAGCATGTTCGCCGTGAGTCTCTACGTGCCTGCCCTCCTGCTGCAGATGCTCACCACGGGCCTCGCGGAGGAGCCGGGTTGGCGCGACTTCGCCCTCCCCCTCCTGCAGGACCGGTTCGGCCCGCTCGGCGCCGCCGCCGTTCTCGGACCCCTGTGGGGGCTGTGGCACGTGCCGCTCTTCTTCACGGAGTGGGGATCGTGGCCGAACGTGACGGTGCTGCACGTCGTCGAGTTCATCGCCTTCAGCGCCCTCTTCAACGTGGTCATCATGTGGCTGTTCAACCGCACGGGACAGAGCCTCCCGATCGTGATGCTGTTCCACGTGAGCCTCAACAACACGGTGTCGATCTTCTGGCTCGAGATGTTCCCGACAGTCCCGGCCGACATGCTCCAGCACGTGCTCCTCGCCGGAGCGGCCGTGGCCGCGACGGTCACCATCGTGCTCACTCGCGGTCGCCTCGGGCTTCCGCGCGTGGTTCCCGCGTCCGAGCGGTCGTCCACGGAATCCGAGAAGATGACCGTATGACCCCGACGCTGCGCAGGCCGAGCGTCACGGATCTCGCCGTGGCGCTCGGCGTCGGGGCCACCACGGTGATCGCACTCCTCGCGGCACCCCAGATCCTCGGTCCGCAGGAGGCATCGCTCATCGACCCGGCGTCGGTACGGGTGACGGCCATCGTGCTCGTGGTGCAGGCCGTGGCCCTGTGCGTCGTGCGCAGTGCTCCGCAGGTGGTGCTCCTCCTCACCTCGGTGGCCGCGATGCTCGTCGGCGTGGTCAGCCCGACGGGGGTCGCAAACCTCGCCCACGCGGCCGTCCTCGTCGCGGTGCTGCGTGCAACCCTGCTCGTGCCTCCCCGGCGGTTGTGGGTGCTCCTGCCCGTGGCCGGGGTGCTCGTCGCGGTCGGGCAGGCGGCCGACGTCCTCGGTTCGAGCGACCTCGCCGTGCCGGCGGTGATCGGCGCGGCCGTCCTGCAGGCCCTCGTGATCGTGGGCCTGCCGGCGGCCGGGGTCCTTGCGGTGACGGCGCGACGCGACGCGCGGCGCGCTCGCCACGGCGAATCCGAGGCCGTGCAGCGGGAACGCGACGCACTCGTGCAGGCCGCTGTGGCGCACGAGCGCACCGCGATGGCGAGGGAGCTCCACGACATCGCCGCCCACCACGTCTCGAGCATCGCGCTCATGTCGGCGGCCATCGAGCGTCAGATCCCCACCGACCCCGATGCCGCCACGCGCTCCGTCCGCCAGGTGAGAGAGCAGAGCCGGGCGCTGCTCGACGACCTCCGACGGCTCGTCGGGCTCCTGCGCCGCGACGGGGACGACCCCGAGGCGATCGAGACCCTCGAGACCGTTCCGGCGCTCGTCGCGGCCGCCCGGGCGACGGGACGCGACGTCGAGGTGCGCGTCCGCTCAGGGGGCGGCGAGGTCGGCCCTCTCGGACAGCTCGTCGTCTACCGGATGGTGCAGGAGGCGCTCGCCAACGCGGCACGGCACGCGCCGGACACGGCGTGCGTGATCGACCTCGACGGTACGGCGACCGACGTTTTCGTCGCGACGGTCCGCAACGGCCCGTCGGCGGGCGTACCGTCACCCTCGCCGTCGCGCGACGGCTTCGGTCTCCTGGGCATGCGGGAGCGGGCCGGCCTGGTCGGCGGTCACCTCGATGCCGGCCCCGATCCGGACGGTGGGTGGACGGTCCGACTCGCTCTCCCCTCGGAACCCCCGACGTCGGCTCGAAGGGAGTCAGAATGATCCGCGTCCTCGTCGCAGACGACCAGCCGCTCGCCCGGGCCGGCCTCTCCGCGCTCCTCGCCGCCGAGCCCGACATCGAGGTCGTCGGCGCGGCGGCGGACGGCGACGAGGCCCTCGAGCTCGCCCTCTCGCTGCGCCCCGACGTGGCGTGTCTCGACATCCGGATGCCCGGCCGCACGGGGATCGAGGTGACCCGCGAGCTCACGGCGCTCACCGCCGATCGCCCGGTCCCCGTGCTCATCCTCACCACGTTCGACATCGACGACTACGTCTTCAACGCCCTCGAGGCCGGCGCCTCCGGCTTCCTCCTCAAGGACGCCGAGCCGGAGGAGATCGTGCGGGCCGTGCGTCACGTCGCCGGAGGCAACGGCACGCTCGATCTGGCCGTGACGCGGCGGGTGCTGCGGGAGTTCACCCGGCGCCGCACGCTCCAGGCCGTCTCGACCACGAGCGAGGCGGCGAGCCTGCTTACGCCGCGAGAGCAGGAGATCCTCCGGCTGCTCGCGCAGGGCATGTCGAACGACGAGATCGCCGCCGCGCTCACGGTCGAGGTCACGACCGTGAAGTCGCACCTCGTCCGGATCCTGCCGAAGCTCGGTGTGCGCTCGCGACTCCAGGCCGTTGTGTGGGCGTACCAGAACAAGGTCGTGCTGCCCGACGGCTGACCGGGCGGTGGGCCGTCGTCGTCGCGGTCGAGGGCGGCAGATCGGTGTCGAGGGCTATAGGTGCAGGTAGCGCCCTCGCTCGGGAGTAGCCCTTTCGTTAGTCGATGAAGTCGAGGGCGACGAGGCGGGTGAGGACCTCGCGGCCGGCCGGCGGGCAGCGGTCGTGCGCGCGTGAGTCGACCCAGTGGATGGCGTCGATCTCGGACGACGGGCGAGGGTCGTCGTCCGTGTCGCCGGCGAAGACGGCCATGCGCACGAGCCGCCCGTCCGGCTCGCCGTGCGCCTGCGTCACCACCGTGAAGAGCTCGCGCACGCTCTCCGGGCGCAGCCGTACGGCGACCTCTTCGAGGCTCTCGCGGACCGCGGCGTCGGCGGCGGACTCGCCGTCATCGATCTTCCCTCCCGGCATGTAGAGCACGTCGCGCGCCCGCGCCGTCACCATGAGCACCCGCCGGTCCCGCACGAGGGCGAGGGCCGCCACGAGGATGTCGGGGAGGGCCGGCTCGGGTTCGGGCATCCGCCCAGGCTATCGACCGCGCTTCGAGAGAGTCGCGCATTCCCGTGACGCCCCTCGCGCGAGCCGGGCACGGTTTCGACAACCGCTCCACGAATTCCGCAACCGCACTACGCCTAAACTGGACGGTAAGACTGCCCGGCGATCCGGCCGCGGCACGACCACACACATCAGGAGTTCTCCCGTGGCCTCAGCCAGCCGCCTCGATTCGGTCATCGCCCTCGCCCGCCACCGCGGGTTCGTCTTCCAGGCGGGAGAGATCTACGGCGGTTCGCGCTCCGCGTGGGACTACGGGCCCCTCGGCGTGGAGCTGAAGGAGAACATCAAGAAGCAGTGGTGGAAGTACATGGTCACGCGTCGCGACGACGTCGTGGGTCTCGACTCCTCCGTCATCCTGCCCCGCCAGGTGTGGGTCGCCTCCGGCCACGTCGGCGTCTTCACCGACCCGCTCGTCGAGTGCCTCCACTGCCACAAGCGCTTCCGCGAGGACCACCTCATCGAGGCCTTCGAGGAGAAGAAGGGTCGAGCCCCGGAGAACGGCATGCTCGACATCGCCTGCCCCAACTGCGGAACCCGCGGCGAGTGGACGCCCCCGCGCGACTTCAACATGATGCTGAAGACCCACCTCGGCCCCGTGGAGGACGAGTCCGGCCTCCACTACCTCCGGCCCGAGACGGCGCAGGGCATCTTCGTGAACTTCGCGAACGTGCTCCAGTCGGCGCGCGTGAAGCCGCCGTTCGGCGTCGGCCAGATCGGCAAGTCGTTCCGCAACGAGATCACGCCCGGAAACTTCATCTTCCGCACGCGTGAGTTCGAGCAGATGGAGCTCGAGTTCTTCGTCGAGCCCGGCACGGACGAGGAATGGCACCAGCACTGGATCGACTACCGGATGAACTGGTACACCGACCTCGGCATCGACCCCGAGAACCTGCGCCTCTTCGAGCACCCGCAGGAGAAGCTGTCCCACTACTCGAAGCGCACCGTCGACATCGAGTACAAGTTCGGCTTCACGGGCAGCGAGTGGGGTGAGCTCGAGGGCGTCGCGAACCGCACCGACTTCGACCTCACGACGCACGCGAAGCACTCGGGCAAGGACCTCTCCTACTTCGACCAGACGAAGAACGAGCGCTGGGTGCCCTACGTCATCGAGCCGGCGGCGGGCCTCACGCGCTCACTCATGGCGTTCCTCGTCGACGCCTACGTGGAGGAGGAGGTGCCGAACGCCAAGGGCGGCACCGACAAGCGCACCGTCCTGAAGCTCGACCCGCGCCTCGCCCCCGTGAAGGTGGCCGTGCTTCCGCTCAGCCGCAACGAGGCGCTCTCGCCCCTCGCGCGCCAGGTCGCGGCCGAGCTGCGCGACCAGTGGAACGTGGACTTCGACGATTCCGGCGCGATCGGCCGCCGCTACCGCCGCCAGGACGAGATCGGCACGCCCTTCTGCGTCACGGTCGACTTCGACTCCCTCGAGGACAACGCCGTCACCGTGCGCGACCGCGACACGATGCAGCAGGAGCGTGTGCCGATCGACACCCTCTTCGGCTACCTCGCGCAGCGCCTCCGCGGCGCCTGACGCAGCGACCACGCGACGATCGGGCCCGGCGGCGATGCTGCCGGGCCCGATCCGTATCGTCGGTGGTCCGTCGTCAGTCCTCGGTGTCGACATCGCTCGAGAGGACGGAGAAGTCCGCTCCGAGATCGATCTCGACGGTCGTCCGGTCCGCCCGGAGCACGGTGACGTCGTAGGGTGAGCGCCCGTCGTCGTCGATGCTGATGTCCGTGATGACGCCGTCGCTCTCGGCGAGGGCGGCTGCGACGATCGCCTCGACGGTCTGAACGTCGAGTTCGCCGGTCGGGCCCTGGTCGTCGTCGGCGACGTCCGTGTCCGAGACCCGAGCGGTTCCGTCGGCGTCCACGGAGACGGTCGTCTCGTCACCGTTCGTCGCCTCGAACTGCACGTCCCATCCGCCGACGTTCGTCGCATCGACGTCGGTCGCGACGCCGCCGAGACCGTCGGACGCAGCGACGTCCGCGGCTGTCGCGATGACGTCATTGATCTCGTCGGCGTCGGCGGTGCCCACATGGGTCAAGGTGGTGGGGGCACCGCTCGGGGTCGTCCCTCCGTCCGTGGAGGCGTCGTCCTGGCCGGTCACCTGGTCGCCCAGGTCGGCGGTGTCGGAGACGCGACGATCGTCGTCGTCGTCCGACAGACTCGCGCCGAGAGCGACCCCGCCTCCCACCAGGACGGCGGCCGCGAGCACTCCGCCGCCGATGAGGAGGGCCGTCCGCTTCGTCGTCGAGCGCTTTGCCGGGGTCGTGCCGTTGCTGCCGATGTCACCGTAGTTGTTGGTCATGACGTCATTGTGGACGACGGGAACTGAAGCCACCCTGAAGCGCCGCCTCACCCCGGACGGGGGAGGGCTCGCGGCAAGGAGGCGGCACCGTAGCCCCCTACCATGGGGACTACCACCCATTCGGACGCGTTGACAGCATTTCCTGAGGAATGCCACGCTTGACCGGAATCCCCCCATCGAAGGAGAGACACCATGTCCGACCCCAACGCGTCGAACCCCCCGTCGTACCAGCCCGCTCAGCCCTACCAGAACGGTGGCTCCACGCAGGGCTACGGCCAGGCGCCCCAGTCGCAGAAGACCAACCTCCTGGCGATCCTGTCGCTCGTGGGCGCTTTCGTCTTCTCGCTCGCTGGCCTCATCCTCGGCATCATCGCCCTCAAGCAGATCAAGCAGACGGGTGAGCAGGGCCGCGGCCTCGCCCTCGCCGGCATCATCATCAGCTCGATCTCGATCGTGCTCGTGATCATCTACGTGATCGTCGTCGTCGTCATCATCGGCTCGGCCGGCGTGAGCAGCTACAACATGTGATCGTTCCGTCACGGAACTCGAAGCGCCCCTCGCGAACTCTGGCCGGGGGCGCTTCGTCGTTCCCGCGGGAAGCTCAGGCGGTCTCGTCCGCCGTGTCCGTCGCCGAGGCCGGACGGTTCTCGAGGGAGAGGCTCGCGTCGATCCCGAACAGGGCGTCGAGCGCGTCGACGTAGCGCTCGTGGTCGCCCGCGTGGGCGGCGTCGCGCGCACGCACCATGGGGGTGTGGAGGAGGACGCCGGCCAGGTGGCGCAGCGCCTGCTCCGTCCGTCCGTCGTCGTCTCCACGCGAGCGTGCGCGATCGATCTCCGCGTCGAGGATGCCGAACACGTGCTGGCGCAGCGCCACGACGGCCGGCGTGAGCGTGATCTCGTCCGACACGGTGGTGTACTTCTCGGCCGCGCGGCTGACGATGCGGCGGGCGTCGTCCGTGGCCTGCAGCTCCTCGAGCGGAGCGTGGATGCGGATGGTCTCGAGGTCGAGCAGCTCGACGCCGTGCACGGTGGCGACCGACGGGTCGACGTTGCGGGGCAGGCCGAGGTCGATGACGAGCTTGCGTCCCGTGGGGACGGGGCACTCCTCGGCATCGAGGCGCGCGGCCGGGAGGGCGTGGGCGGCCTCGTGACTCGGGGCGAGGTGGCGGGGTGCTGCGGCGGCCTCGGCGTCGACGACCACGGCGGCGAGGGTCTCGTCGGTGTTCTCGTCGACGATCGTGACGGCCGCGGTCGCGGTGCTCGCGTGCGGGTGGACTGCGCCCATCTCGCGCCGGCCGGCCTCGAGGATGTCGGCGTCGAGAACGGAACCGGACGCCGTCGTGCAGGTGACGACGAGGCCTGCCGTCGCGGCCTCACGAGCGAAGTCGGCGTGCTCCACGAGGCGGATGCCGTGGCGTGCCGCGAAGCGCTCGCCGCGGCCGGAGGGGGAGTAGACGCCGATGTCGGTCGCTCCGCGGTCCGCGATGGCCGCGAGGCTCGCCCCCGCGTACGCCCCGGTGCCCACGAGCAGGACGCGCACGCCGCTCCAGTCCTCCACGCGAGACTCCGCGAGGTCGAGCGCGAGGCGGACGAGCGAGCGACCGGCGCGACCGATCGGGGTGCTGTTCTTCACGCCGCGCGACGTCTGCGAGGCCCGCTGGAACGCGCGCTCGAGGTCGGAGGAGGTGGTGCCCGCGGCCCGCGCCCGCTCGAGCGCTCTGCGCACCTGACCGGCGATCTCGCCCTCGCCCACGACGACGGACTCGAGGCCCGCGGCGACGGCGAAGAGGTGCTCGGCCGCCCCGCGGCCGACGTGCATGTCGAGCGTCCCGGTGAGCTCGGCGCTCTCCAGATCGGTGGAGCGACGGATGGCGTCGACGGTGGCCTCGAGGGCGCGCTGCTCGAATCCGGCCGCGGGCTCGTCCACGTCGATGTACGCCTCGAAGCGATTGCAGGTGGCGACGACGACCGCTCCGGCGAGGCTCTCGTCGTGACCGGTGATGCGCTGCGCGATGGTGCCCGGGTCGACGGCGAGCCTCTCGAGGAGGTCGAAGCTGGCGTTCTTGTGATTCGCCGTCAGACAGATCAGCACCCGTCCATTCTACGCGGCGTCGAAAGCGGTATGGTCCGGGGATTCCGAGCGATCCTGCTCTCCGTGCGAGATGGGAGGATGGAGGGGTGAAGCTCGACCAGACCCACCCCCTCGCCTCCGGTCGCACGAGCGAGTCCCGGCTCGTCCGTGCCTACCGCGGACGGCGTCCCGACGTGACCCCGGTGTGGTTCATGCGGCAGGCGGGCCGTTCCCTCCCCGAGTACCGCGAGCTGCGGGTGGGCACGCGCATGCTCGACGCGTGCCTCACTCCCGGTCTCGCGAGCGAGATCACGCTCCAGCCCATCCGCCGCCACCACATGGACGCCGGCATCTTCTTCTCCGATATCGTCGTTCCGCTCAAGCTCGCCGGAGTGGACGTGGAGATCGTGCCCGGAAAGGGCCCGGTGCTCGGCAAGGCCGTCCGCACCGCGGCAGACGTCGACGAGCTCATCGCTCTCGACCCCGCCGTGCTCGACGAGGCGCTCGAACCCGTGCGCGAGGCCGTGCGCCTCACCGTCGCCGGGCTCGGGAGCGACCACGGCGACACCCCGCTCATCGGCTTCGCCGGGGCGCCGTTCACCCTCGCGGCGTACCTCGTGGAGGGCGGCCCGTCGAAGGACCACATCCACGCTCGCACGCTCATGCACGCCGATCCCGACGCCTGGGCGAAGCTCATGGCCTGGACGGCCGACGTCACCGGGCGGTTCCTCGAGGCGCAAGTGCTGTCGGGCGCATCCGCCGCACAGCTCTTCGACTCCTGGGCCGGCGCGCTCTCACTCGCCGACTACGCGCGTTTCGTGGCGCCCGCCTCGGCCACGGCCCTCGAGCGGGTGCGCTCGCTCCACATCGAGCCGAGTGACGGCGGGCCGACCCAGTCGGTGCCGCTCGTGCACTTCGGCGTTGGGACGGGCGAACTCCTCAAGGCCATGCACGACATCGGCGCGGACGTCGTGGGCGTCGACTACCGGATCCCGCTCGACGAGGCCAACCGACGGCTCGGCGGCGTCGTGCCGCTGCAGGGCAACGTGGACCCCGCGCTCCTCTCTGCTCCGTGGAGTGTGCTCGAGGCGCACGTCGTGGACGTTCTCGAGCGCGGGAAGGCCGCGCCATCCCACGTGCTCAACCTCGGCCACGGCGTGCCGCCCGAAACGGATCCCGACGTGATCACGCGCCTGGTCGCGTTCGTCCACGACTACACCGGGGAGCGGTCGGCCTGATGAGCGACGCGGCCTCGGCGGCGTCCGCGCCCTTCGAGCCCCTCCACGTCGTCGTGATCGGCGGCGGGATGGCCGGGCTCGTCGCCGCTCTCGACTGCGCCCGCGTCGGTATCCGCGTCACGGTGCTCGAGGCGTCGGACCGCGTCGGCGGGGCGCTCCGCTCGGAGGAGATCGGTGGAATCTCGGTGGAGGTCGGGGCCGAGAGCTATGCGACCCGTGGGGGGAACGTGCGTGTGCTCGCCGAGAGCGTCGGCCTCGGTGACCGCATCGTCGCGCCGAACCCCGAGGGGGCGTGGGTGGCGGCATCCTCCGGGGTGTTCGCGCCACTCCCGAAGGCCGGCATCCTCGGCATCCCGTCGAACCCCCTCGCCGACGACGTCCGCGCGGTGATCGGCTGGGGAGGCGCCCTGCGCGCCTACCTCGACCGCCTCATGCCCGTGCTCGCCGTCGGTCGCGTGCACGATCTCGGCGCACTCGTCACGCGTCGCATGGGGCGTGCGGTGCGCGACAACCTCGTGGCACCGGTGACGATGGGCGTCTACTCGTCCGACCCCGAGGCGCTCGACGTGGCCTTCGCGGCCCCGGGCCTCAACAAGGCGCTCACGACGGCCGGCTCGCTCTCCGGCGCCGTCGCGACCATGCGGGCCGCGTCGCGCGCCGGTTCGAACGTCGAGGGAATCGTCGGCGGGATGTCCGCGCTCGTCGACGGGATCGTCCATGAGCTCGAGCACTCCTGGGGTGTCGAGATCCGGCGCAACACACCCGTCGAGGCGCTCGCCCGTGCGGGAGGCGGCTGGGACGTCGCGCTCCCCGTGAGAGACGACGTCGCTCCCGACTCGGCCCTCCCCGAATCGGGTCTCGAGACGCTCCACGCCGACTACGTCATCGTCGCGACCCCCGAGGCTCCGGCCCTCGCCCTCCTCGCCGCGCTCGAACCCGAGCTCGCGGACATCGCGCCCGTCGACGCCCCCCGGGTCGACCTCGTGACCCTCGTCCTCGACGATCCGCGGCTCGACGCGCACCCTCGCGGCACCGGCATGCTCGTGGCACCCGGCGCCGGCCTCACCGCGAAGGCGATGACGCACGCGACCGCGAAGTGGTCGTGGCTCGCGGACGAGGCGCGAGCGGTCGCCCCGCACCGTCACGTCCTCCGGGTCTCGTTCGGCAAGGCGGGCGAGAACACCGTCGCCGACCTCGACGACGACGCCCTCGTGGAGCTCGCGATCCGCGACCTTTCGACCATGCTCGGTGTCTCCCTCGATCCGACGACCGTGGTCGAGGCCCGCCGCACCACGTGGGCCGGATCGGTGCCCGGAGCGGTCACCGGCCAGCGCGCCCGTTCCACGAGCGTCCGCGAACGGATCCTCGCGATCGGTGGACTCGACGTCACGGGTGGCTGGCTCGCCGGCACCGGCCTCGCGGCCGTCGTGCCCGATGCGCTCGCCGCCTCTGGTCGCATCCGCCACCTCGTCGCCCAGCGACTGCTGGCCGACGTCACCGGACGTGCTGTCATCGACGGGGACCCCGCCGCCGACGAGCGATAGAGGGGTCCCCGACGATCGGTCGGACGCCTATTCGGGCGAGATCGGCTGGGCGTCCTCGATCACGGTCCCGTCCTCCAAGGTGACGCGGTAGGCGAGGTCGAGCACCGTCACGTCCTCGTCCGTCGACACGAACACCTTCCCGGGCCACCACGCCAGATAGCGTCCGTCTTCGACGGTCGCGCTCACGACGTCGCCGTCGGGTGTGATGATGTCGACGGCTGCCACATCAGGGCCGGCATCGCCGATCGTGAACGACGCGGTCGGAGAGGCCGGGGTGCCTGGGAACGTCCATTCGGCGAACTCCGAGAGGGAGCCCTCGTTGATCTCCCCACCGACGGGTATCGCGCCCTGGCCGCCGCTCTGAGCGGACAGTACGGTGTCTGCGTCGGTCGAGCCCGACGGCAGGTGGACGAGACACGTGACGTGGGTGGACGCGTCCGAGACAGCCGCCACGGCGATCCACTCGCCACGACGCTCCGCCAGGATCACATCCGCGCCCGGCCGCCCGGCCGCGTCGAGGCAGGCCGTGCCGGCGAGCCCCTGTTCCGAGGAGGTGAGCGAATCGGGCGTCGCCGTCCACGAGGCGAATGCCGCATCCGACGGGGCGAGGGCCCCGACCGTGAGGGCGCCACCGATGGCGACTACCGCAGCTGCACCGGCCGTCACGGTGATCCACGCACGGCGCCGCGACGCAAGGACGGGGGTGGTGGGTGTGACCGGATCGGAGGTGAGGATCTGGTGGAGTCGGGCATCGGCCCGGCGGCGGGTGGCGTCGTCGAGCGCTCGGACGGGCGCGGCGTCGAGCGACGCGAGGGTGCGGGTGATGAGGTCGTTGTTCATGCGGTGATTTCCGTTCTGCTGGCCTCGACGGGTGTACCGGAGGCGGGGTCGGGGGAATCGAGATGCCGGCGCAGGGCGGTCCGGGCCCGATGGAGCCGGACGCGGTAGGCGGTGGTGGAGATGCCGAGCACCCGGCACGCCTCACTCGCCGGGAGGGCCTCCCACGTGGCGAGCGAGAGCACCTCCTGGTGGTCAGGCGAGAGTGCGCGCCAGGCTCTCGCGATGTCGAGCTGGAGGTCTGTCGTATCGCTCCCGCTGTCGGACGTCGTCGAGGCCTCCGCTATCGCGATGCCGAGGCGTTGGAATCGGTCGCGTGTCCGTCGATCGTTGAGGAGGCAGTGCCGGGCGACGCCGAAGAGCCAGGCTCGTGCACCGTCGTGAGTGGATGGCAGGTCGTCGAAGCGTCGCCAGGCTACGAGGAAGGCCTCGTGGACGACGTCTTCGGCGACGTCGGGCGGCGAACGACGGCTGACGAAGCGCAGGACGTCGAGGTAGGCGTCGTCGTACAGTGCGGAGAAGCGGGAAGCGCGATCCTGATCCGTGGTGGGTGGGCTCATACTCAGGACATGTTCGCCGAGGCCGCATCGTTACACGTCGGCGCTGCAGGACGTCGGTCCGCTCACTCCGGGAGCGTGATCGCGTCGTCGATCGCCGTGATCGGGTCCCACGCACCGTCCTCGCTGTTCGAGAGCACGGCGACCGTGAGGTTCGTCGCCGGGTAGTAGCGCACGATCGCACTCGCCCCCGCGTTGATGCCGTCCTTGTAGAAGGAGCGCAGCTCGCCGGCCGGCGTCACCTCGAACTCGAGGCCGAATCCGTAGGCGAGCTCCGCGGTCTCGCCCGCCCCCGCGTCCTCGTCGGCGTGGTGCAGCACCTGTGGGCTCAGGAACTCGGTGGTCCACTTCTTCGGGAGGAGTTCGCCCCCGCGGAGGGCGTCGACGAAGCGCACCAGGTCGGCTGCGGTCGAGTGCGCACCGCCGTCGGGCGAACCGATCGGCGGGTACGAGTAGATGTTCTGCCGCCAGCCGATGATCGGGCCGGCGGGAGCGTCCTCGTCGGGCCCGTCGGCGTGGGGCTCGTCGTCGGACGCGCCCTCGCGCACGGGATCCCAGCCCTCGGCCACGTTCGGAGCGGCCTCGCGCATGTCGAAGAAGCCGGACGACGTCATCCCGGCCTTCTCGAAGACATCGGTCCGCACGACGTCGCGGTAGGCGCGACCCGTCGCCCGCTCGAGAGCGAGCCCCGCGAGGACGTACCCGACGTTGCAGTAGCGGCAGTCGGCCCCCGGCTCGGCCCGTGGTGGCTTGTGCGCGAACTGGGGGAGGAAGTCGGCGGTCTCGGTCACGGAGTAGTTCGGGCGCTCCGCCCACAGCGCCTCGTACGACTCGCCGTCCTCCTCGTCCGCGTCGTCGGCGATCCCCGACGTGTGGGTGAGCAGATGCCGGAGCGTGACGTCGCGCGAGATCGTCGTGCCCTCGAGATCGACGTAGTCGTGGATGGAGGAATCGAGGCGCAACGTGCCGGCGGCCACCTGCTGCAGGACGGCGACGGACGTGAACAGCTTCGTGATCGACGCGACATCGAACCGCATGTCGGTCGTGACGGGCGTGTTCCACCGGCGGGACGCGACGCCGTAGGCCTTCTCGAGCAGGGGCAGATCGCCTTCCGTCACGAGGACCACCCCCGAGAACTCGTCGTCGGCCGCGCGCGCGGCGAGGTCGGCGGCGACGGAATCGAGCCGCTCGGCGAGAACGCTCGCGGGGAGGTTCGGGAGGGCGGCGAGGCGGTCGTCGGTGGGATCTCCTGCGGTGCTGTCCATCCGTCGAGGCTATCGCTGTGTGGAGGGCCGAGCATGATGCCACAGATTCCGTCGGATTGGCGAGCGTTTTCCACCGGCCTGTCCCGTGTGAAGCTGAGACCTCGTCGTCGACGCACGACGTCGAGACCGCAGGCCCAGACCGACGAGAGGAGGGGACCGTGCCGGACATCCCGCTCGAACAGCTCCTCACCCGTATCGCCTCGGGCGACCGCACAGCCATGGCCGCCCTGTACGAGCGGGTCGGCGGCCGCATGCACGCCATGATGCGCACGGCCATCGGTCACGCGCGCGGTGCGGACGAGTGCCTGCTCGAGACGTTCGTCGACATCTGGCGCCGCGCCGGCCACTACGAACCGGCCGCCGAGCCGGCGTCGAGGTGGATCACACGCATCGCCTCTCGTCACATCGGGCGATTCCGCGCGGCGACGATCGACGAGTCGGCCCCGGCCGTCGCAGCGGCGACTCCGCTCGACATCGAGCCTCACCCCGACAGGGACGTGTTCGGGGCGACGGCCTGACCGATCGTCGGGTTCCGTCGCTCGGCAGCTCGGTCTGACGGGCATCTACAGCATTCCCCGGACGGAATGCAGGGGGGCGCACGGAACGGGCGATACGGATACGCTGGTGACCTGGTCACGTGCGGCTGCGCCTCCGCGCGGCACGGGACCGGTCCACAGACACCGATCGGACGGAGACGCTATGAAGGGCAAGATCCTCCTCGTGACGGGGCTGGCCGCGGGGTACGTCCTCGGGTCACGCGCCGGGCGCGAGCGCTACGAACAGATCAAGACCGGGTGGCTGAAGCTCTACGAGACCGAGCCGGTGCAGAAGCAGGTGCGCAAGGCGCAGGGCTTCGCGAAGGCCCGCGTCTCGGCCGTGCCGAGCACCCTGTTCTCCGGCGCGAAGACCATCGTGAAGATCGCGAAGAGCAACCGCTCAGCCGGTCAGAAGCTCGACGCCACGCTCAGCGAGGTCGACGACGTCAAGGACGAGCTCGGCGACATCGCCGACGGACGCTCGTCGACGACCCGCTGAGGGGACGACCGATGACCCGATACACGACGGAGACGCCGCCTCGCGGCTCGAAGGAGTCGCTGTCGCTGATCGAGCTCGTGAAGTCGCTCCCGGGCCTCCTCAAGAGCCTCGTCACGGCGGAGCTCGACGGCCTCAAGGTCAAGGCGACCCACATCGGCAAGTACGCCGGCATCGGCGCGGGACTCGTCGTCGTCGCGCTCATGTTCCTCTTCTTCGCGCTCGGCACCCTCGTGGCCGTGGGTATCCTCGCGCTGTCGCTCGTGCTGCCGGCGTGGCTCTCGGCGCTGATCGTGTTCGTGGTGTTCCTGCTCATCGCGGGCATCCTCGTGCTCATCGCGCTGCGGTACTTCCGCAAGATCTCCGAGGGCCCGAGCCCGGCGGAGGAACTCCAGAAAGACATCAGAGCTGTGAAAGGGACGGGCGAGTATGACCGGCACTGACAACCCGAACGCCGAGCAGGCGCGTCGCGAGCTCGTCGAGACGCTCAACGCGATCGAGGACAAGCTCAACGTCCCGAAGCAGGTCGGCAAGGCCACCGATCGCGCCAAGGCGAAGATCGCGGAGCTCCGCGAGGAGAACCCGCAGGCCCTCGTGGGCGGGGCGGCCGCCGTCGCCCTCGCCGTGGGTGCCGGGGTGTGGGCCGTGGCCCGCTCCGTCCTCAAGCGGTAGTCGCCCCACCCGAGACCATGACAGCGTCCATCGTGCAGGCATCCTGCGCGGTGGACGTCGTCGTGTGCGACGACACGAGCGTGAACGATTTCGGTGCGTTTCCGGCCATCGTGGGACTCGTCGTCCTCCTTCTCGCGATCGCTGCCGTCGTCCACGCGGTCGGAGCCCGTCGTCGTCGATGACCTGTCCTCCGACGACCTGTGGAAAGTGAGCCGCGCATGGGGGGACTCCTCCCCGTGTACCGGAACCTGGCCTCCCGATAGGGTTGGAGGACCGCCCACTACACACTCTGGAGTGTCATGGACATCGTTGCCCTCGCGTCGGTCCCGATCATCATCGCGGTGGTCGTCCTTCTCATCATCCTGGCTCTCTTCACGAAGAGCCGGTACAAGATCGCCAAGCCGGACGAGGCGATCATCGTCACCGGTCGCAAGGCGAAGAAGACCCTCGGGGCGGACGGTCGCACGATCACGGACCTTTCCGGCCAGAAGGTCGTCCAGGGCGGTGGCGTCTTCGTCGTCCCGTTCCTGCAGCGTCACTTCTCGCTCTCCCTGCGGTCACGTGCCATCGGCATCCAGGGCGTCGCGCAGACCCGCAACGGCGTCACGATCCGCGTCGAGGCCGTCGCCGTCGTGAAGGTCGGCGACAGCGACGGGGCCATCCGCTCAGCCGCACAGCGCTTCCTCGGCCAGGACCAGCACATCGAGCCGTTCACGCAGGAGGTCCTGTCGGGATCGCTGCGGTCGTCGATCGGTAATCTCACGGTCGAGGAGATCATCCGCGACCGCGCCGGTCTGGCCGAGCAGGTGCTCGAGGCTGCACGCACATCGCTCCTCAACCAGGGTCTCGACGTCGACACGTTCCAGATCAAGGAGATCGCGGACGACAAGGGCTACATCACCGACCTCGGTCGACCCGAGCAGGCGCGCGTCCGTCAGGCCGCCGAGATCGCCGAGTCGCAGTCGGCCCGTGCTTCTGAGCAGGCGCGCATCGAGGCCGCCGAGGCCATCGCCGATGCGAACCGTGAACTCTCGCTCAAGAACGCGTCCATCAAGACCGAGACCGACGAGGCCATCGCTCGCGCCGAGGCCGCCAAGCCGCTCGCCGAGGCGACCGCGCAGCAGGGCATCCTCCAGCAGCGCGAGATCACGGCCGTCCGCGAGGCCGCGCTCCGCGAACAGCAGCTCAACGCCGACGTCCGCAAGGTCGCCGATGCCGAGTCGTACCGCATCCGTCAGATCGCCGAGGCGGATGCCGCCAAGGTCGTCGCGGAGGCGAAGGCCGATCGCGACCGTCGTATCGCCGAAGCCGAGGCCCTGCGTGCCGAGGGTGAGGCCGAGGCCGCCGCGATCCTCGCCAAGGGTGAGGCGGAGGCGCGCTCCACGGAACTCCGTGTCGCGGCCCTCCGCAACGAATCCGAGGCGCTCCTCCAGCAGCGCGCCATCGAGATCCTTCCCCAGATCGCTCGCGAGCTCGCCGCGCCGTACGCATCGATCGACAACCTCACGGTGCTGTCGACCGACGGTGCGTCGAAGCTCTCGAACGACGTCGTCAGCAACGTCACCCAGGTGACCACCATGCTGAAGGACGCCACGGGCATCGACCTGCAGAAGCTCTTCACCGGCTCGAAGCGTCCGCACGGCGAGTCGGCGGGCGAGAGCCTGAGCGATCTGCTCGCTCAGGGCCGAGGCGCCCAACCGGCCTCCCACGCCGCGCCCGACGCGACCCCGGACGCCGCCCCCACCCAGGGCTGATCCGCTGGGTCGCCCCCGCCGGCACCCGCACCACCGCGCGCATCGCACCACCGCGCGCATCGCACCACTGCGCTTCACGCGCCACCCGGAGCCCGTCCGCACCCAGCGGCCGGGCTCCGCTGCGTCCACTCGTCCACCCCGCCACCCCGCCACTCCCCGTGCCACCCCCGGGGTCGCCAGATCCAGCGTTTGAGCGTGATTGCACCGATACAGCGGTGCGAATGCGCTCAAAAGCTGCATTTGGCGAGATGGGGGCGGGGCGGAGGGGAGGGGAGAGGGAGAGGGAGAGGGAGCGCGGGTCAGACGGAGTCGCGGCGGACGATCGAGGTCTCGACGAAGGAGCCCGCGAGGTCGGCCTCCTCGCCGCGGAGTTGCGCGAGGAGGATCTCGGCGGCGCGCTGGCCGACGGCCGCTGCCGGCTGGTGCACCGTGGTGAGCGCCGGACTGCAGCGCAGTGCCCACGCGGAGTCGTCGAAGCCGACGATGGAGACGTCCTCGGGCACCCGACGTCCGGCCTCCCGCAGCGCCTCGAGAGCGCCGGCGGCGACGGCGTCGGACGCGGCGAACACCCCGTCGATCTCGGGCCGTCGCTCGAGGAGCGATCGCATGCCGCGGTAGCCGTCGTCGTAGGAGTAGAGCGGTACCTCTGCGACGAGGGAGGGATCGAAGCGCTCGCCGAGTGCGTCGTGGAAGCCCCGGAAGCGGTCGGCGCCCGAGTCGCGGTCGAGGGCTGCGGCGACCATGCCGACGTGCGTCCGCCCCGCGCCGAGGAGCTCCATCGTGATGTCGCGCGCGGCCGTCCGGTTGTCGATCCCGACGAACGGGAGCTCGCGGAGATCGGGAGGGTGGCCGACGAAGGCGGCGGGGAGCGCGAGCCGCTCGATCAGGCGCGTGATCGGGTCGTTGTCGCGCGCCGAGACCATGATGACCCCGTCGACGAAGCCCCCGGACAGATACCGGGTGATCCGGTCGGTGTCGCGACCCGAGTCCACGATGAGGCACACGAGCTGGTAGTCCGCGAGGGAGAGCGACTCGTTCGCGCCGAGCAGGATGTTGCCGATGTTGGGGTCGTCGACGAAGAGGCTGTGCGGTTCGTGCACGACGAAGCCCACGGCCTGCGTGCGCTGCATCACGAGGTTCCGCGCGGCGGTGTTGGGCACGTATCCGACGCGCTTGATGGCCGCCTCGATGGCCGTGCGGGCCTCGGCCGACACGTAGCGCTCGCCGTTCACGACCCGGCTCACGGTGCCGCGCGACACCCCGGCTTCCACGGCCACATCGTGGATCGTGGCGCGTGCGCGACGGGTGGGCGGGGTGGACACGGCTCCACCCTAGCGCGGCGGATCGCGCCGTCGGACGGGGTGGATCCGACCGCCTCCGATCGACCTCTCCGGGGGCTCGAGCGGGTTGCCCGGAGACGATTCGGTTGACATCCGCGCGATCGTCGTCCTACTCTGTGTACGTTCACAGACTCTCGAAGGTGAGTTGTCATCTCGCAATCTGTGCACGTTCACAGATCGGCCGGACGGCCGGAGCGAGAGGACACCGTGGAGACTCTGGACCAGGAGGCGCGAGCGATCGTCGTGACCGACGAGCGCCCCTCTGCGACCACGCAGCCCTCCCTGCGCGAAGGCATCGCGTTCGGCTGCGACTACAACCCCGAGCAGTGGGACCGGGCGGTCTGGCGCGAGGACGTCGCCCTCATGCGCGAGGCCGGAGTCGACCTCGTCGCGCTCAACATCTTCGGCTGGTCGCACATCGAGCCGCGCCCCGGGGAGTACGACTTCGACGGGCTCGACGAGATCATCGGCCTCCTTCACGAGGCAGGGATCCGCATCAACCTCGGCACCGGCACGTCGTCGGCGCCGCCGTGGCTCACCCACCGCCACCCCGAGATCCTCCCGGAGGCCGCCGACGGCACGACCCGCTTCCCCGGCGGCCGCCAGGCCTGGTGCCCCTCGTCGGCGGTGTTCCGACGCTACGCCCTCGCCCTCGTCGAGAAGGTCGCGGAACGGTACGGCCAGCACCCCGCCGTCGCGCTCTGGCACGTCTCGAACGAGCTCGGCTGCCACAACGCGCTCTGCTACGACGACGAGAGCGCCGAGGCGTTCCGCGGCTGGCTCCGCGCGCGCTACGGCACGATCGAGCGCCTCAACAGCGCGTGGGGCACGTCGTTCTGGAGCCAGACCTACAGTGCTTTCGAGGAGATCCTCCCTCCCCGTCTCACGCTGTCGAGCCGGAACCCCGGCCAAGTGCTCGATTTCCACCGCTTCTCCTCCGACGCGCTCCTCGACCACTACCGCGCCGAGACGGCTGTGCTGCGCCGGCACAGCGACGTCCCCGTGACCACGAACTTCATGGTGACGGCGCACATCCGGAACCTCGACTACTGGACGTGGGCGCCCGAGATGGACGTGGTCGCGAACGACCACTACCTCGACCACCGTCTCGCGGAGCCCGCGGCCGAGCTGTCGTTCGCGAGCGACCTCACCCGGGGGCTTGCGGGCGGGGAGCCCTGGCTCCTCATGGAGCAGTCCACCGGATCCGTCAACTGGCAGCCGCACAACCTCGCGAAGGCCCCCGGTCAACTCACGCGGAACTCGCTCTCCCATGTGGCTCGCGGTGCGGACGCGATCTGCTTCTTCCAGTGGCGCGCCTCGCTGCAGGGTTCCGAGAAGTTCCACTCGGCCCTCGTCCCCCACGCCGGCACCGACAGCGACCTGTGGCGGGAGGTCGTCGACCTCAGCCGCACCCTCGATCGGCTGGACGAGCTCGCCGGAACGCGGGTGCAGGCCGACGTCGCGCTCCTCTTCTCCTGGGAGAACTGGTGGGCGGCCGACGGCGAGAGCCGCCCGACCCACGCCGTCGACTACCTCTCACAGGTGCACGCGATGCACGCATCGCTCACGCGCTCGGGCCACACGGTGGACGTCGTCCGACCGGGCGCGAGCCTCGAGGGCTACGGCCTCGTGGTCGTCCCCTCCCTCTACCTCGTCCGCGACGAAGAGGCCCGCGTCCTCTCCGACTTCGCGGAGGCGGGCGGCCACGTCGTCGTCACGTTCTTCAGCGGGATCGTCGACGAGGAGGACCGCGTGCGTCCCGGCGGCTACCCCGGCGCCTTCCGCGACCTGCTCGGCGTGAGCGTCGAGGAGTTCGCCCCCGTGCTGCCCGGTCAGGTGCTCACCCTCGCCTCCGGTCGATCGGCGAGCCTCTGGTCGGAGCGCACGCGCGCTCGCGGCGCCGAGGTGCTCGACTCGTTCGCCGACGGCCCGTCGGCCGGTCGTCCGGCGATAACGCGCCGGGCGCTTCCGGGCGGGGGAGCGGCCTGGTACATCGCGACCCACCTCGACGCCGCCGACCTGGACGGGGTCCTGCGCGAGGCCGCGGCCGGCGCGGGCGTCGTGCCCATCGGCGATCCGCGCGAGCCCGGCCTCGAGGTGGTGCGGCGTGCGAACGAGGAGCGCAGCTACCTGTTCCTCATCAACCACACGGACCACGCGATCGATCACCCCGCGACGGGGATCGACATCGTCAGCGGCGACCCCGTCGAGGGCGCAGCGCACGTGCCGGCGGGTTTCGTCAGCGTCATCAGAGAGGAGTCAGCGGCATGAGTGTCGACGTCGGATCAGGGGTGGTGCGCACGCCACGGCTGCGCTCGCGCCCCACCAAGGTGCTCGTGCAGCACAAGAAGGCGATCGCGATCTTCATCGCACCCTTCGCCGTGCTGTTCGCTCTCTTCTACCTCATCCCCATCGGCTACGCCGTGTACCAGTCGCTCCTCGTGATCGAGCGCGAGGGCACCTTCGGCGAGGCGAAGGAGGTGTTCGGCGGGCTCGCGCAGTACGCCCTCGTGTTCCAGAACGGGCCGTTCTGGCAGTCGGTCACGCGCGTGTTCCTCTTCGGCATCGTGCAGGTGCCGGTCATGCTCGGCCTCGCGCTCCTCTTCGCACTCCTGCTCGACTCGCCGCTCCTGCGCGGCAAGCGGTTCTTCCGCCTCGCGTTCTTCGTGCCGTACGCCGTGCCCGGCGTGATCGCCGCGATCATGTGGGGCTTCCTCTACTCCCCGAACCTCTCGCCGTTCACCGCCATCACGAAGAACGTCGATTTCCTCTCGGCCGACCTCGTGCTGTGGGCGATCGCCAACGTGGTCACGTGGGTCTACGTGGGCTACAACATGCTCATCATCTACTCGTCGCTCCTCGCGATCCCCTCGGAGATCTACGAAGCCGCGCGGCTCGACGGGGCCGGTCAGTTCCGCATGGCGTGGTCGATCAAGATCCCGCTCGTCCTGCCCGCGATCTCCCTCACGGCGATCTTCTCGATCATCGGAACGCTGCAGCTGCTCGCGGAGCCGCAGGTCTTCCGCACGTTCAGCTCGGCCGTCTCGTCGACGTTCACGCCGAACCTCACGGTCTACACCACGTCGTCGATCCCGAACGTGAACCTCGCGGCCGCCTTCTCGGTGGTGCTCGCCCTCACGACGTTCGTCCTGTCGTTCGGCTTCCTCAAGCTGACGCAGCGGAAGGAAGCGAAATGACCGCCACCCTCCCCACCCCGTCCGACACGACGACCGCGGCGTCGCCGTCGCGGCGCCGGGCGAGCGCGCCGCGCGTCGCACGCGAGAGCCCGCTCTCCCGCGCGAGCGCCCTCATCGTGATGCTCGTCTTCACGCTGTACTTCCTCATCCCCATCTGGTGGCTGTTCATCGCCTCCACGAAGTCGACGGCCCAGCTCACGTCGACGGCCGCGCTGTGGTTCGCCGATTTCAACCTCATCGAGAACGTCTCGTCCCTCATCGCGTACCGCGACGGCGTGTACCTGAAGTGGATGCTGAACTCGGTGCTCTACGCCGGGCTGGGGGCGCTCCTCGGCACCCTCTTCGCCGCGATGTGCGGCTACGCCCTCGCGAAGTACTCCTTCCCCGGCCGCGACGCGATCTTCAACGTCGTGCTCGGCGGCGTGCTCGTTCCGGCGACGGCCCTCGCGCTTCCGCTCTTCCTCCTGTTCAGCCAGGTGGGACTCACGAACACGTTCTGGTCGGTGTTCCTCCCGTCGCTGGTGAGCCCGTTCGGCGTCTACCTCACGCGGATCTTCGCCGCTGCGAGTGTGCCGGACGAGCTGCTCGAGGCCGCTCGGCTCGACGGCTCCGGCGAGGTGCGCACGTTCTTCACCATCTCGGTCAAGCTCATGCTGCCGGCGCTCGTGACGGTGTTCCTGTTCCAGTTCGTCGCGATCTGGAACAACTTCTTCCTGCCGCTCATCATGCTGCGCGACGAGACGCTCTTCCCGGTGACGCTCGGCCTGTACGCCTGGAACTCGCAGGTGAACCAGATCCCCGAGCTGCGGCTCTACGTGCTCGTCGGGGCGTTCCTGTCGATCATCCCCCTCATCATCACCTTCCTGCTGCTGCAGCGGTTCTGGCGTTCCGGTCTCGGCGCCGGGTCCGTGAAGTAGCACCGTCCGCTTGCCCCTTGCCCCCTACACCCCCGCATCACAATGAAGAGAAACGGAACAGCATGAACGTCAAGAGAACCCTGGTCGCAGGAGCGGTCCTGTCGGCCGTCGTCCTGAGCGGCTGCTCGTCCGCCGGATCGACGGGCGGTGGCGACGACGCCGCCGCATCGTGCGCCCCGTCCGACGGCAACGTCGAGCTGAGCTTCACGTCGTGGATCCCCGGCATCGAAGAGGTCGTCGACGTCTGGAACGAGGCGAACCCCGACATCCAGGTGGCGGTGCAGACCGGCCCGAACGGCAACGGCGGCACCTACCAGAACTTCTTCAACCAGCTCGAGGCCGGCAACGCCCCCGACCTGGGCCAGATCGAGTACGACGCGCTCCCCAACTTCCGCGTGCAGAACGGCCTCATGGACCTCGGAGGCTGCGAAGACGTCGTGGTCGCGCAGGACGACTTCGTCGACTGGACCTGGAGCCAGGTGCAGCTCGGCGAGACCGACTCGGTCTACGCGATCCCGCAGGACTCCGGCCCCATGGGCATGTTCTATCGCGCCGACCTGTTCGAGGAGAACGGCATCGAGATCCCCACCACGTGGGCGGAGTACAAGGAGGCCGCGAAGCAGGTCCGTGAGGCCGGCGGCTACATCACCAACTTCTCGCAGGGCGACATCAACCAGTTCGCCGGATTCGTGTGGCAGGCCGGCGGCAGCTGGTTCCAGAACGACGGTTCCGACTGGACCGTCGACCTGACCGACGACGCCTCGAAGACCGTGGCGGACTACTGGCAGGAGCTCATCGACGAGGACCTCGTCTCGACCGTCCCCGCGTGGACGACCGAGTGGGACAACGCCTACAACACGGGCGCGGCGTGGACCTGGAACTCCGCCGTCTGGGGCGCGAACTCGATCGCGTCGGGTGCTCCCGACACGGCCGGCAAGTGGTCCGTCGCGCCGCTGCCGCAGTGGAACGAGGGCGGCTCCGCCGCCGGTAACTGGGGTGGCTCGTCCACCGCGGTGTTCACCGGTTCCGAGCACCCCTACGAGGCCGCGAAGTTCGCTCTGTGGCTGAACACGTCGGAGGAAGCCCTCACGATGCTCAACGAGTCGGCGAACATCTACCCGGCCACGACCGCCGGCCTCGAGCTGCCGGTACTGTCCGAGGGCGTCGAGTTCTACGGCGGCCAGAGCATCTACGACGTCTTCGCCGAAGCGTCCGCCGAGGTCTCGTCCGACTTCGCGTGGGGCCCCACGATGACGCAGACGTACAACGACGTCTCGGACGGCTTCAAGTCGGCCGTCTCCGGCGACGGCACCCTCTTCGACGCCCTCGAGAAGGGCCAGACGTCCACGATCGACGCGCTCAAGGCGCAGGCGATCCCGGTCAAGGAGTAGCGACCCGCTCCGCCCGGGCGCGCACCAGCCCCGGGCGGAGCGCCCCACCCCCACCACGTAGTGCGTTTGCGCAGGATTGCGGCGATAGACCGTCGCGAAACCGCGCAAACGCACTACTTCGTGGTGTCAGACCAGAGCGGGTCGACAGACCGGTGGCGGAAGAGTCCTTCTGTGTCGAGGGAGCGACAGGCGCACGTGCACGGGCCGTGCGACTTTGAGTTCTTTCAGCATTAAGAGGGAGGATGGAGGCATGACTCACCCGGCCTCCGACGAGGCAGTCCGCCCCTCTCCCCACGCCTCAGAGCACCACACCACGGAAGCCTCGGAGCCCGGCCCCTCGGGCTTCACCCTGTGGGCGATCCTCCGCCGCAACCCCGACCGCCCGTCCGACGTGTCGGCACCGGCTGTCGAAGAGCTCGAGTCGGTCGTCGCGGCGCTCGAGGCGGACGGCGTGACCGTACGCGGCTTCTACGACGTCTCCGGCATGCGCGCCGACGCCGACGTGATGATCTGGATCCACGGCGACACCGCCGAGATGCTCCAGGCCGGGCTGCGCTCGCTGCGTCGCACGAGCATGCTCACGGACCTCCTGCCCACGTGGAACGCGATGGGCGTGCACCGCGACGCGGAGTTCAACCGCCAGCACGTCCCCGGCTTCCTGCGCGGGAAGGAGCCCCTCGCATGGCTCTGCCTCTACCCCTTCGTGCGCAGCTTCGAGTGGTACCTGCTGCCGGAGGAGGAGCGTCGCGCGATGCTCGCGGAGCACGGACGGAAGGGCGCGGCGTTCCGCGGCGTCCTCGCCAACACGGTGGCGTCCTTCGCGCTCGGCGACTACGAGTGGATGCTCCCGCTCGAGGCCGACGACGTCGTGGAGCTCGTCGACCTCATGCGCGACCTGCGCGCCACGGACGCCCGTCGCCACGTGCGCGAGGAGGTGCCGTTCTTCACGGGACGGCGCATCGCTGCCGCCGAGGTCGCCGAGGTGCTGTCCTGATGGCCGCCCGCAACCTGAGTTCCACCGATGGCAGCTTCGACGCGTTCACGGAGAGACTCGTGACGGACGATGCGGCCGAGACCGCGGCTCCCGCCGTGCGCGCCGCCTCCCCGGCTGCCGCGTCCGGCGCCCCGCACGTGAGCGAGCCCACGCGCTACGACGCGATCCTGCTCGCGGGCTTCGGTGGACCGGAGGGCCAGGACGACGTCATCCCGTTCCTCCGCAACGTCACGCGTGGTCGCGGTATCCCGGACGAGCGACTCGAAGAGGTCGCCCACCACTACCGCCACTACGGCGGAGTGAGCCCCATCAACGACCAGAACCGCGCTCTCCGCACGGCGCTGCAGGCCGAACTCGACCGCCGGGGCATCGACCTTCCCGTGCTGTGGGGCAATCGCAACTGGACGCCGTACCTCGAGGACGCCGTGACCGAGGCCAATGAGCGCGGCTTCACCCAACTGCTGGCGATCGCCACGAGCGCCTACTCGTCGTACTCCGGCTGCCGCCAGTACCGGGAGGACTTCGCCCGCGTCCTCGACGAGACGAAGCTCGACGGCACGGTGCGCATCGACAAGGTGCGCCAGTTCTTCGACCACCCGGGCTTCATCACCCCGTTCATCGAGGGCGTGAAGGACGGGCTCGCGCAGCTCGAACGCGAGGTCGACGGCCTCGACGTCGCCTCCGAGGTCGAGGTGCTGTTCACGACGCACTCGATCCCCACTGGCGACGCCGACCGCTCGGGCCCGCGCGACCGCGACTTCGGCGACGGGGGAGCGTACGGCGCTCAGCACCGCGCCGTGGCGGGCGTCATCATGGAGTCCGTCCGTGTCGAGCGCGGCGAGGAGGGCACGCCCCCGTGGCAGCTCGTCTTCCAGTCGCGTTCCGGGCCGCCCACCCAGCCGTGGCTCGACCCCGACATCAACGACGCCATGGAGCAGCTGCCCGCCGCCGGCCGCCGCGCCGTCGTCATCGTGCCGATCGGCTTCGTGAGCGACCACATGGAGGTCCTGTGGGACCTCGACAACGAGGCGACGGACACGGCGAAGCGGCTCGGGCTCGCGTCCGTGCGCGTCGCCACCCCTGGCACCCACGACGCCTACGTGAGCGGACTCGTCGACCTCGTCGTGGAGCGCATCGAGGGCACGCCCGCCGCGGAACGTCCGGCGGAGACGGACCTCGGCCCGTGGTTCGACGTGTGCCGCCCTGGTTGCTGCGAGAACGCGCGGCTCGGCTTCCGGCCGGCGGTGTCCGGGCTCGCACCGTGACCCTCCGGATCGGCACTCGCGGGAGCGCGCTCGCGCTCGCGCAGTGCGGTGACGTCGCCGAGCTCATCACGGAGCGCACGGGCATCGCGACGGAACTCGTCCCGGTCACGACGCACGGCGACGTCTCCCAGGCGTCGCTCTCGAGCCTCGGCGGCACGGGCGTCTTCGCGTCCGCGCTGCGTGAGGCGCTGCGCGCCGGCATGTGCGACGTGGTTGTGCACTCGATGAAGGACCTCCCGACGGCCGCCTACCCCGGCCTCGTGGTGGCGGCTGTGCCAGAGCGCGAGGACGCGCGCGACGCGCTGTGCGCGCGCGACGGCCTGACGCTCGCCGACCTCCCGTCCGACGCCCGCGTGGGCACGGGCTCCCCGCGCCGCGCGGCGCAGCTCCTCGCGAGCCGCCCGGATCTCGTGGTCGTGGACATCCGCGGCAACGTCGACACGCGTCTCGGTTTCGTGTCGAGCGGCGAGCTCGACGCTGTCGTGCTCGCCGTCGCCGGCCTCACACGGCTCGGCCGCACCGAGGCGATCACCGAGGTCTTCGAGCTCGATGTGTGGCCGACCGCGCCGGCGCAGGGTGCACTCGCAGTGGAGACGCTCGAGACCCTCGACCTGACCGGTGACGACGACGTGGCGCGCGCGATCCGCGCGATCAACGATGCCGACGCGTTCGTGGCAGCCCACGCGGAGCGCTCGGTGCTCGCCGGACTCGAGGCCGGCTGCTCGGCCCCCGTCGGCGCTTATGCACGCATCTCGGGCGGCTCGTTGAGCCTCACGGCCAGCGTGTACGCTGGTGACGGATCGTCCTCCGTGTCCGACGACGCGGTGACGATGTTGTCGAACCCCATCGATCCGAGCGACCCGACCGCCCTCGACGGACCCGGTCTCGACGCGCGTATCGCCGTGGCGGGCCGAATCGGATTCGACCTCGCCGCGTCCCTGCTTTCCGCCGGCGCCCCCGGCCTCGCCGATCGACCGTAGAGGATCATCGAATGACGGCACACGCGCACGCAGCCAAGCCCCTCAAGGGCTGGCGGGTGCTCGTCCCACGGGGCGGTCCGTGGGGCGACGGCGTGGCCGCGGATCTGCGGTCCCGCGGCGCGACGCCGGTCGTCGCCCCCATGATCAACTTCGCACCGACGGACGACCCCGACGCATTGCGTGCCGCGCTCACCGCGCTCGCCGCCGGCGAGTTCGACTGGCTGACGGTCACGAGTGCGACCACGGTCGACGTGCTCTACTCGGAGCGCGTGCGCGTTCCGTCGACGACGAAGATCGCGGCCGTCGGCGAGACGACGGCTGCGGCCCTGCAGGCCGTCGGGTACTCGGTCGACCTCGTGCCCGCGAAGGACAACTCCGCGCGCGGCATGCTCGAGGAGCTCACGGCACTCGAGCCGCGGCCGAAGCGGTTCCTCGCGCTGCGCTCCGAGATCGCGAAGCCGCTCCTCTCCGTGGGTCTCGCCGAGGCGGGCCACGACGTGTCCTCCGTCGTGGCGTATCGCACCATCGGCGAGCCGGTGGACGAGCGCGTCGTCGCCGACGTGCAGTCCGGTCGCATCAGCGTGATCCTCGTGACGTCGGGAAGCGTCGCCGACCAGGTCGCGAGCCAGTTCGGCGCCCTGCCGTCGTCCACACTCGTGGCCGCCATCGGACCCCGCACGGCGAAGGACGCGCGTGCCGCGGGCCTCGACGTCGCCGTCGTCTCCCGGCAGCAGACCGTCACGGACCTCATCGACAGCGTCGTGGACGCCGTCGCCGACCGCGAGGCCCCCACCGTCTCCTAGGCGCCGCCCCGGCGTTCCGCTGCCTTTCGCCACGGGAGACATCCGTCGCGCGATGGCGAGCCGCTCCGACCGCGCGCCCAGCCTGTCGCCGTAGGCTTGAGACGTGACTTTCCCGGACACCCGCCTGCGCCGTCTGCGCACCACCCCAGCCCTCCGGCGCCTCGTCTCCGAGACGCGTCTGCACGCCTCGGAGCTCGTGCTCCCGATGTTCGTGCGGGAGGGGATCGACAACGCGATCCCGCTCGGTTCGATGCCGGGGATCCAGCAGCACTCGCTCGACTCGCTGCGCCGGGCGGCCGCGGAGGCCGCGGAGGCCGGGCTCGGCGGCGTCATGCTGTTCGGCGTCCCCGTGGAGCGCGACGCGACCGGATCGGCGTCGTGCCGGGCCGACGGCATCCTCAACGTGGCGACCGAAGCCGTGGCCGCCGAGGTCGGCGATGCGATCGTCGTGCAGACCGATCTCTGCCTCGACGAGTTCACGGATCACGGGCACTGCGGTGTGCTCGCGGCCGACGGCTCCGTCGACAACGATGCGACCCTCGCGGTCTACCGCGAGATGGCGCTCGCCCAGGCGCGGGCGGGCTCGCAGCTGCTCGGCCTCAGCGGCATGATGGACGGCCAGGTCGCGGCCGTACGCGACGCGCTCGACGGCGAGGGCTTCCACGACACCGTCATCATGGCCTACTCGGCGAAGTACGCTTCGGCGTTCTACGGTCCGTTCCGCGAGGCCGTCGACTCCCAGCTCTCGGGCGACCGCCGCACCTACCAGCTCGACCCCGGCAACCGGCGCGAGGGACTCCGCGAGGCGCTCACCGATATCGAGGAGGGTGCCGACATCGTCATGGTGAAGCCCGCGATGAGCTACCTCGACGTGCTCGCCGACGTCGCCGCAGCGAGCGAGGTTCCCGTGTGGGCGTACCAGGTGTCCGGCGAGTACTCGATGATCGAGGCCGCGGCGGCTCACGGCTGGATCGACCGGCGTCGTGCCGTGGAGGAGTCCCTCGTGGGAATCAAGCGGGCGGGCGCCGACGCGATCCTGACCTACTGGGCCGTGGAGGTGGCGGGATGGCTGAAGTGACGCACATCAACGAGGACCTGTTCGATCGGGCCCGCACCGTGATCCCCGGTGGGGTGAACTCGCCGGTGCGCGCCTTCGGCTCGGTCGGTGGAACGCCGCGCTTCCTCGTCGAGGCGCGCGGCCCGCATGTCGTCGACGCCGAGGGACGCGAGTACGTCGACCTCGTCGCGTCCTGGGGGCCGGCGATCCTCGGCCACGCGCATCCCGAGGTCGTCGCGGCCGTGCAGGCCGCCGCCGCTCGGGGCCTCTCCTTCGGTGCATCCACGCCGTCGGAGACGGAGCTCGCCGAGGAGATCGTCGGCCGCCTGCGGGCCGCGGGCGACTCCCCGCTCGAGAAGGTGCGACTCGTCTCGACAGGCACCGAGGCGACGATGACCGCGATCCGCCTGGCCCGTGGTGCCACGGGCCGCGACCTGCTCGTGAAGTTCGCCGGTCACTACCACGGGCACTCGGACGGCCTTCTCGCCGCGGCCGGGTCCGGACTCGCGACGCTCTCTCTGCCCGGGTCCGCCGGCGTGACGGAAGCGGTCGCGAGCCAGACCCTCGTGGTCCCCTACAACGACGAGGCGGCGCTCGAGGCGGTCTTCGCCGAGCGCAGCGATCAGATCGCCGCCATCATCACGGAGGCCTCGCCGGCCAACATGGGCGTCGTGCCGCCGGATCCCGGCTTCAACGCGTTCCTCGTGGAGCTCGCACACCGTCACGGCGCCCTCGTGATCATCGACGAGGTCCTCACCGGGTTCCGCGTCGACGCTGCGGGGTACTGGGGGCTCTCGAGCCGTGCCGGAGACGTGTACCAGCCCGACCTCTTCACGTTCGGGAAGGTCGTCGGCGGAGGTATGCCTCTGGCGGCATTGGGTGGCCGCGCCGAGATCATGGACCTCCTCGCGCCCCTCGGCCCGGTGTATCAGGCGGGCACGCTCTCGGGGAACCCCGTCGCCGTGGCCGCCGGACTCACGACGCTGCGCCTCGCCACGGACGAGGTGTACGAGCGCCTCGACACGGCGGCGCACACCCTCTCGACGGCGACGTCGGATGCGCTCTCCGCCGCGGGAGTGGCCCATGTGGTCCAGCGTGCCGGCAATCTCTTCAGCTTCGTCTTCGCGTCCGAACCGGCCCGTGATTACGCGGCGGTCCAGGCGCAGGAGGGCTGGCGCTACCCCGCCTTCTTCCACAGCATGCTCGATCAGGGTGTGTCGCTGCCCCCGAGCGTGTACGAGGCGTGGTTCGTCACGGCCGCCCACGACGATGCCGCCGTCTCGCGCATCCTCGAGGCGCTGCCGGCGGCAGCCCGAGCTGCCGCGGAGGCGACGCCGAGCTGACCGGTCGCGAGCATTCCGTGTGATGCATACAGGGCCGTCGTTATGCGTTTGTGAGCTTTCACAGCGGACGCAGAGACGGCGCCACGGCAGACTAGGAACATGGCCAGCATCCACCTTCACTCCGATCGACTCGAGATCCGACTGACGGCTGCGGAGAAGGCCTTGTCGCTGCGGCGTGACAACGTGGAGATCCCCCGGTCGAGCATCCGTTCCGCGACCCTCACGGACGACCCGTGGATCTGGGTGCGGGGCGTGCGCGGCAAGGGGTCGGCCATCCCGCTGACCCTCGCCGTGGGTCAGTGGAAGTCACACGGAGGCGCCGACTTCCTCGTGATCAAGAAGGGATCGCGACCCGCTGTCGTCCTCGATGTCGAGGACTCGGAGTTCTCGCGCGTGATCGTCTCGACGAACCACGGCGCCGAGCTCGTGGCCGCGTTGCGGATCGACGAGGAAGACGTGCGGGCGAAGAAGGTGCGTGCCACGCGCGTGCGCACCGTGAGCCCGCGCCCGATCGCCGTCCGCGCGAAGGCCGAGGCGGCCAAGATCGAGGCCGCCAAAGTGAAGGCCGACGCGAAGGCGGAAGCCGCGTCGAAGAGCGGCGGTCGTGCCGGGGTCGCGAAGAAGAAGGCCGCAGCCGATGCCGCTGCGGCGAGCTCGACCGAGAAGACGGCGAAGCCGGCAGCGGCGAAGAAGGCGTCCACGCGCGCTGCGGCGAAGAAGGACGAGGGGTCGACGTCGACGACTGCGACACCGTCGAAGGCGGCGTCCACGAAGGCGACCTCGTCGAAGGCAGCGGGCGGGAAGACCACGCGGTCGAAGGCAGCAGCCGACGCGGCCGATCCCGCGAAGACGGACGGTACGTCGGAGCAGAAGAAGCCGACGCGCTCGCGCGCCCCCCGCACGGTCGCGCCGGAGCCGACACCGGTGGACGGCGAGGCGGAGGAGACCCGCACCGACGACGCCGAGAGCCAGGATCAGGAGACGCCGCCCGCCACCTGACGGCTGCGGATCAGCCGCCGATCTCCACCACGGTACGGCCGCGCACACCGCCGGCGAGCACCCGGTCGGCGACCTCGCGCGCCGCGCTGAGCGGAACGACCGACGTCAGCCCGTCGAGGAGGCGCAGGTCCACGTCGCTCTCGAGGCGGTCCCATGCCGCGCGACGCTCCTCACCGGACGCCTCGACGGAGTTGATGCCCGCGAGCGTGACGCCGCGGAGGATGTAGGGGAGCACCGTTCCGACGTAATCGGCGCTCTGCGCGAGGCCGCACGCTGCCGCCACGCCTCCGTGGCGCAGCTGCGCCACCGCGTTGACGAGGGTCGGGCCTCCGACGGCGTCGACCACGGCGGCCCACCGCTGGGTCTGCATCGGCTTGCCCGCTTCGGCGAGCTCGGCACGGTCGATCACATCGGTGGCCCCGAGCTCGGTGAGGAAGGCGGACTGCGTGGCCACCCGCCCCGTCGACGCCGTCACCTCGAAGCCCGCGTGCGCCAGAAGGGAGACGGCGATCGAACCCACGCCGCCGGAGGCACCCGTGACGAGGACGGGTCCGTCCTGCGGGGTCACGCCGTGTCGCTCGATCGCGAGCACCGAGAGCATCGCGGTGAATCCGGCCGTGCCGATCGCCGCGGCCTGACGCGCCGACATCGTGGGAGGGACGGCGACGAGTCGCGAACCCTCCACGTGCGCTCGGCCGGCGAGCCCGCCGTGCAGACTCTCGCCGAGGCCCGCACCGTTCAGCGTCACGACGTCGCCGGGGCGCCATGGGCCGTGGCTCTCGATCACCACGCCGGTCGCGTCGATGCCCGGGACGAGTGGCCAACGCCGCACCACGCCCGGTCGGCCGGTCAGCGCGAGCGCGTCCTTGTAGTTGACGCTCGAATACTCGACGCGCACGACCGTGTCGATCATCGGCCCGGAGCCCGCGTCATCATCGGAGGACAGGCCGTCGAGGAAATCGGAGTCGAGGGTCTCGAGTGACGCGGTGGCCGCCCCGCGACCGCCGTCCGACTCGGCACGCCGCACGACCCAGGCGGGAAAGCTCTGCATGTCGTCAGCCTACGCACGCACCGTCGCGAGCGCCCCCTCCGTGCTCGCGACGGTGGTCCGGGTCGGACGTCACGTGATGTCGCGACGCCAGGTCGTGAGAGCACCGATCACCGTGAGCACCCCGGCGATCCCCGCGAGGACGAGTCCGCCGACCCACCACTCGAGCTGATCCTGTCCCGCGCTGACGAGTCCGAAGATGCTCGTGCCCACGAGCGTGTCGCTCGCGGCACCGGGCAGGAACTGCACGACGTTCGCCAGCCAGTCGGCGAGGGCGCCGACGGAACGCAGCACGGGTTCGACGAACTGGGTGAAGGCGATGACGATCACGATCACGGCGACCTGGTTCGTGACGACCGACCCGAGGCCGATCCCCACGGCCGCCCACAGGGCCATCGCCAGCACGAGCCGCGCGAACATCGCCCACGTGTCGGTCGAGCCGAGCTCGGTGTCGATACCGAAGCCGGCGAGGACCGCCGCCCCGCCGCCGACCGATGCGAGCAGCCCGATGAGGCCGAACAGCGCTCCGAAGACGAAGAGGACGAGGAGCTTCGCCGACAGCACCACGCTGCGCTTCGGCGTGGCCAGGAAGGTGGGCGTGAGCGTCTGATGGCGTACCTCGCCCGTGACGGCGAGGGCTCCGAGGAGCACGGGGAAGACGTAGCCGATCGAGCTCGCGAAAGAGTAGATGAGCGGGGCGAAGCCGGTCGAGCCGTCGCCCGTCATACCCGTCAGGGAGCCGTCGGTTCCCGCACCGATGAGGGCCGCGAGGCCCCCGGCCATGGTGAGGACGTAGAGGAACATCACGAGGGCGAGCACCCACCACATGCGTGTGCTCGTGATCTTGGTGATCTCGGCCCGGACGGCCGGAAGGAACGTGTTCATCGGTCTCCTCCCACGAGGTGCAGGAACGTCTCTTCGAGTCCTGAGGACTGCCGGTGGAGGGCGCTGAGGGGGATCCCCGCGGCGAATGCTGCCCTGCCTACCTCCTCGGCCTCGACGCCCGACACCATGAGTCCGGAGCGGGCGGGTGCCACGTCGAAGCCGGCGGCTTCGAGCGCGGTGGCGAGGGCGGAGCGGTCGGTGGCGTCGACGAGGACGCTGAGGCTGTCGCCGGCCGAGAGGCTCGAGAGCGTGCCGGAGTGCACGAGTTCTCCGCGCGCGATGATGACGACGTCGTCGACGCTCTGCTGCACCTCGCTCAGGAGGTGCGACGACACGAGGACCGTGCGTCCCTCGGCCGCGAGTGCGCCGAGGAGGGAGCGGATCCACTTGATGCCCTCGGGGTCGAGGCCATTGATGGGTTCGTCGAGCACAAGCACACCCGGGTCGCCGAGGAGGGCGGAGGCGAGGCCGAGGCGCTGGCGCATGCCGAGCGAGTAGCCGCCGACGCGGCGATCGGCGAACTCCGACAGTCCCACGAGTTCGAGCGTCTCGTCGACCCGCGAGCGCGGGATGCCGGACGCCGTCGCGGAGATCGTGAGGTGGTTGCGGGCCGAACGGCCCGGATGGAAGCTCGCGGCTTCCAGCGCGGCGCCCACCGTGCGCAGCGGCGACGGCAGGTCGGCGTAGGCGACGCCGCCGAACGTGGCGCGACCCTCTGTGGGTCGGACGAGGCCGAGGAGCATCCGGAGCGTCGTCGTCTTCCCGGCTCCGTTCGGGCCGAGGAACCCGGTGACCCGGCCCGGCTCGACCTGGAACGACAGGGCGTTCACAGCGGCGACGGCGCCGAAGCGCTTCGTCACCGCCTCGATCTCGATGGTGCGTGCGTCCGTCATGGGCCTCCCTCGGCTCGGCTGCTCCCAGTCTGCCGAGAGCGGCCCTGCTGCCGCGTCCGTCGGAGGGGGGATTTCGAGAGGCGGATCCCGCACCGCGCGGACGCGGGGGCGTCGGGCCGGTGGGACGTCAGTCCGAGGTGGTCGATCCGGCGTGGACGTCGCAGCGAACGTCATCGTGCTCGGCGCACACCACGAGCTGGGTGCGGCACGAGGGATCGGCGCAATTGCGCATCTCCTTCGTCGCGCCGTCGCACACGACGCACGCGCCGATGACAGCGGTGTGGTCGCTGAAGTCGAGCGAGCCGCGCTTGTCGAAGACGTACAAGGAGCCGTTCCAGAGCCCGTCGTCGCCGAAGCGCTCGCCGTAGCGGACGACGCCGCCGTCGAGCTGGTACACCTCGGAGAACCCGCGAGCGATCATCAGGCTCGAGAGCACCTCGCAGCGCACGCCGCCCGTGCAGTAGGTGACCACGGGCTTGTCCTTGAGGTGGTCGTACGCGCCCGAGTCGAGGACCTCGACGAAGTCGCGCGTGGTCGAGACGTCGGGCACGACCGCCCCCTCGAAGCGTCCGATCTGCGCCTCGAAGGCGTTCCGTCCGTCGAACAGGACGAGATCGTCGCGCTCAGCGGCGAGGGCGTTGAGGCCCTCGGGGCTGAGGCGGGCGCCCCCGCCGACCACGCCGTCCTCCGTCACCCGGAGCTCGTCGGGCGCTCCGAACGAAACGATCTCGTCGCGCACCTTCACGCTGAGCTTCGGGAAGTCGATGCTCGCGCCGCCGGCATCGAGGCCGGTGCCCTCCGACCACTTCACGTCGAGGTCGCGGAACGCCGGGTACTCCTTGGTGCGGCGGAGGTAGCGCTTGACGCCGTCGATGTCCCCGCCGACGGTGCCGTTGATTCCGTCGCGGGAGAGGAGGATGCGACCGCGCAGGCCGTTGGCCTCGCAGAGCTCGCGCTGCCACAGGCGCACGGCCTCCGGGTCGGAGAGGGGTGTGAACGCGTAGAAGAGCAGGATCTTGGGAACGGCCACGCGCCCAGTGTACGTTTCGCCGGCGCGCTCAGCGGCGGGCGTCCACCGCCGCGCGCGTGTCCTCCTCGATGAGATCGGCGTTGATGAAGGCGCCCGTCTGGAGGCCGGCGGCCGCCGCGGTGACCACCTGTGTCTTCATGTCCGTGACGTTGCCCGCGGCGAACACCCCGGCCGCGCTCGTGCGTCCCACCTCGTCGACCGGGACGATGGAGCCGAAGACGACGCCCGACATCTCCACCTGCTGCGTCTCCACGCCGAGCCCCGCGAGCGCGTCCGCCCGCGCCCACACCCGCGTCGCCACCGCGAGTGCGTCGATCGGCACCTCGGCGCCGCTCGCGAGTCGCGCGGACGTCACGTCACCCGCGGTGGAGACGAGCTCCGTCACCCGACCAGCCACGACCTGCACGCCGCGAGCCGCGAACTGCTCCCACTGCTCGTCGCTCGGCTCGAAGGAGTCGTTGAGGAAGAGCGTCACGCGGTCGCTCAGCTGGCGGAACATCCCCACCTGATGCGCGGCGAGCGGACTCGTCGCGAGCACACCGATCGCGCGGTCGCGCACCTCCCAGCCGTGGCAGTAGGGACAGTGGACGACGCCGCGGCCCCACTGCTCGCGGATGCCGGGTACGTCCGGCAGCTCGTCCCACGACCCGGTGGCCAGGAGGATCCGACGCGCGAGCACCGTGAGCGGCCCACCGCCGTCGTCCATGGCCTCCACCGTGACGACGAAGCGCTCTCCGTCGCGCTCCACGGCTGTCGCTGTGCCATCGAGCGTCTCCACGCCGTACGTCGCCACCTCGCTCCGACCGATGGCGAAGAGCTCGCGCGGGGGCGTCGACTCCCGACCGAGGTAGTTGTGCACCGCGGCTGCCGGGGCGTTCCGTGGCTCGCCCGAGTCGATCACGAGAACGGAGCGCCGGGAGCGTCCCAGCGCGAGTGCCCCGCTCAGTCCGGCGGCGCTTCCGCCGATGACGACCACGTCGTATGCCTCGTTCATGTGTCCGCTCCTTCTGTCCGTTCCGTCACATCAGCGACGCTGATCACGCTCATCGAGCATGCGCCGAGCGTGCCGGATCGACAATTTTTCTTGCCGTTTTGGCAACTGCACCGCAGACTGTCGGCATGGAGCGGAACGAACATCACCACGAGGGCGAGACCGGTCGAGCGGCGCGAGGTCGGGCTCGTCAGCCCCTCCACCAGCAGGCGGTGGATCCGCCCGTCACGACGGACGCGGTGCTCGAGGGGGTCGGTCCGCGTCTCCGCTCGTTGCGGACACGCCGCGACATCACGCTGGGTGAGCTGTCGACGGTGACGGGCATCTCGGTGAGCACGCTCTCGCGCCTCGAATCAGGGCAGAGGAAGCCCACCCTCGAGCTGCTCCTGCCGCTCGCGCGGGCGCATCACGTGCCGCTCGACGAACTCGTCGCGGCGCCCGCGACGGGCGATCCGCGCATCCACATGAAGCCGATCCGTCGGCACGGACGCACGTTCGTGCCCCTCACCCGACGGCCGGGCGGCGTGCAGTCGTACAAGCAGCTCGTGCCGCCGACCCCGGGAGAGCCGGAGCCGAAGACGCACGAGGGCTACGAGTGGCTGTACGTGCTCTCCGGACGGATCCGTCTCGTGCTCGGCGAGCACGACATCGAGCTCGGCCCCGGCGAGGTCGCGGAGTTCGACACACGCGTGCCGCACTGGATCGGCAACCCCGGGACGGAGACCGCGGAGGTCCTCAACCTCTTCGGTCCGCAGGGCGAGCGCCTCCACGTCCGCGCCGGCCCCACGACCTCCTGATCCCTGGCCCGGGATCAGGAGGAGGGGGTGTGGGCCGCGATCGCATCGGCGATGCCCTCAGGGGTGATCTCGAGGCCGAGCCGTGATCCCGGGTTCACGACCACGCCGATGAGCGGACCGAGTGTGGGGAAGAGCGCCGAGACGGGGATGGAGAGCGCATAGGGCGCGGTGTCGCTCGCCTCGGCGGGGATGCGGCGTCCGTCCGTGAACATGGCGAGCATGCGCAGCCGACCCTTCGGGATGTAGAGCGGCTGCAGCTCGGCCATCGTCCCCGTCGTGACGGTGCCGGAGAGGATGATCGCGTTGCTCGCCCACAGCGCCGCGAGCACCTCGGCGACGGGCACGAGCCCCATCATGCCGCGCCGGATGACGTCCTCCGCCGGGGTGAGCGGCACCTCCCCGCCCACGTCGAGCGGCGCGGGACCGACGGACTGGTCGAGGATCTCACTCGCGTCGTCGGGCATCGACCCGGCCGGGCGGTAGTCGGGATTCGGCCGGAACTCGCCCACGATCTCGCCGCGTGCGTCCGACTGCCAGGCGCCGACGATCAGGTGCGGTGGCACCTCGTCGTGCGGTTCGGCGACGGTGGGGTCGAGTTCGTACACCCAGGATCCCCGGTTGGCGCGGGCCGCGGCCCGCGCGCGTTCGCTCGGGGTCTTCACGTCGGTCTCCTGTCCGTGCGGGGGTGTGGGCCACGCTACTCCGCACACCCGTGAGCTCCACCGGTTCCCGTGGGAGCGGCCGGCCGGTAACCTCGAGGGGGAGGGTGGCTCATGGACGTGACTGGTCGGTCTGCGCTCGTCTCGGGCGGTGCCTCCGGACTGGGTCTGGCCACCGCGCGGGCACTGCTCGATCGCGGGGCGTCGGTCGTCCTCCTCGACCTGCCGTCGTCGCGCGGGTCGGAGGTCGCTGCGGAACTCGGCGTCCGCGCCGCCTTCGTGCCCGGAGACGTCACGAACGAGGCCGACGTGCGGGCGGCGCTCGCCGCCGTGCCCGCGGATCGTCCGCTCGGCGTGGTCGTGTCGTGCGCCGGGATCGCCACGCCCGGCCGTGTGCTCGGGCGCGACGGAGTCCTGCCCCTCGACGCGTTCGACCGTGTCGTGCGCGTCAACCTCCTCGGTACCTTCAACCTCGCACGGCTCGGTGCGGAGGCCATGGCTCACACCGAAGCGGACGCCGACGGGGAGCGCGGCGTGATCGTGCAGACGGCGTCCGTCGCGGCGTTCGACGGGCAGATCGGGCAGGCCGCCTACTCCGCGTCGAAGGGCGGGGTCGCCGCCATGACGCTGCCCCTCGCCCGTGAATTCGCACGCGTGGGCATCCGCGTCGTCACGATCGCTCCGGGAATCATGGAGACACCGATGATGGCGGGTCTTCCGGAGGACGCGCGCGTCTCGCTCGGATCCCAGGTGCCGTTCCCCGCTCGGCTCGGCCGGCCGGACGAGTACGCGTCGCTCGTGCTCCACATCGCCGAGAACGCCTACCTCAACGGCGAGACCATCCGTCTCGACGGCGCGATCCGGATGGGCCCGAAGTGACCCGCTCGTTCCGCCGGATGAAGCGGCGCAAGATCCGCCCGTACGTCCCCCTCGAGCCGCGGGAGCCCGCCCCCGTCGAGAAGCTCGTGGAGGAGGGTCTCGCGATCGCGCGGCACGCCATCGCGATGCGCGTGAAGAACCAGGTGCTCGTCGACATCCTCCGGCAGGACGGCGTGTTCGTGGCCGACGCCTACACGGGCATCATCCGCGACGAGCTGGAGCGCTTTGCTTCGGAGCAGCGCACCTACGCCGCCCGCATGACCGAGGAGCTCTCCCGCGTCGCGTCGCGGCCGGGACGCTCCCTGCACCAGCACGACTACCGCACGCGCGACCGGGCCACGCTCGAGCTGCGGCGCGACGGGTACGTCCTGCTCGCCGACGCCCTCGACGAGGCGGGGAACGACGACGAGTTCATCGCGTCCGTCGCGGAGAGCGCTCGCGAGGGTGCATGGCGCGAGGTGTCGACGACGCTCGAGGCGCGTCTCGCCAACCAGCAGCAGTCCGCGGCGCGCGATCCCCGCTACGAGGAGGACCGCTCCGACCGCATGCGCCTCGTCGCCGAGGTCGACCTCGACCTGCTGCGCAAGTCGCAGAGGAGCTGGGGCGAGATCGAGGACTTCGACCGCTGGGAGTGACCGAGCGCCCGGACGCAGCGGACCGCTAGGCCCGGCGGTGACGTCGCAGGATGCGCCGTTCGATCCCCCACCGGGTGACGCGTCGCATCGCCTCGACCACGATTCCGCGGTCCATCTTCGACTCCCCGAACTCCCGCTCGCGGAACTCGATGGGCACTTCGACGACGCCGGCTCCCGCGTCGAGCGTGCGCAGCGTCATGTCCACCTGGAAGCAGTAGCCGTGGGAGTCGACGGTCGAGAGGGCCAGGCGCCGGAGCAGCTCGGACCGGTAGACGCGGAAGCCGGCCGTCGCGTCGCGCACAGGGATGCCGAGCGCGAGCCGGGCGTAGCCGTTGCCCGCGCGACTGAGGACCTCCCGGCTCTTGGGCCAGTTGACGACGCTGCCGCCGTCGACCCACCGCGATCCGATGACGAGCCCCGGCCGCGAGGGGCCGTCGAGCGCCGAGATCATGGCGGGCAGCACCTCCGGCGGGTGGGATCCGTCCGCATCGAGCTCGACGAGCAGGTCGTAGTCGCGCTCGAGCCCCCAGGCCATGGCCGCGAGGTAGGCCGGACCGAGGCCCGCCTTGTGGCTGCGTCGCAGGAGGTGCACGCGGGCGTCGCCCACGGCCCGGTCCGCCACGAGATCGCCCGTGCCATCGGGGCTGCCGTCGTCCACGACGAGGGCGTGCGCGTAGGGGACCGCGGTGAAGAGCCGGTCCAGGACGCGGTCGATGTTCTCGCGCTCCTGGTAGGTGGGGATCATGACGAGGATCCGTCGCGCCGTCACCGGTCGACCTGCTTCTGCTCGCCGTGGGTGGCCTCCGAGGGAGCGGTGTCCCTGTCCATCTCGATCGTCACGTCCTCGAGGGGCGCCGACGCGAGCGCGGCGGCCGCGACGCGTTCCTCGATGACGTGCTCGGGTCGCGGCCCGGTGCCCGTGCGGTGGTGGCCCCACACCCAGAACCGGTAGAGGAGGAACCGGAAGGCCGTGCCGAGGGCGAGGCCCACGACGTTCGCCGAGATGTTGTCGGCGAGGAGGCTCGTGAACCCGAGCAGGTGGTGGCTCACCCAAAGGCACAGGAGGCCGATGAGGAGGCCGCCGATCGCGACCACCGCGTACTCGGCGAACTCGCGGACGAGGTCGTGGCGCCGGTGCTCCCGGAAGGTCCAGTACCGATTGCCGACCCAGTTGAACACGATCGCCACGGACGTGCTCACGATCTTCGCGCCGATCGCGCCCTGGAAGAAGTGGTCGTCGCCGAACGCGCCTGTGCGCAGGAGGTTGAACAGTCCGACGTCGATCACGAATCCGATGCCGCCCACGATGCCGAACTTGACCGCGTAGCGCAGGATGCGCTCCCAGACGTACGCGGCGAGGCGTCGGATGCGGGAGATGGCTGACCCCTCGGTTCGATGGCGGGAAGGACGCGGCGCCGGCGTCGCCCGATCAGGCTACCCGAACCGCACGAACGCCTCGGGGGAGGCCGATGCCTGTGGAGAGCCGCCGCGCCACCCCTCTCCCGCGGCCCGTCCGGTCCCCTAGGCTGCGGCCATGGGACGCATCATCCACGTGGAACTCACGACCGACGACCTGCACGGCGCCTCCGACTTCTTCTCCCACGCGTTCGGGTGGCAGCTGACGCCGTCGGAGTTCGTCGAGGACTACCTCACGGCCGATACCGGGGCCGGGGGCGGGATCGACGGCGCACTCATGACCGCGCGGCATCAGAAGCAGCCCGTGATCGTGTGGATCGAGGTGCAGGACATCCACGAGACCATCCGTGACGTCGTGAAGGCCGGCGGCATCGCGGACGGTGAGGTGCACGACCTCCCCGGCGAGGGGCTCGTGACCTACATCACCGATCCCGACGGTCTCGTCTTCGGTGTGAAGCAGCCGGTGGCCACCGACGCGCTCCTCTGACCCGTCCGGATGGGCGCACGGCGACGAATAGACTGACCAGGCGTCGAAAGGACCACCCGTGAAGACCCATTTCCTCCGCACACACCGGAGTTCAGAGAACCTGCAGCGGGAGGGCCAGCTGGCCTGGGCCGTCGCCGAGGTCGCGGCGGATCCGGTGGAGGTCACGCCGGAGGTCGCCGACATGGTGGTCAACAGGGTCATCGACAACGCGGCGGTCGCGACGGCCTCGCTGAACCGTGCACCGGTCGTGTCCGCCCGCTCGCAGGCCCTCGCGCACCCCGTGACGACGGGCGGCGACGGAGCCACCGTCTTCGGTCCCGACCAGGCCAGGCGCGTGTCCCCGGAGTGGGCGGCCTGGGCCAACGGCGTCGCCGTGCGTGAGCTCGACTTCCACGACACGTTCCTCGCCGCGGAGTACTCGCACCCCGGTGACAACATCCCGCCGATCGTCGCCGTCGCGCAGCACGTCGGCGCCACGGGCCACGACGTCGTCCGCGGCATCGCCACGGGCTACGAGATCCAGGTGGACCTCGTGAAGGCCATCAGCCTGCACGCCCACAAGATCGACCATGTCGCGCACCTCGGCCCGTCGGCCGCCGCGGGCATCGGCACGCTCCTCGGCCTCCCCGTCGAGACGATCTTCCAGGCCGTGGGCCAGGCGCTCCACACGACCACCGCCACCCGCCAGTCGCGGAAGGGCCAGATCTCCACGTGGAAGGCCCACGCGCCGGCCTTCGCGGGGAAGATGGCGGTCGAGGCGATCGATCGCGCCATGCGCGGGCAGACCTCGCCCGAGCCCATCTGGGAGGGCGAGGACGGCGTCATCGCCTGGCTGCTCGGCGGGCCGGAGGCCACGTACGACGTGCCGCTGCCCGAGGCCGGCGAGGCGAAGCGCGCCATCCTCGACACGTACACGAAGGAGCACTCGGCGGAGTACCAGGCGCAAGCGTGGATCGACCTCGCGCGCCGCGTGCACGCCGAGCACCCCGAACTCACCGACCCGGCTCGCGTCGAGTCGATCGTGCTGCACTCGTCGCACCACACGCACTACGTGATCGGCTCGGGTTCGGGCGACCCTCAGAAGTACGACCCCACGGCCTCGCGCGAGACGCTCGACCACTCCATCCCGTACATCGTCGCTGTGGCGCTGCAGGACGGCGGCTGGCACCACGCCGACTCGTACACGCCCGAGCGGGCCGGTCGTCCCGACACCGTGGAGCTGTGGCGCAAGATCACCACCGCGGAGGACGAGGAGTGGACGCGCCGCTACCACTCGACCGACCCGGCGGAGAAGGCCTTCGGCGGTCGCCTCGTGGCGACGCTCACGGACGGCTCGACGATCGTCGAGGAGATCGCCGTGGCGGACGCGCATCCGCTCGGCGCCCGTCCGTTCGGTCGCGAGCAGTACGTGCAGAAGTTCCGCACCCTCGCGCGCGGCGTGCTCGAGGAGCCGGAGATCGAGCGCTTCCTCGGCCTCGCCGAGCGCCTGCCGGAGCTCGATGCACAGGAGCTGCGCGGCCTCACGATCCAGCGCGGTGCCGGTTCCCTCGAGGTCTCGCCCCGCGGCTTGTTCTAGGGGCGGCGGACCGGGCGTCGGGCGGGACGAGCGTCGGGCGGGACTAGCGCGGAAGCGTGCCGCCGCCCTCTGATGGCGTAATGCTCTCGAGGAACGCGACGATCAGCGTGCTCGCCGGGTGGAGGGTTTGGCCGTGTGACGCGCCGCGCCCGTCGGTCCGTGCGACCGAGGGGCCGATGAGCCGACGGAAGTCGTCGAGCCGAATCGGACCGTCGGTTCCCGCGCGCGCCCGGGCCGATTGGACCGTCACGTCGAGAGCATCGGCGAGCACGTGGAGGGGGATGCCGAGCGCCCGCATCCCACCGAGCAGGTGCCGGGTGTTCCGGAATGCGCGGCGGCGGTTCGGGCCGGAGGTCTCGTCCTCCGCACGTCGGGCCCGCTGGAGCAGCGCCGACAGGGCCCTCTCGACTCCGGGTGTGAGTGCGACCGTCGTCGGGTCCTCGGCATGTGCGGGCCGAGCGTGCGCGATCACCATATGCGTCCTTTCGTCGAGGTCCGGGCGGCGTGTCCCGGAGAGAGCATCCCCAGGGTCACAGATGCGGACGCCGTCCGGGTGTAGGGGGTCTGCTTCGCCGGCAAGTCCGCCGGAATTGTCCTTTCCGCCTGCAGGATTTGTCCACACTCTGGCAAAATGGCACCACGCCTGGCGAACCGTATCCATCGGGGGTGCCGTGACGCCGACGAGAGGGCATCGGGCTGCGATGACGATGGGTACGGTAGCCGCCGAGAAGTGCGACGATTTCGGTTGGCAGCCCCGTGGCGCGATCGACCCCGGCCTCGTCGCCGACACGATGCAGAATCCGTATGTCGGTCTCGGACGTGCCTGGTCGAACTCGGCAGGCTACAGCCTGGCTGCCGGGGAGAACCTCGCGTACCTCGTGTACACGGTCGAGGGCGGGTTCGATTTCACCGTCGACGGCGAGAGTGTCGAGACGGCGGCGAGCTCGCTCATCCTCCTCGACGGTGCCGCGCCGACCACCGCACGGACCCTCAGCGAGACCGCCCGCTTCGTCTGGTACGTCAAGCCGACGATCCTCGCGTCGGGGCGAGGGCGGTTCCGGTTCCACGAGCCCATCCCCATGCGGAACGCGTCGCTCCGTGCCCTCCTCGCCCTGACCAACACCGTCCTCAACTCCCCGCTGCCCGCCACGGGGTCGGCGAGGGCGCACCTCGGCATCGCGGTCGAGCATCTCGTCGCCGGGGCTCTCGACGAGGAGAGGGCGAGCGGCGGCGACGACGACGCGATGCACCGCGACGGCCTGTTCATGGCCGCCCAACTCGCCATCGAGACGCACTTCCGTGACCCCGGCCTCACCGTCGGACGGCTCGCGAGGGAGCTGTCGGTGAGCGTTCGTACCGTGCACGATGCGTTCAGCAGGTTCGGAACGACGCCGCGCCGCGAAGTCGAGCGCCGGCGCGTCAGCGAGATCGACCGCCTGACGGACGACGCCCGACGGTCGTCGTCGCAGACCGCCGAGGCCGTCGGCTTCACCTCGGCGAGGCAGTTGAACCGGGCCATCGCACGCGCGCGGCCGGGCACGGCGCATCCCGCGGCCGAGCGCGACGAGCGGTGACCGAACCGTCGCGATGAGGGCGTCGCTCACACGAGAGGCGAGGGCGAGCGCGGCGTCGCGACCGCGAGACCGAGCCGGGGACGGGTACCGTCGACCGCATGCACCTCATCCTCCGGACACTGCTCGTGATCGCTCGCGCGCAGGCGAGATTCCGCCGCGGCCGCACCATTGGGCACTACGACGTGGGGCGCATCCGCCTCACCACCCTGCCGACGGATCTCGACCTCAACGGTCACATGAACAACGGCGTGTACTTCTCGATGCTCGACCTCGGCCGGTTCGAGCTCACGATTCGCAGCGGCATCTACACGATCTTCCAGAAGCACGGGTGGTACCCGGTGGTGGCGTCGGAGACGATCACCTTCCGCAAGTCGCTTAAGCTGTGGCAGCGGTTCACGATCGAGTCGCGCATCGTCGGGTACGACGAGCGCGCCGTGATCATGGACCAGCGCATCGTCGTGCGCGGCGAGGTCTACGCTCGCGCCATCATCCGGGCGCGGATCCTCAGCAAGAGCAGCGGTCCCGTGCCGATGGCCGACGTGCTCGCCGCGGTGGGAGTGCCACCGCGAACCCTGCACAAGGAGGAGTGGATCGAACGCTGGGCGGACGACGTGCTGCTCCCGTCCACGCGCCAGCCGGCGCCGTCGGAGTGGGATTGACGGGATTCCGCCCGGCAGGAACGGGTCCGTCCGCGGTCGCGGGGCGCTGACCCCGCGCGGTGGGGGACCGATGTCGTGGGGTCGGGTTAGGGTTGCCGCAATGTCCGATCCCGTCACCCTCGCCGAGCTTCCGCAGCTCGCCGACATCACCGCGCCGATCGAGCCCCTGCTCGAGTTCGGTGCTGTCGAGCGTCATGCTGTCGACAGTTATGCCGTCGACAGTCATGCGGTCGAGGGGCGAGCAGCCGAGGCGCGGGCGGTGGGATCCCGATCGCTCGCCGGCCAGACCGTCGCTGCGCTGACCGACGCGGCGCCGTCACCTCGTTCGCGGTCGACCGCATCGTCCCGCCCGGCTCCGGACCCGCATGTGTCCACGGTCTACCGACCCACCGGACACATCGACCTCGCCGCCACCGTCACGGTGTTCTCCCGCGGGGGAGACGGGCCGTGCTTCCGCCGCGACTCGTCCGGCGTGTGGCTCACGATGCGCACGCCCCTCGGCGGCGCCACCCTGTGGTTGCGTCAGCGGCGCGGTTCGGGGGACGGCGGCGAGATCGATGCGCGTGCCTGGGGCCCCGGCCGCGAGTGGGCGATCGCGCGCGTGCCGCATCTCCTCGGTGCGGACGACGACTGGTCGGCGCTCGACGTGTCTTCGAGTCCGCTCCTGTCTGAGGTGCTGCGACGCAATCCCGGCATCCGACTGGCGTCCGGCGGACTCGTCTTCGAGATGCTCGTACCGGCCATCATCGAGCAGAAGGTCACGGTCGTGGAGGCGTGGGGGGCATGGCGGCGACTCGTTCGGCGCCACGGCGAGGCGGCGCCCGGCCCCGCCCCCGAGGGCATGTTCGTCGTGCCGAGCGCCGAAGCCTGGCGTTTCATCCCCAGTTGGGAGTGGCATGCGGCAGGAGTGGATCCGCGTCGCTCGCAGACCGTCGTGCGCGCCAGCCGTGTGGCCGAGGCGATCGACCGCGCGGCCGACGCCCACCCGCTCGAGGCCGGTCGTCGGCTGCAGAGCCTCCCGGGCATCGGCGTGTGGACGTCGGCCGAGGTCACGCTGCGCGCCCATGGCGACGCCGACGCTGTGAGCGTCGGCGACTACCATCTGGCGGCCACCGTGGGCACGGCGCTCACGGGGCAGCCGGTGGACGACGACGGCATGCTCGAGCTCCTCGCGCCATGGGCCGGGCAGCGTCAGCGCGTGCTCCGCCTCATCGAGCTGAGCGGCATCCGGAAGCCGCGTCGCGGCCCGCGCATCACGATCCAGGACCATCGCAGCCACTGACCGCGCCGTGGTCTGTCGTGGCGCGTTTCGACGGGCTCAGCGACCGTGTGCGTGCGTGTGTGGATGGGTTGTCGCGGTCAGATGAAGTGGGGCTGGGCGAAGACGCGGTCGGGGTCGACGGCCTTCTTGATCGCGGCGAGTCGATCCGCGTTGGCTCCGAAGTAGTCGCGCGCCGGGTCCTCGACGGCCGCATCCGCATAGTTCACATATGCGGACGTACCCCACGCGGGAATCATGGAGAACCTCGTGCCGCGCACGAACGCGTCGAACGGCGCCGGGTCCGTGCCGTCGGCGAAGGTCGCCGTGTACTGCACCGTGTAGAGAGCATTCCGGAACGGCACGGGTGTCGCGTCGGCGGCGACTCGGGCGACCGCGCCGCCGAGGGCGTCCAAGGCGACACCTCCCTCGACGAGGCCCGCCATGGCCGCCGCCGCGGTGACGGCGTCGACGAGCTGGGTCGCCTCGGCCACGGTGAGTGCGCGGCTGCCGATGCTCGAGGTGGCGCTCGCCGACACCCGCGTGAGCACGCCGCCCGAACCCGTGGTGCATTCCTCCGCGGTGGAGCATCCGGCGTAGTGGAGCATCGCGTCGGAGTACGACCGGCGAACCGGATCCGTCGACGTGGCCCGGATCCCGAAGCGCCACACGAGCGGGTCCGTGAACTCGTCGAGGAGAGGCTGGAGTTCCTCTGCCGGCCCGGTCCACGTACCCGACACGGTGATGGACGGTCCGGACGCGTGACGTCCCCCGCCGAGCATCTTCAGCGTGGACCAGAGCCGGTCGTCGGCTGCGGGGGCCCACTCCTCCCACGCTCCGAGCACCGAGACGGCGTCCTCCCACGGGAAGGCGAACGAGAAGGATGAGACCTCCGGTGCCGCCCGGGTGGTGAACGTGAGTGAGGTGACGACCCCGATCGACCCGCCACCGCCACCGCGGCACGCCCAGAAGATGTCGCTCTCCGTGTCGGCGTTCGCGCGGACGACGCGGCCGTCGGCCGTGACGATCTCGACCTCCGTGAGCTGATCGGACGTGAGCCCGAACGAGCGCGACAGCACACCGACGCCGCCGCCCAACGTGATCCCCCCGATGCCGACGGTTCCGCACGACCCGGACCCGATGGCTCGACCCGCCTCGCCGAGGGCCGCGTACACGGCGGCGAGACGCGCCCCCGGTCCCACGGTGAGGCTCTCGCCGGAGACGGTCGCCGCATCGAGCCCGGACGTGTCGATGACGAGGGACGAGGGCACATCGGTGCCGTCCGCGCCACCGGCAGACCATCCGGGGTAGCTGTGGCCACCGGAGCGGAGCGCCACGGGCACGCCGGCGGCACGCGCGAAGGCGAGACCGGCTACGACGTCGTCCACCGAAGCGGCCAGAAGGATGCCGTCGGGTCGCGCGGTGTCGTAGCGGGGATTCTGCACGAGCCGAGCCGTGTCATAGCCGGGATCGGCATAGCGGAGGACCGAGCCGTCGACCGATTCGGCGAACTGCTCCCAGGTGAGCGGAGTGGGCGTTGGAGTCTGTGTCGGCGCGACGGCCGAGTCCTCCGGCGCGCATCCGACGAGAGCCAGGAGGGCGCCGGCACCGAAAGCGGTGGCCCCGCCGACGATGAGCGTCCTCCGACGGACCGGGAGACCGGAAGCAGGGGAGGGCATTATGCCAACGTAGACCGAGTCGTCGACGAAAACCGCCCCTTGCGGCAAAAATGTGAGCAACTCTCACACCACGTCTTCGACAGCGAGTAGAAACTCTGCATTGTCAACGGGCCGAGACCGCCACCACGCAAAACTTATGCTCGGACGATGTTGCTCCGGCTGCCCGATTCGGGCGAGGTCGCCCCGGTGGTCCGGTCGCAATTCGACGTGCCGATCGTGTCGCTCGCGCCGGTCATCGGAGGATGGGACGAAGACGCGGCGGTGTGGGACGGCCTCGACGAGAACGGTCGACGGTGGGCCGTCAAGACCTCGCGTCGTGACATCACCTTCGGCTTGGCGGTGGCCTCCTCGCTCGCCGAGGAGGGGACGCTCGGGATCGTGGCGCCGCTGCGCGCCTGTGACGGCCGTCCGTGGGCCGAGTCCGGCGGTGCGATCGTGACGGTCGCTCCGTGGGTCGACGGCCTCGACGCGAGCGATCTCGGAACCGAAGACGTCGACTGGGAACGGTTCGGCGGTACCCTGCGGGCGATCCACGACCACCCGGCGCCTCCTCGACCGCGCCCGGTTCGGAGGGGCATCCGACGATCCCGACGCTCGATGGCCGCTCTCATCGACGGCCTCGACCGGCGCTTCGACGTCGAGACGATCTCGGTACCCGGCGGCGACGCCCTGCGCGCGACATGGCGGTCCGCGCGGGGAAGGGTCGACGCCCTGGCTGCAGCGGAACGGCTGCTCAAGCGTCGGCGAACCGCCGTTTCCCGCGTGACCCTCCACGGTGACCCGCACCTCGGCAACGTCGTCCTCGACTCCGCCGGCGGGCCGTGGCTCATCGACTTCGACGAGTCGACCGTGGCGCCGCGTGAAGTCGACCTCATGCTCATCGAGCTCGGCGTGCTCTTCTCGCTCCCCATCTCGGACGAGCAGCGCTGTCGGTTCCGCACCGGCTATGGGAGCGACGCCCCGGTCGACGAGGAGCGGCTCGCCCGCTTCGGCGCCGTGCGCGCGATTGAAGACCTCGTCTGGACCCTCCACCGCGCCCTCGATGACGACCCGCGCGCGCCCGCCGGCTATGACGAGACCCTCGACGGCATGCTCGGGCCGGCCGGTCAGATGGCGGCCGTCGAGCGGGCGCTCGAGCGGCTCGACACGATCCCTCCCCGCACCACGAGTAAGGAACAACGATGACCACACGACGAATGGCCCTCGCGGGCCTGGGTGTCGCCAGCGCCGTCGCGCTGACCGGCTGCACCGGCTTCACGGGCGGAGGGGCCGGAGGCGACGCCGCCGACGGCTCGCTCACCTTCACCACCTGGGCGAGCGAATCGGAGGAGGCCGCCTTCACCTCCCTCGTCGAGCGCTTCGAGTCCGAGAACGAGGGGGTGGACATCGACCTCAATGTCGTCCCGTACGACCAGATGTTCACGAACATCGACGCTCAGTTGAGCACGGGGGAGGCGCCCGACGTCTTCCGCGTGGACTACGGCAACCTCGGCGTCTACTCGAGCCAGGACCAGCTGCTCGACCTGAGCGGCTACGTCACCGACGAGGAGTCGAGCCTGTTCACACCGGCCATGTGGGAGGCGGTCTCCTACGACGGCGTTCCCTACGGGGTGCCCCACCAGACCGACGTCTCGGCGCTCCTCCTCAACATCCCGATGCTCGAGGCGGCCGGGATCACCGACATCCCGACCACGCAGGAGGATGCGTGGACGTGGGACGAGTTCGCCGACGTCGCCACGACCCTCCGTGCCTCCCTCCCCGAGGACAAGTACCCCTTCGTCTACAACTGGCAGCTCGGCGGCACGCCCCGATGGCTCAGTTGGCTCTTCCAGGCCGACGGCGCGCTCCTCGAGGAGGACGGCACGACCCCGGCCGTCGACTCGGCCGCCGGCGCCGAGGCCCTCGACTTCACGAAGAGCTTCTACGACAACGGCTGGGTGCCGCCCACGAGCTCGGTGAAGGCTTCCACGTACGCCGATGCCTTCTTCACCGAGGAATCCGTGGCGATGGCCTTTGCCGGGTCCTTCCTCGTGCCGGACATCGACAACCTCGCGGGCTTCGAATGGGCCGCGACGCCCATGCCCGTGAACGACCGCGGCGCGACCGACCTCGGTGGCAACGCCCTCGTCGCCACGAAGGACACCTCGAACCCCGAGCTGGCGGCGCAATTCCTCGAGTTCATGGTCCAGGCGGACACGATGTCCGAGTTCTGCGCGGCCACGAACGAACTCCCGACCCGCACCGACATCGACCCGTCGGCGATCGAGTTCGCGGTGCGGCCCGATGTGATGCCCGTGTTCGTCGAGCAGGCCACGACGATCGAGCCGGAGGACGTGAAGCAACTGACCTCGCCGTACCTCGCCGAGATCGCTGTGGCGATGCAGGATCAGCTCGAGGCCGCTTTCGTGAGCGGGCAGAGCACCGAGGACACGCTCGCGAACCTCAGCTCGGCGATCGAACAGGCGACCGACTGATGACGACGGCGGCCGTGCGCGACCGCGCCGGCGTTCCCGCGTCGGGGCGGCGGCGCGCGGCGCGCCGTCGTGACACGCTCACGGGGTACGCGTTCGTCGCGCCGAACATGCTCCTCATGGGGTTGTTCCTGTTCGTGCCGATCGCGTTCGCGATCCAGTTGTCGCTCCAGGACACCCAGGGCTTCGGGGACCCGGAATGGATCGGTCTCGGCAACTACGCCCGAATGGCCGCCGACCCGATCTTCTGGCAGAGCCTCGGGAACACCCTCGTCTTCACGGCGATCACGGTGCCGATCGAACTCGCGGGCGGGCTCGCACTCGCCGTGCTCCTGAACTCCGGCCTTCCCGCGAGCGGCGTCTTCCGGACGCTCATCGTGCTGCCGCTCGTGATCTCGGGGGTCGCGTCGGGAATGATCGCGGTGACGATCTTCAGCCAGGGCTCCGGGATCATCAACAAGGCGCTCGTCTCGCTCGGGCTCTCGCCCGTGGCGTGGCAGTCGGACGGCACCGCCGCCTTCGTGTCAGTGATGATCACGGCGATCTGGCTGCGGATCGGCTTCAACATGGTGATCTACCTCGCCGGACTCCAGTCGATCTCGCCCGAGCTGTACGAGGCGGCCCGCATCGACAACGCGAACCGGTGGCAGCTGTTCCGCTACATCACGGTGCCGCTCGTAGGGCCGTCGACGTTCTTCCTCCTGATCATGAACGTGATCGCGTCGTTCCAGGTGTTCGATGTGGTGTTCGTCATGACGGGCGGCGGGCCGGGCTACGCCACGTCCGTTCTCGGCACGTATGCGTACCGGAACGGGTTCCAGATCCGCGAGCAGGGATACGGCGCCGCCATCGGTGTCGTCATCCTCGTCATCACTCTGATCTTCACTTATGTGCAGTGGCGGGCCAGCCGCACGCGCGACCTCGTCGAATAGGACCGGACAATGACATCGACCGTCACCTCGGGCGACGCCCTCGCCCCTCCCGCCGCATCACCCTTGAAACGACGTCGCGGCGGCCGGAACGGCTCCCGTGCGGGTCGTACCGTAAGGCTCGTTCTCGCGATCATCGTCTCCGCGATCGTCTTCTTCCCGCTCTATTGGATGGTGGTGATCGCCTTCTCACCACGTGGGGAGGTGTTCCAGCCGGGAGGCGTGCGACTCTGGCCGAGCACGTTCAGCGTCGAGAATTTCGAGTCGGTGTTCGCGAGGTTCCCCGTGGCGGAGTGGTTCGTGAACTCGGTCGTCATCGGGATCTTCGTCACGGTGCTCACCGTGGCGGTCAATCTCCTCGCGGGTTATGCGTTCGCGCGCATCCCGTTCGCCGGTCGCAACATCCTCTTCCTCCTCGCCCTGTCGACGATGATGATCCCGGTGCAGGCCATCATGGTGGCGCAGTTCCGCCTCGTCGTCGATCTGCAGATCTACGGGACCTACTGGTCCGTCATCCTCCCGGGAGCGGCGGCGGCGTTCGGCATCTTCCTGGCACGCCAGTTCTTCCTGGCCATCCCGCAGGAGCTCATCGAGGCGGCGCAGATCGACGGAGCCGGACCGGTGCGCACGTTCGTGCGCATCGTGCTCCCCCTGAGCAAGCCCCTCATCGCTGTACTCACCCTCCTCACGCTGCTCGGCAGCTGGAACGACTTCGCGTGGCCACTCATCGCGCTCAAGGACAACGCGCTCTTCACGCTCCCGATCGGGTTGCTGTTCCTGAAGGGCCAGTCGACGCCCGACTACAGCGCGAGCATGGCGCTCGCGCTCGTCTCGGTTCTGCCGATGGTGATCCTGTTCCTCGCGTTCCAGCGCTACTTCATCCAGGGCTTCGCGCGCAGCGGCATCCGCTAGGACGTAGGCGCTAGCGGGTGCCCGTGCCGTCGGCCTCGATCACGGCCATCGCGGCGCTGTGCCCGCCGAAACCGCTCACGGCTCCGCCGCGGCGAGCGCTCGAGCCGCACACGAGGATGCGTTCGTGGGCGGTGTCGACACCCCAGCGTCGGGCCGGTGTATCGCGCGGAGCGTCGTCCTCCAGGAAGGGCCAATCGAGACCGCCGTGGAAGATGTTGCCCTTCGGCAGCCCGAGCACGTGCTCGAGGTCGCGTGTCGTCTTGGTCTCGATGCAGAGGGCGCCGGACGGGTCGCGCAGGATCACGTCCTCGATCGGTTCGGCGAGGACGCTGTCGAGCGATTCGAGGACGGCGCGGGTGAGCGCGGCCCGCGCCTCGCCGTCGTCCATCCCGTCGAGCAGGCGATCGGGGACGTGCAGGCCGAACACCGTGAGAGTGTGGGCGCCGGATGCACGGAGCTCGTCCGAGAGGATGCTCGGGTCCGTGAGGGTGTGGCAGTAGATCTCGCACGGCAGCGGTGATGGAATCCGGCCGGACAGCGCCTGCTGGCGCGCGCTCTCGAGCTGCGACCACGACTCGTTGATGTGGAAGGTGCCGGCGAAGGCCTCCTCCGGCGAGACGTCCGGGTCGTTGAGGCGCGGGAGGCGGGAGAGCAGCAGGTTGACCTTCACCTGCGCCCCCTCGCGCGGGTGTCCGCCGGGGTTCGCGTGACCCGGTTCGGCGTGAGCAGCCGGCGTCGCATCGAATCCGGCTGCTTCGACGAGCCCGTCGAGCGTGCTGCGGGCGACCCCCGACAGGATCCACCGACCCGTGACGGAACGCTCCTCGCGGCGCTCGCTCCCGTCGACGAAGCGGACTCGGCCGTCCGGCGTGACCGCGACGACCTCGGCGTCGGTGCGGATGTCCGCACCTTCCCGCCGCGCCGCGAGCGCGAGTTCGCCGGTGACGGCACCCATGCCGCCGACGGGCACGTCCCAGCGGCCGTCGCCCTGCCCGATGAGGTGGTAGAGGAAGCAGCGGTTCTGCTCGAGGTCCTCGTCGTACGGCCCCGCGAAAGTGCCGATGAGGGCGTCGGTGAAGAGGACGCCGCGGACGAGATCGCTCTCGTGGTTCTGCTCGATCACGTGGCCGATGGGCTTCTCGATCATGGCGTCCCACACGTCGGCCGCACGGCTGTCGCCGGTGGCGATCACGCGCGCGCGTGCCTCGCTGCGGGTGGGCAGCGGCGCGAGCATCGTGGGCCAGAGCGCTTCCGTGAGCACGCGACAGTGCTCGGAGAAGAGGTCGAACCGCGCAGCGTCGGCCGCCGCACCGATGCGGGCGAACGAGGCACCCGTGCGCTCGGCATCGTCGTTCGCCACGAGGAGGCCCGTCTCGCCGTTCGTCGCCGGATCGGGCGTGTAGGACGCGATCGTGCGCGGCGCCAGGGTGAGGTGGAGGCCGAGCTCCTCGATGACGCGCGGCGGCAGGAGGCTCACGAGGTACGAGTAGCGCGAGAGCTTCGCGTCCACTCCGGAGAACGCCTCGGCCGAGACGGCAGCGCCGCCCACCTGCGACAGGCGTTCGAGGATGAGGACGCTCTTGCCGGCCCGCCCGAGGTACGCGGCGGCGACGAGGGCGTTGTGACCACCTCCGACGATGACCACGTCGTAGTCGTATGTCACGCCGACGGGCGCGACTGTCGCCCCCGCTCGGGTGCGCTCGGAGGGGTCTCGGAATGCCGGGGAACGGTCGTCGTCAGCCACGGCTTCAGCCTAGGGCCGACCGCCGACGGAGGCGCTGGGAGTTCGCGATCCGACAGGGTATCGAACCGCTCCCGAGGCGCGGTTTCGCGGGGGACCGATTAGCCATACGGCCCAGAGCTTGGGAGGATCGACTCCCGTGGACGATTCGAACGAGACGACCAGGCCCAGCGATTCTCCCTCACCGGAGGCTCGGACGACGCAGCAACCATCGCACGGCGCACCCCCTCCCGACGCCACGACCGACCCCTCGGCCGACAGCATCCACCCTGCCCTCATCCCCGGACTCGGGGTCGAGCAGACCGGCCGAGCCTTCCGCACGGACCGCGTGGTGTTCGGTGTGGCACTCGGTTTCGCCGTGGCGTTCATCGCCTGGGGCGTGCTCGCGGGCGACAGCCTCTCCGCCACCGCGAGCGGGGCGCTCGCCTGGGTCGTGGAGTACATGGGCTTCTTCTTCACGACGCTCGCGACCGTCGTCCTCATCTTCATGCTCTACGTCGGCTTCGGCCGGTACGGCCGCATCCGCCTCGGACGTGATGACGAGGAGCCCGAGTACAAGGTGTTCTCGTGGATCTCGATGCTCTTCGCCGCCGGCATGGGCATCGGACTCGTGTTCTGGGGGGCTGCCGAGCCGTTGACGTTCTTCGAGACCCCGCCGCCCGGCACCGTCGAGGCGAACACGCTCGAGGCGATGGAGACCGCCCAGGTGCAGGTGCTGTACCACTGGGGTCCGCAGGCGTGGTCGTTCTACGCCCTCGTCGGCGGCGCGATCGCGTACGGCGCCTACCGCAAGGGGCGTACCCCGCTCATCTCCTCGATCTTCGCGCCGCTGCTCGGCGAGCAGCGCACGACCGGCCCCATCGGCCGCGTCATCGACATCTTCGCGATCATCGTGACCCTGTTCGGCACGGCCGCGTCGCTCGGCCTCGGCGCCCTGCAGATCGGTCGCGGCGTCGAGCTCGTGACGGGTCTCGGTGAGCTCGGCAACGGTCTGCTCATCGGTGTCATCGCCATCCTCACGGCCGCGTTCATCGCCTCGGCTGTCTCGGGTGTCTCGAAGGGCATCAAGGCCCTGTCGAACATCAACTCGGTCATGGCGATCCTGCTCGCCTTCTTCGTGTTCTTCGTGGGCCCGTCGATGCTGATCCTCAACGTGATCCCGTCGGTCGCCGCGCACTTCATCGGCGACCTCCCCGACCTCATCGGCCGCTCCGGTGCGCAGGGCGAGGAGACGCAGTCCTTCCTGTCGGCGTGGACGATCTTCTACTGGGCGTGGTGGATCTCGTGGTCCCCGTTCGTCGGGATGTTCATCGCCAAGATCTCGCGCGGACGCACGCTGCGCCAGTTCGTCGCCGTCGTCGTGCTCGTGCCGTCGGCCGTGTCGTTCATCTGGTTCGCCATCTTCGGCACGACCGCGATCGACCAGCAGATGAACGGTGCCGGCCTCGAGGTGGACCCGCCCGAGAACGTGCTCTTCGGCGTGCTCGGCAACCTGCCCTTCGCCGGCTTCACGACCGTCCTCCTCGGCATCCTCGTCGCGATCTTCTTCGTGACGGGAGCCGACTCCGCCTCGCTCGTCATGGGCACGCTCTCCCAGCAGGGGCGCCCGGATCCGTCGCGCTGGATCACCGTCGTGTGGGGAACGCTCGTCGGCGCGATCGCCGCCGTGTTGCTCGCCACCGGCGACGGCTCGGGCGACGGCCTGACCGCGTTGCAGAACGCCACGATCGTGGCCGCGCTGCCGTTCGGTGTCATCATGGCGGCCATGATGGTGGCCTTCCTGAAGGACCTGCGCCGAGATCCGCTCATCCTGCGTGACGCGTACGCCGAGCGGGCCGTGCGCCACAGCGTCCGCGCCGGCCTCGAGGAGTACGGCGACGACTTCGCCCTCGTGCCCACCGAGTACGACCACTCGAAGGACGACCTGGCGTGGGTCGAGCCGAACGTGGACGAGGAGTTCGCGAAGGTCTACGAGACGTCCGAGACCGGCATGATGCCGATCATCACGGACGAGGCGGCGCAGAGGGCGCAGGGGGAGACGTCCGACGAGAGCATCCCCGACCGCTCCACGTGGGCTCCTCCCGGCATCGGCGGCGAGACCCCTGGTGCCGGTCCGGGTTCCAACCCGGTGCGCGAGGGACCGGACGCACCGCGCCGCGACCCCTCCGCGTAATGCCGAGGGAAGGGGGGAGGCGGATTCCGCCTCCCCCCTTTTCGTTCTCCCGTTCCAGGGGCGGGCGCCGGGGTGGATGTCAGGGGTGCGGCCTAGGCTTCCTCGCATGAGCGATTCCTTCTCCTCCGACCACCGCCTGTCCACCACCGAACTCGGCACGGAGCAACGCGGGCAGGTGCCCCTCGAGGTGTCGCGGCTCGGGCTCGGCTGCATGGGCATGTCGGCGTACTACACGGGCGCGGCCGTGGACGACGAGGCCTCGATCCGCACCCTGCACCGCGCGATCGACCTCGGCGTGACGCTCTTCGACACGGCGGAGATCTACGGGCCGTACCTCAACGAGTCGCTGCTCGGCCGTGCCTTCGCCGATCGGCGAGACGAGGTCGTCATCGCGACGAAGTTCGGCAACCGGGCCACACCCGAGGGCGGCCGGGTCGTCGACGGCTCTCCCGAGAACGTGCGTCGCTCCATCGAGGGCTCGCTCGAACGACTCGGCACCGACCACGTCGACCTCTACTATCAGCACCGCATCGACCCGAACACTCCCATTGAGGAGACGGTCGGAGCGCTCGCCGAGCTCGTGGAAGAGGGCAAGGTGTTGCACATCGGACTGTCCGAGGCGTCGGTCGACACGATCCGTCGCGCGCACGCCGTGCACCCGATCACCGCGATCCAGACGGAGTACTCGCTGTGGACGCGCGATCCCGAGACGGCGCTGCTGCCCGTGCTCCGCGAGCTCGGCATCGGTTTCGTGCCGTACTCGCCGCTCGGCCGCGGGTTCCTCACGGGCGACATCCGCTCCGTCGACGCGCTCGACGCCTCCGACTTCCGACGCAACAACCCGCGCTTCGCGGAGGGCAACCTCGAGGCGAACATCCGCATCGTCGAAGAGGTCGACGCCGTGGCCGCCGAGGTGGGCGGCACGGCCGCCCAGGTGGCGCTCGCCTGGTTGCTCGCGCAGGGCGACGATGTGGTGCCGATCCCGGGCACCAAGCGCGTCTCACGACTGAAAGAGAACGTGGGTGCGGTGTCGATCGAGCTCAGCGCCGCCCAGCTCGAGCGCCTGTCGTCCCTCCCCGCGCCCGTGGGGGACCGCTACGCGGACATGACGCCCCTCGGCCGCTGAGCAGGCGGTCGCTGAGGGGGCGGTCAATGAGTGGGCGCGCGCTGACAGGTTGGTCGCTGGAAGGCCGGTCGCTGACAGCCCGGTCGCGAGGAGCCGCCGCGAGGGGCCGGTGGATCTCAGAGGTCGGCGTCGGTGCCCGGGAGCCGGTCGTCCCGTGAGGCGCCCTCGCTCGGCTCGTCCGGTTCGGCGAGCACCAGGCGCAGCGCGATGACGGCCGCGGTCGCGACGATGGCGACGGTGATGGCCACCGCGATGGCGCCGATCACGCTGTTGACCGACGGAGCGCCGGCGGTGGCCGACTGCGAGATGACGGGGTGAGGCGAGGCCGCTGTCTCCCCGATCAGCACGATGGCGACGAGCAGCAGGACTCCGGCTGTCGCGAATCCGATCGCGGCCGGCCGGCCGATCCGGCGGTGGCGCCGAGAACGGGCGAAACGGAAACGGCGGCTCGTGAGAGAGCTGACGGCGCCCGTTTCGGGGACGTTCGATTCCGGCGTCTCCGGGTCGGGTGAGTCCGGAGTTCCGGGCAAGGGGGTATCGGGTATGACGGCCACAGTGGGTCCTCCGGGTGTGTGGGTATCCACACGGAGAGAGGACGATCCCGTCCCATCATGACGCGAAAGTGGGAAGTTCGTCGAAAGAAGACCGGATCCCGTCGCCGGGGCCACCCGTCGATCGCGTTCGTCGGTCAGGACGGTGGCGCCGGGAGACGCGATGCGAGCGCCTCCAGTTCTGGGCGGGTGACGATGAGCGGCGGTCCGCCGGGGTTGACCATGAGCCCGTCGCGGTCGGGGCGCGCCAGCGCGTCGCGCACGACGTGAGCGACCGAGGTCGGATAGGCCTGCACACCGGGTAGCCACGACCACACCTCGGCCGGCGACGTGAACGCGGCCGAGAACGTCCGTCCTCCGGGCCCGGCGACGGTCGGGACCGAGACCCGGGGCTCGCCGTCGGTCTGCGCCGATCCGTTGCCCGGCGCCGCCTGCGCGACGGGGACGTAGACGATCGCCGCCCGCGAGAGGGCCTCGAGCGTCTCCTGCCGACGACCGGGGAGGCTCGGCCCGGCGAGTGCTTCCTTGAGTTCCACCGCGACGCCCGGATCGGCGGGGAGCGCGCGACGGATCTCGTCGGCTGTGATGATGCAGCTCGCGGGTCCGGCCCCGGCATCGAGGATGATCCCGGCGAAGGATTCGCTCGCGCCGAAGCGCACGGCATCGAGGGCCGACTGCACGATCGACGATGTGTTCGTGCCCGCCGGGTGGGTGCGTTTGATCTCCGCGTCAGAGGTGAAGACGAGGAGGTACTGCGACCCGTCCTCCATGGCGTGGGTCCGCAGACCGATGCGGGAACCTGCAGCCACCGTGGTCCCCTCCATCCGGATGTCGGATCCCGTCACGTCGTAGAGCAATTGCCCCCGGGAGCACCGGCGCAGCACGTCGTAGAACGTGTGCGCGTTCTTCTCCTCGGCCCAGCGTGCGAGGGCAGAGGCGACGTCCGTGTTCCCCGTGAAGACCATGCTCCCTTTCTACGCCCCTCGTCCGCGACAGAGCTAGACGAGGGGTGAGGGGCCGAACGACGCGACCGTGTCACGGAGCGCGCCGCGCACCGCGAGTACGCCGGGACGGCCGGCGCTCGACCGGCGTGCGCTCGAGAACACCTCCCGGTGCGGCGACCCCTCGAGCTCCATGAGGGTGACGTCGGCGGAACCGCCGGCCCACACGAGGTCGGGCAGGAAGCCGACGGCGGCGCCCGAGCGGATGAGCCGCATGTGCGCCACGAGGTCGGCCGTCTCGAAGCGCACGTCGGGCTCGAAGCCCGCGGCGCGGCACGTCTGCAACGCCCAGGTGCGGGACGCCGTGCCCTTCGGCTCGAGGACCCACGGCAGCGTTGCCGCGTCGGTGAGGGAGACACCGCTCCACGACCCCTCCGGCGGTGCGGCGAAGCGGATGACGTCGGTGAGGAGGTGCTCGCGATCGAGCTCCGGACGGAACACGCGCGTGTGACCCGGGTACTGCTCGGCGATCACGAGGTCGAAGTCGCGCGCCGACACCTCGAACATGCCGATGTCGGGTTCGCGCTCGACGATCTCGACGCGGAGCTCCGGGAAGTCACGCGCCACGCGCGCGAGAGCCGGGGGGATCACGGCGTGCGCGGCCGACTGGAACACGGCGACCCGCACGGTGCCGGTGACCTCGTCGAGGCTCGCGGCGAGCTCGCTCTCGGCCAGCTCCATCTCGTCGAGCAGCCGCGCGGCCCGCAGGGCGAGCACCTCGCCCTGCGGCGTGAGGAGGACGCGGCGACCGCTCTTCTGCAGCAGCTCCACCCCGGTCTCGCGCTCCAGGATGGCGAGCTGCTGCGACACGGAGGACGGGCTGTAGCTGAGCGCCTCGGCGACGGCGGACAGCGTTCCCCGGAGGTGGAGTTCGTGGAGAAGTCGCAACCTCCGCATGTCGAGCATGCGGTCATCCTATAGTTCGGCGAAACTGACGAGAACCGTTCGGAAACGTGCGCTTTTCCTTAAACGTGGCGAGACGCACACTGGACTCACGCGGCCGCCGAGCCGTTCGCCCCCTGGAGGTAGCAGCCACGATGTCGACGTCGTTCCCGCAGCAGACGGACGCCCCGTCCCCCGACGCCCGCGGTGAGGACCTCGCCGCCCTCGCGACCGAGGCGGCCATCCTCGCCGAGCGGTGGGTGACGGAGAGCGCCGACGCGCCCGTCGACCCCTCGGCCCAGCGGCTCGCGGGCGTGCTGAAGGACCCGAACGGACTCGCCTTCACCGTCGGTTTCGTCGACGGTGTCATGCGCCCGGAGTCGCTCTTCGTCGCCGGCTACAACCTCCAGAAGGTCGCGAAGCTCACCCCCGGCTTCCTCCCCTGGTACCTCAAGGCCGCGATCGCGTGCGGCGGCTTCTTCGCCCCGATCGTGCCGGGCGTCGTCATCCCCATCGCCCGTCGCGTGCTGCGCGCCATGGTGGGGCACCTCGTCGTCGACGCGACGCCAGCACGACTGGGTCCGGCCATCACGAAGCTGCGCCAGGACGGCACCCGCCTCAACCTCAACCTCCTCGGCGAGGCCGTGCTCGGCGAGCAGGAGGCGGCGAAGCGCTACGAAGGCACGCGCGACCTGCTCGCCCGTGAGGACGTCGACTACGTCTCGATCAAGGTGTCGGCGATCGCCGCGCAGCTGTCGATGTGGTCGTTCGACGAGGCCGTCGACCGTGTCGTCGAGCGCGTGCTGCCCCTCTACCGGATGGCGGCGGACGCCGAGAAGGCCGGCGGACGTAAGTTCATCAACCTCGACATGGAGGAGTACCGCGACCTCGACCTCACGATCGCGGTGTTCACGCGCGTGCTCGAGCACCCGGAGCTGCGCGACCTCGAGGCGGGCATCGTCATCCAGGCCTACCTGCCCGACGCGCTCTCCGCGATGCAGGAGCTCACGGCCTGGTCGAAGAACCGTCGCGCGCAGGGCGGGGCCCCCATCAAGGTGCGGCTCGTGAAGGGCGCGAACCTCGCGATGGAGACGGTCGACGCCGTCGTGCACGGCTGGCAGCAGGCCACCGTGCCGAGCAAGCTCGAAGCCGACACGAACTACAAGCGCGTGCTCGACTGGTCGCTCACGCCCGAGCACACCGACGCCGTGCGTGTGGGTGTGGCCGGCCACAACCTCTTCGACATCGCGTTCGCGTGGCTGCTCGGCGAGCGCCGCGGCGTCACCTCGGCCGTCGAGTTCGAGATGCTGCTCGGTATGGCGACGGGTCAGGCCGACGCCGTTCGCCGCACCGTCGGCGAGCTCCTCCTCTACACGCCCGTCGTGAGCCCGCGCGAGTTCGAGTTCGCGATCTCGTACCTGATCCGCCGGCTCGAGGAGAACGCGTCGGAGGACAACTTCATGTCCGCCGTGTTCGAGCTGCACCGGAACGCGTCGCTCCTGTCGCGCGAGAAGCGCCGTTTCCTCGCGTCCGTCGACCGCCTCGTCGAGACGCGCGGCCAGGTGCCCACGCCGAATCGGACGCAGGACCGCTCTGCGGAATGGGTGGCCGCACCGCCCATGCCTTCCCTCCCGGGCAGCGACGACGCTCCGGCGTCGTCGGGTTTCCGCGCCCTTCTCGCGCCCGGTGCAGCGCCGTCGGCCGCCGAGCTCGCCGCGGCGGCGCCGGAGACCGCGCTCGACGGCGGCAGCCCGGACGACGGGCTCACACGCCAGGTGGAGACCCTCGGTCGCGGTCGCCGCAGCGACAACCCGTTCGAGACGACCCGCGTGTTCACGGCGAGCTTCGAGAAGGTGGAGCGCACGGGACTCGGCGCCCCCGGCTTCCACAACACCCCGGACACCGACCCGTCGCTCCCCGCGAACCGGTCGTGGGGCCGGGCGATCCTCGACCGCGTGCCGGGCTCGACCGAGGGCCTCGACACGATCCTCGACGCTCGCGTCACCGATGCGGCCACGCTCGACGCCCTCATCGCCGCCGCCGTCGAGCGCGGCACCGAGTGGGGCCGCACCCCGGCAGCGGATCGCGCCGAGGTGATCGACCGCGCCGGGCTCTCGCTCGCCGCGCACCGCGACCGTCTCATCGAGGTGTCCGCCGCGGAGACCGGCAAGACGATCGCCGAGTCCGACCCGGAGATCAGCGAGGCGATCGACTTCGCCCACTACTACGCCGCGCAGGCGCGTCAGCTCGACCGCGTGCAGGGCGCCGTGTTCGTGCCGCCGAAGCTCATCGTCGTGACGCCGCCGTGGAACTTCCCCGTCGCGATCCCCGCCGGTGGTGTGCTCGCCGGCCTCGCCGCCGGAGCGGCCGTCATCATCAAGCCGGCCCCGCAGGCGCGTCGCGCCGCCGCCGTGATGTGCGAGGCGCTGTGGGAGGCGGGCATCCCGCGCGACCTCCTCGTGCTCGTCGACATCGAGGAGGGCGAGCTCGGCCAGCGCCTCATCGCCGCCGACGCCGTGGACCGCGTGATCCTCACGGGAGCGTGGGAGACCGCGAAGCTGTTCCGCTCCTGGAAGCCCGAGCTGCCGCTCCTCGCCGAGACGAGCGGCAAGAACGCCGTGATCGTCATGCCGAGCGCCGACCTCGACCTCGCGGCCTCCGACGTGATCAAGAGCGCCTTCGGCCACGCCGGCCAGAAGTGCTCGGCCGCGAGCCTCGTGATCCTCGTCGGCTCCGTGGCGCGCTCCGAGCGGTTCCGTCGGCAGCTCGTGGACGCCGCGATGTCGCTGCGCATCGGCTACCCCGAGGACCCGACGAGCCAGATGGGCCCGATCGTGGAGCCCGCGTCCGGCAAGCTCCTGCACGCCCTCACCGAGCTCGGTGTCGGCGAGGAGTGGCTCGTCGAGCCGAAGCAGCTCGACCACACGGGCACGCTCTGGTCTCCCGGCATCCGCGCCGGCGTCTCGCCCGGGTCGTACTTCCACCTCACCGAGTTCTTCGGTCCCGTGCTCGGCATCATGCACGCCCGCACGCTCGAGGACGCGATCCGCATGGCGAACGCCGTGGACTACGGACTCACATCGGGCCTCCACACGCTCGACCCCATGGACCTCGAGGAGTGGCTCGGCAGCATCCAGGCCGGCAACCTCTACGTGAACCGCGGAACGACGGGTGCCATCGTGCAGCGGCAGCCGTTCGGCGGGTGGAAGCGGTCGTCCGTCGGAGCCGGCACGAAGGCGGGTGGGCCCAACTACCTGCTCGGCCTCGGCTCGTGGCGCTCCGCCGTCGGCTCCGCGAGCTCGACGCTGCACCTCCGCGGCCTCGACCCGCGCATCACCGGCATCATCGAGGCGGCCCAGCCGTCGCTCGCGTACGAGGACTTCGACGTGCTGCGCCGCTCGGCCCTCTCCGACGCGGTCGCGTGGGGCACCGAGTACGGCGAGGTGAAGGACGTGTCCGGCCTGGGCCTCGAGCGCAACATCCTGCGCTACCGCCCCGTCCCCGTCGCGGTTCGTGCGACGCCCGACGCGACCCTCGGCGAGCTCGTGCGCGTGCTCGTCGCCGCGGTCCGCTCGCGCTCGGCGTTCTCGGTGAGTGTCGCCCGCGGACTGCCCACGCCGCTCCTGCGCGCCCTCGACGGCCTCGACGTGTTCGTGACGGTCGAGACCGACGACGAGTGGATCGCACGGATGGCGTCCGGCTCCGGCGCGGGCGAGGACGGCCGCATCGTGCGGGTTCCGCGTGCCCGCATCATCGGCAGGCCGGAGTCGCGCAAGGCGCTGCACTCGGCCCTGGCCTGGGCGGTGGACGGCGACCCCGACCTCGCGATCTACGCGGGCGAGGTCACGCAGTCCGGGCGCATCGAGCTGCTCCCGTTCCTCCACGAGCAGGCCATCTCCATCACGGCCCACCGCTTCGGCAACCCCGACGCCTGGAGCGCCGAGGTCATCTGACCCCCTCCCCCTTTCGAACGCTCTCCCTGGCGGGGGAGATGTGTCGTGGGGGAGGTGGGGTCTTGCCGCGGGCCGGTCGTCCGAGTGGAATGGGACCGCGCCTCGGCGCACACCACCCAGGTGACGGAGGTCCGGGATGAAACTGCTGCTGACGTCCGGGGGAGTGACGAATCCCGCGATCCGCGAGGCCCTGATCGACCTCCTCGGCCGGCCGATCGAGGAGTGCGACGCTCTCTTCATCCCGACGGCGCAGTGGGGTCAGCCGATGTGCTCCCCGCAATCGGTGTGGCGGTCGAGCGCCGACGGTGATCCCTCGGAGACGGGTCTCGTCGGGCTCGGCTGGAGGTCCGTCGGCATCCTCGAGCTCACCGCGCTGCCGACCATCGACGAGGCCCGCTGGCGCGACTGGGTGCGGAATGCCGACGTGCTCCTCGTCGACGGCGGGGAGGCGATCTACCTCGTCGAGTGGATCCGGCGCTCGGGCCTCGGGGACGTGCTGCCCTCGCTGACCGACACGGTGTGGGTGGGGGTGAGCGCCGGCAGCATGGCGTTGACGCCGCGCGTCGGCAGCGCCTTCCTCGATTGGAGGCCCGATGGGGACGACCGCGCGCTCGGACTCGTCGACTTCTCGATCTTCCCCCACCTCGACTACCCGGGGTGGTCGGAGAACACGACCGAGAGCGCCCGACGGTGGGCGACGGGCATCGACGGGCCGGCGTACGCGATCGACGACGACACCGCGATCGCCGTCGTCAACGGGACGGCGCGCGTCGTCTCCGAGGGCCACTGGGAACAGCTGGACCCGTCGCTCGATGAGGTCAATCCCAGCCCCGAGGCGTCCGAGACCAGCTTTTGAGCGTGTTTACGCTGTTGCAACGGTGGATACACGCTCAAAAGCTGCATGTGAGCAGGGTGACCGTCGGGCGCCCCGGGTAGCGTGGACGGATGGCAGTCGTATGGCATGAAGCGGACCACGGCGGACGACACCTCGCGGTGCAGGCGCACGACGTGCTCGGTCCAGCAGCGCAGTCGCTCCTCTCGTACGTGGGCTCGCTCCCACCCGAGACCGCCCTCCCGGGTGCGACGGTGCAGTTCGGGTGGGTCGTGTTCGACGTGGTCGACGGACCGGGCGGCTGGGTCACGCTCGACGCCCCCGACCTGCGCGGCGACGCCCTCACCGAGCGGACCTCCGACGTCTCCCTCCCGCTCCTCGGGCTCACGGAGCTCGTCGGCTTCGCGCAGCGCACCGGGCTGACCCCGGGCGAGGTGCGCTTCGACCACACGGTCCTCGCGCACCGCGACGCCCTCGGGTCGGAGGACGTCTACCTCGAGCGGCTCGAACCCACGCGCCTCGGCGACTCCGGCTGGTACCTCGGCCCCAACGACGCACGCGAGCAGCCCACGGCCGACGACCTCGTCATCCGTCACGTGTGGCAGCTGCTGCTCGAACTGCCACGCGTCTTCGGCGCCCTCGCCCTCCCGACGGGGTCGCTCGTCGTGGTGAAGGGCGGGGAGATCCTCACCGTCGCCGACGCGTCGAACACCGAGCTCTGGCGGGCACCCGCGAGCTGAACCGTCGAGCCTTCCGCGGCGTCATACTGAGGGGATGAGCGAAGCGCGAGCCGTCACGGTCGACCCGGCCGCCCAGCGGCACGTCCTCGTGATCGCGATCCTCGCGTCGTTCGTCGCGTTCCTCGACGGATCGATCGTGAACGTCGCCCTGCCCTCGATCGTCGACGAGCTCGGCGGCGGCATCGCACTGCAGCAGTGGGTCGTGGACGCCTACCTGCTCACCCTCGGCGCGCTCATCCTCCTCGCGGGGTCGCTCTCCGACGCGCTCGGGCGCACACGCATCCTCACGATCGGGCTCATCTGGTTCGGCATCACGAGCCTCGCGTGCGCGATCGCGCCGACGGGCGAGCTGCTCATCCTCGCCCGCGCACTGCAGGGCGCGGCCGGGGCCCTTCTCGTTCCGTCGTCCCTCGCGATCATCATCTCCACCTACTCCGGGCAGGCGCAGGGCCGCGCGATCGGCACGTGGACGGCGTGGACGGGAACGGCCACGATCATCGGCCCGCTGCTCGGCGGCATCCTCGTCGACGCGTCGTCGTGGCGATTCATCTTCGCGATCAACGTCGTGCCGATCCTCGTCACGATGTTCCTCCTCCGCCGCATCCCGGCGAGCGTGGTGCCGGCGGAGCGGTCGCGAATCGATGTCGTCGGCGCCGTTCTCGGAGCCGTGGGGCTCGGGGGCCCGGTCTTCGCACTCATCGAGCAGCCGCGACTCGGGTTCACCCACCCCGCCGTGTGGCTGAGCCTCGTCGTGGGTGTGATCAGCTTCGTCGCGTTCCTCTGGTGGGAGCGTCGCGTGCCGCACCCGATGCTGCCGCCGAGCGTGTTCCGCTACCGCAACTTCTCGACGGGTAATGTGGCCACCGCGCTGATCTACGGCGCGCTCTCGCTCGGCTTCTTCGTGCTCGCGATCTACCTGCAGCAGGTGGCCGGGTTCTCCGCGACCCTCGCGGGCTTCGCCACGCTGCCGCCGACGCTCGTGATGCTGCTGCTCGCGAGCCGCGTCGGGGCGCTCGCCGCGCGCATCGGTCCGCGCCTCTTCATGACGGTGGGTCCGCTCGTCGCCGGTGCCGGCTTCCTCCTCATGCTCACGGTGTCGGAGCCCGTCCAGTACGCCTGGCAGGTCCTGCCGGGCATCGTCGTCTTCGGTCTCGGAATGGCGATCACCGTCGCGCCGCTCACGAGCGCGATCCTCGGGGCGCCGCCGGCGGCGCAGGCGGGCATCGCGTCGGCCGTCAACAACGCCGTCTCGCGTGTGGCCGGACTCGTCGCGATCGCGTGCGTCGGCTTCATCGTGGGCGCCGAACTCGACGTGAACGGGCTGCACCGCGCCCTCGCTGTCACGGCGGCCCTGCTCATCCTGGGCGGCATCGTCTCGTGGTTCGGCATCCGCAACCCGGCCCCACCTGGAACCGTCCCGACCCACACGGCCCCGGTCTCCACCCGCCCCTGACGGATCCCGCTCGTCAGGAGACCCGGCGGCGGTGCTAGAAGGTGGTGCCGCCCGTGACCGAGACGACGGCGCCCGAGACGTACGACGACGCCGGGTCCGCGAGGAACACGTACGTGCTCGCGAGCTCCGCGGGCTGACCCGCGCGACCCAGGGGAGTGTCCTGCCCGAAGTCCGGCAGCTTCTCCGGCCACGACGTGCCGGGGATGAGCGGAGTCCACACCGGCCCGGGTGCCACGGCGTTCACGCGGATGCCCTTCTCACCGAGCTCCTGCGCGAGAGCCTTCACAAACGCGAGCTGGGCGGCCTTCGTCATGGCGTAGTCGATGAGCTGGGGGGACGGGCTCGCGGCCTGCACGGACGATGTCACGATGATCGACGACCCCGGCTTCAGGTGCGGCACGGCCGATCGGGTCATCCACAGCTGGGCGTAGATGTTCGTCTCGAAGGTGCGCTGGAGCTTCGCCGTCGCGAGCTCGGTGATTCCGTCGGCGACGTCCTGGAACGCCGCGTTCAGAACGAGGATGTCGAGCGAACCGAGCTCGGCGACCACACGCTCGACGATGTCGGCGTTCGTCTGCTCGTCGCGGATGTCCGCAGCGATGACGAGGGAACGGTGCCCGGCCTCCTCGATGAGGCGACCGGTGTCGTCGCCGTCGGCCTGCTCCTCCGGCAGGCACACGATCGCGACGTCGGCGCCCTCGCGAGCGTAGGCGATGGCCGCTGCCCGGCCGATCCCCGAGTCACCACCGGTGATGAGCGCCACGAGGCCCTCGAGCCGGCCGGAGCCGCGGTAGGTGTCCTCGCCGTGGTCGGGCCTCGGCGTCATCTCGCTCGTGAGGCCCGGCTGGGTCTGCTCCTGCTCCTTGAAGCCGTCCTCGTGGTGCGCGGTGCGGGGGTCGTTCTCGGCGGTCATGCGTCCTCCTCGATCGTGTGCGGTGTTCCTCCTCGACGCTACGGAGGAGCACGCGACAGCTCGCGGGCTTGACAGCGGATAGCTCGGATGAGATCCCGCGCGCTGACGCGACATCCTCCGGACGGGGGATGAAGCGGGGCGGCTGACCTCGTTAGGCTCGCGGGATGGCCCCCCGGACATCTGCTCGATCGCGCCCGACGATCCTCCTCGGCATCGCGGCCACCGCGCTCCTCGCCGCCGCCGTCACGGCCACGGCGTCGCCCGCTCACGCCGACACCGACGACTTCACGTTCGACTCGTTCCACGCCGACATGACCCTCGTGCGGTCGGCCGACCGGCACGCCGAGCTCCTCGTCACCGAGACGCTCGTGGCGCGCTTCCCCGAGGACGAGGAACAGAACCGCGGCATCATCCGCGCGATCCCCGACGACTACGACGGCGTGCCGCTCCGCACCGAGATCGCGAGCGTCACCGATGAGGACGGCGAACCGGTGCCGTACGAGGTCTCGGAGGACGGCGGCTTCCTCGAGGTCGCGACCGGCGACGACTCCTACGTGTTCGGTGAGCAGACCTACGTGATCTCGTACACGCAGCGCGACACGATCCGAGCCTTCGCGGACACGGAGGCCGACGAGTTCCAGCGCGACCTCAACGGCACCGGATGGGAGCAGCCGTTCGGCGAGGTGACCTCGACCCTCACCATGGATGCCGAACTCGCGGAGGCCCTCACGGGCAACGCCGCGTGTTACCTCGGCGAGCAGGGCTCGACGGATCTCTGCGACATCGAATCCGCCGAGGAGGACGGCTCCGTCGTGTTCCGCACGTCCGCCTCGGACCTCGACCCGGGTGAGAACGTCTCCATCGCGGTCGGCTTCGACGCGGGGACTTTCGTGCCAGGCGAGGTCGAACGCAACGGACTCGAGCAGTTCGCGTTCGACGCGACGCCGGCCGTGCAGGGCGGTTCCATCGCGGCGATCGCCCTGAGCGTCGTCGCGGCGATCGGAGCCCTCGTCGGCCGGCGCCGCAGCCGTGATGCGCCCGGTCGCGGCGTGATCGTGCCGCAGTACGAGCCCCCGCGCGACGTCACGGTCATGCAGGCGGCGCACCTCGCCGGGCGCAAGAATCAGGCGGTGCCTGCAGCGCTCGTTGATCTCGCGGTCGCCGGCAACGTCCGGCTCCTCGCGACCGAGGGGGAGGAGACGTCCGACGGCGTCGTGCTCGAGTACGTGCGGCCGAGCGAGGACGCCGAGAGGCAGGACGTCCTCGTCGCCCTCTTCGGGGAGGGTGCAGAGGCGGGTGCCCGGAAGAAGATCGCGCCCGACGCGCAGGCGCTCGCTGCCCGCCTCTCCGCGCTCTCCGATGTGGCCAGGGACTCGCTCCGCGACGCCGGACTCACCGAGACCCCCGACCACCGCGCCGCGTCGCTCGCGATCTACGGCAGCATCGGCGTCTTCGTCCTCGCCTTCGTCTGCCTGATCCTCGGCGTGCTCGGGCGCACGGGCACCTGGTTCGGCGGGGTGGCGCTCCTCGCCAGTGTGCTCGCGGTCGTCCTGGCGATATCCCTCTGGCGATACCGTGACCGCATCACCGACACCGGGGCGTCCGCACGCGACCACCTCGTGGGCCTGCGCGACTACCTGGCGCTCGCTGAGAAGGACCGGCTGCGCGTGCTTCAGAGCCCCGAGGGCGCTGAGCGCGTCGACACGGGCGACCCGCTTCAGGTCGTGCACCTGTACGAGGAGCTGCTGCCCTACGCCGTGATCTGGGGGGTGGAGAAGGAGTGGTCGGAGGTGCTCGAACTGCGCGTCCAGGAGGCCGGGACCCGACTCGACTGGTACGGCGGCGGTTCGTCGTTCTCGTCCGTGCACTTCCTCACGACGTTCGGTGCGCTCCGCTCCGGGTCCCTCGCGGGCACGTCGGCCGGGGCCTGGACGGGCTCGGGGAGCGGCAGCTACACGGGTGGGTCGATGGGCGGCGGCTTCTCCGGCATGGGGTCGGGCGGCGGTGGCGGCGGGGGCCGCTAGCCGCGATTCGGGTCGAGGAGCGTCGTGAGCGCCGGCCCCGCCTCGGACTCGGGGACCTGTCCCGTGAGGACGAGTTCCGCCAGTCCGTGGACCGCACCCCAGATCGCCGTGCAGAGGGACGCGCGCCGCGCCTCGGGGGCGTCCGGTTCCAACTCGTCGACGAGGTCGGCGAGGATGCCGTGCACGCGTTCGAGGAGCGGAGCCATCGTGGGTGACGGCTGACGGGGGTCGCAGATCTCCGGATCGTTCATGAGCCGGAAGCGCGCACTGTGGAGTGCCGCGTAGTGGATGTAGGCTCCGGCGACCAGAGCGGCACGCTCGCCCGGCGCGGCATCGGACGCGTCGCGCCTGGCCGCCTCGAGGGAGTCGATCAGGTGGCCCATGCTCACGGCTCCGAGGTGGGCGAGCAGAGAGGCCCTGTCGCCGTAGTGGTGGTACGGCGCGTTGTGGCTCACGTCCGCGCGTCTGGCGACCTCGCGGAGGCTCAGCCCGGAGTGACCGGACTCGTCGACGAGTTCGAACGCGGCCGCCTCGAGGGCGGCGGCGAGGTCGCCGTGGTGGTATCCGCGATCCGATCTTGACACAAGCAAGATTCTATCCCTACGGTGGGGGTTCGCGGATCTAGACAGTGTCCAGATTGCGTCCACGCCCACGACAGGAGACCCATGCCCGCCCTCATCATCGACGGCCACCCGAACGCCGAATCGCTCTCGGCGGCGATCGCCCGCCGCTACGCCGCGTCCTTCGGCGATGCGACGCTCGTGGCCCTGCGCGATCTCGACTTCGACGTGCACCTCCGCGCCGGGTACCGGGCGGAGCAGCCCCTCGAACCCGACCTCGAGCGTGTCTGGCTCGAGATGGTGCGTGCGGACCACATCGTCATCGTCACGCCGATCTGGTGGGGAGCGACGCCGGCGCTCCTGAGCGGATTCTTCGATCGCGTCCTCCTCCCGCGGAGGGCGTTCCGCTTCTCGCGACTCGGCCTCCCCGTCGGGCTCCTCGCCGGGCGCTCCGGGCGGCTCGTCGTCACGACCGACTCGCCGCGTCTCTTCCTCGCTCGTCAAGGCGACCCCACCGTGCGCGCAGTCCGTGACGGGACGATGCGGTACTGCGGCATCGCGCCCGCCGCCGTGACGCGCATCGGTCCGGTCCGCGGGGCGGATCAGGAAAGGCGTGAGGCGTGGCTCGCGCGTATCGAGGGGATCGCGGCGCGAGATGCCGAGCGCGTGACGCGTTCGGCGCCGCGTCGAGCCCGCCGGGCCGCGCGGCTGGCGGAGATCCCGTCGCGCGCACGGTCGACGGAGAGTGTGGGGCGGGCCTGGGATCGACACTGAACCCGGCCCAGGCAGGGAAAAGGGGATCAGCGACCCGAACGCTGATCCCCTTCTGTTCCCTATAGATGGCGGGGGCGGTCGCGCGGCGATTTGCAACTCGCCCGGCGCATCCCGCTACTTGGGAAATACCATCTGCTTGAACGTTACTGGGGACTCACCTTAAATTCTGTCGGGCGAAGGGGGGACAAGCGCCCCCAGTTCGGGTGTATCAGGTGCGTCCCCGCTGGCTACGGGCGATCGGACGGCCTCCACCAGCAGGACCCACGACTCCGCACCGGGGTCGACGGCGACGCCTTCGCGGCCGAGACGTGCACCCGAGACGACCGCCTCGCTGCCGGCGTCGATGTTCCGTATGCGATAGTCGCGGTCGAGGTCCAGGCCATCGACGCGCTGACGGCGAGGCGTCGTGCCACCTGGCAGCACGGTGCCGACGACGACGTGGTGGTCACCGTCGCTCAGCTGGAACGCGGGGACCCTCTCGCCCCCGCCTCCACGGAGCGGTGGCGGGGTGAGCCGCCTCAGCTCTCCTGCACGCACGAGCGGCGCGATCTCCTCGCGGTACAGCCGAAGGTGCTCGCGCAGGCAGTCGCGCAGCTCGGGGCTCAGATCCTCGAGGCGCATCGACACCCCGAAGCGCTGCAGCATGGCCGGTCGCAGCATCGCGGCGAAGGCCGACGTCGACAGGCCGCTCCAGTCCCGTTCCTGGTCCGGGTTGTCCCCGCGCCACTGCGACCACGACCAGTGCAGCATCGCGACGGGAGGGAGCATGAGGCTCGCTCCCCAGAGCGCCTGCAGGTGGTGCTCCGTCCAGTCGGGGTCCGACAGGAAGGCGCAATGCGTGTGCGCGGCGAGCCCGAGGTCGATGCGCAGCCCGCCGGAGGAGCACGCCTCGAGGACCACCTCCGGATGGCTCGCGCGAACGTCGTCGAGGACCGCGTAGAGCCCGCGGTAGTGGCGGTACAGCCCGTCGTACGCGCCGTGGCCGTGATCGGTGCGATCGCAGCCGGCGCCGGGGTCCACGTTGAAGTCGAGCTTGAGCCAGCGGGCTCCGGTATCGGTGATCACGCGGGAGATCGTGTCGCGCACGAAGTCCCGTCCCTGCGGCGACCCGAGGCACACGTAGCCGAGGAAGGTCGGATCGCGCGGGTCGAGCGACACCGTGATCGAGGGGGAGGCCGGGGCAGGGGAGCGCCGCGCCGCGATGAGTTCGGGCCGCTCCCGACGCAGTCGCGCATCGGCCCCGACGGCCTCCGGCTCCAACCACACGCCGAAGTCGAGACCGAGCGCGCGCACGTCGTCTGCGAGCGCCGGCAGACCCTGCGGGAAGCGTGCGCCGTTGACGGCGTCCCAGTCACCGCGCTCGCGCTGCCAATCGCTCGCCGCGTCCGCCCTCCCGAACCAGCCGGCGTCGAGCGTGACCGTCTCGATGCCGACCGAGGCCGCCACCACCGCGTTCCGCCGGAAGACGTCTGCGCTGATGTCCGCGTCCTCGTACGGCCACCAGTGGTTCCATTCCACGGGGATCGCCTCGCTCGCCGGAGAGCGCGGCACGACGTCACGGGCGACGGCGCGAGCGAGCGCGGCGGCGGCGGCATCGAGATCGGAACCGACGGCGACGAACACCGGCGGCGCCACGACGGGCGCCTCCGGGGTGACGACGGTCCGGAATCCGTCCGGAGAGATGCCGGCCGTCAGCAGGCCGTGGGCGTCGATGGAGATGTGCCAGTTCCCGCTCCACGCCGGCGAGACGATCATCGCGGCCCCTGCGCGCGTGAGTCCGAGCCACGGGTGCATGCCGTGTGACGACCGGCCGGAGGAGACGCCGAGGCGGAGGGGGAGGTCGAGCTCTCCCTCGATCGGTGCGAACTCCGCGCCCCACGACGACGTGAACCACAGGGTGCGCCACGGAGCCGCGTCGTCGATGTCGAGGCGGGCGCGCACGGCGTCGAGACCGGAGAGCTCGACGGAGCCCGTGGAGCGCAGCTCGAGCGCGAACTCCCACACCCGGCCGTCCGGACCCCTCTCGATCATGCGGCGGTGGTGGTCCACGCCGGCGGCCGCGATCGAGGCGAGTGGGTGGAGGAGCGGACGCCCGTCGAGCAGGATCGGCTCTGCGGGACGCGGCGTCATCGTCCGAGGCTCGCGCCGAGCCCGCTCATCACGTAGCGCGAGGCGAGAGCGAGCAGGATGAGCGGCGGGAGGGAGCTGATGATCAGTCCGGCCGAGACGAGGGTCTGGTCGCTCGTGAACCGACCGCCGATCTGCGCGAGCGCCGGGGTGAGGAGGCGCAACTGGTCGTTCGGCAGGAGGATGTAGGCGAACAGGAGCTCGTTCCACATCGCGAGGAACTGCAGCACCGCGAGTGTCGCGATGCCGGGGATGCCCATCGGCACGGCGACCGACAGGAACGTGCGCCAGAATCCGGCGCCGTCGATGCGCGCAGCCTCCAGGACGTTCGCATCGAGAGTGCGGAACGTGACGGAGAGGAAGAACACCGCGAACGGCATGCCCGTCGCGATGTACACGAGCATGAGGCCCTGGAGGCTGCCCACGAGTCCGAGGTTCGACAGGAGCAGGTACGTCGGGATGATGAGCACCTGCCCGGGCACGAGCATGACGAGGACGAAGCCGGCACGGATGTACTTCACCCCGGGGACGGGGAGCTTCGCCATCGCGAAGCCCGCGAGCCCGGCGATGAGCAGCTGCAGCGTGAGAGCCACGGCGATGACGGTCAGGCTGTTCCCGAGTGCCCGGCCGATCCCGTAGTTGTTCCAGAGGGCGACGAAGTTCTCGAGCGTGAGCGACTCCGGCAGACCGAACGGGTTGAGGAGGTAGTCGGCCTTGCTGCGGAAGGCCGACGACCCGATGAAGACCACGGGGAACGCGATCGACACGGCCACGAGGCACAGGGCCAGGAAGATCGGCGTTCGCGACCGCTTCGAGAGGGTCGAGCTGGTCTCGCTCACGATTCTTCTCCGTCCGAGAGCCGGAACACCTTGAGCTGCACGAGCGTCAGTCCACCGATGAGGAGGAACACGAGCACGGCAAGCGCCGCTCCCTGGCCGAGGTTCGACGAGGAGAAGGCGAGGGTGTAGATGAGGTAGTCGAGGGTCGTGGTGTCGTAGCCCGGGCCGCCGGCCGTCATCACGAAGATGAACCCGAAGAGAGAGGTGAACGTGTAGAGCACGTTGAGGATCGTCACGAGGGCGAGGACGCCGCGGATGCTCGGCAGCGTGATGTACCAGAGCCGCTTCCACCACCCGGCGCCGTCCATCGTCGCCGCCTCGAGCATCTCCGGGTTGATCGAGCTGAGTCCCGACAGCAGGATGAGCGTCTGGTAGCCGAAACCGGACCAGACGAGAGCCATGACGATCACGAAGATCGACGTGCCCGCCTGGCTGAAGAAGTCGATGGGTTGTCCGCCCGTGGCGACGATCGCGGCGTTGATCGGACCGCGGTAGGAGAAGAGCGTCTTGAACATGAGGCCGACGACCGCCGTCGACAGCACGTTCGGCACGAAGAAGAGAACGCGGAAGAACTTCCACCCGCGGATCCGCTCGTGCAGCAGCACGGCGCAGATCACGGCCGTGAAGATCACGAGGGGGACGGCCACGAGGAACAGGAGGTTCGTGACGAAGACCTGGTGGAGGAGCGGGTCCCCGAGGAGGTCGATGTAGTTGCCGAGCCCGAGCCACTCGTAGCGGACTCCGTTCGAGCGATGCAGAGAGATCCAGAGGGCGTAGCCCACGGGGTACGCCATGAATGCGAGCACGAGCAGGAGCGCCGGGGCCACGGCGAGGGACGCGATGATCCGCTCGCGCCGCCGCCAACCGGCTGCGGGCCGCCGGGGTGGGGGTGCCGCCCCGGACGCCGCGGTGAGCGCGGCGCCCGGAGCGAGCTGGGTGGGGGCGGTCATTACTGCGTCTGCTCGCTCTCGTACGCGTCCTGCAGCTGCGAGACCGCGTCCTCCGCGGTGGTCTGGCCTGTGAAGACGGTGGCGTTCACCCGGTAGAAGAGGTCGATGACGAGCTGCGGCATGACGTTGTCGAACGGGTAGACCACGTCTTCGACGTTCACGAGCTGCTCGGCCTGCGACTGCAGGTACGGGTTGGTGATGACCGACGGGTCGGCTTGCGCCGAGTTCGACGCCTCCGTCTGGTTGAGTTCCACGTACAGGTCGATCGTCGACGGCTCGGCGAGGTAGTTCAGGAAGTCCTGCGCCTCCTCTTGGTGTTCCGAGTAGTTCGTGATCGAGAGGGACACGTTCGGGCCACCCGCGATTGTGCTCGGGTACTCCGCGTCTTCGAGCATCGGGATGGGGAACACGCCCATGTCGTCGCCGACGGCGTCGAACATCGCGCTGTTCTCCCACGAGCCCGAGACCATGAACGCCCCGTTGCCCTGCAGGAAGCCCGTGAGGAGCTCCGAGTTGCCGAGGCTGCCGGCGTCGGGGTTCGTGAGGCCGCGCGAGAAGAGGTCGGCGTACGCTTCGTAGGCCTCGACCATCGCGGGGTCGTCGATCGGGATGTCGCCGTTGAACATGTCGGTGAACGCGGTGGGGCCGAGCAGGCCGCCGGCGAGCGCCGCGACGATCCAGGCGCCGCTGTAGCCCTCCTGGTTCGTGGTCCAGAACGGCGTGTAGTCGGTCTCGTCGAGCACCTGCTGGCCGTCGTCGAGCAGCTCCTCCCAGGTGGCGGGCGGTGTCGACAGGTCGAGGCCGGCCTCCTCGACCATCGCCTTGTTGTAGAAGACGTAGAAGTAGGAACCGCCGCCGTAGGGCAGCCCGAGCAGGTCGCCGTCCTCCTGGTAGCCGGCCCGCACGGTGTTCCATCCACTCAGGTCGGCGACGGTCTCGTCGGAGAAGGTGTCGTTGAGCGGGAGGAGGAAATCGGCGTAGTCGATCGTGTTGCCGCCCGTGTAGCCGACGCGGATGTCCGGGCCGTTCTTCGCGATCGATGCGGCCTGGAACTGTGCGGCGTCCTGCGAGATGTCGCCGGAGAGCTGCACGATGTCGATCGAGACGCCGGGGTTGTCGTCCTCGTAGTCGGCGGCGACGCGATGGAGGAAGGAGTTGTCCTCGTCGACACTGCCGTCCTCCGCCTTCTTCGAGAGCAGTCCGTTGTCCCAGATCGTGAGCGTGACATCGCCGTCGGCGCTCTCGGAGGAGGGTGCGCAGCCGGCGAGGCCGGCCACGACGAGGCCCGTCGCGGCGATGGCGGCCGCGGCTCGTCTCATGGTCATGTGCTGTGTCCTTTCAGGGTGACGATGATCGTCTGAGGGTCGGGTGTGGGGGCGGGTCGTGAGGGTGGACGGGGAATTGATCGATCAAATTCGGACGAAGGCTGCGCTGTCCCCATCAGAACGTCGCCCCCAGGCCACCGTCGACCGCGACGACCTGACCGGTGACGTACGTGTTGTCCGGGGAGACGAAGAACTCGGCGGCCGCTGCGATCTCGTCGGGCTGCGCCGGCCGGCGCAGGGGGATGCGACCGTGACGCACGTAGACGTCCTGGAACCAGCCGGTCTCGAACTCGGTGGACCCGTCGGCGAGTCGGGCCATCGGGGTGTCGACGAACCCGGGAGCGAGCGCGTTCACGAGGATCCCGTCGGCCGCGAGATCGACGGCGAGGCTGCGAGTGAAGGCGTGGACGCCTCCCTTGCTCGTGGCGTAGGCGAGGGTGTCGACCGCGCTCGTCTGGCCCTGGACCGACCCGATGTTGAGCACGCGGGCCGACGACGAGTCACGGAGGAGCGGCAGGAGGGCGACGGTGAGGGCCACCATGCCGTCGAGGTTCACGTCGAGCACGCGGCGGTACGACGCCATGTCGAGGTCGGCGGTGGAGCCGGTCTCGGCGATGCCGGCGGCGTTCACGAGCACGTCGAGGGTCGAGACGTGTTCCCGGATGCGGGAGACGAGCGCGGCCGCGACGTCCGGCCGTCCGACGTCGGCGAGGTCGGCGACGATGCCGCTGGCCCTGCCGCCGGCGGCGGCGAGTTCGGAGATCCGTCGCTCGAGGCCCTGCGCGTCGATGTCGAGGAGCACCACGGAGTGGCCCGATCGCGTCAGACGGGCGGCGATCGCCGCACCGATGCCGCTGGCGGCACCCGTGACGAGTGCGGTCCTGGACGGGATGGACATCCTCGCTCCTTCGCGAATGAACACCTTTGGTCTGATGTGAGCCTGCCGAGATGGGATCGCCATCGCTGCATCTGAGCCGAGCATACCCATACTCGGCGCTTTCATACTATGTTTGAGGAAAATTCCGTGAGAGGACGATGATGCCCCGGATCGACGCCGTCGACTTCTTCTACGCCAGCATGCCCGAGATCACCGACGAGGCGGACGGCAGCCAGGACGCCCTGCTCGTGCGGGTCGTGGCGGGCGATCACGTGGGCTGGGGCGAGTGCGAGGCGTCGCCTCTCACATCCATCGCCGCCTTCGTCGCTCCGGCGTCCCACGGCGTGTGCCAGCCGGTGTCTGCGTCCGTGCTCGGGGAGCACGTCGACGGGCAGGCCGACATCGCGCGCATCGCCGCGCTCGTGGCGCGCAACAGCATGGACCTGCTGCAGGCGCCCCACACCTTCTCCGGCATCGAGATGGCGCTCTGGGATCTCCTCGGTCGTATCCGGGAGGAACCCGTGTGGCGCCTGCTCGGCTACACGGCCGCGCATGCGAAGACACCCTATGCGTCGATGCTCTTCGGGCGGACGCCGGACGAGACGATCGCGCAGGGCCGGTCTGCGCTCGAACGCGGCTTCCGCGCCGTGAAGTTCGGGTGGGGGGCATTCGGCGCGGGCACGGTGGCCGCCGACATCGACCACCTCCACGCGGCCCGGGAGGCGGTCGGTCCCGACGGCATCCTGCTCGTCGACGCCGGTCAGATCTGGGGGGAGGACGTCGATGCGGCGGCGGCGCGCGTGGACGCGCTACAGGATGTCCGGGCCACCTGGCTCGAAGAGCCGTTCCATGCGGAGGCCTACGCCGCCCACGCGCAGCTCGCCTCCCTCGCCGCCACGCTCCGGATCGCGGGAGGAGAGGGCGCCCACAACGTGCGGATGGCGCGCAACCTCATCGATTACGGGGGCGTCGGCTTCGTCCAGGTCGACACGGGCCGGATCGGCGGGATCGGTGCGGCGAAGCGTGTCGCCGACTACGCCGAGCTCCGCGACGTGACGTATGTGAACCACACCTTCACGTCGCACCTCGCCCTGTCGGCGTCGCTGCAGCCATACGCCGGCCTCGCCGACCATCGCATCTGCGAGTACCCGGCCCACCCCAAACGCCTCGCAGAGGACATCACGAGGACGCACCTCGTCCCCGACCAGGACGGTCTCGTCCATGTGCCGGATGCACCCGGCCTCGGCGTCGACGTGGACCTCGCCGCGGTGCATCCCTATCTCCGCGATGTGGAGATCACGGTCGACGGCGACACCGTGTTCGTGAGTCCGGAGATGGTGCGACCGTGAGCACTCCGACCTCGGCGGGTAGCCTCGACTCTGTGAGCAACGAGAACAACTCCGGCTACCGCATGCGCGGTCTGCAGGGGCGCGTGATCGACGCGATCGGACAGTCCATCGTGGGCGGGCGTTACGCTCCGGGGGAACTCCTCCCGCGCGAGGACCGACTCGTGGAGGAGTACGGCGTCAGCCGCACGTCGGTGCGGGAGGCCATGAAGGTTCTCTCGGCCAAGGGGCTCATCGAGATCCGGCCGAAAGTGGGCACCCGCGTGCGTCCCCGCGAGCTGTGGAACACGTTCGACAGCGACCTGCTCGGCTGGTTCTACGCGCAAGGCATGGGCGAGCCGATCATGCGCGACCTCGTGGAGCTGCGGCAGGTCCTCGAGCCGGCGGCCGCGCGTCTCGCCGCCGGCCGCGCGACCATGGCCGACCTTCACCGCATCGAGGCGGCACAGGCGGAGATGGGGCGGTCGGCGCACGACCACGCGGGCTACGCCGCGAGCGACGTCGAGTTCCACATGGCCGTGTACGGCGCGTCGCACAACATGCTCCTGCAGCGGTTCGGTCGGCTCGTGGCCGACTTCATGTACGTGAGCTTCAGCGTGCAGCAGCGCGCGGCCGAGCACGGCGACGACGAGGTGGACTTCGGGTCGGACGCGGCCGAGCATGCGGCCGTCTACGACGCGATCAACCTCGGAGACGCGTCCGGGGCCGCCGACGCGATGCTCGCCGTGGTGCTCGACGGGAAGAGCGCTCTCATCGAGGCTCTCGGCAAGGTCGCGGGGGACTCGCGCTCCGGGAGCTAGCCGATCGCGGCGTGGCCGCATCCCGACCGGTCGTCCGTCGTCGCGTCGTCCTCCCAGGTCGCGGTGTCGGGGTCGATGCCGTGAGCGCGGGCACCGGCGTCGATGACGCGACGGAGCCAGGAGGCGAGCCCGGGCCGGACACCGTCGTAGTGCGCGGCGTAGGCGGGATCGGCCTCGTACATCCGGCCGAGAACCACCTGCATCGATCGGGAGACGGGGAAGTATGCCGAGAACACCTCGCGGTGGCGCTCGACGAGGGCGTTCGCCTCGGGGCTGCCGGGAGCGATCCCGGCCTCCATCGCCTCCGCGAGAGCCCGCTCGAACGCGGCGTTCGTCTCCGCGACGGCCTGCCAGTCCGCTGGTGTACGAGACGCCGACCGCTCCGCGTATTGGCGCCACGGGGTCGTGTCGCCGTAGCGCCGGCGTGCCTCGGCCGGCCACTGCGGGTCCCATCCGGGGCCGAGCGCCGCGCGCTGCTCGTCCTCGGTGAGGAGGAGTCCGCGCGTGTGCGCCTCGATCATACGGTCGAGCGACACGCTCAGGGAGGAGAGGTGCTCGATCCTCTCGGCGAGACCGGCCCGTTGGGCCTCGAGGGCGGCGACGACGTCCGTGTCAGGGTCGTCCAGCACGCTCCCGATCGCCTCGAGGTCGAGGCCGAGCTCGCGATAGACGATGATGCGGCTCAGCCGCTCGATGTCGCTACCCGTGTAGAGCCGGTAGCCCGCGATCGAGCGCGACGAGGGCTGCGCGAGACCGATCTCGTCCCAGTGGTGCAGCGCCCGCACGGTCACACCGAGGCGCGTGGCGGCCCGGCCGACCGTCAGCTCCTCGTCGTCGGTCTCGTCAGTCATGGTCCCCATTGTTCTCGACACCGTTGCCCCCCGCACCGGAGTCCGACGGGGTGATGCCCATGGCCTCGAGGTTCCTCGCCGCGGCGCTCGCCGGGTCGAACGGCTTCGCGGCCGTGAAGACGACCCGTGTCCGCTCCGGGGTGATGACCTCCACGTCGCGCGTGTTCCAGGGTGTGTCGTGCGCGTCGCCGACCGTTCCTGATCCGAGGGAGCGGCAGGCGTCGACGACCGGATCGAGCTGGTCCAGGACGCACGCGAAGCTCACGCTCATCGCCGGAGGGGCGTCGGTCGCGGTCTCGGAGGGAACGAGCAGGACGTCCTGGAACGCCCACCGGCGCAGGTGCACGAGCCGACCGGGCACGGCGAACAGCTCGAAGAATCCGAGCCCTCGCGTCCAGAAGTCGACGGATGCAGTCAGATCGGTGGTCGGGACGGTCACGAATGCGGGCATGCCGTAGATGCCGCGGAAGGGTTCGGGTGCGACGGCATCGGGACCGGGAACGGGTACGGGGCTCACCTCGAAGGCGTCGTAGTAGTCACTCATGCGTCCACGATCGGCCCTCACGCGGCGTGAGGGTCAAGCCCGCGGTGCGACGGGTGGCCGTCAGTCGTTCTCGTTCTTCTCCGCGTCGTTCTGATCGGCGACCGCCCGGTCGTGTGCCGACTGCATGGCCTCGGCGTGCTCGGTCTTCGCCGCCGCGAGCGCCGCGTCATCGTCCTGCGCCACGGCGATCGTCTCCCGGAACCGCGCGCGCAGTGCTTTCACCGCGTCGGAGAACGACGGCTTGGGGGCCGTGCCCTCCTCGATGTCCTCGTCGGGGAAATGGCGGAGCCGCACATCGCCGTCGCCGAGCACGGGCTGCTCCGCGTGCTCGACGCACAGGCGCGCGACCTCGGGGGCGTGCGCGTGCATCACCGAGTGGGCGGCTCCCGGGATCTCCCAGAGTCGGGCGGACGGCAGCAGCTCGCCGATGCGCTCCACCCAGTCGCGCGGGGCGACGTAGTCGTGCTCTCCACGGATTACGAGCGTGTGGGCGCGCACGTGGGGGAGCGCCTGCTCGATCGGGAATCGCATCATGCGCGGCAGGATCCGCGAGAACCACCGGAATCCGCACACCGCGTATGCACCGATCGCGAGCGCTTTCACGCGGCCGGGCTCGAACCAGCTGGCCTGGAGGAAGCGCGCCGCTTGTGTGAGGACGCGTCGTTCGGCGGGGTTCACGACGGGGCCGATGAGCACGATGGTCGAGAGTCCGGGTCGGCGTGCGGCGAGGTCGGTGACGACCTGGGTTCCCATCGAGTGCCCGACGATCACGGGGTCGTCGAGCTCCAGCTCGTCGATGACGCGCCCGAGCAGGTTGGCGTACTCCCGGATGCTCATCGCCCGCCCGGGGTGAGGGACGCCCGCGAACCCGGGGAGGTCGACGGCGTGGACGGGGCCGAAGCGGTTGAGGTTGGGGGCGAGGCGTTCGAAGTAGTCGGACGAGACACCGATGCCGGGCACGAGGAGGAAGGGGCGGTCGCCGCTCGTGCCGATCGTGTTCACGCGCACGAACGTCTTCCCCGCCCGGACACGCCGCACGGTCACGTCCGTGGACGTGCGCCCGGGGCTCTCCCTCTCCCGTTCCATCCCCTCACTCTGCCCTACCCATCTGCGTCGTACACGCTTCCCCCCTCGCCCACACGCAGCTTTTGAGCGTCCTTCCGCCGGTACATCGGCGTAAAGACGCTCGAAAGCTGCATGTCGAGGGGTGGGGTGTGAGGGGGAGGGCGGGTCAGGAGGGGGCTGGGAGGCCGAGCGCGGCGCGGGCGTAGCCGAGCGCGTCGTCGGGGGTGAGGCCCAGCTGACGGGCCCGATCGGCGAACGCGGTGGCCGCGGCCTGGGCCTGGCGCTGGGTGGGGTCGCCCGTCGCCGCGACGAAGGTGCCGTGGCGTCCGCGCGTCTCGATCACCTCGTCGCGCTCCAGCTCGCGGTAGGCGCGGGCGACGGTGCCGGGCGCGAGCCCCAGGTCGTCGGCCAGCTTGCGCACCGTGGGGAGTTTCGTGCCGGCGACGAGCGCGCCGGACCGGACGGCATCGACGATCTGGGTGCGCAGCTGCTCGAACGGCGCCGTCGCCGAGGCGGGATCGATGAGGAGCATCATCGGACGTCCCCTTCCGTTCCGGCGGTGGTCGGGGCCGGAGCGGTGGTCGCCGCGTTGCCGGCGGGCGTCGGCCAGAGGCGGCGCCGGTAGTGCCGCTGCGGGCTGGATGCGAGTACCACGATCGCCACGATGACGCCGATCAGAGCGAAGAGGGCGATAGCCCCGAGGGCGACGAGGGTGAGGAGGTTGTCCGCACTCGTCGTGGGCTGCACGATACGGGCACCGGTGATGACCGTCACGAGCGGCACGAAGGCCGCGGCGAATCCCAACGCGAGCGGCACGGTGATGAGGTCGCGCAGGGCGGTCGAGCGGATGGCGTCGTCCCAGGCGAGCTCGAGGACCGAGCCGGCGCGCTGACCGCGGTCGAGGATGGACCGCGAGATGGCGAGCGTGCCGATGAGGGCGCCGATCGCGAGGATCGCGACGACGATCGGGAGGATCGCACGGTCCCACGTGAGCTCCGCGAAGGCGAAGCCGAGAGGGATCACGATCGCGGTGACGAGAGCGCCGGCGATCACGGTGACGATGGCACCGCGGTACTCGAGGCCGATGAGGTAGTCGCTCATCGTCGGCGAGGACAGACGCGCGATGCGTGGCACGTCGCTCGGCAGCTCGCGGGTGGTGCGCAGCGCGCTGAGCCCGGCCCCGACACCGATTCCGGTGAGCGAGAGGATGAAGATGCCGAGCAGCGAGAAGTTGTTCTGATCGAACCCGGGCAGGAAGAGCGTGGCGAGGATCGCGACGATCAGTCCGATGCCCCCGCCCACCGCGATGTAGCGTTCGCGCACCGCGAGGCGCAGGCCGATCCGTTCGTCCTCGATGGGCGAGGTGGGGACGGCGAGGTCGATGCGTTTGGCGAGACGGTCGACGGCCTTGCGGCGGGCGGTCTCGGTGCGGGCGAAGCCGTACGGTGCGGCCGCCAGGACGAGCGCGTACCCGATGACGACATAGATCCACGCTTGAGCGTTCATGGGGATCTTCTCCTTCGATCGGCCCGGGGATCCGGGCGGCGGTGATGCCGGCGCCGACATTCTGTGTTGGTACAAACAACGTATCAATACAAAGTGTGTGACACAACCCTCAGTACAATATTCGTACCGTGCCGAGGGCCCGCCAGGCGATCGACGCTCCTCGGTGGCCTCGCCAGCCGCACGGCCAGTGGACTCTCTCTCAGAGCGCCAGCAGCCCCGCCGCCGTCGGTCGGAAGCCGCACGCATCGCGGTAGAACGGCGCGAGATCCTCGGTGAAGTCGACGTGAAGCCATTCGCACCCCGCCGCGCGAGCGCCGTCCACCGCGGCGCGAACGAGCTCCGCACCGATACCGCGTCCCCGTGCCCGCGTCGCGACGCACGTGTCGAGCAGGAGGGCGTGGACGCCGCCGTCGCCCGCGACGTTCACGAAGCCCACGAGCCCGCCCTCGTCGCGCGCCACGACCCACCCGACACTGAACCGCTCGAGTCGAGCGACCCAGTCGGCGCCCTAGACCTCGTGCCCGAAGGCCTCGGCGTGCAGCGCGTTCAGCTCGTCGTCCGCGATCCGCCCGCGCCACTCCGTCCGCACCCCGTGTCTGTCCGCCATGCGACCACGCTACGGCCTCGGTCGCCCTCCCGTCGTGGTCGCCGGGGCCGGCGCTCGGTCGTGCGCCGACGTCGCGACGTCCGGCGCGGTCGCCCGCCCGCGGCGGCCCGCGAACACGACCCCCCGCTGCACCGCGTAGCTCACGGCGAAGAGGGTCACCTCGGCGACGATCTTCGCCGGAATGAGACCCACGCCGAGGCCCGTCAGCGCCGCGATCAAGAGATAGCTCGCGCCCAGCAGCACGAGCGCGAGCGCACCGTAGCGCAGCGCCTGACGCCGGATCCCGCCGGCCGTTCCCGCGCGGAACACGAGGCGTCGGTTGAGCAGGAAGTTCATCGTCGCGCTGAGCACGCGGGCGCCCACGACGGCCACGAGGAGCGAACCGGTCAGCGTGTCGAGCGCCTGCAGGGCAGCCACATCGATGACGAACGACAGGAGCCCCACGAGTGCGAACGCCGCGATGGGGAGCATGACGCGCACCGAGTCGACGACGGGTCGAAAGTGCGACGATGCGTTCTCGTCGAGGTACACCGTGTCGATCGGCACCTCCACGATGCGGTGTCCGGACGCCTGCGCCCGCACGAGCGTCGTGAGCTCGTACTCGAATCGCTCACCGGGCACCTCGAGCAGCCAGCCGAGCAGCTCGGCCGGGTAGCCGCGGAGGCCCGTCTGCGTGTCGTGCACGTCGCCGCCGGTCGTCGCGGAGAAGAGGTGGCGCGAGACGGCGTTCCCGAAGCGGCTCCGTCGCGGCACGTCGCCGACGAAGCGCCGTCCGCCGAGCACGATCGCGGGACGCGTTTAGTGCACGTCCGACTCGGCGAGGACCCGCTCCGCGACCCGGAGGATGTCGTCCACGCGGTGCTGCCCGTCGCTGTCGGCGCACACGACGTCCTCGCCGCGGTGGTGCACGAGCGCGTGGCGGAAGCCGAGCTTGAGGGCGTGGCCCTTGCCGTGGTTCGAGGTGGTGCCGATGAGCTCGGCGCCGTGCTCGCGCGCCTCCGCGAAGACGGATGCGTAGTCCGGACCACTGCCGTCGTCGACGATCAGGATCGTGAGCGAGCAATCGGCGGCGAGGAGGTCGTCGACGAGGCCGACGAGTCGCCGGTCCGGCTGGAACGAGGGGATGAGGACGATCACGGCTCAGCTCCCGTCCGCGATGTAGAGGATGTCGGACGTGCCGCGTTCCTCCCCGGTGCCGAGCGGATCGTTCACGAGCGAGCCGTTGAAGTACATGGTCGAGGACCCGCCGCCGTCGGTGTTGTACGCGGTGGTGGCGCCGAGGCCCTGCATGATCTCCGCGAGTTCGGTCAGGTCGACGCCCTTGCTGTAGCCAGGGCTGCGCCCGTCGACGACGACGAAGACGAGATGGTTGTCGTCGATCACGCCGACCGCCGTGCGGGGCTGATCGCCCTGGATGGAGTGGTTGCCGACGTTCGTGTCGACCTTGACGTCCTCGATCCCGTCGACGATCTCGCCGTCCTCGACGATCGCGGGACCGAAGGAGAGCGTGTTCCACACGCCGTCGGCGACGAGCTCGTCGGCCGTCGTCGTGGTCTCGTCGTAGACCTCCACCGTGCCGTCCGTGTAGAAGGCGAGCCCATCGCGGGCGCCCTCGTCGCGGTAGACGACACCGTTGCGGATCACGATGCCCGTGTCGCGGAACCCGTAGTAGTCGCCGTTGATGGCGAAGATCGCGTCGTTGTCCTCGGCGATCGCCGACGTGTTCTCCGTGATGTTCTCGCCGAACTGGTCGTTCGCGAACGCCGACCGGAGGGTCGTCGCGTCGGTCAGGGTCACGTCCGCCACGTAGTAGGTGACGGTGCTGTCGCCGCTCCCCGTCGTGACGGTGGAGATCTGGACCGACGTGTCGTCGGAGGTGTAGCTCGTGTCGGTCGTGCTGGCATTGGTCTCGCTCGCGGAGCCGGAGTCCGAGCTGACCGAGGACTGCGCGGCCTCGTACGCGGAGACGTCCGAGATCTCCACGTGGGGGATGACGAAGCGGTCGAGCGCCCAGGCAGTGCCGCCGCCGAGTGTGAGCGTGACGACGAGGGCCGAGCCGATCAGGATGTTGCGCCTTCGGCGCGATCGGGGCCGTCGACGACGAGACGTGCGGACACCGGATGCCGCGGCGTCGGTGGGTTCGGGTGCGGCCGGATCCGTTCCGGGGGACGGGGTCGAGGAGGTCATGTTCCAGGACTACGCAGCGAACCTAGCCCTCCCGCAGCGGGAAGCCGCAGCGGTGGTGAGCGTTCCCTATGTGTTCCGTATGGCTGCGTCAGGGGTCTTGCGGTGCCAATCCATGCCGAGGGGCGCGTCAATGTTCACTTGTCTCGATCACACTCGGTGGGTCAGGTTCTAGGAACTCTGCTGACTGCGTCACTACCTCGCCAGGAATTTCGGGTAACGCGCTCAAGAATTCTGCGACCGCCCCCTGGGCTTGGCGTGCCGCACGGTCCTGGCCGCCTGGTTGCGAGACGAATTGGGCATAGCTACGCGCTCCCACCGAATCGACATCGGCGAACAAGTCACCTAGCTGCTTGATACTTTCCCTCACCTCAGCGGAGTACGCCGGCCGTGCAGCGAAGCTTCGGGCTGCGCCAGCCGCGCCGCCTGGCCAACTCTCGAGTAACCAAATGATGTCGTATGCATCTTTAGGCTTGTCCCGCTGCCTGATGGCATCCGCCTTCGCCGCTAGGAATGCCAAAGGGCCGGTCACGCGAAGGTCCATTTCGATGGTCCCCTTACCTCGGGGAAGTTCTATGGTCCGGGCGACGACCTCGACGTCGGTTGTCATGAGGGCACCGGCGTCCAATGCCAGGGCAGAGAGCTGGCCGCCAAGATTGTGTTTACCGGTCGGGTTGGTGAGAGCCTTGGGCCGGTGCATCTGTCCGGCTGGTCTCCCATCGGCTGCGGGGCAGAAGAACTCGAGAGTTATTCTCGGATACTTTGCCCGGACCCAGCGGAAAGAACTGTCCGCTGGTTCGAAGTCAAGACGTCGAAGTACTGTCTCCAGCCGCTCGTATTCCTCCGTTCGGCCGTCGATGAGCGCGAGACTTAGGCAGATGTCGATATCAGCAGTTCCGATATGCGGCTCTGTGTCTGGATCGAGCACCGGGACGAGGAGGGTTGGGACAAGACCTCCGATGATCACCATGTGGGAACTGGTGAAACCGGCCGAGCGGAGGATATCCGCCGCTTCTGCGACTATCAGCTCGGTTGTGTCCGGGTCGTAGGCCGAGATTTCGGTTCCATTAGGCTCTGTCAAGAATCTTTTCCTTCAGGAGGTCCGAGGCGTCCTCATAGCGGCCGCCTTGTCGGACAAGATCTAGCCAGATTCGGACCTCTGGAGCGACCATGACGCCATTGATCCGCGAGGAGCCGTGAACGCCTACTCGCCCCGTGTCAGCCCACAACTCGAGATTTGCGCCTCCTTCTGCCCCATCTCCGCCTAGCTTTTCGAGTCCCAACTGGTCCATGACTGATCGAGGGTCTTTCGCATCGACTCGAATGCGGGTGACGACCGAGGTGGTCACCGGGGTACCGCGAAGACGAGCTCCAAGAGTTGACGTGACGGCATACCGAACTTGGGCGGCTGAGGCACGCTCGGCGAATTTAGTGGCGAGGTCCACGTCGTTGCGCGCGTAAAGGAATGTTGGGGCGGGGGTGGGGATCCTGAGTCGACTTTCACCGGCTCTGAGCCATTCGAGCATGCCAGGGCGGTCCTCGAGAAGCCGTCTCCTGCTCGATCCGCGGCCTATTGCTTTGACGAAACCGCGTTGCTCGAGAAGTGAAAGCACGTTGTGTGCCTGACCGATCGAGAGGTCTGCCTGGGCCGAGAGTTCGCTAACTCCCCAAAGCTCGCTGGATGGATGGGCGAGCATGAGTTGTACCGCGCGGGTACCGGCAGGCCCCAGCTTCCTGTCCTGCGATTTGGGTGCCGCAGACCCTCGCACTGCAGTTCGATCGATGTGAATGAGGGTTTGGCCAATCTCTACGTGAATCCCGCCACGTAAGTCCCACCAGCCGATCCCCTCGAGTTCGAGCTGCTCCCGAAGATTTTGTGGAATGGCTCGACCAATTATGAGTCCGATCCATCCCGAAGGTATCGCTGAGCTAAGACGCGGCGGCAATGCAGACGTACTCTCGAGAATCCAGAGAGGCCTGCGGTCCCCCCTAACCTCGATCGATGCATCTGCCGGTGCATGCACAAGCTCCAGTTCGGGCAAGCGTCGAATGCCCTCTTGATATCGATCCGCAGACTTCGGAAGATAAAGCCGTAATTTCATTATCAGACTCTTTTCGATGCGAAGTGAAAATCGGAATGAAATGAAAGTACCTCGGCCGTGTACTCGACACAACGACGACGCGCGGCGAACGTTGCCCGTCAGTCGTGCGTGCGGTGGATGAGCCGCGACAGCACGATCGCGCTGCGGGTGTGGTCCACGTTGGGCGCGATGCGCACCTTCTCGAGGGCGTCCTCGAGGGCGGGGATGCTGCGGGCGCGCATGTGGACGATCGCGTCGGCGCTGCCCGTGACGGTGCCGGCGTCGACCACCTCGGGAACGCCGGAGAGGATGCGGAGCAGTTCGTCGGGCGCCACGGTGCCGCGGCAGAAGAGCTCGACGTACGCCTCCGTGTTGTAGCCGTCGACCGTCGGGTCGACCTGGATGGTAAAGCCGCGGATCACGCCGTCGGCCACGAGGCGGTCGACTCGGCGCTTCACGGCCGAGGCGGAGAGCCCCACCACCCCGCCGATGTCGCCGTAGCTCGCACGGGCGTTCTGGCGGAGGAGGTCGATGATTCCACGGTCCAGGTTGTCCATCCGATCAGGCTAGCGGGCAACGGCAGCGATTCGTTGCAATCGGACGTCACGAATCGGTGATTTCGTGCGTCCAGCACACCTCGGCTCCGGGAGCCTCTGTGCCACACTGGAAGTGGCGTCCCGCCTCCGCGGGGTTCGAGAGAGCGACCTGGTCCGCCGTCCCCCGTCCACGCACCGGCCTCGCGGCCACGACGCACCGGCGGCGCGACGCGCCGGCCCAGGAGACACGATGACCGACACCACCACGACCACCGCCACGACGCCGGAGCGCACGGCCACTCCGCGTACCTACCTCATGTGCAAGCCGGACTTCTTCACGGTCGTCTACAAGATCAACCCGTGGATGGAGCCGGCCAAGCCGACCGACACGGCGAAGGCCGTCGCCCAGTGGCAGACGCTCTACGACACGTACGTCTCGCTCGGCCACACCGTGCACCTCATCGACCCGATCGACGGTCTGCCCGACATGGTCTACACGGCCAACGGCGGATTCGTCATCGGCAACGTCGCGTACGGCGCGAGCTTCACCTACCCGCAGCGCCAGCCCGAGGGCCCCGCGTTCATGGACTGGTTCCGCGAGAACGACTTCGACGTGCGCGAGCCCCAGGAGATCAACGAGGGCGAGGGCGACTTCCTCCTCGTCGGCGACGTGATCCTCGCCGGCACCGGCTTCCGCAGCGCCTCGAACAGCCACGCCGAGGTCGCCTCGATCTACGGCCGCGAGGTCGTGTCGCTCACGCTCACGAACCCGTCGTTCTACCACCTCGACACCGCCATCGCCGTGCTCGATCCGCTCGCGGGCGACGCGAACGCGAACATCGCGTACCTCCCGAGCGCTTTCGACGCGCCGAGCCTCGCCATCCTGCAGGAGCGCTACCCCGACGCCATCCTCGTGAGCGAGGAGGACGCGTCCATCCTCGGCCTCAACTCCATCTCCGACGGCTACAACGTGGTCATCGCGAAGCGCGCGGTCGGCTTCGAGAAGCAGCTGCGCGAGCGCGGCTACAACCCGATCGGCGTCGACCTCTCCGAGCTGCTGCTCGGCGGCGGCGGCGTGAAGTGCTGCACGCTGGAGCTCCGCCGATGAGCGCCGTCGGCCAGGCCGCGGCCACCGGCACGGCCACGGAGGCCGTGCTCGCCCTCGAGGACGAGCACGTCGCGCACAACTACCACCCGCTCCCCGTCGTCGCCGCGACGGCGGAGGGCGCGTGGGTCACCGACGTGGAGGGCAACCGTTACCTCGACTGCCTCGCCGCCTACTCGGCCGTGAACTTCGGGCACTCGAACCCGACGCTCGTGGCGGCCGCCACGGAGCAGCTCGGCCGCGTCACGCTCACGAGCCGCGCCTTCCACAACGACCAGCTCGGTGCGTTCGCGACGGAGCTCGCCGCGCTCGCCGGCAAGGACATGGTCCTCCCGATGAACACGGGAGCGGAGGCCGTGGAGTCGGGCATCAAGCTCGCCCGTGCGTGGGGCTACCGCGTGAAGGGCGTGGCCGACGGCCAGGCGAACATCATCGTGGCGAACGGCAACTTCCACGGACGCACCACCACGATCATCAGCTTCTCGGACGACGAGACCGCCCGCGCGGGCTTCGGGCCGTTCACGCCCGGCTTCCGGTCCGTTCCCTACGGCGATGCCGAGGCGCTCGCCGCGGCCATCGACGAGAACACCGTCGCGGTGCTCATCGAGCCGATCCAGGGAGAGGCCGGCATCGTCGTGCCGCCCGCCGACTACCTGCCGGCCGTGCGCAGCATCACCACGGAGCACAACGTGCTCTTCATCGCGGACGAGATCCAGTCGGGCCTCGGCCGCACGGGCGCCACGTTCGCGTGCGACCTCGTGGGTGTGGAGCCCGACCTCTACCTACTCGGCAAGGCGCTCGGCGGCGGCATCGTCCCCGTGTCGGCCGTCGTCGGCAACCGCGACATCGTCGGTGTGCTGCGCCCGGGTGAGCACGGCTCCACGTTCGGCGGCAACCCGCTCGCGGCGGCCGTGGGTCTCGCGGTCGTGCGGATGCTCGCGACGGGCGAGATGCAGGAGCGCGCACGCGTGCTCGGCGCCCGCCTCCACGCGGGTCTCGAGGGCCTCATCGGTCGCGGCGTCGTCACGGTGCGCGGAGCCGGTCTGTGGGCCGGCGTCGACATCGATCCGGCGCTCGCGACGGGTCGCGCCGTGTGCGTCGCGCTCATGGCGCGCGGCGTGCTCGTGAAGGACACGCACGGGTCCACGATCCGTTTCGCGCCGCCCATCGTCGTGTCCGAGGAGGACATCGACTGGGTGGTCGAGCAGCTCGCCGCGGTCCTCGACGACCTGTCGCCCGCCCCGACCGACGCCCCGTAGGGCCGGCTCCGAAAGCCCGCGCATCCGCAGAACCACTCGGCGGACGTGCGGGCTTTCGTCGTCTGCAGGTTCCGGGAGGGGACCGGAGTCCGCACGCCGCGGGGTAGCGGCGGAGGGTCAGACCTCGAAGAGGGCCCAGAGTCGCTCGATGTCACCGGCCATGTCGACCGAGCGGTCGAGCGCCCACTGGATCTGGATGCCGTCCGCGAGGGCGACCAGCACTCGCGCGATGTGCTCGGGATCGAGGTCCGCGCGCGCCGTTCCGGCGTCCTGGCGGTCCCGGATGGACCCGGCGAGGGTCGGGAGGACGGCCGCGTAGCGGTCGACGAAGAACGGGTGCGCCGGGTGCGCCGGATCCTCGGCGGCGGCGGCGAGCGTGATGAACAACTGAACGAGGCCGGGCACGTCGCGGTTGTGCCGCATGATCCTGATGAGCGTGTCCAGGAAGTCGCCCGTCGAGGGGAGGGATTCGCCGTCCACCTCGTCGCGCTTCTGCAGGATCGCCGTGAGCAGGTGCTCCTTGGACTCGAAGTAGTGCATGAGTCCGGGGAGGCTCACGCCCACCTGCTTCGCCACCTCGCGGAGGGAGGTGCCGCGGTAGCCCTCGCGGGAGAAGACGTCGAGCGCCGCCGTGAGGATCTCCTCCCGACGCGCGACGCCCTTCGCGTACGACCCCCGCTCAGCCATGTCTCGATGCTAGGCCACAGCGAGTTGTCAGGGACCACGGTCCGCGAAGCCTTGTCCGCCAAACCCGAGCGTTGTATGGTTTTTGGACGGACGGCAGGGACGCCGCCGGGAATGGACGGGAACCATGAGCCACAGCGAACGCCTCGACGACCTGACACTGGAGGAGAAGGCATCGCTCACGAGCGGCGCCGACTTCTGGACGACGAAGGCGGTGGATCGCGTCGGCATCCCGTCGGTCATGCTCACGGATGGACCGCATGGCGTCCGCAAACAGCGCGAGGGTGGCGACCACCTCGGCCTCGCGGACAGCGTTCCCACCACGTGCTTCCCGCCGGCCGTCGCGCTCGGATCGAGCTGGGACCGCGAGCTCGTCCGCCGCGTCGGCGTGGCTCTCGGCGAGGAGGCCCGCGCGGAGAAGGTCGGCGTGCTCCTCGGCCCGGGCATCAACATCAAGCGCTCGCCGCTGTGCGGCCGCAACTTCGAGTACTTCTCCGAGGACCCGCTCGTCTCCGGTGTGATGGGCTCGGCTCTCGTCGGCGGCATCCAGAGCCAGGGCGTGGGCGCCTCCCTCAAGCACTTCGCCGCCAACAACCAGGAGACCGACCGCCTCCGTGTGAGCGCCGACGTGGACGAGCGCCCCCTCCGCGAGATCTACCTGCGCGCGTTCCAGCGCGTGGTCACGGAGCAGCAGCCCTGGACGGTCATGTGCTCGTACAACCGCATCAACGGCGTGTACGCGTCGGAGAACCCGTGGCTGCTCACCACGGTGCTGCGCGACGAGTGGGGCTTCGGCGGCCTCGTCGTCTCCGACTGGGGCGCCGTGAACGACCGGGTCGCGGGGGTCGCCGCCGGCCTCGACCTCGAGATGCCGTCGAGCGGTGGCCGTACCGACGCCGAGCTCGTCGCCGCTGTCGGTGACGGACGCCTCGACGAGGCCCACGTGACCACGTCCGCACGCCGCGCCGTCGAGCTCGTCGACCGCATCGTGGCCGGAGCCGACCCCGACGCGACCTACGACGTGGACGCGCACCACGCCCTCGCCCGTGAGGCCGCCGGCCGCAGCATCGTCCTCCTCCGCAACGAGGGCGAGGCCCTCCCGCTCGATGCGTCGGGCTCCGGGGCCATCGCGGTGGTCGGCGAGTTCGCGCGCACGCCCCGATTCCAGGGTGCCGGCAGCTCCCTCATCAACCCCACGCGGCTCGACAACGCGCTCGATGAGATCCGAGCGGTCGCGGGCGAACGCGTGACCTTCGCCCCGGGCTTCGCGCTCGCCGGCGCACCGGACGGCACCTCGACAGACGCGGACACGCTCCGCGACGAGGCCGTCACCGTCGCGACGGGCGCCGACGTCGTACTCCTCTTCCTCGGCCTTCCCGCGGAGGAGGAATCGGAGGGCTTCGACCGCAGCCACATCGAGCTCCCCGCCGAGCAGACCGCGCTCCTCGAGGCCGTGCTCGACGTGAACCGCAACGTCGTCGTCGTGCTGTCGAACGGCGGCGTCGTGCGCACGTCCGGTTGGCAGGACCGCGTGCCCGCGATCGTCGAGGGCTGGCTGCTCGGCCAGGCGGGCGGCGGTGCCGTGGCCGACGTGCTCTTCGGTGCGGTGAACCCGTCCGGTCGCCTCACCGAGACCGTGCCCGTGCGCCTCGAGGACAGCCCGTCGCACCTGACCTTCCCCGGCGAGTTCGGTCACGTGCGCTACGGCGAGGACATCTTCGTGGGGTACCGCGGCTTCGACGCCAAGGGCACCGAGGTGGCGTTCCCGTTCGGCCACGGGCTGTCGTACACGACGTTCTCCTACGGCGCCGTCGAGGCCGCAGAGCACAAGGGCGGGATCCGCGTGAGCGTCGCGGTCACGAACACCGGTTCGCGCGACGGACGTGAGGTCGTCCAGGTCTACACGGGGCTCCCCGGTTCCGCGGTGACGCGGGCGATCCGCTCGCTGTCGGCGTTCACCGTCGTGGAGATCGCTGCGGGTGAGACGGAGACCGTCACGCTCGACATCGTGCACGACGACCTCGCGTACTTCCACCCGCAGGTCGGCCAGTGGACCGTCGAGGGCGGCGAGTACGTCGTGGAGGTGGGTGCGTCGAGCCGGGACATCCGCGGGAGTGCCACGATCGGTCTCGCGGGCGACGACCTCCGAGTCCCGCTCGGCACGGACTCGACGGTGCAGGAGTGGCTCGACCACCCCCGCGGCGGCCAGCTTCTTCAGTCGGCGATCGACTCGGCTCCGGGCAGCGTGATGTCCTCGATGCTCTCCGATCCCGAGACCGTGAAGATGCTCGGCTCCATGCCGCTCGAGCGCATCGCGTCGTTCCCGGGCAGCCCCCTGGACGCCGACGGCCTCGACTCGCTCGTGGCGTCCGCCAACTCCTGATCACGCTCCACCTCCCGTGAGGTGTCGCAATCGGTCGGTCGACGCCCAGGTCGAACGACCTTTCGTGACACCTCACGGCTTTAGGGTGGGTGCGTGAGAGCGATCGCGGACCCATCGCGCGTCCTCGGGCTCGACGTCGCCCGCGGACTCGCCGTGCTGGGCATGTTCGGCGCCCACTTGGGGGCTCCCGACGATCTCGTGCTCGCGGATCCGTCGACGTGGGGCGCGATCGTGCACGGCCGCTCGTCGATCCTGTTCGCCGTGCTCGCGGGCATCTCGGTCTCGCTCCTCTCCGGGGGGCGGACGCGCTACGCGGATCGCGAGGACGCCGACGACATGCGGGCCCGTGCGCGGGTGCGGATCACCGTTCGCGCGCTGCTCATCTTCCTCATCGGCGTGGGGCTGACCGCGCTCGGCACGAACATCATCGTGATCCTCGAGTACTACGCCGTCATGTTCCTCCTCGCCGTTCCCATGCTCGGGCTGCGGGCGCGCACCCTCTTCGTCCTCGCCGGGGTGTGGGCGATCGTGGCGCCGCCGATCGTGCTGCTCCTCGCGACCGTGGCCGGCGCGTACGGGGTGGCGGACGACAACCTGCTCGTCGAACTGTTCGTCACGGGTGGCTATCCCGTGATCGCGTGGATGTCGTTCCTCTGGTTCGGGATGGGACTCGGCCGGCTCGACCTCGGCTCCCGCGCGGTCGCCGTGCGCCTCGCCCTCGTGGGACTGGCGCTCGCCGTGGCCGGCTACGGGTTCGGCATCGCGACGACCGACCCGGACGCCGCCGACCTGACCTTCTCCTATCCCGGCGTGCCCGGGGCGATCGCCGAACCCGACTGGTCGCTCCTCCTCGGCATGGAGGCGCACTCCGGGACGACGTTCGAGATCGTGGGGTCGTCGGGTATCGCCGCGCTCGTGATCGGTGTGTGCCTGCTGATCGCCCGCCGAGCCCGCCCCGTGCTCTTCCCCGTGGAGTCGATCGGGGCGACGGCGCTCAGCACCTACTCGATCCACGTGGTCGCCTATGCGCTGCTGTTCCCGGAGGAGCCGAGCGGCTGCGCCTGGGGCTGGTTCGCCCTCACGGCGCTCGTACTCTGTCCGCTGTGGCGGCTCACGCTCGGCCGTGGCCCGATCGAGCGCATCGTGAACGTCATCTCGACGCGGGCGGCATTCGGGCCGCCGCGCGAGAGCATTCCGCGCTGAGCTGACGCCGAAACGCCGATCGGCCGGAGGCGATGCCCCCGGCCGATCGATGTGCGCCGCGCGGGTGCGGCTACAGGCTGTCGTCGTCTCGTCGCGCTCCGTCGTCACCCGCGTCAGGGCCGTTGCGGCGTCGCGTGACGACGAACAGCACGCCGGCCACGATGACGATCACGGCGAGGATGATCCCGGCGATGATCGCGAGGTGTCCTCCGGAGAGGCCGGCCTCGGTCGGCTCGCTCGATGCGGAGGGTGATGGGGCGGACGTGACCGAGTCGGTGGGTGTCGTCACGGCGGGCTCCGACGCGGAGGGCGACGGGCTCGCCGACGGGCTCGCCGGTGTCGTGACGGTGAAGGGGATGGTGCCGCTGATGGGGTGTCCGTCGGACGAGACCACGCGCCAGTCGACCGTGTACGCGCCGCCCGGCATGTCGCTCTGCAGTGGCACCGTCACGGTGGGGCCCGAGACGGCGGGGGTGTCGGCGACCCATTCGGCCCCGTCGGCGTCGGTCACGGTGACCTCGACGCCCACCTCGAGGATGTTGTCCGAGTAGGTGAGGACGATCTCGCTCGGCGCGGGGTCGAGGGCGGCGTCCGCCGCGGGGGTGCTCGAGACGAGCTCGTCGTGGGCGGAGGCCGGCGCGATCGCGGTGGTCGCGGCGAGCAGGATGCCGAGGGCCGTGGCGGTGGCGAGCAGCGTCCGGGGTCGTCGGACCCGGCCCGGCCGGGTCGAGGGGGTGGAGTCGAGCAGGGATGAGCGAGGCATGGTGAAGTCTTTCGGAGGGGTCGCCGTGCGGCGTCGAGAAGGGGGACGCGGAGTGCCGCGGCCGCGCCCTCGTCGAGGGGGCGTGGTCAGGCGGCGGCGCGGAGCGGTGGGCCGCGGCGGGGCAGGGCGCCGAGGTGGACGAGTCTCACGCGACGCGATACGACGCGGGTGGCTCCGACGATGGAGACCGTGCACGGGGCGGCGATCGGTCGCACCCGGATGGCGCCGAGCAGGCGCGTGATCGCGATTCGTCCGACGGTCCGGAGGTGGGCGATGGTCCTCTCGCCGCGACGAAGCGCGATCACCGTGAGGGCAGCGGCGAGGCCGTGGGCGATCCACATGGTGATTCCGTCGCCGTGGGGGTGGAGCGGTGACGCGGTGCCGAGGAGCACGACGCTGTCCGCCATGCCGTGGGCGTGCGCGCCGGAACCTCCGACGGCGACGCCGGTGGATGCCCCCAGGACGAAGAGCACATGGAAGAGCAGTTGGCTCGCCCCCACGGAGAGGACGAGTCCCAGGGTGCTGAAGCGGAGGCGCCCGAGGAACGTACACACGGCGATCGAGAGAACGAGCGGCACGGCGATGCCCGCGACGGCCGGAACGGTGCCGCCGCCGGCGACGTGCGAGAGGAGCGCGACGAAGGTCGAGACCGCGGCCGCGAGGGCGCCGCGCGCCACCAGCCGTATCCGAGCAGACGCCATTGCCCCATTATCCGCCAGGCACCTCCGCGCCTCCTGGTCGGGCGGTCAGCAAGCACTCTTGAAGCGCTCAGTCAACATGCGGTTCCGGTGAGGGGCGTGCGGATAATCTGGGAACTCCCGAGCCGAGAGTGAACCGTGACCCACATCGACGACAGGCCGTGGCTGAGCGCTTACGCAGACGGCGTCCCCTCCGACATCTCCGAGCCCACCGAGACCCTCGTCGACATGCTCGACGCCGCGGTCGCCCGTCATCGCCGGGGAGTGGCGACGGAGTTCTTCGGAGCGCAGACCACGTACGGCGAGCTCGCCGAGCAGGTGTCGCGGGTGGCCGAGGGTCTCCGGAAGCTCGGCGTGAAGGAGGGCGACCGGGTCGCCCTCGTCCTGCCGAACTGTCCGCAGCACGTCGTCGCGTTCTACGCCGTGCTGCGCCTGGGTGCGATCGTGGTGGAGCACAATCCGCTCTACACCGATCGCGAACTCCGCCACCAGTTCGAGGACCACGGCGCGCGCGTCGCGATCGTGTGGGACTCGGTCTACGACACCGTCGCGGCCTTCCCGGCGGACATCGGCGTGGAGCACGTGATCGCGGTGGACATGACGGAGGCGCTGCCGTTCGCGAAGCGCGCCGCGCTCCGGCTGCCGATCCCGAAGGCGCGTGAGTTGCGTGCGGCCATGACGAAGAAGCCGTCGCGTCGACGCTTCCTCGCGTGGTCCTCCCTCGTGGAGTCGCGTCGGCTGAGTCGGCGTCACGTGCGTCCCACGCTCGACTCGGTGGCCGCCCTCCAATACACGAGCGGCACGACGGGCACGCCCAAGGGCGTGATCCTGAGCCACCGCAACCTGCGCGCGAACGGGATGCAGTGCCGCGCGTGGGTGCCGGGGCTCCGTGAGGGGAACGAGACGTTCTACGCGGTGCTTCCGATGTTCCACGCCTACGGCCTCACGGTGTGCCTCATCACGGCGATGAGCATCGGCGCGAAGGTCGTGCTCTTCCCGCGCTTCGACGTGGGGCTCGTGACGGATGCGTCGAAGACGTCCCCGCCCACGTTCCTGCCGGCCGTGCCGCCGATCTACGACGCTCTCACCCGTTCGGCTGCCGGCCGATCGAAGCTCGACCTCTCCCACGTGCGGTTCTCGATCTCGGGAGCGATGAGCCTGCCGGTCGCGACGGTGCAGCGCTGGGAGGAGGCCACGGGTGGGCTGCTCGTGGAGGGTTACGGCATGACGGAGTCGTCCCCCGTCTCGCTCGGCAACCCGATGGGGCACTCCCGTCGACCGGGTGCCGTCGGCGTCCCGTTCCCGAGCACCTTCATCCGCGTGGTGGACCCGAACGATCCGACCGTCGAGCGTGAGCCGGGCGAGCCCGGGGAGCTGCTCGTGAAGGGGCCGCAGGTCTTCCAGGGCTACTGGCACCGTCCGGACGCGACGGCCGAGTCGCTCCTCGCGGACGGGTGGCTGCGCACGGGCGACATCGTGACGGTGTCGGCTGATGGTTTCGTGACGGTCGTCGACCGGGTGAAGGAGCTCATCATCACGGGTGGCTTCAACGTGTCGCCGTCGGAGGTGGAGGAGGTCTTCCTCTCTCACCCCGACATCGCCGAGGTCGCCGTGGTGGGGCTGGCGAAGGATTCGGGTGGCGAGGACGTGGCCGCAGCCGTCGTGCTGAACGCCGGGGCCGTGTTCGACCCCGACGCGCTGAAGGACTTCGGTCGCTCGCGTCTGGCCCGCTACAAGGTGCCGCGCCGTTTCGTCGAGGCCGACTCGCTGCCGCGTTCCCTCGTGGGCAAGGTGCTGCGGAAGCGCGTGCGCGAGGAGCTCTTCACGGCGCGGAAGCCGCAGCCCCGCGACTGAACATGACCGGCCCTCCGCGAACACGACCGGCCGCCCGCGAGCATGACGTGCCCTCTGCGAACACGACCGGCCCGCTGGCACGCGACTCAGCCGACGAGGCCGAGCGTGAGCGGCAGGACGGCGGAGGCGCCGGCCCGACGGAGGATGCGGCCGGCGACGGTGAGCGTCCAGCGGGAGTCGGCGCGGTCGTCGACGAGCAGCACGGGGCGGCCGCCGAGCTGAGTGAGGTCTTCCGCGAGTTGGGGCCCCACGGCGAAGCGATCCCAGACCCCCGCGAGCCTGTAGGCGCTGTTACCGCCCGGGCCGCCGGTGGGGCCGCCGCCGGCGAACTCGAGCGAGCCGAGGTATGGGAGTTTGCCGATCGAGGCGATACCGGTGGCGAGTGACTCCACGAGGAGGGGCCGTGAGCGGGAGGGGATGCTCACGACGGCTGCTGGACGCTCCTGCCAGCCCCAGTCCGCGAGCACGCGGACGCACGCGTCGAGGACGTTGGGGGCGATCGGCGCGTCGGGGGCGCCCTCCGCGAAGATCGTGCGGAGCACTCCGCCCCAGCCGAGGTCGGTGAGGCGAGCGAGGGCTCGCCCTTCCTCAACTCGCTCGTCGGGGGAGAGCCGCCCCTTCACCGGGGCGCCGAGGCGCTCGGCTCCCGTGGGCCACTGGGACCGCGGCTCGATGGGGACGCCGACGCGGTCGAGCGACGCGCTCGCCGAGGAGGTTGCCTCCTCCGTGACGGCGGCCGGGTACCACGCGCTCGTGCACGTGTCGCACCGCCCACACGGCGCGGCCGACGGGTCGTCGAGGTCGCGCTGGAGTGTCTCCATGCGGCACGCGCCCGTGCGCTCGTAGTCGAGCATCGACTGCTGCTCGGCCTTCCGGGCGAGCGCGATGCGTTCGTAGCGTTCGCGGTCGTAGACCCACGGCTGGCCGGTGGCGACCCACCCGCCGGAGACGCGGCGGACGGCGCCGTCCACATCGAGGACCTTGAGGAGGAGTTCGAGCGGCGAGCGGCGGATGTCCACGCGGGATTCGAGCGCGGGGGTCGAGAGCGGCTTGGCGTCGCTCGCGTCTCGCAGGGCGTCGAGCACGGCGGTGGCGCGCGCCTCGTCGGGCATGGACGCCGTGGCGAAGTAGCTCCAGATGTCCTCGTCCTCCTCGCCCGGGAGAAGCAGGACGTCGGCGTCGATGGATCCGCGGCCCGCGCGGCCGACCTGCTGGTAGTAGGCGACGGGGGATGAGGGAGCGCCGAGGTGCACGACGAAGCCGAGGTCGGGCTTGTCGAAGCCCATGCCGAGTGCGCTCGTGGCGACGAGGGCCTTGAGCTCGTTGCGCTTGAGCATGCCCTCCGACTCCTCGCGCTCATCCGGGTCGGTGCGGCCCGTGTAGGCGCGCACCTCGTGGCCGGCCTGGCGGAGGAGGCGGGCGGCGTCCTCGGCCGCCGAGACGGTGAGCGTGTAGACGATGCCGCTGCCCCGCAGCTCGCCGATGTGGCTGAGCAGCCACGCGAGTCGCTGGCGCGACGTGCCCAGCTGGAGCACCCCGAGGCGCAGAGACTCGCGTGCGAGCGAACCACGGATGGTGAGCACGCCCGATTCCGCGGAGTCGTCCGAGCCGCCGCCCAACTGCTCCACCACGTCGGTGACCACGCGCGCATTGGCCGTGGCCGTGGTGGCGAGGATGGGGATGCCGGCGGGCAGCGTGGTGATCAGTTCGGCGAGACGCCGGTAGTCGGGCCGGAAGTCGTGCCCCCAGTCGGAGATGCAGTGGGCCTCGTCCACCACGAGGAGCCCCGTACGGCGGACGAGATCCGGGAGCTGTTCGTCGCGGAACCGCGGATTGTTGAGCCGTTCGGGGGACACGAGGAGCACGTCGACCTCGTCGGCGGCGAGCCGGGCGCGCACGTCGTCCCACTCGTGGAGGTTGGCGGAGTTGATGGCCACAGCGCGGACGCCGGCGCGTTCGGCCGCCGCCACCTGGTCGCGCATGAGGGCGAGCAGGGGCGACACGAGCAGCGTGGGCCCGGCGCCACGACGGCGAAGGAGCAGGCTCGCGATGAAGTAGACCGCGGACTTGCCCCACCCGGTGCGCTGCACGACGAGCGCACGCCGGTGGTCGTCGACGAGGGCGAGGATGGCCTCGAGCTGCCCGTCGTGGAAGTGCGCGTCGTCGCGACCGGTGAGGGCGCGCAGGGCGTCGAGCGCCTCCGAGCGGGAGTCGAGGGAGGTCGTGGTCGAGGTCATGCGTCCATCCTCGCAGCCGCCCCCGACGCCGCCGCCCGCCGCGACCGTCCCCGTGTGTTCCTCGACCTCCAGCCGCCTGTGGACGACGGGTCGTCAGCGCGCCGCTGCGTGCGTCCCCGCGGCGGACAGGGGCACGAGGCGCGCGAGCTGCGTCACGTGCCCGGGCTCCAGCTCGGCCACGGTCGTGACGCCGAGGAGGCGCATCGTCCGCTCGATCTCACCCTGGAGGATCGCGATCGTGCGGTCGACGCCCTCGCGGCCGCCGGACATGAGCCCGTAGAGGTACGCGCGCCCGATGAGCGTGAAGCGGGCGCCCAGCGCGAGCGAGGCCACGATGTCCGCCCCGTTCATGATGCCCGTGTCGATGTGGACCTCGGTGTCCTTCCCCACCTCGGCGACGACTTTCGGGAGCAGGTGGAACGGGATGGGTGCACGGTCGAGCTGACGCCCTCCGTGGTTCGAGAGCACGATCCCGTCGACACCCATGTCGGCGAGCCGCTTCGCGTCGGCGAGGTTCTGCACGCCCTTCACGACGAGCTTCCCCGGCCACTGCTGCTTGATCCACGCGAGGTCGTCGAAGTTGACCGTGGGGTCGAACATCGTGTCGAGCAACTCGGCGACGGTTCCCGACCAGCGGTCGAGAGTGGCGAACGACAGCGCCTCCGTCGTGAGGAAGTCGATCCACCACGCCGGCCGCGGCAGCGCGTTGATCACGGTGGCGGGGGTGAGCTGCGGTGGGATCGAGAAGCCGTTCCGCTTGTCGCGCAGGCGCGCACCGGCCACGGGCACGTCGACCGTCACGAGGAGCGTGTCGAAGCCCGCCTTCGCGGCCCGATCGACGAGGGCCATGGAGCGGTCGCGGTCCTTCCACATGTAGAGCTGGAACCAGTTCCGCCCGTGGGGGTTGGTCGCCTTGACGTCCTCGATCGACGTCGTGCCCATCGTGGAGAGGGAGAAGGGGATGCCCGCGGCGCCGGCGGCCGCGGCCCCGGCGCGCTCGCCCTCCGTCTGCATCATGCGCGTGAATCCGGTGGGCGCGATGCCGAAGGGGAGCGCGGAGCGTCCGCCCAGCACCTCGACGCTCGTGTCGACACGCGACACGTCGCGCAGGATCGACGGGTGGAACTCGATGTCGCTGAACGCCTGACGCGCGCGGGCCAGGCTGATCTCGCCCTCCGCCGCGCCCTCGGTGTAGTCGAACGCGGCCTTCGGTGTGCGTCGCTTCGCGATGCGACGCAGGTCCTCGATCGTGAGGGCCGCGTCGAGGCGACGCTTCTTCGCGTCGAGTTCGGGCTTCTTGAACTGCATGAGCGGCGCGAAGTCGTGCCAGGTGGGGATGCGTCTGGTGGTCATGCGATCGGTCCTTCCGATGGTGCGGGGAGAGGGGGCGCCGCTGTGGGACCGGCGAGCCCGGTCTCGGCGTAGTAGCCCGTGATGTGGTCGTGCACGACGCCGCGAGCCGAGGCGGGGTCGCCGGATCGGATCGCGTCGAGGATGGCGCGGTGTTCGGCGGCGAGCCGCGCGGCCGTGTCGGGCCACGATGGCAGCGCGGCGGCTCCGGCCACGACGTAGCCCTCGATCGCGTCACGCAGCCCGGCCATCGTCGCGACGATCACCTGGTTGCCCGCCGCCTCGGCGAGGCTCACGTGGAAGCGGGCATCGAGCGCGAGGAACTCGGCCGGGGTGAGCGACGCGTCGTCCATCGCGTCGAGGAGCTGTTCCGCCGCTCCGAGGTCGACGCCTGCCCGGCCGGCGAGGGTCTCGGCGACCGCGGTCTCGAGGACGAGTCGTGTGTCGACGATGTCGGACACGTCGAAGCCGGAGGCCGCGACCTGGAGGCGCAGCAGCGCCGACATGCCTCCGCGGGGAGTGGAGACGATGATCGCGCCGGAAGAGGGCCCCGATCCCGTCGCGGTGCGGACGAGACCCAGCACCTCCAGCACCCGCAGCGCCTCACGCACGCTCGACCGGCCGACGCCGAGGTCGGCGGCGAGGGCGCGCTCGCCGGGGAGGTGGTCACCCGGAGCGAGGGCGCCCGACAGGAGATCCGCTTCGACCGAGCGCAGGACGAGCTGCCAGGCGCGGGCGTCGTCGCTCATGCGTCCTCCGTCGGCTGTCGCTGTGGGCATGGTGCTGTGGTCCGACCACTGTGGTCTGACCACAGCGTACCCGAGTGCTGGGATCGAGAACAGCCCCTGTTTCCGAGCGTCGCGTCAGTCGGCGCCGCAGCGGGGAGCGGCGCACTCGAGCACCGTGCCGCTCCACGTCGCCTTCTTCATCGAGCCCTCGCGCTGCACGCCGACCGCGAGGAGGGGGCGGTCCTCTGCGTCGAGGGAGAGGGCGAATCCCTCACCGGCGCCGAGGTCCGTCGGTACGGCGCCCACGAGACGAACGACCGTCTGGCTCGTGCATGCCGCGTCGTCGCACGAGAGCAGGGCGACGCTCGCCGTCTCGTCGATGACGCCGACGAGCGGCCGCCCGGTGGAGTCGATGGCGAGCGTGGGAGAGGACAGCACATCGCTCGGAGGGTCGATGTCGGTCGTCGAGCCCTCCGCGCACGAGAGATCGGTGCACGAGAACAGTCGCAACGTCGGGTGCCCAGGAACTCGGTAGAGCACGACCGGCAGGCCGTCGGCTCCGATCTCGACCTGGGTGCCGTAGGCGTAGTCGAAGTCGGAGGGATCGCCCGGAATCTCGGCGTCCGGCGTCTCGATCGTCGACTCGCCGTCAGCGGTGGCGGTGAGGACGCGGAGAGGGACGAAGTCGTCCCGCGACTCGCCGTCGGCGAGGGAGACGACGGCCGTGCGCCCGTCGGGCGCGAGCGCCACGTCGATCGAGGTCGAGTTGGATCCGCCGTACCCCCACATGACGGGGATCGTCGTCTGCACGCTCTCCGTGCACTCGGCGTCGGAGCAGAAGTCGAGCGACACGACCGCATCGATCGACTCGCGCGGACGCGCGACCGAGGCGATGACCGGGAACTCTCCGCTCGCGTCGATCGCGACGCCCAGGAGACCCTGGTTGGACCGCGCGAACACGGAATCCGCGGGCTCGAAGACCGAGTCGATGCCGCCGAGGACGCGCTCGTCGCCGGGCATCCCGCGCTTGTCCCACAGCACGTCCTCGACCTCGTCGTCCGTCAGACCGGAGGGGAGCGGCTGCGCCCACTCCCGCAGGGCGTCGGGCGAGCTATAGGTGGTCCGCAGTTCGAAGCGGCCCGAGCGGTCGTCCGGGCCCTCGATGGGGTACCAGCTCGCGGAGAGGATCCCGCCGTTCCCGGCGGGAGCGATGGCCGTCGGGAGGATGGAGCGCATCTCGGTTTCAGGGATGCAGGTCGCGCCGGAGCAGAGTCGCACTCCCGACGACTCGCCGCCGAGCCGCGAGAGCACGGCGGTGCCGTCGGCCCACGGCGCGATCTGCGACGACGGCCACACCTGCGGGACGTCGGTGACCGCGTACGACGGCACGCGCCAGGGGTTCGCCCACACCAGCACGCCGGCGAGGAGTGCGGGCACGAGCAGGACGGCGATGCCCCACAGCGGGCCGCCATGACGAGGCGCCCGGGCGGCTGCCGACGTCGGTTCCGCGGTGGACACGAGCGGAGCGATCGCCACGCCCTCCTCGCGGAGCGCGACGCCGCGCACGGTCACGCCGGCGAGCAGCACCTGTGCCAGCGCCGTCGGAACAAGCGAGAGCGCTGTTCCCACCACCGGCGTCCACCACCCGACGGGCAGGAGGCCGCCGAGGGCGGTGAGCCCCGCCGTCACGAGGCCGGTCAGCAGCACGGTCGACGCGATCGCGACGCGCGGGCTGCGGAAGGGTTCCGCCGACGGCGACACGATCATGTGCGTGGAGCGCCAGGCCCAGCCGAGGGCCGCGCCGAGCGGCTTCCGTGCGGCGACGACCTGCGGCCACGCGAGCAGGAGGGGTGCGGTCACGATGACGATCACGACGAGCACGAGGAGTGCAGCGACACCGGCCAGCGGGAAGACCGGCAGAAGGACCGTCGTGATACCCGCGACGATCACGGTGATCGCAGCCGAGACCACGGCGGCGAGGGCGACGCTCCACGGGCGGCGGGCGGCGCCGACCCAGGCGTCGCGCGCGGACAGGGCGCGACCGTCCGAACGGGCGAGGAGAACAAGCGTGGCCGCAGTGATCCCGTACGCGTGGGCGATCACGAGGGCCAGGGCGAGCAGACCGGCGCCGACGAGCAGGGTCGACCCCGAGTCGTTCCGCAGGGGAACGATCTCGCCGTTCCCGATGCTGAGGACTCCCGCGAGAGCGGTCATGGCGATGAGGGCGGCGACGATGGCGACGGCGACGAACGGCACCGCGTACGCGATGAGGGGCTGCGGAGCGCCGAACGCGAGGTGTGCAGCGCGCGGCGGGCCGTACATGCGGTCGGCGTGAGAGCGGATCGGCGCCCCATCCTCTGTCGTCTCGGCCGGAGGGGTCGGGGGTGTCGTGCGCTCGCTCATCCCGCCCGATGCTACCGGTGGGGTGGTCGACCGCTCAGGGGGAGAGGTCCCCAATGGGGTTGGTCATCACGTGACGGAACGGCGATGTCGGTCGAATGCCCGACTGTGCCGGGTGTTCGATTTCGTTAGGTTTGAGTACATCCATAATCGGTCGGTCGACCTGGTTGTAATTCCTACGGTCGTCTCGCGTCCATGCTGCGAGGTCCCTGTGGGCGACCAGAAGGGAATCCCATGAAACGAATGACGGCATTCTTCCTTGCAGTCGTGATCGGTGTGGCTGTGCCCACCACGATCGCGCCGACGGCACACGCCGACGACAAACAGCACACGCAGCAACTGTGGGAAGCAACGACGTTGACGAACAAGCTCAGGCTCAGTACATCGGCGCGATCGGCCAAGCCGATCGCCACCTGCTCGGTCGGTACCGACGGCGGAATCTGTACGATTTCTCGGGGAAAGTCGGCAGATCGGACGATCAGTCTTTCTCTCGGATTGACACGTTCTGTCGCCGCGTCGAGTCTCGGTTTCAGTAGTGCGAAATCTGTGTCGACGACTGTCTCCTGTCAGTCGCCCGTGATGAAACGAGGCTCTGTCTGGCGTGCCTGGGCGGTGGGCCATTACTGGAAGTACAAAGCTCAGAAGGTCACGTACGTCGACGGAGTCCTCGTAAACACGCAGACGAGTGGTTATCTGTATGCCTTCAATCCGGGCGCTTCGCGAATCCACTGCGCGTGAGACCGTACGTGCGTGGTGCAGCCGCGGGTTTCGCCGTCGCATGCGTCCTGCTTTTCTCATCATGCTTCGCAACCGACGCGGCGCACACGTCGCCTCGCGATCTCCTCGGTGAGACGCTCGAGGATGCTCGGCCATCGTTCCCGGACGACGCGACGGTCCTGATCCAGGACGCATCGCCGCGCCTCGGACTTTCGGCGGGCTACAGGGATGAACTCGACGACGGGGGGTGGACGGTTGTGAGCGCATGCAGTTCTGATGACCGTCTCGCCGACTCCGATCTCATCGAGGTGGCCGTCATCCCGACGGACTCATTCACGTCGGCTGTGGTTCGGCGGATGGAGGAGGGAGAGTTCCGGGACGCGGTCACGAGTTGTGAGGGGTGATCCAAGCCCACCTGGTCGCGGTAGAACGCGATCGAACGGGCCAGGTCGCTCACGGGGACGACGACGACTTCGAGTGTCCAGTCCATGGCGTCATTCTCCGCCCGCGAACGGCCGAACGACAGAGCCGATTCCCCGCCCCCTGATGTGGGGTGGCTCGCGCCGCTCCGTGGCCATCGACCCGACTCCTCCCGCCGATAGGGTGTCGAAGGCCCTGCAGTCGAGCACGGTCGGAGAGGATCGTGTGACGCAGGACCAGCAGCCGACGACGGTCTTCCGCCGCGATCTCCAAGGGCTGCGATCGATCGCTGTGATCGCCGTGGTTCTCAGCCATACGCTCGGTGTCCCGGCCGGCGGCTACGTGGGCGTCGACGTGTTCTTCGTGCTCTCCGGGTTCCTCATCACCGAGATGATCCTGCGCGACCACGCCCGCACCGGACGGGTCTCCCTCACCCGTTTCTACGGGCGACGCGTGCGACGGCTCCTTCCCGCGGCGGTGCTCGTGCTCGCCGTCACGACGGCTGCATCCTTCCTGCTGCTCAACCGCCCGCGCGCCGAATCGGTGCTCGGCGATGCCATCGCGTCCGCCCTCGTCGTGAGCAACTGGCGCTTCACCGCGACCGGTACCGACTACTTCTCCGCCGGGGGTGCGGTCTCGCCGCTCCAGCACTTCTGGTCGCTTTCGGTCGAGGAGCAGTTCACGCTCGTCTGGCCGGCGCTCCTGCTCCTTCTGCTCTCGCTCCTCGCGGCCCGCTCCGCGAGGCGCGGTCGGATCGCCGTCGGGGTGCTCGCCGGCGTCGTCGTGGCCGGGTCCTTCACGGTCGCGTTGCTGCAGACGTCAGCGTCCGCCGAGGTCGCGTACTTCTCCACGGGAGCGCGGGTGTGGGAGCTCGCGCTCGGGGCCGTGATCGCGGCGGCCGCCCCGGCGCTGGTGCGGGTGCCGACTGTCGTTCGGGGCCTGGCCGGCTGGGTCGGAGTGGGCGTCATCGTGGCGTCATGTCTCCTCCTCACGGCCGACTCCGCGTTCCCCGGCCCGTGGGCGCTCGCCCCGACGCTCGGAGCGGCGCTCGTGATCGCCGGGGGGATGGGCGGCGCGTCACGCTCGCTCGTCGTACTGACCAACCCGCTGAGCGTGGGCATCGGGAACATCTCGTACGCCCTCTACCTGTGGCACTTCCCGGTCATCGTGCTCCTCCCCATCGTGCTGCCGGAGACGCTCCCCGCACCCCAGGCCGTGCTGCTCGCCGCCACGCTCGCGCTCGCCCTCATCTCGTACGCCCTCGTCGAACAGCCCATCCATCGGTCCCCGTGGCTCGAGCGACCGCGGCCGCCCCGAGCCGATCGGCGGGAAGCGTGGACCGAGTGGCGCGGGCGGTTCGGCAGTCAGTTCGTCATGGCCGGTCTGTGCGCGGTGATCGTGGCGAGTGTGGGCGGCATCGTGGTGTCGCCGCAGCTGCACTCCGTCGCGTCGACGCAGGCGGCCGCGCCGGCCGGCGACGACACCGAGGCGCTCGCCGCGGTCCAGCAGGAGATCGCCGCCGCCACGACCGCCACAGCCTGGCCGCAGCTGTCCCCGTCACTCGACGATGTGATCGCGCGCAGCACGAGCGACAACCCCGCGCGGGACTGCTTCCAGCCCGGCGGGATGCCGGACGAGGGCCGCTGCTCGTGGGGCAACGGCGACGCGCCGAAGCGCATGTTCGTGATCGGCGACTCCACCGCCCTCGCCTACTCGCCCGCGTTCCGCGCGATCGCCGATCAAAGCGGCGGGCAGTGGCGCATCACGACCATCGGCCTCTACGGGTGCCGCTTCACCGACGTGCTCCTCGAGGGCGACGGGGACGGCGTGATGGAGTCGTGCGCCGACCGGAAGCAGGGCATCGCCGCCATGATCGCGTCCGAACAGCCGGACATGGTCGTGATCGCGGAGGCGTTCGTGGGTGGACACACGACGTCGGGCCAGGATCTGTCGCCGAGCGAGATCGTCGCGGCCACCGCGCGCTACGCGGCCGGGCTCGGGGTCGGCGATCGTGTCACGTACCTCGCACCGCCGCCGCTCGGCGCGGACCTCGGGTCCTGCTACACGCAGGTGTCGAGTCCGACGGACTGCGCGGTGCGGGTCGACGACACGTGGAAGGCTTTCGACGCGGCCGGAGCGGCGGCGGATGCATCGGGCATGTGGACGTACGTCTCGTCCCTCCCGTTCAGCTGCGCCGACGGCGTGTGCCCGGCGTTCGCGGGATCCATCCCCACGAAGTTCGACCAGGTGCACCTCACGACGGCGTACTCGGAACACATCGCCCCGGCTATCCGCCGCCTCCTCGCCGAGGCCGGCACCCTCTAACCCCACCCCAAAGGGCTACTCCCGAGCGAGGGCGGCAGGTACACCTACCGCCCTCGGCATCGAACTGTCGCCCTCGCCGGCGGGGATTGCGGCCACGACGGACTCGTCAGGCGTCGATCCAGCGTGCGACGATCCACAGAACGGCATCTCGATGTCCCTGCACAGCGTCCGCATCAGCGAGGGAGATGATGCCGCGGTCCGGTGTGGCCCAGCGGATGAGGCCTGAGTCATCATCGAAGCGGAATGTGTCCGTGTCGGAGCGGACGGCGACACCGCGGTGGAGGATCAGCTCGATTCCCTTGCCGGGACGGAGCGCGAACGTGACGCGGTCGACGCCGTCCACGACGAAACTCGGCGCCTTCCACTTGATGCGTTCGGTGATGCGGGCGTCGAGCGCCAGGATCGCGTCGCGGAGCTCGCTCACCTGCGCGGCGAGCGGATGGTCGAGGGAGGCGAGATAGGTGTCGACCTCTGGTGTGTGTCGTTCCACGTCACTCCTGTTCTCGCCTATCGGCTGCGCGAGGGCGCCACTTCCGCTTCGAGGGCGCCAGTTGCAGGTGTAGCCCTCGCTCGGGTGTAGCCCTCTCGTTGGGGAGGGGGAGGGGGCTAGGTGCGGAGGACGATGTTCTCGGGTTCCTCGTCCGCCAGGAGGTGGTCGATCTGGCGGCGGACCAGGGCTGCCATGCGGGGGAGCATCGCGCCGGAGGCTCCGCCCACGTGGGGGGAGATGAGGACGTTCGGGAGTGACCACAGCGGGTGGTCGGCGGGGAGCGGCTCGGGGTCCGTCACGTCGAGCGCGAGGCGGATCCGGCCCTCGGTCGCGTGGCGCACGAGGGCGTCCGTGTCGGCGACGGGGCCGCGCGCCACGTTGACCACGAGAGCGCCGTCGGGGAGAGCCGAGAGCACGTCCTCGCCGACGAGACCGGTGGTGGCGGGCGTGAGGGGTGTCACGACGATCACGATGTCGACATCGGGCAGGAGCTCCGGAAGGTCCTCGACGCCGTAGATGTGCCCGCGGTCGTCGGATCGCGGCTTCGACGCCACGCGCACGACGGAGACCTCGAACGGCAGCAGGCGGTCCTCGATCGCACGGCCCACACCGCCGTAGCCGAGGATCATGACGCGACGGTCCGCGAGTCCGGGATGCATGCGGCTCTTCCACGTGCCCGTCTCGGCGTTGCGGACGAAGTCGGCGAGCCCGCGCTGGGCCGCGAGGGTGAGGGCGAGCGTGAGCTCGGCGGTGGCCGTCTCGTGCACGGTGCTCGCATTCGCGAACGTGATGCCGGCCGGCAGGAGCTCCTCGACACCGTCGTAGCCGATCGACTGCGACTGCACGAGTCGGTTCTCCACCTCTCCGACGCGCCCGAGCCGGCTGCTGCCACCCATGTACGGCGGCACGATCAGGTCGATGCGCTCGCGGGGCGGGTCGCTCTGGAAGTCCCATTCCACGATCTCGACGCCGGCGGGAACATCTCCCACGGCGTTCGCGAGGCGGGCATCGGGGACGCTGACGATGAGGGAATCTGTCATGTCTCCGACCCTAGCGGCCACGTCCGACAGCTTCGGGGGATTGCATGCGACGGCTCTCGTCTCACGCTCCGCGCGGGTGGCAATCGGATGCCACACCGGGCCATTCGTCACATCTCGAAATTGATACTTGTGCATTCAGATCGTTCGTCTCATACTCGATCCCGTACAGTGATCGGTTTTCAGATCCGGATCCCGACGCTCGTACCGCAGAGCTCAATGGTGAGAGGACCGGCAATGACAACATCGAGTGGATCAGCCGCAGGAATGCCGTCCGGCATGACGGTGGCGACGGCGACCGCGCAGAACGACGCAGTGTTCCATGAACCGACGGAGCCGGCGAAACGGAGCTACGTCGCGTGGCTGCTCATCGCACAGCTGGTCTTCTTCATCGCCCTCCTCGGACCGGCGATCGTCGGCATCGGGCTCAAGATCCAGTCTCTCGTCGACATCGGGGAGATTTCCCAGAACGGGGCGACCGGAGCGGCGGCCGTGCTCGGCGGATTCGGGGCTCTCTTCGCCACCATCGCCAACGTCGTCTTCGGGCGCCTCTCCGACCGCACGACGAGCCGCTTCGGCCGTCGACGCATCTGGATCGTCGCGGGTACCGTCATCATGACCGTCGCCTTCGTCATCATGGCGGTCGCGCCGAACCTCCTCTGGGCGACCGTCGGCTGGTCGCTCGCCCAGCTCGGCGCGAACATGGCCCTCGCGCCGTTCATCGCGACGATCGCCGACCAGGTGCCGAAGTTCCAGCGGGGCAAGATCACGGCGTCGCTCGGCATCGCGCAGAACGTCGGTGTTCTCGGCGGAACCTACGTGGCGCAGGCCTTCGTCGGGAACCTCGTGATCATGTTCGTGGGACCGGCCGTCCTGGCCATCATCGTCATGGTGATCTTCGTCGTCGTGCTGCCCGACCGTCGCCTGCCCGTCCGTCCGCCGCGGGCTACCTTCCGCGACTGGGCCGAGACGTTCTGGGTCAGCCCGCGCAAGAACCCCGACTACGCGCTCGCCTGGTGGTCGCGGTTCCTCATCACGTTCGCGAGCTTCGGATTCACGACCTTCCGCTTCTTCTACCTCCTCAACCACGTCGGAGTGCCCGAGGCGGACATCCCCGGCGTCATCACGACGAGCGTGCTCATCTACACGGTCGCCCTCATCGGCGCGAGCTACTTCGCCGGCTGGCTGTCCGACCGCATCGGTCGCCGCAAGGTCTTCGTCTGGAGCTCGACGGCACTGTTCGCGATCGGAACGTTCGCGCTCATCTTCGTGAACGACGTCAGCGGCTTCTACGTGCTCGAGGCGCTCCTCGGCATCGCCTTCGGCATCTACGTGGGCGTCGACCTCGCCCTCGTGGTGGACGTGCTGCCCGACCCGGAGAACTCCGGCAAGGACCTCGGCGTGTTCAACATCGCCAACGCGCTGCCCCAGACGATCGCGCCCCTCATCGGCGGAATCCTGGTCTACGTGAGCGACCCGACGGGCAACAATTACGCCCTGTGGTTCTCCGTCTGCGCAATAGCTGCAATCGTGGGTGCAGTGGTCATCTTCCCCATCAAGAAGGTCAGGTGAGCGCGCACGCGTTCTCCGACCATCCATCGAAAGGTTCCATCCCCATGGCACTTCCCCTCGCATCCGTCCAGCTCTACACGCTGGCCAAGGAGTTCACCGAGGACCCGAACGGCTCGCTCGACAAGCTCGCCGCCATCGGCCTGAAGAACGTGGAGGCGTTCGACTTCGTCGGTCGTCCCGCGGAGATCCGCGCCGCTCTCGACGCGAGCGGCCTGTCGTCGCCGACCGGCCACGCCCCGCTGCTCTCCGACGAGCTGTGGACGCCTGACGGCTCCATCCCCACGCCCGCTCCGGAGGTCGTCTTCGAGGCGGCAGCCACCCTCGGTATGAAGACGGTGATCGACCCGTTCGTCGCCGCCGACCGCTGGCTCACCGAGGACGGTGTCGCGGACATCGCCGATCGCCTCAACGCTGCTGCCGAGGTCGCCGCGACGTTCGGCCTCTCCGTCGGGTACCACAACCACGCGCAGGAGTTCATCGCGTCCTTCGACGGCCAGACGGCGTACGAGCGCTTCGTCGCGACGACGGACCCGCGCGTCCAGATCGAGCTCGACCTCTTCTGGGCGCTCACCGGCGGCCAGGACGGACCGGCGCTCGTCTCGAAGCTCGGCTCGCGCCTCGTCGCCGTGCACGTGAAGGACGGCATCGCGCCGGCCGAGAACCCCTTCGCCCCGGGCGCTGCGGCGTTCGGTTCGGAGACGCTCGACCAGCGTCGACCCGGCGAGGGCGACGTGCCGCTCGTCGCGTCGCTCGCGGCCGGTGAGGGCGCCATCCAGTACGCCGTCATCGAGTACGACAACGCTACGGGCGACGTCTTCGCGGACATCCAGGCGAGCTACGACTTCCTCGTGAAGGGCGGGTACGCGGCATGAGCGGGCCCATCGGAGTCGGCGTCATCGGCGCCGGAGTCATCAGCGACACCTACCTCGAGAACCTGAAGTCGTTCCCCGACGTCGAGGTCCTCATCGTCGGCGACCTCATCGAGGAGCGGGCGAAGAGCCAGGCGGAGAAGCACGGAGTGCCCGCGTGGGGCTCCGCAGGCGACGTGCTGGGCCACGCCGACGTGCAGGTCGTCGTGAACCTCACGATCCCCGCTGCGCACCTCGAGATCTCGTCCGCCGCGATCGCGGCCGGCAAGCACGTGTGGAGCGAGAAGCCCCTCGGGCTCGACCGCGACGGCGGCGCGCAGCTGCTGAAGGACGCGGCGGCGAAGGGCCTCCGCGTGGGCTCGGCTCCCGACACCATCCTGGGGCCGGGATTCCAGACGGCGAAGCGCGCCATCCAGGAGGGCGTCATCGGCGAGCCGATGTTCGCGACGACCACCTTCCAGACCGTCGGTCCGGACCTCTGGCACCCGAGCCCCGCGTTCCTCTTCGCGCAGGGCGCCGGCCCGCTGCTCGACATGGGTCCGTACTACTTCAGTGGCCTCGTGAGCCTCTTCGGCCCGGTGGAGCGGGTCGCGGCGCTCGGCCGCAAGAAGGCCGAGGAGCGCGTGATCCACTCGGGACCCGACGCCGGCACGACCTTCCCCGTCGAGGTGCCGACGTCGCTGCAGGTGCTCACGTCGTTCGCGGCCGGCCAGCAGGCGTCGAGCCTCCTGAGCTTCGACTCCGCGCTCGAGCGTCACGGCATCTTCGAGGTGCACGGCACGGAGGGCTCGCTCATCGTTCCCGACCCCAACCAGTTCGAGGGGCGTAGCGCGTACGTCACGGCGCGCACCTCGCTCTCCGACGGCGATTGGGGAGAGCAGGAGTGGACCGAGATCGAGCAGAAGGGCACGGTCGTCGGTCGCGGCCTCGGCCTGCTCGACATGGTCCGCGCGATCGCCGAGGACCGGCCGCACGTCGCCACCGGTGAGCTCGGCTACCACGTGCTCGACGTCATGCTCTCCGCGCAGGAATCGGCGGCGAGCGGCGAGTTCGTCCGCATCGACAGCTCGATCTCCGCGCCGGTTCCGTCCGTGCCGGTCGACTTCGACCCCTTCGCGCAGACCCTGTAGCGAGTCCCGGCACTCCCGCGACGTGCGGGCTCTCGTCCCCGATCCGACCGGACCGGCGACGAGAGCCCGCACTGTCGCGAGAGGGGGATGTCAGTCGCGCCCGGTGATCGCTCGACGGATCTGCTCGATCGGCACCTTCGGCTCGCGCTCGGCCGTGAGGAGTCCGTTCGTCTCCTGCATCGTGTCCGTGAGCTGCGTGTAGCAGGACCCGGCGAGGAACGAGCTCGCGCGGATGCCGTCGTAGAGCGCGCCGATGCGGGCGATCCAGTCGTCCCCGCTCTCCGCCGCCGTGTAGCCCCAGGCGTCCTCGCGGCGAGCTCCCGGCTGGTAGGTGACGCCGCCGAACTCGGTGAGCATGATGGGTTGCCCGCGGTCCTCCGCGTCGCCCACGAGGATGCGCCGCCCGGCCGGTCCGCGGCCGTAGAGCAGCCGCGCGCGCGCGTCGTCGTCCGCGTAGGTGCGGCCGAGGGCCTCGCCGTCGCCCTCGTAGTCGTGCACCGTGAGGATGTCGGACCCGACATGCTCCCAGCCGTCGTTGGAGATCACCGGCCGCGACGGATCGAGGGCGCGGGTCACGTCGGCGAGCGAGCGGGCGTACGCCTGCTGGGCGCGGTTCGTCGCGATGTGCTGCACTCCCCAGCTCTCGTTCGCCGGCACCCACGTGACGATCGACGGGTGGGACACGTCGCGCTCGACCGCGTCCATCCACTCCCGCATGAGGCGCTGCACCGCGGTGGGGGAGAAGGCATAGGCGCCGGGCGCCTCTCCCCACACGAGCAGCCCGAGACGGTCGGCCCAGTAGAGGAAGCGAGGATCCTCGATCTTCTGGTGCACGCGCGCGGCGGTGAAGCCGAGCTCCTTGATGAGCTCGACCTCACGCCGATGAGCGTCGTATGAGGGTGCGGCGATGTGCGAGTCGGGCCAGTAGCCCTGGTTCAGCACGGAGCGCACGTCGTACGGCAGTCCGTTGAGGAGGAAGACGCCGGCGTCGATGCCGACGGTCCGCATCCCCAGGTACGAGGCGACCACGTCGACCTCCTCGCCCGTCGGCGTGACGAGGGCCACCGTCGCGTCGATCAGCCGCGGCCGCTCGGGACTCCAGTGCAGCTCGTCCTCCGCCTGCCCGTTGGTCTGGCGCACGACGGGGATCACGAGGTCGAACACGTCGGCGGCCACCGGCAGTGTCGACTCGACCGTGCCGAGGTGCTCGCCCCGCTCGTCCCACCACAGCGAGACGCGGATGCGCGAGCCCGCCGCCGCCGCGCCGCGGAGCCTGACCCCCAGCTCGATCCGCGCGTGGTCGAGCGGCACCCAGCGGAGGGTTCGGATGGAGGTCTCGGGCACGGCCTCGAGCCACACCGTCTGCCAGATGCCGGTCGTGCGGCGGTACCAGATCGCGTGCGCGTCCTCGTGCCAGTCCTGCTTGCCGCGCGGCTGGGTGAGGTCGTGAGGGTCGTCCTCGGCGCGCACCACGAGGGTGTGGTCGTCGCCCGTCGAGACGAGGTGCGTCACGTCGAACGAGAACGGGGTGTGTCCTCCCTCGTGCTCGCCGACGAACGCGCCATCGATCCACACGCTCGCGCGGTAGTCGACCGCGCCGAAGTGCAGCAGCACGCGCGGGGAGTCGGCCGAGAGGCCCGCGCTGTCGAGGTCGTCGCTCGTGATGGTGCGGGAGTACCAGACCACGGGGTGGAAGCCGGGTTCGTCGACGCCGGACGCGACGGATTCCGGCGGGAACGGAACGACGATGTCGCGCGCGTCCGGGAAGCCGGCGGCCCATCCGTCAGTCCACTCATTCATGAGACCCGCGGAGGCGTCGTCGTGGCGGAACGACCACGTCCCGTCGAGGTTCGTCCACTGCTCGCGCACGAGCTGGGGGCGGGGATAGGTGCCGTCCTGGCGACTGGCGCGCGGCGGTGCAGTGGACACGGGGGTCGGGGACGACGGAGTCTCTGAAGCCATGTCGAGCAGTTTACAGCGCTGTAAACTACGGTCAACGGTAACCTGCGAGGATGCACCAGGTCACACTCAAGGACGTCGCGCAGCGCGCCGGCGTCTCGATGAAGACCGTGTCGAACGTGGTGCGCGGCTTCCGTCACGTGAGTCCGGCGATGCGGGAACGCGTGCAGGCCGCGATCGACGAGCTCGGGTATCGCCCCAACCGCATCGGCCGGAACCTCGCCACCGGCCGCTCTCACATGCTCGGGCTCGCGTTCCCCGACCTCCGCCGCCCCTACTTCGCGGAGCTCGCCCACGTGTTCGCCCGCGTCGCCGAGGAGCGCGACTACAGGCTCCTGCTGATGGAGACGGGCGGAACCGAGGACGGCGAGCAAGCGGTGCTCCACGATCGCGAGGCCGGCATCGTCGACGGCCTCGTGATGCACCCGCAGGCGCTCTCCGCCGAGCGGCTCGACGAGCAACGGAGAGGCGTCCCCATCGTCTTCCTCGGCGAGGATCCGCCGCCGGTCGGAGCCGATCAGGTGGCGATCGACAACGTCGTGGCCGCCGAGGAGGCCGTCCGGCACCTCGTCGCCTCGGGTCGCACGCGTATCGGCTTCCTCGGCCACGAGGCTGGGACGCTCTCGCGCACATCCAGCCTCCGACTCGAGGGGTACCGGAACGCGCTCGAGGCCGCGGGGCTCCCCGCCGACCCGTCGCTGCTCGTTCCGCGCGACGGCGTCGCGGCCGTGGGGGCGGAGGCGGCCCTCGCCGCGGCGCTCGACGGTGGACTGCGAGTGGATGCGCTCCTCTGCCGCGAGGACCTCGCCGCCATCGGCGCCCTCCGCGCGCTGCGGCGCCACGACCTCGATGTTCCCGGCGACGTGGCCGTCGTGGGCTGGGACGCGATCGATCTCGGGGAGAGCCTCGTGCCGAGTCTCACGTCCGTCGGCCCCGACACCCGAGCCCTCGCGGAGCGTTCCCTCGACCTCCTCCTCGAACGCCTCGACGGCTTCGACGGGCCCGGCCGCCACGTGACGGTCGGGCACCGGCTCGTGGTCAGGGAGAGTGCCCCCGGGGACTGGTCGCCGCCCCCGGTACGCTCGAGACCGTGAGCTCCTGGACCAGTACCGCGATCGCCCTGCTGGAAGCCGACGCCACGCGCAGCGCCGACACGCACCTGCACATCTTCCCGCTGCCGCGCGAGTGGGGCATCGACCTCTACCTCAAGGACGAGTCGGTGCACCCGACGGGTTCGCTCAAGCACCGGCTGGCGCGGTCGCTCATCCTCTACGGGCTCGTGAACGGTCGCATCCACGAGGGGACGACGCTCGTCGAGGCCTCGAGCGGGTCGACGGCCGTATCCGAGGCCTACTTCGCCCGCATGCTGGGCCTGCCCTTCCTCACCGTCGTACCGCGGTCGACGAGTCCGGAGAAGATCCAGCTCATCGAGTTCGCCGGAGGCCGCTGCCACTTCGTCGACAGTGGGACGGACATGTACGGCGAGGCCGAGAGGCTCGCGGCCGAGAGCGGCGGCTACTACCTCGATCAGTTCACCTACGCCGAACGGGCCACGGACTGGCGGGGCAACAACAACATCGCCGAGAGCGTCTTCTCCCAGCTCGCGCTGGAGCGGCATCCGGTTCCGAGCTGGATCGTCGTGGGCGCGGGAACCGGGGGCACGAGCGCGACCTTCGGCCGCTACGTGACGTACCGCCGCTACCCGACGCGCGTCGCCGTCGTCGACCCCGAGGGCTCGGCCTTCTTCGGCGGCTGGCGCACGGGCGATGCCGGCCACACGACGGGCACGCCGAGCCGGATCGAGGGGATCGGCCGCCCCCGGGTCGAGCCGTCGTTCGTGCCCGGCGTCATCGACGAGATGCTGCAGATCCCGGACGCCGCCTCGATCGCGGCCATCCGGCTCCTGCGCGAGCGCACGCTCCACTGGGCCGGTGGGTCGACGGGCACGAACCTCGTCGGGGCGTTCCAGCTCGTCGCGCGCATGCGCGCCGCGGGCGATGAGGGCAGCATCGTCACCCTCATCTGCGACGGAGGCGCGCGCTACGCCGGCACCTACTACGACGACGAGTGGGTGGCGCGGCAGGGCTGGGACCTCGCCCCGCACCACGAACGGATGGAGCGCTTCCTCGAGACCGGCGTCTGGGGGGACTGAGAACACGCCCTTGGCGCGTCGGCATTCGTCAGGTTAGGCTTTCCTTACCATGACGCTTCTCGACGACCGGACCGAACACGCCCCGATCCCCTTCCGCCTCTTCGAGGTCGAGGTCAAACGGATCGAGACGATCAGCCCGACGTATCGTCGCGTCACCTTCACCGGTCCGCTCTGCGACGGCATCGCCGACAATCGCTACGACCAGCGCATCAAGTTCCTGCTCCCCACGGAGACGGCGAGCGTCGACGAATTCTCCCTCGAGCCGACCACCTGGTACCAGCGCTGGCGCGAGCTGTCGGACGAGAAGCGCATGCCGATGCGCACGTACACGATCCGCGAGGTGCGCTCGGAGCTCGCCGAGTTCGACGTGGACATCGCCCTGCACGGTCGCCTCGGCCCGGCGTCGTCCTGGGTGCTCGACGCGCAGCCCGGAGACCGCATCATCGTCAACGCGCCGTGCGCGCACTACCCCGACGTGCACGGTGGAGTGGACTGGCACGCCCCGGAGCGCGTCGATCGGGTGATGCTCGCCGGTGACGAGACCGCCGCTCCGGCGATCGCCGGCATCCTCGAGCGGCTCCCCGCCGACGCGTGCGGCATCGCCGTCATCGAGGTGCCGCACGCCGACGATGCCGTCGTGATCCGCAGCGCTCCCGAGCACGTCGAGGTCGTCATCCTGGCCCGCGGCGACGCGAAGGTCGGAACGCTCCTCGAGCCGGAGCTGCGCCGCCGCGCGCCGCGCGTGCTGGAGGAATGCGAGCTCATCGCGCGGGCCGAGCGCATCGCGAACGCACCCCTCGAAGACGTCGACATCGACGCCGGGCTGCTGTGGGAGGTGCCCGTCTCCGAGACCGGCGGCGCCGCCCTCGGTGAGCGCGCGCCGTTCTACGCGTGGCTCGCGGGGGAGGCGAGCGTCATCAAGACGCTGCGCCGCCTCCTCGTCTCCGAACTCGGCGTCGACCGCCGTTCCGTCGCCTTCATGGGGTACTGGCGAGAGGGCCGCCCGGAACTCGGCGGCTGACCGGCACGCCCTTGCGGCTCAACCCGCGAGGAGCGCGTCGATCTGCGACACGGCCTCGCGCATGCCTTCTTCCATGCCCATCTCCGTGAGCTGCTGGAGCTGCTCGATGCTCTCGAAGCGCGTCACGATCGTCATCCGGGTCCGCTCGTCGCCCGCCGAGTCGAGCTCGGCCGACATGTGGGAGACGGGCATATCGCGCGAGCGCTCGCCGTTCTCGTCCGCGAAGTAGTCGTCGAAGGCGAGGGAGGACGGCTCGTCCACGGCCGTGAACTCCCACTCGCCCGCGGCGGTGTCGCCGTCTGGGCCGGTCATGTAGTAGCGGGTGGTCCCTCCGGGGCGCAGGTCGTGCGCCGTAAAGGTGGCCGGCCAGGTGGGCGGTCCCCACCAGCGCTCGAGCTGGCGCGGGTCCGCCCACAGCTGCCAGACGCGGGCGGTGTCTGCCGCGAACTCCGCGACGAGCGTCATCGTGAGCTCGCCGGTGTCGATGTCCGTGCTGATGACGGGCATGGTGTCTCCTCAGGGTCGGTCGTCGGCGTCCGTCTGCGGCGGGTCGTCGGCGAGGATATCTTCCATCCGGTTCACGCGCTGTCGCCAGAGGGTCTCGAAGTGCTCGAGGAGGGCGCTCGCGCGTCGGAGAGTCGTCACGTCCGCGTGGACGATCTGCTCCCTCCCGTTCTTCTGCTTGACGACGAGGTGCGCGCGCTCGAGCACGGCGACGTGTTTCTGCACGGCCGCGAAGCTCATCGCGTACTGCGACGACAGCCTCGAGACCGACATGCCTTCCACGAGGACACGCTCGACGATGTCCCGGCGGGTGGCGTCCGCCAGGGCGAGGAAGAGACGGTCGGTCTCCTCCTGGGTCAGCTCATCTACAACCATTTGGTTGTATGTTACGACGTGCTTCCGCGACTGTCGAGAGGGAGTCGTCGAGAGGGGATCGTCGAGAGGTCAGGCGCGAGCGGAGAACCGGGCGGGGAGCGGCGGCACGCGCAGCCAGTCCGTGCGGCGGTCGCCGTTGCGGTCCGTCCAGTCCACGAAGACCGTTCCTGTCGTGACGACGGCGGCGATCGATCCCGGCTCGTCGACCGAGGCGACGAGGAGGCGGCCCGAGCGGGCGAGGCGTGCCGCGGAGATGCTCTCGCCCGCGGGGGAGTCGACCGAGACGTCGTGAGCGGCCCGTCGGCCGGCGTTGCCGATGGCGAGTCCGGACGGGGTGTGGAGCTCGCCCGTGACGACCGGATCGACCCACGTGAGGAAGAGCTCGGCCTCCGACGTTCGGCGCGGGCGGCTGACGTCGCGTCGCTCGACGATCGCGGGTGCGGCGGCCGGAACGGGAGTTGCGTCAATACGGTCGATGCTCATGGTGTCTCTCTGGCGAACGTCACGCCCGGCGACGGGCGCGGCCAGCGGAACACGCGGCTCTCTCATTGCATCCCACCGGCAGCGAGCCGGCACCCCCCAATGCCGGTGACATCGGAGCTCGCCTGCACTCGACGGTGCGTCGAATCAAGGCCCCCGTCGGTGGAGGCGACCGCGGCTGGAAGACGCCATCATGGGGATGCCGGGGTGACGATCCGCCCCGCATCGTGGAGGTCGTTGTGCCGTTGTTCGAGCAGGAGGCGACGCCGCGCGGTCGGCTGCGGGTATTCGTCCGAGCGCAGCTTCCCCTGCTGCTGGCGACGGTCTTCGTGTTCGTGGTCGCCGTCGTCGCGGTGCCGTCGGCATTGACGAGCTCCGTGTTCCTCCTCGGCGTCGGATCGATCGTGGCGGCGTCGATCGCGGCTGCGGCCGTGCCGTGGGAGACAGTCTCTCCCTCCTCGCTCATCTCCGTGGCCGTCGTCGACATCGCTGGTGTGGCGTTCATCCGGGCGGAACTCCTCGACGACATCCCCTCCATCGGCATGCTCGCGATCTTCCCCATCCTGTGGCTCTCGTACGGGTTCGGTCGTCCGGCGATCCTGCTCGCCGTGGGTGGCGCTCTCTTCATCACCTCGTACGAATTCGCCTACAACGGCACCTGGCCCTCGACCGCTCTGCAGTGGGCCAACGTCATCACCTTGCCCGCTCTCATCATCGCCGTGGCGATCGTCGTCAATGTCGCGTCCTCTCAGCTCCGACGGAATCGGCAGCGGTTGCTCGTCGCGCTCGACTCCCAGGCGAAGGCGCTGCGCGACTCCCACGACAACGAGCTGTTGTCGCGCGCGATCCTCGACACCGTCACGGCCGGCGTCGCGTTCTACGATGCGGACAATCGGCTCGTCGTCGCGAACGACTCAGCCTCCGCTCTCGTCGGACTCGTCGGGTTCCGGCTCGACGAGCCGCCGTACGCCGGCGTGAACGTCCTCGCCGCCGACCGCACCACGACGATCCCCTTCGACCAGCAGATCATCCCGCGGGCACTCCGCGGCGAGGCGATCGACGAGCACGTCGAGTGGCTCGGTCCGGCCGGTGCCCAGGTGGCCATCATGGCATCCGCGCGTCGGGTCCATCGCCCCGACGGGGACCTCCTCGGCACGGTGATCGTGGCCTACGACATCACCGAGCTCGCCCAGGCGATCGACATCCGGGAGGAGTTCCTCACGACGGTCTCGCACGAGCTCCGCACGCCGCTCACGAGCATGACCGGCTATCTCGAGCTGCTGGAGGACTCGCTGGCGGTGACGGACACGACGAGCGCCCGCTATCTGGAAGTGATCTCGCGCAATACGAAGACCCTGCGCGACCGCATCGCCGACCTCCTCGCGGCGACGGAGTCCGAGACAGTCGTCGACCCGCGGTCGATCCATCTGGGTGCGATCGTCGACGACGCGGTGAGCGCGGTGTCGGAGCTCGCAACGGCGCGGGGACACCTCGTCGACGTCCGGCGCACGCACGCCGCGACGGCCTGGGTGCAGGGGGACCCGGGGCAGCTGCGGCAGGCGTTCACCGAACTCCTGACCAACGCGATCAAGTTCAGTCCGCCGGAGTCGCGCATCACGGTCGAGCTGGACACCACGGACGCCGAGGTCATCGTCTCGGTGCACGACCGCGGGCCCGGGCTCGACCGGGGAGAGCGTGCCCAGATGTTCGACCGCTTCTACCGGACCCCGTTCGCTCGATCGAGTGCGATCCAGGGGTTCGGCCTCGGGCTCGCGATGGTGAAGAACACGATCGACGGTCACCGGGGCCGCGTGAGTGTGGCGAGTGCGGAGGGTCGAGGATCACGGGTCACCGTGGCGATCCCCCGCGACAAGACCGTCTGACGGACACCTGCACACCGGTGAGCCGGCGAAACATCTTCCTGCGGCCGGTTCCGGCGGCTACCGAGGTTCAGCGGGCGGCGTAGTGGGCCGCGAGCCGCGAGAGCCCCTCGTCCAGCGTGACCGACGGCGTCCAGTCGAGGTCGCGGCGGGTGTCGCGCTGGTCGAACCAGTGGGCCGTGGAGAGCTGCTCCGCGAGGAAGCGCGTCATGGGCGGCTCGTCGGTGCCGGGACGGATCGCCCACACGCGCTCGATCGCGGATCCCGCGGCGCGCGCGAGCCCGGCGGGTACGCTCCATCGCGGCGGGGTGACGCCGGCGGCCAGGCAGATCCCCGCGAGCAGGTCACCGACGGGACGGGGCTCCCCGTTCGTGATCACGTACGCGTTGCCGTGCGCTACGTCCGCGCGGTGCAGGGCGGCGACGATCGCCGAGGCCGCATTGTCGACGTAGGTCGAGTCGATGAGGGCCGTGCCGCCGTCGAGCAGGGGGAGGCGCCCGCGGCGCGCGCGGTCGACGATCCGCTCCACGAGCTGCGTGTCGCCCGGGCCCCACACGAGGTGCGGACGGACGGCGACCACACGCATCGCGGCGGAGTCGCGAGCGAGGGCCACGAGCTCGGCCTCGGCCTTCGTGCGCGCGTAGTCGCCCCGCGCGTGCTCCGGTGACGCGGGCTCGGCGCCGACGCCCGCGAGAGCGGAGCCGGCGTGCGCCACGGACGGGGAGGACACCTGGACGAACCGCGAGACGCCCGCGCGCTCGGCGGCGTCGAGCAGCAGTCGCGTGCCGCCCACATTGACGGTGTGGAACTCGCGCGGGTCACCCGCGAGCGACACCTTGGCCGCGAGGTGCACGACGCCCTCGACGCCGTCGACCGCCCGATCGACGAGCTCCGGATCCGTGACGGATCCCAGCACGTCCGTCACTCCGGAGACGCCGGTGGGACGCCGCTGCAATGCGCGGACCGTGTGGCCGGCGGCGACGAGCTCGGCCGCGACCGCTCCGCCGAGGAAGCCCGATGCACCCGTGACGAGGACGATCACGGCGCGGTCGGCTTCCCGCCCGAGAGGGTGCGCTCCGCCCACACGGACAGCCGCGAGCGGTCGATCTTCGAATTGTGGCGGATGTCCGTGGGCAGCTGCGGCACGACGAGCACCGCGACGATCGGGAGCGACGTGCTCTCGCGCACGGCGCGCGTCAGCTCGGGGGAGGCGAGGCCAGGGCGCCCGGCCGACGGAAGCGTCTCGACGACGGCGACCGCCTGACGCAGTCCCTCAGGGCCGACGCCGACAACGGCGGCGCGGCGCACCTCCGCGATGCGTTCCACGTCCTGCTCGGCCCCCACCGGCGCGACCGGACCGTCGGAGGCGACAATCACGTGCTGCAGGCGCCCCTCCACCCAGACGCGGCCGTCGGCGTCGAGGTGTCCGACGTCACCCGTGCGGTGCCAGCGCTCGCCGGACCCGGCGTCGGAGGCGGACGGAGTGCCGCGCTCCGCGGTGCGGTCCGTGAGCCAGAGCCGGTCGTAGTGGTCCTTGAGGTGCGGGGCGGAGATCACGAACTCGCCGAGGACACCAGCGTCTGCGCTCGGTTCGCCCGTCGCCTTCCCCGAGGCGTCGAGCGCGCTCACGAGCACGCGGTTCGATCCGATGGGGCGTCCGACGCACACGCCGTCGTCCGGAGCGTCGGCTGCGACGCGGATGCCGTCGAGCGTGACGTCGGTCACGAGGAGGCACTCCGTCATGCCGTAGGGGGTGTGGGGCGTCGCGTTCGGCATGAGATCGGCGGCCGAGGCGAGAAGCTGCTCCCCGATCGGCGCCCCCGTGGAGAGGAACGTGCGCACGCGGGCGAGCGCCGCGCGGTCCTCCGCCGTGAGAGCGTCCGCCGTGGCGACGACGTTGAGGATCGCGGCGGGGGAGAGGAACACGATCTTGCCGTCGGACGCGCGCACCGCTGCGGCGACGGCCGATGCCGTGAGGGTGCGCGGAGCGGACACGTCCATGTCGGGTGTCACGGAGTGGGTGCCGAGGGCCGGCCCGAGCAGCGCGAAGGGGGCGAAGCCCGTGACGAGGCCGGTGTCCGGAGTCACCTCGAAGTGCGCGGCGAGGACGTCGCGCAGGGCCGAGAGCTCGCCGTGCGTGTAGACGACGCCCTTCGCGGGGCCCGTGGAACCGGAGGTGAAGAGGATCGCGGCCTCGTCGTCCGGGCCGGGCGGAGCCGGGATGGGGGCGCCGGTGCCGCGCTCGAGGATGTCGGCGAGGCTGTGCGGGACGCCGAGCGTCGCCCGCGACGCCCGGGGCAGTCGCGCCGTGGAGATGCGGACTCCTGGCCAGCCGAGCGCCCGTGCCGCGGACAGGCCGAGCGCCTCGCCGATGACGAAGTCGGGCCAGGAGCCGCGCACGGCGCGCGTGAGTCCCTTGAGTCCGAGCCCCGCATCCGCCACCACGACGACCGCGCCGATGCGCAGACACGCGTAGATCACGGCGGTGAGCGTCGGGCCGGGCTGGACGAGCAGCGAGACGCGGTGTCCTTTGCGCACGCCGATGCGGTGGAGGCCGGCGGCGATGCGGCGCACGCGGTCGTCGAGCTGCGCCCAGCTGACGTGCAGCGGGGTGTCGCGGCCGCGCGGTGCCATGTCGATGACGGCGATCGCATCGTCCGTGCGGCGGTCGTCGAGGCCGCGCCACAGGGGCACGAACGGCGGCGCGTCGGGCGAGGTGGTCGGTCGCGCGGCTGCCTCGCGCGGCGACGAGTCGTCGATCCCCGAGAGCCGAGCCCCGTTGTCCTCCAGCCAGTCGATCACGGCGGTGGCGTACGGGCGGTCCTCCGCGACGAGGTGGCTCGCTCCCTCGAAGCGGTGCACGTCGGCGTGCGGCATCCGGTCGACGAGATCGTCGAGGTAGCGGTCGCTGAAGATCGGGTCGTTCGGTCCCCAGAGCATGAGGGCCGGGACGTCGAGCCGCGAGACGCCCGCCGCGATGCGCTCGAGCTCGGCGAAGCTCTCGTGCCGTGAGTCCACGGGGATGTCGGCCACGAAGCCGCCGATCGCCTCGCGGCGGTCCGCGGTGCGGTACGGCGCGCGGTACGCGTCCTTCACCTCCGGGGTGAGCGACGGGGAGGCGAGCGCGAGGGTCGTGTCGAGGAAGGCCGTGGTGCGGACGGTGGACGCCGCGAGCATTCCGCGTGCCCCGGCGAGACGGAGCGGCGCGGGGATCGGCACGCCCTCGGGGTGGTGGATCGCCGTGTTGAGCATCATCACGCCGGCGAGCGACCGCGTGTGATCGACGGCCCAGCCGAGCGACACGACCCCGCCCCAGTCGTGGCCGAGGGTCACGATGGGTCCGTCGAGGGCGAGCGCCTCGGTGAAGGCGGCGAGGTCGGAGACGCGCTGGTGGAGCGGGCGGTGCACGCCGGTGCGCTCCGAGAAGCCCATGTCGAGCTGGTCGACGGCCACGACGCGCCACGCCGGGCGGCCCGCCTCGGCCGCGGCGACCGTCTCGGACACGACGCGCCGCCACAGGTACGACCACGTGGGGTTGCCGTGCACCGCGAGGATCGTGCCGGCCGTCATGATGCCGCGCTCCGACAGGTATGGCCCCGTGTCGAGGTGGTGCCAGACGCGCGAACGGCCCGCGTCGACGCCACGACCGGGAACCGTGAGGAGCCTGCTGAAACGGGGGTCGAGCCCCGGGAGTCCGGAGGGGGGAAGCGAAGCTTCCATCACCACGCGAGCCCCATGGAGCACCGGCGCGTCGTCGAGCACTCCGGGTCCTGAATCGTTGCGCAGGCTCTGTTCAAGAGAGCGATCACCACGCGAGCTCCATCATCGCCGTGTTGAGGCCCGAACCGACGCCCATGAGCAGCACGCGGTCGCCCTTCTTGAGGGTCTCCTGCTCCTCCACGAGCGTGATCGGGATCGACGCGGGGCCGACGTTGCCGAATCTGCCGAACGTGGTGGGCACGCGGTCGCGGTCGAGCTTCGCGGCCTTCACGATCGCGTTGGTGTGCACCGACGACACCTGGTGGGTGATGTAGCGGTCCATCTTCGACCAGTCCCACTCGGTCGACGCTTCCTTCCACGCGGACACGACGAGGTCCAGTCCGCCCTTGAGGAGAGCCTTCGCGTCGGTGAACATGCCGTCGACGCTTCCCACGCACAGCTCGTGGAACTGGGTGGCCGCGCGCGTGACGCCGCCGAGGATGCGGTGTCCGCCGGGGTGCTCGTCGGCGCGGCCGAGAACAGCGGCGGCCGAGCCGGAGCCGAGCGTGAGGGACGCGAACTCGCTCATGAAGCCCTCGCGGTCGACGTCCTCACGGAGCAGGCGGTCGATCGTGTTGGTCTGGATGTCGTCGGCGTCCTCGCCGTTCACGACGATCGCGTACCGGATCTGGCCGGACTCGATCATGCTCGCCGCGAGGCTCATGCCGTTGACGAAGCCGAGGCACGCGTTGGCGACGTCGAAGTTGATGGCCGAGCTGGGGAGACCGAGGCCGTGGTGGAGGCGAACGGCGACGGAGGGCTCGAGGTGCTTGCGGGTGACGGAGGTGTTGATGAGGAGGCCCACATCGGACGGGTCGACCCCGGCCTCGGCGAGTGCGCGCTTGCCGGCGGTGATCGTGGCGTCGTCGGTGCTCTCGCCCTCCGCCCAGTTGCGGCGCTCGAGGACACCGGCGACACGGCGCAGCAGTCCGCTGTGCAATTTGAGTCGTTTGAGGGCGGACGCGAGGCGAGCCTCGATGTCGTCCGAAGTGGTCACCCGAGTGGGCAGTGTGCTCGCGACGGACAACAGGGAGACGTTGTCGAAGCGGGTCGTCGCATTTCCTGTCACGAATCCTCCGTCGAACGAGCCGTCACGCTCGTTTCACCAAGGGATCATTTTATCCCTGTGAATATGAACGTCGGGCCATGCGCTCTCAGGTTCCGCCCGGCCCGTCGACGTGCTAGGAGTCGGGCGGCCCTTCGTGCGGGGACGGCGTAGCGTGGAGCGGTGGAATCGAGGACGGCAACCGAAGACGATGTCGACGCGATCGTGGCGCTCGTCGCCCACGCCTACCGCGGCACGGGTGGCGAACCCGGGTGGACGACGGAGGCGCACCTCTTCACGGGGCCGCGTGCCGATGCGGCCCTCGTCCGCGAGACGATGCGGTCCCCGGGGAACACGCTCATCGTCGCCGAGGACCACGGCACGGTCGTCGGGTGCTGCACCGTGACCGATCAGGGAGAGACGGATCAGGGCCGCACCGCCTATTTCGGCCTGTTCGCCGTGTCGCCGAACGTCCAGGGCGCAGGTCTCGGAAAGGCGCTGCTCGCGGAGGCCGAGCGCGTCGCCCGGGAGGTGCTCGGTGCGACCGCCATGATCATGACCGTCATCAGCACGCGGGACGATCTCCTCGCCTGGTACGAGCGCCGCGGCTACAGGCGCACTGGCGAGATCACCCCGTTCCCGGCGGAGCACGCGGTGTTCCTCCGCCCGGGGGTCGTCGTCGAGCTCGAGACCCTCGCGAAGCAGCTCGGCGGCACGACCGTCATCCACGGCACCGATGACCCGTCCAGGGCGCTCGGATAACGTAGGGGGAATGCGACTCCTGCTCATCCGTCACGGCGAGACCCCCGACAATGTGAGCGGCTCGCTCGGCACCGTCATCCCCGGTCCCGGGCTCACCCCGCTCGGCAGCCTCCAGGCCGCGGCGGTGCCGCCGGCGCTCGAGGGTGAGCAGATCGATGCGATCTACGTGTCGCGCATGGTGCGCACGCACCTCACGGCCGCGCCTCTCGCCGCGACTCTCGGCATCGAGCCCGTGGAGCTCCCGGGTATCCACGAGATCAGCGCCGGCCGGCTCGAGGGGCGCTCCGACCTGGAGGCCGTCTACGAGTACATGGGCACGCTGCTGTCGTGGTGGACCGACCCGGAGGCGCGCGTCGGCGAGAGCGGCACGGAGTTCTTCGCGCGATTCGGCGCCGACGTCGAACGGATCGCGGCCGAGCACGACGGCACGGTCGCCCTCTTCAGCCACGGTGCGGCGATCCGCGCGTGGAGCGCGAACGCGGCGGGCAACCTCGACGCGGACAACACCCGCGATCGTGCCCTCGCGAACACCGCGATGGTCGTGCTCGAGGGCTCGCCGTCGGGCGGCTGGGAGTGCGTCTCGTGGCACGACGACCCGCTCGGCGGCACGCAGCTCGAGGACGAGACGGCGCCCGACCCCACGGGCGAGGCCCTCTAGCTCAGGCCGCTGTCCCGACGGCTCGCCGCTCGCCGGCGTCCGCGCGACAGACGGGGGTCTTGACGGCCTACTTGTATTTTGCAAGCATGACCGCCATGAGCCTCTTCATCACCTGCCCGGTCAAGAGCGTCGACCGCGCCACCGCCTTCTACACCGCCCTCGGGTGGACCCGCAACGCCGAGATGTCCGACCACAACGTGTCCTGCTTCGCGATCGCACCCGAGCAGTACGTCATGCTCGGCAGTCGCGAGATGTACGCGAGCGTCGGGGGTGTCGACGATCTGATCGGCGGACCCGAGACCCCCTCCAAGGTCACGGTCTCGTTCGACCTCGGCAGCCGGGAGGCCGTCGACGAACTCGTCGAACGCGCCGGTGCCGCCGGCGGTCGGATCGGCGACACCGACGACTACCCCTTCATGTACCAGCGTCAGTTCGACGACCCCGACGGCTACCACTATTCGCCGTTCTGGATGAAGCCGGAAGCCGACCAGACCGCGTGAGCGACCTCGCGGCGGCCCTCGACGTCGTCGGGGCGCGGTGGGCTCTGCTCATCGTGGAGCGCTTGCTCGACGGGCCGCAGCGTTACGGCGACCTGCAGCGCGACCTGGGAGTGCCGACGAACATCCTCGCGACCCGCCTACGGGAACTGGAGGCAGCCGGCGTGCTGTCCCGGCTGCCCCTCCGGCACAACACCCGCGCCTACGTGCTCACCGATCGCGGGCTCGCTCTGCGCGTCGCGATCGAGGCCCTCGGGCGATGGGGTGCCGAGCGGGCCTAGCGCTGCAGCAGGGCGTCGAGACCCACGGCCATCGCGGCCGCGAGCCTGTAGTCGATGCGTTGGTCGTGCACGTCCACGGTGTAGCGGTCGCGCAGCGAGAACTGGCGCTCGCTCGACATGACGACCTGCCCCGTCTGCTTGTCCGTGAAGTCGAAGTGGAACGAGAACGGCAGGTCGACGAAGCGACGGATGATCGCGATCGCGTGGTTCCGCTCCTGCCCGTACGCCTCGAAGCCGGGGCCGGAGAAGTGGAAGCTCGACCGCAGCAGGCTCGCCTTGAAGTCCTTCTGGAACGAGCCGATCGGGGTGCCGTCGGCGTCGACCACGTCGTACGTGGCCGCCACGTCCATCCGCTGCCTCGCCTTGAAGGAGAAGACGGGCTGCGTGCGCGCCTCGTCGGCGAAGAACGTGACCTGTTCCTTGAACGCGAGCCGCTTCTGCTGCGCCATCGCGATGATCTGTCCCTCGCTGCCGTCGGGGTTCGCGGTGCGGATCTCGTAGCGGTTCACCATCGCGGTGATACGCTGCTTCACGAAGAGGCGCGGGATGTACTGCGGGTGCGGCTGAGGGGCGTTCTGGCTGAACGTCGCGTCGGTCATGGGATCCTCCCGGTCGGTGTGCTCTCCCGACAGTAGAGGTCGGACCGGGTCCGGCACGATGGGCACCGCTGCCCGGCTGCGGCCGCCCCGGACAGGCACCGACGCAGGTCAGGGTGTGTCGAGGCCGTACGTTCGCACGGCGGTGCCGGAGAAGAGCGACTCGCGTTCGTCCTCCGAGAGGGGAGTGGACCACTCGAGCACCGCGTCGAGCCAGCGGTCGTAGGTGGTGTGGCCGCTCGACGCGGGCCAGTCGCTGCCGAACAGGAGCCGATCGGCGCCGAAGGCCTCGAGGGCGGTGTCGAGCCACGGCCGGATGGTGGCCGGCGTCCAGTCCCCGTCTCCCAGCTGCGGGGGCAGCCCGGAGATCTTGCACGTCGTGTTCGAGCGGCGCGCGAGATCGACGAGCGATGATCGCCACGCCCCGAGCGACTCGGGGTGTGCCGCATCCGGCTTGCCGAGGTGGTCGAGCACGATGCGGAGGCCAGGGGTCGCGTCGGCCAGGGCCGTCACGTCGTCGATCTGGTCGTGCGTGACGCACGCGTCGAAGGTGAGATCCCGCTGGGCGAGCAGCCGTACGCCGGTGCGGAAGCCGTCCGACGCCGAGAAGCCGACCGGCTCGGACTGCAGGAGGCGCCGCACGCCGACGACGAGCTCGTGTTCCTTGAGCTCGTCGAGATGCGCCGAGACGGCGTCGCCGTCCTCGAGCGGGGCGAACGCGACGATGCCCACGATCGGGCCGTCGGCCGCGACGGAGGTGACCCACTCCACCTCGGCGATCGCCTGATCGGGGCGGCAGTCGGCCTGCACGAACACGAGGCCGTCCACGTGCTGCGGCGATGGCTTCCGCTCGGCCGCGAGCTCGGCGAAGCCCATGGGGCGGTCGATGTGCGGCTCGTCGCGGAGCCAGGCGTAGTCGAGGCGGGCGGTGTCCCACACGTGCAGGTGCGCGTCGATGATCGTCATGGCCGGTCCTCCGTCCCCGCCGCGTCGTCGCGCCGGTCCGTCGGCCAGTCTTCCAGGATCCGGCGCCATCCACGAGCGTCGCCCCGGCGGCGCGGCCCCGACCCGTCGCCGTGCGCGGGGCCGGGTCTCCTGCCAGGGTGGAACGAGGCTCGCGCATCGTCTCAGCGAGGACAGGACAGGGAGGACGACCATGGGAACGACACGTGTCGCGACGACCTGGCCCCGCGTCGCTGCGGCCCTCGCCGCCGTCCTCGGGGTGACGGTCCTCGGCGGCTGCACCACGACGGAGACGTGCGTCGACTGGGTCGCCTATGACGACGACGAGGCGCGGATCGCGGATTCCGATCTCGTGGCCGACGTTCGTGTGGTCGAACGGGACGGCACGGAGGAGATGTTCGGCTACGAGGCGAACGCATGGACCGTCGAGGTGGACGACGTGGTGTCGCCACTCGACGACACCGACATCCGAACAGGTGACCGACTCCGCGTCGTCGCGACGCCCGTGACGTGTTCGGAGGCGTCCTATCCGGACGGGGACCCGCTCGACGTCGACGGCGTCGTGCGCGTCTACCTCAGGGACGCCGGTGCGAGCGGGACGGACGGAATCGCCGACGGGTCCTGGAGTCTCATCACACCGTACGACGGCGTCGGTCCCGTCGAGGGCTGATCACCCACGGCCCGACGCGCCACCCCCGTCGTCCGCTCAGGTGGGCTGGATACGATCGATGGACCATCCCGAGGAGGTCACCATGTCGAACATCGATCCCGTGCGCATCGCCGCCCTCGACGAGGCCGTCGCCCGTTGGGCCAAGAACGGGTGGAGCGTCTCGTCCGTGTCGGGCGCCACCGCCGTCCTGCAGCGGAAGAAGCGCATCGGCTGGTTCTGGAACCTCGTGCTCACGCTCCTCACCGGCGGGCTGTGGCTCATCGTCGTTGTCATCCGTGTGGTCAACCGCAAGATCCAGACCGTCGTGCTCACGGTCGACGAGTACGCCCGCGTTCACACCTCGTAGGCATCCGGATGCGAGAGACGGGGATGACGCGCCCCGTGGCGCGCCATCCCCGTCTCGGTATAGCAGGGGACGAGGTCAGGCGATCGTGCCCGTGCCCTCGGCCTCGATGCGGTCGTCGTGGAGCAGCTCGCCCTCGGCGTCCACCGGCGTCACCGACACGTCGAACGTGATCGGCGAATCCGCCTGGTACGGGAAGTTCTCGCCGTACGAGTACTGCTCGCCGGTGCCGAGCGTGTACACGGACGGGTCGACGTAGGCGCCGTCGGCGAGCGCGTCGGTGTTCACGCCCTGCTCCTCGAAGAGGGCGTCGTCGACGACCGAGTCCATGCCCTGCATGTAGGGCCAGTCGTCGTACCGCGCGTCGACGCTCACGAGGCTCGACCCGAGGTCGACGGGGTCGCCGGCGTTGGAGACGACGTAGTTGACGAAGACGATCTCGTCGCCCTCGTCGATGATCGGCTCGTTGGTGTCGGGGTCCACGAACTGACCGGTCTTCGTGGCCGCCGTGGTGCCCACCTGGTAGACCTCGACCGTGATGCCGCCGTCGAGCTCGATCGTGGAGATGAGCTCGCCGCCCTCGGTCACGGGGTTCGCCCAGGCGGGCTGGCCCTCGGCCGCTGGTGCCTCCGACTCCTCCGACTCGCTGGGCTCGGGCGCGGCGGACTGCTCGGTCTCGTCGGCCGGCTCCTCGGAGGCGGTGGAGCACCCGGCGAGTCCCAGGATGCCGATCGACGCGATGGCGGCTGCCGCCAGGCTGCGGGAACGAATGGTGCGCACGGAGTGCATGGTGTCCTCTTTCTCTCGGCTGTCCTCCGACGCTAACGACGGGCCAAGGGACGGGTCGATGGGGAGGGGTACTCCTCCCCATACCCGGCCGCCGCCCGTGGGTCGCGTCTTCGTCGACACCGGAATAGGCCGCGGCGTCCGACGCGTTGGACTCCGTATGACGACCTCTTCCACTCCCCTCGTTCCCATCGGCCGCTCCGACGTCCGCGTCTTCCCGCTCGCGCTCGGCGGCAACGTCTTCGGCTGGACGGCCGACCGCGACACGTCCTTCGCGATCCTCGACGCGTTCACCGACGGCGGCGGCAACCTCGTCGACACGGCGGACGGCTACTCCCACTGGGTGCCTGGCCACACGGGAGGGGAGTCGGAGACGCTCATCGGCGAGTGGATCGCGCGTACCGGTCGCCGCGACGACCTCGTGATCGCCACCAAGGTGAGCACCAACCCGCAGTTCGCCGGCCTCGCACCCGAGAACGTGCGTGCTGCCGCGGACGCGTCGCTCGCCCGCCTCGGGACCGACGTGATCGACGTCTACTACGCCCACTTCGACGACGACTCCGTCCCCCTCGAGGACACGGTCGCGGCGTTCTCCGGTCTCGTCGACGCGGGCAAGATCCGCACGATCGCGGTCTCCAACTACACGGCTGAGCGCATCGACGAGTGGATGGCGATCACGGAGGCGAACGGGTTCCACGCTCCCGTCGCGCTTCAGCCGCACTACAACCTCGTGGAGCGCGAGTTCGAGGGCGCCCTGCGCGAGCGCGCCGAGCGCTTCGACCTCGGCGTCTTCCCGTACTTCGCGCTCGCGAAGGGCTTCCTCACGGGCAAGTACCGCGGCGGCGCCGTGGTGGACAGCCCGCGCGCCGGCGGCGCTGCCGAGTACCTGAACGCGCGCGGCGACGCGGTGATCGAGGCGCTCGACGTGGTCGCAGAGGCGCACGGCGCGAGTCTCGCGACGGTCGCCCTCGCGTGGCTTCGCGAGCAGCCCACGGTGGTGGCGCCGATCGCGAGCGCGAGCCGCCTGGAGCAGCTGCCCGACCTGCTCGCCTCGGCGACGCTCGAGCTCACCCCCGCCGAGCTCGCCTCCCTCTCCGCCGCCTCCGCCTCCTGACCCCGCCCCTCACCCCTCCAACCTGACCCCAAAAAGATTTCGATACGGCACGAAATTTCGGGCTGTATCGAAATCTTTTTGGGGTGTGAGGGGCGGGGCGAGGAGGGGAGCGGGCGAAACATGGGCGCAACATGCGCGCGTGTAGGCTCGGCCCATGGGAGACCTTTTCGACGGATACGGCGCCACTCTCGCGCCCCGGAAGACCGTCAAGGGCGTACCGCCGTGGGACGAGATGTTCGAACACGGGGCCTCCCCGGGTGGCGAAGCATCGGCCCGCGCCGGCTACCGCGACATCTACAACTCGCTCGCCGCCATGACGCAGGAGGAGCTCCGCGGACGCACCGACGCCCTCGCGAGTTCGTACCTCGCCCAGGGGGTGACGTTCGACTTCGCCGGCGAGGAGCGGCCCTTCCCGCTCGACGCCGTGCCGCGCGTGATCGAACAGGGCGAGTGGACGGGCGTCGAGGCCGGCATCAAGCAGCGCGTCCGTGCGCTCGAGGCCTTCCTCTCCGACGTCTACGGTCGTCAGAACGCAGTGCGCGACGGCATCATCCCCGCGAGCCTCATCTCCTCGTCCCAGCACTTCCACCGCCAGGCGGCCGGCATCACGAGCGCGAACGGCGTGCGCATCCACGTCTCGGGCATCGACCTCATCCGGGACGAGAACGGTGAGCTCCGCGTTCTCGAGGACAACGTGCGCGTGCCGAGCGGCGTCAGCTACGTCATCTCGAACCGACGGGTCATGGCGCAGACGCTTCCGGAGCTCTTCGTCTCGATGAAGGTCCGCCCCGTCGGCGACTACCCCAACAAGCTCCTGCAGGCGCTCCGAGCGAGCGCGCCGAACGGCGTCGAGGATCCGAACGTCGTCGTCCTCACCCCCGGCGTCTACAACTCGGCGTACTTCGAGCACACGCTGCTCGCGCGCCTCATGGGTGTGGAGCTCGTGGAGGGCCGTGACCTCTTCTGCGCCGGCGGCAAGGTGTTCATGCGCACCACGAGCGGCCCGCAGCGCGTCGACGTGATCTACCGTCGGGTCGACGACGAGTTCCTCGACCCGCTGCAGTTCCGCGCCGACTCGATGCTCGGCTCGCCCGGCCTCATGCTCGCGGCGCGACTCGGCAATGTCACGATCGCGAACGCCGTGGGCAACGGCGTGGCCGACGACAAGCTCGTCTACACGTACGTGCCGGATCTGGTCCGCTACTACCTCGGGGAGGAGCCGCTCCTCAAGAACGTCGACACCTGGCGTCTCGAGGAGCCGGGTGCCCTCGAGGAGGTGCTCGACCGGCTCGACGAGCTCGTCGTGAAGCCCGTCGACGGCTCCGGGGGCAAGGGCCTCGTGGTGGGGCCGGACGCCTCGCCGAAGGAGCTCGACGAGCTCCGCACACGACTGACGGCCGACCCGCGCGGCTGGATCGCCCAGCCGGTGGTCATGCTCTCGACGATCCCGACACTCGTGGAGGACGGGATGCGTCCGCGTCACGCCGACCTGCGTCCCTTCGCCGTCAACGACGGGAACGACGTATGGGTGCTGCCCGGCGGCCTCACCCGCGTGGCGCTCCCGGAGGGTCAGCTCGTCGTTAACTCCAGCCAGGGCGGCGGATCGAAGGACACATGGATCGTCGGAGCTGCCGAGCACCGCGGCGTTCCGGAGGACTCCCCGCACGACATCCAGGGCCTCGTCGCCGATCAGGCCACGGTGACCCAGGCGATCCCGATCATCTACGCCGATCAGCCGGAACCCGAGCACTCACCGTACGACAAGCCGAGTCGTTCCGGGCAGGCGGAGCAGCAGCAGCAGACGCACACGCCCGAGTCGCCGCAGCAGCATTCGCCCTACGAAGGACCGGGCGCGAGACAGGCCGAACAGCAGCAGCAGTCGCGCGAGAGCGTCGGCACGAACGGGACGGAGGGCGACGCATGCTGAGCCGCATCGCCGAGAGCCTGTTCTGGATCGGACGCTACATCGAGCGCAGCGACGGCACGGCCCGCATCCTCGACGTGCACCTCCAGCTCCTCCTCGAGGACCCGTGGATCGACGAGAACTCGGCCTGCCACTCGCTCCTCAGCGTGATGGGCAGCGACCACGACAACGACGTGCCGCTCACGCGGGAGGACGTGCTCCGCCGACTGGCCGTCGATCGCACGCACCCCTCGTCGATCGCGTACTCGATCACGGCGGCACGCGAGAACGCCAGGCGAGCCCGCGAGATCGTGTCGAGCGAGCTGTGGGAGTGCCTCAACACCACCCGCACGCGCATGCCGCGACGCGTGGACGCCGACCAGGTGCACTCGTTCTTCCGGTGGGTGCGCGAACGCTCGGCGCTCGCCGTGGGCATCGTGGACTCGGCGACGAGCCGCGACGACGCCTGGCGCTTCTTCACCCTCGGGCGCAGCATCGAGCGCGCGGACATGACGGCCCGGCTGCTCGCCACACGGTCCCTCACGGAGGCCTCGGGTCCTTCGTGGACCACAATCCTCCGCTCGTGCGGTGCCTACGAGGCGTACCTGCGCACGTACCGCGGCGTGCCGAGCGCCACGAACGCGGCCGAGTTCCTGCTGCTCGATCGGCTGTTCCCGCGCTCGATCATGTTCTCGATCATCGAAGGCCTGGAGTGCGTGCGCGAGCTCGAGCCGCGATCCGACCGCGTCGGGGTCTCCGGGCAGTCGCAGCGGCTGCTCGGTCAGATCCGCAGCGAGCTCGAGTACACCCCGATCACGCAGATCCTGGAGGACCTGCCCCGCCACATGGACAACGTGCAGCGGGCCACGCTCGAGACGTCGGAGGCCGTGCGTCAGCGGTTCTTCCCGACGCAGGCGGAGCCGAGCTGGATCGGGGAGAACGCATGAAACGGCTACGGATCGTTCACCGCACGGGCTTCACCTACCAAGGGCACGTGCAGACGTCGTACAACGAGGCGCGCATGCTGCCGTCGACGACCGATGGGCAGTTCGTCCTGGAGGCGGGGATCCAGATCGATCCGCCCGCCAGCCAGAACGTGTATACCGACTACTTCGGCTCCAAGGTGACGGCGTTCGAGGTGCTCACGAAGCACAGCGAGCTGTCGCTCACGGCGTCGAGTCTCGTCGAGGTCCGCCCGCGGCCGCATCACGACAGCGGCATCACGTGGGAGCAGCTCGATCAGCTCGTACGGCGCAGCGTCGAGACGGTGGAGCAGAGCGAGCAGACGCATCGCACGGCGCCGCCTGAGGATCTCCTCGAGCTGGCGCGCGAGGTGCGTGAGCGGCACGAGACGCCGTACGGAGCCGCGCTCGAGATCGCCGAGACGATCGGCCGCGCCGTCGAGTACGTGCAGGGGGTCACGGGGGTGCAGACCACGGCGGCCGATGCGTGGAGCAAGAAGCACGGCGTCTGTCAGGACATCACGCACATCACGCTCGGCGCGCTGCGTTCGATCGGGATCCCCGCCCGGTACGTGTCCGGTTACCTGCACCCGAGACCGGATGCTCCGATCGGCGAGACGGTGACGGGCGAGTCGCACGCCTGGGTGGAGTGGTTCTCCGGTTCGTGGCACGGGTACGACCCCACGAACCTCATCGAGATCGGCGATCGTCACGTGCTCGTGGGTCGCGGCCGCGACTACCGCGACGTGGCCCCGCTGCGTGGGGTCTACGCCGGTCCGTTCACGTCGTCCCTCTTCGTCCGCGTGGAGATCACCCGCGAGTCCTGACCCTCCCCCTCGCCGCCCCCCAAAAAGATGGCGATACAGCATGGGGTTTCGGGGTGTATCGCCATCTTTATGGGGTAGGGAGGATGCGGGAGGAGTTGTCCGCGATCCACGAGACGAGCGGGAGCAGGCGGTCGGCGAGGTCGCGGCCGAGCGGCGTGAGGCTGTAGTCGACGCGCGGCGGAATCGTGGGCTGCGCCTCGCGCAGCACGAAGCCGTCCTGCTCGAGCAGCTTGAGCGTCTGCGCGAGCATCTTCTCGCTGATCCCCTCGACGCCGCGACGCAGCTCGCCCCAGCGGAGAGAACGCTCGGCGAGCGCGACCATCACGAGCACGCCCCACTTGCTCGTGACGTGATCGAGCACCACCCGCGTGGGGCAGGCCGCGGGGAAGACGCCGTCCGTGGTTCCGGGACCCGAGAGGAGCCCGCCGAGAATAATCGGGTCGGTCGATGCCTGAGTTTGCACATAACTTTCCATCAGGTAGGTAGCTTACCGCAAAGTGGGTACTGCGGATCGGGAAGAATCACAGCCTCGCCGTGTTGGCTGTGAAGTACGCATTCCGACGGAAGGACCTCCCATGACCACCGCACCCACCCCCATCGTCGTCACCGGCGCCACCGGCCCGCTCGGCCGCCACATCGTCGAGTCGCTCATCACCCGCGGTGTCGCGGCGGGCGACATCGTCGCGGTGGGCCGCAACGAGGAGAAGCTCGCCGACCTCGCGGGCACCGGAGTGCGCACGGCCGTCGCCGACTACGCCGACCGCGCCTCCCTCGATGCCGCACTCGCCGGTGCAGGAACGCTCGTGCTCGTCTCCGGCAGCGAGGTGGGTCAGCGCGTGCAGCAGCACACCAATGCGATCGACGCGGCCGTCGCCGCCGGCGTCTCGCGCATCGTCTACACGAGCGCCCCCAAGGCGACGACCTCCGCGCTCATCCTCGCGCCCGAGCACAAGGCCACGGAGGAGTACCTCGCGCAGGCCGGCGTCGCCACGACGATCCTGCGGAACTCCTGGTACACCGAGAACTACGCAGCCGACGTGGACCGCTCCGCCGAGTCGGGCGTCCTCGTCTCGAGCACGGGAGACGGCCGCGTCGCGAGCGCGAGCCGCGCCGACTACGCCGAGGCCGTCGCCGCCGTGCTCACCTCCGACGGGCACGAGGGTGCGGTCTACGAGCTCTCGGGAGACGTCGCCTGGACGTACGCCGACCTCGCCGCCGCGATCACCGAGATCACCGGCAAGCCGGTGGAGTGGAAGAACGTCTCCAGCGAGGAGCACGTCGCCATCCTCACCGGCGCCGGCCTCGACGAGGGAACAGCCGGCTTCGTGTCGGCGCTCGACGGCAACATCCGCGACGGACTGCTCGCCGAGACGAGCGGGGACCTCTCGCGCCTCATCGGTCGTCCGACGACCCCGCTCGTCGAGGGGCTGCGCACCGCGACCGGCCGCTGATCCGTCACGACGGCCACGCCGGTCGCGATGACTCGCTCCGACGGCACCGCCCTCATCGGGTGGTGCCGCCGGGCGGTCCGGTCGGTGGGACGGACGCGGACTCAGCGTGATGGGGACGCGGGACGCACCCGGAAACGCCAGGCGCGGGGCCGGTCTCGTCGCACCGACCAGAGTGCGTCTGCGCGGTCTGCGTGATCGGTGCCGGCATTCGTCGGCTCGAGGGCGAGGACCGGGCGGGCGCTGAACTCCCCGGAGTCCCAGTAGAGGCCGAGCCAGGGGATCTCCGTCGGATCCCACGAGAGGTCGAGTCCTCGGCCGTCCGAGCGTCGCACCCCGGCGGTCACCCACGGGCCGGGCCCGCTCGTGTCAGCTCCCCGCGTGTGGGAACCGGACGGGTCGGGGCGGAGCGCGTCGGAGCGGACGAAGGCCTTGAAGCCCGCGGGGCGCCCGGCCGCCTCGTCGATCCACGAGCCCGGGGGGACGTCGATCGCCCGTCCCGGATCGGGGTACTCCCCGAGGACCGTCCGCACCCCCGGAAGGTGGAACGTCGTGCCCGGCTCGGCGGTCATGACCGGGTGCGCCGACCACAGGAACGGTCGATCGCCGTCGGCGTCCGTCGATGCGTGGTAGCGCAGCTCGATCCCGTCGTCGGTCGCGGCGATGGTGCGTCGGAGCGAGACCTCCGACGATGCCGACCGCGCGTCGAGCACGACCGACCCGTCCGTGGAGGGAACGACCGTCCACGCCGTGTTCCACAGGTCGCCGTGGTCCGGGAGCGACGCGCTCGCGGCGATCGTCGGGAGCGCCTCGTCCCACCCGCCCATGCCGGGGTGCTCGAAGTCGGCGGCACCGGCGGGCGCCGGGGTCGACGGGGCGAGCCACTCGAACCCGTCGTGAGTCAGACTCACCACCCGGCCGCCGTTGTCCGGATCCACGACGAGGCGCAGCCCGCCGCCGCCCACGACCTCCCTCATCAGCCGGGGAGCCCCACCCGCCGCTCGCCGGAGCGCAGCTGCTGGATGATCACGGCGACGACGAGCAGGCCGCCCTTCGCGACGTTCTGCCAGAAGCTGTTCACCCCGAGCAGGGTCATACCGTTCGTGAGGATCCCGAGCAGGATGACCGCGAGGATCGTGCCGGCGATCGTGCCCTTGCCGCCCTTGAGCGCCGCGCCACCCAGCGCCGCGGCGGTGATCGCCTCGAGCTCGAGGCCCTCCGAGCCGGACACGGGCTGACCCGACCCGGTGCGCGCGGTGATGAGGAGACCGGCGATCGCGGCCACGGCGCCCGTCACCATGTACACGCCGAGGATGTAGCGGTTGATGTCGATACCCGCGAGGCGCGACGCCACGTCGTTGCCGCCGACCGCGTAGATGTTGCGGCCGATCGTCGTGTAGCGCAGCACGATGTGCGCGAGGATCGCGATGACGATGAGCACCCAGATGAGCGTGGGGACTCCGGCGATGCTGCCCCGGGCGAGGAAGACGAAGAACGGGTCGGCCCCGGTGTAGCCCTGCGCTCGGCCGTCGGAGACGAGCTGCGCGACGCCCTTGTAGGCGGCGAGGGTCGCGAGCGTCGCGATCACCGGGTTCACGCGGCCGAAGACGATGATGCAGCCGTTCACGAGGCCACACACCACGCCGATGAGGATCGCCCCGCCCACGCCGAGCGCGGCCGTGCCGGTGACGGAGAAGATCATCGCGGAGGTCACCGACGTGAGCCCCGCGATCGAGCCGACGGAGATGTCGAGGGCACCGAGGATGATCACGATCGTCTGCACGATCGCGAGGAGCCCGGAGATCGCGACGGCCGTGCCGATCACGCGCAGGTTCGCGACGGTGAAGAAGAGCGGGTTCTGCGAACCGATGATCGCGACCACGAGGGCGATCGCCATGAGGAGGGAGACGTTCTGCACGCCGACGGCGGACAGCGCGCGCCGGAACGGGCCGGGGCCGGCGTCGTCCGTCGGCGGGCTGACCGAACCGGTCGGGGTGGTGGTCGAGGGGGTGGGCACCGGAGTGCTCCTTTCGGACGGGTCGGACGTCGTTGTCATGAGAAGGTCGGCTCCTCTTCCATGGCGAGGGCGAGGATGGACTCCTCGCTCGCGCCGCGGGAGGGAACCTCTCCGGTGATGTGGCCGTGCGCCATCACGTAGATGCGGTCGGATATCCCGATCACCTCGGGCAGCTCGCTCGAGACCACGAGGACGGCGACACCGGAGCGGGCGAGCTCGTCGATGATCGTGTAGATCTCCGACTTCGCCCCCACGTCCACGCCACGCGTGGGCTCGTCGAGCAGCAGGAGCTTCGGTCCCGTCGCGAGCCAGCGTGCGAGGACGACCTTCTGCTGGTTGCCGCCCGAGAGCGTCCCGACGATCTGCTCGGCGGACGGCGTGCGGACGCGCATCCGGGTGATGTACTCGGCGGCGAGGGCGCGCTCGGCGTGCGAGCGCACGAAGATCCAGCGGGACAGCTTCCGGAGCATCGCGAGCGCCATGTTGTCGCGCACCGTCCGCTGCAGGAGGAGGGCCTCGGCCTTGCGCTCCTCGGGTGCGAAGCCGATGCCCGCCGCGACGCTGTCGGCGGGGCTGCGGAAGCGGCGGGCGGTGCCCGAGACGCGCAGCTCGCCCGCCGTGAGCGGGAAGTCGCCCACGATCGTCTTCATGAGCTCGCTGCGCCCGGCGCCGACGAGACCGGCGATCCCGACCACCTCGCCGGCCCGCACCGTGAGCGAGATGTCGTCGACGAATTCGTTCGAGACACCGATGAGTTCGAGGACGACCTCGCCGGGGGTCACGGCCTCTCGCTGGAAGAACTGCGTGAGGTCGCGCCCGACCATCATGCGCACGAGCCCCTCATCGTCGATGTCCGCTGCCGCCTCGGTGCCCACGAGCCCGCCGTCACGCAGCACGGTGATGCGATCGGCGAGCTGGAAGATCTCCGCCATGCGGTGGGAGACGTAGCCGATCGCGACCCCTTGGTCGCGCAGGCGCCGGATGACCGCGAAGAGGATGGCCACCTCGTCGTCTCCGAGGGAGGAGGTGGGTTCGTCGAAGCAGATCACCTCGGGCTCCGAGATGAGCGCCCGCATGATCTCGACGATCTGGCGCTGGGCCGGCGAGAGGGTGCTGCCGATGAGTTCGGGGCGGATGACGCGGGCGAAGCCCCAATCGTCGAGGGCGGCCGCGGCGCGCTCGAGCAGCTCCGAGCGCTTGTAGCCGAGCCGGCCGAGCGACCCGATGAAGATGTTCTCCGCCACCGAGACGTGCGGCACGATCTCGGGCTCCTGCGCGATGACCCGCACACCGGAGGCGCGGGAGGCGCCGGGACCCGCGAAGACCACGGGGGAGCCGTCGAGCTCGAGCACGCCGTCGTCCGGCTGGTAGTCGCCCGTGATGATCTTGAGGAGTGTGGACTTGCCCGCACCGTTCTCGCCCATGAGGGCGGTGACCTCGCCGCGTCGGAGCTCGAGCTCCACGCCGCGGAGGGCGCGGACGGGCCCGAAGCTCTTGGTGATGCCGCGTGCGGCGAAGGCGATGCCCGTTCGGGTCTCGCTCATGGGTGCTCCTCGTCGTCGTCGATCGGTGGGGCGGAGGGTGGCCCTGCGACGTGCGGACGTCCGTCGTCCTCTCGGACGATCAGTCGACGGATGTCCGCACGTCGCGGGCTGGGGTGGACCTACGTGCAGACCACGCCCTCGGACTCCCAGTTGCTCGCGTCCACGATCTCCGTGTTCGCGATCGACTGGGGAGGAAGCGGTGTGCCGTCGCGCAGCAGAGCGACCATCGAGGTCACCGCTGCCTTGCCGACCTCGGCGCCCGAGATGAAGAGGGCAGCCTTGTTGCCGGTGTCCTGGCCGGCGGCCCAGTCCTTGCAGGTGAGGTACGCGCCGAGGCCGACCCCGATGATGTCGTCGCCCGAGACGCCCGAGTTCTGGAGCGCCGTGACGATCCCGGTCTCGTTCTCGTCGTTGCAGCCCCAAACGATCCAGTGCTTCACGCCGGCGTTGGCCGTGATGACCGCGCCGGCCTGGTCCTGCGCGTCGGTGACCGAGTTGTCGGTGCCGATCTCGATGAGCTCGGGGGCGTCGTCGCCGACGGCCTCGGTGAAGGCCGCCTCCGCGCCGTCGACCCGCTGCTGGCACACGCTCAGGTCCTGCTTGTAACCGGACAGGATGCGGGTGTCGGCGGCGTCCCAGCCGGCGTCCATGTAGAGGTCGGCCGCGGCGTTGCCCACCTCGGTGCCCATGGCGGTCCCGTCGAAGCCGGCGAACGGCGCATCGTTGCCCTCCGCGTCGGTGATGATGTCGTCGGACGCCATGATCGGGATGCCGGCCGCGTCGGCCGCCTCGATCACCTGCGGGCCGATCTGCTGGTCGGGCACCACGATGATGATGCCGTCGACACCCTGCGCGATCGCGGAGTCGAGCTCACTGATCGCCTTGTTGGAGTCGGTGCCGAGGTCGACGACGTTGATGGTGACGTCGCCGAGCTCCTCGGCCGCGGCCTTGGCTCCGTTGGCCTGGTCGACGAAGTACTGCTGGTCGCCCTGCTTCTGCAGGTACGCGATGGTGAGGGGACCGTCCTTCGGGCCGCTCGACGCGCCGCCGCCTGAACCGGCCTCCTCCATTCCGGAGGAGCACGCGCTGAGCGCGACGAGGGCGACGAGGGCGCCCGCCGCGGCGAGAGCACGACGCCGGCGTCCTGCTGTGGATCTGTTCATCGTGGTGTCCTTCATTCTCTTCGGTGCCGCGAGCGTCAGTGCTCGAGGGCTTCGTGGTGTGCGGGGGTCGGGGAGGTCGTGGTGACGGAGGCGAGGGCCGAGCGTAGCGCGCGGACGCCGGCGCGCAGCGTCTCGTCCGGGTCGATGTGGAACAGCAGCATCGTGGGGAGGGATGTGGCGAAGTAGTCGATGGTGCCCTTCGTCGCGGACAGCTCCTCGATGTACGCGGCGAAGCGGGCGACGAGATCCTCGGCCTCCGCGAGGCGGTCGAGGCGGCGCAGGGCCGTGATGCTGCTCGCCGTGTGCACGCTGTAGGTGCGCGTGCTCATGTCGGTGAAGTCGCCGACCGATGCGGCGGCGGCGGTCCAGGCGGCGTGTGCGAGGTCGTCGTGTCCGCGGAGCGCCTCCGCGTCGCCGAGGACGAGCTGCAGTCGTGCGACGTTCGCGAGCGGGTGCCGGGCCTCGCCGAGGGAATGGGGTGGGCGGAGGGCCGACCGGACCGCGTCACCCGCGGCCTCGGCGTCGCCCGCGTCGAGCGCTCGGCGCGCACGTGCGATCTGCGCGTCCTCCCATGCCTGGAGGGTGCGGCCCTCCCCGCCCTCCCACGGCTGGAACCGTCGGGCCGCGAGCAGGTCGAGCGCCTCGTCGGCGCGTCCGACCGCGGTGAGCAGACCGGCGAGCTCGACGGAGAGGTCGTCGCGGGAGTCGACGAGGTCGCGCCGCCCCGAGAGCACGACGAGCCGCTCCTCCGCCGTGCGCCCCGCGATGGCGAGGAGCTGATCGTGCTCGTAGAGGAGCTTGGCGTCGTCCGGCCGGGCCGCCCGGGCGGCGTCGAAGTGCGCGAGCGCTCCGGCGAGGTCGCTGCGCGCGTTGTACGCCGCGATCGCGAGGTTCCGGTGCGCGAGGGCGGTGGTGTGTGTGTCCGCTCCGCCCGATTCGAGCGATCGCGTCCACGCGGCGACCGCATCGTCCACGCGGCGCTTGTCGTAGTACCAGCTGCCGAGGAGCGACCAGGCGCGGGCGTCGTCGGGGTCCTCGGCCACGGCGGCTTCGAGGGCCGCGATGTCGTCGAGGCGCGACGGCAGGGCGAAGCGCGCATCGGCGAGACGAGCGTCACGGCGCGCGGCCGCGGCCTCCTCCGTCCGTCCGACGCGGTCGAGGACGGCCGCGCGGTGGTAGTGGACGAGGGGTGCGACCTGCACCTGGCCGAGAGCCGTGCGGTGCGCGGCCGTGGCGGCGAGGTCGAGGACGTCGAGGGCGTCGTCCGTGAAGCCGGCGGAGGCGTATTCGAGCGCGACGTCGAGCAGGGTGGGGGCGTCCGTGGTGAGCGGGCGGCCCGCGAGGTGGCGCGACCACTGGTCGAGGGGGTCGATCGAGAGGATGCGGTCGAGCGTGTCGTCCGCCTCCTCCGTGCGGTTGAGGGATCGCAGCACACGAGCGCGGAGAGCCGTGGCCTGGAGGTGCTCGGTGTCGAGGGCGAGCAGCTCGTCGAGGCGCTCGAGGGCGAGGGGGAGATCCCCTGCCGCCGAGTGGATCCGGGCGAGCACGAGTCCGGCCGGTACGCGCCACGCGGAGTTCCACATCGCCTTCCGCAGGGCGGGTACGGCGTCTGCGGCACGGCCCCGTCGTAGAAGCGTGAGTCCGAGCCGGTAGTGGGCCTCGCCGTCGGCGGGGTTGGGGACGCGGTCGACGAGGCGCTCGATCGCGGTGCGCAGCAGCGTCTCCGCCTCGGCGAAGCGTGCGGCCTCGTAGCGGAGTCCGGCGAGAGCGATGGAGGAGCGCACGTCGCCCGGGTCGCGGCGGAGGGCCTCGAGCCAGTACGGCTCGGGGGACCTGGTCGCGTGGCGGTACTGGCGCAGGTACTGGCCGGTGAGGAACAGCTCCTCGATGCTCGCGATCTCGGCGGGCGCCGGCGGCGCCGTTGCGGGGTCCGGCGGCTGCGACTCCGCCCGCTCGGTCGGAGGGGTCCAGGAGAGGAGGACCGTTCCGTGGGCGTCCGTCACGTCCGCGCTGAGCGTACCCGTCGCGTCGACGGACTCCTCGATGAGGAGCGGCTCGCCGGGGCGGAGGGTCGTCCGACGTTCGAGGACGACGGAACCCGAGGCCGCGCGCACGGAGACGGTCGCGTCCGCGATCTCCCGCGTGGCCGAGACGCCGACCCGAACCCGTGAGCGATCACCGTCGGCCCGGACGTCGAGGCGCAGGGCTCCGTCGAGCGTCGCGCGCTGCGCGGGACCGATGCCGCGCAGCGGGTACCAGTACTGGCTGAAGGTCTTGGTCTCGCCGGGCGTGAGGAACGAGAAGTCGGGCTGGTTGTCGGTGTAGGCGCCGGCCATGAGCTCCACGTACGGCCCGTCGCCGTCCGTGAGGTTGGCGTCCCACGCCCAGCCGAACTCCGCGTTCCCCCAGGTCCACTGCTTCTTGCCCGGCGCGATCGTCCGGTCGGCCCAGTACACGAATCCGGCCTCGCGGCCGTGGTCGTAACCGCCGAAGAAGTCGTCGTCGGTGTCGACGATCATGTACGAGGTGGGGACGGGGATGTTGCGGTACCAGTCGAGGCGGTCGCCGTCCGGATTATCGTCCGTGCGGCGGGCCGGATAGTCGACGCCGTAGTAGGTGCCCTCGACGGCCGGGAACGTGGCGATCGCGCGCTTCGCGTGATCCGCGACGAACGACACGTCGGTCGGGAAGAAGGACTGGTAGTCGTCGTTCACGGCCGCCGCGACGTTGGCCCACCAGAGGAAGGTCTGCGTGATCTCCGAGCGGTTGACGAGCCGCACGCGCGCCTCGATCACCGTGCTGTCCGGCCGGATGCGGATGCCGTGCATGCCCTTCATCCGCTGCATCGGGTCGTGGTCGGAGCACCACACCGTGACGGCGCCGTCGGGTTCGTGCTCGATCTCCACGTCCGTCGGGAGGAACGTGGCGGGGCGGTGGTGCTGCGGCCAGTTGAACTCGACCCCGCCCGAGATCCATGGTCCCGCGAGCCCGACGAGGGCGGGCTTGATCACGTTGTTGCGGTAGAAGAAGTCGTAGTCGGCGGTCTTGTCGTAGCCCACGTGGATGCGCCCGCCGAGTTCTGGCAGGATCATGAGCCGGATCCAGGCGTTCTCGAGGTGCACGGCCTGCCACTCGTGCGGGGCCTTCTCCTGCGCGATGCGCTCGTGGAACGGGAGTGGGAACACGGAGCCGGAGGAGCCCTGGTAGACGCGGGTGTCGAGGAAGGCCGGGTAGTCGTCCGGCTCGGCCGGCAGGTACGTGTCGATCAGGACCGGCTCGCTCCACACCGCGACCGGCTGTCCCGCCAGGTGGGCGGGCACGTCGGGGAGGGTCAATCGCGAGGGCGACACCGTTGTCTGTTCGAGCACTCGCTCAGGCTAGGCGCGTCCGCCGGGCCCCGGACAGCAGGAATCGCGGACAAATCTGGACAAAACGCCGATTCGGGCACATGATCGCTCCATGTCGATCCCCGACGGTTTCCCCGGTCAGCGCATGCTCGTGCTGCCCCGTCCCCTCGTCCGCGATGCGCTCCAGCGGCCGGGCACGGCGCACCTGGTCGTGACCGACTGCGGCTACTTCCCCGAGGCGCAATCCCACGGCCGGTCGCGGTCGACGGGGATCCCCCAGGCCGTCGTGATCGTCTGCACGAAGGGGAAGGGGTGGGCGACCACCGAGGACGGTCGGGTCGACGTCTCGGCCGGACAAGCGGTCGTGCTGCCGCCGGGGCACCCGCACGCCTACGGGGCCGACCCGGACGATCCCTGGACGGTCTGGTGGTTGCACGTGCAGGGTCGCGACCTGCCCGAGTTCCTCACGGCCGCCGGGATCACGACGCGGTCGCCCGTCCGGTCGCTGTCCGACGTGTACCGCGCGGTCGCGCTCGTCCAGGAGGCGCTCGTGTGGATGGAGCGGGACGCCTCGCCCGCCAGCCTGCTCGGTGCGGCCGGGGCCGCATGGCACCTCATGGCGTTGCTCGCGACCGACCGCGCGCCGGGAACCCGGCACGACACCCTGGATCGTGCCGCTGCCTACATCCGCGAGTCCGGCGACGAGACCGTGTCGGTCGCGGCGCTCGCGGGTATGGCGCGGCTGAGTCCGTCGCACTTCTCCGCCCTCTTCAAGGAGCAGTTCGGGTTCCCCGTCCGGCAGTACCAGACGCAGGTGCGGATGGCGCGGGCGCGTGAGCTCCTCGACACGACGGACGAACCGATCGCCTCCGTCGCGGCGACCGTGGGGTACCCGGATTCGTTCTACTTCGCGCGCCAGTTCAAGCGCGTCCACGGCGTCTCGCCGCTCCGCTACCGCCGCCAGCGCAAGGGATGATCGAAGGACGTCGTCCGGTCAGTGCGTCGCGAGCGCCACGAGCTCCGACCGCGAGGACGCCCCGGCCTTCCGCAGCAGGTTCGAGACGTGGAACTTCACCGTGTTCTCGCTGATCGCGAGCTGGCCCGCGATCGCGCGATTCCGGGCGCCCGACGCGACGAGTCGCAGCACCTCCCGCTCGCGTGCGCTGAGCTCGACGCTGTCGAGGGACTCCGGAAGCGCCGGCGGGTCGAGCGGTAGTCGGATCGCGAGGTCCGAGCCCCAGCCGGCGGTCGACGAGACGCCGAGCTCGCCGCCGAGCGCTGCGACACGCTCGGCGATCGGGCGGAGGGAATCGTCGTGAGCGGTCAGCTCCCCGCGGCCGTCGTCGCGGATGTCGATGAGGAGGTTGAGCCCGTCGCAGTCCCACTGGATGCGGACGCGGTTCGTCTCGCCCTGGTCGACGAATGCCAGCACGGCACTCCGCACGATGGCGCGCGCGGCGTGGGCGACCTCGCCGGGGAGGGCGCGGCCCGTCGCGGGCGGCTCGACGAACTGCACGTCGAGGTCGCCGTGACGGACGAGCGGCCGGAGGTCGTTCCGGAGGCGAGCGAAGGCGCCGACGACGGGCTCGACGAGGCTGTCCCGGAACTCGTCGCTCGCTGTCCTGAGGTCGACGAGCGCCCCGGCCGCGAGTTCCGTCGCCATCGTGCGCGCGGCGCGGTCGTCGAGGCGGCGCGAGCGCAGCACCGCGAGGATCGATTCGAGCGTCACTGCGTGGTGGTCGGCCTGGTCGGCGGCGAGCTGGATCGTGTCGACGGTCATGGCCCGACTATACGCCTCGCCCACCCCATCCTTTCGGGTAGGCGATCCTGCTCCAACGGGGGAGCACGTTCTTCTGCCGCCCCGCACAGGATGGAGGAATGACCACACCCGACACGTCCGTGCGCGACGCACTGAGCCTCATCCGGGGCGAACTCGACACCCTCGTCGAGCGCGCCGTCACCGACGCGAGCGACACGGACGCGGATCCCTTCGAGGCGTTCGCCGATCTGCTCGCCGACGCCGACCGCGTCTTCGTCGTGGGCGCCGGCCGCTCCGGCCTCGCCCTGCGGATGACCGCGATGCGCCTCATGCACCTGGGACTCGCGGTGCACGTCGTGGGAGAGGTGACGACCCCCGCGATCGCCGAGGGGGATGTGCTCCTCACCGCGAGCGGATCCGGAACCACCGGCGCGATCGTGCGCGCGGCCGAGGGCGCCGTCGAGGCGGGAGCCCGCGTCGCCGCCATCACGACCGCGGCCGACTCGCCCCTCGCGCTCCTCGCGACGGTCGTCGCCGTGGTGCCCGCCGCCGAGAAGCTCGATCGTTCCGAAGCAGCCTCCGCCCAGTACGCCGGCGGACTGTTCGAACAGTTCGTGGTGCTCCTCGGCGACGCCCTCTTCCACGCGCTCTGGAAGCGCTCAGGAGCGAGCGCCGACGAGTTGTGGCCGCGCCACGCCAACCTCGAATGACCCACACGCCTCTCCGACCGACCTCACGAAAAGGAATCTCATGAAACTGCAGTTCGCCATGGACACGCTCACCACCGAAGCCGCTCTCGAGCTCGCCGCCGCCGCGGCGCCGCACGTCGACATCCTCGAGCTCGGCACGCCGCTCATCAAGAGCGCCGGCCTCTCCGCCGTCACGGCCATCAAGGAGGCGCACCCCGACAAGATCGTGTTCGCCGACCTGAAGACGATGGACGCGGGCGAGCTCGAGGCCGACATGACCTTCGCCGCCGGAGCCGACCTCGTGACCGTTCTCGGCACGGCCGGCGACAGCACGATCGTCGGGGCCGTCGCGGCCGCTAAGAAGCACGGCAAGGGCGTCGTCGTCGACCTCATCGGCGTCGCCGACAAGCCGAAGCGCGCGAAGGAGGTCGTCGCCCTCGGCGCCGAGTTCGTCGAGATGCACGCGGGACTCGACGAGCAGGCCGAGGAGGGCTTCACGTTCTCCACGCTGCTCCGCGACGGCGAAGCCTCTGGCGTGCCGTTCTCCGTGGCCGGCGGTATCAACGCGTCGACGATCGCGTCGGTGCAGCAGGCCGGCGCGCAGGTCGCCGTCGCCGGCGGCGCCATCTACGGTGCCGACGACGTCGGAGCCGCTGCCGCAGAGCTCCGCGCCGCCATCACCGACTGACGTCCGGCTTCCGGCCGCGCGTCTACCGAGCGCTACCGTTCGAGCCGAGCGTTACAGGAATTCCTGTAGCGCTCGGCTCGAGCTGTAGCGCTCGACGCGTTCCGGACCGATAGCGTCAGCCCAGGTCGGGGCGTTAGGCCTTGCGCGCCTTCGTCACAACTCGAGCGAATCCTGCGACGGACACGACGAGTAGGGCGGCAAGGACCAAGGACGCGGCGATCAGAAGAACCCCGATTGCGGGTGTTCCGGAAGATTGATCGGCTGCGGTCACCGCATCGCCGAACGCGCCCTGGATAGCGATGATCCCTGCGAGGCAAAGCACCGCGGTAGATCCCCACACGGCTGTCATTTTGTTTCGCATCATTTTGCCCTCTCTGATCTCTACGGGTTGCATAGGGCGGCTACAGTTGCCGCGTAGCCGACATTTGGACGCCAAGGGTCCAGGTTCCAGGGACGCTTATCCCAAGCATTTGAAATCTGGCAGACCAACTGGTCCCTCCTCTTCTGCCCCTCGTAGGCACTCGCCACCATCGGCTTGTACTCGTTGTCGTAAACAGCTTGTGCGGCATTAGAACAGACAAGTCGGGGTGCGTCGACAGTGCGGTAGACGGAGATTGTCGTGCCTTGCGAGACTGTCTTCTTCACCGCACCCGACAGGCACGGACCGGAGGCCGCCGCTGCTCGTGCACTTGTATTTGAGCTTCGATACTCAGCAAGTAGCTTGAGGTACTCCGCGACCGCATCGGGGTCGTCCGTCGATGGCACTGAGCTTGGTGAAGCTTCGGCAGCCAGCGCTATTGTGCCGGAGTCGTCGGTCTGGGCTGAGGCAGGGCCGGTGATTCCCTGAAGCCCCAGAACAATGGTCAGGCCTGTAGCGAGGCCAAGCAACTCGATCGCATCCGTACTCCTCAAGCATCGTTGACGTCGGAGACTTACACGTATGGCATGCGCCCCCCCAGTCGGGAGTGTAGAGCGTGCAGACTCGCGGGGATAGTCATCCGTTCTGTAGATGAAACTCACTCGAAGTTCTCGGAGGCGGCGGCGCAATGTGGCGCGTGACAGGCCTAGGTCTCGTGCGATTTCGATTGGCGATCCACCTGCTTGGATGAGTCGCCGCCCGTTCTGGATCTGGCTGACCGTGAACACCAATCCACCCATGGGTGTTCTGGTGTTGACGTTCTGCCCGCCAAGGTTCAGCACGCGCAGATTGTTGCCCTTCGATCGGCGCTGGTTGGCGAGGTCGAGCACATTGATCGTCGAGCGGTCAAAGCGATCAAGCGTGGTAGTGACGAAGGTGTCCCGGTGGCTTAGCGCGTTCAGGGCATGATCGAGGGCCGGCCTCTTGGCACATGCGAGCTACAGAACTGGACAGTCCACCTAGACACCGGAGGTCGCTCCTACGTCAACACGATCCGGGTCGGCACAGCTAGATCAGCGCATCGTCAGTGTCAGCGGCGAGGCGCGCGCTGCTGCGGGATCGACGCCGTCGGTGTGCGCTTCGAGGACGACGGCTGGTGCCGTCCGTCGGCGCGGGGAAGCGGGATCGGGATGGGCGACGTGAGAGCCACCTGCTCCGAGAAGTCCTCCGGCACGACGTCCGTCTTCACCGAGCGCGGCTTGCCCACGTAGTCGACGCGCAAGCGGAAGCGGCCGGTGGGCGAGCGGTGCACGCGCAGGTTCTTCCGCACGATGAGCCACGTGAAGGCGATGCCGGCGGAGACGAGTCCGGCGACCCCGCCCACGACGAGCGCCCAGCGCGGGCCGAACGCGTTCGCGACGGCGCCGACGATGGGGGCACCGATCGGCGTTCCGCCCATGAGGATCGCCATGTACAGGGCCATGACGCGTCCGCGGACCGCCGGCTCCGTCGTGGTCTGCACGTAGCCGTTGGCGGTGGTCAGCATCGTGACGGTGGCGAAGCCGATGAGGATGAGCGAGACGCCGAAGGTCCAGAACGTGGGCATGAGCGACGACGTGATGGCCGCGAGCCCGAATCCGGCGGACGCGAGCACCACGACGCGCAGGCGCGCGCGTTCCCGCCGTGCCGCGAGGAGCGCCCCGGTGAGAGAGCCGATCGCGAGGATCGACGACAGCAGACCGTACTCGCCGGCTCCCCGCCCGAACTCGACCGCCATGGTGGAGGCGAAGATTGGGAAGTTCATGCCGAACGCTCCGATGAGGAACACGACGGCGAAGACCACGAGCAGATCGGGCCGGCCGCGCACGTAGCGGAAGCCCTCCGCGAGCTGTCCGCGGGCGCGACTCGCTCGAAGGCGGGGGCGCAGCTCTGACGTGCGGATGAAGGTGAGCGCGACGATCATCGCGATGAATGTCCCGGCGTTGATGACGAAGACCCAGCCGGCGCCGACCACCACGATGAGGAGACCGGAGACGGCGGGGCCGATCATGCGCGCGGCGTTGAACGAGGCGGCGTTGAGGGCGACGGCGTTCGACATGTTGTGCTCGTCGACGAGGTCGGACACGAAGGTCTGCCTGGCCGGACCGTCCACCGCGTTCACGAGGCCGAGGAGCAGCGCGAACACGTAGAGATGCCAGAGCTGCGCGGTGCCGAAGATGAGCAGCAGACCGAGGGAGAGGCCGAGCAGCAGCAGCAGCGACTGCGTGACCATGATGATCTTTCGCCTGTCGAAGCGGTCAGCGATGAGGCCGGTGATCGGGACGAGGAGCACCTGCGGGCCGAACTGCAGCGCCATCGTGAATCCCACGGCGACGGCGTCGTTGTCGGTCAGGTCGGTGAGCACCACCCAGTTCTGCGTGGTGGCCTGCATCCAGCTGCCGATGTTCGACACGAGCGCGCCGATGAACCACAGCCGGTAATTGCGCACGGAGAGCGACCGGAACATCGCGCTCATCGTCCGGCCAGCCTCTGCATGATGGCGGCCGCGTCCGCGAGCGTGGCGCGCTCCTCGGGCGTGACCGCCTTGAGGGCGTGGGTGAGCCAGGCGTCGCGCTTCTTGACGGTGGCCTTCACGATGTCGGTGCCGCTCGGTGCGAGGGTGATGCTCACGCGGCGCTTGTCGTCGGCGTCGGGCACGCGTGTGAGGTACCCGAGGTCTTCGAGGCAGCCGACGGTGCGGTTCATGGACGGGGCGGAGACGCGTTCGCGCTCTGCGAGGGAGCTGAGGGTGTGCGGACCGTGGGTGAAGAGGGCGGCGAGGACCGAGAACTGGCCGTCGCTGAGGTCGTCGTCGGCCTTCTCTGCGCGAAGTCGGCGCGCCAGTCGGAACGTGCCCATCCGGAGGTCCGAACTCTGTTCGGCGATGGTTCGAGGCATATTACTTAGCATAACTCATTACCCTTGCTAACTATTCCCGCCCCTCCCCCTCCCCCCCCCGCCCCAGACCCCAAAAAGATGGCGATACGGCACGAAATTCACTGCAGTATCGAAATCTTTTTGGGGTGGGGGGAGGGGCAGAGGGGGCGGGTGGGTAGGGTGTGGGGGTGAGTCAGGCTCCCGAGACCCGGACCCTCGTCGACGCCGACGGGGTCACCATCTGGTACTACGCGTGGGCGGCCGAACAGCCCCGCGGCATCGTCCACATCGCGCACGGAGCGGGGGAGCACGCCGGGCGGTACCAGCAGCTCGCCGACGACCTCGTCGGCGCCGGCTTCACCGTGGTCGCCGACGACCACCGCGGTCACGGCGCCACGGGGGAGAACCATCTCGGTCTCGGCCGACTCGGCCAGGGCACGACGCGCGGCGCCATCCGCTCCGTCCTCCACGTGGGCCAGACGATCGCGGAACAGAATCCCGGCGTCCCCCTCGTTCTCCTCGGGCACAGCTGGGGCTCGCTCATGGCGCAGAAGATCGTGGCGGGGGAGCACCCCTACGACGCGGTCGTGCTGTCCGGCTCGTCGCTCGCGATCCCCGGCGTCATCAACGCCGGCGACCTCAACAAGCGGTGGCGCGGCGCCGGCAGCACCGGATTCGAGTGGCTCTCGCGCGACCCCGCGGTGGGAACGGCCTTCGCGGAGGACCCGCGCGCGTTCGACATCGCGGAGCGGCCCGTGTGGACGGCGGTCCAGGCGTTCGCCTTCCTCGGGCGACCGCTTAAGGGCATGCGCGACATCCCCGTGCTCATCCAGGGCGGGTCGGACGACTCGCTCGGCGGCACCCGCGGCATGACGCTGCTCCGCGACGCGTACGTGAAGCGCTCGAAGCTCTCAGACGTGACCATGCGGATCTACGAGGGTGCGCGCCACGAGATCTACAAGGAGACGAACCGCGACGAGATCGTCGGCGACCTCCTCGCGTGGCTCGACGCCCGCGTCCCCCGCTGATCGGCCACACGCAGACGCAGACGCAGACGCCGGCTCAGGTGCTGATGCGGTCGAGGAACGCGTCGACGAGGCTGCGCTGCATGTCCGGCGTCATCTCGTCGGGGTAGAGAACGGCCTGGACCGAGATGCCGTCGATGAGCACGAGGAGCTCGTTGACCGTGAGAGCGATGTCGAGATCGGCGCGGAGGTCGCCGGCGTCGCGCGCCGCCGTGAGTCCGTCGGTCCACCAGGCCCGCGCCACGACCATCGAGTCGGCCCGCACGGCGGCGAGGGTCGGATTCGTGATCGCCCGACCCATGTAGCTGACGTCGATGATCGCCTCGGTGCGGCTCTCGTCGTCGAGCGGCAGTGCCTCGTGCAGCATCTCCCGCAGCATGCCGAAGGTGTCGAGCTCGTCCGCGCGGTCGGCGACGCGGTCGTAGACGCGCTGGTAGGCGAGCTTGTGCGCCTGGATGAGCACGTCGTCCTTGTTCGTGAAGTAGTGGGCGAGCGCGCCGTTGGACACCCCGGCGGCCTTCGCGATCTCCCGGACCGTGGCCGCCTCGAGTCCCTGCTGGCTGATGACGCGCCACGTGGCCTCGAGCACCGCTGCGCGGCGCTCGTCGTGGTCAACGATCTTGGGCACTGATCGTGCCTCCTTTCTCCAAGCGTGCGGTGTCGACTCCATCGTCGCGCGCTTTTTCGGACGCTTGATCTATTTAACGTACCCGTAACGGCGACGAAATCTATTTCGGACGCCTGTACCAAAAACTTGATCACACGACGCAGCGCCGTCCCGGCTCGTCGACCGGCCCCCTCCCGCGAAGGACCCCCATGACGATCGACACCGCGATCCAGACCCTCAAGCCCGTGGACGCCGGGCTGCGCGAGCGCGCATCCCGCGTGATCCCCGGCGGCATGTACGGCCACCTCAACGTCACGCTGCTCCCGGCCGCGTACCCGCAGTACTACCGCTCGGGCGACGGCGCCCGCCTCACCGATGTGGACGGCAACGAGTACATCGACTTCATGTGCGGGTTCGGCCCGATGATCTCCGGCTACCGGAACCCGGTGGTCGAGGCCGCGGCCGCGAAGCAGCTCGCCCGGGGCGACGCCCTCGGCGGTCCGACGGAGCGCATGGTGGAGCTCGCCGAGCTGCTCGTCGACACGGTCGGCCCCGCCGACTGGGCCATGTTCGGCAAGAACGGGACGGACGCCACGAGCCTCGCCGTGACGATCGCGCGCGCCGCCACCGGCAAGCGCAAGATCCTCAAGGGCCGGACGGCATACCACGGCGCGAACGCGTGGTTCAATCCGAACCCCCTCGGCTCCACCCCGGAGGACCGGTCGAACATCATCTTCTTCGACTTCAACGACATCGCGTCGCTCGAGGCCGCAGCCGCCGAGGCGGGCGACGACCTCGCCGGCATCATCGTCTCCCCGTTCAAGCACGACGGTCCGGCGGACGACCAGCGCCTCGCCGACGTCGAGTTCGCCCGCTCGGTGCGTGCCATCGCGGACCGGAACAGCGCCGTGCTCATCATGGACGAGGTCCGCACCGGCTTCCGCCTCGTGACGGGCAGCGCGTGGGAGCCCCTCGGTGTGGCGCCCGACCTCATCGCGTACAGCAAGGCGATCGCCAACGGGTGGGCGCTCGCGGCCGTCGTCGGCATCGACGCGCTCGCGCAGGCCGCGTCCGACATCTACGCCACCGGCTCGTTCTGGTACTCCGGCGTCGCGATGGCCGCGGCGATCGCGAACATCGGGCTCCTCCGCGAGACCGACACTCCCGCGTACATGGACCACGTGGGAACGCTCCTCCGCACCGGGCTGCAGGCCCAGGCGGAGGACAACGGGTTCGAGATCGTGCAGAGCGGACCGGCCGTCATGCCGTACCTCCGCTTCGTCGACGACCCGGGCCACGCCGCCGCCCTCGCCTTCACCGGTGCGGCCGCGGCCCGCGGCGTGCTGCTCCACCCGGTGCACAACTGGTTCCTCTCCACGGCGCACACCGAGCAGGACATCGCCGACGCGCTCGACCGCACGGCCGACGCCTTCGCCGAGGCGCGCGCCGTCATCGGCTGACCCACCACCCCGCAGACCGCATCACCCGTTCCATCCCGAACCGTCCCACCCCGACAGCGCCACCCGACGAAAGCGACGAGGAGCACTCCGTGACCACTGCACCACAGCGACCGAAACGCCGGTGGAGGGCCGCCCTCGCCGGCGTCGCCGCCCTCACCGTGGCCCTCACCGGCTGCGCGGGCGGCACCCCCGCGAGCACGAGCGGTGAGCGACCCCTCGTCATCGCCCGAGCGATGGACCTCACGACGCTCGACCCGCAGCGCGGATACTGCGACACGTGCCAGATCATCTACACGGCCCTCTACGAGCGGCTCGTGACCGTGGACCCGGCCGACACGTCGACCGTGCTGCCCGGTCTCGCCGAGAGCTGGGAGGCGAACGAGGACAACACCCAGTTCACCTTCGCCCTCGACGCCGACGCGGTCTTCTCCGACGGCTCCCCCGTGGAGTCGACGGACGTGAAGTGGAGCTTCGAGCGACTCGTGAACCTGCAGGGCTCCGCCTCGTTCCTCCTCGCCGGCATGACGGGGATCGAGACGCCCGACGCATCCACGGTCGTCGTGACCTTCGAGAAGCCCAACTCCGCGTTCCTCGCGATCACGGCGGCTCCGTACCTCGGCATCGTGAACAGCGAGGTCGCCGAGGAGAACGGGGCGAGCGCCGCGGAGGACGCCGCGTCGACGGACGACGCCGAGGGCTGGTTCCTCGAGAACTCGGCGGGCAGCGGACCGTACACCCTCGCCGACTACAGCGCGGGCGAGTCGGTCGAGCTCACGGCGAACGACGAGTACTGGGGTGCGGCCCCCGCCTTCACGGACGTAGAGATGAAGGAGGTCACCGACTCGAGCTCGCAGCTCCAGCAGCTGCAGCAGGGCGACGTGGACGTGGCGATGCAGATCTCGCCAGACGCGCTCGCGCAGCTCGAGGGCGACGAGGCCGTGACGACCGAAGTCGTCGACTCCTACAACTACACGTACATCGCCCTCCTCCCGGCCGCTCCCGGAGGTGAACCGCTCGAGGACGTCCGCGTGCGTGAGGCGATCCGGATGGCCGTCGACTACGACGGTCTCGTCGACACCCTCGTGGCCGGCTACGGAAAGCTGCAGGGGTCGCCGATCCCGAACGGCTTCGAGGGGAGCGAGGAGGTCGCGCTCCCGAGCTACGACCTCGATGGCGCCAAGGCGCTCCTCGCCGAGGCCGGGTACGCCGACGGCTTCACCGTGAGCGCGACGTACCCCAAGCTCGTCGCGTACGGTGTCGACCTCGACCTGCAGATGCAGGCCGTGCAGCAGGACCTCGCCGAGATCGGGGTGACGCTCGAGCTCAACCCCGTGGACTTCACGCAGTGGATCGACACGGTGAGCGGCGACGGCACGCCCGTCACGGCGGTCTACTTCGCCCCCGACCACACGGACTCGAGCCAGTACGTGCAGTACTTCGGCAACATCGACCAGGGCGGACTCATCAACCCGTGGACCGGATCGGTGTCGCAGGAGCAGACGGACCTGCTCGCTCAGGCGCTCGCCGAGTCGGGCGACGAGCGGGTGGCGACGTACCAGGCGCTCGCCGAGTCCATGGCGGCCGACGCATTCGTCCTGCCGATGGTCAACCCGCAGCTGATCCTCGCGTACGCGAGCGACATCTCGGGCGTCGCGTACAGCCCCTGCTGCAACCTCGAGATCGGGCAGCTCGGCCTGACCGGCTGACGAACCGACGGGCGGGGCGCACCCCTCAGCGCCCCGCCCGTCGCTCTCCCCTCCCCTCCCGCTTGGAGAACCGTATGACCCGCTTCGTCCTCCGCCGTCTGGCGATCGTGCCGCTCCTGCTGCTCGGGATCGTGACGATCGCGTTCGTCATCTCCCGCCTCATGCCGTCAGACCCGATCGCGGCGATCGTGGGGCAGCGCAGCATGAACAACCCCGAGGTCGTCGAGGCCGCACGGGAGCGCTGGGGACTCGACTCCAACGTCTTCATCCAGTACGTCAGTTACGTGGGGCGCCTGCTCACGGGCGACATGGGCACGTCGTTCCAGACTCGTGCGAGCGTGTCGGCCGATCTCGCCGAGAGGCTGCCGGCCACGCTCGAACTCACGATCCTCGCGCTCATCATCGGAGCGCTCGGCGGCATCGTGCTCGGAGTGATCTCGGCGAGCAGGAAGGACTCGTTCGCCGACAACGCCGCGCGCGTGTTCGCGCTCCTCGGCTCCTCCCTCCCGATCTTCTGGACCGGACTCGTCTTCCTCTTCGTGTTCTACGCGCAGCTCGGGATCGTGCCGGGGCCCGGTCGGCTCTCGGCGCGCGTCGATCCCCCTCCCCACGTCACGGGCTTCTACACGATCGACGCGCTCGTGGCCGGGAACATCCCGCTCTTCGTGGATGCCTGGGCGCACCTCCTCCTCCCGGCGTTCGTGCTCGCGTGGGGGCTCATGGGCACCATCAGCCGGCTGGTCCGCGCAGCGATGCTCGACGAGCTCCACTCCGACTACGTGCGGACGGTGCGGGCGAAGGGCATCGCGGAGTCGTCCGTCATGCGCCGCCACGTGCTGCGCAACAGCCTCACCCCGGTCGTGACCGTCGTCGGCTTCGCCTTCGGAGCGCTCCTCATGGGGGCGGTCCTCGTCGAGCAGATCTTCTCGTGGAACGGGATCGGCTCCTACGCGGTGGAGGCCGCTCGAACGCTCGACTACCCGGCCATCAACGGCGTCACGCTGCTCGGCGGCGTCATCTTCCTGCTCGCGAGCCTCGTCACGGACCTCGTGTACGCCGCGATCGACCCGAGAGTGAGACTCGCATGAGCGCCGCATCAGCCTTCGCCGGGATGGGCACCACCTCGCTCGCCGCCCTGCGCACCGCGCGGTCGTCGGTCTGGATGCGGCCGCAGATGGTCTTCGGTTACGTGATCGTGGCGTTCTGGCTCGTCCTCGTGGTGGCGGTGCAGTGGATCGCGCCGTTCGATCCGCTCGCCTCGGCGGGGCAGCGCCTCGCGGCGCCGAGCGCCGAGCACTGGTTCGGCACCGACGCACTCGGTCGTGACGTGCTGAGCCGCGCGCTGTACGGCGCCCGGTATTCGCTGCCCATCGCGCTCGTGTCGATCGTCGCGTCGGTCGTCGTCGGGAGCGTCCTCGGGGCCGTCGCCGGTTACGTCGGCGGCCTCGTCGACTCGATCATCATGCGGATCGCGGACATCACGATGTCGTTCCCCGCGATCCTGCTCGCTATGGCGGTGGCCGCAGCCCTCGGCCCCGGCCTCAACAATGCCGGCATCGCCATCATCATCGTGTGGTGGCCGATCTACGCGCGGTTGATGCGCGGGCAGGTGCTCTCGATCAAGGAGCGCGAGCACGTGGAGTCCGCCGTCGCGATCGGCGCATCGCGGCGCCGCATCCTGTTCCGCCACATCATCCCGCACGCCTCGACGCCGACCCTCGTGAACGCGACGATGGACCTCGGTCAGATCGTGCTCCTCGTGGCGTCGCTGTCGTTCCTGGGGCTCGGTGCGCTGCCGCCGACTCCGGAGTGGGGCGCGATGATCACGGAGGGCGCGAAGAACTTCTACCAGCCGTGGATCGCCGCGGCCCCTGGACTTGCGATCGTGTCGATCGTGCTCGCGATCAACTTCATCGGCGACGGCCTCCGCGACGCCCTCGACGTGAAGGCCCGCCGCTAGCGGTGGCACCCCGCGCCCTGCGCCCTGTTCAACTGACATCATCTGATCATGACCGTCGACCCGAATACTCCAGAAGGGCGCAGGCGGACGTCCCGCGGACTTCGTGTCGGCGTGGCTGGGGTCCTTGCACTCGGGGCACAGGGGTTGGCGCTCATCAGCGCACTTGATAACGAGGACGTCTGGCGCTGGTGGGTTTGGTTCGTATTTCTTGTGGTTCTCGTCAGCCTCTTCGTATTCGAGTCAGGCGCAGAACGACGACGACGGCGACGGGTTGCCGATGACGGCGCGGGAGGAAGAGCCCGCGAGCTCCACCGCAGATAGTCGGTCGATCACGACGCTGGTCGGGACGTGTCGGCGAGTCATCGAGGGCGCCGGTTGGAGTGAGAGCAACCTCTAATGGATCGACACCCGCACGTTCAACGCTTCCGTCCGATCGCAATCGAGGTGACGACCGCGGCGAGGCCGAGGATCGCGAAGACGGCGACGATCGCCCAGTTCTGGACGACGATCCCCAGGGCGACGAAAGCGATGGCGATGACGACGGGCAGGATGAGCGTGACCCGATGCAGTCTGTAGATCGTCGCTCGAATCTCCTGCTTCTCGTCAGGTTGCTTCTCTGACGTCACGCATACCTCCTCCGTCTGGACCCGCTCGTGGTCTTCAACGGTACCGGCGTCTCTCCGGCGAGAGACGCCGGAGTGGGGCGCGATGATCACCGAGGGTGCGAAGAACTTCTACCAGCCGTGGATCGCCGCGGCCCCCGGCCTCGCGATCGTGTCGATCGTGCTCGCGATCAACTTCATCGGCGACGGCCTGCGCGACGCCCTCGACGTGAAGGCCCGCCGCTAGCCACCTCGCCCCGCAGCCGCCGCCGCCCGCAGCCGCGTACGAGCGCCGATACTATCCACGAGGCCCGTCGTTCCGACCGGGGCGCCCGCGCTACCCGCATCACGGCGAAGGACGGTGCCGGGGTCACGAAGGTCGACATCGGCTACTCCTACACCGCCGCCAGCGCTGGTTCCGCCTCAAGTACGGACCGCACGAGTATCGTCAAGCGGACCAGCTACGCGGAGCAGGGCATCACCGCAGGCGCGGTCACGTCGTACATGTACGACTCGTTGAACCGGGTCACCGCGGCGGTCGAGAAGGTCGGAACGACGACCTCCGCGTCCTGGACCTACGCCTATGACAAGGCCGGGAACCGCACCCAGCAGGCCCGCACGGGATCCACCGGTGCCACCGCGGGGACGATCAACTACACCTACAACGCCGCGAACCGGATCGCCTCGACCTCGGCAGATACGACGACGTGGACGTATGACGCGGCCGGGAACCAGACCCGCAACGGCATCACCGGCCAAACCGCCTCTTACAACAGTCAAGGCGCCGTGACCGGTATCGGGACCACGACGTACAGTGCGATGGGGCAGGGCAACACCCTGCAGCAGACCCGTAGTGCCGACACCACCTCGTACCTGAACACGCCCCTCGGCCTCAGCGCGGAGAAGTTCGGATTCGGCGGCTCACGCGCCTTCACCCGCGACAGCACCGGCGACGCCACCAGCGCCCGCCTCTCCGGCGGATCCCGCTACTACTACGCCAAAGACCTGATCGGCTCCGTCGTCGGACTCTTCGACAAGACGGGCACCTACCTCGGCGGATACTCCTACTCGCCCTACGGCGAAGCACGCTCCACCGGCACCAACCAAGCCGTCAGCACAAACAACAACCTTCGCTACATCGCCGGCTACTACGACTCCGCCAGCGGCCTCTACAAGCTCGGCGCTCGGTTCTATGATCCCGCCCTGGGCAGATTCACTCAATATGACCCGAGCGGGCAGGAGGCTAATCCCTACGGGTACGCGGCGTGCAATCCGGTCAACTCGTCGGACGCGACGGGCCTGGCGGTCGACCCTGTTTCTTGTGGGCTCTCTATCGCGGCCGGACTTCTTGCCACGGGGGTGTTTATCGCAGCGGCAGGAGCTTCTGGGGGTCTTGCATTTGCTGCTGCCGGGGTAGGTTACGGACTAGCGATCGCAGCGCTTCTTGACTCGTGTAGCGGCGTAGGGCTCGTTGAAGCTGTGACAAGCTACCCGTGATGATCTTCCTAGTTGCAGGACCCTTGCTCGCGGTACTTGGCGTAGCCCTGGCCATCTTCGCGACCTCGACCGTATCCACTTTCCTGGGGTGGGCGCTTGCTCTAGTTGGCATTGCAATGGCGGTTATCGGTTATCGCCAGATACGAAAGAAGTGATTCCCCAGAAGGACGGGCTTGACTACTAGCGTCGCGTCTCGGTCGCCCTGATTGCTAGCTTCTTCGGTGTCGTAGGAGCGGCCATCGGTGCGAGGGTCGGGTCAGACCTGAACGGTGAGCCGCAGGAAAGAGCAGCTAGAGCAAAAAGTAGGTTCCTAATTAGAGCCGATAATGGACGTTATGTAAGGCGGCTGGGGCGCAACTGCGTCTCGCCGCCGTCGTCCTCGAGCGGCTGCTCGAGGACGATGAGGAAGTGACGTCGCAGCTCGACGCCGGCGTCACCGAGAGCGTCGGAGATCTTCACGATCCTCTCCCCCTTCGCGCGCGTATCCAGGTACCGTCCGCGCGTGAGATCTCACCGCCGCCGCGGTTGCGTCCTGCGAGAACGGTCGGGGATCAGACCGCGAGGCGGGCGCCCGGGATCGCGCTCAGGAGCTCGCGCGTGTAGTCCTCCTGCGGCGACTCGAAGAGCTCGTCCGGCGTTCCAGTCTCCACGATGCGCCCGCGCGACATGACGTGCACGCAGTCGCTGATCTGGCGGACGACGGCGAGGTCGTGGCTGATGAAGAGGTACGTGAGCCGGTGTTCGCGCTGCAGGCGCGCGAGCAGGTCGAGGATCTGCGCCTGCACGACGACGTCGAGGGCCGAGACCGCCTCGTCGAGCACGAGGACCTCCGGCTGGAGCGCGAGAGCGCGGGCGATCGCGACGCGCTGGCGCTGGCCGCCGGAGAGCTGGTGCGGGTACCGCTCGGCGGTGTCGGCGGGGAGGGCGACCTCCTCGAGGAGTGCGAGAACGCGCTCTCGCCGCTCGGCGGCCGTGCCGATGCCGTGCACGACGAGAGGCTCGGCGATCGTGTCGCCGACGGTGAAGAGCGAGTCGAGCGAGGCGAACGGGTTCTGGAATACGGGCTGCACGCGCCGGCGGAACGCCCGGAGCTCCGACGCGGAGAAGGAGGCGAGGTCGCGGCCGTCGAACGTGATCGTGCCGCGTGTGGGGGAGTCGAGGCCGAGGACGAGCCGGGCCGTCGACGACTTGCCCGATCCGGACTCGCCGACGATCGCGACGGTGCTGCCGCGGGGCACGTCGAACGTCGATCCGGCGACGGCTGCGAAGGTGCGGGGACGCCCGAACGCCGAGTCGCGTACGGTGTACTCCTTCACCACGTCGGTGAGGGAGACGATCGCATCCCCGGTCTCGCCGGCGGCCGCGTAGGGGGTCACCGCGCGGGCGATTCCGCGCTGCGCGGCGAGGGCCGGTGCGGCGTCGAGGAGCTTGCGTGTGTACTCGTGCTGCGGGTCCGCGAGCAACTGGTCGGCCGGCCCGTGCTCCACGATCGTGCCCCGGTGCATGACGAGCACGTCGCTCGCACGTTCGGCGGCGAGGGCCAGGTCGTGCGTGATCATGAAGAGGGCCGTGCCCATGTCGGCGGTGAGCTCGTCGAGTCGATCGAGCACCTTCCGCTGCACCGTCACGTCGAGCGCGCTCGTGGGCTCGTCCGCGATGAGGAGCTTCGGCCGGCATGCGAGCCCGATCGCGATGAGCACGCGCTGGCGCATGCCGCCGCTGAACTCGTGCGGGAACTGGCGGAAGCGGCGCTTCGGCTCGGGGATGCCCACCATGTCGAGCAGTTCGATCGCGCGCGCCGTGGACTCCCGCGATGACGTGCCATGCGCCTCGAGGGCCTCGACGATCTGCGCGCCGACACGGTGGACGGGGTCGAGGTTCGACATCGGGTCCTGGGGGACGAGGCCGATGCCGGCGCCGCGGACGCGCGTGAGCTCGCGGGGGCTCGCGGTGACGAGGTCGCGCCCGTCGAAGAGGATGCTGCCGGACTCGATCGTCGCGTTGGGCGCGAGTAGGCGGTTGATGGCTGCGGCGAGAGTGGACTTCCCGGAACCCGATTCGCCGACCACGGCGAGCGTCCGGCGCGCCGGCAGGTCGAGGCTCGCGCCGGAGACGGCGGTGTGCCGCCCGTGGGACGTGCCGAACGAGACGGTCAGGTCGCGGACCTGGAGGAGCGGGGTCGGGGCGGCGTCCTCGGGGTCGGTCGTCGTGGGCGCGAGCAGCACGTTATCGGACATGGGTCCAAAATAAACTCCGCATGTTTCCGCGGTGTAGGCGCATGTTTCGAGTGCGTTTAATATGCCGTCCCGCCTGACGGCCGCGGTATCGCCTCGTGTTAGACCTGTTTTCGGACGATCGTCCTAAATAACCCGGAGGTCTCATGCGTTCCCCATTGCTTTCGCCCACGCGCCCCGACATCGACATGCCGCTCCTCGGGCTCGGCGTGTTCGACATGGACGACGAGACCACGGCGCGCATCGTCTGCACGGCCATCGAGCTCGGCTACCGCTCGATCGACACGGCCGCCGTCTATGGCAACGAGCGCGGCGTCGGCGAGGGCATCAGGCGGTCCGGCATCGACCGGGACGACCTGTTCGTGACGACGAAGCTCTGGATCGACGCGCACGACGAGGCCGGTGCCGTCCGAGCGGCGGCCGACTCGCTCGACCGCCTCGGTCTCGACCACGTCGACCTGTACCTCGTCCACTGGCCGCATAGCGCGGGCGGCCGGCATCGCGACGCCTGGCGCGGGCTCGAGGCCGCCAGGCGCTCAGGCCTCGCGCGGCATATCGGCGTCTCCAACTTCTCGCCGGCCCAGCTCGCCGACCTCGTGGAGCTCGGAGGCGAGATCCCCGCTGTGAATCAGATCGAGCTGCATCCCTTCCACACCCGGCGCCTCGAACGGGCGGCGCACGAGGCGCTCGGCATCGTGACGGAGTCGTGGTCGCCGCTCGCCCGCGGACGGGTGTTCGGCGATCCGACGCTCGAGCGGATCGCCTCAGCGTACGGAGTCTCCGTGGCGCGCGTCGTGCTGCGCTGGCACGTGCAGTCGGGCCTCGTGACCGTGCCGAAGTCGTCCGATCCGGGTCGCCTCGCGGAGAATCTCGACGTCTTCTCGTTCGCGCTCGGAGACGACGACATGGCGGCGATCGATGCGCTCGATCGGGGCGAGCACGTCGAACCCGACTACTACCGGCTCGCCTGACGAGCCCGGGCGAGGACGCGACGCGCGATCAGAGCGCGAGGAGGTCGGCCGACGCGTCCCAGTCGGGCGTCGACGCGGTCGCGGGCCGGGCGACGGCGAGGTCGCGGGCGAGCGCGTCGGCACGCTGGGTGGAGAGCGTGGCGCGAGCCACGCGCACGTCCTCGGCGGTCACGCGCCAGTCGAAGGTGGCGCCGAGCTGGACGCGATAGTCGTGCGAGACGCGCCCGAGCAGTGCATCGGCCTTCATCGTGGCCACCCAGATGGCGTCGCCCACGTGTCCCATCGTCGCCTCCCCCGTCACGGGGAGAGACGCGGGGATCGACGGATCATGACGGAAGCTCATGTCCGTCATCGTACTGAGGAGCGGCTCGTCCACCAACACCCCTCATGAGGTGACAGCGTCGGTGGCTCTCTCGGCCGGACTGCGGATCAGGCGGAGGCGGGCACGCCCAGGTGGGAGAGGGCGAGGGCCGCGAGAGCCGCGGCCTGGTCGCCGAGCACCGAGTCGTCGAAGAGCACGCGCGGCGAGTGGTTGTACGCGACGGTCGCGGGATCGAGCTCCGCCGGCGTCGCCTGGAGGAAGACGAACGTGCCCGGTACCTCGTGGAGCACGAACGAGAAGTCCTCACTGCCCATGCGCGGCTCCGGCATGGTCTGCACGCGGCCCGGTCCGAAGACGTCGGAGAGCGTCATCATGGCGCCGGCTGTGGTTCCCGGATCGTTCTTCGTGACCGGGTACACGGTGTCGAACTCGACCTCGGCGCGGCAGCCGTGCGCGGCGGCGATGCCCGATGCGATGCGCTCCGTCTCGACGGCCAGCGTCTCGAGCGACTCGTCGGAGAGCGCGCGGACCGTCGCGCCGAGGCTGGCCGAGTCGGGGATCACGTTGATCGCCTCGCCCGCCGACAGCTGCGTCACCGTGAGGACCACCGGGTCGAAGACGCTGAAGCGGCGCGTGACCATCGACTGCAGGGCCGACACGGTCTCGGTGAGCGCCGGCACGGGGTCGTAGGCGCTCGACGGCAGCGAGCCGTGGCCGCCCTCGCCGACGATGCGTATGTGCAGCGTACTCGACGACGCCATCGCGGGCCCCGGTCGCATCGCGAAGACACCCGGAACGCCGGGCGTCACGTGGATCCCGTAGGCGGCGACGGGGCGGGTGCCCGCGGCGTCGAGCACACCCTCGTCGATCATGATCTTCGCGCCGCCGTAGCCCTCCTCGCCGGGCTGGAACATGAAGACGACGGAGCCGTGCAGCTCGTCACGACGAGCGGCGAGGAGTCGCGCCGCGCCCACGAGTCCCGCGGTGTGCAGGTCGTGCCCGCACGCGTGCATCGCGCCGTTCGTGGAAGCGAACTCGAGGCCCGTCCGCTCGACGACGGGCAGCCCGTCCATGTCGCCGCGCAACAGGACGACCGGTCCCTCGTGCGCTCCACGCAGCACGGCGACGACGCTCGTCGTGTCCGTGCCCGTCGTGATCTCGAGGCCGAGGCCCTCGAGCTGTGCGAGCACCGTGGCCTGCGTGGCCGGGAGCTGGAGCCCCACCTCCGGCGCCGCGTGGAGCGTGCGGCGCAGGGCGACGAGATCGGGGAGGAGAGCCTGGGCGTCCGTGGTGATCGACATGGGTCAATGCTTCCACACCCGGCGCTTGCACACCGCGGCGCCCGTGTCCCTCGGGAGCACGGGCGCCGCGGTCGGTCGACGACCTCACTGAAGGGTGAGGATCACCGCCCGTGGGCTCAGGCGCGGGATGTCGACGGTCACGCCCGCGCCCGCCACGTCGAGCGGCTCGCGCTCCTCTCCGAGGAACGTCGCCGCGGCCGCGGACGCGATGCCGCCCGGCACGCTCACCTCCACCGAGACGGGGCCGTCGACGAACGACTGCAGCCGGACGAGGATGCGCCCGCCGCCGAGGGAGTGCGCCGCCACGAGCTTCACACGCGGGTCGCTCACGGAGAGGAGGGACCGCTCGTCGGGAGCCTCCGCGCCCGCGGCCCCGTTCGCCTGGACGACGACGGGCGGGTGCACGAGCGCCGCCGTCGCCGCCACGGCGACCTCCTCCGCCGGCACGTCCGTGGCGGTCCGCACGCCGATCGCGTACGAGAACGTGGTCTCGAACGCCTGACGCACCGGGAAGTTCGTGTCCCACACGTTGTTGTGCACCCAGGAGAGGATGGTGCCCGGCTCGTACGGTGAGGTGCTCGCGGGGAAGGGCGCGTAGGGCAGGGCGATCACGCCGCGCTCCACGAGGGGCACGTCCTTCGTGACCCACGCGACCGAGCCCTCGTCCGATTCCACCGTGACCCACTCGCGCACCGCGCGCATGTGCTGCGGTGCACCCGGCACGTGCTCGATGCCGTCGCCGGTGACGCCGCCGCTCACCTCGAAGCGCACCGTCGGGTCGTCCCCGGCGAACGGGAAGGCGAAGAACGCGCTCTCCTTCGCATCGGTGGGCTCCTTCGCGACGCGGTTCTCGATCACGAGCGCCGGTTCGCCGTGACGGAGACGGAGGGTGACCCGCACCCATTCGGCCCCGGCGGCGGGGTACTCGTAGACGAGCCGCTCCTCGACGGCGTCCGACTCGCGCGCGATGAGCGCGGCGGGACGCGCCCGCCAGCGGTCGCCGAGCAGCTCGAGCTCGTCGGAGGTCGACGTCTTGTTGGACTGGTGGTTGAAGCCGCCGGCGCTCGTGTAGAGGTCGTAGATGTACTCGTTGCCGCCGAATAGCGAGTCCTGGTTGAGCAGCTCCCGTCCCGTCGCGAGCTCGACGATCGACGCGATGCGCGACCCCGGGAGATCGACGCGCACACGGAGGTGCTCGTTCTCGAGGACGAGCGGATCGTCGATCGAGCGGATGTCGTCCGTGGCGTCGACGGGATCACCGTCCGTGAGCCGCAGGTCGACACGGACGAAGCCCACGGGGGGAAGGGAGCGCACGCGCGCCGTGACGAATCGCCCGGCCTCGCGGTGCTCGTGGTTGCTCTGCGCCTCTTCCGCGTAGGGGAGCGTCTCGCCCGTGCGGCCGTCGTGCAGGGTGAAAGCCGTTCCCATCGGCACGGTGCTCTCCCGGACGAAGAACCGCACGGCCGTGTCCCGCTCGATCGCCGTCGTGTTCACGACGTAGTAGCTCGAGTCCGCGTCTGGCGCCCTCCCGAGGTCGGCCCCCAGGAACGCCGAGGCGCGCTCGAGGTACTGACCGGCCTTCTGCTGGGCGACGATCGAGTTGGCCACCTTCCACTGCCACTGCACCTCGCCGGAGTCGAAGCCGTGATCGGAGAACCGCCACGAGTTGCCGGCGCCCCACGTGTGCTCGTTGAACATCGAGATGGTGCGGAAGGTGTCCTCCGACTGTTCCGCCTCGCCGGGCAACTCCGAGCCGGTGAGGAGCGCTCGCACCGCGGAGACGGTCTGCGCATCGGTCACCTTCGCTTGCGCGTCGCGGACGAGCGTCATCGGGTACGCGGCGGAGCCGACGCCCTCCACCCACCAGTCGCCCCAGTCGCCCTCGAACGTCTGGATCTCGTCGCCGAGCCGCTGCTCGGCGTCCTCGAAGAAGTCGGTGTTCGTGGAGATGCGGATCTTCGGCGACTCCCACGTGGCGTTCCACTCGCGGGCGATGTCGGCCGCGCGGCGCCGGGCCGGGGCGTTGTCGCCCACGAAGCCCTGCGTGCGCAGGTGCACGATGTCCCACGGGTAGGGCGTGCGGTCCACGGCCTGCGCGGTCCCGTGCCAGCCGAAGACACCGGGCGGGAAGGGGTACGGGTTCGCGGCGAGCGACTCGAGGTACACGGGCAGGTGATCCTCGACGGCCGAGTAGTCCTGGTGGAACCCGAGGAGCGGTCCCTCCATGTACGCCATGCCGTGGGGGCTGTCGGTGAGCCAGACGAGCACCGAGCGACCCGACGGCGCGGCCCAACGGAAGAGCCGGGGGAGGAGCTGTCCTCCGTTGATCTGCGGCATCGACCGCCCGGCCCAGTTGTGGGCCACGGCGAGGTACTTCACGTCGTTCTCCGCGAGGGCGTCCGGCAGACCGACCACGGTTCCGGGCACATCGGTCTGCATCGCCGACGGGATCGGCAGGTCGTAACGGGTCGCGATGCGACGGGCGGTGCGGAGGAGCTCGTGGAGCTCGTCCGTGGAGCAGGTGTCGGTGTGCAGGTTGTAGGGGAGGGCGGTCAGCTCGGCGCGTCCCTCCCGCACGTAGCCGACGAACTCGTCGACGAGGTGCTGCGGTCTCGTCTCGGCCCAGCTCTCGAAGGTGAAGAGCGACTCGACGACCCAGCGGAAACGCTCGTCCTGCGGTTCGTCGGCCGTGTCGCGCAACAGCTCGAGTGCCGAGTCGAGGAAGGAACGCTGTTCCGCGAGGACGATCGCCTGCGGGTCCGTGTAGCCGATGTCGAAGTGCGAGTGGTGAACCACGTGGATCGTCCAGTCCCGCACGGGCAGCACGTCGAAGGGCAGCTCGACGTCGGCGTCGAGCGAGGGGATGACGAGGCGGAGCGCCGTCGCGGTCTCGACGGCGGCGATGTAGAGGCGGTAGGCGCCGCGCGGCCCGTCCTCCACCTGCACCGCGACCTCCTCGCCGTCCGCCGTGCGGAGCGTGATGCCGCTCACGTCGACGGTGTGCGCGTCGTCGACGGTGCCGACCTCGACGTCGAGGGCGATGCCGCCGTGCTGCACGGCCGAACCGAGGGAGACGGGGCGATGGATGTCCCCGATCTCGAGGCGGATCGCCTGCTGCCGTCCGCCCCGTCCGTCCGAGCGGACGAGCTGCTCGGCGATGACCCGCACGTTCTCACCGCCGACGACGGTCGTGATGGCGGCCGCGGCCGAGAAGAGACCGGCCCGCGCCCCCGTGTCCGTCCACGGTCGCGCGGAGATGAGTGCCTTTACCTTGCTCATTGCTGTCCTCACTCTGGGTGTCTGTTGGTCGTGCGGAATGGTCGATGCCGGTCAGGTGCCGGCGACGAACGCCTTGACGGTGGCGAGGCGTCGGCCGATGCTCGGTCCGTGCGGCCTGATCGTGTACGCGCCGACGGCGGCCGGAACGATGAAGGTCTCGGCGTAGTGCACGACCCAGGGCTCGAACGCGCCCGTGGGGCTCTCGATGATCGCCTCGTCGCCCTCCACGAGGTTGAGCACGTTGACGGTGCCGCGGGTGTGGTGCGGGACGACGTCGGTGAACCAGTGGCGTCGCACGTCGATGAACTCGAGCTCGTGGAGACCGGTGCGCTCCTCGATCCAGCCGGGACCCTCGGCGAGGCGTTCGACGCGGTCGACGAGGTTCCTCTCCGTCCACTCCGTGTCACGGTCCCACTGGATGTTCGCGGCGGCGTGCTCGAGGTGGATGGGGCGCGGGACGCCGTCGAGGCCGACGCGGCCCCAGTCGTGCATCTTGAAGGTGAAGATGTAGGGCGTCGCGGAGATCTCGAGCACCATCGAGTCGGCGCCCGAGCAGTGGACGGTGCCGGCGGGGATGAGGAAGTGGTCGTGCTTCCGGGCGGGGAAGGTGTTGACGTACCGCTCTGCGGGGAAGTCGGCGGTTCCCGCGGCCGCGGTGTGCAGATCGGCGATCATCGCCGAGCGGTCCACGTCGGTCTTGACGCCGAGGTACACGACGGCGTCGTCGGACGCGTCGAGGAGGTAGTAGCTCTCGTCCTGCGTGTAGTGCATGCCGAACGTGTTCTGGATGTAGTCCGTGAGGGGATGCACCTGGAGGGAGAGGTTGCCGCCGCCCATCGTGTCGAGCATGTCGAAGCGGATGGGGAACTCGGCGCCGAACCGTGCGAAGGTGCGCTCGCCGAGGAGCGCGCGCGGGTGACGGAATACGAGGTCGATCGACGGGATCTCCACGATCTCGCCCCCGGCCTCGACGAGGAGGCTGTTCTCCTCCGGCACGCAGTCGAAACACCACGCGAGGTTGTCGTCGCTGTCGATGCCGAGGTTCTCCTTCATCCATTGCCCGCCCCAGACCCCTGGATCGAAGAACGGCACGACGCGGAAGGGGCGCGTCACGGCGAGCTCGAGCGCGGCGTGGAACGCCTCGGCCGGGAGCAGGCGGGCGTCGTCGACGGAGTCGTTGGTGTCGAGGACGAAGTCCAGTCGGTCGAAGAGGCCGCGCTTGTGGCGATCGGCGACCCGCCAGTCCACGAAGAAGCCGCGCTTGACCTTCCGGATCGCGTCCTCGTGGCCGTTGTCCGCCCGCCAGTTGGGGGCGCCGGCGCGTTGGCGCTTCTGGATCTCCCAGCGGGCAAGGTCGGCGAGCACGACGACGTCGTACAGCACGGGGGCGAGGGTCGCGCCCCACCCGACGACGATGCGGAGCCCCGGTGCGGCCTCGACGCGGGCGGCCACCCTGTCGAGTTCGGCGGGGTCGTAGAAGTCGCTCAGCGTGTGGTGGCTCATGACGCCGAAGACGCGGTCGTCGGTGAGGTTGCCGGCGATGAGCGCGTCGATCCGCTCGGCCGGGAGGGCCGCGGCGTCCTCGATGTCGATCACGACGGCGTCGGGCAGGTGCTCGGCGAGGGCGGCGCGCAGACCCGGGAGGTCGGTGCCCGGGTAGGTGTCGATGGCGATCGTGCCCCCGTCCGGCAGGGTCGTCGCGAGTCGCGCCCACACGGCTGATCCGCGATCGACGCGGTGCTCCCCTGGCAGCGGGATCGTCGGTCGCGGGTCGTACGCCGGGGAGCGTCGACGCGCGGAGGGGTGAGAAGCCATGGCCTCCCTTTCGCCTGTTTCGTCGTTGAAGAGACGGGGTCGATGCGCGGCTACCGGTCGGTGACGCGATGCTCGGGCCCGAAGCGTTGGTAACGATATCAGGGGTTCGACACGTCCGCTACACCCGATGTCGAACCGGGTCGGAGGGGTGCGTCAGAAGAGGTCGCGGAGGGTGACCGGAAGCTCGACGAGACGCGCGGACCCGGCCGCCGGCGCGTCGTCGAGGCGTTCGAAGAGCATGTCGGCCGCTCGGCGTCCCAGGTCTCCCGCGTCGTGGTCGACGACGGAGAGTCGCACGGGCGCGATGTCGGCGAAGTCGAACGAGTCGAAGCCGGCGACGCGGATCTCGGCCGAGGTCACGCCCGCCGCGTCCGCCGAGCGGCGGCGGGCCACGATCGCGCGGATAGCGCCGACGGTGTTGCGGTTGTTCGCGCCGAAGACGGCCGTCGGGGGGTGCGGGAGGTCGAGGAGCTCCGCCATCGCGTGCTCGGCGGCGCCCACGTCCTGCTGCCCCAGGCGGACGAGGTCGGGGAGGGGCTCGATCCCGACGTCGTGGTGCGCGAGGGTGAAGCCGTCGAGCCGCCGGCGTCCCGTGAACACCGACGAGCGGTTGCCGAGGAAGGCGATCCGTCGATGGCCCTCGGCGAGCAGGCGGGCGGTCGCCGCCCGTGCTCCCGCGACATCGTCGATGAGGACGGTGTCGACGTCGACCCCCGCGACGGCGCGCGAGGCGAGTACGAGCGGTGCTCCGCCGAGTCGTTCGCCCTGCAGGTGGGCGCCGTCGCCGGTGCTCGACGGGACGACGATCAGGCCCTCGACGCGGCGTCCGATGAAGTCGGCGACGAGCTGGCGCTCGAGGTCCGCGTCCTCGTTCGAGTTGCCCACGAGGATGCGGCGCCCGTTCGCCGACGCGATCTCCTCGACGCCGCGGAGCATCTCGGCGTAGTACGGGTTCGCGATGTTCGTGATGGTCACGCCGACGAGGCCCGAGCGGTGCCCTGGCCGGAGGCTGCGGGCGTTCTCGTTGCGGTGGTAGCCGAGCGTCTCGACCGCGCGCCACACCTTGTCCTGCAGCTCCGCGCGCACGTTCTTGCCACCGGAGAGCACGCGAGACACCGTCATCGGGCTCACGCCGGCCTCGAGGGCGACATCGTGGACCGTCGGATTCGCCGAGCGGCGTGCCGATGCCCGTCCGTCTGCGATGTCCTCCGGTGTCATGACGCCACGGTATACCGAAGCGGCGCGGGCGGCTGCCCGGGCTCTTGTGGGCCTCCGGAACGCGTGTTACTGTGCCGTTGCTTGGTAACGATAACAACCGGCGATCGCCGGTTCCCCACCTTCACCCCAACGCACCACCTGCTCGAACAAGGGAGTTCAGCGTGAGATCGACCAGAAGCGCCGCCGCGGCGGCCGTCCTCCTCCTCGGAGCCGCAGCGCTCTCGGGCTGCTCGGCGGGAGGCTCCTCCGGGGCCGACTCGGGGGAGCTCACCTTCATCACCGACAAGACGTGGGACTTCGACGCCTTCTCGGAGGAGTCGAAGAAGGACATCGACGTCTCGCTCGCCACCACGGCCTACGCCGACCAGGAGGCGTTCCAGGCGTTCGTGAAGCAGTCCTTCCGTACGAACAAGTCGCCGGGACTCTTCACCTGGCACACCGGCGGCCAGCTCGAGGAGCTCGTGGCGGAGGGCCTCGTGTCGCCGACGACCGACATCTGGACGAAGGCCGTCGAGAACGGCGATGTCGCCGAGTCCGTGCGCGACCTCTACACGGTGGACGGCGAGCAGTACTGCACACCCATCAGCGTGGACGACTGGGTCATGTACTACGACAAGCGCACGTTCGAGGAGTACGGCCTCACCGCCCCCACCACGTGGGAGGAGATGATGGCCGTCTCCGACACGCTCGTCGACAACGGGGTCACGCCGTTCTGGAACGCCGGCGGCAACCCGTGGGCGTTCGTCTGGTTCCAGATCCTCGCAGCGGGCACCGACCTCGACCTCTACACCGGTCTCACGACGGGCGAGGTCGACTGGACCGATCCCGAGGTCGTCGACGTGATGAACATCTGGCTCGACATGAAGGAGAAGGGGTACTTCACGGACCCCGGGTCGAAGGTCGCGGCGGAGACGCAGATGAAGGACCAGGAGGTCGCGATGATCCCCTTCGGTACCTGGTACGCGAGCACGTTGACCACGGTCGGCCTCGAGAGCGGCACCGACTGGGGCGTCTTCCCGATCCCGAACGTGAACCCCGACCAGGAGACCACCCCGGTCGCGATCGAGACGGCGCCGGCGTGCACCGCCGAGAACTCGCCGCAGAAGGACCTGGGCCTGGAATACGCCGAGTGGTGGATGTCCTCAGAGGCGCAGACCGCGTGGTCGAACCAGGAGGGCAACCTGCCGTACAACCCCAACGCCGAGGCGTCCACGGAGGAGTTCCAGGCGATCGGCGCCGAGTTCGCCGATCCGAGCTACGAGTTCTACCTGCGCTGGTACGAGGCGGCCCCCGCGCCGATCCTCACGGCCTCGCTCGACCAGTTCACCGGCTTCATGACGAACCCCGGCGACCCGACTCCGTATCTCGAGGGCATCCAGCAGGTCGCCGACGAGTACTGGGCCGGCAACTGACACGCAGGATGTCGCGCCGCTCCTCGACGAACTACCAACGCGCCGCCTGGGGCTTCCTGGCCCCGGGCGTCGTGGCGGTCGTCCTCGTCCTCCATCTCCCCGTCCTCTACACGGTCTTCCTCAGCTTCACCGACTTCAACGGTCTCGGTGATCCGGACTTCGTCGGCATCGACAACTACGTGCGGATGTTCCGCGACCCGGCGGTGCTCACGTCGATCGTGAACACGCTGCTCTGGGTGGTCGGGACCCTCGTGGTGCCGGTGGGCCTCGGCCTCGTCGTGGCGTATCTCGCCTTCGGGCTCCCCGGCGGCGCGTGGCTGCGGGTCCCGTTCCTCGTGCCGTACGCGCTCTCCGGAGTGGCCGTGGGTGTCGTGTTCTCGTTCGTTCTGCAGAACGGGGGAGCGCTGTCGCAGGCGCTCGCCTTCCTGGGCCTGCCCGGATCGGAGTTGCGCTGGTTGCAGGACGCGCCGCTCAACACGTTCGCGATGATCATCGCGTCGGCGTGGCAGGGCGTCGGGGTGAACGCGCTTCTCTTCACGGTGGGGCTCCAGTCCATTCCTAAGGAGCCGCTCGAGGCGGCGAAGGTGGACGGCGCGGTGGGCTGGCGCCTCTTCCGCTACATGATCTGGCCGCTCCTGCGCCCGTCGACCACGATCGTCGTGGGCCTCTCGATCGTGAACAGCCTGAAGACGTTCGACATCGTGCAGTCGATGACCCAGGGCGGGCCGAACCGCGTGTCGGAGACGCTCGGCGTGACGATGTATCGGAACACGTTCCTCAACAGCGAGTACGGGCTCGGCGCCGCCGTGGCCCTCTTCCTCACGGTCATCACGCTCGCGGCGTCGATCATCTACCTGCGGCGCCAGCTCACCATCGGTGAGCCTGCGAAGAAGGCGGTGCGCTCATGAGCGGACGGATCGGACTGGCGCTGCGGTACGTGGTCCTCGGAGGCCTCGGAATCCTCTGGCTGCTGCCCATCTACCTGCTCCTCGCGAACGCAGGGAAGCTCACGAGCGAGTACTCGGGCTCGGAGCTGTGGTCGCCCGGCAACCTGCCGGCGCTCCTCTCCAACGTCGGCGAGGTGTTCTCGACCACGGACGTGCCGTCGGGGCTCGGCGTCACCTTCCTCTATGCGACGATCGCACCGCTGATCGCGGTGATCCTCGGCGCAGGGATCGGCTTCGCCGTGATCGTGCTGAAGCTCAAGCACGGCTTCTTCTGGTTCTTCGTCGTCTTCTGCGGCACCGTGTTCCCGCTGCAGATCATGGTGATCCCGCTCTTCGCGTCCTTCTCGCAGATCGGTCTCTTCGACACGTTCACGGGTATGACGATCGTCTACGCGGCGGTCGCGACGCCGTTCTCCGCGTTCGTGATGCGCAACTTCTTCGCGGGCATCGCGGAGACGGTGTTCGAGGCGGCGGTCGTGGACGGAGCGAACGCGTGGCGTATCTTCTCTCGCATCTACCTGCCGATGTCGAGGAGCGCCCTCGTCGTGGTCTTCATCCTCCAGGCCACATGGGTGTGGAACGACCTGCTCCTCGCGCTCGTGCTCACGCAGAGTGCGTCGACGCGACCGGTCATGCCGCTCCTCGCGGCGCTGCAGTCGACGGAGGGCGGCGGTTCCGCCTACACCGTGGTGCTGACGGCGGCGCTCATCGTCTCGATCCCGACGGCGCTCCTCTTCATGTTCACGCAGCGCGTGTTTCAGCGAGGGCTCTCGCTCGGCCAGTACTGAGGCGGTGCGGGCTGGGCGGCTGCCGCTCGACGGCGTGCGTTGCGGTTGCGCATGATGCGCCAGATGGCGACGCCGGCGCCGATGAGCACGACGGCGTCGTCGCCGAAGCCGAGCGGGCCCGCGAGGATCTCGGGGACGAGATCGATCGGTGACGCCCCGTAGAGCACGGCTCCGAGACCGACGAGCACGGCCTTGAGGGTGGAACGATCCTTCTCCATGCCCGCAAGGATACGCCGATGCGCTCCGCTCGACCCGGGTGCCGGGGTCGTGCGGAGCGCATCGGCGATCGGGAGCGCGGTCACGCGTTCTCGGGGACGACCACGACCTTGCCGCGGAGGGTGCCCGCCGCTGCGCGCTCGTGGATCGACGCGAGCTCCGGCAGAGCGACGCGCTCGGAGACGTCGACGTGGAGCTCACCGCTCTCGACGAGGGCCACGAGCTGCGCCAGTTGCGCCGCATCGCTGCGGACGAAGACGATCACGCTGCGGACGTCGCGCTCGGCGTCGTCCGGTGCGGGCATCCAGGCGGTCGTGCTCACGACGACGCCACCGTCGCGGACGCGCGCGACGAGCGCGGTGAACTCCTCCGGGCCGATCGGTGCGAGATTGAGGAGCACGTCCACCGGCTCGGAGACCTCGTCGATCAGGGTCGCCGAGGTGTGGTCGACCACCTGATCGGCGCCGGCGGCCTCCACTGCAGCGCGGCTCCGGGGGCTCGCCGTGGCGATCACGGTCGCGCCGATCCGCTTCGCGATCTGCACGGCGTACCCGCCGACGGCGCCGCCGGCTCCGACGACGAGGACCCGCTGGCCCGCTTCGAGGCGTGCGTCGTCGACGAGGGCCTGCCACGCCGTGAGTCCGACGGACGGGAGCGCCGCCGCGTCGACGAGCGGGATGGTCGTGGGCGCTGCGGTCAGGGCGTCCGCCGGGGCCACGACGTACTCGGCGGCGGCGCCGGGGGCCGTCATCGGGAGGAAGCCGACGACGGCGTCTCCCACCGTCAGTCCGTCGACCCCGTCGCCGAGGGCGTCGACCGTGCCGGCGACGTCGTAGCCGGGGGTGTGGGGCAGCGTCACCGGGATCGGGAGGCTGCCTGCGCGGATGCCGTTGTCTGCCGGGTTGAAGCCGGACGCGGCGACGCGGATGCGCACCTCGCCGGCGCCGGGGGACGGGACCTCGACGTCCTCGTAGTGGAGCACGTCGGGGGTGCCGGTCTCGTGGAAACGTACTGCCTTCATGGTCGTTCTCTCTTTCGTAGGGATATTTGCTTCGATATCGAAGCAACAACCTGACGGTAACACTGCTTCGATATCGAAGCAAGTAGAATGTGAGCATGGCTGACGACGCGACCCCCCTCGACCCCGCCGAACTGGGCGTCTACTTCTCGCTCATCGAGGTGAGCAGCCTCCTGCGGCACGCCGTCGAGCAGCAGCTCAAAGAGGCCGGGGGGCTCAGCTACGTGCAGTTTCAGCTGCTCGCTCGCCTCGGGGACGCGCCGGGCGGAGGCCAGCGGATGACCGACCTCGCCGACGGTGTGGTCTACAGCCGCAGCGGACTGACGCATCAGGCCGGGCTGCTCGAGAAAGCCGGTCTCGTCACGCGGGCGCCGTCGGTCGACGACGAGCGCAGCGTGACACTCACGATCACCGACGCGGGCCGCGACGTGCTCGCCGCGGTGTTCCCCGGGCACATCGACATCCTGCGGAAGATGTTCCTCGCGCCCCTCGGTGCCGAGGGTGTCGCGGCTCTCGAGGGGCCGCTCACCGCGGTGCGTGACCACATGCGCGCTGCGCCGCCCCGCTCGGCTGCCCCGCGGCGACGCGGCGCCGGGGGCACGTCGGCCTAGCCCGTGGACTCCGGCTCGTCGGCCGGACCCGTGTGGCCCGACGGGCGAGTCGGCATCAGGCCGGCGCGCGGAGCCCTGCGGCGTTGAGTTCCAGGGTGGCCAGCTGCCGCGTGACGACGGGGTCTCCGTGCCGCCAACGCTCGACGACGGCGGGGTCGAGTGCGAGCACCTCGTGGCCCGGTCGCTCCACGAGCGCCCGGAAGGCGAGCAGCTCGACGGCGCCGGGCGATCGCGTGAGACGGGCGACGGCCCCACGGCGGACGGCCCCGCGGACGCGCGGACGGACCCAGGCGAGGATGAGGATCACGAGGACGATCGCGGCGACCGTCCACCCGGCGATCGCTGCGAGGGTGTAGACGCCCGACTGCCAGTTCTCGCCGGCCTGAGCGAGGGTCGTCGCGGCTCCGCTCGCCGCATCGAACGGCACGCTGATGCTCCCGCCGATGAGCGGGGTCGCCGACAGGTTCTCTCCCACGTCGCTCATGGTCGCGGCGAGTCCCTCGCCCGACGACTGCACGTCCTTCCCGATCGCGTCGAACGCGGCGATGGTGTTGCGGACCATCACGGCGACGACGATCCCGAGCGCCAGGACCAGGATGCCGATCACGTCGGCGAGCACCTGCCGGCTGCGTTGCGGCGTCAGTTCCGAGTACAGCTTCATGGTCGGCCTCCCGTTGCTCTCCACGGCCATCGTCGCATCGAGCGGGGCGAGACGCGTCCCGTTGTGCTCGACCCGCCTTCACGGCTCGCGGGCGTGACGTGAACGGCGTCACCTCTCATGCCGTCATCGACAGTACGAAGGGCGCTGCAGGGGCCGGGTCGGTCGCCAGTCGCGCATGTGTCTCGACGTCATAGCGGTCACTGCCGTAGCGGAGCTTCTCCCGCTCGATGCCTTCGGCCCGAAAGCCGGCCGCGATCGCCACTCGACATGAGGCGGGATTGTTCAGTCGGTGCCCCAGCTCGAGCCGATGGAGGCCGCTCTCGAAGGCCCAGTCGCTCACTGCGAGAAGCGCACCACCCGCATAGCCCTTCCCTCGCGCTGCGGCCGAGAGCCAGTAGTACATCCACGCGGTCTCGTGCCGAAACTCGATCGCGGACGCTCCGATGTTGCCGACCGCGATTCCATCCTCGACGATCGCCCAGTTCTTCCCGTGCTCGTCGAACCGCAACGACTGCGCGATGAACGCCTCTGCGGCCGCCACGCTCGACAGATCCGCGCCGCCGAATTGAATCATCAGGTCGGGAGCGCTCAGGGCGGCCTCGCTCAGGGCAGAAGCATCTCGGCTGGTCCAGGGGCGAAGCACGACACTCACACCCCAATACTGTCTCAATGGGTGGGCCCGCCTGGCACATGATCCTTCGTCGGCACCGCCTCGACCGTCGTCGCGGGACTGCTCCTCCCCGTGCTGTCGCTCCGAACCACGGTCCTCCTCTACGGGGCGGTCGTGATCGTGCTCGCGGCCGTCCCACGGTCACGCGCTTGCGCTCGACCGACTGACACCGGGCATCACTCCACGAGGGGCGCCCCCGGGTCCAGCTCGTCATGGTCGATGAGCCAGCGGATCGACTCGAGCACAGCGGCCTCCGGCTCGTAGCGCGGGGTGTAGTCGAGGAGGCGTTGTGCCTTCTCGATCGTGAAGCACTGGCTGCGGTCGAGGTGGCCCCAGCTCGCGTCGGCGTGCTCCGGCTCGGTGGATGCGCGGAATGCGTCCCACCCGATGCTCTCGAGGGTGGCCTCCCGGCCGAACCACGAAGCCGCGATGTCGGCGAAGCCGCGCACGCTCAGTGCCGTCGGCGCCACGACGGTGAAATCCTCACCGGCGGCGGCGTCCCGGTGGGACACGGCCTGCTCGAACCCGTGCGCCACGTCGTCGGCGTGCACGTGGTGCATCATCTCGGTGCCGCTCCCCGGCATCGCGAGGGTGCCGCCCGTGGCGAGAGTCCGCCAAACGGTCGGGTCGAGGTTGCCGAGCGGGCCGATGGGATTCCATCCCGGACCGACGATGTGGCCGGGGTGGAGCGACGTGGTGACAAGCCCACCCGACCGCGTCTCCTCCTTCAGGAGCCGGGCGATCGCCTTCTTGCCGAGGCCGTACTCGTCTGTCGGATCCTCCGTCGTGTCCGGGTGCTCGGCGATCGGGAGTTTCCGGCTGCGCCCGTGCCGCCAGATCGACCCGCAGTGGAGGAGATGCGCGACCTCGCCGCGCAGTGCGTCGACGAGGGCGGATGCGGATTCGGGTGTGAAGCAGACGAGGTCGATGACGACCTCCGGGGACTGCGCCAGAACGGTGGCGCCGAACGTGCCGTCACGGTCCTGCTGTTCGCGGTCGGCGGCGACCCTCTCCACCGCGTCCCATTCCGGCGCGTCGGCGTAGGTCGAGCTCTGCCCGCGGCTGATGGACACGACCTCGTGGCCGGCGCGGACGAGACGGGGGACGAGGAAGGTGCCGATGTGGCCGCTTCCGCCGATGACGACGATCTTCATGGGGCGTTCCATTCCTCGGCCGGGCGCCGATGCTCACCGCCCACGTTAGGCACTCGATCGGCTTGGCGGGAGGCCTTGGCTGTGACGGGTGCGCGTGCTGGTTCCGGGGATCAGGCCTCGGACCGTCGGAGGCGGTGCGCGGCGGCGCCGAGAAGCGGGGCGTCGGCGAGCAGGGCGGAGCGGCGCACGGTGACCGGCTTGTACCCGCCGTCCATGAGGCCGGCCGCGATCGGCGCCTCGAGCAGGTCCCACGAACGCGAGATCGAGCCGCCGATCACGAGCTCGTCCGTCTCGAAGCGCGCGAGCCACGGGGCGAGAGCGAGGCCGAGGGACTGCATCGCGTGATCGAGCACGGCAGCCGCGTCGGCGTGACCCACCCGCGCCGCCACGGCGATGTCGGCGACGGACGCGATCGCCCCGGTGCGATTCTCGAAGGCTCGCGTGATCGCCCGGCTCGAGACGGTCTCCTCGAGCGGGCCTCCGTGCACCTCGATGCGGAAGGCGTAGCCGTCCTCCGGGACGTCCGGGCCGTCAGTCACGGCGGTGCCGTCGTCGAGGAAGGCGGACCCCACGCCGGTCCCGAGGGTGATGCAGACGAGGCGCCGCGGGCGGTTCCCGCCACCGTACGCCCACTCGCCGATGCCATAGGCGACGGCATCGTTGAGGAAGTGGACGTCGTCCTCCTCGACGTCGAGTCGCGCGGCGAACGCCGGCCGGAGCGGCGCACCGGAAAGTGCGGCGAACTTCCCCACATCGGCGAAGTGGCCGACGCCGGTCTCGTCGTCGAACGGGCCGGGCATGGCCACGATGCACTCGCGCGACGCGGGTTCGACGTCGCGCGCCGGCCGCACGATGCTGTCGAGGAGGTCGGTGCGGCCCGCGTGAGGATCGATGTCGCGGTCGATGCGGCGGACGACGCGCGCGGTCGTCCCGTCCGTCTCGACGATCGCCGCCGTCACGTGTGATCCGCCGACATCGAGCACGCGGATCGAGTGCGGCGTGGGTGCGGGCGGCTTCGTCGACGCGTCGTTCACGACGTCAGCCTAACGGCGGGTTGATATCGATACCAGAGCGGGTTCAGCCCACGAGACGGAACGCGACGGCGACCCACTCGCGCCCGTCGCCGTCCTCGCCCAGGAACACCAAGCGCTGGGTCCCGTCGCCCAGGTCGAGTCGCGGCACCAGTTCGGCGGTGACCTCGATCCCACGGTCGGCGAATGAGTCGGGAACCGCGCCGGAGCACGGCTGGATCGCTCCGCACTCCTCGTAGGCGGACGCGGGCGGCGTCCACCTGGGTTCCGGAGCCTCCACGAGGGCGTCGAGGGCGGCCGACGTCCCGGTCCCGACCCAGCTCGATTCCGCCACGACGGCGGACGACGGCAGGCCGGCGCCCGTGGCATCGTTGATCGCCGGAACGGAGACGGACGAGCACGTGGTCGCCGTCTCCAGATCGCAGTAGCGCGCATCGAGTCCCACGCCGAACAGGTTCGCGACGATGCCCACCCCGATCGAGCCGACGACACCGGCGAGGATCGAGCCGACGAGCACGAGGACGACGGTGAAGATGGACTGCCCGAGGGCGCGACGCGGCTTCGCGGACGGAGCGTCCACCTCCTGCTCGCCGGGGAAGAGCTCACCGAGAGACGTCGACATGGGCTTCTCCTCGAGGCTTCCGGGTGAGCGGCAGCCCGTGAGGGCCAGCCGATTCCGGACAGCCTAACCCGGTCGACTGGACGCGAAAAAAGAATCTTCTTGCGTCAACACGATTGACGTCCCTACGGTCACATCAAACGTTTGACGGAGGTTGTCGATGCTGACATTGAAGGACATAGCCCAGCACGTGGGCGTCTCTCCGTCGACCGTGTCGCTCGTGCTCAACGATCGCGATCGCGGACGAGTGAACACCTCGGTCGCCGACCAGATCCGTCGTGCCGCGAACGAGATGGGGTACGTCCCCAACCTGCTGGCGCGCAGCCTCAAGACCAAGCAGTCCCACACCATCGGTGTGCTCTCCGACGGTGTCGCGAGCGTGCCGTTCGCCGGGCCCATGCTGAGAGGGGCGCAGACGACGGCGTGGAACGACGGATACCTCCTCATGCTCATCGACACGGGCGGTCGTGCCGAGCTGGACGCCCCCGCCGTGAAGTCGCTCATGCAGCGGAACATCGAAGGGCTGATCCTCGCGACCGAGTACCACCGGTTCGTGGACGTCCCGCTCGTCCCCCGCTCGATCCCGGCGGTGGTCCTCGATGGCACGCCGGCGACGGACCGTGCCGACATCGACTCGGTCGTCCCCGATGAGGAGCAGGGCGCATACGACGCCGTCCGCTTCCTCCTCGACAGGGGCCACCGGCGGATCGCGCACCTGACGGTGAGCGACCCCCGGTTCGTCGCCCGCGAGCTGCGTCTGGCCGGCTACACCCGCGCGCTCGACGAGGCGGGGGTGGGAGGGGATGAACGACTCATCGTCCGCGCGCCCACCGTCCGTACGGTCGACGGGTACCCCGTCGCGCACGACCTGTTGAGCCGGTCGGACCGGCCGACCGCCGTCTTCTGCTTCTCCGACCAGCTCGCCTTCTCCGTGTATCAGGCCGCGGGCGACCTCGGCCTCCGGATCCCGGAGGACGTCTCCGTCGTCGGATTCGACAACCAGACGTTCGTCGCCGATGCGCTCCGGCCCGGCCTCACGAGTGTCTCCCTGCCTCATGAGTCGATGGGCTCGTGGGCCGTCGGCCGAGCGATCAGCCGGATACGAGACGCCAACCGTCTCGCCGACGATCCTCCCGAGCTGTCCCCGCGCGGCGAGCGCCGACTCATGCACTGCCCCCTCGTCGTGAGGGAGTCGGTCGCCCCCGCACCTCCCCCCTGATTCCTCCTCCCCCCTGCGCACACCCGCGCGATCGATCCGGCGCCGTTCATCCGACGATGCCGTCCCGCACCACCCGAACCGGACGTCCGTCGTGCCGGTGACCACCCGTGCCCGCCGGTCGCGACCTCCGTCGCGCCCTCGGGCCTCCCTCCCCATTGGAAAAGCAAGGAAGCTCGACATGAAGAGATCACCGATCCGGCGACGCACCATCGCCGCCGCCACCACGCTCATCGCGGCTGCAGCCGCTCTCACCGGATGCGCCGGCTCGTCCGGTTCGGACGGCGACACGTTCACGATCGTCCAGTACGAGAACCCCGACTCCGCGCAAGGACAGGGGTGGGCGCTCGCCCTCGAGATGTTCAAGGAGATGCATCCCGACGTCACCGTCGACTTCCAGACGACGAGCTTCGACGCGATCCGGCAGAACGCGAAGATCATGCTCTCCGGCAACGACGTGCCCGACGTGATGGAGTTCAACAAGGGCAACGCCGACGGCGGCCAGCTCGCCGCGCAGGGACTCCTCGACCCGATCACCGACCTCGTCGAGGAACGCGGATGGGACGAGAAGGTCAGCGGCGGCATGGCCTCGTTCGCGCGCTACGACGAGAACGGCAATGCGGGCTCCGGTGACTGGTACGGCGTGCCGAACATCGGCGAGTACGTGATGTTCTACTACAACGAGGACCTGTTCGAACAGGCGGGTGTGACCGAGATCCCCACGACCCTCGACGGCTTCGAATCGGCGATGGACGCGATGCTCGCCGCCGGTATCACCCCCATCTCGAGCTCGGCGGCCACGAGCCAGGGCTTCAACCAGATGTGGGTGTGGTACTCGCTCGTCTCGCAGGCCGCCGGTGACGATCGGTCCGCGATCGACGACTTCATGTTCCTGAAGGAGGACATCGACTTCTCGACCGGCCCGTGGGCCGAGGGGACGCAGCGGTTCCAGGACTGGATCGACAAGGGCTACGTCGGCGAGGACCTCGGCGGGCTGAGCTTCGAGCAGGCGACCGTCAACTTCTTGAGCGGCGACACCGCGATGCTCATCTGGAACAACGGCGAGTTCGCCCGCATCCGGGAACAGGCCACGTTCCCGTGGAACTACTTCACGCTCCCGGGCGCCGAGCTCTCCATGGGGTCGTCTGGTCACCTCTGGGGCATCCCGGCCAAGTCCGACAACAAGGACCTCGCCGCCGACTGGATCGACATCACGCTCAGCCCGGAGGTGCAGAACCTCATCGGACAGAAGGGTGGCCTGCCGCTCGCCGGCGACACGAGCACCATCGACGACGAGATCACGCGCACCTTCACCGAGCGCTTCGACGAGCTCGTCGAGTCCGACGCCATGACCTTCTACCCGGACTACCCGGTCCCCGGCTTCCTCGACTTCATTCAGACGCACATGCAGGCGATGTCGAACGGGAACGAGACCGCCGAGGAGTACCTCGACGCCCTCCAGCAGTTCTACGACGACGGCAAGGCCGCCGCCTCCGAAGGCTGATCCGTCATCGCGTCGCCACAGCTCGTCCGTCGCCCCCGGCCCGCCGTCTCGGCGGGCCGGGGCCCCACCCGGAGGGAACACATGTCCCCGCGCACCACCGCCCGTCGGCAAGCGCCCTACCTGCTCTATCTGCTCCCGATCGCCTGCGGGTTCCTCCTCGTGGTGATCGCCCCGTTCGTCATGAACGTGGCCGTGAGCCTGTTCCGGTGGAAGGGCGGGCTCGCCCCGATGCGCTGGTACGGCCTCGGGAACTACACCGATCTGCTCGCCGACGAGCAGTTCTGGAGGTCGTTCTCCAACTCCATCGCGATGATCGTCGCGATCGTCGTGATCCCCACGGCCATCGGCGTGGTCCTCGCCGCTCTCCTCTTCGACTACCTCGGGAAGACGTTCGGCACACGCGTCGCCTCGTTCCTCCGGGCCACCTACTACCTCCCGCAGATCCTGCCCATCGCGGTCGCCGGCTTCATCTGGAGCTGGATCCTCGACACCCGGAACGGCGCCCTGAACGCGACGCTCCACGCGATCGGCATCGTGGACCCGCCCGACTGGCTCGGCGATCCCGGGACGGCGATCTACGCGGTCATGCTCATGCTCGTCTGGCTGCAGATCGGCTACCCGGTGGTCATCTTCATGGCGGCCCTGCAGAGGGTCGACCCGGAGCTCTACGAAGCGGCCGAACTGGACGGTGCCGGGTGGTGGCGCCGGTTCTTCGCCATCACCATCCCCCAGATCCGACCGGAGGTGTTCATCGTCGTGCTCACCGCGACCGTCGGCGCGCTCAAAGTGTTCGCGCCCATCCTGATCCTCACGGGCGGTGGGCCGGAGGGGTCCACCGTCGTCCCGTCCTACTACGCCTATCGGAACTTCTTCGAGCTGTCCCAAGTGGGGTACGGCTCGGCGATCGCCACCGTCATGTCGATCGTCATCTTCGCCATCGCCGCCGTGCTCCTCGTCTGGCAGCGACGGGCCGATCGTCAGGAGGGCGTCCGATGAGCGCCGCGACCGGCACCCGCGTCCGCGCCCGGCGCTCACCCCTGCAGTGGATCCTCCTGGGAGCCGCCGTCGCGTTCGCCGTCCTCATGCTCTCCCCGTTCTGGCTGCTCGTCCTCAACGCCTTCAAGTCGGGGACGGACTACTCGTCCAACGGCCCTCTCGCCTGGCCGCAGTCGTTCACGCTGGACGCGTTCACCTCGTATCTCGCACGCGTCAACTTCCCCGTCGCTCTCGGCAACTCCATCCTCATCGCCACCGTCGTGGCCTTCGTCGGCGTGGCGCTCGCGCTCGCGAGCGCCTACGCGATCGGCATCGGCCGCGTGAAGGGGAGCGGGGCGGTCGTCGCGCTCCTCCTCATCGCCACCATGCTGCCCCACGAAGCACTCATCTACCCGCTGTTCTACGGGGCGCAGGCCACCGGCACCCTCAACACGGTGTGGTCGGTGATCATCGTCTTCGTGGTCCTGCAGGGGGCGTACGGCACGTACATCCTCGCGAGCGTCATGTCGACGGTGCCGAAGGAGCTCCTCGAAGCGGCGGCCATCGACGGCGCGAACCGCTGGCAGATCCTCTGGCGGGTCGTGTTCCCCGTGCTGCGGCCCACCCTCAGCGTGCTCGTCGTGTTCTTCTTCATCTGGACCTGGAACGAGTTCTACATCCCGCTGATCCTCCTCAACGACCCCACGTCGCAGACCGTGCCCATCGCGCTCTCGACGCTCCGTGGACAGCATTCGATCGACGTGACGGTGGTCAACGCCGGATCGCTGCTGTCGCTCATCCCCACGCTCGTCTTCTTCCTCATCTTCCAGCGCACGCTCAGTCGCGGCGTGACGGCTGGATCCGTCAAGTGACGCCGCCCGGCGACACGCATCCGACAAGGAGTCCCATGTTCACCCCCTGGTCACCCACCCCACGCGCGCGCGGAGTGCGCAGCCGATCCATCAACGCGGAGAACCCGCACGGCGCGATCGGAGGTGCCGCGAGGACGGCTTCCCCGCTCGGGACCGGACGGAAGGGAACCGCGTTCCTCCCGCTGCCGGCCAACGAGACCCTCGTGCTCGCCGACATCGACGGCCCCGGTGTGATCCGCCACATCTGGATCACGGTGGCCGACGCGACCGAGGCCGGTCCCTTCGTCCTCCGGGATCTCGTGTTGCGTGCCTACTGGGACGGTTCGGAGGCCCCCGCCGTCGACGTCCCTCTCGGCGACTTCTTCTGCAACGGCTTCGCGACGCGAGCTCGTGTGACATCGATGCCCATCGTCGTGGCGCCGACCGGAGGGATGAACTCGTACTTCCCCATGCCCTTCCGGCGCTCGGCGCGACTCGAACTCGTGAGTCAGCACGGGGGAGATCTGCCGCACGTCTTCTTCCAGGTCGACTACACGACGGGCGACGATCTCGCGGAGGACGTCGAGTACTTCCACGCGCAGTGGCGCCGCTCCAACGGGACGACCGCGCGCGGGGAGGACCACGTGATCCTCGACGGAGTCAGCGGGAGTGGGACGTACGTGGGGACGTATGTCGCGCTCGCCTCCCTGCAGCGCTACTGGTGGGGGGAGGGCGAGGTGAAGTTCTTCATCGACGCGGACGAGGAGTACCCGACCCTGTGCAGCACCGGACTCGAGGACTATGCCGGTGGCGCCTGGGCGTTCCAGGACGAACTTCGTTCGTCGCCGGAGCCTGCGATCCTCACGTTCGATTCGAACTTCTTCGGATACCCGTTCCACAGCACCCGCGACCGGACGAAGGCGTCGCCCTTCTCGACGGAGGCCGTACCCATGCACGCCCTCTACCGGTGGCACCTCCCCGATCCGATCTACTTCGACGAGCGCATCCGGGTGACCCTCCAGCAGATCGGCGCGTGGGACTTCGGACTCTTCGAGAGGCAGGACGACATCAGCACCGTCGCCTACTGGTACCAGTCGGGCACGGCTGCTCCGTTCCCCTCGTTGCCGTCCGCGTCCGAACGCTGGCCGCGTTGACGCGGCGTCGCGCGGGCCGCGCCCCACCGTTATCCGACAGGCGTAGGCTAAAAGCAACGGAGCCGGCGCCCTCGTCTCCGTGCTGATGGGAACACGACGCCGGACCCCGGCCTTCGCGAACCCACAAGGAGAATCATGCGCGCCGTCGTCTTCGAGCAGTACAACACCTTCCCCTCCCTCGGCGAGGTGGAACGACCGACTCCGGGACCGGGTGAGGTCCTGCTCAAGGTGGCAGGCGCCGGCGCCTGCCACTCCGACGTCGCCATCTACAAGGAGTTCCAGGAGGGCCAGCCCGGTTCGATGCCGCCGTCGTTCGTCCTCGGTCACGAGAACTCCGGCTGGATCGAGGAGGTCGGCCCCGGGGTCGACGGCTTCACGAAGGGCGACGCCTACCTCGTCTACGGGCCGGTCGGCTGCGGGCACTGCAAGATGTGCTCCAAGGGCCAGGACACCTACTGCGAGAACGCCGCGACCATGCCGTACCTCGGCATCGGACTCGGTCGCGACGGCGGCATGGCCGAGTACGTCGTGGTGCCCGCCCGCAACCTCGTGCCGCTCGGCGACGCCGACCCCGTGGCCGCCGCTCCGCTCAGCGACGCCGCGCTGACGCCGTACCACGCGATCAAGAACTCCCTCCCGAACCTCGCGGGCGGCGGACGCTTCGCCCTCGTGGTGGGACTCGGCGGGCTCGGCCAGATCGCCGTCCAGATCCTCACGGCCCTCACCGGCGCCACGGTCATCGCGACCGACATGAAGGAGGACGCCATGGCGCGCGCCGCCGAGCGCGGCGCGATCACCGTGCCGGGAGGCGAGGGTCAGGTGGAGCGCATCCGCGAGATCACCGGCGGCCGGGGTGTGGACGCGGCCTTCGACTTCGTGGGCGCGACACCCACGATCAAGACGGCTCAGGCATCGATGGCGCAGGGCGGACGGCTCACGGTCGTCGGCATCGCCGGTGGCGTGACCGAGTGGTCGTTCTTCACGACGCCGTACGAGTCGACGATGACGAACACCTACTGGGGCACGATCGAGGACCTCTACGACGTCGTCGCCATGTACCGCGCCGGCCAGATCGTGCCCGACATCGAGCGCTACGCGATGGACGACGCCCTCGAGGCCTACCGCAAGCTCGAGGCGGGCGAACTCTCGGGTCGCGCCGTCGTGGTGCCCCACGCCTGAGTGGTTACCGCAGCGAAAGGGTGGAGTCGACGAGCGTCGCGTTCATGAGTCCGCGTTCGCGGTCGGCGCCGTCGAGACTCGCCCAGCTCGGATGACGTTCATCGCCGGCGTGTTCGACGATCGCTCGGAGTCGGCGCTTGTCGTTCTTGCTCAGGCTCGCAAAATCCAAAGCAGACACGTCGGTGATGCACGCGAGGAGGACCGCGGCATCGTCGAGGTGGCGGCCGCGGTCGCGCTGGTCGACGAGATATGCCGCTCCTTTCGCCACGAGTGCGCCCAGCTCATCGGGAATGCCCAAGCGAACGAGTGCGCCTCCTGAGAAAGCGAGGCTGTATGAGTCGCGGCGCCGAATGGCTTGTTCGCCTGCGGGCGCCGCAAACGCAGGGCGCAACGAAAGGCGGGGTCTCATTCTCGAGGGCAGGTGATCCGCGACCATGATGTCGACCTTGCGTCCATCGGTGTGCTGGAAGCGGTAGGCGTGCCGCTCCCCGCCGGACAGTTCGAACCCGATTCTGTGTAGCGCACTCTTCGTGTCGACGAGGCTGGACCGATCCGCCCGGTAATCCACCAGGGCGTCCATGTCTTCGGTAGGCCGTCGCATGACCACTCCCGACCGTCGGGCGTGGGCCGCGACCATGAGCCCACCGACCAGGGTCAATCGTTCTGCGATTCCTGTGGTGGAGACGTCAATGACCGTTCTCCAGGCAGGGAGGAGGTCTTCGTGCCCCATGTCGACCGTCAGTGAGAGTCCAGCCATCTCCGCCTCAGATCGTCGAGTGCTCGCAGGCCGCCGCTGCGCTCCCTGGTGTCGGTGCTCACTGCTAAATCGGCCGCAATGACGGCGACCGGCATCACTGTGTCGCCATAGTCGATGGGAAGGGTGTTGTCCCAAAGGAGGTCACGTCCGTCGCGCGCTGCCACCATGAAGTTGTCGGCTGCGTGGTCAGAGGCTGTTCCTCGTCGGACATATCCCGATACGTTTCGCGTGTCGTCCATGAGGTCGACGCCGAGCGCGCCGGCCGCTGCGCGTCCGGTGGAGATGAGATCGGAGGAGGCTTTGGCGACGTTGGCGGCCCGGAAGTGGTGGGCTCGCGTGCGGCTGGCGACCGCTCGCGCGATCTGATCCGCCGACAACGTTCGGATTCGTTCACGTGTCCGGGCCGACGTGCGTGGAGTGAGCCATTCGGCTCGCATCCCCGACAACTCCCATAACAGTGCCCAGGCGCTGTCGGGGGTGAGCTGCCGTCCTTTACCTGTTCGGGCGGACGCCTGGAAGCGGAGGGCGGAATCTGAATCGACGAGCCACGCCCCCGACGGAAGCCGGCGGCCCTGGATGGCGCCGTCGGAGAGGAGGTCGGTGGCATGGCGTCGGGTGACGCCGAGAAGTTCGGCGAGCTCGGGCGCTGTGATGTCGGGCATGCCAGATAACCTCCAATTCAGGAACTATTCTGACATATATCGGACCCTGCGTGTGTGGTGCGCGCGGATAGTCTGGACGCATGCACGGTGAGTACAAGGTCCCCGGCGGCAAGCTCGTCGTAGCCGACCTCGAGATCGTCGACGACCGACTGACGAACGTCCGGATCGCTGGCGACTTCTTCCTCGAACCCGACGAGGCGCTCGACGCCATCAACGCGGCCGTCGAGGGGCTCCCCGCCGAGTCGGACTCGACCCGGATCGCGGCGGCCGTGCGCGCGGCCCTGCCCGAGGGGGCGACACTCCTCGGTTTCAGTCCAGAGGCCGTCGGTGTGGTCGTGCGCCGCGCGCTCACGAACGCCGCCGACTGGCGCGACTTCGACTGGGAGATCGTCGACTCCGGCTCCATCTCCCCGCGCATGCACCTCGCGCTCGACGAGGTCCTCACCGCCGAGGTCGGCGAGGGGCACCGCGGGCCGACGCTCCGCATCTGGGAGTGGAACGAGTCCGCCGTGGTGATCGGCAGCTTCCAGTCGGTGAAGAACGAGGTGGACCTCGAGAACGCCGAGAAGTACGGGTTCGACGTGGTCCGCCGCATCTCCGGAGGCGGGGCCATGATGATGGGCTCCGGCAACGTCATCACCTACTCGCTCTACGTGCCCGCGGAACTCGTACAGGGTATGACCTTCGCAGACTCCTACGCCTTCCTCGACGAATGGGTGCTGCAGGCTCTCCAGTCGCTCGGCATCGCCGCGACCTACCAGGGCCTCAACGACATCACGAGCCCCGCCGGCAAGATCGGCGGCGCCGCGCAGAAGCGTCTCGGCTCCGGCGCCGTGCTCCACCACGTGACCATGAGCTACGACATCGACGGCGAGCTCATGACGAAGGTGCTGCGCATCGGACGCGAGAAGATGAGCGACAAGGGCACCAAGTCCGCAGCGAAGCGCGTCGACCCGCTCAAGAGCCAGACGGGGCTCGCCCGCACGGAGATCATCGACCGCATGCTGCAGTCGTTCCGCACCCTCACGGGAGCTCGGGAGGGACACATCACCGACGCCGAGTTCGCCGCCGCCGAGAAGCTCGCGGAGTCGAAGTTCGCTTCGGACGCATGGCTCCACCGCGTTCCGTGACGGACGCCGAGCCGGGTTCGCCGCGTGGGTCGACGTTCGCGGGAGACGAGGGGCGCGTGGCTCCACCGCATTCCGTGACGGACGCCGGCGCCGCTCACGGTCGCGCGCTTCCTGCCGAGAGCGCCATCATCGAGGGCGACAACCTCGAGGTCATCGCCGGTCTGCCCGACGGCGCGTTCACGATCGTGTACCTCGATCCGCCGTTCAACACGGGTCGTGTGCAGCGGCGGCAGTCGGTGACGAGCGAGCGGATCACGCCGCTGGTCGAGGAAGCGTCGGACGTCGACGCGGCGGAGCTGAACGCCGAGCCGTCCGGCCCGCCCCTCGACGCCGACGCCCCGGAGGCGCCGGCCGGCCGCGGCGCGCTCGACCCGAGCACGCGCGTGGTCACCGGCTTCAAAGGCGCGACCTATCGACACGTACGCGGCGAGTTGCGCGTGTTCGACGACGCGTTCGACGACTACTGGGAGTTCCTCGAACCGCGCCTCACGGAGGCGTGGCGGCTGCTCGCCGACGACGGCACCCTCTACCTCCACCTCGACTACCGCGAGGCGCACTACGCGAAGGTGCTGCTCGACGCGCTCTTCGGCCGCGACTGCTTCCTCAACGAGATCATCTGGGCGTACGACTACGGCGCGAAGTCGCGCTCACGCTGGCCCACGAAGCACGACACGATCCTCGTGTACGTGAAGGACCCGGCGCGTTACCACTTCGATTCCACGGCCGTGGATCGGGAGCCGTACATGGCGCCGGGGCTCGTGACACCGGAGAAGGCGGAGCGCGGGAAGCTGCCGACGGACGTGTGGTGGCACACGATCGTGTCGCCGACGGGCAACGAGAAGACGGGCTATCCCACGCAGAAGCCGCTCGGGGTGCTGCGGCGCATCGTGCAGGCGTCGAGCCGCGAGGGCGACTGGGTGCTCGACTTCTTCGCCGGCAGCGGCACGACGGGAGCGGCGGCCGCGGAACTCGGCCGCAACTACGTGCTCGTCGACTCGAACCCCGCCGCGATCGAGGTCATGCGGAAGCGGCTCGCGCCGCCCACGTCGCCGCCCGCCTGACCCACCCGCCGTTCGTTCGCGGAGGATTAGGGCCGGTCTCGGGTTCGGCGGTCAGCCCAGCGCACTAATCACACGACGGCGACGACGGCCATCACGACGATGGCGACCGAGACGGCAATCTGTCACCGAATCGCTAGACCGAATGGTGTGACGTGTTGCAGCTCAGGAGATGGAACTACCCGACGCCGACCTGTCGGCGGACTGTGTCCGAGGTGACACGGCTCCTCTGCGGCGCCGAGAGGAGCTGACGAGAAGTGCAATGATCGACGCCACGAGAAGCGCTGCCGACGCGACCGCCAGGACAGAGGTTGCGACTGTGGACCAGGAATAGAGCACGTGATCCTGTCCCTCGTGAATCCAGTTGCAGGCGGTTCCAAGTGGGAAGACGGACGAATCAACTCGGGTGTCGATCAGTGACTCTTCCGTGAGCCCACGGTCTCCTGCTGCCTGCGTCGCAAGATCGACGCACCGCTCATCCGCCTTGTACTTGTCGAGAATCCACGCACCAGCCGTCACCGCCATCATCAGAGTGGAGGCAGCGACGAGTGAGAGGGCGACCGATACGGCTCGAGCTTTCATCACTGAATCAGCCTATGAGCCCGTAGCCATCAATAGGCAAGTGGTGGAACCGTTCCATAGTCATTCGAGACCCATGCTAGATCTGGTCCCTTCCAGTAGCGCGCTGCTGAAAGCGTTGCGCGGCTGAGCTTGCTCGGGCCCGTGCCCGGATTGGTCGCCTCATCGTAAACACCCATGCAGTCAGTCAGCGACATCCAGGAGTAGTCCTCGCACATCCCGCGAGAAACAGCTTGAACCGCACCCCCGATGAAACCTTTTGTGTCCAAACCCTGCGGAGCCACGATATCGATCGACAGTCGAACGGCTCCGCTCGTGTCGTACTCCAAGTCCCACGGGTTCGCGAGCCCAATGGTGATGGAATTGCGGTTACAAGCATCTTCCGCGTCGTTGTAGTCCGCGTAGGCGCCAAGGAGTGCGTTGTTGATCGGCGACATCGACTGTGAGCCAATCTTCGACGAGTAGACGACCCAGGAATAACCGAAGTTCTTCGCGAACGGTCGGTGCTTGTAGTCCTGTGCGTCCGACCCACCCATGCTGCAGAAGGGCCGGGTTCCAAGAATCGGATCGTCTGTATAGACATCGATGCCGAACTCCATGCCCCAGTGATCAGGCAGGTCGTACGGATACCCATCCGGTCCAGTCCACTGATAATAGTGACCGAAGTAGATGGTGGAGCCGTTATCCCAAATTTGGAGGTCGGCGGTGTCGGGGGCCCACGCGAGACCCGCTGGTGGTGCGATGAGCGCCGATCGTTCCGCCGCCTCCGAATCTGACGCGCGGGCTGCGGCCGCGGTCTGATCCTGCACAGCGGGGGCGTCGGACGGGACGAGAGGCGCGTCGAGTTCAGGTGCCGCAACCTCGACAGGCGTCCGAGATATGTCCTGCTCGGTCGTAGCGGAGGGCTGCAAGGTGATTGCTGCAACGATCTCAGGCACTGTGCCGAAACGATCACTGAAGTACGAGCGATACTCAGCGGGGGTTTGTCCTCCCCCCAGCGAGTATTCGCCCGCAACTTCGCTGTTCTCAATCCGATAGGCGACAACCTCGAAACCGTCGACTTCGGTGATCTGTGCGGCATCGAGCAGATCGACTGGGTGCTCGAATGGAGTTTCGATTCGCATGTATTGAGCGCTTGAGTTCAGCTGGGATGCTTCGGTAGCCGACGGCGTGAGGACGACGCTGCCAGCGAGCAGGCTTGCCGTTACTGCGATCAACGTGGCCGTCACGAGCGCTGGATGTCTGAGCTTGATGTGCATTCGGGGCCCCTCATTCCGTCGGATTCTGACCAGCCTCGCGTCCCGTGGGTGTTTGGTACACCCCGCGTCCGGGGGAGGGGGGATAGGCGGCGCCCGGACCGTCCGTGCGTATTCAGGACCAGCACAACATCTCTCAATGCGAGTCCTCGCTCTGAGTGGGCCAATTGCCTCCCATCAGCACGGTGGTGTGGTCCTTGGGGTTCGGTCGGGAGGGCCGAGCGACATGTTGCGTCACACAGCGTGACGCGCGGCGGGCGACGGCGTAGCTTCGTCGCCAACGGATCCGACCGGATCCCGGAGCGACAGCCGAGCCCGGCACCCGCCCCACATCCCTCTCGCGAGGGGTCGTGTGGTGCCTCGGCGGCAGGAACGCAGCGGCGGAAGCGCGACCTTCGCGAGTGACCTCTCACTCGGAAGGAGCACCATGTCGATCCCAGCGGACGGCGCCTCGGGCGCCGCGGTGCCCCTCGGCTTCCCCGTCTCCTTCGAGCTGTTCCCGCCGCGGACCGACGCGGCGGCGATCGCCCTCGGCCGCACGATCGACCGGCTCGCCGAGTTCGACCCCGCCTTCATCTCCGTCACGTTCGGCGCGGGCGGATCGTCCCGCGACCGCTCGCTCACGGTGCTCCGCTACATCCTCGAGCACACGACGGTCGAGCCGATGGCGCACCTCACATGCGTCGGGTCGACCCATGCGGAGGCGAACCGGCTCGTGCGCGAGTTCCTCGACGCGGGGGTCACGAGCTTCCTCGCCCTGCGCGGCGACCCGCCGAAAGACGGCGACGGCGCGCTCGGCGACCTCGGGAGTGCGGCAGAGCTCGTGCAGCTCATCCACCGGGTGCAGGAGGAGCGCGAGCCGTTCACGCTGCAGCCCGTGCCCGGCGCCGCCGCCGGTCGCATCCGCCGCCGACCGCGCCCGGAGCGCGTCGCCGTGGCCGCGTTCCCCACGGGGCACCCGCGCTCCCGCGACGTCGCACGCGACGTGGACGCGCTCCTCGCCAAGCAGGTGGCGGGCGCGAACCTCGCGATCACGCAGATCTTCTTCCGCGCGCCCGACTACCTCGCGTTCGTCGATCGGGCGCGCGCGGCTGGCGTCACGATCCCGATCCTTCCCGGCATCATGCCGATCACGACTCCGGAGCGCCTGCACCGCGTCGGCGAGATGACGGGGGAGGAGCCGCCGTCGTCCCTCGCGATCGACCTCGAGATCGAGCCGACCGAGGAGGGGCGCACCGCCGCGGGCGTCGCCTTCGCCTCGGCGCTGTCCTCCGCCGTGCTCGACGGCGGCGCCCCCGGCCTGCACCTCTACACCTTCAACCGCTACCAGGAGGTGCGCTCCGTCCTCGAGACGGTCGCTCGCACCCGCCCCCACGCGCTCCCCCTCCCCGATACGACCCCGCCTGAAAAGACACCGACGAAGGACCCACGATGACCGACTCCACCCCCTCCTTCCCCACCGGGACGATCCTCGGATACCCGCGCATCGGGCGCCGCCGCGAGCTGAAGCACGCCGTGGAGGCGGCCTGGGCGGGGAGGATCGGCCTCGACGAGCTCGAACGCATCGCCGCCGATCTGCGCCGCACGACGCGCGAGCGGCTCGTCCAGCTCGGGCTCGGGCGCGACGACTCGTCCATCCCCGAGTCCTTCTCCTTCTACGACCAGGTGCTCGACGCCGCCGTCACGGTGGCCGCGGTGCCCACACGGTTCGCGGACGTGGTGGCCGCCGACGGCTCGATCGACCTCACGGGGTACTTCGCCCTCGCTCGCGGTCGCGCCGAGGACGCCCCGCTCGAGATGACGAAGTGGTTCGACTCCAACTACCACTACCTCGTGCCCGAGATCGGGGCGGCGACCGACTTCCACCTCGCGAGCGACCGGCTCGTGCGAGAGGTCGAGGAGGCGCGGGCCGACGGCTTCGTCACGCGACCCACGATCGTCGGGCCCGTCACGTTCCTCCTCCTGAGCAAGGCGGCCGACGGGGAGGCCGAGGGCTTCCGCCCGCTCGACCGGCTCGCCGACCTGCTGCCCGTCTACGTCGAGCTGCTCGAACGACTCGCCGCCGTGGGCGCCCAGTGGGTGCAGCTCGACGAGCCCGGTCTCGTCGCCGACGGCTTCGACGCGACGGATGCGGAGATCACCGCGGCCGTGACGCAGGCGTACGAGCTGCTCGGCGCGGTCGCCGCGCGGCCGTCGCTGTTCGTCACCACGCCATACGGCGAGCCCGGCGCGGCGCTCGGGGCGCTCGCCGCGAGTCCCGTCGAGGCGCTGCACCTCGACCTCGTGCGCGGCTCGGTGCCCGCGGACCTCGACGACGACACTCGCCGGGCGCTTGCCACGAAGACCCTCGTCGCCGGCGTGATCGACGGACACAACGTGTGGCGGGGCGACCTCGCAGCGGCGTTCGCGGCGGCCTCGTCGCTGCGAGAGCTGAGCGAGCACGTCTCCGTCTCCACGTCGACGAGCCTCCTCCACGTGCCCCACGACACGGCGGACGAGCCCGTGCTCGACGCGCGCCTGCTGTCATGGCTCGCGTTCGCCGACCAGAAGGTGGAGCAGGTGGCTGTGCTCGCCCGTGGTTTCGTGCAGGGCCGCGACGCGATCGCGGCAGAACTCGACGCGGCTTCCGCAGCCCTCGCCGACAAGCTCGACGCCCCCGGCGTGCGCGTCTCCGCCGTGCGCGAGCGCCAGGCGGCGCTCTCCCCGATCGATCGCGAGCGCGGCGACGAGGACGAGCGGGTGTCGAGCCAGTCGGCGGCCCTCGGCCTGCCCTCCCTGCCCACGACCACGATCGGCTCGTTCCCGCAGACAGCCGACATCCGCCGTGCGCGCTCATGCCTCCTGCGTGGCGAGCTCTCTCACGACGAGTACGTCGCACTCATGCGCGCCGAGATCGGTCGCGTCGTGGAACTCCAGGAGGAGATCGGCCTCGACGTGATCGTGCACGGCGAGCCCGAGCGCAACGACATGGTGCAGTACTTCGCGGAGAACCTCGACGGCTTCGCGGTGACGACGAACGGTTGGGTGCAGTCGTACGGCAGCCGGTGCACGCGCCCGTCGATCCTGTGGGGGGACGTCTCGCGGCCCGCGCCGATCACGGTCGACTGGTCCACCTACGCGCAGTCCCTCACGCCGAAGCCGGTCAAGGGCATGCTGACCGGCCCGGTCACGATCCTCGCGTGGTCGTTCGTGCGCGACGACCAGCCTCTCGGCGAGACGGCCGACCAGGTCGCCCTCGCCCTCCGCGACGAGATCGCCGACCTCGAGGCGGCCGGCATCGGCGTGATCCAGGTGGACGAGCCCGCGCTCCGCGAGCTGCTCCCGCTGCGGGAGCGGAACCGGCCGTCGTACCTCGACTGGTCGGTGGGGGCGTTCCGCCTCGCGGCGTCCGGGGTGGTGCCGGCGACGCAGATCCACACGCACCTCTGCTACTCCGAGTTCGGCACGGTGATCGACGCGATCCGCGGACTCGACGCCGACGTCACGAGCATCGAGGCGGCGCGCAGCCGCATGGAGATCGTGGACGACATCGCGGCGAACGGCTTCGACCACGGCATCGGGCCGGGCGTCTACGACATCCACTCGCCGCGCGTCCCGAGCGTCGCGGAGGTCGTCGAGCTCATCGACCGCGCCGTCGCCGCGGTGCCCGAGAAGCTCCTCTGGATCAACCCCGACTGCGGCCTCAAGACGCGCGGCTACGACGAGACCGTCGCGTCGCTCCGCAATGTCGTCGAGGCCACCCGCCAGGTCCGCGCCCGCCTCTGACACGAACGGCCGCATCCGGACGCCCGAAGCGAGATCGGGTATCCGGATGCGGCCGGTCAGCGGGTCAGAGGGGTCGGCAGGTCGGACGGGTCAGCGGCCGCCGGCGATCGGGCGGTGGCGCTGGGCGACGCCCGCGGTTCCGTACGGGTAGTCGTCGGGCGTCGGCGCGCTCGCGTCCGTGAGGCGCTGCGTCTCCTCCGAGGAGAGGACGAGGTCCGTCGCGCCCATGTTGTCGCGCAACTGCTCAACGGTGCGGGCACCGAGGATCACGCTCGTGACGGCCGGCTGGTCGCCGAGCCAGCGCAGTGCGACCTGCGACGACGAGGCGCCGTGCGCGTCGGCGATCTCCTTGAGCGCGTCCACGACGGCCCATGTGCGCGGGTTCTCGTTGCGCTCCTTCCACGCCTCCATGCCGCGCGTCGGGTTCTCGCCGAGTCGCGTCGAACCGGTCGGTGCGACGTCCTTCTCGTACTTGCCACTCAGCCAGCCGCCGGCGAGCGGCGACCAGGGGAGCAGGCCGATGTTCGCGTCGAGGGAGGCCGGAACGACCTCGTGCTCGATGTCGCGCACGAGGAGGTTGTACTGCGGCTGCAACGTGACGGGCGCGGCGAAGTGGTTCGCCTTGGCCACGTGCACGGCCTTCGTGAGCTGCCAGCCCAGGAAGTTCGAGAAGCCGTAGTAGCCGATCTTGCCGGCGGTCACCGCGTCGTCGAGGAAGCGGAGCGTCTCCTCGATGGGCGTGTAGGCGTCCCACGCGTGCATCTGGTAGAGGTCGATGTGGTCGATGCCGAGCCGGGTCAGCGAGGCGTCGAGAGCCGTGCGGAGGTGGCGGCGTGAGATGCCGACGTCGTTCGGTCCGTCGCCCATCGGGAATCGTCCCTTGGTGGCGATGACCGCCTGCGCGGCCTCCGTGGGGTGGCCGGCGAGCCAGCGGCCGATGATCTCCTCCGAGACGCCGGCGCTGTAGACGTCTGCGGTGTCGATGAACGTGCCGCCGCCCTCCACGAACGCGTCGAGGATCTCGTGCGAGGTCTCCTCCGTGGCCTCCGCCCCGAATGTCATCGTGCCGAGGGCCTGCTCGGACACGGCGGCGCCGGATCCTCCGAGAGTGCGGAACTGCATGCGTCTTTCCCTTTCGTCGTCGAACGGGCACGCGGTCGAGCCACGAGCACCTCCGTCAGTCTCGTCCGATGTTTACAGCGGTGCAAGGCCTCGACGGCGGTTGACAGAGGCCCCAGCGGGGAACCCTTTGGAGGGAATATCGACCAGTCGTGTGACGTTTGCGTGTCCTGCTCGTGCGGCGGGCGGGCGCGCCGCATCGCCTTACGGTGGTGTCCGATTTCCGCTAGCGAGTGTCGGCGGTGTGCGGCAGGGTTGAGGCATGGACTTCGGAGAGCGGTACCGCGTGATCGAGTCGCGCGACGCGCGCTTCGACGGACGCTTCGTCACCGCCGTGCGCACCACGGGTATCTACTGCCGACCCAGCTGCCCGGCCCGCACACCGAAGGCGAGCAGCGTCACCTTCTACCCCACGAGCGCCGCAGCCCACGTGGCCGGATACCGCGCCTGCAAGCGCTGCCTGCCCGAGGCCACTCCGGGCAGTCCCGAGTGGAACATCCGGGAAGACGTCGCGGCGCGCGCGATGCGTCTCATCGCGGACGGCGTCGTGGAACGCGACGGTGTCGACGGCCTCTCCCGGCGCCTCGGCTACTCCGCGCGGCAGCTGAACCGCATCCTGGCGGCGGAGCTCGGCGCCGGACCCATCGCACTCGCCCGCGCCCAACGCGCGCAGAACGCCCGCGCCCTCATCACCGGTACGACCATGCCCATGGCGGACGTGGCGTTCGCCGCCGGCTTCACGAGCATCCGCCAGTTCAACGACACCGTCGCGGAGGTCTTCGACCTCACGCCGTCAGCCCTCCGTGCCCGGTCCCGGGTGGTGCCGAGCATCGCCGGCGAGCCTGCGGCGGGAACGATCCGTCTCGCGCTGCCGTACCGAGAACCGCTCGACGTGGACGGCCTCTTCGGGTGGTTCGCACCGCGGTCGGTGCCGGGCCTCGAGACGGTGGGACCGCGGCGGTACGCACGCACGGTGCGGCTGCCGCACGGCGCCGCCTTCGTCGACCTGAGCGCTCCGCTCCGTGTCGACGGCCGTCCGCGGATCGACGCGCTCGTGCGCTTCGAGAACCTCGGAGACCTCCCGGCGCTCCTCGGTCGCGTGCGGCGACTCCTCGACCTCGACGCCGATCCGTCGGCCGTCGACGCGGTGCTCGCCCGCGACGAGCGGCTCGCCCCGTCGGTTGCGCGCATCCCCGGCATGCGTGTGCCCGGGGCGCTCGACGCGGGGGAGATGCTCATGCGCGCGCTCCTCGGGCAGCAGGTCACGGTCGCGTCGGCGCGCACCCAGCTCACGCGCCTCGTCGAGGCGTTCGGCGAGGAGGCGTCGCCGGCCGTCGCGCCCGCCATCGCGCGGCCCGAGCAGTCGCCCGCCGAGGACGAGTCGCCGCACCGGCTCTTCCCCGCGCCCGCCGCGATCGCCGAGCACGCGCACGAGATCCTGCGCGGGCCCGCCGCTCGCACCGACACCGTGCGCCGCGTGGCCGGCGCGCTCGCCGACGGGTCCCTCTCGATCGACCTCGCCGACACGCGCGACGACGTGACGGAGCGCCTCACGGCCATCCGTGGCATCGGCCCGTGGACGGCGGACTACGTCGTGATGCGTGCCCTCGGGCACCCGGACGTGTTCGTCCGTCGAGACGTCGCGATCCGATCCGGGGCGCGGGCGCTCGGTCTCCCCGACGTCGACGCGGCTCTCGCCGCCGAGTCGACGGCGTTCGCGCCGTGGCGCAGCTACCTCTCCATGCACCTCTGGCGGGCGGCGGCCGACGCCGCCTCCCGTCCCGCACCGACATCCACCCCGAAGGAACACGCATGACCACGACTGCCCTGCTCCACACGATCGACACCCCGGATGGGGCGTTCACGATCCTCGAGGACGAGGACGGCCGAGTGCTCGCCTCCGGCTGGACCGACTCCGCCGACGCGGTGCTCGCGCGACTCGCTCCGCGGAACCGGCCGGAGGCCGTCCCCGGCCGTTCCGCGAACGTCGCCGCGGTGGAGGCGTTCTACGCCGGCGACGTCCGAGCGATCGACGGGGTGCCCGTCCGCCAATTCGGCACCCCGCTGCAGAACGTGGCGTGGGCGGAGCTGCGGCGAATCGAGCCGGGTGCGCCCATCACCTACACGGAGCTCGCCACGCGCACGGGCAATGCCCGCGCCGTGCGCGCGGCCGCGAGCGCGTGCGCCCGCAACGCCCCGGCGCTCTTCGTCCCGTGCCACCGCGTGATCAACACGGCGGGCGGCCTCGCCGGCTTCGCGTGGGGCATCCCGGTGAAGCGCGCCCTCCTCGACCGCGAGGCCGCCGCCCGCTGAGCGGCGGGACGGGGGTGCCGCGCGTCAGCTCGAGAGGGTGAGAGTGTCCTCGAACGCGACCCAGCCGAGCATCGCGCACTTCACGCGGGCCACGTAGCGGGAGACGCCCTCGAGCGCCGCCGCGTCGCCGAGGGGCTCGTCGTCCTCGACGCCCTCGCCCTTCGATCGCATCATCTCGCGGAAGAGAGCGATCCGCTCGCGGGCCTCCTCGCGCGACAGCCCCGCGACGAGATCGTGGAGCAGCGATGCAGACGCCATCGAGATGGAGCAGCCAGCGCCCTCCCACGAGATGCGCTCGATCGTGTCGTCGTCGGCCAGGTGCAGGCGCAGCGTGATCTCGTCGCCGCACGTGGGATTCAACTGGTGCGACTCGGCCGCCGCGCCGTCCTGCAAGCCGAAGCCGTTCTTGCGCTTCGAGTGGTCGAGGATGACCTGCTGGTAGAGGCTCGCGAGCTCCGGCGATCCCATCACGCCTCCCCGAAGAACGAACGGACGCCCGAGACGCCCTCGAGGAACGCGTCGACGTCGGACGTCGTGTTGTAGAGGTAGGTGCTCGCGCGCGTCGACGCGGTCACCCCAAAACGGCGGTGCAGCGGTTGCGCGCAGTGGTGGCCCACGCGCGCGGCGATGCCGCGGTCGTCGAGGAACTGGCCCACATCGTGCGCGTGGACCCCCTCCACGTCGATCGCCACGAGACCAGCGCGATGCGCGGGATCGAGCGGGCCGAGCACACGCACTCCCGGGATGTCCGCGAGCCCGGCGAGCAGCCGCTCGCCCAGGGCGTGCTCGTGCGCGGCGATCCGCTCCATGCCCACCGCGTCGAGGTAGCGCACGGCCTCGGCCAGGGCGATCACCTGGGAGACGCGCTGCGTTCCGGCCTCGAAGCGCTGAGGCGCCGGGAGGTACCCGGACTCCTCCATCGTCACGGTCGTGATCATCGACCCGCCCATGAGGAACGGGGGCATCGCGTTGAGCAGCTCCCGGCGGCCGTAGAGCGCGCCGACACCCGTGGGTGCGAGCATCTTGTGTCCGGAGAAGACCGCGAAGTCCACGTCGAGCGCCTTCACGTCGAGCGGGAGGTGGGGTGCGGACTGGCACGCGTCGAGCACGACGAGTGCCCCGACTCCGCGTGCGAGGGCGACGAGTTCGGCGACGGGGCTGACGGCGCCCGTGACGTTCGACACGTGGGTGAACGCGAGCACCCGGGTGCGCTCGCCGATCACAGCAGCGGCGGCCTCGGCGCGGATCACGCCATCGTCGTCCACGGGGACGTACCGCAGCGTCGCGCCGGTTCGGAAGGCGAGCTCCTGCCAGGGCACGAGGTTGGAGTGGTGCTCGGCTTCGGTCACGAGGATCTCATCGCCCGCGGCGAGCCGGAACCGCTCGGCGGCCGCACCGCCGCGGCCGACGCTCGCGTTCGAGAACGCGTAGGCCACGAGGTTGATGCCCTCCGTGGCGTTCGACGTCCACACGATCTCGTCGGCGTCCGCACCGACGAACGCGGCGACGGTGGCGCGCGCGTCCTCGTAGAACTCCGTCGCGTTGGCCGCGAGTGTGTGTGCTCCACGGTGCACGGCGGCGTTCGTGGTCTCGAGGTAACGCCGTTCCGCGTCGAGCACGGCCGTGGGTTTCTGCGACGTGGCGCCGGAGTCGAGGTAGACGAGCGGGTGCCCGTTCACCGACTGCGCGAGCGCGGGGAAGTCGGCCTTGAGGCGGAGCGCCTGGTCGTCGCCGAGGGTGTCCGTCGGGGAGAGGTCGTGGATCGTCACTCCTCTATTGTCCGACGGATTCACCGGGCGGGGGACGGTGAGGTCACTCGACGGCGGAGAGGAGCGCGTCGAGGGCGTCGCCACTCGCGCCGTCCGCGGTGTTGTCGAGGAGCATGTGGTGCGCTCCGCGCCACGCGCACTCGGCGGCCTGGGCGGTGGCCCAGAACTCGTCCCAGTGCTCGAGCTTCCAGGCGTCGCGGTCGTACCCGCGGCTCTCGACCCGCTGCTTCACCCGGTTTCCGTCGACGGTCACGTGGACGACGACGATCTGGACATCGGCGGGCCAGTCGTTTTCGCGGGCGGCGTCCTCGAGGTAGGAGGCGCGCGGGAAGTACCGCACGAAGGGGGCGTCGAGCACGACGGAGTTCCCGAGCCGGAGGTTGTCGCCCGCGAGCCGCAGCAGCGTGCGGTACTCCAGGTCCATGACGACGCCCTGGTAGTACTCGTTGTTGTCGCGTTCGTTCTTGTCGGTGCCCGCGAGCTCGAGGAGGGCCTCCGTGAAGAACGTCGCGACGGAGTCCTTGTCGAGGTAGGCGGCGCTGGTACGGTGCGCGATCTGCTTGCTCACCGTGGACTTGCCGGACCCGGCCGGGCCGATCACGAAAAACAGGGTGGGGGTCATCGTCGGGTCCCTTTCCTCTCGACCATGGGTTCCTCTCGAGCCTGGGGACGGGGTCCGTGTGACCGGACCCCGTCCGATGTCAGGCTGCGGCCTTCTCCACGGGTTCCCTCACGAAGAGACCGTACGACAGGGCGCCCACGAGAAGCAGGACGCCGCCGATGAGGAACACGAAGGTGTAATTGCCGTCGGTCGCCGTGAGGATCGCACCCGTGACGACGGGTGCGACGGCCGCTCCGATGAAGCCACCGAAGTTCTGGATGGCGCCGAGCGACGCCACCTGGTTCGACGGGGCGATGTCGGATGCGAGCGTCCAGAGGCAGCCGATCGGCACCTGCGAGGCGAAGTAGCCGACGGAGAGCAGTGCGATCGCGAGGGGCGTGTTGTCGACGTACGCCACGGGGAGAACGGCCGCCGCGGCGAGGAGCGCGCCGCCCACGATCGGGATCTTGCGGGCGAGCACGGTCTTGACGCCGCGCTTCACGAGTCGGCTCGACAGCCAGCCTCCGAAGATCACGCCGACGATGCCGCACAGGAAGGGGAGCGACGCGAGCCAGCCGCTGTCCGCGAGGCTGAATCCGCGGGCGGTCTGCAGGTAGCTCGGGAGCCAGGTGAGGTAGACCCACACGGTGTAGAAGATGCCGAACGCGCCGATGATCATGAACCAGGTGTTGCGGTGGGCGAACAGCTGGCCCCAGCGCACCTTCTCTACGGACGCGATGACGCGCGCCTCGGCTTCGGCGCCCTTGATGAGCGACTGCTCCTTGAGCGTCGGGTCGCGGTAGATCCGCACCCACACGAGCGCGATCACGATGCCGAGCACGCCGACGATGAGGAACATCCCGCGCCAGCTCATGGTGAGGAGGAGGAAGGTGAGGAGCGGCGGTGCGATCGCGTTGGCGATCTGCGAACCGGTGTTGACGAGCGAGACGGGCAGGGCGCGCTCCGACTTGTTGAACCACCGCTCGTTGACCTTGAGCGCCGAGGTGAAGAACGGCGACTCGGCGATTCCGAGCGCCACGCGGGCGGCGTAGAGGAAGCCGAAGGAGTTCGCGGCGGCCGTGATCATGGTGACGAGCGACCATCCGCCGGCGGCGAAGGCGAACATCTTCTTCGGGCCGAACTTGTCCACGAGGTACCCGGCCGGCAGGTTCGCGATCGCGTACGGCCAGGAGAACGCCGAGAGCAGCAGGCCCATCTGGAAGGCGTCGAGGCTGAACTCCTCGGCGATCGTCGTGTTCGCCACGCTCAGCGTGCTGCGGTCGATGTAGTTGACGACGCCACCGAGGATGAGGAACCCGACGAGGAACCAGCGGATCCTCACGGTCTTGCGTTCGGCGGCGGTGAGGACGGGGGCCTCCACGTGGGTCTGGCTCACGGCAGTGCACTCCTTTGTGTGCTGAGACGGCGAGGGGGAACTCGTCGGTGTCCGGTGTTTCAGGTCGGGTGTCCCCGAGGGGACGGTGGCAGGCGGAACGGGTGGTGCGGTCTTTGGCCCTAGTGGCGGGCGGCGGCGATGGCGGCGAGGAACGTCTTCGCGGCCTCGGTCACGCGGGTGTAGTCGCCGTCGACACGGGCGGCCTTCGTGACGTAGCTGCCGATGCCCACGGCGGTCACGCCGGCGGCGAACCAGGACCCCACGTTCTCGGGCGTGGCGCCGCCGGCCGGGAGGATGGGCGCCTGGGGCAGCGGTGCCATGACGGTCTTGACGTACTCGGGTCCGGCGTTCTCCGTGGGGAACAGCTTCACGATGTCGGCGCCGGCCTCCATCGTCTGCACGATCTCGGTGGGCGTGAACGCGCCGCTCACGGAGACGGCCTGGTAGCGGTTGGCCGTGGCGATCATCTCGGGGTTGAGGTTGGGGCTCACGAGGATCCGCGCGCCGGCCTGGATGCACGCGAACGCGGCCTGCGGGTCGAGCACCGTGCCGGCGCCGATCGCGACGCCGTCGTGGGCGTACTCGTCGGAGAGCGTGCGGATCACGCCGAGTGCGTCGGGCACGGAGAGGGTGATCTCGAGGGCGCGGAAGCCGCCGGCGATCGCCGCGCGGGAGACGGCGAGAGCCTCTTCCGCGCTGTCGAGGCGGACGATGAGGATGGCGCCGGTCCGGACGATGTTGTCGAGGACCTCGAATTTGCTTAACATTTGTGCATCACGTTAGCACTTTGTTTAACATTTCAACACACCGATCTCGTGATGATGTGAAACCCCGTTACGCTGAGCGGGTGGCGACCAGTGCACCTCTCATCCCGGAACAGCGGCATCAGGAGGTCATCCGCCTGCTGCGCAGCGCCGGGGTCCTCAGCATCCGCCACCTCGTCGAGCTGCTCGGCGTCTCGCACATGACCGTCCGTCGCGACATCGCCGTCCTCGAGGCGGCCGGCCAGGTCGTCTCGGTCCAGGGAGGCGTGCGCCTGAGCGAGTGGACGGGCATCGAACCGCCGCGCGAGCGCGCCGCGCGGGCCATGCTCGAACTGCCGCGCAAGCGCGCGATCGCCGAACGCGCCGCCGAGCTCATCGAGGACGACATGGTCGTGTTCCTCGACGCGGGCACCACGTGTGAAGCGCTCGTGCCGTTCCTCACGGCCCGTCGCGGGATCACGGTCGTGACGAACGACTTCTTCGTGATCACGACCCTCTTCGACTACCCGGCGGTCGAAGCGATCCACACCGGCGGCACCGTGGACATCGCGAGCGGATCGGCGACGGGGGCGCTCGCCGCGGCGCCGCTCGCGTCCATCAGTCTCGACATCGCGTTCCTCAGCACGGGCACGTGGGACTTGATCCACGGCGTCACGGCGTCGAAGACCGACCAGGTGCTCCTCAAGCGAGCCGCGATGGAGGCCGCGTCGTCCACGGTGCTCCTCTCCGACAGCACGAAGTTCGGCACATTCGAGCGGTTCAAGGTGGCCCCGCTCGACACCCTCGACGTCATCGTGACCGACGACGGACTCCCGGAGGAGGGGCGCTCGGCCGTCACCGACCTGGGCGTGGACCTCCGCATCACCGCGAGCTCCGGCCGCTGACGGGCGGGCCGCAGCGGCGCTTCCCGACGTGCTGAGGGGGGTCCACCTCATCGAGGGTGTCGGTGGTCTCGGTTAGCCTTAATCGATGCTCTCTCGCGTCTTCCGAACTGCGTTCACGTCCGTCGCCGTTCTCGGGGTGGTCGTGCTCGCGGGCTGCACCACCACGGCAGCGGAGCCCGAAGTGGATGCGGCGGTCGTCACGATCCAGCCGGCCGAGGGCACCACGTCGGTGATCGACGCCGACGCCGCGACGCGGGCGATCGAGACCAGCCGGCTGCTCGTCGAGTCCGCTCCAGCGGTCGTCGTCGCCGAGCCGGGAGAGGATGACGCGATCCTGCTCGCGGCGCAGGCCGCCGTCGGACTCGGTGTGCCGCTTCTGCTCGACGAACCCGCGTCGTCCGGCGCCAGTGCGTCGCCGACGGTGGAATCGACCGACACGGCGACGCCCACGGGAACGCCGGCTCCGTCACCGCTGCTCGATGAGATCGACCGTCTCGGCGCCGCCACCGTCGTGGCCGTCGGAGATGTGGATGGCGATCGGTTCGGCGACCTCGACATGGTCGCGAGCGCCGCCGATGCCGCGGCCGTGCGCGATGCCACCGGCGTCGACGTGTCGGACGACGCCGAGAGGCTCACCGCGTCGGCGATCGCAGACCTCCCGGCCCCGGAGCCGTCCGCCTCGACCGCCTCGGCGTCGGCTTCGGCTGCGCCGCTCGACCCGATGCCCGAGCCGGCACAGCCCGTCGAATCGACCATCGCGCTCAGTACCGATGCGGCCGGTGACGCCGCGTCGCTCGCGACGGCCAGGGCTGTGGGAGTCCCCGTCGCCGTGCTCCCGGCGGACGACGCCGACCCGCTCCGCTCGTCCGCGGCGATCACCGCGCTGCACGACGCGGCGGCCCACTCCACTCTCCTCCTCGGCGAGGCCTTCGGCGAGTTGCCCGATCCGGACTACTCCGTGCGCGCCGCCGCCACGGGCGTCGAACTGCCGGGTGGCGGGCAGCACCTCTTCGCCGATCGCCTCTTCGTCGCGCTCTACGGGGCGCCTGATGCTCCCGTGCTCGGCGTGCTCGGCGAGCAGGACGTGACCGCCACGATCGAGCGCGCGAAGAAGACCGCCGCGCCGTACGACGGCCTCACGGACCGCACCGTCGTGCCGACGCTCGAAGTGATCGCCACCGTCGCTGCCGGTGCGGCCGGGGGCGACGGCAACTTCTCGAACGAGCTGCCCTCCGACCGGCTCGAGCCGTACATCGACGCGGCGGCGGAGGCCGGGATGTACGTGGTACTCGACCTGCAGCCGGGCCGCACCGACTTCCTCACCCAGGCGAAGCTGTACGAGAAGCTGCTCGCCAAGCCCAACGTGGGTCTCGCGCTCGACCCCGAGTGGCGTCTCGAGCCCGACCAGGTGCACCTCCGGCAGATCGGTTCGGTGTCCGCCGACGAGATCAACTCCGTCTCCGACTGGCTCGCCGACCTCGTGAACCGCGAGAGCCTGCCGCCGAAGATGCTCGTGCTGCACCAGTTCCGCCTGGACATGATCGAGAACCGGCAGGACGTGGACATGTCCCACCCGGAGCTCGAGCTCCTCATCCACGCGGACGGCCAGGGCAGCCAACCCGACAAGCAGGCCACGTGGCGTGCCCTCCACGGCGGTGCCCCTGAGGGGATGGCGTGGGGCTGGAAGAACTTCTACGACGAGGACACCCCGATGCTCAGCCCCGAGCAGACGATGCGTGAGGTGACCCCGGAGGTCGACCTCGTCACCTACCAGTAGCGGGGCGGGCACGTGCACCCTGTCTCCGTGGTGTCACCGGTGATACCATGGTCTGATGGCGATGACACTCAGGCTCACAGACTCCGAGACCGATGCGCTTCGGCGCCGGGCCGAGTTCGAGTCGCGGTCGATGCAGGACGTCGCGCGTGAAGCGGTGCGCGAGTATGTCGAGAGGCACAGCCACGACGATCTGATCGACCGGGTGCTCGATGAGGAACTGCCCCGATACGCGGAGGCGCTCGACCGGCTCGCCCAGTGATCTATCTGTCTCTGCGTGACCTCCAGCGGATCGCCGAGCGGTCGATCGGACCGGATGTGAGCGTTCGGGACTACGGCCTCCTCGAGTCAGCGTGTGCCCGGCCTCAGACCACCGTGATGGGAGACGACGCGTATCCGACGCTGCCGGAGAAGGCCGCGGCCCTGGTCCATTCGCTCGCCAAGAACCACCCGCTCATCGACGGGAACAAGCGGCTCACCCTGGCCGGTCTCATCGTGTTCCTCGGGATCAACGGGCGCCGCCTCACCTGGTCGAACGACGAGGCGTACGACTTCGTGATGGACGTGGCCGAGGGGCGGGTGGACGACGTGCAGACGATCGCGCGCCGGATCGAAGCGGGGAGCGCCGAGCGCTGAGCAGAGCCTGCGCCGAGCCTGTCGGGGCACCGAAACGGGTCGCTCCTGTCTCGGGTCTGCACCCGTCGGCGGCTTCAGGGGCCGTGTGATCCCGTTCGCCCGGCGCTCACCGGTCGGTCTTGTCCCACGCAGCCGTCGGCGGCAGTCCTCGGGAGGCGCGCTCCTCGTTCAGGAGCTCCTCGACGATCGCCGTCTTGCGTCGCGTGTAGTCCTGCCCGGTTTGCGCGGCGGCGGATGCCTCGAGCTTCACCGCCCGGTACCTCTCTCGGGCGGAAGCCTCGTGGAGGAGCTTGTCGCGGAACAGTCGCTGGTTGCAGGTCTCCCACTCACCCGTGGTGAAGGCGTGGAGGATGTGCGTCCGCGTTGCGGCGGTGTGCCGGACGTAGACGCCGTGGGTGCGCGGCCCGGAACGGTGCTGCTCGTATCCGAGCTCCGCGATCGACGATTCGAGGTCGAACGGGTCGACACCGGGCAGCGTGCGCGCGGCGAGGTCGATGATGGGCTTCGCCTCGAGATCCGGTACGGCGGTGCTGCCGATGTGCTCGATGAGATCGACGCGGCCCGTGAGACGGTCGAGCAGTGAAGCGGCCTCCCGCTCGAACTCGTCCGCCCACTCGGAGCGGTACGGCACGATCTCGATCATCCATCGCAGCCTACGTGCTCGTCGTGAGGGCCGCGGCCTCCAGTCGTGGTGGCGGCGAACGACGTCGAGGGAGCAGGATGAGCGCATGACGACGCTCAGGGTGCACAATCTCGCGGTCTCGCTGGACGGGTTCGGCACGGGCGAAGGACAGTCGCTCGAGACGCCCTTCGGGCACGCCCAGCACCGGCTCATGCAGTGGTTCCTCCCCACGCACGCCTTCGTGAGCATGACGGGTCATGACGACGAGTCCGTCGGTTCGGGTACACGCGGGGTCGACGACGCCTTCGCCGCGGCGACCTCCCAGGGCATCGGCGCGGAGATCATGGGCCGCAACAAGTTCGGTCCCCAGCGTGGTCCGTGGGAGGACGAGTCCTGGCGCGGCTGGTGGGGCGAGGAGCCGCCGTTCCATTCGCCGGTCGTCGTGTTGACGCACCACTCTCGCCCCGATCTCGAGGTGGGGGAGACGACGTTCCTCTTCCGAGACCTCCCGCCGCACGAGGCGCTGGCGCTCGCAACCGAGCAAGCCGGTGGTCTCGACGTGCGGCTGGGCGGCGGGCCCACGGTGGTGCGCGACTTCCTCGCCGCCGACCTCGTCGATCACCTCCACATCGTGGTGGTGCCGATCCTGCTCGGTCGCGGCGAGAGGGTGTGGGACGGTCTCGAGGGTCTCGAGGACCGCTTCGACGTCGAGGCGACGAGCTCGCCCTCCGGGGTCGTGCACTACGTCTTCACGCGCAGGCCGCGCTGAGCCGATCCGACCCCGAGGGCACGCCGCTCGGGGGATGCCGATCTCCGTCCGGCGGCGGAGGCCCCGCCGTGTGCCGCCCGCAAGACTGAGGGGGAGAGGCGCGAACGGATCCCGCCCCTCGCGAAGGGCCGGGTGGGACGGGCGATGACCGCAGCGGAGAACGTGATCGTGGTCGATACGGTCACCAAGTCATACGGCGACCGTCGTGTCCTCGCGGACGTCTCGTTCACCGTCGCACGGGGTGAGATCCTCGGGCTCCTCGGTCCCAACGGTGCGGGGAAATCGACACTGCTCGAGGCGATCGTGGGGCTGCGGTCCGTCGGCTCGGGAACGATCCGGGTCCTCGGCGTCGACCCGGCGCGCGATCGAGACGCGATCACATCGCAGGTCGCGGTGCAGCCGCAGGCGGCGAGCCTCCTCGAGACGCTCACCGTGCGCGAGATGCTCCGTCTCTACGCCTCCTTCCACCGCGCCCCGGCGGAGGTCGACGACGTGATCGCACGGCTCGGTCTCACCGAGCAGACCGACGTCCGAGCACGCGATCTCTCCGGCGGCCAGGTGCGGCGCCTCCTCATCGGCACCGCCCTCGTGGGGCGCCCGTCGATGGTCGTCCTCGATGAACCGTCCGCCGGCCTCGACCCGCAGAGCAAACGACGGCTCTTCGACGTGATCCGCGACATCCGCGACGAGGGCGCGACGGTGCTCCTCTCCACGCACGACATGGCGGAGGCCACGGAACTCTGCGACCGGGTCGCGATCCTCGTGGCCGGTCGCATCCACGCCCTCGACAGGCCTGATGTGCTCGCCGAGCGCCACTCCGCCGACTCGGTGGTGTCGTTCGTCGTCCCGCTGGGTGCGGACCTGTCGGTCGTCGCGGACTCTGTAGGCGACGACGCGGTGACCGTGTCCGAGACCGCCACGGCGGCCCGCGTCTCGGTGCGCACGGGCGATCCGGATGCGCTCGTGCGCCTCCTGACGTTCTCGGGACCGGCGCGCGCTCGCCGGCTGAGCGTCACGAACGGCACTCTCGAGGACTACTTCCTCGACCTCGTGACGGAGCACCAGCCGGCCACGGCCCCGACCACGAGAGGAGACGGACGGTGACGACGACAGGCACTCGCGCCGCGCGATCGACCCCCCGATCGCCGTTCGTGGAACTCAGCATCGCGAACGCGAGAGAGCTCATCCGCAACAGGAAGGGGTCGATCTCGATCCTCTTCATGTTCGGCTTCCTCTTCGTCCTGATCGCGCTGATCGACGCGGCGATGCCGGGGCTCGGGATCCTTCGGACGAACCTCGCCACGATCGCGACGATCGGGTTCATGGCGATCACGTTCCTCGGGACGGCCGTGCCGATCGTGACGCTCCGCGAGCGAGGAACGCTCCGTCTCTTCGGGACGACTCCCGTGCGGAAGGGCGTCTTCATCGCCGCTCAGACCCCGGTGCGCCTCGTCGCGGGTGTCGTGGTCGCCGCGATCGTCACCGGGACGGCCGTCGCGATGGGCTCGATCGAGGCGTTCGGGCTCATCCGTCTGCTCGTGACCTTCGCGCTGGGTCTCGCGATGTTCTTCGCGTTCGCGTACCTGCTCGCCTCGCGGTCGCGGAACGCGGAGCTCGTCAACAACGTGGCCGTGATGCTGCCGATCGCGGCGATGTTCGCCTCGGGCGACGTGTTCCCCCGCGAGGTCATCCCGCAGCCCGTCGCGGTCGTGCTCGAGGCCCTGCCGACCACGTGGTTCGTCCGCGCCGCAGCGGCCGACCTGTCGGGGGTCGCCCCCTCGACCCCCGTGCCGATCCTCTGGGCCATGATGGCCGCGGTGACCGCCGTCGCGGCGGTCCTCGCTGCACGACTCTTCGTCTGGGACGACCGCGACCGCTGAGTCTGGGCCGGGGGAACGGTACCCATGTCGTCGGCGGAGGCCGAGTCGTAGAGTCGCTCATATCGAGGGAATGGAGCGGAACGTGGATGGATCCGGCTGGGTCATCGGGGGCGTCGTGGCGATCCTGCTCGTCCTCTTCCTCTACAACGCGGCCGTAGGAGGTTCGCGAAAGCGGCGGAGTCGTCGGGGCGGCTCGTCCGGCAGCGATGCGGGCCTCTACACCGGTACGTATGTCTCATCGGACAGCGGGAGCACGCATCACGGCGGCTGGTGGGGCGGCGACGGCGGCAGCAGCGAAGGCGGCGGAGGAGACAGCGGCGGTGGCGGTGGCGACGGTGGTGGCGGAGGAGGAGGCGACTAGCGGCGCTTCACGGGCCAGCGGAGCGCCGCGATGATCCGGCGCTGCGCCCGCGTCACGCGGAGTCCCGACGGACGAGCGTGGTGGGCACAATGTTGGCGTGCGGCACGTCGGGTTCCCCGCGCAGCAGGCGGAGCAGCACGTCGACGGTCGTCGCGCCCATGAGCTCGGACGGCTGGCTCACGGTCGTGAGGCCCACCTCGCCCCAGGTCGCGGCCGGACTGTCGTCGTACCCCACGATCGCGACGTCCTCCGGAACGCGGATCCCGCGGGTCGCGAGCGCTCCGAGCGCCCCCGTCGCCATGAGGTCCGACGCCACGAAGAGGCCGTCGATGTCGGGGTGGGTGTCGAGGAGCCGACGCATCGCCTCGGCTCCACCCGGAGCCGTGAAGTTGCCGTGGCCCACAGCGTCCGAGGGCAGCCCGGCGTCATCGAGGGCGGCGCGGAAGCCGGCGAGCCGGTCGACGCCCGCGGACATGTCCTCCGGTCCCGCGATCGTCGCGATGCGGCGCCGCCCCAGGCCGATCAGGTGCTCCGTGGCGAGTCGACCACCGGCGACGTTGTCGACATCGACGTAGTACGGGTCGGTGCTGATCCCGGCCTCCGGGCGTCCGCCGAACACCACGGGCACGGCTCCCTCGAGCTGCGCGAGGAACTCGTGGCCGCTGTGGTGGGAGACCACGATCGCGCCGTCGACGTTGCCTCCGCGCACGTAGCGTACGGCCTTCCGGTCGGGATCGTCCCGCGCGACGACGAGGTTGAGTACGTACTCGCTGTCGGCGAGCCGACGGTCGAGGCCTGTCGTGAAACTCGCGAAGTACGGGTCGCCGAAGAACCGCGACACCTCCTCGGGCACGAGCAGGGCGATCGAGTGCGTGCGGCTCGAGGCGAGCGATCGCGCCGCCCGGTTGGGCACGTAGCCGAGCTCGGCGATGGCCTTCTGCACGGCCTCGACGACCTCGCCCCGCACGCGCGGAGAGCCGTTCACGACGCGGCTCACGGTGGCGCGCGAGACGCCCGCCGCCTCGGCGACGGCCTCGAGCGTCGGTGCGTGGTGCCCCGCGATGGTGTTCACGTGGATCGACCCGGTCCGTCGACTACGGCTGCGCCGGCAGCGCGCGGTCGGCGATGATGCGCGCGTACGACAGTCCGGAGTCCTTCACGATGCGCTCCTGGGTGTCGTAGTCCACGCGCACGATGCCGAAGCGCTTGTGGTAGCCCCACGCCCACTCGTAGTTGTCGAGCAACGACCAGTAGAAGTAGCCGCGCACGTCCACTCCGTCGTCGATCGCGTCGAGGATGGCACCGAGGTGTCCGGCGAGGAATCGCGTCCGCCCCTCGTCGTGCACGGCACCGTCGACGAGCTCGTCGTCGAACGCCGCGCCGTTCTCCGTGACCCACACCGCGGTGCCCGCCGGGCCGGTGTACTCCTCGTCGACGTGCACGAGGAGGTCGCGGAGCAGCCACGGCTCGATCTCCCAGCCCATCGACGTGGTCTCGAGGTCCTGCGGCTGCCAGTACACGTTCTCCGCGGCCGGGAACGGGGAGCGGATGGGGCGCTCGGTCGGCGCCTGACCGCCCGTCTCGACGAGCGGCCTCGTAGACGTGACATGCTCGCCGTGGTAGTAGTTCACACCGAGGGCATCGATGGGCGTCGAGATGATGTCGAGGTCGCCGTCCTTCACGTACGACTCGAAATTGTTCCCCTCGACGTCGGCCACGACGTCGGCCGGGTAGACGCCGTGGAAGATCGGTTCGAGGAAGAAGCGGTTGAACTGACCGTCGATGCGACGGGCCGCATCCACGTCGCCCTCGTTCTCGGGGTCCACGGGCGCCGCGACCGTCAGGTTGAGCGTGATGCCGATCTCGAGCGCGGGGTCGGCCTCGCGCAGCGACTGCACGGCGAGGCCGTGGCCGAGGAGGAGGTGGTGCGCGGCGGCGAGCCCGTCCTCCACCGATTGGCGCCCGGGGGCGTGGGCGCCGGCGGTGTACGAGAGGAAGGAGGAGCACCACGGCTCGTTCAGGGTCGTCCAGACGCCGACGCGGTCACCGAGAGCCTCGTGAACCGTCATCGCGTAGTCGCGGAACGCCTCGGAGGTGTCGCGGTTGGTCCAGCCGCCGCGCTCCTCGAGCGCCTGCGGCAGGTCCCAGTGGTAGAGCGTGAGCCACGGCTTGATCCCGGCGCCGAGCAGTTCGTCGACGAGGCGTGAATAGAAGTCGAGCCCCTTCGGGTTGGCCGGGCCTCCGTCGGGACGCACGCGCGACCACGAGGTGGAGAAGCGGTACGTCTGCAGCCCGAGGTCCTTCATGAGCGCGACGTCGTCACGGTAGCGGTGGTAGTGGTCGGTCGCGACGTCGCCGTTGTGGCCGTCGATGACCGCGCCGGGCACGCGGCTGAACGCATCCCAGATGGAGTCGGTGCGCCCGTCCTCGTGGGCCGCTCCCTCGATCTGGTAGGCGGCGGTGGCTGCGCCGAAGAGGAAATGGTCGGGGAATCGGCGGGCGTCGTCGCTCATGGGTGCTCCAGCGGTCGGTAAGGTTCGCGAGAAGCCTACCGCGCGGGAGAGCGCTCTCATGGGACGGCAGGGTCCTCCGAGTCGCCTCGCAGTCGCTCTCCAGGCGGGCGAGGATGTTCGTCGAATTCTTCCGGAACCCGCGTCATGAATTCCACGCGAGCGCATCTCATCGGATAGAAGCTCACCCGAAGAGACGAGGCCATCATGCTCACCGACACCATCGACATCCACGACACCATCGAATCCGACGCCATCGAGTTCGCCGGCATCTCGGCGGTCGACGTCGACTTCGACGCGCTCTGGGAGACCGAGCAGAAGGCTGACCGCCTTCTCTGCCGCCTCCCCGCGGAGACGATCGGCTACCTGGGCGACGACTTCCCGTGGGCCGTCACCGACGAGGACGTGCGCATCGCTCGACTCGCGCTCAGCAGCGAGCGCCTCGGCGCGATCCTCCTCGGCCGCGAGCTGGCGCGAGTGATCGACGGCAGCCGCGAGTCCCTCGCGGCCTGACCTCTTCCTACTCCGCGATGAACCGGATCGCGAGAGGGAAGCGGAACACCTCGCCCTTCGACGCCTTCACGGTGCCGACGATGGTGACCACCACGTGCACCAGCCCGAGCACGAGCCACAGCGAGATCGGGATGAACGGCAGCGCGGTGAGGGAGCTCGGTCCGTTCGTCGAGCCGTCGTTGGAGACGATCATCGCGAAGACGATCGCGAGGCCGATGAACACCACCGTGAGGATCGCGTAGGTCAGTCCCCAGTTCGCGGCGTTGCGCGCGTTGGCGCGCGCGATCGGACCACGCTTCTTGTGCGTGGGGTAGACGCCGGCCATGATCAGGCCCGTCACGAACTGCGCGAAGAATGGGATCGGGATGTAGGCGAGGAACCCGAGCGCCCACGCGCCCGTGCCCTTGAATCCGGGCGGCGGGATCTCCCGACCGGCAGTCGGCTGTATCCCGTTCGGTTGTGGCTGCTGCCAGGGCTGCTGCGGTGCAGGGGGCGGGGGTGTGCTCACGGGGATGTCCTTCCGGGATCTCCCCCAAGTCTACGGGCGCGGATCCGTAGTGGACAGTGACGCTATCCGATAGCTACGCTATCTGCATGCGCATCTCGGAACTCAGCCGTCTTTCGGGCGTGAGTGTCGCCTCGATCAAGTACTACATCCGCGAGGGCGTGCTCGCGCCGGGCGAATCCGACGGCCCCAACCGAGCGACCTACGGTGACGCGCACCTGGCGCGCCTGCGTCTCATCCGCGGCCTGATCGATTCCGCGGGTGTGAGCGTCGCCGGAGTGAAGGCCATCACCGCAGCGCTCGACGCGGGCATCCCCGTCAACGAGGCGTTCGGTGTCGCGCAGTCCGCCGTTCCGCTCACGGGCTCGAGCGGCGGAGGGGCGCCGTCGACGGGGGCCACGGATCAGGTGCGTCGCGTGATCCACTCCGAGATGGTCGGCCACCCGGCCGCCGACGTGGCGGCGAACGCCCTCGACACGTTCGTGGCGGCCGGCGAGCCCATCAGCTCGGCGTGGTTGGAGCGCTACGCGGAAGCGGCCGCCATGGTCGCGAGCGCCGACTTCGACGAACTCGAACGCCGTCCCGACCCGGCGTCCCAAGCGCGTCTCGTCGCCGTCGGCACGGCCCTCGGCGACGTCGTCTTCCAGTCCCTGCGGCGCATCGCGCAGGCGACCGAGGGGGAGCGTCGCTTCCCCACGCCCCCGTCGTTCCGTGCCTCCGAACAGGAGAACCCCTCGTGACCCGTCTCGCCCCGTCCCGCTCCACCCGCTCTCGTCTCGATCCGCCTGCGGCATCGCCGCCCCCGCCCGTCGTGTGGTCGGCCGCGCGTCTCCATCGTCCGCTGCTCGCACTGGCCATCGCCTCGGCGGTCTTCGCCGTGGTCTGCGTCGTCGGCCTCGTCGTCGACCCGCGCGAGATCCTCGGTCAGCCCGCCTGGGCGAAGCCGCTCAAGTTCGCCCTCTCGATCGCCCTTTACGCCGTGACTCTCGCGTGGATGATCGGCCTGGCCTCGCGTGCTCGGCGTCTGCTCTCGCTCCTCGGGGGTGTCGTCGTGGTGGCGCTCCTCCTCGAGATGGTCGTGATCGTGGGGGCTGTGCTCTCGAACACGACGAGCCACTTCAACGTCTCGACGCCGCTCGCGACGGCCGCGTGGGCTCTCATGGCGGTGTCGATCGTCGTGGTGTGGCTCGTCACCGTCGTCGTCGCCGTGGTCCTCTTCCGGGCGCCGCTGGGCGACCCTGCACGATCGCTCGCCATCCGCGCCGGTCTCGTGATCGGGCTCATCGGGATGGGACTCGCGTTCCTCATGACGAGTCCCACGTCGGAGCAGCTGAACGACTTCCAGGGCGTCGCCGGTGCGCACGCCGTCGGTGTCGCGGACGGCGGTGCCGGACTTCCGCTCCTCGGGTGGAGCACCGAGGGCGGCGACCTGCGGGTGCCGCACTTCATCGGGATGCATGCGCTGCAGGCGCTCCCGCTCCTCGTGATCGGGCTCGAACTGCTCGCCGGCCGCGTGCCGGTCCTGCGCCTCGGTGCCGTCCGTTTCCGACTCGTGCTCACGGCCGCTGTCGGTATCGCCGGACTCGTGGCGATCGTGACGTGGCAGGCGCTGCGCGGGCAGTCGATCGTGGCGCCGGATACGTCGACCATCGCGGTGACCGTCGGTCTCGTGGTCGCGGTGGTCGCCGGTGTCGTCGTCTCGCTGGCCCGGGGCGCAGGACGGGCGGATTCGCCCGACGGCGGAATGCCCGCCGCCGGTACCGAGGCGGGGGTCCGGCGATGAGCGCCGAGGTCGGGGCCGGGACTGCCCGAGCCCGCTGGACGCCCCGCGCCCTCCTCTACCTGGCGCTCGCGATCGTCGGACTCGTGGGCACGTGGACCTACAACGTGATCGCGATCCTCGAGGAGCGCGACTTCCTCGGCGACTGGTTCCAGGGCGGCCCGGCGGTGTCGTCGCTCACGACCGATCTACTCGTGGTGGCGGTGGCCGCGGTGATCTTCATGATCGTCGAGGGCCGCCGGCTCCGGATGAAACGGATCTGGCTCTTCGTCCTCGCCGCCCCGCTCGTCGCCCTCGCCTTCGCGTTCCCCCTCTTCCTCGCGTTCCGCGAGCGCGCCCTGTCGGCGCGAGGCGAGAGCCGGCAGCCTTGACCGCCTGAGGCCGCCTACGTTCCGTGAGCCGGCTGAGGGATGAGGCGGGTGAAGGACGGCCGCGAAGCGACCGGCCGTCACCCGTCGGTCCGCTCAGCGGGTGAGGGAGATCGCGGTCCACGAGATCGGCGGAAGATCGATGACGACCTCGCCGTCCTCGATCCGGATCGACTCGTTCGTCGCGAGCCCGACGCGCTCCGGGTTCTCGAGGGTGTTCACGGCGTAGGGATCGTCGTCCGAAAGCGTCTGAGCCGTCGCCTCGGAGACGGTGCCGAACTCACCGAGCGGAATCGCCAGGCGCACACTCTCCGTCTGCGACCGGTTCACCACGAACACGCTCGCCCGTCCCAGCTCCTCGTCCACCGTCGTGACCGCGTCGACGAGCGGAGCGTCACCGAACTCCTTCGTCTCGTACGTGTCGCAGTCGACGCGAGTGGGAACGCTCTCGCCCGTCGCGAGCGCCGACGTGACGGCGAACGGGAAGAAGGTCGTCTGCTTCCACGCGATGCCACCGGGTTCGGTCATGATCGGCGCGATCACGTTGACGAGCTGCGCGAGCGACGCACTCGTCACGCGGTCCGCGCGACGGAGGAGCGAGATGAGCAGGTTGCCCACCACCACGGCGTCCGCCACGGTGTAGGCGTCCTCGAGAAGTCGCGGTGCGACCGGCCAGTTGTCGATGCCCTCGATCTTGTCGACCGTCTCGTAGCGGGCGATGTCCCACACGTTCCACTCGTCGAAGGAGATGTTCACGACGTGGTCGCTGCGCTTCACGGCCTTCACGTGATCGATCGTGGTGACGACGTCGTCGATGAAGGTGTCCATGTCGATCGCTGAGGCGAGGAAACTGCCGAGGTCGCCGTCCTTCTCCGCGTAATAGGCGTGGCAGGAGATGTAGTCGACGTCGTCGTAGGCGTGGTTCAGGACGACCCTCTCCCACTCGCCGAACGTCGCCATGCCGCGACCGGACGACCCGCACACGACGAGTTCGAGCGACGGGTCGAGCATGCGCATGCCCTTCGCCGTCTGCGCGGCGAGCTTGCCGTAGTCGTCGGCGGAGCGGTGGCCCAGCTGCCACGGGCCGTCCATCTCGTTGCCGAGGCACCACATCTTCACGCCGAAGGGCGAGGTGCGTCCGTTGGCGACGCGCCTGTCGGCGAGGGCCGAGCCCGCTGCGACGTTCGAGTACTCGAGGAGATCGATGGCCTCCAGGGTGCCGCGGGTTCCGAGGTTCACGGCGAGCATGAGCTCGCTGCCGACGTCGTCCAGCCATGACGCGAACTCGTGGAGGCCGACCTCGTTGGTCTCCGTCGAGTGCCAGGCGAGGTCGAGGCGCTTCGGACGCTCCTCTTTCGGACCGACGCTGTCTTCCCAGCGGAAGCCGGACACGAAGTTGCCGCCGGGGTAGCGGATGGCGCTCACGCCCAGCTCGCGGACCAGATCCTTCACGTCCTCGCGGAAGCCGTCGGCGTCGGCCGTGGGGTGCCCGGGCTCGTGGAGTCCGTCGTAGACGGCGCGTCCCAAGTGCTCGATGAACGAGCCGAAGACGCGTCGGTTCACGGCGCCCACGGGACGGCGAGGGTCGAAGATCAGTCGTGCGTTGGCCATGTGCGTCTCCCGGTTACATCGTTGTAATCCCACCTTAGGAGGTCCGGAAGGATTCCGGGAGGGTGAATCGCTGGGTGGTTCCGTCCCCAGGCCGCCGTGGCTGTCGGGGTGCTCACCGGGTCGGCCCGTACCATGGAGGAACCCCAGATCTTTGAGGATGAGCCCGTCGTGACCGCACCACTTTCCATTCGCGCCCGTCGATCGACCCTCCTCGCGGGAGCGGTCGCCGTCGTGGCCGGGCTGGTGCTGTCGGGCTGCACCACGGCGCCGGAGCCGAAGGCCTACCAACCGGTCTCGGTCGAAGCGAGCCTCGTCGCCGACGTCGACGCGCCCGAGGGCCCGGTGAGCGGCGGAGGCGAGATCGCCATCACGGGCATCGGACTGTCGGAGGTCACCGAGGTGCTCGTGGGCGACAGGCCCGCCACCGATGTCACCGTGGTGGACGACACGCGGGTCACAGCCGCCGTCCCGCGCACGGCCGACTACCAGCCGACGACCGCCGATATCACGGTGTTCGTGGGCGACCAGCAGGTTCCCGCGCTGGGGACGAGCACCTACACCTATTCGGCCCTCACCCCGGTCGACAAGCAGCTCGGCTACGCACTCACCCACTGGGAGAACTACAACACGGCGTACGGCGACTACAACCCGTCGGGCGGCGACTGCGCCAACTTCGTCTCGCAGACGCTGCTGGCCCGTGGGTGGCAGATGAACTCCACCTGGTCGAGCAGCAACGGTCAGGGAACGCGCGCGTGGGTCTACGCCCCCGCCCTCGAGGACTGGCTCCAGAGCGACACGAGTCTCGGTCTCACGAAGCTCGACGACACCCAGCGCGACAAGTTGAAGGTGGGCGACATCGCCTTCTTCGACTGGAACTTCAACGGCAATCCCGACCACGTCATGATCGTGTCCGACATCGTCCAGGGCGAGAACGGTCTGGAGATCAAGGTGGCCGGCCACAACGAGAACCGCGACTTCCGCGACGTCGACGACGCCATCACCATCGACCACCCGGATTCGACGGTCTGGTACTACTCGGTCCCCTGACCTCCTCGCCCCCTCACCCCAAAAAGATTGCGATACGGCACCAAATTTCGGGCCGTATCGCAATCTTTTTGGGGTGGGGTGGGGTGGGGTGGGGTGGGGTGGGTCAGGCGATGGCGGCGTCGACGATCTGCTTCGCCTCGGCCTGGACCTGCTTCAGGTGCTCCGGGCCCTTGAACGACTCGGCGTAGATCTTGTAGACGTCCTCCGTGCCGGACGGGCGAGCCGCGAACCACGCGTTCTCCGTCACGACCTTGAGCCCGCCGACGGCCGCGCCGTTGCCCGGAGCGGCCGAGAGCTTCGCGATGATCGGCTCGCCCGCGAGCTCCGTCGCGGTGATCGCATCGCCGTCGAGCTTGCCGAGCTTCGCCTTCTGCTCCTTCGAGGCCGCCGCGTCGATCCGCTCGTACGCCGGCGTTCCGAACTGCTCGGTGAGTTCCGTGTAGAGCTGCGACGGGGTCTTGCCGGTCTTCGCGGTGATCTCCGACGCGAGCAGGCACAGCAGGATGCCGTCCTTGTCGGTGGTCCACACGGTGCCGTCGAAACGGAGGAAGCTCGCACCGGCGCTCTCCTCGCCGCCGAAGCCGACGGAACCGTCGACGAGGCCGGGCACGAACCACTTGAAGCCCACCGGGACCTCCCACAGGCGGCGCCCGAGCGACTCGGCTACCCGATCGATCATGCTCGACGAGACGAGCGTCTTGCCGATCGCGGCGTCGTCCTTCCAGTCGGGGCGATTGGCGTAGAGGTACTGGATGGCGACAGCCAGGTAGTGGTTGGGGTTCATGAGGCCGCCGTCTGGCGTCACGATGCCGTGACGGTCCGCGTCCGCGTCGTTACCGGTGAGGATGTCGTACTCGTCGCGGTGGGCGAGCACCGACGACATCGCGTTGGCCGACGACGGATCCATACGGATCTTGCCGTCCCAGTCGAGCGTCATGAAGCGCCACGTGGGGTCGACGTCGGGGTTCACGACGGTGAGGTCGAGGCCATAGGTGTCGGCGATCGCCTGCCAGTAGTGCACGCTCGCGCCGCCGAGCGGGTCGGCGCCGATGTGCAGGCCGGCGGCACGGATGGCGTCCACGTCGATGATGTTGGCGAGGTCGTTCACGTAGGCGGTGCGGAAGTCGTACGTCTCGACGGCGGACGGCTCCGCCTCCTTCACGTCGCGGAGGCCGTCGGCGATGAGCTCGTTCGCTCGGTTCGCGATCCACGACGTGGCGTCGGAGTCGGCGGGTCCACCGTGCGGCGGGTTGTACTTGAAGCCGCCGTCCTGCGGCGGGTTGTGGCTCGGCGTCACGACGATGCCGTCGGCCTCGTCGTCGTGGCCGGCGTTGTTGTAGGCGAGGATCGCGTGGCTGAGTGCCGGCGTGGGCACGAAGTCGTCGAACTCGTCGACGAGCACGCGCACGCCGTTGCCGACGAGCACCTCGAGGGCCGTCGTGAGTGCTGGACGGCTCAATGCATGGGTGTCGGCGCCGATGAAGAGGGGGCCGGTGATGCCCTGGCCCGCGCGGTACTCCACGATCGCCTGGGTGGTCGCGGCGATGTGGTCCTCGTTGAACGAGGTCGACAGGGAGGAGCCGCGGTGGCCGCTCGTGCCGAAGACGACGCGCTGCTCGGGCACGGAGACGTCCGGCTTGAGCGAGTAGTAGGCCTCGTGCAGAGCGTCGAGGTCGACGAGATCGGATTCGGTTGCGGGTGTTCCGGCGCGGTCGGTCATGCGCTCATTCTGGCAGGGCCGCCCGATGCGCGACCAGAGGTTGCCGAGTGGACTGGGGAGGGCCACCTGTCCGCGATCGGATATGCCCGCGGGGGGCCGTCGCTGGGAGGATCTGTGCATGACCGATGCGCCCGTCGTACTCCGCCTGTCCGCCTTCGCCGCCGCTCCGACGGGAGGGAACCCGGCAGGAGTCGTCCTCGTGGCCGGCGAGCTCGACGCCGCAGCGATGCAGCGGATCGCCGCCGAGGTCGGCTACGCCGAGACGGCCTTCGTCACGGCCTCGTCTGCGGGCGACGGGCCACGGCGACACTCGCTCCGGTACTTCTCGCCGATCGCCGAGGTGCCGTTCTGCGGTCACGCGACCGTGGCGACGGCCGTCGCGCTCGCGCAGCGTGACGGTGCGGGGGTCCTGGCCTTCGACACTCCCGTCGGCGAGGTGCTCATCGACACCCGAGAGGTGGACGGGGTGGTCTGGGCCTCGTTCACGAGCGTGGAACCGTGGGTCGGTCCGATGGGGGACGACGTGCTCGACCGACTGCTCGACCTGCTCGGCGTCGGGCGCGACGACGTGCGTCGCGACCTGCCGCCGCGCATCGCCTTCGCCGGCAACCGTCACCCCGTGCTCGTCTTCGCGGACGCCGCCACGTTCGACGACTTCCGATTCGACCCGAACGACATGCGGACGCTCATGGACGAGCAGGGCTGGACGGGCACGGTGACGACGGCCGTCGAGACGGCGTCGGGTGAGTTCGAGACGCGCAACCTCTTCCCCGTCGGCACGATCACGGAGGACCCGGCCACCGGATCGGCCGCCGCCGCGCTCGGCGCCTACGTCCGGGAACACAGGGCCATCGAGGTGCCGGGTCGCATGGTCGTGCACCAGGGGAGGCACGTGGGGCGCCCGAGCGTCCTCCTCGTCGACGTCCCCGCCTCCGGCGGGATCGTGGTCATGGGAACGGCGACGCCGATCGCGGTCTGATCCCGCTCCCGCGAGATCGCGACCTGCCGGGCAGGGAAAAGCCCGCCCGGGATGAGGGGGGGTCCCGGGCGGGCAGTCTGTGGGGTGCGTTACTGGACGCGAGCCTCGGCGGACTCGTCCGCGTCGTCCGACGGCAGGTGCACGTCGTTGACGGTCACGTTCACCTCGGTCACCTCGAGGCCGACGATCTGCTCGATCGCGGTAGTGACGGCATCGCGGACGTCGTTCGCCACCTTCTGGAGGGAGACGGGGTACTCGGCCACGAGGGTGATGTCGACGGCCGCCTGGGTCTCGCCCACCTCGACCGAGACGCCCTGCGCCTTGTCCGTCTGGTTGATGGCGTCGCGGATCGCGCCGATCGCGCGGCTCACGCCGCCGCCGAGCGCGAAGACGCCGGGAACCTCGGCCGCGGCGATGCCGGCGACCTTGGCGACGACACCATCGACGATGACCGTCTTGCCCGTTCCGGTTCCCGCCTCGGTGAGGTCGGTCGTCGTGGTCGTCGTGCTGTTCGCCATGGTCCTTCTCCTTCTGTTTGTCAAGCTGCGGGCGCCCGGGTGGCTGCCCGTATGGGGTCTCGTCGCGTTGTGCGATAGTCACTACAGAGACGAGCCGACGGACGGTTTCGTCACGCGGATTCCCGAATTTTTTTCCGGGGAGTCCGTCGTTCGGGGCGAGGAAGGGTCGGGATGGACGCGAGATCTCCCCTCTCCGACGCCTCCGACGGCATCCTCGCTGCGCGTGCCGCGGACGGCGACGCCGTGGCCTTCGAAGCCCTCATGCGTCGATACGGCCCGATGCTCCGGGCCTACGCGGTGAAGGTGCTCGGTTCGAACGACGAAGCCGACGACGTCGTGCAGGAGTCGTTCATCAACGCGTGGAACCACGTGGCCGAGCTCGCCGACGTGACCGTCGTGAGATCCTGGCTCATGCGGTTGGTCTCCAACAAGGCGATCGAGCGCATCCGACGACGGAAGTACCACCGCGACATCGACGACTGGGACGCACCGGGTCCTGCACAGAACACCCCGGAGCGTCAGGTCGAGATGAGCATGCAGATGCATGCCCTCGCGCAAGCGCTCGGTCGGCTCCCCGCCGAACAGCGCGAGTGCTGGGTGCTCAAGGAGGTCGGTGGCGTGTCATACGCCGACATCGCGGAGGAGCTCGATCTGCCGGTGTCGACGGTGCGGGGCCTGCTCTCCCGTGCACGGCGCACCTTGCTCAAAGACATGGAGGAATGGCGATGAGGGACGACCAGGGGGCGGAGGCGGGCCCGGAGGAGGTGCTCGGCGGCCTCGATCCGGAGGCTCTCGACGGCCACACCGTCGAGGAGCTGTCCGACTATCTCGACGCAGGCCGGACGCCGCGCAACCCGGACATCGAGAACTCGCCCGGCTGCCTCATCGCGCTCGATGCGCTAGGGCGACTCCGTTCTGCGACGTGGGAGATGCTCGAGGCCGAGGCGGTCGAGGACCGCGAGCGCGACGACAAGTGGATCAAGAACGTGATGGACAACATCAGCAGGGAGGCGCGCGCCGGTCGGGACATCCCGATCACGAGCGTCGACCCCGATGTGCACCTCTCGATCACCGAGGGATCCGTGCGCGGACTCATCCGCGCGGCCGGCGACGGCGTGGGCGGCGCGATCGTCGGCCGTGTGCGTCTCGACGGCGACGTGAACGTTCCGGGCGTGCCGATCTCGATCGACGTGACGGCATCGGGCGTCTTCGGACGCAACCTGCTCGAGTTGGCGCGCGAGATGCGTGTCGTGATCGGTGACACCCTTCGCGAGCACACGGAGCTTCAGGTGACGTCCATCGACGTGACCATCCAGGACGTCCACACGAGGCGGACGGCGAGCACGGAGGACCCACGGTGAGCGATCTCGAGCTGTCCAGAGAACTGACCACGGTCGTGGCCGCGGTTCCCGGAGTGGTGGGCGTCTACCCCGCCGGGCCGCTCCATCGTACGGTGGGTCTCGCCGTCGCCAACGCGACGGCCGCAGACGACTCGGCTCCCGCGAAGGTGTCGCTCACGCGCACCGGAGACGCCGGGCTGCGTGTGGAGGTCGCGGTGGGCGTGCTGTCCACATTCCCCGTGCCCCTGACGCTGCGCGCGGTGGGCGACGCCGTGCGAGCCCACCTGACCGGAACGCCGATCGAGGGTGCCCTCGACGTGCGCGTGACCGTCTCCCACATCGAGACCCCGACCCCCACTCTCACCCCATAAAGACGGAGATACACCACGTGGTTCCGTGCTGTATCGCGATCTTTTTGGGGTCAGAGGGGTGGGGTGAGGGCGGCGAGGGCGGCGTCCATCTCCTCGGCCATGTGGGCATAGCCCGTGTCGTCCGGGTGGAGCCCGTCTGAGGCCATCCAGCTGTCGGCCGACTCCGCGTAGTGCCCGTCGAGCCAGCGGCTCGCACCGGGGATGTAGTCCGCGTCGATCTCGGCTGCGGCCTCCTCGACCCAGCCGCTGATCACGGCGAGCGACTCGGGCCGCTCGGCGGTGTACCAGAACGGCTCCACCACGATGAAGCGCGCGTCGGGCAGGGCATCGTGGAGCCGCGTGAGATCGGCGGTGATCTGTTCGTGGATGCGGTCGGCCGAGCTCGCATAGCTGAAGTTGTCGTTCAGGCCCATCGTCACGAAGACGATGTCGGGCTCCGCCGCGATCACGATGTCGGGAAGGTCGCCGCTCCCCTCACCGAACGCGTTCCGATGATTGATGAACCCGAGGCCGTTGACGCTCGGGTTCACCTCGCGCCACCCGCGCTGCTCGGAGATCACCGTCGACCAGCGCTTCGTGTAATCGCTCGCCCCGGTGCCGAGGGTGTACGAGTCGCCGTAAAACGCGACGACCGGACCGTCCCCCTCCGGAACCGCCGTGCTCTCGGCGCTCGGTGCGGTCGAGCAGGCGGCGAGGGACCCGCCGAGCACGAGGGCGCCGACGGCTGCGATGGTGTGACGGATGCGGCGGCTCATACCTGATCGTTCCATGCCCGGCGTTCGGAACGGCCGCCCGGGCGGATGTCGCCGCTCCGCCGTCCGGTCAGGCGACGGTCCGCTGTCGCCGCGCCGGCCAGGAGTACAGGGCCGATACGATGCGCGACCGGTGCGAGAGCCATGCCATGGCCCACGGCACGGCCAGACCGAGGACGAGCAGGACGATCACCATCAGAGTGCTCTGGTCGAGTCCGACGCGGCCGAGGATGTGGACGGAGAGGGTCACGACGATCCAGTGCGTCGTGTAGTACACGATCGAGTCGCGACCCATGGCGGCGAGGCCGCGGCCGACAACGGTGGTGGCGACCCATCCGCCGAGCGGCACGGCGACCAGGACGAGCCCGACGACACCGACAGCGGCCACGAGGTCGTAGCGCAGACCGGGCAGCTGCGTCGATGCGACGGCCGTGCCGACGGCGGCGAGGGCGGCGATCACGAAGACGACCGGGCGCCTCGCGAGACCCTCGAAGCGAACCCTGTACCGTGCGGCGACGTCGCCGAGGAAGAAGAAGGCCAGGAGGAAGGTGACACGGGTCCACCCGTCGCCGTCATTCAGGAGCATGCTCGCGATGAGCAGGAGCGGGATCGCCGCGGTGCGCACGACGGCCGGAACGACGAGGGCCACCACGTAGAAGGCGAGCAGGTACGCCAGGTACCACGTGTAGGTGGTGGGGGAGAGGACGAGCTCCACGAGCCGCTCGGGGCCGTAGTTGCCGTCTCCCGCGACGGAGCTGCCGAACCACAGGAAACCGACGATGACGGCCGTCCAGACGAGCCACGGCCACCCGATGTGCCGGAGCTTCCCGACGAGATACTGGCGAGGGGGCTTCTTGAGCGATCGGGCCAGGAGCAGACCCGAGCAGAACATGAGGGTGGGGATGCGGAACGGCGCGAGCGCGTCGTTCAGCACCACGGCCCACGTCGGTGCGTCGACGTCGGCGACCTTGAGTGCGATGACGACGTGATAGAACACGACGAGCAGGACGGCGAGGCCGCGCGTCACGTCGACCCATCGCAGCCGATCTCCGGTCCTCGCCGAGCCGCTCTCGGTGAGCGGGGCGGTCATGCAGACACGGTTCCGGCGTTCGGGCGCGCGGAACGGACGACGGGGACGGCGGGGCGGGGGCGGCCGACGTCTTCTCCGTGGACGGGATCGGTCATGCGGCTGACGATATCAATATCGATGCCCGCGTGGGCGCGTTCTGGTCAGAGGGGTGGACGACGGCGTGAGGTGGTCGTCGGGGGTAGTGGTTAGGCTTCCCCTATGTCGACAGCCCCAGCGCCCGAACCCCGTCGTTACAGCTATCTGGGGCCGCGCGGGACGTTCACGGAGGCCGCGCTCGCTCAGGTCGAGGAGGCGCGCGGCCAGGAGTGGCGGTCGGTCAACAACGTGGGCGAGGCGCTCGACGACGTGGTGAGCGGGCGCAGCACCGCGGCGATGATCGCGATCGAGAACTCGATCGAGGGGGGCGTCTCCGTCGCGCAGGACGCGCTGTCGACCATGCCGGGTCTGCGGATCATCGGCGAGTACCTCGTTCACGTGGGCTTCGTCCTCGTCGTACGCCCGGGGACGCGGCTCGAGGACGTCCGGGTCGTCACGGCTCACCCGGTGGCCTATGCGCAGTGCCGCGGTTGGCTCGACCGCGCCTTGCCCGGCCACGCCCACATCCCTGCGTCGAGCAACGTGCAGGCCGCCGCGAGCCTGCTCGAGAACGAGCTCGCGGACGCGGCTGTCGCGCCCCCCACGATCGTCGACCACTACGCGCTCGAGACGGTCGCCACCGGCATCATCGACAACCCCAACGCCGTCACGCGCTTCGTGCTCGTCTCCACCACCCGGGAGCTCCCGCGCCCCACGGGCGCCGACAAGACGAGCCTCGTCGCCGAGCTGCCGGTCGACCGTGCGGGAGCCCTCCTCGAACTCCTGGAGCAGTTCTCCACGCGCGGCGTCAACATGAGCCTCCTCGAGTCGCGTCCCATCGGCGACGAGCTCGGGCGGTACCGGTTCATCATCGATGCCGATGGGCACATCCTCGATGAACGCGTGGCCGACGCCATGCTCGGCGTCCGCCGTTTCAGCCCGAGCGTCGTCTTCCTCGGCTCCTACCCCCGGGCCGACGGCGTGCGTGTGAGCTTCGACCCGCGCTACGACGACGACGTGTTCATCGATGCCCGCGACTGGTTGCGCGCGATCGTGAGCGGGGAACCCGACGTGCCTCCGCGCCTCGGCTCGACCCCGCAGGGCGCGTCGAACCCGGCCGCCTCGTAGTCGGCGCCGAACGAGACACGTAGGAAGAGAGGAAGGCCCATGGCAGAGTCGCAGGACCTCGACCCCCGGCACGACCCGATCTACCAGCGCGGCTACGACCCCGCCGTGCACGGCGGTGGCCGCCCCCCGAGCGAACCGGACAGCCGACGCTCGCGCGCGCGGCGTGCCGTGGACGATGAGCTCTTCGCCCCGCCGGGCGCCACGCGTCGCGAGCGAGCGGAGCATGCACCGGAACGGCGTCCCGAGCCGGCCCCGGACACGGCACGGGCGCCCCAGCGGATCGAGCCGCCCGCGTGGTCGCCCTTCGCCGAGCTCGTCGACGAGTCGCCGGGCGACGAGGACGGGACCGACGGCCAGACCGTCGTCGTGACGGCCGGGAACGACGCGTCGACGACGCGTGTCGAGGATGAGCGCGCCGCGTCCATCCCGCCGTGGAAGAACCCGTACCTCCTGGGCCTCGTCATCGGCGGGGCCGTGCTCGCGCTCGTCGGCTTCCAGATGTTCCGCGCCGCCCTCGAGACGATCTACGTCGACTTCGCGCAGAGCGGCGTGATCTACGGGGAGACGTCGGGTACGGAGGACACACCCGACCCGACGGCCGAACTCGTTTCCATGCAGATCGGGTGGTCGATCGGCCCGCTGCTGTTCATCCTCGGCATCGCGGCCATCCTCGCCGTCCTCGTGTTCGTCGCCGTGCGGTGGCGCCCCGCGGCGAAGGCGCCGGTGCGGCCGGACGGCGAGCCGGACGGACGCGGACCGGACGAGCGATGATCCGGGTTCGGCGTCGCCTCCTCCTCGCGCTCGGGGCGCTCGCGGTGCTGCTCATGGTGGGCGGCTCGGCTCTCGTCGTGGTGGACGCGAACGCGCGCATGGCCGCGGCTGCGCAGGCGGTCACCGACGTCGCCGACTTCTACGAGGAGGAGCAGGGATACGATGTGGGCCCGCGGGCGCCCATGCTGCGGACCCTGCTCGCGGACTCCCTCGCGAACGACGGGCCGATGCCTGCGGCTTTCACCCAGGGCGGGGACGACTACGTGAACGTGAGCTACGGGGCGTTCGGCGGCATCTTCTCGATCATTCCGCTGCAGCGGCCGTGGGCTCCGCGCATGCTCGTCATCCCGATCGCGGCCGGTGGTGTGCTCCTCATGACCGTCCTCCTCATCGGTGCGGCCGGGTGGACTCCGCGACGGCGTTCGGTGCCGGGAACGGAATGAACCGCCTCCGCCCGTTGGCGGTCGGGATCGTCGTGGCCGCCCTGGTTCTGGGCGGCATCGCGATCGTGCTGCTCGACGCCCGAGCGCGCGTCGCCGTGGCGTACGAGCAGGCCGACCGGGTCGCAGCCACCCAGAGCGTGGCAGCGGACTACACGCGGAACTTCTGGAGCCAGCCGCACATCGTCCGGGACGCGGTGACGGAATCGCTCATGTACGACGCGATGCCGGTGTTCGTCATCACCGGGAGCGAGGCGAGCGTGTCCGTGGGCTACGGAGCGTTCCGTACCGGGAACGTCTTCCCCACCCCGCTCGTGCCGTGGTCACCGCGTATGGTGACGGCGCCGCTCGCCATGGGCGGCGCGCTGGCGATCACCGTCACGCTCGTCGCCGCCTCGCGCTGGTCGCCGCGCCGCCCCCGCATCGCCGTTACGCGCGGTCGTGCAGGGTCACGTGGTAGCCGTCCGGGTCGGCGAACGTGAAGGTGCGGCCGAACGGACCGTCGATGGGCTCCGACACGATGGTGTGACCGTCGGCCGCGAGTGCGTCGTGGATCGCCTGCACGTCGGTGGCGTGCAGCCAGATCGCCGCGCCGATACCGGGCTGAGGCGTGGACGCGATGTCCGTGCCTGGCACGATGTCGCGCAACGCGAAGGCGATCGGCGTCGTCGTGAAGACCACGGCGTGGGGAGGGCCGGCGGGGGAGCGCACGAGTCCGAGGTACTTCTCGTAGAACGCCTGCGAGGCATCGAGATCGGAGGTCTGGAGGGAGATGAAGTCGGGTCCGGTGACCGGCATGTCGAGAGTCCTTTCGTCGTGTCAGTTTTCTGACACGGATCAATCTATGTCAGAATACTGACATGAGTCAAGACGGCGCGGGAATCGATCTGGAGACGTCGCTCGGATACCTCCTGAAGGAGGCGTCGAGCGCCCTCCGCGTCGCGATGGAGGCGGCGCTGCGTCCGCTCGGCATGACCGTGACGCACTACTCGTGCCTCGAACTGCTGTCCCAGCGGCCAGGGCTGTCGAACTCCGAGCTCGCGCGCGGGGCCTTCGTGACGCGCCAGTCGATGAACGTCTTGCTGCAGGCGCTCGAGCGGGACGGCTACGTGACGAGACCGGAGGAGGCGCGCGTCGGGAAGGTGCTGCCCACACGGCTCACCCCGCTCGGCCGTCAGCGGCTCGAGGTGGCGACGGCGGCCGTCCGAGCCGTCGAACTCCGGATGCTGCGCGGCATGACGCCGGATCAGCAGGCTCAGGCCTTCGACGCGCTCCGCAGCATGGTCCGCTCCCTGCGGGGCGACGAGCCCGAGGTCGGTGAGCCCGAGGTCAGCGAGCCCGAGGTCAGCGAGTAGCGATCCGATGGGGCGCCCGTGCGGTGACCGGCGCCGGGACACGGACGCCGAGAGCGCCCGGCCGTGTCGTGAAGCGGACGGAGCGGCCCATGCCAAAGTCATCGCCGTCGAGCTCGACCTCGTTCGGTTCGTCGAGCGACAGGAGCACGCCGGAGCTCCGCAGGTAGGTGATCGTCTTCGACTGGACGCCGCGCGCTCTCGCCTTGATGATCTGGCGTCCGATGCTCGATCTCTTGAGCGCGCGGTTCTGCCACGTGACCTTGCGCCACACCTGCACCCATCCCCAGAGGCCCTTCGGCTGGAGGACGGCGATGTCGAGGAGACCGTCGTCGACACTCGCGTCCGGGAGGAGTTCGATCCCGCCGGGCAGGAGCCCGCAGTTGCCCACGATGACGGTGGAGACGTGGGCGCTGTGCTCGTGTCGCCCCTCGAGGCGATACCGGACGCGGAACGGCTGCGACGTGGGGATCGCGCGGAGGCCGGCGTCCACGTAGGCGAGCCAGCCGACGGCCTTCTTGAGAGCGGGGTTCGTGCTCGCCATGATGCGCGCGTCGATGCCGACGCCCGCCATCACGAGGAAGCCGTGGGTGTCGACGGAACCGTCCTTCCGCTCAATGCGGACCTCGCCGATGTCGATGTTCCGCGTCGTCCCGGTGAATGCGTGGGTGACGCTGTGGGACACGTCCGACAGTGCCAGGTCGAGGTTCCGGGCTAGGAGGTTGCCGGTTCCCGATGGCAGGATCGCGAGCGGCACCCCGGTGCCCGCGAGCGCCTCGGCGACCGAGCGCACGGTGCCGTCGCCGCCGGCGGCGAAGACCATCGACGCGCCGTCGGCCACGAGCGCGGCCGTGACCCCGGCGCCCGGGTCCTCGATGCTCGTCTCCACCCAGCGCGTGTCGCCCCACCCCTCGGCGACGGCTGCGAGCTCCACGATCGGACGGAGCGCATCGACGTCGATCTTCACGGGGTTGTAGACGACCGCGGCCCATCTCGACTCCGCAGCTCCCATGGGGACAACCTACCCCGCCGCATAGACTGGACCCTGTGATCGATCCCGTACTCCTCCGTGAGAATCCCGACCTCGTCCGCCGCTCACAGGAGGCACGTGGTGCCTCCGTCGAGGCCGTCTCCTCGGCCCTCGAGGCCGACTCCGCGAAGCGCGCGGCGATCACCCGCTTCGAGACGCTCCGCGCCGAGCAGAACGCGCACGGTAAGCGCGTCGCCCAGGCTCCCAAGGAGGAGAAGGCCGAGCTCGTCGCTCAGGCCAAGGGTCTCTCTGAGCAGGTCAAGGCCGCGCAGCAGGAGCAGAACGAGGCCGATGCCCGTTTCGCCGAGGCGATGAAGCAGATCCAGAACATCGTCATCGACGGCGTCCCGCCGGGCGGGGAGGACGACTTCGTCACGCTCCGCGAGGTCGGGGACCGGCCCACGTTCGACTTCGAGCCCCGCGACCACCTCGAGATCGGCGAGATCCTCGATGCGATCGACATGACGCGCGGCACCAAGGTGTCGGGTGCGCGCTTCTACTTCCTCAAGGGAATCGGTGCGCGCCTCGAGTTGGCCCTCATGAACCTCGCGCTCGACCGTGCGCTCGAGGCGGGCTTCATCCCTCTCATCACGCCCACCCTCGTGAAGCCCGAGATCATGGAGGGCACCGGATTCCTCGGCGCCCACGCCGACGAGATCTACTACCTGCCAGACGACGAGCTGTACCTCACGGGCACGAGCGAGGTCGCGCTCGCCGGCTACCACGCCGACGAGATCCTCGACCTGGAGAAGGGTGCGCTCCGCTACGCCGGCTGGTCGACGTGCTACCGGCGCGAGGCCGGTTCGTACGGCAAGGACACCCGCGGCATCATCCGCGTGCACCAGTTCAACAAGCTCGAGATGTTCGTCCACACGACCCCGGAGGACGCGGAGGCCGAGCACGAGCGCCTCCTCGGGTACCAGGAGCGCATGATGACGGACCTCGGCCTGTCGTACCGCGTGATCGACACGGCGGCCGGCGATCTCGGGTCGAGCGCAGCGCGCAAGTTCGACGTGGAGGCCTGGGTCCCCACACAGGACGCGTACCGCGAGCTCACGTCCACGTCCAACTGCACCACGTTCCAGGCGCGTCGCCTCGGCATCCGCTTCCGCGGCGAGGAGGGGAGGACGAGTCCCGTCGCCACGCTCAACGGCACGCTCGCCACCACCCGTTGGCTCGTCGCGATCCTCGAGACTCACCAGCAGGAGGACGGTTCCGTCGTCATCCCCGAGGTGCTCCGCCCGTACCTGGGCGGCCTCGAGGTCGCGGTGCCCGCCCGATGAGCGGGGAGACGCGGCTCGTCGCCCTCGACGTGGACGGCACGGTTCTCGGCGAGGACGGTTCGCTCGCCGACGAGGTGCGCGACGCCGTCCGCGCGGCGGCGACCGGCGGCGACATCGTGACTCTCGCGACCGGGCGCAGCTGGGACTCCACGCACCCCGTGCTCGAGATGCTCGGCCTCGAGCCCGAGTACGTCGTGTGCGCGAACGGCGCGCTCGTGATGAAGCGCGACGCGGCCGAGGAGTCCGGCTACAGGCGCCACCTCATCGAGACCTTCGACGCCCGTCCCGTGCTCGAGACCATCCACGCGAGCCTCGACGACGGCCGCTACATGGTGGAGCTGCCGGACGGCTTCCGGAAGTACACCGAGGGCATGGTCGACTGGACCCTCGACAACGCCGAGAAGGTGCCGTTCGAGCGGTTGTACGACGAGCCGGTCATGCGTGTCGTCGTCGTGTCGCCCGGCCAGGACGAGCAGGAGTTCCTCGAGAGCGTCGAGCGGATGGGGCTGCACCAGGTGGCGTACTCGATCGGGTGGACGGCGTGGCTCGACATCGCGCCGCAAGGCGTGAACAAGTCGACGGCGCTCGAGCACGTGCGCGAGGCTCTCGACATTCCGAGCGATCGAGTGCTCGTCGCGGGTGACGGTCGCAACGACATCGAGATGTTCGAGTGGGCCGTCGCCGGCGGGGGCACCGCGGTGGCGATGGGACAGGCGCCCGACGAGGTGCTCGCGGCGGCGAACACCCGCACGGCGCCCATCACGGAGAACGGGCTCGCCTTCGCGCTGCGCGAGCACCTCGCCCGCTGATCGGTATCGCCCCGTTCGATGTCCCGCGAGACCCCCGAGATACCGGTCGGCGCCGGGCGAGAGCTCGGGGAGCGGGCGCGCGGGACGATCGACACGCCGATCGAGGAGGTCGTCGACGTCGGGGTGATCTCCTGGTTCCCTTCCTTCGGAGCGCAGGCGGACGCGATCCGGTCGAAGCTCCGGCGGGCAGCGCGGGAGGCCTGGGAGGAGAGGCAGGACGCTCTGCTCGCCGAGCGGCCCGACGCGCGTGACGCGGTGCGCCCGGCGAGCTGGAGGGCGAGCCTGCGCGTCCTCGGATTCCTCGGGGGCGCGACCGTCGTCGCGTCGGTCCTCGTGGCACTGGGGTTCTCGAAGGGAAGTACGCCGCCCCTCCCCGCCTCCACGGCTGCGGTGGTCTCCGGGATCTCCTCCGTGGTGGCCCTGCTGTGCCTCGGGGGATCGCTCCTCTTCCCGACGACCATGGGTCGACCGAGCCGCCTCGTGTCGGGGCCGCTCTGGATCTCCGCGATCGCCGCGCTCGGCTCGGCTGCCGCTCTGCCGCTGCGTCCCGCCACGTGGGGTTCGACGACTCCCGTCTGGTGGTCGGTCACCGCGGTGACCGGCGTGGCGCTCCTGGTCCTCGCGGTCGTGGTGAGCGTGTGGCGGCGGCGCCTCGCGGGCGCCGCGCCGATCGACGACGACGACGTCGACACGCTCCGCCTCTCGGTGGTGCGGCAGGAGCTCGAGCGCGCCGTGGTCGAGGTGGAGCAGGCATGGCGGCGGGTCGACCCCGCCGTGCGCGACGCACTGCTCCGAGAGCGCGACGTCGCGCTGGCGACCATCGCCGAGCGCACGCCGGGTGTGCTCGACCCCGATTGGGTGCGTTCGATGATCCCGGGCACGATGATGCTCCCTCACGTCGCCGATCAGGCGCACAGCAGCCTCCATCTCGGGGCCGCACAGAAGATCGACAGGGCGGCCGGCGGCCCGTACGGGTACTTCGTGGGGGAGGCCCGGGAGCGGGGTCGAGAACCCCGCGCGTAGGCCCGGCCTCCGGTTGGACTTTCGGATGCCCAGGGGATGCCCTTAGGATAGGCATGCCTAATCCCACCGCTTCTTCCGAAGGACTTCCGTGCGCTCTTCTCGCAGAACCCTCTCCGTCATCGCCCTCGCGGCGGCCGGCGCCCTCAGCCTCGCAGCCTGCTCCAGCGGCACCGGCGGCTCCACGGACGGAGCGTCGGAATCCGGCTCCTCCGCCGGATTCCCCGTCACCGTCGACCACGTCTTCGGATCGACGGAGATCGAGGCGAAGCCCGAACGCGTCGCGACCGTCTCGTGGGCCAACCAGGACGTCGCTCTCGCCCTCGGCGTGGTCCCCGTCGGCATGACGGCGCAGACCTACGGCGACGACGACGGCGACGGGATCCTCCCCTGGACCTACGAGAAGCTCGAGGAGCTCGGAGGCACCGACGACCTTCCCGCTCTCTTCGACGAGACGCAGGGCCTCAACTTCGAGCAGGTCGCCGACACGACGCCTGACGTGATCCTCGGCGGGTACGGCGGGTTCACGCAGGAGGACTACGACACGCTCACGCAGATCGCCCCCACCATCGCCTACCCGGACAAGCCGTGGGGCAGCACGTGGCGCGAGATGGCCGAACTCGACGGCGCGGCACTCGGCCTCGCGGATGAGGCCGACGCGCTCATCGCCGAGACCGAGCAGCAGCTCGCAGACGCCGTGGCGGACGAGCCGGCCCTGGAGGGCAAGACCGCCATGGTCGGATACTTCACCCCGGGCGACAGCACGATCGGCTACTACTCCACGAGCGATTCGCGCACGAGCTACCTCACCGACTTCGGCCTCGAGATCCCCGAGAGCCTCCAGACGCTCTCCGACGAGAACCCGGAGTTCTACGGCACGGTGAGCGCCGAGAACGCCGACACCTTCGACGACGTCGACATCATGGTGGTCTACGGCGACGACACGACCATCCCGATGCTCGAGGCCGACCCGCTGCTCTCGCAGATGCCCGCCGTCAAGAGCGGATCCGTCGTCGTGCTCGACAACAGCCTCCCCATCGCGGCGACGCTCACGCCGACGGTGCTGAGCATCCCGTGGTCGCTCGACGAGCTCACCGACATGCTCGCCACGGCGGCGAAGAACGCAGACGACGCGGCGTGATCGCAGCACCCTCGCACGTCGAGACGCCGGCCGGACCCTCGCGGTCCCGGTCGGCGTCCCGCCGTCGTCGACGGGTGCTCGGTCTTCTCGGATGCCTCGTCGGGCTCGTCGCCGTGACGATCCTGTCGGTCGCGATCGGCTCGCGGGAGGTGTCGCTCGAAGAGATCCTGCGCGCCTTCTTCGACCCGTCGGCCACCGGCCTCGCCGAGGAGGCGGTGCGTGCGCGTGTGCCCCGCACGGTCCTCGGCCTGCTCGTGGGCGCCGCTCTCGGCCTCTCCGGCGCCATCATGCAGGGCGTGACCAGGAACCCGCTCGCCGACCCCGGCATCCTCGGCGTCAACACCGGTGCGTCGCTCTTCGTCGTCACCGGCATCGCCTTCTTCGGGATGACGACGGTCACCGACTACATCTGGCTGGCCCTCGCCGGCGCGGCCGCGAGTGCTGTCTTCGTCTACACGGTCGGCTCCCTCGGTCGCGGCGGCGCGACCCCGTTGAAGCTCGCCCTCGCGGGTGCCGCGACGACGGCGGCGCTCAGCTCCCTCGTCTCGGCGATCGTGCTGCCGCGAGTGGACGCGCTTCAGGTGTTCCGGTTCTGGCAGATCGGCGGGATCGGCGGAGCGACCTGGGATGCGATGGGCACCGTCCTGCCGTTCCTCGCGGTGGGGGCCGCGCTGTCCCTCTTCTCCGCCCGGTCGCTCGACGCCCTCGCCCTCGGCGACGAGCTCGCGACGGGCCTCGGCGGGCGCATCAAGACCGCGCGGGCCGTCGCGGCACTCGGCGGCGTGCTGCTGTGCGGTGCGGCGACAGCCGTCGCCGGTCCCATCGGCTTCATCGGACTCGTCGTTCCCCACTTCGCCCGCATGCTGGTCGGCAGCGACTACCGCTGGATCCTGCCGTACTCGGTGGGCTTCGGCGGACTCCTGCTGCTGCTCGCCGACGTCGTCGGACGCGTCGTGACGCGGCCGAGCGATATCGAGGTCGGCATCATCACCGCGCTCATCGGTGCCCCTGTCTTCATCGCCGTCGTGCGCCGACAGAAGCTCAAGGAGCTGTGACGTGACCCGCGAACACGTGATCGACGCGCCGCCGGCCGTCGGCGCTCCCTCCGGCACGTCCGAACGGTTGCGGGCCGCCCGGCGTCAGCGCGGCCGCCGCCGGGCAGTCGTGATGGGGGCCCTCGCGATCGCGCTCCTCATCGTCTTCCTCGTCACGCTGAGCGTCGGCAACACCTTCTACTCCCCGATCGAGGTCGTGCGCGTGATCCTGGGCGAGCAGGTGCCGGGTGCCTCGTTCACCGTCGGCACGCTGCGGCTTCCCCGGGCCATCACCGGTCTCCTCGCCGGAATCGCGTTCGGACTCGCGGGCGTCACCTTCCAGACGATGCTGCGGAACGCGCTCGCGAGCCCCGACGTGATCGGCATCACCTCCGGCGCGAGCGCTGCAGCAGTCTTCGCCATCACGGTACTGGGCCTCGGAGGAGCGGGCGTCTCGGTGCTCGCCGTCGTGTGCGGCCTCGCGACCGCCCTCGTCATCTACCTGCTCGCCTACCGCAACGGTCTCTCGGGTGCGCGCCTCATCCTCATCGGCATCGGAGTGGGGGCGATGCTCGACAGTGTCGTGAGCTACCTCCTTCTCAAGTCGAACGCGTTCGAGGTGCAGGCCGCTCTCCGGTGGCTCACGGGCAGCCTCAACAGCGCGTTTTGGGACGGCGTGCCGCCGCTCGCGATCAGCCTCCTCGTTCTGCTCCCCGCCATCCTGCTCCTCACGAGGCGTCTCACGGCGATGCAATTGGGTGACGACTCGGCGACGGCGCTCGGGGTGCGGGTCGACCGCACGCGGCTGCTCCTCGTGGTGGTCGCGGTGGCGCTCGCCGGGGTCGCGACGGCCACGACGGGCCCGATCGCGTTCGTCGCGTTCCTCTCGGGCCCTATCGCCTCGCGGCTCGTCGGCGGTGGGCGCTCGCTCCTCATCCCGGCCGGCCTCGTCGGCGGGCTGCTCGTGCTCACGGCCGACCTGCTCGGCCAGTTCGCGTTCGACACCTCGTTCCCCGTGGGCGTCGTGACGGGCGCGATCGGCGCGCCGTACCTCCTCTACCTGCTCATCCGTTCCAACCGCTCGGGAGGATCCCTGTGACCGAGTCCCACACCCTCGACGTCGACGCCGCGACGGTCGCGTACGGCGAACGCGTCGTGCTCGACGCCATCGATCTCGTCATCCCGCCCGGGCGCATCAGCATCATCGTGGGGGCGAACGCATGCGGGAAGTCGACGCTGCTCCGCGCGATGGCGCGGCTGCTCGCCCCGACCTCCGGCGCCGTGCTCCTCGACGGCGCGCCGATCTCGCAGATGCCGACCAAGAAGGTCGCGACCGTGCTGGGGCTGCTGCCGCAGACGCCGATCGCGCCGGAAGGCATCGTCGTGGCCGACCTCGTGGGACGTGGGCGATACCCGCACCAGGGACTCTTCGCCCGGTGGACGGCGGAGGACGACCTGGCTGTCGCCGCGGCGCTCGAAGCCACGGACTCCCTCGAGCTCGCCGAACGCCCCGTCGACGAGCTCTCGGGCGGCCAGCGGCAGCGGGTGTGGATCTCGATGGCGCTCGCGCAGCAGACCGATGTCCTCCTGCTCGACGAACCCACGACATTCCTCGACGTGTCGCACCAGGTCGACGTCCTCGACCTGCTCACCGACCTGAATCGCTCGCGCGGCACGACGATCGTGATCGTCCTGCACGACCTCAATCTCGCCGCTCGCTACGCCGACCACCTCTTCGCCGTGAAGGAAGGCCGCATCTTCGCGTCGGGCACCCCCCGCGAGGTCGTCACGCCCGAGACGGTCGAGGCCGTCTTCGGCATGTCGTCCCGCGTGATCGACGACCCGGTGACGGGCACGCCGCTCGTGGTCCCGATCGGTCGCCACCACTCCCTCTGACCTCTTCAACCCCTCCACGAATTGCGGACTCTCGTCGCCCCTCCGGCGGGCGAGGCGACGAAAGTCCGCACATCGGGGAGAGGGCGGCGGGATTCGGCGGAGAATAGAGGGATGACGACGACCGAGTTCGCGAATGAACGCGACGCCTCCCGGTACACGATGCGCCGCGGCGGCGTGATCGTGAGCGCCCTCGACTATCGGGACGACGGACGCACCGTCTCGTTCACGCGCGCGTTCACGAACCTCCCGTTCCGCGGCAACGGGTACGCGGCCGACCTCACGGCGTATGCCGTCGACGACGTGGAGAAGGCGGGCGGGCGCACGATCATCCCGATGTGCTGGTACGTGGCCGACTGGTTCGCCGTGCATCCGGAGCGCTCCCACCTCCTCGCCCCCCGCTGACGGCGACGTGGGCGGCACGGGCGTTACCCCAGACCGGGGGATGTTTCAGGACGCTCACAGATCGCGCTGACAGAATCGCGGGAACCGCATCGGATACACTCGTGTCTCGATCGTGCCTGCACGATCGTTCTCCAGGAGGGCTGTCCGAGCGGCCGATGGAGCTGGTCTTGAAAACCAGTGGGCAGAAATGTCTCGTGGGTTCGAATCCCACGCCCTCCGCCACACGAGGTCCGTGAACCGGTTCCATCCCCCACAGCGTCGACGCCCGAGCACCACGCTCCGGCCGTCGAGATCACCGGAACCCGAGACCGCGCCCGAGAAGATTCGAGAGGCACCCCTGTGAGCGAAAGCCCCCGGACGTCCCGTCGCGTCACGACCGACCCCACCGTCGCCCGTCACGCGCGACGTCGCGGTCGCAACCCGTTCACGGCGCTTCTCAAGGTGGTGTCCGCGACGCTCGCCGTGGTACTCGTGAGCGGAACGGCCGTCGCCGCGTACGCCCTGTGGGACGTGGCCGCGAGCGTCAAGCCGGCCGTCACCCTCGCCGGGCAGGACGGGTCGAGCCCGAACATCGACGCGATCGAGGGCGGAGTGAATCTGCTGCTCGTCGGCAGTGACAGCCGTCAGGGGCAAGGCGACGCGTACGGCGACCCGGACGTCGAGACGGGCAACCTCAACGACGTCACGATGCTCCTCCACATCTCCGAGGACCACTCGAGCGCGACCGTCGTCTCGTTCCCCCGCGACATGTTCGTGCCGATCCCGGCCTGCCCTAAGGAGGACGGCTCCGGCACGTACAACGCCATGTCGTCCCAGAAGATCAACACGACGCTGTCCTACGGCGGTCTCGCGTGCACCGTCCTCACCGTCGAGGCGCTCACCGGATTGAAGATCCCCTTCGCCGCCGAGGTGCAGTTCAACGGCGTCATCGCTCTGTCGAACGCCGTCGGAGGGGTGGACGTCTGCGTGGCCGAGCCGATCGCCGACCCGTACACCGGCACCTACCTCGACGCGGGCACCCACACCCTCCAGGGATCCGCCGCCCTGCAGTTCCTCCGCACCCGCCACGGCGTCGGCGACGGATCGGACCTCGGCCGCATCAGCAACCAGCAGGTGTTCCTGTCGTCGCTCGTCCGCACGCTCCAGAGCTCCGAGACGCTCTCCGACCCGACGAAGCTCTTCGGCATCGCGAAGGCGGCGGCGAGCAACATGCGGTTGTCGGTGAGTCTCCAGAACTTCAACACGATGGTGTCGATCGCCATGGCGATGAAGGACATCCCGCTCGAGCAGATCGCGTTCGTGCAGTACCCGAACGCGTACGGATCGAGTGGAGGGCAGCAGGGAGTACTGCCGCTCTCCGCCGCCGCGGAGCAACTCTTCGACGCCATCAAGGCCGACAAGAAGATCAGTCTCACGGGGACCACCGGTGTCGGGTCGGTCGCCGATCCGAACGCGCCGGGCGCCACCGAGACGTCAGCCCCACCCGAGACGACGGACCCCTCCGACCCCGCCAGCACCCCGGCGACGACTCCCCCCGCGACGGCTGACGGAGGCGATGCGGTCGAGCTGCCGAGCACGATCGAGGGCCAGACCGCCGGCGACTACACGTGCTCGAAGGGCAACAGCTGAGGTTTCGCCCGGTCGCACGCTAAAATCGGCGAATGGCCCGATCGCACCGTCCATCCCGGCAGCTCGCCGCCCGCCACGTCAGGGGGCGCCGGAACGGACCCGTCCTCGCCGTGCTCCGGGTGCTCGCGATCTGTCTCGCCGTCGTCCTCGTGAGTGGCGCGTCCGTCGCGACGTATGCCGTGTGGGACATCACCGCGGGGATCTCCGACAATTCGGTGGACATCTCGGGGGGCGACGACCCCACGGAGGCCCCGCATCTCGGCATCGGGGAGTTCGACGGCGGCTTCGACATGCTCGTCATCGGCGCGGACGACGACGCGAACCAGGACGCGTCCCTCTACGGCGACCGCGATGTCGCCCTCAACGACGTCAATCTTCTCGTCCACGTGGCCGACGACCACCAGAGCGCCGTGGTCGTGAGCTTCCCGCGTGACCTCGTCATCCCGATCCCCGAGTGCACCGATCCGGCCACGGGGGAGACGCGTGCCCGTGAGTACTCGGGCATGATCAACACGGCCTTCGCGAAGGGCGGGGAGAAGGGCGGCCTCGCGTGCGCCGTTGCCACCGTCGAGGAGCTCACCGGGATCGACATCGACTACGGTGCCCAGTTCACCTTCGGCTCGGTCGTGCAGCTGACGAACGCGATCGGCGGCGTCGAGGTGTGTCTGCAGGAGCCGATCTTCGATCGTTATTCCGGACTCGACCTTCCCGACGGCATCAGCACCGTGCAGGGCCAGCAGGCCTTGCAGTTCCTCCGCACCCGCAAAGCCGTCGGTGACGGGAGCGACCTCTCGCGCATCGCCCTCCAGCAGATGTACATGTCCTCGCTCGTCAAGAAGCTCAAGAGCGACGGCACGCTCGGTGACCCCACGAAGCTCTTCGGTATCGCCAAGGTCGCGGCGGAGAGCGTCTCCCTCTCGAGCAACCTCGCCAACGTGAACACGATGATCTCGATGGCGCTCACGGTGCGCAACCTCGACCTCGACAACATCCAGCTCGTGCAGTACCCCGTGGGTGAGGACCCGTACGACTCGAACCGCGTCGTGCCGTCGACGGAGACGGCCGAGCAGCTCATGGCGGCGATCAAGGCCGATGCGTCGTTCTCCTCCGACCCCGACGCGCGCCGCGTGGGCGTGGAGGACACGAGCACGGACGCGCCCGCCGACCCGAGTACGCCGACCACCACGGCCCCGGCCGACCCGACGACGCCCGGTGGCACCGAGACGCCGCCGGTCGACGACGGTGTGATCTCCGGCCTGGTCGGCCAGTCGGCCGCGCAGGAGAGCTGCGTCGTCAAGAACTGACGCCACCGCAGTCACCCGCGTTCATGAGGTGACGGCATGCTTCGACGGTCTCCGCGATCGGGGCCGTGGCGAGTGACGATCGGTTCGAGCCACGAGCTGGTTGGGCACGCGTGCGCTGTCGGTTATGCTGGAAGCCGTGCGTCAGCAGGATCGACGCACATGGAGACGTCGCATAGTCCGGCCTAGTGCACCACCCTGCTAAGGTGGAGTCCCCTTATGGGGACCGCGAGTTCAAATCTCGCCGTCTCCGCCGTGTGTTTCAGAGTCGACGGCTGTCTGCCGGACCATGTGTGAGCGCCACCTGCCTGGCGGGATCATCGGAGTCAAGGGCTGCCTTCTGTGGTGTCCGGCGCGACTAGGGTCGATCGCATGACTCTGCGACGACGCATCTTGTTCATCGGCGGTTCCGGCGTGATCAGCACCGCGTGCGTGCGCGCGGCGGTGGTCGCCGGGCACGACGTATCGGTCCTCAATCGCGGGCAGAGCGCACGACCGCTTCCCGAGGGGGTGCGCGAGCTCCGCGCCGACGTCCGCGATGCGGATGCGGTCGCAGCCGTCGTCGGCGAGCGCCCGTTCGACGTCGTGGCCGACTTCCTCTCGTTCGTGCCCGAGCACGTCGAGACCGTCCTGGCGACGGTCGGCGAGCGTGCCGGTCAGTACATCTTCATCAGCTCCGCCTCGGCCTACGAGAAGCCGCCGCGTCGCCTGCCGATCACGGAGTCCACTCCGTTGCGGAACCCGTTCTGGCAGTACTCGCGCGACAAGATCGCGTGCGAGGACCTGCTGGTCGCGGCGCACCGGGACCGCGGGCTGCCCGTGACCATCGTGCGCCCGTCGCACACCTACGACGAAACGCTGCTGCCGACGCTCGGCGGCTGGACCGACATCGCGCGGATGCGCGCCGGCAAGCCCGTCATCGTTCACGGCGACGGCACGAGCCTGTGGACCCTCACCCACAGCGACGATTTCGCGGTCGGCTTCACGGGGCTGCTCGGCAACCCCGCGGCGATCGGCGAAGCGTTCACGATCACCGGCTCGCACACGCCCACGTGGGACCAGATCTACCGCTGGCTCGCCGACGCGGCGGGAGTGGACGCGCCCAACCTCGTCCACGTCGCGAGCGACACGATCGCTGCGGCGGCACCGGACCTCGGCCCGGGCCTGCTCGGTGACAAGGCCCACTCGGTCGTGTTCGACGCGACGCGGGTGCGCGAGTTGTCACCGGAGTTCCGCACGACCATCACGTTCGACGAGGGGGCCCGTCGGATCCTGGCGCACTACGACGCCCACCCCGAGCTCCAGCAGGTCGACCCCGAGCTCGACGCGCTCTTCGACCGACTGGCCGCACACGCCGCCTCCGTGTAGGACGTCGGGGCGGTGCCATCGGCACCGCCCCGTCACCCCGTCGGCTCACGTCCGTTGCGCGACCTTCTCCCGCCGCCGGGCCCGATCTGCTCGGATGGCGACCACGATGAGGAGGACGAGGATACCGGCAGCCCCGAGCAGCCACAGGTTCAGGGTCCCGGGATCGAGGTCCCGGCTGTCGTTCGCGCCCACGATCGCTCGATACGCCACCACCGAGGACGTGAGGATCAGCACGACGATGGCGCACGTCTCGGTGGCCGAGGCGAACGATCGTCGCTTCGGGAGGGGGAGCAGGACGACCAGCAGACCGATCGCCAACCCGGCGACAGTCGCCGGACCGCCGATCGCTTCCGCCAGTTCCGCGTCGAGGTATCGGTTCCGGCGCCCGGGCGGCCCCAGCATCGCCGCTGAGGTGACCGCCGCCAGGAGGAAGACACCGAACATCGACCCCCAGAGTCCCGCATACGCCTTCATGAGACCTCCCGGATCGACCTTATCGACAGCTCACGCAGGGCCGCGTCGACGGAAGCCCCGCCCAGGCGAGAATCCCATGGACGACAGCGCCACCTTCCGGTTCACCGACATCGCGATCGACCACGACACAAGGCGATCCGGTCGACGCGGAGCCGTGCCCGCGAGGCTCCCGAGACCCGTGAGGCGTCGAGAACGACGGGTGCGCAACGGGGCCGCCGGTCCGGGCCGTCGCCGCTAGCGTGGCCGCATGACCGCCACCGTCACGATCGTCGCCCACATCGTCGCCACAGCGCCCGAGGTCCTCACCATGATCGCGAAGACGATCCGCTCCGAGGTGCACGGTGCGGGTTCCGCCTCCGCCTCCGTCCCGCTGCGCGACGGTGCGCACGCCACCGTGACCGTCGCGGGTTTCGGTGACGAGCTGCCCGTGGCGATCGATGTCACCGCGCCCGACGAGGAGCGCGCCCGCTCCGCGGCGTCGGCGCTGCGAGCGCAGCTGAAGGCCGGCCCCGGCTGGCGCATCGAGTCGGGCCCGGGCGCCTGACCCCTTCTCCCCGAGGCGGAACCGATTGTCCCGCCCCGCACGAGGTGGAAGGATGACCGCATGCCCGAGTCCCCGGAGGTCGATTCCCTCGGCGGTTTCCTGCGCGAACACCTGACGGGCCGGCGGATCTCCGCGATCGACCTCGAGGAGGCGCGCGCCCTCAAGACGCGTGCCCGACCGCTCTCCGAACTGCACGGACACGCGGTCACCGGCGTGCGCCGCTTCGGGAAGCATCTCTCGATCGACACCGACGGTCCGACCCTGCTCGTGAGCTTCGGTCGTGCGGGCTGGGCCCGCTGGCGCGACGACGCGACGGACGCCGAGCCGACGGGGCCGGACACGCCTCCCGTCATCGCGCGCGTCGGGTTCGACGGCGGCGCGGAACTCGCCGTCACCGACGCGGGGGACTGGTTGTCCCTCGGACTCCACGTCGTCGACGATCCGGCGGAGGTGTCGTCGGTCGCCAAGCTCGGACCCGACCCGGCGTCGGACGCGTTCACGCGCGCCGACCTCGACGCCGTCGTGACGGGCCGCCGCAAGCAGCTCAAGGCGCTGCTCCAGGAGCAGGAGACGCTGTCCGGGATCGGGAACGCGTACTCGGACGAGATCCTCTACGCCGCGCGGCTGTCGCCGGTCGCCCACGCGTCGACGCTCGACGAAGAGGAGCGCGCACAGTTGTTCGCCGCGATCCGCGACGTGCTCGGCGGGGCGTTCGAGGCGCGACGCGACGTGCCGCCCGCCGAGCTCAAGGCCGCGAAGGTCGCCGCGATGGCCGTGCACGGCCGCACCGGCGAGCCCTGCCCCGAGGGGCACGACGCCGTGCGCGACGTACCCGGATCGAAGGGTGCGGCGCAATACTGTGCCGCCTGCCAGACCGGCGGTGTGCCGCTCCCCGAGTGACGCCGCCCTACGGCCGGTCAGGTCCGTCGATAGAGGAGAGGATCTGCCGCGCACGCGTCGGTGCGCGGTCGACGAAGCGTGCGACGGTCGTCGTCTGAAGATGCGACGGAAGCGTGGCCGCGATCTCCGAGATCAGGGCAGGAAGGCTCTCGGCGACGGCACCCGCCCATGCCGTGAGCTCCGTGCGGTCGATCCCTGCCTCTCGGGCGACGGCGGACCACTCGAACCAGCTCTGCTCTCCCGCCTCGTAGTCCGCGGCGATTCGCATCGAGAGTTTCGTCGAGCGCATCGCTTGTCCGATCGCTCGCGACGTGTCGTCGGTATGTCCGACATAGGGGATCAGGCTGCTGACGTCGTAGAGCGGCGTCAGCTCGATGCCGTCCGGGGTGATGAAGACGGAGTAGTTCTTCGCGTGCGCGTCGGTGTTGAGCACCATCCAGGAGAAGACGAGGGCACGGACGAAGGTCTGGAGGGAGGAACCCCGTGCGGCGCCCGGCGCGTGGTCATCGATCAGACGGATGATGTCGCGGTAGTTGGGCCCGCCCCTGCTCTCGTACTTCTGCAGACGGGTGCGGCCCGTCGATTGCGCGAGATCCTCCTGATGAGCCCGCTGCACGAGCCCGTCGCGGTCGCGAAAGCGGTCGAAGCGTTCGACGACGAGGCTGTGTTCGCCGTCGAACTCACGAATGGACACGAACGCCGCATCGAGGCCGGCCGCGCGGGCGGCCGTCATTGCGATGTATTCGATGAGTTCTCCGTCGGCCTGACGGCGGACCCGAGGTTTGAGGATGTGCGTGCTCGGTTCGCTCCCGGAGGGCTCGTACCAGCCGTCCGCACCATATCCGAGGCTGAACTTGCCCTGCGCGCCTCCGAGCGAGAAGTAGCCCATCTCCCCATCTGGACCGTGCCAGGCGGTGTCGTCCTCCCGGATGGCCCGGATGCGACCGCCGATCTCCGTGTCGCTGAGCGGTGACCGTCCGCGAACATCCCGATGCGGGTTGTCCGGATCGAGGAATTGAAGAGCACCGGCGGTGTCGGAGCCGTAGGCCTTCAGCAGGTGGAACGGCTCGGTGCTGGCAAGGCCCGCGTCGAGTGCCCATCGTTCCCTGACGTCTGCATTGTCGGGGAGGAGATTGTCGAGGAATGACGACAGGACGTCTCCGGTGATCGGAGGGGACTGGAGGGGGAGTGAGATGCTGATGGGAAAGGCGGCGCCGTCCGTGAGCCAATCCGACGTGTAACGCAGCTCATGGCGTCCGGGGCCGAGGAGATCGAGAGTCGCAACGGAGACGCCCGACAGGATGACCTCGAGACGCTCAGGCATCGTGTTCTGATTTCTCTGCCGCGGCTCTGCGCCGGTTCGTGAGATCGACGATCGTCTTCGCTATCGCGGCCACGCCGGCGGAGAGTCTCTCTCCGTCATCCGGTCGCGGAGCTCGGCGGGTGGTGGTGTCGATCGCGCCCGACGTTGCTCGAGGACCGTCGAGGTGACGCTGAGGCGATCGGAGGTCCAGTGTGAGGTCGAGCGCCTCAGCCACATCCAGCAGCCGTCCGACGCTCACGTCGTTCTTCCCCTGTTCGAAGCGCGATACCCACTGACGAGTCGTCCCCGTCAGCTCGGCGAGCTGGCTCTGGGAGAGTCCGCGCTCGGTGCGACGCTGTCTGACGACATCGCCCACCTGCGACATGTCCGTGATGATCACGCACTCTCCCCTCTCTCGATGCAGCGGGTGTCACGCTGGCGTTCCACCAGTCCAATGATGGTACACCAGTGTTCCACTGTTGACGAGATGTCATGCCGGCGTTCCACGTGGATCTGTCTCGGTTGTTCTGTGGCTCGGCGTCTTGGGTAGCGGCGATCGTCTCGTCGCTCCCCGTCATCTTGACGGTGGCAGTCGGACGGGCGGGTAGCGTCGAAGCATGCCCTCCCCGATCCACCTCAACGGCTTCGAGATGAACACCCCCAGCCACATCAACCACGGCCTGTGGACGCATCCGGAGAACTCCCGGCACCGCTACACCGACATCGACTACTGGACGGAGACGGCAGCGCTCCTCGAGCGTGGGCTGTTCGACGCGATGTTCATCGCTGATGTCGTCGGCACCTACGACGTGTACCGCGGCAGCCGCGACCCCGCCGTGGAGCGCGGCATCCAGATCCCCAACAACGACCCGTACCTCGTGGTGCCCGCGATGGCGGCCGTCACCCGGAACCTCGGCTTCGCCGTCACCGCCTCCACCACGTACGAGCCGCCGTTCGGCAACGCGCGCCGGCTGTCGACGCTCGACCACCTCACGAAGGGGCGCATCGCCTGGAACGTCGTCACCGGGTACCTGCCCGATGCGGCGCGCAATTTCGGGCTCCGCGAGCAGGTGACCCACGACGTGCGGTACGAGGTGGCCGAGGAGTTCCTCGACGTCTCGTACAAGCTGTGGGAGGGCTCGTGGGATGCCGACGCCGTGGTGCGCGACCGCGAGCGCCGCGTGTACACGGACCCCGCGAAGGTGCACGAGATCGGTCACGACGGCCGGTTCTTCTCCGTCGACGGCCCGCACCTGAGCGAGCCGAGCCGCCAGCGCACGCCCGTGATCTACCAGGCGGGCAGCTCCGACTCCGGGAAGAACCTCGCCGCCCGGCATGCGGAGGGCGTGTTCGTGTCGTCGCGTACGCTTGAGCGCGTCGGGGCCGACGTGCGGGACCTGCGGGACCGCGCGGAGGCCTTCGGGCGTGGGCGCGACGCGATCCGCGCCTTCACCTCCATCAACATCGTGCTCGGCGAGACGGAGACGGAGGCCCGGCGGAAGGCCGAGAACGTGTTCGGCTACCGCGACCTCGACGGCTACCTCGTGCACTTCGGCGGCGGCACCGGCATCGACGTGGCGGCGCTCGCCGAGGACGAGGGCGTCTCGTTCTCGGGCCGCGGACACATCGAGTCGCGCGAGAGGGAGTTCGCCGAGGCGCAGGGCGGCAAGGCGAAGGCGATCATCGACTCGCTCTCCGACCCGTGGAGCGACGCGTTCCACGTGGTCGGAACTCCCGAGCAGGTGGCCGATCGTCTCGAGGAGATCGTCGAGATCACGGGCGTCGACGGCTTCAACGTTGTGCAGTACCTCTCGCCCGGGACGTTCACCGATGTGGTCGAGATGCTCGTGCCCGAGCTGCAGCGCCGTGGCCGGTACCGCACGGCGTACGAGGAGTCGACGCTCCGCGAGCGCCTCTTCCCGGGCGCCGGCCCGCTCTTGCCGTCGACCCACCCGGCGGCCGCCTACCGCGGAGCCTTCTCCGGGTGACCCCGGTCCTCGGACTCAGGGACCGTCGGGGTGAGGCGCGTGCGACACCGGCCCGCCCAGCCAGAGTCCGGCGATGTCGGTTCCGTCGAGGTCGAGCCGAACGGTGATGCGCGACGGCCGGCCCATCGCGACGCCCTGCCGTACCGTGACATCTCGTTCGTCGAGCGGGAGCGCGCCCGTCGAGGCGAGCCCGCCGACGAGCGCGGTCGCCGCGATGCCCGTCGCCGGGTCCTCCGCGTAGCCGGAGGAGCGAGGGAACTGGCGGGCGCTGAACTCCCGGTCACCGGTGACCGCGTAGGGATAGAGCCCGGTAGAACCGACGGCGTCGCACGTCGATTCCATGAGGTCGAGATCGGGGTGCAGCCCGTCGAGAACGCTCGCGTCGCGCAGTGGGATGAGCGTCTTCACGCGACTGGTCGACGAGTTGAGTATCGGTCCGTCCGCCAGTTCGTCCTCCCCGATGCGGAGCGCCCGGAGAACAGGCCCGACGTTCTCCACCCGAGTCAGGACGGCGGGAGGTTGGCTGATCTGCACCGAACCGTCGGCGGCGATGCGGCCGAGGACACGGCCGCTCCGCGTCGCAATACGCGGCGAGCTCGGCGTCTCGAACACCCCGCGCTGCGCGAGCAGCCACAGCGTGCCGAGGGTGACATGACCACACATCTCCATCTCGTGGCGAGGTACCCAGAACCGGACGGCGATGTCGTCGTCGGGTGTGTCCGGGTGGAACGCGAATCCGCTCTCGAGCCCGGTCTCGTCGGCGACGCCGCGCATCTCCGCCTCCGTCATCCCGTCGGCGTCCAGCACGATCGGCGCGGGGTTGCCCCCGCCCGGACCGTCCGCGAACACGACGACGTGGTGCAGCTCAGGGTGGCGATCTGCTGCGGTACTCATCGTTCCCCTTCCCTGATCCGGGTTCACGCTACCCGCGGTCGCAATGTCACTGATAGATTATGTCTTATAAGACATAGGAGGCTCGGCGATGGCAACGGCAGCAACACTCGTGCGTGCGGCCCGCACGAGCCGCGGGCTCACCCAGCACCAACTCGCGGAACGCTCCGGGATCGATCAGGCGAGCGTCTCGCGCTCCGAGAGTGGACGGAGGGCGGAGTTCGCGACGATCGACCGTCTCCTGGCCGCCGCGGGCCACCGGCTGTACGCGGCCCCCACGCGACGTGACGACGCGGCGACGGCGGCAGCCGACATTCGCGGTCACCTCCGGGCGGGCCGAAAGGATCGCGCGTTGAGGGCTCTGATCCAGTTGAACGACGATCTCCTGGCCGAACGGGGTCTCGTCCGGGGGATCCTCGGCCTGGCTGAGCCCGGGCCCACGTCTGATTCGGCCTGGGATGCGGCGATCGCGGGCCTCGTGGAGTGGCGCCTCACCGAGGACGGTCTGCCGAATCCTGAATGGGTCGACGCTGACGAACGCTTTCTCCCCTGGCCACGCACACTCGATGTCGATCCGGCCGATCCCGCCCCGTCTCACGCCGACGTGCCCGAACCGTTCCTTCGGCGAGGCGTCCTCATCTGGCGTGACACTTTCGCGAGCGTCTGACGGTGGCGACGGTACTCGAACGCGAGGATCCTTGCGGAGGGCGAGCTGCCCGCCCCAGCGCCCCTTCCTCCGGTCCGGTTGTAGCCGGGCGCACTCGTGCTCGCTAGCGTCGAGGTGGGGAGGTGGTGCAGCATGCGGCCAGTGGTTCTGTCTGGCGGCCCCGCGGTCGGCAAGTCGACGTGCGCCCGTCGCTTGGCCGAGGAGCGGGATCGGGCCGCCTTCATCGACGCCGACGACATCAGGCAGCTCGTCGTCGCGGGTGACGAGACGATGTGGAGCGGCCCGGCCGGCCGCGAGCAGCACGTCCTCGCCGCACGGAACGTCGCGGCTCTGGCACGGAATCTCACCGGGGCCGGCTTCGCGGTGACGATCGCGGACGTCGTGACCGCTGACGCCCTCGCCGCCTATCGCGCGGAGCTCCCCGAGTGTCTCGTCGTGCACCTCGCGCTTCCGCTGAGCGAGGCCCACGAGCGTGCTGCGATGCGAACGGTGTACCTCACCGACGACGAGTTCGACCTGCTGCACGACCTCATGGCGTCGCCGCCGGACGTCGACGTCGTCATCGACGTCGCCGGGATGAGTGTCGACGAGCAGACGGCCGCGATCCGCGACGTGTGGGAAGCCGCATCGCAGGACGATCGCGTGATGGGGGCTGGATGAGCGCCGACGGCCGGCGGCCGCTTGCCGTGCACGAACCCGCGGGATACCCCTGTCCGTTCTGTGCCCTCCTTCGAGGCGAACCGATGACGGCCCCGCGACTCGAGGACGTCGTCGCCGAACGAGAACGCGCCGTTGCTTTCATCTCCCCGCGTTGGTGGGCGCGCAACACCGGTCATGTTCTCGTCGTGCCTCGTACTCACATCGAGAACCTCTACGACGTCTCATCATCGGATCTGCACGGAGTGATGGATCTCGTCCAGGAGGTCGCACGGGCCATGCGTGCGACCTACGGGTGTTCGGGCGTCTCGACACGGCAACACAACGAACCGGACGGCGGCCAGGACGTGTGGCATCTGCACGTCCACGTCTTCCCTCGCTACCCGGACGACCGGCTCTACGAAACGGAGCCGCTCGATGGTTTCGTGTCTGTGGAAGAGCGCGCGCCGTTCGTGCAACGGCTCCGATCTGCCTTGGACGGTGCCGGTGAGGCTCATGGCTCGGCCCGCGGCCCTCTCCGCCCGCCCGTTACAGCGGCGGAGTGAGCGGCGGGGACGTGCGGCGGGCTCCCGTCGCCTCGAACGCGCGAGCGAGTGCGAGGAGCGCGGTGTCGTCGTAGGCGCGGCCCGCGAAGGTGAGGCCGACGGGCATGCCGATGTCGGCCATCGTGCCCAGCGGAACCGTCACCGTCGGGATCCCGAGGTGTCGGATCGCGAGGTTGCCGTTCGCCACCCACACGCCGTTGCGCCACCCGAGGTCGGCCGAGGCGGGGTTCACATCCATGTCGGCCGGGCCCACGTCGGCCATGGCCGGGAAGACGACGGCGTCGAGACCGAGTTCGTCCATCCACTCCTCGAGGTCGACCCGCCGCGTCTCCTCCAGACCCCGCAGGCCCTCCTCGAGATGGGGGATCTGGGTGGGGTCGTCCACGGGGTGCTCGCGCACCTGGCGCGGGTAGTCGGCGATGTCGTCGTCGAAGCCCTCCACGCGGTCGGGCAGTGCGCCCTCGGGGTGCGGGAAGATCCGCGAGCCGTCGACGCCGGCGAGCGACGGGAGGTTCGGGTCGCCGTTGGCGCGCAGGAAGTCGTCCCACGACCACGCGGAGAGGTCGACGATCTCGCGGTGCAGGAACTCGGGGGAGACGAGCCCGCGCGTGAAAATGGTGGGGGCACCGGGCCGGTCGCCCTCATAGTTGGAGATGACGGGGAAATCGACGTCGACGACGGTTGCGCCGGCGGCCTCGAGGTCGGCCCTGGCGGCCTCCCAGAGGGCGATGACGGACGCGCGCGTCTCGATGCGCTGCCCCGTCGAGCCGCCGATGCCGGGGGAGTCCGCGGTGCCGGCCTCCGGGTCCGCGTTGACGTACATGCGGGGGATGCCGAACCGCTTGCCGGCGAGCGACCCCTCGAGGCTCGCGTACGAGGCGGGGCGCACCTCGGACACCGTGGGCAGCGCGACCCACGGCTGCACCCGCCAGAAGTCGCCCCGCGACTCCGTGTCCTCGGCGACGATGACGTCGAGCACCGCGAGGAGATCGTCCATCGTGCGGGTGTGGGGCACGACCACGTCCATCGTGGGCACGAGCGGCCAGTTGCCGCGCACGGAGATGATGCCGCGCGACGGCGTGTAGGCGCAGAGCGCGTTGCAGGAGGCGGGCGCGCGACCGCTCGACCACGTCTCCTCGCCGAGCCCGAACGCGGCGAAGCTCGCGGCAGTCGCCGTTCCCGATCCGTTCGACGAACCGGAGCAGAAGGCCGCCGTGAGGAAGTCAGCGTTGTACGGGCTCTCCGCCCGGCCGTAGACGCCGCGCTGCATCCCCCCGTTCGCCATCGGGGGCATGTTCGTGAGCCCGAGGCAGATGGCTCCCGCGCCGCGGAGGCGCTCGATCGTGAACGCGTCGTGCTGCGCCACGAGCTCGGCGAACGCCGGGCTGCCCGCCGCTGCCGTGAGTCCACGCACCAGGTAACTGTCCTTGGCGGTGTACGGGATGCCGTCGAGGGGACCGAGGGGTGCTCCGTCGGCCCGCCGGGCGTCGGACGCGGTGGCCTCCGCGACGGCGTCGGGATTGCGGACGACGACCGCGTTCAGCTCGCCGTCGAACGTGTCGATGCGGCGCAGGTACGCCTCGACGATCTCGACGGCGGTCGTGCGACCGTCGTCGAGTGCAGAACGGAGATCGGCGATCGACGCCTCGTGCACCTCGATCATCGGGCGCTCCGACCACGCGTCGAGGAGTGGCGGGCTGATGAGGTGTGGGCGGGTCCGGTCTGCACATCGCGAGAATATCGCGACGACCGAATCGAGTGCGGTACTCGGTGTTGCTATCTACCGGTACTCAGTGTTACTTTGTACCGGTAGTCAGTGACACCGAGTAGATAGAGGCGGATCGATGGCCAACCAGATGACGGAGATGCTCAAGGGCACCCTCGAGGGCATCGTGCTCGCGATCGTGGCCGCGCGCCCCGCCTACGGGTACGAGATCACGGTGCGGCTGCGCGAGCAGCTCGGCTTCGCCGACATCGCGGAGGGCACCGTCTACGCGCTGCTCGTGCGCATCGAGCAGCGCGGCTTCGTGGACGTGGAGAAGGTCCCCTCCGAGAAGGGGCCGCCCCGCAAGGTCTACTCGCTCAACAGTGCCGGGCGCGACCAGCTCGGAGAGTTCTGGAGGACATGGAGCTTCCTCGCCGAACGTATCGAACAGCTCCACCAGGGAGAGAACTGATCATGGCCAAGTGGATCGAGCTCGTCACCGGATCGCTCGAGCAGAAGAAGCAGTACCGGCAGCACAAGGCGCGGATGGAGGCGCTCGCCGAGCCGTACCGCGGCGCCGCGAAGGCGCTCGACCGCTACCTCATGTACTACGCGGGCGTCACCGACGGGGACACCCTCGTCACGATGATGGGCGACGCCGTCGACCTCTGGGAACGCGCGGCCGTGGACGGAACCCCCGTGCGCGCCATCGTCGGCGACGACCCCGTGGCCTTCGCCGAGGACTTCGCGCGCGCGTACAGCGGCACTCAATGGATCGACAAGGAGCGCGCCCGCCTCGTCGCGGCGATCGAGGATGCGGAGCGGGGCGAGACGCGATGATCGCCGAGCCCGCGATCCGCGTGGCGGGTCTGCGGAAGTCGTACGGCGACCAGGAGGTGCTGCGCGGCGTCGACATCGAGGTCGCGCGGGGCAGCATCGTCGCCCTCCTCGGGTCGAACGGCGCGGGGAAGACGACCGTCGTGCGGATCCTCTCCACTCTGCTCGCCCACGACGGCGGCTCCGCCTCCGTGAACGGTTTCGACACGGCGACGCAGCCGCGCGACGTGCGTGAATCCATCAGCCTCACCGGGCAGTTCGCAGCCGTCGACGAGATCCTGAGCGGCCGGGAGAACCTCGTGCTCGTCGCCCGCCTGCGCCACCTGAAGAACCCGGGAGCGATCGCGGACGAGCTGCTGGTGCGGTTCTCGCTCACCGACGCCGGGCGTCGACGAGCCGGTACCTACTCCGGCGGCATGCGACGGCGGCTCGACATCGCGATGAGCCTCATCGGGAACCCGAGCGTCGTGTTCCTCGACGAGCCGACCACCGGACTCGATCCGCAGGCGCGCATCGAGGTGTGGAACACGGTGCGCTCGCTCGCCGCCGCTGGCACGACGGTGCTGCTCACCACGCAGTATCTGGAGGAGGCCGAGCATCTCGCGGACCGCATCGCGATCCTGCACGAGGGTCGGATCATCCAGAACGGGACGCTCGCCGAACTGAAACGCCTCCTTCCGCCCGCGCGGACGGAGTACGTGGAGAAGCAGCCGACCCTCGAGGAGGTCTTCCTTGCGATCACGGGCGCCACGGCCTCGGACGACCGTCGCGCTCACGACACGACAGACGGGACGGAACGATGACCACCAGCAACGTCCTCGGCGACTCCGCGATTCTCACGGGGCGCTCGCTGCGCCACATCCTGCGCAGCCCGGACACGATCGTCACCACCGCGGTCACGCCCGTCGCGCTCATGCTGCTGTTCGTCTTCGTGCTCGGCGGCGCGATCGACGCCGGGAGCGGCTCGTACATCGACTACATGCTGCCCGGCATCCTGCTCATCACGATCGCCTCGGGCATCGCGTACACGTCGTACCGGTTGTTCCTTGACCTGCAGAGCGGCATCTTCGAACGATTCCAGTCGATGCCGATCGCTCGCTCGAGCGCGCTGTGGGCGCACGTGGTCACGTCGCTCGTCGCGAACACGATCTCGATGGTCGTCGTCGTGGGGGTCGCACTGCTGCTCGGGTTCCGCACCGGGGCGAGCGTGTTCGGCTGGCTCGCCGTCGCGGGCATCCTTCTGCTGTTCACTCTCGCGCTCACGTGGGTCGCGGTGATCGCGGGGCTGTCGGCATCGTCGGTCGACGGGGCGAGCGCGTTCTCCTACCCGCTCATCTTCCTGCCGTTCATCAGCTCGGCATTCGTTCCCACCGACACGATGCCCGGGCCGGTGCGCTGGTTCGCCGAGTACCAGCCGGTCACGTCCATCGTCAACGCGATCCGCGACATCTTCGCGGGGCGACCGGTGGGCACGGACCTCTGGGTCGCCCTCGCATGGTGCGTCGCGATCCTGGTGGTCGCGTTGGTCGCGGCGATGGCGCTCTACCGCCGGAAGGCGCGCTAGCCCACCGAGGTGCCGAAGAGCAGCCCGAGCACGTAGGTGACGGCGGCCGCGCCGAAGCCGATCGCGAGCTGGCGCAGCGCGCGGGCGAGCGGCGAGGCGCCCGAGAGGATGCCGACCGACGCGCCCGTGAGCAGCAGCGCGAGACCCACGAGACCCGCGGCGACAGCGATTGCGCCGAGTCCGGAGAGGCCGAACAGGTACGGGATCACGGGGATGATCGCGCCGGCGGCGAAGAGGAAGAAGCTCGTGATGGCCGCGCTCCACGCCGTGCCGATGGACTCGTGCGCGTCCGCGTCGGCGAGTTCGGCGTCGTGGCCGATCGCCATTGCGCCCGTTGGCGGGCCATCGGCGCTGTGGGCGATCGAGGCGAGCACCTCGCGGGCGTGAGCGGTCGCCTCCTCCTCGCTCATGCCGCGGGCGCGGTAGACGAGGGCGAGCTCGTTCGCCTCCACATCGAGGTGGGGGAGAGCGGTGCGGGCGCTGGGGTCGGGGGTCGACGCCTCGAGCAGCTCGCGCTGCGACCGCACCGACACGTACTCGCCGGCGCCCATCGAGAGGGCCCCGGCAAGCAGCCCGGCGATGCCCGATGCGAGCACGACGGAGTTGGCGACGCCCGTCGCACTCATCCCCACCACGAGGGCGAGGTTCGAGACGAGGCCGTCGTTCATCCCGAACACGGCGGCGCGGAAGCTGCCGGAGAGACGGGAGCGACCGCGCTCGGCGAGGCCGCGCACGACCTCGCCGTGGATGCGCTCGTCGGCGGCCATCGCGGGCGACGCGTCCACGTCGGCCTCGTAGGGCGAGCGCGCCTCCGCCCGCTGCATGAGGGCGAGCACGAAGACGGAGCCGTACCGACGGGCGAAGAACGTGAGCAGTCGAGTGCGCAGATCCGTGGGGAGGGGGCGCCCGACGCGCTCGCCGAGGAGGTCGATCCAGTGCTGCTGGTGGCGTTCCTCCGCCTCGACGAGGCCGTTGAGGATCTGCTGCTCCTCGCCGGAGCGACGTGAGGCGAGGTCGCGGTAGACGGCGGCCTCTGCGCGTTCGTCCGCGAGATAGCGGCGCCAGCGGCGGACCTGGGCCTTGCTGGGGGAGACGGCGGCACCGTGGGCGTCGACCTGCGTGGGGGTGGGGATTCCGGTCACGGGAGTTCTTCCGGTCGGGCGACCGGCAATCACGAGGGAGGACCGGCCACGGGTGGATGTGTGGCCGAAGGTCTCGCTCGCCCGGTGACCGGGTGGGCTGCCGGGTGCCGGTCGTCGTGACCGGCTCCAGTATGTCGACAGACCCGCTGCGACCCGCCGTTCCGATCCGGCTGAGCCGGTGTGTCGTGGCGGACGCTCGGAGCTACTCCCCTTCGCTCCGTCCACTATACCGACCGCGGTGCCTCACGGACGGTTCGCTGCGGCGGTGACCGTGTGGAGTGTGCTGCGGAGAGCGGTCAGCTGGGCCGGGTCCATGCCGAGGGATGCGGCGACGCGCTGAGGGATCGACTCGGCCTGCGCGCGGAGGGCGCGGCCCTCCGTGGTGAGCTCGATCACGAGCACGCGCTCATCCGTCGTCGAGCGACGGCGGGCCACGAGACCCGCGGCCTCGAGGCGCTTGAGGAGGGGGGAGAGCGTCGCCGGTTCGAGCGCGAGGGTCGCTGCGAGGTCGCCGACCGAGCGGCCGTCCTCGCTCCACAGCGCGAGCATGACGAGGTACTGCGGGTGCGTGAGCCCGAGCGGTTCGAGCACGGGACGATACAGCGAGAGGACGCTGCGCGACGCGACCACGAGGGCGAAGCACACCTGGTTCTCGAGGGCCAGGAGGTCGATCTCCTCGGGGGCGTCGCTCTCGGTGGCCGCGGGTACGGAAGTGGGAGTCGTCGTCATGTCCCCATCGTATCAAATTAGTGAGTACACTAACGGTTATGGCACGAAACACTGGAGGCGCAGAGCGACAGCCCCGACCGCGTATTCGCGAGGTGGGCTTCACCAATTGGTTGAACGCGACGCTCTTCCCCTGGATCGGGCCTCCACCCGTCGGTCCGTATGACGAGGAGCCGTTGCCACCGAGCTCGGCCTCGGCGTGCCCGGTCTGTGGTGCGCCGATGTCGGAGCATGTCGTGGACCGTTCCGGCCCGCGCACGATGCTCCACTGTCCGCGCGCCGCTGCATCGTAGGATCGACGACGGCCACCGAGGAGTGGCGGGCTGCGAACCGTTCGGGTCGGTGCCGCGCCCGCCGCTCCTCGGTGGTCCCGGTCTCCCCGCCAGGCGCCCCCACCACATGCAGCTTTTGAGCGTGTTTCCGCCGTTGTATCGGTGGAAACACGCTCAAAAGCTGTATTCGGGCGGTCGGGAGAGGAGGCGGTGGGGCTAGCGGGCGACGGGCGCCGGGGTGTCCACGAGGGTGGAGCGCGGGGTCTCGATCGGGTCGAGCGCCTCGGCCACGCGGCGACCGAGCGTCACGTCGACGTTGCTCCAGTACGTGATCACGCGGTCGCGCAGCTCGGGGATCGTCACCTTCGACACGTGTCCGGCGATGTTCGACACGAGACGATCGCGGGCTGCGTCGTCCATGACCTCGTTGACGAGCGTGCGGGGCTGCACGAAGTCGTCGTCCTCGGGGTGCAGGGTCACGGCCGAGCGGACGAGCTCGCCGTCGTTCTGCCAACCGCGGTCGTCGCCGTGCGCTGCCGGGTCGGCGTGCGGGCCGCCGTACGAGTTCGGCGCGTAGACCGGCTCCTCGGGCGAACGGTAGCCGTGACGCATGGCGCCGTCCTTGGAGTAGCTGTTCGTCTCCGTGTGGGGGCGGTTCACGGGCAGCTCGGCGTGGTTCGTGCCCACGCGGTAGCGGTGCGCGTCGGCGTAGCTGAAGATGCGCGCCTGCAGCATCTTGTCCGGGCTCGCGGCGATGCCGGGCACGAAGTTCGACGGAGCGAACGTGGCCTGCTCGATCTCGGCGAAGTAGTTGCCGGGGTTCCGGTTGAGCGTCATGCGGCCGACCGGGATGAGCGGGTAGTCGCCCTTGGGCCACACCTTCGTGAGGTCGAACGGGTTGAAGCGGTACTCGGCCGCGTCCGCGTACGGCATGATCTGCACCGAGAGGTCCCAGCTGGGGTGGTTTCCGTCGGCGATCGCGTCGTGCAGGTCGCGGATGTGGAAGTCGGCGTCCTCACCGGCGATCTGGTCGGCCTGCGCCTGCGTGAGCGTCTCGTGGCCCTGCGCGGTGCGGAAGTGGTACTTCACCCAGAAGCGCTCGCCCGCGGCGTTGATCCACTGGTAGGTGTGCGATCCGAAGCCGTCCATGTGACGCCACGAGGTGGGGAGGCCGCGGTCGCCCATGAGCCACGTGACCTGGTGGGCCGACTCGGGCTGCAGGGTCCAGAAGTCCCACTGCATGTTGTGGTCGCGCAGGTGGCTGCCCGGGAGGCGCTTCTGCGAGCGGATGAAGTCGGGGAACTTGATGCCGTCCTTGATGAAGAAGACGGGGGTGTTGTTGCCGACGAGGTCGTAGTTGCCTTCGCTCGTGTAGAACTTGAGCGCGAATCCGCGCGGGTCGCGCCACGTGTCGGGGCTGCCCTGCTCGCCGGCCACGGAGGAGAAGCGTGCGAGCATCTCCGTCTCGACGCCCGGCTGGAAGAGCGCGGCGCGCGTGTACGCGCTCACGTCATTCGTGGTCGTGAAGGTCCCGAAGGCTCCACCGCCCTTGGCGTGCACGACGCGCTCCGGCACCCGCTCGCGGTTGAACTGGGCGAGCTTCTCGACGAGGTAGTGGTCGGTGAGGGCGATGGCGCCGTCAGCGCCGACGCTCTGGGAGTGCTGGTCGCTGCCGACGGGCGCTCCGGAATTGGTGGTGGTGTGGTTCGTCACAGATGGACTCCTCGTGTCGTAGGTGTTTTCTGGCCGGAGAAGGATGGGGTGGGGACGGCGGCGCAGTCGCTGCACAGCCCCCAGAAGGTGACCTCGGCGGTGTCGATGCGGAATCCGCTCGTCGCCGACGGTGTGAGGCAGGGCGCGTGGCCGACGACGCAGTCGACGTCCTCGATCGCGCCGCAACCGGTGCAGACCACGTGGTGGTGGTTGTCGCCGATGCGGCGCTCGTAGCGCGCCGCGGACTTCGCGGGCTCGATGCGGCGGACGAGTCCGGCCGTGGCGAGCGCCGAGAGGATGTTGTGAACCGACTGGATCGAGACGTCGGGGTCGGCCTCGCGGAGGAGGGAGTGGATCGTCTCGGCGTCGGAATGCGGGGCGTTCTCGAGCAGCGCGAGGACCTCGAGGCGTCCACGCGTGACGCGCAGGCCGGCCGAGCGGATGTCGGCGGAGAGGTCGGTGGTCATGTCTCCAGGCTAGTCGTTATCGTGAACGACTCAAAACAAGGCTGCCCTTACCCGGGGGATCGTCAGCCGACTCCTCGGCGGCGCACAGACGGCAACCCCCGGTGGTTTCGCAGTGCTCCGCGGGAGAATCGGAGCATGACCACGACGACCCCCGAGACCGCTTCGAACACCTCCTCAGATGCCACGCAGCACTACGACGTCGCCGTGATCGGCGCGGGTCCCGCGGGCACCGCAGCCGCACTCCGGGCCGCGGAACTCGGTGCCTCCGTGGTCGTGCTCGAGGCGGGACGGCTGGGCGGCACGTGCGTCAACACCGGCTGCGTGCCGACCCGTGTCCTCGCGAAGACCGCCCGTCTCGTGCGGGAGACGCGTTCAGCCGGCGACTACGGCGTGCACGTGAACGCGCCGACGGTCGATTGGGCGGCCGTCGTCGAGCGCGTGCATGAGCGGGTCGACGCGGTCCGCTCGATCAAGCGGGAGGCCGGTCGTTTCGCGGAGGCGGGCGTCGACCTCATCCAGGAGGGGCGGGCGCGCTTCGTCGACGACTCCACCCTGGTTCTCGACAGCGGCCGCCGCATCTCCGCCACGTCGATCCTCGTGTGCGTCGGCGGGCACTCGCGGCGACTGCCGGTGCCGGGCAACGAGCTCGCGACCGTGCCGGAGGACGTCCTGTCCCTCCCGGAACTCCCACGCCGCGTCGCCGTGATCGGGGCCGGCAACACCGGCGCGCAGCTCGTCACGGTGTTCAACGCGTTCGGCTCCGATGTGACCCTGCTCGACGTCGCCCCGCGCATCCTCATCGCGTCGGACGCGTCGATCGCCGAGGTCGTCACGACCGCGTTCGAGGGCCAGGGCGTCGATGTGCACACGGGTATCTCCACGGTGGAGAGCCTCGAGAGGGCCGCGGACGGTGCCATCACGATCACCTGGAAGGAGGGCGACGAGTCGCTCTCCCGCGAGGTGAACGCGGTGATCATGGCCACCGGGTGGCCGGCCGACGTCGAGGACCTGGGTCTCGAGAACGCCGGCATCGAGGTGGTTCGCTCGTCCATCCCCGCCGACCGCTACTTCCGCACGAGCGTTCCGCACATCTTCTCCATCGGAGACGCGAACGGGCGCGACATGCTCGTCCAGGCCGCCCAGTTCGAGGGCGAGGCCGCCGCGGAGAACGCGGTGCTCGGCGCGAACCGGCGCACCCCGCACCACCTGCTGCCGGCGGGCGGATTCACCGACCCGGACTACGCGGGCGTCGGCCTCACGCAGGAGCAGGCGCGTGAGCAGGACCCCGGCTGCGTCGTGGCCCGGGTTCCGTTCTCCGCCGTGGACCGCGCGGTGATCGACGACCGCGAGAGCGGCTTCCTGCTGCTCATCGCCGACCGGCGCCGCGAGCTGATCCTCGGCGCCCACGCGGTGGGCGAGAACGCGATCGAGGTCGTCCAGTCGGTCACCACGGCGATGGCGTCCGGGGTGGATGTGGCCACGCTCGCGAACGTGCGCTTCGCCTACCCCACCTACAGCGCGGTCATCGGGATGGCCGCGCGCGTGCTGCTCGCGGAGGCAGCCGTGGCGGTCGACCGCGACTGAGGGCTCACTCCCACCCGGCGATGCGTTGGACGAACCACACCAGTCCGAAGATCGCGACCCCCGCACTCAGCGCGACGCTGACCCACAGCGCCAGGCGGGGCACCCGTCGGCGGAGGAGCGCGAGGAGCGGGAAGACGACGAGGATGATCGCCACCTGGACGGCCTCGATGCCCACGTTGAAGACCAGGAGGGACCACAGGAGCGACCACGACCAGGCCTCGTCGATGCCGAGCGCCGAGGCGAAGCCCATGCCGTGGATGAGGCCGAAGAGGAACACGACACCCAGGCGGATCCACCCGCTGCGATCCATCCCGAGAGGCCCGCGGCGCTCCGCCGGGTCGTCAGCGTCGGCGTCCCCCCTCCCTCTCCACATCCGGACGAGGGGCCACGCGGCCACGATGGCGATCGACAGGGCGATGATCGGCTCGATGATCGCTGCCGGAAGGGTGAACACGTGCAGCGCCGCGAGGATGAACGTGATGGAATGCGCCACCGTGAACGCGGTCGCAGCCAGGACGATCTCGCGCAAGCGGCGGGAGCCGGCGATGAGCGCGAGCAGGAACAGGACGTGGTCTATGCCGAAGAGCAGGTGCTCTGCGCCGAGGACGAAGAACTCCCACAGCCGCGTGCCCGCGCTCTGCCCCACCGAGAACTCCGGGTTCTCGGCGTCGATCACGGCGCTCCCCGAGCCGCCGGCGAGGTCGTAGGTCAGGATCGTCTCGGTGCCCATGACGTACTGCTCGGCATCGGGGAACAGCCCGCTCGTGACGGTGATCTCACCGTCGGCCGACGCACACGCGGCGTCGAGCGTCAGCACCGCGTACGGCACTCCCTGCTGCTCGGTGATCCCGTACCCGCCGACCGGCGAGAGCTCGCAGGACGCGTCGGCCGTCGAGACGGTGAACCGGTCGGACACGTAGGCGAGCGTCGTGTCGGCGTACGTGTCGAGGACCGTCGCCTGCTCCTCTGCATCGCCGTACTCCCATGCGGCGGTGCCGTCCTGGAAGAGCGGGTCGACGCGTTGGGCGTCGGCGGCTGAGACCACGAGAAGGTCGTACTCGAGCTGCAGCTCGACGTCGAGGTGGCCCTGTTCCGAGCCCTCCGCGAGGTCGGCGTAGACGACGGACGAGATGCCGTGCGCCGACGCCGGCGCCGCGCCCAGACCGACGATTCCCGAGATCCCGGCACCCAGAACGGCGGCCCCGGCGAGCAGGACCGAGGCCCGACTGCGACCGGGGTGGGGGGATGTCATGGTGCTCCTCTTCGTTCGCGGCCCGCGGATCGTCCGGAGCCCTTGGGCACTCTGTCGTCGGCCGGTGAACGGGAGACCAACGCCGGGGGAACGAGGACGGACATCCGCTCCGCCCAGGCCGGGCGTTCACCGGGCGGTCACGTGCCGGTCACCTCGTCGATGCCGGCCCCCTGTTCACTGACGCGGTGTCGACCTGTCTCCGTCCCCTCCGCCGAGCGGCGTCGCTCTTCCTGGCCGCGGCATCCGCGCTCGCGCTCGCCGCGTGCGTCTCCGCCCCGGACGGGTCGTCCGCGCCCGACGGCTCGCCCGTCCCGCCCTCCACGGTCCCGTCCGACGCAGTGGGAGTCCTGCCCGCACCCGGGAGGACGATCGACGCCGCACCGCCCGAGACGGGAGACCTGAGCGGCTACAGCATCGCCGTCCTCATCCCCGACGACACGGAGGCGTCTCAGACGCTGCTCGATGCGACGCGGGCATTCGCGGACGCGAGCGGGGCGGAGCTCGAGGAATTCCCCGCCGACCCGGCGGGCGACGATCCGGTCGGCGATGCTCTGGCGTCCGCGGTGGCCGCGGACGCGGACCTCGTGGTCGGCCTCGGGGAGGGTGTCGTCGGTGTCTTCGACGTCGAGACGGGCAAGATCCTCGACCAGCAGGTCCTCGTGGTCGGCGGGCAGCTCGCCGAACCCACCGAGAACGTGACGGCCGTGATCTGGCCCGGTGCCACGTCGCGGGAGCCGGCCGACGACGGGAGTGTGACATCGCAGCGCGGGATCGACGCGCTCGGTACCGGGATCGAGAGCATCCGAGCAGGACTGACCGGGGTCGTCCTGAGCCTGGGTTGACGCTCCGGACGACCACGTTCCGGCCCAAACGGAAGACGTCCCACCGGTCTCGCACCGAACTCCCTGACGCTTCACAGGTGGGACACGCGCCGTTCATCGACCCGTCTCGTGCTCGTCACGATGAGCCCCAAGGGTTGCGGAGGGGCGCTGGGAATGCGCCCTCTCCTGCCCTCTTTCTCCACACCCACGATTGGCCTGTGACATCTTGCTGACACCTCAATCGACGCCGGTCCCCTCGGCTTCGTCCCGAATGATCAGGAACGGGAGACGCGGCGTCGCCGGTCTCGTCTTGCTCTCGCTCACCGCGGGGGGACTCGCGCTGGCGAGCCTTCCCGCCGCCGCATCCACGCCCACCGTGCTCGCGGCCGCCAGCGGCATCGCCGCCGAGCCGGTCCGGGTCCAAGCCGAGGACTACACCGGCGACAACGGCAACGGCCTCAAGAAGGAGACGTCGAGCGACTCGACGGGCGCCTCACTCGGCAACGTCGGCGGCACCTGGGACGGCGGCGAGCTCACCTACGACAAGGTCGACTTCGGTTCCGCTCCGCTGTCGTCGCTGACGGTGCGTTACGTCAATAACTCGGGCCGCGTCGGCGCGAACCCGTCGCTCGACTTCTACATCGACGAGAAGACCGACGCGAACAAGATCGCGACGACGGCGCTCCCGGTCACCGGGACCAACTGGCAGTCCTACAACACGACGACCGTCGACCTCGCCGCCGAGGTCTCCGGCGAGCACACGCTCATCGTGGTCATGCACGTGACCGCCGATTCCGGTCACCCGTACGTCGGCAACTTCGACTACTTCGAGTTCACGGCCGCTCCGTTGCCCGAGTCGTACCTCACCTCCGCCGATCCCTGGTCGTACTCGGACAACGGGACGGACCCGTCGGGCGACGGCTCCCTGTCGTGGACCACGGCCGCGTTCGACGACTCCGCCTGGAAGAACGCCGCCGGATCCTTCGGATCGAAGCGCGGAGCCGCGGATCTCGGTAACGGTTTCGTCGCCAAGACGCTCGTCCAGTACGCGAAGACCGGTTCGTCCGACACGATCGAGACCTACCACTTCCGTAACGAGTTCGAGGTCCCGGCTGGTGACCTCGCGCAGATCGAGGCTCTCGAGGGCACCGTCACGTACGACGACGCCGTGCGCATCTACGTGAACGGCGAGAAGGTCGCAGGGTTCGTCGACGACCGCGTGAACGGCGCCGCGAACCAGAACCTCACGTACGCCGGAAGCAGCGGCGGCGACCCGGTGACGAGCACCTTCCAGATCCCCGCAGACGCCCTCCAGGCGGGCGAGAACACGATCGCGATCGCGCTCTACCAGGACCGTGCGTCGAGCAGCGACATCTACCTGGACCTCAAGAGCCTCGTTCCGACGGTGGCGACCCCGGAGCCGACCGAGGCCACCATCTCGGACCTCGTGCTCGGCGTGGGAGCGACCGAGGCCGAGCGCACGCTGGCCTGGTACTCCGACGTGGACGTGCCCCAGGCGGCCCAGCTCGCGAAGAGCTCGACCGTCGTGGACGGAGCCTTCCCGGACTCGGCACGCACCATCGAGACGACGAAGACCGGCGGCACGACGAGCGGCGAGTACTTCCGCGACACCACGCTCGACGGGCTCGAGGAGAACACCGAGTACTCCTACCGCGTCGGAAGCGACGACAAGGGCTGGTCGGACGTGTACACGTTCCGCACGCAGGACTTCTCCGGGGACTTCTCGTTCTTCTTCTTCGGCGACCCGCAGCTCGGCGCCTCTGGCAACGCCGTGGCCGACGCGGCCGGGTGGCAGGACACGCTCGACGTGGCCACCCAGAGCTACCCGGACGCCGAGCTCCTCTACTCCTCGGGCGACCAGGTCGAGAGCGCGTCGAACGAGCAGCAGTACGAGCTCTTCCTCCAGTCCGATCACCTGCGGGAGCTGCCCTTCGTGGCGAACAACGGAAACCACGACGTGGGATCGAAGGCCTACGAGCAGCACTTCAACCTCCCGAACGAGGACCTCACGGCCGGTGCCGGTTCGGCCACGTCGTCGGGTGGCGACTACTGGTTCATCTACAAGGACGTGCTGTTCCTCAACATCAACTCGAACAGCCGCGACTACACGTCGCACTACGCGTGGATGGACAAGGTCATCGCGGAGCAGGGTGACAAGGCGAAGTGGAAGGCCGTGTCCTTCCACCACTCGCTCTACTCGGTGGGACCGCACCAGGACGACGGTGACGTGATCGACCGTCGCAGCACCATGCCGGAGAAGATCTCCGAGCTCGGCATCGACCTGGTCCTCATGGGCCACGACCACAACTACGCGCGCACCTACCTCATCAAGAACGGCCACAAGGCCGACGAGAACGAGGTTCCCGCGGCGGTCAAGGTCGAGGCGAAGGACGGCGAGGTCATGTACGTGACCGCGAACTCCTCGAGCGGCTCGAAGTACTACGACACCGAGAACCCGGGTGCGTGGTGGGCCTCCGTCATCAACCAGGAGAAGGTGCGCAACTACACCGTCCTCGACGTCTCGGACGACGAGATCTCGGTGCGCACGCTCCGCAGCCAGCAGAACGGTTCGGAGAAGCCCGTGAACAGCGTCGTGGACGAGGTCACGCTCACGAAGGACGCCGCTCCCGAGTTGACGGTGCCGGAGGACGGCGAGGTCGAGAAGGGCGCCGAGTTCGACCCGCGCGACGGGGTCTCCGCGACGGACAACGTCGACGGCGACCTCACCGAGGCGATCGAGGTCGCGGGCTCGGTCGACACCGCCACAGCCGGCGCGTACACCCTGACCTACACGGTGAAGGATGCTCGCGGCAACACGACGACCGCCGAGCGGATCGTCACGGTGGTCGCTCCGACGGATCCCACGGACCCGACGGACCCGCCGGTCGATCCGACGGACCCGCCGGTGGACCCGACGGACCCGCCGACCGAGCCGGGCACCCCCGAGCAGCCCACCACCACACCGGCCCCGCCGGTCGCGGACGGGTCGGACCTGCCGGAGGACCTCCGCAACGCGGTCGACGTGACGGTCTCGGGTCGAACCGTGAGCATCACCGGTCTCACCGCCGGCGAGTGGTACTACGTCTACGTGTACTCCGCGCCGACCGGAATGGGCTGGGTGCAGGCCGACGCCAACGGCGCAGCGACGGCCACCCTCCCGGCTGACCTCGACGCAGGCGCGCACCGCGTCGCCGTGCTCGACGACGCGGGCGCACTGATCGGCTGGTCGCAGTTCGTGGTCGCGGCGGACACCGGTCCCGGCGACGGCCTCGCCGTGACGGGTTCCGACGCGGCAACCGCCTGGGGCTCCGTGGCACTCGCCGCGCTCCTCCTCGCCGGTGGCGGCGCCCTGCTGATCGCCCGTCGCACCCGCATCACCCAGCGCTGACGCGCACCCCGTCGGGGGCCGGCTCGCGCCGGTCCCCGACGGTCCCCGGGCGGATGTCCGCCCACCCACGCTGCGCCCGACCTCCGCCGCGCCCACTCACGGGCCGCGTCCATCCACGCCACCCGGGAGAACCCGCCACCCATGTCCACGTCACCTCGTTCCCGACGCCTCCTGGCCGGAGGGCTGCTCGCCGCGGTCCTCGCATCCGGCCTCGTGCCGGCCTCCGCGATCGCCGCCCCCTCGCCCGCCGAGGGCATCGACTACGCCGACCTGGTCGACGCGTTCATCTCCACGGAGGACGACTTCGGGCAGGACATGCCGGGAGCCTCCGCCCCCAGCTCGATCGTCAAGATCAACCCCATGACGACGCCGGGTCGCTCCCACAGCGGCTACGACTACGCCGAGGACCAGATCGCCGGTTTCACCCACACGAATCTCGACGGCGTGGGAGGGTCGGGCGGTGGCGGTGATCTGCTCGTCGTGCCGACCTACACGAGCTACGCGAACGTCCCCACGACCGAGTCGTACGCCAAGGACTACAGCCACGACGCCGAGGACGCCGAGCCCGGCTACTACGGCGTGGAGCTCGAGACCGACAAGGGCCCGATCCTCGCCGAGGCGACCACGGACGTCCGCACCGGCCAGGAGCGCTACACGTTCCCCCAGGCCGGAAAGGCCTCGCTCGTCGTCGACCTGCGCAACAACTTCACGCGCCGTAACGACGCGTCGATCGACGTCACGACGCTCGCCGACGGGCGCGTGGCGCTGAGCGGGAAGATCGCCGGCCACTTCAACGGCTACGACTACGCGATGTACTACTACGTCGAGACGACGGACGCGACGTCGTCCGTCCGCACCTGGGGCGCCTCCGGCTCGCTCGGTTCCGCGACGCACCAGGACGGCACCAACCTCGGCGCCGTGCTCGAATTCGACGTCGATGCGGGCGAGCAGGTGGGCCTCGAGGTCGCGATCTCCCCGATCAGCGCGGCGCAGGCGAAGACCGACCTCGCGGTCGAGATGGGCGACCGCGCGTTCGAGGACGTGCGCGCAGACACGAAGGCGGACTGGAACGAGATCCTCGGCCGCCTCGCCGTGAGCGCCTCTCAGACGAGCGACCCGGACGGCGATCTGCAGGAGCTCTTCTACACGCATCTCTACCGCATGTTCGGTCAGCCCGTGAACGCGACGAGCACGAGCGGGACCTATCGCGGTCTCGACGGCGAGATCCATGAGGCCGACGGATACACGCACTACGACGGGTGGGGCACCTGGGACGACTTCCGCAAGTTCGAGGTGCTCGCGATCGGGTATCCCGAGGTCTTCCGCGACATGGCGCAGTCGCTCGTCGACCTCTACGCGTCCTTCGCGACGAGTGGGAAGAGCTCGCTGTCCGGTGTGGTCCACTCCGTCCCCACGGTACGGTTCGAGCGCGCAGCCGTGGTGATCGCCGACGCCGTCGCCAAGGGCGCCGAGCTGCGCGGCCTCGAAAACGCGTGGCCCGCTCTCGTGTCGCAATCCGCCGGAGGCTATGCCGACCCGGACAACGTCAAGCGCGGCTACATCCCGAACGAGGTCGACGACACCCTCGGGGCCGCCTACGACGACACGGCGCTCGCGACGATCGCCGACGCCCTCGGTCGGACCGAGGAGGCCGACGGCTTCCGGCTGCGCGCGGCGAACTGGACGAACCTCTACAAGAAGGACGCGGTGACCGTCGCAGGCGGCGACACCGCCGGACTCGTGTTCCCGAGGGATGCGAACGGTTCGTGGGTGAACGCGAACCCGGAGGCGTTCGAGGCCGGCAACGTCTACCAGGGCACGCTCTGGCAGTACAACTGGACGGTCGCGAGCGACATGGGCGGCATGATCGACCTCATGGGCGGCCAGGACGAGACCCTCTCGGCACTGAGCTTCATGTTCGGTGAGCAGGCACCCGACGACGGCTCACGCATGCTGTATTCGAGCGCCAACGAGACCGATCTGCAGGTGCCCTACCTCTTCAACTACGTGGGCGCGCCCTCGAAGACGCAGCACTGGGTGCGCTCCCTCTATACGAAGGAGACGTGGAACCGGTACATCGCCACCGGGTCCACGGGGGAGTACCCGACGAGCGGCGGCGAGTTCCGACCCCCGATCAAGACCAAGGTCTACAAGAACTCGCCGCAGGGCTTCCTGCCCACGCAGGACAACGACACCGGGGCCATGTCGGCCACGTTCGTCGCGGCGGCGCTCGGGCTCTACCCGGTGCAGGCGGGCTCCGACTCGTACCAGATCGGCACGCCGTTCTTCGAGAATGTGCAGATCAGCTACGAGTCGGGCCGCACGTTCGACATCAGCGCGAACGGCGTCTCGCCCGACGACTACTACATCCAGTCGGCCACTCTCAACGGCCAGGACTTCGAGCGGACGTGGGTCACGTACGACCAGCTCACCGCCGGAGGCGAGCTCGCGTTCGAGATGGGCGATGAGGCCTCCGACTGGGCGGCCGATGGGGTGTCGGCGTCGTCGCTGAGCGACGTCCTCCCGAGCTCGGTCTACGACCCGACGAGCGCGATCTCTGTCGCTTCTCGCGAGTTCAGCGAGAGTGAGGCCGGGGACGGCTCGGTCGGCGACGAGATCGCGCTGACGCTGCGGAACGGCGCGTTCGCCGGCACGAACGGCGACGATCTCGCGGCAACCGGAGCGATCTCGGCCGACAACGTGCCGGCGGGTCTGAACCTCGTGGCGACGCGGACCGGCGACCGCGGAGTGACGCTCGCGCTCACGGGCCAGGCGGAGACGCACGGCGCACTCGACAGCATCGACGACCTCGAGCTGAGCGTCGCCGACGCGGCCTTCTCCAAGAAGCCGTCCACCGGGACGCGCTCGTTCGCGTTCAAGGTCACGTTCGATGGTGCCGCGCTGCACGCAGAGAAGACGGCGCTCACGGCGTCGGCCGACGGCACCGTCGACACGTCGGTCGCGCTCACGATCAGCGGTGCGGCGTTCGCCGGCGTGAATGGACGGGACCTCGTGGCTGATGGCGTGCTCACCGTCCCGGGCCTCCCCGCCGGCGTCACCGCGACCGCGGTGAAGCGGGACGCGACGACGATCGACCTCCGGCTGCGGGGATCGCTCGGCGACCTCCAGCGCGCACGATTCGCGCTCGCGTTCACCGACGCGGCGTTCGTCGGCGCTCTCGCGACTGAGGTCAGCGGAGACGGCATCTCGGGCCTCGGCTCGTTCACACTCGCCGTCGACCAGCAGTGGCGCGCCAAGCTCACCGCCCTCGTCGAGGAGGCCGACCTCGTCGTGAAGGGCGCATACACGACGAGCTCGTTCGACACCTTCACGGCTGCACGGGATGCTGCGAAGACCGCCCTCGCGAACGACCAGGCGACGGACGAGCAGTTGCACTCCGCGCACACGACCCTGACCCGCGCGGCTGCGGGCCTGACGATCGCCGACACGTCGGACGAAGTGCGCCTCGACGGCACGCTCTACGGGGAGGTCCGCTTCGACGACGACTTCTCGACGGATCGACTGTCGGAGTACACCGTGTTCGGTGACGGAAGCGAGGCCTCGGCCGACGTCTCCGTCGACACCGCCGATGGCGCGCTCGAGGCAACGGCCGACGGCCGGCGGTGGAGTCACATCGCACTCCCCGCGAGCGGCGGGGAGGACTTCGCCCTGATCGTCGAGCCGAAGAGCTTCGCCGGAACGAAGGCGGCGGAGGACAGCCTGTTCATCGGCCTCACCGACGGACCGTCGAACCGCGCGCACAGCTGGTTCAACAACACGCGAACCGAGAGCGGCATGGATGTGGTCGTCGACGGGCAGGGCAAGGACATCGGCGCGGGTACCTCGACGGGCGTGGTCTGGAATCCGGGAGACCGCTTCGCGACGGTCGTGTCGGACGGTGTGATCACGTCGTGGATCGAGGAGGACGGCACGTGGCGGAAGCTCCGCTCGGGTGATCTCGGTTCGCAGCTGACGGCCGAGCAGCTCGCGGGCTGGGACCCCACACTGAGCCTGCGCCTCGACCCGGGCACGATCTCCATCGATCGGGTGACGCTCCTGGCGGCGTCCGAGGCTGTCGCGGTCGATCCGGTCCGCGTCGAGGCCGAGGCCTTCACCGGGTCGAGTGGCGGCTCCCTCGTCGCGGAGGGCACGAGCCCGACCGGCAATGTGGGAGGCACCTACGACGGCGGACGGCTCACCTACGCCGACGTCGACTTCGGACGGGGCGAGCTGACGTCGCTCACGGTGCGCACGTCCACACGCGACGAGCGGGTCGGAGCGAATCCGCGACTCGAGTTCTACCTCGACGAGCCGAGCGAGGCGAACAAGGTCGGCGAGGTCGCGCTGCCGAAGACCGGCGGGTGGGGCACCTACGTGACCACGACCGTCGATCTCGCGGAGGCCGTGTCCGGTCGTCACACCCTCGTGGTCGTGATGCACTCCGATCCCGTCCCCGGCCAGTCCTACCAGTACGTGTCCAACCTGGACTGGTTCGAGTTCGCGCCGGAGGAGGGAGAGGTGCCGCCCGCCGACCTCACGACGCTGCGGGCCGCCATCGACGGCGCCCAGGCGATCGTTGAGCATGAGGAGCGCTACGTCGCCATCGATGTGGCGGTGCTCCGCTCCGCTCTCGACGAGGCCGAGCGCGTCGCCGCCGACCCCGACGTGACGCAGCCCGAGGCCGATGCGGCAGCGCGCATCCTGACGGCTGCGACCGAGCAGATGGTGTGGAAGGTCGTCCGGCAGCTCCCGGGTCTGATCGAGCAGGCCGAGGCGATCGACACCGCTCCGTACTCGCCGGAGAGCGTGGCGGCGCTGGCGACAGCGCTCGACGCGGCGCGCGCCGTGGACGAGGGTGCGTCGTTCGAGACCTACACCGCGGCGGCTGAGGGGCTGCGGGCTGCCATCGCCGGGCTGGTGGAACCCACGGACCCCACGGACCCGCCGGTCGACCCGACGGACCCGCCGGTCGACCCGACGGATCCCACGGATCCGACCGATCCCACGGATCCGACGGGACCGACGACTCCGGCCGATCCGACGGACGGTTCGACCGGTGAGGCGGACGGGGGCGGCTTGGCCGTCACCGGAACCGATGGCGGCATCGTCTGGGCCGGCGGCACGCTCGCCGCCCTCCTGCTGGCCCTCGGCGCGACCCTTGTGATCGCGCGTCGCCGCGGTTTCGCCTCGCGCTGATCCCGAGCCGACCCGCCGCCCCGAGCCGACGTGCCCGGGGCGGCGTTGCTCGATCGTGGACGTGGGCGTATCGTAGATACCCCACCCGGGTACTCGATGGAGTGCCCACGATCCGCGAGGTGCACCATGAGCTCGACCGAATCCGCCCCCACCCTCCACGAGGAGTACCTCGTCGCCGGCATGACGTGCGGCCACTGCGTCTCCGCCGTCACCGAGGAGCTGTCGGCGATCGACGGCGTCGAGGGTGTGGACGTCGACCTGAACGCGGGCGGCGTCTCCCGCGTGGACGTCACCGTCTCGCGCCCGCTCGCATCGGCCGACGTCGAGGCCGCGATCGCGGAGGCCGGTTACTCGCTCGCCGGCGCCTGATCCCTCGACCGCGTCCGACGTCGGCGGCGGGCTGTAGCCTCTCCGCATGGAACGGCAACACCCGCTGCTCTTCGAGGAGGGCGACCCGGTGGTCGCGCGCGTCCGCGCGCTGTGCGCTCCGTACCCCGAGTCCGCCGAGGTCATGGCGTGGGGGCGTCCCACGTTCCGCGCGGGGAAGAAGATCTTCGTCACCCTCGGGTCGTCGATGCAGCGTCCGCACGCGATCGTCGTGAAGCCGGACGCGGAGGAGCGGCGAGCCCTGCTCGAACTGCCCCGCATCTTCGTGCCGCCGTACTTCGGCCCGGGCGGATGGATCGGTGCTGACGTGGACGAGTCGCCCGAGACGGACTGGACGTTCATCGCCGAACTGATCGACGCGTCGTACCGCCAGGTGGCCCTCAAGCGCCAGATCGCCGCTCTCGACGCGCATCCCGTGGTCCCGATCGTCGAGGCGACGACGCCCGCCCAGGAGTAACGGCGACCACACTGGAACACGACGACGCCCGGTCGCGGGACGGCTGTCCCACGACCGGGCGTCGGTCGATCCGAGCGGGTTCCTACTCCTCGGTCACACCCTCGCTCGCTCGGCGCATGCGCTTCGCGACCACGAGGCACGCTCCGAAGAGCAGCAGCGCGCTCGCGAGGCCGATCACGGGGAGTGCATCGTTCGCACCCGTCACCGCGACACCCTCGCCGGGACCGGCGGCCCCGTCGCCGGGGTCGCCCGCGCCCGGCTCACCGGTTCCCGGCTCACCCGTTCCGGGCTCCTCTCCCGGCACTTCGGCGGCGAGGACCGTGAGGTCGTCCCAGCCGATGAGCGCGCCGGTCGCGTCCTCCACGGCCACGCGGTGGACGGCCGCCGTCGTGTCGGCGGGGATCGTCACCTCGAAGGTGCCGGCGGCCGACACGACGTGCGTGCCGAGGCCGACGGGCTCGGAGAAGAGTGTCGCCGTGAGCTCCTGCTCCGCGAGGGATGCGTCGACCGTCACCGTGATGGTGTCGCCCGCCGTGGCCTCGGCGGGAACGCTCACGCCGCCGCGGGTGTCCTCCGTGAGGTCCTCTTCCGTGATCGGCGGCACGACGGCCGTGCCGGGTCCGGCCGACCAGTAGAGCGCGCTCGCGATGTCGCCGAACTGCCCGACCGGGTGGTTGCGGAAGGTGGGCGACGTGCCGAAGAGGAAGAAGCGGCTGCCCGCCTCCGTCTCCGACGAGATCGCCGACGCCTGTCCCGCCGCGTCCGCGGGGGAGCGGCCGTCCGAGGTGGCCCAGTGGCCCGAGACGAACACGTCGCTCGCGTAGCTCTGCTCCACGGTGACATCGTCGCCGAGCCCTACGAACCACGTGGCCGGGTAGATGAACGCGGTGTCGGCGGTGTCCGGCCCGAAGACGCTGCCCTCGGGGGTGTCGACGCGCACGATGCCGTTCGATCCGCTCGTGCCCGTGGTCGCGGTGACCTGGGCGAGCCCGTTCGTGTTCGCGAACGTCGCGCCGCCGCTGCCGCGGGCGACGACGTCGCCTCCGGCCGCGAGGTACGCGGTGAGCTTCTCGGCTCCCGCAGCGTTCTGGCCGGTGAAGCTGAGGTTGCCACCGAGGAACAGCACGTCGAGGGTCGAGAGGTCCACGGCGCCCGAGGTGACGAGCGCGGCGCTCACAAGCACGGGCTCGTCGAAGCCGAGCTTGAGGAGCACGTCACGGTCGTCGGTCGTCGTGTATCCCACGGAGAGCGAGCGGAGCGACGTCGTCGACTCCTCCCGGAGCGCGAGTCCGTCGGTCGCCGTGAAGTCGACCCCGAACAGGGAGGCGGCCTCCTCGGCGGCGGCGCGGCTCGCCGCGTCCTTGCCGAGCACGACCGTTCCGTCCTCGAGCTGCGAGAGCGGGATGCCTGCGTCGAGCAGGGCCGTGACGGCCTGCCATTCGGCGGTGCCAGCGGGCTCCAGAGCGAGGTACGGGCCGCCGTCGGCGACCGAACCGCCGAGGTCGACCTCGGTCACCGGCTCGACCGCGACGGTCACGGCCGCGTCGGTGGTGTCGCCGACAGACACGACATCAGCGCCCCAGAGGAGTGAGAGGCTCCACGCGGAGATGTCGTACATCTCGGAGATGCGGTCGGAGATGTCCGTCCCGTCGGCGAGCAGCACGTTGGCGAGACCGCGCAGCGGCTGGTGCATGTCCACGAGGAACGTGCCGGCCGGGTAGGTCGTGCCGTCCGCCGTGAACGGAGCGGTGGCGCGGGTGACCTCGACGTCGTTCACGAGGAGCTGCTCCACGAGCTGCTCGGCGTCGGAGCGCGAGCGCTGAGAGCCGTCCACGGGGATGACGTAGGCGCGCGGGAACGTGGCGTTGTAGATGTCCGTCTCGTCCCAGATGTCGGTCCACTCGGTGGGAACGCCGGGGGCGAGGTCCTCGGGGGCGACGTCCGCGGGGATCGGGGTCTGCTCGGCGCCGGTCACGCCGCGGTCGAAGATCTCGATCTGGTTCGCGAGCAGCGGGTCGCGGTTGTCGACGACGTACTCGATGATCGAGTCGATGACGACCTCGGCCACCTCGGTGTCGATCGCGGAGTTCTTCTTGCTCGTCTCGGGGTCGTTTGAGCGTCCGAGGGGCAGCTCGACGGTGTTCGTGATCGCGCCCTGGTACGCCACGTACTGCGGGGCGAAGATCGGGGGCCAGTCGTCCCAGCCCTCGCGGATGTCGCGGTAGGGGATCAGGATCTTGCCCGTGTTGGTCGTGGTCGGGTTGCCAGCGCCGTCGTCGTACGTGTTGCCCGGGATGTCCGCCTCGGCGACGGCCTCCTCCACCGCGAGGGCGGCGGAGTAGGCGTGCGGCAGGAAGAGGTCGTACTCGTAGTTCTCGCCGTGGGGCGGCCCGCACGGCTCGACCTGCAGGATGCCGGTGTAGCCGTGGAGGTCCACGAAGTAGGTGGGCTGGATGCGCCCGGTGATGTCGCGCAGCGCCGTTGTCGTGTTCGTCGCGTTCGTGATGAAGTCGCGGTTCGGGTCGTAGCCGTTCGCGGTGGCGCGGGTGCCGTTGAAGCGGCCGTCCGGGTTCGCGGAGACGGTGAAGTAGAGGCGCGTGGTCTCGAGGAGCTCCTTCACCTCCGGCTCGCCCGACGTGTCGACGAGCTGCTCGATGTAGTTGAGCGTCGCGTCCGTGCCCTCCCACTCGTTGCCGTGGATGTTCGAGTTGAACCAGATGGGCAGCTTGTAGCCGTCGGCGATGGCGGCGCTCTCGGCCGCGACGCCCGGGGTGTGCTTGATCGCGTCGCGCCATGCTGTCTGCTGCGCGGTCTCCTCAGCGGTCTCGGGCGCCGTGACGGTGACGAGGTAGAGGTCACGGCCCTGCTCGGACTGGCCGATCACCTGGGCGGAGACGTACTCGCTCTCGGCCATGAGGTCGTTGACCTTCGGGGCGATGTCGGCATAGGGCACGGCTCCGCGGAAGAGGGAGGCGTCGGTGGGGTCGGCCGGCACTTCGGTGAGCGTCGGCTGCACGGGGTAGCTCGTGGGCAGCGCGACGCCGCCGTCGGTGCGGACGATGGGAACGGTCGGGGCATCGAGGATGCCGGGATCGGCCAAGGCCGATGGGGCGGACAGGAAGACGGCTGATGCGGCAACGATGACGCTGCTCGCTCCGGCCACGACACGTGTGAACACGGAGGTCTCTTTCGTTCGAGGGCACGATGGAACGACGAAACGCACGCGCCGAGGCCGGGAGGTGTGCCGGATGGAGAGCGGTGCGGTGGCCTGAGCGGCCGGAGGGGCTGTCGTTTCAACCTAGGGACGCTATGTTTCGCCAGTGTGTCTGCTGAGGTACCTGAGCCGTCGCGGGGTGTACCCAGTTCGTGGGCCACGGAGACGGATCTGGTCGTATCGCCGCGATCCCGCGCACGATCGATGCGTGCGGCGCACCGCTGTTGATTCGAGTGTGCGTCGTCCGGTTAGAGCTGCCGAGGACGGGCGGTGTCGATTCTCAGGACGTGCGCGACGAGGGCGTGGTCACCAGGGCGGGCTCGTCGTCCGTCTGTGCACGGCCCGATGCATCAGAACTCGAGTTGCACCTTCCGCAGCGTCATGTGATGCAGTGGATTCACGTCCGGCTTCTTGAGGAGGGCTCCTACGATGTTCCCGTTCACCCCACGTCAGGTCAGGATCGGCGACGCGGCCGCGTTCGTCGGCACGACACCGCGGGCGATCCGTCACTACCACGCGATCGGTCTGCTCCCCGAGCCCGAGCGCGGCAGTGACGGTCGTCGTCGCTACGGCTATGAGGACATGATCCGATTGCTGTGGATCCGCACGATGGCCGACGCCGGGATCGCCCTGAGCGACATCCGTGATGCGGCCGCGGACGCCGCTCCGTCCGATGCCGACAGTACGCGGGACATCGAGGGCGTCCTGGAACGGTTGGACCACACCCTCGCCGCCCAGGAGGAGGAACTGCGGCGGCAGCGCTCCGCCGTCCAGCGCATGCGCACGCGGGGCAGCCGGATGGGGCTCCTCTCCGATCTCGTCTCCGGTCGCCTCGAGGGCCTGCCGGAGGGCTCGTTGCGGCAGGAGGACCTGGACACCCTGCTGGTGACGGAGCGGATTCTCGGTCCACTCGGCGCGGCCGTCCAGGCCGGCCGTTTCGTCGCCCTCGCCCGACACCCGGAGCTCCGGAAGGAATCCGACCGCGTCGACGCGGCGGAGAAGGCCCTCGACGATTCGGTCGCCGTCGACGACCCGCGTGTGGCGCAGGTGGCCGCCGAACGCCAGAGGTTCGAGGAGTCGCTCCACGCGGTCATCGAGGCGTCCGGTCAGACCCAGGAGGACGAGGCGATGTTCGACGCATGGGACGCCGCGCATCCCGAACCCGACGAGGGCGGCGGCGAGGCCGGCCGCGCCTCCGGTCGCGCCTCCGGCCGTGGGCCCGACTCGATGAGCGCCGTCGGAGCCATCGGGAAGATGCCGTACGACTTCTCACCCGCCCGCCTCCGGAGTATGGAACTCGCCCTGGAGCTGGCGATGAAGGACTCAGCGGTCTGACGGGCTCGCACCGTCGGGTGTTCGTCAGTCGGCCGGCTCGACGTAAGCGGTCAGGACCACCGACTGCATGGTCTGCCCGCTCCCTGACAGGGTCCAGTCCGTGTGAGGGCTTTGGGGTGTGCGGCGCGTCGTCGAGGGCTGCAGATACGTCCCGAGGGCGCCACATCTAGGTGGCGCCCTCGCTCGGGAGTAGCCCTTTCGTCAGGAGGGGGTGGGGGCGGTGCCGATGTTCCAGATGAAGGGCGGGGGCGTGCCGTTGATGGACCAGTCGCCCACGATGCGTGCCTTGTAGATCACGGGGTTGTGGGAGGCGACGGTACGGGCGTTGCGCCAGTGACGGTCGAGCGCCTTCGCGCGGCTCGTCGCCGATGCGCCGAGCGTGTTGAAGACGAGGGTCGCGGCCCGCGGCACCGACTCCGACAGCACCACCTGGGCCTGCGCCGAACGGATCTCCGCGAGCACGTTCGCCGCGAGGTCCTCGTCACTGTCGCGCAGGTGTGCCGTGTCGGCCGCGCCCTGCACGGCCTCGGCCACGCCGCGGACGAGCGTGCGGGCGGTGTAGGCGACGGACGAGATCTCGCCCACCACCGCCTGGATCTGCGCGTCGTCCCGCACGAGCGATGCGACGCCGTGACTGTACACGCGGGTCCGCTCGCGGATCGCCTGCGCGGTGTCGCGCTCGGTGGCCGCGGCGACGCCCGCGAGCACCGCGAGGAGCACGAGCTGGTAGAGCGCGGTCTGGTAGCGGAAGCGGTCGTCGAAGAGCGCCACGTGCGCGTCCTCGACCTCGGCGTCGGTGAACACGATCGTGCCCGTTCCGGTGAGCTGCTGGCCGAAGCCGTCCCAGTCGTCCGAGATCGCGACACCCGGCTGGCCCGTGCGGACGATCGCCGTGACGGCCTCACCGTCGCGGTCCGCTGTCACGTCGGTCCACTCCGCGAAGATGCTGCCCGTCGTGTAGAACTTGCGGCCGTTCAGCACCCAGCGGTCGCCGCGGCGTTCGAGTTTCGTCTGCGACGTGCCGAGCGCACCGGCACCCGTCTCGCTCCATGCGTTGCCGACGATCTCGCCCGCGGCGAATCGGCGCAGCCACGAGTCACGCTCGCCGCCGGGCGCCGCCTGGAGGCGGTCCTCGACGAACGCGATGTGGCCACGGAAGATCTGCGGCAGGTTCGAGTCGGCGGCCGCGAGTTCCACGAGCACCTCGGCGAGCTCCGGGATGGTGAGGCCGTCGCCACCGAAGTCGGTGGGCACGCGGAGGCGGGCGAAGCCCGCGTCGACGAGCCAGCGAACGGGCTCCACCGGGAGCGCGTGGTCCTGCTCGCGCGCGATCGTGCCCTCCGCGATGCGGTCGAACACGGGACGCAGCCGCGCGAGCACGGCGTCGAGCCGGGTCGGTGCAGCGGGTCCGATTCCCGAGGCGGGCCCGTCGACAGGCTCGGGGCCCGTGTGGTGGGCGACCGAAGCCGCTTCCGTTTCCGAGGACGGTGCGCGGAGCGTGTGGTCGGTGTGTGTCTGCGTCATCGCGGGCTCCTACGTGTAGAGGGAGATCGGCTGGAGCTCGCCATTGAGCACGTACGCGCCCACCTCGAGCTTCTTGTAGTCGACCGGGTCGTGGAGGGAGTGGGTGCGCACGTTGCGCCAGAACAGGTCGAGACCCGTCGACGCCTTCGCGGAGCTCGACCCCGTGATCTCGAAGATCCGGTTCGACACCTCGATGCCGACGTCGGTCGACACGACCTTGAGCTTCGCGATCTCGATCGCGATCTCCCCACGGATCTCCGCCGTCACGCCGTCGCCGAGCGCGATGACCTCGTCGAACGCGCGACCGGCACGGTCGGCGAGAGCCTCGACGGCGGCGATCTTCGACGAGAACTCGCCGACGACGCGCTGTACGAACGGGTCGTTCCGGTACGAGTCCGCCTGGCTGAGGAACCACGCGGCGGGGCGGGCACGTGTGATGTCGAGCCCCTGTGCGAGCGCGCCCTCCGCGACGCCGAGGTAGAGGTTGCCGAACGCGAGCTGGATGCCCGGGGTGATGAGGGTGGAGAAGGGCTCCTCCGTACCGACGCCGAGGATGTCGTCAGGCGAGACGACCACGTCGGTGAAGCGCACAGAGCCGCTCGCCGAGAGACGCTGGCCGAGCGCGTCCCAGTCTCCGAGGTACGAGACGCCGTCGCGGTCGTGGTCGAGCGCGAAGAAGAGGAAGCGGCCGTCGAGCTCGCCGCCCTGCACGATCGCGTTCACGAGCACGACGTCGCCGGCGGAGGCTCCGGTGGAGAATCGCTTCAGGCCGTTCAGGCGGTAGCCGTCGCCGTCCGGGGTGAGGAGCAGGTTCGGGTCGGTGGGGTTCACCGAGTCGCCCCACACCCAGCGGCCCTCGACCGTGCGGCGGTACCAGTCGGCGCGCTTCGCGGGATCGGTGTTGAAGCCGATGTTGCCTGAGTTGATGTAGTGGTACGCGAGGACCTGCGCGATCGACGCGTCGGTGCGCGACAGGATGCGGACCGCGAGGAACGCCGACTCCCAGTGGCCTCCGCCACCGCCGTATTCGGCGGGGTCGAGGAGGTTCACGAGCCCGCTCTCGCGGAGCAGGTCGAGCTCCGCGGTGGGGTCGAGGTTGGCGCGGTCGCGGGCGAGGGCGTCCTCTCCGAGGGTCGCGGCCACACGCTCGGCGACGCCGCGCCAGTGCGCGAGCTCCTCGCGAGACGCCGTGCCGCTCCACGGGGAACGGGCCGTCGCGATGCGGTCGATGGTCGTGTCGGTCACGTCAGGCTCCTTGGGTCTCGAGCGAAGCGGAGAAGAGGGACGGTGCGGTGTCGTCGGCCGCGCTCGGCTTGTCGACGTAGGCGCCGCGGTACGCGTGGGCGGGGTGCCACTCGGGCACGACGGGAGAGTCCGTTCCGTTGAGGCGACTGCGCAGCGTGCCCTCGGGGTACTCGTCCCACACGCGGCCGCGGCGGCGGAGCTCCGGGATGAGCAGCTCCACGACGTCCTCGAAGGTGCCGGGTGTGACGACGTACGCGAGGTTGAAGCCGTCGATGCCGCCCACCTCGATCCACCGCTCGAGCTCGTCGGCGACCGTCGTCGGGCTTCCGACGATCACGGGTCCGATGCCGCCGATCCCCACGTAGTGCGCGATGTCGCGAGGGGTCCACTCGCGCTCCGAGTCGTACTGGGTGAAGATCGCGAGAGCCGAGCGGGCGGCGTCCGTGTCGACGTACTTGAGCGGCTCGTCGGGGTCGTACTGCGAGAGGTCGAGTCCCGACCAGCCGCCATACAGGGCGAGTGCGCCGTCGAGGCTCACGTAGGGCCGGTACGCGTCGTACTTCGCCTGCGCCTCCTCATCGGTGTCCGCGACGACGACGGTCGCGAGCGTCAGGATCTTCACGCTGTCGCGCGGACGACCGATCTGCTCGGCCCGGTCGCGGATGTCGTCCGTGATGCGGCGTGTGAGCTCCGGCTTGAGGCCGTTGATGAAGATGGCCTCTCCGTGCTTGGCCGCGAACTCGCGGCCACGCGACGAGGCGCCGGCCTGGAAGATCACGGGCGTGCGCTGCGGGCTCGGCTCGGAGAGGTGCACACCGGGCACGCGGAAGTACTCGCCGTCGTGCGCGATGGGGTGCACCTTCGTGGGGTCGGTGTAGACGCCGCGCTCACGGTCGATCACCACGGCGTCGTCCTCCCACGACCCCTCCCACAGCTTGTAGGTGACGTCGAGGAACTCGTCGCCGATGCCGTAGCGGTCGTCGTGGCCGATCTGCTTGTCGAGGCCGAGGTTCTTCGCGGCGGAGTCGAGGTAGGAGGTCACGACGTTCCAGCCCACGCGGCCCTTCGTGAAGTGGTCGAGCGTGGAGAAGCGCCGGGCGAGCGCGTACGGCAGCTCGTACGTCGAGGCGACGGTGACACCGAAGCCGAGGTGCTCCGTCGCGTGCGCCATGGCCGAGACCTGCACGATCGGGTCGCCGACGGGGATCTGCGCCGAGTCCTCGAGGGCCGTGGCGGCGGAGTGCCGGTACACGTCGTACACGCCCACGACGTCGGCGATGAAGAGGGCGTCGAACGTGCCGCGCTCGAGCAGCTTCGCGAGGTCCACCCAGTAGTCGAGGGAGTTGTAGCGGTGCGCCTGGTTGTCCGGGTGCTTCCACAGCCCGGGTGCCTGGTGCGTCACGCAGCTCATGTCGAACGCGTTGAGGATGATGCGCGAAGCCATCTCGCTGTCTCCAGTTCCTGCTCGGACTCGGGTGCCGCACTCCGGGAGGCGGCGGGACACAGGCTCCGCGTCGGAGCCGTCCGGGCCGAAGCTACCGGGCAGCGGAGGGCCGCCGCGAGGTCGGCCGACACACGACGAAACCTTCGGCGACACAGTTCGTCACATCGTGTCGCCGTCTTACGGCGCCGCTTCCGCCGGGCTCGCGGCGTCCCTACATTTCTCAGACAGCGCCCCGTTCCGGTGGCGAGCTCCGACCCCACCCGATCTCCGAGGAGACCCCCATGACCACGATCCGTTCCCCCTTCGGACGCCGCGCCCGCCGCGTGGCGCTCGTCGCCGGAGCCGCGACCGTCGCCCTCGCCTTCTCCGCCTGCGCCGGCGGTTCAGCCGATGCCGGGGGCGAGGACGGCGACTTCACCGGCCAGGAGCTGTCCGTGCTCATGATCTCCTCGCACGAAGGCGCGGCCGAGTGGCTCACGACCGAGTTCGAGAAGGAGACGGGCGCGATCATCAAGCCCGTCATCGTGCCGTACGACGAGATCGGCTCGAAGCTCGCCCTCGACCAGCAGTCCGGTGCCAACACGATCGACGTGGCCGCCCCCTGGTACACCTCGCTCGGCGACCTCGCGGCCGACGGCGCCATCCAGGACCTCACCGAGTGGGTCGACGGCAACGATGCGATCGACGTCGACGACTTCATCCCGTCCATCTGGGAGCCGTACAGCCAGGTCGACGGCAAGACCTACGGCCTCCCGTTCGACGGCGACACCCACGTGCTCTTCTACAACAAGGAGATCCTCGCCCGGAACGGCTTCGACACCCCGCCGAAGACGTGGGACGAGTACCTCGAGCAGACGAAGACGATCACCGAGAACGAGGGAGCAGACGGCGTCTACGGCGCCGCGGTGTTCGGCCAGAAGTCGCCCCTCATCCTCGGCGCGAGCTTCGCGAACCGCCTCGCCGGCTTCGGCGGCGAGTTCGTCGACGAGGACGGCAAGCCCACGATCAACTCGCCGGAGGCCGTCGCCGCCGCGCAGGCCCTCGTGGACGTGAACGACTACGCCTTGCCGACCCCCGCCGAGACCGACTTCGGTGCCGGCAACAGCGCCTGGTTCGCCGGCAAGGTGGGCTTCATCGAGAACTGGACCGACCTGGGCGTGCGCTCGCAGGACCCGGAGAGCGGCTCGGAGGTCGTCGACAAGTGGGGCGTCACGCTCCTGCCGACCGGTGGCGACAACACCCAGTCGCGCGCGTCGCTCGTCGCCGGCTTCAGCTGGGTGATCTCCGCGAACACGCAGAAGACCGCTCTCGCGCAGAAGTTCATCGAGTTCGCGTCGTCGTCCGAGGTGAACGCGAAGCTCCTCACGGCCCTCCCGCCCACCGGCATCGACCCGAACCGCGTCTCGTCGCTCGAGGACCCCACGTACGGCGAGGAGTACCCGGAGATCCAGGAGGCCAACCGCGCGACGCTCGACGGCGCCCTCGCGTGGCCCACCGGCGAGAACGCCACGGAGGCCGCGCAGGTGCTCACGGACGAACTCGCGAAGCTGCTCGCCGGTGAGGGCGGTTCCGCGCAGGACACCCTCGACCGCGTCCAGGCGGAGTGGGAAGACCTCCTCGGGTGACCGCCACCCTCACACGCCAGTCGGACCCGCGGATCGGTGAGAACCGAGACGCGGGTCCGTCCCGTGCGCCCCGGCGGCGCCCCCGCACGACGTGGACGCGCCGTGTCTTCGTCGCCCCCGCCGTGCTCGCCCTCGTCGTCCTCGGTGGCTACCCGCTCGTCTTCATCGCGCTCGCCGCGTTCACCGAATCGAGCCTCGGCCGCCCGTTCCAGGAGTTCGTCGGCACCGCCACGTTCGAGAGCGTGCTGGGGGATGCCGACGCGACGGCCGCGCTCGTCCGCGGCGTCGTCTACGCGGTGCTCGTCGCGGTCGTGAGCGTGGTGCTCGGCGTCGCGACGGCCGTCGCCCTGTGGCGCTCGGTTCGTTCCGGCGCGATCGTCCGCACGCTGCTGCTCCTCCCGATGATCACGCCACCCGTGGTGGTGGGCATCCTGTGGAAGCTCGTCTTCAACCCGTCGGGCGGGCTCGTGGACACAGTGCTCGGCGCCGTGTTCCCCGGCGGCGGGACGGTGTCCGTGCTCTCGCACCCGGTGTTCGCGTTCCTCGGTGTCGCGCTCGCCGACGTGTGGGAGTGGACGCCGCTCATCGTGCTGCTCGTGTTCGCGGCCCTCATCGGGCAGGACACCGAGATCGGCGAGGCGGCCGCGCTCGACGGCGCGCATGGCTTCCGCTTGTTCCGCAGCATCACGCTGCCCGCGATCGCGGGAGTGGTCGGGGCCGCGTTCCTCATCCGTCTCGTGCTCGCGTTCAAAGTCTTCGACCTCGTCTACATCCTCACGTCGGGCGGCCCCGGCCAGTCCACGACGATGCCCGCCTACCTCATCTGGCAGGCGGCGCTGCAGCAGTTCGACGTGGGACGTGCCGCCGTCATCACGCTTCTGCTCGCGGTGGTCGTGACCGTCGTGACACTCCCCGTCGTCGCCGTCACCCGGAGGCTCCACCATGACTGATCTCCAGACCCGTGAGGTGTCATCTTCGGACGCTCAACCCGTCCGGCCGGCGATCATACCCGCCATCAGGCGACGGAAGAAGCGGTCGTGGGGCGCCGCGGTATGGGTTGGACTGTCGCTCGCGGCGGCGCTCGTGCCGCTCGCGTATCTCCTGTCGGTGTCGCTCATGACGCAGGGACAGGTCTCCGCTGGACTGCTCGTGCCGACGTCGCCGGCCTGGGGCAACTGGGCCGCCGCGTTCACGGAGTCGGGGTTGCCGCGTGCGATCGTGAACTCCGTGGTCGCGTCGCTCGGCGGAGCCGCCCTCACCCTCGTGTTCGCGCTCCCCGCCGCCTGGGCGATGGCGCGTCACCGCACGGGCGGGCGCACGCTCGCCGGGCTCGTGCTGAGCCCGTGGCTGCTGCCGCCGATCGTCGCGATCGTACCCGTCTTCACCCTTCTGCGCGTGCTCGGACTGAACAACACGCTCGCGGGCCTCACCCTCGTCTACGCGCTCACGAACACGGCCGTCGCGATCTGGCTGCTCGAGGGCTTCGTCCGCCGCCTTCCGGTGGAGCTCGATGAGGCGGCGCAGATCGACGGGGCGGGGGAATGGCGCGTGCTCGTGAGCGTCGTGACCCCGCTCCTCACGCCCGCGCTCGTGGCTGTCGGGGTGATCGTGGCGGTGCTCAACTACAACGAGTTCCTGTTCGCGACGTTCCTCACGCAGGGTCCGGACGCTCAGACGGTGCCCGTGATCCTGTCCCTCATGCTCGGCGAGCGGGTGCAGGACTTCGGCAAGATCGCCGCCGCGTCCCTCATCGGCGTGATCCCCGTCTTCGCCGCCGCGGTCTTCCTCCAGCGCTGGCTCGTCGCGGGCCTCACCGCCGGTTCCCTCAAGTGACCCAAAGGGCTACTCCCGAGCGAGGGCGCCACTCCCACATGGCGCCCTCGGCACGTAACTGGCGCCCTCGAAGAGCGCGAGGCTACTCAGCGACGAACGGCGGGTCGAGCCGCCAACCCGCGTGGAGGACGAGCTCGCGAGCACCCGCCCTCCGGCGGCGGTAGCTCCACACCAGCCCCACGATCCCGGCCGCGAGCACCGCCCCGCCGATCACGGTGAGGAGGGTCGCCAGGAGGGGGCCGCCCAGGTCGAGCAGGTCGTCGCTGTCGTCGAAGAAGAGAATGAGCCCGATGAGGAACGCCAGCCCGCCGATCACCGAACCGGTGAAGCCGAGCGCTCGCGCAGACCGGGTGCCGGGTGCCGGCTCCGCCCACGCGGCGAGGAGCGGCGTCGCGAGACCCCGCGTGCGCTGCTGCGGGTCACGCGTTCCGAGCCAGGCGAAGGCGATGGTCTGTCGCCGGCGCACCTGAGCGTCCGCCACCGCGCACCAGACGAGGTAGAGGACGACGCCGAGGAGACCGGGTCCGACGATCCAGAGAGCCGCGAGATCGTTCGCGTCCTCGTCGAGCCGCGAGCCGCTCGTGGTCTCCGCGACGACCGCCACCATGAGGGCGATGCCGGAGACGAGGGCGGCGACCACGATCAGCAGGACGAGGATGCGGCGCAGGGTGATGAACGGAACAGGGTGCGCCCGCAGGTACCGCGCGGCGTCGGCGTCGTCTTCCTCCCACTGCCGTTCCAGGTCCGCCGCCTCGTGCTGCGACATCCGCGGGCGTTCGGGCAACTCCACCCCCGCAGCGTCCAACGGAATCGGAGGGGCGAGCGGGTCGGCAGAGGTCGCCTCCGGTTCCGCGGCCGCAGCCACCGGCGCATCGGGATTCTGCGCCGCGAGCATCGAGCGGAGCTCGTCCAGCAGGAGCCGCTTGCCGGCGTCGGACTTCCCGCCCGATTCCGTGAGCGCGTCAGCGAGCGCCGCCTGCTGGTCGGTGAGGCCGCCCGGACGGAGCGGTTCGACGATAGGCGCCGCCTCGATGAACCGGATGAGCTCGGCCACGCTCGCCGCATCGAGTCCTTTCAAGGGCTGACCGGCGATGAGCACCCGGACGCTCGGCCCTTCCGTCGAGAAGAAGCGGTACGTGACGTAGGCGGCGCCGACGCCGGCGGATATCCCGCGGACCGCGCGTGTGACGGACGCCAGCGGCACCGTCCGACCTCCGAACGATGCCGTGCCCGCCCGTGGGTCCCACGCCAGTGGGCGATACAGGATGGCCGTGAGCCCGAAGACCACGGCGAGGAGCAGTGCGACCGACAGGACGGCCCCTGCCAGGTACGGCACCTGCCCGTCGGTGAGGCGCGTGAGCGGCGAGCCCAGAAGGAACCCGCCGATCACGCACACGACGACGATGAAGCGGATGCTCCCGAGTGCGGGATTCCGTCCGATGCGAGTCATGAGGAGTCGTCCTTCGGTGTGCGGAACGTGGTCGCCCCAGACTAGGGGCGGGCGCCGCGTCCGTTCGGGAGGACGGCGTGCCATCCGGGGCGCCGGGCGCGCACGCCGGCTGGGAGATCCGTCGGCCCGCCCGTCGAAGCGTTCCCGATGTCTCTCGGTTGGCCCTCGCGTGGTCCTCCCGCTACAGCCTGTCTAGCCGCGAGGATCGATCAGGCGGTCGAGTTCGCGAAGCAGCAGGAGTTTCCCGACGGCTGTGCGCCCTTCCGACTCGGAGAGTCCGTCGACGAGGACGTTGTGCTCGTCGGTGAGCTCGTCGACGAGCGCCGGTTCGGCGATCGGTGCGGCCTCCACGAGGCGGCGGAGCGAGTCGAGACCTTCGTGATCGAGCCCCTTCAGTGGACGGCCCGCCACGAGGATGCGCACACTCGGTCCCTCGGTGGAGACGAAACGGTAGCTCAGGGAGACGGAGGTGCCGACGCCCACCGACAGGCTGCGCTCCACCCGGGTGATCGAGGCGAGCGGCACCGTGTGCCGCCAGAACGAGACGGTGCCGGCCTGCTCGTCCCAGTCGAGTGAACGGTGGAGCAGCGCTGCGATCCCGAAGACGAGCCCGAAGAACGCCGCCGCCGACACGAGCACCGCGATCTCATACCCGACAGCACCGTCCGTCATGCGGGAGACGGCGGAACCGACCGCGAGGCCGAAGATGGCGCTCAGCACACTCGTGAGGCGGGCGGCGCCGATCACGGGATTGCGGCCGATACGCGTCATGGCGGACGTCCTCGATCTGTCACCGGAGGGGGTCGTCACAGCTTATGTCGCGTGGGCGTCGAGCTCGCTGAGCCCGATTGGCGTAGGCCGCCGTGCGCCTGATAGTCTCTACTCTGGCCTGCGAGCGGGAAACCGCATCGAAAGCCGAAAACTGCGCCCGTAGCTCAACGGATAGAGCATCTGACTACGGATCAGAAGGTTGGGGGTTCGAATCCCTCCGGGCGCACTCTGCCAGCTGAGTAACCGGCTGGCGCAGGTTCTGGTTGAGACAGAATGAAACGGCTCGCGAAAGCGGGCCGTTTTCGTTTGTGCGGGGTGGGATCAGGACGACCGCCGCACCAGCCTCGTCAGCCCTCGGGGAACCGCTCGGCGCCGCGAGCCGCGGATTCGATGAGGTTGTCGGGCGCGAGCGCGCGGCCGTCCCTCACGGCGGCCGCCCACTCGTCGGTCGTCGCGACGGCCGCGAAGTTCGAGTGAAGCAGGGCCATGAGCATCTCGTGGACCGTGCGCGCGCTCGCCGAGCCGGCCGCGTTGACGATGTCGATCGCGCCCGTGGCGTCGGAGAGGACCTCGGCAGCGAGCCCGACCGGCTCGGCCTCCGCGGCCGACGCGAGGATGCAGTTGTTGGTCATGTAGCCGACGAGCGTGACGGTGTCGACGCCCTGCTCACGGAGCCACGCGTGTACGTCCGTGTCCGCGAAGACGGAGCCGTACTGCTTCGTGACGGCCTTTCACTCCGCCGTGCGCCGCTGCTCCACTTCGGGGTGCAGGGCGAACGCCGGCGTCTCCGGGTCGAAGATCGGAGCGCCGGCGCCCGCGTCGTGCTGCACGACGACGATCGGGAGCCCGGCGGCCGTCGCGGCGTCGATCGCCGCGGCGATGCGCGGGACCGACTCCGCGTGCGGGGGGAAGCGGATCTCGAGCGGACCCTCGACGTACTGCATCTGCACGTCGACGAGGACGAGGGCGCGGTTGGGAGAGGTCATCGTGGTCGATCCGATCGTCCGGGGATGGGTGCCCTCTCACCGTACGACGGCCAGCCTCGGACGGACGCCCGTTGACCACAGCCTCCGCGCCGCATCCACGCGTCCGTAGAATGGGAGCGACCACCGATCGACCATCGACGAAGCGACCGAGGCAACCCATCGTGCAGTTCATCTCCACCCGCGGCGGCTCGCTCGGGCAGTACACCGACGTCCTCATCGAAGGCCTCGCGCCCAACGGCGGCCTCGCGGTTCCCGCCGAGCTGCCGCGCATCGACGCCGGCATGCTCGAGGAGTGGCGCGAGCTCGACTACATCGGGCTCGCCACCGAGGTGATCGGCCTGTTCGCGACCGACATCCCGCGCGACGACCTGCGCCAGCTGTGCGAGTCCGCATACGGCGCCGGCCGCTTCGCGAGCCCCGAGGTCGTGCCGCTCAGCGACATCGGCGAGGGGCTCACGCTCGTCGGCCTGTCCGAGGGCCCGACTCTCGCCTTCAAGGACCTCGCTATGCAGTTCCTCGGCGGCGCACTCGAATACATCCTGACGAACAGGGACCGAGTCCTCAACGTGCTGGGAGCGACGTCCGGCGACACCGGATCGGCCGCCGAGCACGCCGTCCGTGGACGGGATCGCCTCGCGATCTTCATGCTGTCGCCCAAGGGCCGCATGAGTGAGTACCAGCGCGCGCAGATGTACTCCCTGCACGACGAGAACGTGCACAACATCGTCGTGGACGGCGTCTTCGACGAGTGCCAGGACCTCGTGAAGCGCCTTTCCGAGGACATCGAGTTCAAGCGCGAGCACCACCTGGGCGCCATGAACTCCATCAACTTCGGTCGGATCTCGGCGCAGGTCGTGTACTACGTGTGGGCGTGGCTCCGCGCCACCGACGAGGTCGCGGAGTCCGAGCGCGCAGCCTTCGAGGTGTCGTTCGCGGTGCCGTCCGGCAACTTCGGCAACATCCTCTCCGGCCAGTACGCGCGCCTCATGGGTGTGCCGATCCGCCGGCTCGTACTCGCGGTCAACGAGAACAACGTGCTCGACGACTTCTTCCGCACGGGCATCTACAGCCCGCGCTCGGCTGAGAAGACGTTCGCGACGTCGAGCCCGTCGATGGACGTCTCCCGCGCATCGAACCTCGAGCGCTTCGTCTTCGAGCTGCTCGGCCGCGACCAGGAGCGCACGGCCGCCGCGTGGGAGGAGCTGCGCACCACAGGGCAGATCGACCTCTCGGCGGAGAAGCACCGGTTCGAGTCCGAGTTCGGCATCGTGAGCGGCACGAGCACCCACGACAACCGCATCGCCACGATCCGCGAGTTCTCCGACGCGGTGGCCGTCGTCCTCGACCCGCACACCTCCGACGGCGTGAAGGTCGCGCGGGAGTACGTCGAGACCGGCGTCCCCATGCTCGTCCTCGAGACGGCCAAGGCGCCGAAGTTCGCGAACACGCTCGCGGAGGCTCTCGGCTCGACCGCCCCGGTCGACCCCGCGACGCGCGCGCTCCTCGACGCCCCGCAGCGCACGGTCGACATGGCCAACGACGAGGCCCCGCTCCGCGCCTACATCAGCGAGCACGCGCTGCGCTGACCGGAGGAACGACGATGGCAAAGTTTGCCATCGTCGGCGTACCATGGGGTGATGGCCACCATGAACGTCTCCCTTCCGGATGGGCTCAAGGATTTCGTCGAGTCGCAGGTCGGCGAGCGTGGATACGGCACGAGCAGCGAGTACGTACGTGATCTCATTCGCAGGGATCAGGCGCGCACCCAGGTGCGGGGCCTCATCGTCGACGGAATGACCTCTGGTCCCGGGCCCGAGCTCGACAGCAAGTACTTCGACGGGTTGCGCTCGCGGATTCGCGGATCCGAAGCCGACCTCGCGTGACCCGCCGTGTCGTCTCGACGCGGCGTGCCTACCTCGACATCGACGAGGCCGTCGATCACTACCTCGACGAGGGCGCGCATGCCGCGGCCCTCGATTTCGTCGATGCCGTTCAGGACACAACGGAGCTCCTCGCCGCCCACCCGTCAATCGGCTCGACCCGATTCGCGATCGAGACGGGCATAGCCGAGCTCAGGAGCATTGCTCTTCGACGCTTTCCGTACATCATCTTCTACACCGACGACGACGACGCCGTGCGCGTCCAGCGGGTGCTCCACTCTCGGCGAGATATCCCCGCCGAATTGCACGACCTCTGACCGGTCGCCGCTGAAGGCGACGGACATGCAGCCCTCTCGGCGACACAGTCCGCGACGCGTCAGCGCTCTGGGAGCCACCCGAACCGGCGCTCGTAGGTGCGAGCGATCGCGAGGAGCCGGTCGTCCTCGAAGTGCTTCGCCACGAGCATGACGCCCACCGGGAGACCGGCTGATGCGGCCGCCGGCATCGACAGGGCCGGGTGTCCTGTGACGTTGTGAATCGGGGTGTTGCCGGTCATCGTCCACCCGCGCCGCCCGATCTCCTCGGCGGTGGCGTCTGGAGCGATCTCGTGGGCGTAGTGCGTTGCGGTGGGCATGGCGATCACGTCGACGGACGACAGGGCGTCGTCGTACACGGCGCGCAGTGCCGTGCTCGCGTTCCGCGCCTCGCCGTAGACCGTGCCATCGAAGCGGTCGCGCACGAGCTCGCCCGCCGTCACCATCGCGAGGTAGGTGATCGGCGTGGAGGCACCCCGCTCGGCGAAGCCCCTCGCCATCGCCTGGGCGAACGCCGGGTTGTAACTGCCCGTCCAGTTGTGGGCCTCGCCGTGCGACCAGTGCGTCGCCGCGATCCCCTCGATGAGGGCGGCGAACATGACGTCGCCCGCGAGCACGTGCTCGGGCATCGACACGTCGACGATCTCCGCCCCGAGCTCGCGCAGTCGGTCCATCGCCTCGAGGAACGCGGCGACGGTCTCGACGCGTCCCTCGTGGCCGTCGTCACCGACGTCCAGCGCCTCGGTGACGATCCCGATGCGGAGACCGTCGAGTCGGTCGCCCGCGCCCGCGACGGCCGCCGCGAAATCGAGGGTCGGCTGGTCGCGCGGCTGGCGAGGGTCCGACGGGTGGGGCCCCGACATCGCGTCCATCATCGCCGCCATGTCCTCCACCGTGCGCGTGAGCGGACCCACGTGGTCGACGGAACGGTCGAGCGACGCGATGCCCGTATACGGCACGAGTCCGAAGGTGGGCTTGAGCCCGAGGTAGCCGCACCATGCGGCCGGCAGGCGGACGGAGCCGCCCTGATCGGTGCCGATGGCGATGTCGACGGTGTCGTACGAGAGCGAGGCGGCGGATCCTCCGGACGAACCGGACGCAGCGCGCGTCGGATCGAACGGATTCCGCACGGGGCCGAAGGCGCTCGTCTCGCCGCCGCCCGACAGGGCGAGGTTCTCGAGGTTTGTCATGGCGACGACGCGGGCTCCCGCGCCGAGGAGACGTTCGATCACGACGGCGTCGCTCGTCGGCGCGTAGTCGGAGGGGATCGCCGAGCCGAGGGTCATCGGCACGCCGGCGACGGAGACGAGATCCTTCACCGCGAGCCGCTTGCCCGCGAGCGGGCCGTCGGGCGCCCCGGCGATGTCGACCCAGCGCACGACGGCGTTGAGGGGATCCTCGTCGCGTGTGGCGACCCGTCCCGGGTCGCGCGGTGCCGTCGGGGCCGGCGGCGGCACGAGACGCCCGGCCGCGGAACGGAACCGCTCGACGGACTCGTAGACGAACTCGACGAGTCCGTGGAGCTGGTCGATGTCGATCTCGTCGACCGGGAAGCCGGCGGCCCCGGCATACCGCTCGATGTCCTCGCGCGAGACCGTGCCCGCCGGTGCGTTCGTGCTCGTGGGTGAATCCGTCGTCGTCATTCCGAGACCTCCGTCGTGGTCGTGGCGAACGGCGAGTGCGCCGTCGGGAAGGTGGGGGCTGCGGCGGGGAACCAGCCCCGCGCCTTCTCCCACGTGCGGGCGAAGGCGATGAGCTCGTGGTCGGTGAAGTGCTTGCCGACGAGCATCACGCCGAGGGGCAGCCCGTCGGCCTCGGCCGCGGGCATCGACAGGGCCGGGTGACCCGTCGCGTTGTGGGTGGGGGTGTCGACCGCCATCGAGAAGGAGTGCACCTGGGTGTCGTACATCGAGGCCTCCGGGGTGCGTCGCATCGCGGTCGTGGGCGTCGTCGGCATGATGATCGCGTCGACCGTGGCGAGGGCGGCGTCGTACGCGGCTCGGACGGCGGGGATGGAGTTCTGCGCCTGGGCGTAGACGGTGCCGAAGTACCGCGTGCGGAGGAGCTCGCCGAGGGCGGCCGACGCGCGGTAGGCCGGCGGCATCTCGGCGCCGAACGCCGCGAGTCCCTTCCCGACGGCGAGTCGCGTCTCCACCGAGTGCGCGCCCGACCAGTGGTAGCCGTCTCCGAAGGACGACAGCGTCGTCGCGACCGACTCCACCATGGCACCGAAGATGATCGAGCCGCCGACGCGGTGCTCGGGGATCGAGATCTCCACGATCGTCGCCCCCAGCTCCTCGAGGGACGAGACGGTCGAGCGGAAGGCGGCAAGAGCAGCCTCGCGCTCGGGCGACCCGTCCGAGTCCTCGACGGCCTCCGACAGGACGCCGAACGTGACGCCGGCGAACGAGTCGGGGGCGCTCTCCCAGGCCTCCAGGAAGGGGAGGTCGGGGACGCCGGCCGCCTGTCGGGGATCGCCGGGCGCCTGCCCTGCGACGGCGGCCATCGCGAGCGCCATGTCCTCCGTCGTCCGGGTCATGGGGCCCACGTGGTCGAACGTGAACTCGTGCGACGCGATGCCCTGGTACGGGACGAGAGAGTGGGTCGGCTTGAGGCCGAGGACGCCGCACCACGACGCGGGGAGCCGGATGGATCCGCCCTGGTCGGTGCCGAAGGTGATGTCGACCCCGTCGTAGAAGAGGGCAGCGGCCGATCCTCCGGAGGACCCGCCCGTCGACCGCGACGGGTCCCACGGGTTCTCGCACGCGCCCCATCGGCCGGACTCGCTGCCGCCGCCCCACGCCATGCCTTCGAGGTTCGTCATCGCGACGATCCGGGCCCCGGCCTCGAGGAGTCGGCGCGCGACGGGGGCGTCCTCCCGTGGCACGAAGCCGTCGAAGATCCGGTTCGCGGCGCTCAGCGGCACTCCCGCGACGCTGATGAGGTCCTTGAGTCCGATGCGCTTGCCGTCGAGGAGGTCGCCGGTCACGGCCGACGGGACGGCGTGCACGTCCACCCACCGGACGACGGCGTTGAGCGGATCGGTGTCCGTCGTGGCCTCCGTGTCCGTGATCCGTTCGGCGGGGACCGCGTCGATCGGGGGGAGGAGAGGTGCGCTCACAGCGAGGAAATCGTCGATCTGGGCGGCCATCCACCGCGCGAGCCGCGTGAAGTCCTCCCTCTCCGCCTCGCTGAAGTCCGTGCCGATGCGTCGCGCGGCCGCGCGCAGCTCGTCGTCGTCGAAGTCGATCATGTGGGTCCGTCCTCAGTTCGTCGTGCCCGGAAACTCCGGGGCCTCTGCGGGGAACCAGCCGTAGGCCTTCTCCCACGTGCGGGCGAGGGCCACGAGCCGGGCATCGTCGAAGTGTCGGCCGACGAGGGTGATGCCGAGGGGCAGCCCCTCGGACTCGGCGGCGGGCATGGAGAGCGCCGGGTGCCCCGTCGCGTTGTGCGCCGGGGTGTCCGTCGTCATCGAGAAGCTGCGCCGATGCATCTCGTAGACCGAGGCCTCGGGCTTCAGGAGCATCGCGGGCGTCCGGGTCGTGGTCATGAGCACGACGTCCACGTCATCGAGCGCGCGGTCGTAGGCGGCGCGGAGGACCGGGATCACGGTCTGGGCCGTCGCGTAGACGGTTCCGAAGTAATGGGAGCGCAGGTGTTCACCGAGAACGGCGGCCGTCTTGTAGGCCGCCTGGAGCTCGTCCCCGTGCGCGAGCATGCCCATGCCGACGGCTCGGCGGACGTCCACCGAATGACCGCCGCCGCGGTGGTAGCCCTCGCCGTTGCCGTGCAGGGTGGCGGTGACGCCTTCGAGCATGGCGGCGAAGAGGATCGCCCCGGCGAGCTGGTGTTCCGGGATGGAGATCTCTACGATCTCGCCGCCGAGCGCCGCGATCCTCTCCCGCGTCTCGGCGAAGGCGGCGAGCGCCGCCTCCCTCTCGGGGGTGCCGTCGGACGCGAGGGCCTCCGTGAGGACACCGAACCGGACGCCGTCGAACCGATCGGGCGCCGATGCCCACGCGTCGACGAAGCCGAGGTCCGTCGGGGTGCCGGCGCCCTGACGCGTGTCGCTCGGGTGAGGGCCGGAGATCACCTGCATCGCGAGGGCCATGTCCTCTGTCGTGCGGGTCATCGGTCCGACGTGGTCGAACGTCACGTCGTGGGAGGCGATGCCCGTGTACGGCACGAGGGAGTGGGTGGGCTTCAGCCCGAGCACACCGCACCACGACGCGGGGAGGCGGACGGAGCCGCCCTGGTCGGTGCCGAAGGTGATGTCGATGCCGTCGTAGAAGAGGGCGGCGGCGGACCCGCCCGACGACCCCGACGTGGAGCGTGCGGGATCGAAGGGGTTCCGGGTGGCTCCGTAGATCCCCGACTCGCCGCCCCCGCCGAACGCGACGCCCTCCATGTTGGTCATGACGGTGATGCGGCCGCCGGCCCGGAGCACCCGCTCCGTGACGACGGCGTCCTCGCGCGGGACGAACCCTTCGAGGATGGTCGTCGCAGCGCTCATGGGGATCCCCGCGACGGAGATGAGGTCCTTCATACCGATCGATTTCCCTGCGAGCAGGTCGCTCGTGATCTCGTCGGGTGTTGCGCGGACGTCGACCCGTCGCACGATGGCGTTCAGGGGGTCCTCTGCCGGCGTCGGGGCGGTACCGGCCACGCGGACGGCCGGGACGGCGGACGGCGCGGGCACGAGAGGCCTGCTCGATTCGAGGAATTCGTCGATCGTCGACGCCATCCATCGTGCGAGCTGCAGGACGTCGTCGCGCTCGTAGTCGTGGATGTGGGTACCGACGCGGTGCGCCGAGGACTGCAGTGCATCGAAGTCGAACTGGATCATGGTGCCTTCTTTCGGAGCGGGTGGCGGGGAACCGAAAACAACGTTGATCAATTGGTAGCACCCATTTGACCAAGCTGGGTGACGCGTCAATTGCCCTCGTATTAAGAACGTGTAACCGCTCTCTGCCTGATCGGCGCGGGAGATGCCATAGAAACGCCTGGTGAAAGAGCATTAAGTGATCCGACGACTTCGTTTCATGTTTGTAAAGTCTCGCGATTCTGTTGATTTTGCGCGACAGCAGTGCTCCAATCTGGACCAACCAATTGGGTTATCCGCACCACCTCATCCCGACACCAGGCCCCATCCCGACACCAGGAGAACTCCCATGAGAACAGTCCACCGGCGCGCGACCGTCGCGTCTCTCGCCATCGTCCTGCTCGCCACGGCGACGGGATGCTCCGCCACGAGAGGGGAGGACACCGCGAGCGGTTCGGGCTCCGGCGAGGCCCGCACCTCGTGCGACGAGAACGGAGTCAGCCAGGGGATCACCGACGACACGATCAAGCTCGGGAGCTTCACGCCGCTCACCGGTCCCGTGGCGGACCCGGGTACGAGCGGCCTCGCCGGCCTCCAGTACGCCATCGACACGGCGAACGCCGACGGTGGGATCGACGGCCGACAGATCGAGCTCGTCGTGGAGGACGACCAGTACGACGCCTCGGTCGCGCTGCAGGCCGCCCGTCGCCTCAACGAGAGCGACGAGGTGTTCGCCTTCACCGGCGGAATCGGCACGCCGAACTTCGTCGGCGTGCTCCCGTACATCAAGCAGAACGCCATCCCCGCCGTCGGACCGTACGCCCCGTCGAATCAGGTCGGTGTCATGGAGAACCCCGACGTCTTCATGATCTGGCCGAACTTCGTCGACGAGTTCGACGTGGCGGTCTCCTGGATGATGGAGAACGAGCCGGTCGAGTCCGCCTCCCTCGTCCAGCAGGTCGGCGACGTCGGAGATGACGCCCTCGCGGGAATCGAGAAGGCGCTCGACGGCACCGGCGTCGAGCTCAGCACCATCCAGACGGTCGAGCCCACCACCACGGACTTCTCCGCGATCGCGCAGGCCCTTCGGAACGCCGACAGCGAAATGGTCATGTTCATCGCCGGCCCGGTCGTCGTCGGTCAGGTGATCCAGGCGATGCACCAGATCGGCTACGAGCCGCGCCTGCTCGGACAGTCCGACATGACGGACGAGTCGTGGCTCTCCGAATTCGGGGACGAGGGCGAAGGGATGATCGTCGCTACCAAGGTCGCGCCCTTCGGAAGCGACGACCCGCTCGTGCAGCAGTTCGTCGACGACTGGACCGCGGACAACGGGGAGGCGCCCACGATGTGGAACGCGGCCGGCTACACCCAGGGTCTTGTCACGATCGAAGCCCTCAAGACCGCTCCGGCCCTCACACGCGACTGCTTCGAGTTCGCGCTCGAGACCATGAGCGACTTCGAGACCGGACTCATCCCGCCCGTGACCTTCGGGCCCGATTCGCGGCAGGGGACCAACGCGGTCGGCGTCGCGAAGATCGAGGACGGCGAAGTCGTCCAGGTGGCCCCGTTCCAGCTCGTCTCCGGCGACTGACCCCGATAGACAACCCACCTCGAGGAAGGCGTCGACCATGAACCTGAACGGTCTGGCACAGATCGTCGCGAGCTCCATCGCGACGGGTGCCCTCTACGCTCTACTGCTCTTCGGAATGCTCATCGTGTATCGCGTGAGCAAGGCCGTGAACTTCGCGCACGGAGCCCTGGGCATGGTCGCCGCCTTCCTCTCCTACGTCCTCACCATCGACCTCGGGTGGCCGGTCTGGGCCGCGATCGCCTCGGGGCTCGCCGTCGCCGCCGTGATCTCCTTCGCGACGGACCGGTTCGTGCTCGAGCCGATCAGCCGCAAGGCGGGGCGGGAGGGTCTCGACCTCGTCGTCACCCTCGGCATCCTGCTGTTCCTCACGGCGGGCGGAGAGGCGCTCTTCGGAACCTCGACGCGGTCGTACCTGCCGCTCGGGACGGACGTGCCCGTCGTGATCGGCGACATGTACCTCAACGCCAACCAGATCATCGCGACCCTGGCCACGCTCGTACTACTCGGCGCGTTCGCGTGGTTCCTGAACAAGACGCCGTCGGGCCTCGCGATGCGTGCCGTCGCGAGCGACCCGTCGCTCGCGTCGAGTGTGGGCCTGAATGTCAGCACCGTCCGAGCGCTCACCTGGGGGTTCGCCGGACTCACGGCGGGGATCGTCGGCATCATCGTGGCGAGCCGCCTGTCCGTCGACGCCTATTACATGACGCCGTTCCTCATCAAGGCGGTGATCGCCGGCATCATCGGCGGACTCGACCGCTTCGTGGCGCCCCTCCTCGTGTGCTTCGCGCTCGCCGTGTTCGAGGGGCTCGCGGCGTTCTTCATCGGGACCAACTTCGCGGTCCCCTCCGTGTTCGTGCTCGTCATCCTCCTCCTGGCGTTCCTGCCGAAGAGGTTCCTATCCGAGAGAGGAGTGGTCCGCGCATGAGCGCTTCGACCCTCGAGACACCCCCATCGGCCCCGGCCGCCGACACCTGGTCGCGGCTCCTCACGGACCGCGCCAAGGAGCTCGCCCAGCGATCGCAGATGCGCTCGCGGCGGCAGTGGATCACCGCAGCGGTCATCACGGGCGCCGTCTTCATCGCCGTGCCGTTCCTCGTCAACACCTACTGGCTCTATCAGGCGTCGATCCTCATCGCGTACTCGATCGCCGTGATGGGCGCACGCGTGCTCTTCGGCATGGCGGGGATCCTCTCCCTCGCCCAGGCGACCTTCATCGGGGTGGGCGCCTACACGGCCGCGATCGCGGCGAGCGTGTTCGAGCTCATCGGCGTCTACGAGCTGCTCCTCGTGATCGCCGTCTCGATCGTCGCCTCGCTCGTGGTGGGGATCCCCGCACTCCGCGTCAGCGGGCTCCGCCTCGCGCTGTTGACGCTCGCGGTGGGTGAGCTGTTCCAGTGGTGGCTCGTGCAGGGCAGGGAGGTGACGGGAGGCGCTCAGGGCATCCCGGTCGCCACGTTCTACATCCCGGGAGTCGATACGGGAGATCCGCTCTTCCTCTACGCGCTGTGTGCGGTGTTCGCCCTCATCACGACCGCGGCGCTCGGCCACCTCCCCTTCACTCAGCTCGGTCGCAACATGGCCGCCGTCCGGGAATCGCCGTTCGCGGCGCGGAGTGTCGGCGTGCCCGTGAATCGCACGAAGCTCATCGCCTTCGTGGTCGCGGGGCTCTGCGCCGGGATCTCCGGCTTCCTCGTGGCGCACACGTCCCAGTCGGTGACGCCGACGAACTACGACATGTTCTCCTCGGTCTACATCCTGGTCGGCGTCATCCTGGGTGGGACGAGCTCCACCTTCGGTGCGTGGCTGGGTGCTGCGTACGTCTCGATCGTGCCGCCGCTGTTCGCCGCCATGAACGCCGAGAGGATCTACGTGCTCCTCTCGGGCGCCCTGCTCGTCGCCCTCATCTACGTGCTGCCGGGAGGCCTCGTGCAGCTCGGCCATCTCGCGAAGCGCTGGATCCCGGCACGTTCGAGACAGGCCGGCGGAGCCGACGCGGACGGGGCGGGCTCGTGAGCGCGGTGCTCGAGGTGTCCTCCCTCGGCATGCGCTTCGGCGGCCTCGTCGCCCTGCAGGGAGTGGACGTGACGCTCGAGGGCGAGCAGGTGATCGGCCTGATCGGCCCGAACGGCGCGGGGAAGAGCACCCTCCTCAACGCCCTCTCGGGGTTCACGCCGCCGACGGAGGGGACGGTGCGCCTCGACGGCCGTGAGACGACGCGCTTCACGCCGCAGCAGTACACCTCGGCCGGACTCGTGCGCAGCTTCCAGACGGCGCAGCTTCTGGAAGACGAGACCGTCGTCAGCAATCTCCTGCTCGGTCGGCAGCGGTTCTCGCACGCTGGACCGGTGCGGCAGATCTTCGGATGGCCGCCGCACCTGAAGTCCGAGCGTGCATGGCTCGATCAGGCCTATGCGGCACTCGACCTGCTGGGGCTGCTCGAGTTCGCCGATGCCCGCGCCTCCTCCCTCTCCACAGCCACTCGCCGGCTCGTGGAGATCGGGCGGGTTCTGCTCGCCGAGCCGCGCATCGTGTTCCTCGACGAGCCGGCGGCCGGCCTCGATGCCGCGAGTCGCGAGCACCTCGCCGAGGTCCTCCGCAGCCTCCCCGGACGCGTGGGGTGCCTCATCGTGCTCGTCGAGCACGACGTGAACATCGTGCGCCGAGCGTGCGACCGCTGCATCGCCCTGTCGGCCGGCTCGGTGCTCGCCGACGGTCCCACCGACGAGGTCCTCGCCCGTCCCGACGTCCGCGTCGCCTACTTTGGAGAGTCCGATGCTGTCGCTTGAACACGTCCAGGCCTGGTACGGCCGCACCCAGGCTCTCTTCGACGTGTCGCTCGAGGTGGCGCCGGGGGAGGTGCTCGCTCTCATCGGCACCAACGGTGCGGGGAAGTCGAGCACGATCCGCGCCATCCTCGGCCTCGTCCGGTCGAAGGGCACCGTCGTGATGTACGGGACGGACGTGTCGAACTGGCCCACGCACAAGCGCGTGCGCGAGTTCGACATCGGCGTGGTCCCGGAATCGAAGAGTCTCTTCTCGGCGATGACCGTGAGGGAGAACCTGCTCGTCGGTCAATCGCGGACGGCGTCGCGCAACCTCGACCGGGCGATGGCGGCCTTCCCGATGCTCGAGTCGCGGCTCGCGACCGACGTCGGTGCGCTCTCGGGTGGTCAGCGACAGATGGTGGCCCTGGCTCGCACCCTCATGCGGGACCCTCGCATCCTGCTCCTCGACGAGCCCGGCCTCGGTCTGGCCCCCGTGATCGTCGACGACATCTACGCGCGCATCCGGGACCTGCTCACACCGGACCTCGCGGTCGTCCTCGTGGAGCAGAGCGCTGCCCGGGTCGCCCGCCTCGCCGACCAGGTCAGACTCATCTCCATCGGGCGGAGCGGGGACCAGGTCGCCGCCGCCGACGCCGACGGTCTGCGTCGCCTCGAGACGATCGCCTTCGGAGGCTGAGGGGCATCCGGTAGTGTGTCGTCGAACCGATGACCGATGTCCTATTGGTGTTACCATTCGGGGATCGTGGGTGAGGAGAAGGCGTGAGCGACGAACGCTCCGGGGCGGACGCTGAGACGGATCCATCCGGTTCCCCCACCCCGGAATCGGCCCAGGGGCGATTCGACGACGAGATCTCGACGGCCCTGCGCGCACTCCTGCACCAGCTCGAGCCCGGAGCCCGGCTGCCCAACGAGCGGGAGCTCGCCGAAGAGCTCGGCGTCAGCCGCAACGCGCTCCGCGATCGGGTCCGGCTCCTCGAGTCGGTCGGGGTGCTCGCGAGGCGTCAGGGCTCGGGCACGTACCTCGAGAAGACCTTCAACCCGGACGGCCTCGTGTTCGCGATGGACCTACTCGTGGCGATGGGGCAACTGAAGCACAGCGACCTCCAGTCGGTGCGCGTGGGTCTCGAACGTCAGGCGGCGATCCAAGCCGCGAGCGGCGGGTCGAAGCCAGAGCTCATCGCCGAGATGCGGTCGGCCGTCGAAGCGCTCGGCGAGAAGTACGACACCCCCGAGATGGTGCGGGAGGATGTGCGCTTCCATCGTGCTCTCATCCGCGCGGCCGACAACCCCGCGCTCGCCTTCTTCGCCGACGCGCTGCGCGGCGTGCTCGAACGGGCGACCGAGATGGGCACGGTCAACTGGCGCGAGCAGCGGATCGGCAAGCACCTGCTCGTCGCCGTGCACGCCGACATCATCGACGCCGTCGAGGCCCAGGACCCTGAGGCCGCTTCCCATGCCGTCGACGAGCACTTCTCGCTGCACGAGCGGGTGGTTCGCGGCAAGTTCGGCTTCGGCGCCTGAGCTTCCGCCGTCCCCGACGCTTCGGACTCGCGCGGGGGAGCCGTCACGGCCGTGGGGTGTCCGGGGGCATCGGGCGGTGCGTCCGTCGGTGGTTCGCGAACGACGCGATCAGCAGCATCAGCGACTCGCAGAGCAGGCTGCCGAGCGCGGGGATGACGGCGAGCGGACCGGCCACCTGGAGCGCGGACGAGGCTGCGAGCGCGTCGTTCTTGTAGCCGGCCGCGAGCACCGACGGCGCACGCAGCCCCGTCCATCGCGCGGAGACGAGCAGGCCGATGCCGATGCTCACGGGGATCCGGGCCGCCCCCGCGAGGAGGGCGACCGCGACGAAGGTGCCCGTCGCCTCGTCGCCTGCGAGGGAGTCGCTCATGGCGCTCGCGAACACGTAGGTCGTGAGCGTCATGCAGACGGCCACCACTCCGGTGCGGACGCGCGGCGGGATCCGTCGGACCCAGCGGCCCAGGAGGATCCCGAGCGATGCCGGCACGATGAGTCCCGCGAACATGGCCACGAGGAGTCTGCCGATGTCGGTGCCGCCTCCGAAGATGACGAGCGACAGCAGCGGTGTCACGACGAGGCCGCAGACGTAGGCGAGAAGTGCGAAGGCCGCCATCGTCGAGGGGGCCGTGCGCGCGGCGCTCGCGTAGGCGGGAAGGCCGGCGGCCGTGGGAACGATGGCCAACCAGACGAGACCGACCCAGAGTGGACTCGCTCGGGCGTCGACGGGGAGGAGGAACCACGCGGCGAGGAACGGCGCGGTCGCCGCCGTGTGGTGCACCAGCAGCAGTCGCACGGCGTCGGATCTCTTGCTGGAGTCGGTCAGCCAATCGGGTCGGAGGCCCCCGACGGCGATCACGGTCTGGGCGAAGATCGCCGGCCACAGGATGACGTTCGTGTCGAATCGCGCCGGGGAGAGGAACCCGCCGCCGAGGCCCACGGCCATCGCCGTGAGAAGCAGCGCGGTCGCCGAGAGGCTGCGCCAGAGTGCCATTCAACCTCCAAGTGGTAGTACCAATCACTCTACGGGGTGATGCGTCGCGCCGCCAAGAGCGGAGTGTCGGGACCCCTGTGTGGCGTCGAGCACGTCGGTGAGTCGTGCTCCCTGCCGGTGGCGGTGTCCTCCCCGGATGCGCGGCAGAATCGGATGATGGACGCACACGCAGAATTCGCCGGCCGGATCGCCCTCGTCACGGGAGCGGGTCGAGGCATCGGGCGCGCGATCGCCGAGGGGCTCGCCGCTCGAGGGGCGCACGTCGCGATCGTCGCGCGATCGGGCGACGACCTCGACCGGGTCGTCGCCGGGATCGTGGCGGCGGGGGGCCGCGCCACGGCCTTCGCCCGCGACCTGCTCGACGACGCCGAGCGCGACTCCCTCATCGACGACGTCGAGGCGGAGTGCGGTCGTGTCGACGTCCTCATCAACAATGCGGCGATCGTCGACCCGCTGGGACGCAGCGTCGACGTCCCGATGGACGCCTTCGAGCGCGCCCTGCGCCTCAACGTCGTCGCGCCGGCGGCCCTCTCGTTCCGTGTGCTGCCGGGCATGGTGGCCGCGGGCTGGGGGCGCATCGTCAACGTGTCGAGTGGCGTCGCGGTGCGCAACGAGGCCATGATCGGCGCGAACGCGTACACGACGACGAAGGCGGCGCTCGAGGCGCACACCCGCAACCTCGCCGCCGAGTACGCCGATTCGGGCGTCACGATCAACGTCTACCGGCCGGGCGTCGTCGACACCGGCATGCAGGAGTGGCTGCGCTCGCGGCCGGAGGACGAGGTGGCCACGGGTCTCCCCGCGAACTTCCGACGCCTGCACGAGGAGGGGGCGCTCATCACGCCGGAGCGCTCGGCCGCCGGCCTCCTGGCCCGCCTCTCGCTCTCCGAGACGGGCCAGGACTGGAGCGTCTGAGCCTCCTCGACGGCTAGGCGTCGCCGCGTCGCCGACGGCGCACCAGGAGGAGCGCTAACGCGCCGCCGAGGAGAAGCGTCGCTGCCGCGAGGATCGCCGGGGTGAGGTCCGCGGCGCCCGTGACGGCGAGGTCGTCGCCCGCCTCGGGGTCGCCCGCGCCCGTTCCCGCGTCGGATCCGCCGTCGCCGGCGCCCGGCGTTCCGGTGCCCGGGGTGCCCGTACCGGGCTCGCCGCCCCCATCGCCGTCGCCCGGCTGGGGCTCGGCGCCCTCGGCCGCCGCGTTCACGAGGTGGAGTGCGCCGGCCCGGTACTCGAGTTCCGGCTCGTAGCCAGCGGGCAGGCCCGAGATGTCGACGGACGAGAAACGCCCAGCGGTCGCAAGCGATCCGTAGGTGGCGAGCACCACATCGTCCGCGGGAGTCGCGCCGTCGGCGAAGGACACCTCGAGGGCGCCGCCGAACGAGGCCTCGCCCGTGATCGCGAGGGCTGCGGTGTCCTCCAGGGTGAGGGAGAGCGTCGACGACGTCGACTGCGCGAAGTCGCCGGCGATCGCGATCGTGCCGTCGACCGTGTCCTCGAGCTCACCGCCGTCCGTCGTCACCGAGCCGTCGCCGAGAGCGGACGGCGACGCCGCCACGAGCGTTCCGCCCGTGACGGTCGTGCCGCCGAGGTAGGCGTTGTCGCCCGCGAGAGTGAGCACGCCGGAGCCCTGCTTCGTGAGAGAGCCGTCGCCCTCGATGTCGTTCGACCACGTGTCGGCGGCGGAGAAGCCACCGTCGCTCGCGTCCATGTCGGCGATCACGTCGGTGTCGAACGCGCCGTACCCCTGCACGGCGAGGGCGAGGTCGAGACGGCCCCAGCCCTCGGCGTCGTCGAGGAGCGCGTAGCCCGACCCGAGACCCGTGCTCTGAAGCACCCACCGGCGCTGCTCGTCGGTGAGGTACGGCATGCGGGTCTCGAGCAGCACCTCGGCGCCCTTCGGCACCACGACGGGGAGAGTCGTGTCGCCGGTGCGCGGGAGCCCGTAGGTGAGGCGCGCGATCACGTCGTCCTCGTCGAGGGCCGATGCCGAGTCGTCGTCCGCTGTCGTCGCCGAGGAGGCGAGCAGCGCGAGCGCCTCGGTGCGTGCCTCGCCGAGCAGGGCGGCGTTCGCGGGGTCGTTCAGCACGGAGGCGGCGATCGCCGTCGCGAGGATCCGGCCGCCGATCACGTCGGCGGGGGAGTGCATCCCGGCGACGATGCGGCTGTTCCCGATGTCCGATGCGCTCGCGAGCAGATCGGCGTACTGCTCGGGGAAGGCGTACGCGAGGGCGTAGGACGCGAGGTATCCGGCGTTCGTGTGGCCGCTCGGGTAGCCGTTGTCGCCGGCCGCCTCCTCGACGGGCTTCTTCACAGGCTCGAGCGTGGGGAGCACCTCGACGTCGTCGCTCCAACGGAACGGGCGCGGGTAGCCGTAGTAGTTCTTCGCGTTGTTCGACGTGGCGTAGCTGCCGCGGATCGTGTTCACGAGGGAGACGACGGCGCCCACCTCGGAGACCGTGTCGGCCCACGTGCCGTTGCTGTTGCCGGCGTCGTCGTACTTCGTCGTGGTGGCGTCCGCCGGGATCGTGTCGGGGATCGTCGTGCCCGCGTTGCTCGCGGTGCGGAACGCGTCGGCGTAGACGCCGAGACCGTCGATGGCCGAGTAGTTCTGGTTGCGGCGGTCGATGAGATAGGCCCGCGTCGCCTCCTCGTCCGTGCGTGTCTGCGTGATCTGGATGCTGCGATCGATGTTCGCGTCGAGGACCTCGGGCACGAGGGCCGTTCCCGTGTCCCACGTGGGACCGGGCTGCCAGTACTCGAGCATCTGCGAGAGCAGACCGATCGAGGGATTCGTCTCGGGTGTGGTCAGCGCGCTCGTGTTGTCGCGGTAGGCGTCCACGTAGAACCCGTAGGTTCCGGCCTGCGGCGCGATCGCATCCTCGCCGGCCGCCTGCGCCGGGGCGGCTCCGCCCAGGAGGATCGCGGCGACGGCCGTTCCCCCGATGATCGCGGTGCGCCGGCGCCCGGACGTCCGGGTTCTCGATGTCGTCACGTGTGTTCTCTTCCCTCGTCGGATCCGTCTGGCGGCGACCCGGCGCTGAGGACGGCCGAGCCCCACGGGACGCTAACGAGGGGGTGTGACCCGGAGGGGACGACGGGGTGAACAGCGGGTGGACGGGCGGTACCGAGGCTCGGGGTCGAGCCGACCGCTACGCCGGCACGTACTCCTGGCGGACCAGACCATCGGTGGCGGCGGCGATGTGCTCGAAATCACGATCGCTGTGGAGGATGACCGCGTCGTTGACGAGGGCGTAGGCGGCGATCAGACAGTCGAACGCTCCGGCCGCCCTCATCAGTCCGCCCGTCCAGAGCGACTGCTGGATGTCCAGGGCGTCACGCATCGACGGGTGAGTGGCTGCGGGAAGCAACTCGTCCATGTCCGAGCGGAACTCGGCGAACTCCTCGGGCGAGCGGGCCGACTGGCAGTATTCGAGCACCTGCGGTGGGCACGTGATGATGAGGTGGTGCGGAGAGATCGCCCGAAGACGGGCGGCTATCGACGCGCTCCCTGAGGCCTTCTGCCAGACGCTGTTGTCGACGAGGTAGGTCGTCACGCGCTCGGTTCGTCCGACGGGGACAATGACGAGGACGAGAGCGGTCGCGGCGCGATCGTGGGGGCGTCGATCTGATCGGGTTCGAACGATCTGCCGATGAGGCGTTCGACGACCGACGGCTGGCGGCGGACCGCGATCAGGGTGCGCAGCGCCAGCTCGACCGTCTCGCGAGCCGTGGCGGTGCCGGCGACCTCTTTGGCGAGGGCGAGCTCGTCCTTATCGATGTCGATGGACGTGACCGTCATCCGGGGCTCCTCTCGCTCTATATAGGCCATTGTATATCGAGGCGGATGTCCGTGAACCGGTTGTGCACAACCGGCGGTCGGACGACAGGCGGGGGTGGAGGTCAGTCCGACGACGTGGAGGTCAGTCCGACGATATGAAGGTCAGTCGGACGACGTGGAAGCTGGGCGCGGGAGCCCCTCGAACGGAGCGACGCCGTCGGCGTACGCGGCCTCGTCCTTCTCGGAGATCACCGTGCCGCCGAAGAGGAGGTCGAGCCCGGTCGTCTCCTCCGGCCAGGCGTCCTCCGGTGCTCCGCGGCGCTCGTCCCAGATGGAGATCATGACCCAGAGGCTGCCCTGCCGCGCAAAGCCGGACCACATCCACATCGCGTCCGGATCGGTGGAACCGTACTGGGTGACCATCTCCTCCTCGAACTCGGCCCGCGTCTCTTCGGGATACCGATCGCGCTCGAAGTCCCAGACGATGTCGTCGTACCCGAGGTCGGAGAGCTGCGCATCGAGGGCGTCCGTCAACGTGTTCCAGCCCGCTCCGCCCGGCAGGGTGCCGTCCGTTGACGCCGAGGCGTTGTACGTGTGGAGCAGCGTCTCCCCGCCGTAGCCGTTCCCCTCGTCCTGGAAGAGGGTCGGCTCGTCCGGATCGGCCGGATTCCACTCGACGCCCGGCAGCGCGGGGGCGAGACCGGCGCCGAGGCTCTCGATCTGCTCGGTGACGACTGCGGCGACGTCTTCCGCCCGAGGAGCGTCGAGAACGTCCTGCGGATCGAGATCCGGATCGCTGGAGGCGGGGAAGTCACGCCAGTCGAGGGTGACCACGGAGCCGTCGGCGGCCGTGATCCGCGTCGTGGGACTCGGGGGATTGAGGAGGGCGACGACGCCGACGACGCCGGCCGCGACGCACAGCGTCAGTGTGATGCCGGAGGCGATGGCGAGGCGGGTGAGGGAACGCACACACTCGACGCTACGCGGGCGGTCCGGGCGACGCGTCAGCCGTTCGGATGATCCCGAGAGGCCGAGTCCGTTCCTCCCCGCGAGGTCACCCGAACCGACGCGGCTTCCTCTCACTTCGCGAGAGTTCACCTCCTCGAAACCTTCCGCCCTTCAGAACGTCAGAGGTCGCACGTAGCGTGAAGAGGTCCGTGTGGGACGTTCGAATGAGGAGATCCTTTTGTCACAATCAGCCACGAGACCGGTTCGGGCCGGCTTCGCGACGCTCTTGGGGGGCGCGCTCATCGCGGCCCCTCTCATCGGGGTGGCGGCCCCGGCATCAGCCGCCGTCGACGGCAGCGCCGTCGTCATCAGTGAGGCCTACCTGAACGGAGGCAGCAACGGGGCTGCGTACACCCACAAGTTCGTGGAGCTGTACAACCCCACCGACGCGGCCGTGTCGCTCGACGGCATGTCGATCCAGTACCGATCGGCCAACGGTGACGCGAACCCCTCCGGCGTGTACGCGCTCGGCGGCTCCATCGCCGCCGGCGGCTACTACCTCGTGCAGGGCACGTCGAACGGCTCCGCCGGTGAGGCGCTCCCCACCGCTGACGCCACCCTGCCCGGCAACATGTCGTTCGCCGGAGCCGGCGGCACCATCTTCCTCGCCGACCAGTCGACGGTGCTCACCGCGCCGCCCACGGGTTCCATCGTGGACGACCCCGCGATCATCGACCTCGTGGGCTACGGCACGTCGAAGACCTTCGAGACCGCCGCGGCTCCCGCGGCCTCCGTCGCGACCACGATCGCCCGCACCGACGCCGCCGACACGGACGACAACTCCGCCGACTTCGCGGCCGGTGCGCCGACGCCCACGAACTCCGGTGGCACCACGCCAGAGGAGCCCGAGGAGCCGGGCGAGCCGGAGGAGCCGGGCACCCCGGCCGAACCCGTCACCATCTCCGCCATCCAGGGAACCGGCACGGAGACGCCCCTCTCGGGCCAGACCGTGACCACCGAGGGTGTCGTCACGGCGACGTACCCCACGGGCGGGTTCAACGGCTACTACATCCAGACGCCGGGAACGGGCGGCGCGATCGACCTCGCCGCGCACACCGCATCGGACGCGATCTTCGTGTACTCCGCCTCGACGGTGGGTTCCGTCGCCGTCGGCGACCACGTGCAGGTCACGGGAACGGCCACCGAGTTCTACGGGCTCACGCAGGTCGTCGTTCCGACGACCGCCGGCCTCACGAAGCTCGACACTCCGGCCGAGGCTCCCGAGCCCGCCACGGTGTCCTACCCGACCGAGGCCTCGCAGCGCGAAGCCCTCGAGGGCATGCTCATCGCGCCGCAGGGTGAGTTCACGGTGAGCAACACGTACTCCACCAACCAGTACGCGGAGATCGGCCTCGCCACCGGCGACTCGCCCCTCATCACCCCCACGGAGATCGCTCGCCCCGGCAGCGCCGAGTACACGGCGGCCGTCGCGGACAACGCGGCACGCGCCGTGACGCTCGACGACGGTGCATCGATCAACTTCCTCGGCTCCACCGACAACAAGAACATCCCGCTGCCGTACCTCACGCAGAACGACGCCATCACGGTCGGGTCCTCCGTGTCCTTCACGGAGCCGGTCGTGCTCGACTACCGCAACGACACGTGGAAGTTCCAGCCGACCACGCAGCTGACCGCTGCGGGCGAACTGCCGGCCACGTTCAGCGACGTGCGCGAGGCGGAGCCGGCCGATGTGGGCGGCGACATCCAGATCGCCGGCTTCAACGTGCTCAACTACTTCACCACCACGGGTGACCAGCTGACCGGCTGCACCTACTACACCGACCGCGCGGGCAACCGCGTCACGGTCAACTCGGGCTGCGACGCGCGCGGCGCGGCCGAGGCCGACGACCTGGAACGCCAGCAGGCCAAGATCGTCGCGGCGATCAACGGCCTCGGTGCCGAGGTCGTCTCCCTCGAGGAGATCGAGAACTCGGTGAAGTTCGGCAAGGACCGCGACGAGGCGCTCTCGATCCTCGTCGACGCCCTCAACGCCGCCGCCGGCTCGGACGTGTGGGAGTTCGTGCCCTCGCCCGACGCGAGCGAGCTGCCGTCGGTGTCCGACCAGGACGTCATCCGCAACGCCTTCATCTACAAGAAGGCCGACGTCGAGCCGATCGGCGACTCGCGCGTCCTCGTCGACGCCGCATTCTCGAACGCCCGTCAGCCCCTCGCGCAGGAGTTCCAGGTCGTGGGGGCCGAGAGCTCCTTCATCGCGATCGTGAACCACTTCAAGTCGAAGGGTTCCGGCTCGGGAGCCGACGCCGACCAGGGCGACGGACAGGGTGCGTCGAACGCCTCCCGCGTCGCGCAGGCCGAGGCGCTCGTGGCGTTCTCGTCCGACCTGCAGGAGGAGCTCGGCACCGACGAGGCCTTCCTCATCGGCGACTTCAACGCCTACACGCAGGAGGACCCGTCGGTCACCATCATGGAGGCCGGCTACGTCGACCAGGGCTCGAAGACGGACCAGTACAGCTACTCGTTCAGCGGCCAGAGCGGCTCGCTCGACCACGTCTACGCCTCGAAGGCCGCCGACGCCAAGGTCACGGGCGTCGACATCTGGAACATCAACGCCGGTGAGTCGATCGCGAAGGAGTACAGCCGCTACAACTACAACGCGACCGACTTCTACGACGAGAGCGTCTACCGGTCGAGCGACCACGACCCCGTGGTCGTCGGCTACTCCGCCGAGGCCCTCCCCGTGGAGCTCAGCCTCCTCGACATCAACGACTTCCACGGTCGCATCGACGGCAACACGGTGAAGTTCGCGGGCACGATCGAGCAGCTCCGCGCGCAGTACGGCGAGGACAACACCGCGTTCGTCTCGTCGGGTGACAACGTGGGAGCCTCGCTCTTCGCGTCGTCGTCGCAGCAGGACCAGCCCACGATCGACGTGCTCAACACCCTCGAGCTCATCGCGAGCGCCGTGGGCAACCACGAGTTCGACCAGGGCTACACGGACCTGACCGAGCGCATCGAGGCCGAGGCGGACTGGGACTACCTGGGCGCCAACGTCTACGAGAAGGGCACGACCACCCCGGCGCTGCAGGAGTACGCGCTGAAGGAGATCGACGGCCTGACTGTCGCCTTCATCGGCACCGTGACGCAGGAGACGCCCACCCTCGTGTCCCCGGCCAATGTCGCGACCCTCGACTTCGGCGACCCCGTCGAGGCCGTGAACCGCGTCGCGGGCGAACTCACCGACGGTGACGACACCAACGGCGAGGCCGACGTGATCGTGGCGAACTACCACGAGGGCGCTGGAGCGGGCACGCCCGACGGCGCGACCCTCGAGGAGGAGGTCGCCGCCGGCGGCGCCTTCGCCGACATCGTCACCGAGACCTCGGCGGCCGTCGACGTGATCTTCACCGGTCACACGCACAAGCAGTACGCGTGGGACGCCCCCATCCCGGGCGTCGAGGGCGAGACCCGTCCGGTCCTCCAGACGGGCAGCTACGGCGAGAACATCGGCAACGTGGTCCTCACGCTCGACCCGGAGACGGGCGACGTCGAGTCCTACGTCGCGAAGAACGTCGCGCGCACCACGGTGGCCGACGACGTACTCGTCTCGACCTACCCGCGCGTGGCCGAGGTCAAGCGGATCGTCGACGCGGCACTCGCGACGGCGGCCGAGATCGGCAACCAGCCCAAGGGATCGGTCACGGCCGACATCACGACCGCCTACGCCGGCGGCTCGTACGTCGACGGGAAGTGGACGGGCGGCACGCGTGACGACCGCGCGAGCGAGTCGACGCTCGGCAACACCGTCGCCGACGCGCTCCAGTCGATCCTCTCCTCCGACGAGCGTGGCGGTGCCGAGATCGGTGTCGTCAACTCCGGTGGTCTGCGCGCCGAGCTCCTCTACGCGCCCGACGGCACCATCACGTACGCCGAGGCGAACGCGGTGCTCCCGTTCCTCAACAACCTGTGGACCACGACGCTCTCGGGCGCCGAGTTCAAGGCGGTCCTCGAGGAGCAGTGGCAGACCAACCCGGACGGCACGATCCCGTCGCGTCCGTTCCTCAAGCTCGGCCTGTCGGACAACGTGGAGTACACGTACGACGCGTCGCGTGCGCAGGGCGACCGCATCACCGGCATCTGGGTGGACGGCGAGCCGATCGTCGCGAGCCAGGACTACCGGATCGGATCGTTCAGCTTCCTCCTCCAGGGCGGCGACAACTTCCGCACCTTCGCATCGGGCGGCGAGCAGACGCGCGACTCCGGTCTCGTCGACCGTGACGCGTGGATCTCGTACCTCGAGGCGAACCCGGGGCTGACGCCCGAGTTCGACCGCAAGAGCGTCTCGGTCACGAACGCTCCGACCGAGGCCGTCGAGCCCGGCGAGACGGTCACGTTCGACGTCTCGTCCCTCGACCTCACGTCGCTCGGCAGCCCGCAGAACACGTCGTTGTCGGCCGAGTGGATTGGTTCGGACGCCACGTTCGACCCGATCACGGTCACGGGCGGCGCAGCCACGGTGTCGCTCACCGTGCCGGAGGACGCCGAGGCCGCGAGCGAGATCGTCCTCACGGCGCAGCCGTCGGGTACGACCTTCCGCGTCCCCGTCTCGGTGGAGGCAGGCTCGGAGCCCGAGCCGACGAAGCCGACCACCCCGCCGGTGGGTGTCGACTCCGATGACCTCCCTGCAGACGTCGAGGGTGACATCTCCGTCGCCCCCGACGTGGTGAACCCGGGCGACGAGATCACGGTCTTCGTCGGCACCGAGTACGCCGGTCAGTGGATCGCGGTGTGGATGTACTCCGCTCCGACCCTCATCGCCGACTGGCAGCAGGTCTCAGCGGAAGGAACGGTCACCGCGACCGTCCCACTCGATGCGACCGCCGGTGAGCACACGATCGCCGTCACCGACGCGAACGGCGACGTCCTCGGCTGGACCGGCATCACCGTGCTCGCCGACGGCACGCCCGGTACCCCGGGCGACGGCGACGGCGACGGAAGCGGCGACGGTTCGGGCAACGGCTCGGGCTCGGGCAACGGAGGCGGCCTCGCCGTCACCGGTGCGACGGCCGCCCCGATCGCGGCGCTCGCGCTCCTGCTGCTCATGGCCGGTGCGACGTTCCTGATCGTGCGGAGGCGCGCCCAGGCCTGATCGTCGGCTCGCACCACACACAGCGGCGCGTCACCCCTCGGGGTGGCGCGCCGCTGCGCTGTGCCCCCCTCCCGCCCCGCCCCCCCCCGCCCCGCCCCCTCCCGCCCCGCCCCGCCCCCTGCTCCACCCGGGTATCGCGTTCGCGCCGATCGATACCGCTGGAACGGCATCAATCGGCGCAAACGCACGACGTGGTGGGGGCTCGAGAGGTGAAGCGGTGGCGGGAAATCGTCGGAGCGCGGCGGGACCTCGCGGGCGACCGACACGACCGCGCCGCTACGGTCGGCGTATGGCCCTCGAGATGCGCGACTCCTGCGAACGCTGCGGCACCGCGACCCCGCCGACCGGCACCGCGTTCATCTGCTCGTTCGAGTGCACGTGGTGCTCCGACTGCGTCGACACGTTCCCCGGTCGCGCCTGCCCGAACTGCGGAGGCGACCTCCAGCGCCGCCCGAGCCGCCGCCCCGCCGCGTAGCGCCTCCCACCCCGCGGCTCACCGGGGCGTCAGGGGATGAGGAGGGTGCGGAGCGCCCCGCCGCTCTCGAGATCGTCGAGCGCCTCAGCCGCCTCGGCGAGCGGCCGTCGTCCGGAGATGAGCTCATCGATGAGCAGCTCGCCCGCCATGTACTGGTCGACGAGGCGAGGGATGTCCACGGCCGGACGTACGCTGCCGTAGTTCGACCCGAGGATGCGCTGGTCGGCCTCGGCGAGCACGAGCGGCTCGAACGACGCCGTCGCGCCAGCCGGCGGCAGGCCCACGATCACCGCGGCCCCGCCGAGCGCGAGCATCCGGATGGCCTGCTCCGTCGTGCTCGTGCGCCCGATGGCGTCGAACACGTAGTCGGCGCCCTCGGGAAGCAGCTCGAAGAGGGCGGCCACCGGATCGCCCTGAGATGCGTCGATCGCGTCCGTCGCGCCGAACCGCGCGGCGAGCTCCGTCTTGGCCGGCAGCATGTCGACGGCCACGATGCGGGAGGCGCCGGCGAGCCGCGCCCCCTGCACCACGTTGAGCCCCACGCCGCCGCATCCGATCACCACGACGGTCGACCCCGCCTCCACCTTCGCGGTGTTGACGACGGCGCCGACCCCCGTCGCCACGGCGCAGCCGACCACTGCGATCACGTCGAGCGGTGCATCACGGCGTACCCGGATGGCGCCCGATGCGGGGACCACGACCTCCTCGGCGTAGGAGGACACGCCGAGGTAGTGGTGGAGCATCTCGCCCTCCGCGCTCAGTCGCGAGGTGCGGTCGAAGAGAGTGCCGAGCGGGGCGATGATCGTCGCGACCTTCTGGCACTGCGCCTCCCGTCCGGCGAGGCACCGGGCGCACTCGCCGCACGGAGGCACCCACGAGAGCACGACGTGGTCGCCGACCTCGAGGCCCGTCGCGCCCGCGCCGAGCTCCGTGACGACCCCGGAGCCCTCGTGCCCCATGACGAGAGGGGCCGGCGCGGGCCATTCGCCACGCCGCACGTGCAGGTCGGAGTGGCAGACGCCGGCGGCCGCGATCCGCACGCGGACCTCCCCGGCCTTCGGCGTCGCGAGCTCGACATCGGCCAGGGAGACGGCGGACTCGGGGGAACGGAACACGACGGCTTTCATCCGGGATCTCCTCGCATCGCGGCGCCGGGTGCGCCTGATCGGATGCTAGCGGCCGGGACCCCTCGGCGCGGCAACCCGGGATTCCTCTCGTCGATAGGTGCCGGAATGAAGTACCTTCGTCCTCAAGTGCAACGTGGCATTGCACCATGGCGACGCGGTGCCGGCGCTCGACGGTATCCGTGTCGATCGCCGACCGAACCGAGTGCCGAGGGGCCCGAATGTCATCCCATTTCACCGTCTCACCGATAGCCCCGTCCTCGAGTCTGCGCGAGAGGGTGGAGACGGCGCTCGCCGCGGCCATCCGCTCGGGCGAGATGGCCCCGGGGGAGCTGTTCTCCGCCCCGACCCTCGCCGCGCGCTTCAACGTGTCGGCGACGCCGGTGCGCGAGGCGATGCTCAATCTCGAGAAGCGCGGGTTCGTGGAGACGGTCCGCAACAAGGGCTTCCGGGTCACCGGCGTGAGCGACAAGGACCTCGAGGACATCGTCGGCGTCCGTCAGCTGCTCGAACCGCCGATCGTCCGACGCTTGGCCGGACGCATCCCGGAGGAGGAGTACGGGCGGCTGCGCGAACTCGCCGACCGCATCGTCGACAGCGCGGGGCGCGGCAGCCTCACCGAGTATCTGGAGGCCGACGCGGTCTTCCACGCCGCGGTGACGGCGTTCGCCGACAACGCCCGGCTCGTCGACCTGATCACGGAGCTGCGCTCGCAGACGCGGCTCCCGGGTCTCGCGGGGCTACTCGCCACGGAGGAGCTCGCCGCGTCCGCCAATGAGCATCTCGAACTGCTGGACCACCTGCGCGCGGGGAAGGGGGTCGAGGCCGAGAAGCTCATGCATCGGCACATCGCGCATGTGATCGGCTGGTGGGCCGGCCGGCCGGAGGGCCCGAGCCCGACCCGCTGACCCCCGGCGGTGGCTTCGACAACGCCGCCCGATCGCCGACCTCACGGATTCGTCGCCGAACCGTAACACCGGTGTAACAGGATGTGTGACATATTACTGAGGAGCCACAGGAGAGGGGAGGTGCGGGAATGAAGCGGATCGTCGTGATCGGCGCCGGCATCCTCGGGGCCGCCCTCGCCCGCGAACTCGCGCGCGACGGACACGACGTGACGGTCCTCGAGCGCACGGCCGCCGCCTCCGGCACGTCCGGTCGCGGGGAGGGCAACGTCCTCGTGAGCGACAAGGGACCGGGAGCCGAGCTCGAGCTCGCCCAGCTCTCGCGCTCGCTCTGGCCGCAGATCGCCCGCGAGCTCCACGAGGAGCTCGGCGACGCCTTCCCATCCATCGAGTTCGAGCCGAAGGGCGGGCTCGTCGTCTCCACGACGGCCACCGGCGCGGAGCCGCTCCTCGCTTTCGCCGCGTCGCAGCGCGCGGCGGGCGTGCGCGCCGACGTCATCGACGCCGCTGCGGCCCGCGCCCTCGAACCCCACCTCACCGACTCCACGACCGCGGCGATCCACTATCCGGAGGACGCGCAGATCCAGCCGGTCATCGCGACGGAGGCGTTCCTCGCCTCGGCCCGTCGGTCGGGTGCGCGCGTCCTCACCGGCCACGAGGTCGTCGGGGCCGTCCGCGACGGCGGGGGAGCCCTGGTGGGCGTCCGGGCGCGCACCTCGTCGGGCGTCGAGGCCGCGTTCCACGCGGACGCCGTCGTGAACGCCGCGGGGCCGTGGGGCGCTGCCGTGGGCGAGGCCCTCGGGGCGCCGACTCCGGTCCGCCCCCGTCGTGGCATGGTCCTCGTCACCACGCGCATGCCCCACCGCGTCTTCCACAAGGTCTACGACGCGGACTACGTCGGCGCCGTGGGCTCCTCGGCTGCCGACCTCCAGACGAGCAGCGTGGTCGAGTCGACCGCGTCGGGAACGGTGCTCATCGGCTCCTCCCGCGAGCAGGTGGGCTTCCGGGACGAGTTCCGCAGCCGCATCGTCGCCGAACTCGCGCGCAAGGCGATCCTGCTCTTCCCGTTCCTCGCCGGCGCCTCGCTCATGCGCACGTACAGCGGCTTCCGTCCCTACATGCCCGACCACCTGCCGATCATCGGCGAGGACCCCCGCGTGCCCGGACTCTGGCACGCGAACGGGCACGAGGGCGCGGGGATCGGTCTCGCGACCGGCACCGCGGCGATGCTCGCCGCCCTCTTGGGCGGCCGCCCGGCGCCGATGGACGCCACGCCGTTCTCGCTCTCGCGCCCGACGCTCGCGCCGTTCCTCGCGGAGGTCGTCGCATGAGCGCGCGACGCATCCCCTCCTCGACGGACGCCGTGCGGCCCCGAGCCTCCGGTCCGCTGTCGATCACGTTGGACGGAGAGAGCTTCGACGGCGTCGACGGACAGACCCTCGCGGGCGTGCTCCTCGGGTGCGGTCGGATGAGCTGGCGCGCGACGTCGTCGGGCGCCCGGCCCCGCGGCGTGTTCTGCGGGATCGGCGTCTGCTTCGACTGCATCGCCGAGGTGAACGGGGAGCGCGACGTGAGGCTCTGCCAGCGCCGCGCGTCGAACGGCGACGAGCTGCGCACCCAGCGCGACCTGCCCCCGGTGCCCGTGGAGGATCCCGACACCGCCGATCACGCCGACCCCGCAGGCCGCGCCGACGGAGCGACCTCGTGACCCGCGTGCTCGTCGTCGGGGCGGGTCCCGCCGGCCTCGCCTCCGCCGTCGCGGCCCTCGACGCCGGAGCGGACGTCTGGCTCGTGGACTCCTCGGACGAGACCGGCGGCCAGTACTGGCGGCACCTCCCCGAGCAGCGTGCGGGCGCCGGCGAGGCGCGCCTCCACCACGGCTTCGCTCTCTACCGCGCCCTCCGCGATCGCGTGCTCGGCGATCCGGCGTGCACCGTCCTGCTCTCCTCGGCCGTGTGGTCGATCGAGCGCTCGGCGTCGTCGCCCTCCGGCCTCACCGTGAACGTCTCGACGGGACGCATCGACGCCACCCGCGCGCGGATGACGGCGCTCCAGCCCGACGCGCTCGTCCTCGCGACGGGGGCGCACGACCGCACTCTCCCGTTCCCCGGGTGGGATCTGCCCGGCGTCTTCACGGGCGGCGCGGCCCAGGCCCTCGCGAAGGGGGAGCGCGTCCGCGTCGGCGAGCGCGTGGTGGTCGGCGGCGCCGGCCCGTTCCTCCTCCCGGTCGCGTCGTCGGTCGCCGAGTCCGGTGCCCGCGTGGTGGAGGTCGTCGAGGCGAACCGCGTCGGTCGCATCCTGCGCGGCTGGTCTCCTCGCCCCTGGCGTCTGCTCGGCGCACGCTCGAAGGCGGGGGAGCTCGTCGGCTACGTGTCCACGTTCGTCCGGCGACGCATCCCGTACCGGACCGGATCCGCCGTCGTCGCTGCCCACGGGACCGATCGCGTCGAGGCCGTGACGATCGCGCGGCTCGACGCCGACTGGCGTCCGATCCCCGGCACCGAGCGACGCGTGGCGGCCGATGCCGTGTGCGTGAGCCACGACTTCACCCCCCGGCTCGAGCTCGCCGTCGCGGCGGGCTGCGCCCTCGGCCCCGACCGCTTCGTCGTCGTCGACGACCGGCAGGAGACGAGCGTGCCCGGCGTCTTCGCCGTGGGCGAGATCACCGGCATCGGCGGGGTCGACCTCGCGCTCGCGGAGGGCGCCGTCGGCGGCGCTGCGGCGGCCGGACGGAACGCTCCGGCCGACGCGGTGCGCCGGCGTCGCGTCTTCGCGGACTTCGCCACGCGCATCGGCGCGGCCCACGGCATCCGCCCCGGCTGGCGGCACTGGCTGCACGACGACACGATCGTGTGCCGGTGCGAGGAGGTCGGCTATGGGCGGCTCTGCACGACCGCCGCCGCGACCGACGGAGAGGGCCTCCGCTCGCTCAAGCTCAGCACGCGCGCCGGTCTCGGCATCTGCCAGGGCCGCATCTGCGGACGCACCGTGGAGGAGCTGCTCATCGCGGCTTCCCCCGGCGACCGCTTCCTCGACTCGGTCACGACCGACCGCCGCCCGATCGTCACGCCCCAGCGGCTCGGCGACCTGGCGTCGATCGGCGACGACCCGGAACTCCCCTGAGACATCGAAAGGACCAACAACACCATGGAACCTCGCAGCATCCTGGGCGGCGTCATCGTCGCCACGGCGCTCCCCTACAAGGAGGACGCCTCAGCCCCCGCCGGCCTCGCGGTCGACTACGACCGCTTCGCGGAGCACTGCGACTGGCTCGTCTCGAACGGCTGCGACGGCGTCGGGCCGAACGGCTCGCTCGGCGAGTACTCCTCGCTCACCGACGCCGAGCGTCGACGCGTCATCCAGGTGGCCGTCGAGGCCGTCGGCGACCGCGGCATCGTCGTGGCCGGCGTGCACGGTCCGGGCTCGCACCAGGCGAAGTACTGGGCGGAGCTCGCGGCGGAGGACGGCGCAAAGGGTGTGCTCTCGCTCCCGCCGACGATGTACCGCGCGAGCCGCTCCCAGGTCGTCGACCACTACGCGGCCATCTCCGAGGTGGGCCTGCCGATCATGGCCTACAACAACCCCATCGACACCAAGGTCGACCTCGTACCCGACCTCGTGGCGGAGCTCGCGCAGATCGAGAACGTCGTCGCGATCAAGGAGTTCTCGGGCGACGTGCGCCGCGCCTTCGAGATCGCCGAGCTGTGCGACATCGACATCATCGCCGGCGCCGACGACGTCGTCTTCGAGCTCCTGCTCGACGGAGCCGTCGGCTGGTTCGCCGGCTTCCCGAACGCGTTCCCCGCCGAGTCCGTCGAGATCTACACCCTCGTCCGCTCCGGCCGGATCGACGAGGCGCGCGAGCTCTACAAGGCGCTCGTCGCGATCTTCCGCTGGGACTCCCGCGTGGAGTTCGTGCAGGCCATCAAGCTCAGCATGGAGATGGTCGGCCGCTACGGCGGACCGTCGCGCCCGCCCCGCGGTCCCCTCACGCCCGAGCACGAGGCCGGCGTGCGCGCCGACATGCAGCGCGCGATCGACTATCTCGCATCGCGGACCCCCGCGCTCGTCTGACATGCGCTCCTCCCGTCTCTACACCGCGGTCGACTCGCACACCGAGGGGATGCCGACGCGCGTCGTCACCGGCGGCGTCGGCGTCATCCCCGGCAGCACGATGAACGAGCGGCGGCTCCACTTCATCGAGCACCTCGACCACATCCGCAAGCTCCTCGTGAACGAGCCCCGCGGACACGCGGCGATGAGCGGTGCGATCCTGCAGCCGCCCACGCGTCCCGACGCGGATTTCGGGGTCCTCTTCATCGAGGTCTCCGGGTGTCTGCCGATGTGTGGTCACGGCACGATCGGCGTGGCCACGGTGCTCGTCGAGACGGGGATGGTCGAGGTCGTCGAGCCGGTCACGGAGATCCGGCTCGACACTCCGGCCGGCCTCGTCATCGCGCGCGTCGCGGTGAGCGACGGCCACGCGGACTCCGTGACGATCGAGAACGTGCCGTCTTTCCCCGTTCGGCTCGACGCCGAGATCGAGGTGGACGGCCTCGGGACCGTCCCGTACAGCCTCGCCTTCGGCGGCAACTTTTACGCGATGGTCGACCTCGATGCCGTGGGGCTCCCGTTCGACCGTTCGCACCAGCAGGAGATCCTGTCGGCCGGTCTCGCCATCATGGCGGCGATCAACGAGCAGGACCCGCCGTCGCACCCCACGATCGACGGCGTCGATCACTGCCACCATGTGGAGTTCATCGCCCCGGGCTCCGACGCGCGACACTCGCGCCACGCGATGGCGATCCACCCCGGATGGTTCGACCGTTCGCCGTGCGGCACCGGGACATCGGCGCGCATGGCGGAGTTGTGGGCACGAGGGGAGCTCCCGCTCGACCAGGACTTCCGCAACGACTCCTTCATCGGGTCGACGTTCACCGGTCGCCTCGTGCGGGAGACTGAGGTCGCCGGCATGCCGGCGGTCGTCCCCACCATCACCGGGCGCGCCTGGGTCACGGGGATCGGCCAGTACATGCTCGACCCCTCCGATCCGTTCCCCCAGGGCTTCGAGTTCTGATCCACCACCGTCCAGGAGGACCATGTGAACGACACGACACCGACCGAACTCGAGGCCGTCCTCGACGCCGCCGCACAGGCGGCGCCGGCCCTCGCGGCGTCCGCTCCGCGGGTGCGTGCTGAGGCCCTCGTGGCCGCGGCCGATGCTCTCGATGGTGCGGCCGACGAGCTCGTGCCCATCGCGATGCGCGAGACGGGCCTCGCCGAGGCGCGTCTGCGCGGCGAGCTGAAGCGCACCACCGTGCAGCTGCGCCTCTTCGCCGAGACCGTCGTGGACGGCGCCTACCTCGATGTGCGCATCGACGACGCCGATCCCGACTTCGTACTGGGGCCGCGCCCCGAGGTGCGGCGCTACCTCGTGCCCCTCGGACCCGTCCTCAACTTCGCCGCGAGCAACTTCCCGTTCGCGTTCTCCGTCGCCGGCGGCGACTCGGCGGCAGCGCTCGCCGCGGGGTCACCCGTGGTCGTGAAGGCGCACGAGGGTCACCCGGAGCTGTCGCAGCGGACGGCGGAGATCGTCGCGACGGCCCTCGTCGCGGCCGGGCTCCCCGAGGGGACTTTCGGGATCGTCTTCGGACGCGATTCGGGGATCACCGCGCTCCGCGACCCGCGCATCGCGGCGGCCGCCTTCACCGGCTCGACGGGAGGCGGGGTCGCTCTCGCGGCCATCGCGGCGAACCGTCCCGTCCCGATCCCGTTCTTCGGTGAGCTCGGAAGCGTCAATCCCGTGTTCGTGACGCCCGCCGCTGCGGAGGCGGGCCTCGGCCCGCTCGCCGAGGCGTTCGTCGCGAGCGTCAGCGGATCCGCCGGGCAGCTCTGCACGAAGTCCGGGTTCCTCTTCGTGCCGCGCGGCGCGGACCTCCCCGTCGCCGCTCCGGCCGCGGGGGTCGCTCCGCACCGCCTGCTCCACGCCGGCATCGCGGACGGGTTCCGGGATCGGCGCGAGCGCATCCTCTCGACCGACGGTGTCGAGACGGTCGCGGGCGGCGACGTGACGGACGACGAGGCCGGCGCCTGGGCCACACCCACAATCGCGCGGACGGACGTCGCGACGCTCCGCCGCGAGCGCGAGGCTCTGCTCGACGAGGCCTTCGGACCGCTCGCGATCGTCGTGGACTACGACGACCCGGCGGACCTCCCCGGCCTCGTCGACGAGTTCTTCCCTGGCAACCTCACGGGCACGATCCAGACGGCGCCGGGGGAGGACCCCGCCGGATTCACCGACCTGGCGGCGGCGATCGCGGCCCACTCGGGCCGCGTCATCGTGAACGGCTGGCCGACCGGGGTCGCCGTCACGCCCGCGATGACCCACGGCGGCCCGTTCCCGGCCACCGTCGGCGGCGCGGGGACATCGGTCGGCACGGCCGCGATCTCGCGCTTCCTCCGCCCCGTCACCTACCAGAACGCACCCGACGGCATCCTGCCGCCGCCGCTGCGCGACGACAACCCGTGGGGAGTGCCGCAGCGGCGCTCGTCGGCGGGCGAGTCGGCGTCGTGGGGTCAGCTGGCCGCCAGCGCCGGAGCAACCGGCGGTGGCGCCGCATGATCCGCAGCATCCTGTCGCTGTATCCCGCCCCCGAGCGGGTCGCCGACGTGCTCGAGGTGTATCGGGATGCCGACATCCTGCAGTTCTCGCTCGACCAGTCTCGCGCCGTCGCCTCCGAGATCTCGGTGGCCGTCGACGGTTCGGGCGAGATCGTCGTGACCGCGCTCTGGCCGGACCCCGCCGCCTACCAGGAGTGGCTCGACCACCCGCGCCGCCGCAACGAACGACTCGTCGCGATCCTCGCGGGCGTGGAGGTCGGGTCCGCGCGCCTCTTCGAGGTGGACCACTCGGTCTCGGCGTAGCGTCGCTCGTCGTTCGGGCCGCCCCGCGAGGGTCGGCCCGTTCGTCGCGCCGTCCAGACGTCGGGCGGTTCTCGACCGCCGCGCCAGACGAAATGCGTCCGTTACATAAGAGATAAACCGCTGTAATGCGAAGTGTGACATATTACTGACACGCACCACGGCAAGACTCATCCCGGCGTCCGCCGACTCACTCCTTGGAGGTAGCAGTTGTTCACATCGAATCGTCGCCGGTGGCGGCTCCCCGTCGCGGCATCCGTGGTGTTCCTCGGAGCATCGGCCCTCACCGCCTGCAGCGGTGACACCGGCAGTACCGGTGCGTCCGAGGACGGCTACGAGATCGCCGTGCTGCTCTCCTCGAGCCAGAACGGCTACAACCAGGCCGTCGCCGAGGGCGTCCAGAACATGGCGGACGAGCTCGACGCCGACATCAACCTGACGCTCCTCGACGGGGCGTTCAACGCCGACACGCAGCTCAGCCAGATGGAGACGGCGGGTGTCGGGGACAAGTACGACGGCGTCGTCGTGGTCCCGTTCGACGGCCCGGCCCTCGCCGCGGCGTTCCCCCTGTCGAACAGCATCCCCGTGGCGTCGGTGCTCAACCCGATCGGCCCGGAGATCGAGGAGATGGAGCCCCAGGTCGAGGGCGTCGTGTCCACGGTCGCCGTCCCGGCCGGCGAGGCCGCGGCCAAGCAGGCGGAGGACGTCGTGTCCTACTGCGCCGACATCGACCCGTGCAAGGTCGTGCTGCTCGTCGGTCAGCTCAACGCCCCGCTCGACGTCACCCGTGAGGCCTCCTACCGCGAGGTCCTCGAGGCCGAGGACAACATCGAGATCGTCACGACGGTCGAGGGCAACTACGACCCCGACCAGTCGGCCACGACCATCACGAACGTGCTGCAGTCGACGCCCGACGTGAACGTCATCCTCTCGAACGCCGACCAGCAGACGAAGGGCGCGCAGATCGCGCTCGAGGACGCCGGCATCGACCCCTCGTCCGTGTACCTCACGGGCGGCGGCGGAACGACCGAGTCGATCCAGAACGTGCGCGACGGCATCTGGCAGGCCGACTACATCAACTTCCCCGTCTCGATGGGCGCGGCCGCGATGCAGCAGCTCTACAACGCCCTGACCGGCGCCGACGTCGAGTCCTACGTGAACGCCGATGAGGTCGGCGAGGTCGAGCCGTACGCCACCAAGGAGACGCTCGAGGAGACCCCCGACTTCACCGGCGAGTGGGAGGGCTAGACCCGCACCATCCCCCTCACCCTCATCGGACGGATCGGATCCCATGGACACCACCACCACCCCGCTCGTCGAACTGAGCGGCGTCTCCAAGCGCTTCGGCGGCACCCAGGCGCTCGACGGAGTCGACCTCGTGCTCCGCGCCGGCGCCGTGCACGCCCTCGTGGGCGAGAACGGCGCGGGCAAGTCGACGCTCGGCAAGATCGTCGCCGGGCTCTACGCGCCGGACTCCGGCGAGCTGCGCGTCGACGGGGAGGCGGTGGGCCGGTGGGATCCGGTCCGCGCCCAGCGGAGCGGCGTCGTGATGATCGCCCAGGAGCTCTCGCTCGTGGACGATCTCACGGTCGAGGAGAACGTCTTCCTCGGTGTCGAGGCCAGCACCGCCGGCATCCTCCACCGGAGGAACGGCGAGCGCTTCGAAACACTGCGTGCGCTCGCCGACTTCGAGCTCGACGCGAAGGCGCGGGTCGGCGACCTGCGGATCGCCGACCAGCAGAAGGTCGAGATCATGCGGGCGCTCGCCCGCGACGCCCGCGTGATCGTCATGGACGAGCCCACCTCCTCCCTCACGGCGCACGAGACCGAGCGACTGCACCGCCTCGTCGTGCAGTTGCGCGAGCAGGGGAGGAGCGTCGTGTACGTCTCGCACTTCCTCGACGCCGTGCTCGAGGTGGCCGACACGGTGACGATCATGCGCGACGGGGTGCGCGTGCGCACGGGTGCCGCGGCGAGCGAGACGAAGGCGTCGATGGTGCAGGCGATGCTCGGCCGCGAGCTGTCGGTGACCTTCCCCGATCGACGACCGGCGGCCGACCCGGAGGTCGAGCCCGTCCTCGTCGCCGATCGCATCGCGACGGCGACGGGCGTCGAGGAGGCCTCCCTCGTCGTGCGGCCCGGCGAGATCGTCGGCCTGCTCGGTCTCGTCGGCTCCGGCCGTTCCGAGATCGCCAGGGCCCTCGCGGGGGCCGATCCCCTCACCGCGGGCACGCTGACATTCCGCGGGACGACGCGCACCCGGTGGAACACGCGCCGTGCGATCGCCGAGGGACTCGTCATGGTGCCGGAGGACCGGCACGCGCAGGGCCTCGTCCTCCAGCGGAGCGTGCGCGAGAACATCTCGCTCGCCTTCCTCGACCGCTTCGCGACCGCCGGTGTCATCCGACGGTCGGCCGAGCGGACGGAGGCCACGGCGCTCGCCGAGGCTCTCAGCATGCGCCCGCCGCGTATCGGACTCGAGGTGGGCGGCCTCTCCGGAGGCAACCAGCAGAAGGCCCTCCTCGCGAAGTGGCTCGTGGGCGACCCGTCGTTCGTCATCCTCGACGAGCCGACCCGTGGCGTCGACATCGGCGCGAAGGCCACGATCTACCAGCTCGTCGCCGACCTCGCGGATCGCGGCGTCGGCGTGCTCCTCATCTCCTCGGAGCACGAGGAGGTCCTCGCGCTCAGCAGCCGCGCGTACACCGTGAGCAACGGCCGCATCGCGGGCGAGGTCGACCCGGCCGTCTTCGGCGTCGGCGACCTCCTCGCGCATCTCTTCTCAGTCGAACAGGAAATCGGAGCCATCGCATGACCAGCACGACCGTCCGCGCGTCCGAACCGCGCATCACGCCGGCCAAGGCCCTCGCGTTCCTGCGCGACTACGCCGTCCTGATCCTCCTCGTCGCGCTCCTCATCGTGCTCGCGATCGCGTCGCCGTCGTTCTTCACGTTCGCGAACATCATCAACATCATCAACCAGAACACGCCCCTCGCGCTTATCGCGGTGGCCGGCACGTTCGTGATCATCTCCGGCTCCTTCGACCTCTCCACCGCCGCGATCTACGCGGTCGGGAGCGTCGCGGCCGCGTGGGTGGCCGTCGAGAGCGGCAACGTCGTGCTCGGCCTCCTCGCCCCGCCCGTCATCGGGCTCGCCCTCGGCGTGTTCAACGGCCTCGCCGTCACCGTGCTGCGGGTGCACTCGTTCCTCGCGACTCTCGCGTCGAGCCTCATCTTCAAGGCGATCGCCGTGCTCATCACGGGCGGATCGCTCATCCAGGTGGCGCTCCCCGGCTTCTCGGAGCTCGGCCGCGGCCGCGTCGGCGGCGTGTTCTACACCGTCCTCATCCTCATCGTCTTCGTCGCGCTCATGTGGTTCCTCCTCAAGGGCACGGTCTTCGGCCGGCACGTCTTCGCGGTGGGCGGCAACCCCGACGCCGCGCAGCTCTCCGGCGTGCGCGTCGACCGCACGCGCGTGATGGTCTTCGCGCTCAGCGGCCTCGCGGCCGGCATGGCCGCCGCGATCGGCGTCTCGCGCATCGCGTCCGGACAGCCGCAGGCCGGAGCGGGGCTCGAGTTCGATGCAATCGCCGCGATCATCCTCGGCGGCACGAGCATCTACGGCGGCGTCGGCGCCGTGTGGCGCTCCGTCGCCGGCGTCTTCCTCATCGCCCTCATCGGCAACGGCTTCGACATCCTCGGCTTCAACCCGCAGATCAAGGACCTCGTCACGGGCGCCATCATCCTCGCGGCCGTGGGCCTCGCCGCCGCCGGCGTCAAGCGCCGCTGACGTCCGTCTCCCTCCTTCCGAAAGGACCCCCCCATGTCTGAACGAGTCCGCGTCGCCATCGACGTAGGCGGCACCTTCACCGATGTCGTCAAGCTCACGCCCGCGTCCGGCGAACTCCGGTTCGAGAAGGTCCCGACCACGCCGTCGGCGCCGACGGACGGAGTGCTCGCCGGCTTCTCGGCCGCCGAGGCCACCCTGGAGGACATCGTGATGTTCAACCACGGCACGACCCTCGGCCTCAATGCCCTCCTCACCCGGACGGGTGCGCGCACCGCGATCGTGTCGACCGCCGGATTCCGCGACGTCTACCTGCTGGGTCGTACGGACCGCTCGGCGATGTACGACATCCGCTACAAGAAGCCCGCGGCACTCGTGGAGCGCGCCGACACCTTCGAGGTCGTCGAGCGCAGCTACTTCGACGGCACCGTGGCGACCCCGCTCGACGAGGACGACGCCCGCCGGGTGGCCTCGGAGATCGCGGCAGGCGGCTACGCGTCGGTCGCCGTCACCTTCCTCCACTCGTACGCGAACGCGGCCCACGAGGCGCGCATGCGGGAGATCCTCGAGGAGGTCGCACCGGGTGTCGACGTGACGCTCTCGCACGAGCTCGCCCGCGAGTACCGCGAGTACGAGCGGACGAGCACGACCGTCCTCGACGCGTACATCAAGCCGATCGTGCGCGGCTACCTCGACGTGCTCGAGGACGAGCTCGCGCAGGGCGGCTTCGCCGGCCGGTTCCTCATGTCGCGCTCCGGCGGCGGCGCGATGACGGCCGCGGCCGCGAAGCAGCAGCCCGTCAACCTCATCCTCTCCGGCCCCGCCGGTGGCGTCATCGGCGCCGCGGCGTTCTCGAAGCTCATCGAGACCCCGAACCTCATCACGATCGACATGGGCGGCACGAGTCTCGACGCCTCCCTCGTCCTCGACCACGAGCCGCTCATGCACCAGGGAGCCGAGTTCGAGGGACTGCCGATCACGACGCCCTCCCTCAACATCCAGACGATCGGAGCGGGCGGCGGATCGCTCGGCTACCTCGATGCGGCCGGCGTGCTGCAGGTGGGCCCGCAGAGCGCGGGAGCGATGCCCGGCCCCGCGTCGTACGGACGCGGTGGCACCCAGCCGACCTTCACCGACGCGGCGCTCGCCGTGGGCTACCTCGGCTCGGACACCCCTCTCGGCGGCACGCTCGTTCTCGACGAGGAGCGGGCGATCGACGCCCTCGCGACGATCGCCGGGCCTCTCGGCTTCGGCGAGCGCGCCCTCGCGCGCGGCATGCTCCGCATCTCGACGACGAAGATCGTCGGGGCGGTGCGCGGCATCACCGTCGAGCTCGGCCTCGACCCCCAGGACTTCGCTCTGCTCTCGTTCGGCGGCGGAGGCGGGCTCGTCGCGGTGGACGTGGCGCGAGAACTCGGCATCCCGACCGTCGTCGTCCCGCCGGGACAGGGTGCGTTCTCGGCCCTCGGCATGCTCATGGCGGATGTGCAGCACGATTTCTCGCGCACCTCCATCACCCCGCTGCTCGACATCGACGCGGAGCAGATCGCCGCGTCGTTCGCCGCGCTCGAGGCCCAGGCGGTCGAGGCGCTCGAGGCCGAGGGCTTCGCCGAGTCCGACCGACGGCTCGTGCGCACGATCGACGTGCGGTACATGGGGCAGGAGCACTCCGTCACCGTGGCCTGCCCGCCGATCGGCGACGGATTCGCGGCCGCTGTCGAGTCGTCGTTCGCGCAGCTGCACGAGCGCCAGTACGGGCACACGATGTCCGACCCCGTCGAGATCACGACGCTCCGCGTCCGCGGCGTCGGCGTGATCGACAAGCCCTCGCTGCCCACGATGGCCGACCGGGTCGACGGCGGGCCCGAACGACTCGGCGATCGCATCGTGCACCTCTCCGACGACGAGCAGACGGTGTACGGCCTCTACTCCCGTGAGCAGCTCCTCATGGGCGACCGCATCCCCGGCCCGGCCGTGATCACCGAGCACACCGCGACGACCGTCATGCACGCGGGCGACGTCCTCACGGTGGGTCGATACGGCGAACTCGTCATCGCGATCGAGACCGAACCCGTCACCGCTTCCGATTCCCCCGCCCTCGAAGGAGCCGTCCGATGAGCGACGCCATCACGATCGAAGTCATCCGTCACGGCCTGATCGCCGCGGCCGCCGAGGTCGCGCACAACCTGTGCCGTACCGCCTACAACACGGTGGTGTACGAGATCCACGACTACGGCGTGGGCGTCCACGACGTGAACGGCGACGTCGTGGCCGACGCCCCCGGCATCGCGATCTTCACCCGTGGGAACGACTACGGGATCAAGAAGGCCGTCGAGTTCCTCGGGGTGGATGCCATGGGCGAAGGCGACGTGTTCCTCCTCAACTACCCGTACTGGTCGTCGGCTCACGCCCTCGACACCCTCGTCTTCGGGCCAATCCATGCGAGCTCCGGCGAGCTCATCGGCTACGCCTCCGTGCGCATCCACGTGCTCGACCTCATGCAGAAGGACGCGGGCTACGTGCTCGACTCCACCGACATGTACCAGGAGGGCATCTTCTTCCCGGGCACGCGGCTGTACCAGGGCGGCAAGCAGTGCGACGACGTCTTCAACATCATCCGCTTCAACAGCCGGATGCCCGAGCGGACCATCGGCGACCTCCAGGCGCAGGTCTCGGCGGTCCACGCGGGTGTCGCCCGCACCCGCGAGATCGCCGACAAGTACGGAGTGGAGACCCTCGCCGACGCGATGCGCGCGATCAACGAGCACGGCGAGAAGCTCGCCCGCATCGGTCTCGCGAAGCTCCCGAAGGGTACGTGGCACGCGCGCGACTTCATGGACAGCGACGGGATCGACAAGTCCACGCCCGTCGCGATGGACGCCGTCGTGACGATCACGGACGACGAGTTCATCATCGACTGGAGCGACAGCGCCTTCGGCGTGGTCGGCCCGATCAACCTCCCGCCTGGTCAGACCGAGGCGCTCTGCAGCCTCGTCTTCAAGTCCCTCACGACGCCGGACAGCCCCGTCGTCGCAGGCAACTTCGCGCCCCTCCGCGTGATCACGAAGGAGGGGAGCGTCATGCACGCCGTCCCCCCGATGCCCACGTTCACGCTGTGGACGGGCCTCCTCGCGGGCGAGGTGGTGCTCAAGGCGCTCGCGCAGGGCATGCCCGACTGGATGCCGGCATCCTCCGGCGGCGACGTGAACTCGATGATGGGTCTCGGCGTCAACCCGCGGAACGGCGACTCCTGGCTCGAGGCCACGAACGAGGCCGTCGGCTACGGCGGCCACGCGGACGGCGACGGCGAGGACGGCATCATGCACTTCTCGGAGCCCGGCTGCCGCAACAACCCGGTCGAGGTGCTCGAGACGAAGTCGCCGATGATCATCGACCACTACGGGTACCGACCGGACTCCGGCGGCGCGGGCAAGCACCGCGGCGGCGTCGGCGTGAGCCGGGCGTACCGCTTCACGGCTCCGTCGATCGGCATCGGCCTCATGTACAAGACGAGCCCGCCGTGGGCCGTCGCGGGAGGGGAGGAGGCCGTGCCGAACAGCATGACCATCAACCCCGGACTCCCCGGCGAGCGACGGGCTGCCGGCGAGTACAGCCACCTCGAGGCTGGAGACGTCCTCGTCAACGCGACGGGCGGCGGCGGCGGCTGGGGTCCGGCTTTCGAGCGCGACCCGCAGGCCGTGGCCGCGGACGTGCGCAACGGCTTCGTCTCCGTGGAGGCCGCCGCATCGTCGTACGGGGTCGTGCTGCGACCCGGCGGGTTCGACGTGGACGAGGCGGCGACCGCCGAGCTCCGCGGTTCAGCGGCGGCCACCCGATGACCGGCGGCCCGATGGCCGGCGGCGACCTCGTCGTCCGCAACGCGCTCGTCTTCGACGGCGTCTCGGCCGACCTCGTCGAGGGGGCGATCCGCATCGTCGACGGAACGATCGCCGAGGTCGGAGACGTCGGTGCGAGCCGACCGGGCGAGCAGGAGATCGACGCGCACGGCGCCGTCGTGACCCCCGGCCTCATCGACGCGCACTTCCACGCCTACGCGGTGTCGATGATCACGAGCCGCATCGAGAGCGCCTACCTGAGCTACCTCGCGCTCGCGGCCTCCCTCCGGTTGCGCGACGCGCTCGGCCGCGGCTTCACGACCGTGCGCGACGTGGCCGGCGGCGACGCCGGGCTGTCCGCCGCGATCGACCGTGGCCTCATCCCCTCGCCGCGGTACTTCTGGACGGGCGCGGCGCTCAGCCAGACGGGCGGGCACGGCGACCACCGCGGCGCCGAGGACGACGTGTGCTTCCACGGCGGCCACATGTGCGAGCTCGTCGACGGGGTCGACGCGCTCCGCGTCGCCGTACGGTCGCGCTTCCACCACGGCGCCCACGCGATCAAGATCATGACGTCCGGCGGCGTCGCCTCCCTCACCGACCCGCTGCGGCCGGCGCAGTACTCGGCGGAGGAGGTGCGCGCGGTCACGGAGGAGGCGGGGCGGCGCGGCAGCTACGTCGCCGCCCACTCGTACTCGCCGGAGTCGATCCGCCACTCGATCGAGAACGGCGTGCGATCGATCGAGCACGGCAATCTCCTCGACCCGGAGACGGCCGCTGCGATGGCCGCGGCCGGCGCGGTCCTCGTGCCCACACTCGCCGCCTATGACGCGATGGACCGACGCGGCGACGAAGTGGGTCTCTCACCCGTCTCCGCCGCGAAGAACAAGCAGGTCCTCGAGGCGGGCAAGTACGCCGTGCGCTTCGCCCTCGACGCCGGCGTCACCGTGGGCTTCGGCTCCGACCTCATGGGCGACCTCGCCTCCGACCAGCTCGTGGGAGTGCGGCTGCAGGCGGAGGCGTCGAGCCCGCTCGACGCGCTCCGCTCGCTCACCTCCGCGAACGCCGAGCTGCTGCAGCGCGACGATCTCGGCCGGATCGCGGCCGGTGCGCTCGGGGACCTCGTCATCTGGTCGGGGAATCCGCTCGAGGACATCGCCGTCATCTCGGATGAGGGACGCGCGCGCACGGTCGTGAGCCGCGGTCGCGTAGCCGTCGCGGCCTCGTGACGGACCCGCACCTGGCCGGTACCGCACCGGCCCGCGCCCTCGCGGTGATCGGCGCCGGGTCGCTCGCCCGCACGCTCCTCGCCGGATGGCAGCGCGCCGGTGTGCCGTTCCCGTCCGTGCTCACGGTCTCCCGCACCGCGTCCCGAGCGGCGGAGATCGCGTGGCCGGGGGTCACCGCGCTGTCGCTCGAGGACGATGCCTCCGCCGCGACGCGGGCCGTCCGTGGCGCCGGGCTCGTCGTCGTCGCTGTCAAGCCGTGGATGCTCCACGAGGTGGCGCCGCGGATCGCCGGCGCCCTCGAACCCGGTGCGATCGTCGTCTCGGTCATGGCGGGCGTCCGCCTCGACACCCTGCGGACGGCGCTCGGCGGGACGAATCCCGTCGTGCGGGTGCTCCCGAACACGCCGTCGCAGGTGAACGCGGGGATCGCGGGTCTCGCGGCCGGGGCCGCCGCCCCGGCGGACGTCGCCGTCGTCCGGGATCTCTTCGCGGCGCTCGGCGACGTCATCGAGGTGGACGAGGACGGGCTCGACGCCCTCACGATGCTCTCGGGTTCGGGCCCGGCGCTCATGTTCCTCCTCGCGGAGAAGCTCGCGACGGCGGCCGAGCATCAGGGCTTCGCTCCGGATCAGGCCGCGCGGATCGCTCGAGGCGTGCTCGCCGGGGCCGGCGCGCTCATCGCCGAGACGGGCGACGACCCCGCCGAGCTCCGACGCCGCATCACGAGCGTGCAGGGGGTCACCCACCACGCCGTCTCGGTGCTCGAGGAGCGGGACCTCGGCGGTAGCGTTATCGCGGCGGCCGACGCCGGACTGGCGCGGGCCCGCGAACTCGCGACGGCGCCGGCCCCCGCCGGATCGACAGCACGTCCCACGTCACCGACGACAGGAGAGACGACATGACCACGGACTCGATCGAGTACGGCGCTTTCAGCTTCATCGACTCACCGGCGGCCGTGGAGGCGCTCAGTGCCACGGGTCTCGACTGGATCTGCCTCGACGCTCAGCACGGGCGGTGGGACGATCGCAGCGTGCTCGCCGCGCTCGACCTCGCAGGTCCCGCGGCGACCGGGAAGGGCGAGCGGGCGCGCATCGTCGTGCGCCCCCGCGCCGCGGACTTCGGGCTCATCGGGCGGGCACTCGACGCCGGAGCGGCCGGCGTGATCGTGCCGATGGTCGACGGCGTCGACGACGCCCGCCGCGTGGTCGAGGCCGCCTACTTCCCGCCGCTCGGCCGCCGCAGCTTCGGCCCGATCCGTGCGCCGTACGGAGCCCCGGCCGATGTGGCGGCGGCGAACGACGGCATCCTCCTCGCGATCATGATCGAGACGGCCGGCGCGCTCGCGGCGGTCGACGAGATCGCGGCGCTCCCCGGCGTCGACATGCTGTTCGTCGGTCCGTTCGACCTCTCCGCCGCCCTCGGCATCACGATCGACGAGCTGCTCGCCGACACGGGAGCGGACTCGCCACTCGCCCGTGTCGCCGCGGCGGCCGCGGCTGCCGGCATCCGCTTCGGCGCGTTCGCCGGCATCCCGGAGCGAGCCGCGGCCTTCGCGGCCCACGGCGCCGACTTCCTCTCGATCACGTCCGACACGGACACCCTCACCCTCGGCGCCCACACCGCCCTCCTCCGCGCCCACCCCTGACCCCCCAAATACAGCTTTTGAGCGTGTTTACACCGGTACGCCGGCGTAAACACGCTCAAAAGCTGCATTTCGTGAGGGGGAGGGGGAGGGTCAGGGGTGCGTGCGGGTGCGGGTGACCTCGAGGATCACGACGATCGCGATCATCGCCGCGGCCGCCACCACGAGGCTGAACGGGCCGAGCGCGCTCGCGCCGATCCCCACCCCGAGCGCCACGAAGGCGATGTTCGCCCAGCGCGGCAGCAGGTCGCGCAGGGCGAGGAACCAGATTCCCAGGACGAAGAGAGCGACGGGAACCGTGGTGGTCGCGGCGGCGACGGCCGCATCGAGGTCGGTCTGATGCGTGTCGTGGTCGATGGCCACCTCGATGCCGGCGGAGAACGCTCCGGCCGCCGCGAAGATCACGTAGTGCACGTAGCCGAAGGTGAACGTGCCGCGCATCGTCGTGAGTCGCTCGTGCTGTGGCCGTGCGAAATACACCCACCACATGCCGGCGGCGAGGACGAGACCCGTCACGGCGATGGTCACGAGCGGGGCGAGCTTCTCGTCGTGATCGATCGCGTCGATGATCGCGTTCGCCGATGCCAGGATCGACTCGCCCAGCAGGATGAGGGTGAAGAGTCCGTAGCGCTCGGTGATGTGGTGCGGGTGCGACGGTGTGAGTCCGGCCCGTTCCGCCCAGACCGGGACCGCGAGCTCCGCGGCAGCGAGCACCACGAAGCCGACGTAGTACAGCGCCTCGACGTCCGCGGCCCACCACAAGACCCACAGCGCCTGAACGACGGTGATGCCGGAGGCGTACCGCAGGGCGGTCGCCCGATGCTCGGGGGATCCGGCCGCCGCACGCAGCCACTGCGTGACCATCGCGAGGCGCATCACGACATAGCCGATCACCACGAGCCCGAAGTCCCCGTGCTCCATCGCCGGTTTGGCGCCCGCAGCGACGACGAGGGCGCCGGCCATCTGGACGATCGTCGTGACGCGGTACAACCAGTCGTCGGTGTCGAACGCCGAGGCGAACCAGGTGAAGTTCATCCACGCCCACCAGATCGCGAAGAACACAGCGAGATACTGGCCGACGCCGCTCACGATCTCGCCGTCGGCCTCGAAATGGTGCAGGCTCCCTGAAGCGATCGAGACGGCGACCACGAACACGAGGTCGAAGAACAGCTCGAGTCCGGACGCCGTGCGGTGCGGCTCGGCCGGGTCGCGTGGCGCCATCCGCACGAGCCCGAAACGGGAGGAGAGGGATCGGGGTTCGCTCATGGCGCGCCTTCCGCATCGGGAGGACCGAGAGGCCCCGTGCCGATCATGGCGCGTGACGGGCACGACGGCAATGAGATGGCCGATCCGCTGGACCGGCGAGAGTCGTCGGATCGGCGCTCCGGTGCACGCTCCGGGTGCGCGCTCCCGGCCGTGACCGGGGCTACGCCGATCAAGCGGCGACGACCTCCGCCGTCGACACGACCGTCGCGAACTCGCCGTGAAGGTTGGTCGCCGTGATCCGCGCGAGGGTCGCCGCGGGGACGAGGTCTCCGTCGGGCGCGAGCCTGTCGAACGTGTGGGTTGCGTCGAGCACGAAGTAGGTGTCGTAACCGAGGTTCCCGGCCACGCGCGCTGTCGTCTCGCAGCAGTGGTTCGTCGTGATCCCGCACACCACGACCTGCCTCGCGCCGCGCTCCTGCAACCACGCGTGCAGGTCGGGCTCGCCGTGGAAGCTGGAGTTCACCGACTTCCGCACGAGGAGAGCGGGCTCCCCGGTGATGGCGTCCTGGAAGAGGTGGCCAGGCGTTCCCGGGTAGAGGGGCGACGACGGATCCATGGAGTCGTGTCGGACGAACACGACGGGCCGTCCGCGGGACCGCCACTCCGCGAGGAGGGCAGCGATGTTGTGCTCGGCGTCGGGGTTGTCACGTGCGCCCCAGTAGGCGCTGTCCTCGAATCCACGCTGCACGTCCACCACCACGAGCACCGCATCGTCGGAGAGGGGGAGACCGGTCATCCCTGCAGGCTAGCGACCGTCGCGGGGCGCGCGGAGCAGTCGAGTCCCCGTGGCCCGGACGGAGCCGGATCCCTCCCGACATTGGCAGCTTCTCGACGACCCACCGGCCTCCGTGACGCCACTAGCCTGGGCGGGTGACCGTGGACGACGACAGACGCGCCCGCCCGTGGGCCCCCACGCTGCCCCTCCGCACACAGCGGCTGATACTCCGCGAGCACCGGATGACGGACCTCGACGACCTCGCGGAGTTCCACGGCGACGCGCACACCACGCGCCACTTGCCCTGGCCGGTGCGGTCGCGGGACGACACCCGCACGGCGCTCCTGAAAAAGCTGTCGCAGCACCGCGCCGAGACTGAGGGCGACTGGCTCGTGCTCGCGATCGAGGAGGTCGCGAGCGGTCGCGTGATCGGCGAGGTCGACCTGAAGCGCGGGCCGGCCGGGTCCGCGGATCTCGGCTACGTCGTCCGCCGGGACCGGGAGGGCCTCGGCCTCGCCTCGGAGGCGGTGCGCGAGATGCTGCGTCTGGCGACGGAGGAGCTCGGCGTCACGACGATCGACGCCTACATCGAGCCGGCCAACGCCGCGTCCGAGCGCTTCGCGCAGCGCCACGGCTTCGTCCGCCACCCGGAGGGCGACCTGCCGGACGCTGAGCCGCCGATCCTGGCCTGGCGGCGGACGTGGTGAGGAACCGCGGAGCGGCTGTGAGATGGAGCGGATGACGGGAATCGAACCCGCGCTATCAGCTTGGGAAGCTGAAGTTCTACCATTGAACTACATCCGCGTACGCCCGAAGGCGCTCCGCCAGCCTAGCAAACACGGCAGCCCGTCACCGAGTCCGCCACCACCGCGTCCTTCACTACACTGACCGTGTGCTTCTCTCCGATCGCGACATCACGGCCGAACTGACCAGTGGGCGCATCGCGCTCGACCCGTACGACCCCTCGATGATCCAGCCGTCGAGCATCGACGTGCGACTCGACCGCTTCTTCCGGTTGTTCGACAACCACAAGTACCCCTTCATCGACCCGGCCGAGGACCAGCCGGAGCTCACGCGGCTCATCGAGACGAAGCCCGACGAACCGTTCATCCTGCACCCCGGCGAGTTCGTTCTCGGCTCCACCTTCGAGAGCGTCACGCTGCCGGACGACGTGGCCGCGCGCCTCGAGGGGAAGAGCTCGCTCGGCCGCCTTGGCCTACTCACGCACTCCACGGCCGGCTTCATCGACCCGGGCTTCGAAGGCCACGTGACCCTCGAGCTGAGCAACGTCGCGACGCTGCCGATCAAGCTCTGGCCGGGCATGAAGATCGGGCAGATGTGCTTCTTCCGCCTCAGCTCGCCCGCGGAGAACCCGTACGGTTCGGCGGCGTACTCGTCGCGCTACCAGGGGCAGCGCGGACCGACGGCGTCGCGCTCGTTCCAGAACTTCCACCGCACCGACGTGGGATCCCGCGAGCTCTAGGCCGGACGGACGCCCCGCTCCCTGAGTATGTCGACGGGTCCGGGGAAGCCGAGTATGCCCGGAGGGGATGGCCGAGTGGCGTAGGTTCGACCGCACGGTGGAATCCGCTCGGGTCCCTCGCACCGAAGGAACACCATGAGCGATCTCACAGCACCGGACCACGGTCACAGCGAGGACGGCTCGCACGGACCGGTCGGGACCTCGGACGACGACCTCAACGCGGAACTCGACGCCGACATGGCCGAGGCGCTCGCCGCCGACCACGACGCCGCAGACGACCTCGCCGAGCGCGATCAGCAGTCGGAACGGGACGCGGGCGCCGGCATCTGACCGGGACGCCGCCGCGACCGTTCGACGAGTCCCGTCGGTCCTACGCAGTCCGGCCGGCGCGCTCCTCGTGCTCGGCGTGCGACGCGACGCGGTCGGCGATCTCCTCCGACAGGCGCCCGGCGGCGACGGCGAACGCGCTCACGAGCGGCTGGGCGTCGGTCGGGGCGGCGTGGGCCCGCAGACGGCGCTCGAGGTCCGCGACCGTGTCGGCGTCCGCATCCGCGTCGGCGGCCGCCGCTCCGCGCTTGTCGTCGTCCCACCGCTCGCACGAGCGCGCGAGAGCGGAGAGCAGCCGTGATGCGAGGTCGCGGCCCTCGTCGTCGACGAGCGCCGAGAGCGGCTTCTCCTGCTCCGAGCCGCGCAGGATCGCACCGAGCGCGGAGAGGTGCATGCGGATGCGGCGGAGCGCGGCGACGTCGTCGAGGTCCTCGTCCACGTCGTAGTGGTTCCAGCGGGTGCGGGGATTCGCGCGGCTTCCCTCGCGCGCGTTCCGCACGGCCGTCGCGGCGTCGGAGAGTCGCGTCTCGAGGGCGGCGAGCTCCTCCGTCCAGCCCGACTCGCGGTTGCCCGCACCGAGGGAATCGGCCATCGCGTCGAGGGTGTTCGTGCCCGCCTGTCGGAGCGCCGAGATCGCCACGGCGGCATCGTCCGTGGGCAGGGGCGGCGCCACGACGAGGTTGACGACGATGCCGATCGCCATCCCGAGACCCATCTGCAGGAGGTAGCCGACGGAGAAGTCGTTCGCGTTCGCCCCGCCGATGATGAGCACGAACAGTGCCGCGATGGGCACGTAGTCGCGGCTCGTGCCGAGGATCGGCAGCCCCGCGAGGATCGTGCCGAGAGCGAGCGCGATGGGAACGACGGCCCACCCGGGCGCACCCGTTGTGATGAGGCCCCACGCGATGAGGATGCCGAGAGCGAGACCGGCGACCGTCTGGAGGCTCGATCGCATCGAGTCCATGAGCGTCGGCGCCATCGCGATGAGCGCGCCGAGCGGCGCGTAGTAGGCGAAGTCGGCGGTCTCGCCCGGCAGCAGGTGCCCGATGTACCAGGCGGCCGTCCCGGCGAGGGCGGTCTTTCCGGCCAGGAGGAGACGGGCCGGTCGCAGCATGCGGCGGACGGCGGTTCCGGCCGCGGACCGTCGCGAGTGCGGGGTGCTGTCCCGTTGGATCGGGAGGGGATTGGTGGGGGGAGGGGATGACATCTCGGACGATGCTCCCACGCCGAGTGCCGCGCCCGCTGGGAGACGACCGAGGGGGTGACGTTCGGGCGCGCCGCCCCGTACTGCCGGTACCCTGAACCCGACCCCATCGGCGACGGTGGCCGGTGGACGTCCTCACGATTCCGCCAGAAGGGGTGCCGCCATGACCGACGCGCTCGAGACTCCGTCCGCGTTCCCGAGTCCGGACCAGGGCGCCAACGCCCGCTTCTCCGCGGCGCTCATCTCGCCGGCCCCATCGGCGCGCTACGCGAAGCGCGTCGCGCGCTTCGGCCGTCTCGTCGGGTCCTGGGACGTGTCGGCGCGCCGGCTCGACGAGCGGACGGGCGAGTGGGCGGAGGACTCCTTCGCCTGGCACGTCGCCTACATCCTCGACGGCCGGGCGGTGCAGGACGTCTCCGTCCGGGAGACGCCAGACGGTCCCGTGACGATCGGCACCGCGATCCGCGTCTACGACGCCGACATCGGTCTCTGGCGGGTCTCGTACATGGAGCCGGCGCGCGGCGAGTACTGCAACCTCCTGGCCACGGGCCACCGGAAGGACGGCATCCGCCAGGACGGCACGCGCAACGACGGCAAAGCGATCCGCTGGAACTTCTCGAGCATCACGGACTCGTCGTACCTGTGGGAGAGCTTCGTCTCCGACGACGACGGGAAGACGTGGTGGCTCGCGGAGCACAACGAGGGCACCCGCACCGCCTGAACGGACAGTGAGGCGGACGGCGTCAGCCCATGCGGATGACGTTGCCGGTGACGCGGCGACCCGCGTCGGACACGAGGAACGAGACGACCTCGGCCACCTCGGACGGCTCGGCCACGCTGAAGAAGTTGTCGTCCTGCTCCACGAACCCGCGGACGTCGTCGGTGACCCAGCCGGTGTCGGTCACGGGCGGGTGCAGCGCGTTCGCCGTGACGCCGAACCGGCTGAGCTCGAGGCTCGCCGACATCGTGTAGTTCACAATCGCGGCCTTCGCGGCACCGTAGGAGACCTCCCCGGGGAACCCCTTCTCGCCGCCCGACGTCATCGACAGGATGCGTCCCCACGATCCCGCGCGAGCCTGCAATCGCGCAGCGAACTCCGCCATGAGGAGCACGCCGGCGCGGGCGTCCACGCCGAACTGGCGATCGAAGCTCGCCGCGGTCACGGGCGTCAGGGCGCGGCCGGCCCAATCGCGGTCGGTGGAGCGGAAGGTGTCCTGGAGCGAGCTCGTCGCGTTGTTGACGAGCACGTCGACCGGACCGAACGCCTCCTCCGCCGCGTCGAAGAGCCCGGGGATGACGGCGGCGTCGAGCAGATCGGCGGAGATCGCGATCGCCCGCCCGCCGGCCGCCTCGATACGACCGAGCACCTCGCTCGCGTCGCGTCGGTGGTTCTCGCGCAGGCGCTCCGGCGTGCCCTCGTCGGCTGGCTCCTCGATCGAGAGGTACGTGATGACGACCGCGAGTCCGTCCGCGGCGAGCTGCTCCGCGATCGCCGCACCGATTCCGTGGTTCGCGCCCGTGACGAGGGCGACGTGCTGCTGGCTCATCGCTTCAGCCTAGGGCGAGGCGTCAGCCGAGGGTGAGGCGGTCTGCGCGTCTCCTGTCGGCGGCGTCGGGGGAGCGGTACCGGTGGAGCGGCAGCAGCGCGAGGGCGAAGCCGGCCACGAGAGCGCCGAGGCCGCCGATAGCCATGTCGCCGATCGTGTCGTCGTAGGCCACGAAGATGTCGTCGCTCACGAACTCCTTGCCGATCCACTCGATCATCTCCCACACGGCGCTCGCCGCGAGCCCGATGACGGTCGTGAGAACGAGAGTGGCGGCGACGGTGACGTCGCGGCTCCGCGGCGCCGCGATGATGCCGAGCCGGGCGAGCAGGAGCGAGACGAGTGCGGCGACGACGCCCGTGCAGGCGAAGTGCACCGCGAGGTCCCACCAGGCGATGCTCGTGTACAGGTCGAAGACGTTGCTCCAGGCGGCGACGAGGATGATCGCCCCGTAGACGATGTCAAACCCGGGGTGCACGCCGATGAAGCGGGGGAGGAGGATCGCGGGCAGAGCGAGCGCGAGCACCCCGGCGTCCGTCGGCTCCCACCAGACGGCTGCGACGAAGACGCTCAGCAGCCCGACGAGTCGTACCGCGTCCGCCGTGAACTCGAGCGGACCGATGGGACGACGCAGGAAGTTCGCGATCACGGCGTGCGATCCCCCGCGGCGTGGATGCGCACGACGGCCTGCACGGGCAGGTGGTCGGACGGCCAGACGCCGTCCGGTCGGCGGTCGTTCATCCCGATGCGCTCGACCTCGATGGTGGGAGTGGTGACGATCCAGTCGATCCGCTTCCGCTCGGTGCGGGGCTCGCGGTAGTTGGGGAACGTGCCCCACTCCGGGGTGAGGCGCTCGGCGGCCGTCGTCCACGCGTCGACGAGGGTGCCGTCGGCGAAGAGTTCGTCGACCGGTTCGGAGCCCTCTCCCGTGTTGAGGTCGCCCGTCACGATCGCGGGCAGGCCGCCGTTCGCCACCGCACTCCGCACGAGCGCTGCCGACCGCACGCGCGACCGCCGCGAGATGTGATCGAAGTGGGTGTTGATGACGCGGAACCGCGCCGATCCGATCCGGTCGCGGAACGTCGCCGAGACGACGATGCGCGGCACCCTGTTTCCCCAGGTCGCCGAACCCGGCTCGTCCGGTCGATCGGAGAGCGCGATCTGCGACCACTCGGTGAGCACGAGCCGTGCCGAGTCGTAGTAGATCGGGCAGCCCTCGCCGCGCCCGTCCGCGCCGCGCCCGTGCCCGACGGTGCGGTAGGTGCGCCCGAGCGCTGCCCTGATCGCGCGGGACTGGCCCGGTACGACCTCCTGCGTTCCGAGGATGGCGGGGAGTTCCGACGCGAGAAGTGCCGACAGGGCCGGCTTGCGCGTCTCCCACATGTCGGGGCTGCGGCCCGGGAGCCGTCCGACGGGACGGCGGACGTTGAACGTCATGACGTGCAGATCGGGAGCGGGTATCGGGCCGATCAGTGCATCACCCGTCTCGGTGAGACCCGTCTGGGTGGGCACGAGGCGTCAGACGCTCGCGAGCAGCGGCAGCTGGAGCGTGAGCCATGGGCTGAACGCCCACGGGGTGGCGGCGATCGCCGCGTCGATCGCGTCGGGCTCCGCCCAGAACCACTCGACCACTTCGGACGGCGCGGGTGCGAGCGTGCTCGTGGTGGTGGCCCGGTACACGGGGCAGATCTCGTTCTCGACGATGCCGGCGGCGTCGACGGCGCGGTATCGGAAGTCGGGCAGTGCGAGCGTGAGGGTGTCGAGTTCGATCCCGAGCTCCGCCTTGGCGCGACGGTGCACCGCAGCCTCCATGTCCTCGCCGGGACCGGGGTGCCCGCAGAAGCTGTTGGTCCAGACGCCCGGCCACGTGAGCTTCTCGAGCGCGCGTCGCGTCACGAGGATGCGTCCGTCGGCGTCCGAGACGTGGCACGAGAACGCGAGGTGGAGAGGGGTCGACGTGGTGTGCACCGTCGCCTTGTCCGCGACACCCGTCGGGGTGCCCTCCTCGCTCAACAGGACGACTTGTTCCACGCTCATGTCTCCATTCTCCGGTACAGCGCAGGGCCGAGGGGCCGGATCGCCGATGCCGCTACGATGCGCCGAGCTCCCCGCGCACGATCGAGTCGCCGGAATGGGTCGGGTCGCCGTCCTGCGGTTCCGCTGAGACGTCCACGATCGGATACGTCGCCAGGTCGACACCGGCCGGGACCGTGAACGTGCCCGCGCTGCCGTCCAGGAACCCGATGCTGACGAGTCCGCTCGCATCCGGGCTGAGCAGCCAGACCTCGCGCAGGGGGGCATCGTCGTCGTCCCCGTCGGTGTCGACCTCCACGTCCACTTGACGGGTGCCGTCGGGGAGTTCGCGCACGGTGGCCGTTCCGGAGGCGTCCGGCCAGTCGGGGAGGGCCGCGAGACTGGCTGTCGCGACGACGTCGCCCGCTGTCGGCTGAAGGACACGTGACAGACCGAACCCGCCGCCGATACCGAGGACGAGTGCGACGCCGGCGGCGATGGACGGCAGGATCCAGCGTCGAGCCGGCGGACGTCGGCGCCGACGAGGACTCGAGGGACCGCCGGCGCCGCGGCGCGTGAGCTGGGCGTCTGTCGCGATCGGGGACGGATCGCTCGTCACGGCACCGGTGACGGTCGCACCATCGGTGAGGACCCCGCGCCGAGGCGTGGCCGACAACGACGCCGACAGCCCGAGCTCGGCGTGCACGGCGGCCCACACGGCGTCGGGCGCGTCGTTCACGGCGAGATCGCGGGCGGACCGCACGGCCCCGGCGGTGCGGCGCACCGCGTCGAGCTCCCCGCGACAGCGGGCGCACTCGTCGAGGTGCGCATTCTGGAGCGGAGTGGGCTGGGCCTCGCCGAGGGCGAGCCCGTCGAGTTCCTGCGGGTCAATATGCTCCATCGTTCACCTCCAGGGTCTTCCGGATCCGCGTGAGACTGCGGCGGATGTGGCTCTTGACGGTACCGAGCGGCAGCCCGAGCGTCTCCGCGATCTGGCTGTGGGTCAGGTCGTCGAAGAAGGCGAGATGCATGATCACCTGCGGCGTGGGTTCGAGCTTCTCGAGCTCCGCAGTGATGAGGATGCGGTCCGCGACGGCTTCCGTCGCGTCGCGTTCTCTCACGTGTGTGTTCGACGCGTAGGCCTGATCGGATCGTCGTTGGCGCGCGCGCTGCTCGTGGACGTCGGCGATCCGGTGCCTCGCGATGCCGACGAGCCACCCGGGAAGGCGGATCCGCTCGGGATCGTAGGTGTGGCGGCTCTGCCATGCCGAGACGAAGACGCGCTGTGTCGCGTCCTCCGCATCGGCGGGTTCACCGAGCGAGCGCAGAGCAAGGCTGTAGACGAGGGAGGACCACCGGGCGAAGGCCTCAGCGAGAGCACGTTCGTCCCCGGCGTGGAATGCCGCGCCGATCGCGTCGTCGTCGTCCGCGGGGTGCATCAGGTCCGTCCGGTCTGCCGGCGTAGGGCCGGTCGTGCGATGAGCATAGTCGGCGTCGGGGTTCACGGGAGGAGGCGGGCGGTCACGATCACGTTGCTGCGGTAGTGACCTGTCTCGCCGTCGAACTCGCCGCCGCACGTGATGAGGATGAGCCGGGGCTCGCCGGTCCGGTCGAAGACCGTGTCCCACGGCACCCCGGTCTTCTCGGCGAGCTCGACGGCGTCGATCTCGTACCGGTGCACTGCGCCGTCTTCGCTCGTGACCGTGACGATCGTCCCGACCGACGCGTTCACGAGGCGCGCGAACGGGCCGATGTCGTATTCGAAGGAGTCGACGTGGGCGGCGATCACCGTGGCGCCACCGGGACTCGCCGGTCCCGAGCCGTAGCGGTACCAGGAGGCGACCGACGGGTTCTCCGGGAGCGCCATGGAGCCGTCGGCCGCGAGGCCCTCCGGTCGGACCGTCACGGTGATGTCGAGGTCGTCGACGGCGACGATCGTCGGTGCCACAGTGGGCTCCACTTGGTTCCCGGTGTCGGCGTCGACGCGGGGGACGTCGATCGCGGGGGTCGGCGGCGCGGCCGTCGGAGTCTGCCCCGTCGGCGTGCTCGTCGGGCTCGCGACACCGGTGGGCGCCGCCTCGACGGTGGCGGAGCATCCCGACAGCAGGATGGCCGCGACGAGCGCGAATGCGCCCGCCGCGGCGGTCCGGCGAGGGTGACGACGGATCAGCGGTCGGCCCTCTGTGCTGCGGCCTCTCGGCGGTTGGTGCGAGCGACGGCGGCGATGGCGAAGGCCATCAGGCCGAGCACTCCGGCTCCGACCCAGAGCGCTCCGGCACCCGGAGCGTTGGTGGCGACGAGGCCGGCCTCTCCGGCGGGCACGCCGTCGGGGTTCGAGTGCAGGCCCTCGATCGTCTGGATCGCGAAGTCGAGGTTGTCGTCCTCGAGGCTGCCCCACGCGTACACGATCGTGTTGACGCCCTCGGCGACGTTCACGTCGGCCGGGCCGATCACCGGGTCGGTCGTGCCGGCGGCGGCGACGCTCGCCGAGATCGTGCCGGCGGGGAGGGTCAGGACCTCCTCGTCGGGGTTCGTCAGGCCCTCGATCACGGGCGTTCCACCCGCCAGGACGTCGACGGCGGGAGCGGCGGCCGTGTGGCGGACGGTGAGTCGGCCCTCACCGGCGGCGAGCGTGGAGACGTCGTTGGTGAAGAGGGTCGCGGTCGGTTCGCCGGCCTCCGTGAGGTGGGCGACGGCCGTGTAGTTCCCGTCGGCCTCGAGCGTGAGGTCGACCGGGCCGATCGCCGGGTCGCTCGCGTCGGTGGCGTCGGCGGCCGTGATCGCGACGGTGTAGGTGCCGGGGGCGAGTTCGAGCGGGCCCGCAAGGGTGCCGGGCTCGAAGTCGTCGATCGTGAGCTCGTCGTTCACGTAGACGTCCACGGTCAGGTCCGGCACGGCGTGGAGGACGGACAGGGACGCGTCGCCCTCTGCTGCGGTGGCGGGCAGGGCCGTCGTGAGGGCGAGGAGAGCGCTGGCTGCGATGCCGGCGCCGAGGATCTTGCGCATGGGTACCTCCGTGTCGAGCCCGCGAACGGGCGGCGGAATGCTTCTGCCACCACTTCCGCCCCCGGACGGGGTCCGGATGCACTCGATGGGAAATTTCTTCGGAGGCGTCGGCTGAGAGAGCATCCCGGCGATCCGCGCAAGTCACTAGAGCAACTAGTTAAATGTTTCAACCATCCGGCCCGGTCGGTTAGTGTCGAGGCATGGACCCCCACGATCTCGTGGTCGTCACCGGGCGACGACTGCAACGCGTCGAGGACGTCCTCGACGGGTGGTTCGACGTGGCCTCCGCACGCGGCGAGCGCTTCGGCTCCCACCACGCCCACCTGATCGAGAACCTCCGACGCAACACGTCAGGCGGCAAACGCTTCCGGCCGCGCATGGTTCTGACCGCCTTCGAGACGCTCGGAGGGGGCGACCTCGAGATCGCCGCCCGCGTCGCCGCAGCGTTCGAGCTCCTCCACACCGCCCTGATCGTCCACGACGACGTCATCGACCGTGACTTCGTGCGCCGCGGTCAGCCCAACGTCTCGGGCAGCTACCGCGACCGTGCCACGACGGCCGGGATCTCGCTCCCGCTCGCCGAACATCGCGGGATGTCCGTCGCCGTGATCGCCGGTGATCTCGCGCTCGCCGGCGCCTACCGCCTCGTCGACGGCTGCGGAGCCGACGAGCTCACGCGGGGCCGCCTCATCGAACTGCTCGACGACGCGGTGTCGGCCGCTGCGGCCGGCGAGTTCGCCGACGTCGACTTCTCGATGCACAACACGATGCCGACGGTCGACGAGGTCATCGAGATGGAGCGGCTCAAGACGGCCTGGTACTCGTTCGAGGCCCCCCTCCAAGCGGGAGCGGTCGTCGCCGGTGCCGGCCTCGCGACGATCGACGCCCTCGGCCGCTTCGGTCGGAACATCGGCATCGCCTACCAGATCGTGGACGACGTCCTCGGGGTGTTCGGCGAGGAGGACGTCACGGGCAAGAGCGCCGTCGGGGACCTCCGCGAGGGCAAGCGGACGGTGCTCATCGCGCACGCCGCCACCCGGCCGGAGTGGGACGCCGTCCGTCACCTCTTCGGGAGCGCGGACCTCGACCAGGAGGACGCCGCGTGCATCCGCGAGGTCCTCGTCGCGAGCGGTGCCCGTACCTACGCAGAGCGGCTCGCGAGCGACTTCGCCAACCGTGCGTGGGAGGCTCTCGCCGAGGACAGCGTGCCCGCGTCGACCCGCGCGGAGCTCGCGCCCGTCGTCCGTTCCGTCCTGGAGCGCACGCGGTGACGGGAGGCCGCCAGTACGACGCGGTGGCCGTGGAGACCGCCGCCGTCGTCATCCGCCGCTACTCCACGTCTTTCGGGCTGGCCGCGCGGCTGCTCGGCCCCGTGGTGCGGCAGGACGTGCGCAACATCTACGCCCTCGTGCGGATCGCCGACGAGATCGTCGACGGCGCGGCCCAGGACGCCGGCCTCGACGACGCCTCGATCACGCGTACGCTCGACGAGCTCGAACGGGAGACCGAGCGCGCCATGGCGATCGGCTACAGCGCGAACCTCGTGGTGCACGCGTTCGCGCTCGCCGCGCGCCGAGCCGGGATCGGCGCCGACCTCACGCGACCGTTCTTCGCATCGATGCGCGCCGACATCACCGACGTCGAGCACACCCAGGAGAGCTTCGACGCCTACGTCTACGGATCGGCCGAGGTCGTCGGACTCATGTGCCTCAAGGTCTTCCTCGCGGGGGAGCGCCGTACCCCAGCGCAGGTCGCGCAGCTCGAGGAGGGCGCTCGACGCCTCGGAGCGGCTTTCCAGAAGGTCAACTTCCTGCGCGACCTCGCGGCGGACTTCGCCGGGCTCGGCCGCAGCTACTTCCCCGGGATCCGCGTCGACGCGTTCACCGAGGCGGACAAGACGCGTCTGTTGGACGACATCGACGCGGATCTCGCCGCGTCGGCGCGGACGCTTCCCGGCCTTCCGCGGAGCTCCCGTCGTGCCGTCGTCCTCGCCCACGAGCTGTTCGCTGAACTCTCGCGACGCATCCGCGCCACACCGGCCGCCGACCTCGTGACCACTCGCGTGCGCGTGCCGAACCCCGTGAAAGCCCAGATCGCCGTTCGCGCGGCGCGAGGAGGAATGCCCCGATGACCACCCGACGCACGAACGGCGAGCGCACGAACGGTGAGCGCACGATCGTGATCGGTGGCGGCATCTCCGGACTCGCGACCGCCGCGCTGCTCGCCCGGAGTGGACGCGACGTCGTCCTCCTCGAGAAGAACGACCAGCTCGGCGGCCGCGCCGGCCTTCTCGAACGCGACGGGTACCGCTTCGATCTCGGCCCGAGCTGGTACCTCATGCCCGAGGTCTTCGACCACTTCTTCCGCCTGATGGGCACGTCGTCGGCCGAGCAGCTCGACCTCGTGCAGCTCGACCCGGGCTACCGCGTCTACTCGCAAGGGCACGCAGAGCCCCTCGACATCGCGGCGACGCGTGAGGAGAACGTGGCTCTCTTCGACCGGGTCGAGCCCGGTTCGGGTGCGCGCCTCGAGCGCTACCTCGACTCCGCCCGCGAGGTCTACGAGCTCGCGAAGCGCCGCTTCCTCTACACGACGTTCGAATCGCTCGCCCCGCTCATGACGCGCGACGTGGTGACGGAGCTCCCGCGGTTCGCGAAGCTGTTCGGGACGGACCTCGACACCGCGGCCGGGACGGTCGTGAGCGACACGCGGCTCCGCCAGGTGCTCGGCTACCCCGCCGTCTTCCTCGGTTCGTCGCCGTATACCACTCCGAGCATGTACCACCTCATGAGCCACCTCGACCTCGAGGACGGTGTGTTCTACCCCCGTGGAGGCTTCGCTCGCGTGATCGAGGCGATCGCCGACGTGGCCCGCGACGCCGGCGTTCGGATCGTCACCGGGGCGACGGTCGACCGCATCACCACCGAGTCGCGTGGGCGCGGACTCCGCCGGGACACGCGTGTCACGGGCGTCCGCTGGACGGACCAGGCGGGGGCCGAACACATCGAGCAGGCCGAGGTCGTCGTGTCGGCCGCCGACCTCCACCACACCGAGACGCGACTGCTCCCGCCGTCGCTCCGCACGTATCCGCAGTCGTACTGGGACCGGAAGACGCCGGGACCCGGAGCCGTGCTGCTGTCGCTCGGTGTGCGCGGCGAGCTGCCGGAGCTGCTGCACCACACGCTCTTCTTCACGTCGGACTGGCGGACCAACTTCGACGCCATCGGGGGAGACGCCCCGTATATTCCCGACCCGGCATCGCTGTACGTCTGCAAGCCGAGCGCGACGGACGATGTCGCGCCCGACGGGCACGAGAACCTCTTCGTCCTCGTCCCGATCCCCGCAGAGCCGTCGCTCGGGGGCGGAGACAGCGACACCATCCGTGCAGCGGGGGACCGCGCCATCGCGCAGATCTCCGAGTGGGCGGGCATCCCCGACCTCGCCGAGCGCATCGTGGTGCGGCACGACGTCGGCCCGGCCGATTTCGTCGACTCGATCAACGCCTGGCGCGGAACGATGCTCGGACCGGCGCACACTCTCGCGCAGTCCGCGCTCTTCCGGGCCGGCAACGTGAGCAAGCGCGTGGACGGGCTCGTCTATGCTGGCGGCTCGACGATCCCGGGGATCGGCCTGCCGATGTGCCTCATCAGTGCGGAGCTCGTGGTCAAGCGGCTGAACGGCGACACATCGACGGAGGCCCTCCCGGTACCGCTTCCCGACGGCCGGTCGTGAGCGTCGTCTACCTCGCCGCGCTCTCGGTGTCGATCGTCGGCATGGTGATGCTCGACCGTCGCTTCCGCCTGTTCTTCTGGGACGACGCCCGGCGTGCCTCGATCGTGCTCGTCGCCGGCGTCGTCCTGTTCCTCGTGTGGGACCTGCTCGGCATCGGCCTCGGCATCTTCTTCCGCGGGCAGACCCCGTTCATGACGGGAGTGCTCATCGCGCCGGAGCTGCCGATCGAGGAGGTCTTCTTCCTCACCCTGCTCTGCTACCTCTCGATGAACGTCTTCGGCGCGGCGACCCGCCTCGGTCCATCGGCGGACCTCCACCCTCTCCCTGAGCCTGTCGACGGGCACCCCGTCGAGGACGACCGGACCCGACCCGAGGATCGCGGGAGGGACCGACGATGACGTACGCGCTCCTCAACCTGGTGTTCCTCGTCCCCGCCGTCGCGCTCGCGGTCGTCGCGACGCTCCGCGCGGCCGATCGCCGCCGTTTCCTGCGCGCCCTCGGCCTCACCCTCGTCGCGGTCCTCATCCTCACGGCGGTGTTCGACAACGTCATGATCGGCATCGGCCTCGTCGCCTACGATCCGGCCCACATCTCGGGTGTCTTCGTCGGAATCGCACCGATCGAGGACTTCTCCTACGCTGTGTTCGCGGCGGTCGTCCTTCCGTCGCTGTGGAGCCTGCTCCGCCCGTCCCGTCGGAGGTCCCGTGCGCACCCTTGAACAGCTCCTCCTCTCGTCGAGGCCGCTGTCGTGGATCAACACGGCGTACCCGTTCGCCGCGGCGTACTACCTCGCGACGCGTGAGCTGGACCTCGCGTTCTGGATCGGCACCATCTACTTCCTGATCCCGTACAACCTCGCGATGTACGGCATCAACGACGTGTTCGACTACGAGTCCGATCTGCGCAACCCGCGGAAGGGCGGCGTCGAGGGGGCGGTGCTCGACCGGTCGCTGCACCGCACCACGATCATCGCGGTGCTCGTGACGAACATCCCGTTCATCGTGGCTCTCGTCCTGCTCGGATCCCCCGCGTCGTGGGCCGTCCTCGCGGTGAGTCTCTTCGCCGTCGTCGCCTACAGCGCGAAGGGTCTGCGGTTCAAGGAGGTGCCGTTCCTCGACTCGATCACGTCGAGCACGCACTTCGTGAGCCCCGCCGTCTACGGGCTCGTCCTCGCCGGCGCCGTCTTCACCCCGGCGCTCGTCCTGCTGCTCGTGGCCTATTTCCTGTGGGGCATCGCGAGCCACGCGTTCGGAGCGGTGCAGGACGTGCTCGCGGATCGCGCCGGCGGGATCGCCTCGGTGGGCACGGTCCTCGGGGCGCGTGCGACGACGCGGATCGCCCTCGTCGCGTACGTCGCCGCCGCCCTCTTCCTCCTCGGAACGGACTGGCCCGGGCCGCTCGCCGCGATCGCGGTGCTGCCGTACATCCTCAACGTCGCCCCGTTCTGGAACATCACGGATGAGACGGCCGAGTCGGCGAACCGCGGCTGGAAGCGCTTCCTCTGGCTCAACTTCGTGGCCGGTTTCCTCGTCACGATGCTCCTCATCTGGTACGCCTTCCTCACCCTCTGACCCCCCTCCCGCCCCAAAAAGATTTCGATACAGCATGGGGTTTCGGGGTGTATCGCGATCTTTTTGGGGTGGAGGGGGAGCTTAGGATGATGCGGACGACGGAGCGGCGACGAGCGGAGGTGGGCGCATGAGCGAGAAGGCGACCACCGTCTACGACGTCGCCGAGCACGCGGGCGTCTCCATCGCCACCGTCTCCCGCGTCCTCCGCAGGCCGGACGAGGTCCGGGAGTCGACGCGCGAACGCGTGCTCGCGTCGGTCAAAGCACTCGGGTACGTGCCGAGTGCCAGTGCGCGTGGACTCGCCGCCCGCCGCACGGGTGTCGTCGGTCTCTTCTTCCCCGACTTCGACGCCATGCGCGAGACGTCGGCATTCGTGCCCGATCGCAGCGGAACCGTGCCGGTGATCCCGGATCCGGCGGCGGACGACGTGACCGGATCCGATCTCCTCTACTTCGACGAGGTGCTCCGCGGGGCCGAGATCGAGGCCTGGAGGAACGGACTCGTGCTGCTCGTCGGCGTCGGCCGCGGGGTCGACTCGCGCTCGATCGTCTCCGACATCGCCGGACGGGTGGACGGGCTCGCCGTGCTCGCGGGCAGCGTGCCGGATGAGATGCTCGAGCACATCGCGCGCCGCATCCCCGTGGTCCTCATCGCCGGCCCCCGCCGCGACGACGACTTCGATCACGTCAGTGTGGACAACAGGGCCGGGATGCGCGCCCTCGCCGACCACGTCTTCGACACGCGCGACATCGACGGGGTCCTCTACGTGCGAGGTGTGGGCTCCACCCCGGACGACGCCGAGCGCTTCGAAGGATTCTCGGAGGCGCTCGCCGCTCGGCCGGCGTCGGATCGACCCGGCGTGAGCGTCGTGAGTGCGGAGTTCTCGCGAGAGCGGGCGCGCGTGATCGGCTCGTCGCTCGCATCGAGCGGACACATCCCCGACGCGGTGATCTGCGCGAACGACCAGATGGCCCTCGGTGTGCTCGACGCGTTCCGCGACCACGGGGTCGACGTGCCCGGGCGGGTGCTCGTCGCCGGTTTCGACGGGATCGACGCCGGGCGGCATTCCGATCCGCGGCTCACCACGGTGCAGCAGCCGATGGAGGACCTCGGGCGCGCCGCCGTGCACGTGCTGACGGAGCGGCTGGCGGATCCGTCCCACGCGCCGGTCACCCTGCGGTTGCCCGTCCGCGTCCTGGTCCGCGAGAGCACGACGGCCTGACGACGCGGCGGTCGGTCGCGTCGGTCGAGGGCGCCTGTTCGGCGTCGAGGGCGCCACGTGTACCTGCAGCCCTCGCTCGGGAGTAGCCCGCTGGGGGAGGGAGGGTTGCGACGGGCGGATGTATGCGCATACAGTAGGGACATCCACGGACGGATCCCCGTCCGGCGCAGCGCAGCCCCCGGACTGCCTCGTGACGACGACGACATGAGGATTCGACACCGTGTCACTCACTTCCCCCACCGCTCGCCCGCCCGGGTCGCAGCCACGGACCCGACGCTCCCTCCGGAGGCGCGCCCTCGCGGCGATCGCCGTCGGTGCGGCCGCCGTGCTCGTCGCGACCGGCTGCAGCATCCAGGTCACGTCCCAGCCGGATCCGACGATCCCCGACGACACGATGCTCATCAACGCGGACCGCGGCAACCCGCTGTTCGACCGCAACTTCAACCCGTACCTCACCAACACGCGCACCGCGTCGCGGTGGATGTACGAGCCGCTCATCATGATCAACCCGCTCGACAACGAGCAGACGCCGTGGCTCGCGAGCGAGTGGAGCCTGCCGGATCCCGCGACGATCGAGATGACGATCCGCGACGGCGTGGAGTGGAGCGACGGCGAGCCCCTCACGGCCGACGACGTCGCCTTCACCTTCGAGATGCTCAAGGAGTTCCCTGCCGTCGACATCAAGGGCGCGTGGCAGCACATCGAGTCGATCGACGTGGACGGCGACACCCTCACGTTCCACCTGCTCACGGACGACGTGCCGGCGCTCACGATCATCGGCGCGACCTACATCGTTCCCGAGCACATCTGGAAGGACGTCGACGACCCGGGCACCTGGCGCAACGAGAACCCCGTCGGTTCGGGTCCGTTCACCCTCGGCAACTACAACCAGCAGCAGTACTCGATGGACAAGAACGAGGACTACTGGCAGGCCGACAAGATCGAGATCGAGCACCTCATCCTCCCGGCCACGAACACGCAGCTCGACACCGTCACACGCGGTTACGACTGGGCGTACTCCTTCATCTCCGACGTCGAGGGCACGTGGGGAGCGGCCAGCGACGACAACGAGTGGTGGTTCCCCGCCGCCGGGATCATCGGCCTCATGCCGAATCACGATGTCGAACCCTTCGACGACGTCAACGTGCGCCGCGGGATCTCCCTCGCCCTCGAGCGCAGCTCGGTCGCCGAATCCGCGACGGAGGGCTACATGGAGCCGGCCGGACAGACGGGCCTCATCCTCCCCAACCAGGAGGATCAGCTCGACCCGTCGATCCCCGACCAGGGGATGATCGCGCAGGACACCGACGCGGCGCTCGCCGAGTTCGAGAAGTCCGGCTACACCCTGCAGGACGACCGGCTCATCGGGCCGGACGGCGAACAGTTCTCGTTCGCCCTGACGACCGCCAACGGCTACTCCGACTGGACCCGCGCGGCCCAGGAGGTTCAGCGCCAGCTCGGCGCCATCGGCATCGAGGTGACCCTCAACCTCCCGCAGCCGGCCGGATACCAGCAGGCGATCAGCAACGGCGACTACGAGGTCGCGATCGGCGGAATGGGCGGCGGCAACGCCTACCAGGCGTTCAACAGCCTCCTCTCGAGCGAGTTCTACGTGCCCGTCGGCGAGGCGACGCAGAACAACTTCGAGCGCTACCAGAACCCGCAGGCCGACGAGCTCCTCGCCGAGTTCAAGGCGGCCTCGGACCCCGACCGCCAGGTCGAGCTCAGCCAGCAGCTGCAGAACATCGTCTACGACGACCTGCCCGTGATCGGCCTGTACTACGGCGGATCGTGGGGACTGTTCAGCGATCGGAAGTTCACCGGCTGGCCGAGCGCAGAGGACCCGTACATGGCACCGCAGAACTACGACTCGGCGCCGCTGCTGATCTTCACGCGGCTCACGCTCGTGAAGGAGGACGACCAGTGAAATACATCGCCGGAAAGCTCGGTCTCTTCGTCCTCACCCTCTGGGCGGCCGTGACGCTCAACTTCTTCCTCCCGCGCCTCATGCCGGGTTCGCCGGCCGACGCCGCGATCGCGAAGCTGTCTCAGAACGGTCCCGTCACCGAGGCCACCCGCGCCGCGATCGAAGCCCAGCTCGGTGTGCCCGACGGCAGCCTGTGGGAGCAGTACGTGTCGTACCTCCGCCAGGTCGTCACCCTCGACTTCGGGGTCTCGTACACCTTCTACCCGCAGACGGTGTCGAGCATGGTGAGCACGGCGCTGCCGTACACGATCATCCTCGTGGGCATCGTCACGATCCTCGCCTTCGTCCTCGGCACGCTCATCGGCGTGGCCGCGGCGTGGAAGCGCGGGACGTGGCTCGACTCGCTCCCCACACTCGGCGGCAGCTTCATGAGCACCTTCCCGTACTTCTGGACGGCTCTCCTGCTTCTCTTCTTCCTCGGCTACGTGCTGCACTGGTTCCCGACGACGGGCGCCTATTCGGCCACGACGACCCCGGCGTTCTCGTTCGAGTTCCTCGGCGACGCGCTCATCCACGCGGCGCTCCCGGCGCTCACGATCCTGCTCACGAGCCTCGGCGGCTGGATCATCGGCATGCGAAACGCGATGATCAACACGCTCGGCGACGACTACGTGACGTTCGCCGAGGCGAACGGCCTCCGGGGCGGCACCGTCGCCATCCGGTACGCCGCGCGGAACGCGATCCTCCCGAACCTCACCGGTTTCGGTCTCGCGCTCGGCGGTGTCGTCGGTGGATCGATCCTCGTGGAGCAGGTGTTCGGCTATCCGGGCATCGGCTACCTGCTGTTCAACGCGGTGATCGGGCAGGATTACCCGCTCATGCAGGCCCTCTTCCTGATGATCACGGTGAGCGTGCTCATCGCCAACTTCCTCGTCGACATCCTGTACGGCGTACTCGACCCAAGGACCCGCCGATGACTTCAACGCAGAACGTCAGAATCCCCACGGACGGAGCAGCCGACGGCGCCGTGGCGGCACCCAGCCGCTGGCGCTCGTTCAGCCGGACACTCGGTGTCGTGTGGTCGAACGGCAAGGCCCGCGTGGGCATCATCCTCCTCGGGCTGTTCATGCTCGTGGCGATCTTCGCCCCGCTCCTCGCCCCGTACGACCCGAAGGACACCTCCTTCGACCGCAACCTCGACGCCACCGGGGCGCACTGGCTCGGCACGACGGCCGCCGGCGAGGACGTGCTCAGCCAGCTGATCTTCGGGGCGCGCATCTCGCTGCTCGTCGGTCTCGCGGCCGGCATCCTCTCGACGCTCATCGCCGTGGCGATCGGCCTCAGCTGGGGTTACCTCCGCGGATTCGCGAGCGAGGTCGTGGGCTTCATCGTCAACCTCTTCCTCGTGATCCCCGGCCTCCCGCTCATGATCGTGATCGCCGCGTACCTGCAGAACGGCGGCATCCTGATGATCATCGCGGTCATCGTGGTGACCGGCTGGGCGTGGGGTGCTCGTGTGCTCCGCAGCCAGACGCAGTCGCTCCGCGGTCGCGACTTCGTGACGGCTGCGCAGTTCTCGGGGGAGCGCGCTCCGCGCATCGTCTTCCGCGAGATCCTGCCCAACATGACCTCGCTCATCGTCGGGAGCCTCTTCGGCGCGGCGACGGCGGCGATTCTCGCGGAGGCCGGCCTCGAGTTCCTCGGCCTCGGAGACTCGAGCATCGTCAGCTGGGGCACGATGCTCTACTGGGCGCAGAACTCCAACGCGCTGCTCACCGGTCAGTGGGCGCTGCTCTTCGCCCCCGGTCTCTGCATCGCGCTCCTCGCACTCAGCCTCACGCTCATCAACTTCGGAGTGGACGCCGTGAGCAATCCGCGTCTGCGCGACGGGAAGGCCACGAAGAAATGACCTCCACCAACGACACCAGCGACGTCCTCCTCGACGTGCGCGACCTCTCCGTCGTCTACGAGAGCGCCGGCGCCCAGCCGGTCCAGGCCGTCGACCACGTGAGCTTCACGCTCAAGCGCGGCGAGTTCGTGGGCCTCGTGGGCGAGTCGGGCTCCGGCAAGTCCACGCTCGGCTTCGCGCTCACGCGACTCCAGAAGCCCCCGGCGCGCACGAACGGCGGCAACATCTTCTTCGACGGCTCCGACATCCGCGAGCTCGACACGGAGACGCTCCGGAAGCAGCGCCAGGGCGGGTTCGCGATGGTGCTGCAGTCGGGTATGAACGCGCTCAACCCGGTGCGCACGATCCGCAACCACTTCATGGACATCTTCCGCGCCCACGGCCACGTCGCGCAGGCGGACCGCGAGGCCAGGGCCGCCGAGCTCGTGCGCAAGGTCGAGCTCGACCCGTCGGTCCTCGCGCGCTACCCCGGGGAGCTCTCCGGCGGAATGCGGCAGCGCGTCTCGATCGCGCTCGCCCTGTCGCTCGAACCGCAGCTCATGGTGTTCGACGAGCCGACGACCGCGCTCGACGTGCTCGTGCAGCATGCGGTCATGGACACCATCCAGGCGCTCCAGAAGTCCGAGAACTTCACCGCGATCCTCATCAGCCACGACCTCGGCATCGTGCTCGAGGCCACCGAGCGCGTCCTCGTGATGCACGAGGGTCGGATCGTGGAGGACGGTAAGAGCCGCGACATCCTCGAGCGGCCGCAGGACGACTACACGCGCATGCTGCTGAGTCACTACGCCGACCCGCGCGCCGAGGTCGTCGAGCTGCCCGGGTTCCCCGATCGCCGCTCGCGCGTGGAGGCGGGCATCACACGTGCGCAGGCCGCGACGAGCGAGCCGACGGTGGCCACGCGCAGTGTGCGCTCCGCCGATTCCGCGATCGTCGTCGATCACGTCTCGAAGGTGTACCCGCCGCCGCGGCGCGGGGAGGAGCCCGTCCGCGCCCTCGACGACGTCTCCTTCACCCTCGAGCCGGGTCAGTCTCTCGCGCTCGTCGGTGCGTCGGGCAGCGGTAAGTCGACGCTCGCGAAGCTCATCACGGGCATCGAGAAGCCCACGCAGGGCGACGTGCGCTTCGGCGACGTCGACGTGACGCGGCTCCGCTCCAAGGGGCTCCGCGACCTGCGCAGCAACGTGCAGATGGTGTTCCAGGATCCGTATTCGGCGCTCAACCCCCTGCACACGGTCGAGTACACGCTGTCGCGTCCGATCCACAACATGACCGATCTGCGCGGCGACGACGCGCGGGCCCGGCTCCACGACCTGCTGAAGACCGTGGGCCTGACGCCGACGGAGACGTTCGCGCAGAAGCTCCCGCACCAGTTGTCGGGCGGGCAGCGGCAGCGCGTCGTCATCGCGCGAGCCCTCGCGAGCGACCCGCAGGTGCTCATCGCGGACGAACCCGTCTCGATGCTCGACGTGTCGCTGCGAGCCGGCGTGCTCGCACTCCTCGAGGACCTCCGCGAGAAGTGGGGGGTGAGCCTGCTCTACATCACCCACGACCTGCTGAGCGCGCGACTCGTGACGGACGACATCATGGTGCTGCACGACGGCAAGGTCGTCGAGCGGGGCGTCACGAGCGAGGTTCTGCGCAACCCGCAGGACGAGTACACCGTCCGCCTGCTCGACGCGGTTCCCAACCCGCGCCGCCTGCGCGAGGACGTCGCGTGACCGCGGAGATCGCGGGCGTCACGCCGATCGCGCATTTCGGCGGCATGCCGATGCGGCCGGGCAGCGATGCCTTCGCCCTCGCGGCCGCCGTCGGCGCGCTCACGGCGCTCCGCGCGCGCCCGAGCGGCGAGGCGCGCGGCATCGTCCTGTGGGTGCCCGGGTTCACGGGCTCGAAGGAGGACGCACACGAGATCCTGCCGCGCCTCGCGGATGCCGGATGGGATGCCTGGGCCTACAGCCAGCGGGGCCAGGCGGACTCCGCCCGACCGGCTGACGACGACTACTCGCTCGCCGCTCTCGCCGCAGACGCGATCGAGGTCGCACGCATCGTGGGAGACGGCGCGCCGGTCCACGTCATCGGCCACAGCCTGGGAGGCGTCGTCGCGCGAGCCGCGGTGATCCGGGAGCCGGGCGCGTTCGCGAGCCTCACCATGCTGTGCAGCGGGCCGAAGGGCTGGCCCGGTCGGCACGACTCCACGACGGAGACGGTCGCGCAGTCGGGGAGTCTCGGCCTCTGGCAGCGCGACAACCCCGAGAAGGTCGACGCGAGCGACGATGAGATCGGCGCCTTCGAGGCCTTCTTCCGTCATCGAGCCGCCGCGACGGCCGACGAGAACCTCCTGCAGGGCGCCGCGTTCCTGCGGTCGGAGGACGACACGACGGTCGAGCTCCGCGCAACGGGTGTCCCCGTCCTCGTGGCGCATGGCGAGCACGACGACAAGTGGCCGATCGACTGGCAGCGCGACATGGCCGAGAGACTCGGCGCCCGCTACGTCGTGATCCCTGGAGGCGCCCACTCGCCGCAGGCCGAGGCCCCGGAGGCCACCCTCGACGCCCTCACCTCCTTCTACGCCTCCCTCTAGCCCCCTCTCTCAAGACCCTCCCTCCGACCCCGCGAAGTGCGGACTCCGGTCCCCTTCCTGCCCGATCCGACGACCGATGTCCGCACTTCGCGGTGTGGAACGACCACGAAAGAGGTCCGCGTGAGCGACCAGCAGCCCCTCCAGTTCCCCGACGGTTTCCTCTGGGGAGCCGCGACGGCCGCCCACCAGGTCGAGGGTGGCAACGTCTCGAACGACTGGTGGCTCAAGGAGCACACGCCCGGCACGAGCATCGTCGAGCCATCCGGTGATGCCGTCGACCACTATCACCGCTACCGCGAGGACATGAAGATCCTGGCCGACGCCGGCCTCACGTCGTACCGCTTCAGCATCGAGTGGGCGCGCATCGAGCCGGAGCGGGGCTTCATCTCGCGCGCCGCGATCGACCACTACCGGCGCATGCGCGACACGGCCGCCGAGCTGGGACTCGAACCCGTCGTCTCGCTCCTGCACTTCACCGTGCCGCGGTGGATGTTCGAGGCCGGATTCTGGCGGAACCCCGAGGCCCCGGAGCTCTTCGAGCGCTTCGTCGAGACGGCCCTGCCGATCGTCTCGGAGGGCGTGCGGTACGTCTGCACGATCAACGAGCCGAACATCGCCGCGATGCTCGCGGGCGGGGAGGACGCCGCGAACCTGGTGGCCTACGGTCTGCCGAACCCCGACCTCGGCGTCGCCGACGCGCTGCTCGACTCCCACACACGCGCCCGCGGCGTGCTCTCGCAGCTGCCGCAGATCCAGTCCGGCTGGACCGTGGCCACGCAGGCGTTCCACTCCACCGGGGAACCCGGAGCCGACGAGAAGCTGCACGAGTACGGCCACCCGCGCGACGACTGGTACCTCGAGGCGTCGAGGGGCGACGACTTCGTGGGAGTGCAGGCGTACACCCGCACGTTCATCGGACCTGAGGGGCCGCTGCCCGTGGCCGAAGACGTCGAGACGACCCTCACAGGCTGGGAGTTCTTCCCGCCGGCGCTCGAACTCGGCGTGCGCAGCGCGTGGGAGCTGAGCGGCGGCGTGCCCGTGCTCGTCACGGAGAACGGCATCGCGACGAGCGACGACACGCGCCGCGTCGCGTACACCGACGGCGCCCTCCGCGGGCTCCACGCGGCGATGGCCGACGGGATCGACGTGCGCGGCTACCTCCACTGGAGCGCGCTCGACAACTACGAGTGGGCATCGGGCTTCCGCCCGACCTTCGGCCTCATCGGCGTTGACCGCGAGACCTTCGTCCGCCATCCGAAGCCGTCCCTCGCGTGGCTCGGAGAGGTCGCGCGCCGCAACGCCCTCTGACCCCCCCCCCGCACCGCCCTTTCCCCCTCCCATACCCCAAAAAGATCGCGATACAGCATCGGGTTTCGTGCTGTATCGCGATCTTTTTGGGGTGTTAGCGGTGGAGGTAGGCGACGACGGCGAGTACGCGGCGGTGGTCGGAGCCGGAGTCCTCGAGGCCGAGCTTCTGGAAGATCGACGTGACGTGCTTCTCCACGGCGCCCGTGCCCACGAAGAGGGCCGACGCGATCGCGACGTTGGTGCGCCCCTCCGCCATGAGCTCGAGCACGTCGCGCTCCCGCGCCGTGAGCGCTTCGAGCGGGTCGCGGCGTCGACCGAGGAGCTGCGAGACCACCTCCGGATCGAGCACCGTGCCACCCTCGGAGATCCGCTCGATCGCGTCTTCGAGCTCGGCGAGCGAGGACACCCGGTCCTTCAGGAGATAGCCGACGCCGCCGCGACCCGACCCGAGGAGTTCCCGGGCGTAGGCGACCTCCACGTACTGCGACAGCAGCAGGATCCCCACCGACGGGTGCTCGGTGCGCACCCGCAGAGCGGCCGTCACGCCCTCGTCGCGGAAGGTCGGCGGCATCCGCACGTCGAGCAGCACGATGTCCGCCTCGGTGTGCGTCAGCAGCTCGTGCAACTCCTCGCCGGAGCCCGCCGAGCCGACCACACGGTGCCCGGCCTCCTCGATGAGACGCACGAGCCCCTCGCGCAGGAGGACGGAGTCGTCCACGACGATCACGCGCAGTTCCTTCGTCATCCCCTCACCCTCCCACACGGGAGTGCGCCGTCCGCGCTCGGTCTTCCGTGCACGGACGGTGGACTCCGGTGCGCTGAGGCGACTCACGCGACCGGGGGGAGGGGGAGCGTCGCCGTCACCGTCGTGGGACCGCCGGCCGGGCTCCACACGTTGAGCCGTCCGCCCACACCCCGCACCCGCTCGTCGAGTCCGGCGAGACCGTGACCCGGCACCGTCTGCGCCCCTCCGCGGCCGTCGTCGCCCACGACGACCCGCAGCCACCGGGAGCCGTCGTCGCCCGGGACCACCTCGAGGAGGAGGGAGGCGAGTCGCGCACCCGAGTGCTTCGCGATGTTGGCCGCCGCCTCGCTCGCCACGAAGTACGCGGCACGTTCCACCTCGTCGGGGAGGACGGTGCCGGCCGGAAGAACGGCGCGCACGTCGACCGGCACGGTGCTGCGCGACGCGAGCGACTCGAGCGCGGCGACGAGTCCCCGGTCGAGCAGGATGGGCGGAGCGAATCCACGGGACAGGGCGCGCAGTTCGGCGAGGGCGTCGCGCGACTGGGCGGCGGCCTCGGCGAGCAGCGCGCGAGCGCGCTCCGGGTCGGTGTCCAACTGGCGCTCGGCGGCGGCGATGTCCATCTGCAGGCGCACGAGCCGCTGCTGCGGCCCGTCGTGGATGTCGCGCTCGAGCCGCCGGAGCGCCGTGCCCTCGGCGGCCGCCGCAGCCGTGCGGGTGGCCTGCGCTTCGGCGACGCGCTCGGCGAGGTCCTCGCTGCGGAACCGGGCGAGCATCAGCCTCGCGACGCCGTGGTGGGCGAGCGTGAGCCCGCGGGTCACGAACGGCAGCGTGACGAGGAAGACGAGGCCGATCGCGAGTTGCAGGACGATGTCGACGGCACGCGGGTCCGCGCCCGGGAACGTCTGCTCGATCCAGACCCAGTTGCCGCGGCGCCCGGGCAGGACCCAGGAGAGCAGCCCGCCGATCGCGCCGGACACCCACGCGATCGTGAGGCTCCACGTGACCGTACCGACGATCGGGTTCACGATCCCGGTGTGCACGAGATGCAACCAGGAGTGCGGGTCGGTGAACGGGCGGACGAGGTTCTTCCAGAAGCCCTCGGACGCGCGCACGGGCCAGCGCGGATCCTCGATCGGCGCCGTTCCCGCCCCGCGCAGACGCAGCAGCTCGAACGCCCCGAACCCGCGCCCCACGTAGAGAGCGGCGAAGAGGACGAAGATGCCGACGTAGATGATCACGGTCCCGAGTCCGAGGCTCACGAGGGCCCACGTGACGACGAGGCCGAAGATCACGACAGGGAGGGTGGGGAGGAGATAGCCGAGCTCGCGGGGCACGTTCGCCCAGAGGCGGCCGTAGGCGGCGATCACGCCCGGTCGTCGCCCATCGGCGGCCGCGGACGGCGTCTCCCCGGCCGGCTTCTCCGGCGGTCGGGCCGTGGTCGTTTCGGTGGTCATGGAATCTCCTCGGTTCGCGTCGGCCGAGGCGCTGCGCGCTTCTCGGGGCGACGGGAACAGATCCATCATCGCGGAAGAACACGGGCGGCTCGGCGGGATGACTCCAGCCTCTCGAGATCGGTCATCCGGCCCCATCAGGCGGCCTCCCGGCCCGGTCGGGGGTTACCCACCCTCTGCGCGGGGGCGCGGCCCCGGCTACGGCTCGTCGATCTCCACGTCGCCCACCGGCGCCGAGCAGCAGACGAGTACCGATCCGGTCGGCGGCGGAACGATCGGGTCGACGAGGTACTCGACCTCGCCGCTCACGAGGGTCCGGACGCACGTGCCGCACGCCCCCACCCGGCACCCGTTCGGCCAGTCCTGTCCGGCGCCCTCGACGGTATCGAGGATCGAGCCGGCGCCGGCGGTCCACGTGAACCTCCGACGGCCGGCCGTGATCCGGTGCGGTCCCTCGCTCGACGGCTCGCGCGGCGCGGTGAGTTCGGCGGTGGTGGGGGAGTAGAACACCTCGGCGTGCACGTGTTCCGTTGAGACCCCCGCCCCGTGGAGCACGGCGCGCACCTCGGACGTGAGGAGCGCGGGCCCGCACACGTAGACGTCGACGTCATCCGGATCGAGGTCGTCGATCGTGGACAGCACGTCCTCGGCGGAGGGGCGACCGACACGCGCACCGTCCGCTGTGGCGCCCTCGACCGAGCGGCTGAGGTGCAGTGACGCCCGGGCGTCCGGGAGCGACGAGCACGCGGCCGTTACCTCGTCCCAGAGCGCGAGATCGGCGGCGGTGCGCTCCACGTGCAGCACGCGCACGCGACGCGGGTCGGCGTCCGCCGCGAGCGCCCGCAGCATGGCGACCGACGGGGTGATGCCCGATCCGGCGCTCACGAGCACGACGTCCCTTTCCTCCGCACGATCGAGTGTGACGTCCCCGAACGGTCCGGTGACCACGAGGTCCGTCTCGGCGGTGAACCCGTCGTGCAATGCGCTCGAGATGCGGCCGTCGCGTCGGACGGTGATGCGGGCGCGGTCCGGGGCCGTCGCGGAGATCGTGTACGAACGCCAGCTGGGCGCGTGCTGGTCCGCGAGGTGCACCCGGAGGTGCTGACCGGGTCGCGCGGCGCCGAGGAGGCCGCTCGGATCCTCGATCCAGAAGCTCTCGGAGCGCGCACCGGCCGGTTCCCGCGACACGATGCGTCCCGTTCGTGGCCACTCCGCCTCGCCGACGACTGTGGGTGTCGCGACCGTCTCCGTGGCCGCCCCCGAGCGCGCCTCGTCGATCGGGACGATCACGTCGTCGGCACGCATCTCGCCTTCGGACACGACGCGCGCGTACACGCCGCAGTACATGTGACCGAAGCGGCTCGCGAGCAGCCCCGGCACGTTCAGGTCGGACACGCCGCGAACGGGATCGATCGTGGTCGCGCGGCAGCGATCGGTCGGCTGGAAGAACTCGAGCACCGCCGTCCCGATGCGGAAACGACGGCCGAGGAGGGCGAGCTCCCCCCACGCCGCGAGACCGTCGATGAGCACGTTCCCGCGGAATCGGCGGGGGTCGACGTGCTCACCCGCCGCCTCGGCGAGTGCACGCACGGTCGCGAGGTTGATGAACGACACGTGCGCATCCGGCCAGTCCCAGAGTCCCGTCGCGTCCGTGCGGATGAGGCGAGGGGAACCGAACGGCCCGGACGGGAGCGTGTCGCGGAGGAGCGTTCCGAGCGCGGAGTCGCTCCGTGTCGCGTCGCCGAGTGCCGCGCCGGCCGAGCGTCCGTCGGGCGCCGTGACCGTGAGGGTCGGTCGGTCTCCCTCGGCGTCGTCGAGCGCCATTCCGAACCGCACGATCTCCTCGTGGCGGGCGACGTGGAAGTAACCATCGCGCGAGTTCCAGGCCGCCGGATCATCGATCCGGACCCGCCCGTTCTCGATCGCATGGCTCCGATCCCAGCGCAGCCCGCGCCCCGGCTGGAGGGCGACCGCCGCGTCGGCGGTGACGCCGGGCAGCCCCTTCACGGGATAGCGGGTGATCGACGCGATCCGCGGTGCACTCATCGTGTCTCCCTCTCCTCGTCCATGGAACCGAGCGGGGTCGCCCCGAGATCGTGGGAGACGATCCGAGTGAAGATCTGACGGAGCGGTCCATCGTCGGAGTCGTTGCGCGCCACATGACATGCGTGATGCAACGCATCACGATCTACACCGTTCCAATCGATCGAATACCCTGCGGCCTCGACAAGATGGGAGAAGAACTCGCGCTGGGTTCGGCCGTTCCCTTCACGGAATGGATGTGCGAAGTTCAGGTAGTCGTAGAGGTAGGCGATCTCGGTGGGGAGGTCGTCGTCGCTAACAAGCCCCAGCCGATCGGTTTCTCTGATCCGCGCGGCCACGTGGAGAATGGGCCGCGTAATCTCTGCCGGAGGCATGAATGATTCACCACCGCCTTTGGCCAGTCCGACGGTGCGGAGTTGACCTGCCCACGCGTAGACGTCCTGAAAGAGTTGACGATGAATCGACAGGATGTGAGGGAGGTCGAACGTCCGGACGATCAGCTGGGGTCGCTCGCGGAGCTCGACGAGCCGGTACTCCACGAAGTCGTTCTCGGCGTCTCGGAGGTGGGCCTCAGAGGTGGCGCCGACGAGGTTCCGTAGGACGGAGGACCCGGACTCGATGAGGTACCCGTCCCAGCGCTCCGCGTGAGTGCCCTTCTCCCAGGGACGATCCGTTGTCACCCGATTCCGTATCGAGACCTGACCCGATGGCCGAGTTGTTCCACGTCGATCTCGCCGCGCACATAGGCGTCCTGGTCTCGGCGGGTCTCTTCGGTGCTCCGGGCTCCTTCGAGTTGTGAAGCCTGCCGAGCATCGGTTACCGACCGTGCGCGGCGGTCACGCTCTTCCGACGTAATGCTCATCGAGGCGTCCTTCCGTCTTCACTCGATTCTACCGGCGGGGTATGACAGTCCGCGGATGGCGCAGCCGGTCAGTGGGCTCTCTTGCTCAGGACGTGGGGCGCAGCCGGAGCTCCTGCATGCCGCCGTCCACGGCGAGGGTCACGCCCGTCGTGGAGCCGGAGCGCGGGCTCGCGAGGTAGGCGACGGCGCCCGCGACCTCGTCGGGCGAGACGAGCCGGCCGTGCGGCTGGCGCGCCTCGAGCGCCGCGCGCTCGGCTGCCGGATCGTCCGCCGAGTCCAGCAGGCGCCCGATCCACGGAGTGTCGGCGGTGCCGGGGCTCACGCAGTTGACGCGGATCCCCTCGCGCACGTGGTCCGCCGCCATCGCCCGGGTCAGCGCGAGGACGGCGCCCTTCGATGCGCTGTATAGGGCCCGCTGCGGGAGCCCGGCCGTCGCCCCGATCGACGACGTGTTCACGATCGCCGCGGACGGCGACTGCCGCAGATGCGGGAGGGCCGCGCGAGCCACGCGCGCCATCCCGATCACGTTGATGTCGAGCACCCGCGTCCACTCGTCGTCGTCGTTGTCCGCGACGGTGCCCTGGGCGCCGATGCCGGCGTTGTTCACCACGACGTCGAGGCGGCCGAGCTCCTGGACCACCCGGGACACCGCGGCACGCACCGAGGAGTCGTCCGACACGTCGGCGCGCACGGACAGGTGCCGTTCGTCGCGCGAGTCGGCGAGGTCGAGGACGGCGACGCGGGCCCCGTCGTCGGCCAGTCGAGCGGCGATCGCCGCCCCGAGGCCGGAGGCGCCGCCCGTGACGATGGCCACGAGTCCGTCGAAATCACCCATGATTCCCTGTTCCTTCCGTTCGAGTGGATCGCACGGCTCACGGAGCCGCGCTGAACTCCTGGCGCTGTCGGCCGAGCCCGTCGATCTCGATCTCCACGACGTCGCCCGGCCGGATGTACGGGAACCGGCCGGACAGGGCGACGCCCTCGGGGGTCCCCGTGAGGACGAGGTCGCCCGGCTCGAGTGTCATGTACTGGCTGAGGTGCCACACGATGTGGTCGACGCCGAAGATCTGGTCGGCCGTGGACGAGTCCTGCCGCGGCTCGCCGTTGACCCAGCTCCGCAACCGGAGGTTCTGGTAGTCGAGGTCCTCCGGCGTCACGAGCCACGGGCCGGTGGGGTTGAAGCCCGGCGCGATCTTGCCCTTCGACCACTGCCCGCCGGATTCCTCGAGTTGGAAGGTGCGCTCGGAGAGGTCGTTCGCGACCACGAACCCGGCGATGTGGGCGACGCTGTCGTCGGGGGAATCGAGGTAGCTCGCGCGCTTCCCGATGACGATGCCGAGCTCCACCTCCCAGTCGGTCTTCTCGCTGCGGCGGGGGATGTGGACGTGGTCGTTCGGTCCCACGACGGTGTTGGGCGTCTTGAGGAAGACCACGGGGATCTCGGGTGGCGCGGAGCCCGACTCGGCGGCGTGCGCCGCGTAGTTCATGCCGATGCACACGACGGCGCTCGGGCGCGCGATGGGGGCGCCGATGCGGAGGGAACCGGGGTCGGCGATCTCTTCGAGGGTCCCGTTCGCCCGCGCCTCGGCGGCCCGCGCGATCCCGTCGCTCGAGAGGAAGTCGCCGTCGATGTCGCGCGTGAGCGAAGAGAGGTCGAAGACGGCATCGCCGTCGATGAGCACGGGCTTCTCCGAGCCGAGGGGGCCGAGGCGGGCGAACTTCATCGGTGGGTCTCCTGTGGCTCGCGACGTCCCTGTCGACGCCGAGTGACTGAACATCTGAACTCTATCGCCCAGAATCGTGTTTTCGGGGCCATCGAGATGCCCTGAGAGCCCCTTGACACGGAAAGATCAGATGTTTACGGGGTTCCGTGAAAGGCTCAACGCGGTGTCGGAGCGGGGTACTAGCGTTGGTGTGTGAGCGAGAGCAGTCGATCGGAACGACGTCGGAACGAGTCGACGGGAGCGCGTCAGCGCGCCCACTCGGAGCTCAATGCGTGGCGCCGGATCGTGGGCATCCTCGCGAACGACGATGCCCGCGCGGTCTATGCGCGCATCGTGCTCGGAGAGGCGATCGACGAGGGGTCGACGGGCCTTCGTTCGCGTCGACTCGGACGACTGATCGCCGATCTCGTGGCGAGCGGCCTCGCGGAGGAGCGTGACGGAGTCCTCGTCGCGTCCGGCGAGATGTTCCGGGCCATGCTCGCGGCCGAGCCCGTGCAGCGCGCCACCGGCATCGATCGGTTCCTGCGCGACGGGCGCATCGACCAGTACCCCGCCTCCGCCGCCGAGCGGCGTGAGCTCCTCGAGTGGGTCGTGGCCGAGGCCTTCACACCGGGGGAGGAGCTCGACGAGCCCGCCGTGAACGCGCGGCTCGAGCCGTTCTCGTCCGACGTCGCCATCCTGCGGCGTCACCTCGTCGACCACGAGCTGCTCGAGCGCACGCCGTCCGGATCGTCCTACGCCGCCGTCGTGCGCTGACCGGCCGGTCCGGTCCCTGAGCGGCCGTCCGTCACCCCCCTCCGGTTCCGCTCCCTCGAAGTGGGGTCCGCGCGAGATGCCGGATCGCCGTCATCAACCATGGCCGATGCGCTCTCTCAGGGTGAGCAACCGAAAGGACGACACCCATGAACATCGCCATCGACGAGCACAGCGTCTGGACCACGGCCACGAAGGCCGACCGCCTCCTGAACCGCCTCCCCACCGAGCAGATCGCCCACCTCGGTGACGGCTTCGAGTGGGACATCACCGACGCGGACGTCGTCATCGCCCGCCGTTACCTCCTCGGAGCACGCGTCCAGGCGGTCGTCCTCGGTCGCGAGATCGCCAAGATGGTGGCTGCACCCGACGCGATCATCTCGGAGCACCCCGCGCTGCGTCAGCTCATCGCGGGCTGATCCTCCGCAGATGCCCGCGCGATCGAGCGTCCGGGTCAGGAGCGCGGAGGGCGCCGCGTCACGCGCCGCCACCAGGCGCTGAGGCGAGCCGTCTGCCTGTCGGTGAATTCGTTCGACAGCCCCTGCGTCTCCGCCGACTGATCGCCGCCGCGCATGATCGCCTCGATGGCGCGGTTCGCCCGCTCCTCCTGTTCGCGCCTCGCCTGAGCCCGCTCGTCCTCGTCCATCAGCACGAGCCTAGGCGCCGTCACGAGTCCGGGTGTGCCGAGCGCGGGTGGCACCGAGAGCCGTCACTCCTTCTCGGCCTGCAACGTGTAGGTGAGGGGAGCGACGCCGTCGAGGGCATCGAGTCTGAACTCGCCACCCTCCACCGCGACCATCTGCCCGGGAAGGGCTTCCCACGGCACCGTGCGGTGCTCGACGAGGCCCGTGATGCGGAGGCCGTGGTCGAGGAGGGCCGTCACGATCTCGCCCATCCCGTGGTTCCACTCGTAGGTCTTCGTCGCGACGATCGGGCGATCTGTCGCCACGTACGTGGTGTCGCTGTCCCACTCGAGCGGCTCCTGCTGCTCGAAGTACGGGAACCGCAGGTGGAGGTCGTCGTCGATCGTCTCGTTCATCGACCACAGCACGGGGTGACCCTCGCGGATGAAGAGGCGGCCCCCGGGGCGGAGCAGTGCCGACACCGTGGCGGCCCACCGGTCGATGCTCGGCAGCCAGCACAGGGCGCCGATGCCCGTGTAGACGAGGTCGAACGTGCCGGTGCCGAGCACGTCGGCCGCGGCGTACACGTCGCTCTCCACGAAGTCGACGTCGTCGCCCGTGCGTTCCACGAGCACGCGCGCCTTCTCGATCGCCACAGAGGAGAAGTCGAGTCCCGTCACGCGCGCGCCCAGCCGCGCGAGCGAGAGGGTGTCCGTGCCGATGTGGCACTGCAGGTGCACGGTGCGCAGCCCCGTGATGTCGCCGAGCCGTTCGCGGTCGAACTCCACGACGTCCGACAGGAGTCGTCTGTCGGCGACGAAGCGGTCGATGCCGTAGCCGAGCCCGCCCTCGGCGGCGTGCGCGGCCGCTCGATCGTCCCAGTTCGCGCGATTCGTCTCGCGGTGTAGCCCCAGATTCTCCGACACGTCGGACCTCGTTTCCGCCCGACCGTCGAGCCAACCAGGCTATCGGGTCGGCCGGGACGGTGCACGCGATCGCGCCGGTGACGCTCTCCGCGCCGATTGTGAACGCTGTGTTTAATGCAGATTTCGTCCGCCTCTTGTGGGCCTCCGTTCGCTTAGTGTTCACTTGACCGGACAAGCGGTTGAGTGGACGACGAGGAACCAGACCATGCGTGTAGACCTTGAGCACGGACGCGGCGAGCAGCCGCTCTACGTGCAGCTCGCCAACGCCCTGCAGGACTTCATCGCCCTCGAGAAGCTCAAGCCCGGCGACATCCTCCCGAGCGAGAACGTGCTCGCGACCGAGAACCGGCTCAGCCGAGCGACCGTCATCAAGGCCTTCGACACCCTCGTCGATCGCGGCGTCGTCACGCGCCGCCAGGGCAAGGGCACCTTCGTGAACGCGCGCCCCATGGAGAGGCAGCTCCCCGAGCTCAACAGCTTCTCCGAGCACGTGCACGGCCTCGGTCTGGCGCCCGGAAGCTCGCTCCTCTCCTTCGAGTCCATTCCGGCCGGAGCCCCGGACCGCCCAACGTCCGCGTTCGAACCGGATGAGGCGCTCGTCGTCGTCGAGCGCCTTCGTACCGTGGGTGACGAGCCCGTCGGCATCCACCGCACACTCGTGCCCGCCGACATCGCCGACGCCATCGGCATGACGGAGCAGACCACCGCGCGCCCCGACTTCTCCTTCTACGGGGCGCTCCGCACGAACGGGATCCACCTCGACTCGGGCGAGGAGTCGCTGCGTGCGATCAACGCCGACGCGCGCGACGCCGAACACCTGGGAGTCGACGAAGGCGTCGCGCTCATCGAGATCGTCCGCGCATCGCGCGACGCCGCCGGCCGCCTCGTGGAGGTCGTCAGAGCCCGGTACCTCGGGACGCAGTACCTGTACCACATCACCTTCGCCCCCTCATCCCACTCACCCGGAGGACACAATGAAGAAACGACCCGCTCTGGCGCTCGTACCGGTGGCGGCCTTGCTGCTGCTCAGCGCCTGCTCGAGCACGACGGCCGGTAGCGGCTCGTCCGGCGGCAGCGACGCGGAGCTCGGCTCCGCCGCTCTCGTCGTCGCCCAGGGAGGCCTCGGCGACGAGTCCTACAACGACCTCGCGTACTCCGGCTTCCAGAGCGGCCTCGAGGAGAACGGCATCGAGGGCACGCCCATCGAGTCGGACGACGTCGTCGGCCAGGGCGAGCAGATCCTGCGCCGCGCCGGCGACGAGGGCCTCGGCATCGTGATCGACCTCGAATACTCCCACGCAGAGGTGCTCCCCACCGTGGCGAGCGACTACCCCGACACCGACTGGGTGCTCGTGAACGCCGAGGCCTCTGGCGACAACGTCGCCTCCGTTCTCTTCCAAGAGCAGGAGGGCTCCTACCTCGCTGGGGCGCTCGCCGCGATGCACACCACCGACACCTCCGACCCGAAGATCAACGAGGACAAGGTGATCGGCGTCATCGGCGGAACCCAGTCCACCGGCATCGACAAGTTCCTCGTCGGCTACATCCAGGGCGCGATGGACGTCGATCCCGACGTGAAGGTGCTGACGGCCTACTCGAACGACTTCGCCGACCCCACCAAGGGCCAGCAGCTCGCCGAGTCCATGTTCGAGCAGGGCGCTGACATCGTCTTCGCCGTCGCGGGCGGAACGGGCGCCGGAGTGATCCAGGCGGCCGAGGACGCGGGGCGCTACGCGATCGGCGTCGACTCGAACCAGGACGCCGTCGCCCCCGGCAGCGTGCTCACGAGCATGCTCAAGAAGACGGACGTCGCCATGGAGACGATCCTCGGCCAGTACGCCGACGGCGACTTCCCCGGCGGCGAGACCGTCAACCTCGGCCTCGCTGAGGACGGCGTCGGTCTCAGCGACTTCGAGTTCACGAAGGACGCGATCGGGCAGGACACGATCGACGCGGTCGACGACCTCAAGCAGCAGATCATCGACGGAGACATCACCGTCTGGAACGTCGTCACCGACGGCTACCCGGACTTCTACAGCGGGTCATGACCCGTCGAGCCGGGGGCCATGCGGCCCCCGGCTCCCCACCCACCACCAGCCCCAGCCCCAGCCCCAGGAGAGGCGAGCATGAGCATCGCGAATCCCCGGCAGTCCTCGGCCGCCCCGCGCGCCGACGCGACGTGCCGGATCGGCGCCCGCGGCGTCAGTCGGTCGTTCGGCCCCGTGCGGGCCAACGTCGACGTCACGCTCGAGGTGCGCCCGGGCACGGTGCACGCCGTGGTCGGCGAGAACGGGGCGGGCAAGAGCACGCTCATGCGCATGTTGTACGGCCTCGACCATCCGGACGACGGCACGGTGATCGTCGACGACGAGCCCGTGTCTCTGACGGGACCGCGCGACGCGATCGCGCGGGGGATCGGCCTCGTGCAGCAGGAGCTCGCGATCGTCCAGGAGCTCGACCTCCTCGAGAACCTCATCCTGGGCGCCGAGCCGCGGACCGGTCCACGCATCGACTGGACCGCGGCCACCGAGCGGGCGACGGAACTCGCCCGCTCGGTCGGCATCGAGATCGACTGGCGCACGCCGGCCGTGCACGCCTCGATCGCCATCCAGCAGCAGGTCGAGATCCTGCGCCTCGTGTACCGCGGCGCCGACGTGCTGATCCTCGACGAACCGACGGCCGTGCTCGCGCCGGCGCAGGCCGACGAGCTGCTGCGGCTCCTCGGCTCCCTGCGCGATGCCGGCCGCACGATCGTGTTCATCAGCCACAAACTCGACGAGGTCGTGTCCGTCGCCGACGCCGTGACCGTGCTCCGCTCCGGTCGCACCGTCGCGAGCCTGACGCGCGGAACGTTCACCCGCGACGACCTCGCGGCCCACATCGTGGGCGACTCGGTCCCGACGGAGCGCGTCGCGTCGCACGGCGAGCCGGGTGACGTCGTCCTCTCGGTGTCGGCGCTCGACGCCACCGACGATCGGGGCGTCCAGCGCCTCGCCGACGTCTCCTTCGACGTCCGCTCCGGGGAGATCCTCGGCGTCGCGGCCGTGGCCGGCAACGGCCAGGAGGAGCTCGCGGAAGTGCTCGTCGGCATCCGCGCCTCGTCGTCGGGCGACGTCGTGCTGTCCGGCCGGTCGCTCGGCGGGATGCGCGTGCGCGCCCGTCGCGCCGCCGGCGTCGCCTACGTGAGCGCCGACCGGAAGCACGAGGGGCTCGCCCTCGGCCTCTCCCTCGCCGACAACGCGATCGCGACGCCCGACCTCCCCTCGCTCGCGCGCGGAGGGTGGCTGAACCGACGTCGGGTCGCCGAGAGGGTCGCCGCGGTGCTCGGTCGCGCGTCCGTCCGCTACGGCGCCGTCTCCGACCCGGCCTCGAGCCTGTCGGGAGGAAACCAGCAGCGCGTCGTCCTCGGACGGGAGACCATCGGCCGCCCCGCGGTCCTCGTCGCGAGCCAGCCGACGCGCGGCGTCGACATCCGCGGCATCGCCGACATCCACGACCTGCTGAGGCGGGCGCGGGAGGACGGCACGGCCATCGTGCTCTTCAGCGAGGAGCTCGACGAGCTGCGCGAGCTGTCCGACCGTATCCTCGTCCTCCACCGCGGCCGCGTCGCGGGGGAGTGCGGCGCCGGGGCGACCCGCGCCGAGATCGGAGCGCTCATGCTCGGTCGCCACGACGACGACCCCGCGGCCACCCCCACCGACCCCACGGAACAGGACGAGTGATGACGACCACGCCGCGCCATTCCGCACCCGTCGCCGCACCGCCGACCGATCCGCGCCAGTCGCCGGTTCGCCGCGCGCTCGTCGCCACCGGTCGTACCCTCCAGTACGCGGGCCTCCCGGTGGGGATCGCCCTCGTGGTCGGCGCGATCGTGCTCGCCGCCACAGGCAACGACCCGCTCGCCGTCTACGGCCGCCTCGCCTCCGAGGCCTTCGGAACGCCGAGTCGCATCAACGCGACCCTCGCGGCCACGACGCCCATCCTCTTCACGGCGGTCGCCGCCGCGTTCGCCTACAGGGCCGGAGTGTTCACGGTGGGCGTCGAAGGCAGCTTCGTCCTCGGCGGGCTCACCGCCGCCGTCATCGGCGCACGGATGGAGGGTGTGCCGCCGGTCGTCTCGGTGCTCCTCCCTCTCCTCGGCGCGACCGTCGCCGGGGTGCTCGTCGCGGCCGTACCCGCCGTGCTCCGCGCGCTCTGGGGCGTCGACGAGGTCGTGACGACCCTGATGTTCAACTTCATCGTCGCCGGGGTCGCCGGCTGGAGTGTCCAGGCCTTCTTCCAGGAGCGCGGCCAGGCGAACTCGGCCACCGCCTACGTCTCCGCGAACGCCGAGCTCCCCGCCCTCGCCCCGCCAGGGCAGACGAGCTGGGGCCTCGTGATCGCGCTCCTCCTCCTCGTGGGCTACGCCGTGTGGATGCGCTTCACGACCATCGGCTTCGAGTTCCGGGCCGTCGGCAGCGCGCCGCGCTTCTCCGCCGCGCAGGGACTCCGGGTGCGCACCGTGCTGCTCATCGCGCTCCTCGGCGCCGGGCTCATCGGCGGGATCGGGGGCGGAGCCCACGCGCTCGGCCTCGTCCATCGCTACACGGAGGGCTTCTCGGCGGGCTTCGGCTTCACGGGCATCGCGATCGCACTCCTCGCCCGGTTCAACCCGATCGGCATCCTCGTCGGGGCGATCCTCTTCGGTGCCCTCAACGCCGCCGGTGCGACCGTGCAGCTCTTCATCGACCTCCCCGTCCAGCTCATCGACATCCTCGAGGGAACCGTCATGGTGTTCGCCGTCGCCGTGTTCACCCTGCCGCGCCTCGCCCGTCGCCGCGCCGCCGCGAAGCGGGGTGACGCATGATCGACGCACTCATCGCCTCCGGGCTCACGCTCTCCGTGCCGCTCGTGCTCGCTGCACTCGGCGGCGCGATCCACCGCATCGCCGGCGTCGTGAACATCGGTCTCGAGTCCCACATGCTCACGGGAGCGCTCTTCGGCGCGATCGTCAGCGGCATGACGGGGAACTGGGCTCTCGGCGCCCTCGGCGGCATGCTCGCCGGCGCCTTCACCGGGTGGGTCATGAGCCTCCTCATCACCCGCCTCAAGGGGAACGAGATCATCGTCGGGCTCGGCTTCAACATCGCTGTCATCGGCACGATCGGCTACGTGCTCCGCGCCGGCTTCGGCGTCTCGGGCACGCTCCAGATCGACGGCCTCCAACGACTGCCGAAGATCGTGATCCCCGGTGTGCACGATGTGCCCATCCTCGGGGCGCTCGTCTCCGGCAAGGACCCCCTCTTCTGGCTGTGCGTCGTGCTCGTCCCTCTGCTCGCGTGGATGCTCCGCAACACCCGCTGGGGCGTCCGTCTGCGCGCCACCGGCGCGTCGGAAGGGGCGGCCACCTCCCTCGGTCTGCGCACGCTCGGCCTGCGCGACGGCGCCGGACTCATCGCGGGAGCGCTCGCCGCGCTCGGCGGCGTGGCCCTCAGCCTCGGCACCGTCGGGCTCTTCAACGAGAACATGACGGCCGGGCGTGGATACGTGGCGCTCGCCGCCTTCTACTTCGGGCGGTCCCGGCCCCTGCCCACAGCTCTCGCGTGCGTGCTGTTCGGATTCTTCGACGCCCTCCAGATCCGCCTGCAGACCGTCGGCGGATTCAACGCCGACATCATCTCGACGCTGCCGTACGTGGCCGTCGTCGTCGTGCTCGCCGTCACCGGCATCCGCGAGCGCCTGACCTCCGCCCGGAAAGTGAGCTGACATGACCGACCCCGCCCGCGTGCCCACCGCTCTCGTCCTCGTGGACGTCATCGCGTCGTTCTTCGACGAGGCCCAGCCAAACTCCTACCCGGCGGCGGCCGAGGTGCTCGAACCCATCCGCCGGCTGCTCGACGTGGCCCGCGCCAACGGCACGCTCGTGGTGCACGCCGTGGAACGCCACTACCCGGGCCTCGAGGACTTCGAGTTCGCGAAGCTGCCGCGACACCACGAGATCGGTGCGGCCGACGCAGCCTACGTCCCCGGTTTCGAGCCGCTCCCCGGCGGGCGCGAGGTCGAGGTGCCGAAGCGACGGTTCTCTGCCTTCTACGCGACAGACCTCGATCTGCTCCTCCGCGAGCAGGGCATCCGCCGTATCGTCGTCGTGGGCGTGAAGACGAACGTCTGCATCCGTGCGACGGCGCAGGACGGCTTCGCCGGAGGCTTCGAGGTGTGGGTGCCGCGCGAGACGACGAACTCCAACCGACCGCATCTCGCCGAGGCGAGCCTCGAGGACATCGAACGCTACATCGGCCGGGTGCCGACGCTCGAGGAAGCGATCGCGACGCTGTGACGACTCCGGACACCTCCCTCCAGGCTGCTCGGGCGGCCGACGGCGCGTATCGCGTCGCCGTGATCGGCTACGCCTGCCTCGACTCAGCGACGGCCATCCCGGTCTTCCACGGCCTCGACGCCACGAGCATCCTCCAGCGTCCTCTCGTCGCGTCCGCGCCCGGAGCCGGTGGCATCGCCCACCTCGCCGCCGCGGTCCTCGGTGCGGGAGCGCGCGCGGAGGCCGTGAGCTGGGTCGGACACGACGACGGCGGTCGGGCGTGGACGGAGGCGATCACCCGAGCGGGAGGAGGGGTCGACGGCGTCGTCGTCTCCGGTACGCGCAGCCCGAGCGCGACCCTCATCGAGGTGGGCACGGGCGGCACCATCTGCCTCTTCGACCCGGGTGACTGCCACACGAGCGCCCTCGCTCCCGCGCAGACCGACACCATCCGTTCCGCCGGATCCGTGCTCCTCACGGTCTCCCCGCGGTCGATCACGGCGCAGATCCTCGACGCCGTCAACCTGGACCAGTCCGTCGTGTGGGCGGTCAAGCACGACGACGACGCCTACGACGAGGCGACGGTCCGCCGCCTCCTCGGCCGCGTGGACGTCGTGAGCTTCAGCCGGGGCGAGCGGCCGTGGCTCACCCTCGACGGCGTCGAGCCGGAGCGCCTCGTGCGACCCGGTGCTCTCGTCGTCGAGACGCGCGGGGCCGACGGGGTCGCGTGGTCGATCGGATCGCCGGACGGAGGCGAGCGGGCCGGCAGCATCGGCGCCGACGCCGTCGCGGTGCACGACACGACGGGGGCCGGCGACACCTTCATCGGTGCGCTCACCGCCCTTCTCGCCGCGCGTGGACCCGCCGCCGAGCTCGACGACACCACCCTCACCGACCTCATCCAGGTCGCCTCGAGTGCCGCGACGGCGCTCCTGCGATCACGAATCGAACCCGGCGGATCCGCCGGAGCACCACAGAAGGAGACCCACTGATGTCGAGCTCGAACGCCTGGTACCTGCGCTGCGGACCGGAGGACGTCGGCGAGTCGGCGGTCCTCGTCGGGGATCGGGGCCGCGTGCTTCTCGCCGCCGACCTCCTCGACGACGCCGTGATCCTCAACGAGGACCGGGGTCTCACGACGGCCACGGGCTACCACGAGGGCCAGCGCATCACGGTGAGCGCCTTCGGCATGGGCGCCCCCATCGCCGCCGTCGTCATGCACGAGCTCGCGGGCCTCGGCGTGCGCCGCTTCGTCCGGCTCGGCACCGTCATGACGCTCGGGGAGACGCAGCTCGGTGAGCTCGTCGTCGCCCACGGCGCCGTGCGCGGCGAGTCGACGTCGGCGAGCTACCTTCCCGTCGAGTTCCCCGCCGTTCCCGACTTCCCTCTCACGGCGCAGCTCGAGCGCTCGGTCGCCGCCGCGGGCGTGCCGACGCGCTCCGGCATATTCGCCACCTACGACGGCTTCTACACCGACATGTTCGAGACGGGCTTCGGCTCGCGACCCGTCGCCGAACGGTACGAGGCCCTCGCCCGCGTCGGCGTCGTCGCCGCGGACATGGAGACGAGCGCACTGCTCGTCGCCGCCCGAGCCCTCGGGGTCGCGGCCGGCTCGTTGTGCCTCGCGAGCGTCTCCGGCGCAGACAACTCGAAGATGGAGCACTCGGCGCGCGTCGCGGCCGAGGCCGAGCTCCTCCGCGCCGGCTTCGACGCCCTCGCCACGTCGGCCGCCGCGGCCGACCCCACCCCCGTCCCCGCGGCCTGAGCCGCGTCTTGCCACCGAAGGAGTCCACCATGACCATCGCCCAGACCTACCTCGACGACGTCATCGCGAAGATGGCGTGGGTCCGCGACACGCAGGCGGAGAACATCGCCGCCGCCGGCGCCATCTGCGCAGACACGATCGCGGGCGACGGCCTCGTCTTCACGTTCGGGACGGGCCACGGCGGGTTCGCGGCGCTCGAGTCGTTCCCGCGCACCGGTGGCGTCACGGGTTTTCGCCCCATCGTCGAGTCGTCGATCGCGCTCATGCACCACGTCCTCGGCGACCAGGGGACGGCGCAGTACCGGTTCCTCCACACGCAGGAGGGGTACGGCAAGGCGATCCTGCGCTCCCACCAGCTCAAGGACGGCGACGCTCTCATCCTGTTCAGCCACTCGGGCATCAACCCCGTCATCCTCGACATGGCGGTGGAGTTCCAGGAGCGCGGTCTCAAGGTCATCGGCGTCACGAGCGTGCCGCACAGCTCGCAGGTGGCGAGCCGCCACTCGAGCGGCAAGCGCCTCTTCGAGATCGCCGACGTCACGATCGACACCGGTATCCCGCTCGAGGACGCGTCGCAGTTCATCGACGGCCTCGAGTACCCCGTCGGCCCGACGTCCACGTCGGTCGCCGTCGCCGTCTCGCACGCGATCAACGCCTCGACGACCGCCGACCTCGTCGCCCGCGGCGTGGAGCCGATGATCATGGTCAACACCAACTCCAACCGCACGAAGGAGGCGCACCAGCAGAACGACCGCAACTACGCGGAACTCTGGCGTCGACTCCGCAGTCGCGAGTTCTCGGCTCCGGTGGTCAAGTGAGCGGGCGGTTCGACGACCGCGGACTCTACCTCGGCGGAGCCTGGGGCCCGAGCCTCTCGGGGGAGCGGATCGACGTCCACGATCCGGCGACGGGCGAGCTCGTCGCGCGGTCGGCCGTGGCCGGCGCAGCCGACGTCGACGCGGCCGTCGATGCGGCGCAGCGCGCTCAGCCCGCGTGGGCGGCGCTGCCGTCCTCCGAGCGCGCCCGCATCCTCCACCGCGCCGCCGACCTGATCATGGAGCGCATCGACGACATCGCCGAGCTCCTCACGCGCGAGCAGGGCAAGCCCGTGCCCGACAGCGTGAAGGAGATCGCGTTCGGGGCCGAGGTCTTCCACTACTACGCCGAGGAGGGACTCCGCGTGGGTGGGAGCATCCGCCCCGTGCAGCGCGCCGACATCCGCTCCCTCGTGGAGTGGCTGCCGATCGGTGTGGTCGGGGCCGTCGTGCCGTGGAACTACCCCGTCGACCTCTACGCGTGGAAGGTCGCCCCGGCGCTCGCCGCGGGGAACGCGATCGTCGTCAAGCCTCCGCTCGAGTCACCGCTCGCGGTGGGCCTCGTGGTGCAGTGCCTCGAGGACGCGGGACTGCCCGCCGGTCTGCTCGCGGACCTCCCGGGTGGTCTCGAGGCCGGGGAGCGGCTCTCGGCGCACCCCGGCGTCGGCATGATCACGGCCACAGCCTCGACGCGCACGGGCCAGGCGATCATGCGCTCGGCCGCGGCCACGATGAAGCGTGTGTCCCTCGAGCTCGGAGGGCAGAGCCCCTTCATCGTGCTCGACGACGCGGACATCGCCGAGGCGGCCGCCGCTGCCGCCCGTCGGTCCTTCTCGAACGCCGGACAGATCTGCATCGCCGTCAACCGCATCCTCGTGGCCGACGCGGTCGCGGACGAGTTCGTCGACGCCGTCGCCGAGCACACACGCGCGATCCGTATCGGGCACGGCGTCGAGCACGGCGTCACGGGCGGACCGACGACCACGACGGGCGTCATCGAGACGGCGGAGGCGCACATCGCCGACGCCGTGGCGCGCGGCGCGCGCGTCGTGACGGGCGGGAAGCGTCTCTCCGGCGGCGACTACGACGCCGGGACGTTCTTCGAGAACACGGTGCTCGACGGTGTTCCCCTCGGCGCCCGTTCCCTCGTGGAGGAGACCTTCGGTCCCGTCGTCGCCGTGCACCGCTTCGGCTCGGACGCCGACGTCGCGGCGATCGCGAACGACAGCCCGGCCGGTCTCGCCGCCTACGTCTTCGGCGGCGATCTCGATCGTGCCTGGTCGGTCGCCGAGCACATCCACGCCGGCGGTGTCGGCGTCAACGTCAACGACATCACCGAACTCCAGGCTCCCTTCGGAGGCTGGAAGATGTCGGGATTCGGCCGCGAACTGGGACCGGAGGGCCTGCACGGATTCATGCAGCAGCGCCACATCCGGCTTCGTCGCCGATACTGAACCGTGGGCGTCCGGACCCCTCACCGGGCGCCCACGCTCCACCCGAGGGACACGACACGATGACGGTCGAGGACGGAGGACACCATGCCGGGAGCGCTCGACGGCGTGACGGTGCTCGACTTCAGTCGAGTGCTCGCCGGTCCGTACGCCACGATGATGCTCGCGGACCTCGGTGCCACGGTCGTCAAGATCGAGCGCGCCGGGGTCGGCGACGAGACGCGTGCGTGGGGGCCGCCGTTCGATGCGACAGGCACGTCCACCTACTTCACGTCCGTCAATCGCAACAAGTCGTCGCTCGCGGTCGACCTCCGCGATCCCGCGCAGCTGGCCGAGCTCCGTGAGCGGGTGGCGACAGCCGACGTCATCGTCGAGAACTTCCGGGCCGGTGCCATGGAGCGGCTCGGCCTCGGCTACGACGACGTCCGCGCGATCCGCCCCGACGTCGTCTACTGCTCGATCACGGGATTCGGCAGCGGCGCCGGCGCCGGCCTGCCGGGCTTCGACCTCCTCGTCCAGGCGGTCGGCGGCCTCATGAGCATCACGGGCACGCACCCGGGGGATCCCACGAAGACGGGCGTCGCGCTCGTCGACGTCGTCACCGGTCTGCACGCCACCACGGGCATCCTCGCCGCCCTCTTCCACCGTGCCCGCACGGGGGAGGGCCAGCGCATCGAGGTGAATCTCCTGTCCAGTCTGCTCTCGGCCCTCGTCAATCAGGCATCCGGGTTCGTCGGCGCCGGGGTCGTGCCCGGCATCATCGGCAACGCCCACCCGAGCATCGCGCCGTACGAGACCTTCGCGACCGCCGACCGGCCGCTCGTCGTGGCCGTCGGCACCGACGGCCAGTTCCGCGCGTTCGCCCAAGCGATCGGGCGACCGGAGCTCGCGGACGACGAGCGCTTCCGCACGAACACGCAGCGCGTCGCACACCGGGCGGAGCTGAATGCGATCGTCGGACCGGTGCTCGCCGCGGCGTCCGCCGACGACTGGTTCGGTCGGATGACGGCCAACGACGTGCCGGCCGGTCCCATCAACACGATCTCCGAGGCGTTCGCCTTCGCCGAGAGCCTCGGGCTCGGTCCCGTCGTCGACGTCGACGGCAGCCCGCAGGTCGCGAGTCCGCTCACCCTGTCGGCCACACCCGTGCGCTACCGCTCGCGCCCACCGCATCTCGGCGAGGCGGTGACGGGCCGTCCCACCTGACCGGCCCCGGACCCCGCCCCCCAATCCGTTCCGAACCCAGCAGCAGACCCGACCCTCCGCACCGGAAGAGAATCCCATGTCCCACCACGCAGCCCCCGACCTCACCTCCTCCACCTCCGTCGACGACCTCCTCGACCTCGGCTCCCTCCTCACGGATGACGAGCGCGCCTGGCAGGCGAAGGCGCGTGCGTTCGCGCAGGACCGTATCGTCCCGACCATCGAGGCGGACTTCGAGGACAAGCACTTCCGCTCGGAGTTCATCCCGGAGCTCGGCGCGGCCGGCTTCCTCGGCATGCACCTCTCCTGTTACGGAACGGCGGGCGCCGGTGCCGTGAGCTACGGCCTCGCGTGCCTCGAGCTCGAGGCGGCCGACAGCGGGTGGCGCACGTTCGTGTCGGTGCAGGGGTCGCTCGCCATGAGTGCGATCGCGAAGTTCGGATCGGAGGAGCAGAAGTCGGAGTGGCTGCCGCGGATGGCGAGCGGAGAGGTCGTCGGGTGCTTCGCGCTCACCGAGCCCGACGGCGGGAGCGACCCGGCGTCCATGGGCACGCGCGCGGTCCGCGACGGCGACGACTGGGTCATCACGGGCGCCAAGCGGTGGATCGGACTCGCGAGCATCGCGGGGATCGCGATCGTCTGGGCGCAGACGGAGGACGGCGTCCGTGGCTTCATCGTCCCGACGGACAGCGCCGGGTTCTCCGCGACGCCCATCGACGGGAAGCTCGCGATGCGCGCCTCGATCCAGTGCGACATCGTCTTCGACGGCGTCCGGGTGCCCGAGTCCCTCCGTCTCCCGGACGCGATCGGCCTGCGGGGTCCGTTCTCGTGCCTCAACGAGGCGCGCTACGGCATCATCTGGGGCGTCATGGGGGCGGCGCGCAGCTGCCTCGAGGCTGCCGTGGAGCGCTCGTCGAGCCGGCAGGTGTTCGGCGGGCCGATCGGCCGCTTCCAGTTGACGCAGGCGAAGCTCGCCGACATGTTCCTCGAGTACGAGAAGGGCGTGCTGCTCGCGCTGCACACGGGTCGTCGCAAGGAGGCCGGAACGCTCACTCCCGAGCAGATCAGCGTCGGCAAGCTCAACAACGTGCGCGAGGCGATCGCGATCGCCGGCCTCGCCCGCTCGATCCTCGGCGGCGACGGCGTGACGGACGCGTTCCCCGTCATGCGCCACATGGCGAACCTCGAGGCCGTGCGCACGTACGAGGGCACGGACGAGATCCACGCCCTCGTCGTCGGCCGCGCCCTCACGGGGGTCCAGGCCTTCCGCTGACCCCGCGCCGCCCCGCCGCAACGTCCGATGCCCTGCCGCCACCGCCGACGGTACCCTCGCTGCATGGCTGATCCCTCACCGCTCGACGATGTCCGGCGCGCCTATGACGCGGTCGCCGAGGACTACGCCGAGCTCCTCCGGGACGAGCTCGGCGGCAAGCCGCTGGATCGTGCACTACTCGGCGCCTTCGCCGAACGGGTCGCCGCCACCGGGGACGTCCGGGTCATCGACGCCGGCTGCGGGCCCGGGCGCATCGCCGGACACCTTCGACGTCTCGGCCTCGACGTGTCGGGTGTCGACCTCTCACCCGGCATGGTCGCGATCGCGCGACGCACCTACCCCGACGTCGATTTCGCTGTCGGGTCGCTCGGTGCCCTCGAAACCGGAGACGCCTCGTCGGGCGGTGTCCTCGCCTGGTATTCGATCATCCACACGGAGACCGACGGCCTCGCGGCCGTGTTCGAGGAGTTCGCCCGCGTCGTCGTGCCCGGCGGCTGGGTGCTGCTGGCCTTCCAGATCGGTGGTGAGCGCGTGCGGCTCGTGCGCCCATACGGTCACGACGTGGAGCTCGACGCCATCCGACACGACGTCGACGTCGTCGAGAGTGCCCTCGGTGCCGCCGGCTTCACGGTCGAGTCACGCACGGTCCGCGAGCCGGCGCCGCCGGAGCGCGTGCGGCAGGCCTACGTCTTCGCGCAACGCGCATGGTAGTCACGCTTTCCTGAGAGCTGCCACGGTCTCCGCGCCGGGCTGTCGGTGACTAGCCTGATGCTGCCGCCGAGTCAGAGCGGATGTGAGGAGTGAACACGATGAGCGAGGACCTGCGGGAGACCGGAACGGACCTGACGACGGACCGCATGATGGAGCCGGAGCCGAACGTCCAGAGGATCATGTGGACGGGCACGATCTGGTTCGCTGCGGTCGTCGTCTCCATCGCCCTCTCGGTCGGCATGCTCATCTCGTCTGGATGGCGTCCCGCCGTGTTGCCCGAGCCTCTGCAGGCGATCTGGTGGATCGGTGCGTTCGCCGTGGCGCTCAGCGTCGGCCTCATCGGCTGGTCAGGGTGCCCGATCCTCGAGGTCAGTGTGCCCGTCGCCAGCCGGAACAAGTCGCGGACCATGCAGTTCGGCACGTTCCTGTTCATCATGGGCGGCGCCATCGCCGTGGGGGTCGAGATGCTGAGCCCGGCGATGGGTTCGCCGCTGGCTTCGTAGCGCCCCGCGCTGAGCTGCGCTAGCTGCGACCGCGGGTCGGTCCCGCGGTCGAGGCGGACTCCGCCCCGGCGTCTGCGGCGTCGCTCTCCCCGCCGCGGAACTGCGTCATGTAGAGCATGTGGTACGGGCCGCGGCGTCCGAGGAGCGTGTCGTGGTCGCCCTGTTCCACGATGCGTCCGTTCTCCATGACGAGGATGGTGTCGGCATCGCGGATGGTCGACAGGCGGTGGGCGATCACGAAGGACGTGCGGTCGGAGCGCAGAGCGGCCATCGCGTGCTGTACGAGAAGCTCGGTGCGGGTGTCGACCGACGAGGTGGCCTCGTCGAGGATGAGGAGCGACGGCTGGGCGATGAAGGCGCGAGCGATCGTGATCAGCTGCCGTTCGCCCGCGGACACCGACCCGCCCTCGGCGTCGAGGACCGTGTCGTACCCCTCGGGGAGCTGACGGACGAAGCGGTCGACCATCGTGGCCTTCGCCGCGTCGAGGACCTCCTCGTCGGTGGCGTCGAGACGGCCGTAGCGGATGTTCTCCCGGATGCTGCCCTCGAAGAGCCAGGCGTCCTGCAGGACCATGCCCACTTGGGAACGGAGGTCGGCGCGCGACAGGGTGGTGACGTCGGTGCCGTCGAGCAGGATGCGTCCACCGTTCAGCTCGTAGAACCGCATGACGAGGTTCACGAGGGTGGTCTTGCCCGCTCCCGTCGGTCCCACGATGGCCACGGTCTGTCCGGGCTGCACGGCGAATGAGAGGTCGTCGATGAGCGGTGAGTCCTCGGAGTAGCCGAACGAGACGCCCTGGAACTCGACGTGGCCGTCCGTGCGTCCGGGGAGGGTGGAGGTGGGGGCGTCGTCGCTCTCCTCCTCCGCGTCGAGCAGCTCGAACGTGCGTTCGGCCGATGCGACGCCCGACTGGAGCATGTTCGCCATGCCCGCGAGCTGGCTCACCGGCTGCGAGAACTCGCGCGAGTACTGGATGAACGCCGTCGCGTCGCCGAGCGTGAGCTGTCCGGACGCGACCCGCAGCCCTCCGGCCACCGCGATGAGCACGTACGAGAGATACGAGACGAACATCATCGACGGCATGATCATGCCGGAGACGAACTGCGCCCCGAACGACGCGCGGTACAGCTTCTCGTTGCGGTCGTCGAACTCGGCGAGCATCTCCCGGTCGCGGCCGAACACGCGCACGAGCTCGAGCCCGGAGAACGACTCCTCGATGTGGCCGTTGAGGGAGCCGGTGTTCTTCCACTGAGCGGCGAAGAGCTTCTGCGAGCGCACGCCGATGACACCGGCGATGATGGCGGAGAGCGGCAACGAGATGAGCGCGATGAGGGCGAGCTGCCACGAGACGATGAACATCATCGCGGCGATGCCGATGATCGTCAGCACCGACTGGACGAGCTGGGAGAAGGCCTGCTGGAGGGCGGTCTGGATGTTGTCGACGTCGTTCGTCACACGCGACATGATGTCGCCGCGCTGCCGGGTGTCGAAGTAGCTGAGCGGCAGACGGTTGATCTTCGCCTCGATGTCCTGCCGGAGCCGGAACACCACCCGCATGACGAGCGCGTTGAGGATGAACCCCTGGGCCCACATGAGGGTCGAGGCGACCACGTACAGGGCGAGCACGATGAGGATCAGCCGGCCGAGCGTCGTGAAGTCGATACCCGCCCCCGGAACGATCTGGGCCTTCTCCAGCAGGTCGGCGTAGTCGTCGTTCCCGCCGGCGCGGGCCTGGTCGACGATCTGGGAGAGGGGAACGCCCGATGGGAGCTGCGACCCGATGACGCCGTTGAAGATCACGTCCATCGCCTGCCCGAGGACCTTGGGGGCGATGACGGTGAGGACGACCGAGACGGTGACGAGGCCGACGACGAGCCACATCTTCGCCTTCTCGGGCGCCAGGAGCCCGAAGAGGCGTTTCGCCGACGGCCAGAACTGCTGAGCCTTGCGCGCCGGCATGTCGCCGAACATGTCGCCGTCGCTGCTCGACGGCATGTACTCGTCAGCCTCGGCGCCCGTCTGATCGGGCGTCGCGGGGGCGACCCCGGCTGTGTCGTCCGGCGCGTCGATCTTCTTGCGGCGGGCCATCAGGCCACCCCCTCCACGCTCAGCTGTGACTGCACGATCTCGCGATAGGTGTCGTTCGATTCGAGGAGCTCGTCGTGCGTGCCCCGACCGACGATGCGTCCGGCGTCGAGGACGATGATCTGGTCGGCCTCGCGGATGGTGGACACGCGCTGCGCCACGATGATGACCGTCGCGCCTCCCGTCGCCTCGCCGAGGGACGCGCGCAGTCGAGCATCGGTGGCGACGTCGAGCGCCGAGAAGGAATCGTCGAAGAGGTAGACCCGGGGCCGCGCCACCAGCGCTCTCGCTATGCAGAGCCGCTGTCGCTGGCCGCCCGAGACGTTGGTCCCGCCCTGCGAGATCGGCGTGTCGAGTCCCTCGGGCTTCGCGTTGACGAAGTCGGCGCCTTGCGCCACCCGGAGGGCGTCCCACAGCTCGGGATCCGTCGCGTCGTCGCGCCCGAAGCGGAGGTTCGTGGCGACGGTGCCCGAGAACAGGTAGGGCTTCTGCGGCACGAGGCCCACGACGGAGGCGATCTGGTCTCGGGTCAGCTCGGACACGGGAACGCCGTCGATCGAGACGGTGCCCGACTGCGGATCCATCAGCCGGGGGATGAGGGTGACGAGCGTGGACTTCCCGGCGCCCGTCGATCCGACGATCGCCGTCGTCTTGCCCGGCTCCGCCGTGAACGACACGTCGTCAAGCACCGGGCGCTCCGCGCCGGGGTAGCCGAAGCTCACGTGGGAGAACTCGACCCGCCCGACCGTGGGCGTCGTCGCCCCGCCCGTGGGAGCGGCGAGCCCGGTGTCGGTGCCGAGCACCTGGTCGATGCGCTCGGCGCACACGATGGCGCGGGGGATCATCATGACCATGAACACGCCCATCATGACGGCCGTGAGGATCTGCAGGAGGTACTGCAGGAACGCGGTGAGCGAACCCACCTGCATCTCGCCGGCGTCGACCCGCTGGCCGCCGAACCACAGGACGGCGGCCGTCGCGAGGTGGAGCACCATCATGATCACCGGGAACATGAGCACGAAGACGTTGCCCACCCGCACCGAGACCTGCGTGAGCCGCTCGTTCGCCTTCCGGTAGCGCTCGGACTCGTACGGCTCCCGCACGAAGGCGCGGATGACGCGGATGCCGGTGATCTGCTCGCGCAGCACGCCGTTGATGCCGTCGATCCGGTCCTGCATGAGGCGGAAGAGCGGCAGCAGGATGCCCACGAGGACGCTCACGATGATGAAGAGCAGGGGGACGGAGACCCAGACGAGCCACGAGAGCCCGGCGTCCTCGCGGAGCGCCATGATGATGCCGCCTACGCACATGATCGGGGCGGACACCATGAAGTTGAGGGTCATGAGGACGAGCATCTGCACCTGCTGCACGTCGTTGGTGCCGCGCGTGATGAGGGTGGCGGTGCCGAAGGTGCCGATCTCGAGGCCGCTCAGCTCGTCGACCTTGCGATAGACGTCGCGGCGGATGTCGCGGCCCACCGACATGGCCGTGCGCGCGCCGAAGTAGACGGCGGCGATGGCGGTGGCCACCTGGGCGACGCAGACCAGGAGCATGGTCATGCCCGTCGACCAGATGAAGTCGGTGTCTCCCGTGGCCACGCCGCGATCGATGATCTGCGCGTTGAGACTCGGGAGGTAGAGCGCCGCGATGGTGGAGAGCAGCTGCAGGATGACGACGGCCACGACGAAGCGCGTGTAGGGCTTCGCGTAGCGGAGGGACATGCGGAGAAGAGCCACGGTGGGGTCCGTTCGATCGTGCCGTGAGCGGCATCGCCGAGCGTACTCCCGACCTCCGACATCCCACATCCTCCGTGTGGTGGATCCGTCCTCGGTGTGGAGGATCCGTTTCGGGTCGAGTCGTGGCGGGACGTCAGCCCGCTGCGTGCCGCCGTCTCTCGTCCACCTCGGAACGGCGCGGGATGCTCGGCGAGGCGCCGCGCCGCGTCACCGCGAGGGCGCCAGCGGCCGAGGCGACCCGCGCGGCCTCGTCCATCGAGGCCCCGGAGGCGAGAGCCGCGCCGAGGTAGCCGGCGAACGCGTCCCCTGCCGCCGTCGTGTCGACGGCCGTGACCGCGATGGCGGGCAGGTGCGTCACGGCGTCGGCCGAGACGAGCGTGGCCCCGTCGGCCGCCCGCGTGACGATCGCGCAGCGGACACCCCTGTCGACGAACCACCGGCCGGCGGCCTCGGCGCTGGCATCGTCCGACACCGTGGCGCCCGTGAGGATCGCGGCCTCCGTCTCGTTCGGCGTCACGACGTCGACGAGACTCCAGATGTCGTCGTCGAGAGGCTGCGCCGGCGCGGGATCGAGGATGGTCGTGAGACCCGCCGCCCGTGCCGTCGCCATCGTGTGTCGCACGAGGTGGATGGGCGTCTCGAGCTGGGTCAGCAGCACGGAGCTCGTCGCGGCCCGATCCGCGACGGCCTCGTCGATGTGCGCCTCGTCGAGCGACGAGTTGGCGAGCGGCACCATCACGATGTCGTTCTCGCCGCTCGCGTCGACGCGGATGTGGGCGACGCCGGTCGGTCCGTCCACCGAGCGGACGAACGTCGTGTCGACGCCGGCATCGCGGAGGGCGTCGAGCACGAGGTCTCGGAAGAGGTCCGACCCGATGCACGCGACCATCGAGGCGCGGGCGCCGGCTCGTCCGGCTGCGACCGCCTGATTCGCGCCCTTCCCGCCGAGCACGAGCGAGAAGTCGTCCCCGAGCACCGTCTCGCCGCGGGCGGGGAGGCGCTGGGAGAAGGTCGTCAGGTCCACCGTCGCGCTCCCGACCACGATCACCCCCGATCGGTCGGTCGGGGGTGAGATCGTATCGGTCGTCATCGGCGGGGTGCCGTCGCCCCGTCGGCAGGCGTGCGGGCCGGCCGGACGAGGAGGAGCAGGACGAGGCCGATCGCGAGGACCGAGACGATCCCGAGGATTCCCCAGTACTGCGCTCCGCCGATCGTGATGAAGATGCCGAAGGCGAGCGGGGCGAGGAACGAGACCGCTCGTCCCGTCGTGGCGTAGAGCCCGAAGATCTCGCCCTCCTCGCCGGCGGGGATGATGCGCGCGAGATAGCTGCGCGAGGCCGACTGGGCCGGTCCCACGAAGAGGCACAGGATGAGCCCGAAGAGCCAGAAGACGCCCTGGCCGCCGTCGTGGAAGACGAAGATCGCGACCCCGGCGACGACGAGGCCGATGAGCGCCGTGATGATCACGGGGCGGGCGCCGAGCCGGTCGTCGAGCAGGCCGACGGTGATCGTCGAGATCCCCGCGACGACGTTCGCGACGATCGCGAAGATGATGACCTCGCCGGGTGAGAATCCGAACGACCCGGCCGCGAGGACGCCGCCGAACGTGAACACGCCGGCGAGTCCGTCGCGGAACACGGCGCTCGCCGCGAGGAAGCCGAGCAGCGGTCGGTCGGTGCGCCAGAGGCGTGCGATGCTCGCGCCGAGTCGACGGTACGACGCGACGATGCCGACGCGAGGACGTCGCGCACCCCGACCGGAGTACTCCGGCACGGCGAAGAAGACCGGGAGGGCGAAGAGCCCGAACCACACCGCCGACACGAGCATCGAGACGCGCACGTCCATGCCCTCGTCGCCCGTCACGCCGAAGAGGCCCACGTCGGGCGAGATGAAGCCGAAGTAGACGACGAGGAGCAGCACGATGCCGCCGAGGTATCCCATTCCCCACCCGAAGCCCGAGACCCGACCGATCGTCCGGGGCGTCGCCACCTGGGAGAGCATCGCGTTGTAGTTCACACCAGCGAACTCGAAGAAGATGTTCCCGGCGCCGAGGAGCAGGAGTCCGAGCGGCAGGAGGCTCGCTTCCGGCGCGACGAAGAAGAGGAGAGCCGTCGCGAGCACGACGAGCGCCGTGTTGACGCCGAGCCAGAACTTGCGGCGGCCGGAGGTGTCGGACCGCTGCCCCGTCACCGGAGCGAGCACTGCGATCACGAGACCGGCGGCGCTCAACGTCCAGGCGAGCCACTGCGAGACGAACGTCTCGCCGCCGAAACCGTCGGCCGTCGTCAGGTAGACCGTGAAGACGAATGTCGTGACGACGGCGTTGAAGGAGGCGGAACCCCAGTCCCACAGCCCCCACGCGATCACGCGGCGGGTGTTGGTTCGTTCGGGGGACTCCACCAGCGGCGTCGCCGGGGTCTGGGGCTGGGGGCTGCCGCTCATGCGCTCAGCGTAGCCCGCCGGGGTGTCTCGTCGGTGGACCCCTGGCGACGGCGACGGCGCTGGTGTCCGAGCGGACGAAGAGCGCGACATCCCGGGTGGGGATGCCGCGCTCTCGATGAGGTCCGGTCGTGCGTCAGCCGTCGCGCAGGGGTCGACCTGTCGCGTCGTTCTGGAAGCTCGGCGACTTCGTGAGGATGAGGATGCCCTCGACGAGCGCCCAGATGCCCACACCGGCCATGAGGAGCAGCCCGACTCCGAGCCACGACGTGAGGAGGCCGAGGAGGTAGAGACCCAGCATGAGGATGCCCATGCCCGTGTAACCGAGGTAGAACCGGTGCACGCCGAAGCCTCCGAGGAGGATCCCGAGGATACCGGCGACGACGCGGCTCTTCGCCTGCGGGTCGTAGTTCGGGTTGTACCCGCCGGGGGCGTAGCCGGGTCCGCCTGCGTAGCCGGGTCCGGCTGCGTAGCCGGGCTGCTGCTGCGCGTACGCGTTGGGGTCGTACTGCGCGTTGGGGTCGAACGGGGGCGCCTGCTGGTATGCGCCCTGTCCGTGCGGTGCCGGCGGAGGAGCCTGCTGGTACGCGTTCGGGTCGAAGGCGGCCTGCGGCGGAGCCTGCTCGTACGACGGCTGCGGCGGAGCCTGCTCGTACGACGGCTGCGGAGCGGGCTGCTGGCCGTACGGCGGCTGCGGTGCCTGCTGCTGGTATCCGTTGGGGTCGTAGGCGGGAGGCGAGGCGGGGGCCCCGGTGTCCTGCTGCTGCGGCTGTGCCGCGGCGTCGTCGTGCGGCGGAGGCACGGGTGGTCCTTGCGGCGGGAGGGGCGGCTGATTGTTGTCGGACATGGCCCACATCCTACCCAGGGCGCCGTCCGCCGCACAGGGCAGTGCTTCTCTGGACTTGAGTCACTCCCACTCAACTTTCAGCCTCACGACTTGACGTCGTGTCACTCTCCGATAAACTTGAGCCATCGGCGCTCAAGTCTCGACACACGGTCAAGTGCGGGCGCCGCAACGAACTTCGGACCGCTCCTCCAGGGGCGGCACCCGGTACGGGCGACGAGCCCTGAGAAGGAGAAACACACCATGGCACGAGCAGTAGGTATCGACCTCGGAACCACCAACTCGGTGGTCAGCGTCCTCGAGGGTGGCGAGCCCACCGTCATCGCGAACGCCGAGGGTCTGCGCACCACCCCGTCGGTCGTCGCGTTCACGAAGGACGGGGAGGTGCTCGTCGGTGAGACCGCGAAGCGCCAGGCCGTCACGAACGTCGACCGCACGATCGCGTCCGTCAAGCGCCACATGGGCACCGACTGGACGTTCGACGTCGACGGCAAGAAGTACACGCCGCAGGAGGTGTCCGCCCGCATCCTCGCGAAGCTCAAGCGCGACGCCGAGCAGTACCTCGGCGACACGGTCACCGACGCCGTCATCACGGTCCCGGCCTACTTCAACGACGCCGAGCGTCAGGCCACGAAGGAGGCCGGCGAGATCGCGGGCCTCAACGTGCTCCGCATCATCAACGAGCCCACCGCCGCGGCCCTCGCGTACGGCCTCGACAAGGGCAAGGAGGACGAGCTCATCCTCGTCTTCGACCTCGGTGGTGGAACCTTCGACGTCTCCCTCCTCGAGGTGGGCAAGGATGACGACTTCTCCACGATCCAGGTCCGCTCCACCGCCGGTGACAACCGCCTCGGTGGAGACGACTGGGACCAGCGGATCGTCGACTGGCTCGCCACGCGCTTCAAGGAGTCGACCGGTGTCGACGTCTCGAACGACAAGATCGCGAAGCAGCGCCTCAAGGAGGCCGCCGAGCAGGCGAAGAAGGAGCTGAGCTCGCAGACGTCGACCAACATCACGCTGCCGTACCTCTCCCTCACCGAGTCCGGCCCGGCGAACCTCGACGAGACGCTCAGCCGCGCCAAGTTCGAGGACCTCACGAAGGACCTGCTCGAGCGCACCAAGAAGCCGTTCCAGGACGTCATCCGCGAGGCGGGCATCAAGGTGGGCGACATCGCCCACGTCGTGCTCGTCGGTGGTTCCACGCGTATGCCGGCCGTCTCTGAGCTCGTGAAGCAGGAGACCGGTGGGCAGGAGCCCAACAAGAGCGTGAACCCCGACGAGGTCGTCGCCGTGGGCGCAGCCCTCCAGGCCGGTGTCCTCAAGGGCGAGCGCAAGGACGTCCTCCTCATCGACGTCACCCCGCTGGCTCTCGGCATCGAGACCAAGGGCGGCATCATGACGAAGCTCATCGAGCGTAACACCGCCATCCCCACGAAGCGCTCCGAGACCTTCACCACGGCGGACGACAACCAGCCGTCCGTCGCGATCCAGGTCTTCCAGGGCGAGCGCGAGTTCACGCGTGACAACAAGAACCTCGGAACGTTCGAGCTCACCGGCATCGCGCCGGCGCCGCGCGGTATCCCGCAGGTCGAGGTCACGTTCGACATCGACGCCAACGGCATCGTGCACGTGTCCGCGAAGGACAAGGGCACCGGCAAGGAGCAGTCGATGACGATCACGGGCGGCTCGGCCCTCTCCAAGGAGGACATCGAGCGCATGGTCCGTGAGGGCGAGGAGCACGCCGCAGAGGACAAGAAGCGCCGAGAGCAGGCCGAGGTGCGCAACAACGCCGAGCAGCTCGCGTACAGCACCGACAAGCTCATCAAGGACAACGAGGACAAGCTCCCCGAGGACGTCAAGTCCGAGGTCCAGGGTGACGTCGACGCGCTCAAGTCGGCCCTCGCGGGCGAGGACGAGGATGCCGTGAAGACGGCCTTCGACAAGCTCGCCGCGAGCCAGACGAAGCTCGGCGAGGCCATCTACGCGCAGGCTCAGCAGGAGCAGGCCGCTCCCGCCGAGGGTGCTGAGCAGCCCGCGGACTCGTCGAACGACGAGGACGTCGTGGACGCCGAAGTAGTGGATGACGAAGACGACAAGGACGCCAAGAAGTAATGACTGAGAACCGGAACCCCGAGGAGCCCGAGGACATCCGTCCGGAGGACCAGGGCGACGGTCTCTCCGCCGGCGAGGGGCCGGAGGCAGACGCCTCCGGCCCCGAGCCGCACGCGGACGAGACCGGCGCGACGACACAGGACGAGGAGCTCACGGTCCAGGACATCCTGGATGCCGCCGAGGCGGAGGGCGCGGAGGCGCCGACCGGCCTCGACGCGGAGCCCGAGTCCGAGCATCTCGTCGACCTCAAGCGTGTGACGGCGGAGTACGCGAACTACCGCAAGCGCACGGAGGCCAACCGCGAGGTGGAGCGAGAGCGCACGACGGGCGACGTCGTGAAGCTCCTGCTCCCGGTGCTCGACGATCTCGACCGCGCCGAGAAGCACGGCGACCTGCAGGGCGACGCACCGTTCGCGCAGATCGCCACGAAGCTCCGCTCGTCGGTGGAGCGGCTCGGGCTCCGTCCGTTCGCGGCGAAGGGCGAGGCGTTCGACCCGAACATCCACGAGGCGATCTTCCAGCAGCCGAGCCCCGACGCGACGTCGGAGACGATCCTCGACGTGGTGGAGACGGGATACTTCGTGGGAGGCACTCTGCTGCGAGCGGCGAAAGTCGTCGTGCAGGTGCCCGCTAACTGAACGAGGACGAACACATGGCGAGTCAGGATTGGTTCGACAAGGACTTCTACAAGGTCCTGGGAGTGTCGAAGGACGTCTCGGCTGCCGACCTCAAGAAGACGTACCGCAAGCTGGCGCGGAAGTACCACCCGGATTCGAACCCGGATGACGCGGCCGCCGAGGCCCGCTTCAAAGAGATCAGCGAGGCGTACACGGTGTTGAACGACGCCGAGCAGCGCAAGGAGTACGACGCCGTCAGGGCGATGGGCTCCGGCGCGCGCTTCACGGCTCCGGGGAGCGGCGGCGGCAACGGCGGTTTCGAGGACGTCTTCGGAGGGATGTTCGGCGGCGGTGCTCGCGGCCAGCAGACGAGCTACCAGCAGTCCGGCTTCGAGGACATCTTCGGCGGCATGTTCGGTGGCGGCGCCGGCGGTCGTTCGGCGGGCTTCGGCACGCCGAGCGGCGGCTTCCGCGGCTTCGGCGGTCCGACCAAGGGCCGCGACGTCACGGCGACGACGACCGTCGACTTCATCACCGCGACGCAAGGCGACACGGTGAGTCTTCAGACGTCGGAGGGTCGCACCATCAAGGTGAAGATCCCCGCCGGGGTGTCGGACGGCCAGAAGATCCGCCTGCGCGGGAAGGGCCAGCCGTCCCCGGACGGCGGCGAGGCCGGAGACATCGTGCTCACGGTCACGGTGCGCAAGCACCCCGTGTTCGAGCGCGACGGGCTCAACCTCCGCGTGTCCGTCCCCGTCACCTTCGTGGAGGCCACCCTCGGCGCCACGATCGAGGTGCCGACGCTCGGTGGCGACCCCGTCAAGCTGCGGGTCGCCCCGGGCACGCCGTCCGGACGCGTCCTGCGGGTGAAGGGCAAGGGCGTGTCGACGCCCAAGGGCACGGGTGATCTCCTCGCGGTCGTCCAGGTGGCCGTACCGTCCCACCTCAGCCCGGAGGCCCTCGAGGCCCTCAAGCGGTTCGCCGAGGTGGGTCCGCAGGAGAACCCGCGCGTGGACCTCATCGCCCGCGCCAGGGGCTGACCCGCTTTCAACGATCGAGACGGCCGCGGCGGCCGCGAAAGGACGGTGGCTTCGATGGATGAGGAGACCCCGGTCTTCGCGATCGCCGTCGCGGCCGAGCTCGCAGGCATGCACCCGCAGACGCTCCGGCAGTACGACCGCATCGGGCTCGTGAGCCCCACCCGCACGGCCGGGAAGTCGCGCAGGTACTCGATGCGCGACGTCGTGCAGCTCCGGGAGGTCGCGCGGCTGAGCTCCGAGGGTGTGAGCCTCGAGGGAATCTCGCGCATCCTCGCGCTCGAGAATCAGGTGACGACGCTGTCGAAGCGCGTCCGCGACCTCGAGCACGCGCTCGCCGATCAGATGCTGCGCGCCTCCGGCCGTCTCGTCTTCGCTGCGGGGGCCCAGGGCGACGTCGTGCCGCTGCGCCACGGCGCCCGCGCGCAGCGCCGCACCGAGGTCGTCGTCTGGCGCCCCCTCTCGCAGCGCCCGGACGACGACGAGGACTGACGCTTCGGAAGCGTGCCGATCCCGAGGTCGCTTCGGCCCGGACCCGTCGCACGCCACCCGCTCCGGACGGGGGACTGCCGCGCCACCGCGACTCGGCTCTAGCATTCGCCTATGAGCATCCGATCCACCCGCGTCGTCGTCGTCGCCTCGGCGCTCGCCGTCGCTGCACTCGTCCTCGCCGGCTGCGCGCCCGAGCCGACTCCGTCGTCGTCCGCCGCAGCCCCGCCGGAGGCCGCGTCCCCGACGCCGAGCGCATCCTCCGCCGAACCGTCGCTCGCGGACGTCGACCGCATCTCATTGAGCGTGTCCGCCTTCACGCTCTACGCCGGCGAGACCCAGGTCGCGGCGCTCTCGACCGACGACGCCACGATCGACACGACGATCGATGCCCTCACCGAGGCGCTCGGCGCCCCGGAGACGGAGACGCTCGCGGAGGACGACCCGGCGCAGTGCGCGCAGGCGAACATCACCTACTCGTGGGGGGAGGCGCTCCGGATCGTCGATTACACGGCCGCCGACCCCGACTTCGACACCGCGACGATCCGCCTCCTCGCGGCCACCGTGCCGTCGGCTTCCGGCGCCGCCGTGCGCCTCGAGGGCGTCGGCGGCAACGCCGTCGGCGACGACATCGCGACGCTCATCGAGGACACGCCGCCCTCGGACAAGGAGGGCTTCGAGGTGGACGGAGTCGCGACGAACACGATCATCCTCGAGCGCGATGACCGCATCGAGGACCCGTCGGGGGGCGTGTGGGGCCTCGCGGCGGTCGCCGACGGGTCGATCGTCTCGGTGATCGGCGCGCCGATGTTCGTCAACTCGGCCGCCGACTGCTGACGGGTCAGCGCCCGTCGAGCAACCGACCGATGGAGTCGAAGCGCTCCCCGTAGTGCTGGACGAGGGTCTTCGCGACGGAGACCGAGTCCACGAGAGGATGAGCCGCGAAGGCGCGCCACGCGAGGTCACGCGATCCGCTGCGGGTGGCCTCGATCACGAGCCGCTCCGACGACTTCACCTGCGTCATGAGGCCGAGCATCTCGCCAGTCACCGGGGCGATCGGCCAGGGGTGGACCCCGTCGGCGTCGACCGTGCAGCCGACCTCGACGACCGCGTCGTCGGGGAGCACGGGCACGAGCCCCGCGTTGGCGACGTTGAGGATCATCGTCGAGCGCCGGCCCGTCGCGAGCGCGGCCATGAGGTCGAGGGCCACCTGCTGGTATCCGCCTCCGTCCACGTCGGACGCGTGGCGCTCGCCCTCCTCGCCTTCCGGGCGGCTCTCGGCCATGTAACTCGACTCGCGTTCGTGGCGCGTGCGCAGCCACCCTTCCAGCGGGTCGGCGCCGGGGGAGTCGAAGAAGCGTCGCTGCTGGGCGTCGAGGAACTCCCCGCGCGTCTCGTCCGATGCCGAGATGCGGCCGACGGCCTCGCGCGTGAAGGAGTAGTAGTACAGGTATTCGTTGGGGAGCGCTCCGATCGCGCGCACCCAGTCGAAGCCCATGAGCCGGGCCTCCTCGATGTCGGCGAGAGCGTCGTCGGAGGCCAGGAGTCGGGGGAGCACATCGACGCCGTCGATCGCGAGCGACCGCAGCCAGCCGAGGTGGTTGAGCCCCACGTAGTCGAACGTGACATCGCCGGCCCCGGGCGCCGCGAGCGGGGCCGCTGCGGCGGCTGCGCGCCGCATGAGCCCGATCGGGGTGTCGCAGATCCCTACGACCCGCTCGCCGAGGACCGCCCGCATCGCCTCGGTGACGATGCCGGCCGGGTTGGTGAAGTTGATGACCCACGCGTCCGGAGCGACGGCCTTGATGCGCTCGGCGAGCCGCGTCATGAACGGCACCGTCCGGAGGGCGTAGGCGAGACCACCCGGTCCGACCGTCTCCTGCCCGAGGACCCCGAGCTCGAGCGCGGTCCGCTCGTCGATGATCCGCCCCTCGGTGCCACCGATGCGCACGGCGCTGAACACGAAGTCCGCGCCCGTGAGCGCCTCGTCGAGGTCGTCGGTCGTCGTGATGCGCGGGTGTCGCGCCGAGTCCTCGGCGAGCCGGTCGATCACGGACCCGATCGTGGTGAGCCGTGACGTGGACGTGTCGTAGAGGCACAGCTCGTCGATCTCGACGGGTGCGCCGGCGGCGGCGACGGCTTCGAACACCTGGGGGACGCGGAATCCACCGCCCCCGATGATGGTGAGCTTCATGCGACGAGCACCTCCACGCCGGCACCGCGCAGCACGTCGAGCGTGTCGGCGTCAGCGTCGGCGTTCGTGACGACGCCGGACAGGCGGTCTGGCCCGCAGACGTTGAGGAGCCCGACGCCCGGGAACTTCGAGGAGTCGGCGAGCACGATCGTGCGGTTCGACGATTCGATCATGGCCTTCTTCACGGGCACCTCCATGCCGGTCGTGTCGAGGATCGTCCCGTCGGGGCGGACCCCGCTCGTTCCGAGGAAGCAGATCGACGCGCGGATCTGCGCGAGGGCCTGCTCGGTGAGCACACCGACCATCGAGTTGTAGTTCTTGCGCACGGCTCCGCCGAGCACGATGAGCTCGACGTCGTCGTCGTCCCGTAGCTGGTCGATGACCGCGAGGCTCGACGTGGCCACAGTGATGTGGCGGCCGCGTAGATGGCGCGCGAGGAGAGCCGTCGTGGTTCCGATGTCGATGAGGACGACGTCGCCGTCGGAGACGAGGTCGGCACCGCGAAGGGCGACACTCTCCTTCTCCGCACTGCGCACACGCTGGATCTCGCTGAACGGGACCCGGTCCTGTTCGACGCTTCCGCCGCCGCGGACACGACGCAGGAGCCCGTCGGAGCTCAGGGCGTTCAGATCGCGGCGGATCGTCGACGCCGAGACGCCGAACCGGCCGGCGAGCAGTTCGACCGAGACCTCCCCGTCGGTCCGCAGGGAATCCAGGATCTTGGCCTGGCGCGTCGCTGTGAGCATGGCGCCGAGCATATCAGTCACTTTCGCGCATGATTTGACGCAACTCCGATCATTAACCATGATGATCACTCATACGGTTCCACTCGATGTCGAAGGATCTCCCATGAATGCGAGCACCGCTGGCCCCGAGGTCGACGTCGTGCTCGCGGGCTCGCTCTTCTTCGACATGGTCCTGACCGGCCTCAGCTCACCGCCGTCGCCCGGCACCGAGGTCTACGCGGACGGGATGGGTTCGAGCCCCGGCGGGATCGCGAACCTCGCGGTGGCCGCGAGCCGTCTCGGTCTCCGCACCGCCCTCGCCTCCACCTTCGGCGACGACGCCTACGGACGCTGGTGCTGGAAGGTCCTGGAGGAGAACGAGGGGATCGACCTCCGACGCTCGCGCTCGCTGCGGGACCGGCACACGGCCGTCACCGTGTCGATCGCGGAACACGGCGACCGCAGCATGATCACCCACGGCCACGACAGTCCCGTGTCGGCCGACGAGCTGCTCGCCGAGCCCCTTCCCGCCGGGGCCGCTTTCGCCGAGCTCAGCGGCATGTCATCCGACGGGCCGCGGGAGGAGTGGTGGCGAGTCGCCGCAGCGTCCGGCACGCGGGTGTTCGCCGACGTCGGGTGGGACGCGACGGGCGTGTGGGACACCGCGACCCTCGATCCCTTGAGCGCGTGCTACGCCTTCACCCCCAACATGGTCGAGGCGATGGCGTACACCCGCACCGACTCCCCGCTGGCCGCCGCCCGATCGCTCTCCGCGCGCGTGCCCCTCGTTGTCGTCACGTGCGGGGAGGACGGTGCCATCGCGATCGACTCGGCCTCGGGCGAGGAGGCGAGCGTGCCTCGCGTCCCCGTCACCCTCCTCGACGCGACCGGCGCCGGCGACGTCTTCGCCGCCTCGTTCGTCCTCGGCACGCTCCGCGAGTGGCCGCTCGCCCAGCGGCTGTCGTTCTCCGCGCTCTGTTCGGCGCTCGCCGTGCAGCAGTTCGGCGGCTCCCTCGCGTCCCCCGGGTGGGGCGACATCGCCGACTGGTGGTCGCGAACCCGTGGCGCCGGAGATCGGGACCTCGTGTCCCGGTACCGTTTCCTCGACGACGTCCTCCCCTCGGATCCCGCCGCCGTCGTGCGCCGCGCCGACGCGACGTTCCGTTGGCCAGACGACGTCGTCGTCGAGCCCACCGGCTTCTCCGCACCGACCCCTGCTGCATCACCGACCCGCTTGGAAGGGAACCACAGCCATGAATAAACGATCTCGGACCCTGTTGTCGGGAGCGGGCGCCGGCCTGCTCGTGCTCTCCCTGGCCGCATGCGCCCCGGGTGCCGGCGGCTCGTCATCGAACGATGAGGACACCGGTGACGTCTCGACCGACATCAGCGACGTCGAGGACATGACGCTCACGGTGTGGGACCAGGAGGTCAGGGGCGGCCAGAACGAGCAGATGGAGCAGCTCAACGCCGCGTTCGAGGAGAAGTACCCGAACATCACCATCGAACGGAACTCGCAGTCCTTCGAGGACCTCGGTACGACCCTCCGCCTCGCCCTCACGGACACGGACGCTCCCGACGTCGTCCAGGCGAACAACGGTCGCAACTCGATGGGCGCGTTCGTCGAGGCCGGTCAGCTCATCCCGCTGGACGCGTACGCCGACGCGTACGGCTGGTCCGACCGGTTCTCCGAGAACGTCCTCCAGTACTCGACCTACAGCGACGACGCGACCACGTTCGGTGAGGGCGATCTCTACGGGCTCCCCCAGGTCGGAGAGGTCGTGGGCGTCTACTACTCGAAGAGCAAGCTCGAGGCCCTCGGCCTCGACGTGCCGGAGACCTGGTCGGACTTCACGGACGCCGTCGACGCGGCCTCGGCCGACGGCCCGGCGCTCCAGCTCGGCAACATCGACCAGTGGCCGGCCGGGCACGTCTTCGGCCCGATCCAGGGCCAGTTCGTCGTCGCGGCGGACATCACGGCCCTCGGGCTCGGCAACGCCGGCGCCAGCTGGACCACGGCGGAGAACGTCGATGCGGCGAACGAGCTGCAGGAGTGGGTCGACGCCGGGTACTTCAACGACGGCATCAACGGAACCGACTACGACGCGGCCTGGCAGGCGTTCGGTGCGGGGGAGGGGACCTTCCTGATGGCGGGGTCCTGGCTCGCCCCGGACATCGAGGACGCCATGGGCGACGACGTCGGCTTCTTCGCCCCCACCCGTGACGACGGCTCGATCGCGACGACCGGCGGTACCGGTCTGCCCTTCACGATCACGTCCGCTGCCGAGAACAATGACGTCGCGGCGGCGTACATCGACTTCATCACGAGCGACGAGGCGATGGACGTCCTCGCCGAGACGGGCAACCTCCCCGTCAACCGCACGGCGGAGCTCGCACCGGACAGCGGCGTGCTCGCCGACATCTACACGGTCTTCGGCGAGGTGACGGAGTCGGGCGACCTGCTCCCGTACCTCGACTACGCGACGCCCACGTTCGGCGACACGCTCGGCCAGAGCCTGCAGGACCTCATCGACGGTCGCGTCGATGCCGAGGCGTTCACCGAGCAGCTCGAAGCGGACTACGCGGGATTCACCTCCGGCGATGAGTAGCGGCATCGCGTCCGGCCGGAGGGCCACTCGGCTCTCCGGCCGGGCGTGGGTGCCGTACGCGTACCTCGCGCCGGCGCTCCTCGTGTACGGCGTGTTCCTGCTGTTCCCGATCGTCCGGGCCGCACAGTTCTCGCTCTTCGACTGGGACGGGCTCGGCGAGTCGACGTTCGTCGGCCTCGACAACTACGTCACGGTGTTCCAGGACGGGCAGCTCCTCGAGGCGTTCGGCCACGCCTTCGTCCTCATCTTCTTCTTCTCGATCCTCCCGCTCGCGATCGGCCTGCTGGTGGCAGCTGTGCTCAACAGGTCCACCGTGAAGGGGCTCGGCTTCTTCCGGACGGTCCTGTTCCTGCCGCAGGTGATCGCGATGGTCGTCGTCGCCGTGGCCTGGAGGCAGATCTACGCGCCGGACGGCGTGCTCAACGGGACGCTGCGCGCGTTCGGTCTCGGCAACCTCACCCGGCCATGGCTCGGCGACTACACCTTCACCCTCCCGGCGGTCGGCTTCGTCGGCACGTGGGTCGCCACCGGTCTCGTCATCGTCCTTATGCTCGCGGGGATGGGACGGATCCCCCGCGAGCAGTACGAGGCCGCCCGGCTCGACGGTGCGAACGCCGTACGCGAGTTCTTCGCGGTCACGCTCCCCGCCGTCCGCGGCGAGATCACGGTGGCGCTCACGCTCACGATCATCGCCGCCCTCAAGACCTTCGACCTCGTCTACGTGACGACGCGCGGGGGCCCCGGGACGTCGACGACGGTGCCGAGCTACGAGATCTACCGCCGCGCGTTCGAGATCGGCGACGTCGGCCTGGCCGCGGCCGTCGGCATCGTGCTCACCATCGTGGTGCTCCTCATCACGACCGTCATCAACCGCATCGGAGACCGATCGTGAAGGTGTCCGCGCTCGAGCGCGCCACGAACTACGTCGTGCTCATCTTCTTCGCCCTCGTGGTCCTCGGGCCCATCGGGGTCATCGTGTCGCTCGCCTTCGGGCCGCAGAGCGCGTCCGTCGCCCGTGAGGGCGGTGGCATCCACTGGGAGAACTTCGCCGACGCCTGGGTGATCGGACGGTTCTCCGAGTACATGGCCTCGTCTGTCATCGTCGCGGTGATCGTCGTCGTCATCGCCGTCACCTGTTCCGTCCTGGCCGGTTACGCCTTCGGCGTCATGAGGTTCCGCGGCTCGGGGATCCTTTTCGCGCTCTTCCTCCTGGGGATCATGGTGCCCACCGAGGCCTTCATCGTCCCGCTCTACTTCGACATGCGATCGGTCGGACTGACGAACACCGTCTGGGGTGTGGCGCTCCCGCAGGCCGCGATGTCGATCGCGTTCGGCACCTACTGGATGCGCGCCTACTTCCGGTCGTCGAGCCTCGCGATCATCGAGGCCGCGCGCCTCGACGGGGCCGGGAGCTTCCGCATCCTCTGCCAGATACTCGTGCCCATGGGGCGCCCCGCCATCCTGACGCTCGTCCTGCTGACCTTCATGTGGACGTGGAACGAGTTCCTCATCCCGCTCGTGATGTCGCCGAGCGGTGCGGTGCGGACGGCCCCCCTCGGTCTCGCGTTCTTCCAAGGCCAGTACACGCAGGGCACAGCGCTCCTCGCCGCCGGAGCGGTCCTCGTCGCACTGCCCGTGGTGGTCGTGTACATCTTCCTGCAGCGGCACTTCATCTCGGGCGTGATCGAGGGCGCCGTCCGCGAATGATCGACGTGCGCGTGCGGCCGGACGCGGAGGCCGCCGGTGTCGAGGCCGCCGACCTCCTGGACGCGGCCGTCCTCGGGCGCGGCGAGCGGGTGCTCGGCCTCGCGACGGGGTCGTCGCCCGGGCCGACCTACGTCGAGCTCATCCGCCGCCACGGGGGGAACCCGTCCAGTCCATACCGTTCGGCGCGCGCGTTCCTGCTCGATGAGTACGTGGGGCTGGCGGCCGACCACCCCGAACGGTACGCGCGGGTGATCCGACGCGAGTTCACGGACGCGATGGGCATCGACCCCGGGCGGGTGCATTCCCCCGACCCGGATGCGGCCGACCTGGAGGCGGCCTGCCGGGACTACGACCGGGCGATCGCCGCCGCCGGAGGGGTCGGCATCCAGATCCTCGGCATCGGGACCGACGGACACATCGCGTTCAACGCGCCGGGAACGCCGTTCGACGAGGGGACCCACCTCGCGCGACTCTCCGGTTCGACCCGTCGCGACAACGCGCGCTTCTTCGGCGGCGACCCGGATCGCGTGCCCGAGTCGGCGGTGTCGCAGGGCATCGCGACGATCCTCCGAGCCCGCTCGATCGTGGTGGTGGCGACGGGCGAGGCGAAGGCGTCGATCGTGGCCCGTCTGCTCGCCTCCGAGCCGACGGAGGACCTGCCGGCGTCCGTGCTCCACCGGCATGCCGACGTGGCGCTCGTCCTCGACCACGCGGCCGCCGGCGAGCTGAGCTCAGTGCGCGATCATGCGCACACATGATTAAAAAAGCGCATTAATGCTTGTCCCTGCACGGGATGCTGGGTAACCTGGCGCCACGGCCCCGCCGCAGTGTCGCGACGGACGGCTTCGACTTCCCTCGGAGGCGCAATGAAACGCACGAACGCCGGACTGCTGGCATCGCTCATCGTCATGGCGGGACTCCTCGCCCCTCAGGCAGCGCTCGCCGCCCCCGAGCCCGCTCTCACCGTGGGCGACGCATCGGTGGCCACCGAGACGGATCGACAGAAGATCGACGTCATGGGCATCTGGGCGCACCCCGACGACGACGCCGGGTTCACGACGCCGTGCGGTGTGTGGAACGACCTCTACGGCATCCGGTGCGGCATCATCATGGCCACACGGGGCGAGGGCGGTTCGAACTCCGTCGGACCCGAGTCCGGGCCCGACCTGGGCCTGCGCCGCGAGAACGAGGACCGCACCTCCCACATCCGTTCGGGCACCGTCGACATCTTCAACCTCGACAGGGTCGACTTCTACTACAACACCTCCGCCCCGCTCACGGCCCAGGTATGGGACGCCGAGGAGACCCTTCGACGCACCGTCCGCATCCTCCGTGAGACCCAGCCCGAGATCCTCGTCGGTGGAACGCCGTCGCTCGCTGCCGGGCACGGCAACCACCAGTACGCGCAGGGGCGCATGGTGTGGGAGGCCGCCGCCGCTGCGGCCGACCCCACGCGTTTCCCCGAGCAGCTCTCGGGGGTCGGCGCCGTGGAACCCTGGCAGGTCAAGAAGATCCTCGCGGGAGGGCTGACGACCGGCTCGGGCGGCCTCACCGCACCTCGGTGCATGGACGGGTTCGTCCCGGCGGCCGATAATCCCTTCACGGTCGTCGGCACCTGGACCGGGTTCGAATCGCCGTACACCTGGGCGGCGGGCAACACCGCCGGCCAACCGGCGGGCGCGTCCAAGACGTGGGCGCAGGTCGGTCGCGAGGGCGGCCGGGCTCACCCCACTCAGGCGCGCGTCATGCAGAAGACGCCATGGGATCCGACCTGCCAGCGGTACGGGGTCTCCGAATCGCTCGTACCCATGCAGCCGAACGGATCTCCGGATGCCGCGGATGACGAGGCGGTCTTCTACGGTGCCACGATCGCGGATCCCGGGGGCATGCCGCTCGGATCGCTGTTCTATCTCGAGGCCGAGGACTACTTCGGTGCGGCCGGCGAGCCCTTCACGGTGACCGTCACGAGCCGATCGGGTTCCGGCACCCTGCCGGGGGGACAGCTGTCCCTCGACGTGCCCGAGGGGTGGCAGGTGTCCGGCCCGATCGAGGTCGGAGGTATCGACACCGTCGGGACGAGCGTCGACTTCACCGTGACGCCATCGGCTGACGCGCAGGCGGCGCGGTACAAGATCGCCGCCCGGTTCGCGGGCGGCGACGTCACCGCGTACAACGACACACGCGTCCAGCTCGTGTCGCCCATCGACGGTCGATTCGTCCGCACGGGCACGGCCGCCGAGTACGACGCGTGGACCGACGAGACCGGTGCATACGTCGCGGGACTGTCCGTGCCCACCGGGGAGATCGGTGCGGGGGAGTCGATGACCACGTCGGTCGACGTGACGAACCGCTCGAGCGGTACCGCCTCGGGCACCGTCGACCTCTCGGTCCCGGCGGGCTTCGCCGTCGACGCGGCCTCGAAGCCATTCGTCGACCTTCCCGCCGGCGAGACGGCTCGGGTCGACTTCGTCCTCACGCATGAGGACCCCACGGCGGCGGGAGGCTCCATCGAGAAGATCACCGCGGTGACCGAATCCTCCGCCGGGGAGTCGAGCGAATCGATGGACCTCTACCTCGTGCCGACTGTGTCGATCCCGGAGCTCGCAGACTCCCCTGAGGTCGACGGCGTCGACACCGGCTACGGCGACGCGCAGCTGGACCTGTCCGCTGTGTGGGAGGGCGCGGCGTGCGAGCCGGCCGGTGTGGACTGCGGCGAGGGGAGCTACGCGAAGGTCGGCTGGTCGGGGGACTCCCTCTTCGCCTTCCTCCGTGTGTCCGACGACGTCGCAGGAGCCGCCGCGACTCCCGAGCGCTGCTTCGGGCACTGGCTCACCGACTCCGTCGAGCTGCTGATCGATCCGCGCGGCGACTCCATCGACACGTCGCCCACCTTCAAGCTCGGCGTCTTCCCCTTCACGGACGACCCGACCGGGGCGAACGGCAACGGTGCGGACGGTCCGTGCTGGTCGCGGGACGCCGACAACCACCAGGGTTTCGCGACCGGGCCTCTCGCCGACACGATCGAGGGAGCGCCGAACGCACCCGGCGTGCAGGTGGCCGTGTCGGTCGAGCGTGACTCCTCCGGGGCGTACGTCGATGGCGGGTACGCGGTCGAGATCGAGATCCCGCTAGGGGACCTGCCGTCCGCCGTCGGACCCACGAGCGTGGCCCCGACCGGCTCGGCCGAGGCGAACGACGTCGACCCGGAGTACCTGGGTCTCAACCTCACGCCGTACGACTCGGACACGCAGGACTTCATCGGTCAGACACGCACCGCCTGGTCGGCCTTCGGGTCGCAGCAGTCCGAACCGTCGCGGTGGGGTCACGCCTACCTCGAGGACTACGTGCCCCCGGCCGATCGGGCGACGGAGGCTCCCGACGCGATCATCCCGGACACCGCCCTCCGCGGGGTCGAGTCACCGCAGACGATCTACCAGTCGGCGGTGAGGGGTGGGACCATCTCGGGGGTGCAGCCGAGCGAGGCGCTCACGGTGGGCGAGGTGTCGATCGCGGACGGCACCGTCACGATCGACGTCGAGTCGACCGAGGCCGGGTCGGTGTCGGCGTTCCTGTGGAACGGCGACGCCCGGTACACACCGGTCTGGACGTCGAGCTGCGCCGATGACGAGTACGGATTCGACGCGTGTTCCGAGAGCGACGGAGCCGCTCCGCCGTGGGGAGAGAGCCTCGGCGGGCGACTCCTCGGATCGGCGAGCGTCCCGGTCGGCGTCGGCGCGGCGACCGTGAGCGTCGAGCTGACCGACGAGGCGTTCGCCCGTCTCTCCGAGGACAGCGCCCTGATGCTGTCCTTCGCGGAGGCCGGGAGCGACGGGCCCACAGCGCTCGCCGCCGGCACGGCCGAGGGTGACGGCGTGAACGCCTGGTACTTCCCGATCGTTCCGGCCGATGCCGAGGAGCCGGAGCCCAGCCCCGGGCCATCCCAGCCCGGCGGTGGTGACGACGGCGCGTCCCCGTCACCCGGCGACGGGACTCCCGGGAACGGATCCGCAGGGGATGGCGTCGCCGACGGCGGCGACGATCCGCTCGCGATCACGGGGACCGAGGCGGCCGGGATCGCTGCTCTCGCCCTCGCCCTCCTCGCAGCCGGAGCAGCCGCCTTCGCCCTGTCGCGCAGGAAGCGGCGCAGCTGACGGTGTGGTCCCGTACAGGACGATGGCCCCTCCGGTGGGAGGGGCCATCGTCCTGTCGCGTCGCGACGATCACCAGGTCGAGTCGCCGCGGATGACGACGTCGCTGCCGCCGTCGACGAAGACCACCTGCCCGCACAGGTGCGAATTCTCCTCGCTCACGAGCCACGCGAGGAGTCGGGCCGGCACGTTGGCGTCGGCGAAGCCGCCGAGCGGCATGGGGACACTCTGTCTGATCTGCTCCCGCCCCTCCTCCGTCGCGAGAAGAGGTTCCGTCATGGGCGTGACGATGACGCCCGGTGCGATCGCGTTGAGGGGGATGTTCGCCCCGGCCCAGTCGGCCGTCGGTGCTGTCCGCCGGATCCACCGCGCGAACGCCTGCTTGCTCGAGGAGTAGATTTGGTGACCGGTCGCCGGATCGGCCGCCAGGACGGAACACCGTTCGAGCGCTCGCGGCTCGTCGCCGGCGAGGAGGAGGTCGACGAGCTCGGCGTCGGCTGGATGCAGGCTCGCCATCGAGGCCACGCCGACCGCGCGCGGCGCGTCCGATCCTGCGAGGAGGGGGCGAAGGCCCTCGAGGGTCGCGACCATGCCGAAGTAGTTCACGCCCACCGTCGCGGGGATGGGGGCGGACAGGCCGGCGATAGCGAGGATCCCGTCGATCCGGCCGGTGCTCAGCCGCTCCACCTCGGTGACGAGGGTCGCGCGTCCCTCGTCCGTCGTGAGGTCGACATTGACGTCCGAGTCCCGGAGGTCGACCCCGATGACGGTGTCGCCCCGCGAGACGAGGAGTTCGCGGGTGGCGCGACCGATTCCGGATGCGGCTCCGGTGACGACATGGGTGCGGGGCATGGTGTTCTCCTTCGAACATCGGGGTGGTCCGCTCGTCGTCGGTGACGTGCGGATAGTTTCCATTGGAAAGCATATCCACCGAGTACCGTGGTGACCATGGCCGGATCCGGGGAGATGCACTACCGCTCGGAACTCGTCGGCCTTCTCACCGACCTCCAGGGGATCTGGTCGGACCCCGCCTTCGGGCGACGACTCCCCGGCGTGCGCGAGCACGACCTCTCGTCGATGGAGGTCCGCGTGCTCTGGACGCTCGGCGCGCGCGGTCCGCTCCGCGGGTCGACCCTCGCGGAGCTCCTGGGCACCGGTGCGCCCACCGTGAGCAAGGCCGTCGCGAAGCTCGAAGGCCGCCGATGGCTGACGCGACGGAAGGACGACGGCGACGGACGTGCGCACGACCTGATCCTCACCGAGACGGGGGAGGGGGTCGCGAAGGATCTGTTCGACGCCGGCGACGACATGATGGACGAACTGCTTGCCGACTGGACGGAGCACGACGTCCGCGCCGTGACGGGCTACCTCGAGCGGCTGCTGACGAGCTCCCGGGGATTCGCAGCCTCCCTCGATGAGGAGCCGCCGCGCATCTTCGGGGGAGCGTGACGCCCGTACGCTTACGACATGGCCTTCGATTTCGCCGCCCTGCGGCGCTTCCCCGACGTCGAGGCGCCGAACCTCCACGCGTTCGATGCGACGGATCGTCTCCTCCTCGACGAGGCCGCGCCGCTCCTCGCTGATGTCGCACCCGGTGAGGTCGTCGTCATCGACGATCACTACGGTGCGCTGACCCTCGGTTCGATCAGCCTCCACGGCGCTCGCCGCGTCCGCGTGCACCAGGACGCCCTCTCGGGCGAGCTCGCCCTGCGCGCCAATGCGGAGCGGGCCGGGCTCGACGACGAGGTCGTCGTGTGCGGACTGGACGCGTCGCTCGTCGCGGGAGCGCGTGTCGTCCTCCTGCAGCTGCCGCGGTCGCTCGACGCGCTCGACGAGATGGCCGGAATCGTGTCGCTCCACGCGGACCCGGCCGTCGTGGTCCTCGCCGGCGGTCGGATCAAGCACATGACCCTCGCCATGAACGAGGTGCTCTCCCGTCATTTCGACGACGTCACGGCGACGCTCGCCCGGCAGAAGTCGCGCGTCCTGGTGGCTCGGTCGCCGCGAGTGGGCGAGGAGCAGGCGCCCTGGCCGCGTCGTCGCCACGACGCGGCGCTCGACATCGACGTGCTCGCCCACGGCGCCGCGTTCGCCGGTGCCCGCGTGGACGTGGGCACGCGCTTCCTGCTCGAACACGTCGACGCGATGCGGCCGAACGCGCACTCCGCCCTCGACCTGGGCTGCGGTACCGGCGTCATCGCCTCCCAGCTCGCGCGGCGTCGTCCGGATCTCACGGTGCTCGCGAGCGACCAATCGGCGGCCGCCGTCGCGTCAGCCCGGGCGACGGCTGAGGCGAACGGGGTAGCGGACCGCGTACACGTCGCCCGCGACGATGCCGCGTCCGGAGTGCCGGACGCGAGCGTCGATCTCGTCGTCCTCAATCCGCCGTTCCACATCGGCAACACCGTGCACGCGGGGATCGCCGAGAAGCTCTTTGCCGCAGCGGGCCGCGTCCTCGCGCCCGGCGGCGAGCTCTGGACGGTCTGGAACTCACCGCTCGGCTACCGCGCGGCGCTCGAGCGTCACGTCGGCCCGACGCGACAGGTGGCGCGCAACGCGAAGTTCACCGTGACGGTGTCCACGTCGCGCTCGTCCTGACACCCTGCTCGGAACGCCTGGTTATCCTGAGCGAGCGGCGGGGGACGCCGAGTCCGGACGAGGGGAGCACGGTGGCGCGGTACACGCCGGTCGAGGAGCGCATCGAGGCCCTCGCGCACCGCATGCTCGCCGACGCTCCCGAACGGGGAGCGCGGGCGCGGCTCGTGGAGTTCCTCGTCTTCGGCGCGAAGCAGGCGTGGGCGTGCGTCTTCGGGGCGCTGCTCCTCCTCGTGATCGTGGCTGCGCGGCTCTGGTATCCGGACGACGCGGCGCTCGCACGCAACGACCTCCTCGTCCTCGCGGCCGTCGCGATCCAGGTCGGCATGCTCGTGGGGCGGCTGGAATCCGGGCGAGAGCTCTGGGTGATCGTGATCTTCCACATCGTGGGGACGGGGATGGAGCTCTTCAAGACGAGCGTCGGCTCGTGGAGCTACGAGGACGGGGGCGTCCTGCACATCGGCGCCGTCCCGCTCTTCAGCGGCTTCATGTACGCGGCCGTCGGTTCGTACATGGTGCGGGTGTACCGCCTGTTCGACCTGCGGTTCGCGCGGTATCCCCGCATCTGGATCACCGCGGTCGTCGCGGCGGCCATCTACGTGAACTTCTTCACGCACCACTACGTCGTCGACGTGCGGTGGGTCCTCGTGCTCGCGATCGTGCTCGTCTATGCACGGAGCGTCATGCACTTCCATGTGTTCCGGTCGACGTTCCGCATGCCCGTGCTGCTGTCGTTCCTGCTCGTCGCGCTCTTCATCTGGATCGCCGAGAACATCGGGACGGCTGCCGGCGCGTGGATCTATCCCCATCAGGAGGCGGGATGGGAGCTCGTCCCGCTCACGAAGCTCGTCGCGTGGTTCCTCCTCATGATGATCTCGGTGGTGCTCGTGACGTTCGTCTACCCGCCGAAGGCGCCCTCCGCCTCCGGAACCCTCGAAACGCGAAGCCCCTGACACAGAAGTGCGGGCCTCGATCCCGAGAAACGCGTCTCGGGGACCGAAGCCCGCACATCGCCGACCGGTGGGCCGGAGTGACAGTTACCGCTCGGTGGAGCCCGAGCTCACGGCGGAACCGCCGGCGGGAGGCGTGGCGTCGTCGTCGGGCGGGCCGATCTTGTCGCCCCGGGTCTTGCGGAGGCTCAGCACCGTCGCGACCGCGATCGTCAGACCGATGAAGGCGAGCGAGAACCAGATCGGGATCTCCGGAGCCCACAGCATCGGCTCGCCGCCGTTGATGAACGGGAGCTCGTTCACGTGCATCGCGTGGAGCACGAGCTTCACGCCGATGAAGGCGAGGATGACGGCGAGGCCCTGGGCCAGGTAGACGAGGCGCTCGAGCAGTCCGCCGATGAGAAAGAACAGCTGCCGCAGCCCCATGAGGGCGAAGGCGTTCGCCGTGAACACGATGTACGCCTGCTCGGTGAGACCGTAGATGGCGGGGATCGAGTCGACCGCGAAGACGAGGTCGATCACGCCGATGGCGAGGATCACGAGCAGCATCGGGGTGAAGAACCGCTTGCCGTCGAGCTTCACCGAGATCTTGTCGCCGTGGTAGTCGTCCGTGATGGGCAGGACGCGGCGGGCGAACTTCACGAACCGTCCGTTGGCCGGGTCGCTCTCGTGGTCGCTGAACGCCTGGCGGTAGGCGAGCACGAGGAGGAGCGCGCCGAAGATGTAGAAGATCCAGGAGAAGTTGTCGATCAGGGTCGCGCCGACGGCGATGAAGATGCCGCGCAGGATGAGCGCGATGATGATGCCGATCATCAGCACCTTCTGCTGGTACGCCTTCGGCACGGCGAAGCCGCTCATCACGATGAGGAACACGAACAGGTTGTCGATCGACAGCGCCTTCTCCGTGAGGTAGCCGGCGAAGTACTCGCCGCCGAAGGTCCAGCCCGAGACGACGCCGATCCCCACGCCGAAGAGCAGGGCGAGGCCGATGTAGAAGGCCGACCAGCGAGCGGACTCGCCGATGCTCGGTTCGTGGGGCTTGCGGACGTGCGCGAAGAATTCGTACACGAAGAAGGCGATGGTCACCGCGATGGTGATCAACCAGATGGTGGGTGTGACGTTCACAAGGGTCTCCGGGGGGTCGGCGAATGAGACCAAGGTCTCACCCGCCTCCGCGCCGTCCCGACCGGTTGCGGTCCGCCGCGGACCTGTGTCATATGACGCGGTCCGACGGGGACTGACCCTGGTCGTGGATGGTGCTGAGGCCGACGCTCCGGGAACCCGACGGCGGGCCCGTACTGACGAAGTCGTCGCAGTGGATTACTCCCCTTGCGCCGATCAACATAGTGGCCGAACCTGAAGGATCGCCCGGAGGCGTGCGCTCGGGTGCGTGCGCGCCGCGCGCGTGCGCGAGGCGGCCCGGCATGACAGGCTTGATGCGTGACTCCGACGCTCTCCGACACCGACCTCGATCGGGATACCGAGATCGTGGTCGAGTCCGCCCTCGCGTCGCCGTGGGTCACGATCGTGTGGAACGACCCCGTCAACCTGATGTCGTACGTCTCGTTCGTGTTCCGCAGCTACTTCGGCTTCCCGACCGAGGAGGCCGAACGGCTCATGCTCCTCGTCCACAACGACGGACGAGCGGTCGTGGCCACCGGCAACCGCGAGGAGATGGAGCGCCACGTCGAGGCGATGCACGGCTACGGGCTCTGGGCGAGCATGACGAAGGCCGACGCGTGAGCGCCTTCGCAGTGACAGCGGACGGTCACGTCCTCGCGCGGTTCGACGAGGCGGAGACGGACATCCTCCTGTCCTTGTCGCAGCAGTTCGCCGAGCTTGTCGGTGGCGCAGACGATCCCTCGCTCGCCGGCGATCCGGCGATCCGTCGTCTCTTCCCCGACGCCTATCGTGACGACCACGAGGCTTCGGCGGAGTTCAGCCGGTACACACGAGCGGACCTCGCGGTCTCCAAGGTCGCGGCCGCGTCCGCCGTCCAGAGCGCACTCGGCGGCGGCGACGTCGTCCTCGATGTGGAGGCCGGCTGGTCATGGCTGCGTCATCTCACCGATCTGCGCCTGACGATCGCCGCGCGCCTCGGCGTCGTCGACGACCCCGACGCGTTCGCCGATGAGCCAGACCCCGACGTGCTCTCGGACGAGGACGTCCTCGCCCGCGGCGTCTTCGATTGGCTCGGCTACGTGCAGGAGCTCCTCATCGCGGCGCTCGAGGAGGCCGCCTCCCCCGATGTGGAAACGGGGAACGGCATGAACGGCCCGTCCTCCGTTCCGGCGTGAGCACCCGCCCATAGCCTGAGGGCATCATGCACATCCTGATCGTGAGCGACCAGCACGCCGAGTCGGCCGGAGGCGTCCAGGTCTCGATCCGGCTGCAGACCAGGTTCCTCGAGCGGTTCGGTCACACCGTCACGGTCTGCGCACCGCGCATGCATGCTCCCCACCGATCGGATCCCCACGACGTCGATACACGGTCCATTCCGATCACCCTCGATCGCGAGTACTCGGCTTCTCTGCCGGGACGCCGGTCGGACGCCGCGCTGGATCGGGCGATGGCCACCCGGCCGCCCGTCGACGTGGTGCACGTGCAGGCCGACTTCTGGCAGGCGGCGATCGGGTACCGCTTCGCCGAGCGGCACGGGCTTCCGGTGGTGCACACGTTCCACAACCACGTGGAGTTCGGGATCGAACAGGTCGTGCCGTTCCCCGCTCTCGCCGTCCGCGCGATGGTGTGGGCGCAGGGCCTGGTCTTGAAGCCGCGTCGTTCGACCCTCCCTACGAGCGCCTGGCGCTACCTCGACGAGCTCGCGGTTCGCGCGTCGGCTCTCGTGGCACCGAGCCGACACTTCGCGGCACTGCTCGAGCGGAAGGGTGTGGGCTCGGACATCGAGGTCGTCTCGACGGGAGTCGACGACGACCTCGTCGGTGACGTGCTCGCCGAGGCGGCGACAGCGCGCGGGACGGCGAAGGTGCCGGGGGGCCGCCGCCCCGTCTTCCTGTGGATCGGGCGGATGAGCGCGGAGAAGCGACTCATGGAATTCCTCGAGGCCGTCCGGCTGTCGGGTGCCGACGCCGAGTTCCGTCTGTACGGGGCCGGCCTCCTCCTGTCGAAGGCGAAGGCCTTCGTCGCGCGACATGGTCTGCAGGACACCGTCGTCTTCGCCGGTCGGGTCCCGTACCGGGAGTCGCTCCTCGCCATGGCGGGGGCGGACGCTCTCGTGCAGACCTCCATCGGCTTCGAGACGCAGGGGATGACCGTCTTCGAGGCGACCGTCGTAGGGACGCGGTCCATCGTCAGTGATCCGTCCATCGCCGGTGAGCTTCCGGCCGGTGCGTATTGGCAGCCGCGCGACGGTTCGGTCGAAGCCCTCGGAGAGATCATCGCGCAGGTGTCGGCAGCCGTTCGCGCGGGGGAGGTGTCGCCGATCCCCGCGATCACGGGGGAAGGGCTCCTCCAGAGCGCTCAGACGCGGCGGATGATCGGCATCTACGAGCGGGTCCTCAACCGTCCATGAGGGCGCGACCCTCGATGCCGGATCGGCGTACGGGGAGCAAGATCCGCGTGATTCCGCGGAAGTCGGCCGCGACACGCCCGGGATGCAAGCGCAATTTGCCAGACCCCCAGGACCCACGTAATGTCTTCCTTGTTGCCCCGAGCGGAACGGAAAGCGGGAAGCAGCGAGTGAGTCAAAATCACTAGCTAGCTCAGCTCCGAACCCCAAGTAGCAGCCACAAAATCCAAAGCCTAATACGCTGATCCTCTCGTAGTGATCGCCTCACTTGGCTAGGGTAAGAAATCCACTCCGGAGCATGTCAAATGCCCCACTCGTTTGTCTCCGCTGTTTCAACAGCTCCGACAAACGGAAGCGAATTTGACACCGCAGAACGAAGTGGTAAGGTAGAAAAGTTGCCCCGAACGGCTGCCGGAAGGTAGTTCGGCGGGAGCGCCCGATCCTTGAGAACTCAACAGCGTGCACAATGTCAAATGCCAAAAACCTCGTGACTGTGGTGACATTAGTCAACATCACTGACGCAAGTCAGACGCCGACTTCGGTCGGCGGGTCGTGAGATTCCTTTGGAAAAATATTGAACAACAAAGCAAGTCAGTAATGATTTGTTCTGTCAGTTTCGAACTCGTATCGCTCCTACCCATTCCGGTGGGACGGTACACAAAATGTGCCGGACGCTTGCGTCCGTGCAAATAAACATTTACGGAGAGTTTGATCCTGGCTCAGGACGAACGCTGGCGGCGTGCTTAACACATGCAAGTCGAACGGTGAAAGAGGAGCTTGCTCCTCTGGATCAGTGGCGAACGGGTGAGTAACACGTGAGTAACCTGCCCTTGACTCTGGGATAAGCGTTGGAAACGACGTCTAATACCGGATATGAACCGCGAAGGCATCTTCTGCGGTTGGAAAGAATTTTGGTCAAGGATGGACTCGCGGCCTATCAGCTAGTTGGTGAGGTAACGGCCCACCAAGGCGACGACGGGTAGCCGGCCTGAGAGGGTGACCGGCCACACTGGGACTGAGACACGGCCCAGACTCCTACGGGAGGCAGCAGTGGGGAATATTGCACAATGGGCGAAAGCCTGATGCAGCAACGCCGCGTGAGGGACGACGGCCTTCGGGTTGTAAACCTCTTTTAGCAGGGAAGAAGCGAAAGTGACGGTACCTGCAGAAAAAGCACCGGCTAACTACGTGCCAGCAGCCGCGGTAATACGTAGGGTGCAAGCGTTGTCCGGAATTATTGGGCGTAAAGAGCTCGTAGGCGGTTTGTCGCGTCTGCTGTGAAAACGCGAGGCTCAACCTCGCGCCTGCAGTGGGTACGGGCAGACTAGAGTGCGGTAGGGGAGATTGGAATTCCTGGTGTAGCGGTGGAATGCGCAGATATCAGGAGGAACACCGATGGCGAAGGCAGATCTCTGGGCCGTAACTGACGCTGAGGAGCGAAAGCGTGGGGAGCGAACAGGATTAGATACCCTGGTAGTCCACGCCGTAAACGTTGGGAACTAGATGTGGGGACCATTCCACGGTCTCCGTGTCGCAGCTAACGCATTAAGTTCCCCGCCTGGGGAGTACGGCCGCAAGGCTAAAACTCAAAGGAATTGACGGGGGCCCGCACAAGCGGCGGAGCATGCGGATTAATTCGATGCAACGCGAAGAACCTTACCAAGGCTTGACATATACCGGAAACGTCTGGAAACAGTCGCCCCGCAAGGTCGGTATACAGGTGGTGCATGGTTGTCGTCAGCTCGTGTCGTGAGATGTTGGGTTAAGTCCCGCAACGAGCGCAACCCTCGTTCTATGTTGCCAGCACGTAATGGTGGGAACTCATGGAAGACTGCCGGGGTCAACTCGGAGGAAGGTGGGGATGACGTCAAATCATCATGCCCCTTATGTCTTGGGCTTCACGCATGCTACAATGGCCGGTACAAAGGGCTGCAATACCGTAAGGTGGAGCGAATCCCAAAAAGCCGGTCTCAGTTCGGATTGAGGTCTGCAACTCGACCTCATGAAGTCGGAGTCGCTAGTAATCGCAGATCAGCAACGCTGCGGTGAATACGTTCCCGGGCCTTGTACACACCGCCCGTCAAGTCATGAAAGTCGGTAACACCCGAAGCCAGTGGCCTAACCCTTGTGGAAGGAGCTGTCTAAGGTGGGATCGGTAATTAGGACTAAGTCGTAACAAGGTAGCCGTACCGGAAGGTGCGGCTGGATCACCTCCTTTCTAAGGAGCATCTGACTCGCTCGCTTCGGCGGTCGAGTCCAGAGCCAGCTTCGAGGCGAATGTCCTCGACTGGAAGCTCATGGGTGGAACATTGACATTGATGAAGCGCTGAAGAGCGAGATCACAGTACGCCGGCTTGCCGGTTGGAACCGATCGACCTCGGAACCGCTTCATATGCACGCTGTTGGGTCCTGAGGGACCGGGATGGATCGTAAGATCCAGACTGCACCTCTGGGCCTTTTGTGTTGGCATCACTTGCCGGCATGAAGGGCACCGCCCGTACTTTGAGAACTACACAGTGGACGCGAGCATCTTAGATTCAGACTTTCGAGTCTGAGTCACAAAGATCAAAGACCCTCTTCGGAGGGTCGTAGATCATTGGTCAATTTCTTTAGAGAAATCGATTCAAACTCATGTGATTTCAAATCTTTAAGAGCAAACGGTGGATGCCTTGGCATCTGGAGCCGAAGAAGGACGTAGTAATCTGCGATAAGCCTCGGGTAGCTGATAAACAAGCTTTGATCCGAGGATTTCCGAATGGGGAAACCCCGCTGGGCCCGCAAGGTGACCCAGTGACTCCCGCCTGAATATATAGGGCGGGTAGAGGGAACGTGGGGAAGTGAAACATCTCAGTACCCACAGGAAGAGAAAACAACAGTGATTCCGAAAGTAGTGGCGAGCGAAATCGGAACAGGCTAAACCGAGCGTGTGTGATAGCTATCAGGCGTTGCACGTTCGGGGTTGTGGGACTTTCCAGACCGCGCTGATAAGCGGTCAGCATTAGAACGTCGTATAGACGAATGGCATTGAAAGGCCAGTCATAGAGGGTGCAAACCCCGTAGTCGAAATGCGGCAATCGTGCGGAGAGTATCCCAAGTATCACGGGGCCCGAGAAATCCCGTGTGAATCCGTCAGGACCACCTGATAAGCCTAAATACTCCCAGATGACCGATAGCGGACAAGTACCGTGAGGGAAAGGTGAAAAGTACCCCGGGAGGGGAGTGAAATAGTACCTGAAACCGTTTGCTTACAAACCGTTGGAGCCTCCTTGTAGGGGTGACAGCGTGCCTTTTGAAGAATGAGCCTGCGAGTTAGCGATATGTGGCGAGGTTAACCCGTGAGGGGAAGCCGTAGCGAAAGCGAGTCTGAATAGGGCGATTCAGTCGCATGTCCTAGACCCGAAGCGAAGTGATCTATCCATGGCCAGGTTGAAGCGACGGTAAGACGTCGTGGAGGACCGAACCCACTTAGGTTGAAAACTGAGGGGATGAGCTGTGGATAGGGGTGAAAGGCCAATCAAACTTCGTGATAGCTGGTTCTCTCCGAAATGCATTTAGGTGCAGCGTTGCGTGTTTCTTGCCGGAGGTAGAGCTACTGGATGGCCGATGGGGCCCAAAAGCTTACTGACGTCAGCCAAACTCCGAATGCCGGTAAGTGAGAGCGCAGCAGTGAGACAGTGGGGGATAAGCTTCATTGTCGAGAGGGAAACAACCCAGACCACCAACTAAGGTCCCAAAGCGCGTGCTAAGTGGGAAAGGATGTGGAGTTGCACAGACAACCAGGAGGTTGGCTTAGAAGCAGCCACCCTTGAAAGAGTGCGTAATAGCTCACTGGTCAAGTGATTCCGCGCCGACAATGTAACGGGGCTCAAGCACGCCACCGAAGTTGTGGCATTGACATTATTGGTAGGCCTTCGTGGTCCAGCCGTGTTGATGGGTAGGAGAGCGTCGTGTGGCGAGTGAAGCGGCGGTGTGAACCAGCCGTGGACGCCACACGAGTGAGAATGCAGGCATGAGTAGCGAAAGACGGGTGAGAAACCCGTCCTCCGAAAGACCAAGGGTTCCAGGGCCAGGCTAATCCGCCCTGGGTAAGTCGGGACCTAAGGCGAGGCCGACAGGCGTAGTCGATGGACAACGGGTTGATATTCCCGTACCGGCGAAGAACCGCCCAAGCCAATCCAGTAGTGCTAAGAGTCCTAACCCGGACGACTGATTCCCTTCGGGGATGACGCTTCCGGTCTAACGCTCGAACCCGTCTGGTGCGGTTAGCGTATTAACAGGTGTGACGCAGGAAGGTAGTCAGTCCTGGGCGATGGTTGTCCCAGGCCAAGGTTGTAGGCCGAGAGATAGGCAAATCCGTCTCTCATATAAGGCTGAGAACTTAAGGGGAGCACGCAAGTGCAAGATCTGATGATCCTATGCTGCCAAGAAAAGCATCGACGCGAGGTTCCAGCTGCCCGTACCCCAAACCGACACAGGTGGTCAGGTAGAGAATACCAAGGAGATCGAGAGAATCGTGGTTAAGGAACTCGGCAAAATGCCCCCGTAACTTCGGGAGAAGGGGGGCCTAAGGCGTCAACGGATTTACTCCGGGAAGCGCTGCAGGGCCGCAGAGACCAGTGGGAAGCGACTGTTTACTAAAAACACAGGTCCGTGCCAAGTCGCAAGACGATGTATACGGACTGACGCCTGCCCGGTGCTGGAAGGTTAAGAGGAAGGGTTAGCTTCGGCGAAGCTCAGAATTTAAGCCCCAGTAAACGGCGGTGGTAACTATAACCATCCTAAGGTAGCGAAATTCCTTGTCGGGTAAGTTCCGACCTGCACGAATGGCGTAACGACTTCCCAGCTGTCTCAACCGCGAACTCGGCGAAATTGCACTACGAGTAAAGATGCTCGTTACGCGCAGCAGGACGGAAAGACCCCGTGACCTTTACTACAGTTTGGTATTGGTGTTCGGTGTGGCTTGTGTAGGATAGGTGGGAGACTTTGAAGCTGGCACGCTAGTGTCGGTGGAGTCGTTGTTGAAATACCACTCTGGTCACTCTGGATGTCTAACTTAGAACCGTAATCCGGTTCAGGGACAGTGCCTGATGGGTAGTTTAACTGGGGCGGTTGCCTCCCAAAAAGTAACGGAGGCGCCCAAAGGTTCCCTCAACCTGGTTGGCAATCAGGTGTCGAGTGTAAGTGCACAAGGGAGCTTGACTGTGAGACTGACAAGTCGAGCAGGGACGAAAGTCGGGACTAGTGATCCGGCAGTGGCTTGTGGAAGCGCTGTCGCTCAACGGATAAAAGGTACCTCGGGGATAACAGGCTGATCTTGCCCAAGAGTCCATATCGACGGCATGGTTTGGCACCTCGATGTCGGCTCGTCGCATCCTGGGGCTGGAGTAGGTCCCAAGGGTTGGGCTGTTCGCCCATTAAAGCGGTACGCGAGCTGGGTTTAGAACGTCGTGAGACAGTTCGGTCCCTATCCGCTGCGCGCGTTGGAAATTTGAAAGGATCTGACCCTAGTACGAGAGGACCGGGTTGGACGAACCTCTGGTGTGTCAGTTGTTCTGCCAAGAGCACCGCTGATTAGCTACGTTCGGGATGGATAACCGCTGAAAGCATCTAAGCGGGAAGCCGGCCTTAAGATGAGATTTCCGTGCCTTCGGGCGAGAGGCTCCCAGCCAGACTACTGGGTTGATAGGCCGGATGTGGAAGAGGGGACTAAAGACCCTCGGAGCTGACCGGTACTAATAAGCCGATGATTTGATAATCACTACACTCATACTGTTGTAAGGCTGGTATGAGTGGCCTGATGCCCGCGTCCACTGAGTGGTTCTCGATGTACGGTCGAGAACTGATCTAGCTAACAGCTAGTACGTTCACTTTGATACATCAATAGTGTTTCGGCGGCCATAGCGAGAGGGAAACGCCCGGTTACATTCCGAACCCGGAAGCTAAGACTCTCTGCGCCGATGGTACTGCAGGGGGGACCCTGTGGGAGAGTAGGACACCGCCGGACTTCTTCGTTGAAATGGCCACCCATTGCTGGGTGGCCATTTTGCGTTAACGGGCCGGAACAGCGGGACTCGAATGTCCCGTCCGACGAGAAGACCCTGGAGACTTTCATGAGCGAGACAGACGACGAGCGCAACGATCGCTCCAGGGGAGCGCGCGGCGACGGAGCCGGGCGCGACAGCAATGCAGGTCGCGACAGCAACACGGGACGCGATCGGCGGCCGGACCGCGGCGCCGATGGCGCCCGCGGCCCGCGCCGCGATGGCGGCGGTCCTCGCGCCCGCCAAGGCGGTCGCGAGGACCGCCGGCCTTCTTCCGGCGATGACCGCAGATCTCCCCGAGGCGAAGATCGTCGCCCGCCGAGTGGCGGTGCGCGTTCGTACGGCGACGACGACCGCCGGCCGCCTCGATCGAACGACGCACGTCCGTACCGGGGCGACGACCGCCGTCCATCGAGGGATGGCGATTCACGTCCGCCCCGTGGGGACGACCGGCGCCCCTCGAGCGGCAATCGCTCGTACGGAGGGGACGACCGGCGCGGTGCCCGAGACGGCGAGCGACCGTCGACCGGTGACCGTCGACCGTCGAGCGGTGGGCCCCAGCGCGGAGCTCGCGGCGACGGTGATCGGGGTCCCCGTTTCGGCGGTGGCGGACGACCCGACTCGGGGCGTGACACACGCCCGTCGGGCGATCGTCCTGACCGACCGAACCGTGAGTGGTCTCCGCGTCCCCCACGCGACGGGCGACCGCAGCGCAACGGCGATCGTCCGACCGGGGACCGTTTCGACCGTTCCGGCGGCGCGCAGGAACGCCGCCCCGACAGGGGTGGATCGTTCGACCGCGGTGCCCGGCCCGAGCGCGATGGCGATCGGCCGCGTCGTGATGGTACGTCCGATCGTGGATCCTACGGAGCACGCTCCGATCGGGGCGGTTCCTCGGACCGCCCGAGCCGCGGGGCATCGGCCGGCCGCGGGAGCTACCCCGAGCGGGGAGGACGGCCCGACCGGGGAAATTCGCCCGACCGGGGCGCGCGGTCCGCGTCGGACCGCGGCGGACGGCCGGAGCGCGGGGGATACTCCGACCGCGGCGGTCGTCCCGATCGGGGATCGGCGGATCGCGGTCGTTCGGGCGGTTTCGGGCGCGATGACCGTTTCGAGCGGGAACTGACGGAGGAGGAGATCCTCCAGCGGGAGCTGCGTTCCGTCCGTCCGCGTCACGATGATCCGGAGGTGCCGGAGGACGTGCAACCCCGTGATCTCGACAAGGTCGCGCGCAACGAACTCAAGACGCTCTCCAAGGAGAACGCCGACTGGGTCGCGAAGCACCTCGTGATGGCATCCCGTCTCATCGATGAGGACCCCGAGCTCGCCCACCGCCACGCGATGAGCGCTGCTCGGCGTGCCGGACGGATCGCCGTCGTCCGCGAGTCACTTGCGATCACGGCTTACGAGACCGGCGACTACGCCCTCGCCCTCCGAGAGCTGCGCACCTTCCGACGCATCAGCGGCTCGGACGAGCAGCTGCCGCTCATGGTGGACAGCGAGCGCGGCGTGGGGCGTCCGGAGAAGGCACTCGAGCTCGGTCGCTCCGTCGACAGATCCACGCTCACGCCGGCGAGCCAGGTCTCCCTCGCGATCGCGATGTCGGGTGCGCGGCTCGACCTCGGCTCGCCCGAGCTCGCGCTGGGTGAGCTCGAGATTCCGCAGCTCGACCCCGATCGCGCCTTCAGCTACAGCGCTGCCCTCTACGATGCGTACGCCGAGGTGCTCGGGGAACTCGGTCGCGACGACGAGGCCGCCGTCTGGCGTCGCCGCGCGACCGTCGCCGCTGAGCTCTTCGGCGACGGACCGGACGAGGACGAGACCATCGAGATCATCGAGGAGATCGGCGACGAGGGCGAAACGCCCGCTGACGAGTCGGGTCCCGTCGGTGACGATCTGCCCGACGTCGACGAGCTCGATGCCGAAGGACCCGACGTCGACGAAGTCCACACCGAGGAGCTCGACGCCGGGGGACTGGATGCCGAGGAACTCGAGGGTGACGAGCTCCACGCCGAGGAGCGTGACTCTGCCGACGGAGACGCCGCGGCCTCCGAAGACACCGTCCCAGGCGGTTTCGGGTCCGAGAGCGTCACGATCGAGGGCTCGTCCGTCGATGACGATGCGTCCGAGATCGACACCGATTCCGACACCGACACTCAGGAGGATGCGAATGGCGTTGTTCGGCCGGACGAAGACTGATCCCACCCCGCTCGACGGCGTCGACGTCGTCCTCGCGGACCTCGACGGTGTCGTGTACGCCGGGGCCGGCGCCATCCCACACGCCATCGAGAGCCTGAACCGGGCAGCGGAATCCCGCCGGCTCGGCTTCATCACGAACAACGCGTCCCGCACCGACGAGACCGTTGCGGCGCACCTGCGCGAACTCGGACTGCATCCCACGGCGAACGACATCGTGACGAGCCCGCAGGCCGCGATGCGACTGCTCAAGGACCACGCGCCGGCCGGATCGACCGTGCTCGTCGTGGGTGGCGACGGCCTCGTCTCCGAACTCGAGAAGGCCGGATACGTCGTGACGCGGAGTGCAGCCGACGACCCGGCCGCCGTCGTGCAGGGCTTCGCGCCCGACGTGGCCTGGACGGATCTCGCGGAGGCGGCCTTCGTCCTCCAGACGGACCGCGAGCCGAACGATCTGCCGTGGATCGCGACGAACACCGACTGGACGATCCCGCAAGCCCAGGGCATCGCTCCGGGCAACGGCACGCTCGTGTCCGCCGTGCATACGGCCGTCGGCCGACTGCCGATCGTCGCAGGCAAGCCCGAGGTCCCGATCTTCGAGGAGGCGACCGCTCGCTTCTCCGCGACGAAGCCGCTCTTCATCGGGGACCGCCTCGACACGGACATCAAGGGAGCGGTCGCCGCCGGCATGGACTCCGTGCTCGTTCTCACGGGGATCGACCGGGCGAAGCACGTTCTCGCGGCCGACCCCGGGTCACGACCCACCTACATCCTCCAAGACCTCAGGGGATTGCACGAGCCCTACCCGGTCACGACGTTCAGCGACGACAAGACCTCGGCGACCGTCGGACGGTCCGTCGTGCGCATCGACGGAACCAAGGTCGTCGTCGCTCGCCAGGGCGACTCCGCGATCGACCGTCTCCGCGCCGCATCGGCCGTGATCTGGGCGAGTGGGCGTGCGATCTTCGGATTCAACGTTCCGCCACGCCTCTACGAAGAGGTTGGGCGGTAGCCTGGGACCGTGTCCATCGAGCCGAGCGCCGCACGACCGTCCGACGAGGAGGTCGACGTGATCGGCGACGGTGATGGCCTCGTCTCGCGCCTCCGGGTGATTGAGGACCAGCCTCTCGAGACACGCGCCGACGCCTACACCGCTCTGCACGCCGAGTTAAAGGCCGTCCTCGACAGTGCCGATCGGATCAGTGCCGATCGGATCAGTGCCGATCGGATCAGCGCCGATCGGACCGGCGCCGACCGCGCCATCGGATGACGGGCTCACGCCTCGACGCAGCCCTGGCCGAACGCGGGCTCGCGCGATCACGCAGTCATGCGGCACGGCTCATCGCCGATGGTCTCGTCACGGTCGGCGGCGCCGTTGCCACCAAGCCGTCGCTCTCCGTCTCGGACGGCGAGCACATCGTCGTCGAGCAGACGGACGACTATGTGAGCAGGGCTGCCGCGAAGCTCGTCCATGCTCTCGACGCGTTCGGTGTGGATCCGCGCGGACTGCGTGCGCTCGACGTGGGCGCATCGACGGGCGGGTTCTCCGAGGTGCTGCTGCGACGGGGCGCCCGAGGCGTCATCGCGCTCGACGTGGGCCACGGCCAGCTCGTCGACCCGGTGCGCTCGGACGAACGCGTCGCCGTGGTGGAGGGGATCAACGCGCGCGATCTCACGAGCGAGCTCCTGGCCTCGGCGAGCGGGGTCGACTGGGCGCCCGAACTCGTCGTCGGCGACCTGTCCTTCATCTCCCTCACCCACATCATCCCTCCCGTGCGATCGGCCGTCTCTCCCGACGCCGATTTCGTGCTGCTCGTGAAGCCGCAGTTCGAGGTGGGACGCACCCTCATCAAGCAGGGCATCGTCGTCGACCCCGAGGCGCGCGCCGACAGCATCGCGCGTGTCCTCGCGGTCGCGGCCGAGAGCGGTCTCGCGACCGTCGGCGTCCTGTCGTCCCCCATCACCGGTCTCCACGGAAATCACGAGTACCTCGTGCATCTCAGTCCGCGCACGGGTCGCGATCCGTCAGAATGGACCGACGAGATCCGACGGGTCGCGGGAGCAGGAGGGGCATGACCGGGGCACAACGCGCCATCCTCGTGGTGTCGCACACGGGGCGTCGCGATTCGATCGACGCCGCCGTCTCCGTGATCGAGGAGCTCTCGGCCGGGGGCGCCACCCCGGTGCTGCGGCGCGAGGAGTGGGACGACATCGCCGCCGCGTGCGTGCTCCCTCAGAACACCCTCATCCTCGACGAGGACGTCGATGCGGCAGACCTCGAACTCGTGATCGTCCTCGGCGGTGACGGCACGATCCTGCGGGCGGCGGAACTCGTGCGCGGCTGCACCGCCCCCCTCCTCGGCGTCAACCTCGGGCACGTGGGCTTCCTCGCGGAGAGCGAGCGCGACGACCTGGCGGAGGCCGTCCACCGTGCGATCGACGGCGACTACCAGGTCGAGGAGCGCATGACGCTCTCCGTCCGGGTGAAGGTCGACCACGAGGTCGTCTACGAGACGTGGGCGCTCAACGAGGCCACGGTGGAGAAGGCGAGCCGTGAGCGCATGCTCGAGGTGGTCATCGAGGTGGACGGACGGCCCCTGTCGGCCTTCGGGTGCGACGGCGTCGTCGTCTCCACGCCCACCGGCTCGACCGCGTACAACTTCTCGGCAGGCGGGCCCATCGTGTGGCCCACCGTCGAGGCGATCACCCTCGTGCCGCTGAGCGCGCACGCGCTCTTCGCGCGCCCGCTCGTCGTCGGACCCGAGTCGTCGCTCGCCATCGAGATCATCGCGCGCAACCAGGGGTCCGGTGTGCTGTGGGCCGACGGCAGGCGAGCGCACGAGCTCCCACCAGGCGCGCGCGTCGTCGTACGGCGTTCGAGCGTGCCCGTGCGTCTCGCGCGACTGCATCAGGGCCCATTCACGGACCGCCTCGTGCACAAGTTCCATCTGCCCGTCGAGGGCTGGAGGGGGCCGGCCGGTCGTGATTGAGGAGATCGAGATCCGCGACCTCGGCGTGATCGCCGAGGCGACGCTCCCGCTCGGCGCGGGTTTCACCGCGATCACGGGTGAGACGGGCGCGGGAAAGACCATGGTCGTGACGGCGCTCGGTCTCCTGCTCGGCGGGCGTGCCGACAGCGGCACGGTACGTTCCGGTCAGGAACGGGCGAGCGTCGACGGTCGCTGGGTCGTGCCGGAGGACGGGCCGGTCACCGAGCGCGTGCGCGAGGCCGGCGGTGATGTCGACCCGTTCGGCGAGGGGCGCGCGGAGCTCACCCTCGGACGCAGTGTGTCCTCGGAAGGCCGCAGCCGCGCAGCGGTGGGTGGGCGGGCGGCCCCCGTCGGGATCCTCTCGGAGCTCGGCGAGAAGCTCGTTGTCGTGCACGGCCAGTCGGAGCAGCTCCGGCTCAAGTCGGCGACCGCACAGCGCGAGGCCCTCGACCGTTTCGCCGGCACGGGGCTCGCCGACCTCCTGGCGGACTACACGCACGCTTTCACGCGGTGGCGGTCCAATCGGGCGGAACTCGACACGATCCGAGACGAACGCGACGCCCGAGCCGCGGAGGCGGCGACCCTCCGGGAGACGATCGCGGCCATCGAGGTGGCCGCACCGCAGCCGGGGGAGGACGAGGAGCTCGCTGTCCGCGCCGTCCGGCTCGGCAACCTCGAGGCCCTCCGGCTCGCCGCGGCAGGCGCGCGTGAGGCGCTGTCGGCTGAGGAGCCCGACGGCATCGACGTGGTCGGCCTCATCGGCAGCGCCAGACGCCTCGTCGACGACGCGAGCGACGCAGACCCGACCCTCGCGGCGATCGGCGAGCAGCTCGCCAACATCGGCTACCTCGCGGCCGACGTCGCGGCCGACCTGTCGACGTACCTCGCCGAAGTCGACGCAGACGGAGCACGCGAGCTCGAGATCGTGAACGAGCGGCGGGCCGTGCTCACGGGTCTCATGCGCGCGTACGGTCCCACGCTCGACGACGTGATCGCGGTGCTCGACACCGGCAGCGCCCGCCTCGTCGAACTCGACTCGGACGACGAGCGGATCGAGGAGCTCACCCGCCAGGTGGGCGAGGACGAGGAGCTCGTCACCCGACTCGCCGACGAGGTGAGCGCCTTGCGTTCGGCGGCCGCCGCCCAGCTCGGGGAGCGTGTGAGCGCGGAACTCACGGCCCTCGCCATGCCGGACGCGCAGCTCTCGATCGTCGTGGACTCGACGGGCGACCTCACGGCGAGCGGTCGCGACGATGTCCGGTTCCTGCTCCAGCCGCACAGCGGGGCTGAGCCGCGCTCGCTCGCGAAGGGGGCATCCGGCGGCGAGCTCTCCCGGGTCATGCTCGCGATCGAGGTCGTCATCGCCAGCACCGACCCGGTTCCCACCTTCGTCTTCGACGAGGTCGACTCGGGCGTGGGCGGCGCGGCCGCGATCGAGATCGGGCGGCGACTCGCCCGACTCGCCGAATCGTCGCAGGTGATCGCGGTCACCCACCTCGCCCAGGTGGCGGCCTTCGCCACGAACCACCTCAGCGTGCGGAAGCAGAGCGACGGATCGGTCACGTCGTCGAGCGTGGTGCGGCTGGACGGGGACGAACGCGTCTCCGAGATGGCGCGCCTGCTGTCGGGGCTGCCCGACTCCGAGTCCGGACTGACGCACGCGAAGGAACTCCTCGCGCTGTCCGCTGACGATTCCCGACTGTTAGGATAGAAGCCCGTGGCGGACATTTACAGCACGGACCCCCTTCCCTCTTCCGAGACCCCCTCATCTCTCTCCTCTGAGAATGCTCGGGCTGCTCGAAACCCGAGCGGCACGACGAAGCACATCTTCGTCACGGGTGGTGTCGTCTCCTCGCTCGGCAAGGGCCTCACCGCCGCCAGCCTCGGTAATCTGCTCACCGCGCGCGGCCTGCACGTCGTGATGCAGAAGCTCGACCCGTACCTCAACGTGGACCCGGGAACGATGAACCCGTTCCAGCACGGCGAGGTGTTCGTGACCGACGACGGAGCCGAGACGGACCTCGACATCGGCCACTACGAGCGCTTCCTCGACATCGACCTCAGCCAGGCGGCGAACGTCACGACGGGGCAGATCTACTCGAGCGTCATCGCGAAGGAGCGGCGTGGCGAGTACCTCGGCGACACCGTCCAGGTCATCCCCCACATCACCGACGAGATCAAGCGCCGCATGCGTCTGCAGGCCTCCGAGGACCCGCAGCCCGACGTCATCATCACCGAGATCGGCGGCACGGTCGGCGACATCGAGTCGCAGCCCTTCATCGAGTCGGCCCGCCAGGTGCGTCACGAGCTCGGACGGAAGAACGTCTTCTTCGTGCACGTGTCCCTCGTGCCGTTCATGGGCGCGTCAGGCGAGCAGAAGACGAAGCCGACGCAGCACTCCGTCGCGACTCTCCGCTCGATCGGCATCCAGCCGGACGCCCTCGTGCTCCGCAGCGACCGCCCCGTGACCGAGTCGAACAAGCGCAAGATCGCGCTCATGTGCGACGTCGACGAGGACGCGGTCGTCAACGCCGTCGACGTCCCCTCCATCTATGACATCCCCACGATGCTGCACGACCAGGGCCTCGACGCGTACATCATCGACGCCCTCGGCCTGAACGCATCGGACGTGGACTGGTCCGGTTGGGCCGGGCTCCTCCGCGCCGTCCACGAGCCCAAGCACGAGATCACCATCGGCCTCGTCGGCAAGTACATCGACCTGCCCGACGCGTACCTCTCGGTCACCGAGGCCCTTAAGGCCGGCGGCTTCGCCCACGACACGAAGGTCAAGATCGTCTGGGTGCCGTCGGACGAGTGCGAGACGCCGGAGGGCGCCGCGCGCGTGCTCAGTCAGGTCGACGGCATCTGCGTGCCCGGCGGTTTCGGAATCCGCGGCATCGAGGGCAAGCTCGGCGCGCTCACGTTCGCTCGCAAGAACGGCATCCCCGCGCTCGGTCTGTGCCTCGGCCTCCAGTGCATGGTGATCGAGTACGCGCGCACCGAGGCCGGACTCGAGGGAGCGAGCTCGACCGAGTTCGACCCCGACACGGCGTTCCCCGTGATCGCGACGATGGCCGAGCAGGTCGAGATCATCGCCGGCGGCGACCTCGGCGGCACGATGCGACTCGGACTCTACCCGGCGGCGCTCGCCGAAGGCTCCGTGGTGGCCGACCTCTACGGCTCCAACGAGATCTCGGAGCGCCACCGCCACCGCTACGAGGTCAACAACGAGTACCGCGACCGCATCGCGGACGCCGGCCTGCGCTTCTCCGGCACGTCTCCCGACGGGCGGCTCGTGGAGTACGTGGAGCTCGACCGCGAGGTGCACCCGTTCTACGTGGGCACGCAGGCGCACCCCGAACTGCGCTCGCGCCCGAACCACGCCCATCCGCTCTTCGCCGGCCTCGTCGCCGCGTCGCTCGAGCGTCACCAGGCCAGCCAGCTCTTCGACGAGGACGTCGACGCCTGAGCGGCGTCGTCCGTCCTGTTCGCCCTGAGGCCCGCAGGCCGCTGAGAGGAACGTCATGACATCGTCCCCGCTGGAAGACGTCCCCTTCGCCGTCGAGGTCGCGGAGAGCGAGCGTGTTTTCGAGGGGCGCGTCTGGGACATCCGTCGCGACACGTTCGACTACAACGGCTCGTCGATCGTGCGCGAATACACGGACCACACCGGCGCCGTCGCGGTCCTCGCTCTCGACGAAGAGGACCGCGTCCTGCTCATCCGCCAGTACCGGCACCCCGTCGGCCTCCGCGAGTGGGAGATCCCGGCAGGGCTCCTCGACGTGGAGGGGGAGGACCCCCTCGTCGCCGTGCAGCGCGAACTCGAGGAGGAGGCCGACCTCCGCGCCACCGACTGGGACGTCCTCGCGGAGTTCGCCACGAGTCCCGGCGGAAACAACGAGGTCATCCGCGTCTACCTCGCACGCGGGCTGTCGGCCACGGAACGGGTCTTCGAGCGCACAGAGGAGGAGGCCGACATCGAGGTGGCATGGGTGCCCCTCGACGAGGCCGTCGACGCCGTGCTCGCACGGCGCGTGCAGAACCCGTCCCTCGCGATCGGGGCGCTCGCCGCCCACGCGTCGCGCGCTCGTGGCTGGTCGACACTCGCGCCCGCGGACAGCCCGTGGGACCGTCACCCGAAGCTCCGCCCGGCGCCATGACGCTCGCGCGGGCCGTCGACGAGTACGTGCGGCACGTGCAGATCGAACGCGGACTCTCGGCGAACACCATCGCCGCGTATCGGCGCGACCTCTCCGCCTACGTCGACTGGCTGACCTCGGAAGGCGTCGAGGGGGCCGGGGACATCCTCCCGGCGCACGTCACGGGTTTCTCGCGAGCACTCGCGACGCGCGAGGAGAAGCCCCTCGGGGCCTCGTCCATCGCACGCACGCTGTCCTCCGTCCGGGGGTTCCACCGATTCCTGCTCGAGGAGCGCGAGGTCGACGGCGACGTCTCGCGCGACGTGCGGCCTCCGAAGCTCGGCCGGCGCCTCCCCAAGGCCCTCACGATCTCCCAGATCGAGGCGCTGCTCGGTGCCACGGAGGGAGAGGACGTGGCGTCCCTGCGCGACCACGCACTGCTCGAGCTGCTGTACGCGACCGGCGCGCGCGTCTCCGAGGCGGTGGGGCTCAACGTGGACGACGTCGTCGAGCCGGACATCGTGCGTCTGACCGGCAAGGGAGACAAGCAGCGCATCGTGCCTCTCGGGCGATACGCTCGCGCGGCGATCGATGCCTACCTCGTGAGGGGGAGGCCGACCCTGTCCGCCGTCGGCCCGTCGACGCCGGCCCTGTTCCTCGGGATGCGCGGCGCACGCATGTCCCGGCAGAGCGCGTGGCTCGTCATCCGCGCCGCCGCCGAACGCGCCGGACTGACCGAGGAGGTGTCGCCGCACACGCTCCGCCACTCCTTCGCCACCCACCTCCTCCAGGGCGGAGCCGACGTGCGTGTGGTGCAGGAGCTGCTGGGACACTCCTCCGTGGCCACGACGCAGATCTACACCCTCGTGACGGCGGATTCCCTACGCGACGTCTACACCACCGCACACCCGCGCGCCCGCTGAGCTGCCCGCCGCCCGGCGGCTACAATCGAGACTCAAGCACCGGTGTCCACCGGTGGGTCGCCGTCCCCGACGGCGGCGAGTGCGGAGGGAGCGACGTGAAGAGCAGAAGCGACGTGAGCGATGACTCCGCCCTCTTCCCCTCGCCGGATTCTGCATCGCCCGACGTCGCGGCGGTGCCGAAGATGGGGCCGACCGGGCGGCCACTGAGCGACTTCCCCACCCCCGCACCCCTCTCGGGTCACGGCCCGGCGCGCATCGTGTCGTTGTGCAACCAGAAGGGCGGCGTCGGCAAGACGACGACCACCATCAGCCTCGCCGCCTCCCTGGCGGAGTACGGCAGGCGCGTCCTCGTCATCGACTTCGATCCCCAGGGTGCGCTCTCCGCCGGACTCGGCATCGGCACGCACGAGGGCCTCACGATCTACGACCTGCTCCTCAACCCGAAGCGCCCGGCCGCCGAGGCGATCCAGGAGACACGGATCCCCGGTCTCGACATCATCCCGGCGAACATCGACCTCTCCGCCGCGGAAGTGCACCTCGTGAACGAGGTCGCGCGCGAGCAGATCCTGGCGCGTGTCCTCCGACAGGTCACGAGTGACTACGACGTCGTCCTCATCGACTGCCAGCCGTCACTCGGCCTCCTCACGGTCAACGCGCTCACGGCGAGCCACGGGGTCCTCATCCCGCTCGAGTGCGAGTTCTTCGCCCTGCGCGGCGTCGCGCTGCTCATCGAAACGATCGAGAAGGTGCGCGACCGGCTCAACCCCGCCATCGAGCTCGACGGCATCCTCGCCACGATGTTCGACTCGCGCACCCTGCACTCGCGCGAGGTGCTCGAGCGGGTCGTCGAGGCGTTCGGCGACGACGTCCTCGAGACGGTCATCGGTCGCACGGTCAAGTTCCCCGACGCGTCCGTCGCGGGCACCCCGATCACGTCGTTCGCTCCAGAGCACCCGGCCGCGAAGGCGTACCGCCAGCTCGCGAGGGAACTGGTGGCTCGTGGCGCGGTCGCCTGAGCGCACCGAATCGGACGGCTTCCGCGTCGAACTGTCCAACTTCGAGGGACCGTTCGACCTGCTGCTCTCGCTGATCTCGAAGCACGAACTCGACATCACCGACATCGCCCTCTCCGTCGTGACGGACGAGTTCCTCGCCCACATCCGCGGTCTCGGCGACGACGCCGACCTCGACCAGACGTCGGAGTTCCTCGTGGTCGCGGCCACCCTCCTCGACCTCAAGATCGCCGGCCTCCTGCCGCAGGGAGAGCTCGTGGACGCCGAGGACGTGGCGCTTCTGGAGGCCCGCGACCTGCTCTTCGCGCGGTTGCTGCAGTACCGCGCGTTCAAGGAGTCGTCGGCGTGGTTCCAGTCGCGGTTCGACGCCGAGGGCACGCGTCACGCGCGATCCGTGCGGCTCGAGGAGAAGTTCCGCCAGCGCACGGCCGAGCTCGTGTGGACCCTCACCCTCGAGGACTTCGCCGCGATCGCGACCCTCGCCCTCACTCCGCGCGAGATCCCCGTCGTGGGGCTCGACCACCTGCACGCTCCGCTCGTGAGCATCCGGGAGCAGGCGGCGCAGGTCGTGGCCCTCTTGAGACACGGGGAGTCGATGACGTTCCGGCAGCTCGTCGCGGGCGCCGAGCAGAAGGGCGTCGTGATCGCCCGCTTCCTCGCGGTCCTCGAGCTCTACCGGCACGCGTCCATCTCGTTCGAGCAGCTCGAGCCGCTCGGGGAGCTGACGGTCCGCTGGACCGCGGAGAATTGGACGGAAGAGAATCTCGCCAACCTGGGGGCCGACTATGACGGATGACGCAGTGCCGGATGTCGCAACGCCGGATGACGCAGCGCCGGACGACGCCGTGACGGACGAGACGCCGACGTCCGACGCGACCGACGTCCCCGCCGGACCGATCGCGCCGCCGGACGTCGACGTGGAGCGTGCGATCGAGGCGCTCCTCATGGTGGCGGACGAACCGCAGAGCGTGGTGGGTCTCGCGGCCGCGCTCGGCAAGCCGGTTCCGGTCGTGCACGAGGCGATCGATCGCCTCGTCGCGGACTACGACGGGTCGGACGGCACGGTGCGTCGCGGCTTCGAGCTGCGCGAGGTCGGCGGCGGCTGGCGCTTCTACGTGCGCGCCGAGTACGACACCCTCGTCTCCGACTACGTCAACCAGCAGAACCCGTCGCGCCTGTCGCAGGCCGCGCTCGAGACCCTCGCGGTGGTCGCCTACAAGCAGCCCATCTCCCGAAGCGCGATCGCGTCGATCCGAGCCGTCAACGTCGACTCGGTGGTGCGCACCCTGCTGGGTCGCGGCCTCATCACCGAGCTCTTCACCGACAGCGAGACCGGTGCGATCAACTACGGCACGACCGATGTGCTCCTCGACCAGCTCGGGATCAACTCGCTCGACGAACTGCCGCTCATCTCGCCGCTGCTCGCCGACGGCCAGGAAGGATTCGACGTCGATGTCCGTTGAGAGTTGGGGCGAGGAGCCCGAGGGCATCCGCCTGCAGAAGGTGATGGCCGCCGCCGGCGTGGCCTCGCGCCGCGTGTCCGAGCAGCTCATCGCCGAGGGCCGTGTGACGGTCAACGGCGAGCTCGTGACCGAACCCGGTCGTCGCATCGACCCCGAGACGGATCTCGTGGCGGTCAACGGGCAGGCGGTCCAGCTCGACACGTCGAAGCGCTACATCATGCTGAACAAGCCGCGCGGCATCGTCAGCTCGCTCAAGGACGAGAACGGCCGTCCCGACCTCCGTCGGTTCACGGACGACTTCGAGGAGCGGCTCTTCAACGTCGGTCGCCTCGACGCGGAAACGTCAGGGCTCCTCGTCCTCACGAACGACGGCGACCTCGCGCACGTGCTCGCGCACCCGTCGTTCGGGGTGGCCAAGACGTACGTCGCGAAGGTCGACGGCGCCGTGTCGGCGCAGACGGTGCAGAAGCTCAAGACGGGGATCGAGCTCGACGACGGTCCGATCGCCGCGGACGCCGTGCGCATCCTCGCGGCCGGCTCGGGCAAGGCAGAGGGAACGTCCCTCGTCGAGATCACGCTCCACTCGGGCAAGAACCGGATCGTGCGACGGATGATGGCGGCCGTCGGCCACCCCGTCATCGATCTCGTACGCCGCCAGTTCGGCCCGCTGCACCTCGGCACGCTCCGATCGGGCGCGTATCGCGACCTCACTAAGGTGGAGCTCGGGGAGCTCCTGACGATCTCGCGCGACGGCGGCTCCGCACGGGAGAACGAGTGAACGAAGCGAAGGCCGCGCGACTGGCGGGCCAGATCCGCGTCGTCGGCGCCGGTCTCCTCGGCGCGAGCATCGGGCTCGCCGCCCGGGAGAACGGGGTCGACGCGATCCTCGCCGACGCCTCTCCGAGCCAGCTGCGACTCGCGATCGACTACGGGGCGGGCCGCGCCGAGCGCGAGGACGACGACCCGTCGATCGTGATCGTCTGCGTCCCGCCGGACGTCGTCGCCGACGTGATCGAGGCGGAGCTCGCGCGCTTCCCGCGCGCCGTCGTGACCGACGTGGCGAGCGTGAAGCTCGCACCCTTCCACGAACTGCAGCGCCGCGGCGTGGACCTCGTCCGCTACATCGGCTCGCACCCCATGGCGGGACGCGAGCGCGGCGGGGCCATCTCGGCGCGCGGCGACCTCTTCTTCGGCCGGCCGTGGGTGATCTGCCGCGACCACGAGACCCCGCGCGACGCGCTCGCGCTCGTGGAGGACCTCGCGCTCGACCTCGGCGCGCTGCCCATCGAGATGACGCCGGAGGAGCACGACGCGAGCGTCGGGCTCGTCTCGCACGTGCCCCAGATCGTCGCGAGCACGCTCGCGAAGCAGCTCGTCGACGCCCCGGACTCGGCCGTGCGGCTCACCGGACAGGGGCTGCGTGACACGGTGCGCATCGCGTCGAGCCAACCGGAGCTGTGGGTGCAGATCCTCTCCGCGAACGGTGAGCCCGTCGTCGAGGTGCTCGATCGCCTCGTCGCCGACCTCTCCGTCGTCGCCGACGCCCTGCGCGCCCCCGACGCCCCGGGCTCACGACGCGAGATCGCCGACGTGATCGCGGCGGGCAACGCCGGAGTCGCGAGGCTCCCCGGAAAACACGGGCAGGACCGCCGGTTCGCCCAGATCGTCGTCATGGTGGACGACACCCCCGGTCAGCTGGGACGACTCCTCACGGAGCTCGGCGAGATCGGGATCAACATGGAGGACCTGCGGCTCGAGCATTCGCCCGGCGCGCAGATCGGTCTCGCCGAGATCGGTGTCCTCCCCGAAGTGCAGCGACGCGCCGTCGACGAACTCGAGGCGCGCGGCTGGCGGATTGCGAGCGTGTAGAACCATGGCCGACATCATCGTGGCGATCGACGGACCGGCGGGCAGCGGGAAGTCGAGCGTGTCCAAGGCGGCGGCCCGTCGCCTCGGCTTCGACTATCTCGACACCGGGGCGGCGTACCGCGCCCTGGCCTGGTTCGTCCTCGATCGGGACATCGCGCCGGAGGACACCGAGACCGTGCTCTCCTCTCTCGGCGCCTTCGACTACTCGATCTCGATCGACCCGAGCGAACCCGTCGTCATGGTCGGGGAGACCGACGTGACGGACGCCATCCGGGAGCCGCGCGTCTCGGCCGCCGTGAGCGCCGTCGCGCGCGTGCCCGAGGTGCGATCCTTCGTCACGTCGATCTTCCGCTCCACGATGGACGCCGCCCCGCACGACGGGATCGTGGTGGAGGGACGCGACATCACGACCGTCGTCGCGCCCGATGCAGAGGCCCGGATCCTCCTCACGGCGGACGAAGAGGTTAGAATGGCGAGACGCTCCGCCGAGCTCACGAGCGAATCGGCGGCTGACGTCGGGGAGCAGCTCCGCTCCCGTGACCGGGCCGACTCCCGCGTGGTGGACTTCCTCACCGCTGCGGATGGCGTCGTGACGGTCGATTCCACCCACCTCGACTTCGACCAGACCGTCGATGCCGTGCTCGAGGTGATCGCGCGCGAAACGACAAGGACCTCCCATGGCTGACGACTACGACGAGCCCGACACGACCGACGACGGTCTGGCGACCGCGCTCGAGTCCCTCGACGACGACCTCGCCGCGCAGCGCACCGCCGCCCTGCGCAGCGGCCTCGACGACTACGACCTGGACGACGAGGACCTCGCCGTCCTCGAGACCGTCACGGACGACCCGGACGCCATCAGGTACCTGCCGGCGCTCCCCGTCGTCGCGATCGTCGGACGCCCGAACGTGGGCAAGTCCGCTCTCGTGAACCGCATCCTCGGTCGTCGCGAGGCGGTCGTGGAGGACACCCCCGGCGTCACACGTGACCGCGTCTCGTACCGCGCCGAGTGGAACTCGCGCTTCTTCACCCTCGTCGACACCGGTGGATGGGAGCCCGACGCGAAGGGCATCGACGCGTCCGTCGCCGCTCAGGCCGAGGTCGCCATCGACCTCTGCGACCTCGTGCTCTTCGTCGTCGACGGCAACGTGGGTGCGACGAGCACCGACGAGCAGGTCGTGAAGCTCCTCCGTCGCTCGGGCAAGCCGACCTTCCTCGTGGCGAACAAGGTCGACGACGTGCGGCAGGAGCCGAACATCGCCGAGCTGTGGTCCCTCGGACTGGACGAGCCGCACCCCGTCTCGGCCCTGCACGGTCGCGGCGTCGCCGACCTCCTCGACCTCATCATGACGAAGCTGCCGCAGGTGTCGGCGGTCGCGAAGGAGGAGGTCGGCGGACCCCGCCGTGTCGCGATCCTCGGTCGCCCGAACGTCGGCAAGTCGAGTCTGCTCAACAAGGCGGCGGGCGAGGAGCGCGTCGTCGTCAACGAGCTCTCGGGTACCACTCGCGACCCCGTGGACGAGCAGGTGGAGATCGCCGGCAAGTTCTGGCGCTTCGTCGACACCGCCGGCATCCGCCGCCGTGTTCATCTGCAGCAGGGCGCCGACTTCTACGCGTCGCTCCGCACGTCGGCAGCGCTCGAGAAGGCGGAGGTCGCCGTCGTCATGATCGACGTCAGCGAGCCGATCAGCGAGCAGGACGTGCGCATCATCGACCTCGTGCTCGAGTCGGGCCGCGCGCTCGTGCTCGCGTTCAACAAGTGGGATCTTCTCGACGACGAGCGCCGCCGTTACCTGGAGCGGGAGATCGAGCAGGACCTCGCGCACGTGTCGTGGGCTCCGCGCGTCAACATCTCCGCGCGCACCGGTCGTCACATGGAGAAGCTCGTGCCGGCGCTCGAACTGGCCCTCGAGTCGTGGGACACGCGCCTGCCTACGGGCAAGTTCAACGCGTTCCTCGCCGAGCTCGCCCAGTCGCACCCGCACCCGCTGCGCGGCGGGAAGCAGCCGCGCATCCTGTTCGGCACGCAGGCGTCGAGCCGCCCGCCCACATTCGTGCTCTTCACGACGGGCTTCCTGGACCCCGGCTACCGCCGCTACATCCAGCGCCGTCTGCGAGAGATCTACGGCTTCGAGGGAACGCCGATCCAGGTCAACATGCGCGTGCGCGAGAAGCGCACCCGCCGCACCTGACCCGAAGGGGCTACTCCCGAGCGAGGGCGCCAGTTGCACCTGGCGCCCTCGAGGCGTATCTGGCGCCCTCGACAGGGATCGAGGAAGCGATTCCCCCTCGCCGGCCACTCGGATGAGTGCGACTCACGTCGAGAGCACGCGGTGAGGTATCCATCCCTCGCGACCGTCGGTGTCCCGGCACCAGGACCAGTCGCTTTCCGGATCATCTGCGAGGACATCGACCGTCTCGCCGGAAGACGCGGGGAGTTCGGTGGTGTGATATCCGACGCGAACGATGCCAACGAAGCCGTCGATGTCCAGATGACGCGAGGGGACCCATCCTGCTCCCTGCGGGGTCGTGACGAACACGAATGTCGGCCACTCCGTATCTCGATCGCCGACCTGAACGATGTCGCCTGGCCTGATGACCAACGGCGCACGCTCTGGGGTCTCATGATCGGCAGTCAGGACGAATCGCACACAAACGATCCTCCCACTCGACGTGTCGCTCATGCCTCTGAAGGGGATATGGCCTGCCGGGCGCGGAGTGTCGTGGGCGCGAGGGCGCCAGTTCCATGTCGAGGGCGGCAGGCGTAGGTGGCGCCCTCGCTCGGGAGTAGTCCTTTGGTTAGGGGGCCGAGCCGACTTCGACGAGGAGGACGCCGCCCATGATGAGGGCGATGCCGATCGCCATGAGCACCGAGAACGGCTCCTTGAAGATGAGCGTGCTCGCGACCGCGGTGAGGGCGACACCCGCGGCGGCCCAGATGCCATAGGCGATGCCGAGCGGCATACCGGCCCCGAGCGAGAGTGACAGCAGGGAGAACGCGGCCACGTAGCCGACCGCGACGACGATGTAGAGCAGACGGCGACCGCCGACGGCCGCGCGCAGCGCGAGCGTCGCCGTCACCTCGGTGAGGATTGCGCCGATCAGGAAGACCCAGTCCATCAGGCGCTCGCTCCGGTGCTCGTGGCGCTCCCGGCGCGGCGCGCAGCAGCCCGTTGGGAGCCGAGCTCGACGCACAGCACGCCGCCGATGATGAGGACGAGGCCGCCGAGCATGATCGGGGTGAGCGGTTCGCCGAAGAGGACCGCGGCGAGGAGTGCTGTGGCCGCGACTCCCGTCGCGCCCCACACGCCATAGGCGACGCCGAGCGGCATACCGGCGCGGAGCACGAGGCCGAGGAGGACGAACGACGCGACGTAGCCGATCACGACTGCGACGTACCAGCCGGGGACATCGAGCGCCGCCTTGAGGGACAGCGACGCGGTGACCTCGACGGCGATCGCGCCGGCGAGCAGCAGCCAGGGTCTCACGGTCGCCTCCGGGTGAGATGTCGTGTGCGGATGGATCGTTCGGTCCGATTCGCACGGTATCACCGCTCGCAGCAGCGCCGCACGACGGATGGCGTCCGGGGCGGCAGGATGGACGTATGAGGATCGTCGTCGTCGGTGCGGGAGCGTGGGGGCTGCCCGCTGCAGCCGAGTTGCAGGCTCGCGGGCACGAAGTCGTGCTCGTCGACCGCTACGGGGTGGGGAACGCGCTGTCGTCCTCGTCCGGCCCGACCCGGTTATGGCGATTCGCCGATCCTGACCCCGTGAAGGTGCGGCTCGCGCGGCGCGGGCTCGAGGCCATGGAGCGGCTTACGGCCCGCTCGGGCACACCCGCCTTCATCCGCCGCGGACTCCTCTGGCGCGACGACGCGGGGCTCGATCGGCTCGTCGGCACATTGGATGCGGAGGGTGTCGAATACACCTCCGTGGACGCGGAGGACGTCGGGCGTTTCTTCCCCGGGCTCCGCTCCGACGGACGCGACGCGGTGTGGGCGCCGGACGGCGGCTCCGTGCTCGCCGCGGACTCTCTCGCCGCTCAGGCGCGCCTCTTCGCCGCGGACGGCGGTCACACGGAGTTCGGGCGAACGGTCACCCGTGTCGAGCGGACGGGCGCCGGCCCTCGCATCCATCTGTCCGACGGCGCGATGCTCGACGCGGACGTCGTCGTGCTCGCGGCCGGTCCCGGTTCGTCACCGCTCCTCGCGGGGCTCGACATCGACGTGCCCCTCCTGCCGGTGCTCGAACAGGTCGTGCACGTGGGCGACCCCGCTGCACCGCATCTCACCGACGACTTCCCCGGCTTCATCGACGCACCGTCCGGCGACGAGTTCGGCATTTACGCGATGCCGACGCCCGGCGTCGGCTACAAGATCGGCATCGATGACGCGATCCGCGACTGGGCGGAGGACGACCACGACCGCACGCCGAGTGTCGAGCGCACGCGCGAGACGGTGGAACGCGTCCGCCGGGACATGCCGGGCATCGCCCCCCACGCCCTCGACGCCGCGGTGTGCTCGTGGACGGCGTCGCCCGACGGGCGCTTCGTCGTCGATCGTCTCGATGGCGGCGTGGTGATCGCGTGCGGCGATTCCGGGGCTGGCTTCAAGTTCTCCGCCGTAATGGGGCTGATCCTGGCCGACCTCGCGGAGGGTACCCCCGCGGACCCCGACGTCGCGAGCCTGAGCCTCGCCCGCTTCGACGGCGCACCCCCGCGCGCCGTCCCCCGGAGCCTCTTCGACCTCTGACGACCTCTGACCCCGCTACCCATACCCCAAAAAGATCGCGACACGGCACGTGCTTTCGTGCTGTATCGCGATCTTAATGGGGGAGGGGGGTGAGGGTCTTGGTGGTGCCGTCCCAGAAGCGGGCCGCCGTGAGCGTGCCGTCCGAGAGTGGGGGGAGGAGGGGGAGGGCGAGCGCGACCTGGTCGGCGGTGAGGCGGCGGGCGAGCGTGACGTGCGGCGTCCACGCGCCGGGAAGGCTCGTCGGCACGGGGTCGGTGGACGCTCCGACGACGTGGGTGTGGAGCGCGAGCAGCTCGGTCGTGACGACGACGGTGCGGATCAGGACGAAGCGGTCGCGCGCCGCAGGGAACACCGCGACGGCGCCGAAGTGCAGCGGCAGGGGGAGCCTGTCGAACGCGTCCGTCGGGATCTGAGCCCGGTCGAGGCGCTCGCCCGCCACGAGGGTGACGTGCGGCGCATTGCTCGCGGCGGTGTGCGATGCGAGGCTCGGCAGCTCATGATCGGCGAGGGTACGCCATTCCGCGCGGACCGCCGCATCCGTGGCGTCGTCGAGAGTGAGTTCGATGCTCCGCATGAGCCCATCTTGCGTGAGCCGGCAGGAATCCGCACACCGGGAATGCCCGCCCGCGCCCATGGTGTTTCCCTCAGTGAAGCGATAAACTTGAGTCACACCGACTCAAGTCTGTGATGAAGGAGACCATACTCATGCAACCGGGTCAGCAGCCTCCCCAGGAGGACCAGAAGAGCGCCCTCGAACAGTACGGCGTGAATCTCACCGAGGTCGCCCGCAACGGCACGCTCGACCCCGTCATCGGCCGTGACGCGGAGATCCGCCGTGTCAGCCAGGTGCTCACGCGACGCACGAAGAACAACCCCGTGCTCATCGGTGAGCCCGGCGTGGGAAAGACCGCGGTCGTCGAGGGTCTCGCGCAGCGCATCGTCGCCGGAGACGTCGCCGAGTCGCTCAAGGGCAAGGAGATCGTCGCCCTCGACATGGCGGCCCTCGTGGCCGGAGCGATGTACCGCGGCCAGTTCGAGGAGCGGCTGAAGTCCGTGCTCAAGGAGATCAACGAGGCGGAGGGACGCATCATCACCTTCGTCGACGAGCTCCACATCCTCATGGGGGCGGGCGGCGGTGAAGGGTCTGTCGCCGCCTCGAACATGCTGAAGCCCATGCTCGCCCGCGGTGAGCTGCGGCTCATCGGCGCCACGACTCTCGACGAGTACCGCGAGTACGTGGAGAAGGACGCCGCCATGGAGCGGCGGTTCCAGCAGGTCTTCGTGGGGGAGCCGAGCGTCGAGGACAGCATCGCCATCCTACGCGGACTGAAGGAGCGCTACGAGGCGCACCATAAGGTCGCGATCGCGGACTCCGCGCTCGTGGCCGCCGCCGCGCTCTCGAACCGCTACATCCCCGCGCGTCAGCTTCCCGATAAGGCCATCGACCTCATCGACGAGGCCGCGTCGAGGCTCCGGATGGAGATCGACTCGGCCCCCGTCGAGATCGACCAGCTGCGACGCAGCGTCGATCGTCTGAAGCTCGAGGAGCTCGCGCTCAAGCGGGAGAAGGACGACGCGTCGCGCGATCGGCTCGCCAAGCTGCGCGAGGACTTGAAGGCGCGCGAGGCGGAACTCGCCGGGCTGCAGGCGCGCTGGGAGCAGGAGCGGGCGTCCCTCAACCGTCTCGGCGACCTCAAGACGCGGCTCGACGAGGCGAAGATGCGGCTCGACCGCGCCATGCGCGACGGCGACTACCAGAAGGCCTCCCGCATCGAGTACGAGGAGGTCCGCCCCACGCAGGCGGCGATCGTCGAGGCCGAGCGCGCAGAGCAGGAGCCGCAGGGCGACCGCATGGTGGGCGACCAGGTGACCGAGGCGGACATCGCCGAGGTCGTCGCGGCGTGGACGGGCATCCCCGTCGGGCGTCTCCTGCAGGGTGAGACCGACAAGCTCCTGCACCTCGAGGCGGAGCTCGGCAAGCGGCTCATCGGTCAGAAGCGCGCCGTGCGTTCCGTCGCCGACGCCGTGCGGCGCTCGAGGGCCGGCATCTCCGACCCCAACAGACCGACCGGGTCGTTCCTCTTCCTCGGTCCGACGGGCGTCGGCAAGACGGAGCTCGCGAAGGCACTCGCGGAGCAGCTCTTCGACGATGAGAAGGCGATGATCCGCATCGACATGTCGGAGTACGGGGAGAAGCACTCCGTGTCGCGGCTCGTCGGGTCGCCCCCCGGCTACGTCGGGTACGAGCAGGGCGGTCAGCTGACCGAGGCTGTGCGCCGCCGGCCCTACTCCGTCGTGCTGTTCGATGAGGTGGAGAAGGCCCACCCCGAGGTGTTCGACATCCTCCTGCAGGTGCTCGACGACGGTCGGCTCACCGACGGTCAAGGGCGCACGGTGGACTTCCGCAACACGATCCTCATCCTCACGTCGAACCTCGGCTCGCACGTGCTCGTGGACCCGTCGATCCCGGACGAGCAGAAGGAGGCCACGGTGCAGGCCCTCGTCCGCCAGTCGTTCAAGCCGGAGTTCGTGAACCGCCTCGACGACATCGTGGTGTTCCAGACGCTCTCCGAGGAAGAGCTCGGACAGATCGTCGAGCTCTACATCGATCGGATGCAGCGGCGACTGGCCGAACGCCGCCTGGAGCTCGCGGTGACGCCCGACGCGCGGGCGTGGCTCGCCGAGCGCGGCTACGACCCGATCTACGGAGCGAGGCCACTGCGTCGTCTGATGCAGAGCCAGATCGACGACAAGCTCGCCATCGCGATCCTCGACGGGTCGATCCGCGACGGCGACACGGTGCGGGTGGATCTCGACGGGACGACGGACGCCCTCACGGTGCAGCCGCTCGTGCCTCACGCCGTCTAGTCGACGTCCCCTGCGAAGAACGTCCTCCGTGCCCGAGTCGAGCACGGAGGACGTTCTTCGCAGGGCCCGAGCGGCTCAGGAAGCGATGAGGACGGTGCTGCTGCGCCACCCGAGCGAGTCGTCCCCGACCTGCCAGACCACCGTGAGAGCCTGCGCGGTGTCCGCCCCGGTCGTATCGGTGGCGACGGTGAACTCCTTCCCGGCGTCCGACGCGGCGCCGGTCTCGGCCGGGACCTCCGTGCCGTCGATGTACGCCCACACCGTGTCGGGGTAGCCGATCGTCGAGGGGGTATCGGAGTCGAAGCTCTCGGGGCTCGCGAAGAAGATCTTCGCCGGTTCTGCCGCGTCGAAGGCGCCGGCCTCGGCCTGGTCCTCCGCCCCGCTCGCGGGGTTCCGCCACTCGTACAGGGAACCGCCAGTGGTCGGGATGCCGGCGTCGTCGATGAGCGGCCCGACGTCGGTCTCGCGGACGATCCATGCATCGGCCGCGGCGTCGGTCTGGGCGCTCACGAGTGTGAAGGCGCCTTCCGGACCCTCGGTCTCCGTGAGGTTGACGTCGGCGAAGGCCGTGGCCTCCTCCGGCGTGGTCACGCCGTCTCGGCCGAACCAGGATGCGTAGACCTCGGGGTCGCCGCCATAGAACGACTGCGCCTCCGGCGTCAACAGCGCCCAGGCGGCCGCACTGTCCTCCGCGGCGATCGCCGACAGGTAGTCGCGCACGAGGGTCTCTGACGCGCTCTCCTCGGGAGTCGCGCTCGCCGACGCGGGGGCGGATTCGCTGGCCGTCGGGGTGGATGCGGCGGGTTCGGTGGTGGCGCACCCGGTGAGGGCGAGAGCCAGAACCAGAGCGGATCCGCCGAGGATCGTGATGTTCCGTCGTGTGTCCATCATGGTCTCCACGTTACCGAGAGCCACCGATGGCGCCATCAGCCTGTGGGGGGATGGACCGATCGTCGGAGGGTCGCTACCGTGCCCAGGCAGTCGACCCTCTCGACAGGATCAGTGGTGCGCGACGGCCGGGGTGTCGGCCGTCACCGGCGACGGACGCACGAAGAACGCCGCGATGATCGCGAGGGTGGAGATGGCGCCTCCGTAGAAGAAGGCGGTGTGCACGCCGCCCGCCGTTGCGGCCACCTCGCTCGCGCCGCTCGCGAGGAGTGATGCCGTGCCCACCGTCATGACCGAGACGAACAGGGTGGTGCCCGCCGCACCGGCGAGCTGCTGGGTCGTCCCGATGATCGCGCTGCCGTGCGAATAGAGACGCGGTTCGACCGCGCCGAGTCCCGCCGTAAAGAGCGGGGTGAACGTGAGGGAGAGACCCGCGCTCAGGACGACGTGCAGCAGGAGGATCGTCCAGACGGGCGTCGACTCGGTGGCCAGCATGGCGAGGCCCCACAGGGCCGCCGCGACGATGATGGTGCCGGGTACGAGGAGCGGTCGTGCCCCGAGACGGTCGTAGGCGCGTCCGACGAACGGCGCGCCGAGGCCCATGAGCAGGCCGCCCGGCAGGAGGAGCAGGCCGGCCTCGACCGGCTCGAGCCCCAGCACGTTCTGCAGGTAGATGGGGAGCAGGATGATCGTGCCGAAGAGGGCCATCATCATCGCGGCCATGAGCACCACCGTGACCGCGAACGTCGAGGAGCGGAACGTGCGCAGGTCGAGCAGGGCGCGGTCGGTGCGCTGCAGGAGCAGCTGACGCGTGATGAACAGAGCGAGGCCGGCGGCGCCGACGACGAACGGCACCCACACGGGAACGATCGGCGTACCGCTCGCGCCCTCGCCGAGTGAGCTGAGGCCGTAGACGATCCCGCCGAAGCCGAACACCGACAGCACGACGGACACGGGGTCGATGCGGGCGTCTGTGTGCTCTCCGACGTTCTTCATCCGGCTGAGGCCGAGGATCAGCGACGCGACCGCGATGGGGAGGACGAGCCAGAAGATGAAGCGCCAGTTCAGGATCTCGAGGATGAGGCCGGAGACGGTCGGTCCGACGGCGGGCGCGACGGAGATGACGATGGAGATGTTGCCCATCATGCGTCCGCGGCTGGCGGGTGAGACGAGGGTCATGACGGTGGTCATGAGCAGAGGCATCATGACGGCCGTCCCGCTCGCCTGAATCACCCGACCGACGAGGAGGATCTCGAAGGTGGGCGCGATTGCGGCCGCGAGCGTTCCGATGCTGAAGAGCGTCATCGCGGCGCCGAACAGCGTCCGCGTCTTCACGCGTTGGATGAGGAACCCCGTGATGGGGATGATGACGGCCATCGTGAGAAGGAAGGCGGTGGTGAGCCACTGTCCGACGTGCGCTTCGATGCCGAAGTCCGCCATGAGGTTCGGGAGGGCGACGCCCATGACCGTCTCGTTGAGGATGACGACGAACGCCGAGACGAGAAGCAGCGTGATGACGGAGCGGTCTCGCGGGGAGAGAGCGTCGGACGCGGGCGCCGATCGGTCGGGGAGAGTCTTCTGTTCTGTCATCTGTCGCCTCGCGTCGTTCGTGGTGTGTGATCCGGCAGGCGACGACCGCCGTGTGTCCTCCGACCTGTCGGAGGGGTGTCACGCGAGGGCTGTCGTGCGGATGAGTCGTCGCGGCGGGTCAGGGGCCCGAGCGCATATCGAAGCAGAACCGCGAGAGGCGTCCCGCCATTCCCGGACGGGTGGAATTCGCGCAGAACCGCGTCTCCAGTATCGCGTGACCGACGCCCCTGGACCAGACGATCCCCCGGTTTCAGCTGCGGGAAACCGGGGGATCGATCGTGGGTCGTCGGTCGGGGGTCAGTCGTCGTCAGTCGTTGACGAGCACGATCTCGTCGAGGTCCTTGCGCGACCGGGGTGCGGTCTCGCGCTCGCGGAGCATGTCCGACTCGAGGGCGTCGGGCGAGCCGAGCACGCCGACGGCTGTGACCGTGACGGGAACGAGCCGCTCGTCGAGACCGAACGAGGCGCGGATCGCGTCCACGTCGAAGCCGCCGACCGGGTGCGTGTGCAGGCCGCTCTTGTGCGCCTGCAGGTTGAACGTGGCCGCGGCCTGACCGAGGTCGTAGATCGCCCACGGCAGCGGCGTGCCGTCGGCGGTCGAGGTCTCGGCGATGTTGACGACGAGGGCGTGCGAGCTCGCGGCCCACGCGGCGTTGAAGGGGACGAGCGCGTCGGCGATACGCCGGAACGTGTCCGTGCCGCGACGTCCGACGATGAAGCGCCACGGCTGCGTGTTGCTCGCGGAGGGAGCCCATCGCGCGGCTTCGAGAGCGGCGACGAGCGCCGTCTCCTCGAAGGCTGCGGTCGGGTCGAAGGATCGCGGGCTCCATCGGCCGGCGATGACCTCGCTGATGGGGACGCTCGTGTGGGCGAGGCGATCGGGGGTCGTGATGCTCATGGTCTGCTTCTTTCCGTCAGGTGCATGGTGACCGGACCCCGTCGTCCTCGACATCGTCAACATCGCTCTCCGACGCTTCTATTCCTGAGTATGGAAGATCGTCTCGATGGTGCCGGGCACCGAATCGTCCTGCAGGCTCGTGACGTCTCCGAGGGGGCGGCCGTCGGCGATGTCGACGAGGAGCCGGCGCATGATCTTGCCCGAACGCGTCTTCGGGAGGTCGGGAACGGCGAGGATCCACCGCGGCTTCGCCACCGGCCCGATGACCTCGGCCACGTGAGCGCGGAGGGTCTCGGTGAGTGCGGTGGAGCGCCGCCGCCAGGCCGCCGGGTCGCTGGACTCCGCGACGTCGCGCCCCGACGGGATGACGAAGGCGGCGATCGCGTGGCCGGTCACCGGGTCGGCCACGCCCACGACACCGGCCTCGGCCACGTCGGGGTGGGAGACGAGCGCCGACTCGATCTCGATCGTCGACAGGCGGTGGCCCGAGACGTTCATCACGTCGTCGACTCGGCCCAGCACCCAGATGTCGCCGTCGGCGTCCCACTTCGCCCCGTCTCCCGAGAAGAAGAAGCCCTGCTCCCAGAACCGCGTCCAGTAGGCGTCGCGGTAGCGCTCCGGGTCGCCCCACACGGTGCGGGCGAGCGACGGACCCGGGCGATCCACCACGAGGTACCCGCCGGAACCGTATGGCACCGTGTCGCCGGCCTCGTCGACGATGCGGACGCCAAGACCGGGGAGGGCTCGAGTCGCCGATCCGGGTTTCAGGGTGCTCGCGCCGGGGAGGGGGGCGAGCACGGCCGCTCCCGTCTCGGACTGCCACCACGTGTCGACGATCGGGGCCGAGCCCGCCCCGATGTTCTCGCGGAACCACATCCACGCCTCGGGGTTGATCGCCTCGCCCACCGTTCCGAGGAGCCGGATGCTCGAGAGGTCGAATTCGGACGGCACCCCGCTCGGGAACCACGAGCTGAGCGTGCGGATGAGCGTGGGGGCCGTGTAGTAGGTGGTGACGCCGTACCGCTCGATGATCTCGAAGTGCCGCGTGCGCTGCGGGGTGTCTGGCGTGCCCTCGTAGATCACCTGGGTGAGCCCGTTCGACAGCGGGCCGTAGATCTCGTACGTGTGGGCAGTGACCCACGCGAGGTCGGCTGTGCACCAGTGCACGTCGTCGGGCTTCGCGTCGAAGACGGCCCAGTGGGTGAACGAGGCCTGCGTGAGATAGCCGCCGGACGTGTGCACGAGGCCCTTCGGCTTCCCCGTGGTGCCCGACGTGTAGATGATGAACAGCGGCGTCTCGGCGTCGAAGAATTCGGGGGAGTGCTCGGCGGGCGCGGCATCGAGCGCGTCGTGCCACCACACGTCGCGGCCGTCCGTCCACGGGATGTCGGGAGTCTGCTGCCCCGTTCGTCGGACCACGAGGACGTGCTCGATCGCGTCGGCACTGGCCACGGCACGATCGGCGTTCTCCTTGACGGCGACGGCCTTGCCTCGTCGGAACTGTCCGTCGGTCGTGATGAGGAGCTTCGCCCCGGTGTCGTGCACGCGGAACGCGAGCGCCTCGGCGGAGAAGCCGCCGAAGACGAGTGAGTGGATGGCGCCGATGCGGGCGATCGCGAGAGTGGCGATGACGGTCTCGGGGATGACCGGGAGGTAGACGACCACCCGGTCGCCCTTCCCGATGCCGAGCGCTGTGAGAGCGTTCGCCGCCCTGGCGACCTCGCGTTCGAGTTCCGCATAGGTGATGCTGCGCCTGTCGCCGGGCTCGCCCTCGAAGTGGAGCGCGACCTTGTCTCCACGGCCGGCGGCCACGTGACGGTCGACGCAGTTGACGGCGACGTTGAGGCGGCCGCCGGAGAACCATTCGGTGTGGGGGACGGTGAGCGAGCCGTCGTCGGCACGGCGCACGGGCTCCCATGTGTGGGCGGTGTGCCACGGCGTGTGCCAGTCGAGGCGGTGTGCCTGCTCCTCCCAGAACGCCACAGGGTCGGCCGCGGCCCGTTCGGCCCAGGATGCGCCGACATTGGCGGTCGCCGCGATGTGAGCGGGCGCGGGGAACGAGCGGATCTCGTCGAGGAGGTTCGCGATCGTGGCGGAGGGAGGAGGGGGTGCGTCGGTCACGTCGTCAACGCTACGGGGCGACGCGGACGCCCGACGGTCCCCGCGCAACTCTGCGTAAACAATGGCACCCGCCGCCCCTGTGGACGACGGGTGCCGAATGCCGATCGAACGGCCCAGGCCCGACGCGGTTCAGGCCTGACGCGGTTCAGGCCTGACGCGGCTCCGGATCGATGTCCGGGTCGGTCTCGTTCTCCACGGTGTGCGATTCCACGGCGTGCGTGTCGTCGGAGTGCTCGTCGCCCGGTCCGGGTCGCGCGGGTTCGTGGTCGTCCGACTCCTGGGCGCCAGGCGTCGACTGGTCGAGGCGGGCGGCCTCGATCGGGTCCGTGGGCTCGAGGCCGTCGGTGTCGGCGTGGTTCGACGTGTGCTGAGTGGACCGGCTGTCGTAGATCGGGGCGCCGTCGCTCCCGTCCTCGCCGATGTGCTCGGAGAGACCGCCGGAGCCGCCGAGGTGCTCGCCCGGCCCCTTCTTCTCGTCCTCGGCGCGCTTGGCCGCCCACTCCTCCTTGGCGCCGTCCATGATGGGTGCGTCCTGGGTGTCCTCGGGAGCCATGTGGTCCTCCTCGTCTCGGGTCGAGAGTGGTCTCGACTCCGCTCAGCGTACGAAGGGACCGCCCGAGCGGACAGACGGTTGACGACCGGGGCCGGGCGTGACAGGTGCGGAGATCGATCGGGGTGCACCCCGCGGGAGTCGTAGGCTCGTCCTATGCATGCAGCCGTCATCCACGCAGCCCACGATGTCCGCTTCGAGTCCGTTCCGGATCCCGTCCTGTCCACCGGGGGCGACGCCATCGTGCGGGTCGTCGCATCGTGCGTGTGCGGCTCCGACCTGTGGCCGTACCGCGGCGTCACCGAGACCGAGGAGCCGAAGCGCATCGGCCACGAATTCGTCGGGATCGTGGAGCAGGTGGGCGACGACGTGAGCCGCGTGAAGGTCGGCGACTTCGTGATCGCGCCCTTCTACGACTGCGACATGACGTGTGTGAACTGTCGCAACGGGTTCAGCACGTCGTGCCTCGAGGGCGGGTGGTGGGGTGCTGACGACCGCTCCGGTGCCTTCGCCGACGGCGGCCAGGGCGAGTTCGTGCGTGTCCCGCACGCCGACGGGTCCCTCGTCGCGACGCCGGAGCAGCCGTCAGACGAGCTCATCCCGCATCTCCTCACCCTCGCCGACGTGATGGGGACCGGGCACCACGCGGCCGTCTCGGCCGGCGTCGGCCCGGGGAAGACGGTCGTCGTCGTGGGCGATGGCGCTGTCGGACTGTGCGCCGTGCTCGCGTCGAAGCGTCTGGGAGCTGAGCGCATCGTCGCGATGTCGCGCCACGAGTCGCGCCAGAACCTCGCAACGCGTTTCGGCGCGACGGACATCGTCGCGGAACGCGGCGACGAGGGCGTCGACGCGATCCACGCCATGTTCGACGGCGTCGGCGCCGATTGCGTGCTCGAGTGCGTCGGAACGAAGGAGTCGATGGACCAGGCTCTCCGCTCGGCCCGTCCGGGTGGCCAGGTGGGCTTCGTCGGAGTGCCGAACGGAGGCCCCGAGCTGCCGATGCGCCGCATGTTCGGAACGAACGTCGGCGTGCGCGGCGGTGTCGCCCCCGTGCGGAACTACATCGAGGAACTCCTCCCCGAGGTGCTGTCAGGCAGCCTCGAGCCCGGTCTCGTCTTCGATCTCGAGCTGCCGCTCTCGGAGGTCGCGGAGGCCTACTCCGCGATGGACGAGCGGCGCGCCATCAAGGTGCTGCTCCGCCCCTGACGCTCGTCGTCGTTCATGGCGAGCCGATAGCCTGTCTCCCGTGTTGGTCCGTATGGAGGCGACGTGAGCGGACGAGCGCTCTTCGGTGTTCCGCGCCGCGCTCCGGGACTGGTGGACAGGTCGGCGCTCGAGTCGCGCCTCGACGATGCCGCTGCGATCACCACGCTCACCGCCGGTGCCGGATTCGGAAAGACCGTCCTGCTCGCGAGCTGGGCGTCGTCGCGCGAGCACACGGGCGTGTGGATCGACGGGTCGACGGCGGCAGGTGACCGCGTCTCGTTCTGGCGCAACGCCTTCGCCCTCATCGCTGAGGCCGGCGAGCGGACCGGGAGCGAGGTGCTGCGCACCGCGGTGATCCCGTCCTTCGATTCGCTCGTCGAGGCGGGCGTGACGCCGGCTGTCGCCGCGTTCGCGCGGAGTCTCGGCTCGCCGTTCGTGCTCATCATCGACAACGCCCACATGATCGATCTGCCTGCGATCGCGTCCGATCTCGTCGGCTTCTCCCGGTTCGCCGACGGGTCGAGGCTCATCGTGTCCGACCGTCATCGCCGATTCCGGCCCACTCTGCTCGCCTCCGACGTGGAGGAGACCCGCCTGACGGGCCCCGATCTCGTGCTCTCTCCCGACGAGATCGCCCGGCTGATCGACGGCCTGGGCACTCGGGTGCGCAACCGTGTGTCCCCCGCGGAGGTGCATCGACTCACCGGCGGGATCGTGGGTCTCGCCCGCCGTGTCGTGGTGACGCCCGGGCCGCATCCCGAGAGTGGTGGCGAGCTGCTCGAGCCGTGGACCGAGGCGATCGGACCATCGACGGGCGACCCGCGGAACGGGGTAACCGACCTCGCCGCGGCGGGGATCCCCCCTGCGCACCTCATCGCCGCACTCGGTCGCGCGACAGCCGATGAGGCCGCCCGTATCACGGGCATGTCGCCGGACGAGGCGGCGCGCGTCCTCCAGGCGGGGAGCGATCACGGGCTCGGATGGTGGGAGGAGACGGGCGGCCCCGCGCAGTTCACGTTCGCGCGGATCGCGTCGATCGCCGCTCGATCCGCCGTCATGCGTTTCGGCACGGCGGATCAGCGCCGGCGGGTCGCTGCCCGCTTCGCGCAGGTCTTCGCCGAGCGCGGGGAGGCCATGACCGCGTTCGGTCTCGCGCTCGATGCCGAGGACTACGACCTGGCCGTCGCGATCGGCAAGCGCTCGTACCTCCAGCTCATCCGCGACGACACCCCGGGGACGCTGCAGCGGCTGCGGCGCATCCCCCTGACGAAGCTGCGGAGACAGCCGCTCCTCGTTCTGTTCATCGCGATGCTGCACGCACAGTCGCCGAGGGGCCGCGCGGCCGCGCTGTTCCACTTCGCACTCGCAGAGCGGCTCGCACGGGCCACCGAGTCGAGCGGGGCGGCCGACGACCGCGCGATCATGGTCGGGGTGCGCGGGGCCGCGATGAGGATGCAGGGGAAGTTCGATCGGGCCGTCCCCGTGGCACGCGAGTTCCTCGATCGCTTCGATCGACTCTCTCCCGAGGAGCAGGATCGACTCAGCAGCGTGAGTCGCCCCTTGTTGTGGCAGGCGGCGCACACCTTGTTCTTCGCGGGAGAGACGGAGACGGCCGTCGGAGCGGCACAGCGCATGCTCGCCGTCCCGGTGCCGTTGTCCGACGGTGAGGCGGACACGGGCCTGCGCCCGGCTCTGTCGGTCGTATCGGCGGTGTCCGCCGTCGTCGGCTCGATGGGGGAGGCGCGCGCCGCGCTCGATGAGGCGCTCGTCCACCCGGCCCGCTCGAGCGACTTCTATCTCGTCTGGGAGCGGACGACGGCCGCGATCGCGGCGATCGAGGACGGGGACTTCGCGAGCGCCGTTCCGCTCATCGACTCCATCGACCACGACATGGGGGCCAGTGAATACTGGCCGGTCGATGCCGTGATCCGGGCGCTCGCCGAGGTCGGCGACGGTCGTGTGGACGGCGCGATCCGTGTGCTCGAGGCTGTGCTCGAATCGGATGCGCCTCCCCGTCAGGCCGCGCCGACGCGCGACGTCGTGGTCGTCCTCCATGCCCTCCTGTGCGTCGCCGGCCGACCGGCGGGGAGAGCAGCAGGGATCCTGCGGCACGTCTCCCGGCGCGGCCCGGCCGTGGCTCTCGCCGAGGCCGTCATCGCGTTGCGCGCCGACGAACCGGTCTCGGCACTCGGGCTCGTCGGCCGCGGATTCGGTGATGCGTCGACGTCACCCCGAGTGAGGGCGTCAGCCCTCCTCGTCCGCGCAGCGGCGTCGTCGGCGGTCTCGCAGGACGATGCGGCGGCGCGGGCCGCGCGCGAGGCCGTCACCCTCATGACCGCGACGGGCCTCGCGACGCCGTGGCTGGTCCTCACCCCCTCGGAACGTTCGACCCTTCTGGCCCTCGTCGGGCCGGAGCTGGCCGGCGCGGACGTCGTCGCCGCGGCCGAGCGGATGCCCACGGTCTATCTCGACGGCGCGCGGGTGGAGAGGCTGACGGCGAGGGAGCGCGACGTGCTGGCACGGCTCGTGGCGGGGGACACGATCCCACAGGTCGCCGAGGCATCGGGGGTGTCGTCCAACACCGTGAAGACCCAGCGTGCGCGGATCTACCGGAAGCTCGGTGTGGACAACCGCGCCGATGCCGCGCGCGTCGCCCTCGAACACGATCTGCTCTGAGCCCACGCCGGGGGCCCACGGATCGATGACCCCCATCCGGGCGGATGACGTGCGCGGGTGACAGATGCCGGCGCCCTCGGAAGCGCTCATAGGCTGGCGTGCGGGCCCCTGCCGTACCCGAAGCGGCGGACGGCCCTCCCCGCGAACGCGCCGCCGTCGACCCGAAACGACATCGGCCGTTCTCCGTACGAACGCCGTCCGGGCGAGCCGTTCTCGCCCGGACGCGCGTCGTTCTCCCTCCCGAGGAACACCCGTGCACGCCACCCGCCGTCAGCCGAGCCCGCTCCTGCTCCGCGACCCTGCCGCCGTCGTCCCGGTGGTCTCAGCCTCGACCGGCTCGGGGTCCGCGGTCTCTGCATCCTCCCGTTCAGCCGGCCGCTCGTGGGGCGGTCCGCTGCTGGTACTCGTCGCCGTGCTCGCCGTGCTGTGGACGGTGCCGATCGCGGTGGACACGATCATGATGGGCGGCGCGCTCGTTGAGCGTGTCGCACTCTTCCTCGTCGTCACCTTCGCTCTCGGCGGCTGTTTCCCGGTGGTGGTCGCCGGTCGGCGTCGCCGCCTCGAGCGACACTGACCGACCGGTAACGTCTGAGGTGCGTCGCCACCGACGCGTAGCGACACCGAGGTCTGGGAGAGGGATGTCGACGTATTCGACGAGGAGTCTGCTGCAGTGTGCGGCGATCGCGGCCGCGAGCGCCGTGGGGCTTGTCCTGATGACGCCCCTGACGTCGTGGCTCGCCGTGCTGAGCGCACCGGTCTACGCGGCCGTCGCCTCTCTGCACATGCTGGGGCCCATGATCGCCCTGCGCTGGACCCGGCTGCCGTGGGCCGCCTCGCTCACAGCGTTCCTCGCAGCGCTCATCGCCATGCCGTTCTCGACGCTCGGTGCGCTCCTCGTTCCCGCCCTCGTGCTCCCGGCCCTCGCGATCGACGTCGTCGTGCTGCTGGCCCGGCCTCGCGGCGGGTGGCTCGGCCTCTACGTCGGAGCGCTGTGCGGAGGTCTCGTGATCTTCGCGATCTCCTTCGTCGTGATCCCCGCCGATGTCGTGGGTCCGGCGCTCATCGTGACCCTGCTCGTCGTGCGGCTCGGCTCCTACGCGGCGGTGATGCGCCTCGCGCAGTCCGTCGCGACCGGGCTCGTGCGCGCGGGGGTCAGGCCCTCGACGGCGTCGAGACCGGACCGTGTGCGGCGCGGCTCCTAGACGGAGGAGGCGAGCTCCGCACGGATGCCGTCGATGAACGCGTCCACGTCGTCCTCCGTGGTGTCCCACGAGCACATCCAGCGGACCTCGCCCGTGGAGATGTCCCAGTCGTAGAAGCGGAAGGCCTCGTGGAGGCGTGCGGCCGCCGCGGCCGGGACCGTCGCGAAGACGGCGTTCGCGTCGGTCGACTGCGTGAAGGCGAGACCGGGGGCCGAACCGTCGGCGATCGACGCCTCGAGGCCCGCGCGGAGACGTGCCGCCATCGTGTTCGCGTGGGCCGCCGACCGCTGCCACAGGTCGTTGCTCAGCAGCTCGATGAACTGCGCCGAGAGGAAGCGCATCTTCGACGCGAGCTGCATGTTCATTTTGCGGAGGTACACGAGCCCGTCGGAGGCGGCCGGGTCCAGGACGACGATGAGTTCTCCGAGGAGGAGGCCGTTCTTGGTGCCGCCGTAGGAGAGCACGTCGACGCCGGCATCGGTCGTGATCGCACGCAGGGGCACGCCGAGGGCGGCGGCCGCGTTCGAGAGGCGTGACCCGTCCATGTGCAGGCGCATGCCGTGCGCGTGCGCGTGATCGGCCAGCGCGCGGATCTCGTCCGGCGAGTAGACCGTTCCGACCTCGGTGGACTGCGTGATCGACACGACGAGCGGCTGCGCACGGTGCTCGTCGCCCCAGCCCCACGCCTGGCGGTCGACGAGCTCGGGGGTGAGCTTGCCGTCCGGGGAGTCGACGGTGAGGATCTTGATCCCGCCGATGCGCTCGGGAGCGCCGTTCTCGTCCGTGTTGATGTGGGCGGTGGAGGCGGCGACGACAGCGCCCCAGCGGGGCAGCATCGACTGCAGCCCCGTGACGTTGGCGCCCGTTCCGTTGAAGACGGGGAAGGCCTCGGCCCGCTCCCCGAAGTGCTCGCGGATCACCGCCTGGAGGCGCTCCGTGTACGCGTCCTCGCCGTACGCGATCTGGTGGCCGCCGTTCGCCGCACCGATCGCCTCGAGGATCTCGGGGTGGATGCCGGCGTAGTTGTCGGAGGCGAAGGCGCGGAAGCGGGGATCATGCAGAACGGAGGTCACACCCTCCATCCAACCACCCCAAAAAGATTTCGATACATCACGAGTTTCCGTGCTGTATCGAAATCTTTTTGGGGTGAGGAGGGGTGGTCGGGGAGGGGCGGGTGCGGTCAGCGGGAGAGGGCGTCGCGCCACTTCACGGTGCCGCCGAGCTTCAGGAGCGAGTTCTCGTAGATCTTCGAGCCGAGCACGATCGTGCCGAGCGCCGTGATCGCGAGGATCGCGAGCGACACGAGCGGTTCCCACCACTGCGCATCCCCGAGGAACAGGCGCACGGGCATGCCCACGGGGGCGGAGAACGGCACGTACGACATGATCCCCAGCACGAGCGGGTTGTCGTAGAAGAAGATCACCAGGAAGTAGGGGATCATCACGAGCATCGTCACGGGCGTGGTCGTCGAGCCGATGTCCTCGACGCGCGACACCATCGAGCCGGTCGCGGCGAAGAGTGACGCGAGCAGCACGAATCCGAGCACGAAGAACACCACGAACCACAGCACGGGCGCCCCGAGGAGCGAGAGCAGGTCGCTCTGGCCCGTGATCGTGAGCCCGATGATCGACAGCGCCGCGATCACCGCGATCTGCGCGAACGCGAGGATCGAGTTGCCGATCACCTTCCCTGCGAGGAGCGCACGGACGGGCACGGCCGACATGAGGATCTCGACGACGCGCGTCTGCTTCTCCTCCACGACCGATTGCGCGATCGTCGAGCCGAACGTCATCGCCGATGCGAAGAACACGACGCCGAACGCGATCGCCACGAGGTAGGCCAGGAAGGGGTTCTGCGCGTCACCGTCGAGCAGCGTGACGGGTGGCGTGATGCTCAACTGCTGCAGCAGGCCGGAGGGGGTCTCCGAGTCGGCGACCACGACGATGCCGAGCGGCGTCGAATCGTCCGGGAGGATCGCCGCGGTGACGTCGCCCGAGCGGACGAGCTCCTCCGCCTCCTCCGCCGAGGCGACCTCGGTCGCGTCGATTCCCGACTGACCCTGCACGGCCGCAGCGGTGTCGCTCGTGACGGCGACCTTCGTCGCCTCGGTGTTGCCTCCGATGAACCCGCCGATGAGGATCGAGCCGAGCACCACCAGCATGAGGATGCCCGTGGAGATGAGGAACGCCTTGCTGCGGAGCTTCATCCGCACCTCGCGCTCGGCGACGAGCCAGGAGCTCTGGGCGAAGCTCGGCGTCGCGGGGGCGGTCGTCGCCCGCGCCGGCCGGGTCTGTGTCGTGCTCATGCGACGACCTCCTTGAAGATCTGGGCGAGCGTCGGTCGCTGCCGCGCATACGAGGTGACGGCGCCGCGTGAGACGGCGTCCCGGAGGACCGCTTGCGCGGTGTCCTCGGAGTCGACGTCGAAGATCGCGTCGCCCCCGTGGAAGTCGACGACGGTCACGCCCGGAACATCTCGCACCCAGCCGGCGTCGCCCGCGAGGTGCAGCTCGTACCGCAGCGACGAGTACTGCTCGCGCAGCCCCTCGCGCGGACCGTTCGCGCGGATCGTGCCGCCCGCGATGATGACGAGGTCGTCGCAGAGGCGCTCGACGATGTCGAGCTGGTGGCTCGAGAACAGGACGGGGATGCCCGACGCCGCATAATCGCCGAGCACGCCGACGACCGTGTCGACCGCCATCGGGTCGAGGCCGGAGAACGGCTCGTCGAGCACCAGCACGTCGGGTTCGTGGACGAGCGCCGCCGCGATCTGCGCACGCTGCTGGTTGCCGAGGGAGAGGCTCTCGACGAGGTCGCCGCGGCGCTCGCCGAGGCCCAGCCGATCGAGGAGCGTGTCGGCGTTCTTCTGGGCGGCGCTCGCCGTGAAGCCGTGGAGCCGTCCGAGGTAGACGAGCTGCTCGCCGACCTTCATCTTCGGGTAGAGGCCGCGCTCCTCCGGCATGTAGCCGAAGCGGCGCCGGGCCTCGGGGGAGAGCGGTCGGCCGTCGAGGGTGACCGTTCCCGAGTCCGAGGAGAGCACTCCGAGGATGATGCGCATCGCGGTGGTCTTGCCGGCGCCGTTGCCGCCGACGAAGCCCGTCATGCGGCCCGGTGCGACGTCGAACGAGACCGCGTCGAGCGCACGGCGCGTGCCGTACGTCTTGGTCACATCCGTGAGTGTGAGCATCTGGAGGGCCTTCCTGATCGTTGGTCCAACGGTACGGTCGCCGGAGTCCGACCGACATCCCCCGCCGGGCGGGTATCGACCGTCCTCCTCACGGGGGAGCAACCCGCATCGGCCCTGCCGCTCGTCGGGCGCGCGTGGGATGATGCTGTGCGTGTGGAGACGGAAACAGGACGCGGCGGACGGACAGGCGGCGGCGACGCCCGGCGCGAGCGGACTGCTCGGTGTGGGCGTGCAGGTCTACGTGCTCGAGGGCTCACCCGGCACCCACGACCACTGGGAGGGTGAACCGACGGGCGTGATCGTCTCGCTCGGCGATTCCCGCCCCGACGGCGTCGTGGGCATCCCGCGGCTCAAGGGCCAGGTGTGGAAGGTCGTCTTCGACGAGCCCCAGTACCGGCCCGACGGCACCGGCCCGCGCGAGTCCGCCGAGATACCGGCGTCCCTCCTCGTGGCGGCCCCGTTCGTCTCGGGCGACGACCTGCCGGCGGAGCTTCGCTAGCCGCACCGCGCTTCGGTCGTCACTCCGATCAGGGACGGTTCCCGCGTCGGTTCCGTCGCCACCTGTTTCGCAGCACGAAGAAGACAAGCAGCAGTGGGACGGCGACCACCACGACCCAGAGTCTCTCGCTCGCGTATCCGGTGCCCGTCAGGGCGATGACGAGGGCGACGCCGTAAGCGATGACGCACAGCACGGCGGCCAGCACCTTCGGGAACGCCTTCTGCACGGATCGAGCCTCGCGGATCGCTCGGCCACCCGCAACGGGGTCGCGCCGCCCGTGCCGCCCCTCACCCGGGACGGCGTTCCCGCGGTTCTTCCGCCGAGCAGTCGTGCTGCGATCGAGATCGCGTTCTCGTGGGGACGCCCACCGTAGTGTGTGAGAACGATGCGTCCACGCGCGATGGAAGGATGCCATGAATCCGAGGGAACGCGCTGTATGCGTGTGTTTCGACGGCCCCCGCGTGCTGCTGATGAGGCGCCTCAAGGAGGGGCGACGGTACACCGTGCTTCCGGGTGGGGGCATCGAGCCCGGCGAAACCCCCGCCCAGGCTGCAGTACGAGAACTGGCCGAGGAGACCGGGCTCGTCGCGACCGTGACCGATGACCTCGTGACCGTCGATCACGACGACCGGCGGGCGCACTACCTGCTGATGGTGGCGACGCCCGGAGAGCCGACTCTGGGAGGGCCGGAGGCCCTCGCGGAGAGCGAGGACAACCGGTATCGGCCCGGATGGGTCCCGGTGGCCGAGCTCGCCGACGAGCCGCTCCTCCCCGAGGAGGCGCGAGCGGTAGTGCTTCGAGCTTTCGCGGAAAGCCTCACCGATGGCCGCTGAAGGGGACCCGTCCGGTTTCCCGGAAGCGTCGTGCGCGGAGTTTCACTCGCCCGGGACGGCGATCCCGTTCTCGTACGCGTAGACGACGGCCTGGATGCGGTCGCGGAGGCCGAGCTTCTGCAGCACCTTCGAGACGTGGCTCTTCACCGTGGCCTCGCCCACGTAGAGGCGCGAGGCGATCTCCGCGTTCGAGAGGCCCTGCGCCACGAGGCCCAGCACCTCGAACTCGCGCTCCGTGAGCTCGTCCACCTCGGCGGGGCGCTGGCGGGGTTCCGCGCCCGGTGCCGAATTGGCGGTGCCACCGAAGCGTTCGATGACGCGGCGCGTGACGGCGGGCGCGAGCAGTGCGTCGCCTGACGCGACGACGCGCACGGCCTCGACGAGCTGCTCCGGCGTCGAGTTCTTGAGCAGGAACCCGCTCGCTCCCGCCTGCAGCGCGGAGAAGAGGTAGTCGTCGCGGTCGAAGGTCGTGAGGATGAGCACGGCGCCGTGGAGGGCCGGATCCGCGACGATGACCCGCGTGGCCTCGAGTCCGTCCATCCCCGCCATCTGCACGTCCATGCAGATCACGTCGGGGTCGAGCTCGGTGGCGCGATCGATCGCGTCGGACCCCGACGCGGCCTCTCCGACGATCTCGATGTCCGGTTGTGCGCCGAGGATGATGCGGAAGCCCGCGCGCACCATCTCGTGGTCGTCGACGAGCAGCACTCGGGTGGTCACGATCGTTCTCCGCTTCCCGACACCACGGGGGCATCGGTCGATTCCGACTCCGACGCGGTCGCGACAGGCGCCACCGGCACGCGGGCCCGCACCACGTACCGCCCGTCGCCCGCACGACCGACGTCGACGGTGCCACCGGAGGCCGACGCGCGCTCCCTCATCCCCACGTGGCCGAGTCCCCCGGGATTCGGCGTGCCGCTCGTGGCCCGCCCGCTGTTGCTCACCTCGAGCTCGACGGCATCGTCGAGGTACCGCACGCGCACGTCTGCCGTGGCCGCGCTTCCCCCGTACTTCCGGGCGTTCGTGAGTGACTCCTGCGCGATCCGGTAGAGGTTGAGGGCCACACCGGCCGGCACACGTCGCGGGGTACCCACCACGTCGAGCGTCGTCGGGAGGCCGGCGGCCGTGGAGTCGTCGACGAGAGCGGGGAGGGCGTCGAGGCCGAGGGTCGAGGCGCTCGTGGCCGCCGGGTCGACGGCGCGGCCGTCGGGCTCGCGGAGGGTCTTGAGCAGTCCGTGCAGTTCGTCGATCGCGCTGCGGGCGTTGATCTCCACGTTGCTGAGCGCGTCGCGAGCGGCCGTCGGGTCGCTCTGCATGACCATCCGGGCGGCTCCAGCCTGCACTCCCATCACGGACACGTGATGCGCCACCACGTCGTGCAGTTCGCGAGCGATCCGTACACGTTCGAGGCTCACGGCCTGTGCTGCCGTCCGCTCCCGTTCGAGTTCGAGTTCGCGGCTCCGTCGCTCGAGAAGCGCCTTGGACCGCGCGCTCGCGAGCGCGCGGTCGCCGAAGAACCACGCACCGCCGAAGTACAGCAGGTTCGTGAGCACGTTGATGAGCAGGTAGGCCACGAGCGGAGAGAATGCCCCGGCGCGCGAGAACCCGCCGAGGGCGTCGGGGTCGGTCGCCTGTTGGAACATCGCGACGAGCAGCCAGACGAACATACTCACGACGATGAGTGCGCGCGTGAGGAACGCGCGTCGGCGGTCGACCACCCAGGCGCCGACGCTGTAGATGCCAAGGAAGAGCGTGATGTTCGCCATGAGCAGCTCGGGCACCTGCATGACCTGTCCGGCGATGAACGCGACGGACAGGACGAGGGCGACCGTGCACGGGAAGCGACGCCGGAACGCGAGGGGGAACGAGATCACGGCGGCCCATACGAGGCTCACGCCCATCGGAGCCGGCTCGGCGTAGAAGCCCGCCGTGCGGTAGAGCATGAGGCTCAGGAGGGCGGCGACGAAGAAACCGGCCGCCACGATCATGTCGACGCGCAGGGCGGATCGCGAGGGAGCGGACCGGCGCCACCGGGGGTCGTCGGGGTCGAGGTCCTCCGGCGCGACGAGGTCGGGATCGACGACGTCGGGATCGACGACGTCGGGATCCACGGTTGATGCTGTCGTCGATGTGGTCACGATCGGGGGCCCATCTGGTCGGGGCCATCGGAATAATGGCCGTCGGGATCGAGCCCGTCGGGGTCGTCGCTCTCGACGTCGTCGTCGCTCCCGTCCGTGGGGGTGCCCGTCGCGTAGGCGGTGGCGTAGCCCCCGGCGCCGATCGCCGCACCGATCGCGAGCCCGATGCCCATCCCCATGGCCAGGTTGTCGAACACCGTGAGCCCGAGGCCGGCGCCGATCGCGAGGCCGATGCCGATACCGAGCGGTAGGTACGAGGCCGGCCCCAACCCGCCGCCACCCGTTCCGTCGCGTCCGTCCCGTTGGTCAACCATGACTCGAGCCTATGCATCCGCCGTGACACGCGCCTCCGTCGTGCGACGGACTCCACCGCATCGCCGGCTCAGGCCCCCGTGCCGGGCTCCACCCCGCCGATCTGCTCGCGCGCGGAGTCGAGGATCTCGAGCACGCGTACGGTCTCGTCGAGGGTGTGCAGCGGCGACTCCGTCAGCCCGGCGTCCACAAAGCGGGCGAGAGCGGCGGCCTGGTAGCAGAGCGACTGTCGCACGGGGCGGTCGTACGAATCCGTCCACTCCTCCACGAGCGATCCGTCGGCGTCGATGAACGCGACCGTGTCGGCGGTCCAGAACGGCGACGAGACCTCGAGGCGGCCGCGGTCTCCCGCGATCACGGAGCGGACGGGGGTGGGGGCGTCCACGCTCGCGCTCACGAGGGCGTGCGACCCGCGCGGAGACGACAGCACGAGGGCGGCGTGCGCGTCGACTCCCGTCGGCGCGAGGCGGCCACGAGCGGTGACGTCGAGATCGTCGCCGAGGACGAACGTCGCCCACGCCGTCACGTAGACGCCGAGGTCGAGCAGTGCGCCACCCGCGAGGCGGGGGTCATAGATGCGTGAGGTCAGATCGAAGGCAGCGAGCCCACCGAAGTCGGCCGTGACGAGCTGGATGTCGCCGAGCAGCCCGCCATCGACGGCTTGGCGCACCACGTCGCTCTGCGGGCGGTAGCGCGTCCACATCGCCTCCATCGCGAAGACGCCGGCCGCGCGGGCGGCGGCGACGATCCGGCGGGCGGCGGTCGCGGTCGGCGCGATCGGCTTCTCGATCAGCACGTGCTTGCCGGCCGCGATCGCGAGGAGTGCGTGCTCCTCGTGGTGGCTGTGCGGCGAGGCGACGTAGACCACGTCGACCTCGGGGTCGGCGACGAGGTCGGCGTACGAGCCGTATGCGCGGTCGATCCCGTGGCGCCTGGCGAATTCCTCGGCCTTCTCGAACGTGCGCGATCCGGCTGCCACGACACGCTGGTCGGTGTGCCGCACGAGCGAGTCCACGAAGTCGTTCGCGATCGCACCGGGAGCCAGGATGCCCCAGCGGAGGATCGGTGCGTCTCGCGGATCGGTGAAACGGGGAGAGGGGAGAACGGTCGACATCGTCGTCACTTCCGGGTCGGGGTCGTCCTCATCCTGACACACGACGCATCGTGTCGGCGGGGGACCGGAGGCCTCTTCGGGCTCGTGGTCTCCGGTCCCCGACGCGCGCGTCCGGGTTACGCGTGGCCCGTGATGCCCGACGTGGACGCGATGACGTCGCCCATCTTCTTCGAGAGCGCCTCGTAGAACATCGAGAGCGGGAACTCGTCGTCGAGGACGGCGTCCGTCATCCCCTTCGGGGCGCCGAGCAGCGTCTCGTCCGGGAGTCCGCGCTTCCATGCCGAGGCGGGGTGCGGTTCGACCACGGAGGACACGAGCTCGTACGCGGCGAGCCAGTGCGCGACCTTCGGCCGGTCGATCGAGCGCCAGTACAGTTCGTCGATCGCGTCGCCGAGCTGGACGACCACGCCGGGAACCTCGTCCCAGTCGATCGCGAGCGACGTGTCCGTCCAGTGCAGCACCCGGTGCTGGTGGAGCCAGGCGAACAGGAGCTGCCCGCCGAGCCCGTCGTAGTTGCGCACGCGCGAACCGGTGAGCGTGAAGCGGAAGATGCGGTCGAAGATCACCGCGTACTGCACGAGCTTCGCGTGGCGGAGGGTCTCCGCCTCCGCCTCGGTGAGCTCGCCGGCGTCGCGCGCGGAGAGCTCCTTCTGCAGACGCACCGACTCCCGGAACGCCGTGAGGTCGCAGCGCAGCTCCTCGAGCGAGTAGAGGAAGAACGGCATGCGCTGCTTGATCATGAACGGGTCGAACGGCAGATCGCCGCGCATGTGGGTGCGGTCGTGGATGAGGTCCCACATCACGAAGGTCTCCTCCGCGAGCTGCTGGTCCTCGAGCAGCTCCAGGGCGTCGTCCGGAAGGTCGAGCTTCGTGATCTCGGCCGCCTTCTTCACGACACGACGGAACCGGGCCGCCTCGCGATCGGCGAAGATCGCGCCCCACGTGAACGTGGGGATCTGGCGCATCGCCACCGTCTCGGGGAAGAGCACGGCCGAGTTGCTGTCGTACCCGGGGGTGAAGTCGACGAAGCGGATAGGAACGAACAGGGCGTTCGAGTAGTCGCCGGCCTCGAGGGAGCCGATGAACTCGGGCCACACGACCTCGATGACGACGGCCTCGACGAGGCGGTTCGTCGACCCGTTCTGCGTGTACATCGGGAACACCACGAGGTGCAGCTCGCCGTTGCGTCGGGACTGCTGCGGCTGGAACTCGACGAGCGAGTCGTAGAAGTCGGGCACACCGAAGCCGGCATCGACCCAGCGCTCGAAGTCGGTGACGACGGCCGAGAGGTAGGCGGCGTCGCTCGGGAACTGCGGGGCGAGCTCGCGGATGGAGGACACGATGTCGGCGACGTGCTCGCGGGCCGCCGCATGGGCGTCGGTCTCCGGGATCGACCCGTCCTTGATCTGGTGGGCCTGGATCGCGGTCGCGGCCGCCTTGAGGCGCTGCCATGCGGGGGTCGCGGCGATCTCCTCACCGGTGAGCGTTGCGTCTTCCACGACCTCGGGCTCGCCGATGATCGCCTGTGAAGTGCGTTCGATGGTCATGGATCCCTCCTCGGGTTCGCGCGTGGGTGGCCGAGGACGATCGCCCTCTCGCTGAGCGTAACCGGGGGAGTCGGAGCGTTTCTTTGCCTCCTGCGCACGCCCACTGCGCGTACCGCTTCCACGGCGCACGTTTCCACCTCCCCCCACCCCAAAAAGATGGCGATACGGCACGAAAACTCGTGCTGTATCGCAGTCTTTTTGGGGTGGGGTGGGGTGGGGTGGGGGTCAGGACCAGCGGCGCTTGACCCAGCGTTCGAAGAGGCCGACGAGGGAGTCGGAGAGCTTGCCGAGCACGGCGAGCAGGATGATCACGAAGAAGATGCGGTCGATCCGGCCGTTGTTCTGCGAATCGACGAGTCGGAAGCCGAGACCCATCGACGAGGCGATGAGTTCCGCGGCCACGAGGAAGAGCCACGCTTGCGCGAGGGCGAGGCGGAGCCCGGAGATCACGGAGGGGATGACCGCGGGCAACTGCACGGTGGCGAAGAGCCGCGGACCGTTCAACCCGAAGGCGCGACCGGCCTCCACGAGCTGCCGGTCCACGTGCCGCAGCGCCGCGGAGACCGTCGTGTACACGGGGAAGAAGGCGCCGATCGCGATGAGGATGACCTTCGAGTCCTCGCCGATCTTGAACCACAGGATGAGGAGCGGGACCCACGCGAGCGACGGGACCGCCCGCAGCGCCGCGAGCGTGGGGGAGAGGAAGATGTCGCCGAGCCTCGACAGGCCGACCACGGCGCCGATCGAGAGACCGAGACCCGCACCGATGCCGAAGCCGAGGAGTACACGCTGCACCGAGATCGCGACATCGGACGCGAGCAGGCCGCGCTGAGCGAGGTCGACGCCGGCGAGCCAGACCTCCACGGGGGAGGGCAGTCGCGACGACGGCACGAGATCGTTGGCGCTCACGAACGCCCACACGGTCAGCACGAGGACAGGCAGCACAGCACCCGCGACGAGCACGAACCACGTCTTCGACGTGAGCCGACCGGTTCCGCGCGCGAGGAAGGCGCGACCGGGCCGAGCCTCGGTCGTGTCGTACGACGCGCCCTGGACGCTGACGACGCCGGGAACACGCTCGTCCCGCTCACTCTGGTAGCTCATCCGTCCCTCCTCTCGTCTCGTGTCGATCCCCGTCCCCTCCCGGTCCCGGGAGCGAACTGGTGCTAGCCGTCGATCGCCGACGGGTCGGCATCCTCCGCGTAGGTGGGGTCGAGGAGACTGTCGAGCGCCTCGTCCACGTTGTCCTGCGATGCCACGTCACCGGACTCGACGAAGATCGGACCGATCACGGAGAGCACGTCGATCTGTGCCTGACCGGGTACGTTGTCCACATCGAGGTTGGAACGGTCCTCGATGACCGTCGTCGCGACGGCGAGGTCGATGCCCGCGACGTCCGCCAGGATCTGCGCCGTCTCCTCGGGGTTCTCCTGTGCCCAGGCGCGCGCCTTCTCGTAGGCGTTCACGACGGTCTGCGCCACGTCGGGCTTCTCGGTGAGGAAGTCCTCCGTCGCGTTGAGGAAGCCGTAGCTGTTGAAGTCCACGTTGCGGTAGATGAGCTGCGCACCGTCCTCCTCGGCCCCGGCCATGATCGGGTCGAGACCGGCCCACGCGTCGACGGAGCCGTTGAACAGTGCGGTCGAGCCGTCGGCGTGCTGGAGATTCTCGATCGTCACGTCGGCGGGGTCGACACCCTCGGCGTCCAGCGCCTGCAGGAGGAAGAAGTAGGGGTCGGTGCCCTTCGTTGCCGCGACCTTCTTGCCCGCGAGGTCGGCGACGGACGTGATGTCCGAGTCCGGGCCTACGACGAGCGCGCTCCACTCCGGCTGCGAGTAGATGTCGATCGTCTTGATCGGCGACCCGTTCGAGCGCGCGAGCAGCGCGGCGGAACCGGCCGTGGACCCCACATCGATCGCGCCGGCCCGCAGGTTCTCGTTCGCCTTGTTGGATCCGGCCGACTGCACCCAGTTGACCTCGATGTCCTGATCCGCGAGGGCGTCCTCGAGCCAGCCCTGGTCCTTGATGACGAGGGACAGCGGGTTGTAGGTCGCGAAGTCGATGTTGAGCGTGCCGCCGGTGGTCTGGCCGCCGGCATCGCTCGTCGAGCCGTCCGTCGATGCGTTCTCGCCGGCCGCGCAGCCGCTCAGGACGAGGGCCGTGGCGGCGGCGAGGGCGGCGACGGCTGTGGCCGCTCGTGATCGGTTCGTGCTCATGGGGGCTCCTGTGCTGTGGTGCTCGGCCGACCGGGGTCGGGGTGCTGGGGTGCGGGGCGCTGGCGGGGCGGCTCAGCGTGGTGCGGGTCAGTACGGGTAGTGCGGGATGGAGGTGCCGGTCTCGATGCCGCGGGCGCTGCCGTGGCGGTCGATCCCCAGGCCGTCGAGGAGTCGGCCGCGCAGCTCGGCGAGCTCTGACGAACCGCGATCGCGTGGGCGCGTTCCCGGAACGGTGAGGAGCTCTGCGATCGTGGCCCCCGTCTCCCCGCCGTCCTGTCGGGCGAGGAGCACGACACGATCCGCGAGCTGCAGCGCCTCGTCCACGTCGTGCGTGACGAGGAGGACGGTCGTCGGTTCGGCGGAGAGGATCTCGAGTAGGAGGTCCTGCATCTTGAGGCGCGTGAGCGCGTCGAGTGCGCCGAAGGGCTCGTCGAGGAGCAGGACGCCGGGATTGCGGGCGAGGGCGCGTGCGAGGGACGTGCGCTGCGCCATGCCGCCCGAGATCTCTCGCGGCCGATGACCCGCGAACTCCCCGAGGCCCACGAGGTCGATCAGTCGTGAGACACGAGCCTGTCCGTCGGCCTTGGAGGTGCCGCGCGGGAGCCCGAGCGCCACGTTGTCGTGCACGGTGCGCCACGGCAGCAGGCGCGGTTCCTGGAAGCCGACGGCGGTGCGCGGATCGATGCCGTCGACCGGCGCCCCGTCGATGCGGACGACGCCGGCGGAAGCCGTGTCGAGTCCTCCGGTGATCCGGAGGAGGGTGGACTTGCCGCAGCCGCTCGTGCCGAGGATCGCGACGACCTCTCCGGGCTCGACGTGCAGTCCGATGTCGCGGAGCACCGGCCGGACCGGCCCGTTGCCGCGTTCCGTCTCGAACGACCGTCCCACTCCGTCGAAGTCGATCGAGACGGCGCGGCTGACGTCGCGTGCGCGGTCTCGCGGGACGGTCGTGGACACGGGGGCTCTCGGGTCGCTCGAGGACGGATGGTCTGGCGGTCATCCAACGCTAGGGCGTTCCCGCCACACGCCTCCCCGTCGGTGAAACGTTCCGTAACATTGCGGCCCTCCGCGACGTCCGGCGCGCAATCGGATGCCTGTCTCTTCCGTTCCCGCGGATACGCGCGTACCCTGCCCTCAACGAGGCGAGGGAACGTCACTTCCCGGCTCGCTCCGACCCGGTGGACGACCCAGGGATACCGATGAGCAGATCGCAGCACAGTCCCGGCATTCTCCGCACCGATCGCTCCGGCGCCGGAGGGAGAACGTCGCGGTCGCGACCCGTCCGCCGGCTCATGCTGATGGGCTCGATGCTGGCAGGGATCCTTCTGTCGAGCACCGTCGCGATCGTGCCGCCCGCCGCATACGCCGACACCGCGCCGCCGGTCGCGGGCACGCCCGAGACCGTCTCCTCCGACCCCCTTCCGACACCGCAGATCGACGGCGTCGTCTGGGACCAGGTGGTGATCGGGAACGTCGTGTACGTGGGCGGCGATTTCCGCACGGCCCGCCCGTCCGGTGCTCCCGCCGGACAGAGAACGGTCGCCCGGTCCAACTTCCTCGCCTACAACCTGACGACCGGAGCGCTCGTCACCACGTTCGCGCCGACCTTCAACGCGCCGGTCCGGGCACTCGCCGCATCGCCGGATGGGAGCAGGCTCTACGTGGGAGGCACGTTTACCGCGGTGAACGGCAGCACCCGCTACAGGCTGGCTGCGTTCTCGGTGGCGGACGGCTCGCTCGTCTCGTCGTTCCGCCCGACGCTCAACTCGGGTGTGAAGGCGTTGGCCGCGACGAACACCACGGTGTTCCTCGGCGGCAGCTTCACCTCCGTGCAGGGCACAGCGCGCTCGAAGGTCGCGGCGCTCGCCGCGTCGACGGCCCAGCTCCTGCCGTTCGCCCCGTCGCCGGCTGGAGGGAACATCGCGGCCCTCGCCCTCTCCCCGTCCGGGTCTGAGCTCGTGCTCGGCGGCAACTTCACCTCGGTGAACGGCTCGAGCAATCCCGGCTACGGCCTCGCGTCGGTCGACGCGACGACGGGTTCCCTCCGTCCGTTCGCCGTGAACACGGTCGTGCGCAACGGTGGAACCTCGGCGGGAATCACCTCGCTCGCCGCCGATTCGACCGGCGTCTACGGGAGCGGCTACGTCTACGGCGGCGGCGGCAACCTCGAGGGAGCCTTCAAAGCGGGATGGGGCGGCGGCGCGACCGTCTGGTTGGAGGACTGCCACGGCGACACCTATTCGATCGCGTCGGCGGGCACCACGGCGTACACCGCTGGTCACGCGCACTTCTGCCGCAACATCTCGACGGGAGGGTTCCCCGACTACTCTCCACCGAGCAAGCACTACCGCGCGCTCGCCTTCACGACTGCGGCGACGGGGACGCTCACGACGAACAGGATCACGTCATACGCGAACTTCGCCGGCCAACAGGCACCCTCGCTGCAGCACTGGTTCCCCGACCTCGCCCCCGGTACCTACACGGGGCTGGGCCAAGGGCCGTGGGACGTGACGGCCTCCGGCGGCTACGTGCTCTACGGTGGCGAATTCATGACAGTGAACGGAACGGCACAGCAGGGCCTCGTCCGTTTCGCGTCGAAGACCGTCGCGCCGAACACGGACGGCCCACGCCTCTCCGGCTCGAACATGAAGAGCACGATCGTGGCGGCCGGTTCCGGGCGGGCCCGGCTCTCGTGGACGGCCAACTACGACCGCGACAACAGCGCGCTGCGGTACGAGGTGATCCGTGACGGCAACACCGCGACTCCGGTCGCGACGGTGGCGGTCACCTCGAATTTCTGGACGAGGCCGAACGTCACGGTGACGGACACCGGCCTGACCCCCGGTCGCAGCTACGGGTACCGCATCCGCACGATCGACCCGTTCGGGAACGCCACCCTGGGCGACACCGTCACGTTCACGGCGACCTCCGGCTGACCCCTGCCGGCGAGCGGCCGTGAACCGCTGACACGGCGACGCTCGCGACGGTGCTCCGCCGCGACCGTCGCCGTGTGGAGACGGGTCAGGCCTCCGAGCCTCCGGACAGTCGCTCGGCCGCAAGGCGCTCGGCCGCTGCGAGCGTCGTGACGCCGTCCCGACCCGCGGTGTCGAAGACGGCGCGGACCGTCTCGCCGATCGCGGTGACGCGCTGATCGAGGGCCGCCCGTCCGGCGACATCGGCTGCCGACGCGAGGTAGATGACGCCGCCGGCGTTGACGATGAAGTCGGGTGCCCACAGGATGCCGCGGGCCGCGAGGAGGTCCGCGACCGATCTGTTCTCGAGCTGATTGTTGGCGGCTCCGACGACGGCCCTGCACGCGAGCTCCGCGACGACCGTCTCCGTGAGGGCGCCGCCGACGCCGCACGGCACGAAGACGTCGGTCTCCACGAGGTGCTCGGATCCGGGCGACACCCACATGGCGCCCAGTTCCTCCGCGAGGGCGCGTCGGGCCGGGTTCACGTCCGTGACGGTGAGGTCGACCCCCTCTGCGTGGAGCGTCCTGGCCACGAGGGAGCCCACGTGGCCGAGACCGGAGATGGTCGCGCGGCGGCCGCGGAGGTCCGACGTTCCGAAGACCACATCCGCCGTGGCACGGATGGAGGAGACCACGCCGTCGGCCGTTGCCTCGCTCGGCTCGCCGACGCCGCCCTGCTCGGGCGGGAGGCCCGTGACGTGTGCCGTGCGCTCCGCGACGACGGCCATGTCCGCTGACGAGGTCCCGACGTCTTCGGCGGTGACGTACCTCCCGCCGAACGACTCGACGATGTCGCCGAGATCGAGGAAGGCGTCACGGCGTGTCTCGGCATCGAGGGTCACGCCCAGGGGGAGATGGATCACGGCCTTGCCGCCGCCGTGCTCGAGTCCGGCGCACGCGTTCTTCGAGGTCATCCCCTCCGAGAGGCGGAGGGCGTCGGCGAGGGCGTCGTTCCACGTGGGGTACGACCAGAGGCGCGCGCCGCCGAGGGCAGGACCGAGGCGAGTGGAATGCACCGCGACGACGATCGTGAGCCGCGAACGCTCACCTGTGGCGATGACGACGCGCTCGTGCTCGAGAGCGGACCCGCGGAGACCCGCATCGTCCTGTCGGTCCGTCGCAGCCGATGGTGCGGGGCGTCGGTCGGTGGATTCCATCGTGCGGGCGGCAGTCGTCATCGTCTCTCCTCGTGGGTGTTCGAAACGCGCTCGGGTGCGAGCGCTCCGGCGAGGAGCTGATGGCTCCGTCGCCGCCGTCCATCCTCCCATGACGCCCAGGCGAGGGGCCAGATCCTGACGCGCCCTAGGCTGAACACATGGGAGGAGTGCTGCTGGGGTTCGGGATCATCGGTTTCGTCATCCTCGTGGGCTACATCGCGGCACGCCTGCAGATCGGCGGCCCCGAGGCGGGATTCGTGCTCAACCGCATCGCGTTCTTCGTCACCGGTCCGGCTCTGCTCTTCACCGTGCTCGCCCAGGCCGACATCGGCGACGTCTTCTCCGTGCCCCTCCTCGTGGCCCTCATCAGTGCCGTCTCGATGGCCGCCGTCTACCTCGTGGTGAACCTCGTGTTCTGGCGCGATCCGCTCGGCCGGTCCACGATCGGGTCGATGGCGTCCGGCTACGTCAACGCGAACAACATCGGACTCCCGGTGGCCGTGTACGTGCTCGGCGACGCGCACTACGTGGCACCGCTCATCGTGATCCAGCTCGTGATCTTCGCGCCGATCGGTCTCGCTCTCCTCGACATCGAGTCGAGGGGATCCGCGTCGGTCGGTGGGATCCTGTCCCAGCCGATCCGCAATCCGCTCATCATCGCGTCGCTCACGGGTCTCGTGATCGCGCTGCTCGGCATCGACCTGCCGGACGCCGTCCTCGCGCCGTTCGAGCTTCTCGGCGGTGCCGCCGTGCCGCTCATCCTGATGGCGTTCGGCATGTCGCTCTACGGGCAGAAGCCGTTCGCGGCGAACGAGGGACGCTCGCGCATCGTCGTCGCATCGATCCTCAAGGCCGTCGTGATGCCGGGCGTCGCGTGGCTCGTCGCGTCGCTCGGCTTCGGCCTCCACGGCCCGGAGCTTTTCGCCGTCGTCACGCTCGCCGCCCTTCCGACGGCGCAGAACATCTTCAACTACGCGAGCCGCTACAACACGGGTGTCGTGCTCGCTCGCGACACGGTGCTCGCGACCACGCTCGCGTCCGTGCCCGTCATCGTGGTGATCGCGGCGCTCCTCGCGTGAGTCATTCGCGCCGATCGACGGGGTAGCGCGGGTCCACCGCGTAGTCGGCGCGACGGCGATCGAGGGCGATCCGCACCTGTTCGAAGCACCGACAAGACCGGTGCGGTGCTCGTGCCGGACTCGGGTGATCTGAGGGGAGACCACGAGGAGCTCGCGGCGCGCGCGTTCCGTCCGTGGGCGTCGGCCTCAGCGGTTCGCCTGCGCCCAGGCGATCGCGCTGTCCGCCTGCTCCCGCGAGATGTCGGTGGTGCCGCCGCAGTTCGAGCACTCGTTGGCGAAGCGCGTGGACACGGGGAAGAGCGGGACGAAGAAGAGTGTGAACCGATTGACGACCCTCAGCACCCGCTGGGGCACATCCTTCGAGCAGAAACGGCAGACGAAGGACACGAGGGCGACGACCGTGGCCTGACGCCGGGTGCCGAAAAGGATGAGCATCAGCCGAAGATCATGGGGCGGTCGTCGTCCTCGGCGGGTTCCACGTCCAGATCGACGACGACGGGGACGTGATCGCTCGGGGCGTCTCCCTTGCGCTGCTCGCGATCGATCGACGCTCCCACCACGAGTTCGGCGAACGCCGGTGATCCCAGCACGAAGTCGATGCGCATGCCCTCGTTGCGGGGGAAGCGCAGCTGCTTGTAGTCCCAGAACGTGTAGCCCGTGGGGACGAGTGGGCGCACCACGTCCGTGAGGCCGGCGCCCTCGAGCGAGGCGAACGCCGCGCGCTCCTCCGGCGAGATGTGGGTGGAGACGCCCGGAATGTGGCTGGGGTCGCCCATGTCCTCGTCGAACGGCGCGACGTTGAAGTCGCCCATGAGCGCGAGCGGCAGATGGGGCTCGGCGGCGAGCCACGTGCGGACGTCGGCCTCGAGCCGGGCGTACCACTCGAGCTTGTAGACGAAGTGCGGGTCTCCGATGGCTCGGCCGTTCGGAACGTAGAGGCTGAAGAGCCGGATGCCGTCCACCGTGGCGCCGATGGCGCGCGCCTCGAGGGGGAGGCCGGCGGCGTCGAACTCAGGCCCCGAGCCGCCGGGGCCCGGCGTGGCCGGCTTGCCGAAGCCCGGCATGCCCTCGAAACTCGTCACGACGTCCGTCATCGGGAGCCGGGACGCGAACGCGACGCCGTTCCACTGGTTGAGTCCGTGGAGGTGCACCTCGTATCCCGCCGCCTCGAACGCCTCGAGGGGGAACTGATGCGGGCGGCATTTGATCTCCTGCATGGCCAGCACGTCCACCTCGTTGTTCACGAGCCAGTCGACGACACGCCCCGATCGGGCCCTGATCGAGTTGACGTTCCATGTGGCGATGCGCATGATCCAACGCTACCGGCAACCGCCGACACGCTCGGCGGTCTGCATGGCTTCGGCATGGTGCGGCTCAGACCCAGCGCGGTCCGACGAGAGGCGGCTCCTCCGCGGGCGTGTGGCTCGCTTCGAGAGCGACGGCCTGTCGCCGGATCTCGTCGGCGACCGTGCGGACCGCGAGCCGCTCCGCCTTGTCGGGGCGGAGCAGCATGAGCACGTGTCGCGAGGCCTCGACGCCCGTGAGCGGCCTCGTCACGATGCCCTTCTCCGGCCCGGACGCGGTGAAGCGCGGCGTGAAGGCGACGCCGATGCCTTGCGCCACCAGCGCCTCCGTGATGAGGTTGTCCGACACCCGCTGCACCACCTCGATCTCGCTCTGCGTGACGGCCTCGAGCTCGTGGAGCAGGAGGTCGAACGCGAACTGCTCGGGGACGCCGATCCAGGGCTCGCCGACGAGGTCGTGCGGGGTCAGCTCGCTCTTCCCCGCGAGCCGGTGGCCGAGAGGGAGGACCACGTCGAGGGGCTCGCTCAGGAGGTAGATGTTGCGGAGGCCGCGCCCGCTCCACGAGCGCTGGCCCGGGAGCGAGTAGGCGATCACGATGTCGTAGTCCGCGGTGAGGCTCGGGAAGTCGGTCATGTCGGCGTCGCGGCTCGTCAGCTCCACGGTGAGGCCGGGGAGGCGGGCGAGCGCCGCGACGGCCGGAGGGACGAACGTCTGACCCGCCGTGGGGAACGTGGCCACCGAGACGTGCCCCGTGGGATCACCGATGTACTCGTCCCACGTCGCTTCCGCGCGCGCGATCGCCGCGGCCACGTCGATGGCGCTCGCCGCGAGAGCGCGGCCTGCGTCGGTGAGCACGATGCCGCGCCCGCTGCGTTCCGTGAGGGGCAGGCCGGCCTCGCGTTCGAGGAGCTTGAGCTGCTGTGAGACGGCGGAGGGCGTGCGATGGGTCGCCGCCGCGACGGCATGGACGGAGCCGCGATCGGCGAGCTCCCGGAGGAGATCGAGGCGGCGCACATCCATGTAGTGATGCTACACAGTCACGGTAGTTTTATTCGCTTGTCGTTCATGGTCGGGAGGCATGTAATGAAGAGGTACAGCTTCTCGTCCCCGATCAGGAAAGGACCCTCTCATGACCGTCTTCCTCACCATCCTCGGTCTCACGGCCGTTTCCGCGATCGCGGGAACGATCGTCACCGTGCTCCGCGACGGCTACCGTCGCGAGCCCGCGCGCACGTACAACCTCGTCTGAGGTCCGTCCGCACTGCGACCCCGAGGCCGCGTCACCCATCGGTGGCGCGGCCTTCGTCGTTTCCGGGGCGTGCCGATGCCTGATGAATCGGAGGGTGGGGCTCCGCGAGCCGCCGATCCGCGGAAGAACGCCCCGCTAGACTCGGTTTCTGTGACCGATGCACGCGAGCGACTGATCGACTTCATCAAGAAGGACGCCGTCTTCCATGGCGACTTCACCCTCACGAGCGGCAAGAAGGCGACGTACTACGTCGACATGCGCCGCGTGAGTCTCGATCACCGCGTCGCCCCGCTCATCGGTCAGGTCATGCTCGACCTCATCGCGGATGTGCCCGACGTCGTCGCCGTCGGTGGGCTCACGATGGGTGCCGACCCGATCGCCTCCGCGATTCTCCACCAGGGCGTCGCAGCCGGACACGCGTACGACGCGTTCGTCGTGCGCAAGCAGCCGAAGGACCACGGACGCGGACGCCAGGTCGAAGGGCCCGACCTCGCCGGGAAGCGCGTCATCGTCGTGGAGGACACCTCCACCACCGGCGGTTCGCCCCTCGCCGCGATCGAGGCCCTCAAGAAGGTGGGCGCCGAGATCGCCGGCGTCGCCGTGGTCGTCGACCGCAACACGGGCGCGCGCGAGATCATCGAGTCCGCCGGTTACCCCTATTTCGCCGCTCTCGACCTGCACGATCTCGGTCTCGAGTAGATGACGAACGGCACCGGTGGAGGCTTCCCCACGGACGGCGACGAGCCGGTCGAGGGGGCCCGAACGAACGCGGGCGACGACGCCGCGGACGCGAGCGGCGCGTCGGATCCCGACACCGAGGGCGTCGAGATCCTCGACGACGGTGCCGACTGGCTCGCGATCCAGCTCGCCGCGTTGCCGGTGGATACGACGGACATCCCCGTCGTGCGCGCGGAGGACGAGCGCTCGCCCGACGCGGACGACGACACGGACGACGGTCTCAGCGATGACGGCCCGGAGGACACGTCACCCGCCACCCAGCGACTCCCGATCCTGCCGGACGACGCCGCGTCGGCGCCCGTCTCCGCACGCTCGTCGGAGCCTGCGCCGACCACGCCGAGCGAGCCGCCGCTCACTCGTCCGCGCGCTCCCGAGCCGATGCCCGGATGGTTCGCACCCTCGTCCCCGCCGCCCCCACGCCCCCCGATGCCGACTCCAGCCGCTGCCGATGAGGTCGAGGACGACGAGTCCGCCGCTCCCGTGGCGGACTCCGGCGACGAGTCCGCGGTCGCGGAGGGCAGCGACGACGTCCCGGCCTCGGGCAACACTCAGGGCGACGCGACCTCCGACGGCCGGACGGTCGACGGCGCAGTCGAGCCGGAGCCCGCCTCTTCAGCGGGTGGGCGCGCTCATCCGAACGCGATCGTCCTGCCCGGACTGCCGAAGCGGGCGACGGGCGCGGCAGACGCGTCGACGCCCGACTCGTCCGCCTCCGCCACCCGGGACGAGCCCGCCGATGAGCCGACGCCGACCGCGGTCGAGAACCCGGCTATGCCGGCCGCGACCCCGGCCCCGCGGTCGGGGATCCCCGAGGACTCGGGCGAGATCGATTTCGGGAGCTTCTCCTGGTCGCTCGTCGCGAACGATGAGGACGACCCGCGCATCGTCCGTGAACGGCGGGAAGCCGAGGAGCGCGCCGCCGAGGAGGCCGAGACCGCACGACTCGCTGCGGAGGCCGCGGCCGCCGCAGCTGCCGCAGGGGCTGCCGCACCGTCCGCCGTGCCGGGATCGGTCGCGGCGACGGACGACGACGAGCGGGAGGGTTCCGACGCTTCCGCCTCGGGAGGTTCCTCCTCGGACGACTCCGCTGCGGGCCTCTCCGCTGCCGAGCCGGAGACGCCCTCCGCCGACGCGGGGCCTCCTGCGGAGGCGCCGACGTGGTCGCGTCCCGACCTCGACGACGCTTTCCCCGCCACCGCGGCGATGTCCACCCTCCCGGCCGACGAGGATCCCGACGATCCGGACGACGAACTGGATGCGGCCGACCGGTTCTCCGCTCTCGGAACCGCGGCCATGCCGGTCTCGGCCGCGAGCGCGGCCGCCGGTGCGGCGGAGCATACGCCGACGCCGTCCGTGAGGGCGCGCGCCGAGTCCTCGGACTCCGTGTTCCCCGACGGGCTCGTCGCCGAGTCGGATGCCCAGACGTCGCACGTGCGTCCGGACCGAGTCGCAGGCCGGTCTCGCTCCGGGGGCCTCGGGTCCGGCGGAGAGCGCGGCAGTCTTCCACTCGTCGCCGCGGGCGTCGTCATCGTCCTCGCGCTCGTGGGACTCTTCTACCTCGGCACCCGCCTTCCGCTGATCTTCGCCGGATCGTCGGGCGCGGCGGCGTCGGCGACACCGACTCCGACCGCGACGCCGGAACCCACTGCGGAGCAGCCTGCCTCCGGACCGCTCGCCCCGGGTACATACGCGTGGGACGAGCTGCGTGGAGGCGAGTGCCTCGACCCGTACTCGTCGCCGTGGGCCGAGGAGTTCACCGTCGTGGACTGCTCGCAGCCGCACGCCGGCCAGCTCGTGTTCGCGGCCCCGTACACGGACGACCCGGCGGACCCGTTCCCCGGCGAGGACGTGATCGCGTCCGAGATCGGCTTGCTGTGCAGTGCGCCCGGCGTCGTCGACTTCGGGGCGGCCGCGCCGTTCACCGACCTCCAGGTGCAGGGCTCCTACCCGGTCTCGGGCGAGCAGTGGGCAGCGGGTAACCGCGACTACTTCTGCTTCGCCTCGCGCTCCTCCGGCGAACCGCTCACGACCTCCGTCGCCACCCCCACCCCCTAAGACCCCAAAAAGATCGCGATACAGCACGAAATTCGATGCTGTATCGCGATCTTTTTGGTGTCAGAGGGCGTCGGTCTCGATCGGGGCGTCGATGAGGAGCTCGTGGACGCCCGAGAGGATCTCGTCGGGGCGGAACGGGTACTTCCGGATCTCCGCCTCGTCGCTGATGCCCGTCATGACGAGGATCGTGTGGAGGCCGGCCTCGATGCCCGCGACGATGTCGGTGTCCATGCGGTCGCCGATCATCGCCGTGTTCTCCGAGTGCGCGCCGATGCGGTTGAGAGCCGAGCGGAACATCATCGGGTTGGGCTTGCCCACCACGTAGGGTTCGCGGCCCGTCGCCTTCGAGATGAGCGCCGCGATCGCGCCTGTCGCGGGGAGCACGCCCTGCGCGCTCGGCCCGGTGGCGTCGGGGTTCGTCACGATGAACCGCGAGCCGTCAAGGATGAGGCGGATCGCCTTCGTGATCGCGTCGAAGGAGTAGTTGCGCGTCTCGCCCACCACGACGTAGTCGGGCGCGGTCTCCGTCATCACGAAGCCCACCTCGTGGAGCGCCGTCGTGAGCCCGGCCTCGCCGATCACGAAGGCGGATCCGCCGGGAACCTGGCTCGCACAGAAGTCCGCTGTCGCGAGCGCCGAGGTCCAGAGCGACTCCTCCGGGACGATGAGACCGGACGCGCGCAGGCGCGCGCTCAGGTCGCGGGGCGTGAAGATCGAGTTGTTCGTGAGCACCAGGAACGGGCTCCCGAGGTCCGTCCACTGCTGGAGCAGGGCGGCGGCGCCGGGCAGTGCGTGGTTCTCATGGACGAGCACGCCGTCCATGTCGGTGAGCCAGCATTCGATCTCGCTGCGGTCGGACATGGATCCTCCTGAAATCGATCGAACGGGTGTGTCGATCTTCAGTGTAGGACCGGCGCCGATGAGCGACATCGGTGCCTGCTGTGCGTCTACCAGCCGGGCTTGCCCGCGCAGGCGGTGCCGAGCAGGGCGACGCCCGACTGCTGGTCGGCGAAGGCGGCGTGGGTGGCCTTCGCGTCGCCCGCGAGGGCGGCCTCCTCCATGCGATCGAGGTTCGCGGCGGCGCCCCGGACCCAGGCGATGTACGCGGGGTCGTCGATCCCGTCGGCGCCGAGGTACACGACGGATCTGATCTGGGAGATCATCGGGACGACGCGGCTGAGCTTGGCCGGTGCGCCGAGCGATTCGATCACGGCCTGCGTGAGCTCGAGCACGGTCTGGCGCAGCTGTTCGCAGCGGTCGGCGAGTACGTCGGTCATGGGCCCCTCCACGGATCTGTCGGCGTGCTCCGAGCCTATCGGCCCGCCCCCGCCCCTCCCGTAGAATCGACCGTCGGGACGACGGTCCCGGATCGACGCCGAGGGGACAGGTCATGGCCGCATTCGACAAGGGGTTCGCCCGCTATCCGGAGCGATTCCGTCGCGGTCGGTCGTGGCCGCGGACGATCATCTTCCTCGTGCTCGCCGTGGCGGCCCTCGTCGCGCTCGTCTACCGGGCGTTGAACTTCGGAGAGCTGCAGGATCAGGCCGCCGACGCGACCGGGTCGGTGCGCTTCGTCGCCGGTCAGCGGATCGGCCTCCTCGTCTCCCCGATCCTCCTCGTGCTCGTGGCGGCGGCGTGCGTGTTCGCGGCCATCCGCTGGGGGAAGGTGTGGAGCCTCGCCCCGTCGGGGACACCGCTGCGGAAGCGCCACTGGCGCGGCCTCTCCGGCGGGCGCCAGCTCTTCACCGACCTCGACGCGCGGTTCCGGACGGGCGACCCCTCGGCGTTCACGCCGCTGCCCAAGCCGCCGTCGCACGCGGACGTGGACATCGAGTTCTGGACGGCCGACGCCGACCGCATCGGGTTCGGCACGCTCGTCCTCCACGAGGGGAAGAACGGCAAGGACCTCACCTACTCCGAGCCGATCGCCTTCGAGGGGGCGTCGTACGACGCGCTGAAGGCGGCGCTCGCGAAGGGCCTCGACGAGAAGGCGTCACCGCCGGCCGTCCCGGGCACCTCGTCTCGGTCGACCCCGCCCGCGTCGTGAGCGCCGCGGCCGTCCCCGCGGAGCTCCAGCACTGGGCTCGCGCGTTCGAGGCCGGGAACCACTACGACGCCGTCTACGACCGCGCGGCGGCCGACGCCGTGCTGACGCGCAACCGCCGAACCGCGACCGTGCTCGCCATCGTCGGAGGCGTGAGCCTCCTGCTCTGCCTCCTACTCCTGATCTTCGGCGGCGCGGCCACCCGGCTCCTCATCGTGCTCGGCGTCTTCGGGCTGGTCGTGATGTTCGCGACGCTCCCGACGATCCTGAACGTGGGACGTGGGATGCGCCGGTTGGCCGTCGGCAACGGCACACTCGCGCGGGTGTCGGGCGCCGGTGTGTCCTTCGGCCTCGTGGGTCCGATCGCCTGGAACGAGGTGGTCGGGGTCATCGAGTACGACTCCACTGCTCGCGCGCAGGCCAGCGCGAGCATTCCGATCATCGGCTGGGGCGCCCGACTCTCGCAGAAGGCGGGCAACGGCTCGCGCGGTCTCACCATCGCCCTCCGCGACGGTTCGGCCGTGCAGGCGCGAATCAGCCACGAGAACGCACGTGGTTTCGTGCGGTTGTGGGGGCCGAAGTCGTCCCCGACCCGTCCCGGCGACATCGCGATCATCATGGATTCGTTCCTCGACGAGGCCGGTGTCCGTCAGCTCCTCGAGGCCATCGTCGTGGGCGCGCTCATGAACGGCGTTCCCGTGCACCACCCGCGGTCGGCAGCCGACTACCTCCAGACGCTCGGCCGCCTGGTCGACCCGACGTTCCCGACGGCGTAGTCGGCCCTGAACGAAATCGATCATCTGGGCTCAGTCTCGTTCCTGGTGTCTCGACAGACGTGGGAGCGTGGCCGAACCCACTGACGCGGAGACCGAAGAAGGATGTCGCACCGGCGACAGCCTCCCAATCCCCTCATCGGCATGGTCAGGGAAGGGTGGATTCCGAGAACGGGCCGTCGTAGACGATCCGACCTGACTCATCGTGCACGGCGAGTACGGAGTTCTTGTCCGCGGCGACGACGAATCCCGGCGGCAGGTTGACGGTCGCGAGAAGGGCCGGCCGCTCGAGGAACACCGTGTAGGCCTTCGCGATGTGTCCCGAGTCCACATCCGACGCGGGCTGTGGCGGGACAACCACGTCGACGAGCCATCCCGAGAACGGGGAGCCGTCGAGCTCCTCCCGGCGGAGGCAGACGGTGTCGGCCCGCCATGCGCCCTCGATCGCGTAGATGGAGTTGTCGAAGTTCGTCCGAGGGCCACGCGGGATGCCGCTGCGCTCGTGGAAGTCGTCCTGCATCGCTCGGATCCACAGCACGTCCGTCAGGTCTTCGGTGATGCGCCGTCGCGGGAACATCGACCGGAAGTCCGGTGCGACGGCCACGAAGCCGAGGCCGTCCTCACGGAGCCGGATGGGTGCCCACCCCAGGTCGACGACGGCGCCGTCCGCGATCGCGTCGTGCTCGAAACGCTGAAGCGCGGCCACTGCGAGGGGGACCATGTCCTCTCGGATCGTCGCGCGGACGTCCGCTCCGGCTATGCGGTGATTGATCGTCACCCGCTTGGGGCTCGTCATTCGCGCACGCCCCTCACAGCGGTCCCTGAGCGAGGATGGAGAAGTCGCCCTCGCGGAAGATGACCTCCACGCCGTCGTCGCTGACGACCGCGGCAACGCCTGGCGGAAGGAACAGCGCCCGGACCGCATGCTTCTTCATCTGGAGCAGTTGCGCGGCGGGGTAGCGGGTCATCTCGCTTGGGGCGAGTGCCTCCGAGCCGGGCGGAGTGGGGTAGACGTCGATGTACCAGCCACTGTCATGCGGGCGGGGCTCGGTCCGCGCGAGCGCCCAGCGCGCGGCGCCCTTCGCCCGGTTTGCGATGATGAGGTCCTGATCGAAGCTCGTCGGGACAGGCTCGGTGATCCCCGCCCGGGACAGAACGAGGGTCTGGCCGACGAGGGTCCGCAGCGCGAGGGTCAGATCGTCGGTGACGCCGTCGATCGGCCGCTCGTCGTATTGAGGGGCGACCACCGTGTAGACGTCGTTCGCGTCTCGGCGGAGGACGAAGGGCCCCCACCCGATCCGGATGCTCAGCCCGTCACGGAATTCCGCACGATACGGGCGGAAGGCCTCGAGTATCCCAGCGACCTCGGCGGACAACTCGTTCGCGGCCGTTCCGCTCACCCGAGCTCTGTCGATTTCGATCGTCACCGTCTCGAGCATGTCGGCCTCTCTCCCCGGTTGATTCCGTTCGGCTGCCTGCCGTTGCTCTGCTGAGCCTGCCAGAGCCGGGACCGGGAGATCACGTGGTGGCGTGCCGCGTCAGGACGTTGGTCGGACGAACTTCTCCGGCGGGGTGCGGGTTCCGGCGAGGAACGCGGCGAGGCCGGCGTCGAAGTCCAGCGCCGAGCCCACGAAGAGCACGCTCTCGTCCGGTGCGACGTAGATCTTGCCGCCGCCGCGGACGGTGTGCACGACGCAGATGCCCGCGCCGTTCTCGAGGGGGATGGTGCGCAGCTCGGCATTCGGTGCGAGGAGGGCGAAGTAGCCGGTCGCGACCGCCGTGAGCCGGTCGATGTCGGGGGCGACGGGAGGCAGCTCGTCGCCTACGGCGGACGGACCAGCGTCGCCAGCGGCCGGCCTGGTCAGGTCGGTCTCATCGATCCCCGCCGCGTCGAGTCGCTCCAAAAACTCCTCGACCGCGTCGTCGTCAGAACGGCCCCGCAGCTCGGCCGCCTCGGGAACGGTGAGCGGGAACAGAGTGACGATCTGCCGGCTGTACCCGCCGTCCTCATCGGGTTCGACGTCGAAACCGTCATCGAGGAACGGGTTCGTCGACGCGAGCACCCCGCCGATGGCCGTCCCCTCGACGATGGGGGTGGGGGAGGCGATGATGTCCCCGAGGTTCAGCCCGCTCCCTCGTTCGAGCAGATTGACGGCGGTCGCGCTCACGAGTTCGGCTGCCTGCCGCCATTGCCCCGGGAGGGCGAACACTGCGATCTCCTGCGGCACGAGTGCCTCGACGCGGGCGGCGAGCCCGTCCGTGAAGACGAGGTTCACCGCGGGGCTCGTGGAGATGATGAGGTGCAGCGTGATCCCGTCGACATCGCCGACAGGCTGAGTGATCACACCGTCGGGGAAGAACGAACGGACGTGGTCGAGGATGGGGCGGGTCATTCGGAGTCCTCACTCGTTGTCGTGGATGTCGTTCCGAGCTCGGTCAAGCGGGCGAGGAACTGATCCGAGTACATCGATTCGCCCATCCAGTTGAAAGAATCGTGCGCGCGAGTCACGACGTCGGGGGTGACGGTTGCTCCAGCCGCGATGAGGGCGAGACAGATCGCCTCGACCGAGGGTCCGGTGCCGAGCGTCACCGTCGTCAGCGCGGCCCGGAGGGGCGTTCGGCCCATGGGGTCGACACGATCGGGGTCCGCGCCGACCTCGAGGAGGGTCTTTACACTGTCGAGGTCGCCGCGCTCGATCGCAAGGGTGAGGGGCGAGTAGTCGTGCCGTGGCTTGCCGATGTTCATCGCACCATTGATCTCGACTCCCTGGGCCGCCACGTCACGGATTCCTTGGAGGTCGCCGATGGATACGGGTCCGAGGTATGGTCTCGACGGCTTTTCGGGCATCAGGGGCTCTCCTCGGAGTGGGTCACGGAGTTCGGTTGTAACGGTTGCTTCGATTCTCCCTGAAGTCCTCGATCCGATAGTGGCTTTCCTCATTCTCGTACTCGAGGATGTCGCGGCGACTCCACCCGTTCTCGAGCGTCGCGATGATGCGGGTGTCACGCCACTGGTGGTCGGGGATGTGGCCGAAATCGAAGGCGCGTCGGACCGGCATGGTCATTCCCGGCGTGCCCGGCGGCACGAGCTTTCCCGTCTCGGGGTCGAATCGCATGGGCGTCCCATCGGGATAGCGTCGGCAGGGGACGACCGTGTCGTTCGGCTGTGTGACGAAGTCCCCCTCCCGGTTTCGATCGGCCCCCGCGATGATGTCTCGCGCCACCTGCACGCGCAGCTTCACTCGTCGCTTGACATCCGGGTTGGCGTCGACCGCGTCTCGAACCGCAGGGTCCGCGTGTAGGGCGTCCAACTCGTCCGAACGGAAATCCTGTCGGCCCTCGGCTTCGACCGCAGAGATGATCGCCTGCGATTCCGGTGAGAGGGTCTCCACGATGGAAGGGTCGAAACGGCTCGTGGAGCCATCGGCCGTGCCCCGAGTGCTGGCATCCGCGCCGTCCTGGCCAGCCTTGTCGGGCGACGGAGGTGAGGTGACGGGTGAGTCGGTCGACGGAGTATCGCCTGACGACGCATCTGCCTCCGGCGTCTTCGGGTCGGCGACGTCCTCCGGGCGGATCGAGGCGTCCCAGTTGGTGGCATTGGGCTCGTTCGGGGGCCAGGCGGAGCGGGTTCCTGTCTGGGCGTCGATGGACCACACCGTGTCGCCGTCGAAGTAGGCGTTGAACCAGTGGCCGTCTCCCGTGGAGCGGTCGATGCCGACGACGCAGTGGGATCCGGCGCCCATCTCGCGGAGGGAGTCCGCGATCTGGTCCGGGGTCATCGGCGTCTGCGGGTTTCCGGTGCGCGCTTCCATCTCGGGGACACCGAGCGTGCCGGTGGGGGCCTCGCTCGACGGGTTCCCGTTGAGGAAATCGTTGAGGATCGCCGAGGTGTTGCCGCAGTTCGTCGCGTAGCCGTTGGCGGGATCGAACGGATCGAAGTTCGGGTTGATCTCGGCGAGGGCCGTGTCGATCTCCGCGGTGGTCCGCTCGGTCGAGTTGCTGCCCTCCGGAGTCTCCGGCGTGTTCGCGTCGGGGGAGGTCGCGTCGGGCGTCCCGGGAGCGGCCGGCGTGTTCGCGTCGGGCGTCGGCGACGACGGGGTGTTCGAGCTCGGGGATGAGGGTGCGTTCGACGACGGTGCGGACGGGGTCGCAGGCGAGGCGGGGCCGGTCGGCGACGTCGGGGTGCTCGGGGCCTTCCCGCCGCTCGCGCCGGCGTGCAGACCGACCACGCCGGCGGCTCCGGCCGCAACGGCTCCCGCCGCAGCGGCATCGCCGGCGTCGAGCACATCGGGGTCGACCGTCTGGTCGGGGTTCGCCGCGTCCGACTCCGGCGTGTTGGAGTCGGGAGTCTCGGCGTCCGGGGTCGCCGCGTCGGCGGCGACGGCGGACTCGAAGGCACTCGTATCGACAGCGGTGTTCGCGTCGGGGGTGCTCGTCGAGGGGGAGGACGGCGTGGCCGACGCGCCACCGGCCACAGCGGCTCCGGCCGCCGGCGCGGACGACGGGGACCCGTTGCCCGGCGTGGAGTCCGGGGTCGACGGAGTCGTGTCCGGGGTGGTCGTGTCCGGAGTGCTCGCGTCCGGGGTGGACGGGGAGCTCGTGTCGGGTGTCGACGGGGTCGCGTCGGGCGTCGAGGGAGTGCTCGCGTCCGGAGTCGACGGCGTCGCGTCCGGGGTGGACGGGGTGCTCGTGTCGGGCGTGGACGGCGTGCTCGAGTCCGGCGTCGAGGGGGCGCTCGTGTCCGGAGTCGACGGCGTGCTCGTGTCCGGTGTGGAGGGCGTCGTATCCGGTGTGGAAGCGTCCGGCGTCGAAGCGTCCGGCGTGGACGCATCAGGGGTGGACGGCGTCGAGTCCGGCATGGACGGCGTTCCGCCGTCGCTCGACGGGGAGGACACGTCGGGAACGCTCGGCCCGTCGGCGGTGGAGCTGATGTCCACGCCGGTACCGTCGGGGGCGTCGCCCGCGGGGATGTCGACGGAGGTCGAGGAGTCGACCGATGTCGAGGCGTCGCCCGCGCCGTCCACGATGGGGGCGTCTGGAGCGTCGGGGCTCGTGCCGCCGCCGGCAGCGGGGGCTGAGCTCGACGGAGCGCCGCCGCTGCCCTGCGGGGCCGCCGGAGTGTTCATGTCGGGGGCGCTCGGCGCGTCCGCACCGGACGGGCCGGTGGGGGAATCGGGGGTGCTCGAGGCGGGCACGTCGACGGTGCTCGGGCTCGAGGTGTTGCCACCGCCGGTCGAGGGGGAGCCCGGCCGCGTGCCGCCGCCGACGGGGCGAGCCACGCCGCCGATGAGGGCTCCGAGGCCGGCTGACGAGATCGGGTCGAACGGCACGCCGCCGACACCGGACTGGACGAGACCGTCCGTGAGGCCGTCGACGGCCCCCTCTCCGGCGCCGAGGGCGGTGTTCATGGCCACGCGGGTGGTGCCGGAACGGGAACCGACGCGGAGGATGTGCGCACCGCCGTCGCCGACGCGACCGCTGATGCCGCCGCCCGCGAACGAGCCGAGGCCGACGGTGAGGAGGTTCTGGGCGCGCTCCGGGCTCGCCACGTTCACGGCGGCCTGGACGGTGACGGTGGCGATCGCGCTCTGCGTGCCCTCGGCGAGAGCCCTGAGGAGGATCTTGGCGGCCATGGCGTTCATCCGCGTGAGCGTCACGAGCTTCTTCACGAGCTCGGCGATCTTGAGGACCCACTTCATGACGGTCACGGCGATCTTCGCGACGACGGCCGGGGCGCCGAGGCCTCCCGTGGCGATCGAGAGGAGGGCGCCGAGTCCGAGGTCGACGGCGATCTCCGCGGCCATCTGGCCGAGGAACCACGCGATCTCCTCCCACATCTTGTCGACGGCCTTCTGCTGCTCCGAGCAGACGAAGCTGAGCCCCTCGCCGGTGCCGGCGGCCTTCGCGATCTGGTCGAGCTTGTCGGCGATCTTGTCGCGGGAGGCCCGGATGTCCTCCGCTTGCGGGATGTCCATCGAGGCCAGGTTCGTGAGCGTGCCCTCGAGCTCGCTCTTCGCGCTCGAGATGGACGTGCTGAACTCCGACCACGCCGACGCGGCGTCGCTGAGCTTGCCCGTGTCGGCGTCGGGGAGGACCACGCCGATCTGGGCGAGGGCGTCCATGACGAACTCGCCGAACTCGCCGAGGGGCCCCTCCGGGCCGGGCGCCTTGGCGCTCGGGACCGAGAACGTGGAGGCCGCGGCGGGGGTCGCAGACGGGGAGCGGGAGGGAACGGGCTCGAGGGTGCCGATCGTGCCGGCGTCCTTATAGGCGTTGGCGGTGTCGCCGAGGAGCGTGTCGAGGGCTCGCAGCGCCTGGGCGTAGGATCCGGCGGCGTTGAGCGTGTTGACGGCGCCGTCGTTGTAGCCGTCGATGAACTCCTGGGCCGACTCCTCGTTGCCGGCCATGCCGCCGGTGCCGGCGAGGGCCGACTGGGCGGTGCGGGCGGCGGAGTCGAGCTTGACGGCGACGCGGTAGAGATCGTCGCCGTCGAGCGCGAGGCGCGACGGAGTGACGCGGACGAACACGGACACGGTGACCCCCTAGGCCAGACTCGCGGCGGTCTCGGACCACGCGGTGTCGAGGTTCTCGACCGTGGTCGAGTACGCGGTGTGGACGGCTTTGGCGAGCTCATGCAGGCCGGCTGCGCTGTCACTGAGGCCCTGGGCGCCCACCGACCAGGCCTCGAAGCTCGAGAGGAACGTCATCATGGCGGGACCCTGCCAGTCGGCGGGGAGCATGTACGCGAATCCGCCTGCGCCCTGCTTGAGGGCGTCGCAATACGTGACGAGTGTCTCCATCTGGGTGACCAGCTGCTGGAGGGACGCGAGGTCGACCTGCTGCTCAGACATCGCTCGACTCCCCGTCCTCGGCACCGTCCGCGGTGGCGGACGTGGTCGGCTCGCCCTTGCCGTTGGTGGTCTTGGCCGCGATCATCCCGCCGCCCACGAAGGACGCGTAGCCCTCCGACTGCAGCTCGGCGTCGGCCCCGGCCTCCTCGCGCGGCGCCGACGAGTTCTGCGATGCGGCGACTCGCTGGGCGAACGCCGAGGCGCCCCCGGCCTGGCTCACCGTCGACTGGCGGCGGTTGGCGAACCCGCCGGACAGCCCGGCCTCGTTGCTGATGTACCCGGCCTCCGCCATGCGGAGCTGGCCGGCCAGGCCGCTGAGGGCCGCGCGGACGAGCAGCGCGCCCTCCTCGTACTGGCCCCAGAGCTCGACGAACTTGTCGGCGTCGGCCCCCTGCCATGTGCTTCCCGCGACACTCGAGACGGTCGCGCTCGCCGTGGCGAGATTGCTGTCGAACGTGGCGACGACGCTGTCCAGAAGGGTGGACACTTCGCCGAGCGAATTCGCTCGGACGCGGTACTGCACCATGTCTCAGTCCTCAGCTTTCGTGACGGGAAGGGGCACGGCGCGGACCAGGATGTCCGCGCCCGACCGGATCAGGCCCGGAACAGACCGGAGATGGACTGCTCGGAGTCCTCGTAGGTGAGCGAGGCCTGGTTGAGCAGGTCGCTGATGCCCTGGAGGGACTCCTTCAGCTGCAGGGCCGACTGGTCCCACTGGCTGTAGAGCTCGTTGAAGCTCTGCGAGGCCGTTCCCGACCAGTCGCCGCCGACGAGGCCGTCGACGAGGCCCTTGAGGTTCTGCAGCTGCGACTCGATCGACTGCGAGCCGGACGACAGCTGGCCCGCGACGCCGGCGAGCGATTCTGATGTGACCTTGATGTCGGCCATGGCGATCCTCCACGTTCTCGAATGATGGGGGAGTGCCGGCGCGGCGACGACGAAGGCGTTGGGCCCCTCACCGCCAGTTCGGCTTCTCCAACTGGGTCGAGCCTAAGGTGGACCCCGTACACCGACAAGGTGGAGAGGTACCCATCGGCCCCTCACTGGGGGTGCCGGGCACCCGGCGGGTCAGAATCCGATGACGTCGAAGTAGAAGTCGGCGCCCATCCACACGCGGTCACCGACGGCCAGGGGGACGGCGCGACCGGTGACGAGCGGTGTGGTCCGATCGCTGCGCTCGACCTCGGTGCCGTTGGCCGAGCCGAGGTCGACGACGGCGAGGCCCTGTGCGCTCTGCTCGATACGCACGTGCGCGCGGGAGACGGAACGCGACGGGTCGTCCACCTGGACGGCCGCGACCCGTGCGTCGGTCGCCGCGACACCCGGGTTCCGGCCGACGATCGCGGGGGCTCCGATCGCGAGGGTGCGACCGGTGCTGAGCTTCACGTGCAGGGTCGTCGGGGCGTTCGACGGAGTCGGCTGCGCCGCCGCGGCCACGGACGGCGGCGTGGGAGCCTGACCGGGTGCGGGGCTCGGCGTCTGTTGAGCGGCCGGGGCCGAGCCCGTGGGGGCTGGGGGCGCCGGAGACGACGACGCGGCAGGCCCGTCCGTCGCAACGGCGTCTCGGTTCTCCGGGGCCTTGGCGCCGAACGCACCGGGCAGCGGGACGCGGCCGATGCGGCGCTTCTTCTTCTCGGGAGCATCGGCGAGCGGCTGAGCAGGGGCCGGCGGCGCGGCGGGCGCGGCGGCGGGTGCGCCGAACGGCGGAGGGACGGACGCCACGAGCTGACCGCAGTTCGCGCAGAACATGCTGTTGGGACGCAACTCCTCGTCGCAGAACTGACAGCGCGCTGACATGTGTGAAAAGACCCCCGGTCGGTGTGCGAGCAGGCTCGGCGACTCCGAGTCTAGACGCCCGTGCGGCACCCGGTCCGCTCGTAGACTCGGGGAGTGACGTCGACCCCCGCAGCCCCGCTCTGGGCCGGTCGCACCCTCGTCCTCCTCGGTGTCGTCATCGCCGCCGCGAACCTCCGCACCGCCGTCGCGGCGCTGTCGCCGATCGTCGGGGCGGTGAGCGAGGACATCCCCCTCGACTCCGTGGGTCTCGGTCTCCTCGGCACCCTGCCGCCGCTCTGCTTCGCGATCTTCGGGCTGCTCGCTCCCGTGCTGCAGCGACGACTCCGTCTCGAGATGCTCATCGTGCTCCCGCTCGTGGCGATCCTCGCTGGACACCTCCTGCGTGCCGCGGCGCCGTCGTACCTCCTCCTCGCGGTCGGAAGCGCGCTCGCCTTCGCCGGGATGGGGGTGGCGAACGTCGCGCTCCCACCGCTCGTCAAGAAGTACTTCCCCGACCGCATCGGTCTCATGACGAGCGTGTACGCGACGGTCATGTCGCTCATGACGCTCGTACCGCCGCTCGTCGCGGTGCCCGTCGCGGACGCTGCGGGATGGCGGATATCGCTCGGACTGTGGTCGGTGTTCGCCGTCGCCGCCCTCGTGCCCTGGATCGGACTTCTGCTGCGCGAGCGCGCGGGGCGCGGCCGGCCGGCCGCCCCGACAGACGACACCGCGTCGATCGCGACCCTGCCGCCCGCGTCGGCCGGTCGGACCATCCGCTCACCGCTCGCGTGGGGGATGGCCCTGCTCTTCGGCACCACGTCGCTCAACGTGTACGCCCTCTTCGCGTGGTTGCCGCAGCTGCTCGTCGACCAGTCGGGAGTATCGGATGCCGAGGCCGGCACACTCCTCGCGTTGTACGCCGCGGTCGGGTTCCCGGCATCGATCATCGTGCCGATCCTCGCCGTACGTCTCCGGAGCGTGGTGCCGCTCATCGCTGCGGGGATCGCCTTCTACCTCGCGGGGTACCTCGGGCTGATCCTGTGGCCGGCGACGGGTACGTGGGTGTGGGTGGCCCTCGCCGGCGCCGGACCGCTGCTGTTCCCGTTGACGCTCGTGCTCATCAACCTGCGGACGCGGTCGAGCGCCGGTGCCGTCGCGCTCAGCGGATTCACGCAGGGGGTCGGGTATCTCGTCGGCGCCGTGGGCCCGCTCGTCTTCGGTGTGCTGCACGAGGCGACGGACGGGTGGACGGCGCCCATGGTCTTCCTCGTCGCCACGGTCTGCACCATCACGGTGACGGGGGCGCTCGTCGCGCGCCCCCGCTTCCTCGAAGACGACTGGACCCGTCGACCCTGACCGAGAGCGGGGTCAGCCGGCGTGGATGGGGGCGTGGTCGCCGGAGGGGAGGAGCTGCTCCTTCGGGCCGCGGATGAAGACGATCGCGACGACGGCGGCGATGACCATCCCGACGGCGGCCGCGACGAACGCGGCTGAGTATCCGTTCACAAGATCCACGGCCGACGTCGCGCCCGTCGCATGGCCGGACACCGTCGCGTAGATGGTCGTGAAGATGGACAGACCGAGCGACCCGCCGATCTGCATCGACGCGTTCGCCGTGGCGCTCGCCGCGCCGGCGTCGTGCGGCTCGACGCCCGAGAGCGCCACGTTCTGGAGCGGGACGAACAGCAGCCCCATACCGATGCCGAGCACGACGAGTCCCGGCAGCACCTCGACGAGGTACGACCCGCCCGGAGTGATGCGGCTGAGCAGCAGGAGCCCGACGGCGCCCACGATCGGACCGGCGATCATGAGCGGGCGGGGGCCGATCCGTGGCAGCAGTCGCGTCGCGAACGGCGCGACGGCCGCAATGGCGACGGTGAGGGGCAGGGTCGCGAGACCCGCGATGAGCGGGGCGAAGCCGAGCACGATCTGCAGGTGGAACGTGAGGTAGAGGAGAGCGCCGATCATGACGCTGCCGGCCACGGCCTGCAGGAGGAAGGCGCCCCCGCGCACGCGGTGAGCCACGACCCGGAGGGGGAGTAGCGGCTGTGCGACGCGGGACTCGATCCACACGAACAGCACGAGGAACCCGACGCCGGCCGCGATGAAGCCGATCGTGTCGGCGCGCGCCCAGCCGTTCTCCGCGAGGGTGAAGCCGTAGACGAGGCTGCCGAGGCCCGCCACGACCGTGATCGTCCCGAGGACGTCGTAGCGGTTGTCGCCTTCCGCCTTGCTCTCCGTGAGGAGGAGGGAACCGGCGATGAGGCCGACGAGCACCACGGGTGCGTTCACCCAGAGGCACCAGCGCCAGTCGGCGAACTCGGTGAGCAGACCGCCGAGCACGAGACCGACAGCCGCGCCCGCTCCGGCCACCGAGCCGAAGACCGCGAACGCGGTGTTGCGGTCGCGACCGCCGGGGAAGGTCACCGTGAGGAGCGCGAGGGCTGCCGGTGCCATGAGCGCGGCGAACAGACCCTGCACGCCACGAGCGGCGATGAGGTCGAGGCCGCCCTGGGCGAATCCGCCCCACACGGACGCGAGGCCGAAGCCCACCATGCCCACGAGGTAGGTGCGCTTGCGCCCCCAGTAGTCGGCGATGCGGCCGCCGAGGAGGAGCAGCGCGCCGAACGCGAGGGCGTAGGCGGTGATGACCCACTGGCGCTCGGTGTCGCTGAGACCGAGGCTGATCTGCGCTTGGGGCAGCGCGATGTTCACGATCGTGCCGTCGAGCACCACGATGAGCTGCGTGAGCGACAGGATGACGAGGATCCACCAGCGGTGGATGGGGCGGGCGGCGCGGCCTGCCCGGGCGGAGACCGTGGGCGACGATCCGGTGGAGGGGTGTGCGGGCTGCGGAGGCGCGACGGACACGAGGGAACCTTTCGATGGGGCTGGACGGTGACGGGGTTTCCAGCCCGGATCGACGCGGCTTCCGCCGCGGGGTTCGACCACTCCGACTCGACGTCGGACTCCCCGATTCTACCCGATCCCCTGTCGCCGTGTAACCGTCGTCGCTCTCCCCCGCCCCTCCCCATACCCCAAAAAGATCGCGATACAGCGTGGAATTTCGTGCCGTATCGCGATCTTTTTGGGGTCTTGGGAGAGGGAGGAGGGGGGCAGGGTCAGGCGCGGATGTCGGGGACCTGGACCGGGGTGTACTCACCGTCGCGGAAGAGCACGCCGCCGCCCGCCGGGGTCTTGCCGAGCATGAACTTCGGGATCTGCGACGCGAACGCCTGCGTTCCCGTCATCGAGTTCGACGGCGACAGGACGATGCCGCGGCGCGCCTTCTTCGCCTCCACGTACGGCCCTCCGAAGATGCTCGACACCGCCTCGGTGGTCAGCGCCACGATGAACACGACGTCCCGCTTCGCGCCGATCAGCGCGTGTTCGAGGGGCGAATCGCGCAGTGTCTCCACGTCGTCGACGACGACCGTCAGCGGCTTTCCCCCGGCGCCGGCCACGAGCTCAGCAACAGCCTCTGGGCCAGCGGAGGTGTCGGACAGCACGGTCACGGAGTGCCCGGCAGCGACCTCGGTGAGGCTCGACGCCTTCGTCGCGACCACCGCGACGGGGACCGACGACCACGCCAGCTGGTGGACGATCGCGGCGAGCGTGGACGAGCGCCCCGTGCCGCGGTCTCCCACCACGACGAAGCCACCGTCGTCGGGCCAGTCGAGCGTGTAGCGGGAGAGCGTGTCGCCGCCCACACCCACGACGGGCAGCTCCGCCGCGCATCCCGCCGCCCGCGGCAGCGCGTACGCCGACGAGAGGGCGACGTACGACGGCAGCGGGTCGACGTGGAACGGCTGCGGCAGCTCCGCGAGCTCGGGGAACGCCGCGAAGTGCTCGGTCACGTGCGACACGATCGCGCGCAGCGTCGCCGTCTGCCCCTCGCCGGAGGAGTCGCGGCTGATGAGCGCGAGCTGCGCCTCCGTGCCGTTCGGGCCGAACAGGGCACGGCCCGGCGGCATGTTCGGCGGCACCTCGCGGATCATGATCCCGGCTGCGCGGTAGTCGTTCACGTCGCGCATGGGGAGCACATACTGCGTGTCGATGAAGCTCGACACCTTGTCGCCCGAGACGCTGCGGTCCGCCGACACGATCACACGGATACCCACGGCCGGACCCTCGCGCAGCACACGCATGAACTGCTCGCGGAACGCGATGAGCTCGTCGGCCGAGAGCGTCGAGGCGAGTCGTTCCCACCCGTCCACCACCACGAGGGCGAACGGCAGCGCCTCGGCCGGATCGACGATGCGCCGCTGCTCCACGATGTTGCCGACGCCCGAGCGCGAGAGGGTGTTCTGCCGGATGCCGAGCTCCTCCACGAGCCGGGCCATGAGGCGCGGGAGGCGACCCTGCTCGAGGGCCGTCACGACGGCCCCGGTGTGCGGGGACTCGGCGAAGGGAAGGAGGGCACCGTTGCCGTAGTCGGCGATGTAGAGGTGCAGATCGGCCGGCGTGAAGTTCTGGATCGCCTGCGCGAGCACGGTGCGCAGCGCGCTCGTGCGGCCCGAGAGGGCACCGCCGAAGAAGAGGAGGTGCGAGTCCGTCGCGACGTTCCAGGTGAGCGTGCGCTGCGTCTGCTGCGCCGGCACGTCCTCCGTTCCCAGCACGATCTCGCCGTCGGCCCGCGACTCGGACGCGAATCGGTCGAGCGTGAGCAGCGTCGGCAGCGGGACGAGCCACGGAGACGGGTTCTTCTTCACGCCCATCGTGGCGCTCGCCTCCCCGATGAGGTTCACGAGCGCGCGGAGGTCGGTGTCGTCCTGGTCGAGGATCGCCTGCGGCGACGCGGAGTCGGACGCGAAGCGCGGAGGGAAACCGAGGGTCGACCAGTCGAGGGGAGCGTGCGGCGGCAGCACCTTCCGGCTGCGCTGGACTCCCGGGCGGATGCCCGCGACGCGCGCCGTCTGGAACGACACGGGAGCGGTGCCCGCGCCCGTGCGCACGTAGCCGCGTCCCGGGGTGGATGCGCTGATGAGCGCGGCCTCGCCGCTGCCGAGAACGTCAGCCGAGTCGCTCCGGTCGGTCACGCGAAGGGCGACGCGCAGGTTGATGTTCGACTGCATCTCCGGCGTGATGACGCCGGACGGCCGCTGCGTCGCGAGCACGAGGTTGACGCCGAGCGAGCGGCCGACGCGCGCGATGCGCACGAGCCCGTTGATGAAGTCGGGCAGCTCCGTCTTGAGCTCGGCGAATTCGTCGATCACGATCATGAGGCGCGCGAGGCCGTTGCGCGCCGCCGCGTCGGCGTCCTTCGACCAGGCGGAGTCGATGTCCTTCGCACCGAGATCGCGCAGCACCCGCTCGCGTCGCTTGAGCTCAGCATCGAGCGAGGCGAGCGCTCGCTCCGTCTCGCGCGCGTCGAGGTTCGTCACCATGCCGACCGTGTGGGGGAGCCGCTCGCAGTCCGCGAAGGCCGACCCGCCCTTGTAGTCGACGAGGACGAAGTTGAGGGCGTCCGGCCGGTTCGCCATCGCGAGCGAGACGACGAGAGCCTGCAGGAACTCCGACTTTCCGGAACCCGTCGTGCCGGCGACGAGGGCGTGCGGGCCGTCCGTCACGATGTCGAGCGCGAACTCGCCCTCTGCCCCTGCCCCGACGACGACGTACGTCTGCCGCGGCGCCACGGTCCAGCGGTTCACGAGCACGCTCGGATCCTCGAGGTCCACGCCGAGCAGCTCCGTGTATCGGACGCTCGTGGGGAGGAGTCCCTCGTCGCCCGCTCCGCTCACGTGCACGATCGAGCAGAGGTTGCGCGCGATGGTCTCGGCGCTGCCGAGGGACACGCCGTCGAGGAGGACGCTCGGGTAGTACACGTCGTCCGTCTCGAACCGCGCGAGGCTGTGGTCGCCGGGATCGACGGCGACCACGGTCGCGCACTCCTCCGGCAGGCGGGACCGGTCGGAGTCGATCGCGATCACGTGGATCCCGTACGTGGCTCCGGACGCGAGCAGCTGCACCATGCCCGGGAGCATGCGGTAGCGGCGGGCGCCGTCGATCACGACGACGACGTGCGAGTCGAACGCTGTCCGGTTGCCGGCGCGCATGCGGGCGTCGAGCATCGCCGTGACCTCTCGGAGGCGCTCGCGACGCGTGTCGTCGGTGTTGCCGATGAGGGACACGACGCTCTCGCCGAGCTGGAGGTGCGGGAGCCACTGCGCCCAGCCCCACTCGGAGGCGCCATCGGCGTCGCACAGCACCACGAGCTGCAGGTCGCGCGGCGAGCGCAGCGCCGCGAGCGACGTGAGCATGGCACGGAGCGTCGAGCGCGTCACGTCGTCGGGTCCGGCGATCCCGACCACCCCGGCGGCGAGGTCCGCCGAGACGGGAGCGGGCGAGACGCCGACCCTCCGCTCCGCGACCCTGTCCTTCTGGGAGCCGCCCTCGAAGCGGACGTCGAGGTCCACCTCGGTGACGCCGAGCCGCACCTCGAGCGCGTCCGGGTCGCCGATGCGGCGCTCCCACAGCCGCGAGAGCGGCCGGTTCGCGATGTCGCGCACGATCACGGGGTCCGGACGCCGGTACCAGGAGTCGAGGCGCTGCTCCTTCACGAGCAGGTCGATGCGCGCCTTCGTGTCCTTCACGTCCTGGATCCACTGCGCCTCGGTGCGCTCGCCCTTCCGCTTCTGGAGACGCTTGTTCGTGATGAACGAGCCGATCACCATCACGGGCGACGCCGCGGCCATGAGCAGCATGACGGGACGCTGGAAGAGGAACGCCATCGTGACGCCGAGGATCACGGGGATCACCGCCGACAGCCACGGCAGCGGCGACGCGTCAGACTCCTCTGGCTTGTCACCCGGCAGCTGCACGGCCGGCTGGGGCCGCTGCGGTTGGATGCGGGAGGGGCGGTTGAACGCGCGCATGCCCCGCCCGTCGGGCGCGATGTCCGCGTCGGAGGCCGGGGCGACGCCGATGCGGAACAGGCCGCTGCCGATCTGCACGAGGTCGGCGGGGACCACCGTCACGGCGCCGGCGCGTTCCTCCCCGTTGACCCACACGGGGGAAGCGGCGGAGACGGACGCGGTGAGGGCGCCGCGGCGTTCGCCGTCGCCGGCGTCGAGGGTGATCGTGGCGTGCTGCTCGGCGAGCCACGGGTCGGCGATGCGCACGTCGGCGGTCGCGCCGCTTCCGATCGTGAGGGAACCGCCGGGGCGCAGCGCGATCGTCTCGCCCGAGAACGGCCCGCCCACGACCTCGAGGCGCGGCCAGCCGGCGGGGAGATCGCCGGCGTCCGCCCGGGGGAGCGATGTGCCCGTGAGAAGCGCGCCGTTGAGCACGCCGGCCTGCGCGATCGCCGTATCGGGAGCCGTGTTCACGAGTTCGCCCGGCGCGATCTGCAGCGATTCGGCGATCTCGGCGACGGTCGTGGACTCGTCCACCTTCAGGAGCCACGAGCCGGCGGTGCCCGAGTGGGGATTCTGGACGCTCAAGCGCAGGGTCATCGGGAGGGTGCTCCATCCGTGTGGGCTGTGAGGAGAGGAGGGGGGAGACGCCGCATCATCCGTCGGCCCGATCGAGCAGACGGATGAGGGAGTCGAAGGGACTGGTCTCGTCCGCCGGGGCGTCCTCGACGGGGATGCGTGCCGGGACGACGGTCTGCGCCTCTCCCCGGCCGCGCGCGTCGGCGGGGCCGGGCAGCGGGGCCGTCGCGAGCGAACCCGTCACGAGCGTCACGCTTCCGGTTGCCTGCTCGCCGTCCTTCGTGACGACGGAGAAGGAGAACTGGTCGACGGGAGCGCCGGACGAGCGGAACTCGGCCGTGCCGTCGCCGCGGCAGACGACCGTTCCGAGCACGGCGGCGCCGCACCCGGAGACGACGGGGTCGTCCTCGCCGTTCGTCGCGACGAGCGAGGCGAGATCGATCTCCGTCGAGCCTTCGCGCCCCGCGCTCACGACGGTGTGCAGGGCGACGAGGGTCGACGGTCCCGTCGCGTACAGCGACACCGTGAGCGTCGCGTCCGTCGACTCCTGTCCGAGGTCGTCGACCGCTCGGACGGTGAGCTCGGCGTCGCCGGTGAAGTCGGGGGCCGCGGCCAGGACGAGGTGGGTCGACGTGACACCGAGGGTGCCGGCGCTCGCGGGCTCCACGCTCCCGGCGACGACCCTCGGCCCGTTCTCGGCGCCGCACAGCGTGCACGAGATGCCGAGATCGGAGAGGGGGATCAGCACCCGGGATCCTTGAGCGAAGGGCGTCGGGTAGGTGCGCGACTCGATCGCCGGTGGTTCGGGAGGAGCGAGCCCCACCCGATAGACGACCGCGAGCGTTGTGCGGCCGGTCGTGAGGGTGACCGGTACGTCCTGCCGCTCGAACTCCGGGTCGAACTCGGGGGCCGAGAAGGTGAGTGTGGTCGGTTCGCACGTGATGCCGACGCCCTCCGGGGCGGTGATGGCGCCGCAGTCGGCGATCGTCCACCCCTCGGCCGGTGACACGTCGATCTCCGAGCGGTAGGGGATGTCGACGACGGTGATGCCGCTCGGCTCCGCGGCGGCATCGACCGCCGCGACCGCCGTCGTCGCAGAGGCGCCCGAGAGCGCAGTGCCCGAGAGCAGGGTCCAGACGAGGAGAGGAACGGAGAGCGCGCGGCCGAGCCGCGGCAGCGTCCTCGCCTGGTCGCTCATGCGTCGATCCACCCCTCCGGACCACCGGGGGAGTGCGGTCCGTCGCCACTATGCTAGGTCGTGCCGTCCGGCCGGGACAGTCAGGGGCGACCAGATCGGTCGCCGCCCGGTGGGCCGAGGGGATGCATGGACAGCGCCGCTTCGCAGTTCCGCCGGGATCGCCGGAACGCTCAGAACGCGCCGTCGAGCAATTCCGCGACCGATGCGCCGGCCACCGCCGTGAGCGGCGAGACCATGGGATGGGACCCCGAGCGGGAGGTCGTTGTGTCCGCGTCCGCGATCCCCTCAGCGGTCGAGGCGACGTGGGCTCCGTCGCGTGAGCCGTCCGAGCCGCAGCCGGCGGGTCGGACTCCGTCGCCGCTCGTCGACGCGGCCCAGGCGCCCCCGGCCGCTCCGTTCCCCGCTTCGTCCCCGCCTGCCGTCGGCCCGTCGTCCGCCTCCCCGGCCGCCGCGATTCCCGTCGACCCCTCCAGAGGAGGGGAGAGCGTGCGTCTCGGGTGGGACGCCGGCCAGCCCTCGCTGTACGCGGGGGAGGCGCCGGCCTCCACTCCCGTCAAGCGCGGTCTCGTCTCGGGTGCCACCGTGCTCCCCGAGATCACCGAGGCCCCTCCGGCCGTACGGAAGCTCTGGAAGCACCCGGCCTTCATCGTCTCGATGATCACGACGGTGCTCGCGCTCGGTGTGGGTGGCACGCTCATCGTGCTCGCCGCCATCTCTGGCGGCCCGCCCCGCGTGTCCGGGCTCGACATCACAACGGGCAGTGGCGGCGTCGCCCTGTCGTGGAGCGGACCGAACACCCCGTACGACCTCTACGTCGTGGGCGGAGGGGGAGAGGTCGCCGACATCTCCCAGCTCGTGCGCGGCCGGGACGCGTGGATATCCCGCACGTTCCAGTACTTCGACGACGACTCGTGCTTCGTGGTTCGCGCCAGCTCGGTGACCGGCGACGTCTCACTCGGCGCTGACGCCCTCGACGCGCAGGGCGCGGCGAGCATCTGCGTGTCCGACGCGGATGAGTAGACGCGAATGAGTAGACGCGGATGAGTAGACGCGGACGTGTCGCTGCGGCCGTGGAGCTGCGGACGTGGCGATGAGCAAGCGCCCGGCGTTCGTCGCTGCCGTGGTCGCCGCGGCCATCGCCCTCTCCGGCTGCACCGCGGACGTCGAGCCGGTGCCCACGACGACGCCCACCAACGTCGACCTCTCGCAGGTCGACATCACCGACGTCGACCGCAACGGCATCGAGTACCTGTCCGGCGGGGACGTGGTCGAGGCCGTGCTCGCCGCGATGGGCGACGCGGGGCCCGTCGCGATGACGGGCTCCTTCCAGGAGCGGCCGGACGAGGACGGCGGTGGCACCACCCGGCGCCTCGACGTCGTTTTCGAGGGGACGGACACCCGCTTCCGTGCGAACATCACCGCGGCCGATGTGTCCCTCCGAGCCGTCGTCGTCGACGGGCGCGCCTACGTGACCGGCGATGCGGGCTTCGCCGCTCTCCTCGGGGTGCCGGAGGCGGACGGCGGCATCGTGTGCCTGGCCTCCGACGATCGCCGAATCACGGCGTGGGCGCCCGCACTCTCCCCGGCGGGGCTCGTCGAGTCGATCCTCGGCGACTCGGACTCCGTCACGCTCGACCCCGCAGTGGAACCGGACGCCGCCGCGGAGTCCCTCGAGTTCATCGTCGGGGCCGGCGGCTCTCCGATCGGCTCGCTCACGGTCGCGACGACGGGCCCCGCCGTGCCCCTGCAGTTAGTCGCCGCCGATCCGCGTGGTGACATCGATGTCGCGTTCGACTGGTCGGCCGACCCGCAGATCGCCGCGCCGACGGACATCGCCGTCTCCTGCCCGTAGGACGCCACCGGCGGCCCGAGCGACGTTCTCCACAGGTGGGCGACGTTTCCGCGTGGCGGATGGGACCCCGCACCTACCGTGTGGACTACCCGAGCGCCCATCCGTCACTTCGTACCGGGAAAGTCCACTCATGACATCACAACGCTCCTGGGGCCGCCGCGCCCTCTTCGCCGCGGCCACGGCCGCCATCGCCCTCACCGTCGTCGCGGGGGCGGCCACCCCCGCGACGGCGGCAGCCGTCACGAATCCGTGCGCGGCCAAAGCCGTCTTCATCGGTGTCCGCGGCACAGGCGCCCCCGCCGGGAGCGCGATGACGGCGAGCGGTAATGCCTGGGCGTCCGGCGGGCACGGTCTCGTCGCGAATCTCGCTCGGGACTACAGCACGCAGAAGAGCTTCCCGATCTACGTCGAGAGCCTGGCCTACCCGGCGTCCTCCGCCTACGCGACCAGCGTCGCCACCGGCGTCAAGAAGCTGAGAGCCGAGATCGGCTACATCAACAGGACGTGCGGCGGCAAGACCAAGATCGTGCTCGCCGGCCACTCGCAGGGAGCGGACGTGGTCCTCGACACGCTCGTGGCGCTGACCCCGGCGACGGGCAAGAACCTCGTCGTCTCTGCGTCGGTCTTCGGCGACCCGAGCTACGTGGCGGGCCAGACGTACAACGCGCCCGGCTCGGGGAAGGCGAACGGCATCATCCCGCGCAGCGCGAAAGAGCGGACGGTGCTCCGGACCTACACCTTCAGGGACGCCGACGGTGCGACGCGATCCCGGATCCGCTCGACGTGTGCAGCGGGCGACTGGGCGTGCCAGGCCGCGCCGATGAACAAGCGGTCTGTCGCGATCCACAACGGCTACAACTCGTCCGCCGCGGCGAACTGGAGCTACGGCGTCCTGCGCCGCAGCTAGGACCCCGCAGCACCCACGACGTCCGCCGCGTCCGAGCACCCCCTCCGACGCGGCGGACGTCGTGCATTCCATCGGGCCTAGTGTGGACGGGTGGAGCGCCCAAGCGACGAGCAGAACCCGAGCCCCGAGCAGAACCCGAGCCCCGAGCACACCACGCACGGCGTGGGGCCGTGGATCGGGGACTGGCCGGACGACCCCCGCTACGACCGGGAGCTCCTCGAGCGCGGCGACACCCGCAACGTCGTCGACGCGTACAGGTACTGGTCGATGGAGGCCATCGTCTCCGACCTCGACGCGCGCAGACACCCGTTCCACGTGGCGATCGAGAATTGGCAGCACGACATGAACATCGGCTCGATCGTGCGGAGCGCCAATGCGTTCCTCGCAGAGACCGTGCACATCGTGGGCCGCCGACGCTGGAACAAGCGCGGCGCGATGGTGACCGACCGGTACCAGCACGTCGTGCACCACGAGGATGTGGCTGCGCTCGTGTCCTGGGCGGCCGAACAGGGCATCCCGATCATCGGCGTCGACAACGTGGAGGGGTCGCGCCCCATCGACGAGGTCCCGCTGCCCGAACGCTGCATCCTCCTCTTCGGGCAGGAAGGCCCGGGGCTCTCCGACGAGGCCGTCGCCGCCTCCGAGCGGGTCGTCGAGATCCGGCAATTCGGCTCCACTCGGTCCATCAACGCGTCGGCGGCCGCCGCCATCGTGATGCACGAGTGGATCAGGACCCACGCACTCGGCCCTATTTAGCGCACCGCATCGGGAATGCCAAACCCGGAGGCGCGTTGCGTCCTATGTCGGCACCCCGTGGCGCAGTGTCGGTGGTTGTGCTTAGGCTCTGTACTCCAGACCGGACGTCGATCCACACGAGGGGAGCCCGGTAAGAATGATCAGTTTCGACGGTGTCTCGAAGAGATTCCCCGACGGCTCACTCGCCGTCGACGACTTCACACTCACCATCCCATCCCGCTCCACCACGGTGTTCGTCGGGTCGTCCGGCAGCGGAAAGACCACGCTGCTCCGGATGATCAACCGCATGGTCGACCCCACGGCGGGACGCATCAGCATCGACGGCGACGACGTGGCAAAGCTCGAGCCGGTGAAGCTGCGGCGTCGCATCGGCTACGTCATGCAGAACTCGGGGCTCCTGCCCCACCGCACCGTGCTCGACAACGTCGCCACGGTGCCGATCCTCGAGGGCACGAAGAAGGCTGCGGCGCACGCCCGAGCCCTCGAGCTCCTCGACACGGTCGGGCTCGACCGCTCCCTCGCGAACCGCTACCCCGCCCAGCTCTCGGGCGGTCAGCAGCAGCGCGTGGGCGTGGCTCGTGGACTCGCGGTCGACCCCAACATCCTGCTGATGGACGAGCCGTTCGGCGCCGTGGACCCACTCGTGCGCGACGAACTCCAGCAGGAACTCCTCCGCATCCAGCGCGAGCTCTCGAAGACCATCGTCTTCGTCACGCACGACATCGACGAGGCGTTCCTACTCGGCGACCAGGTGGTCATCCTGCGCACCGGCGGCATCGTCGCGCAGGCGGGCACACCGGCCGAGATCCTCGCGAACCCGGCTGACGAGTTCGTCGCGAGCTTCGTCGGCGCCGACCGTGGTCGGCGGGCGCTTCACATCGATCGTCAGCACGGCGAGCGTGTGCTCGTCGACGGCACGGGGCGCGTGGCGGGAGTGCTCACGGAGGATTCCACCGGCACGGCAGCGGGGTCGGCCGCCGAATGACCTGGGTCATCGCGAACTTCAGCCAGATCTGGCGCCTGACTCTCGACCACATCGCGTTGAGTGTCCCGCCGATCCTGCTCGGATTCCTCCTCGCCGTGCCGCTCGGCTGGATCGCGCACCGCTACAAGCCGTCGAGGGCGATCCTCCTCACGGCCGGTGGACTGCTCTACACGGTCCCGGGTATCGCCCTGTTCATCTCGCTCCCCGTCATCCTCGGCACGCGCATCCTCGACCCCGTGAACGTGATCGTCGCAATGACCATCTACGCCGTCGCACTCCTCGTCCGCACCGCGGCCGATGCATTCGACGCCGTGTCGGGAGACGTCCGACAGTCGTCGATCGCCGTCGGCTACGGGCCGATCCGCCGCTTCTTCGAGGTCGAGTTGCCGCTCGCGGGACCGGTGCTGCTCTCGGGGCTCCGCGTGGTGTCGGCGAGCACAGTCAGTCTCGTGTCGATCGGCTCGCTCATCGGTGTCTCGAGCCTCGGCTACTTCTTCCTCAATGGCCTCAACCGGCGCTTCCCCACCGAGATCTTCACGGGCATCGTCGGGGTCATCGTCATCGCCGTGGTGTTCGACCTCATCCTCGTGCTCATCGGACGGCTCCTGCTGCCGTGGGCGCACGTCGCGCGGCAGCGTGAAGGGCGCGGACGGAGGGCGACGGCATGAACTCCTTCCTCGGCGCCCTCGCCTGGCTCGCCGACCCCGCGAACTGGGCAGGCGACAACGGCATCCCCATCCGGCTCCTCGAGCACCTCGCCATCACGGGCATCGCCGTCCTCATCGCGGCGGTCATCGGGATCTCTCTCGGACTCTTCATCGGCCACACCGGACGACTGTCGTTCCTCGTCGTGAGCACCACCGGTGCACTTCGCGCGCTTCCCACGCTCGGGCTCCTGGTGCTCTTCGCGCTCTGGCTCGGCGTGGGTCTCGCCCCCGTCATCATCGTCCTCGTGATCCTCGCGATCCCGCCGCTCCTCGCGGGCGCCTACGCGGGCGTGGAATCCGTCGACCGCGGCACGATCGACGCGGCGAGAGCCGTCGGGATGACGGAGTGGCAGATCCTCACGCGCGTGGAGATCCCCCTCGGACTGCCGATCATCGTCGGCGGGCTGCGCTCGGCCGTGCTCCAGGTGGTCGCCACGGCGACGATCGCCGCATACCTGCCGATCGGCGGGCTCGGTCGCTACATCTTCGACAACCTGAGCCTGCGTCGCTTCGAGCCCGTCTTCGCCGGCGCCATCCTCGTGACGGTCCTCGCCCTCGTGCTCGAGGGCGTCTTCGCCGGCATCCAGCGTCTGACCGTCCCGAAGGGCGTCCGCATCCTCCGCGGATCGCCCGCTCCGTACGGCGCAGGCCGCGCCGCGCGCATCGAACCCGATGCGTCGCCCACCGGATCGTCGTCAGACGAGTCGGACCCCGTTCCCCCTCCTGCCCATCACATGCAGCAACATCCCACACAGTAAGGAATCACCCATGTTCACGAAACGACGTCACGGCGTCGCGCTCGGTCTGCTCGCGGCCGGCGCGGTCCTCACGCTCGCCGCGTGCTCCAACGGCGACCCCATCACCGGCAGCGGCGGTGGCAGCGACGACGGCGGGTCCGGCGACTCGCAGACCATCGCGATCGGTTCGGCCGGCTTCGCCGAGTCCGAGATCATCGCCGAGATCTACGCACAGGCCCTCGAGGCCAACGGCTACACGGTCGAGCGCACGATGCAGATCGGTCAGCGCGACGCGTACATCGCCGCCCTCGACGACGGCTCGATCGACCTCGTCCCCGACTACACCGGCAACCTCCTGCAGTTCTACGATGCGGGCAACGAGGCCGTCACGAGCGACGAGGTGTACTCGGCTCTCGGCGACGTGCTGCCCGACGGATACGAGGTTCTCGACCAGGCCCCCGCCGAGGACAAGGACAGCTACAACGTCACGAAGGACTTCGCGGACCAGTACGGTCTCGAGAGTCTCGCCGACCTCATCAAGGTCGACGGCCCGCTCGTCATCGGCGGAAACCCGGAGCTCGCCGAGCGTCCCTACGGACCCACCGGTCTGCAGGAGATCTACGGCGTCTCGCCCGACAACATCCAGTTCGAGCCGATCAGCGACTCGGGCGGGCCGCTCACGGTGCAGGCGCTCCTCGACGGGACCGTCGACATCGCGAACATCTACTCGACGACGCCGGCCATCGCCGACAACGGGTTCGTGACGCTGGAGGACCCGGAGAACATGATCCTGCCGCAGAACGTGGTGCCGCTCATCAACTCCGATTCGGCCACCGACGAGGTCGCCGAGATCCTCAACACGGTGTCCGCCGAGCTCACCACCGAGGACCTCATCGAGCTCAACGGACGCAACCAGGGCGACGAGAAGGCCGCGCCGGCCACCCTCGCCACCGACTGGCTCGCCGACAAGGGCCTCTTCCAGTAACCCAAAGGGCTACTCCCGAGCGAGGGCGCCAGGTACACCTGGCGCCCTCGACTCGTATCTACAGCCCTCAGCGCCCGCTCCCCAACCCGTCAACACGCCGAGCCCTCGGCGACGGATCGGGCGGCTCGCGCACTCGGATGTGGCGCGCAGGCGTGAGCGGTAGGCTGGACGGGTGACTGGACACGACCTGTTGGGGATCCCTGAGACGCGGCTCCCCGCCGAGCCCGAGGTCGTCGACGCGCTCGCATCGGCGTCCACCATCGACGACATCGAAGCTGTCGTCCGCGCGCACCCCACGTCGTCCCTCGCCTGGGCGCTCCTCGCCGAGCACACCTTCCACCCGGCGTCCGCTCTCCAGGCGTACGCCTACGCCCGGGTCGGCTACCACCGCGGCCTCGACTCCCTCCGCAAGGCGGGATGGCGCGGCCAGGGGCCCGTCCCGTGGTCGCACGAGCCCAATCGCGGCGTCCTCCGCTCGCTCTACGCGCTCCGCAAGGCGGCAGCAGCGATCGGCGAGACGGACGAGGTCACTCGTCTCGACGAGTTCCTCCGTGGTGCCGACGAGACGGCCGTCGCCCGTATCGAGTCGCTCGGCGAGAACCGCGACGAACCGTCTCCGTCCACCGAGGCGTTCGTCATCCGCGGCCTGGACTGACCGGGCGGCGCAGTGAGCTGACCGGGCACCCGCCCGGCCGAAGGAAAGGGCATCGAGCATGCCAGGAATCGTGATCGTCGGCGCCCAGTGGGGCGACGAGGGCAAGGGGAAGGCGACCGACCTCCTCGGCAGCCGCATCGACTACGTCGTGAAGTTTAACGGCGGCAACAACGCGGGCCACACGGTCGTGGTCGGCAACGAGAAGTACGCGCTCCACCTGCTGCCGTCCGGCATTCTGACCCCGGGCGTCACTCCGGTGATCGCGAACGGCGTCGTCGTCGACCTCGAGGTGCTCTTCCACGAGCTCGAGGCCCTCACGGCACGCGGCGTCGACGTATCGAAGCTGCGCGTCAGCGCGAACGCGCACCTCATCACGCACTACCACCGCACCATCGACAAGGTCACGGAGCGCTTCCTCGGAAAGCGCCAGATCGGCACGACCGGTCGCGGTATCGGGCCCGCCTACGCCGACAAGATCAACCGCGTGGGCATCCGCGTGCAGGACCTCTTCGATGAGAACATCCTGCGGCAGAAGGTCGAGGGCGCCCTCGACGTGAAGAACCACATGCTCGTGAAGATCTACAACCGTCGCGCGATCGCCGTCGACGAGATCGTGGACGACCTGCTGTCGTACGTCGACCGCGTGCGTCCCATGGTCACCGACACGGCGCTCGAACTCCATGAGGCCCTCGAGCGCGAGGACATCGTGCTGTTCGAGGGCGGTCAGGCCACGATGCTCGACGTCGATCACGGGACCTATCCGTTCGTGACGTCGTCGAACGCCACATCGGGCGGTGCCGCCACGGGATCGGGCATCGCCCCGAATCGGATCGATCGGGTCATCGGTATCGTCAAGGCATACACGACGCGCGTCGGCGCGGGTCCGTTCCCGACGGAGCTCTTCGACGAGTCGGGGGACTACCTGCGAGCGACCGGCTTCGAGTTCGGCACCACCACGGGGCGTCCGCGTCGCGTCGGCTGGTACGACGCCCCGATCGCGCGTTACGCTGCCCGCATCAACGGCGTCACGGACTTCGTGCTCACGAAGCTCGACGTGCTCGACGACCTCGACACGATCCCCGTGTGCGTCGCGTACGAGGTGGACGGCGAGCGCGTCGAGGAGATCCCGGTCTCGCAGTCGGACTTCCACCACGCGAAGCCGATCTACGAGGACTTCCCCGGCTGGAAGCAGGACATCACCGGCTGCCGCACGTTCGAGTCGCTCCCGAAGAACGCGCAGGACTACGTCCTCGCGCTCGAGGCGATGAGCGGCTCGCGCATCTCGGTGATCGGCGTGGGTCCGGGCCGCGACGAGGTCGTCGTCCGCCACGACCTCCTCTCCTGACCACGCCCATCACACCCCGTCTCACCCCAAAAAGATCGCGATACAGCATGTGGTTCCGTGCTGTATCGCGATCTTTTTGGGGTAGGGGGGTGAGGTCGGTCAGACGACGGAGAAGTCGGGCGGGAGCGGGGCCCGGCCGGTGAGGGCGAGGAGGAGCTGCTCGCCCTTGCCCGTGCGGGCGGCGATCGCCGCAGCGAGGGTCGCCGTCGTCTCGACGAGCCCCGACGGGATGTCGACGGGCTCGCCAATCGCGCGACGCAGGTCCATCGTGTGCACGACCAGCTCGAAGACACGCGTCTGAAGGTACTCCTCGAGCAGGATGCCCATCCCGCCGATCGACACGATCCGTCCCTCCGGCTGCGCCTCGACGACGGCGATCGCCCGGTCCCGCAGCGCCCGGATCGCCGCGGCGGGATCGTCGCCGAGGGAGCGACCCACGTCCACGCCGCGACGATGGATCGCCTCCGGGTTCGTGTAGACGAGGTAGAGCGATCCGTAGTAGTCGCCGGCCGTCTCGATCGACACGGACGACGGCGCATCGAGGTCGAGGTAGTCGATCACCGTGATGAGAGCCCTGGCGGTGTGTCCGACGAGCCCCCGGACATCCCAGGTCCCGAGACCCGGCCGTTCCCACGCATCGTCCGGCACCCCCTCGACCGCGTCGACGAAGAGGTCGGATGCTGCCCGGAAGCGATCGATGCTCACCATGGGTCCACCCTGGCACGACCGGCTGCCAGACTGAAGCAATGGATGAGACGGCGGCGGCGTTCTGGCTCGGCAGCTACACCCCGGGAACCGGCGGCACCGGGGAGGGGAGCGGAGTCGGCGTCCGCGCCCTCGGCCGGGAGGCGACGGGTGGCCTCGTCCCCGTGTCCCACCACGACGCAGATTCGCCCTCGTGGGTCGTGCAGCACCCGTCCCTCCCCGTCGTCTTCGCCGCCGAGGAGTTCTCGGGTCTGATCAAGGCGTTCGGGGCGTCCCACGACGGAACCCTCACGCGCCACGGCGCCCCCGTCGAGGTGGGTGGCATCGTGTGTCACCTCTCCGTCTCCCCTGACGGGGCCTCGCTCGTGGCGGCGTGCTACGGCGACGGCCGCGTCGTCGTGCTCCCACTCGAGTCCGACGGCCGCCTCTCGGGACGAGCGACCGACCTCGAAGACGCTCGCGACCCGTGGGGCGTGCCCGGGGCGCCCGGTTCCGCGTCCGACGGCTTCGTGTCGAACGGTGTCGCGGTGCTGCTCGGGCGGAAGACGGAGACGGAGCCGCCGGTGTTCGAGGGGGAGGAGACGGCGGAGGCGCGACCGTCTCGCGCGCACACCTCCCGCTGGCTGCCTGACGGTCGCGTCGCCACGACGGACCTCGGCTTCGACCTCGTTCGCTTCTGGCGTCGCGGCTCGTCGTCGGCCGCCCCCCTCGTCCTCGACCACGAGGTGACGCTGCCCCGCGGTGTCGGCCCCCGCCACCTCGCATGGCACGAGAGCGGCCACTTGCACGTGCTGACCGAGTACTCGATCGAGGTCTTCACGCTGCGGGCCGGCCTCGACGGGCGTTTCGGAGTGGTGGCCGGCGCACAGGCGACGGCCGACGGAGCTGAGGACGGCGACGCGGCCGCCGAGATCAGCGTCGTCGGCTCGCGAGAGCACCTCCACACGAGCGTTCGGGGAAGCAACCGCATCTCGACTCTTCAGATCCGCGGCGACGGCAGCGAGCTGCGGGCCGTGTCCGACGTGGAGAGCGGCGGGGACCACCCGCGACACCACGTCGAGGACGGGGTCGTGCTGCACGTCGCGAATCAACGGTCCGGCGCCGTCGACTCGTTCGCGATCGACGAGCGGACCGGGGCGCCGGGGCGCCGGATCGGAAGCGTCGAGGTCGGCACACCCACGTGTCTCGCGCCGGCCCGGCTGTGACAACGGGCAGGGAGCCGACAAGCCGACGACGGATTCCGTCGTGACCGAGGCAATCCACGGCTGAGTATGGCGCTCCGAAGCCCGTCGCGGTATCGTGATCGTCACCCGGGGCACGGAGCGGCGGGAATAGCGGAACCTCACCGACCCGACGGTGCGACCTGCTCGACGCCGCTCCGGCCCGCCCCGCGTCGCGACCGGTCGTCCGGCGCGGCTCCCGCCTCGCGATTCGACGGAGACAGCCGTGACCGCCCAGCCCCAGCCGCCCACGGCGCCGGATGCCCTCGCCCCGATCGCCCCCGACGTCATCGTCATGGCGGACGCCGTGCACACGCTCGCCCCCGGTCTCGGCGACGTGGAGGCCGTCGCGGTGCGCGACGGAGTGGTCGTCGCGCTCGGCTCGCGCGCGGACGCTCGCGCCTGGTCGACCGAGGCCACGCGGGTCGTCGATCTCGGCGCCGCGGCGGTGACGCCCGGACTCGTAGACGGGCACCTCCACCCCATCTCCGGACTCGAGCTCGCTTCCGGCGTGAACCTCAGCGCGTGCGTCGACCTCGACGACGTGCGCGCGGCCCTCGCAGCGGCCGCACCGACGGGTGAGGAGGGATGGGTGTCCGGCTGGGCACTCGATCCCAATCTCTTCGGCGACGTGGAGCCGCACGGCGGGGTGCTCGACGAGGCCTGCCCCGGCCGTCCCGTCTTCGTGATGCTCTTCGACGCGCACTCCGCGATCGTGTCGCAGCGTGCGCTCTCCCTCGCGGAGATCGCCGGTGAGCAGGAGTTCGGCGACGCGTCGCGCATCGCCGTCGACGGAGAGGGAGCACCGACGGGGCTCCTCCTCGAGAACCAGGCGATGCGGCTCGTCGAGTCGATCATGCCGCGGGCGACGTTCGACGAGCGGGTGGACCAGCTCCATGGCCTGCTCCGCGGGATGGCGACCACGGGCATCACCGGTGCTCACGTGATGGACATGCACGACGCGGACGCCCTCGATCTCCTCGAAGCGGCCGAGCTCGCGGGCGACCTGGGCATCCGGCTCCGGATCTCGCCGATGTGCCTCCCCGGCATGACGGACGCGGAGATGGCCGACCTCATCGCCCTGCAGGGGCGGAGTGGCCGTCGGTGGGTGGTCGAGGGCGTGAAGCTCATGATCGACGGCACGATCGATAACGGCACCGCCTGGCTCCGCGAGCCCGACACGCGTGGCGAGTCGACGGATCCGCTGTGGCTCGACCCCGCCGAGTACGCCGAGCGGGTTGCGTTCCTCCACGCCGCCGGCGTGCCTACGGCCACTCATGCGATCGGCGACCGAGCGATCGAGTTCGTCGTGCGGACTCTCGCCGGTCTGCCGCGGACGGGTGTCCAGCATCGCGTCGAGCACATCGAGACGCTGCCGGACGACGTGCTCGCCGTCTTCGTCGAGGCGGGGATCGCCGCGAGCATGCAGCCGACGCACTGCACGCACTACACACGCGCCGACCAGACCGACAACTGGTCGGTGCGACTCGGCCGGGAGCGTGCCGACCGGGCCTGGCGGATCGGGGACCTGCGCGCGGCGGGCGTCACCGTCGCCCTCGGGAGCGACTGGCCCGTCGCGCCGTACGACGCGCGAGCCTCCCTCGCTGACGCCGTTCTGCGACGGCCGGCGCTCAAGCCCGACGTCGATCCTGTGCTCCCCGCTCAAGCGCTCTCGGCGCGCCAGGCGCTGGAGGGCTACACGTCGCACGTGTTCGCGTCCATCGGCGAGGAGGGCGGGACGCTGGCCGTCGGGAGTCCCGCCGATCTCGCCGCGTTCGCGCTCGATCCGCTCACGGCGGACCCGGACGACTTCGCCGGCGCCGAGGTGCTCATGACGCTCATCGACGGCGTCCCGGTGATCGGTCGCGAACGCTTCGGGCCGGCCGTCGTCGAGAACGGGGAGGAGGTGTCGGCATGACCGGATGGACGATGCCCCATGAGGCCGGCGATCAGGTGCGCACATGGATGGGCTGGCCCGCGCCGGCCGATACCTTCGGGGAGGGCGAGGAGGAGGCCGCGGCCGCCGTCGCCGCCTGGACCGGTGTGGCGAACGCCGTCGTCGACTTCCAGCCGGTGACGATGCTCGTCCCGTCCGCGCACATCGCGGAGGCGCGGCGGCATCTCTCCGCCGCCGTCGAGATCGCGGAGGCGCCGCTCGACGATGGATGGCTGCGCGACAGCGGCCCGACATTCGTCCACGACGCCACCGGTGCCGTCGCGGCCGTGGACTGGCGCTTCAACGGCTGGGGACAGCAGCCCGGAATCTCGTGGCAACAGGATCAGCACACCGCCCGGCGCATCGCGGAGCTCGCGGGTGTCCCGGTCGTCTCGTCGCCGATCGTCAACGAGGGCGGCGGCATCCACGTCGACGGCCGCGGCACCGTGCTCGCGACCCGGTCCGTGCAGCTCGACCCGTTCCGCAACCCCGACGCCGCGGAAGAGGACATCGAGCGGGAGTTCGCGCGCACGCTCGGCGTGGAGCGCGTCATCTGGCTCGACCGCGGGCTCTACCGCGACGCCATGACCTACGGAACGCGCGGTCACGTCGACATCGTGGCAGCCTTCTCCGACCCGACGACGCTCCTCGTCCACGACCAGCGCGACGAGGAGCACCCGGACGCGGAGATCATGCGCGGCGTCATGGCCGTGCTCGGCGAGGCGGTCGCCGTCGACGGCACGGCCTACCGGATCGTGCGCGTGCCGGCCCCGCGCGTGCTGCGCGACGGCGAGGGGTTCGTCGACTACAGCTACATCAACCACACGCCCGTGAACGGCGGCGTGATCGCGTGCTCCTTCGGCGACCCGAACGACGCGCTCGCCGTGGAGATCCTCGCGGAGGCGTACCCGGGCCGCGAGGTCGTGGCGGTCGACGCCCGTCCGATCTTCGCTCGCGGCGGCGGCATCCACTGCATCACGCAGAACCAGCCGGCGCCGCTCGTCTCGCCCTGACTCCGCACCGGCCTCCGGATCGCCGCGCACACGCCCGCGACCGATACGGGACGCGCTCAATCTGCGTGGGAGACTGACACCGTGAACGCACGACGCCCCGAGCCGCAGTCCCTCCGAGGTAGATCCGTTGTGCTCTCGCCGCTCGCCCCGGAGGATGTCCCCGAGCTGTTCGCGGCGATCGGTCGCCCCGAGGTGTTCGCCGGCGGATACGGCGGGGGTCCTGCGGGCCTCCCGGCCGATGCCGACGCGTTCGCGGCCTTCGTCGAGAGCTACTACCCGTGGTCGACGGGCATCCCGTTCCTCGTCTCCACGGAACGGGAGGACGGCAGCCGCGTCGTTCTCGGGACGACCTCGCTCGGCGACCTCGACGTCGTCAACCGCGGAGCGCACATCGGGTGGACCGCGTACGACCCGCGCGTGTGGGCGACGTCCGTGAACGTCGAGTGCAAGCTCCTGCTCCTCGGTCTCGCGTTCGATCACGGCTTCGACCGGGTCAAGCTGCAGGCCGACGCGATGAACGGACGGTCGCGCGCCGCGATCACGAAGCTCGGCGCCGTCTTCGAGGGTGTCCTGCGACACGACCGCGTGCGGGCCGACGGTTCGTGGCGCGACACCGCGGTCTACTCGATCCTCTCGGAGGAGTGGCCAGCCGTCCGGTCCGGACTCGAGTCCCGCCTCGCCGCAGACACCCGCCCGCTCCCGATCCCGTCCTGACCCCTCCAGCCGCTCGCCACACACACACACACACACCCACACCCCAAAAAGATGGCGATACACCACGTGGTTTCGTGCCGTATCGCCATCTTTTTGGGGTGGGGATGGGCGGGGGAGAGGCGGGGAGGAACAGGACGGCGGGATCTCGGACAACGGTGACCGGAAAGCGCCGGTGGGCCGGGTGCGCAACCGATAGCGTCGATCCGTGAGTTCGACCAGTACCCCCGAGACCGCTTCCATCCCCTCCGTCCGGTCCCCGCGAGCCGGCGCGATCGTCACGGCCCAGTTCCTCGCCCTCGGTCTCATCTGGGGGTCGAGCTTCCTCTTCATGAAGGTCGCGCTCGGCGGCGTCTCCTTCGGACAGGTCGCGTGGGCCCGACTCGTCCTCGGCGCCCTCACCCTCGGCGTGATCGCGATCGTCATGCGCGTGCAGCTGCCGCGCTCGCCGCGCGTCTACGGACACCTCACGGTCATCGCGATCTTCTACGCCGTCATCCCGCACCAGCTGTTCGCGTGGGCAGAGCAGTACGTCTCGTCGAGCCTCGCGTCGATCTACAACGCGGTCACACCGCTCATGACGGCCCTGTTCGCCGCCCTCCTGTTCCGCGTCGAGAAGTTCGACACGGGTCGCGTCGCCGGCGTGGTCCTCGGCTTCGTGGGCGTGATCGTCATCGTCGCGCCGTGGCAAGTGGGCGCGCTCACGGGGGACGTCCGTGGGCAGCTCGCCTGCCTCGGCGCCGTGGCCTGCTACGGCTTCACCTTCGGTTACATGCGCCGCTTTCTCTCGCCGTACGCGCTGCAGCCCATCACGGCCGCCTTCCTCTACATCTCGATCGCCGCCGTGATCATGGTGCTCCTCACGCCGATCGTGGCGTGGTCGCCGGTCCAGCTCGACGTGTGGGTCGTGCTCAGCCTGCTCGCCCTCGGGGTGCTCGGAACGGGTGTCGCCTACTTGTGGAACATGAACGTGTTCGACGCGTGGGGACCCACGCCGGCGTCGAGCGTCACCTACATCACGCCCGTCGTCGGTGTGATTCTCGGGATCGTGCTGCTCGGCGAGCACGTGGCCTGGAACCAGCCGGTGGGAGGCGCGATCATCTTCGTCGGCATCCTGCTCGCTCAGCAGCGCATCCGGCTGCCGCATCGCAGGCTTCCCGCGGCCTGACCACTCCTCGCGGCGTCTCGACGGAATCCTCCCAGGGGATGACGAGGGATGATCCGGGCGGCCGACGCCATCCGCTCGCGTCCCGACGAGGCTGGAGGACATGAACACTCCACTCCTCCACGCCTCGTCCCTCGTGCTGCGGTACGGCACGACCACGGCGCTCGCGGGCGTCGACCTCGTGATCCACGAGGGGGAATCGGTCGCCATCATGGGCGCCTCCGGCTCCGGCAAGACGAGCCTGCTGCACTGCCTGTCCGGCATCCTCCGTCCCGACGCCGGGGCCGTCCGCTTCGACGGTCCGCTCGGCGCTGTCGATCTCTCGGCCCTCTCCGACGGCGAACGTTCCCGTCTCCGTCGCGAGGCCTTCGGCTTCGTGTTCCAGCAGGGCCTCCTCGTGCCCGAACTGACCGCCGTCGAGAATGCAGCCCTCCCGCTGCTCCTCTCGGGGTACCCGCGTCGGGAGGCCGAGGCGCGCGCCGCCTCGTGGCTCGCCGCCCTCGGGCTCGGCGGGATGGAGCAGCGCCGCATCGGTGAGCTCTCCGGTGGTCAAGCCCAGCGCGTCGCGATCGCTCGCGCCCAGGTCGGCGGCGCGACGCTCATCTTCGCGGACGAGCCGACCGGAGCACTCGATTCGTCGACGAGCGTCGATGTGATGGATGCGCTGTTGCGCTCGACGGTCGGCCAGGGGCACACGCTCGTCGTCGTCACGCACGACGAGACCGTCGCGGCCCGCTGCTCCCGCACCGTTCGGCTCTCCGACGGACGCATCGTGAGCGACTCCGCCGGCCCCGTCCCCGCCTCGGCCGCGATGCCCGGCTACGCGCCGGCCGGTCAGGGTGCCGGGCCGGCGGGCCCGCCCACCACATCCGTCGCCCACGTTCCCACGACCGACGGTCCCGCGTTCGGCGGCTCCGGATGGGAGTCGGGACGATGACCGCGCTCGCTCCGCCGCCGGCCGCCGCGCCGGTCGCCGACCCGTCGGTGCGTCCCACCGGTCGTGCCCCGGTCCTCCGCCTCGCCTGGATGCTCGCCCGCCCCGGCGCCGCGAGCCCCGCGACCGTCGTGCTGCCGATCGTCGCCTTCGGCGTGACGACCGCGCTCCTCCTCATCGTCGCAGGCGGCGTGCTCATGTTCTGGCGCTGGACGAATGAGACGGCCTTCCTCTTCCAGACGCTGAGCCTGCTCGCCCTCGCTCTCCTCGTGGTGCCGCTCGCGACCCTCGGTGGGGCTGCAGCCCGCCTCTCCGCCCGGCGGAGGGACGACCGCCTCGCGACTCTCCGTCTTCTGGGCGCGACGACGTCGACGGTCACGCTCGTGACGGTGGTCGAGTCCACGGCCCTCGCGATCGTCGGAGCCGTGGGAGGTGTCGCGCTGTACGCGCTCAGCATGCCGCTCGTGGGGCTCATCCCCTTCGGCGGCGAACCGATCGGGCCGACCGCGATCTGGGCAGGGCCACTCGTGGTCCTCGGCGTGGTCGTCGGAGTCGCGCTGCTCGCCGCGATCAGTTCGGTCGTCGGCCTGCGCGCCGTCGTCGTCTCGCCGCTCGGCGTTCGCCTGAAGCAGCGACCCCCTCACACCTCCTGGGTGCGCCTCCTCGTCGGCGTCGTCGTCGTCATCGTCGCGTTCGTCGTGCTGAACAACCTCGGCGTCATGATGGACCTCGCTCTCGTGGTGGGGGCGCTCGTCGGAGCGTTCGGCGTCGTCGTCGCGGTGCTCGGTCTCGTCGGCCCGTTCGCGATGTCCGTCTTCGGACGCGTCCGGCTCCGGTCGGCACGCACGGCCGACCAGCTCATCTCCGCTCGCGGCATCCTGGAATCGCCGAAGGTCGCCTGGCGTCTCGTCGGCGGCGTCGCGATGACGAGTTTCGTCGCCGTCGTGGCGGGCTCCGGCACCGCCTTCCTCGAATCGATGGGCGGCGGTGGAACGGAGGCGGAAGACCTCATGGTCACCGACGTCCGGACAGGGATCCTCATCACACTCGTGGCGTCGTTCGTCATGGTGGCGTGTTCCGTGGGCGTCGGCCAGGCTGCGGCCGTGCTCGACCGACGTGATCTCTATGTGAGCCTCGACCGCGTGGGAATGCCGCTCGCCACAATGGACGCCGCGCGCGTCCGCTCCGTGATGCTGCCGCTCGGATTCGTGGCGATCACGTCGGCCGTGCTCGGCGCGATCCTCGTCTTCCCGCTCGTCGGGTGGACGCTCATCGTCGCCCCGTTGTCGCTCGCCGTGATCGGGATCTGCTTCGTGCTGGGGTTCGTCCTCGTGCGGCTCTCGCTGCTCGCGACGCGTCCGATCCTCACCAATGTGCTCGCGCATCCGGAGCGTTCGCTCGGCTGAGACGGCGGGTGGGCGGCTAGGGTTTCGGTATGCCCGATAGCGACGTCACCGAACGCCTCACCCGTCTGCGCAAGAGCATCGACAACATCGACGCGGCCCTCGTGCACCTCCTCGCGGAGCGGTTCAAGTGCACACAGGAGGTGGGGCACCTGAAGGCGACCCACGGTCTCCCGGCCGCGGACCCGTCGCGCGAGGCGCAGCAGGTGGAACGGCTGCGGACGCTCGCGGAGGAGAGCGAGCTCGACCCGGCCTTCGCCGAGAAGTGGTTCTCCTTCGTCGTGGCGGAGGTCATCCACCACCACGAGCGGATCGCATCGGAGCGGGCATGACGATCGACGGATGGGACCCGGCCCGACTGCCAGAGCAGTCCGGTCGGGTCATCGCCGTGACGGGGGCGAATGCGGGGCTCGGTTTCTTCACGTCGCTGCAGCTCGCCCGCGCCGGCGCGCGCGTCGTGCTCGTGTGTCGCGACGAGATGAAGGCTGCTCGGGCCCGCGCCGCCATCCAGCGTCTGGTGCGCGGGGCCGACGTGTCCGTGGTCCGTCTCGACACCGCCGATCTCGGATCCGTCCGCAGCGCGGCGAAGGAACTCTCCGCGCTCGACCGGCTCGACGTCCTCGTCACGAACGCCGGAATCGTGCATCCGCCGCGTCACCGGACCGTCACGGCCGACGGCCTCGAACTCGTCGGCGCCACGAATCACTTCGGGCACTTCGCCCTCGTCGCCCGGCTGATCGACGTGCTCGAGCGCACGCCCGGTGCGCGGGTGGTGACACTCGGCAGCCTCGCGACGCGGCTCGTCCGCCTCGACGCCGACGACCTGCAGCTCGAGAGGCGGTACACCGGCTGGCAGGCGTACGCGCAGTCGAAGATCATGTCGTGGTCGTTCGGACTCGAGCTCGACCGGCGACTGCGCGCGGCGGGTGCCGAGACGCGCGCCCTGGTGGCGCACCCCGGGTATTCGATCACCGGGCGGACGCCTCTCGTGCGCGGCGTGAACGAGCCGAGTACGGTCGAGCGGTTCGTCGACAACCTTCAGGCGGTCTTCACGCAGGGGAAGGATCGGGGCGCGTGGCCCACGGTGCGCGCGGCGGTCGATCCGCTCGCGCAGGGCGGCGACTCGTTCGGCCCGCGCTACCGGGTGAAGGGTGCGCCCGTCCTGGAGACTCCCGCGGCCGTCGTGCGCGACCCGGACGTCGCCGCGGCGATCTGGGCCGAATCCGAGCGCGCGACGGGCCTCTCCCTCCTCCACCCCTGACCCCGCCCGCACCGGCTCACACACCAAAAAGATCGCGATACACCCTTCGATTTGAGGGTGTATCGCGATCTTTTTGGTGTGTGGGGGTGGGTCAGGCGGTGGTGGGGGTGCGCGCGAAGCGGCGGGCCGGGACCGTGCGTTCCGTGGCCACGCGGATCGTCGAGACGACGAGCGCTCCGAGCGTCCAGAGGATCAGGGCGACGACGGCGGGCGCGAGGCCACCCGTGCCCTCCACGAGTCCGCGGATCGCCTCCTGCGCCGGCGAGACCGGCAGGAAGCCGAACACCGCGTCGAGCACTCCCGGCACGGTCGAGACGATGCCCGTCGCGAGGGTCACGATCGCGATGATCATCGAGAGGAACCGCCCGGTGCCCCCGAAGACCGCGATGAGCGACTGGGTCACGGCCGCGAACGCGACGCCCGTGAGCGCGAGCAGTGCTGCGAACCCGAACCATTCGGCGACGCCGAACGACAGCTGCAGCTGCAGCACCCCGGCCACGAGCACGCCCTGGAGCGCGCCCACGATCGCGGCGGGAGCGAACGACCGCAGCACGAGCGCGATCGACGACCGTGTGGAGCCGACGAGCGTCGTCGGCACCGCGCGCAGCAGGACGAACGAGCCGAGGGCGCCGATCCACAGCGCGAGCACTGCATAGAAGGGGGCTCCCTTCGAGCCGAAGTCGATGCCGCCGCCCTCCGACGCGACCGGGTCGGCGACGACGGTCGCGAGGTTCTCGCGGTCGCTCTCGCTGTACGAGGGGATCGATTCGACCGCCGTGTCGAGACCGTCGGCGAGCTGGCCGACGCCGTCGGCAAGGCTGCCGGCGCCGTCGGCGAGGGTCGTCGTACCGTCGGCCAGCTGTGTCACGCCGTCCGAGAACTGCGAGACGCCGGTGGCGTACTGGGCGACGCCGGAGGAGAGCTGGCTCGCTCCCGCCGACAGCTGGCTGGAGCCGGAGGCGAGCTGCGTGCCGCCGGACGCGAGCTGGGAGATGCCGGACTTGAGGGCCGGGAGCCCGCTCGCGAGCGGGCCGACCTGATCGGCCAGATCCTGCGTGCCCGTCACGAGGGGTGTCAGGCCGGGGAGGTCCGCCGTGCCGTTGCCCTCGACGATCGCGTCGACCGTTCCCGCGGCCGTCGCGAGCCGCGTGCAGTAGTCGACGGACGCGCCGCTCGTGAAGCACTCCTGCGCGAGCGCGGCGAGGGCGGCGTTCTGCCCCTGGAGCGCCGTCACCGCGGCTGAGGTGCCGGATGCGAGCTGGTCGACACCGGCGACCAACTGGTCGGCTTGCGTCTGCGTCGGGAACGCCGCGGTCTTCTCGTCGAGTTCGGTCAGACCACCAGCCAGCCCCTGCACGCCTGTGTCGAGGTCGCTCGCACCGCCGGCGAGGTCGCTCGCGCCGCTCGCGAGACTTTTCGCCCCCGTCTCGAGCGTGTCCGCTCCGGTCGCGAGCTCGCCCGCTCCGGTCGCGAGGTCGTCGGCACCGCTCGCGAGCTGGTCGGCTCCGTCGGCGGACTGCTGAGCGCCGTCCGCGGCTTCGCCGAGCTGGTCGCCGAGGGTGTTGAAGCCCACGTAGATGTTCTCGAGGTAGGACGTGGTGAGTTCCGTGCCCGTCAGGGAGGCGGCTGTGGAGGTGATCGTCGCCGTGAGGGCGTCGTCGACGAGTCGGCTGCGGTCGGAGGTGGAGACGTCGATCGTGGCCTGCTCCGCGTCGGCCGCGTCACCGCCCACCGAGGTCGCCGCGGCGGAGAAGTTCTCGGGAATGGTGACGACGGCCGTGTAGCTGCCGTCGGCGAGACCCGATTCCGCGTCGTCCTCGTCGGTGATGACCCAGGTGTAGTTGGTGTCGTCGTTGCCGACGAGGCCGGCGGAGAGCTGGCGTCCGAGGGGGACTTGCTGACCGTCGATCTCCACGGGCTCGTCGTTGTTCACGATGGCCGCGGTGACCTGCGGCAGGCGCTCCTCGGGGTTCCACAGGGCCCAGACGAGGATCCCGGCCACCACGAGGGGTACGAGGATGATGCCGAGGATGCCGAGCCAGCCGATGCGGCGGTGGCTGCCGGCGCGTTCGAGGATGCTGACGGGGGTGCTCATGCGCGTACCTGCGTTCCTGCGTGTCGGGAGTGTGCGGACGGATCGGGGGCGGCCCCGGGCTCCGCGAGTCGGTGGGTGGCGCCGGGCGCGGACAGCACGTCGGCGGTGTCGCCGGTGGTTCCGAGGAGGAGCGCCGTGGGCCCGCCTCGTCGCGACGGTGCACCGCTCGTGCTCGCGAGGAGATCGCGGAGCTGGGCGCGCACGCGCGTGTCGGAGATCGCGTCGATGCCGTCGACGGCCAGGATCGATGGCCGCTCGGCGACCGCGCGTCGCAGGGCGACGACCGGGTCCTCCGATCGCGCGAGGTCGACGTAACCGGTGCGCGAGCGCGCGCCGCTCGCCCGGACGGGCAACGGCAGGCCGGCCACCTTGAGCTTGCCCTCGGTGGGCTCGAGCCGGCCCGTGAGTGTCAGGAGGGCCGCCGAGACGGTGAGGGGCGACGGGCCCTGGAGGACGAGTGAACCGCCGACAGGCACCACGAGGGAGAGGTCGGAGACGATCGTGGTGTCGTCGTCCGCCACACGCACGCCCTGCGCGGCGATCGCCACGTCGGCGCCGGGCGCGGGGAAGTCGCGCAGGGCGAGCTCCTGGTGGATGCCCTCGCCCTCCACGTCGAAGCGGGGGAGGACCTTGTCGAGCTTCTTCGGGATCCACCAGGCGCGGTCGCCGAGCAGCGTGAGGACCGCCGGCATCAACGTCATGCGCACGACGAAGGCGTCGATGAACACGCCCGTGGCGAGTCCGAGCGCGATGGGCTTGATGTTCGTGTCGCCCTCGGGGACGAAGGCGGCGAAGACCGCGAACATGATGATCGCGGCGGCCGTGACGACCTTGGCGGAGCCGAGGAAGCCTGTCGTGATCGACCGCCTCGCGTCGCCGGAGTGCACGTAGTCCTCCCGCATGCGGGCCACGAGGAACACCTCGTAGTCCATCGCGAGGCCGAAGAGCACACCCATGAGGATGATCGGCATGAAGCTGATCACCGGCCCGGTGTTCGCGACGTGGAGGAGGTCTGCTCCCACCCCGTCCTCGAACACGAGGGCGACGACGCCGAAGGACGCGAGCACCGAGAGCAGGTAGCCGAGGGCCGCCGTGACGGGGACCCAGATGGAGCGGAACACCATCGTGAGGAGGATGAGGGAGAGTCCGACGACGAGGATTCCGAAGGGCAGGAGCGCTCCGCCGAGTCGGTCGGAGACGTCGATGCCGACGGCGGTGAACCCGGTCACGGAGAGGTCGACGTCGTATTCGTCGAGGAAGTGCTGGTGCAGCCCGCGGATCTCGGCGACGAGCGCCTTCGTCTCCTCGGAGTCCGGCGAGCCTTCGGGGATCACCTGGATGATGCCCGTGTCGGCTGTGGCGTTCGGGGTGGCGAGCGGCACGGCGGCGACGCCGTCGAGGTCTTCGATCTCGCTCTTGAGGTCGTCCATGAGGCCGAGCGGATCGGTGCTCTCGACGATCGAGCCGGTGACGATGAGCGGACCGTTGTAGCCCTCGCCGAAGTTGTCGGAGACCATGTCGTAGGCGATGCGCGCCTGATCGTCCTCCGGGAGCGCTCCGGCGTCCGGGAGGGCGAGCCGGAGACCCATGGCGGGCAGGGCGAGAAGAGCGACAGCACCCACGACGACGACGATCGTGACGATCGGCCACCGCGTGGCGGCCTTCACCCAGCCGTGGAAGAAGCGGTTCGGCTTCACGGCCTCGTGGTCGGAGGAGACGTGCGCGAGCGGGTCGTGCGCACCCTGTTCCTCGATCTTCCGCCGCACCCGCTTCGGCACGATCCGCATGCGGGCGATGCCGAGGATGGCGGGAATGAGCGTGAGGGAGATGATCACGGCGACAGCCACACCGACCGCCGCGGCGACGCCCATGACGGTGAGGAACGGGATGTTGGCGACCGAGAGCCCCACGAGGGCGATGATCACGGTGAGGCCGGCGAAGATCACGGCGGAGCCCGCCGTGGCCACCGACTGGGCGGCCGACTCCTCCGGATCCATGCCGCGTTTCAGGTTGTCCTGATGCCTCGAGATGATGAACAGCGCGTAGTCGATCCCCACCGCGAGTCCGAGCATGAGCGCGAGCATGGGGGTCGTCGACGAGACCGTGCCGAAGGCCGTGGAGATGTAGATGAAGGCGATCGAGATGGCGACGCCGAGGAGCGCCGTCATGAGGGGGATGCCGGCGGCGATCGCCGAGCCGAACGTGAGCATGAGCACCACGAGCGCCACGAGGATGCCGATCACCTCGGTGATCGTGAACGCGGGGAACGACGTGCTGTAGAGCTGGCCGCCGAGGGCGGATTTCACACCGTCGGGCAGGTCGTCTGCGAGGGTCGCGGCGATCGTCGAGACGTCGTCCTTCGTCGTCTCGGTGATGTCGCCGGACGGGCCGTCGAACTGGATCGACACGATCGCCGCGCGCGAGTCGTCGGAGATGGTGTCGTCGACCGTGCCGTCGTACGGCGAGGTGGCGCTGTCGACCTGCTTCAGGTCCTCGAGGCTCGCGATGGCGTCCTCGACGGGTCCCTCGACGTCGTCGTCCCGCACGCTCGAGCCGGACGGCACCTCGACGACGATCTGAGCCGTCGCACCGCTCACCTGGGGGAACGTCGTCGCGAGGCGATCGAGCGCCTCCTGCGACTCGGTGCCCGGGATCGAGACCCCGTTGTCGGTGCCCTGGTTGAACAGGAGCGCGGAGCCGCCCACGAGCGCGAGCAGGATGATCCAGATCGCGACGACGGTCTTTCGGGTGCGGAACGCCCAGCGGCCGAGCGAATACAGCAGTGAGGACACGCGGTCTCCTGTGGATGGGTGGGAAAGTTTCGATACACCGGCGTATCCAATACACGAATGTATCCCGATACACTGGTGTATCGCAATCTCCCCAGGAAAGGCCCAGAATGTCCCCTGACGTCGAGACCGTGCACCCCGCCGCCGACTCCGATCGACGGCGCCGCACGCGCGAGCGTCTGATGGACGCGGCCTTCGATGTCTTCGCAGAGGCCGGAGTGCACGCGGCATCCGTCGAGGCCATCTGCGAACGGGCCGGCTTCTCCCGAGGCGCCTTCTATTCCAATTTCGAATCGAAGGAGGAGCTGTTCTTCGCACTCTCCGATCGCGAGGTGGACAGCACTCTCCTCAAGGCGTCGGACCTCGCGAGGGAGGTACTGCCGGCGACACCCGCCGACGACGATGATGTGGTCGCGGAGGTCGTCCGCACCATGATCACGTTCGTCGGTGGCGAGGCGAACTGGCACCGGATCGTCGCCGAGTACCGCCTGCTCGCCATGCGCGACGGCGTCGTCGCTGCCCGCTACGTGGACTTCTCCCGGCGACTCAACGATCGCGTGGTCGAGCTCCTGCAGACCGTCACGCTCGGCGCGGGGCTGCGTTTCGTCGGCGATCTGCAGCTCATCTCCCGCACCCTGCTCGCCCTCTTCGGGGCCATCACGGAGGACCGTCTCCTCGTGGGAGTGGCCGGTGACGTCTCCGTCGAGGACTCGCTCGCCTTCGACGCGATCGTCGCGTACGTGCACCTCGTGACCGAGCCTGACGACTGATTCCAGGGTCGGATGTCACTCCCCGATCCGCACCCCGTCGGCGAGGCGCACGACGTGATCGGCCTCGCGGATCACGACGGGATCGTGTGAAACGCACACGACGGCGACGCCCCGCTCGGCCTCCGATCGCATGATCGAGCGGATGCGTTCGGCGCTGTCGCTGTCGAGTCCCGTGGTCGGTTCGTCGAGGAGGAGGAGGTCGGCGCCCCGCGCGATCCCCTGGGCGAGCAGCGCGCGTTGACGCTGACCGCCCGAGAGGGACGCTAACGGGTGGGTCGCGAGCGCGGTGATCCCGAGGCGGGCCATCGCCTCGGCGACCGCGGCCCGGCCGTCGGCGCCGAGCGGGTGCCATCGTCCCGTCCGGCCCCACGTTCCCACCGTGACGACGTCGCGAACCGTGACGGGCAGCCGGTCGGAGATGGCTGTGCGTTGCGGCACGAAGGCGATCGCGCCATCGACGGAGCGTGTGCCCGATGTCGGGTCGCGCGTGCCGGCGAGTACCTCGAGGAGAGTGGACTTGCCGGCGCCGTTCGGTCCTGCGATGACCGTCGTCGATCCGGCATGAACGTCGAGATCCACCCCTCCGAGTGCGCTGCGGCCGTCGAAGTCGACGTGCACGCCGCGCAGGTGAGCCCGCTGCCGCGAGTGGGTGGTGATCGACGTCATGCCGTCCATCCTACTCAGTTGATAACTGTTCTCATTATCGACTACGGTCGGGTGTCATGCCCTTCCCGATCGTCGGAATCCTCGAGCCGTTCACGCTCGACTTCCTCCAGCGCGCCCTCGTGGGTGGAGCGCTCGTCGCCGTGCTCTGCGGTGTCGTGGGCACGTGGGTCGTGATCCGCGGAATGGCCTTCCTCGGCGAGGCCCTGGCGCACGGCATGCTGCCGGGCGTCGCGCTCGCGACGGTTCTCGGAATGCCCGTGCTCGTCGGTGGGGCGGTCAGCGCCGTCGCGATGAGTGTCGGGATCGCGGCCCTGCAACGCCGTGCCCGGCTCTCCTACGACACGAGCATCGGCATGCTCTTCGTCGCGATGCTGGCGCTCGGCGTCATCGTCATCTCCCACTCGGGCAGCTTCGCGACCGACGCGACGTCGATCCTCTTCGGCGACATCCTCGCGATCACGGCACTCGACATCGCGCTTCTCGCGATCGCGGCGCTCGCCGGGATCGCGCTCGCCGCCGCCTTCCACCGGCCGCTCGTGGCGCTCGCGCTCGACACCCGGATCGCAGCCGTGCTCGGTCTCGGTCCGCGCTCAGCCCAGGCCGTGCTCGTCGGCCTCGTGACCCTCGCGGTCGTCGCGTCCTATCAGGCCGTCGGCTCGCTCCTCGTGGTCGGGCTGCTCCTCGCGCCGGCGGTCGCCGCCGCGCAGTGGACCACGCGCATCCCCACTCGGATGGTGCTCGCCGCCGTGCTCGGTGTCGTCTCGGTGTTCGTCGGGCTGCTGATCTCCTGGCATGCGGCGACGGCAGCCGGGGCATCGGTGGCGGCGACCGCCATAGCCGTCGCGGGTCTGTCGTGGGCCGCGCGCGCGTCGCTCACGGCGTTCCGACCGCGACGCCTGCAGATCCCCGTGCCGGCTTAACTCCCGGCCGCGCCCTACCCTCCTCGTTCCGCCCCATCTGAAAGGTCTCCGTGCACCTCCGCCACACCACGTCCGCTCTCCTCCTCGGCGCGCTCGCGTTCGGACTCTCCGCATGCGCGCCCGGCCCCGCCGCCCCGACCTCGGACGAGACGGGCTCAGAGGGGGCGGCCGGTGACGGGCATGGAGCGGTCGCGAACGCCGCGGAGCTCTCCGAACCGCGGCTCGGACTCACCTCGATCGATCCGATGGGGTCGGTCTCGCATCTGGATCTCCTGGACGAGACCGTCACCGAGATCGGCAGTATCGGGGCTCCGGAGGCGATGACGACCGACGGTCGCTACCTGTTCGCGCAGACGGACGCCGGCCTCGAGATCGTCGACAGCGGTGTGTGGACGTGGGATCACGTGGACCACTTCCACTACTACCGGGCCGACCCGCGGCTGATCGGCACGGTCGAGGGCGGCGGCGAGGCGACCGTCGCCACCACGAACCTGTCGACCACGGGCGGCACGGGGGTCTTCTTCGCCGAATCCGGCGAGGCCGTGCTGCTCGACACCGAGGCGCTCTCGAAGGGAGCGATCTCGGAGTTGTTCCGGCTCACGGCCGAGCCCGGCGCGGGGATGGTCGTACCCGTCGGATCGTTCGCGCTCGTCACGGAGGGCACGGGTGCCTCGACGGCCGTCGTCGGCTACACCTCCGAGGGGCGGAAGACCGGTCTCGTGGAGGCGTGCCCTCACGCTGCCGGCACCATCACCACCCGCGTGGGTGCCGTCATCGGGTGCGGAGACGGGGCGCTGCTCGCGTCGGTGGAGGACGACGAGCTCGTCGTGGAGCGGATCCCGTACCCCGCCGATACGACCGCCCCGGCCGCGACGGCGTTCGACAATCGCGAGGGCCGCCCCACCGTCGCGGGCCTCGCCGGGGACGAGGGCGTCTGGCTGCTCGATACCCGTGAGCGCTCGTGGACCCTGCTGCCCGCACCGGCCCCGCTCGTGCACGTGACGGCCGTCGACGACGAGGACGAGAACGTGCTCGCTCTCACCGAGGACGGCCGCGTGCTCGTCCTCGACGCCGTCGGCTCCGTCATCGCCGAGACCGCCCCCCTCGTCGATGCGTCGCTCGCCGACGGCTGGACTCCCGCGCTCGTCGCCGACCAGCAGCGGGCCTACCTCAGCGCCCCTTCGGAGCGGCAGCTGTACGAGATCGACTACGCCGACGGCGCGCGCATCGCGCGCACGTTCGAGACCGCCACCGAGCCGCTCTTCACGGCCGAGACGGGACGGTGAGCGTGAACCGGAACGTTCTGCGCGCGACGCTGGCCACCACTGCGACGGCCATCGCCGTGGTGCTCTCCTTCGCGGGGTGTTCGCCAGCCGGAGACGACCGTCCCCTCGTGATCGTCTCGACGAACATCCTCGGCGACGTCGTCGGCGAACTCGTCGGCGGCGAGGCGGAGGTCGTCACCCTCATGAAGCCGAACGCCGACCCGCACTCGTTCGAGATCTCCGCGCAGGAGGCCGCCCGCGTGCGCTCGGCCGACCTCGTCGTCTCGAACGGGCTCGGGCTCGAGGAAGGCCTGCAGCAGCACCTCGACGCCGCGGCCGCCGACGGCGTGGAGACGTTCGTCGCCGGCGACGCCATCGACGTCCTCGATTACAGCGAGGGCGACGCGGAGGGGAGTCCGGACTCGCACTTCTGGACCGATCCCGCGCGCATGATCGACGTGGTCGACGCGCTCGAGCCGGTGCTCGCCGAGCTCGAGGGTGCGGATCCGGGTGTCGTCTCCGAGCACACGGCCGCCTATCGTGCGGAGCTCGAGGACCTCGACGCGGAGATGGTCGCGGCCTTCGCCGCGATCCCCGAGGAGCGCCGGGCGCTCGTCACCAACCACCACGTCTTCGGTTACCTCGCCGACCGCTTCGATTTCGACGTCGTCGGGGCCGTCATCCCCGGCGGTACGACCCTCGCGGCCCCGTCCGCCTCCGATCTCGCCGACCTCGTCGAGGCCGTCGAGGAGACCGGGGTGCCCACGATCTTCGCGGAGTCCTCGTCGCCAGACCGGCTCGTCCAGGCGCTCGCGAGCGAGGCCGATATCCGCGTCGACGTCGTCGAGCTGTTCACGGAGTCCCTCACGGGACCCGACGGCGGCGCCCCCGACTACCTGACCATGATGCGCGTCAACACGGAGCGCATCGCAACAGGGCTCTCTCGCTGAGCGCTCGACCCACCACAAGAAGAAGGAAACGCCTATGAATACCCCGCGCCTCCGACGAGCCGGCGTCACGCTGCTCGCTGTCGGCACCATCGCCACCCTCGCGGCCTGTTCGACGAGCACCGCGCCGTCGGCCGACACCACGACGACTCCGGCTGCGGCCGACGGACGGATCGCCGTCGCCTACGAGGGTGGAATCCTCGTCCTCGACGGCACGACCCTCGAGACCGTCGCCGACCTCGGCAGCGAGGAGTTCACGCGCCTCAACCCGGCCGGTGACGGCCGGCACGTCATGGTCACGATGAGCGATGGCTTCCAGGTGCTCGACACCGGTGCCGGTACGACCGACGAACCCGAGCTCACGGACACGATCTTCGCCGCTGATACCCCCGGACACGTCGTCCGCCACGGCGGCAAGACGATCCTCTACGCCGACGGCACGAGCGACACGACGATCTTCGACACCGACGCGCTCGCCTCGTCGGACGGCCTCCCCGAGGTCGAGACCATCCCGGGCGTCGAGGCGCACCACGGTGTGTCCGTCGTGCTCGAGGACGGCACCTTCCTCACGACCGTCGGAAACGCTGACGGACGTAACGGCATCGAGGTGCGCGACGCCTCCGGTGCTGTGATCGCGTCGAACGACCAGTGCCCCGGTGTCCACGGCGAGGGCACGGCGGCCGACGAGGCCGTGGTGTTCGGGTGCGAGGACGGCGCGCTCGTCTACCGCGACGGCGAGATCGTGAAGCTCGACGCCCCCGATCAGCCCTACGGCCGGATGGGCAACGCCTACGTCAGCGAGTCCAGCCCGATCGTGGTCGGCGACTACAAGACCGATCCCGACGCCGAGGGCTACCTCCTCGGCGCGGTCACGCTCATCGACACGACCGCTGACACCCTCGAGGTCGTCGACCTTCCCGAGGGTGTGGAGTACACCTTCCGCGGAGTCGCTCGCGGCCCTGACGACCTCGCGTACATCATCGGTTCGGATGGGGCGATCCACGTTCTCGACCCCGAGACCGGCGAGCTCACGGAGTCCTACCCTGTGATCGACGCATGGGAGTCGCCCGTCGAGTGGCAGGACCCGCACCCCGCCATCACCGTCGCCGACGGCATCGCCTACGTGACGGAGCCGGCCGCGGACAGCATCCACGCGGTCGACCTGAGCACCGGCGAGATCGTCGCGACCGGCGAGCTCGACGTCACACCGAACGAGATCGCCGTCGCCGCCGGCTGATCCACCGAATGACTGAGGGGCGCGGAGCCATCGGCTCCGCGCCCCTCGCGTGTTCGGGATCACCGGCGACCTAGGCTGGATGGATGTCCCTCGGCCGTTCCTTCAGCGTGCTCTGGAGTGCGAATGCTGCATCCAACCTCGCCGACGGGCTGGCCTTCGTCTCGATTCCACTGCTCGCGACCTCGCTCACCGACGATCCACGTTGGGTCGCCGGCCTGTCGACGCTGTACGCGCTCGTCCGGCTGCTCGTCGCGCTGCCCATCGGGGTGTGGGTCGATCGAGTCGACCGTCGGACCATCCTCGTCGTCGCGAACGTCCTGCGGGGCGTGGCCGTCCTCGCCCTGGCGATCTGCGTGCAGGCCGGCGTCGGCGGGCTGATCCTCCTCTACGTCGCGTACGCGATCGTCGGAACCCTGGAGAGCGCCGCGGACAACGCCGCGTCGTCCCTCGTGCCGAGCGTCGTCCCGAAGGAACGGCTCGACAGCGCGAACGGTCGGATCTCGGCGGCGCAGCTCGTCGCCGATGAGTTCGCGGGTCCGCCGCTCGGCGGGTTCCTCTTCGCGCTCGCCGCGGCCGCGCCGATCTTCGCCATGGGAGGGCTGTGGGCCGTCGCCGGCCTCGTTGCGCTCGCACTCCCCGTGCGCTCGACGACGGTCATGCCGGCATCGACCGTTCGGCCGTCGATGTGGAGCGAGGCCGCGGCGGGTGCCGCGTGGCTCGCCCGGCATCGGGTCGTCGGAGGACTGGCTCTGATCGGGGCCCTCGCGAGCGTCGGCTACATGCTGCCGTTCTCGATCTTCGTCATCTTCGTCGGCGAGCGGCTGGGCCTCGACGGTGTGGGTTATGGCGTGATCCTCGCCCTCTCATCGATCGGGGGCCTCGTCGGATCCTTCACGGCGGCGCTGATCCGTTCGGCAATCGGCTACCGCTGGACGATCGTCGCAAGCCTGCTCACGGGTGCGGCGTCGCTCGTCGCTCTCGCCGCGACGGACGACGCGATCATCGCTGCCATCCTTCTAGCCGTCTACATCCTCCACGCGGTGGTGTGGGGGATCTGCTCGACGTCGCTCCGCCAGCGGCTCGTTCCCGACTCGTTCCGAGGCCGAGTGAACGCCGCAGCGCGCGTGCTCGGGCTGCTCGGTCTTGCCCTGGGGTCGCTCCTCGGCGGGCTGCTCGCGGTGGTGGACATCGCGGTCCCCGTGCGGGCGGGAGGCATCGTCTTCGTGGCCTGCGCCGCGATCGCGTTCGTGCTCTTCCGGCCCGGGGGGCTGCACGACTGTCGAAACGGCGGCGCCTCCAGCTGACTACCCACCCGGCCCGGCTCGAACGGAACTGCCTCCCTCTCCGAACGGCAGCAGCCATGGGGTGAGATGAGGCCTCGGGCGGGTCGACACGAGGGGCTGAAGCCCCGACACGCGCCCGGCCTCAGCGGTGGAGCGCCGGTTCGCGGACGACGAGCCGAGGGGCCACGAGCACGTGCTCGGCGGGTGTCGTCGAATCGAGCGGCGCGACCATCGTGCCCGTCTCGCCCATGAGGAGGTCGAGCGCGCCGGCGGCGACGAGTTCGGGGGACTGCTCGACACTCGGAAGGCCGAGAGCCTCGGCGACGGGCGTGTTGTCGAAGCCGATGACGGTCAGGTCGCGACGACCCGCATCGGCGGCGGCCAGGTGTGCGCCGACGGCGAGCGAGTCGCTGACGCACACGAGGGCGTCCAGCTGCTCACCCAGCCCGTCCTGGCCGAACGCGGCGGTCATGAGCTGCCGTGCGGCGACGACCTCGTCAGCGACCTCGAAGGTGGGGCCTACCGAGCCGGCCGCGGCCATGGCCTGCTGCCACCCGCGGCGGCGGTCATCGCCGGTGCCCTGATCGGACGGCCAGCCGAACCATCCCACCCTCGGACCGGCGTTCTCGATCGCCCAGGCGGTGGCGGCCGCGGTTCCGGTGGCGCCGTCGACGTCGACCCAGCTGTGCGCGGACGCGAAGACGTCGTCGCCGCCCCAGGGCCGACCGAAGGAGACGAACGGCAGGTTGCGCTGGGTGAGCCAGCCGGTTCGGGGGTCGCCGAAGAAGGTGCCCGTGACGACCGCCGCATCGATCTCGCCGCCGTCGATGAGCGCCCCGAGCCGCTCCATCTCCTCCTCGGGCGACCGCGCGCTGTAGACGCAGACGCGCATGCCCCGTTCGCTCGCGCGCTCGGTGAGGGCATGGACGAAACGATCGAGGAGCACCCCCGAGATGCCGCCGCTGTAGGGGTCGAGATGCACGCCGATGGCGGAACTGCGGCGCGTGCGCAACTGACGGGCGGCGGCTGACGGCCGGTACTTCAGCTCGTCGATCGCCTGCTCCACGCGTTTGCGGGTGGCCTCCCGCACGATGCCGGGGGAGTTGAGCACGTTCGAGACGGTCTGGCGGGAGACGCCAGCCGCCCGCGCGACATCCTCGACCGTCGGCAGCTTCGACACGGCTCTCCCCACCCTCTTCGACCTGAACGTTCAAATCGTGTGGCTTCACCGTATCGTCCCGCGGCTTGACAGCGGAATTTCCGAACTGTAGCTTTTCGAGCAGCAGCAATTTGAACGATCAAGTTCTGGTCGCAGGGGCACGACCGGCTGCCAACTTTCATCAAAGGAGAGAAAGATGACACGGCACAAATCACGCGCGATGGTCGGCGCCGGTGCGCTGGCGGTCGCCAGCGCGCTCGTTCTGAGCGGATGTGGTGGTTCGGGATTCGACGACTCCGAGGGTGGTGCGACCGAGGGGCTCACGAGCTCGGACGACAGTCTCACGATCCTCATCGCCGCGAGCGGCGACGCCGAGGCCACCGCCGTCGAGGAGACGGTCGCCGCCTGGTCTGAGGAGTCCGGCGTCGAAGCCAGCGTCGAGGTCGCCAGTGACCTCAACCAGCAGCTCGCGCAGGGATTCGCGGCCGGATCGCCGCCCGACCTGTTCTACCTGTCCTCGGATGCGATCGCCGGCTACGCCGACAACGGATCGCTGAAGGCCTACGGCGACGAGTTGTCCAACAAGGACGACTTCTACCCGGCGCTCGTCGAGAACTTCACCTACGACGACGAGTTCTACTGTGCGCCGAAGGACTTCTCCACGCTCGGCCTCGTGATCAACACCGACCTGTGGGAGGCCGCCGGCCTCACCGATGCCGACATCCCCACGACATGGGACGAGCTCGCAGACGTCAGCACGACACTCACCACCGACGGCCAGGTGGGTCTGGCATTCGGAGCCGAGTACCAGCGCGTCGGCGCCTTCATGGCGCAGGCCGGCGGAGCCCTCGTCGACGGCGACACCGTGGTGGCCGACAGTGCGGAGAACGTCGAAGCCCTCGAGTACGTGAAGGAGAACCTGTCCGCCGGCAACTTCGCCTACGCCGCCGATATCGGCGCCGGCTGGGGCGGAGAGGCCTTCGGCAAGGGACTCGCGGCGATGGTCATCGAGGGCAACTGGATCGGTGGAGCGATGACGGCAGACTTCCCCGACGTGAACTACCAGGTCGCCGAACTCCCCGCCGGTCCGTCCGGGCAGGGCACGCTGCAGTACACCAACTGCTGGGGCATGGCCGCGGACAGCCCCAACCAGGAGGCCTCTCTCGATCTCGTCGAGTACCTGACCGCCGCCGACCAGCAGCTCGCCTTCTCCGAGGCGTTCGGACCCATGCCGTCGGTGCAGTCCGCCGCGGATGCGTGGACCGAGGCCAACCCGGAGGACGCCGCGTTCCTCAGCGGAGCGGACTACGCCCAGTTCCTGCCGACCCAGGCCGGCACGGCTGACGTGGTCGCCGACTTCAACGCACAGCTCGAGGCGCTGAAGACCGGTGACCCGGAGACGATCCTCCAGTCGGTGCAGTCGAACCTCGAGGCCACGGTCGGCTGACCATGCCGAACACGGTCACCACTCCCCGCGCCGGATCCCGTAAGTCTTCAGGGATCCGGCGCGGGGAGACCGCCGCCGGCTGGCTGTTCACCGCCCCGGTCATCCTGATCCTGGGACTGTTCCTCTTCGTCCCCGTATTGATGGCGATCTGGGTCAGCGTCTCCGACTGGCAGGGTCGGGGGAGCCCCCTTTCGGGCGAGGTCGGTTTCGTCGGCCTCGACAACTACGCGGCGGTCACCTCAGGCGGCGGGCTCGCCGAGCGCAACTTCGGCCTCTCCCTCCGCAACAACGCCTGGTACGTCGCGCTCGTCGTGCCGCTGCAGACGGCTCTGTCGCTGTTCCTCGCCGTCCTCGTCAATCGGGCGATCCTGCGCGGGCGAGGCTTCTTCCGCACGGCCTTCTACTTCCCTTCGGTGACGAGCTCGGTCGCGATCACGATCCTGTGGCTGTTCCTCTTCTCCACGACGGGTGTCGTCAACTCCTTCCTCGGCTGGTTCGGCATCAGCGGACCCAACTGGTTCAACGATCCCAGTCAGATCTTCCACAACGCTCTCGCGACGATCGGTATCACGGGGGCGCCCGAGGCGCTCACCGGCGGCGGACCGCTGGGAGTGTCGTGGTACGAGTGGCTCGGCGGACCCTCCGTGGCGATGTTCGCGTTCATGCTCATGGCCATCTTCACCACGAGTGGCACGTTCATGCTGCTCTTCATCGCCGCGCTTCAGAACGTGGGCGCCGAGCTCGGCGAGGCCGGCGTCATGGACGGCGCGAGCGGGTGGCAGCGCTTCTGGCACATCACCCTGCCGCAGCTGCGACCGACGCTCTTCACCGTCCTCACGCTCGGACTGATCGGCTGCTGGCAGGTCTTCGAGCAGATCTACACCGGAACGCAGGGCGGGCCGGCCAAGACGACGCTGACCCCCGCCTACCTCTCGTACCAGTCCGCCTTCGTCGGCCAGGAGTGGGGGGAGGGCTCGGCGATCGCCTTCATCCTGTTCCTCATCATCATCGCCTTCACGGTGCTTCAACGCTGGGTGCTCCGCGAACGTCCCGTCTCGAAGCGTCGCGCCCGCCAGTACGAGATCAGGGAGACCGCACGATGAGCGAGGTGATCCCCGCGCAGGCGAAGGTCCGTCAGGTGGACCCCGCCCGTCCCGCCCGTCGACGGCGACCATGGGCCAGCCGCCGCGCCATCGGCCAGCCACTGCTGTACGCGATGCTGGTGTCCCTCGCCATCGTCTACATCTTCCCGTTCCTCGTGCAGCTGGCGACGTCCGTGAAGACGGACGCCGAGGCGGCCGACAGCGCGCTCTCACTCGTTCCGCAGACGTTCACGTTCGCGGCCTACGAGGCCCTGTTCGGTCGGAGCGACTACCCGATCTGGTTCGCGAACTCCGCGATCGTGACGGTGTGCGTGACGCTCGGCCGCGTGTTCTTCGCGTCGCTCGCCGGATACGCCCTGGCCCGACTCGACTTCCGCGGACGCGGCGTGATCTTCGCGCTCGTCGTGGGGGTCATGGCTGTTCCTGCCGTCGTTCTGCTCATCCCGAAGTTCCTCGTGCTCAACCAGATCGGCATGTACGACTCGTACGCCGGCATGATCCTGCCGTTGCTCGTCGACGCCGCGGGGGTGTTCATCATGAAGAACTTCTTCGAATCGATCCCCGTGTCGGTCGAGGAACAGGCCCGTATCGACGGCGCCGGGACCTTCCGGGTGTTCTGGTCGATCGTCCTCCCGATGGCGAGACCCGCGCTCATCACGATCGTGATCCTGTCGTTCCAAGGCTCGTGGAACGAGCTGAGCCACTTCATCGTCTCCACGCAATCGCCCGAGCTGACGACGCTGACGAAGGGCGTCGCGAGTCTCGCCTCCGGGCAGCTCAGTCAGGGCACGCAGTACCCGCTGAAGCTCGCAGCAGCGGCGATCATGACGATCCCCGTCGCGGTGCTCTTCTTCATCTTCCAGAAACGCATCATGAACAACACCGAAGGAGCTGTCAAAGGATGACGAACGCGGCGGACGCCACCACCGAGACCCCCCGCCAGCCCCTGCTGAACGACTCCGTCATCGCGCTCCGCGCGCCCACTCAGGTGTGGTCGGCGCGGAGCGGCGACATGGGCGACGGCGCGATCGACGGCGTCTACCACGGCGACGTACGGTTCCTGCGGCGGGCTGCGCTCACCTACGACGGACACGTTCCCGAGTGGATCTCGGTGTCGCCCGACGGCCCCTCTCGGGTGGTCTTCGGTGGGCTGCTCCGCGCGATCGACGACCGGTTCCCGGACCCGCAGGTGCGGATCCTTCGCGAGCGCATCGTCGCCGACGGCGACGTGCTCGAGACGATCTCGGTCGTGTCGGCACTCGCCGCGCCGGTGCGCACGACCGTGCGCCTGACGCTCACACCCGAGTTCGCCTCCCTCACGGATGTGAAGGCGGGCGCGCCGCGCGCCGGTGCCGTCTCGATGACCGTCGACCCCGCAGCCGATGCCGTTTGTGCATCGTCGAACGGGAAGACCCTCGACATCACCGCGCCGGGTGCGCGCGTCGACGTCGCGGGCGAGGACATCGCGCTCTCCTGGGAGGTGGAGCTCGACGCGCGCGGGCGGGTGGATCTCTCCTGGAAGCAGTCGTTGCACGACTCCGGCCTCGTGGTGCGCGGCGTGACCAGTGCGACCGGTTGGGATGCGCGCCCCGAGGGGGACGACCCTCGGCTGACGCGCTGGGTGGAGCGAGCGCTCGGCGACCTCGACGCGCTCCGACTCGCCCTCCCGGACCACCCCGACGACGAGTTCCTGGCCGCCGGAGCGCCCTGGTTCTTCACCCTGTTCGGGCGGGACTCACTGTGGGCCGCGCGCCTGCTGCTGCCCGTCGACTGGCGCATCGCGGCCTCGACGCTGCGTGTGCTGGCCCGACTCCAAGGAACGGAGGACGAGCCGAGCACGGCTCAGCAGCCGGGCAAGATCCTGCACGAGCTGCGGGGGGCGCCCGTCGATATGCCTGCGGAGGGCATCCTCCTTCCCCCCGTCTACTACGGCACCGTCGACGCGACCCCGTTGTGGGTCTGCCTCCTCTCCGAGGCGTGGGCTGCGGGGATGCCCGATGACGAGGTCCGGTCGTTGCTGCCGACGCTCCGTGCGGCGCTCGACTGGTTGCTCCACCACGGCGACAGCGACGGCGACGGCTTCATCGACTACATCGACACCACGGGTCACGGGCTCGCGAATCAGGGGTGGAAGGACTCCGGAGACTCCATCCAGTGGCGTGACGGAAGCCTCGCCGAGGGCCCCATCGCGCTGAGCGAGGTGCAGGGGTACGCGTACGAAGCCGCGTGCGCCGGCGCCGAGATCCTCGACAGGCTCGGCGAGACCGGTGGGCAGGAACTGCGTGATTGGGCGGCGTCGTTGAAGTCGAGGTTCGCCGATGCTTACTGGGTGCAGACGCCAGAAGGTCGCTACCCCGGCATCGCGCTCGACGCGAACAAGCGGCCGGTCGACACCCTGACGAGCAACATCGGTCACCTCCTGGGCACCGGCATCCTCGATGCGGACGACGAGGCGCACGTCGCCGGCCTCCTCGTCGGACCGACGATGCTGTCCGGATTCGGGCTACGGACCATGTCCACGCAGGCGGCCGGCTACTGGCCGCTGAGCTATCACGGCGGCAGCGTCTGGACCCACGACTCCGCGATCGTCGCCCGCGGCATGGCCCTGGCGGGACGGCATGAGGAAGCCCGGATGGTCGTCGACGGACTCCTCGCCGCCGCGGAGGGATTCGACTTCCGCATGCCCGAATTGCACTCGGGCGACGACTCGGGGATGACGAGCGTGCCGACGCCCTACCCGGCCGCGTGCCGCCCGCAGGCCTGGTCGGCCGCGGCCGCCATCACGGCGATGGACGTGACGCGCGCGTCGAGTCGGGACGACGTTCGTCATCGCTAGCCTCGGTTCATGAGCGATTTTCCTCACCTGCTCCACACCGTCCTGGACACTCCCGATGTGCGAGGCCTCGCGGAGTTCTATCGTCGGCTGCTCGGGTTGCGGTATCGACCGGGGGACGAACCGACGGCGGAGAGCGGCGTCGATGATGTCGACTGGCTTGTCCTGACCGATGCGCACGGCAATCGCAGACTCGCATTCCAGTTGGCGGCGGAGCTGAAGCGGACGACGTGGCCGTCGCCCGAGGTCCCGATGCAGATGCACCTCGACCTCACGGTGCCCGATTCGGAGGCTCTCGCGCGCCAGCACGCGAGAGCTCTCGAACTCGGTGCGGAGCTCCTCTTCGATCGCACCGACGACCCCGATGAGCCGCTCTACGTCTATGCGGACCCAGCGGGCCACCCGTTCTGCATCTTTGTGGCGTGATGCGGGCTCCCGCTGAGGAGAACGACCGGATCGGTCCGCGATAGTAGGGTGCGCATCACGACTCTCCGCGAGTGTTGACGGCGAAGGGGTGATCATGATCGCTGAACTGAACAGCCTGATCGAGCGGATCGAGAAGCATCTGACCGAGGACCTCGACATCGCCCGGGTGGCGGTCGAACTCGGGACGACGGAATACCACCTCCGGCGGATGTTCTCATCGCTCGCCGGGATGCCGTTGTCGGAATACGTCCGGCGTCGCCGCATGACGCTCGCCGCCGCGGACGTCCTCGGTGACGACGGTCTGCTGGCGATCGCGACGCGGTACGGCTATGGATCGACCGAGGCCTTCGGTCGGGCCTTCCGCTCCGTCCACGGTGTCGGTCACGGCGACGTTCGCCGTCATGGCGGGCCCCTTCGCACACAACCGCAGATCAGGTTCCGCCTGACCGTAGAAGGGAACACTTTCATGGACACACGCATCACGGACGGGCCGGCTTTCCGCCTCGTCGGGCACGCGGCCCGCGTGCCGCTCATCCATCACGGCGTGAATCCGCACATCCAGGCGCACATCGCCTCACTGCCCCCGGAGGAACACGCCCGACTGAAGGGGCTGAGCAACATCGAGCCCGCGGGCCTGCTGCAGGTCAGCGACTCGGTCGACGCGGATTATGCGGAGGGGAGCGAGCTGACCTACCTGCACGGCGTCGCGATCAGCGCAGGGACCCCGACGCCCGAGGACCTCGATTCGATCGAGGTGCCGGCTGGGACCTGGGCCGTCTTCCGCACCGAGGGCGAGTACCCGAGCACCCTCCAGGCGGCCTGGGCGGCGACAGCGACGGAGTGGTTCCCGTCCAACCCGTGGCGGCTTCGCCCGGGTCCATCGATCGTCGCGGTCCTCGACCGCAGCGAGGACTTCACCACCGCCACGTGTGAGCTGTGGCTCCCGGTCGAGCGCGCCTGAGCGGAGGTGGTCGACCCGAACGACAGCGTCCCCGCCCTCGACGGATCGAGTGCGGGGACGCTGTCGGTGGTGCTGCGGGTCAGTGACCCGTGGTGCCGCCGTTCACGACGATGGTCTCGCCGCTCGTGTAGCTGGACTCGTTCGACGCGAGGTACACGTACGTCGAGGCGAGCTCGGCCGGCTGGCCGGGACGGCCGAAGGGCGTGTCCTCACCGAACGACGTGAGCTTCTCCATCGGGACGCTCGACGGCTGGAGCGGTGTCCAGAACGGGCCCGGTGCGACACCGTTCACACGGATGCCGCGCTCGGCCAGCTGGCCGGCCATCGCGCGCGTCCAATTGGTGATGCCGGCCTTGCTCGTGGCGTACTCCGCGAGCGACGGCGACGGCTGGAAGCTCTGAATCGAGCCGGTCGTGATGATGCCCGAGCCGGGCTCGAGGTGCGGCGACGCCGCCTTCGTCAGCCAGAAGAGCGAGTAGACGTTCGTCTTCATGACGTGGTCGAGTACACCCGTGTCGAGGTCGTCGATGCTGTCGACCGTTGGCATGATGCCCGCGACCATGACGAGCAGATCGATGCCGCCGAGCTTCGAGACCGTGTCGGCGACGAGCTGCTGGCACACCTCTTCCTTCGCGATGTCGCCCGGGAGGAGGGCGACGGTCCGACCGGCTTCCTCGACGAGCTTCGCGGTGTCCTCGGCGTTCTCCTGCTCCTCGGGGAGGTAGCCGATAGCGACGTCAGCGCCCTCACGGGCGAACGCGATCGCCACGGCGCGGCCGATGCCGGAGTCGCCACCCGTGATGAGCGCGCGGCGACCGGCGAGGCGGCCGTGGCCCTCATAGGTCTTCTCGCCGTGGTCGGGAGCCGGGTCCATCTTGTAGAAGTCGCCGGGGACGGGCTGCTTCTGCTCGGGGAACGGCGGCTGGGGGAAGGCCTTTGTGGGGTCGGTCAGATGGGACATGGGGTTCTCCTTCGTTCGTGCAACGGGTGCCGGAGGTTTCCGGCTGCTGCATAGGTTGTGGGGATGGCTATCTCACAAGGTGACAAGGTGTCGTGGAAGACATCGCAGGGTAAGACTCACGGCAAGACGGTGCGCAAGCGCGTGAGCGAGTTCGAGTTCGACGGGCAGACGTTCAAGCCCACGGACGACGACCCGTACTGGATCGTGGAGTCGTCGAGCTCCGGGAAGCAGGCGGCTCACAAGGAGTCCTCGCTCACCGCCGAGTGACGTCCCTTCAGGCGGCACCCGGGCGGATCCGTCCGATGAGGTCGGCGGCGTCGGCCGGCGGGTTCGCGAGCACCTCGCGAGCCTCGTCGGTCCCGCCGTCGGTCCGCCAGAGGAGCACGCCCACGGGGCGTCCCTCCTCCAGGTAGTAGACGACGCCCGACTCGAGCTCCTCGGTCCAGTCCTCGATCGTCTCGAGCGAGGCGTCGAGCGTGCCGACGGCCTCCCACGAGAACTCGAAGACGTCGGAGTAGAACGACGGCGTGTGCGTGTAGGCCTCGTCGGCACCGGCGATCGACCGGCCGGCGGCGCGACCCATCTGCTCGGCGTTGTCGACGTGCTCCACGCGGGTCCGGCCGAGGATCGCGTCGGGGTATGACGCGACGTCGCCGGCCGCCCAGATGTTCTCGTCGGCGGTGCGGAGCCGCTCGTCCACGACGATGCCGTCGTCCACCGCGAGTCCCGCTGCCTCCGCGATCCCCGTGACCGGGGTCACGCCGAGTCCGGTCACGACGACGTTCGCGTCGAGAGTGGTGCCGTCGTCGAGGCGGAGCGTGACCGCGTGGTCGTCGATCGAGACGGACTCCACGCGTCGGCCCGGACGCACCGTGATGCCCGCGGCCCGGAAGCGGTCTTCGACCCGGTGGGCGAGATCCGCGGGGAACGCCGAGCCGCCGAGCGTCTCGTCGGGCGTGACGAGAGTCACCTCTGTCTCGTTCTGCACGAGCGCCGCCGCGAGTTCCTGGCCGATGTAGCCGCCGCCCACCACGACGGCGCGAACACCTGCGCCGGAGCGCTTCCGCAGCGCGTGGTAGTCGCTTGCGCTGCGGAACGCGATCACACGGTCGTCCGATTCGCCGTCGAGGGTGCGGGGTGCGCCGCCCGTGGCGAGCAGCAGCTTCTCGTACGAGATGGTGTCGCCGCCCGCCGTCGTGACGGTGCGGGCCTCGCGGTCGATCGCCGTGACCTCGGTCTCGAGCCGGATGTCGGCGCCCGTCGCCTCGGCCGTGCCGAGAGGCACCTTGTCCCAGGTGAACTCGTCGTCGGTCCAAAGCTTCTTCGACAGCGCCGGACGCGTGTACGGCTCGTCGACGTCGGCACTGAGGATGACGATCGATCCGTCTTCGTCGACCTCGCGGATGCCGCGGGCCGCCGAGTCGGCGACCATGCCGCCGCCGATGATCAGGTACTGGGGGGTGTCCATGTTCCGGTCCTCCGTGGTGGGTGGAAAGAAGGGTGGATGGGAAAGGGTGAGGCGTGTGGCCGCGGACGCGACAGCGGCCCCCCGCGCGCGTTCGCGCGTGGAGCCGCTGTCGGTGGTGTCGTGTGTCCGGACCTAGCTGGAGCGCTTGGCGGTGCGGTTCTCCGCGCCCACCATCCAGGCGTACTGCTCGAGCTTCTCGATGATCCCGTGCAGGATGTCGGCGCTCGTCGGGTCGGCCTCGTCGACGGTGTCGTGCACCTCGCGCATCGTGCCGACCGTGGCCTCGATCCGCTGCACCACGAGGTCGACGGCCTCGGTGGTGTCGATCTCGCCGTGCGGGAACTCGGGGAGAGTCGTCGTGGCCGAGACCGTGTCGCTGCGGCCGTCCGGCACCGCGTGGAGGGCGCGGAGTCGCTCGGCGACCTCGTCGCTGAATTCGCGCGCGGCGTCGATGATCTCGTCGAGCTGCAGGTGCAGGTCGCGGAAGTTCTTGCCGACGATGTTCCAGTGCGCCTGCTTGCCCTGGAGGTGCAGCTCGATGAGGTCGACGAGCACGGCCTGCATGCTGTCGGTGAGCTCCTTCGTCGCGACGAAGCCCTTCTCGGCGTTCTGGCGGCGGGTCTTCTTGGCGCCCGAGTCGGCCGGGGCGGTGGCGGTGCGGTCGAGAGTGTCCGTCATCTCTTCTTCTCCTTCTTGCCGCTCGTTGCGCGGCGTCGTCGTTGATGGATGGTGGTCTGGAAACCGGTGACGCTCACGGTGTCTTCTCGCGGCGTCTGACATCAGTCTTCTCTGGTCGAGGAGTGACCGCACGGGGTTGCGCAGTGTGATCCAGCGGACGACGAGATAAACGCTGATCTGGTGAATGCCTGATGAGGGTATGATTCCGGGGCGGCGTCCGAGTCGGCGTCGACTCGACGTTCAGGAAGGTCTCAGGCTGGCGGGTTCGGACGGCGGCGCCGACCCGGATCGCGCCGCCCCCGGCTAGGTTCACGGCTCCTGAATAATGGAGTCATGAACCACAACGCCGTGCAGCTCGTCGAAGTCCCCTTTCCGCTCATCCCCAACGAGGACTGGTCGTGGCAGCACGACGGTGCCTCGGTGACGGTGACCGCGAAACCGCACAGTGACTTCTTCATCGACCCGAGCGGCGAGGGTGGCGTGGCCGCCGAGTCGCTCATGAACGCGGTGGCCGTTCTCGGCGACCCGCCGACGGGGGATTTCACGTTCTCCGCCCGCGTCGGAGTGGACTTCCGAGACACGTTCGATGCGGGAACGCTGTTCCTCTGGGCCGACGAGACGCACTGGGCGAAGCTGTGCTTCGAGTTCTCGCCCGACCGCACGCCCATGGTCGTGTCCGTTGTGACACGCGGACTGTCGGACGACGCGAACGGCTTCGACGTCGACGGCCGTGAGGTGTGGCTGCGGGTCGCACGCCAGTCCGGGGTGTGGGCGTTCCACGCCTCGGTCGATGGCGAGCGCTGGAACTTCGTCCGCGCCTTCTCCTTCGGCCCGGTGTCGAGCGACGTGCGCGTGGGACTCGAGGTGCAGAGCCCCACGGGCGAGGGCTGCGATGTGACGTTCTCGGATGTCACCTTCCGCTCGGTCGCCCTCGCGGACCTCCGCGACGGGTCCTGACGGGAGAGTCTCGAATGTCACCGGAATCGGAGTCGACGGTTCTTGAGACGCCGCGCCTTCTACTGCGTCGGCAGGAGGTGGGTGACGCCGCCGTCTGGCGCCGGCTCTGGACGGAGCGGGACCCGCGCGTGCCGCCGCACCGCCGGATCGATCCGCAGGGGCGCCCGTCCGTCGAGGACATCGCGGCGACCATCCGCGACCACCGAGACCAGCCCGGTCCCGGCCTCCTGACCGTGGAGCGGAAGGACGAGGGCGACGTCATCGGGTACTGCGGCCTCGTCTTCACGGGGAAGGGTGAGGGTGACGAGCCCGAGCTCGTCTTCGAGCTGCTCCGGGCCGTGCACAACCGCGGCTACGCGACGGAGGCTGGTCGGGCGGTGATCGAGTGGGCCGCCGACGCCGGCCACCGTCGCTTGTGGGCGACGGTGTGGGACTGGAACGTCGCGTCGCTCCGTGCTCTCGAGAAGCTCGGCTTCCGCGACAGTGGTCGTCCGGGTACCGACGTCGAGCACGGCCGGATGATCGTCACTGTTCGCGAGAGCTGACGAGGAAGCGTCCACGGTAGCGGCTCGCCCACCAGACGAGCGTGCCGGCGAGAGTCAGCGCGGCGAGCAGCCCGGCGACGTGCACAATCAGTGACGGCACGCCGTGCTCCGGGAGGAGGAATCCGTACGGGACCCATCCGTCCGTCGCTCCGCGGATGAGGACGACCGTGATCCAGACGGCCGGGTAGGGGAGGACCAGCCAGAGGCCCGACCACCGGAGCGGCCTCCGGTCGCCGATCAGGACCCAGTCGAGCAGCACCAGAACGGGGACGACGGCGTGGAGCGTCACGCTGACCCACGGCGGGGCGGACCCGGTGCCGGGGACGAGCACGTTGTAGACCACCGCGACGATGATCAAACACGCGGTCGCAACGGCGCGGCATGCGGTGAGCAAGGCGGGCGCCGGCCTGCGCCGCACGCCGAGGATCCCGGTGAGAACGAGGACGACAGCGATCAGGAGGCTCGTCAGATTCGTGAAGTAGCCGAAGAAGTCGAACGGGTTCCGATCGCCGCCCTCGACGTACGCGAACCCCAGAACACCGAGGATCACGACCCCGAGCACGAGCCGTGCGACGGCGACGGGCCGGCCGGCGATCGGTGTCTCGTCCGCGGAAGCCATACCCGCGACAGTACCGGTCGGATTTCAGAGCGTCCGTACGAGACGTTCGAGGAAGGCTCGGCCGAAGACCGCTCCTCCACCGGCCGACTCGTGGAGCAGTGAGCTCACGGCTCGAGCGTGCGCGACCTCGATCGCGTACTCGGGATCGGATGCGGTGAGCCGACAGAACCGCCGCAGCCGGGTGCGAAGCACCTCGCCCGGATCCGGGACGGCGGAGAGATCGGAGACGCGTGTGAGGCAGACGGTGAACGCGTCCCATGCCACGGGTCCCCGCACGGCCGTCGGGTCGATCGCGAGCCATGGGCGCCGTCTGGCGGCGAGCACGTTCCCTTCGTGCAGGTCGCCGTGGATCAGGGTGGTCCCGTCATCCCGTCCGACCGCCCGGATCGTCTCCCGTGCCCGCGAGACGATGCCGTCGCTCAGCAGCCCGTGAGCGTTCGAGACCTGCTGATCGAGCTGCTGTTCCCAACCGCCTGCGGTGTCGGCGAGCGACGGAGCATCGGCGGGTGCCGGAATCGCAAGGTCGCTCGCAATACTCGCCGCCACGTCGATCCACTCGTCCGCAGTCAACGTGGCGGTGGGACCCGCCGGACCGGCTCGCTCGAGGAGCAGAGCATGTCGCTCAGTGTCCTCCGCAAAGAGGCGCACACACGCGCGGTCGGACAGGGTGCGGAGGGCCCATCCCTCCGACCGTTCTCGATTCTCCGGGAACGGTACCTTGAGCACTGCCGGGGTGCCGCGGTACCGCACGGGAAGAATCAGCCCGACCCGCCCGCTCAGCGCGTCGCCGTCGACACGCAGATCCCACCGGCGAACGAGCTCGTCGACGGTGGTCGGCAGCTCTGCGATCCACGATGCTCCGCGCGAATCCTCCCGCGCGATGATCACGTCGGCGAAGGCGTCGGGAAGGAAGGGGCGACTGATGACGGGATCCTCTCCTCAGTCAGTAGAGCATGTAGTCGTACTGCCGGGGGAGCACGGCGACCGCCACCAGGGTGAGTCCCACCACGATCACGATGCTGAGGCACACCGTCGTTCTGCCCACGACGCGCAGGCCACGTCGTGGTGGCTTCACGTGTGACAGTACGACGACGCTCACGAGGGAGACGAGCCACGCGAGAAGAAGGACACAGCCGATAACGACGACGTATTCGCTTTCGCCGGCTTCCCAGGCCAGCCCGCGCTCGAACCCCGCCCGCTGGAGATCGAGCCCGGCAAGGCTGAGGAAGGCCGCGCCGAGGGCTCCGAGGACGACGCCGATCGCGCCGACGATGATCGTGATGAACGTGCGCACCGTCAACGCTCCGGAGTCCGCTGAGGAGGCTTAGGCATCGGGCCCGCTTTCGAAGAAGACGGCCTCGAAGGCGACATCCGGGAGTTCTGCGCGCAGCCGGCTGACGAGACCGGACCCGTCGGCGATCCACCCGCGTCCGAGGGATGCGGAGGGCCAATAGTCGGACGGCGATGATGCGTCCATGTCGAAGTTGTCGGCCCACACCTTCACCCAGGTGCGGAGATCGTCCTCCAAGTCGGGAGAGAGGTTCAGGTCCGACGGGTCGGCGCCCTCGATCTGATCCGACCAGAGGGGCCACGACGTGCCCCACTCGGGGAAGACCCGGATGCGAGAGGCTCTCATTCGTTCAATCTACGTCGGACCGTCGACGGAACCAACGGCGCCCGTCCGACGGCGGAACGCGTCGAGCGGCGCGTTCGCAGTGTCGGCGCCTATCGCGTGAGCTCCTCGATCGTGATGGCCGCGTTGATCAGGGCGAGGTGGCTGAGGCCCTGGGGCAGGTTGCCCCAGAACTCGCCCGTCACCGGGTCGAGCATCTCGGAGTAGAGGCCCACGTCGTTGGACAGGGCGATCATGCGGTCCATGAGGTCGCGGGCGTCGTCGGTGCGGCCCGTGCAGGCGAGAGCGGACGCGAGCCAGAAGCCGCACGCCACGAAGGGGAACTCCTCGCTCTCCACGCCCGAGTAGCGGTACGGCGGGCCGTCGGTGCCGAGCTCCGCGATGATCGCGTCGATCGTGGACGCCATGCGCTCGCCGCGGTCGAAGCCGCTCGGTGCGTGCAGCAGAACGGACGTGTCGAGCTCGTCGCCGCCCGCGAACATCGTCCACGCCTGCTTCTCCTCCGACCAGCAGTTCTCCCACACCCACGTATGGATGCGGTCGCGCTCGGTGCGCCAGCGGTCGACGCTGCCGGTGAGCCCGGCGACCTCGGCCAGGTGCACGGCGGCGTCGAGCGCCTGCCAGCACCCCATCATGCTCGACGTGTGGCGGCGCAGATCGGGGAGCTCCCACATGCCCGAGTCGGGGCGGCGCCACAGGTCGCACGTCGTGTCGGCCGTCGCGGCGAGCAGACGTCGCGTCGGCACGTCGAGCACGTTGCCGGCGTCCACGTGGAGGCGGGCGATGTCGAGGAGGTCGCCGTAGACGCCGAGCTGCAGCTGCTCGCCCGCGGGGTTGCCCGTCACGACCGGACCGATGCCGCCCCAGCCGGGCACGTCGTGCTCCACGGGGTCTCCTGGCGGGTTGCCGTGCAGGTCGAAGAACACACGCAGCGGCGTCCCGTCGGCCTTCACCGTGCGGAGCATCCACGAGAGCGCCGCGTGGGTCTCCTCGCGCAGCCCGAAACGCACGAGCGCGTGGGTCGTGTACGCCAGGTCGCGGATCCACGCGAAGCGGTAGTCCCAGTTCTTCCCGCCCGTGCGGCTCTCGGGCAGCGACGTCGTGGCGGCGGCCGCGATCGATCCCGTCTGGCTGTGGATGAGGAGCTTGAGGGCGAGGGCGCTGCGCTGTACGGCGTCCGCCCACGGCCCGTCGTACGTGAACACCTTCGACCACTGGCGCCACTCGTCCACCGTGCGCTGCACCCGCTGCACGGCCTCCTTCGGGTCGGGCACGTGCAGGGGCTCATCATGCGTCGCGGCGATCACGAGCGCGTGGGTCGAACCCTCGCTCGTCGTGAAGGAGCCCTGCGGCATGCCGTCGCCGTCCTCGCCCACCTCGCGACCGTCGCTCGGGCGCTCGGTCTCTCCGGGGCCGTGGTCGCAGCCCGTCACCGCGATGGAGACCGAGTCGACGTGGAGGATCGCGCACTCGTCGGGTCCGGGGTCGGTCGGCCGCTCCGGGTCCTCCCCGATCGTCGGCAGGTACTCGACCCACGGGGAGACGGTGCCGAGGGCCGTCCCGGGCCGCACCACCCAGCGCATCGCCACGGTCCCCTTGACGCCTTCGATGCGGCGAGCGAGCTCCGTCCAGGGGAGCGGTCCGGCGACGCCCGTGACGAGCGCATCGGTGACGCGCACCGATCCGGTGTCCGTGGTGAATGTGGTTTGCAGAACGTTCGTGCCGTTCACGTAGCGACGCGACGACCGGAACTCGCCCTCCGGCCGCAGCTCGATCCGTCCGCCGCCCACCTCGTCGAGGAGCGCGGCGAACACGGGGACGCCGTCGAGTGCGGGCACGGCCAGCCAGTCCACGCGACCGTCCGGCCGGATGAGCGCGGCCGTCTTGCCGTCGCCGATCACGGCGTAGTCGCGGAGGGGTGCGTAGTCGTCGGACGGGGCGGGAGGGACGGCCTTCATGTCCTCACCCTAGGCAGACCGCCGCGGGCGGAGGGGGTCCTTGCGGTGCGGGACCGAGCGCCACAGGGTGCGTACTCGAGCCTCAGCGGTCGGGATCGGAGCCGGTCAGGGTCGCGACCACGGTCGCCGCGATCCGGTCGGCCCCCGCGTGGTCGTTCGCGGTGATCGTCACCACCGCGTCTTCCGCAAAGATGAGCAGCTGGCCGTAGGCGCCGTGGAGTCGCCAGGCCGCGCCGGGGCCGTCCCAACCGGCGAGCGCGTAACGCGAATAGCCGGGGTTCACGCCGGAGATCACCCAATCGGAGTGCATCGCGTCGATCCACTCCGGTGACACGAGCTGTACCCCGTTCCACCGGCCGCGATCGCGGATGAGGCGGCCAATGCGTGACAGCTCCTCCGTGCGCAGTGCGAGCCCCTCGCCTGCGGCGATGAAACCCAGGGGGCAGCGGTCCCAGCGGGTGTCGGCGATGCCGAGCGGCGCGAAGAGCTTTCGCTCGAGGTACGCGCCGACGTCGCCGACCCGCGCCTCGAGCACGCGCATCGCGGTGTACGTGCTCGCGTTGGAGTACTGGAAGATGCGGCCGCGTGACGGCCGGCTCAGGAACTCGAGCGCCAGGTCGGGCCAGTCCGTCAGTAGGGTCGGAGACCAGGGCAGGTCCACGCCGCTCGACATGCTGAGGAGCTGCCGCAGGGTGACCTCCGCCGTGCCCTCGCCGAACGTCGCGTCGGGCAAGACGGACCCGACCGTCGTATCGAGCGTGATCAGTCCCTCGTCGGCGGCGAGACCCGCGGCGAGCACGCAGATCCCCTTCGCAGCGGAATGGATGTCCTCGCGCACGTCCTCTGTCCAGCGGTGGCCGGCCTCCTCGTCCCCGGTGAGAACGTGCAGGCCGTGCGCGCCGAAACCCTGCTCGGCGACCTGCTCGACGATGCGGTCACGGACGGTCTCGGCTCGGGTCACCCGTCCAGTCTGCCCGGTGCTCAGGCGAGCAAATGCTCAGTCTGCGAGGTGACGGAGGTACCGCCCGGGTTCGTCGAGGAAGCGCCGCCAGTGCTGCACCACGTCGAGGTCCTCCCACGTGCTCGGGCGGATGCCCCACGGCCCGGTCTCGAGGATGCGGGCGCCGGGAAGCGACGCGAGCACGGGGGAGTGGGTGGCGCACAGCACCTGCCCGCCCTCGGCGACCACCCGCTGCAGGGTCGCGATGAGCGTGAGGACGGACGAGAACGACAGGGCCGCCTCGGGCTCGTCGAGGCAGAAGAAGGCCGGCCCGTCGAAGCGGCTCTCCAGGATCGCGAGGAACGATTCGCCGTGACTCATCTCGTGGAACGCCGGCTCGGGACCCCACGACGAATTCTCTTCGAGATACGTGTAGAAGGAGTGCATCGTCTCCGCCCGCAGGAAGAAGCCCCACCGGTTTGCGCCCAGCCCCCGTCTCAGCCGGAGCCAGTCGGACAGCGGCGACTCCGAGGTCCGCGTGGAGTGGTGTGCGCCCGTCGAGCCTCCCTCGGGCGACATCCCGTACGCGAGCGCGATCCCCTCGAGGATCGTCGACTTGCCCGAGCCGTTCTCGCCCACGAGGAACGTGACACCGGGGGAGAGCTCGAAGCCCTCGTCGAGCACCTGCCGGACGGCCGGGATCGTCGCCGGCCACTGCCGCTCGTCGACCTCTGCGTCGTCGCGGCGATCCACACGGATCACGGGAGCCTCGCGCCATGCCATGCGTCGAGTCTCTCTCAGCCTGCAGATCATGCGCTGGAGCCGGCTCGTCACAAAAAGTCGCATCCGAGCCGTTCCGGTGGTGCTCGTGCGAGCCTGATCGTCAACATTCGACCCCGACGCGAGTCGACCCCCTGCCGAGAGGAGCACACGATGCCCGACCAGAACACGAGGCCGCGCGGCTTCTCCACGCAGCAGGTGCACGCGGGCGCGGACGAGCCGACGAGCGGCGGCGTCAATCCGCGCGCGCTCCCCATCCTCGCGACCGCCGGCTTCGTGTTCGACGACTTCGACCAGGCCGCCGACCGCTTCGGCGAGGTGGGCGGCTACTCCTACACGCGCGTCGGAAACCCCACAGCGTCCGCCGTCGAGCGCCGGCTGGCCGTGCTCGAAGGCGGAGCGGACGCGCTCCTGCTCGCGAGCGGGCAGGCCGCCGTCACCGCGACGCTCATCGGGCTCCTCGGTGCGGGCGACCACTTGCTCGCCGCGTCGAGCATCTACGAGGGAACGCGCGGGCTGCTCCTCGACAACCTGTCGCGACTCGGCATCGAGGCCGACTTCGTCGACGACGCGAACGACCCTGACGCGTGGCAGGCCCTCGTGCGTCCGACGACGCGCGCGTTCTTCGCCGAGTCGATCCCCAACCCGAAGAACGACGTGCTCGACATCGCCGCTGTCGCGGACACCGCGCACGCGGTCGGCGTGCCGCTTGTGATCGACAACACCCTCGCGACCCCTTACCTCCTCCGCCCGCTCGAGCACGGCGCCGACATCGTCGTGCACTCGGCGAGCAAGTTCCTCGCCGGCCACGGCACGGTCCTCGGCGGCGTGATCGTGTTCGGCGACCGCTTCGACTGGACCGTGCGGCCCGACCTCTTCCCGCACCTCACGACGGCCGGTCGCGACGGCCGCTCCCTCACCGACCGCCACGGTACCCTCGCGCTCGCCGCCTACGCGCGCGACTCGGTCGCCCTCCGCTTCGGGCCCACGCCCTCGCCGTTCAGCGCCTTCCTCATCCAGCAGGGCATCGAGACGCTCTCCCTGCGCATGGAACGGCACGCGGCCAACGCGCTCGCCGTGGCGCGGTGGCTCGAGGAGCAGCCCGAGGTGCTCTCCGTCGACTACGCGGGGCTCGAATCGAACGCGTACCACGAGGTGGCGGCGCGCTACCTGCCACGCGGCTTCGGCTCGGTGTTCGCCTTCACGCTCGCGGGTGGCGCCGACGTGGCCCGCACGTTCATCGACTCCGTCGACGTGTTCACGCGCATGACGCACCTCGGCGACGTGCGCTCGCTCATCCTCCACCCCGCCTCCACGAGCCACGTGCAGCGCACCGAGGAGGAGCAGCGGCACGCGGGCATCTGGCCGGGACTCATCCGCCTCTCCGTCGGCATCGAGGACGTGGAAGACCTCATCGACGACCTCGACGGAGCGTTCCGCGTTCTGCGGTCCGGAGCCGAGACGGAGGGCGCGCTGTCCGCCCCCACGCGCACGGACGCGGCGGCGGTGCTCGGATGAGCCGGCTGCAGCACTTCGGCTGGTTCCTCTCCCGCGGCTTCGGGCCGCACGGCTGGGGCCACCCGTACCTCGACTGGGATTACCGCTGGGAGCGGCCCTACCTCTACCAGCAGTCCATCCGCACACTCGAACAGGCGGGGCTGGATCTGCTGATCGCCGAGGACGCGCTCTCGCTCGGCAATCCGGAGACGATCGATCTGCGCATCCGCGGGGCCTACGGCGGACCGAAGCACGATCCCCTCATGCTCGCGCCGTTCCTCTTCGCGGCGACGTCGCACATCGGGATCGCGCCCACCGTGAACGCCGGCGCCTATCCGCCCTACCTCGCGGCGCGCCAGTTCGCCACGCTTCACCACCTGAGCGGGCACCGGTTGGGCATCAACGTGGTGACCGACACGGGCAGCGCACGGCACTTCGGCGTCGAGTCGCTCGGCCACGACGCCGCCTACGCGCGCGCCGACGAGTGGACCACGGGCGTGCGCCGGTTGTGGGACAGCTGGGGCGATGGCGCCCTCGTCGCTGACCGCGCGACCGGCTACTACGCCGACGCGTCGAAGCTCGAGGCCGTGCAGCACCGCGGCGAGTACTTCTCATTCGACGGGCCGCTCAACGCGCTGCCGTTCACCGAGGGCGCTCCCGCGATCGTGTCACCGGGTGGTTCACCGCGCGGCTTCGCCTTCGCCGGCACCCACTCCGACGTGCAGCTCGCGCTCGCGCCGCTGTCCGTGCAGGGTGTGCGCGACTACCGGGCGCGTGTGCACGAGGCCACGATCGCGGCCGGTCGTGCACCGAGCGACATCAAAATCCTGCTCGTGTTCAAGCCGATCATCGCGGCGAGCCCGGATGAGGCCGACCGGATCGTGGAGGCCTCGCAGCACCCGAGCGACGCCGACCTCCTCGTGATCGCTGCGGGGCTGTCGAGCGACCTCGAGACCGACCTCACCGGCCTCGACCTCGACGCCCCGATCGACGAATCGATCTTCGGCGACCACGTCTCGCGCGGCACGATCGCGGGGCTCCGCGGGGATGCGACGAGCTTCGCGGACGTGACCCTGCGGCAGCTCCTCGAGCGGAAGGCGCGGCTCGGCCGCATCACCGACCGCGCGGGCTTCGTCGGCACGGCGGAGGAGATCGCCGACTTCATCGAGGAGCTCGGTGCGGAGGCCGACAACGACGGCTTCATCTTCTCCGGCGACCTCCACCCTGTGACGGTGCACCGCATGCTCGGGGAGCTCGCGCCCATCCTGCGCCGACGTGGCCTGCTCCGGCGCGAGTTCGGCGACGGCGGCATCCGCGCCAACCTCAACGACTTCTAGGACCTCGCCCGTCTCGCGGATGGTCGACGTGTCGATGCGTGCCGCGGTGCGCGCGAAGACGGGCGCGATAATGAACCCCATGAGCGCACCCCCGAACTGGTATCCCGACCCGTCGTCCGACGGACTGGTCCGATGGTGGGACGGCGGGCGATGGACGGAGCATACCCAGCAGGCGCGGCCCGTCGTGCACACTGCCCCGCGGCCCAACGGGAACAGCTACGCTGCGGCGTGGTGGATCGGCGGCATCGCGTTCGCGCTTCTCGTGCTCGCCGGCGCCGTTCTGCTCTTCACCATCGTCACTGCCATCGTTCCGCTGGGGAGCGACTTCTTCGAGACCTGGCAGGGTGTCTACTGCGGTGAGACGCAGCAGTGCGACGGGTGAATCGCGACTGAACGCGTGAGCGCCTCAGGCGCGCGCCTTGTCCGCCTTCGCCTTGGCTTTCGCCTTGTCGGAGTCGGCGAAGAGCGTCTCCGCCTGCTCGAGCTCCATGCCGTTCGTCTCCGGGATCTTCTTCCACACGTAGAGGAACGACAGGAGCGCGAGGGCTGCGTACATGCCGTAGGTGAACGTGAGAGAGAACTCGGAGAGCGGCGGGAACGTCACCGTCACGAGGAAGTTCGCGATCCACTGCGCGCCGGCCGCCACACCGAGGGCCTTCGCGCGGATGCGCGACGGGAAGATCTCGCCGAGCAGCACCCAGACGAGCGGACCCCACGACGCGCCGAAGCCGACGACGAAGAGGTTGGCGGCCACGAGGGCGACGGGGCCCCACACGCCGGGCAGCGACACGTCGTCGCCGGATCCCTGGGCGAAGGAGAACGACAGGGCCATGGCCCCGAGCGACAGCGTCATGAGGAGCGAACCGCTGAGGAGGATCGGCTTCCGTCCCACGCGGTCGACCAGCACGATCGCGACGATCGTCACGAGCACGTTCGTCACGGACGTGATCACGCTCACGAGCAGCGAGTCGGACTCGCTGAAGCCCACGGCCTTCCAGAGGCTCGTGGAGTAGTAGAAGATCACGTTGATGCCGACGAACTGCTGGAATACGGAGAGGATGATGCCCACCCAGACGATGGGGTGGAGGCCGAACGCCTTGCCGCGCAGCGAGGCGTTGGCGTTCTTCTTGTCCTCGTCGATCGCGGTCTGGATGTCGCGCACCGCGCGGTCGAGGTCGTCCTTCGGCACCAGTCGGGCGAAGATCTTCTGCGCCTCCTCCTTCCGACCACGTGTGAGCAGATAGCGCGGCGACTCGGGCATCGTGAACGCGAGGATGCCGTAGACGGCGGCCGGCACGACGCCGACGAGGAACATCCAGCGCCACGCCTCGAGGCCGAGTGCGAACTGGGCGGACGCGCCGCCCGCGACGTTGGCGAGCACCGCGTCGCTGAGCAGGGCCGCGAAGATACCGAGGGTGATCGCGAGCTGCTGGAGCGAGGCGAGGCTTCCGCGGATCTGGCGAGGCGCGATCTCCGCGATGTACGCGGGGGCGACGACGGACGCGATACCGATGCCGATTCCACCGATGATGCGCCAGACCACGAGGTCCCACGGGCTGAAGGTGAGGGCGGAACCGACGGAGCTCGCGAAGAACATCACGGCACCGATCATCATGACCCGCAGGCGACCCCAGCGGTCGGAGAGGTTTCCGGCCACGACGGCGCCGAGCGCACAGCCGAGGAGCGCGACCGCGACGATGAAGCCGGTGAGCGCGGCGCCGAGCTCGAAGTTCGCGTCGATCGCATCGACGGCGCCGTTGATGACGGACGAGTCGAAGCCGAACAGGAATCCACCTACCGCAGCGGCGATCGAGAGCGCGACCGCTCGTCGACCGTATGGCGTCTTGACGGTGTAGCGGGTGTCGTCTGGGGCCTTGCTCTGCTCAGTCACTCGAACACGCTAGTACCGCGTTCGCCGAAGGTCGCGAGGGTGGACAGGCGAGTTGCGGAGGAGTACGCCGCCGGTTGGGTCGTGGTCAGCGCGCCATCGACGAGAATGGGCACGTGACAGCCCGGATGACGATCGGCGATTTCTCTCGCGCGACGAGACTCACGGCCAAGGCTCTTCGCTTCTACCACCGCGAGGGCATCCTCGTCCCGGCATCGATCGATCCCGACAGCGGATACCGTCTGTACGCACCGGAGCAGATCGCCGACGCCCAGGTGGTCCGACGGCTCCGCTCGCTCGACATCCCCGTCGGCACCGTCCGCGAGGTCCTCGACGCCCCCGACCTGGCGACGCGGACGGACCGCGTCTCCGAGCACCTGGCGCGGCTCGAGTCGCAGCTCGAGAAGACGCGGTCGGCTGTCGCCATGCTGAAGGGTCTCGTCGCCGAGGCGCCGCTCCGGCCGGGTATCCTCCACCGCAGCGTGCCGGCGACACCGGCCGTCGTCATCCGCGAGACCATCGACCTCGCCGACCTCGGTCCCTGGTACGACGATGCGCGGGCGGAGCTGCGTGGGCTTCTCTCCAAGCGGGGCGTGCGCCCGTCCGGTCCGCTCGGCGGGCTGTGGTCGACCGCGCTGTTCCTCGATGAACGGGGGAAGGCCGCTCTGTTCCTCCCCGTGACCTCGATCGAGGGGTTCGGCGCGCTCCCCGGTCGGGCCACGGCAGAGGTGCTTCCGGCCGTCGACCTCGCGGTCGCCGTGCACCGCGGCACGGATGACGGCATCGACGGGACGTACGGGGCGCTCGGTGCCTATGTCGCCGAGCACGAACTCGGGGTGGATGGCCCGATCAGGGAGTCGTACGTAGAGGAGTCGACCGGCGAATCACCGGAGCTCGTCACCGAGATCGGGTGGCCGATCTTCCGCGTCGCCCGCTGAGCCGCTCCGCTTGACCTTGCCCCAAGGGGAAGGGGGAGCGTGGGGTCATGACAACCACAACACACCTGTCCCCGTCCGTCTCCTCCTACCTCCACCTCGCCTCGGCCGACGACAAGACCCCGGCGGCCGAGCTCTTCACCGTCGACGCCGTCGTGCGTGACAACGACGATGTCCGTACCGGTCGCGATGCGATCCGCGCGTGGCTCGCCGGATCTGCGAGCGAGTACACCTACACGTCCACGTTGCTGACGGCCGAGGAGTCCGACGGCGTCGCGCGCCTCTCGATGCTCCTCGAGGGCGACTTCCCCGGCGGTCGCGTGACCCTGAACTACCGGTTCGAGCTCGACGCCGACGGACTCATCGGGGCGCTCACCATCAGCGTCTGATCCTCAGCGGCTGCAGAGCGCCGGCCCGGCTCGCCTAGCTGCTGTAGTCGGTGGACACGGCCAGCTCATGCCCCGCCTCGATGTCGGCCGCGAGTGCCTCGACCTTCGACGACGCGAGCTGCGACGAGTCGGAACCGAGCTGCTGGCGAAGCGGACCGTCGCCCTTCTCGGCGATGGCGATGATCGCCGCCGCAGCCCTGCGCGGGTCGCCGGGCTGGGTGCCGGGCATCGCGAGGTGCGCCTCGACCATGTCCCGGATACCCGGGTACGCATCCGTCGTGGTGGACGGGAGGGCGAGCGACTCGCTCGTGAGGAAGTCGGTGTCGAAGTAGCCGGGCTCCACGATGGTGGCGGCGATGCCGTGGTCGGCGACCTCGGCCGCGAGAGACTCCGTGAGTCCCTCGACGGCGTACTTGGCTGCGCAATAGAGCCCCCACCCGGGGAAGGAGAGCAGTCCGAGGATGGACGAGACGTTGATCACGTGGCCGGAACGTGCGGCACGCATCGTGGGGAGAACGGCTCGGAGCACGTTCCACGTCCCGTTCACCTGCACATCGAACATCGCGCGCACGTCGGCGTCGGTCGTCTCCTCGACCGCCGCGAGGTAGCCGTACCCCGCGTTGTTGACGACGACATCGATGCCGCCAAAGCGCTCGACGGTGTCATCGATGGCACGCGAGACCGCCGCCTCGTCGGTGAGCTGCACCTCGAGCGGGAGCAGGTTGGTGGTGTCGACACCGTCGAGTGCCCGGAGCAGCCGGTCGGTAGACCGGGTCGTCGCGGCGACACGGTGTCCACGGGTGAGGAGCTCGATCACGAGACTGCGCCCGAGTCCACGGGAGGTGCCCGTGACGAACCAGGTGGCTGGACGGTCGGTGGGGTATGTCATGGTCTGGATCCTTTCGTCGGTGAATCCAGCCTGCGGCCGAGCGGCCAGCCGGTCAGGGTCATATCCAGCCCTCGTCCGCCTAGGACGGAGAGACCCAGGCGGCAGGGGGCGCCGCCGCGCGAGAATGGCGGGATGATCGAGCGGAATCAGGAACTCGCCGACTTCCTCCGTCGGGCTCGCAGTCAGGTCGACCCGGGTCGCACCGGCCTGCCGGCCGACGGCCGCGTGCGCCGTGTACCCGGGCTGCGGCGGGAGGAGGTGGCGATGCTCGCCCAGGTATCTGCCGACTACTACACGCGCCTGGAGCAGGGTCGTCCGATCAGCCCGTCGCCGTCGATCGTCGACGCGATCGCTCGCGCGCTCGATCTCGACGAGGCCGGGCGGAAGCACCTCCGGGACCTCATCGGCGCGGAACGGAGCGTCCGACGCTCACGACGTCCGACGTCCGTGCAACGTCCGCGCCACGGCCTCCTGCAGCTGCTCGACTCCCTCGACGGCGTGCCCGCGCTCCTCCTCGGACGTCGCACCGACGTGCTCGCAACGAACGCCCTCGGCCGCGCCCTCCTCGCCGACTTCGACGCGATGCCCGCGAAGGACCGCAACTACGCCCGATGGATGTTCCTCGCCGACGACGCCAGGGAACTCCTGGTCGACTGGGACCTGCAGGCGCGGGCCGTTGTCGAGAACCTGCGCCTCGACGTCGGACGCGATCCGCACGACCCGGCCACGGAGGCCCTGATCGGCCAGCTCACCATCGCGAGTCCGGAGTTCGCCGCCTGGTGGCGCGAGCACCGGGTTTTCGAGCGGACCTACGGCGACAAGCGCTTCCGCCATCCGGTGGTGGGGGAGCTCACCCTGCACTACGAATCGCTCACGCTGCCGGGCGACGCGGAGCAGACGCTCTTCCTCTACACGGCGGAGGTGGGAACGGCGCACCGCGACGCCCTCGACCTGCTGGCGAGCTGGGCGCTCTCCGCGTCGGGCCGCGCGCGTCGGACGCCGTCTGCCCAGGAGGGGACGGCGTCCATTCCGCTCGGCCCGGCGACGCGGGACCGCTAGCGCGGAGCGCTCAGACCGCGGCGCCGCCGAAATGAGCGGGGAGCGTCGCCTCGGAGCGGGCGCGCAGGTCACTCGCCTCGATCGTGAAGACGTCCTGGACCTCGAGCGCCGTCCCGTCGGTCACGCCGATGCGGAGCACCGGGTAGCCACGCACGTCGCACAGCGCCTGGAAGCGCACGTCGTCCTCACGCGGGACGGAGACGATGACGCGACCCGTGGACTCCGAGAACAGCGCGGTCGTGAGGTCCACGCCGTCGCGCTGCATGATCTCGCCGAGCCACACGCGGGCACCCACGCCGAAGCGCATGACGCTCTCGGCCACGGCCTGCGCGAGCCCGCCGTCCGAGAGGTCGTGGGCTGAGGCGAGGAGCGACTGCTGCGAGGCGGCGTGCAGGAGGCCGGCGAGCTGCTTCTCCGCCGCGAGGTCGACGGCCGGCGGGCGACCGCCGAGGTGGCCGTGCACCGTGGCGGCCCACGCGGATCCGTCGAGCTCCTCCGCCGTGGTGCCGAGGAGGTAGATGTTGTGGCCCTCGTCCTGCCATCCGGACGGGACGCGGCGTGCGACGTCGTCGATCACGCCGAGCACGCCGACGACGGGGGTCGGGAAGATGGGGGTGTCACCCGTCTGGTTGTAGAACGACACGTTGCCGCCCGTCACGGGGATGCCGAGCTCGAGACAGGCGTCCGAGAGTCCCTCGACGGCCTGCGAGAACTGCCACATCACCTCGGGGTTCTCCGGGCTTCCGAAGTTGAGGCAGTCGGTGACGGCGGCGGGAACCGCGCCAGAGACGGCCACGTTGCGGTACGCCTCGGCCAGGGCGAGCTTCGCGCCCTGGCTCGGGTCGAGCTGGCAGTAGCGGCCGTTCGCGTCGGTGGCGATCGCGAAGCCGAGACCGGACTCCTCGTCGACGCGGATCATGCCGCCGTCGTCGGGGAAGCTGAGCGCCGTGTTGCCGAGCACGTAGTAGTCGTACTGGTCGGTGATCCAGTTCTTCGACGCGAGGTTCGGCGACGCGACGAGAGCGAGGAACTGCGACAGGACCTCGTCGGTGCCGTCCGGGCGGGCGAGACCTGCGGTCGTGTCGGCGTTGAGCGCGTCGATCCACGTGGGGTACGCGACGGGGCGCTCGTAGACGGGGCCGTCGACGGCGACCGTGCGCGGGTCGACGTTCACGATCTCCTCGCCGTGCCAGTCGATCACGAGGCGGCCGGTGTCGGTGACCTCGCCGAGCACGCTCGTCTCCACGTCCCACTTCGCAGTGACGGCGAGGAACGCGTCGAGCTTGTCGGGCTCGACGACCGCCATCATGCGCTCCTGCGACTCCGACATGAGGATCTCCTCCGGCGTGAGCGAGGGGTCGCGCAGCAGCACGTGCGAGAGCTCCACGTGCATGCCGCCGTCGCCGTTCGAGGCGAGCTCGCTCGTGGCGCACGAAATCCCGGCTGCGCCGAGGTCCTGGATGCCCTGCACGAGGTCGTCGCGGTACAGCTCGAGGCAGCACTCGATGAGCACCTTCTCGGCGAAGGGGTCGCCGACCTGCACGGCCGGACGCTTCGTCGGCCCCGTGCTGTCGAACGAGTCGGAGGCGAGGATCGACGCACCGCCGATGCCATCAGCGCCGGTGCGTGCGCCGAAGAGCACGACCTTGTTGCCGGCACCGGTGGCGTTCGCGAGGTGCAGGTCCTCGTGGCGGAGAACGCCGACGGAGAGCGCGTTGACGAGCGGGTTGCCCTGGTACACCGGGTCGAAGTAGGTCTCGCCGCCGATGTTCGGGAGCCCCAGGCAGTTCCCGTAGAAGGAGATGCCCGACGTCACTCCGTGCACGACGCGCGCTGTGTCGGGGTCGTCGATCTTGCCGAAGCGCAGCTGGTCCATGACGGCCACGGGGCGGGCGCCCATCGAGATGATGTCGCGAACGATGCCGCCTACGCCGGTCGCGGCTCCCTGGAACGGCTCGATGTAGGAGGGGTGGTTGTGGCTCTCCACCTTGAAGGTGACGGCCCAGCCCTCGCCGATGTCGACGACGCCGGCGTTCTCGCCCATGCCCACCATGAGGTTCTTCGTCATCTCCGGCGTGACCTTCTGGCCGAACTGGCGGAGGTAGATCTTGCTGGACTTGTAGGAGCAGTGCTCACTCCACATGACCGAGTACATGGCGAGCTCGCCCGAGGTGGGGCGACGTCCGAGGATCTCACCGATGCGGGCGTACTCGTCGGGCTTGAGGCCGAGGGCCGCGTAGGGCTGCTCCTTCTCCGGCGTGGCTTTCGCGTTCTCGACGGTGTCGGCGACGGCGGTGGGGGACGCGGGGGTGCTCACGGCGCTTGGGGCTCCTCGATACGGGCGGACATCGCGTGGAAGGGGATGGCGGTGCGGTGACGACGTGTCGACTCGATCCTACCCGCGCCGGAGCGCTCGTTAACGGACGAAGCCCCTGCTGCCGGGGTTACCAGGCGACCATGTGTGTGGCTTCGGTGTCTTGCCGGTGCTCGTCGTTAACGGACGAAGCCCCTGCTGCCGGGGTTACCAGTAGCAGGGGCTTCGTCTCTCCGACTGAGGTGTGACGTCAGGCCGGGAGTCCGAGGGAGAAGCGCACGGCGTTGTTCTCGTCGAGCTGCGCATCGAGGATGCGGTCGGAGAGTGCCGTCGCGGCCTGCTCTTCGAGGAAGACACGTGCTCCCTCTCGTTCGATGATCTGGTCGGCGGCCTCCGGAGCGGGGACCACATCGACCGCGAAGTCGGTGGTGCTGTCTGCCTGGCTGATACGCAGGCCACCTTCCGTCGTGCCGACGGACTGGTTGGTGATGGTGCGGACGAGGGTGCTGGCGGTCTCGGTCATGGTGAGCATGTCGTCTCCTGACGTGTCGTTGTGCGATCTCGTTCGTCTTCTACGATTCCCCCCGGTCGGGGGGTCCGTCAACCTGAGAGCAGGGTCTCTGCGGGAACGTCCAGGGGGCGCACACGGGGCACGGAGGAACGCGATTCCAGCCAGGGAGAGGACTCAGACGCGGGCGAGGAGGGACGCGAATGGGCCGTCAGCCTCGGCGAGGTCGCGGGGTGCTCCGCGTTCCACGACACGACCGCGGTCGAGCACGAGCACCTCGTCGGTGCCGAGCACCTGGTCGACCCGGTGCGTGACCTCGATGATCGTGCGTCGCCCGCCCGCCCATTCTGCGAGCCGTTCACGGACGGTCGCCTCGGTCGCGGGGTCGAGGGCTCCCGTCGACTCGTCGAGCACGAGGACGTCGGGATCCGTCACGAGGGCGCGAGCGAGGGCGAGCCGCTGCAGCTGACCACCGGAGAGGCGCGCGCCGCGCTCGCGCACGGGCGTGTCGAGCCCCTCGGGAAGGCTCGCGACGAATTCGTCGAGTGCGGCCGTTCGGAGCGCTGAGGCGATGTCCTCGTCGCTCGCGTCGGGCGCACCGAGTAGCACGTTGTCGCGCAGGGAGCGACCGAAGACGAAGGGGCGCTGGTTCACGATCGCCACGCGACCGCGGAGGTCCGAGAGGGGGATCTCGCGCACGTTCTCCCCGTGGAGGAGGACGGTGCCGGACGCCGAGTCCCACGTGCGGGCGAGGAGCGCGGTGAGGGTGGACTTGCCGCTTCCCGACACACCCACGACGGCGACGTGCGATCCGGGTGCGACGGACCAGGTCACGTCGGTCACAGCCGGGCGAGGCGCACCGGGGTAGGAGAAGGAGACCGCGTCGAACCGCACCGCATCCGCGCTGCCGACGGTCGTGCGGGGTGTCGCCGTGGCGACGTCCGTCACGACGGGCTCGCGTTCGAGCACCTCGAAGAGTCGCGCGGCGCTCGCGAACGAGGCGTCGAGGTCGGCGACGAAACCGTCGACGGCACGCGTGGGGCCGGCGATCCCGATGAGCACGGCGATCGCGAGAGCGACGTCGACGGCGTCGGACGACCCCTCGGCCGCGCGCGAGGCGCCCACGACGAGCACTGCGACGATGCCGCCGAACTGCACGGCCTGTACGAGGGCAGCGCGCACGCCGGCCACGCCGCTCACACGGGCGGCGGCACGTCCGGACGCTCGCCCGAGCTGGTCGAGCTCCGCGAGCCGAGCGCCCCGGTGGTCGAAGCCGAGGATCTCCCGCACGCCGGCGACGGAGTCGGAGACGTGACCGGCGATCCGTCCGGAGACCTCCCCGCGTCGGCGGGTGGCGCGCCACGTGAGCCCGCCGGAGAGGAACGGGACGACGGCCACGACGAGCACAGGAACGGGCAGCATCACGAGGGCGAGCATCGGGTCCACCGCGATCGCGGTCCAGAGCAGCGCGACGACGGGCACGACCACCGCCGAGACCGCCGGGGGCACCGTGTGGGCGAAGAACACCTCGACGCGGTCGATGTCGCGCGTAGCCCGAGCGCTCAGGTCACCGCTCGAAGCTCCATCGGTCGCCGCCGGCGCCTGCGGCGCCAGCCGCGCGAAGAACAGCCGACGCAGGGAGGCGAGCGCAGCGAATGCGACGTAGTGCCCCGAGTACTGCTCGAGATACCGCAGCACCGCTTTCACGAGGGCGAGCACGACGAGCCAGACGACCGTCGGGCCGAGGACGTCTCCGTTCCCCGTCGACAGGGCCCGCACGACGCCGTCGACGGCGACGACGAGAAGGGCCACCCCCACGAGCTGACCGATCACGCGGAGCACGATCGCGAGACCGAGGGGCCGCAGCAGTTCACGCGTGTGGGTCAGGAGCCAGCGGGAGAGCCCGAGGCGGCCGGGGGTCGCGGTCATGATGCTCCTCCCAACTCGATCACGCGGTCGACGTCGCGGATGGCGCTCGAGCGGTGGGCGATCGTCAGCACGGTGCGATCGCGGGACAACGTCCGGAGTGCGTCGACGATAAGGGCCTCCGATTCCAGGTCGACCTGTGAGGTCGGTTCGTCGAGCACGAGGATCGGCGCATCCCGGAGCAGCGCGCGCGCGATCGCGATCCGCTGCACCTGACCGCCCGAGAGGGACAGCCCACGCTCACCGACAGGGGTGTCGAGTCCGGCGGGCATCCGGGCGACGTCGGCGGAGAGTCCCGCGGCGTCGATCGCGTCGCGCAACTCGGCGTCGCTCGCGTCGGCGCGGGCGACCCGGAGGTTCTGGGCGATCGTCCCGGAGAAGAGGACCGTCTGCTGGTCAACGACGGTCACGAGCGAGCGGACGGCCTCGCCCGACGCCTCCCGCGTGTCCAGATTGCCCACGAACACGGCGCCGGACTCGGGAAGCAGGTGCCGACCGAGGAGCGCGACGATCGTCGACTTGCCCACGCCGCTCGGACCCACGAGTGCCACGTGCTCGCCCGGCTCGATGCGGGCGGACAGTCCGCGCAGCACCGGGCGACCCGGCTCGTATCCGGCCGTCACGCTGTGGAGCTCGATCGCGAGGGCGCCGTGGCCACCGCGGCCGGGACGAGCGGCAACCCCGCGACCCGCCGGCACCGTGGGCTTCTCGGCGAGCACCGCGGACAGTCCGCGTTCCGCCGCCCGACCGGTGGCGCCGATGTAGAAGAACTGCCCCACGACGTCCGCCGGGCCGGTGAGGAGGGTGGAGAGGAGAACGACCGACACGGCCTGGCCGAACGTCAGCGTTCCGTCGAGCGAGCGCACGATCGCGAGGGTCGCCGCGAGGGCGAGAGTACCGAGGGAGAACGCGGCGTCCACGACGAGGATGAGGAGCTGGTTGGCGGCGAGCAGCCGCATCACCTGGCGCCGGTTGTCCTCGCCGCGCGCGGCCAGATCCTGCGCCGTACGATTCTCTGCCCGGTGCAGGACCAGGGTCGAGAGCCCCTGGACAGCCTCCAGGAAAGCGGCGGACAGCATTCCGGCGCTGCGTCGGTACGACCCGCTCACCTTCCGGAATGCGCGCTGGAATCCTCCGACGACGAGGGGGATGACGGGGATCGCGATGGCGAGCCAGAGCGCGGACACGGGGTCGATCGCGATGCCGATCACGAGGATGACGAGCACGGGTCCGGCCATCGTCGCTGCGATGGGGCCGACGAATCCGGCGCGGTACCCGGCTGCTTTCTCCACGTCTGTCGTCGCCGCGGACACGAGGCGACCGGCGGCCGCGTCGGAGCGTCGGGCGACGCCGAGGTCGATGACGTGTCCGAGGACCATTCCGCGAAGGCGGCGCTCGGTCACACCGACGCTCCGGGCCGTGACCTGCGAGGAGATGATCCCGCACACCACCGCGACCACGGGCAGGGCGCAGAGCAGGAGGAGGTCGGTGCTGCCCGCCGTCTCGCCGTCCGCGATGAGGTCGAGGAACCGGCCGACGAGCACGAAGAACACGGAGAGTGACGCGGCCGAGACGAGACCGAGGACGAGGGGAACGACGATCGCGCTCCGCGGCGTCGCCCGCACGACACGGGGATCGAGGGGGGTGTCCGGCGCGGGGTGGCCGGGCCGGCCACCGCCGGGACGTCCGCCGGGATGCCCGCCCGCGTGCCCGCCGTTGGGAGGTCCGCCCGGGCGACCGCCTGGGGTCGCCGGGCGCGCTGGACGACCGGTCGACGCTTGGCTCATGTCTCCATCATCTCCCGGAAGAGGATCCGTCCCGTCCGGTTGCGGACGGCCGTCCGATCTGCACGATCCGTCCGACGGTCTGCCGTGGCACGCTTCGACAGGCTCAGCGACCGTGTGGGTGCATTCTCGAGCGGCCCCGCCGCGGTGCCTCTCCGCTCCCCGAGCTCGTCGGAGGGCGGCGAGCGCCTCCACATCGCACCGCTACTCAGGGGAGCGGTTCGAGGGTGCTCTCCGATTGCCCGTCGAACGTCACCGTGTACGTGATGGACGGATCGAGGCCCTCCGGGTCGTCGATCTCGAACGTCGTCGCCGACATGTCGGCCGTGCACACGTCCCCACCGGTACTCGCGAGCACGACGTCCACCGTGCCCGGCTCGGTCACGTCGAGAGCGGCGGGAGCGGACGGGCACGACGAACTGCCGAACGTCACGACGGCCAGGGTCTCACCCGAGAGCCACACGGCGCGCGGGGAGAAATCCGGATCGGGAAGCGCCGAGGGTTCGAGATCCTCGGGGGCGACCGTCTCTGGAGACGGCTCGATCCCTGTGGGCTCGATGTCCGTGGGCTCGAGCGAAACGAGGGGCGGATCCGCCGTCGGAGGGGTCGTCGCGACCGTCGGGGACCAGTCCATCCCCTCGGGCAGTCCGCTGTAGCTCCGCGACGCGATCCCGATGTCCCGGACACCGGGCGCGCCGGAGCACCCGGACATGACCACGATCACGAAGGTAGCGGCAGCGACCGACCGCAGGGCCGGCCGTCCCCGTCCCCGCATCGCCCTAGACGGCCTGCAGGGCCCGGATCGCGGAGGTGAAGAAAGTGAGACCGTCGACACCCGAACGCATCGCATCGGACGTGTCGGGGCCGAATCCCAGCTCCGTGGCGTGCTCGGGGTGGGGCATGAGCCCCACGACGTTGCCGCGCTCGTTGGTGACGCCGGCGATGTCGCGGAGGGAGCCGTTGGGGTTGCCCTCGAGGTAGCGGAAGGCCACGCGACCCTCGCCCTCGATGCGGTCGAGCTCGTCGTTCGAGGCGATGAAGCCGCCCTCGCCGTTCTTCAGCGGGATGACGATCTCCTGGCCGGAGGCGAACTCGTTCGTCCACGCCGTGTCGGTCTGCTCGACGCGCAGCTTCTGATCGCGACGCACGAAGGTCCCGACGTCGTTGCGGATCAGGCCGCCGGGCAGCAGATGCGCCTCGGTGAGCATCTGGAAGCCGTTGCAGATGCCGAGGACCGGCATGCCCTTCGACGCCGCGTCGACGACCTCCGCCATGATCGGCGCGTGGGCGGCGATGGCGCCGGCGCGCAGGTAGTCGCCGTAGCTGAACCCGCCGGGAAGGACGAGCGCGTCGACCCCGTCGAGGTCGTGGGAGCCGTGCCAGAGCGCGACGGGCTCGGCGTCCGCGAGGCGGATGGCGCGCAACGCGTCCCGGTCGTCGAGCGACCCGGGGAAGGTGACGACGCCGATCCTCACAGAGCGACCGGTTCGCCGTCGACGCTCACGCCGATGACGTCCTCGATGACCGAGTTCGACAGCAGATCGACGGCGATGCCGCGCACCGCCTCGAGGGTCGCGTCGTCGACGGGACCGGCGGTCGTGAGCTCGAACCGCTTCCCGACACGCACGCCCGTGATGTCGTTGTTTCCGAGCCGGGCGAGAGCACCCGCGACGGCCTTGCCTTGGGGGTCGAGCAACTCGGCCTTCGGCATGACCTCGACGACGATCGTGGGCACCGGTGAACTCCCTGAAGTGTGGGGGACGGGAACGCTGCCATCCTACCGGGTCGGCGCCGACCGTTCCGATGCGCCGGTCGTCCGGGGGGCTCGGCGTCGCCGCCACACGTTCACCGTCCGTCCACCGGTGGTCAACCGTCCGTTGGGGACCGCTCACTAGCGTGATCGCTGGCCGGTTCGCGCCGGACGCCATTCGGTGACGACGACGAGCCGACCATCACTCTCAGGGGGAACGATGCGTGCGACACGTCATCCGACCGCCCGGACCGCGCCAGGGGACGCTCCCGCCAGACGCGACGTCATCATCCGGCCGGCTCCCATCGCGATGGTGTGGCAGGGGCTCGGGGTCCCGCACGCGGCCATCGCCGTGCCCGGAGTGTCGCTGGGTGCAGGGGACGCGCTCGTCGCCGTGGAATTGACGACCATCTGCCCGTCGGACGCCGCCGCCGTCGGCACCGGCATCGGGGTGGTCGCGCCTCTCGTCCTCGGCCACGAGCAGGTGGGGCGAGTCGTCGCCGTCGGTCCCGACGCCGCCACGAGCGACGGAACGCGTCTCGTCGTCGGAATGCGGATCGTCTGGTCCCGTCGCATCGGCTGCGGGGAGTGCGATGCGTGCCTCGGCGGTTCGACGAGCGACTGCGTCGACGCGCGGGAGTACGGGGCGGACCGCCTCCGGCGCGGTTGGGAGCTGAGCGGGGGCTTCGCCTCGCACGTCCTCGTCCGGGCGGGGACGACGATCCTCACCGTTCCCGAGATCGTGCCGGCATCCGTGCTCGCGCCCCTGTCGTGCGCCACGGCGCTCGCCGTCGCCGCCGTGGAGCGGGTCGCACAACAGGTCGAGGTGGACGGTGAGACCGTCCTCGTGTCGGGAGCAGATCTGGTCGGTCTCACGGCGGTCGCGATGCTCGCAGACGAGGGGGCGCGCGTCATCGTGGTCGAACCCGATGCGACGCGCCGCTCCCGTGCGCTCGATTTCGGAGCCCTCAGGGTCGCGGCGGACCCGTCCGACGTGGTCCGGCTCATCAGGTCGGAGCGCGCGGCCGGTGCGGAGGGTCGTGGAGCGGGTAGGGCCCTGCGCCGACCGGTCGCCATGCTCGGCTCCGCCCCGCTCGCGCCGGACTCCGTCGACGCATCGTGGGGGAGCGGCGACGGCCCGTTCGGTGCGGTGGCCGTCGTCGTCGGTCTGCGGGACGGGTCGACCTCCCCGCCGGGTGCCGACACCGCCGGAGAGAGCGGCGCCGACCGAGCTTCTCGTGGTCCCTGGCCGGAGAGCGCGATTCTCACGATCCTGCGGAGGACGGAACCGCGACACCTCCTGGCCGCCGTGGACTTCGCGTCGAACGCGTGGTTCCGCTATCCGTTCGCCGATCTGGTGGGGCGACGCTTCCCGCTCGAGAAGATCGATGACGCCCTCAGCGCGGCCGCCGAGGCCTCGGTCTTGCGGGTCGCGGTCGATCCCGGTCTCCGCTGATCGACGCGTCATCCTTCGGCGTCGGAGTCGCGTGATACCCCGCAAATGGGGGTCGGATCGGAAAAAAGCCCGACCGGGACCCCTTATAGACTTGTATCCACTCCGGGAAAGTGGAGTTTCAGCCCACACGGGCGAGAGGAGACCGGTACCACGTGCCCAAGAGGCGTGACGCAGTTCAAAACCACGAGAAACTCTTGGCCGCAGCACGTGTGGTCATCGCGGAGCGCGGGATCGACGCTCCCCTGGAGGAGATCGCCCGCCGAGCGGATGTCGGGATCGCGACCCTGTATCGGAACTTCGCGAGCCGGGACGAGCTCGTCCAGGCGCTCTTCGAGCGGTCGATGGACGAGGTCGACGCGCTGGTCTCGGAGATCGGCGGCGACGAGTCCGCCTGGGATTCGGTCGTCAACTTCATGGACCGGCTCGGCATGTGGCTCCTCGCCGATCCGGCCATGCCCACGATCGTGACGCGCATCGGCATCATCGACCCGGAGCGACGCCCGGCGATGCGCTTCACGGGTGCGATGACCGGGATCGTCGAACAGGCGAAGGCCGACGGCGACCTCCGCGACGACGTGACCTCGATCGACATCGTGCTCCTCGCGACGATGCTCGGGTCGATCGGTCGCTACGGCAGCGAGTACGTCGCGCAGTGGCGTCGTCAGCTCGACATCGTCCTCGACGGCCTGCGGCCGGAGGGGGCGCCGCGCCGCCCGCTCGCCGCCGGCCCGGTCGACCTCGACAGCTACCACCGCATGCTGCGCCGGAGCCCCGCCTCCTCCTGATCCTGCGATCGTCGAGCGCGCGACCGCCCGGTCTCTGAGACTGTCTCGGGCCCTCGATCGCGACTCGATCCGGACGGGCTCCGGTCCTTTTCCGGATACCGTCCGAATGTCAGTGGTGTCGTGTTCACTGGACACATGAACCCCACCGCGACGGCCACCGACATGGGCACGGACGAGGTGATCGCAGCCGCGATCGCGCTCCTTGAGTCCGTCGTCCACGCGGGTGCCCCCGGCCGGCTGTCCGGCGAGCGGTTCCTGTCGCGTGTGCCCCGGGTCGAGCGTCTCGGTCGGCTCGTCGACAGTCTTCGGGTGTCCCACGCGGCGGATGCGGCGGAGCGCATGATGAGCCCCGTCGACTCCTTGGGCGCGGCGGGATACGCCACGGCGCAGCACGCCATCGCGCAGCTGACCGGTGTCTCCGAGGCGGAGGCGGCCCGCCGTATCCGCTTGGGGCAGCGCATCGCCTCCGGTGTATCGATGACGGGCGCCCCTGTCGCGCCGCGCTTCCCGTCGGTGGCTTCCGCGGTCGGGGACGGTCATCTCGGGCTGGAGGCCGCCGAGATCATCACTCGCCAACTCGACACCGTCGCGTGTCGTGTCGACCGTGGCGTCCTCCACGAGGCGGAGGCTGGCCTCGTCGAGCTCGCGTCGGGGACCGACGTCCGTGCCCCGACGGCGGCCGACCTCGTGAAGGATCAGGCCGCGGTCTTCATACTGGCCATCGATCCCGACGGTGCGGAACCCTCCGAGAGCTACGCCCGGAGGGCTCGCAGCCTCACGTTCGGCCGCGCCACGCCCGAGGGAATGATCCCCGTGAAGGGCCTCCTCGCGGCAGACGTGGGCGTTCAGTTCGAGCGACTGGTCAGCGCTCACGTTCGCCGGGTGTCGTTCGTCGACCCCGTCGCCGACGAGCAGGTCGCGGCGGAGGACCGCAGCCCCGCGCAGCGTCGACACGACACCCTCGCCGACATTCTCAGCGCCGCGTCCCGGGTGGCTGACGCCCCCGAGATCGCGGGCTCGGCGCCCGCTGTCACGGTCACCGTCACCCATGAGGCGCTCGTCACGGGCGATGGCATGGGTTTCCTCGACGGCCACGTCACTCCTGTCTCCATCGACACGGTCGACCGGCTGATCGATTCCCGGGGGATGCAGGTGGTCACGATGAACGCGGCGGGTCGAGTGCTCTCGCTCGGTTCGACGCAACGGTGCTTCACGCCGTCCCAGCGGCGTGCGATCGCCGCGCGCGACGGCGGCTGCATCATCCCCGGCTGCACGACCCCGGCGGGGTGGTGCGAGGTGCATCACGTGATCCCGTGGCGCTCCGGAGGTCCTACCCACACCGACAACGGTGTGCTGCTCTGTTGGGGTCATCATCAACGGATCGACCGGGGCCCCTGGCGGTTGTCGATGCCGGACGGCGTCCCACATGTGAGAGGACCGGGGATTCCCGAATGGACACCCGCGGGACGCTCCCGCGTCAGGACGGCGTTTCCCCGTACAGGATGATGCGAGTCCTGTGGAGAACATCGTGTCCGCGGAATGTGGATGCCCGCTGTGCGGTATTCGTCCGCTCCTCTAGGGTCGTCGCCATGGGGGAACCACGAAGAACGACCCGTTTCGGCGCGCTCGCAGCGCTGTGCATCATGGGTGTCCTGATCGCGACCGGCTGTGCCTCGAGCGAAGCGCCGCCGCCGACGGCCTCGTCGAGCCCGACCGCTGAGAAGTCGGATGCGGCCGTGCTCGCTGCGGTGCTCGACGTCTACACCCGGTACAGCGCTGCGCTCGATGCGATCCTCGCCCGAGGCGACGGCGACTACTCGCAACTCGAACCGCTCACCACACCCGAGTTCTTTGACAGTTTCACGTCGGCGGATGACGAATTCAGTCGCGGCGAGTGGAAAACGACCGGTTCGACGTCATTCGACTCCGAGGAATTGGTGTCGTCGTCTTCTTCATCAGTGGCGGTGGTGCTGTGCCGTGACGTCTCTCGCGTGCGGGTAGTGACGGTCGATGGTGTCGATGTCACCCCGGCCGATCGGTCAGAACGTTTCGCGGTGAAGGTCACGTTCACGAGCGACGACTCTGGTTATCTCGTCGACAGTTCCGAGCGGACTGCAGAGGATGCATTGTGCGGCTGATCGCGGTCGTGCTTCTCATGCTGCTGGTATCAGGGGTCTCGCCCGCGCGCGCTCAGGGCGCATGCTCACCGGGTAAGCAGGAGGCTGGACTCTGCGTCGCCGGGGGCGTGAATGGTTCGTCCATCGACATCAGCGGAACGGAGAATTCGCCAGACTCAGGCGAACCCGCCGGTAGCGCCGGTGCCGGTGAAACCGGTGGCCCCGGCCTCGTGCCGGGTTCGAGCTCGCCGAGTCCCGACGGTTCGGGGCTCGGGGGGAACCCGCGGCGCATCATCGACGACCTCGACCCGTGTCCGGAGTGCGCGGTGGAGCAGGGGCCGGCCGCCCCGCTCACGCTTCAGGATCTGGCGTCGTTCGCGCCGAGCGCGTCGGCGATCCGTATGGAGCCCGACGGGTGGATGCTGCGGGGGCTGCCGGCCAACTTCATCGCCGACGCCACGGAGCAGACCGTGGGAGGCTCGCTCCTCGGTCGTCCGATCGACGTCCGGTTCGCTCCCGCTTCCTACACGTGGACATGGGGGGACGGTCACGCTGACACGTTCTCGCAGTCCGGCCGCACCTGGTCCGATCTCGGCCTCCCGCGGTTCTCGGAGACCGCGACGTCGCACACCTACACGGAGCGCGGCACGGTGACGGTCGGGCTGAGCGTCGCCCACTCCGTCGCGTATCGTCTCGGCGATGGCGAATGGGTCACCGTCGACGGTACGGTCGCCGCGACCGTCGACCTCGACGCGTACGTTGGCACCGCTCGCACCGTGCTGGTGCCCGCCGATTGCGTCGCGGATCCTTCAGCGGATGGCTGCTGACGGCGGAGCTGCTGGCGGCGAGGCGCCGGTGGCACGGCCTCGCCGCGGGTTCAGGCGGTGGTGGTGATCCGTTCGAGCAGTTCCCGGTAGCGTGCGGCCGTGCGTTCGACGATCTCATCCGGCAACTCGGGCGGAGTCCCCGTCTTGTCCCAGTTCGCGGCGAGCCAGTCGCGCACGATCTGCTTGTCGAAGCTCGCCATGCGCTCGGTGGGAGAGCCGCCGTCGTGCCACGCCCTGGCGTCCCAGTACCGTGACGAGTCCGACGTGAGCACCTCGTCGGCGAGGACGATCTCGCCCGACGCGGCGTCGCGCCCGAACTCGAACTTCGTGTCGGCGAGGATCACTCCGTGCGACTCCGAAATCGCGGCGGCCCTGGCATAGATCGACAGCGACATCGAGCGGAGCGCGTCGGCGTCATCGGCTCCGACGATCTCGACCACGCGCTCGAACGTGATGTTCTCGTCGTGGTCCCCCAACTCGGCCTTGAACGCCGGAGTGAAGAGCGGCTCGGGAAGGCGATCCCCGTTCGAGAGTCCCGAGGGCAACGGAATGCCACAGACCGTGCCGCTCTCCTGATATTCGAGCCAACCGGTACCGGTGATGTACCCGCGGACGACGCACTCGATGGGGAACATGTCGAGGGCGCGGACGAGCATCGCCCGCCCGGCGACCTCGGGGGGCACGAGTGCGCGCGCCTCGTCCGTGCCGGTCCCGAGAAGCGCGTGTGAGGCGTGCAGGTGGTTCGGCACGTCGTCCAGGGTGTCGAACCACCACAGGCTGAGCGTCGTGAGCAGCTCTCCTTTCCCCGGGATCCCGGGGGAGAGGACGTAGTCGAATGCGCTCACCCTGTCGCTCGCGACCACGAGCATCGTCCCCTCCGGTGCTGGCGAGTCGGTCGACGCCGGGGTGGGGCGGTACAGGTCGCGCACCTTGCCCGAGTACACGTGCGTCCAGCCGGGGATGTCGAGGGGAGTCGAGGTCACCAGCCCATTATCTCGGACGTCTCCCGGCCCCGTCACCCGGCGTCGCGCACGGCCGCTCGTGTCGCTCCGACGCCCGCCTCATCGGTTCCGATCACAGAATCACCCCCCAACTGGGGGCGCGCACGGGTTGGTCCTGGGGGGCGGGTGATGCGATTCTCAAGAGGACTACCTGAGGATCCATCATCTTCTCAGCGACCTCGGCCGCAACGGGCCGGTGGCGCTGACCCCCCGATCACGTGTGGAGCGCCTGTGCCCGAACGAACCGATACCCTGCCCGAGCCCTCTCGTCGCCGCTCCCGCCGAACGGTGAGCGCTGCGGCCCTCGCACTCGGGTCGGCTCTCGCCGTGCTCGTCGGCGCGCTCGTCCCGGTCGGCGGAGCCCTCGCGGATTCGGCCCCCGCCGATCCGTCATCCGCTCTCAGCCCGGCGACGGTCACCGCCGACGCCCTCCCCACCCCGCAGATCGACGGCGTCGTCTGGGATCAGGTCGTGGTCGGCAACACGGTGTTCGTCGGCGGCGAGTTCACGACGGCGCGCCCCGACGGTGCCGCTGAGGGCGTCAACACCGTCGCGAGAGGCAACTTCCTCGCCTACGACCTCACGACGGGCGCTCTTCGCACCGACATCGCTCCGATGTTCAACGCTCAGATCCGGAGCATCGCGGTCTCGCCTGATGGGACGCGGCTGTACGTCGGCGGCTCCTTCACCAAGGTCGGGGATTCCACCCGCTACCGGGTCGCGGCCTTCGATCTCCCGTCCATGACGCTCGTGTCGAACTGGGCGCCCACGGTGAACGCCACCGTCGAGGCCGTCGCGGCCACCGACTCGACCGTCTACATCACGGGTGTGTTCACCTCCGTGCAGAAGAACGAGCGCTCGAAGGGCGCCGCGCTGTCGCGTGAGAAGGCCGCGATCCAGCCATGGGCCCCGGTCATCGCCGGCGGAACGGCACGTGCGATCGCGATCTCCCCCGACGAGTCGAAGATCGTCGTCGGCGGCAGCTTCACGACCCTCAACGGATCGAACAACCCGGGCCTCGGCATGGGCGCCGTGACAGCGGACACCGGTACGTCCCTGCCGTGGAAGGTCAACTCGACCATCCGCAACGGCGGGACGAAGTCGTCGATCTTCGACCTCTCCTCCGACGGCGACAGCGTCTACGGCGTCGGCTACCAGCACAGTCAGGGAGGCCAGGCCGTCGAGGGAACGTTCCGTGCGAGCTGGGCGGACGGAACGCTCGAGTGGCTCGCCGATTGCCACGGCGACTCCTACTCGGTCGAGGCCGCAGGCGACGTCATCTACACGGCAGGCCACGCTCACGCGTGCGACAACACCGGCGGCTTCCCGAACGACACCGAGGCCTACCACCGCGCTGTCGCTTTCACGAAGCAGGCCTCCGGCACCACCGTGTTCAACCAGCCGCCCGCCGGCTGGACGTACGGCAACTTCTCCGGCACCCCGGCCACCAAGATCCTCAACTGGTTCCCCGACCTCAACACGGGCACGTACACGGGATCGACGCAGGGGCCGTGGGACGTCACGGTCGCCGGCGACTACGTCCTGTACGGCGGCGAGTTCACGAAGGTGAACGGTCGCGGCCAGCAGGGGCTCGTCCGGTTCGCGACCTCCGACAAGGCTCCGAACGCGCGTGGACCGGTCCTGCAGGCCGACGCGATGACCCCGACGGTCACGGCTTTCGGCGGCGGCGCCGCCAAGATCACGTTCGCGGCGAACTTCGACGACGACAACGAGAACCTCACGTACAAGGTGGTCCGCAACGGCAACACCGCGAACCCCGTCTACGTGAACACTGTCGCGTCGACGTTCTGGAACCGTGCGAACATCACGTTCGTCGATGAGGGTCTGACACCCGGAGCGACCTACACGTATCGCGTGCGGACGGAGGATCCCTTCGGCAACGCGACATGGGGCACGAGTGTGACCTTGACGGCGACGGACGGTGCTGAGGCTCGCGTCACCGACTACGACAAGGCGATCCTCGCCGAGCTGCCGACCCACTACTGGCCGCTGAACGAGGCGTCGGGCGCCACGGCGGACGATTGGACAGGCGGGGCGACCCAGACGTTCTCGGGCGCGAGCGTGGTGCGTGGAGCGGCGGGTGCGGAGACCGACGGTTCCGGTGCGGCCGTGCGAATCGGCGGGGACGCACGGACCACGTCGACGGGCATCTCGAAGCTGCCGAACACCTTCAGCCTCGAAGCATGGTTCTCGACCACGTCGACCACGGGTGGGCTCCTCATCGGGGCGTCCAACGAGAACGGTGGCAACCGCGACCGTCTCCTCTACATGGGCAACGACGGACGTCTCCACTTCGGTGTGTACCCGGGCTCCGTGCGCATGGTCGACTCCGATGCGAGCTACAACGACGGTGCGTGGCACCACGTCGTCGCGACCCTCGGCCAGTCGGGTATGCAGCTGTACGTCGACGGAGCGCTCGTCGACTCGCGCACCGACACGGTGTCGGCTCAGGACTACTCCGGCTACTGGGCTCTGGGCGGCTACTCGCTCTCCGGGTGGCCGGACCGACCGTCGACCGACTACTTCACCGGTTCGATCGACAACGTCGCGACCTACTCCACCCAGCTCACCGCCTCGCAAGTGTCGGCCCACGACGCGGCGATCGGTGGTGTGACCGAGCCCGAGCCCGAGCCTGAGCCCGAGCCCGCGAACGTCGCTCCGGTCGCGTCGTTCTCCTCCGACGCCACGGATCTCACGGTGTCGGTCGATGCCGGAGCGTCCTCCGACGCCGATGGGACGATCACCGGCTACGCGTGGTCGTTCGGCGACGGAGGGACGGGCACCGGCGTCACCGCAGAGCACACCTACGCCGACGCCGGCACCTACACCGTGGGTCTCACGGTGACCGATGACGACGGAGCCACACACTCGACCTCGTCGAGTGTGACGGTGGTCGCCCCCGCCCCCGAGGAGCCGGCCGTGCAGGCCATCGCCGCCGACGACTTCGCGCGGACGACGGCGAGCGGCTGGGGTTCGGCGACGACGGGCGGCTCCTGGGCGGCCTCCGGCAGCTCTGGTGGTCTGAGCGTCGGAAACGGCGTCGGCGTCATCGCGTCGAACGCCGGCCAGACGCGGCTCGCCGTCCTCCCCTCGGTGGCCGCCGGGTCGTCGGTGTCCCGGGTCTCGTTCGTGATCGACAAGGCGCCGACGGGAGGTGGCCAGTTCGTCTCGGTCGTGGCTCGACAGGTCGGCACTGAGCGTTACGTCGCCCGCGTCTGGGCTCAGGCGAACGGAGTGCTCCAGGTCCAGGTGCAGCGCAACGGCAGCACGCTCGCCCTTCGCAACCTCACGGGAGTCGCGTACGCCAGTGGTGACACCGTCGACGTGTCCGTCGCCGTCGACACCGTGAACGGTGTGACGACCCTCTCGGCGAAGGCCTGGGTCACGCCGTCCGGAGCGGCCTCGGCGACGCCGGAGCCCACCGATTGGCAGGTCACGGCGACGGATTCGACAGCGAGCCTGCAGGGGACCGGCTCGACCGGTCTCGGCTTCTACCTGTCGGGATCGGCGACGAGCCCCACGAACGTGGCGTTCCGCGGTTACTCGGTGACGCCGCTCGGCTGATCCCTCGGATCGAAGGGCCCCTCCGCCGATGGTGGAGGGGCCCTTTCGGGTCTCGCGGTATGCGCCGGCGCGGTTCGCGGCCGTTCTTGTGAATCACGTGTGAAAGACGGCGCGACGGGTTCCGGACGCCGTCCGGGTTCTGACACGCTGTCTGACACAAAGATGTATGCGCATACAGACACTCGTGTCCGCATGCACGGGTCCGAACAAGGGAGTTCCCATGGCTCAATCACGCACATCCGCGCCACTCCGCGGCGCACTCGCTGTCGGCCTGTCCGCCCTCCTCATCGTGCCGGCCGGTACCGCGGCCTGGGCGGGAGGGCAGGGGCCGGGCGGAGGGGACGGACCCGGCGGGGGATCGCACGGCGACGGCCTCTCCCGGACGCAGGAGCGCACGCTGCTGCGCTACGCCGATGACACCTGGACGTCCATGGCTGCGATGACGGACGAGGAGACGGGGCTCGTCGCCGATCAGATCGACGCGGATCTCGCGACGCCGAGCGACTACACCTCGCCCACGAACATCGGAGGCTACCTCTGGTCGGCGGTCGTGGCCCGCGACCTCGGAATCATCTCGAAGAAGGAGGCGCGTCAGCGCATCGGGACGACGCTCGAGACCCTCTCGGAGCTCGAGCGCCACGAGCCGAGCGGGATGTTCTACAACTGGTACTCACCCGAGACGGGCGAGAAGCTCACGACGTGGCCGGACAGCGGAGACGTCGTCCATCCCTTCCTCTCGACGGTCGACAACGGGTGGCTCGCCGCCGCGCTGAGGGTCGTCTCCGAGGCGGATCCGAAGCTCCACAAGCAGGCAGACGCGCTCTACGACTCGATGGACTTCGGCTGGTTCCACGACACGGAAGCGGCCGACGGCGCGGGCCTCAACCGCGGCGGGTTCTGGGTGGACCAGCCCGGCGATACGTGCACGGTCCCGGGGAACTACGGCGACGACTCCGCCGGTGCTCCCGACGTGCTCTACACGTGCCACTGGTACGACACGACCGTGAGCGAGGCGCGCATCGCGACCTACCTCGGCATCGCGAACGGGCAGATCCCGCCGGAGGCGTACTACGGCACCCTGCGCACGATGCCCGACGAGGGGTGCGACTTCGCGTGGCAGGAGCAGAAGCCGGAGGGTGTCACCCGCGAGTACTCGGGAGTCAGCGTCTTCGAGGGCACATACGAGTACGGCGACATGCGTCTCGTGCCCGCCTGGGGCGGCAGCATGTTCGAGGCGCTCATGCCCGACCTGTTCGTGCCGGAAGCCGACTGGGGACCCCGCTCCTGGGGGGTCAATCACCCCGCGACGGTCGCGGCCCAGGAGTACCACGGCCTCGAGGAGGCCGACTACGGGTACTGGGGCTTCAGCCCCTCGAGCGATCCGTTCGGCGGATACCGCGAGTACGGTGTCGAAGGTCTCGGCATCAGCTCGGACGGGTACGCGAGCGACGAGCCGGCGACGGACGTCGACCGTGGATACGAGGGATGCCGCGAAGGCACGAACCCGGACCCCCAGTTCGGTGAGGGCGTCGTGACCCCGCACGCCTCCTTCCTCGCGCTCCCGTACGACACGGACGGCGTGCTCGACAACCTCGCCGGGATCGAGAACGACCTCGGAGCCTATGGTGACGGCGGCTTCTTCGACGCGGTCTCGACCGATTCGGGCACGGCTGCTGAGCGCTATCTGAGTCTCGATCAGTCGATGATCATGGCGGCCATCGGGAACGCCATCGACGACGACTCCCTGAAGGACTACTTCGTCGACCGCTCGTTCGAGAAGGCCGTCAAGCCGCTCGTCGCGGCTCAGATCTTCGGATCGACCATGCCCCGCTGACGGATCCCGTCGTCGTGACGTCCCCCACCCCCTCGCCTGAGTTATCCCCAGGTTGGGGGGATGGGGGACGTCGCATGTCCGCTTTGTGGTCCACTCGATGAGGCGGCGGGCGGTCGCCGGGCTGGAAGGACGGGAATGGGACGACGAGTCGCGGTTCGAGGCAAGCAGTCCCGGAGGAGAACCGCCAGGGTCCCGCTCCTCGCCGTCATCGCCGGAGGCGTCGTCCTCTCCCTCGGCGTCGCGGCATGCGCTGCGACGACGCGCTCGCATCGAGGAGTGAACGGCGCCGATTCGTCGGCCCTGTCCACGTCGGCGCCCCTGTCCTTCTCGCCGGAGCCCCCGCGCGCGCGAGACGCGCCGTCGGAGACCCTCACGCCGGCACCTCCTGCGTCCGCGGATCCCGTGCCGTCCGGGTCCGATCCATCCGAGCCCGTGTCGCCGGAACCGGGGTCCTCCGAGCCTGTGTCGCCGGAACCGGAGTCCTCCGAGCCTGCGTCCTCCGATCGGGCAGCCGATGGAAGGACGCCGTCGGGCGAACCGGGCGATTCGTCCGACGAGTCCGATCCGGCTGTCCTCACCACGGAGGATGAGCGCACGCTGCGGCTCTACTTCGAGGACACCTGGTCGTCCATGGACGCCATGCTCGTGGCGGAGACCGGGCTCGTGGCCGACCACATCGGAACCGATCTGCGCACGCCGGCGCCGTACACGTCTCCTACCAACATCGGCGGGTATCTCTGGTCGGTGGTCGCCGCCCGGGACCTGGGTGTCATCACGGCCGACGACGCCACAGCGCGGTTCCGCGCGACCCTGTCAACTCTGTCGACCCTGGAGCGCCACGGACCGAGTGGCATGTTCTACAACTGGTACTCGCCTCAGACGGGGGCGAAGCTCACGGTGTGGCCGGACGACGACGAGACGATCACGCCGTTCCTCTCCTCAGTCGACAGCGGCTGGCTCGCCGCAGCGCTCCGTATCGTCGCCGCCGCCGACCCCGCCGTTGCCCACGACGCGATCGCGCTCTCGACGTCGATGGACTTCTCCTGGTTCCTCGACGAGGACGCCGCCGGCGGTGCCGGGCTCACACGGGTGGGGTTCTGGGAGCAGCGTCCCGGCGACGAGTGTTCGGAGATCGACGGCGAGGTGTTCTCCACCTGCTCCTCGTACAACACGATCGCGACGGAGGCCCGCATCGTCGCCTACGTCGGGATCGCGAACGGACAGATCCCCGAGACCACGTATGTCGCCCCCTCCCGCACCGGCCCCGTCGCGGTGTCGGGCGCCGGGTGGATGAAGGCGTCGAGTGGCACAACGCGAGACTACGACGGCGTCTCGGTGCTCGAGTCGACATATACGTACGACGGCATGAGCGTCGTCCCCTCGTGGGGTGGCAGCATGTTCGAGGAGCTCATGCCGGATCTCTTCGTGCCAGAGGAGGAGTGGGGTTCGCGCTCCTGGGCCCTCAATCATGCAGCCTTGGTCTCCGCGCAGAAGAGCCAGGCCGTCGGCGGGGCGGGGGAGGGCTACTGGGGCTTCAGCCCGGCAGCCGATCCGGCGGGCGGGTACGGCGAATTCGGGGTGGACGGTCTCAGCATCCGTTCGACCCTCGCGGCCGCGGGTCTCACCGGGTCAGCGGCAGGCTCGACCGACCCTCGCCGCCCCGGTACCCCGGAGCGGGGCGGATCATCGACGACGTCGGATCGAGTCGTCACACCACACGCCTCGTTCCTCGCCCTCCCGTACGACGCGCGCGGCGCTCTCGACAACCTCGAGCGCCTGGCGAACGACTTCGACATGTACGGCGCCGGCGGATTCGCCGATGCCGTCGACGTGGACAGCGGGCGTGTCGCGCAGACCTATCTGAGCCTCGACCAGTCCATGATCATCGCCGCCATCGGGAACGCGCTGGGTGATGATCTGCTCAAGGGATACTTCGTGGACGATGCGTTCGAGGAGCAGGTCCGCCCGCTCGTGGAACAGCAGGTCTTCGGCACAACGCTCGGTTGACGCCCTCCTGCGCGACGGGAGTGACGCGTCGTCAGTCCGCGACGCGTGCCGCGATGTCGCTGCGGTGGTGGGAGCCTTCGAGACCGATCGCGGAGATCGCGGTGTAGGCGCGCGCCCTCGCCTCGGTGAAGTCGGACCCGACGGCGACCACGCTGAGCACTCGTCCTCCCGTCGCGACGAGCTCGCCGTCCCGCACGGCGGTGGCGGCGTGCGCGACGTGGACCCCGTCCACGGCGTCGGCGGCGTCGACGCCGCTGATCACACGACCCGTCACGGGGGCGGCCGGGTAGTTCTCGCTTGCGAGAACGACGGTCACCGCGACGGTGTCCGTGAATCGGGGCGGTTCGACGCGATCGAGCGTTCCCGTCGCCGCCGCGAACAGCAGCTCCGACAGCGGAGTGGCGAGGCGAGGCAGCACGACCTGCGTCTCGGGGTCACCGAAGCGCGCGTTGAATTCGATGACGCGGATCCCCCGGTCGGAGTCGCCCTCCCGCTTCGACGTGAGGATGAGCCCGGCGTAGAGCAAGCCGACGAAAGGCGTCTGCTCCTCCGCGAGCCGGCGGATGACGGGGCGGGCGACCGTCTCGGTGACCTCGGCGACGAAGTCGGCCTCGGAGTCGAAAGCCCCGTCGAGCCAGGGGAGGGGAGAATAGGCGCCCATGCCTCCGGTGTTCGGACCGGTGTCGCCGTCTCCTGCGCGCTTGAAGTCCTGGGCGGGGGAGAGCGGGACCACGGTGTGGCCGTCGCTCACGAAGAAGAGGGAGACCTCCTGCCCGTCGAGGAACTCCTCCACCAGGACGCTCCCGGAGCCGAGGAAGGCGTGGGCGTGGGCGACCGCGGCGTCGCGATCCGACGTGACGATGACTCCCTTGCCGGCGGCGAGCCCATCGGCCTTCACCACGTACGGAGCCCCGAACTCGTCGAGGGCCGCTTCGACCTCGGCGGACGTGCCGGCGCGCACGGCGCGGCCCGTCGGCACGCCGGCTTCCTCCATCACGTGCTTCGCGAACGACTTCGATCCTTCGAGCGCGGCCGCCGCGCGGCCCGGACCGAACACGGGGATGCCCTGCTCGCGGAGCTCGTCGGCGACACCCGCGACGAGCGGCGCCTCCGGCCCGATGATCACGAGGTCGATACCGTGCGCGATCGCGTGGTTCGCCACCGCGACGGGATCGTTGGCATCGAGGTCGACGGTGCCGACGGCGCGACCGATCCCGGCGTTGCCGGGTGCCGCAGTGATCTCGTGTTGCTCGCCCTCCGACAGGAGCGAGAGGACGATGGCGTGCTCGCGGGCGCCGGAGCCGAGGACGAGGATCTTCACGGCCACTAGCCTATTGGTCATGGCACGAGCACGGATTCCCGACGGTGAGGGTCGTCGCGCCGTCGCCGACGCTCGCGGAGGCGACGCCGCGAAACCCGTCGTCGCGACCGCGGTGCGGTACACGCTGCAGCACCTCGGCGAGGTCGCGCCCGGACACACGGTGGAGGTCCGCGTTCCCCCGTACGCCGCGATCCAGTGCATCGAGGGACCTCGCCACACCCGGGGGACGCCGCCGAACGTGGTCGAGACCGACGCGCGCACGTGGCTCGCCCTCGCGAGCGGGGAACTGACGTGGGCCGACGCTCTCTCCTCCGGCACGGTGCACGCCTCGGGCTCTCGGGCGGACCTCACCGAGGTCCTTCCCCTCCGGTTCCCCGGCGGTCCGACTCGCTGAACCGGGTGCGCCGCGGGCCAGCCGCCGACCCGTCGCCGCAAAGAGGCGAGGTGGGGGAGAATGGGACGGTGACCTCCGACCAGCCCTCTCCCGTCGACCCGCAGGAACCGGCGCCCTCACGGGAGCGGGTCATCGTGCACCGCGCGCCGAAGATCTGGGGCTTCCTCGGGCTCGGCGCCATCCTCGGTGTGGTCGCGACCCTCGTGCTGACGCTGCTCTTCCGCCCCGCCGACGGTGCTGCCACGGTGACGGAGGACGGCACGGAGTTCGGCCTCTCGCAGGTCTTCGGTTTCCTGCTCGTCTGCCTCATCCCCCTCGGCGCGGCGCTCGGCGCCGTCGTCGCGATCGTTCTCGATCGGGTGCTGTCACGACGAGCCGTCGAGGTCGACGTCGAACGGATCGATGTCGCCACGCCGTCCGACACGTCGGACCCGACCGAGATTCCCTCCTCGACAGAAGCCCCCGAACCCACAGCTCCGCCCACGACACCGAACGAGGACACGGCCAGATCATGAGCTCAGCAGACACCTACCGCGACGCCGGAGTCGACACCGCGGCGGGAGACCGCGCCGTCGACCTCATGAAGGCCGCCGTCTCCGCGACGCACGGCCCGGAGGTCCTCGGCGGTGTCGGCGGCTTCGCCGGGCTCTTCGATGCCTCGGCCCTGACTCGGTACCGATCGCCGCTCCTCGCGACGTCGACTGACGGTGTCGGCACGAAGATCGCCCTCGCGCAGGCCGTCGACCGGCACGACACGATCGGGCAGGACCTCGTCGGCATGGTGGTCGACGACATCGTCGTGGTCGGCGCCAAGCCGCTCTTCATGACGGACTACATCGCGTGCGGCCGCGTCGTGCCCGAGCGGATCGCGTCCATCGTCACCGGCATCGCTCGCGCGTGCGAGGCCACGGGCACGGCCCTCGTCGGCGGGGAGACAGCCGAGCACCCCGGCCTCATGCAGCCGGACGACTACGACGTGGCCGGTGCGGCGACGGGCGTGGTCGAGGCTGACGCCGTGCTCGGCGCCGAGCGGGTACGCGACGGCGACGTCGTGCTGGCGCTCGAATCGTCCGGTCTCCACTCGAACGGCTTCTCCCTCGTGCGGCACATCCTCGCCTCGCGCGGAATCGGGCTCACGGAGCACTCGGACGACCTCGGTGGGGTCGTCGCCGAGGTTCTCCTCGAACCCACCCGCCTCTACACGGCACCACTGCTCGCCGTCCTCGGGGACGAGCGCACCTCCGGTGCCGTGCACTCGCTCTCCCACGTCACGGGCGGCGGGATCGCCGCCAACCTCGCCCGCGTCCTGCCGCGCGGATCGTGGGTGGAGGTGGACCGCTCCACGTGGTCGCCCGCACTGGTGTTCCGTGCGCTCAGCGGCCTCGCCGGCACGAGCCTCGAGAGCTCCGAGGGCACGTGGAATCTCGGCATCGGATTCTTCGCCGTCGTGGACGCCGCCTCCGCCGGTGCCGTCGCGGATCTCCTCACCGCCGGTGGCATCCCCACGTGGCCGGTCGGCACCGTCTCGACGACGCAGCGCGACCTCGCCGGGTTCGAGCAGGGTGCGAAGGGCGTCGACGGCGGAGCGGTGCGACTCGTCGGAGCCTACGCGGACTGATCCGTTCAGCCGGGCTCGTCGAGAGCACCATCGGAGGACCCGGACCTCGCGCGGTATGCGAGACTAGTGGGGTCCGCTCGGACACTTCCCAGATCCCCCAGGAGCCAGCGCCCAGCATGTGCGGCATCGTCGGAATCGTCTCGCATGAGCCGGTCAACCAGCAGGTCTATGACAGCCTCCTCCTCCTGCAGCACCGCGGCCAGGATTCCACCGGTATCGCGACGGTCGACGGCTCCACGGTGCACATCAAGAAGGCCAAGGGGCAGGTGCGGGAGGCATTCCGTACGCGCGACATGCGCTCCCTGCTCGGCACGGTCGGCCTCGGTCACGTGCGCTACGCCACCAAGGGTGATGCGGCCAACGAGCACGAGGCGCAGCCGTTCTACGTGAACGCCCCGTACGGCATCGTCCTCGTGCACAACGGCAACCTCACCAACACGCGCGAGCTCGCCGACGACCTGTTCCACGTCGACCGCCGTCACGTGAACTCCACGAGCGACACCGAGATGCTCCTCAACGTGCTCGCGACCGAGCTGCAGGGGCAGGTCTCCGGTCTTGATCTGGACCCCGACCAGGTGTTCGCCGCCGTCTCGCAGGTGCACGAGCGTGTCGAGGGCTCCTACGCGGCCATCGCGATGATCGCCGGACACGGACTGCTCGCCTTCCGCGACCCGTTCGGCATCCGCCCCCTGGTCCTCGGCCGTCGCGCCGCGGGGCTCGTGGGAGACGAGTGGATCGTCGCATCGGAGTCCCTCGTCCTCGAGGCGAGCGGATACGAGGTCGTCCGAGAGATCGCGCCGGGCGAGGCCGTCTTCATCGCGATGAACGGCGAGTTCTACTCGCGCCAGTGCGCGAAGGAGCCGCGACTCGTGCCGTGCTCGTTCGAGTACGTCTACCTGGCTCGCCCCGACTCCATCATGAACGGCATCTCCGTGTACGAGGCGCGACTGCGCCTCGGCAACCGCCTCGCCGACACGATCGCGAAGTACACGCCGGCCGGCGACATCGACGTGGTCATGCCGATCCCCGACTCCTCGCGCCCCGCCGCCATGCAGGTGGCCCAGAAACTCGGCGTCGAGTACCGCGAGGGCTTCTACAAGAACCGCTACGTCGGCCGCACCTTCATCATGCCCGGCCAGGCGGAGCGCAAGAAGAGCGTCCGGCAGAAGCTCAACGCGATGTCGAGCGAGTTCAAGGGCAAGAACATCCTCATCGTCGACGACTCGATCGTGCGCGGCACGACCTCCAAGGAGATCGTCGACATGGCGAGGATGGCCGGCGCGAACAAGGTCACCTTCACGTCGGCCGCGCCGCCCGTTCGCTACCCGCACGTGTACGGCATCAACATGCCGACGCGGCGCGAGCTGATCGCCGCCGGCCGGAAGATCCCCGAGATCGCCCGCGAGCTCGGCGCCGACCACCTCATCTATCAGGAGGTCGAGGACATGGAGTCCGCGATCATCGAGGGCTCGAACGTCACGAACCTCGAGATGAGCTGCTTCACGGGCGACTACGTCACGGGCACCGTCTCGCAGGAGTACCTCGACTGGGTGGAGCGCACGCAGCTCTCCTAGAGGAGGCGGTCAGCGGGCGAAGGGTCCGGACAGGACCGACCATTGCAGCAGCATGATGGTCTTGGCATCGATGATGCTCGAGCCGATCTCAGCGACCGCGTCGTCGACGTCCAGTTCGAGCACCTCGATGTCCTCGCCCTCCGCCTCGAGTCCGGCACGAGTGCCATCGAGCCCGCCCGCGACGTAGGGCGCGGCGAAGAAGTGCAGCCGCTCCGTCACGGATCCGGGGCTCATGTACGCGTCGAAGACGTGCTCCACCTCGCCGAGCACGACTCCGGTCTCCTCCTCGGCCTCGCGCCGGATGGCCGTCTCGGGTGAGTCGTCGTCGAGCAGGCCGGCCGCGGTCTCGACGAGCATGCCGTCGGGATGGCCGTTCACGTAGGCGGGGAAACGGAACTGCCGCGTGAGGAGCACGGTGCGCCGCTCGGCGTCGTAGAGCAGGATCGTCGCCCCGTTGCCGCGATCGTAGGTCTCGCGGCGCTGCGTGGTCCACTCTCCCGCCGCGTCCTGCACCTCGAGGGTGGTTGCTCGCGTGACGTGCCAGTCGGTCGAGAGGACCTCGACATCGACGATCCGGACCCGCGGGTTCCCTGAAAGGTCACGGCCGACGGCATCGAGACCGGTCCGTCCTCGGCCATCGGGTTCGTCGACTCCACGCATCGGCTCTCCATTCGTCGTCGGTCACGCCGGAACCCCCACTCAGTGGTCAGGCTCGATCGCAACGAATCGTATACCGTTGAGGGCATGGACGATCCACGAGCGTCCGACGGTCGGCTCCCCGCCGACGTCGCTCAGGACATCGAGGGGGGCGAGGATCCGCGTCATCCGCTCCGACGGCTGCTCGCGCGGTTGCGACGACGAATCGATAGGTATCCGCGTCTTCGCACGGTCTACCGGGTCGTCGTCGGGATCATCGGTGGAAGCGTCGCCGTTCTCGGACTGGCCCTCGTTCCGCTGCCGGGACCCGGGTGGCTCGTCGTGTTCCTCGGACTCGCGGTCCTCGGCACCGAGTTCGCATGGGCTCGTCGATCAGCGGCGAGACTCAAACGCCTGCTCGCCCGATTCTGGGCGTGGTGGCGAGCGCGTCGCGATCGCACGCGGACCAGCCCGGCCGACGGCGCAGGCTGACTCCAGGGAAGCGTGGGTTACGCGCGCTTCGACTCGTCCGAGCCGTCGGAGGCGTACTCCGACCACTTCGCGATCTCCTCGTCGGAGTATCCCTCATGGGCGTGGCCCGTGAGTTCGCGTTCGAGCGCATCGTAGTTCACATCGGGGCTGTAGGACTTGAGCTCCCGTGCGATCTTCGTGTGCTTTGCCTTCTGACGGCCACGCCCCATGCGAGACCCCCTTACGATTCGGTGACCGGCCCACGATGCGGGAATCGACTGGACCCGGGAGGATCGACCGTACGGACGTGCCGTGCGGAGCATGCTCTGCGGGTCAGGGATTCTCGATGTGGCGAACCGGCGGTTTCACTAACCAGAGAACGACTAAGACTGCCTCTGAGTCTACCACGGCGCCTCTCCCGTCGTCGCCGTCGCCGCGCGGGGCCCGGCCCGTGCGGTCGAGCGCCGAATGCGTACAATGAGGGCGACCGCCGTCGTGTGACCGTACACATCGACCCTGATTCTTGGAGCGCGCAATGCCGCCGGAAGCTGGAAAGGGGCGCGCTCCCAACATCCGAGACGTCGCAGCGCTCGCGGGGGTGTCGTACCAGACCGTATCGCGCGTGCTCAACGACAGCGAGAAGATCCGGCCGGAGACGAAGCGGCGTGTTCTCGCGGCGATCGAGGAGAGCGGTTTCCGCCCCAACCAGGCGGCACGTGCCCTGGTCACGAGCAAGTCGGGCACGATCGGGGTGCTCTCGACCCATCAGTACGCGCACTACGGTCCGCAGACGATGGTCCACGCGATGGAGGTCGCCGCCGATCTCGCCGGCTATCGCCTGGCCCTCGTCACGACGGGGTCGACCCCGGAGACGATCGTCGAGGCGCTCGACCGCCTCGTGCGGCAGGCCGTCGAGGCTCTCATCGTGGTGGCCCCGAAGGTGAGCGTCTTCGAGGCCATCGAGGACAGCTCGCTCGATCTCCCGCTCGTCACACTCGACTCGTCGATCCACAACAAGAGGCCCGGTCGTGCGCACAGCTTCGCCGTCGACCAGTACGAGGGCGCGCGGATGGCGACGCGCCACCTCATCGAGCTGGGTCACCGATCGATCATCCACCTCGCGGGTCCGCAGGACTGGATCGAGGCGGACGAGCGCATGCAGGGCTTCCTCTTCGAGCTCAGCGAGAACGACCTGCCGGTGCGCGCCCCCATCCTCGGGGAGCTGTCGGCGGACTTCGGCTATCGCGCCGGACTCGAGCTCGTGCGGCGGAGGGACTTCTCGGCGGTCTTCGCAGCGAACGATCAGATGGCGCTCGGACTGCTCCACGCGTTCCGCGACGAGGGTCTGTCGGTGCCCCACGACGTGAGCGTCGTGGGGTTCGACGACATCCCCGACGCCGCGCACTACCTGCCCCCTCTCACGACGGTGCGCCAGGACTTCGCCGCCGTCGGCCGCCGGGCGGTCGAGCTCGTGATCCGCGAACTCGATTCCGGAGGCTCCGGCGGCGTCGAGTTCATCAGCCCGACTCTCATGGTGCGCGAGTCGACCTCCCCGCCACCCGCGCACTGGCGTTGACGCGGCCCGTCGAGGCTCCAGGTCACGGTCCGGAAACGGTCTCGCGATGGATGCGTTCGTCCGGTTGACATGGTGTCATCGCAGGCCTATCGTGATCGCGGGCGTGTGAACGGTCACATTCTGACCGCTCTCGCCCGAGTAGTTGACGGACCGACCGGCCCGCCACGACAACGACGTCCCAGTGGAGGCTGTGAATGCGAACCCGTCGCGCCGAGACCCGACCCCGTCGGGAGGTGCTCTCGCATGGTCGATGAACCCGTGATCCTCGAGATGCGCTCGATCACCAAGGAATTCCCCGGTGTCAAAGCGCTGTCCGACGTATCCATCGCCGTCCGCGCCGGTGAGATCCACGCCATCTGCGGCGAGAACGGCGCGGGCAAGTCCACGCTCATGAAGGTGCTGTCCGGCGTCTACCCCTTCGGCACGTACGAGGGCGACATCGTGTTCCAGGCGCAGGAGGTCCGCTTCAAGGACATCCGCTCGAGCGAGGCCGCCGGCATCGTCATCATCCACCAGGAGCTCGCGCTCATCCCCGAGCTGTCGATCACCGAGAACATCTTCCTCGGCAACGAGCCCGGCCGCGGGGGAGTGATCAACTGGAAGGAGGCGAAGAAGCGCGCCATCCAGCTGCTCGCCCGTGTCGGCCTCCGCGACGACCCCGACACGCTCGTGAAGGACATCGGCGTCGGCAAGCAGCAGCTCGTCGAGATCGCGAAGGCGCTCAACAAGGACGTCAAACTGCTCATCCTCGACGAGCCCACCGCGGCCCTCAACGAGAACGACTCGCAGCACCTCCTCGACCTCATCCTCGGCCTCAAGGGCAAGGGGATCGCGTCGATCATGATCTCCCACAAGCTCAACGAGATCGAGCGGATCGCCGACTCCATCACGATCATCCGCGACGGCAAGACGATCGAGACGCTCGACGTTCGCGGCGGCGACGTGAACGAGGACCGCATCATCCGCGGCATGGTCGGGCGGAGCCTGCAGTCGCGCTTCCCCGACCGCACCCCGCACGTCGGCGAGGTCCTCTTCGAGGTGCGCGACTGGACCGTGCAGCACCCGCTCGTCCCGGAGCGTCTCGTGTGCCGGAACGAGAGCTTCACGGTGCGCAAGGGCGAGATCGTCGGTTTCGCGGGCCTCATGGGCGCCGGCCGCACGGAGCTCGCGATGAGCATCTTCGGCCGCTCCTACGGCAACTTCGTGTCCGGTCAGGTGTTCAAGGAGGGTCGGGAGATCCAGCTCCGCAACGTGAGCGAGGCCATCGATCACGGTCTCGCCTACGTGAGCGAGGACCGGAAGTCGCTCGGCCTCAACCTGCTCGACGACATCAAGCGCAGCGTCGTGTCGGCGAAGCTCTCGAAGATCTCGCGCGGCCAGGTCGTCGACGACTTCAAGGAGCACTCGATCGCCGACGACTACCGCAAGAGCCTCCGGATCAAGACTCCGACGGTCGACGAAGGGGTGTCGAAGCTCTCGGGCGGCAACCAGCAGAAGGTCGTCCTCGCGAAGTGGATGTTCACCGACCCCGACCTACTGATCCTCGACGAGCCCACCCGCGGCATCGATGTCGGCGCGAAGTTCGAGATCTACGGCATCATCCAGCAGCTCGCGGCTCAGGGGAAGGGCGTCATCGTCATCTCCTCGGAGCTCCCCGAGCTCATCGGCCTCTCAGACCGGATCTACACGATCTTCGAGGGTCAGATCACCAACGAATTCACGGCGGCGGAAGCCGAGCCGGAGACGCTCATGAAGAGCATGACCTCCACGAACAAGAAAGCTGCAGCAGCATGAGCGGATTCTCCGACGTCAAGAAGATCTTCGGGGGCGGCACGACGTCGACCGCCCGCCAGTTCGGCATCCTCGCGAGCCTCGTCGTCATCATCGTGGGCTTCCAGATCGGCACCAACGGTCTGACGCTCACCCCTGGCAACCTCATCGCCGTCGTCAACCAGTACTCCTACATCCTGATCCTCGCGATCGGCATGGTGATGGTGATCATCGCCGGTCACATCGACCTGTCTGTCGGGTCCGTCGCCGCGTTCACCGGCATCGTGGTAGCGAAGGCCATGGCGGACTTCGACCTCCCCTGGCCGCTCGCGATCGTCCTCGGACTCGTCGTCGCGGCGCTCATCGGAGCGTGGCAGGGCTTCTGGGTGGCGTACGTCGGAGTGCCGGCGTTCATCGTGACCCTCGCGGGCATGCTCATCTTCCGCGGTGGCAACCAGGCGATCGGTGCGGCGACGGCCGTGACGGTGCCTGAGGGCTTCACCGTGATCGGCGCGGGTTACCTCCCCGAGGTCGGGCCGATCACGGGCTACAACAACCTCACGCTCGTGCTCGGTTTCCTCGCCGTCATCGCGATCGCCTGGCGCGAGTGGCGAGCGCGCCGCACGCAGGCCGAGATGGGCTCGGAGATGGCTCCCGTCTGGGTGTCGGTCGTCCGCGTCGTCATCCTCGGTGCGATCGTGCTCTACGCGGCCTTCCTCTTCGCCGGTGGTCGTGAGGGGACGAGCATCCCGGTCTCGGGACTCATCCTCATCACCCTCGTCCTGGCCTACGGGTTCCTCACGCGCAACACCATCATCGGTCGCCACATCTACGCGGTCGGCGGCAACTCGCACGCCGCCGAGCTCTCGGGCGTCAAGTCGAAGCGGGTCAACTTCTTCGTCATGATGAACATGTCGGTCCTGGCGGGCCTCGCCGGCATGATCTTCATCGCCCGGGCCGGTGCCTCCGGCGGCCAGGACGGAAACGGCTGGGAGCTCGACGCGATCGCCGCGGCCTTCATCGGTGGAACCGCCGTCGCGGGCGGTGTCGGCACCGTCATCGGCGCCATCATCGGTGGTCTCGTGATGGCCTTCCTCAACAACGGCCTGCAGCTCGTCGGCGCCGGCGCCGACCTCGTGCAGATCATCAAGGGCCTCGTGCTCCTCCTCGCCGTCGCCGTCGACGTCTACAACAAGACCCAGGGTCGGTTCTCGATCATCGGACTCTTCACGTCGAAGCGGAACAGCGGCCCGACCGACCAGTCCCCGACGCCCACGACCGGAACGCCCGACACGGCGAAGCCCGGCGCGGTCACCGTCAACAAATAGACCTGCTCACTCCCCAACAACCCCGAACACCCAACAGAAAGTGAACACAATGCGCAGATCAGCACTCGCAACCGTGGCTCTCGCCTCGGCTGCTGCGCTCGTCCTGGCCGGCTGCTCCAGCCGTACGGACGACTCCGCCGGCGGCTCCAGCGATGCAGCTGGATTCGCGGCGGACTCCCTCGTCGGCGTCGCGCTCCCCGCGAAGACGTCGGAGAACTGGGTCCTCGCCGGTGACCTCTTCACCGACGGGCTCGCCGAGGCGGGCTTCGAGTCCGACGTGCAGTACGCGGCTGCGAGCGGCACGGTCGCCGACCAGCAGTCGCAGATCCAGTCGATGATCACGAAGGGCGCCAAGGTCATCATCATCGGTGCTGCCGACGGCTCGCAGTTGAGCACGCAGGTCGCCGCGGCGCACGAGGCCGGAGCCGTCGTCATCGCGTACGACCGCCTCATCCTCAACACGCCGGACCTCGACTACTACGTCGCGTACGACAACGCCGAGGTCGGCCGTCTCCAGGGACAGGCTCTCCTCGACGGCATGAAGGCGAAGGGCGACGGTCCGTACACGATCGAGCTCTTCTCCGGCTCGCCCGACGACGCCAACTCGAAGGTCTTCTTCGACGGCGCCATGGAGGTCCTCCAGCCGGCGATCGACAGCGGCGACGTCGTCGTCGGTTCCGGCCAGACGGACATCCAGCAGACCGCCACGCAGGGCTGGGAAGCCGAGAACGCCCAGAGCCGCATGGACTCGCTCCTCACGAGCACCTACTCGGGCGACAAGAAGCTCGACGGCGTCCTCTCCCCGAACGACAACCTCGCTCGCGCGATCATCACGTCGATCAAGGCCGACGGCCGCGACATCCCGATCGTGACCGGTCAGGACTCCGAGGTCGACTCGGTCAAGTCGATCATGGCGGGCGAGCAGTACTCCACCATCAACAAGGACACCCGTGCGCTCGTCGCCCAGGCGATCACGATGGCCGAGCAGCTCCAGAAGGGCGAGGACGTCGACGTCAACGACACCGAGTCCTACGACAACGGCGAGAAGGTCGTCCCCTCGTTCCTCCTGCCCCCCGTCATCGTGACGAAGGAGAACGCGGCCGAGGCCTACGCGAACGACCCGACCCTCGGGCCGCTCACCGAAGGCTGATTCTCAGCGTCGCAGCAGTACACCCGCGAACGGGCGGGCCGGAGCGATCCGGTCCGCCCGTTCCGTCGTGCCGTGTTGTCCACAGGCCCCGATCGCGTGTCGCCCATCGCCCCGTAAAGTGAGTGAACATCACTTTCTCTGCGAGTCCCCGGCTGGGCTCGTCTGTGACTCCGGGGGGATCACGTGGCACACACTCATGCCGTCGCGCGGGGGCGCGACGATTCGGACCAACCGATTCGAAGGCGCGCTCGGTGGACGCTCGCCGCGTCTGCATCGATCGCGCTCGTCTCGGGTCTGCTCGCCACGAGTCCGGCGCTCGCCGACTCGAAGCCCTCGGATCCGGCCGACCCGAAGACGCCGGAGACGGTGTCTGCCGACGTCCTCGCTACTCCCCAGATAGACGGTGTCGTGTGGGACCAGCTCGTCGTGGGCAACACGGTCTATGTCGGTGGCAAGTTCACGACGGCTCGTCCGGCGGGATCCGCTGCGGGCAAGAACACGGTCACCCGGTCGAACCTGTTGGCCTACAACCTCACGACGGGTGAGCTGCAGGCGTTCGCTCCGGCGTTCAACCAGCAGGTCAGAACCCTCGCCGTGTCGCCGGACAAGAAGACCCTCTACGTCGGCGGCGCGTTCACGACTGTGACGCCGGCGGGCGGAGCCGCGGCGACGCGGAACCGGATCGCGGCCTTCACGATCGGCTCCGGTGCTCTCGTCGCAGGCTTCGCCCCCAGTCTCAACGGCGAGGTCACGACCATCGCCGCCACGTCGTCGTCCGTCTACGCCGGTGGTGCGTTCAGCAGCGCGCAGAAGACGGCGAGAGCGGGTCTCGCCGCGTTCGCACCCACGAATGCTGCCCTGCAGAAGTGGGCGCCGTCGCCGTCGGGTGGAAGCCCACGAGCCCTCGTCGTGTCGCCGGATGCCAAGAAGGTCGTCGTGGGCGGCAGCTTCACGACCCTCAACGGCTCGTCCGATCCCGGCTTCGGTCTCGGCGCCGTCACGGCGGACACGGGCACCCTTCTTCCCTGGAAGGTCAATTCCGTCATCCGGAACGGCGGATCGGGGGCTGCCGTGTACTCGTTGTCCTCCGACGCGGACAACGTGTACGCCACCGCATTCAGCTACAAGGCGGCGATCCAGTCGCCCTACACGGAGGGGACGTATGCGGCCCGGTGGAGCGACGGCGAACTCGTCTGGCACGAGGACTGCCACGGGGACACCTACTCGTCGGCGCCGGCGGGTGACGTCGTGTACACGGCGGGACACGCTCACGACTGCGAACGTGTCGGCGGCTTCGGCGACATGGTCAAGAGCGTGTCGGCGACGGCCGGATACCATCGGGCCCTGGCGTTCAGCAACGCGGCCACGGGCACGCTCACGGCGGCTACGGGAGACCTCTACACCGACTTCGCCGGACAGCCGGCGCCGTCCCTGCTCGATTGGTACCCCTACTTCAACGTCGGCAAGGCGAGCGGTTCGGGACAAGGCCCATGGGATGTGACGGTGTCCGGCGGGTACGTGCTGTACGGCGGCGAGTTCACGGTGGCGTCCGGTAAATCACAGCAGGGGCTCGCGAGATTCCAGATCCCGAGCAAGGCACCCAATCTGCGTGGTCCCGAGCTCTCGGGGGACGACATGGCACCGAAGATCGAGCAGCTCGGCGCCGGCGCGGTGCGGTTGACCTGGGCGGCCAACTACGACCCCGACAACAGGGACCTGCGGTACGAGGTCTACCGCTCGGGGGTGTCCGAACCCGTCGCGACGCTCGAGGGCCAGTCGAGGTTCTGGGATCGCCCGACGATGCACGTCGTCGATTCCGGACTCACGGCGGGGAAGGCGTACGCGTACACGATCAAGACCATCGACCCGTACGAGAACTCCACGAAGGGGACACCGGTCACGATCACCCCGACCGGCGCGGGTTCCACGTCGTTGACGGACTACGACCACGAGGTGCTCGCCGACGGACCCACGTCGTACTGGCCCCTCAATGAGACGGCCGGAACCCGAGCGATCGACTATGCGGGCACGGACGACATCACTCTCGCCGCCTCGGTGAAGCGCACGGGCGAGGGCGCCGAGGGAGCCGCGGCAGGCTACTCCTCGACGTTCTCGGGCGCGACCGCAGCCGGGGTCGCTCGCGATCGGGCTGATGCCCCCCTGTCCGTATCGACGGAGCTGTGGTTCGCGACGACGGCGTCCGGCCGGCTCCTCGACTTCGCCGACCCGCCTCAGAACGCCGACACGGCATACGATCTCGGTCTCGATCTCCGCGCGGACGGTCGGCTGTCGTTCGCGATGACGTCGAACACGGCGATCGCGACGGAGAAGGCCTACAACGACGGCGAGTGGCATCATGTCGTGACGACGCTGGGTCCCGAGGGTTCGACGATCCAGGTAGACGGTGTGGTCCGCGCGTCCAGTTCGACGAGTACCTCGACGCGTCCGATCATCGGCGGCACGTGGCGGCTCTCGAACGGGTTCACCGGGCGCATCGACAACGTCGCGGTCTACGACCGTGTCCTGTCCGCCTCGGAGATCACCGACCACTTCACTGCCGTCCCGCCGACGGAGCCCGACCCGGTCGCCTTGACGGACTACGACCGTCTGGTGATCTCCGATGAGCCGATGTCGTACTGGCCGCTCAATGAGACGGACGGGGTCCAGGCAGTGGACCAGATCGGCACGAACGACGTCACCCTGGCCGCATCGGTGACACGCAAGAGCGAGGGAGCAGAGGGGGCCACGGGGGCATTTTCCTCCACCTTCCCGTCCGTCAGGGCCGGTGGCATCGCCGAGGAGCGGGCTAAAGCACCCGGCTCGGTGTCGACGGAGCTGTGGTTCGCGTCGACGGGGTCCGGCCGGCTCCTCGACCTCGCGGACCAGCCGCAGAGCGCGGCGACGGGATACGACCTCAGCCTCGAACTCCGCTCCGACGGGCGCTTGTCGTTCGCCATGACGTCGAACACGGCGGTCGCCACCGACGCCGCCTACAACGACGGCGAATGGCACCACGTGGTGACGACGCTGGGTCCGTCGGGGACCACGATCCTGGTAGACGGCGTCGTTCGGGCGTCCAGCTCGACGAGTACGTCGAGCCGTCCGATCATCGACGGGTCGTGGCGGTTCGCGAGCGGCTTCACCGGGCGGATCGACAACGTCGCCGTCTACGACAGGGCCCTCTCCGCCTCGGAGATCACCGAGCACTCCACGGCCGGCCGCCCCGAGAAGTGACCGTGGCGCGCGGCAGCCGCCATCGCGGTGCGAAGCCGAGCGGGGCCGACAGGCCGAAACGCCGCAGCGGCCGAACAGGCCAGGGTCCGGTCGTGTCCTGATCGAGCCGCGCCTTGTCGTGCGGCGCCGACCTCGGCGTTATGCTGGGCGTGCGTCGTGCGGAGTGGCCACGCGGGTCACCCTCCCACGCCCATCGGTGTTCGAGGTTCCGCACCCAAGGAGGCTGAGGCTATGACCGTCCGTCCCTCGTCCCGTCCCGTGCTCGTGGGCATCGTCCCCGGGCAACCCGACACCGTCCTTCATATCGCGTCCGAGTACGCCAGGGCCTTCGGGGCCGAGCTCGTGATCGCCTGGGTGGACGCCACCCGCTATACGGCCGGCCTGTGGGCCGACGGGTCGGTCGCTTTCGTCCCGTACGACGCGAACGGCGAGAGCGAGATCGACTCGGCCTGGATCGACGATCAGGTCAGGCCCGTGCTGTCGTCGTCCGGCGTCCCGTGGCGTGTGGTGACGGCGGAGGGCGAGCCATCGGCCGGGCTGTGCTCGATCGCGGACCGCGAGCAGGTCGGCTCCATCGTGGTCGGGACGCGGGAGCCCGGTTTCCGCGCCGGGCTGCAGGAGTTCTTCACCGGATCCATCGCGGCCCACCTCGCCCACCGTCAGCGCCAGCCGGTGATCGTCGTGCCCCTGTCGCCCGTCAGGGGAACCGACGATCTCCCGTGGGCAGAGGCGGGCGACACCGCGTCGTAGTCCCCGCCCAGCGGCTCCTCCGGCAGGGCCCCCGTCCGGGGGCCGCGGCGTACACGGCGGGACCCGGATCGTCACCCAGGTGACGATGCGGACCATTTCGCGGACCATATTTCGTACAGGGAGCCCCACCGCCCGTTCCGAGTGACCAGTGTGTTGCCAATTGGTCGGGCGAAATGGGTGGGGTTCACATGGCTGCAGTAGGCGAACGTGCTCGCGATTCTGACGGGCACGAGGTACGAGTGACGGTGTCGAGAGCGGGTGTCAGGTCCGACCGTTCGGGCCGCCGCGCGTCGCCGACGAGCGGGTCGGTTTACGGGGCTCCACTGGAGCCCGCCTGGGCGATCCGTCGTCCCGATCTGGTCGCCCTCCTGGAGGCGCGGCACGCGATCACGCTCGTGCGAGGGGGCTCCGGCTTCGGCAAGACCATGCTCGTCTCCCAATGGGCGAACGCCTCGGAGACGGACGGTGTCTGGATCGACGTCGACGACGACATCGCCGAGCGATCGGCGTTCTGGATGAGGGTCTTCGCCATGGTCGAGGACTCCGGAACCCTCGCGGTCGACGCCCGATGGATCCCGTCGGCGGAGCAGGTCTCGGCGGGGGGCGACCTCCGTCGCTTCCTCACACGGTTCGCTTCGCACCTCGAGGCGGACTTCACGATCATCGTCGACGACGCTCACCGCCTGGACTCACCGGCGGTCGAGGACGACTTGCGCGCGATGCTCCGCATCACCAATCACCTGCGCGTCGTCGTCGCCACGCGGAGCGTCAGCTCCTTCGAGCGGCGAGACGACCGGGCCGCCGTCGACATCGAGGAGATCGAGGCGAGGCGCCTTCTCTTCACGCCCCGCGAGTGCGCGCTCGTGATCGTCCGGTCGGTCCTCACGGTCGATGCGAAGCTCGCGGCAGAAGTGCACGAGATCACCGGGGGCATGCCTCTCGCCACGCGTCTGTTCGCCGAACGCCTCGACGGTTCCCAGCGACTCACGACGGCGCGGGAGATGGACTCGGTCGTCGGTCGCGTCGCCGACGCGCTCGTCGCCGCAGTGAACGCTCCCGGAGGGTCCTCCGAGGCCGACTTCTGGGCCTTCCTCCAGCGGGCCTCGCTCCTCGACGGTGTCACGGACAGGGAAGCCGCTCGACTCGGAGAGGTCGATGCCGAGAAGGCCAGGAACTGGCTCGACGCCGCTCGATCGCTCGGTTTCGGCTTCTGGGACACGGACGGCGACATCTCGAGATTCCACTTCGTACCGATCACCGCGAGGGTCCTCGAGAAGACCGTCTCGACACGGAGCGACGGCGGCCGCAGCGCATCGGCGGATGCCGCGGCTGCGGAGGTGCTGTGGGGGAGAGGGGACGCCCGGGCCGCGTGGGCGCGTGCGATCAGGACGGAGCAGTTCGTTCTCGCCGAACGCATTCTCCGAGAGTCGTTCATCGCGGTGACGGACGACGAATCGTCGGCGTTCGACATCCTGCTCGCCGTCCCCACCGCCAAGCTGCGCCGCTTCCCGTACCTCACGGCGATGCTCGGCCTCGTGCACGCGACGAGCGGCAAGGGCCGTGCCGTGGGCTCCGCCTACCTCGCGGCGGCCGAGCAGTTCGCTCGTGCGCGTTCGACGGAGGTCGGGCCGGACGAACGACTCGCGATGCTCGGCGTGCGCCTGATCGCACTGCGGGTCGAGGCGCGCTGGGCTGCGGCCCTCTCGGTGGCGTCCGACGTCTCCGCGGCCTCCGAGCGATTCGAGATCGACGAGCGTCCGCTGTCGCCCGGGATCCTCGTGGCCGCGGTGCTGCAGGCGTCGCTCACGTTCTTCGGTGCCGGCCAGAACGATGCGGCGGCGAGGCTCGCCGAGCGTGCGCTCACCGTGCCGGGTCTGCGCGCGGAGCTCGTCGCCCAGGCTCACGCGGTGCTGTCCGCCGTGCACGCGTCCACGGGGGCGATGAGGCGTGCACAGGATCACCTATCCGCCCTCGAGCGGGTGCGTACCGGCCTGGGGCGCTGGGGCTGGGCCGATCTCGCCTCGGCGCTCGTACGAGCGGAGGAGAACGACTTGCCCGGGAGCCGCGCAGCCATCGAGAGCATCATCCGCTCGGCCGGGCCAGAGATCGCACTCCGGGTGGTGCCGCTCCGAGCGGTGATCGATGCTGCGGAGGGGAAGTCGCTCATGAGCATCTCCGCCGTGAGCGACGCGGTTCCCGACCGCGACCGGACGATGGTTCCGCCGTCGGTGCGTTCGGGGCTCGGGAGGAGCGTGGTCGTGCTCTACCTCGCCGTGGGGGCGCTCGCTCAAGCGAAGTCGGCGGTCCGTTCGTTCGACAAAGGCGATCCGTCGGCCGGGGTTTCCCGCGCCCAGATCGCCCTCATCGAGGACCGAGCGCTCGAGGCCGTCGCCGCGGCGAGCGATGCGCTCGCGGCGACCGGGATCGGTCCGCGGACTCGTGCAGAGCTGCTGATCGCGCGGGCCGCCGCCTCCCTGCGGCTCGGAGGTGAGCGGGCGTCGCTCCACGACCTGTCGGAGGGCCTCCGCGTCCTGTCGTCCAACGGACTCCGGTCGCCGTGGTGCTTCCTCGTCGAGTCGGACCGCTCGGCCCTCGCCGGTCTTGCCGAGAGGTCTGGTCTCCTCGACGCGAGGGCGATGGCCGACCTCGAGGCCATGCCCATGCTCTTCACGCGCCTCGACTCGTTCGTGGAGCTGACCGCGCGCGAGAGGGAGGTGCTGACCCTTCTGGTGTCGGGATTGAGCGTCTCCGTCATCGCCAAGCGTCTCGTGGTCTCGCCGAACACGGTGAAGAAGCAGCGGGCGAGCATCTACCGCAAGCTCGGGGCGACCACGCGGGAGGAGTCGGCGATCGCCGCGATCGCGCGGGGCCTGCTCGATTCCTGATCGGAGGGAAGGGGGACCACGGACGGGACCAAAACGTCGCCGCGACCTCGGCCTCCTCTTTCCTCATCCGGCATCGTAGGCATGGCGTACTCATTCTTCCGATCGGGATCTCGCCGATCGGGTGTCCTGTCCGAGGCGCGGCAGATGGACCGGGGGGTTACGTCTCCCGCGCCTCGGATACGGGGTTAATCCCCCGACCGGATTTCCTCGGTCGCCGATCGGGTCGCCGACCGAGGAAATCCGCCCGATCCGTCGATCCGTCGGGTTCGCCTGATCCGTCGGGTCCGTCGTTCGTCGGGTTCGTCGAGCCCTGGTGCGAGTTCGTCCGGCACCGGCCCGTCGAGCGTCGCCGGCTCCGCTCGTCCGGTTTCCAAACGTCGCCGGCCGGGGGGTGCGCGTTCACCCGGGGGCAACCTCTCGGCTACCCGCCCCGCTTAGCGTCACCCCATGGACAGTGGTCGGGGTGCGAGCGCGGGTGGCGTCGAGGACGCCGTGCCGGCGGGGGTGCCCGATGAGACGATCACCGTCGCTGTGATCCCCGCCAGAGGCGGCTCGAAGGGCATCGTGGGCAAGAATCTCCGGACCGTCGGGGGAGTGCCCCTCATCGTCCGCGCGATCCGCTCCGCTCGAGACGCGCGCTCCATCGATCTCGTGGTCGTGTCCACGGACGACGCGGACATCGCGAGGACGGCGATGGAGGCTGGAGCCGTCGTGGTGCGTCGCCCCGTCGAACTCTCGGGCGATACGGCGTCGTCCGAGTCGGCCGTCGCACACGCTCTCGACGCGATCGTGTCCGATCCGGCCACAGCCGGCCGGCCCATCGGCGCCGTCGTGCTCATCCAGGCCACGTCGCCCCTCATCGATCCCCTCGACCTCGACGAGGCCGTCGGGCGCGTGCGTTCGCGAGACGTCGACGTCGTGTTCTCGGCGACGCCGACCCATTCCTTCCTGTGGCGTGACGGGGAGGCGACCGAGGGTGTCGTGGGTGTCAACCACGATCGTTCCTCTCGCCCCCGTCGACAGGACCGCGCGGCGGAGTACCGCGAGACCGGTGCGTTCTACGCGATGGACGCCGTCGGCTTCCGAGCTGCGTCCCACCGCTTCTTCGGGACCGTCGCCGTGCACCTCGTCCCGGAGCGTCACGCGATCGAGATCGACGTGCCGGCCGACCTCGAGCTCGCCCGCGCCGTCGCCGCCATCGATGAGGCCGACACAGCCGAGGCCGACACCGCCGAGGCCGACACCGCCGGGGTCGCCACCGGCGATTCCGACATCGATCGATCGGGACCGATCCTGGTCGATGCGGTCGTCACCGACTTCGACGGCGTCCACACCGACGACACGGCGTTCGTCGACGAGGACGGGCGCGAGAGCGTGCGAGTCCACCGGGGGGACGGACACGGCGTCCGCCTCCTTCGCGCCGCCGGTATCCCCGTCCTCATCCTCTCGGCCGAGCGCAACGGCGTGGTCGCCGCGCGTGCGGCGAAGCTGCAGGTGGACGTCGTCCATGGCGTCGATGGCGACGACACCCGTGGCGACAAAGGCGACGTCCTCCGTGCGTGGGCCGAGCGCATCGGCGTCCCCCTCGAGCGGATCGCGTACCTCGGCAACGACGTCGGGGACCTCCCGGCGCTCGACATCGTCGGCTGGCCCGTCGTCGTGGCTGACGCGCACCCGGCCGCGCGGGCCGCTGCCCGCGTCGTGCTCTCGACCGCGGGAGGCGCAGGCGCCGTGCGCGAACTCGCCGACCGTGTCCTGTCCGGCCGAGCGATCGGCCCCACCACCGTCCACCGGGCCGTCGTCCCGGCGGAGCATTCCACAGACGAACGGAGATCCTCATGACCGTCACCATCGGACGCTCGCAGATCGGCGACGGTCACCCCGTCTACGTGATCGGCGAGATCGGTCTCAACCACAACGGTTCCGTCGAGTTCGCGAAGAACCTCATCGAGGTCGCGGCGGAGGCCGGCGCGCAGGCCGTCAAGTTCCAGAAGCGCACTCCCGACATCTCGACGCCCGAGCACATGAAGAACACGCCGCGCGACACGCCCTGGGGCACGATGACGTACCTCGAGTATCGCCGCCGCGTCGAGTTCGATCGCGACCAGTACATCGAGATCGGCGACTACGCGACCCTGTGCGGCCTCGACTGGTTCGCGTCCCCGTGGGACGAGCCCGCCGTCGCCTTCCTCGAGGAGCTCGCCGTGCCGGCCCACAAGGTGGCATCGGCCTCCGTCACCGACCTGGGGCTGCTCCGCGCGCTCGCCGCCACGGGGAAGCCGATCATCCTCTCCACCGGCATGTCGACGATCGAGCAGATCGACGCGGCTGTCGAGGTGTTCGATCCCTCGAAGCTCGTCATCCTGCACGCGACGTCGACCTACCCCCTCCCGGCCGATGAGGCCAATCTGCGCACCATCCGGACCCTCGCGGAGCGCTACCCGCAGCTTCCGGTGGGCTACTCCGGCCACGAACAGGGTCTCGAGATCTCCTTCGCGGCGGTCGCCCTCGGAGCTCGCGCCGTGGAGCGGCACATCACCCTCGATCGCGGCATGTGGGGATCCGATCACTCGGCCTCCCTCGAGCCGTCCGACTTCGCCGAGCTCGTCGCGGGGATCCGCGTGGTCGACGAGGCGCTCGGCGATGGAGTGAAGCGCGTGTTCCCCGGTGAGCAGGCGCCGATGGCCAAGCTCCGCCGGATCCTGGTGTGACCGAGGCCGACCGACCGCAGCGTCTCCTCGTCATCGGCGACACCGACTCGTACGTGAAGTGGGGGGCGGCGCTCGCGTCGCGCCTGCCGACCGGGTGGGCTCCGGATCTCGTCGTGATCCGCAATCCGATGCAGCCGAGCGACCGGCAGCTCGAGTCGGCGCTCGCCGGAACCGCGTTCGTCTCCGCCTCGGTGCGGATCGTCGACCTCGACGATCTCGGTCCCCTCGTCCGGGCCGAGCGGCCGCACGCCGTGCTGCTCTCGGTGCGCGGGCCGATGGTGCGGGTCCTCGTGCGCCTGGTCGTCTCCCGCCACTGGCGTCCGGTGATCGTGTCCGGCCTCCCCGGAATCACGATCCCCTCGAATCCGAAGGCCGTCGTCTACCGGGAGCAGGCCGACCTCGTCGTTCTGCACAGCCGGCGAGAGGTCCGCGAGTTCACCGCGATCGCTGAAGGCCTCGGAGTGAGCACCCGCTTCGGCCTCGCGACCTTCCCCTTCCTTGCGGACTCCGCGGCGCGCGACGACGGCCGGAGACGCGACGCCGTCGTGTTCGCCGCGCAGGCGAAGGTCCCGGCGGGCAAGCAGGATCGCATCCTCCTGCTGTCGTGGCTCGTCCGGCTCGCGCAGCGTCGTCCCGACCGGCGGATCGTGATCAAGGTGCGGGCCCGCGCCGGGGAGGCGCAGACGCATCCGGAGCGTTGGGACTATGCAGGTCTCCTCGACGAGCCCGAGCTGCTCGAGCTCGTCGGGGGTGCGGTCCCGGAGAACGTCGTCGTCGCGGACGGGCCCATGGCCGAGCACCTGGACCACGCCGTCGCGCTCGTGACGGTGAGTTCCACCGCAGCGCTCGAGGCCGTCGCAGCGGGTGTGCCCATCCTTCTCCCGTCTGATTTCGGGGTGAGCGCGAAGCTCATCAACGTCGTCTTCGAGGGGAGCGGGCTCTTCGGCGATGCCGAGGATCTCATGGCCGGACGTTTCTCGGCCCCGAGCGGATCGTGGCGCGGCGACAATTATCTGCACGGACGTGCGGAGGACGACTGGGTCGGAGCGCTCGACGCTCTCGTGGCACGCGAGCGGGAGGCGCCGTCGCGCGTCCTCCCTCAACGGTTCAACCGGGTCGGCTGGGGACTGCGCCGTTCGTGGGAGCGCAAGCGGATGCTCGGCGACGTCGACCGCACGGTGAGCGGCCGTATCGCCGTACTCGTGGCCGTACCGGCCCGCCGCGTCGTGCGTGCGGCGCGCCGTGTGCGACGGCTCGCGCGGGCCTAGCTCTCGGCGACCTTCAGGACGAGCTTGCCGCGGGTGTGCCCCTCCTCGAGCGCCGCGTGCGCCGCGGCGGCCGCGTCGAGGTCGAAGACGCGGTCGACGAACACTTTGACGTCCCCCGACTCGAGGAGTCGTGTGATCGTCGAGAGGGTGTCCCCGTCGGGAGCGACCTTGTAGGTCGTGGCCCGCACCCCGGCCGCCTCGGCCTCCTGGACGATCGTCGGCCAGCTTCCCGTTGGGGCGTTCACGATCAGGCCGCCTGGGCGGAGCACGCCGAGCGACCTCGTCCCCGTCTGGTCGTGGACGTTGCCGACCAGATCGATGACCACGTCGACCTCGCCGACGACGTCCTCGAATCGAGTCGTCGTGTAGTCGATCGCGACCGCGGCGCCGAGCTCCCGCAACCACTCGAGGTTGCGGGTGGATCCGGTCGCGGTGACGTGTGCGCCGAAGTACTTCGCGAACTGGACGGCGAAGTGCCCGACTCCGCCGCTGCCCGCGTGGATCAGGATGCGCTGGCCGTCGTGGGCCTTCGCGAGCTCGACGACCATCCCCCATGCCGTGAGCGCGGCGAGCGGGACGGCAGCGGCCTCGACGTGGGAGAGCGTCGGCGGCTTCCGCGTGACGCTCAGGCTCGGGACGGCGATGTACTGGGCGTAGCTGCCCGAGTACCGCGGGACGGGCACCATGCCGTACACCTCCGTGCCGGGTCGAAGCGGGTGGGCCTCGTACGGCGAACGCACGACGACCCCGCTGAAGTCCTGGCCGAGCACGGCGGGGTACGCGGGGATGCATGCCGAGACGCCGGCGCCCGACCGGGTCTTCGCATCGATCGGGTTCACCCCGGCGGCCACGACGCGGACGACGAACTCGGCTCCGCTCGGGGCGGGCACCGGCACGGACGCCGTGTGCAGCACCCCCGGCTCGCCCGTCTCATCGATGACGGCCGCGGTCATCGACGGGGGGATGTCCTCCAATGGAAGTCCCGTCGGTCGTGCCTGCCATGCATCCCTCACACCCAGCCGCATCGCCTGCACTCTCCCCGCGTCCGCCGTCGACCACCGGGATGATCGACGACCTTGAATAGATCGGATCCAGTCAAGTCAGGCAATGATTCGAGGGTGTTACGGCGGCGTCAACTCCCAGATAACTCTCGTGTTTCGTGTTCGTTTCGTGGTGTGGACACGTCGCCGTGGGCTCCGACCGACCGCCGTGTCGACGGCCACCAGAACGCGTCGCCCGTGAGGAAGACGAGCGCCGGGACGAGCACCGTCCGCACGACGAGTGTGTCGAGGAGGACGCCGATGCACACGATGATCCCGACCTGGGTGAGGGCCACGACGGGAAGCACTCCGAGCACGGCGAAGACGGCCGCGAGGAGGATGCCGGCGCTCGTGATCACGCCACCGGTGGACGACAGGGCGCGGATCATGCCCTCGCGCGTGCCGAAGCGAGCACGTTCCTCCCGTGCCCTCGTGGTGAGGAAGATGTTGTAGTCCACTCCGAGGGCGACGAGGAAGAGGAAGGCGTAGAGCGTCACGTTCGCATCGAAGGCGGGGAAGCCGAGCAGGTTGAGGAAGATCCAGTTGCCGGCCCCGAGGCTCGCGAAGAACGTCGCCAGCACACTCAGGATGAGGAGGACGGGCGCCACGAGCGACCGGAGGAGCAGGGCGAGGATGACGAAGACGATGGCGAGGATGATCGGGACGATGAGTCGGAGGTCCGCCGCCGCCGCGTCGTTCGTGTCGAGCGCTGTCGCGTCGGAGCCGCCGACGAGCGCGGACGCGACGTCGCCATCGGCCTCGGCGATGTCGCTCCGCAGCGACCGGATGGTGTCGAACGCCGCGGCGCTCTCGGGTTCCGCGTCGAGCGTGACCGAGAGGGCGGTGAACCCGTCGTTGCTCTCGCCCGTCTGGACCGTGTCGACCCCGTCGACGCCCTCGACGAGAGCGACCGTGTCGTCGACGGCGTCGTCGGGCGTGAGGATCGTCGTGCTGCTCGTGAGCCCCGCGGAGAAGGACTCGTCGATCGTCTCCTGGGCGAGAACGGAGTCAGGCGAGCCGAGGAACTGATCGGTCTGCGAGAGGCCCACCGTGTAGCCTCCCAGGCCGAGGAGGAGGACGCCGATGCCGACGACGGCCGAGACCGCCACGACGGCGGGTCGACGGGAGACCCCGCGACCGAGTCGCGTCCAGAATCCCGGTTTCCGCTCGGCGTGGGCGCCGTGGGCCACGCGGGGGATGAACGGCCAGAAGAGCCCGCGTCCGCAGACGACGAGTGCCGCGGGGAGCACGATGAGCGCGAAGAGGATCGCGATGACCACTCCGACCGCGCATGCGAAGCCGAGTGCCTGGTTGCCGGAGAGGGAGGCGAAGAGCAGCGTGAGGAGGCTGAGCGCGACCGTGCCGCCGCTCGCCGCGATGGCGGGGCCGGCGCTGCGGACCGCCGTCGTCATCGCCGCGTGCCGGTCCTCCTGGACGAGGAGTTCCTCCCGGTAGCGCGCCACGAGCAGGAGGGCGTAGTTCGTCCCGGCGCCGAAGACGAGCACCGAGAGGATGCCTCCGATGGAGGCGTCGATCGTGACCCCGACAGCGTCGGCGAGCCCCGTGACGACGACCCGCGCGAGGCCGTCGGCGGTCCCGACGACGGCGAGCGGGACGATCCAGAGCACGGGGCTGCGATAGGTGACGATCAGGAGCACCGCCACGACGATCACCGTGATGAGGAGCAGCCGGACGTCCGCGCCCGCGAAGGCGCCCGCGACGTCGTCCTGGAAGCCGACGGGTCCGGTGAGTCGCGCGTCGAGGCCGGAGGGGAGATCGTCCGAGGCGAGCTCGCGGAGTTCTGTGGCCGTTCCCGCCACATCGTCCTCGACGTCGGCGGCGTCGAGGGGGACGACGACGAGGGCTGCGGCTCCGTCGTCGCTCACCTGGGGGCTGACGGCCTGAGGCGCCGTCGATACCGTGGCCAGGGCGGACGCCCGCTCGGTGATCGCGGCGAGGTCGTCGTCCGTGAGGTCGGCGCCTTCTCTGCTCCACACGAGGATTCCCACGGTGGCGTCTGCAGAGGGGAACTCCTCTAGGAGCGCCGACACGCGAGCGGACTCGGCGGTGTCGGGGAGACCGGCGCTCGGGAACGCGTCGGATTCCGAGGAGGGGATCACGGCGAAGAGGAGGCCCACGACCACGACGGAGGCCGCAAGAGTGATCCATGCGGTAATGCGGCCACTGAGGAATCGTGCGATCGTCGTCATCGAAAACACCGTGGTCTCTCTACTTACCAAATCTTTTAGCTATCTCAGGTATTAGCATGTCGGACATGGGAGTGGAGCGCAAGCCGGATCGATCGGCGCCGTCGGATGTCGCATCGGTCCGCGAGCGCTACGCCGCTCAGTTGCCGCCGGACTTCCCCGAGCCGTCTCCGATCCCCATGCTCATCCGCGACATCTACCAGCTCTCGCAACGGTTCGAACGCCGGCTGGGGGCGACCCTGGCCGTCAACACGACCGACCTCGCCGCGATGGAGCACCTGATGGAGAACGGTCCGATGACGCCGAGCGAGCTCGCGACGCGGCTCGAGATGTCGACGGCGGCGACCACGCATGTGATCGACCGCCTCGTCGCGGTCGGACACGTGCAGAGGCAGCCGCACCCCGTCGACCGGCGCAAGATCGTCGTCATCCCGGCTCCGGCGTCCGTCGCCCGCGCCTTCACCGAACTCGCTCCGATGATCGCTGGGGTCGGTGCGGCGGCCGACGTCTACGACCCGGAGGAGCAGGCCGTGATCGCCGGGTTCCTCCGCTCCGTCGTCGAGCTCTACGAGGGACTCGTCGACGAACGGCCGACCTCGGGGTCCTGAGTGATCAGACGGCGCGTCGTTCGGGCGGCGTCGTCCGTCGGTGGAGCTCGTCGATGAGCGCCGAGGCGAGTGTCACGAGCGACGCGATCTCGCGATCGTCCCTGTCGACCCACGCGCTCAGGGGCTCGTCGTCGACCGGGACGAATCCCTGGTGCTGCTCCCAGACCACGAGTGTGCGTTCCGCGCCCAGCACGTACTGCTGCCACCACACCTGACGCAGGTAGTGGCGGGGGATCGAGCGCCAGGCCTTCGCCGTGGTCTTGATCTCGCAGAGGAGGAGGCGACCGTCGTGCGTCTCCGCGAGTCCGTCGGGGGTCGCGAGGTGTCGGCGTTCCTCGGCCGCGTGGTAGAGCGCTGAGGAGGGGCGGATGCCGTGGGTCGCGGCCACCCAGCGGGCGATCTCCGGCTCGCGGATGCGCCCGTGGTCGGTGTAGCGGTTCCCGCTGAAGTTCGTGCCGTGCAGCTTCGCCGTGGCGGCGACGTCGATCGATCGTGGCGTCGAGAGCTTAGCCACGTCCGTCGCGGTGATCCCGCGCGATCGTGCACGCAGCCACGCGACCCGGTCGGTCGAATCGGCCACGAGGCGATCGCGGTAGGTCAGCAGCACCCGTCCATTCTGCCCCGTCCCTCCCGACACCGCTCGCTCACACGCCGCCGCGTCCTCTCGCGGGACCCGTGCCCGACCTCTGCCCGACACAGACCCCGAGGTGGAGCGTTCGCGCCGTTCCGCGGCACGACACCGCCGCGTTTCGGCGCGAACGCTCCACCTCCCGGGGGTGTGGGTCAGGAGGGGAGGTACCAGCCGCGCGACGGGTTGTCCACGGAGGGGATCTCGCGAGCGACGGCGGGCGCCGCGACGGGAGCGGCCCATTGCACGCCGTTGGCGAGGACGCGACGGATCTGCGGGTGGAAGTACACGGGGTACTCCTGGTCGCCCGGGCTGAAGTAGAAGATGCGTCCGTGGCCACGCGTGAAGGTCACTCCAGAACGGAACACCTCCCCGCCGGCGAACGAGCTGATGAAGACGAGATCGTCCGGCGTCGGGATGTCGAAAAGCTCCCCGTACATCTCCTGGTGCTCGATCACGATGGGGTGCTCGACGCCCGCGGCGATCGGGTGCGTCGGGGCCACGGTCCAGACCAGCTCGCGCTCCGCCTCGTTCCGCCACTTCAGGGAGCACGTGGTGCCGAGGAGTCGCGTGAAGATCTTCGAGAAATGCCCCGAGTGCAGCACGAGCAGTCCCATGCCGGACAGGACGCGCTGCTTCACGCGCTCGACGATCGCGTCGTCGACCTGATCGTGCGCGATGTGACCCCACCAGAGGAGCACGTCGGTCTCGGCGAGCACCTGCTCGCTCAGGCCGTGCTCGGGGTCGGCGAGCGTCGCCGTGCGCACGACGACCTCGTCGCCGAGCAGCTCGGTGAGCCCCTCGGCGATCGCGCCGTGGATGCCCGCAGGGTAGATCGCGGCGATGTCGGGTTGGGTCGCCTCGTGGACGCCCTCGTTCCAGACGAGTACGCGGATGCTCATCGGGTTGCCTCTCCGTCGGTGATGGTCAGGTCGTTGTCGAGGCGCACCTCTGCGCCGATCCGGGCGGACTCGTACGCTGCGTCGATGATGCGCGCACGGCCGAGCGCGAGGCTCCCGTCGTGCTCGGCCCACGAGGCCTCGTCGGCGACCTGCTCGAGGAAGGTGTCGACGACGGCGGCGTGGCCGCGCCCGGGGTCGGCCTCCACGCTGACGTCGATCTCCTCCTCGGCGTTGCCGCGGAAGATCGTGAGCTCGCCGGACGGGGCGTAGTCGACGACGCGGAGGTCCGCGCCGCCGTCCGTGCCGTACAGGGTGATGCCGAACTCGTCGCCCGTCGACCTGTAAGCGGCCCAGCTCGTCTCGAGCACGATCGAGCCGCCGCCCTCGAGGCGGAGGAGCAGGCTCGCGAGGTCCTCGACCTCGTACGCCGATCCCACCTGCTGCTTGTCGGAGACGGCGCCGCCGAGCCCACGCGGGCCGAGCTCCGAGTGCGTCACGGCCGAGACGGCGAGGACACGCGGCTCTCCGAAGAGGTGGAGCGCGTAGTCGAGCACGTGCACACCGAGGTCGATGAGGGGGCCGCCCCCGGCCATCTCACGGTTCGTGAACCAGCTGCCCAGAGCGGGGATGCCGGCCCGACGGAGCCAGGTGGCTCGAGCGTGGTACGGCCGGCCGATCGTGCCGTCGTCGATCGCGGCCTTGAGGGCTTCGACGTCGCCGCGGCGACGGTGGTTGAACGCGATCTCGAGCACCCGGCCGGACGCGCGTGCGGCGGCGACCATGCCCTCGGCCTCCTCCGCTGTGCGGGCGATCGGTTTCTCGCACAGAACGTGCAGTCCGGCCTCGAGCGCGCCGATGGAGATGGGGGCGTGCAGGAAGGTGGGGACGGCGACGCTCACGGCGTCGAGGCCGCCGGCGGCCACGAGGTCCTTCCAATCGCTGTAGACGTTCGGTACGTCGAACTTCTTCTGCAGGTCGGCGCGCGGTCCGTCCTCCATACCGGCGATCGCGACGAGCTCGACACCGTCGAGTGCGTGATACGCCTCCATGTGCTGCTGCCCGGCCCAGCCGAGCCCGACGACGCCGACGCGAAGCGGGGGTGAGGTGGTACTGGTCGTGGTGGTGGTCATCGTTGTCCTCCTGTTGGGGATGTGGTCGTGATGGTCGAAGAGGGGACGAGGTCCCAGGCGTCGGCGGTGTCGAGGACCGCCTGGATCACCATGATCGCCGCACCCGTGACACCGGCGGTCTCGTCCGATCGGGACTGGACGATGCTGAGGTGCTGCGTGGCGAGGGGGATGGATCGGCGGTAGACCGTCTCGCGGACGCCGGCGATGAGCTGCTCGCCGGCGCGCGAGATGCTTCCCCCCACGACGATCACGGACGGGTTGAGCAGATTGACGATGCTCGCGAGCACGGCGCCGATCTCACGTCCGGCTTCGCGCACGAGGTCGAGCGCCTCCCGATTGCCGTGGCGGACGAGGGCCACCACGTCGGCGCTCGCGTGCGCGTCGACGCCGCGGTCGCGGAGGAGGGCGGCGATGGCCGGTCCGCTCGCGATGCTCTCGAGGTCGCGATCGTCGTCCGCCGGCCGGGTGGAGCCCGGGTGCCACGGCACATGCACGTGACCGAGGTCGCCGGCGGAACCCTGGGCGCCGCGCTGGAGAGTTCCTCCCGCCACGACGCCCGCGCCGATGCCGGTGGAGACCTTGACGAAGACGAGGTCGTCCGCGTCCGGCCACGCTGTGGCGTGCTCGCCGAGGGCGAGGATGTTGACGTCGTTGTCGACGAGGACCGGGACGTCGAACGCCCGTCCGAGCCGGGCGGGGATGTCGAAGCGGTCCCATCCGGGCATGATCGGCGGGTTCACCGGGCGTCCGGTCGAGTGCTCGACGGGGCCGGGGACGCCGACGCCGACGCCGATCAGATCGCCGGCCGGTCGGCCGCTCGCGCGCAGGAGTTCGCGACCCGTCTCGGTGGCCCAGTCGAGCACGGCCTCCGGACCGGCCGCGATGTCGAGCTGCGCCGTCGTGTGGTCGAGCAGGGTTCCCGCGAGGTTGGTCACGCCGACGGTGCCGTGGGTGGCGCCGAGGTCGATCGCGAGAACGATGCGCGACGAGGGGAGGAACGCGATCCGGGCCGGCGGACGACCGCCGGACGACGCCGCCTCCCCGGCGGGACCCACGAGGCCGAGGCCGACGAGCGTGTCGACGCGTGCCGAGACGGTCGAGCGCGACAGGCCGGTGATCTCCATGATCTCCGAGCGGGTGCGGGGCGTGCCGTCGCGGAGGAGCTGCAGGATCTCGCCGACGCCGGTGGCGCGCGCCGATCCGAGACGACTGAGCTCGACCATGTTGTGAGTAAAGCACACGCAACTAACTGTCGACCAGTAAAGACTTTTGATTGACAGACGACAAAAGTGCGTGGCAGGTTGGACCTGGGCACCGGTGCGCCCGCATCGACGCGACCATCCGACCTCGAGGAGAACGAGTGACCTCCGCCAGACTTTCCGTTCAGCTGTACACCGTCCGCGAGCAGGCCGCCGACGACCTCGCCGGCACGTTGCAGCGCATCGCCGACATCGGCTACGAACTCGTCGAGCCCTACGGCTTCGTGAACTTCGGACCCGCTCTCGGCGAGGCGCTCCGAGCCTCCGGTCTCCGTGCCCCGACGACGCACCAGGGCTTCATCGGCCAGGGCGACGCCGAGCTCGACGAGGTCTTCTCGAAGGCCGCGGCCCTCGGGATCGAGACCGTGATCGACCCGCACGTCCCCGAGGAGCGGTGGCAGACGGCCGAGGACGTCCGTGCGACAGCCGAGGCGCTCAACGCCGCGGCCGCCGTCGCCTCGCGACACGGCGTCCGCGTCGGCTACCACAACCACGCGCACGAGATCGCCTCGACGATCGAGGGCGAGACCGCCCTCGAGTTCTTCGCCGGACTCCTCGACGACGGCGTCGTCCTCGAGGTGGACACATACTGGGTCGTCGTCGGCGGCGAGGACCCCGTCGCCCTGCTCGGGCGCCTCGGCGACCGCGTCGTCGCTGTCCACGTCAAGGACGGCTCCGGCACCTCCGACGTGACCGAGCAGGTCGCCGTCGGTTCCGGTGCCCTCCCGGTGGACGACATCGTCGCAGCCGTTCCGAACGCCCTGCACGTCGTCGAGCTCGACGACTCGAAGGGCGACCGGTTCGAGGCCATCGCCGAGAGCTACGCCTACCTCACCGGCGGATCGGACGCCGCGACGAACGGAGCCGACAAGTGAGCGCCGGTCCCGTCGGCGTCGGCATCATCGGAGCCGGCGTCATCAGCAGCCAGTACCTCGAGAACCTCACCGTCTTCCCCGACGTGGAGGTGCGGTTCATCGCCGACCTCGACCTCGATCGCGCGGCCTCTCAGGCGGAGAAGTTCGGGGTCGCCGCATCCGGAACGGTCGACGAGCTCCTCGCGGACGACGGGATCGAGATCGTCGTGAACCTGACGATCCCCAAGGTGCACGTCGAGGTGGCGCAGCGGATCCTCGCAGCCGGAAAGCACGTGTGGAGCGAGAAGCCCTTCGCGCTCGACCGTGTGAGCGGGCAGGAGCTGCTCGACGCGGCCCACGCCGCCGGCCTGCGGGTCGCGACGGCACCGGACACCTTCCTCGGTGCGGGAATCCAGTCCTCGCGCCGCCTCATCGAGTCGGGAGAGATCGGCGCACCGCTCACCGCTCTCACGCTCATGCAGGGGCCCGGCCCCGAATCCTGGCACCCGAACCCCGACTTCCTCTTCCAGGAGGGCGCCGGGCCGCTCTTCGACATCGGCCCGTACTACATCACGGCGCTCGTGCAGTTCTTCGGTCCCGTCAAGCGCGTCTCCGCCGTGGCGTCGAAGGCGAAGCCGTCCCGCGTGATCGGCTCGGGTCCGCGCGCCGGTGAGAGCTTCGATGTGACGGTACCGACCCACGTCGCCGCGTTGTTCGAGTTCGAGAGCGGACAGACCGCCCAGTCCGTGTTCAGCTTCGACTCGAAGCTGCGTCGCACGCAGTTCGAGGTCGCGGGCGTCGACGGCACGCTCACGGTGCCAGACCCGAACATGTTCGACGGCGACCTCCTCGTTCAGGGAGATGAAGACGAGCCGCGGACCGTCGCAGCGGCCGGATCGACGTTCTCCCGGGGTACGGGCGTCGTGGAGCTCGCGCGTGCGATCCGCGCGGGCGTGCCGGAGCGCGCCTCCGGAGAGCTCGCGTTCCACGTGCTCGATGTCATGCAGTCGACGATCGAGGCGGGTGAGAGCGGTGCGCCCGTCGATGTCGCGAGCACGGTCGAGATCGTTCCGCCGCTGCCCGAGGCGTGGGATCCATCGGAGCGGACGCTCTGATCATGGCGTTCGCGACCGGCCTCGGCGTCGGGATCGTCGGCGGCGGTTTCATGGCGGAGGTCCACTCCCGAGCCGCACGCGCGGCCGGAGCGCGACTCGTCGGCGTCTCGTCGTCGTCGGCTGCTCGGGCCGAGGCCGCCGCCGAGCGGCTCGGGATCGAGCGCGGCTACGGCTCGATCGACGAGCTCGTCGACGACCCGCGGATCGGCGTCGTGCACGTCTGCACGCCGAACGCCCTCCACGCCGAGCAGGCCGAGCGCGTCGTCGCTGCGGGGAAGCACGTCGTGTGCGAGAAGCCGCTCGCGACGACGGTCGCCGACGCGCGGCGGCTCACCGACGCAGCGTCGTCCGCCGGGGTCGTCGCGAGCGTCCCCTTCGTCTACCGCTTCCACCCGCTCGTCCGGGAGGCACGCGCTCGCGTCGCGGCGGGGGAGTCTGGTCGACTGCTGACGTTCGCCGCGTCGTACCTGCAGGACTGGCTCCTCCGATCGACGGACGACAACTGGCGTGTCGACGAGGCGTCCGGCGGCCGGTCGCGCGCCTTCGCCGACATCGGATCCCACCTCGTCGACCTCGTCGAGTTCGTCACGGGGGACCGCGTCACGCGGGTGGCCGCGAACACGCGCACGTTCTTCGCCGACCGGGCGGAGCACAGCGCGGTCACGACCGAGGACGCCGTGGCCGCCACGGTCGAGACCGCCTCGGGCGCGATCGGCACCCTGCTCGTGTCGCAAGTGGCCCCCGGCCGGAAGAACCGGCTGCTCGTGGAGTTCTCGGGAGATGCCGAGTCGATCGTCTTCGACCAGGAGCAGCCCGAGACGATCTGGCTCGGTCGACGGGGCGGAAGCGTCGTCCTCCCGCGCGACGCCGAGCAGCTCTCGCCCGATGCCGCCCGCCTGGTCGCCGTGCCGTCCGGTCACCCCCAGGGGTACCAGGACGCGTTCAACGCCTTCGTCGCCGACACCTACGCGGCGATCCGCGGGGAGGACCCCGATGGGCTCCCCGTCTTCGCCGACGGGCTCCGCGCGGGACTCATCACGGAGGCGGTCATGGACGCCGCCGATTCCGGAACCTGGGTCGACGTCGCGTAGACCGCTCCGCCCCGCCCGGACCCCAGCGGCACCCGTCTCGCCCCCCCCAACGCTCCGGGACGAACTCAGCGAGGAGAACGTCATGACCGAATCCACCCACCCCGTCACCCTCTTCACCGGCCAGTGGGCCGACCTGCCCTTCGAGGAGGTCGCGCGGCTCGCGTCCGAGTGGGGCTACGACGGCCTCGAGATCGCCGCGTCCGGTGACCACCTCGATCTGAAGCGAGCCGATGAGGACGACGCCTACCTGAAGAGCCGGCTCGAGATCCTCGACCGCTACGACCTCAGGGTGTGGGCGATCTCGAACCACCTCGGCGGCCAGGCCGTCTGCGATGACCCGATCGACTTCCGACACCAGGCGATCCTCCGACCGTACGTGTGGGGCGACGGCGACGCAGAGGGCGTCAGACAGCGCGCCGCGGAGGACATGAAGCGCTCGGCCCGTGTCGCTCGGAAGCTCGGTGTCGACACCGTCGTGGGCTTCACCGGCTCGAAGATCTGGCCGTACGTCGCGATGTTCCCGCCCGTCGGCGCCGACGTCATCGATGCGGGCTATGAGGACTTCGCGAACCGCTGGAACCCGATCCTCGACGTCTTCGACGCGGAGGGCGTCCGCTTCGCGCACGAGGTGCACCCGTCCGAGATCGCGTACGACCACTGGACGAGCGTGCGCACGCTCGAGGCGATCGATCGCCGACCGGCCTTCGGATTCAACTGGGACCCCTCGCACATGATGTGGCAGGGCGTCGACACCGTCGGATTCATCTGGGACTTCCAGGATCGGATCTACCACGTCGACTGCAAGGACACCCGGCTCCGTCCGAACACCGGGCGGCCCGGCATCCTCGGTTCCCACCTGCCGTGGGGCGACCCTCGGCGTGGCTGGGACTTCGTGTCGACGGGACACGGAGACGTCCCGTGGGAGGACGCGTTCCGCGCGCTGGATGCGATCGGCTACGACGGGCCCATCTCGATCGAGTGGGAGGACGCCGGCATGGACCGCCTGCACGGCGCGAAGGAGGCCGTCGGCTACATCCGCTCGCTGCTCTGGAAGCGCCCGGAGGCGTCCTTCGACGCGGCGTTCAGCAACCAGTAGCTCGCCGGCCGGGAGGGTCCGACGTCAGCCGAGGGGGACGGTGCCGCGCGGGGTCTCGACGTGGAGAGTTACTTCATGCGCCTCCGGCCAACGATCGGCCTCGGCCGTCGGTTCCTCGCCGTCATCGGTGACCTCGATGATCTCGAGCGAGGACAGTCGTCCTTCCCCGATCGACAGCGTGACGACGTAGAGCGTTCCGTCGTCGGTCGCGAATCGAGCCGTGACGGGGAAGGCGGCGTTACCGGGCACCGCGAGAGGCGCGTCGTCGGCCACGGCGAACTGCACGAAGGAGGGGGACCGGAACCGCTCGTCCGTGAAGGTGCGCTCGCGGGCGCCGTCGAGCTGAGCACGCAGCTCCGGCGCCCCGAACGCGTCCGTTCGAGCGAGGAGCGCGGCGGTCAGGGCACGGACCGGGTCGGTCAGGGTTCGGTCCTCCCATCCGAACGCGTCCGGCCCGTGCTGGGTCGCGGCGTTCTCGGCGATGGCGCGGTCGGCGAGGAACGTCGCAGCCGTGAACGCCGCTGAGGTGGCGGCGATCACGAGTCGCGGTCGCCGCACTCCGATGCGTTCGAGTCCTCGCTGCATCCGGGCGTCGACCGCCTCTGCCGCGCCAACGAGGCCGAGCGCCGCTCCCGTGGCCCCGATCGTCGTCCCGATGCGCGCCTCGACGGACGAGATCTCTGCGCGGGTCGTCACCCACGTCATGGCGGCCGTGATGCCGGCGATCCCCGTTCGGTAGAGCGCACGGGCTCCGGGTTTCAGAGGACCGGGATCGATGAGCGACAGCGCCCCGATGGTGATCGTCGACACGACGCCGAACTCCACGCTGCGCGGGTCGGAGAGGCGACGGAGGGATGCAGGAATATCCACTCGTCGAGCCTAACCGCACGCCACGTCGCTCGGCTGGGGGTGGCGCTACGACAGCTGCTGCTGCGCGAGCCGCGAGTGACGACGGCCGTAGAGCAGATAGATCGCCGCCCCGATGATGAGCCAGACGAGGAACCGCACCCATGTGAGCGTCGTGAGGTTGAGCATGAGCCACAGGCACAGCGCGGCGGAGATGATCGGGAGGACGGGCGACCACGGCATGCGGTACGCGATGTCGCGGTTCGGGTACTTCTTCCGGAGCACGATCACCGAGATGCTCACGAGCACGAATGCCGACAGCGTCCCGATGTTGATCATCTCCTCCAGGATCCCCACATCCGTGAGCCCGGCGAGGAGAGCCACGACGGCTCCGGCGCCGATCTGGAGCCGGATCGGGGTGTGCCGTGTCGCCGAGGTCCTGCTCCACGAGCGGGGGAGGAGTCCGTCCCGGCTCATCGAGAAGAGGATGCGCGCGAGGCCGAGGAGCAGCACCATGATGACCGTCGTGAGGCCGAGGAGGATGCTCACCGAGATCACCTGAGCCGCCCAGTCCGCACCGACGGCGATGAACGCCGTAGCGAGCGACGGCGCGTCCGACTCGGCGAGGACCGTGTAGGGCACCATGCCCGTGAGGACGATGCTCACGCCGATGTACAGCACCGTCACGATCCCGAGACCGAGGAAGATGCCGAGAGGGAGGTTCTTCTTCGGGTTCTTCACCTCTTCGGCGCTCGTCGCCACGACGTCGAAGCCGATGAACGCGAAGAAGACGATCGAGGCGCCGGCCAGCAGACCGAAGACGCCGTAGGTCGCGGGCTCCGCGCCGGACAGGAAGGAGAACAGCGACTGGCCCCACACGTCGGCTGCGCCACCCTCGGTGGGCTGCGCCGGCGGGATGAAGGGGGTGAAGTTCTCGGGCTTCACGTAGAACGCGCCGACGACGATGACGAAGAGCACCGTCGCGACCTTGATGACCGTGAACACCGAGCTCACGCGCGCCGAGAGCTTCGTGCCGAGCGCGAGGAGGGTCGTGAAGATCGCGACGATGACGAAGGCCCCCCAGTTGACCTCGAGCCCGAGGACGGGGATCGTCGGCGGCACGCTCCATCCCCAGATCGTGAACACCTCGTCGAGGTAGACGCCCCAGTAGCTCGCGATCACGGCGGCGGCCGTGAGCATCTCCAGGATCAGGTCCCAGCCGATGATCCACGCGAGTCCTTCACCGAGCGTCGCGTACGTGAACGTGTACGCCGATCCGGCGACGGGCACGGAGGAGGCGAACTCGGCGTAGGCCATGATCGCGAGGGCGCACGTGATCGCCGCGAGCAGGAAGCCGATCGAGATCGAGGGGCCCGCGTAGTTGGCAGCGGCGTTCGCGCCGACGGAGAAGATACCGGCGCCCACCGCGACGGCGACGCCCATGATGGCGAGGTCCCACCAGGTGAGCGACCTCGTGAGGGTGCGGCCCTCCGAGTGGGAGTCGGCGATCGACGCCTCGATGCTCTTCGTGCGGGTGAGGCTGGAGATGAATCCCATGGGTGGTGCTCCTTCGTCGCGGCCGATGGACCCGGACTATTCTGCACCGCCGCGCGCCGTCGTCCCAGCGGGACCTCCGAGGCGACACCGGAGCAATCCATAGTCCGTTCATAGGCTCGTGTCGATAATGAGGAACATGACATCTTCCGGTTCTGCCGCCTCCTCACGTCCGGCGCCCTTGACGAAGCCCGACGGCTCGCCCATCCGCGTGCTCGTGGTGGACGACGAGCAGAGCCTGACGGATCTGCTCCGGATGGCGCTCCGGTACGAGGGCTGGGACGTGCGGACGGCCGCCGATGGACACGCCGCGCTCGCCGCGGTCCGGGACTTCCGGCCGGATGCCCTCGTGCTCGACGTGATGATGCCAGGCCTCGATGGACTCGAGGTGCTGCACCGGCTGCGCGCGCAGAACGACGACACCCCTGTGCTCTTCCTCACGGCCAAGGACTCGCTCGACGACCGGCTCGCCGGGCTGACCGCCGGGGGTGACGACTACGTGACGAAGCCCTTCAGCCTCGAGGAGGTCGTCGCGCGACTCCGAGGGCTCATCCGCCGCACGGCCCTGACGTCCGCGGCTAATACCCCGATCATCTCCGTCGGCGATCTCGAGCTGAACGAGGACAGCTACGAGGTGTCCAGGGCGGGCGACACGATCGAACTGACCGCGACCGAGTTCGAGCTCCTCCGCTACCTCATGCGCAACCCGCGACGGGTCCTCAGCAAGCCGCAGATCCTCGACCGCGTATGGAGCTATGACTTCGACGGTCGCGCGAGTGTCGTCGAGCTCTACATCTCCTACCTTCGCAAGAAGGTCGACGCCGGGCGCGAGCCGATGATCCACACGGTTCGCGGCGCCGGCTACATGATCAAGGCCGCCGGCTCGTGACAGCCGCCGGGGCGGACGAGCGGGCAGCTGCGGGCGCCGAGCCGGCTCGGAGTGCGAGCTCCACGAGCTCATTAATGCAGTCGACGACGACGCGCCCTGCCGCCCTCTCCCGTCTCGACGGCTGGTCGCTGCGCCGGAGACTCACGCTCGCGACCGTCGTCCTCATCACGCTCGCGGCGCTCGTCATCGGTCTCGTGAGCATCCTGAGCGTGCGGTCGATCCTGACGCAGCGCCTCGATGACGAGCTCGGGCAGGCGAGCGAGCGCGCATCACGTGCGCCATCGGGCACGCTCCCGTATCCCCTCCCGAGCTTCGGGGAGGACGAGCCGGGCCCCGGCCAGATCATCGGGATCCTCGGCCAATCCGCGGGAACGCTCGGCGTCGAGATCGAGAGCGGGGTGGTCACGTACGCCGGATACCTCGACGAGGACGGGACGAGGCAGGAGCTCGGTCAGCAGGCCTCGTCGCAGCTCGCGGCGGAAGCCGTCATCGGCCGCCCGACGACGGTCGATCTCGGCGGAGACCTCGGTCGCTACCGCGTCGTCGCGATCGAGACGGACGGCGACGAATTCATCGTGGGTCTTCCCATGGACTCGCTCGAGCAGACCGTCTCGCAGTTGATCTGGATCGTCCTCGGCGTGAGCGCCGGAGGGATCGGGCTCGCGACGGTCGTCGCCTATCTGATCGTGCGGGCGAGCGTCAGGCCCCTCGAACGCGTCGAGCAGACCGCCACGGAGGTCTCGCGGCTTCCCCTCGAACGCGGTGATGTCGCCCTCGCCGTGCGCGTGCCCGACGGGGACGCCGACGAGAGGACGGAGGTCGGGCGCGTGGGCGCCGCCTTCAACCGCATGCTCGGCCATGTCGGCCTCGCGCTCGCGGCGAGGCAGGCGAGCGAGGAGAAGGTGAGGCGATTCGTCTCCGATGCGAGCCACGAGCTGCGCACCCCGTTGGCGTCCATCCGCGGGTACGCCGAACTCACGAGGATGTCGCCTGAGGACCTGCCGGAGGACGCGACCTATGCGCTCGGCCGCATCGAGTCGGAGGCGGCGCGCATGACCACGATCGTCGAGGACCTGCTGCTCCTCGCGCGGCTCGATGAGGGGCGGGCGCTCGAGAGGGAGCCCGTCGACATGCGCACGCTCGTCGTGGACGCGGTGAACGACGCCCGTGTCGCGTCGACCGACCACGAGTGGACGGTCGACGTCCCCGCCGAGGACGACGCCCTCTTCGTCACGGGCGACGACTCGCGTCTCTTCCAGGTCGTGGCCAACCTGCTGGCGAACGCGCGCGTGCACACGCCGGCCGGCACGCACGTGCGCACGAGCCTCGAGGCGGTGGCGGACTCGTCGGGGAGCGGCCGCGTCGTCGTGACGGTGGCCGACGACGGTCCGGGAATCGCGGCGGAGACGCTCGATCGTGTCTTCGAGCGCTTCGTGCGCGGGGACAGCTCCCGTTCCCGAGCCACAGGCAGCACGGGGCTCGGCCTCGCGATCGTGCGAGCCGTCGTGGAGGTGCACGGCGGGTCCGTGTCGGTCGACAGCGTGCCCGGCGACACGCGGTTCCGCATCGATCTCCCGCTCGCATCCGACGACCGCTGACCGCGGAGTGACGCTTCGGCGTCTCCGATTGTGGGAACGGCTCGTCATGCGGTACCGTATGACTCATACCGAAGACCGCCGGTTATCGACGTGCGCGCGAGTGCATCCGATCGAAGGCTTCACGGGAGTCACATCCCACCGAAGCGACCTGCGCAGGTGTGTCGAAGTTCGAAGGTTCACCAGAATCCAGGCTCCGCGCGCTTGCGCCGGAGCCTTTTTTGATGCCTGGCGGCGGTCTCGGCCACGTCACCACCGTGACGTGCGAAATGACAACAAGGAGTGGCCATGGCGAACAAGGAAGCCTCGGTTGCCGAACTCACGGAACTTTTCCAGAGCTCGACCGCCGTTCTGCTGACCGAGTACCGCGGCCTCACGGTGGCGCAGCTGAAGCAGCTGCGCACGGACATCCGCGAGGACGCAACGTACGCCGTGGTGAAGAACACGCTGACCAAGATCGCGGCGAACAACGCCGGCATCTCGTCGTTCGACGACGAGCTCGCCGGTCCGTCCGCTATCGCTTTCGTGCACGGTGACCCTGTCGCCGTCGCGAAGGGTCTGCGTGCCTTCGCCAAGGCGAACCCCTCCCTGGTGGTCAAGGGCGGTTACTTCGACGGTAACCCGCTGACCGCCGAAGAGGTAGGCAAGCTCGCCGACCTCGAGTCCCGCGAAGTTCTGCTCGGCAAGCTCGCCGGCGCCTTCAAGGCCTCGCTGTTCGGAGCCGCATATCTGTTCAACGCACCGCTGTCGAAGGCCGTTCGCACGGTCGACGCGCTGCGCGAGAAGCAGGAGTCCGCTGCGTAATCGTCCCCCGGGCGATCATCAGCGGTTGAGTAAACGACACAAGGAGAAGAAATTATGGCAAAGCTGTCAACTGAAGAGCTGCTCGAGCAGTTCAAGGGCCTCACGCTCATCGAGCTGAGCGAGTTCGTCAAGGCGTTCGAGGAGACCTTCGAGGTCACCGCGGCTGCCCCCGTCGCCGTCGCCGGTCCGGCTGCTGCCGGTGGCGCGCCCGCCGAAGAGGTCGAGGAGAAGGATTCCTTCGACGTCATCCTCGAGGCTGCTGGCGACAAGAAGATCCAGGTCATCAAGACCGTGCGCGAGCTCACCTCGCTCGGCCTCGGTGAGGCCAAGGCCGTCGTCGATGGAGCCCCCAAGGCTGTCCTCGAAGGCGCCAACAAGGAGACCGCTGACAAGGCGAAGGCCGCCCTCGAAGAGGCGGGCGCCACCGTCACCCTCAAGTGAGCAGACCCCTTCGGGGGTTCACTGAGGCGCGATGGCGATCGACTCTGACGAGTCGGTTCCGACGCTGATGGATGCGGACTCCGTGTCCGGATACTCACGTATCCGCACAGAGCATTCCGCATCCGTCATGGGCGTCGCCCCTGACGGGGCGACGCCCGTCCGCTTTTAAGCGGCCGAACGTTGTGATGCTCTGCGGCCCTCTCGGGCCTCCCGCTGCGTCGGTGTCCACCGGCGCGGATATCGCCGACCCCGGTCGGCCGCAGAAGAAGGCATCACCATCATGAACAGCAGAACACCGTGGCGTGTGCTCGGTGCCGCGATGAGCCGGGTCCCCGGTATCAGCGCGACAGCCGACCAGGTGGATGCGCGCACCGCGCACCCACCGAGTATGCACCGCAGCCAGCTCGACCCCTCGTCGACCTTCTGGCTGCGCTGACCCACCCGCCCCCACCCCAAAAAGATCTCGATACACCACGGAAACTCGTGCTGTATCGAGATCTTTTTGGTGTGAGGGGAGGGGGGAGTGGGGGATACATAGCTGGGCTATGTATAATTGGGTCAGTGAGTGAAGACATCAACGACCTCAAGAACCTGCTCGGCGAACTCGTCTCGAGCGCCCACCGCGTCACTCGCCTCGCCGCCACCGCGACGGACGACTCCCGCTCTCCCGCCGTCTGGCGCACCCTCAGCGCACTGCGCGCATACGGCCCGATCCGGCTGGGCGACCTGGCGCGACTCAGCCGCGTCACGCAGCCCACCATGACGAAGATCGTCCGCGGTCTCGATGACCTCGACTGGATCAAGCGCATCGTGGACGTCGAGGACAAGCGAGCCTGGCTCATCGCCACGACGCCGAAGGGCGAAGCGGCACTCGACGAGTGGCGCGACACCCTCGCAGCGGCCCTCCTGCCGTACTTCCACGACCTGCCGCCGGCCGACCGTGCCGCGCTGCGGCGCAGCATCGAGGTCCTCGACGAGCGCGCGTCTGTCGCCGACCCCTCAGCTCTCGAGGGGGCGATCGCGTGAGCGGCGCGCTGAATGGGGGTTTCCGCGAACTGATCCGGCAGCCCCGCAGCGTCTGGGCCGTCGCGTTCGCGTGCGTCGTGGCGTTCATGGGCATCGGTCTCGTCGATCCGATCCTCCCGGCGATCGCCGCGGATCTCGACGCGACCGCGACGCAGACATCCCTCCTGTTCACGAGCTACCTGCTCATCACAGGGCTCGCCATGCTCGTGACGAGCTGGCTGTCGAGCCGGATCGGAGCGAAGCGCACACTCCTCCTCGGTCTCGCCCTCATCGTCGTGTTCGCGATCGCAGCCGGGGCGTCGAACTCGGTGGAGGCCGTCATCGGCTTCCGGGCAGGCTGGGGGCTCGGGAACGCGCTCTTCATCTCCACGGCGCTCGCCACGATCGTCGGGGCGACCGCGGGCGGCACAGGCGCGGCCATCGTGCTCTACGAAGCGGCCCTCGGACTCGGCATCGCGATCGGCCCGCTCGTGGGCGGCCTGCTCGGTTCCGTCAGCTGGCGCGGCCCGTTCTTCGGCGCGGCCGCGCTCATGGCCATCGGATTCATCGCCATCGTGACGCTCCTTCGGACGGACGGCGCGCGGCCGACGCCTCAACCCCTCTCCGCCCCGTTCCGAGCGCTCACCGTTCCGGCGCTCGCGGTCCTGGCCGTGACAGCCCTGTTCTACAACATCGCGTTCTTCGTCCTGCTGGCGTACACGCCCTTCGCCCTCGAGGCCTTGGGGATCGACGACGCGTTCACCCTCGGGCTCGTGTTCTTCGGCTGGGGTGTGGCCCTCGCGGTGACGAGCGTCGCCGTCGCTCCCGTCCTCACGAAGCGGCTGCGCCGCACCTCGGTGTTGGCCGGCGGGTTCGTGCTGCTCGCAGCCGACCTCGCGGCGATCGCCGTCCTGTCCGGTTCGCTCACGGGAATCATCGTGTGCGTGGTCGTGGGTGGTCTGATCCTCGGCGTCATCAACACCGTGCTGACGGAGGCCGTCATGGAGGCGACGGACCTGCCCCGCACGGTCGCATCGTCGGCGTACTCGGCCGTGCGCTTCCTCGGCGGAGCGGTCGCCCCGCCGGCGGCGGCGGAGCTCGCCCGGCACTTCGGGACCCCGGCGCCGTACGCGACGGCCGCGGGTTCGGCCGTCCTCGCCCTCGTCGTGCTCCTCGTCGGTCGACGGGTGCTCGGCCGCGTGGACTCACCGATCGTCGATCCGGTCGAGGAGGCGCAGGCCGTCGGTGCCGGTGACGCCTGAGTCATCGGCCACCGCTCGCGATCCCTCGGCGCCCTGCGTCGGGGGATCGCTCACATCAGGAGGGGTTCGCCCCGTCACCGCGCGGGGGCGCGGTGGAGCTGCGCACCACGAGGCGCGTCGGGTGCAGCAGGACCTCGGTCTCGTGAGGACCTCCCGAGAGGACTCCCATGAGGAGTTCGACGATCGCAGTGCCCTGATCCCGAGGTGACTGCTCGACGGTCGTGAGGGAGAACATCTCCGCGTACTCGTGGCCGTCCACGCCGACGACGCTGAGGTCGCTCGGCACGCCGACGCCGGTCCGTCGAGCGGCGACGATCGTGCCGACGGCCACCTCGTCCGACGCGGCGGAGATCGCCGTCGGACGTGTCCGCGGATCACCGATCACCTGCACGCCGGCCGCGTATCCCCCGGGGACCGACATGTCGCTCGGCACGTAGAGGACGTGTTCGCCGAGGCCCGCATTCTCCATGGCCTCGATGTACCCCGCGAGGCGACGTCCGTGCACCGAGGTCGTCAGATCGTCCGTGCGCTCCCCGCCGATGTGGACGATCCGGGAGTGTCCGAGCCCGATGAGGTGCTCCGTCGCGAGTCGTGAGACGGCGACGTCGTCGATCGACACCGAAGTGATGCCCGGAAGCTGTCCTCCGAGCGCGACGACCGGCCGATCGAGGGAGACGAGGCGCTCGAGTTCGTCGGGAGACGGTTCTATCCCGATCGTGATGATCCCGTCGAACCTCTTCCGGGCGAGGAAGTGCTCGAAGATGCGCGCACGAGAGGCGGAGCCCGGCCGGACGTTGTAGAGGGTGAGGTCGTAGTCGCACGCGAGGAGCGCGTCCTCGAGACCCTCGAGGACCTCGCCGAAGTACCACCGGTTCACGAACGGGATGATGACACCGACGTTCTTCGTGCGCCCCGTGACCAGACTGGCCGCGTTGGGGGACGCGACGTAGCCGATGACACGAGCAGCGTCGATGACGCGTTGGCGGGTGCCCTCCGAGACGTAGCCGCCGCCGGTGAGCGCACGGCTCGCCGTGGACTTCGAGACGCCGGCGAGCGCCGCGACGTCGGCGATTCCACTCATGGCAGCGCATCCCTCCCTTGGGTCGGCAACCCGAGGCTAACGCACGTTCATCACGAAATGGAAACGGTTCCCTATCGCCGTGCCCGTTGCATCGTGAGAGCGCTCTCATTGTTTCGCCTGGTCGGCGGCGGGATTGTGGTATGTGAGTTCATGAGAGCGCTCTCACCCTGTGAGCACAGGTATATCGTTTCGTGATCTTCACGAGTTGTGCATCCCTCTGGCGTGCCATAACGTGTGCATGGAACCGGTTCCCGATTTGTCGGTGATCGACCCGAGCCCGCGGCAGCATGTGCGCCGCGGCGCACACACTCAACGAGGAGGAACTTGATGCGAATCACTTCACGGGGGCGAGTTCTCGCACCCATCGCCGCGATCGGCGTGATGGGCCTGGCCCTCACAGCCTGCTCCGGCGGTCCTGGCGGCGGACCCGGATCGGGCGGCGGCGCGGGCGAGGCCGACGGCAAGGTGACCGTCTACGGCACCATCGCCGACACAGAGGCCGAGCTTCTCGAGGAATCCTGGAAGACCTGGGAAGAAGAGAACGACATCGACATTGTCTACGAGTCCTCCAAGGAGTTCGAGACGCAGATCTCCGTTCGCGCGCAGGGCGGCAACGCTCCCGACATCGCGATCTTCCCGCAGCCCGGTCTCATGGGAGACCTCGCGACGCGCGGCTACCTGAAGGAAGCACCCGAGTCCGTGGTGTCGAACATCGACGAGTACTGGTCGACCGACTGGAAGGCGTACGGCACCGTCGACGACGTCGTCTACGGCGCGCCGCTCATGGCGAGCGTCAAGGGCTTCGTCTGGTACTCCCCGTCGCAGTTCGAGGAGAACGGCTGGGAGGTCCCCACGACCTACCAGGAGCTCCTCGACCTCACGGCGACGATCCAGCAGAGCACGGGCGAGGCGCCCTGGTGCGCGGGCTTCGGCTCCGACGCCGCCACGGGTTGGCCCGGAACCGACTGGGTGGAGGACCTGGTCCTGCGCCAGGCCGGTGCGGACGTCTACGACCAGTGGGTGGCCAACGAGATCCCCTTCACCGACCCGCAGATCAAGGAAGCCTTCGAGGCTGTCGGCGAGATCCTCAAGAACCCGGACTACGTGAACGCGGGCTTCGGTGACGTCGCCTCGATCAACACCACGCCGTTCGGCGACCCGGCCGGCGCCCTCGCCGACGGTACGTGCGCCCTGCACCACCAGGCGTCGTTCTTCGACGGCTTCATCACGGACGCCGGCGCGACCGTGGCAGAGGACGGCGACATCTGGGCCTTCGTGACCCCGTCGATCGACGGTTCGGGTAACGCTGTCACGGGTGGTGGCGAGATCGTCGGCGCCTTCAGCGACGACGAGGAGACCGTCAAGGTCCAGGAGTACCTGTCGAGCCCCGAGTGGGCGAACAGCCGCGTGAAGCTCGGCGGCGTCATCTCCGCCAACACGGGTCTCGACCCGGCCAACGCCTCCAGCGGAATCCTCACGCAGGCCATCGAGATCCTCCAGGACCCCGAGACCACGTTCCGCTTCGACGCGTCCGACCTCATGCCGAGCGCCGTCGGTGCCGGCACGTTCTGGAAGGGCATGATCGACTGGATCAACGGAACCGACACCGACACGGTCCTCGAGCAGATCGAGGCCGGCTGGCCGTCGGACGGCTAAGCAGCATCAGGTGAGAAGGGCCGTCGGGACATTCGTCCCGGCGGCCCTTCTCCCCAGCCCCACCACACGCGACCCGGACCACGCGTATGGTGAGCATCCTGAGTCCACCGTCGCACTCGAGAGGCGTCCATGTCGACCTTCCTTCTGTGGCTGAGCACCCTGCCAGCCCTCGCGCAAGTCCCGATCATCATCGCGGCGTTCGTCGCCCTGGTCGGAGTCCTGATCTTCTTCATCGAGATCGCGCCGCGTCGCGGTCGGGTGTACACGATCCTGCGGCTCGCCGCGTGCGTGCTCATCCCCCTCCTGATCCTCGCGGCCCTCGAGTCGTACACCATCGCGATCATCGCGGCGGGTGTCCTCGGCGTCCTCTTCTTCTGGCTCGACTACCGCTCGTCCGAAGGCGCCGGCTACCTCTTCCAGCTCGTCGGCTTCCTCGCGCCCGCGATCGTCCTGCTCATCATCGGACTGGTGGTCCCGACCATCCAGACCACGATCCAGGCGTTCTTGAACGCGCGAGGCGACACCTTCGTCGGCTTGGACAACTTCGTGTGGATCTTCACCCAGCCGCAGGCCGTCCGCACGGTTCTCAACACCATCGTGTGGGTGCTCATCGCCCCCGTGGTCTCGACCATCGCTGGCCTCGCCTATGCGGTCTTCATCGACAAGTCGCGCGGTGAGAAGTACTTCAAGATCCTCGTGTTCATGCCAATGGCCATCTCGTTCGTGGGAGCGTCGATCATCTGGCGCTTCGTCTACACGGCCCGTCCGGCCGGCGAACAGCAGATCGGTCTGCTCAACCAGATCATCGTGCTCTTCGGCGGACAGCCCGTCACGTTCCTCGCGGTCGACCCGTGGAACACGATCGCGCTCATCGTCGTGCTCATCTGGGTCCAGACCGGTTTCGCGATGGTGGTGCTCTCCGCCGCGATCAAGGGCGTTCCGGCCGAGCAGATGGAGGCAGCCGAACTCGACGGCACCAACGCGTGGCAGCGCTTCATCAACGTGACGGTCCCGGGCATCCGCTCGTCGCTCGTCGTGGTCCTCACGACCATCTCGATCGCCTCGCTGAAGGTCTTCGACATCGTCAGGACGATGACCGCCGGTGCGAACAACACATCCGTCATCGCGAACGAGATGTACACCCAGTTCAAGAACTTCGAGCAGGGGCGGTCGGCGGCGTTCGCCGTCGTGCTGTTCCTCCTCGTGCTGCCGATCGTCGTGTACAACGCGAGGCAGATCAAGAAGCAGAGGGAGATCCGCTGATGAGTGCCGTCACCCCCATCGACCTGCCCGTCGACGCGGAGCAGAAGAAGGTCCTCGCCCGGGGCGAGCGTCGTGCCGAGACCGGTTTCGCGAAGGGGGCGAAGCGTCGACTCACGTCCCGCGGAGCGACCATCGCCGCCCTCGTGATCGCGATCCTCTGGACGATCCCCACCTTCGGACTGTTCGTCTCGTCGTTCCGCCCGGCCAACGAGGTCCGCACCACCGGATGGTGGACGATCTTCAGCAACTTCGGGCTCACGATCGACAACTACGTCACGGTCCTCGGATCCGGCAACAGCCAGCTGACGCTCGCCGACGCGTTCATCAACTCGATCGCGATCACGCTCCCGGCGACGGCCATCCCGCTCGTCATCGCGTCGCTCGCGGCGTACGCCTTCGCGTGGATGAACTTCCGCGGCAAGAACGTCCTCTTCATCGGGGTCTTCGCGCTGCAGATCGTCCCCATCCAGATGGCGCTCGTTCCGTTGCTGCAGCTGTTCTCGCGCGGCGAGATCTTCGGTTTCCCGGTCATCGCGGCGCTCGGTCAGTCGGGGTACGCGCAGGTGTGGATCGCCCACTCGATCTTCGCCCTGCCTCTCGCGATCTTCCTCCTCCACAACTTCATCGCGGAGATCCCGGGTGAGGTCATCGAGGCGGCGCGAGTCGACGGGGCCGGTCACGGTCAGATCTTCTTCCGGATCGTCCTGCCGCTCACGATGCCGGCGATCGCGTCGTTCGCGATCTTCCAGTTCCTGTGGGTGTGGAACGACCTGCTCGTGGCGTTGATCTTCGCCGACGGTGCCGTGGCCCCGATGACGAAGCTCCTCGCCGAGATCACCGGTAGCCGTGGTCAGGACTGGCACCTCCTCACGGCGGGTGCGTTCATCTCCATCCTGGTTCCGCTCATCGTGTTCTTCAGCCTGCAGCGGTACTTCGTCCGGGGACTCTTGGCCGGGTCCACGAAGGGCTGATCCCGGCTCCCGAGCGGGGGAGAGCGACGGCGGCGGACGATGGGGTCCGCCGCCGTTCGTCGTCTCCGCCGCGCCGTCCGCCGTTCCGTCGGCCGTGTTCGGAGGTGCCGGATCGCTCCGCGTCCGCTGAGCGCGCAACCGGCCGGAGCGGTGCCGCGCGAGACGTAATGTGAGCGTATGAGTATGCGGGGCGGCGGGCCTCGCGCCCGGGTGAGCGCGAGCGACGAGTCGATGCAACGCGCTCTGAACGCCGAGTCGCCGAGGATCCCCGGGCTGTTCCGCCGCATCAGCGGACTCTTCCGCCCGTACCGGTCGCAGCTCATCGTCACCGCCGTGCTCGTGGTGGTCGCAGCCGGACTCTCCGTGATCCCGCCGCTGCTCGTGGAGCAGGCGTTCGACGTCGGACTGTTCCCGGAGACCGGCGGCCCCGATCTGGCGGCGCTCTCGCGCATCGTCGTCATCATGATCGTGCTCTACGTGGCGACGAGCGGCCTCGGGGTCTGGCAGACCTACCTCACGGCGACCGTCGGCAATCGCGTGATGGGCAGGCTGCGCGTCGAACTCTTCAGCAAGCTGCAGTCGATGGAGCTCAGCTTCTTCACCCACACGAAGACCGGGATCATCCAGTCCCGCCTTCAGAACGACGTGGGCGGTGTGGCGAGCGTCCTCACCAACACCGTGTCGAGTGTGCTCGGCAACACGGTGAACGTCCTCGCTGCGGTCGTCGCGATGCTCCTCATCGACTGGCGTCTGACGATCGTCGCGCTCGTCCTCATGCCGGCCCTCGTCGCCGCCCAGCGGCGGGTGGGCCAGGTGCGCGCCCGGATCGCGACCCAGACGCAGGAGTCGCTCTCCGACATGACGGCGATCACGCAGGAGACGCTCGGCGTCTCGGGGATCCTCCTGTCGAAGAGCTTCAACCGGCAGCAGAGCGAGATCGACCGGTATCGCGGGGCGAACGACACGCAGATCACGCTGCAGGTCCGTCAGGCGATGAGCGGGCAGTGGTTCTTCGCGATGGTGAGCGTCTTCCTCTCGTCGATCCCCGCGATCGTGTACCTCGTGTCCGGGTGGCTCATCGTCGGCGGGAGCACCGGGGTCACGGCCGGGACGATCGTCGCCTTCACGACGGTGCAGTCGCGGTTGCTGTTCCCTCTCATGGCGCTCATGCGTGTCGGCCTCGACGTGCAGACCTCCGGGGCCCTGTTCGCCCGCATCTTCGAGTACCTCGACCTGAAGCCCCGCGTGACGGACAAGCCGGACGCGATCTCTGTGGAGGAGGCTCCCGGACCGCTCGGCCTCGTCGAGTTCTCCGACGTGTCCTTCCGGTACCCCGACGCCGCTGACGACTCGCGTCCCACGCTCGACGGTGTCTCGTTCCGGATCGAGCCAGGGCAGTTCGCCGCGTTCGTGGGGCCGAGCGGCGCGGGGAAGACGACCGTCTCCTACCTCGTGCCCCGGTTCTACGACGCCGTGAGCGGCAGCGTGTCGTTCGCGGGCGCCGACGTGCGCGACCTGACGCAGGACTCCCTCGTGTCGCACATCGGGATCGTGTCGCAGGAGACGTCGCTGTTCCACGCGACGATCGCCGAGAACCTCCGGTACGCGCGGCCCGAGGCGACCGACGAGGAACTCAGGGCAGCCGCGATCGCCGCGAACATCCACCAGACGATCGAGTCGTTCCCCGACGGGTACGACACGATCGTCGGCGAGAGGGGCTACCGCCTCTCGGGGGGCGAGAAGCAGCGCATCGCGATCGCGCGCGTGCTCCTCAAGGACCCGGCGGTGCTCGTTCTCGACGAGGCGACGAGCGCTCTCGACTCGATCTCGGAGCGTGTCGTGCAGCACGCCCTCGAAGCGGCGTCGGCGGGACGGACGACGATCGCCATCGCGCATCGGCTCTCGACGATCGTCGATGCCGACGTGATCATGGTCGTCGACGCCGGCCGCATCGCGGAACGCGGGACCCACGCAGAACTGCTCGCGCTCGGCGGCATCTACGCACGCATGCACGCGGAACAGCGAACGGGTGCGCTCTGACACCTCGCGCGGCTCGGGGGTTCAGCGCGAGGCCGGGGCGGTCAGGAAGGGATCTCGTCCGTCGCCCCGCGGTCGGCGAGCATCGACTCCATGAGATCGATCTCCGACTGCTGGCTCGAGACGACGCCGTTCGCGAAGGTCGTCACCGTGGAGTTGGTGCTCCGGACGAGGACCGCGTCGGCCATCTCGATGGCTCCCTTGTGGTGCGCGATCATGAGCTGGAGGAAGTAGATCTCGGCGTCCTCGCCCGAGAGCCCCTTGAGCGTGGCGATCTGCTCGTCCGTCGCGAGGCCGGGCATCGGCGACCCCGGCTCGTGGGCCGTGGGATCCGCCGTGTGGTCGTGCCCTGTCGCGCCGTCGAGCGCAGGGCGCGTCATCCACGTCATCGACGGCTCCGAGCCCGCTTGAGACAGGCCCCACTCCTGGAGCCAGCCGTACATCATGCCGGACTGCGTCGCCTGCGTGGTCGCGATGTCGTACGCGAGGGTGCGGACGTCCTCGGCGTCGGACAGATCGCGCACGATGAACGCGAGCTCGACACCCTGGTTGTGGTGCGTCTGCATGTCGCGGGAGAAGCCCGCCTCGGCACTCGTGTCGGTCGGCGTGGCCTCGCCGAGCGTCGACAGGCGACCGACGGAGAACGAGACGGCGGCGACGACGAGCACGACGAGCACCGCGACGACCGTGACCGCGATGGGGGAGCGGCGGCGCGTCGGTCGCGCGCGGCCGTCCTCACGGTCGTCGGTGTCCATGTCGTCGTCGATGTCCGTTCGACCGACCCCGGTCGTCCCGTCGGTGGTCACTCGGGTCAGCTCACCTTCCCGGGGCCGTCGACGGCGCCCGTGCAGGACGCGCCGGGCTCCGGCACGTCGTTGCTGCGCCAGTACTCCTCCATGAACTCGCCGATGCGCTCGTCATCGACCGAGTCGACCTGGAGCTGCACGTTCCACCCGCTCAGGACGACCTCGCTCGGGAGTCCCTCGAAGGGGGAGAGGATGACGTACGTCGAGGGAAGCTTCGAGCGCAGCGTCTCGACGTCGGCGTCGCTCATCGACGGGTTGTACGTGACCCAGATCGCCCCGTGCTCGAGAGAGTGGACGGCGTTCTCGCTCGCCGGCTGCTCCGTGTAGATGCCGCAGTTGAGCCAGTACGGGTTGTGCTCGCCGCCCGCCGGAGGCGTCTGCGCATAGGTGACGGCGCCCTCGACGTGGCCTGCGGTGTTGTCGAAGGTCTGCACGCCCTCGATCTCGGCGCCTGTACCTCCGGCGGTGTACGACGTACTCGTCGGGGCCGTGAGGACGATCGTCGTCACGACGAGCGCGACGACCGCGAGGCTTCCGACGACGGCCGACCAGATGCCGATGCGGCGGTTGCGCGCCTTGCGGGCCTGCTCCTTCTTGTACGCCTCGACCTTCTCGAGGCGCTGGGCCGCTCGCTGCTCCTTCACACTCTGCTTCTTCACTCCCGGGGGGAGGGGCGAGCTGGGCGGCTGTTGCTTGGGGGTCACGGGGGCCTCTCGGTCTCTGGTCACTCGTCATCAACAAAACTAGGGGATGGCGCTGTGTATTCCCTTGAATGGACGCGAGGGATCGCGCAGGCGAGCGCCGGGCGTCTCGTCTAGAGTGGAGGCGTGTCGTCCTCCTTCACCTGTTGTCGCTGTCGTTAGTCACGTCGAACGACCCTGCCCGGGCGAGGGCGCATCACATGACAGGGCACCCATGAGTGCAGATGCAGGCAGTGCTCGAGCGAGCGGCTCCTGCGAAGGCAGAGACCAAGGACACATCAGATGAAGTACGCACGCACGATCCTCGACCTCGTGGGGAACACCCCGCTCGTCCAGCTCAACTCGGTCACCGACGGCATCGCCGCGACGGTGCTCGCGAAGGTCGAGTACATGAACCCCGGTGGTTCAGCGAAGGACCGCATCGCGAGCCGGATCATCGACGCGGCGGAGGCCGAGGGGAAGCTCCGCCCCGGTGGGACGATCGTCGAACCCACCTCGGGCAACACCGGCGTCGGCCTCGCACTCGTGGCCCAGCAGCGCGGCTACAAGTGCGTCTTCGTGCTGCCCGACAAGGTGGGCGAGGACAAGCGCAACGTCCTCACGGCCTATGGTGCCGAGATCGTGATGACCCCGACGGCCGTCGCCCCCGACCACCCCGAGTCGTACTACAGCGTCTCCGACCGGCTCACGGCCGAGATCCCCGGGGCCTTCAAGCCCAACCAGTACGCGAATCCCAACGGCCCGCGCAGCCACTACGAGACCACGGGTCCCGAGATCTGGCGCGACACCGAGGGCAAGCTCACCCACTTCGTCGCCGGAGTCGGTACCGGTGGCACGATCTCCGGCACGGGGCGCTACCTGCGCGAGGTCGCGGGAGATTCCGTCCGCATCATCGGTGCCGATCCCGAGGGCAGCGTGTACTCGGGCGGGACGGGGCGCCCCTACCTCGTCGAGGGTGTCGGTGAGGACTTCTGGCCGAGCGCGTACGACCCCACGGTGGTCGACGAGGTCATCCCCGTCACGGACGCCGAGTCCTTCGAGATGACGCGCCGCCTCGCTCGCGAGGAGGGTCTGCTCGTCGGCGGATCGAGCGGCATGGCCGTGGTGGCCGCTCTCCGAGCGGCGCGCGACCTCCCGGCCGACGCCGTCGTCGTCGTGCTCCTGCCCGACGGCGGGCGCGGCTACCTCGCCAAGATCTTCAACGACAAGTGGATGCGCTCGTACGGCTTCCTCGAGGAGGCCGCCGACGCGACGGTGGCCGACGTCGTGTCGGCCAAGGGCGGCGCGATCCCCGCGCTCGTCCACGCCCACCCCATCGACACGGTGCGCGACGCGATCGCGGTCATGAGCGAGTTCGGCGTCAGCCAGTTGCCTGTGCTCACGGCCGAACCGCCCGTCGTCATGGGAGAGGTCATCGGGGCGGTGTCCGAGCGGTCGCTCCTCGAGAGCGTCTTCTCGGGTGAGACCAAGATGTCGGACACGGTGGCGACGGTCGTCTCCGAGCCGCTCCCCATGATCGGCTCGGGTGAATCGATCGCGGCCGTGCGCGCGGCGCTCGCGACCTCCGACGCCCTCCTCGTCACCCTCGACGGCAAGCCGCACGCCGTCATCACCCGTCACGACCTCCTCGCCTTCCTCGGCGAGTAGAGGCACCGGCACCAGACACCCCGAAGGATCGTCATGGCGAAGAAGACCACCTCCCGCACGACCGCCGCTTTCGCGACGCGCGCCATCCACGCCGGTCAGGAGCACGACCGCACCACGGGCGCCGTCATCCCCCCGATCTTCCAGTCGTCCACGTTCGTGCAGGACGGGATCGGCGGACTGCGCGGCGGGTACGAGTACGGCCGCAGCGCGAACCCCACCCGTACGGCGCTCGAGAAGCAACTCGCCGCGCTCGAGGGCGGAGCGCACGGCCTCGCCTTCTCGTCGGGCCTCGCAGCCGAGGACGCGCTCCTGCGTGCCGTGGTCCGCCCGGGCGACCACATCGTGATCGGCAACGACGTCTACGGAGGCACCTACCGGCTCGTCAGCCGGATCTTCGGCGCCTGGGGCGTCGAGCACACCGTCGTCGACCTGGGTGACCTGCGCGCCGTGCAGAAGGCGATCCGCCCCGAGACGAAGGTGCTGTGGGTGGAGACGCCCTCGAACCCGCTCATGAAGGTGAGCGACATCGCCGAGCTCACGGAGATCGCCCGCGCCGCGGGTGTTCTCGCCGTCGTCGACAACACGTTCGCGTCACCGGCGCTGCAGCGCCCGCTCGGCCTCGGCGCCGACGTCGTCGTGCACTCCACGACGAAGTACATCGGAGGCCACTCCGACGTCATCGGCGGGGCCCTCGTTCTGGACGACGACGAGCTCGAGGAGAAGGTGCGCTTCCTGCAGTTCGCGGCCGGCGCCATCGCCGCCCCGATGGAGGCGTGGCTCACCACTCGCGGGATCAAGACGCTCGACGTGCGCATGCAGCGCCACTCGGAGAACGCGGGTCGCCTCGCCGAGTTCCTCGACGGGCACCCGGCGATCGAGACGGTGTACTACCCCGGCCTCGCCTCGCACCCGGGTCACGCGCTCGCGGCCGCGCAGATGTCGCGGTTCGGCGGGATGCTCTCGATCGCGGTCGTTGGCGGCGAGCGGGTCGCTCGGCGGTTCGCCGAGAAGACCCGTCTGTTCCAGCTCGCGGAGTCGCTCGGGGGAGTGGAGTCCCTCGTGAACTACCCGTCGCTCATGACCCACGCGTCGGTCGCGGGAACCGAGCTCGCCGTGCCCGAGAACGTCGTGCGACTGTCCGTGGGCCTCGAGGACGGCGACGAGCTGATCGCCGACGTCGACCGAGCCCTCGCCCGCGCGGTCAAGCAGCGCTGACCCGAGCGGGCTCCCGCAGCCCGTCCGACGACCTCCCGGGCGACCGGATCGGTGCAGGGGCTGGTTGCGACTCGAAACGATTCGATACACTGGGAACGAGCAGCGACTCCCTCGGGCCCTGACGTGGCGCGTCGCTCGATCCGCTCCCCTCCGCCTCCTGCCTGAAAGCCGTTTCGTGACGACCGTCGTTCACCCCGGCGATTCGCTGTCCCGCCGACAGCGCGTCGTGTACATCCTCGTTCTCGGCGCCCTCACCGCGCTCGGTCCGTTCACCATCGACCTTTACCTCCCGGCCTTCCCCGTGCTCGAGGACGACCTCAACGTGAGCGCCGCCCTCATCCAGCTCACACTCACCGGCACGACCGTCGGATTCGCGGTGGGCCAGCTCTTCATGGGGCCGTGGAGCGACAAGGTCGGCCGACGCCTTCCTCTCCTCCTCGCGACGAGCGTGCACATCGTCGCGTCCATCGGCGTGATCCTGTCGCCCGACATCGTCTGGCTCGGTGTGTTCCGCGTCCTCCAAGGCGCGGGGGCGGCCGCTGGCGGCGTCGTCGCCATGGCGATGGTGCGCGACCTCTTCGGGGGAAAGCCGCTCGTGCGCATGCTCTCCCGCCTCGCCCTCGTCAACGGGCTCGCGCCGATCCTCGCCCCCGTCATCGGCTCGCAGCTGCTGCTCTTCACGGACTGGAGGGGACTGTTCGTCTTCCTCGCCGTGTACGGCGCTCTCGTCGTGACGGCCGTCGCCCTGTTCATCGTGGAGACCCACCCGCCGGCCCGCCGGGCGGAGGCCGGGCATAGCACGATGGGTCAGCGCTACCGCGCGCTCTTCAGCGATCGTGCCTACATCGGCGTCGCCCTCATCGGAGGCATGACCTTCTCCGGGCTCTTCGCCTACCTGTCGTCGTCGTCGTTCCTCTTCCAGGAACAGTTCGGACTCGACGCGCAGCAGTACGGCCTGCTCTTCGCGGTGAACTCGATCGGCATCGTGATCGGCGTGCAGATCTCGTCGCGCGTGATGCGTCGGTATGGCCCGCAATGGATCCTCGCCTGCACGACGGCCGTTCATGTGCTGACGGCGACGACGATCGTCGTCCTCGCGCAGACCGATGCCGGACTCCCCGGAATCCTCGTCCCGCTCTTCTTCTACATCATGGCGTGCGGGTTCTCGTTCCCCGCCGTGCAGGTGCTCGGCCTCGCGAACCACGCGAAAGAAGCGGGCACGGCCGCGTCCCTGCTCGGCGCGCTCAACTTCGGCCTCGCCGGGGTGATCTCCCCGATCGTCGGCGTCCTCGGCATCTCGGCGACGGCCATGGGCTCCGTGATGCTCGGAACGGCGCTCGTCGCGGTCTTCTCGATCTGGGTCATCGTCCGTCCCCGGACCGTCCCGGCCCTCGGCAACTGACGGACGCGCGTCGATACCGCCGTCGCCCGGACGCGACGGCGGGTAGCGTGGGGTGATGGCCCCGCGCAGACGCTCCACCGGCATCCTCGTCGGGGTCGGCCTCGCGCTCATCGCCGCGGCGGCCGTCTGGGGAGTGCTGATCGCTGCCGGGATCGTCGCAGAGCCCAACGCGTTCGACTCCTGGTGGTCCACGATCGCGACGGCGATGCGCTCGCCCGCGACGGTGACGATCGCCCTCGGGTTGAACCTGCTCGGTCGCGGGATCGTCGCGACCCTCGTGGTGCCGGCGGTGCTCGTACTCGTCCTGCTCGTCGCTCGCCGGCCGGGGTCCGCGGTGACGCTCGTGGCCGCGCTCGCTCTGACGTGGGGTGCCACGCGGGTGCTCAAGTCGGTGGTCGCTCGGGACCGACCGGAGGACATGCTCGTGGAGAGCGACTTCGGCTCCTTCCCCTCCGGCCATGCCTCGAACGCGGCGGCCGTGGCGACGGTGTTCTTCCTGCTGATCCGCTCGGCCTGGATCCGCATCGTCGCTGTCGTCTACGTCCTCGCCATGATGTGGTCGCGCACGCTGCTCGGCGCCCACTGGGCCACCGATGTGGTGGCTGGAGTGCTCGTCGGCACCGGTGTCGCGATCGTGGTGGTGACGCTCGCAGCGCCGCTCGTGCGGCGGGAACCCCTCGGGAGGCGATCCCGTGGCTGATCTCGACTCCGCGCACTCGGCCGCCGAACGGGCGGCGGCGCGCGCCGACGTGGAGATCGTCGAGGTGTCGACGCCGGGAGAGGCGGCGGCCACCGTCGACATGTTCTCCGCGACCTGGGGTGAGGGTCGAGGGGCCGACCCGTCGACGCTGCAGGCGATCGCGCATGCGGGCAACCCCGTGCTCCTCGCTCGGCGCGGTGACGCCGTGCTCGGTGCGCTCTTCTCGTTCATGGGGTGGCACGGCGGTCTCCACGTCCATTCGCACATGACGGCCGTCGCGCCGCAACTGCGGTCCGGCGGCGTCGGCCTCGCTCTCAAGCTCGCCCAGCGCGCACAGTGCCTCGAGCACGGCATCACCGAGGTGCGGTGGACCTACGATCCGCTCATCCGCCGCAACGCGCGCTTCAACCTGTGGAAGCTCGGCGCCGACGTGGTCGCCTTCCACCCCGACTTCTACGGAGTGCTCGACGACGCGATCAACGGGACGGATCGCAGCGACCGCTTCGAGGTGAGCTGGCGTTTGGACGCGCCAGAGGTGGATCGTGCGTATTCGGGGTCGGCGCGTCTCGACGCCATCCCGACTCGACGCGACGACCTCGCCCTTCCTGACGACTTCGAATCGCTGCGCCGAACGGATCCGGCGGCCGCAGCGCTGCTCCGGGAGCGAAGCAGGACACGAATCGCCGACGCCGTCGGCGCGGGATCGTCCGTGCGGTTCACGGGAACGGGATACGTCTTCGACCGCGCTGACGGCGCGGACGACGAGGAGGAGACACGATGAGGATCGACCGCATCGAACTGCACACGATCGGGATGCCGCTCGTCCGGCCGTTCGAGACGAGCTTCGGACGCCAGACGGAGAGGGAGGTGCTGCTCGCCCATGTGATCGCGGATGGCGTCGACGGGTGGGGCGAGTGCGTTGCGGGCACCACGCCCGACTACAGCTCGGAGTACGTGGCCGGTTGCGCCGTCGTGATCGAGCGCTTCCTCGCTCCCGTCCTCCTGAGCGCCCCCGACGTGACGGCCGATGCGCTCGACGACCTCTTCGCCGGCGTGATCGGTCATCGAATGGCGAAGGCGACGCTCGAGGCTGCCGTGCTCGACGCCGAGCTCCGCTCGACCGGCACCTCCTTCGGCGAACGACTCGGAGCCGCGCGCGACCGCGTGGAATGCGGCGTCTCCGTGGGCATCAGCCCCGACATCGAGACCCTGCTCGCCGAGGTCGACGGTTATGTCGAGGAGGGGTATCGGCGCATCAAACTCAAGATCAAGCCGGGCTGGGACCTCGAACCCGTCGCACGGGTGCGGGAACGCATCGGTACGCTCCCGCTGCAGGTGGACGCGAACACCGCCTACACACTCGACCACGTCGACCACCTGCGCCGATTGGACGAGTACGGTCTGCTCCTGATCGAGCAGCCCTTCGTGGAGGAGGACATCGCCGCGCACGTGCTCCTGGCCGACTCGATCGAGACCCCCGTGTGCCTCGACGAGTCGATCACGTCGACCGCCATCGCGATCGACGCGATCGAGCGCGGCGCGACGAGCATCGTGAACATCAAGCCGGGTCGCGTGGGCGGATACCTCGAGGCCGTGTCGATCCACGACGCGTGCCGTTCCCTCGACGTGCCCGTGTGGTGCGGCGGAATGCTCGAGACCGGCGTCGGTCGCGCTATGAACGTGGCGCTCGCCGCGCTCCCCGGGTTCGTGCTCCCCGGCGACACGAGTGCGTCCGGACGGTACTTCGCCGAGGACCTCACGGAGCCGTTCGTGCTCGACGACGGATACCTCGACGTGCCGACGGGACCGGGATCCGGCGTGGAGGTGCGGACGGAACTCCTCACACGGTGGTCCATCGCCGAACCGCTCGTGCTCACGCGACCATAGGATGACCGACATGGCTGCGACCGACGACGGTGTGCCCGTGACCGACCCCTCCTCCGATGCGCACGCGCGAGCGCACGAGCTCGCGGCCGCCGCGGAACGCGCACAGGCCGCGGCGCATGAGGCGATGAGGCTCGCGGAGGACGCCGCGCGTGCGGCCCGTGAGGCGCTCACCGCCGCGGGGATCGCCCCGGTGCCGGCGTCGTCGGAGGCGACCGCTGACACGCTCGCGACCACGGCGTCGACCGCTGCTCCGACCCCTCCGACGGCTCCGACCCCTCCGACGGCTCCGACTCCTCAGACGGCTCCGGCCGCTGCTGCGGGGCCGACGCCGACGGACGGACCACTGGACGAGGACGAGCTCGCCGCGATCTCCTCCGGGTACGCCACGGCGGGAGCCGCCCTCGAACTCGGTGCCGTGGTGAACGGTGACGCGGTCCCGTCGGTGCAGGTGCGCATCCCGATCTCGATGACCAACCGACATGGTCTCATCGCCGGGGCGACGGGCACAGGCAAGACGCGCACCCTCCAGGTCCTCCTCGAGCAGCTGTCGGCTGCGGGTGTCCCCGTGTTCGCCGCCGACATCAAGGGCGACCTCTCCGGCATCGCGACTCCGGGTGAGCCGAGCGAGAAGCTCCTCGCCCGCACGGCGGGAATCGGCCAGGAGTGGGCTCCGGCCTCGTACCCGACCGAGTTCTTCACTCTCGGCGGACGGGGTGCCGGTGTGCCGATCCGGGCGACCGTCGCGGGCTTCGGACCGCTGCTGCTGTCCAAAGCGCTCGGTCTCAATGCGACTCAGGAGTCGAGCCTCGGTTTGGTCTTCCACTATGCGGAGGACGCTGGGCTCCCGCTCCTCGACCTCGCCGATCTCCGCGCCGTCCTCACGTATCTCGTGAGCGACGACGGGAAGGCCGAGCTCGCGGACCTCGGCGGGCTCTCGAAGGCCACGGCCGGCGTCATCCTGCGCGAGCTGATCACCTTCGCCGACCGGGGAGCGGACGTGTTCTTCGGGGAGCCCGAGATCGACACGGCCGAGTTCCTCCGGCAGAGCGGGGACGGTCGAGGCATCGTGAGTCTGCTGGAGGTGCCGGGCGTCGCCGACCAGCCGGAACTGTATTCGACGTTCCTCATGTGGCTGCTCGCCGACCTGTTCAACGACCTTCCCGAGGTGGGTGACCTCGATCGCCCGAAGCTCGTGTTCTTCTTCGATGAGGCCCACCTGCTGTTCGCCGATGCGTCGAAGGACTTCCTCGCGCAGGTCGTGCGCACCGTGCGCCTCATCCGATCGAAGGGCGTCGGCATCTTCTTCGTCACGCAGACGCCGAAGGATCTGCCCTCCGACGTGCTCGCGCAGCTCGGGTCACGCATCCAGCACCAGCTGCGGGCGTTCACGCCGGAGGACGCGAAGGCGCTCACTGCGACGGTCTCGACGTATCCGACGTCCCCGTACGACCTCGCCGAAGTGCTCACGAGTCTCGGGACGGGTGAGGCGGTGGTGACCGTCATGAACGAGAAGGGAGCGCCGTCGCCGGTGGCCTGGACGCGGCTTCGCGCGCCGCTCGCCCTCATGTCGCCGACACCGGAGCCGGCGATGCAGGCGGCGGTCGCATCGTCGCCGCTGCTCGCGCGATACGGAACGGCCGTGGATCGCGAGTCGGCTCGTGAGCTGCTCACTGCTCGCCTCGAGGCGGCGACGGCGGAGACGCGCCGTGCCGACGCCGAGGCGGAGGCAGCGAAGGCCGAGGCCGAGTACGTGAAGCAGAAGGCCGCGATGGACAAGGCCGCGCGCGCGGCAGAGGAGAAGGCCAGGCGAGAATACGATCGGCTCCTCAAGAAGACGTCGGGCTCGTCGCGGCGTCCCAGCTCGCGCTCGTCGTCGACGTCCGTGCTCGAGCAGGTCCTCGGCTCGTCGGCGACGAAGACGATCCTCACGGGTGTGGTCGAGGGCATCTTCGGCACGAGGCGGCGGCGGTGACGGCGTGAGGATCCGCGAGATCACGGCGGCGGACCGGGACTCCGTCGCGCGCATCTGCCGACTGACCGGACGCGGGGGCGACGACGCCACGGGGGACTACCTCGACGACGACGTCCTCGCCGACGTGTATGCGACGCCGTACCTCGAGCACCCGTCGGGTTTCGGGGTCGTGGCCCTGGGGGAGTCGGGCGACGTGGTCGGATACCTGATCGGCACCACGGACACCGAGGGCTTCGCGCGATGGTTCGTCTCGGAGTGGTGGCCGAGGGTGAGCGGTTCCAAGGTGCCGCTGACCCCCGCGGACGTGTCGCTCTTCCGCGGAGCATCGGATCCCGACCGGATGCTCGTCTCCCACCGTGCGCGGTATCCCGCGCATCTCCACATCGACCTGCTCGAGGAGGCACGCGGAGCCGGCACGGGTCGGCGGCTCGTCGAGGCGGCAGTCGTCGTGCTTCGGGAGCGCGGTGTGACGGGCGTGCACCTCGTCGTGTCCGCCTCCAACGACGGCGCCATCGCCTTCTACGAGCGGACGGGCTTCACGGCACTGCTCGACGATGTCGGGACCGTGCCGGGGGACTCGATCGTCTACGCTCGCGACGTATCGCCGGGAGACGCCGGATCCGAGTGACCGGGAGCGGAGGGCCTTCGTGGCCGGCGATCAGCCGAGGCGCGTGGGCCGTCGTTCGAACCAGTAGAGCATGAGCGGGTTCGTCCGCTGCAGCTCGTCGAGGGTCAGTGCGTTCTCGACGTGTTCGACGGGCACCGTCACGAGGTGGCTCGCGACCTCGTGGATGGAGCGGGTCGACCAGAAGTCCCCGCGCATCCGCAGGAGGACGCGCCCGTCGGCGTCGAGGACGAAGAGCTGTCGGCGCGGCTCTGCGGCGAGCGTGCGGTGAAGGTCGAGCAGGACGGCGCGCGCCACCTTCTCGACGGGAATCCGGCGGGTGCCCGACATGAAGGTGCGCTCGACGAGGCGGGTGGGCGTGACGATCACGGCGATACGGAAGTACTGCACGACCGCGTAGAGGACGAGGACGACGACGATGATCGCGACGGCAGCGACCACGGGCCACGGGCCGTCAGGGATCGTGAGCCAGAAGAGGACGAGGAGGATCGGCGCCGTGAGCGAGAAGACGGCCACGAGCCCCTGTCCGAGCAGTCGTCGACGGAGGTGAACGGTGATCGACGTGTCCGTCGCGACGGTGTTCAGCATGGCTCCCTCTCCCCCCGGCTGCCCAGTCTGCCCGACTCTGAGGGGTCTTCACTATCCACCTTTTGGAGGACAACTCGACCCCCGTTCGGGGGAGAGGCGGGGCGAGGGCCACGGGAGGTGACGAGGATCGTTCGACGCGACGCCACGAGGCACCAGAAAGCACGACGCACCAGGAAATGCGATGCACCGGAGAACGCGATGCACAAGAGAAAGAGCCCGGCCGATGGCCGGGCTCCGGGGAGTGGTGGTTCTCTGTCTGGCGGAGGATGGGGGATTCGAACCCCCGAGGGCTTGCACCCAACACGCTTTCCAAGCGTGCGCCATAGGCCACTAGGCGAATCCTCCTGAGAGTCGCGGCGAACCACGACCCGGACCATCCTACCGGGTCGCGAACGTGCCCTGCGCCACGGTTCCCGGTCGGGCGGTCGAGCTCGCGAGGTCGAGCGTTCGCGCCGATTCGCGGCGCTCGCTCGCACGGTTTCGGCGCAATCGCTCGACATGGGGGAGGGGAGTGGGGCGACGGCGGGTCGTTGTAAGATGGTGGTCGGCTCCCCGCGTGGCGCCATCCAGGCCAACTCCCCCAGGGCGGAAACGCAGCAAGGGTAACCGGGCTCTGGCGGGTGCGCGGGGGGTCCTTTTCGTTTCTCCGTCTCCGATCCGATCCCTCCGCCGCTCCGGTTCACCTCTCGTCCACGTGCTTTTTCGACAGCGTGTAGAAGACGCCCAGGAGCCTCCTGTAGCGTTGTCACGAACCCCCGGACAACCGAAGGATGATCGTGGCCACGAGCGTGTACATCACATCGGCGGAGGGGCACACCGGGAAGTCGACGATCGCCCTCGGGCTCCTCGACCTGCTCTCCCATGAGGTGAAGCGTGTCGGTGTCTTCCGCCCCATCTCCCGTTCCGTTCAGGAGAGGGACTACGTCCTCGAGCTGCTCCTGCAGCACGACGGCGTCGACCTCGACTACGACGAGTGCATCGGCGTCGGCTACGACGACGTGCACGCGGACCCCGATGGTGCGCTCTCGCGCATCGTCCAGCGGTACAAGTCGGTCGAGGCGAAGTGCGACGCCGTCGTGATCCTCGGCTCCGACTACACCGACGTGGGCAGCCCGACCGAGCTCGGGTACAACGCGCGCATCGCCACGAACCTCGGCGCCCCGGTCCTCCTCGTTCTCGGCGGGCGTGAGGGGCAGGGGGCCGGCGAGCGACTCGGGCAGGGCAAGGCCCGGAGTCCCGAGCACATGCGACAGATCGCGGAGCTCGCCCTCGAGGAGATGCGCAATGCTCACGCCACCCTGCTCGCCGTGATCGCAAACCGCGCTGACGCCACGGACACCGCGGCCGTCGTCGCCGGCGTGGAACTCGCCAAGCCCGGCGTTCCCGTGTGGGCGATCCCGGAGGAGCCATACCTCGTGGCGCCGAGCATGGGGTCGATCATGGAATCGCTCGACGGCGAACTCCTCAAGGGCGACCCCGCGCTGCTCCAGCGCGAGGCGCTCGGCGTGGTCGTGGCCGGAATGGGCATGGTGAACGTGCTCCCGCGCCTCACGGAAGGTGCTGCCCTGGTCGTCGCGGGCGATCGCACGGAAGTGCTCCTCGCGGCCCTCATGGCGCAAGCCGCCGGCACCTTCCCGTCGATCGCCGGCATCGTGCTCAACGGTGGATTCGACCTGCCGGAGCCGATCGAGAAGCTCCTCGACGGGCTGCCGCAGACGCTGCCCATCATTCGCACCGGGCTCGGAACGTACGACACGATCGTCGCGATCACGTCGACGCGCGGTCGTCTCGCGGCGGACTCGCAGCGCAAGTACGACACCGCGCTCGCCCTCTTCGAGCAGCACGTCGACACGAAGGCCCTCGTCGACCTGCTGCAGGTGAGCAGGACCTCGGTCGTCACCCCTCTCATGTTCGAGTACGGACTGCTCGAACAGGCGCGCGCCGTCGACCGGCACATCGTGCTGCCGGAGGGGGAGGACGACCGTATCCTCCGCGCCGCGCACACGCTCCTGGCGCGCGACGTCGCCCGGCTCACCATCCTCGGCGAGCCGTTCGAGGTACGCTCGCGCGCGATCGAGCTCGGGCTCGACATCTCGCGGGCCGAGGTGCTCTCGCCGCACGACCCCGTGATGGCTCTCAAGTTCGCCGACGAGTACGCGCGGGTCCGCGCGCACAAGGGCGTGACGCTCGACCAGGCCCGAGACGTCGTGACCGACGTCTCCTACTTCGGCACCCTCATGGTCCACATGGGGCTCGCCGACGGCATGGTCTCCGGCGCCATCCACACGACGGCGCACACGATCCGTCCGGGGTTCGAGATCATCAAGACGTCGCCCGGCGTGAACGTGGTCTCGAGCGTGTTCCTCATGGCTCTCGAAGACCGCGTCCTCGTCTACGGCGACTGCGCCGTCGTGCCCGACCCGGACTCGTCGCAGCTCGCCGACATCGCGATCTCCTCCGCCGCCACGGCCTCCCAGTTCGGGATCGAACCCCGGATCGCGATGCTGTCGTACTCCACCGGTGAGTCGGGGTCCGGCGCCGACGTGGAGAAGGTGCGGGCGGCCACAGCACTCGTGCGCGAGCGCCGGCCCGACCTGCTCGTGGCGGGACCGATCCAGTACGACGCGGCGGCCGACGCCGCCGTGGCCGCGACGAAGATGCCCGACTCGGACGTCGCCGGCCGCGCGACGGTGTTCATCTTCCCCGACCTCAACACCGGCAACAACACGTACAAGGCCGTGCAGCGCTCCGCGGGTGCCGTGGCGATCGGCCCGGTGCTCCAGGGCCTCAACAAGCCGATCAACGACCTCTCGAGAGGGGCGACCGTGCAGGACATCGTCAACACGGTGGCGATCACGGCCATCCAGGCCGGCTCACCGTCGAAGTCGGCGGCGGCGTCATGAGCACCGTCCTCGTCGTCAACTCCGGATCGTCGTCGTTCAAGTACCAGCTGATCGACGTGGAGAACCGAACGGCTCTCGCATCCGGTCTCGTCGAGCGCATCGGCGAGGGAACGGGAAGGGTGAAGCACCGCGACGAGACCCGGTCGGACGGCGGCGAGTCCACCTGGGAGCGCGACGTCCCGATCACCGACCACACCGCCGGTTTCGGCGAGATGATCGCGAGCTTCGAGGAGCACGGTCCGTCGCTCGCGGAGAATCGCCCCGTCGCCGTCGGCCACCGGGTCGTCCACGGCGGACGCCGGTTCTTCGAGCCCACAGTGATCACCGACCTCGTGAAGATCAACATCGAGGATCTCTCCGACCTCGCGCCGCTCCACAACCCGGCGGCCGTGCAGGGCATAGACGCGGCGCAAGCCGCGTTCCCCGACGTTCCGCACGTCGCCGTGTTCGACACGGCGTTCCACCGCACGCTCTCGCCCGCCGCCTACACGTATGCGATCGACCGTGATCTCGCGGCGAAGCACCGCATCCGGCGCTACGGATTCCACGGCACGAGCCACAAGTACGTCTCGGAGGAGGCCGCACGCTTCCTCGGTCGACCGCTCGCGGACCTCGCGCAGATCGTCCTGCACCTCGGCAACGGGGCGTCGGTGACGGCCATCGACGGCGGTCGCTCGGTGGAGACCTCGATGGGGCTCACCCCGCTCGAAGGACTCGTGATGGGTTCGCGGTCCGGCGACCTCGACCCCGCCGTCCTCCTGCACCTCTCGCGGCGCGCGGGACTGTCGATCGACGAGCTCGACACGCTGCTCAACAAGAGGAGCGGGCTCACGGGTCTGGCCGGTGCGTCGGACATGCGCGACCTCATCGCCCGCGCGGAATCGGGGGACACGGTGGCGCGCGACGCCCTCGACGTCTACGTTCACCGCATCCGCCACTACGTCGGCGCGTACGCCGCCCACCTCGGCCGGCTCGACGTGATCGCGTTCACGGCGGGAGTGGGGGAGAACACCCCTCTCGTGCGTGCCGAGTCGCTCGGCGGTCTCGACATCCTCGGGATCCGCATCGATCCCGAGCGGAACACCTCCTCCGGTCGCGAGACGCGCGTGATCTCGACGGACGACTCCGCCGTCACTGTGCTCGTCGTGCCGACCGACGAGGAACTCGAGATCGCCATCCAGACGCTCTCGGCCGTGTCCTGAGGCGATGTCCCCTCGTCAGCTGCACCGCCAGCCGGTGGCGACGACGAGTCGGCCCGTCTGGGCGGGGGACGCCACGGGGCCCGTCCAGTTCTGCAGAGTCGCTCGCACGGTGATGGAGTAGGTCCCGGGGACGAGCAGTCCCTCGAGGAGCCCGCCCGAGATGACGAACGAGGTCGCTCCGGCCGGAGCCGCTCCCGTGTAGACGGGGGAGCCCGAGCTGTAGGTGACCGTGATCGTGTAGCCCGTCGGCGTGGGGCCGGACGGTGCCGTCCAGCCGATCCGGTAGTTCGCGAGCAGACCGAGGACCGACTCGATGGTGCACGTGAGTGCCGTCGGAGCAGCCAGACGCCCCGCGGTGATCATGCCGCCCGCGTGCTCTCGGTCCGTGAACGCCGCCTCCGTCACGGTCGTCTGCGGCAGGGTCAGCGCCGAGCACAGCGCGGCGGCCGTCCCGATCGCGGCGAGCCGCGATCGCATCCTGGACGGGTGGCGATCGTTCATCCGTCGCCTCCAGCGGAGGGAGTGACGGAGTCGTCCTCGTGGACCTCGTCGTGGCGCGGCCAGAACGCCCACGCCACGAGCACGGACGCGGCGAGTGTGACAGCGCCGAGCACGACCGGATTCGAGAACCACACGATCACCGAGGCGATGGACGGAATCGAGGCGAGCACGATCCGCACCGTCTCCACGGTGTACGGGAACGGGTCGGGTGACGCGTTCGCGTCCCCCTGCATCGTGATGGTGCGCGCTTCGGGGGATCCGTCGATGACGGAGACGCTCGTGACCCGGTGCGTCACGGGCAGATCACCGGGTCGATCCACGGTGACGACGTCCCCCACGAGGATCTCGTCCGCGGGTATCTGACGGACGACCGCGACGGATCCGGCCGGGATGGTCGGCGACATCGAGCCCGTCTTGAACATGACGAGCGTGATCTGGAAGGCGACGGAGAGCACGACGAGTGCGACGCACACGAGGCCTCCGACGGCGAGCAGGGTCAGAAAGGCGTCGCCGATCGCGTGGCGCGCGGGCCGTCGGGGGCGGACGTGTGCCCCCGACGGTCGTGCGGCACGCCGGCGTGTGGTGGTGCTCATGGTGCTCCGACGGTGGGTCAGGTGGCTGTCGCGAGGAACTGCCAGGTGGGGACGGCGCTCAGCCCCTGGACGGTGTTGTCGGCCGTGGTGGGCAGGGTGATCGCGAAGCAGTACTGGTGCACGAGACCTCCCGCTGCCGAGATGACGGGCGACGGCGCCGTGAGCGTCGCGTTCAGGGTGGTGCCCGTCGCGACGATCGTGGTCCCGAGGGGTGTCGGGCTGAAGGCCGCGGCTCCGCAGGTCTGGGCCGTGGTCAGCAGCCGGACCCCGTACGTGAGCGTCGACTGGAGTCCCGTCGATGCCCCGAAGGTCGGCGTCTGGAGCGTGACGGTGCCGGCGACACTCGTCGCCTTCGTCCGCACCCAGAAGCTCGCGTACGTCGTGGTGCCGGGGGTGATCGCCGTGACGGGCGACGAGTACGAGAGTGTCGCGGGGGCCGTCGACACCGCGTGGTCGGTGTAACCCGCCGTCGCCGACGACGTGCTGCCCTCGATCTGGAACGTCCCCGCGGTGATCGTCGTGTCGACGTACTCGCTGTCGTTCCAGGCCGCGACCGTCACCGCCGTGCCGATCCCGAGCACGAGGCCCCCCGAGAGGAGCGCTCGTGCCCGGAACCACCAGCGGCGATGGCGCCTGTTCTCGTCGTCGTGGTCGGTATGACGCACGACGATCACCTACTCCGTGCTCGTCGCCGTGAACTGCCAGGTCGACGTGGTGACGCCGCCCTCCTCGAGGTCGTCACCGGCGGTGACGACCACGCAGAGCTGGACCGGAGCGCCGGCATCGGCCGCGGTCGCCCCGTTCGCGAGTGTGAGCGTCGTGCTCGTGACCGCGGCGTCGGTCGTGAGCTCGGCTCCGGACGCGACGACCGTGGCCGCGGCGACGCCGGTCTCGTCGCACGTCGCCGTGGCGCTCGCCAGCTGGTAGACGTCGTAGGAGAGCGCGTCGGCGTTGGTCAGGGTCGTGTCCGTCGTCGTGATGCTCTCGACGACGAGAGACGCGTCCGTCGTGGTACCGGCGGCGAGACGGAGCCAGAACGGTGCGTACACGACGTCGTCCGGCGCGAGGTTGTCGAACGGCGTGGTGAAGACGAGACCGGCGGCCGCGTCCCCCTCGTCGACGTTGTGGTCGTCGTAGTCGGCGGTCGCGCTCGTCGTGGAGCCCTCCAGGTTGAAGCTGCCGGCGCTGAACGTGCCGGTGGCGAACTCGGAGTCGTTCCACGCGGCGAGCGTGATGGCGGCACCGACGCCGAGGACGAGCCCGCCGGCGAGGATCGCCCTGAGCTTGCGGGAGCGGGATCGGCGCGCAGGAGGCGCCATCCCGTCCGGATCGGATGGTCGGTGCGCAAGGCGCGTTTCAGTCATGTCAGTCTTCCCCTCAGTCGACTTCACTCGAGCCGTCGACGAAAGGGGCACCGCAAGACGCGCCGCCCCTCAACGGCCATCGAGGACGACACTAGGCGGACTCCGTCCGTCTGTCTGTCCCCCTCTTCGTGGGTCGGCCCGGTCCGGATGCCGGGTGACCGGCGCCCAGCCCGGGTGTCGGTGGTGGCGACTAGCATTGGGGTCGTGGTCACCGCCCTTTATCGCCGCTACCGGCCAGAGACGTTCGCCGAGATGATCGGCCAGTCTCAGGTGACGGATCCGCTGCGCACGGCGCTGCGCACCAACCGGGTCAACCACGCGTATCTCTTCAGCGGCCCGCGCGGTTGCGGCAAGACCACGTCCGCCCGCATCCTCGCCCGGTGCCTGAACTGCGCAGAGGGCCCGACGGACACCCCCTGCGGCGTCTGCGACAGCTGTGTAGAGCTCTCGCGCGACGGCGGAGGGTCGCTCGATGTGGTAGAGATCGACGCCGCGAGCCACAACGGCGTCGACGACGCGCGCGACCTGCGCGAACGCGCCATCTTCGCGCCAGCCCGCGATCGCTACAAGATCTTCATCCTCGACGAGGCCCACATGGTCACGCCGCAGGGGTTCAACGCGCTCCTCAAGATCGTCGAGGAGCCGCCGGAGCATGTGAAGTTCATCTTCGCCACGACGGAGCCAGACAAGGTCATCGGCACCATCCGTTCGCGCACGCACCATTACCCCTTCCGGCTCATCCCGCCGGCCCAGATGCTCGACTACGTCGGAGAGCTGTGCGAGGCGGAGGGCGTGTCCGTCGCTCCCGGCGTCCTCCCGCTCGTCGTGAGGGCCGGAGGCGGGTCCGCTCGCGACACCCTCTCGCTGCTCGACCAGCTCATGGCCGGGTCAGAGGGCGACTCCGTCGACTACGAGCGGGCGGTCTCGCTCCTCGGCTACACGCACACCGCTCTGCTCGACGAGGTCGTCGACGCGCTCGCGGCGAGCGACGCCGCGGCGGTCTTCGGGTCG